>CAVVQC010000007.1:0-1409267 GCA_963750275.1 uncultured Chloroflexia bacterium
GCTACCTTGGCTACAACCGCGCGACCCGCCAGTGGTGGGTACCGGTGCATCTGGCAATGGCCGAACTCGGGTTCCTGCAACGCCCGGTCTACTTTGTTTCCTCGAACACGCATAGCCTGGTCAACACGCTGACCGGGACGGCCACACGACGCAAGACCGAGCTGACCCAATACATTCGCGAAACCATGCACGATGAACTCTCGATGGAGCTGGAGGCGCTCGAGGCCGGGACCAGCCGATCGTCCTGGGAAAACTTGCTTTACTTCGCAGCTCGATCGTATTTTGCAGAGCCGGGCGCGGAGCCGAACGCAAGATCCGCAACGAGGAAGAATCAGCCGCCGGAATCCGACATTACTCCTCGACGGGACCGATCGATGTCGGAACGCAAATCATCGATCTGCAACAGCTCGATGTGGCGTCACTCGATCCGCGGCTGCTCCGTCCGGGTGAGGCGATCGTTCCCTCGAACACCGAAGCGGTCATCGTGAACATCAATTATCCGCTCGGCCTGGCCGCCTATCACATCATGTCCCAGATCGCGATGAGCACCGACCAGATTCGGGGCATTTACATCCTCGGCAAAGCCGCCACGCTCAATGGCCGTATCGGCGATGTCATGATCGCGAATGTCGTGTTCGACGAGCATTCTGGCAATACCTACTGGCTCGATAACTGTTTCTCGTATGCCGATCTGGCACCCTACCTCGTGTACGGCGCGGCATTGGACAACCAGAAGGCCGTGACCGTCAAAGGTACGTATTTACAAAACCAGGGGTACCTCGACTTCTTCTACCGTGAGAGCTACACCGTGGTCGAGATGGAAGCCGGACCGTACCTGAATGCGATCTACGAAGATCTCTTTCTCGACCGGTATCCGCAGGATGAAGCGATCAACCTCGCCCAGCATTCCAATGGCAGGCTCGATCTCGGCGTCATCCATTACGCGTCAGACACCCCCTATTCCCGCGCGCAAACCCTGGGTGCGCGTGGCATGTCGTATTACGGGCTGGATTCGACCTACGCTTCTACCCTTGCCATCATTCGGCGCATCTTCGAGCAATCAGGAATGATCCAGCAGACTGCGTAAGAACGTTTGGCTGAACCACGCGGAAGGTCCCCGGACAATTGAACGGGGCGATGCGTGTGCATCGCCCCGTTCACCGCTCTCATAACTGCATCGCGAGCGTTACTCCACAGTGAATTGCGCGACCATGCCGAGCATCCAGTGCGGCGTGCCATCGGGCGTGGTGACATCGCAAATCAATGTGTAGGTTCCGGAAGCGATGCTTTCCACGTAGTAGTCCGCGCTTTGCCCCGGCATCAGGAAGAGTGCATTGACAAACCCGGTCATCTGGTCGTCTGGTAGCGCGTCACCCGTGATCACATCTTCGGACGTGATGCCTTCCGTCAGGGTCACCGTTACTCCAACATGTGATTCGCCACTGAAGGAGACGTTCGAGAAACGGAAGATCACCGGGCCGGCTGGAATCGTGTTCATATCGAGCGCGAAGGCAAAGTCAACCATCTCGACCGTCACAATGGTGGCGTCTGGATAGAGGTCGACTGGCATTTGGGTCGCCACTATTTCATCCAGCTTCAGCGTGTCCCCATCGCGCACGAAATACCATTTCTCCGGCGTCTGAATACCAGGCCCGCTGAAGAGACCGCGATAGACGACGGTGAGACCGATCCGGTTGTTCGTATCGATGACCGGGTTTATGACTTCGATCACTTCCATCGGTACAGGCGACTCAGCTTCGAGAGAAGCTACCGCGTCGTACGGGTTGTCGGTTCCACCCGCGAAGACGAGCATGTTCGGGGTCAACAACGCCGCGACACCAGCCCAGTCCGAAGAATTGAAACAATTGACCAGGTTCTGCAGTGCTGCCTCGCCGAGGGTGGAGATAACCCGCGAAGCGGGTCCTTCGGCGACCGGCGCATTGCCGCCTTCCATGTCCATGCCCCCGTCCGCCGAGGGTGAAGCCTCAGGATCGGATGGCGCTCCCTCAGGCAGCTCCGGTGCAGCGCACTCGGCCATCGGGGTGCCTTCGGGGGTCGCGTCCTGCGCGGACGCACTAAGCAATGGCATGAGTAGCAAGGCACATGCCAGCCCTATGACAGCCAACAAACGAACAGGTTTCATCCGCTTCTCCTCTCTGAGACCGGTGTCGATTCCGTTCGATTCCCTTCTCCATGCCATCGGTCGAAACATCAGCCGGCACACACGTTGCCAACGGATACCGCTTATGGATTACCTGAAAAAGGAAACTTTGGCGCGTACTATCACACATTCGCGGGCGAAGCTGCCAGCGATTCAGAGGATGCCTCGCAGCTCAACTGAGCGGAGGATTCCGAGAACATGCTGTCACGACATCTACACCGTTTCTGGCGCGAAGAATCCCGCATGTGCCCGCTCCCCGAACCAGCCCGGTTCCACGCGATTGGAAGATCCTCATCTGCTGCCGCCCGTCCAATGAAACGAGGGTATTCCGCTCGTCCAGAGTCGGCGTCGATGTTTTCTCAATCCATCACCGTCAAGCTCGCGGCTCGCCTCATTGAGCCGTTTGCCGCCGGTTTCGGTCGACCACGACTGAATCCTCGATGCGCACGCCGAGATTACCCGTGAGATAGATGCCCGGCTCGTCGGAAAAGACCATGCCAACCTGGAGCGGGGTCTTGTTCCTCCCACCAAATAGGGCTCCTCGTGCACATCCATGCCAAGACCATGCCCCACCCGGTGCATGAACGCCGGACCGTAGCCCGCCTCGGTGATGACATCACGGGCGGCCTTGTCGATCTCTTCGGCGGCAACGCCCGGGGCGACGGCATCGAGCGCGGCCTGATTGGCGGCTTTCACGGTCGCATACACCTTGCGGTATTCCTCGGTTGGCGTTCCCACGAAGACGGTACGCGTTACATCGGAGTGATACCCATTGAGTGTGCCGCCCCAGTCGAAGATGACTGAGTCACCTTGCTGAATCACGCGATCACCAGTGTGATGGTGCGGCGATGCCGAATGCGGTCCGCTGGCGCAAATCCCGAACGACCGGCCTAGGCCGCGCTTTTCCATCATGCTGGATAGACGATCAATTGCCTGGGATTCCGTCAGACCACTGATCTGACCGCTTTCGACGAACTCGTGCCACGCCTCGTCAGTCAGTCGCGCCACTTCGAAGAGATTGTCCAATTCGGACTGGTCCTTGGTAACCCGCAGGTGCGCCAGAATCGGCTGTCCGGTGGTCCATTCGCCGGCCGGCATCGCTTTCTGCAACTTGAGCAGGAAGGTGCTCCAGAGCTGGTCACTCACCCCCAGGGTCACATTGGTTGTCTCTCCGACGAGTGACGCCACCAACTCCGACGGCGATTCGGTCTCTTCCCACCGGCGCAGGGTCACGCTCGGCTCGCAGGAAGTTGCCAAAAACGATTCCAACACCGGGACCACCAGATCGGGCGGACCCTCCTGCCGGATGATGAGCAGGTTCAGTCGTTCACTCAGGTGCGCGTCGTATCCAGTCAGATAGACCAGATCGGAGGAAGGCCCTACCAGCAGAATGTCGACCCCCTGGCGTTTCATCTCTTCCTGGGCGCGCTTGATTCGCTCGGCGTAGACCGTCTGGGTCGGAATTCCTGGGGCCATTGAATTCTCCTGAGAATGAATAAACGTCTCAATGTGGTCGATTCTAGCATCGGGAGTCAGCAATCTGGCCCTGTCACGTCGTGCCTTCCGTGGGGTGTTCGTCCGTTGGCGCTTGTCTTTGTTCATCCATTACCCAGACTCGGCACCATGTCTTGCACCGCAAGCTCTCCACACGAAACTGGCGGCGCTTGAAGCGCCGCCAGCTCGAGATGCACATTTGACCGGTTGGTTCAGCCAGAATTCGGGATGCTATTCCTCTACGAGCAGCGTGCCACGCATCCAGGGATGCGGCATGCAGTAGTAGGAATAGGTGCCGGCCGTGTCAAAGGTATGCATGAACACCGCACCCGTCTCCATGAAGCCGGAATCGAAGTTGCCATCGGGGGTTCCCGAGAATCCATCGGAAATTCCCGACGTCACGGTATGCGCCACGCTGTCATCATTTGTCCAGCGCACCGTCCCGCCAAGGGGAACAATCGCCACTGGAGGCGTGTAGGCAATTTCGGCGTTCTCCGGCAGGTAGGCCCTTTCCGGAATCACGATGTCGACGGCC
The DNA here is from genome assembly GCA_963750275.1 of uncultured Chloroflexia bacterium. Classification (GTDB taxonomy): domain Bacteria; phylum Chloroflexota; class Chloroflexia; order Thermomicrobiales; family UBA6265; genus JAMLHN01. The sequence continues at coordinate 4,191 of CAVVQC010000007.1, forward strand.
ACCTCTCCTACCGGGGTTGCCATGACTCCGTTGTCATCCGGTTCATCCAGCGCGCGGAAGATCTCCGGGTCTGGCTCGCCGTCGATAACGACCTCCCCCAACGCTCCCTTATAAAAGGTGCGAACCAATGAATGGTCCACCAGGAGAACGGTCGAAGGAACGAGCGCGTCCAGCTCGGTGATCGTGCCGCCACCAGCGACCACGAGTGTGGATTGCGAACCGCGGATCACACGATTCGCGGGATGAGTTGCCGCTTCAGGGTAGACCAGATCCCAGTGCGAGCCAATGGGGTGGAAGCTCGAAACCAGGTTGAGCCCCTGATTGACGAAATAGAAACGAGCACGCTCCCCGGTGCTCATATGCAGGGCATTGTCGCCAGTCAGCGCATCGGTGCGACCGTTGAAGGTCACATACCGCGGGGTTTCAGTGAGCAAAGAGTCCCGGTCGAAACGTGCGATCCCCTGGTCACTCGGACCCACACTCATCAAATACCACTCGCTCTGCGAAATCGACCATTCGTGGTCGACCGCGGGGAGCGGGGATTCTGGATCGACGATGATCATGCCGTACATGCCATGAGCGATGTGCTGTGGCACGTCGCCGTAGGCACAGTGGTACATGAAGACGCCCGAATAGAGCAACCGGATCTGCACGCGCTTGGTCTGACCCGGATTGGCATTCAGCGCTGCGGCGCCACCCCCCTGGCCCGTGACCGCATGAAAGTCGATGTTATGCGGATGCACGCTACTCGCTAGGTTGGTAAGTGAGATGGTCACCACATCGCCGACTCGACCACGGATCACGGGACCCGGAGAGCCGCACAGCACATCCTCCTGTCCAGCGATGCGGAAACCCCACATTTCCGTGCTGATCTCGTTGGCCGGATCGAGCGAGCAGATTCCTTCCATCGATTCAAGCGCTACCTCGAATGTGCGCTGGTCGGATCTGGCAATTGGCAGCGGTACCGTGGGAGGCATCGTCACATGTTCTTCGTCATCGGGGGCGGGCAGCAGGTCCGCTATCGGCGTCAGCTCGGGCCGGATGCTGTCCGTGACACTCCAGTTCTGAGCCACTGGTGTCTGCGCGCCAGCCTCGCTTTGCAATGCAGCCAGGGGAACCGCGGCTGACGCCCCGGCAACGGAGCCCAGCAAGGTCCTTCGAGAAATGCGGCTGTTGATCATGTATTACCTCCGGTTGTATCGACGCTCGTTTCGGTTTCAGAATGGCTGCTCGTGTCTGCGTAGGGCACGAGCCGCGTATTCCAGAGATCTGCTTCAATCTTGTGTGCGAGGGCGCCAGAGAAGAGTTTCAATTCGAAGCGGAACATTGCAATTACGTAACACCCTTCCGGGCGCCCGAGGATGTTTTTGCATCGATTTTTGAGATCTGCGCGCTCAGTCTAGGTGAGAGACCGATCCCCTTCGAAGCCGTCGTCGACAGGATCAGCCCCCTCTATCGCTGAACCACGTACAATCGGGCGAATCGATCGTAGGTCTTATGTGGCGGCAGGTGAATTGAGCGCGAAAACAAACAATGCCATCGTCATCGGCATTACCTCACCCCTCGAACCCGAGTTCGTAGAGCAGATCCGTGCGGCCGCGCCCGGCGAGATCGAGGTGCGCTACGAACCTGATCTGCTCCCGCCCGCCCGCTACGTCGCCGATCACAACGGCCCGAAGGACTGGACGCGCACACCAGAACAGCAGCAACGCTGGGAAGCGATGCTCGCCGAGTGTGAGGTTGTCTGGGATATCCCCGCTGTCGTCTGGGATACACCCGGCGCGGATGCAAAACCGGTCACCGATGTTGTTCCCAAACTCCGCTGGATCCAGACCACCTCTGCCGGGGTTGGTCCCATGATCAAACGTCTTGGGTTGGCAGAGACCGATATTCTAATCACCACCGCCAGCGGCATTCACGCCAAACCCCTGGCCGAGTTCGCCTTTGCCGTGATGCTCAATTGGGTGAAGGAGTTTCCTCGGTTGCGCGAAGAGCAAGTGGCTCATCGCTGGGAGCGTTATTGCGCGGGCGAGCTCGACGGCCGAACGCTGACCGTGGTCGGACCGGGCCGCATCGGCCGCGAGGTCGGCCGCCTCGGCAACGCCTTTGGCATGCACACCATCGCAATTGCCTCGCACGTCGATGGCGGGCGGGCGGAAGCGCTCGGCTTCGATGAAGCGTTCGACCGATCCGGCTTGCACGAGGCGCTTGGGCGCTCCGACTTTGTCGTGCTCTCGACTCCGCACACGCCTGACACCGAAAATCTGATCGACGCGGACGCTATCGCCGCGATGAAGCCGGGCATCGTGCTGGTGAATATCGCGCGGGGGGTGGTCATCGACGAAGATGCCATGATCGAGGCGCTACGCTCCGGTCATATCGCCTACGCTGGGCTCGACGTTTTTCGCACCGAGCCACTCCCGGATGCATCACCCCTGTGGGATCTCCCCAATGTCCTGGTGGCTCCCCATTCTGCGAGCACCGCCTGGAGCGAGAACCAGCGCATCACCGACATCTTCATACGCAACATCCCGTTGTTCCTCGCCGAGCGATACGACGAGATGACCCCACTGCTGGACAAGCAGCGGGGCTACTAATCCACTCAGGAGAATACATGCCGTCCCACGTGATTCCCGCTACCCATTTCGACCTGTTGGAGAAACCCTTGCTGGCACATGTTGCGACCATCGGACCCCACGGTGAACCGCAAACCAACCCGATCTGGTACATCTGGGACAACGATCGCTTCTGGATGTCAATCGGGCCCACGGGTCAAAAAGCAAAGAATCTCGAGCGCGATCCTCGTATTGCTGTCTCCATGGCCGATCCGGAGAATCCGATCCACTATCTGGAGCTGCGTGGATCGCCGTTGACCGGAAGACGGTCGGCTCCACCGACCCCATGGTATTGGCGCTGGTACGTAAATACACCGGTCAGGACTCGTACGACGGCATGCCCGACAATCACACATTGATTGCCATCGACGTCACGCGTACAACCTCATCGGGGTGATCGCTCCGCGAAAACTCTGGCTGCCGTCATCGGGGTTGGATTGCTTGGCGAACAGCACGCCGAGCAGTATCTGCAGAGCCCAAGACTCAACTCGACCTGGTACACGATCGTAATCCAGAGCGCGCTCGGGCGGTCGGTGAGCGGTTTGGAGTTCCCTGGACAACTGATCTTGCGGACGTGGCGGCCTCAGATGTCGAGCTGGTGAGTATCGCCACTCCGGACCATATGCATTTCGAACCGGCCGCTACGCTGCTTCGGGCCGGCAAACACCTGTTGATCGAAAAACCACTCACCACATCCACCGGTGAAGCAGACCAACTCGTTCGTCTCGCGTCGAAATACGACCGGAAGGTTGCGGTCGCGCTCGGCCAACGATGGAATCCGAGTCTTCTGGCAATACATGACGCAGTAGCGGACGGCGAAATTGGCGATCCGGTGCACGCGTACTGCCGATGAGCAACACGCGCTGGATTCCGGAAGAGGCGCTGTCCTGGGCTGGCGTCTGGTCCGCAATGGTTCCTCTTCGCGCACACAATGGATTATTTCCGCTGGATGCTCGGACAAGAGGCGCAATCGATCTACGCCGTCGGAAGTCGCGGCATTCTGGCCGAGCGTGGCATCGACTGTTTCGATGCCATACAGGCAATCGTCCAATTCGAGTCCACATTTGTGACCTTTGAAAGTTCCTGGATCCTCCCCAACGCGTGGCCCGGCATCGTCGAGTTCGAGTTTGTGGTGAACGGATCCGAGGGGCGTCTGGGATTTGATGGCGTACAAACCGGATTGGAACTCTCGTCCGATCTCACGAACAAGCATATGTTCAGCCGCCCACAATCTCTGGACGACTCAGCGACGCCCCGCTTGGTGGTGGGGACCCCTCCATGATCTGGTCGAAGCCATCATCGACGACCGTCCTCCGCGAGCCTCCGTTGAGGATGGCGCTGCGATCGTGCGAATGATCTGCGCGGCCGAAAGATCGATCACGGAAGCACGCAAGATCGATCTTACCGAACCGACGTAGTGGCGCCAGATCCTCGGCTGAGGTCCTGATTCGACCGGTCAGCTCGACGATCGCAAACGACGAGGACTCCCCCACCATTCGCGACATGAATCTTACGAGCGGTTGGCAAGAGACTCCGCGAGAGAATCGAACTGCTTTTTGTCCGTGAACGACTCCTCCGCCAGTAGGTGTGGATCACCGCTTTGCCAGAATTGAATGCCGCTGAAGCTTCCGCGCCGCAGGTGGGCGATTCCAGAACTTTATTGAGCACTTGTTCATTGGGAAATACCGCAGCGTAGGTAATGAGCGGAATCCAGCAGCGTGACCAGTCCATCAGCAGCATGTGACTTCCGTGCAAATGTATGGAACAGTTCGGAAATGAACTCCCGGTCGATCTCTGAACGGATCCGGTGCCAAAGACCCAGTCTCCAGTTACCAGACTTCATTTATGATTAGTGTTTCCGGACTGCGCGCCGTCGGGCGATCCGGCGGATGTCCCTTACTCAGCGGTTCTGGAGTCGTACTTTGCCACCGATGCTTCCTTCCATGAATGGTCATGCCACGCGGCCCCCGCTACAATCTCGCCATCGATCTCGACGGGGTCCTTACCGAGCATCCGCGCCCGCTTGCCATGGCCGCCTCACAGAAATTTGGACTCGACCTTCCGGAACGCGCCTTCGTCGATTCCGCCGGTCTCAACGTTCCGCAAACCGTGCGCGACTGGGTCTATTCGGACGAGGGGCCGGCCTCGCAGACTGCATCCCGCCGACAGCGCGCAGCAGTTCCTGCGCGATGTGCTCGACCTGCTTGGCCCCGCGAATGTTCAAATCATTACGGCACGTTCGGCTGATTCAGCGAATATGACCCGTCATTGGCTGCAACGGCATAGCTTCCCTGATGTCACCGTGCTCTTTGCCGACGACAAGCCGACGGTGGCCGCCCAGCGCAGTTGCAACGTGGCGGTCGAGGACAGCATCCGTCACGCGCGCGCGTATTCCGATTCCGGCATGCTCTGTTTTCTCATTGCACCGCCCGATGCGTACTCGGACGACCTTCCCGGTGTGGTGCGAGTGGACAGCTTGACGGCGGTGCCATTGCTGCTGCGTGACGAGCTCGCACGAATCGAAAACGGCAAAAAAGGAGCTGCGGCTTCGGTCGCTCGACCGCGCATCGTTATTTCTGATTCGATCGACAGCGGCGCACGTGCCACGCTGGCAGAAGCCGCCGATATCATCGATGTCGATGGCACCAATACCCCGCGCGCTCCTGGCCGTGCTTGCCGACGCCGATGCATTGATCGTCCGCAGCGAAACGCAGGTCACAGCGGAAGTGATTGCCGCGGGTCCGAACCTGCGCGTGATCGCCCGGGCTGGGGTCGGAGTCGACAATGTCGATCTGGCAGCGGCTACCCGTGCCGGGGTCGCTGGTTCTCAATGCTCCCGGCGCCAACCGCTATTCGGCTGGCGAGCATACGATTGCGTTGCTGCTCTCCATCACCCGCCAAATTCCCCGCGGGAACGAAACCACGCATGCGGGCGGCTGGGAACGCAAAAAGCTGAAGCCAGTCGACCTGCGCGGCCGTACCATCGGGATCGTCGGACTTGGGCGTGTGGCAGGTCGTGGTTGCCCAGCGCCTCAAAGCGTTTGAAATGAAGATACTCGCCTACGATCCCTACATCTCGGAGGCCCGCTTCGCCGAGCTGGATGCCGAATCGGTTTCGTACGAAGAGCTCTCTACGCCGGTCGGACATCATCACCTACCATGTTCCGTCGACTCCGGAAACCCGCAACATGCTCTGCGCCGAAACCTTCCCCCTCTTGAAGGAGGGCGTGATCGTCATCAATTGCTCGCGTGGCGATGTGGTGGACGAACACGTGCTGGCCGAGGCGCTGAAATCTGGCGCGGTCGCAGCGGCGGGGATCGATGTCTTCCCCCACGAACCTTGTATCAGCAGTCCGCTCTTCGATCTCCCGAACGCCATTCTCACCCCGCACATCGGCGGGTCGAGCGAGGAAGCATTGAAAGCGGTCGGCGAAATGATCGGTTCGTCGGTCATTTGCGCGCTCAACGGTCAGGCAGTGCCGAACGCGGTCAATCTCCCGCCGGCTTCGCTGCTCGCTCCGGAGCTGCAACGGCTCACGTCGGTCGCCAGCGCTGCCGGGCATATGCTGGCCGTCCTCCAGCCATCGCCACCCGCCGGATTCCGTATGACGGTGAACGGCAGTATTCCCGATGACGTCACCGAGCATGTCGCTGGCGCGGCACTGAGCGAAGCGATGCACCTCTGGACCCATCGCCGCGTCACCCCGGTCAACGCCCGGTTGATTGCGGAGGAGCTCGGCATGGAAGTCCGGGTGGATGCCGGGACTCGCGACCCGAATGTGATCCCGACCTTTTCGTTCGAAGCCACTGGTGAGCCAGAAGAACCGGCCCACCAGGTGCGAGTCGTCTGGGATCGCGCGGAGGCGGGCATCGTGGCCGTCGACCGCTTCACCCTGGACCGCCCGCTCGCCGGTGAGCTACTGATCACACATCACCGGGACGTTCCGGGGGTGATTGGCAGGGTCGGCACCGTCATCGGGCGGTACGACATCAACATCGCGGGCATGGAGGTGGGTCGCCATCATCGCGGCGGTGAAGCGATCATGGTGGTGAATGTGGACAATGAGATCCCCGACGATGCGTTGGAGGAGATACGCGCCATCCCGGGAATGGTCGGTGCGTTCAAAATCTCCCTGCCAGTCGATCTCAATCGACCCGTTCCACAGCGCCCGTTTTGGCGGTGCCTGATACACGGTAGGAATGGTTGCAGCGCGGTCGAGATTCGCGCGCTGCCAGCAAGAGAAGTGGAGCGATCGAACGTGGAAATGAAGCGAACGATGCGACGTATGCGTTTTGGCGGATTGGTCTCGACCTTGGTCCTGGCCGGAGCGCTGGCAACCGGCTCGATTGCGATGGCGCAGGACGATCAGATCACGGTCGAAGTCATTACCCCGGGTGCGACTGGCACGCCTGCGGCGAACGGATCGCTCCTGAATCCAGTCTCCGGGTTGAGCACTATCGCGACCTACGCTCCTGACCAATGGGTCGGTGCCGCCATGGTGACCGAGACCGAAAGTTATGGACGGGTCGCCGCCGCGCTCTACGCGCAATCGACCGGTGAAGGCACTGCTTCCGTCAACATCGGACTCTCGGATCCGCCCACTGAGGATGTGATTCTGACCCTGGTTGGCTTGGACGACGATGCCCCCACCAAGACCCCGATCGAGCTCACCATCAATACCACCGTGGTCTACCAGGGGGATGCATGGTTCGAAGACTGGGGCGGAACAGTAGGCGAAGGGAACTGGACCACGGTGCAGATCACGATTCCGAAAGGGATGCTCGGCCCGGGCATGAATAGCATCACCCTTTCGAATACTTCTCCGACCGGCGACCAGGGCGAAGCCCCGTATATCCTGCTCGGTGGCGCATCAATTCAGGTAACTGGCGTCACGGTCGATCCAACGTCCCTGAGTTAGAACAGCTTCGGGGATGCACGATCGCCCTGTTTCATGAGCGTCTCGGTTTTCTACGCGATGAAGGAGCACAGACCATGAACGTTGTTTCGCTATTCCGGCGCCGCATCCGCATTGCAGCGCTTGTCTCGGTTCTGGCGCTCACGAGCGTTGCGCTGCCGTTGGCCGGTACGCTGGCACAGGGAGATGTTCAGATCCAGGTGCTTGGTCAGGGGGTTCAAGCAACCGCCGGCGGAGGCAATCTGGTCAACCCGACCACCAGTGTCTCCACTACGGTAACGCTGGCCGCCAGCGAATGGACGGGTGGCTACTATCAGGGCAACGGCGTCTGGTACGGTCGCCCGTGGTCGGCACTTTACGGCACCCAAACCCAATACAGTACGGCCAGTATCACCATTCAGCTCGGATCGACCCCAACCGGTCCGGTCACCCTGACGCTTACCGGTCTCAACGACGAATCGGGCAACAAGAACCCGATCCAGATCACGGTCAATGGAACCTCGATCTTCAATGGCACCAGCTGGTTCGCAAGCTGGGACGGTCAGGGTCAAGGACAGAATGCCCCATGGACCTCGGTGGCCATCACGATCCCCGCGTCGTACTTTGCACTCGGCGCGAATAGCATCGTGGTCTCGAACCTGACCAACAGCTCGAACTTCAGCATGCCACCGTATCTCCTGCTCGGAGCCGCGCAGATCAACCTGCCGGGCGCGAGTGCGTCAGTCAACTAAGAAAAACGCCCCGCACGCGGACCGACGCGCGGTCCGCGTGCGGGTTGCAGTCCCGTCCATCCAGTTGAGACCCAAGCGGTATCTACGGCGATCGTCGGCTTGAACACGCTCTTGTTTCTATCCTCGGTGCCACGCCGCAATCGACCGGAAACGGCACGCGTCCTGACAGGCAAACGAATAACGTCGGTATAACCGTTGCCAGTACGCGGGAACATCCGTCGCATTACTGATTTTTGAGCCAACCGGGAAAAATCGGTATACCGATCTGGTCAGTTACCGCCGTCGTCTGGATCGACGATCCCCTGTTGGCGGGCAGTTCTGACAGCTTCATGCCGTGACGCAACCTGGAGCTTGCGAAGAATCGAACCCACGTGCGAATCGACCGTTCGACGACTGACGAAGAGCCGATCAGCGATATCCCCGTTCGTCGCGCCGTCAGCCAGGAGGCGCAAAACCTCGGCCTCTCGACGGGACAAGACACTCGAGCGGACATGAAGCTGTTTCAGCTCGAGCTCGAACGCCATCACTTGTGCCAACCGCTCCGATCCCGTGAGCTCGCGTCCGGTCGCCTCGAGCACAGCGAGAAGCCTGGTCTGCTCAGGCGTAGCGTCGGACAGCGTGTCGCGCAGCAGTCGCTTCGTGCGCGGGAAATCGAGCTCCGCACTCAGGCCGGCTACTGCACCATCGAGCAGCATCGCCAGATCGACTTTCCTGGCGTCCAGAGCAACGTGTGCAAGTTGCGCCAGGCATTGCGACTCCCGGAATCGATGTCCCAGCAGTTGGGCAATTTGCAGACCTTCCCGCCCTGCCTCTACTGCTTGCGCATACGATCGCTCACGTCGGTACACATCGCACAACAGGCAAAGGGAGAGGCTTTCGAAGTAGGAGTTCCGTTGCTCACGGCTAACCGCAAGCGCATCGGTCAAGATGTCGCCCGCCCGTTTGGAATCTTCGGTATGCAGGGCCAGACGCGCGACACCGAGCTTTTGACCGAGCGTTAGCCAGGCACCCGCATCCTCGTCGATCTCATCGAGGGTTGCTTCCGCCTCATCGAACCAGGCCCGGGCAGACGCTGTGTCTCCTGTCTCGAGCGCGGCGTGACCGAGTCCGATCAAACACCAACAGATATGGCGGGGCAAACCAAGCGAGCGATAGCGCGACAGCGCATCCTGAAGCAGAGGCGTTGCCGTGAGCGGGTCGCTCAGGGTCGCCACGCGCCCCAGCCGATAAAGATTCGCTGCAATAGTTGGGAGCATCTCGAGCGCTAAACTCGCATTCAGTGAGGCTTGCGCCAGTTGCCGGGTTGCCGCGTAGTCGCCCTGCAACCATGCCCATTCCGCTGCCCAACCGTGCACAATTGCTCGCGTTTCGGTATCGGACGGCGGAAGCTCGGCCCAGATTCGTTCGAGTGCTCTACGTGCGTCGGCGTACCGGCCCTGCTCTGCCCAAATCGGCGAAAGCGCTGCCGCCAACCGAAGGCCGCTTACATAGTCCCCATGATCGAGCCCGAACGATAGGGCAGTCGTCAAGTCTGCCTGATCCTGTGCGCGGTCAACGCCTCCCCACAGGTAACCATCGAGTGGGTCGAACATTGGCGCTGCCGTCTGGCGCACGCACCATGCCAGGTGCGCCTGCCCGCATTGGTCGAGCTCTCCCAATTCCTCCAACAAATCGAAACCGTATTCCCGGATGACCTGGAGCATGCGAAATCTCCCTCGCTCTGCGGGCCGGACGACGCCCTGGTTCACGAGATTCGCAAGCGCGCTCAAAACGGCGACCGGTTCATACGCCTGAGAACCTGGGGACAGCGTCGATTCCTGGTGCAGCCAGGCAGAGAGGAATTCCGCAGCCTCCAGACTGAAGTCCTCCGGAAAGATGGAAAGCTGCCGAAAGAACCGTTGCGCTTCATCGTCCAGGAGGGCATATGACCAGCTAATCGCATTGCTCATCGACTGCAAGCGAACGGGCGAATCGGCAGGACCGCCACTGAGAAGTGGAAGTCGATGATCCAGTCGAGCGAGCAGCTCTGTCGCGGTAAGGAGGCGTCTCCAGGGAGCTGCCAGCTCAATCGCCAGCGGCAAGCCATCCAGCATGCGGCAAATTGTTGCCACGATTTGCAGGTCTTCCAGGGAGATCTCCTGATCCGTCTCCCCGAAGAGCGTGCGCTCACGAAAAAGCTGGACCGCCGGATTCGCCTCGATTTCGGTACGGGTCGCATGCACATCGGGCAAGGGAAATGGGTCGATCGCTACCTCACGCTCCCAGGTGAGGTTGAGTGGTCCACGGCTAGTGGCGAGTATGGTCAACGTTGGACAGGCCTCCAGGAGCTCGGCCGTCAGCGGCGCGGCACTGAGGAGATGCTCGAAGTTGTCCAGCACCATGAGGGCGGATCTTCCCAGCAGCGTCGACGCAAGCCGATCGGGTAGCGAACCGTGGCCGATACCTTTCAACCCGAGCTGCTGGCCAATCGCCTGCGCCACCTGTTCAGGGGATTCCAGCGGCGCGAGGGAAATCCAGATGACCTCACCCAGTCCAGCGCTGGCGTGCATCTCAGTAGCGACCTGTTCCGCCAGGCGCGTTTTGCCCACGCCTCCCGGACCGGTCAGGGTGATGAGGTGTACCGATGGCTCCTGTAACAGCGCGGAAATTGCTGCACGCTCCCGCTCCCGGCCCACGAACGAGCGTTGCTGAACCGGCAAACGAATCGCGAAATCGGAGTCGTGTGAGAACGACACGGTGACTCCCAGTACCAGAGGGGATATGAACTGCCTGGCAGGGACATATTATGTTAGATGCAACTCGTTTGGCCATGCGCACGGGGAAGCGGCGCACCTCATAGAATGCACCGGCGCGCGTGCCCGCCATTCGAACGGCGCGCGCTATGACAACATTTGACCTGTGTGGGAGCTGCAGAGAATGTCAAACGCTACCGTAACTTCGGCCAGGAAACTCGGCAAAGACGAGCTCACCAGCATCGTGGCACCGGATGCCGATCCTATCGTGCAAGAGGGCGTTTCGGTCGCAACCCGGGAACATCGTTCCTGGATCAACGGCGATGGCAGTATCGAAACCGGTATCTGGGAATGCGACGCCGGCACATTCCGCTCCCGTTTCGCCAACTACGGCGAGATGATCTACATCATCAAGGGCGAGCTGCTCTGCACCAGTGATGACGGTACCAGCTTCAGCCTCGCTGAAGGTGACTCTTGCACCTTCCCCAGGGGCTGGTCCGGCACCTGGCAGATCGTTCGCCCAGTCCGCAAGCTTTTCGCGGTCTGGACCAACGAGTCTTAAGTCCGGAGAACAAAAGCGCTTGACATCGAATCGGGGTGGCTCGTTGAGAGCCACCCCGTGTTTCGTTCTCGTCTCCGGTCGCCGGAAACGGCTCTCCGGGCCTACACGTCGTATGGCTTACCAGCAAATGCCGCAAGACCCCAGAGATCGGGCCAGATGAAGTCAGGCTGGATACGATCGTCGGGCAGCTTCTCGGCGTTGCGGTTGACCCAGGCGGTTTTCATACCGAACTGCTGGGCCGGGCCGATATCGTATTTGAACCCGAAGGCGGTGTGCAGCATGCGAGTTGGGTCGGCGCCGATTTCGGCAATCGCCTTTTCGAAAACGATCGGCGACGGCTTGTAGGCGCCACAATCCTGCGCCACGATCACCTTGTCGAACGGCACTCCGATCTGCTTGATCGAGTGGGTAATGATGTCCCGGTCGGTGTTAGAGATAATTGCCAGATTTAGTCCCGCGGAGCGTGCCCGCTCGAGCGCCGGCTTGGTATCGTGGAAGGCCTGGATCGAGCGCATGGCGGTGGTCATTGCCGGGCCAAACGAGTCCTGCCATTTGTAGCCCATCTCCAGGCACCAAGCTCGAATGCTCTCGGAGAGGATGCGTTTGTAGTCCTGGTAGGGACCTTGAAGGATCTCGAACTGAATCTCTTCCCAGCGTTCGCGGAGCTGCGGGCCGGGAGGCGGATCAGGGGTATTGCGCAACGCAATCGAATAGCAAAGCGCACCGAACGCGCCCTCCCAATCGACCAGTGTTCCGTAGCAGTCGAAGGTAATCCAGTCGATTTGATCGCGTTTGATCTCGTCTGCCATTTAGGCTTCCACTCCTTCCGTCAGGTAATCGAGCAATGTCCGCACGCCGACGCCGGTCGTGCCCTTGGGGGTATAGGACGATCCGATTTTGGTCCGATTTGCTCCAGCAATATCGAGATGCGCCCATGGCAACCCTTCGGAGAAGTGCTGCAAAAAGAGCGCCGCGGTGATCGAGCCACCGGCGCGGCCGCCCGTGTTCTTGATATCAGCCAGCTCGCCCTTGATCTGTCGTTCGAGCGCTTCGGTCAGCGGCATTCGCCACATCAGCTCACCCGAACGCTTCGCGGAGGTCAGCAGATTATCGGCCAGCTCATCGCGGTTTGCATAGAGCGCCGTAGTCTCCTCACCGAGGGCCACCACCTTCGCTCCGGTAAGGGTTGCGAGGTCGATCATTTCGCCCACGCCCAGTCTGGAGGTATAGACCAGACCATCGGCCAGCACTAGCCGGCCCTCGGCATCGGTAGAAAGGATCTCCATCGTCACGCCGTTCATGCCGACGATGATGTCGTCCGGGCGGAACGCCTCGCCGGAAATCATGTTCTCCGCGGCGCAGATGACACCATGCACCTCGTATGGGCAACCTAGCGCCTTGAGCGCTGTCATCGCGGCCAGCACCGCGGCACCACCAGCCATATCGCCCTTCATATCGAGCATGGCATCGGCTGGTTTGATGGAATACCCACCGGTATCGAAGGTGATGCATTTGCCGACCAGGCCGATCGAGCGAATTCCTTTTTTTGCGCCCTTCGGCTTGTAGGTCAGGTGGATCATGCGTGGCTCGTTGACGCTCCCCTTGCCGACGGTGAGGATTGCATTGGCGCCCATCTTTGCCAGCTCTTTCGGTCCGAAGATCTCACAGCTTAGTCCGGACTTTTTGGCCACGTCCTTGGCAATATCCCCCACGCGCGCGGGAGAAAGGGCACCCCCTGGTTCGTGCGTAAGGTCGCGGGCGAGATTGACCGCTTCGGCGAGCGCAGCGCCCCGCGCAAAGGCGGTTTCGACTGCATCACTTTCCAGTTGTCGATCGACAAAGATCAGCGCTTCGACCTCGGCCGCCGGTTTTTCATTCTTGACCGAGCCGTGGTACGTCTGAAAACGGTAGGCGCCCATCTTTGCGCCCTGCACAGCTCCTTCGAGCGAAGCGCCTGTACTCCCTTCCGGCAATGCGGAGGCGATCCTGGTGGCGCCGGCGTTGCGGGCGGAAGTAATGGCGGCACCCCACGCCTTGCGCAGCGTTTCCGCCTCGAGCGTTTCTGACGAACCGATCCCGGTCAACACCACGCGGCGCGCTTTCATGCGGCCAACAGTCGGGACCACCAGGCAGCTACCCGGTTTGCCGGTGAAGCGTGCATCGGCAGCCAACTGGCGGAGTTCACCTTTGAGTGCGGAGTCAGCTTCAGCGGTCGTCCCGGCAAATACCAGCTCGCCAGATGCGTCGGTGCGGATGGGCAAAATCAGCGCATCTGCTTCGGCTTTGAGCGGATTGCCCGTGTCGTACGAGAGCGTGAACGGCATCGTCATAACCTCTTCCGTATTCGGCTCCGAATCGAGCCGTTCTCTGGCTCCATTCTCGCACGATGATCATTCGCCCCGACTTTCGTATCCTCACCGGTACCACAACCGGAACGACTGGGCGTTCATAAAAGTTGGCCGCTTTAGCGCTGGGGTTTCCGGCGCACTCCGGGAATACGAGATCGACTAGACGGCGATTGTCGCCCCGCCTTCGGCGCTGGATCGGTCGATGGCGAACAATGCGCGGTGCGTATTGACCCCGTCGTGCACGTTCACGTGGCTTTCTTTGCCTTCGATGATGCAATCGAGGAAGTGATCGATCTCACCCTGAAATGGGTGATGGCTTACTGCACCGCTGTTCGGCAGCACGGTTGGGAATTCGACCCAACCGGTGACACCAGGCAACTTACGGCTGAAGAAGCGGTTGTCGCGCAGACCGCCGTCGGTACCGAGCACATCGACATTGAATTGATATGGCATCCACTGCTCGACTGCGGCCGAGACTTTCCCGGCCTTGCCATTGGCAAATCGGACGATGGACGTCTGGCCCGGGAAGTGCTCCACGTGCTCCGCTCCGGTGAACGCGAGCGCGCTGACTTCGACGATGTCGCTGTCCATGAGATAGCGTGCCAGATCGAGCGCATGGCAACCGCCCAGTGTCATGGCGCTGGCGTCCATCTTCTCGAGATGATTTTCGGACCCCGGATAGCCACTCTGCTCAGGGTTGTGCCAATAGTCGGTCTGCACATAGAGCACATCACCGAGCATTCCCTGCTCGATGAGCGCTTTGGTCGCCAGGGTGGCAGGATTGAATCGCAGCACAAACCCGCAAACGGTGCGAATGCCTGCTGCCGTGACGGCGGCGTCCATCGCTTCCAACTCGTCGAGCGACACCGCGATTGGCTTTTCCACCAAACAATGCTTACCAGCGTTCGCTGAAGCAATCACATCAGAGGCGTGCCGGCTGTGCGGAGTGGTGATCGAAAGCGCATCGACATTGGGATCGCTGAGCAAATTTTCGATCGAGTCGTAGATACCGATAGTAGAGGGATCGATGCCGACCTCGCGGGCCTTGGCTTCGGCTCCCGACTTGGTCCTACTGCCAATCGCGACGACCTCGCATCGCGGACTGTGCTGATAGGCGTCGAGATGCCCACTAGAAACATTTCCCGCGCCGAAAATTGCCACCCCAATCCGATCGTTTGCTGAAACCACGTTCATTACGCTCCTTCTCACTTCAACGAATGCTGCTCTCCATTCTTCGGCATTTGATCACACCTTGTCCCATCGGTGCTGCCAGTAGGTACCAGAGACAGAGCGGGAACTCCTCTCATGTAAAGGTCTGGGTCATTGCCGCGGAGAACATCGACCGCTATCTCGCGGACGTCCGCGAGATTTGACTTGACGCCGCAACCCAGCGTCATCCGCCCTTTCCCGGACAGGTTCTCGCTCACACGCCGCTGGTCCCGCATCATGCGATTTCGTGCTCTGCTATGGTGAATCACAGATCGTCCGTCCACCCATGTATTGGAGAATCATTTGCGATTCCTGACCTTCATCCTCACCCTGTCCATGCTTCTGTCATTCCAACTATTGCAACCGGCTGAGGCGGCGACCCCGGTCGCGGTAACTGGTGACTTCACTGGACTGGCCGAGCTCGAAAGTGGCCGTTCCCTGTATGTGGAATGTGCGGGAACTGGATCGCCCACCGTGCTGCTGATTTCCGGCTATCGCTCACGGGCCGACGTCTGGACCGACGATCTGTTCGACCCTGATGCCGGCTTCGAGGCAGTCTTCCCCGCTATCTCGCAGACTACCCGGGTCTGCACCTACGATCGCCCGGGCACGATGTCCGTGCTCGATGGAGTGCAGAATCCCAGTCGAAGTGACGCCGTACCAACGCCACGCACAGCTGAGGAGGTCGTTCAGGAGATGCGCGAGTTCCGGCTCTTGGTCGCTGACCAGGAACCGATAGTGCTCGCCGCGCATTCGATGGGCGGTCTGTTAGCGCGGCTCTATGCGGCTACGTATCCCGAGGACATTGCCGGGCTGGTGCTGGTCGATGCGCTTTCCGAGTTTGTGCAGGATGAAATGCCGGTCGCTGAATTCGCGGCTTACGCGACCTACGCATCGGAGATCCCTGACATTCTGTCCAATTATCCAGAGTACGAGACGATCGATTTCACGGAAGCTTCAATGGCCGTGCGCGATGCCACGACAGCGACGGCACTGCCAGAGGTTCCCACGGTCGTGCTTTCGAAGGGCCAGCCGTTCGGCCTGCAGGGGGAAACCCCGGGTTTTACTGTCGACGATCTCGAACGGGCCTGGGTGGCCGCGCAGGACCGCCTGGCGGCCTCGTTGCCCGGTGCCGTACATGAGACGGTGCCGGAAAGCAGCCACTACATCCAGCTCGAACGTCCCGATCTCGTCATCGATGCCATCGAACTGGTGATCGAAGCAGCTCGCGCCGGCGAGACGGTGATTCCGTCTGCTACCCCTTAACGTACGACAGCTTTTCGGCCACTTTGCCATCGCGGACTTTGAAGAGGTCGATTCCGCGAATGTGCCCAACGGTGCCGTCGTCGTTGGTCCAGGAGTAGCGCCAGCGTGTGGTGACCCGGTCGCCCGCCACCACGGCTTCCTCAGTATCGAAGCGCATTCCGGGGGTTTCGGCGAGTGCGGCCCAAAAGGCGCGCACCGCCGCCTGACCGCGAAACACCTCCCCGTCGGGAAACGGGGAGGTGTTTTCGAAGAGGCAATCGTCGGTCATCAGCGCCATGACCGCATCGATATCTTTGGCATTCAATGCTTCGCCGAATCGTTCGACGACGGAGAGCGCGTTCTGATCCGTCATGAGATCCCTCCCGGCGACGGAGTCTGGCGGCTAGAACGACGTGTTCAGCTCGATGGCCGTGCCGCTGGATGCAGATTCCGCCGATGACAAGATGATGTCCAGAATATGGATCGCATGCTCGGCAGTCAAGATGGGCTCCTGCGTGCCGTTCATCACACTTACAAAGTGACGCGGCCCGGAACCGATCAGGTTCTCTCCCGGATGTCCAACGGGAGCCGGTGGGCTGACCCGTTTTTGCCAGGCCTGCAACCCTGCTGGTGAAGGATCGCGCTGGATGTAGTCAATCGGCCCGGTCGCGTTGTACCAGTCTTCGAGCCAGATGGTCAGGCTCGCGTCGCTGCCGTGCACTTCCATCGCTGGCGCCTGCGAGCCGGGCACCGCGAAGCTGGAAAGGATCTGCGCATAGCTGTTATTACCGAAGTCGAGCTGGATCATCGAGATATCCGGGGTCTCCACGGTGATCTTCTCGCCCTGAAGTCGTGGAATGAGCACGGTTCGCTCCGGGATGGAAATGCCGGCAAAGCTTTGTACCCGCTTGGCGGGCCCAAAAAGCCCAGTGATGCCATGCAGAATATAGACCCCAATATCGAGGATCGGGCCGACTCCCTTCTTATAGAAGACGGAGGGGTCGCCGGTGTATTGCCGCCACATCGCCGGGCCGAGGTTGGCCATCTGCCCGGTCGCCACGGTGGGTGTCCCCATGCGGCCTTCGTCCATGAAGCCTTTGATCCACTGGAAACGATCGGTCGCCATGGTGGCCGGGGCGCAGAGGTAAATGAGCCCTTCGTTGCGAGCGCGCTCTGCCAGCGCCTGGCCTTCCGCGACGGTCGCGGCGATCGGTTTCTCAGAGAAGACATGCAGCCCATGGTCGAACGCGATGCCAGTGAGTTCGGCATGAAGCGGTGCGGGAGTCAGGTTGAACACACCCTCGAGTCCGGCATGATGCAGAAACGGCTCGAACTCGTTGTAGGCGGTGGCGTTGGGAAAGACCGTGGCAGCTTTTTCCGCGCGCGCCAGGACCGGATCGAAGGTCGCCACCACCGTCGCCCGAGCAGACTCGGCCAGGATACCGGGAATATAGGTGCGGAACGCGACGTCGCCACACCCGATCATTCCGAGCTGTTTCATTCCTGCGTTATTCCTTTCGAGCTGATTGCGGCTTCGACGATTTCAGATGTACGGTGCGGATATGAAACCCGCGATGATCGAGCATGGCGGAGGTGAACCCATCGAATAACGCTTTTCCAAGCCTGTCGCCTGGCGACATGATGTCCTGAGTTGGCTAGTCCGCTGCAAGTGGAACCGGGTCGCCCGGGCCATGCAGATGGCACTTCACCCAATGTTGCGCGTTGAGCTGCGTTTTACCGGGCATCACCTCACGACAAACTGGCATGACGTGCGGGCAGCGCGGCGCGTATGGGCAACCCGGCGGCGGATCGACCAGCACTGGTGGTTCCCAACGCTGATGCCCGGCCAGAACGCCATGCTGGGCCAACGGGTCTGGCACCGCGTCCAGCAGCCGCTGGGTATAAGGATGCGCCGGGTGTGATACCAACTCTTCACTTTCGGCGCCTTCCACGATCTGACCACCGTACATGACAATGGTTTCGTCGGCGAAGTATCGAGCGCTGGCAAGGTCGTGCGTAATGTAGAGATACGAGAGCCCCTGTACCTCCTTGAGCCGCTCCATCAGGTTGAGAATTCCCATGCGAATGGAGACATCGAGCATAGAAATCGGCTCGTCCGCCAGGATGATTTCCGGTTCGACTGCCAGCGCGCGGGCAAAAGAAACCCGTTGCCGCTGGCCGCCCGAGAGCTCGTAGGGGTACTTGGTGACGTACTGCTCGGCCGGCGCCAACCCGACACTGTCCAGCAGCGCCTTCACTTTCGCGGCGGCGTCCTTACCCCCGCTCGACTTCTTGTGAATTTGCAGTGAGCGGCGCAAGGTGTGATCGATCGTCTTGACGGGGTTCAACGAACCGAATGGATCCTGAAAGATCATCTGTATATCGCCACGGTATTGCAACGATGCGCTTTTCTTCTCGGTTTTCAACACGTCCTGGCCTTTGAACCAGATCTCTCCGCTGGACGGTTCGATCAAGCGGGCCACACAACGCGCGGCCGTGCTCTTACCGCTGCCGGACTCTCCCACCAACGCCAGCACATGCCCACGCTTGAGGTCGAAGCTGATATCGCTCAGCGCCCGGAGCTGAAGCCGGTGAAACGTGGTACCGACGGGGAAGTATTTCGTGACGTTGCGGACCGAGAGAAGAACCTCGTCGTTTCCCGCTTGCTGGGCGCTCAACGGCGGGCTCCAATCAAGGTCGATTCGTCGATGGCCGCGCTCATGGCAGTCGAGGTATCGAAGTCATGCACGCCGTCATGGAGGAAGCAGGCTACCTGCCGGTCACCTGAAAGCTGGATGAGCTCGGGACGTTGCAGCGGGCACGGCGCAAATGCCAGCGCGCACCGATCGTGGAAACGGCAGCCGGAGGGTGGGTTCAACAGATTCGGTGGCGCGCCGGGAATTCCGGTCAATACGCGCCGCGGTCCATGGACCAACGGAAAGGAATGCATCAACCCGAAGGTATACGGGTGCTTGGGATCCCGGAAGAGCTCCTTGGCCGGGGCTTCCTCCACGATTTCACCGGCGTACATGATGCCGATCCGGTCGGAAAATTCGACGAGCAAGGAGAGGTCATGCGTGATGAACAGCACCGAGAATCCGAACTGCGTCTTGAGATCAGAGAGCTGTTGCATGATCTCCTGCTGCACCACCACATCCAGCGCGGTGGTGGGCTCATCCATGATCAGCAGGGGCGGATTGAGCGACAGCGCCATGGCGATGACCGCGCGTTGCCGCATACCGCCGGAAAGCTCATGCGGATACGCGTCGATACGCTGCGGATCGATGCCCACGATTTGCAGCAGCTCTTTCACCCGCTCGCGGGCACCTCGCGCAGACATGTGCTCATGGGCCTGCAGGGTGTCGATAATTTGATCGCCAATCTTCATCACGGGATTGAGCGAGTTCATTGCCGACTGGAAGACCATGGCGACATCCCGCCAACGGTACTTCTCCAGCTCCTTGTCATTGAGCGTGAGCACATTGGTGTCGTTGAACCAGACCTCACCGTTGGTGATAACCGCGGGCGGACCGAGCACACGCAGCAACGCGAGCGCGATCGTCGATTTCCCACAGCCCGATTCCCCCGCGAGACCGTAGACCTCGCCGGGCTGGATATGGAACGACACATTGTCGGCCGCCACTACCGCGCCCTGGGGACTCATATATTCGACCCGCAGATCGCGGACATCCAGCACCGGTCGTCCTGCACTCATGAAGCGCTCCGCTGCTGTAGCACCGGGGTCGCACGGGTACCGGTCGTCTTGACATTGCGCTGCTTCAACACCTTATCGATGCCAGATCGGGCCCGCAGCCGGGGGTTCGTGATTTCATCGATGCCGTAGTTGATCATGGCGAAGGAAAAGGCCACCAGCGCGATACAGACGCCTGCCGGAACGAAGGTCCACCAGGCGCCAGTAATCAGTCCGGCGTCGTTCTGGGCCCAGTAGAGATTGGTGCCCCAGCTCACTCGTCCCGGATTGCCGAGACCCAGGAACTCGAGCGCTGCCTGCGCCCCGATCGCGAAGACCGTCGAGCCGATCAAGCTGGCCACAATGATGGAAAGCATGTTCGGCAAAATCTCTTTGAAGATAATGCGCCAGCCCTTTTCGCCCACCACCACGGATGCGGCAACAAAGTCCTTCTCACGCAGTGAAAGGGTCTGCGCGCGAATGACGCGTGCTGGCCAGGCCCACCCGGTGAGGGTCAGGACTGCGACGAAATAGAGCAAGTCCTTACTCCCCACGAACGCGGCAAGCACCACCAGCAATGGGATCGTGGGAATGATCAGAAAGATGTTCATAAGCAGGGACAATCCGTCGTCGATCGGACCTCGGAAATAGCCGGCGGTCATGCCGATCAGGGAGCCGACGAGCGTCGTCGCTATCCCAACCAGAAATCCGATCTCCAGCGTGAAACGCGCGCCCCAGATCGTCTGCGCGAACACGTCACGTCCCAGACCAGTGGTGCCGAGCCAATACTGGCTGGAGGGTGGCTGATGCGGCTTGCCGACGAATGCCTTGGGGTCGCCGGGCGAAATCATCGGAGCCAACAGCGCCATCAAAATGTAGATGAGCAGAATTAGCATCCCGAGGATGGCCTTCTTACTGTGAAAAAGCGGGGCGATCCATGAAGGTGCGATGGACCTGACGCCCGACCAGCGTGACTGATCCGGTTCGGGAAGCTCTTGCCCCAGCTCGCGGACTTCGCTCGATTCGAGTTCAAGTACGGGTATTTGCAGTGACATCGAATCCGCTCCCTACCCCGTGCGCACGCGCGGATCGAGCCGCACATAGAGCAAATCGACGATCAGATTAGCAATCAGCACTGCCAGGGTAATCATCAGGAAGATGCCCTGCATGAGCGGGTAATCGAGCTGACGTACCGCGGTCAGCAGGCTATACCCCAATCCGGGATAGGCAAAGACCACCTCGGTGACCAGGGCTCCGCTAATGACGAAACCGAGCGCCATGCCGAACGCGGTCACACTGGGCAAAAGCGCATTGCGAGCCGCGTAACTGAACATCACGCGCCGCTGCGACAGCCCTTTGGCCTCTGCCATCATTATGTAGTCTTCAGAAAGGATGGAGATCATGGCATTGCGCATGCCGAGCATCCACCCACCGATCGCCACCAGCACGATCGTGCCAGCCGGCATGATCAGATGTTTGCCCACGCTGAGGAAGAACGGCACGCTAAACGATGGAGACATCGAGTCCGAATACGCATGGCGTAAGGGGAGCAAGTCCCAGTTGAATCCGATGAAGAACAACGCCACGGTGGCGATCCAGAAATAAGGGAACGATCCGGTAAAGAGGAGGATCGGCGGCAGCACCGAATCGACAAAACCGTTACGCCGCCAGGCGCCGATGATACCGAGCATGCTCCCGAGCGCGAAGCTGATGATCAATGCCACCAGACCGAGCAGGATGGTCCAGAAGAAACTGACTCGGATGACGTCGATGACGGGCGACGGGAACGACGAGATCGAGGTCCCGAAATCGCCATGTAGCACGCTCGTCAGGTAGTTCCAGTACTGGACGAGCAGCGGATCGTCCGACAAGCCATATGCCTTACGCATCGCATCGAGTTGCGAGGGATCGACCTGCCCTTGCAGGCGGGCGAACATCGCCGTGCCGGGATCGCCTGGCATGAGTCTCGGAAGGAAAAAATTGAGGGTGATCGACGCCCAGAACGCTACAACGTAAAAGGCAAGTCGCCGGCCGATGTATCTCACGAGTCAACCCTTGCTAGCGCCGTTGGAGCATGGGAGCAAGATGGCCGTTGTTTACGACATCCTACTCCCAGCGGTCCCGCAAATGCGATATCTGCGGGACCGCTGCTGAGAGCGAAGCGATTGCTATTCCGCCGCGTTCGGGCCGATGGTGGTCATCACGGTCAAGCGCTCCGGATTGTCGTAGGTCGACAGAATCGCGTACGGATTGTCCGCGTTCGGGAATCCGTCGAAGCGCAGGGTGACGTACTCGCCCCACTGCGGTCCCGGGAAGAGGGGGACGCCCGGTGCGTTCTGGTTGTAGATCTCCTGCAACTGCGCAACGATGGTTTTCTGTTCGGCCTCGTCGCTGGTGGCGGCCATCTGGTCGAGCAAGGCATCAGCCTCCTCCGAACCAAAGCGCTGCCAGTTCTGCGGGCTGAGGGTACCGATCGGCCGCACCGTAGCAGTGGACATGCAACCGAGGTAGAAGCTGTATGGCGTGGCGCCGCCATCGCTCCATCCGATGCTCATGTCGAACTCACCCTTGGAAACTTTGTCATACCAGGCGTTGTAGTCGAGCGGGGTGACCGTCACCTTGATGCCGACTTCGGCGAGATTGGCAGCCATGATCTCGCACGAAGCGACCCAGTCAGACCAACCGGTAACGACCAAAAGCTCGTACTCCATCTTCTCGCCATCGGCGGAGCGAGTGTCTCCGTCCTTGGTGAGGCCGGCCGCATCGAGCGCGGCATTGGCTGCGTCGACATTCAGCTTGACCCACTCACCCTGGGTGGAGGCATCTTCGGTCTTGAACGCAGGGAAGGCGTCGCTGAGTCCGGACGAGTCGGCCGGGTGGGTGTAGTCGTACATGGCGACCGTCACGATTTGGTCGCGGTCGATCGCCTGGCTGATCGCCTTGCGGACCTCCACCTTGTCGAACGGCGCAACGGTGGTGTTCAGCCAGAGATGGACGGTCGCGCCGTAGGACGGGAACCAGTAGTGATTGTTCTCCGGGTCCTCGGAGACGAAGGTGTTCTCGATGTCCGGAATGAAGTTCGCGAACCAGTCGTTTTCACCATTGAGGTTGGCCAGGTTGGCAGAGTCGTTGGTGGGATAGGACGGGAAGCGGAACCCACCGATGAGCGGTTTGCCTTCCTGCCAGTAGCTTTCGTTTTTCAACAGCTCCCAGTATTGGGCATCGAAGCGTCCGACGTTGGTGAACGGCCCGGAACCGACTGGCTCTTCGTTCAGGAAGGTGACGGGATCCTCGACGGTCTCCCAGATATGTTTCGGCACGATCATCTGCTCGGCGATGTCGTACAGATTCAGCGTGAAGACCTCTTTGAATGTGAATACGACGGTCGCATCGTCCGGGGCCTCGATACTCGCAAGACGAGGAAGCACGGTACGGATGGCGCCGGTACCCGAAAGGCCTTCATTGGCAATCAACGTGTCGAAGGTGAACTTCACATCCTGCGCTGTTAGCGGGGTGCCGTCCGACCAATTGATGCCTGGGTGCATGGTAAACGTGAGGGTCAGCAGATCGTCGCTGAACGACCAGGTGTCAGCCAGCCATGGGTTTAGAACACCCTGTGGCGTGCTGTAGATGGCCATGGGCTCATAAATGCCGGCCTGGGTTGGCCAGCGGGAGTTTGCTTCCGCCAGCAGCGGATTGAAGTTCTTGATCCAGGTGGCCTGCTGCTCCTGGGAGATGGTTACCAGGTTGGATGAATCGCCGTCCTGGGCCATCGCCGAACTGGCCGTCGTCGCCACCGCGGCGACCGCGGCACCACCGACAGCGCCAGTCAGACCGAGCGCAGCCGCGGTCTGGAAAAGCCGGCGGCGGTCGATCTTGCCTTCGCTCACGAGTTTCCCGAGTGTTTCAAGGGTTTTGAACTGTTCGTCGGTCATCGATGAAGTCCTCCGTTGGTCTTCATGCGGCCGGCCCAAATGCCAGTCCGCGTATCGCCATCCCTCCGGTGCGGATGGTTCGAACCCAGGTAGCGTGCGCGCCAAATACGCGCGCGAACAAATCAGGCCGCCTCACCTCCTGTCGTGCTGTCCAAAGCGGCATTCGTACGTTCTTCGCAACCGCATGAGCGGCGCGTTTGTAAGTGAAACGGGAGAAACCGGTGGATCGGCGCATGCTCCGGATGCTCGAGCAGCTCGATGAGCGCCCGCACCCCTTCAGCACCAAGCTCGCGAATCGGTTGGTAAACGGTCGAGAGGATGGGCTGCGACACCAACGCTTCATCTAACCCGTCGAATCCCATGACCGCCACATCTTCCGGAACACGCAGGTCGTGGTCGCGCAATGCTTGCAGTACCCCGGACGCCATCGTGTCGCTGGAAACGAACATGGCGTCGGGTAGCGAATCGAGCTGGTCGAGCAAAGCCGACATGGCGCGATAGGCGCCACGGCGGGTGAAGTCGGCATACACCGTCAGGGCTGGGTCGGGAGTATGACCAGCCTCCTGCAGGGCATTGACATAGCCGGCATAGCGGTCGATTGACGCGATCATGTTCGACGGTCCATTGAGGATGCCGATTCGCCGGTATCCGTGCTCCAGCAGGTGGGTGACTGCCTCTCGTGCGGCGCTGCGGTTGTCGATGTCGACGAAATTGACCGCGTGATGCGGGTGCCGCCCGATCAGGACGAACGGGAAGTTGTCCCCTTTGAGGCGTTCGACGATGGGGTCTTCTACCACGCTGGAGAGAATCACCACCCCGTCCACATGCCGGCTCCGAATGAAACGGCGATAGATGCGATCTGCCGATTTGGGTGAGTCGCCGGTCTCCATCAGGATGGTGAGGATGTATTCGGAATCGTTACTCGCGCGAACCGCGCCCTGAATCAGATCGACGAAGAACGGATCGGAGAGGATCACCCCGACCGAGGGAGAGATGAGCAGCCCGATGATGCGGGTACGCCGCGAGGCGAGGCTGCGGGCAGCGGCATTGGGGACGTAGTGGCGTTCACTGATGACAGCTTCGACGCGCTCGCGCGCGGCGGTGCTCACCCGAGGGTCTCCGTTGACGACCCGCGATACGGTCGAGCGGGATACTCCGGCGATTTCTGCAATCTGTTCGAGCGTCGTCACATCCGGCTCCGTCGCCGTGAGAGCGCAACCACAATTAGAGGGCTGCCAACATCTCTTTATGCGCTTCTCTGTGGGAGCGCTCCCAAATGATGGCCCGAATACTACGCATCTCCTCTCCTGGTGTCAAGAACCCGGGAACACTGTGAGCGGTTCACAGCTGGTGCGGTAATTTCTGCGGGCTCGCCCATCGCTCACCGGAGCGATTTGACCGGGATCTGCTCGCTCGCACCCTTATCGCTGCCGAGAGCATGCAAAACCGGGCGGCCATCTTTGGCCGCCCGGTTCGAAGATGCATGGTTGAAGGAACTGCCGAGCTACTCCTCGTTCAGGGCGCTCAGTACGGTGCGCACCATAACCTCCATGCCGATCGCCATGCCGTCCTCGGCCACGTCGAATTTCGGGTGGTGGTGCCCCCAGGTGATGCCATTCTCTTCATCGCGGGTTCCCGTGAAGAAGAAGCACCCGGGCTTCTTCTCGAGGAAGTAGCTGAAGTCTTCCGCGCCCATCTGGAGATCGCCTGCCAGCACGTTTTCTTCGCCGACAACCTCGGCGGCAATCGCGCGCACCTTTTCGGTTTCGACCGGGTCATTGATGGTGGCCGGGTAGCCAGGCTGATAGCTGTAATCGACGTCGGCGCGCATGCCCGACGCGATGCCCATGGCGATCTCGCCAACCCGGCGACCGATCAGCTCTCGCACCTCTGGATCGAACGAGCGCAAGGTACCGCGCATCACCGCGGTGTCTGGAATCACATTCGAAGCGTCGCCGGCAATGAAGGCGCCAACGGTGACAACGGCTTCCTTGGTCGGATCGACCTCACGGGCCACGATGGTTTGCAGCGCGGTGACAATCTGGGCTCCGATTGCAATCGGATCGACCGTCAAATGCGGCTGGGCACCATGACCGCCGCGGCCACTGATCGCGATCTCGAAACGATCGGCCGCCGCCATGCATGGTCCGCCACGCAGCTCGATCTGGCCAAGCGGAATCTCAGCCGCGACATGCTGCCCAAAGACGAGATCGACGGTCGGGTCTTCCAAAACGCCCTCTTCGATCATCACCTGGGCCCCGCCGCCGCCCTCTTCGGCTGGCTGAAAGAGCAGCTTGACGGTACCGCTGAATTCATCTCGCCGATCCATCAGGAGACGCCCCACCCCGAGCAGCATGGAGGTGTGCGCGTCATGACCACAGGCATGCATCTTGCCGTCGACCTTCGATCGATAATCGACCTGGTTTTCCTCGAGGATCGGAAGCGCGTCCATATCGGCACGCACCATCACGACCTTTTCGGGACCACCCAGCCTGGTTCCCTTGATCAGGCCGGTCACGCCTGTAACGGCGATCCCGGTGCGAATATCTTCGACTCCCATCGATTCCAGGCGCTCGGCCACAAGCTTGGCCGTCTCGAACTCCTGGAACCCAAGCTCTGGGTGCTCGTGCAGATAGCGCCGGTCGGCAACGACACCGGGCATGATCTCGTCGATATCGTTCTTGAGGTCTCGGGTAGTGGCACTCACGTTCGTTTGCGTCCTTCCATATGCGTTTGGTTTTCTAAAAAAAGCATTCGCAGGCTTCCGGGCAAGTGACAAATCAGCGGACCGATACGCCCCCAGTTGCCACAGCTCAGAAATCTGAGTCAGTTCTGCAGATACTTGATGGCAGCGCGCGACATCGCTTCGATGCCCGTGGCCATGGCCTCTTCATCGATATCGAATTTGGGATGATGGTGCCCGTAGACGAATCCTTTGTCCTCATTGCGGCTGCCAACGAAGAAGTAGCATCCCGGCACCGGATCGAGGAATTCGCCGAAATCTTCCGACACGCTCATTAGATTCCCTGCGGAAACCCGCTCCTCTCCAAAGCCTTCGATAGCGGCGTCCCGTACAACAGCGGCGATCGTTGCATCGTTGATCAATGGAGGCGCCGAACCGCCGAAATCGAGGGTCGCGGTTGCTCCCATCGACGAGGCGATCCCTTCGGCCAGGGTCTGCAATCGCTTCTGAACCGCGTCGCCCTGCTCTTTGGTCACCGAACGGATGGTGCCACGCAGCTCGGCAGTATCGGGAATCACGTTGGCCGCGTCTCCGCTGCGGAAGTACCCAATGCTGACCACTTCCGGGATCACGGGAGATTTCTCACGCGACACCAGGCTGAGTGATGCGTTGACGATGGCCGAACCGACGACGATCGGATCGACGCATTTATCGGGAGCCGCGCCGTGCCCACCTCGGCCATTGACCGTAATGGTGAACCCGGTCACGCCGACCATGGCCGTGCCTTCGCGCACCCAGACATCACCGCTGGGAACGTCCTGCCAGATGTGAATACCCATGGCCGCGTCAACCGTGGGGTTCTCGAGCGCGCCAGCGGCGCGCATAGCCCTGGCACCGCCGCCCCCTTCTTCAGCGGGCTGGAAGAGCACCTTTACCGTGCCGTCGAAGTCGCCTCGACGATCCATCAGCACCTTCGTCGTGCCCAGGAGCATGGAGACATGCGCATCGTGCCCGCAAGCGTGCATGACGCCTGGATGCTGAGAGACATACTCGGTTTCGTTTTCCTCCAGAATCGGCAGGGCGTCCATGTCGGCTCGGAGCATAAGCACCTTGCCACTCCCTTTTTTGCCCGTTCCCTTGATCAGGGCAGTGACGCCGGTCTTTCCAACGCCGGTTCTGATCTCCTCGAGGCCAAGCGTGTGCAAGCGGTCTGCCACAAAGGCCGCGGTTTCGATCTCCTGAAACGCCAGCTCGGGATGCTGGTGCAGGTGACGGCGATCGGCGATGACGCCAGGCATCATCTCATCGATCGTCGTCTGGTAGTCATACGATTCGGACGGCATGAAACGTTTGGTCCTTCCCTTACATAGGCAGATGGCGCTACGCTGGAACATAGCAGAATTGGCCAGATCAATTGACGAAACGATCGCGGGGCAGGATGGCAATCGACGAAACCCGAACTCCACTAACCGAGATAGAGGCCCTGGCGCTGGCCGAGGAAGCCGTCGACCTGGCAGGTGGAACCCGCCAGGTCTATCGCAATCCGCGTCATCCCTTTGCATTGCAACCGACCACGACGTTTGAGCTGGCTGGCCGAAAGGTCGAGCTCCGGCATGGCGAGATCAGCTCGCCGGCGATCGTATCGGTCGAGGGATGGGTGTTCGAGATCCATGAGGAAGAGGTCGAGCTCCTGATGCGCCCCATCAAGCGGCGAACCCCGTAAGCAGCACGGTGCCGCTCTCGTCTCATGCGAGCCGAGAGCGTGCTTATTCCTGCCGGGGAAGAATCGGGCTGGCTGGGCCGGTCTCGGTGGCTGAAATATCCGGTGCAGGCCAACTGTAGTGGCTGGCCGTTGGGGGAGCGGTCGATGGAGGGCGGGTTGTCCTCCCCAGGAAGTGGCGGTCGCCCAGCCAGCGCCAGCTCGAGGTGGCTGGAACGCTCTCGCCTTCCCGCCGGGCGCGAATGTATTCCGAAACGATGACCTGAATGGCTGCCGCGATGGGGATGGCCAGTAACGCCCCGATGATCCCCATGAACTCGGTGCCCACCAGCAGCGCCACGAACACCGTCAGCGGGGTGAGCCCGACGGCTCCCTTCATGACCCGCGGCACCAGCACCCAGTTCTCGCTGAACTGAATGATCACGGCGACACCCGCCACCATCAACGCTTTCTCCCACGACTGGGTCAGCGCCATGGCAACCGCGGGAACTCCACCGATCCATGGTCCGATGATGGGAATTGCCTCCGTTACCCCGGCAATCAAACCCAGGACGGGCCAAAATCGAACATCGAGTAATCCATAGGCAATTGTCGACGCCAATCCGATGATCAGGCAAAGCGTCAATTGACCGCGCATCCAGCGGCCGAGCTGCTGATCCACGTTGTCCAGGGTGCGGCGAATCTGCGATGCCGTCGATGGTTTGAACTGCATCAGCAGCAGGCTGCGGGTGAAATCCTTCTCGAGCAGGTAATAGAACGTAATGACAAAGATGCTGATCACGCCGAGCAAGCCGCCGGTAACGCTGTAAACCAGCCCACGGGCAGTGTCCTGGGGAATATTCGGCGGACGCTGGATTGCCTCGATCAGATTTTGCAGTCCGTCAACGCCGGGACCACTCAGAATCCCGTTGCTGCTGGCGCGCCAGGTTCGCTGCAACTCGCGTAACTGAACGGGCGCCTCGCGACGGAAGATGTCGGCTTCGGTGGAAATGGTGGGCGCAAGCATGTATACCACCACACCGATCAACCCGATGATGGCAACGTAGACCACCAAAATGCTCAACCCGCGTGGGAGATGCCGGCGTTGCAAGCTATTGACCGGTCGTTCGATGATGGTGCCAAAGAGATAGGCGATGATGACGAGCATCAACACCGCTTTGATCTCGATCAGGAAATAGGAGATGAGCAAGACGAGCATGAGCGCGATCGGCGTAATGCCGCGCGTTTTCAGCAGGAAAGACTCGGTCAATGGGTCTTGTTCGATCGAAGACTCATCTGGTGGCGGTTGGGTCGTGTTGGGAGGCAGGCTTTCCATCCTGGGCGTGCTCTAGCGATCCGTCAGGTCTTTGAACCTGTCCAGATCAATTGGTGCGAGGTTGGCAAAAAGCCGAACGCGGGAACTATCTCCGTTACCTGGCAGTTTGCACATTTCGTCCCCGTACTCTCCAGTACTGGGGATCGAGCGGATCGACTCGCGAACGCTTCACCTCGATTGGTTCATCGTTCCAAACCGTTGCGAACGCGAAGATCTCTTGACCGTTGATGACCAATCGGCGAGCGGTCCCAAACGGCCGTTCCACCGGAAAGATTTCCCGCGGAGGGCGAGATACGACTTCTGCCTGGAACCAGCCATCGACCGGGCAATAGCCGGCGTGAATTTGCCAAACGATATCAGCAGTCACTCCGCCGACATCGCGGATCTGCACGTCGGTCAGCTCCTGGCCGCAGACCGGGCAGCGCATCGGTGTGCGTGCGGCATACGACTCTCTTGGGGGAACGGGAACGAAGCTATCCATGCCTCTGTGCAACTCCGAGAATAGCCAGCGCGGGCTTCGAAGAACCGCCCACGATGCTGGAGAGAACGAACGATTCGCATGTCGTACGGCGCGACGCCTGACATTCGAAAAAGCAGGCAAGGCATTCCGCTTGAACGGTTTCGTCTTGCACTGATCACCTACCTTCTATCATACAGCACCAGTTCCTCCCCTCTCGCACACGATATTCAGCGCAGTTTTCGGGGTTTTCGCTCAATTTTCGGGCGTCCAGCTCCATTCTGGGTGACCGTTCACTCTGGACCGGCAACGAATTGGCCACTAAACTGATGCATGAGGGAAACGGCGTCGTTCGCCCATCCGTCGCGGCTGCTAACCGCACAGGGACGTGATGGGTCCAGGGGTTCTCCGCCCGGAGAAACCGGAACGCGCTTTCAGGGAAACCAACAATCATGGCGTACGCACGAAATTCGCAATTCCGTGCGCCAAGCGGGCGCACCATTATCGATTGGGTAACCGGGACTGGATTCCTGGCGGTTGACGCGGGCGCATTTTTTGTTGCGCTCATGGTGATGCTCCCCTGGAATCTCTACCAATCCCCGGGTGATCTCTGGGTCGCGCAGCCGCTGCGCAGTTGGGCGTTCATCCTGACGTTCCATGCACTCCTGGTTGGAGCGATTGCGCTGGCGCGAGGCATCGTTGGGTCTCCGGACTCGGAACCGGTGGTTTCGCCCCTCGGACTGCGCACCAGCTCTGACTGGTCCGCGCCGTCCCAGACCACTCCGCAACCCAACCGATCGACTGCATCAACACTGCTGGCACAAGAATGGGCTCGCCGCTGGCTGGCAGATGACAAGGCCGAAGCTGCCGAGATGATGCAGCAATCGACCGAGATCTCCGCGCGACACACCGGCGTCGCGTACGATCCGACCACCCCGGTGGATGGCAGCCCCTGGCCGGAAGCACCCATCCCGCGGGCACAGTCGATCGATGCCGAGGCTATCCTGGCGGACTGGCTAGATGAGCAGGCATCGGAGTATGTGGCCCCTGCACCGGAGGGAGTCGACCCACTCCGTTCGGCCGCCCGCGTGACGCAGGGCGATACGATCGAGCTCGAACCAGAGGTCGAATGGAAATGGGTCGAAGCAGCCGCCTCGGCCTGGTTGTCCAAACGTGACGTTTCTCCGAACGGAACCACCGAATCGACCGACCACGCATGACCTCGGCTGCGGTGACTCGCGATTTCACCGTTGCGGTCTTCGTCGTGCATGACGACAAGGTCCTGCTGCACTTTCACCAAAAGCTGCAACGCTGGTTGCCACCCGGCGGTCACATCGAACCCAATGAGCTACCCGATGAGGCGGCCGTGCGCGAAGTCATGGAGGAGACCGGCGTGGCATGCACGCTCCTTCGCGGCGAAACCCTGAGCTTCGAAGATGCCACGTTGCCTCTTCAGCTTGTGACACCGGCTGGTATTCAGCTCGAGCAGATCGGCCCCGATCATCAGCATATCGACTTGATCTATTACGCCACCGGCGCCCCAGCGGAAGCACGCGATCAAGTCGGTTGGTTCGCACTCGACGAGCTCGATCCGATCGACCTCACCGAGGAAATCACCACCCGGTGCGCGCTCGCGATCGAGGCTGCGCGACTCCTCTAGGCAAGACGCTGCTTTCATCCACCCCGCTTGAAACCCCGCAATTGGTGCGATGTGCTCGGATCTTCGGGTGTGCATCGCAAAGTAGACGCTGTGGACGTACCCTTTTTTGGCACCTGAACATAGAGGAGGCGAGCGATGGGTTTGGGATTCGGTCGCAGGCGGTTCCTCGGTGGTCTTGGGGCCACCGGATTCGCGCTGGTCTTGCGCAGGGATAGCAAAGCGCAATCATCGTTAGCTTTTGGATTTCCCATCGCCGATCCGGGGCGGCTCCCCGGAGACGGCTTCCTCATTCGTCATGGATTCCAAACCGAAAACATCTGGTACAACCCCGGCTCGTGGCACACGGCTGAGGACTGGTATCGGCTGGATGCTGCTGAAACCGCCGGGGCGAGCGTGCTAGCCGTAGCGGACGGCGATGTCGTCTTTGTGGGCTCCGACTATCCTGGCCGGGTCGTCGTCATCCAACATGCTCCCGAGCTTTTTTCGATGTATGGGCACCTGAACCCGGAAACCGTCACCGTAGCCGAGGGATCCCCTGTGGTCCGTGGGGAACAACTGGCGACGGTGACATCCGTGCCGGGTTGGAAAGCGCCGAGCCACCTCCATTTTGAAATTCGCAACTTTTTGTACTCGGCGGAAGTCAACGGCGAAACGCCGCGTTATCCCTACGCCTGCGGGTTCAATTGCGCACCTGGTCCGGGCTACTGGCCGATCGACGCGCCAGAGCTCCCGTCCGAAATGGGCTGGCGCAATCCGACTCACATGATCGGCAACCGACTCCTCTCCGATGGGCCGCTCATGGTCGCGGTTCCGTCCAGCGGCGGCGGTGCCGTGGAAATGACGTCAGCGCCCTGGCAGTGGTCCGATGCGATCGAGGTGGGATTGCTCGATCTGTACCCGGGCGCGCAGTTCAAAGTGCTGGCGGTCGACGCCGGAGAAGGCGCAAGCACCGGGACCAGCGCCGATGCGTACTACCTCTCATATCTGATCGATCTGGGTAACGACAAATCCGGTTGGGTGCGCGCCGCCGTGGCCGAGTATGGCGATACCGGATCGGACGGCCGCCCGTCGTCAGTTAAATTCGCGCTGCTGCCCGTGTTGTCCTGAGCCTGTCGTCCGTCGAGGCTCCAGTGTGGACAGTTCTCCCTCGGAGCACTTCCTTCACCCTGCCAGGGACCGCCGGCATGCGAGCCTGGTTTCCTGAGCTCATCCCTCCAGGATCCCAATCTGGGGACAATTAAGCGCAATCTCGAGGCAAATCTGAACGTTCGATACGTACGTTCTCGGCAGTTATGGCCCGGTGTGCCGAATTGTCATCGCGTACGGACGCCACGGAAATGACGTTATCACCGAACAGAAGTGACCGCTGGGAAAATCTTGCACGTTCTGTACGAACGAGTAGCATGTACACAGTCATTGATTCGTGCTCAACCGGCTTCCCCCCAGGCCCCTCCCGCTGCACGGTATGGAAGGAGCCTATTTCAGGATGGAAGCCAATCGTTTCGACGCCCTGGCACGAGCGCTAACCTACGCGCCATCTCGGCGAGACGTGCTCCGCCAGCTTCCGATTCTCGCTGGCGTTGCGGCCCTGGGTCCCAGGCTCGCTTCTGCCGACACGTCCTCGGGTGGAGCGCAGGTCATTGTGACCACGCCCACTCCGGCCGCAGTGGGAGGATCGAGCACCGGCTCTTCCGGCTCCACTGGCACAACCACCGGAACGGGAACCGGCACCGGTTCGGGGGTTTCAGTTTGTCTCCCCATTTCGAAGACTGGAACGGATGACGGCGCGCTACCGCCCTACTACGCCGAGATCATCGAAGGCACTTGCGATGCCGCGTCTGGCACCACCGTCTTTGAATTACTCGAAGTTAGCGATGCGGACGGTGTGGTTGGTGTTCCGCCGGCGGCTTTGGTCGCCCGCAGTGTGACCACGGTTCGATCCCCGCTCGATGACCTGATCGGACAGCGCCACTCGATCGCGGTGCGGGTCAGCGCAGACGATCCCACATTGGTGGCCTGCGGTGAGATCGGCGGAATCCGCGATGGAGATGAGCTGGCAGTCGGACTGCGGGAACGCAACGACTCCGGTTTCTCCGGGATATCCGTGATCCGGGGGGCGGATGAGTCTTCACTGGTGTACATCTATCTGGGCCGCGGACTGAGCACGATCACCACCGCACCGGCGCCGGTCAACTCGACCGTCATCTCTACCGCCGATATCAATCTTCGCGCCGAGCCGGCCACTGATGGCGAAGTGCTGGCGGTCGTTGCTGCGGGAACCGCACTGACCGTTACTGGGTCACCGGTGGGTGATTGGGTTCCGGTCGACGATCCGGTGTCAGGTTTGAGCGGATATGTCTCGACGCAGTTCGTCGAGGTGCAAAGCTAGATCACTACGCGAGGGTCCCGCTTGCGGGACAGGAAACCGGGGGGTTGCGTGAGGACCGTGCTGCCAGGCACGGTCTTCGCGTTTCAGGCGAACACCGGAACCTACTTCTCCCGTCGAACACGGAGAACCGATTCGTTACACTAGGTCAACGTGAGGATGAATTTGATGACGTGCGGAGGCATTCGTTGTGCATGTCCCACGATATCTCGACAAGACGAATCCCTGGATAGACACGATTAGCGATCGACGAAGCTTGCTGAAAGCTGTACTTGGCGTTCAGGGCATGGTGCTCATTGGCACTGCTTTCCGGCAGAACGCTGACGCCGCGCGACGCGGCACCAGTGGACCCGAGTTTCCCGCCGGCAGCGGGACCGGCGGATACACCTTCGAGATCCGCGCGAATCGCGAGAATCTTTTCTCTGTCGTCGCTCTTCCAGGTCGTGGTCCCACAGATTTCTCGGCCACCTTTCTCAACCGAACATCTTATGAGCTCAAGATCGAGATCTTCGTCCACGATGCGCTGTTCGAAATGTTTCAGCTCTCCGGGAACGACAATCTGTACGTTTTATTCCAGGAGGCAGGGTTGTACCAGTTTCGAATCGTGCGGGGCGAGATTTCGTCCGAGATGTGGGAATTCAGAATCCCTGGCTAGTCGTAAACCAACGGTTTACGGCAGCAGGCATGGTCGCCGTCAGGAGCATCTTTACTCCCAACGGCGAGCTTTCATGATTCCCTGGATCGGTCAAGACCACCGCAGTTGTCGCGCAGGTAGATCAGCGCGAAACTATCGCCCGGCGCCTACCAGTCGGCGACAGAGCCATCAGGATGGAAGTAGCGTTGCATCTTTTCGGGCTGGAACGGGTGTTTGGCAGCTTCCACCTCATTGATGTCGATACCAAGTCCGGGCGCATGCGAGATCTCCGCGTAGCCATCGACCACTGAGACCGGATCGATCACCACGTCATTGCGCCAGGGAACGTCACTCGTAATGGCTTCCTGGATAAACCAGTTGGGCGTTGCTGCCGCGAAGTGAATCGTGACCGCCGTTGCAATCGGCCCGTTCGGGTTATGAGGTGCCACTGCAATCTGGTGAGCCTCGGCCATGGCCGCGATCTTACGCGCCTCCCAGAGCCCCCCACAGTGGGAAAGGTCGGGCTGAATGATGTGGCAAGCACGCCGGGAAATCAGCTCCCTGAATTGGTACTTGCCAACCAGCCGTTCCCCGGTGGCGATGGGGATGTTCGACTTGCGCGTGACCTCGAGCGTGGCGTCGATATCCTCGGTTGAGCAGGGTTCTTCAAAGAAGAGCAAGCCGTACGGTTCGAGCGCGTGGCAGTATTGCACCCCCATTGCAGGGTAGGTTCTGCCATGCAGGTCGACCATCAGGTCCATGTCGTCTCCGACGGCATTCCTGATGGCTTCCACATAGCGAGCGGCCTGCTTGACTTGCTGGAGTCCCTCGACTGGTTCGGTGCGTGGAACCGCCATGAATTTGATCGCGGTATAACCCGCTTCCTTCATAGAGATCGCGTTCTCGGCAAAATGCTGGGTTTCCGTGCTCTCGTACATGACGTTCATTTGGCCGCCACCGAGATGGTTGTAGAGCCGAATCCGGTCACGTACGCGCCCACCGATCAGCTCATAAACCGGAACGCCAAGCGCCTTGCCTTTGATGTCCCAAAGCGCCTGCTCGATTCCCGAGATCGCACTCATCCCCTCGATCCCGGCCCGCCAGAAATACTGCCGGGTCATGATCTGGTAGAGATGCTCGATGCGTCGGGGGTCTTCGCCAATAATCAGGCGACTGACATCTTCGACCGAACCGACAACGCCGGCGGTCTTCCACTCCAGGGTCGCCTCGCCCCAACCGTAGAGCCCGTCCTGGTCGGTTTCGACTTTGACGAACACCCAGTTGCGCATGTTGGCGTTGACGACGAGGCTGGAGACACGAGTGATCTTCATCTGAATCCTTGTTTGTCTTTCTACGTGTTCGCGCGGTTTGGCAGGCGAGACCAATGGTGGACATTGTGAACCGACATTCGGCGCGGTGTGACGCCATCACCACGATGGCGGATCACGCTCGGTTCGGTTTCGACATCCAGCACACAATCAAGCGGCCGTGTCTGGTGGGACACGGCCGCTTGATTGTCTCAGAATTCAGCTGCCTATTTCTTCGGCAGACCGATCTGGACTTCGTCGCCAACGACTCGAGTTCGGTAGGTTGTGGCCGGCACGACGACGGGGAAGTTCGTGGGGAGGCCAGTTTTAATCTCGAACGCTCCGCCGTGGAGCGGGCATTCGATCTCGTCTCCCTGCACCTCGCCATCGGCGAGCGAGGCTTCCTCATGGGTGCAGAGATCCCCAAGGGCGTAGAAGTCGCCTTCGAAGTTGATCAGGACGAGCGGATCGTAATTTGGCCCGACCTCGACGTACTTCAATTCCCCGGGTGCGACATCGGCGGTCTTGGCAACGGTGTAAAAATTCAGTTCGCTGTCATCGACATCCCCACCAGGTCGTGAGGGGGCCTGGGACGGCTGTGTCCCTGCTTTGACAGCCTTACCAAGTTTCCGGAAAACCATAGTTCCCTAATCCTCGTCGTCGTGACCGACGCCGTAGATGCCAGCCTTCAGAACTTTGAGACTGAGGAGCGCGCATTTGAGACGCGCTGGGCTGATGGGCACCATCAGCTCTTCCAGCAGGTCTTCCTTGGTGATGGCTTTGACAACATCCAGCGGCTGCCCTTCGGTCATCTCCATCAGAATCGAGGCCGAAGCCTGCGAGATGGCACAGCCTCGTCCGGAAAAGGCGATTTCCGAAACCTTGTCGTCCTTCACCCGTACATCGATGCGAATCTCGTCTCCGCAGAGCGGGTTCACATCTTCGTAGGTAAAGTCCGCAGGATCGAGCGTCCCCTTGTTCCGTGGACTGCGATAGTGGTCGAGAATGATTTCTCGGTAAAGATCGTCGCTCATGGCTTACTCGAGTCCAAAGATCTTGTTGGCCTTGTGCAGGCCGGCTATCAGACGATCCACATCGTCCTTGGTGTTGTAGACGTAGAAACTGGCGCGGGTGGTCGAGGTAACCCCCAGACTGTGCATCAACGGTTGCGCGCAATGATGCCCCGCCCGTACCGCAATGTTCTCACTGTCCAGAATGGACGAGACATCATGGGCATGAATGTCGCCGAGGGTGAACGAGATGACCCCGGCACGCTCATCGACGTTGTCCGGACCAAACGCTTGCAAACCCGGGACGCCTGGAAGTTGCTCCAGCGCATAGTCGAGTAGTTCGACCTCGTGGGCACGCACCTGCTCCATACCGAGGCTGGAGAGATACTGTACGGCTGCGCCGAGTCCGACCTGATCGGCTACGCCGGGAGTACCAGCCTCGAATTTGGCGGGAACATCGGCGAAGGTGGTCTTCTCCAGGGTGACTTTGCGGATCATGCTACCGCCACCCATATACGGAGGCATTGCTTCCAGCAAGGCACGTTTGCCGTAGAGAACGCCACTGCCCATGGGCCCGAGCATCTTGTGCCCCGAGAATGCCAGGAAGTCGACATCGAGCGCCTGCACGTCCACCGGCATATGCGGGACGCTTTGGGCGCCATCGACCAGCACCAGCGCGCCGGCAGCATGCGCCTTCTGCACGATGGTCGCGATATCGTTGATCGTCCCGGTCGCGTTGGACACCTGGGTAACTGCCACCAGCTTGGGCTCTTGCTTAAGGAGGGTTTCGAAAGCCTCCATATCGAGCCGCTGATCGCTGGTGAGTGGAATGTAGTCGATGATTGCCCCGCGCTCCTCGGCAATCATCTGCCAGGGAACGAGGTTGGAATGATGCTCCATCACCGAAAGCAGGATGCGGTCGCCAGGGTTCAGATTCTTGCGTCCCCAGGCATTGGCAACCAGATTGATCGCCTCGGTGGTATTGCGAACGAAGATGCATTCGCGAGGAGAAGCGGCGTTGATGAAATCAGCAATGAGGTGCCGCGCCTCTTCGTAACGGAGCGTCGCCTGCTCGGAAAGCTGATAGACGCCGCGGTGGATATTGGCGTTGGAGTGTTGGTAGAAGTCGCTGACCGTGTCGATCACCACGGCGGGACGCTGCGAGGACGCGGCGCTATCGAGAAAGACGAGCGGCGTGCGGCCCTCGGAGGGCGTCTGCTGAAAGATCGGGAAGTCCCGGCGAATCGCGAGCCCGTCGATTGTCGCGGGCTGCAACGTGGCAGTCATGAATGTTCTCCCTTCGAGGGAGTCAGGAGTTGGGAGTCAGGAGAGAGAACATCCTCTCACTCCCAACTCCACTTCGCTAACTCCTAGATGCCCACTTTCCGGGCGATAGCGCCTTCCAGGAAGCCCTGGATTTCCTCGACCGGAATGCGGTCGATCACCGGGCGGAAGAAGCCTTCGACGATCAGCTTCTGCGCTTCGGTGCGGGGGATGCCACGCGCCTGGAGATAGAAGAGGTGCTCTGGTACGACCTGGGAGATGGTCGCGCCGTGCGTGCAGCGCACATCGTTGGCGGCGATCTCCAGGTTCGGGATCGAGTCGGCGCGCGCCGTCGCGGCTGAGCACCAGGTTGCGGTTCTGCTGGTAGGCGTCGGTCTTCTGCGCGCCTTCGGAGACCTTGATCAGGCCGGAGTAGACGGAGCGGGCCTGGTCCTTGAGCGCGCCCTTGAACTCCAGATCGCTGGTCGCGTACGGCGACTCGTGCAGCTGCCAGGTGTGATGATCGAAGAACTGATCGCCATCGGCGAAGAAGATGCCGAGCATCTCGGCCAGCGAGTCTTCGCCCGCGCAGGTGCGAACCGATCGAGTTCTTGGTGAACTTCGAGCCCAGCGTGACATGCAGGGAGTTCAGGGTCGCGTCGCTCTGCCAGACGTCGCGCGCTCGGTCATGAAGTTCCAGACATCGCGGCCCCAGTCCTGCACCTGGACGTAGCGGAGCTTGCGCGCCTTGTCCAAGAATCAGCTCGACCACGCCGGATGCGAACGACTGCTCCTTCGACGTGTCGGAGCGAAACGCATCGACCAGGAACGCCTCGGCGTTCTCC
This sequence comes from uncultured Chloroflexia bacterium, assembly GCA_963750275.1. Taxonomy (GTDB): domain Bacteria; phylum Chloroflexota; class Chloroflexia; order Thermomicrobiales; family UBA6265; genus JAMLHN01. Next base: position 43,455 of record CAVVQC010000007.1, read on the forward strand.
TCCAGGACGACCAGCGTGTGGGTGAAGATTGCGCTTGCCGGCTCGGTCGACGTCAGGCGAACGAGCGGAACGGCAGCTCGATCGACACGCCCTTCGGCACGTAGAGGAAGGTGCCGCCCTGCCAGAAGGCAGCGTGCAGCGCTTCGAACTTGCCGAAGTCGACGGGAACGGCCTGGGTCATGAAGTACTGCTTGACCAGTTCCGGATGCTCGCGCACAGCGGTGTCGAGGTCGCTGAAGATCACGCCCTGGGCTGCCAGCTCCGGATCGATCTCGGCGCAGGCGGTAGCGGCGTCGCGCTGCACGACGATGCCGGCGTGCGCCGAGCGATCGACCCACGCCGTCGTTCTCGACGCCGGTCGAGCAGCGCCGTCGAGCGATCGGCTCTTCGTGGCCGTTCGGCGAAAGGGCTGCAGATTGCTCGAGCTTGAGGCCGCGGAAGTCCGTGCGGCGCCACTCTTCGTCGGTGCGGGCCGGCATCGGGATCGATTCGTAGGTGTCCCACGCACGCAGCCGCGCATCGCGCAGCCAGGTCGGGCTCGCTTTCGCATCTCGCGAGAGCGCCTCGACTGCTTCGCGGGTGAATCCGGTCTCTTGTAACAGTGTTGCGGACATATATCTCCTCAGGGTGCTAAGAGCCGGGATGTCGGAGTCAGGAGCTTGCTCGACTTCGGAAGAGGCCAGCGGCCTGCAATCCCTAAACGACCAAGTCCTGACTCCTCACGCCGGACGCTTAGCCGACCGAGCCTTCCATCTCGAGCTGGATCAGGCGGTTCAGCTCGACCGCGTACTCCAGCGGGAGTTCCTTGGCGATCGGCTCGATGAAGCCGTTGACGATCATGCTCATCGCCTCGTCCTCGGTCAGGCCACGGCTCTGGAGGTAGAAGATCTGCTCTTCGGCCACCTTCGAGACGGTCGCCTCGTGGCCGATCGAGACGCGCTCTTCTTCGATCTCGATGTACGGGTAGGTGTCGGTCTTGCTGGTTTCGTCGAGCAGCAGCGCGTCGCAGACGACGTTGCTCTTGACGTTCTCGGCGCCCTTGTAGACCTTGACCAGGCCGCGATACGACGAGCGGCCGGTGCCCTTGGAGATCGACTTGGAGATGATCTGCGACGAGGTGTTCGGCGCGACGTGGACGACCTTGCCGCCGGCGTCCTGGTGCTGGCCGTCGCTGGCGAAGGCGACCGAGAGGATCTCGCCGCGGGCGCCCTCTTCCATCAGCCAGACCGCCGGGTACTTCATCGTCAGCTTGGAGCCGAGGTTGCCGTCGACCCACTCCATCGTCGCGTTCTTGTAGGCGGCGGCGCGCTTGGTGACGAGGTTGTAGACGTTCTTCGACCAGTTCTGGATCGTCGTGTAGCGGCAGCGAGCGCCTTCCTGCACGATGATCTCGACGACGGCCGAGTGCAGGCAGTCGGTGCGAGTAGGTCGGCGCGGTGCAGCCTTCGACGTAGTGGACGTAGCGAGCCCTGGTCGCAGATGATCAGCGTGCGCTCGAACTGGCCCATGTTCTCGGCGTTGATGCGGAAGTAGGCCTGCAGCGGCACTTCGATCTTGACGCCCTCCGGCACGTAGATGAACGAGCCGCCCGACCAGACCGCCGAGTTGAGCGCGGCGAACTTGTTGTCGTTGGCCGGGATGATCGTGCCGAAGTACTGCTTGACCAGGTCCGGGTACTCGCGCACGGCGGAGTCCATGTCGAGGAAGATCACGCCCAGCTTCTCGAGGTCCTCGCGCAGCGAGTGGTAGATCACTTCGGACTCGTACTGCGCGCCGACGCCGGCCAGGAACTTGCGCTCCGCCTCGGGGATGCCGAGCTTCTCGAACGTGTTCTTGATGTACTCCGGAACGTCGTCCCAGGTCTTGCCCTGCTTCTCGGTCGGGCGGATGTAGTAGAAGATGTCGTCGAAGTCGATGCCCGGTGAGATCGCCGCCCCAGTTCGGCATCGGCCGCTTGCTCGAAGTGGTCGTAGCGCCTTGAGGCGGAAGTCGAGCATCCACTCGGGCTCGTTCTTCATCTTCGAGATGTCTCGACGACCTTCGCGGGTCAGGCCGCGCTCGCTCTTGAAGACGTAATCTTCTTCGTCGTGAAAGCCGTACTGATACTCGGCAATTTCGACTTGTGCGACTTTTGGTGGTGCAACCATCGTGGTGTCTCCTCGCATCAGCTAACTGCGTAACTGGTATCCAGTCGCCAGTTCGTCTGCTGCTGTGACTTAGCTTCGCTGCCGCGACGACTCGTCGCGAATGTTCTCGTAGCCCTTGGCTTCGAGCTCGTGGGCCAGTTCTGGGCCGCCCTCTGGACGATGCGGCCGTCCATCATGATGTGGACGAAGTCGCGGCTTGATGTAGTTGAGCAGCCGCTGGTAGTGGGTGATCAGCAGCATCGCCATTCTCTGGGTCGTGCAGCGTGTTGACGCCCTCGGAAACGACCCTGAGCGCGTCGATGTCGAGACCGGAGTCGGTCTCGTCGAGCACCGCCAGCTTGGGCTCGAGGAGCGCCATCTGCAGGATCTCGGCGCGCTTCTTCTCACCGCCGGAGAATCCTTCGTTCAGATAGCGGGTGGCGAAGGAGTCGTCCATCTTCAGCAGCGCCATCTTTTCCGCATCAGGCGGCGGAACTCACGCGGGGTGAACGGCTTGGCCTCGCCACCAGCTGCGGCGATTTCCTCGGCGCGGGCGTTGCGGATGTTCGTGACGGCCATGCGCAGGAAGTTGGCCATCGAGACGCCGGGGATGACGGTCGGGTACTGGAAGGCGAGGAAGATGCCCTTGCGGGCGCGCTCGTCCGGCTCCCACTCCAGGATGTCCTCACCGATATAGCGGATGCGACCCTTCGGTGACTTCATAGCTCGGGTGGCCGGCGATGACGTAGGCCAGCGTGCTCTTGCCGGAGCCGTTCGGTCCCATCAGCGCGTGAATTTCGCCTTCGTTGATGGTGAGGTTGACGCCCTTGAGGATCTCTTTGTCCTCGATATCGGCGTGCAGATTCTCGATTTCGAACATCGGTGTACTGCGACATATACGGAAACGTTCCTCCTCATGCGACTGCCCGGCGCTCGATACCGCCGGCTCATGCGAACGACGAGTTGGATCTGCGCGAACGAGTCCGCGGTCCGTCTGCGCATCACCGTCGGCGTCCTGCAGTTGCGGCAGGTCGGGCAGGTCCCCGACGAAGACCGTGTGATGGCTGTGAGATCGCGAAACCGCTTCGCTCCTCAGCGACATGCCTGGCCATCAACGCCACCGGAACATCGACATCGAGCAGCATCCCGCAACCTGTGCAGTGCACGTGATCGTGCCGCTCGGCGCGACCGTCATAGCGACTGGCCTGGTCGGCGAAGGTCAGCTCCTGGATCAGCCCATGCTCTGCCAGGAGATGGAGCGAGCGATAGACCGTGCCATAGCCGATGCGAGGGTCGCGCCGACGTACCCGCTCGAAAATCTCGCCCGCGGTCAAGTGGCCATCGGCCTGCTGGACAGCTTCGAGGATCATCGCGCGCTGGGCGGTTTGGCGGTATTCGCGTTTCGGCGCCGGTCGGGCGTCCATCGGTGCTCCTTCACCCACCCTCTAGTTGAGAATGAGTCTCGTTACGCTTTCATATTATACACGACTAGCTGGGTCGGATATGGATCGCAGCGGGCCTAAAGCGTATGGGCCGACAGGGCCGACGAAAGCGGTCGGCTTGACGCTCGCATTTGGATAGCGCCTTTAGCAGCCCGGGGTCGACGATAACCAGACACGCACCTTGAACTCAAGGGTGTAAAAAGGTTTATGACGCTTGCAGCGGCACTGATGCAGCCGCGTGACAGTGCGAAGCGAGACCAGCAGCACAACACCAACCGTGCTTTCCTTCATGAAATCTCTTTTGGCGCATTATCCGGTTAAATCGATTGACTGCGCGTAGGATTGGAAGTTGCAAGCGTCGTTTGCGAAGCTTTCGCATGATCGCAAACTATCTGATGCGCTGTAACCGTGTCACTCATCAAAGAGTGATAAGCCTGGGTGTCGATTACCTAATTTAGAGGAATCGATCGAACCCCGAAAGGACCGTTTCGTAATGGATCACGATCGACCCAAAGATTCACGGCTCCGCCTGTCGCGACGTGGATTTCTCAAGGCGAGCGGCGCAGGCGCCGCGGCCGCCGCCGGTTCCCTGGGGGCAATTCCCCTCTCCCAGTCCCAAGCGTTCGCCCAGAACGGCTGGGATGAAACGTACGATGTCGTCGTGGTTGGGAGTGGTTGCGCGGGACTTACCGCTGCGGTTACCGCCAAATCAATGGGCAGTAAAACGGTAGTCCTCGAAAAAGGCACGTATGTCGGTGGCACCACGCTGGTCTCCGGCGGCACCCTCTGGATCCCGAACAACAAGCAGATGCAGGATGCAGGCATCGACGATCCAAAAGAGAATGCCCTGCAATACATGACGCGCTTCTCTTTCCCGGCCCTGTTTAATGTCAATGCCCCGAATTACGGCGTCAGCGACTCCGACTGGGAAATGCTGAATGCCTTTTATGACATCGCCGCTGAAAGCACCGCGTACACCGAGTCAGTTGGCGCAGTGGCCTGGACACTAGGCCATATTTTCGGACGCCCAGGGCAGCTGAACGTCGACTATCAGGCGCAGTTCGCCGAAGACACCACCAAGGAAGGCCGCGGTCTGGTGCCGCTGGATGAGAATGGCGAACCGGGTGGTGGTGGCGCATTGATCGCCAGCTTCCAGAAGTGGGCGGAAGGAAACGACCTGCCGATTCTGCTGCAGCATCGCGCAGAGCGACTGCTGCTCAATGACAACGGCGAGGTCATCGGCGTCGAGGTTACGGTTACGGATAGTTCCGCTACTCCGGAAGCCACTCCAACTGCGGCCGCCGTCAAGACCTTCCGCGCTACTAAAGGCGTCATCTTCGGATCCGGCGGCTACAGCAAGAACGAAGATATGATGCGCCATCTAGTGGTCGATCCCTACTACGGCGGCTGCGGTGCGGCCACCAACGAGGGCGACTTCCTCAAGATGTCCTCGGCGGTCAATGCCAAGCTTGGGCAGACACATCTGACCTGGCGTAACGAAGGCATCTGGGAGCTCGCACTGGGCAGCCCGGCCGCCTACAACTGCATCTGGTACTACAACGGCGACTCCTTCCTGGAAGTCAACAAGTACGGCAAGCGCTTCTTTAATGAGCACGGCAACTATCAGGACCGTAACCGCGTGCACTTCGACTGGGAAGCCACCGGCGCGACGTGGAAGAACCTGATTGGCGTCATCATTTACGATCAACGAATCCAGGACAATTGGGCCTTCGGGTATCCCTTCCCCACGGATCCGACCACGACCCCGTATGTCCTTATCGCCGATACCCTCGACGAGCTGGGCGACAAGATTATCGAGCGTTTCGATTCGCTCGATGTGATCACCCCGGGTATGGAGCTCGACGAAAACTTCAAGGCGAACATGCTGGCCGAAGTGGAGAAATTCAACGGCTATGCCGCCGACGGAGTCGATCCGGACTTTCAGCGTGGTCTCTCGCCATATGACACCGCCTGGAACGCCCTGCCTGCGAACCTCGATCCCTGGCCGTCGGCTGATCAGCCGAACGAGTCGATGTATCCCATCTCGGATACTGGACCGTACTACGCGATGCTGCTGGCGCCGTCGATCGTTGACACCAAGGGCGGTCCGGTCATCAATGCCAATGGCCAGATCTTGACTTGGGAAGGCGAGCCGGTGATCGGGCTGTATGGCGCGGGTAACGCTGTCGCCAATCCGGGCGTCGATGCTTATTGGGGCGCTGGCGCAACCCTGGGACATGCGCACACCTGGGGCTATGCCGCGGGTAAGCACGCGCACGAATCATCTGGAACGACCGAATAACTCACGAACGACCGGGGGCGGCTGCCTGGCCGCCCCCTAATCCGAGGCCACCCGTCATGATGACCACTCGACCGCTTAGTAATCTGCGCTACGATCGCGTTCAAGATGGCAACGGGTCGCCTCGGATCATCACCCTGCACGATCACAACCAAATGGGCACTGATCAGGCTGCCATGGCAAAGGTGGTCGCCCCGACGGCACGGATCATCGGACTCGAGTCTTACAAAGGCGTCTATGTCGGCCGGGAGATCACGGGATTCACCTGGTATCCAGGGCCGTCCGAGCAACCGCCGCCGGTCTTCTTCGGCGACTCGCTCATCGAGATCGAGAAATTCCTGCTCGATGAGCTCGACCGGCAAGCGACTGACACGCCTGAGCGACCGTTCCTGCTTGGGGTGCGACAAGGCGCCGTGTTGGCGCTGGCCGCTGGGCTGGTGGCCCCGGACGCGCTCTCCGGAATCATCGCTATCGAAGGAATGCTCCCCACCGTCCCGGGGTGGTCGCCACCATTGGCACCGCTCGATGGACTTCCGATCTTGCTGGCTGGGGTTTATCCGCTGGGAACGAAACGCTCAACAGTTTCGACCGGTTTGGAACTGGCCGAGCAATTGACGTCGTGGGGAGCGACGGTTTCATCCTGCGCGTTCGATTGCGCGACGGGAGAGACCAGCGAGATCGCGGACTGGCTGCACGCGCAGTCCCCGAGATTTGGAGGACCGCCGACAAGCGGCTTATAAGTCAGCGACGGCCACGACCGCTGGGACGAATCCCAATCTTGGGCGTTCCGGCAGGGGCAATTCCTCCCTGTCCAGGTGCGGATCCTGGGCAGGCACCTTCCGCCAATTCGTCACGCCCGAAGGGCAGTTTGGCTATCGGCGAATTTCGATCCTCCAGGTATTGTGTCGAACAATGCTGATCGAACAGGAGGTGCCCCAGCGCGGTAGTGATCAGCCTCATCACGAGCGAACCAGCGTCGCCGAGCGCGCCGCGGCGCAAGTTTGAAATGAGGCGGGTTCCACACTCCAGCAATCCCTAGTTACGTTAAACCAGATTGCCGACAGACTCGATCTCTTGCGACGAGCTCGTACCCGGCATTCCGTCGCCGACCGGAACGACCAGTAGCTTTCGAAACTCGCTCAATTCCTCAAGCCGCGTGTACAGTATTCGGGCGTTGCACATGGGGGACGCGCGTGTTCACTTCTCCTTGATACAGAAACAGGGGAAGAGGGAGATCCTGCTTGGAATTACTGAGCAATCCTGATGTGTGGGTTGCGTTACTCACGCTGACCGCATTGGAAATCGTGCTTGGCATCGACAATATCATTTTCATTTCGATCCTCGCCGATAAACTCCCTCCGGAACAACGCAAACGCGCACGGTTGCTTGGCCTTTCGTTGGCGATGTTTATGCGCATCGGCCTCCTGCTTACGATCAATTGGATTGCCAACCTGACCAATACCCTCTTTTCGATTGGGGGTCACGGATTTTCGGGACGCGACCTGATCTTGCTCGGCGGTGGGCTCTTCCTGATTTATAAAGCTACGACCGAGATTCACACCAAACTGGAAGGCGACGAACACGAAGCCAAAGCCGGTTCGGTGAAGCACGCGTCCTTTACCGCCGTCATCGTTCAGATCTTACTCCTGGATATCGTCTTCTCACTCGACTCGGTAATCACCGCGGTCGGAATGGCGGAGGACATCGAGGTCATGATCGCGGCGGTAGTGATCGCCGTGATAGTGATGCTCGTCGCCTCGGGTCCACTTTCCGAGTTCGTGTCGAAACATCCCACGGTCAAGATGCTGGCGCTCTCGTTCCTCTTATTGGTCGGAACCTCGCTGGTGGCCGAGGGCTGGGGCTTCCATATCTCGAAGGGGTATATCTACGCGGCGATGGCGTTCTCGGTCTTTGTCGAAATTCTCAACCTGAAACTGCGAAGCACCACTGATCCAGTTGGATTACGAGACCCGGAACGCGTACGCCTCGAAGAGGAACTTCCGGTTCCGTAGCGCAAATCCCTTGCGACCATGAGATGCACGAGGGGCAGGGTTCCGGCCCTGCCCCTCGTGCTGTCTCGGACACAGGTTCGGTTGCACTTGTATGCAGGCGTCCTTCCCAGTGACCTGAGGAGTCCACTGAGAGACGTAAATCTAGGCAAATCTATTTACTGCATTGTATACATGGTCAAATTTACAGCAGCGACCTCTTTCCCGCAGGCGAATCCTTACGTAGCGCCCTACGCTACTCCGTAGATCGAATGGCGATGGGTGAGCTCGCGTATTCGTGCCATGGGTGTCAACCCTCGAATTTTGCGTTCTCCGACCATTGCGAACGATCGTCACCGGTGTGGGCCGGTGGATCGAATTCAATCGGAGGTGCAATTCGATGAACAGTCGACAGTTCGACTCCCTGACTCGGGCAATGGCGGGAAAAACGTCCAGACGAGACGTGCTTTGGCGAGGGGCCGCAATGGTAGGCGCGGCGGGTTCACTTGCCACGATCGATTCTGCCAGTGCCGCCCGGCGCGGCTCAAATGGCGTCTCGCAAATCTGTCGTCCCGATGGCGCGGGTGGGTTCTACCGTGACACGGTTGCCACCATTCAATTGCAATCCGCACTCAATGCAGGAGCGATCATTTCCAACTGTTGCGCACATGCCGAGTGTGGTGCTTCCACCGAATGCGTCGAAGCGTATTGCGATTTCGGAGCAGGCGCTTGTTCGGTCTCGCACCTAAACGGCAATTCCTGCGAACGGCCCGGGTGCACGAATGGCATTTGTTCCGGCGGATCCTGCGCCGATCCACAACCCTATCTTTGCGGCGACGGCGTTTGTAACGTGTGCACCTACGATTCCTGCTCACATACTTGTGACTGTTGGATCAAGACCTGCTACACCGACGACTATCAGTGCATGGATGTGTATTGCAGTACTGAGACCGGCGGATGCGTGACCGAGCCGCAGAACGAAAGCGGCGCGTGCGACACGAATGGTGTCGAAGGCATATGCACGCTGGGGTACTGCACGGCAGTCTGACCAGCGGACAACTCCTTTGGGTTCAACGACCGGACCCCGAAAACGGGTGCTCCGGTCGTTGCCGTGTGTGCTGGCTCACTGGGCACTCCGAACACGGACCATTCCGACCACTTGGTCGACGCATTTCATTGAATGCTGTAACCCTTTATCCTGACCAGAGAAATTCGCTCAGGAGATGAGGAACGCTGTGGTAGACAAAGTGAAAGTCGTTGTTACGCGGGTGATCCCCGATGCCGGACTAGATTTGCTGCGCAACGCGGCGGACGCGGGCGAGATCGAGCTGGAAATCTGGCCGAACGAGCTGCCTCCCAATCATGACGAGCTGGCGACTCTTTTGGCGGGCGCGACTGGTGCCCTCACCCTGGTCACAGATCGCATCGATGGGGAGGTACTCGATGCCGAGCCAGGACTGAAAGTCGTCAGCAATTTCGCGGTCGGCTACGACAATATCGATGTCGACGCCGCCACCGCGCATAGCGTGATGGTCTGCAACACGCCTGGTGTGCTGACCGAAACGACGGCTGACATGGCTTGGGCGCTGCTGATGGCCACAGCCCGCAGGATCGTTGAATCATCCGATTATGTGCGCGCAGGCAAATGGAAAACCTGGGGGCCAACGCTGCTGCTGGGTCGCGATATTCACCATGCGACACTCGGGATCATCGGTCTGGGGCGAATTGGGAAGGAAGTCGCCAAGCGAGCTCGTGGGTTCGACATGGAGATCCTGGCATTTGACGAGTACCAGGATGAGGCGTTTGCCGCCGAGATGGGCGTGACGTTTGTCTCGCTCGACGATCTATTGGCACGGTCCGACTTCGTCACGCTGCATTGCGCCCTCACTCCTGACACCCACCAAATGATTGGGCGCGACGAGTTCGCGAAGATGAAGCCGACTGCGGTGCTCATCAACGCAGCCCGCGGTCCGGTGGTGGACACGGATGCGCTCACGGACGCGCTGCGCGACGGGGAGATCTGGGCAGCCGGGCTCGACGTGACAGACCCAGAGCCGATTCAGCCCGATCACCCGCTCGTGTCCATGCAGAATGCGGTCATCGCGCCACATATCGCATCGGCATCGTTCGATACGCGGAATAAGATGGCGGTGATGGCAGCCACAAACCTGCTCCAGGCCATTCGCGGTGAACGTCCGACGCATCTTGTGAACCCTGAAGTGCTGGGCTAAGGCAGACACAACCGCTTCGCCCGCAAACGCACCTTCCGAAAGCATGAAAGGCGACTGGATCCGAATTCGCGATACGCTCCTATGTGAGCTTCACTGGCCAATCTGCGCATTAAGGGTCAGGACAATCGAAGGCATACAAAAACGGGCTCGCTGTACAGCGAGCCCGTTCGATCGTTGGGGATGATTCAGATCAACCGACCAGACCTGTTAGTTGGTCTTCGACTTGATCTGGTCAGCAGCATCGTTGACGGCTGACTTGGTCGAATCCGCAGCGTCGCTGGCGGCTGACTTGGCGCTGTCTGCCGCATCGCTTGCGGTCGACTTGGCATCATCAGCGGCCGACTTGGCACTGTCAGCAGCATCGTCAGCGGCAGACTTGGTTTTGTCGGCGGCATCACTGGCTGCCGACTTGGCCTTTTCAGCGGCATCATTTGCGGACGACTTGGCTTTGTCAGCGGTATCGTTGGCCTGAGCCTTCATATCGCCGGACGACGAGTCAGCCTTCGCCTTGGTGTCGTCCGCAGCGCCCTTCGCCTTGTCGCTCATGCTGTCGGCATGATCTTTCGAATCTCCCGTGATGTCGGAAATCTTGTCTTTGACTTTATCCATGAAATCGCCCAATGGCATGATTCGCTCTCCTTTTCTTGACGGGCCATATAGCCCAGCAATCCGCCTTTAAAGATAAACGCTCGGATTGTATAGATAGGAAAGTAGCACAGGTCGACTCGACATACACGAAACTGGGGCTATTCTGGCCCAATGCTCTGGGCTGCTTCGGCATACCGTCCATTCGACAGCCTCGGTATACTTAGCGGTGTCGGCATAAGGTGTGTGATGGAGCCCCATCCGAACCGGTCCGCAATTCGAACCGGAAGGTGTTTGAACAATGTTTCGATGCAAAGTCTGCGGCTGGATTCACGATGGCAGCGCGCCACCGGACGAATGCCCGTCCTGTGGCTCCCCGGCGGATCGATTCCGGCCGATGGATGCGACCGAAGTTGGTCTGGCGACCGGGGAACTCGCAAGCCACGGTATTGTCGGGCAGGGCTACGACATCGACGTCGAGGACACGCGGCGCATCCGGCTGCTGGCCTTCGTCGACGCTTCGTTCTTCTCGCCTTATCACCGAGCGCACCGGCAAGCGCTATCCGATCTACACCGGCGACGCGCAGTGGTTCTCCGACAACATTCCGTGCATGACGGCCTGCCCGTCGCACACCGATATCTCGCGCTATATCGCGCTGATCGCCGACGGCCGCTACGCCGACTAGCTACGAACTCAACCGCGAGCACAACGTCTTCCCGGGCTGCCTCGGCCGCATGTGCGCCCGCCCCTGCGAAGACGCCTGCCGTCGCAAGGAAGTCGATGCCCCGATCGGCATCTGCTACCTGAAGCGCGTCGCCGCGGATTACCGTGGCGAAACCCGACGCGAAGCCGCTCCGCCGCCGAACGGCATGACCGCCGCCATCATCGGCGCCGGCGTCAACGGCTTGACCACCGCCCGGCAACTGGCCCGCAAGGGCTACACGGTCGACCATCTTCGAGCGTTACCCGGTGCCAGGCGGCGTGATGTGGGCGGGCGTGCCCGAGTGGCGCCTGCCGCGCGACGTGATCATGGAAGAGGTGGAGCAGATCACTCGACCTCGGCATCGACATCCACTACAACACCGAGAGTCGGCAAGGACATCATCGTTCACAGACCTCGTCGAGCAACACGATGCGGTCATCATCTCGGCCGGCTGCCAGATCGCCCAGGAACTCGGCGTTCCGGGCGAGGACCTGAACGGCGTCGTCTCCGGTCTGCAGATTCCTGGAAGATGTCAACCTCGGCCAGAAAGACGTCTGGGTCGGCAAGCACGTCGTGACCGTCGGTGGTGGTTTCACCTCGATGGACTGCGTCCGCACCGTGCTGCGGATGGGCGCCGAGCGGTCGGTCATGACCTATCGCCGCTCGATCCAGGAGATTCCGGTCGAGGAGATCGAGCTCGAAGAAGCCGAGATCGAGGGCGTGGAGATCATGTACATGGTCTCCCCGAACCGCGATCGTGGGCGATGCCAACGGCAAGGTCATCGGCATCGAAATGGTCCGCAACGAGCTCGGCGAGCCGGACGCTCCGGCCGCCGCCGGCCAGAGCCGGTGCCGGGCTCCGAATTCATCATCGAATGCGACATGGTGCTCGTCGCCATCGGCCAGCGGCAGGACAACTCGTTCCTGGGCGATGCGCTGCCGAATCGCGACCGCCGCGGCGTGCCGCTGCTCGACCAGAACCTGCGCACCGAGCTGCCGAACGTCTGGGCAGCCGGCGACTACGTCATCAACCCGACCAACTTCATCTCCTCGATCGGCGAAGGCAAGCGCGTCGCCGAGCTGATCGATACCGAGACTGCGCGGCACGCAGCCGAAGATTCAAGGACATGGAAATCACCCGCGTGCCGACCGAGTACATCTCGACCCCGAACCCGCTCGTCTCCGAGGGCGTCGCCGAGTGGTCGCTGACCGCGATGAGCCGCCGCCTGGTCTGGGGCGACGACTACCCGCGCGTCGGTCGCCAGGTGATGCCGGCGCTGCCGGTACCGGAGCGCGGCATGGGCACTGGTGATACGACGATCGAAGTCGAAATCGGCTACACCAAGCCGATCGGCTTCGAAGAGGCCAAGCGCTGCCTGCAGTGCCAGCTCAACATCTTCATCGACGGCAACCGCTGCATTCTCTGCAACGGCTGCGTCGATGTCTGCCCGCATCAATGCATCGAGATGATCTCGCCCGACCGCATCTACTCGATCGATAACGATATCGAGATGGCGCGAGCTGGCCCGCGCCGAACTCGGCCCGTTCGCTGCCGCGATGGTGATCGACGAGCGATCCTGCATCCGCTGCGGCATCTGCGTCGACTGGTGCCCGACCGAGTGCCTGACCATGGACCACTTCCGCCTTACCCCGGCCGAAACCCGCGAAAGCGTCGACCTGGCGATCGTCGCCGACTAGCGCTTTCACGAATGCAGGCAAAGGGGGGGCCCGCAGACGCCGGAACCCCCCTTTTCCACATTTGGTGATTTCGCATCACCGCAAGATCTCCAGAAATCAAGAGGGTTGCGTATCATCGCGGGGAAGTAATCGACCGAAAGGGTATCGGGGTCACGAACGTTGGCTGAGGCGTCTGGAGCGGTCCGAAATTCCGCGGTACACCTGATGCCGCGGGCGTTTGAAGCAATGCCGCTCGACGCTCCGCCGCAGGCGCTGACCACCATGCTTGGACGCGACCGCACCGCCGCGGCTGTGTTGCAGCAGATTGCCCAACCGGAGATTCGGCTGCTCACGCTGACCGGAGCGGGTGGCATCGGCAAAACCCGATTGGCGATCCAGGTAGCAAACAACGCACTCGATCTCTTTCCCGACGGCGTCGCCTTCGTAGCGCTCGCGCCATTGACCGATCCCGATCTCGTGCTCCCGACCATCGCCAAGGCGATTGGGGTCGTCGGCCCCGGCACGCAGCCGATTGGCGAGCGTCTTGCGCGCGCGCTCGATGGGCGACAGATGCTGCTTGTGCTCGACAACTTTGAGCAAGTCAGCCCGGCGGCCCGGCAACTGGCGACGCTTCTGAAATTGACGCACGACGTGAGCTTTCTGGTCACCAGCCGTGTGACGCTACATATCAGCGGGGAGCACGAATTTCCGGTTCCGCCGCTCGATTTTCCAGCCTCGGGAACCGGTGTGGACTTGCGACGCTTCTCCGCTTGCGCGCTGTTCGAGGCACGCACTCGTGCCGTCCGGGGCGACTTCTCGATCGATGACTCGAATGGTGCGACGGTGCTGGAGATTTGCCGGCGGTTGGGAGGAGTGCCACTCGCCATCGAGCTGGCCGCGGCCCGCGGAAAAGCGCTCCCGCCCGATGCACTTCTGAAACAGATAACACAGGACCTCGATCTTCTTTCTGGCGGGCCTGTCGATCAGCCGCAGCGCCATCAGACGATGCGTGCGGCGATCCGGTGGAGCTATGACCTCTTGCCGCCAGAGCAGCAGCTTCGCTTCCGTCAGCTCTCGCTTTTCGCCGGAGGATGCTCGCTGGACGCAGCATTGGCTGTGACCGGGGCAGAGCGTCCAAACGCGTTGCTCCAGGAGCTTTCAGCGCTGATCGATGCCAGCCTGCTATTTCAAGAATCTCAGTCCGATAACGCACCGCGGTATTGGATGCTGGATCTGATCCGCCGATTTGGCATGGAGCAGCTCGCGGCGAGTGACGAGCGCGACGAAACCGTGCTCCGCTTTACCGCCTGGTTGACTCAGCTTGCCGAACGGGCCGGAGCGGCATTCGTCGGTAATGGACCGGGAGATTGGGTGGGCACGCTCGAGCGCGAAGTGCCCAACTTCCGTATGGCCCTGTCCATGCTCTCCGATTCGGGATCCACCGAGGCGTTGCTGTTGCTCACAACCGCACTTAAACCGCTCTGGAGTGCACTCAGTCATCAGCGCGAGGGATTGCAATGGCTGACGACCACGATAGATCTCGCCGACCCCCTCATCCCGGCGCCACTGATGCTCAGGGCGCACATCATGGCAATCCGGCTAGCGCTAACTGTTGGGGATTTCGAGCAAGCCAGGGAGTTGGCCGCGCTGGCCGACGAATTGGCTCAGCAAAGTGGAGATCTCGCTGCCATGGCGGACACGGATTGCGCACTGGGTAATCTGGCTCGCGGTCTCGGCGATCAGCCAACTGCGCGAAGGCGCTATGAGTCTGCGCTGGCTATCTATCGTGCCCAGAAGGACCGATACAACATTGGCTATACCCTCATTCAGTTGGCCAAGCTTGGTGATCTGGGCACACCGGATCAACCCGGCAATCCCGAGGACATCACCCTGGCCGAGCAGATGTGCCGGGAGGCCCTCGAGATTTACCAGGGACTGGGCAACCTCTGGGGGATGGCACGCGCGATCAACCACATCAGCTATCTCCACTTCAAGGCCGGTGCCCTCTCCACTTCGGCAACCTTCGCGGCCGAGGCGCTCGCGCTGTTCGCCGAAAGCGGCAATCTCTCGGAAGGCTCCCAGAGCATCGAGAATCTGGCCGATGTCGCCGGGGCGCTCGGGCACGGAGAGCTGAGCGCCCGCTTATATGGCATGGCCGAAGGTCTGCAGGGACGACTGGGGACCCCCATGTGGCCCACCTACCGAGCAGAATACGAGCAAGAAGTTGGCCGTGTGCGTGCGCTCCTCGATCCGGCGACGATGGAAGCAGCCTGGCAGGCAGGAAGGGAGCTGTCCGACGCCGCGATGGTCGAAGACGCGTTGGCGGCCGCACGCACGCTTGCCAACGATGGGCCGGCTATGTTGCCAAAGACCTATGGACTGACGGCGAGGGAGCTCGAGGTACTGCACCTGCTGGTCACCGGAGCGTCCAATCGGGAAATCGCAGATGCGTTGTTCATAAGCGTCACCACGGTCAAAGGGCATGTGCACCACATCATGCGCAAGCTCAACCTGAGCTCGCGCACAGCGCTGGCCGCGTTCGCCTTGCAACATGGTCTCGTTGCTGCGTGTTAGCGTCATGAAACGAGGACCCGGTGTCTGCCGAGTCCTCGTTTGGTTCTCTTTGATTTGATCTCGAAGATCAGGCGGGGAGCGCGATCGTGTCGTCCATCTTGATCGCGACCGATCCGAGCGCCGACTGCAGATCGATGGTCAGCACCGGTTGCTGGCCACCGAGCAGCGCGAGCGTGCTGTAGGCGCCATCTTTGACGGTAAATCCATCACCAACAGTGACGCCTGCAAGTGCGGTCTTGGTTCGAATGCGAGCTGCCGTCGTCTTGGGAACCACGACTTCCGACGACGCCATCCCGGTGCGGATTCCCGCATCGAGATCGCGGGCCAGCCGGCCTCCGAAGTCGACGCTGACCGACGCGGCGCCGCCGTCGACATCTACTTTGCGGGCTCCGCTATTCCCCAGTCCGGTCAGGGCAAGCTCTGCCGCCCCAGCTTTGACCGTGAATGAATCCATCTCTTGCGGATTTGGCAGGGAAAAGTCGAACTTTGCCTGACCTGCACCGATCTTGATGTCGACGTCCCGCAGCGGAATGCCACCGAGATCGACCTGCGTCTGATCAGACGCACCAAGATCGAGGGTCAGGGAAAAGGGGCGACGGGTGCTCAGCTTGAGCTCGAGGACCGGCGCTTTGAAGCGACGAAATGCCGTCACCTTCTTACTGGAGGTGATGCGAACATTGGCGCCGTCGGTTTGCACAGTAAGGGGCATTTGGCCGGTCGGATCGGTAAACGTGCCGGTTAGCCACTCATCCTGATCGGCGGCAGTGATTCGCAATCGAATCGGCGCCAGCGTCAGTCGCAAGCGCGGTCGAGCGGATACATCGCTGGGAAAGGCTATGGAAATTGGAGTTAGTGCTTCAGTCATGGAACATCCTTCCGGTGCGGCATTCGAATCGTTTGATAGCTGGCCATTCGCGCCAAACCGCACGAATTCATTATGATGTATACGAATGGTCATAGGGCAAGGCGAGTGTCCTGATACCGGCGACCCATGTACCCTGGCGGCCTATGACACCCTTCCGCGCACTAGCGCTTGCAATTCTCTTCCTTTTCCCATCGAGCATGTCCGTACTGGCCGATCAGGCCGACGGCCGTTCGCTCGGTATGGTGCTGACCACAGCGCAGGACGGCGACTCCGAATGGGCATCGTCGCTGGCACATGCGGCTGGGGTCACCAGGGTGCCGCTCACCTATGCCTGGGGGCTGCTGGAACCGGAGCCCGGAGAATACGACGACAGCACGCTGGCGATGGCGGCGCTCTTTCTCCCAGCGATGGGCATGTCGCTCGATATCGCGATCACGCCGATTGCCGGTAATCGACTGGTCATGCCCAGCGACCTGGCGGGACGCGATTTCGACGATCCGGAGGTCATCCAGCGTTATCTGGATTTGCTCAACCATGTGATGTCAGTGCTGGCCGGGGCTGATGTCGGCTTGTTGCTGGTTGGGGTGGAAGTCGATGCGCTGCTCGGGAACGATGACGATGCCTGGAAGCAGTTTTCCGCATTCACCGCCGCAGCTACGGACTATGTCCACACGATTCGACCCGAGATCGAGGTCGGTGTTCAGAGCACGACCTATAGCCGCATGGCCGATCCCGCTCATTGGTCGGCAATCGACGCGGAGACCGATATCATCGCGACGTCGTATTACCCGCTCGATGGATTGATGGCGCGTGATCTCTCCGAAATCTCCACTGACTTCGATACACTCACCGCGCTCTACCCGAATCGAATCATTCGTATCGTCGAAGCGGGGTTCCCATCGAGCCAGGCCAATGGCAGCTCTGACGAGCTCCAGGCGCAATTCATTCACGCGTTGTTCGCGGCCTGGGACGACCACAAAGCACAGATCCGCTCGATCACGCTGTCGGTCGAGCATGACTACTCGCAGAGTCAGGTCGACGCTATCGTTACGTTCTATGGCAACGATCGGGATCGGTTCGCGACCTTTATCGGATCGATAGGATTGCGCACCTGGGAGCGTGACGGCGCCCCGAAACCGGCCTGGGATGCGCTAATGCAGGAGACCGGAGCGCGAGGATGGCAACCATGAGCCGCCCCATCGTTTGTCTGAGTTTCGATTTCGATGCCATTTCGCTCTGGATTGGGCCGATGGGCGCGAAGTCGCCCTCGATGATCTCACGCGGTGAGTTCGGCGCCGTTGCCATACCTCGCATTCTCAGGTTGCTCGCGCGGGAAGCGATTCCAGCAACCTTTTTCGTGACCGGGCATACTGCCGAAACGTATCCGGAGCAGACCCGGGCGATTGCCGCCGCAGGGCACGAAATCGGGCATCACGGCTATCTGCATGAAAACCCGATCGATCTTTCGCCCGAAGAAGAAGAGCGCGTGATGGAACGCGGGCTGGAAGCATTGGCCTCTGTGGCCGGTGTGCGGCCCATTGGCTATCGCTCACCCGCCTGGGACAACAGCCCGCACACAATCGATGTGCTGTTGCGCTATGGGTTTCGCTACGAAAGCTCGCTGATGGCCGACGACTTCTCTCCCTACTGGTGCCGCAGCGGCGACGTCATCGATCCGAGCGGACCGTATCGCTTCGGGACCACGGTCGATCTGGTCGAAATGCCGGTTTCCTGGTTGCTGGACGACTTTCCGCACTTCGAATACATCCGTCTGCCGAATCGCGTGTCGCCGGGTCTTTCGGCAGCATCGAAGGTCGAAGAGATCTGGCGGGACGAGTTCGATTTTATGGTGCGCGAGATTCCCGGTGGCATCTTTACGTTGACCATGCACCCCCAGGTGATCGGCCGTGGGCATCGGCTGCTAATGCTGGAGCGACTGATTGCCCACTTTCGCGCTGAGGGAGCCGAGTTTCAGACGCTGGGAGCAGCCGCAGAGACCTTCCGCGCACGGCAAGCGAAATAACTGAATGCCCGGCTTCAACTTTCCGCGGCCGGATGGGTTCGACCTGTCCGAGACCGTCGCCTTTGTAACCAGGTTCTGGGCCATATCGGCCAGTGGTGACGCAGATGGGCTCGATCTGGCATTCGCCCTCGATGACAGTTGGGACCCAGTTGGGGTGCATCTCTCTCAGCGTGGAGCCGAGCTGCGTGTCGAAATCCTCGCCAATCCGGAGAACGCTGAGGATAGCGAAATTCGACGAAACCTCGAACGCATTCTTGGGTTGAGATTGAATATCGACTGCTATCGTCAGATCGGCGAGCGCGATCTGGTGGTCGGCCAGTTGCAGCGGGACAACCCTGGGGTTCGGCCGGTTTCGTTCCCCACGGCGTGGGAAGCGGGAGTCTGGTCGATTCTCGTGCAACGAACTCGCCGGGTGCAGGCGTTGGCGATCAAACGCCGCTTGTCGGAAGCGCACGGTCACGCCGTCGTTTGCCCGAACGGGTCGATCATCCACGCATTTCCGGGTCCGGCGGCCATACGCGCTCTGACCGAGATCCAGGGACTCTCACTGCAAAGGATCGAATGGTTGCACGGTTTGGCCGACGCGGCCCTGCAGGGAGCGCTCGATTGCTCAGAGCTGGCAGGTCTCTCCCAGAAGGATGGATCGGCCGCTTTACGTGCCATTCCGGGAATTGGCCATTTTTCCGCCGAGCTGATCCTCGCGCGCGGAGCAGGCAACCCGGACATCTTTCCCATGCACGAACCAATCCTGCATGGCATGATGAGCCGGCTTTACGGGGTCGAGGACCCGAAACGGCAGAAGGAAATCGCGGAAAGCTGGCGTCCCTACCGTAGCTGGATATCGTACCTGTTGCGAATCGGCGGATGAGTCTCCATGGTAAACGGGGATTCCCAGGCAGATGGCGGACCGTTCCCCCTGCCAAAACCTCTCGCAATGCTTGACAGGAAGAAACCCTCAGCTATCATTTAGTAAGCACGAAGCTACTGAGCGCTCGTTTGGCGTACGAACGCCGGGGCCGTGCCCAAGAAACCCGAAAGGAACTAACACTATGTCAGTTGCGACAGAGCCCTTGATCTCGATGACGCCAGAGGCGGTCTCCAAGCTCAGGGAATTTTTGGACGAGCAGGGAACCCCCGACCAGATGCTGCGCGTTTTCGTGGCGCCGGGTGGATGCTCGGGACTGCAATATGGAATGACGGTCGAAGAGCTCGCCGAGAGCGATGACACGATCATCGAGACCGACGGTGTGAAGCTGTTGGTGGATTCGTTCAGCGGCATGTATCTCCAGGGCGCTGAAGTCGACTACGTCAACTCGTTGATGGGTGGCGGATTCACGGTGCGCAATCCGAACGCAGTCGCCTCATGCTCCTGCGGACATTCATTCGATACCGGTGCAAACGAGGAAACCGCGCATGGTTGCGGTTGCGGCTCACACTAATCCCCCCAGATTCTGGAAAACCGATCGCGACGGGCTGTGCCCGTCGCGATCTTTTCACCAAATCCCCCCTTTTTCGCAAATCTCCGCTAAGATGTTTACACAGTCATGTGTACGAACCGTTGGTTTTTCAGTTTAATCTGCTATAATGCCTTGTTTGTGAAAGATGTAACGATCTTGCACTAAGCGAGCGTTTCGTGTATCTGAAATTTCATCGCGTCCCGCCAGCAAGAGAGACTGTCGATGATCCAGAACACCATCACATACGTATATTATGTTGTCTAGATGTTGCGATTTACCCTCGAGGGTGGGTAATGCTGCTCAATCTGGTCATCAAAAACCTTGCCTCTCGAAACGTGAGACCTGATCCAAGCGCACTGAGCCGCGGCAGACGACCAGTGTCAGAAGGAGTAATGCGCCAATGAGCGATTCGATTCAGACCTACGGGGTCGACAAACTGGACGAACTCGTCAAAGACGCAGTTGTATCGCCCGAAGAAAAACTCGATATCCCTGAAGAGCTGAAAACACAGCTCGCTGAAGACGTCGAACCTGAAGTCGATCTGGAACGCGATCTCGATGTGCTCCAGCGCCTCGATCCCGAACTTTATCAATGACCCTGTGCGTCTGTATCTGCGGGAGATCGCTGAGACTCCCCTGCTGACCCACGCGCAGGAAATCGAGCTTGCCAAACGCGTCGAAGATGGCGACATGGCGGCGACGCAACTTTTCGTGCGTGCCAACCTTCGCCTGGTTGTCTCGATTGCCAAGCGCTATGTCAACCGCGGTTTGACGTTGCTCGACCTGATCCAGGAAGGCAATATCGGACTGATGCGTGCGGTGCAGAAGTACGACTGGCGCAAGGGTTTCCGCTTTAGCACCTATGCCACCTGGTGGATTCGCCAGGCGATTACCCGTGCCATTGCGGACCAGAGCCGCACCATTCGTCTTCCAGTTCATATGGGAGATTCGATCTCTCGCTACCGGAAGACGCTGAACATGCTCGCCCAGGAGCTCGGTCGCCAGCCAACCCCGGAAGAGGTTGCCGAGGCGATGGCCGTCGCTCCCGAGAAGATTCAGCAGATTATCCAGGCTGCGCAGCGCACGATTTCGCTCGAAACCCCGATTGGGAGCGAGGACGAGACCAGCCTCGGCGACCTGATCGCCGATGAGGTTTCTGAAACGCCCTACGAGGCAGCCAGCGAAAGCATGCTCAAGCGCGACGTCACGGCAGCGCTCGATACCCTCACCCCGCGCGAGCGTCTCGTGCTCCAACTTCGCTTTGGACTAGGCCACAGTCACCAGCACACACTGGCCGAAGTTGGCGAGCAAGCTGCAGATCAGCCGGGAACGAGTTCGCCAGATCGAAAACGAGGCGCTGCAAAAGCTGCGCCGGCTCGATGGCGACCGGCTCTTCGCCTATCACCAGGAGCTTTGATCTCTGGATCCGGACAGTCATAAGCGGCCGAACGGCCGCTTGCATTTCCGGCCCAGACGATTCCAGGGGCGTAGCATGCTGCGCCCCTTTGTCGTGCCTGGAATCGGATCCTTGCTCTCGACCTGCGTAAGATGCGCATCCGTGAATCGGTATCGCGGTGACGACCTGTCTCAGCGTCCTCCAGTTTCGGCGCGACCCCATGCGGTCGCGCGTCATCCGATCCCAGGGACCGGTTCGCTGCGATGCAGCGGGGACGGCCGTTGATGGACACCACGATTCGGCTGCTGGCGTTGCTGGGGCTGGTGTTGATGAACGGATTCTTCGTTGCGGCCGAATTTGCGCTGGTCTCGGTACGTGCCACGCGCATCGACCAGCTAGCCTCCGAGGGCAACTGGAGCGCCCGCACCGTTCAAAAAGCGATGAACGATCCGAATCGATTCATCTCCGCCTGCCAGGTGGGTATCACGCTTGCGAGCCTGGCGCTCGGGTGGATCGCCGAACCGGCCATCGGCCATCTGATCGATCCGGCGCTGAGTCGTTTGTTTGGCGAAATCTCGTTCATCAGCGAGCGAGTAATATCCGCGGCGATCGCGCTGTTCATCGTGACCATGCTGCACATCGTCATCGGCGAGCAGGTGCCGAAAATGATCGCCTTGCAACGCTCGGAACGAACCGCACTCATGAGCGCTCCGGTGGTGTCGTGGTTGAGCGTGCCCTTCCGGCCGGTCATCTCGCTTCTCTATTGGCTGACCGACCGCGTGCTTCACCTGCTCGGGTTGCACTGGGAAGGCGAGCATAGCCTGGTGTACACCGAAGACGAGCTCAAGATGCTCGTCACCGCCAGCCGGCAACGTGGCTTTCTCGAACAAAGCGAACAGGAGATGATCGAGCGGGTTTTCCAGTTCGCCGACATCATGGCTGACGAGGCCATGGTCCCGCGCACCGAGATGGTGGCACTCAGCGTCGATGCCAGTTACGAAGAAATTCTTTCTCACGTGTTGGATTCAGGACATTCCCGCTTTCCAGCCTATCGCGCCGACCTCGATGATGTCATCGGCATTTTCTATTCCAAGGACCTGCTGCGCATGAGTAGCACGGGCGACCGGCGTGACTTCAAGCTGCAGCAATGGATCCGGCCGGCAGTGTTCGTGCCGGAGCATATGCCCCTCGATGAGCTGCTGGCCACGATGCGCGCCAAGCAGAGCCATGCGGTGATCGTGGTGGACGAGTTCGGCGGAACAGCCGGGCTCGTGACACTGGAAGATGTCCTGGAACGGATCGTAGGCGATGTCGACGACAGGCTGTCGGAGCACGGACCAGATGTCGAGCAACTCGAAGATGGAGTGGTGCGGCTTAGCGGTCTCATGTCGATTCACGACGTCAACGAGCAATTTGGGACCCATATCGACGATCCGTTTTACAACTCGTTGGGCGGCTACGTGTTCGGGCAGATCGGCCGGCGACCGGCCGTCGGAGACGAAGTCGCGGTGAACGGGCATTTGCTGCGTATTGCCGAGCTGGACGGTCTCCGCATCGATCGGATCGACCTGCAGATAGGCTCGGACGCATCAACGGTAGAAGTCGTGCCCCCGGACGCGTAGCGTCAATTCCACCAGGGAACCTTGACCCGTGATCGGAACGGCAGGGGCCGGACAGAATTGTCCGGCCCCATTTGCCTTGCGCTCTTGTTGAGAGTTACTCCACCACGCGCAGGGTAGCAGCCATGCCGCCGCCTTCGGCGTCGCCGTGGAGGATGCAGTAATAGATGTACTCCCCCGGTGCGGTGAAAGTGGCGGTGAACTCGGACGGCAGACCGATCTCCGGAATGCCCATATAGCCGGAGTTCAAGTAGCCGGTGCCGTCAAAACTGTTGCCGCCCTGGGGAAGGAACGTCAACGGATTGATAGCGAACTTAGGTGAGCCGTCGGCGTACGCTCCCGGCAAGATATCTTCCGGTGGGGTCTCACCCGAGCCGACAAAGGTGACCGTGTGCGGCTCTCCCGGTGATTGGATGACCCACTTGACTGAATCGCCGACCTTGATCTCGAGCTCGTTCGGCAGCATCTGCATGACGCGCGCCTGGCCTTGACCGGCACCGGCCGCCGCAGTCCAGAGTGTGGTGCCATCTGCCTGCTGCTCCGAGGTCGCTTCTGCGAACTCGGCAATTGCTGCAATGCCCTCTTCGATCAACGCCGCCATTTGCTCCTGAGCGAGCGCGTCGTAGCCGGCTTGATCCATCGGCAGCTCGGAGCCAGCTTCCTGCACGATCACGGTCGCTTTCATGACCGATTGGTGCGGGATACAGAGATAGTCGTAGGTGCCGGCGGTCGGAAAGGTAAGCACGGTGGGTACAGTGGGATCCCACAGGATGTCGACGCCGGAGTTGACTGGTGCGGTCCCATCGACCACCAGGCTGGGGGTTGGAAACGCGACGGCTGAGTTCAGGACCAGACTCGGCGGCGCTCCGGCTGCGGGGCTCGCCTCTTCTGGATCAGGAATAATCGCCGGTGGCACCTCTCCGTCAACCGGGAAGAAAACGGTATGGAAGCCGGGCATCCCTTCGGCGAACCAGATCTGGTCGCCAGCGTTGATGGTGATCTCTCCGGGGAAGAATGCCTGGAGATCGAGCAAGTTCTCCATGTCCATACCGCCGACCTGCACCTTCCAAAGGTTGGTGCCGTCTGCTTGTGCTCCCAGAACCGGGGCAGCCGCGTCTGGCGGGGTTCCGTCCTGGTGGGCGCTGGCATTCCGTGCGGAACGTGGAAGCAGGGTCAGGGCCAGTCCGGTTAGGCCGAGAGCGCCGCCAGCTTTCAGAAATGCGCGCCGATCGATGCTGGACGGAGTCTGTGCAGTGCTGTCGAGGAATGCCGTCCGCAGCCGATTCATGTCGTTGCTGTTCATCTTCGTCAACTCCCTCATGTCTTATGGTAACTACCTGTCAATTAGATACTGGTTATCCGCCTTACCCGACTTGTCCTCCTTTCGTTCACGCTTGCTCCGGATCGTCTGGCCGTTGATTTGGCTATTCCGTCACGACCAGCTTCGCGGTCATCCCCTGGCGCAAGTGATGCTTGCACACCAGGTTGTATTCACCGGGCGTCTCGATAGTCACGGTGAATGAGTCGCCCGATGCGATTTGATCGGCATCGACAAGTCCGTTGGCGCCCGCCACGCTGTGCCAGTTGGCGCCCTCGTTGATGAAGGTGAGCGGCGTTCCCGCTTTGACCGTGATGACCTTGGGCATGAATCGGTTGTCGACCAGTGAGACGATCGTGCCCTGGTCGGTTTCGACGACATCGGTTGGTTCTGTCGACGTCACGGGGACATCCCCCTGGATGTTCGCTATCGGCGCGATCGGAATGTCGGCTTCGCCTGCCGCGCTGGTGGCGATCGGCGCATCCGACGAGATGGATTCGCTCGTGGCAACCGGACCGTCATGACTACCATTGGCGGTGTGATCCATCGACATTCCCGCTCCACCGGGCAGAGCTGGACTGTGCATTGGCACGCTCTGCTCTCCCGTTGGATCCCAGAACTCGCCGAGTGGGCCCGGCGGTATGACGCCCTCATACTGAATGACCGTCATCATGCCGTTGTCTGCGTGATTTTCGATGTGGCAATGCGCCATCCACACTCCCGGATTGTTGGCCACGAACTCGATGTCGTAACGCTCGCCCGGAGCCACCAGCACGGTGTCCTTGGTCAGCTGAGCCGCTTCCGGCACAGGATTGCCATCGGTGGCCACGATCTTGAACGAATGACCGTGGGTATGGAAGGGATGGGGCACGTTGCCAGCGTTGATGAGCCGGATGCGCACCTTGTCGCCCTCACTCACCATGATCGGCGGAATGGCGTCGTGCATCTTCCCGTTCATGAGAAAGTAGTCGGTGCCGAACTCGCCGCCGCGTAAGGTCTGGTCGCGTGGACCGCGCGGCTCCTCGCCCAAAGCCACCGCAGGGGTAAGCTCGGTGTCCCACTCGGTCAGGATATAGGTGTAGTCGCGGTCGAGATCGGGTAGCCCACCTTTCGGCTCCACGATGAAAGCCCCATAGAGTCCAAGCAAAATCTGGGTCGAGACATCGGTATGCGTGTGATACCAGCGCGTGCCGCCCGGCGTCGCGATGAACTCATAGGTGAACGATTCGCCCGGCTCGACCGGTGCCTGGCTTAGGCCGGCGGGACCATCCATGTCGTTTGGAACGTCTAAGCCGTGCCAGTGGACCGTTGTGCCGGTCGGCAGCTCGTTCGTCAGCGTGACACGCACCAGGTCGCCCTCAGTGACGCGGATCTCCGGGCCGGGCATGGTGCCGTTGTAGGTCCACGCCTTTACTGTGATTCCAGACTGGAGCTCGACCTCAGCCTCCTTGGCAACGAGGTGAAACTCCTTGACTGGAGGATCGCTGGCCGCGCCAGTCCCGGTGAACCGGTCAACGCCAACAAAGGCGCCGAGTCCGGCCAACAGCCCAGCGACGATCAGGGTCGTAAGAATCAGCCCGATCTTCGATCCATTCGTGGTTTGTGCGTTGACACGTGCCATCCAATATCTGCTTTCCCAATACATTTCGTGTCCATTAGTGGTGGTAGCGACATTCCATCTCCGCCCCAATCACAACGATAGGGCCCGGGATACTCTGAGACTATCGGTAGAATTCCGTATTTCCCACACGCAGGACGAACGCAACACCTACGTAGGGTGTCGTATGAAAGGGTGAATTCCCATGCCGTTCGGGTACACTCCAACGACTGATCCGTAGGGCCACCTGGCCCGGTTCTGCAGGCACGATTTCACTTGCAACAAAAGACCCAATCACGACAACCGCTACCCCAGTCGCTGCTCGTGACCGGTGGAGCGGGATTCATCGGCTGCAACTTTGTCGATCACGCGCTGAGCCGCGGCGCCAGGGTCACGATCCTCGACGATTTGTCGCGCGCGGGTTCGGTCAAGAATATCGACTGGCTCAAAGAGCGGCATGGTAAGAAGGTCGAATTGATCCAGGGCTCGATTACCGACGCCGAGCTGGTGCGACAGGCAATCGCCGATGTCGAGGCGGTGGCACATTTTGCCGCCCAGGTGGCGGTGACCACGTCGGTGACCGATCCCCGCAGCGACTTCGAAGTCAACGTGCTGGGCAGCTTCAATGTGCTGGAAGGCGCCCGTCTCAGCGGAAACAATCCGCATGTGATCTATTCCTCCACCAATAAGGTCTACGGCGGACTCGAGGATGTGACGACCATCGAGCTGGAGACCCGCTACGCTTTCGAATCGCTGCCACTCGGGGTCAGTGAGGAGGCATCTCTCGATTTCCACTCCCCCTACGGTTGCTCGAAGGGCGCCGCCGACCAGTATTTCCGGGACTACTTTCGCATCTACGGTCTCCCAACCACGGTGTTCCGCCAATCGTGCATCTATGGTCCGCGACAGATGGGGGTCGAAGATCAGGGCTGGGTGGCATGGTTTGTCATCGCCCTGGTGACCGGTAAGCCGATAACGATCTATGGGAACGGCAAGCAGGTGCGGGATCTGCTTTATGTCGATGACCTGCTGAATGCCTTCGACGCCGCCTATATGCGGCCAGATCGTTCTGCCGGGCAGATCTACAACATGGGCGGGGGGATCGAGAACTCGATTTCCATTTGGAAAGAGTTCAAGCCGATCGTCGAAGCAGCCCTGGGGCATGACGTGCCAGAACCAGAGTTCGGTGAAACCCGACCGGGCGATCAGCCGATCTTCGTAGCTGATACCACCAAAGCCGCCGATGAGCTTGGCTGGGAACCGGGAGTCGGAGTATGGGAAGGCATCGCGAAACTTACCGAATGGGTGAAGGCCAATCGGGATCTGTTCGATTGATCGACAGCGCTGCAATCGTCCATGTAGCGTCGCCATTCATGGCGATCCATGGTTGACGCGAACCCACGCGCCATAAACGGCGGCGCTACATGACAACAACGGAGATCGACTTTTGCGCATCCTGATGTCCCTCACCTACTACCAGCCGAATGTGAGCGGACTCACCATTTATGCCGAGCGCCTGGCAGCCAAGCTTGTCGAGCGCGGACATCGCGTGACTGTGCTGACGGCTCAGCACGATCCCGCGCTGGCGGTGGAAGAAGTGATCGATGGGGTGACCGTCGTGCGCGTACCGGCGCCGTTGTCGGTGGGTAAAGCGCCGTTGATGCCGCGTTACGCCGACACCGCCTACCGGTTGGCGAAAGAGCACGACATTCTCCATCTCCACCTCCCGCAGCTCGAAGCATCGTTGGCAGCGGGCGCGGCGAAGAAAGCCGGCAAACCGGTGCTCTTCACGTATCACTGCGATTTGCAGCTCCCGGCCGGACTGATCAATCGAGGATTCGACGCCGGGGTTTACGGCGCGAACTACCTCACCGGTACCCTGGCCGATGGCATCGTCGCTTACACCCAGGACTATGCCGATCATTCTCCGCTGCTGAAGCGATTCAAGGAAAAGATCACCGTCATCAAACCGCCGGTGATCCAGGATCCGCCAACGCCCGAAGAAATCGCCGCGTTCAAAACGAAACATGGACTCGGTACTGGGCCGGTACTGGGGTTCGCGTCCCGGCTGGCGACCGAAAAGGGAATCGAATATGGGATCAGCGCACTACCCGCGCTGATCGAGCATTTTCCGGATCTCCAGGTGGTGTTCGCTGGACCATACAAGAACGTGGTTGGCGAGGCGGAGTACCGCGAGAAGATCGAGCGAATGCTGATTCCCTATCAGGATCGCTGGGTATTTGCCGGGACGCTGAAGGGACGCGATCTGGCCGCGTTCTATGGCGCCATCGATCTCCTGCTGATGACCAGCATCAATTCGACCGAATCGTTCGGATTGGTGCAGGTGGAAGCCATGCTCTGCGGCACCCCTGTCGTAGCGACCGATCTGCCCGGTGTCCGACAATCGGTGACCATGACCGGCATGGGGGAGATCGCGGCGATTGCCGACAGTGCGTCGCTTGCTGCCGCGATCGACAAGGTGCTGGCTTCGCCCAATAACTACATCAAATCCCGTGCGGAAATCGAGCAGATCTTCGATCTCGACCAGACCATTGCCGACTACGAATCGCTCTACCGCGATCTGATCGCGAAAAAGGCAACGAAAGGCGCCTGATTCAGGCAGGCGTGTTGCACAATCGCGACACAATTCGCATACTCTCGACTGGCTTACAAGCAGGCGGCGTAGCGAAACGACCGACGTGGCCCAGGCGGCGCGTTCCGACTTGCGGCTGCATCAACTCGACCGCTCCGTGTGGCGGCCGAACTTGGACCCATACAGGACTGTTTCTTGCCGACTTCCTCGCCTGACTATCTCAAGGATCAACTGCTCACCATGGCGCCGCACCGGGCGCTGTTGCGATCGATCGAATCGCGCTTCATGGTCCAGGTGCCGTTGCTCCATCCGGTGCTCGATGTCGGGTGCGGAGACGGGCATTTTGCCGCAGTCACATTCACCGAACCGATCGATGTCGGTATGGATCCCTGGGAACGCGATCTGGTGGAATGCGCCACCCTTCGCCCGCAGGTGTATAAGGAGCTGGTCCTGGCCAGCGCGACGGAGATGCCGTTCGCGGACGAGTCGTTCCAGACGGTTGTGAGCAATAGTGTCCTCGAGCATATCCCGGATGTGGAAATGACCGTGCGGGAGATCGCTCGCGTTCTCAAACCAGGCGGCGAGTTCGCCATGACTACTCCAAGCGAGTACTACCCGAAGTTCCTGCTCGGGGCTTCGCTGCCCAGGAAATTCGGTATCGACAAGCTCGGCCAGCTCTATGGAGATTTCTTCAACAAGATCTCTTCTCACGCCCATGTCGATTCACCGCAAGTCTGGACTCGGCGATTCAAACGCCACGGGTTGGACGTGGTTGAACACGCGTATTACTTCTCGGAATCCGCTCACCGCGCGTTCGATATGGCGCACTACATTGGCATTCCGAATTTGGCGAACAAGCGGTTACGGGGCGAGTGGGTAATCCATCCGCTGCAAACCAAGCCGCTCGAGTTCTGGTACCGTCGCTATTACAATGAGCCGCTTCCGGAGAAGGGCGCCTATCAGTTCTTCCGCGTCAAGAAGCGCGTTGAAGTTGCTGAAACCTCCGGCGCATAGCGCCGGCCAGGACCCTGCTGATGGTTGCAACCTCTCCCTCGACAACCTGGACCGAGACCAAGGAACGCGGGTCACTCCTGGAACGTGCGCGCGCGTTCGCAGTACCTGCTGCGCTGCTCGGCATTATGTTGCTGGCGGCGTTGCTGCGATTCACGGGTCAAGACTGGGACGCGGGACAAAATCTCCACCCGGATGAGCGATTCATCACCATGGTGGCGACCGCACTGCAGTGGCCGTCGGGTCCGGGTGAATACTTCAACACTCCGGTAAGTACGCTCAATCCCTACAACTTCGAATATCCCACGTTCATCTACGGCACGTTTCCACTCTATGCCGCCAAACTCTACGGAGAGCTCACCGGGCATACGGAATACGGCAATTTCCACCTGGCATCGCGCTCGGTGTCGGCGATCTTCGATCTCCTGACCGTCTTCTTCCTCTTTCTGATCGGTCGTCGCTTGTTCAACGCGCGGATCGGGCTGCTGGCCTCGTTGCTTTATGCGCTCTCGGTCCACCCGATCCAACTGTCCCACTTCGGTACGTTCGATCTGACCGCGTCCGCACTTTGCGTGATGGCGTTCTATTTTGCGATTCGCGCGGATGCGAACGGGCGGTGGTGGGAATTCTGTTTAGCTGGGTTGATGGTCGGGTTGGCGCTGGCGAGCAAGTTGAGCGCCCTGCCAATTGCCGCCGTCATGGCGATCCCGCTGATCGAGCAATTGCGCATCCACGGGCCGGACGCGTTCTGGAACCGCAAGGGCCGCACGGGCGTACCGGTGCTGCTCGGATTGTTCCTGGCTGGGATCGTCGCATTCTGGACCTTCCGCATCGTGCAGTCGATGGCCTTCTCCGGACCCGGATTGCTCGACATCTCGTTCAATCCGAAATGGACCGCCGATGTCGATTACTGGCGCCACGTCCAGAGCGGCGAATATGACGGGAATCCCTCGACCCAGTGGGCAAATCGCGCCCCGGTCATCTTCGTACTGAAGAATTTCGTGCTCTGGGGAGTGGGTCCGGCGCTCGGCATTGTGTCGCTCCTGGCTCTGGGTCTCATGAGCATTCGCGTGTTGACTGCGCGGCGCTGGCCGCCAACCTGGCAGCTCTTTCTTATCGCCTGGCCAGCGTTTCATCTCTTCTATTACGGTATCGGTTTTATCAAGACGATGCGCTACACGGTGGCCGCTTATCCCTTCATGGCGCTGCTGGCTGCCGGATTGCTCTACGAGATCTGGGGACGTGTTGGCAAACGGTGGCCGAAATACAGCTGGGCTGGATTGCTGCCCACCGTGCTGGTGGTGGCCCTGACCGCGGCCTATGCCTTTGCGTTCACGTCGATTTACACCAACACGCAAACCCGTGTCGCCGCGTCCGAGTGGATCTACGCCAATATCCCGGAAGGGACCAAAACGCTCCACGAGCATTGGGACGACCCGATTCCGCTCAATCTGCCGAATATGCCCGGATCGGGTGCCTACCCTGGCGACGAAATCGCCATGTACGATGACGACAATCCAGAAAAGCTCGCCACGCTCATGCAGCGTCTGAAAGATAACGACTGGATCTTCGTCACCAGCAACCGGCTCTACGACTCGATCACCCGCATTCCCGAACGCTGGCCGATGGCCAACGAGTACTACCGCATGCTCTTCAATGGAGAGCTCGGATTCGATCTGGTGCATACCGAAACGAACTACCCGTCGCTCTTCGGGATCGAGCTCAACGACGACAACTCGGAAGAGTCGTTCACGGTCTACGACCATCCCAAGGTGCTCATCTTCGAGAAGAACGACAGCTTCGATGCCGATAAAGTGCAGGCACAGCTCGCGGCCACGCTTTCTGGCGACTTCGTGCGCGTGAAGTCGGTCGACGCCGGCAAAAACATGTTGTTGATGTCAGACGAAGAACGCGCCATCCAGCAAGCCGGAGGCACCTGGAGCGAGATTTTCCACCGCGACAACATCATGAATCAGTACCCGGTGATCACCTGGTACCTGGCATTGCAGCTCATGGCGCTGGCGGCGATACCGCTCTGCTGGCGCGCGCTCAACCGGCTGCCGGACCGGGGATATGCCGTTGCCAAGAGTGTGGGGCTGGCCGGAGCAACGATCTTTGCCTGGCTGCTGGCAAGCCTGCACATCGTCGATTGGGGGCGACCGGGGGTAGCCATCGGCATCATTATCGTGGCGATGCTCTCGGTGCTGGCCAGTGCCGGAAACTGGCGGCAGATATGGGTCGACTTACGGTTTAGCTGGCGTTGGATCCTGGCGGCTGAGCTGATCTTCCTGGCGGCGTTCCTGGTATTCATCTACTTCCGTTCGGTCAATCCCGATCTCTGGCACCCGGCCCGTGGCGGGGAAAAACCGATGGAGTTCGCGTATTTCAACGCAATCATCAAATCGACCCATTTCCCAGCCTACGACCCATGGTTCGCCGGTGGGTATATCAACTACTACTACTTTGGTTGGGTACTCTTTGCGGCGGTCACGCACCTGACCGGGATCGTTCCAGCGGTGTCGTTCAATCTCGCAGTGGCGACCGTCTTCGCACTGGCGATCCTGAATTCGTGGGCGTTCGCGTCGTCGGCACTCTCCTTCTTCTCGCGCTACCTGCGAATGGCGTCGGCCTGGAAGCCGATTGGCTACGGGTTGCTCGGATCACTCTTTGTCTGCATCATCGGCAATCTGGACATGGCACGCCTGATCGGAACCGGACAGATGGGTTTCGCGCCGGTGAACAATGCTGGTTTGCTCGGCTTGGGCACTTTTGGCGATATCGTCCGGGGTGTCTGGCGTTCCGCGGCCGACTGGCGTATGCCACCGGTGGACGCTTTCTGGACACCGACCCGCATTATCGATGGCACCGTGAACGAGTTCCCCTTCTTCTCGTTCCTCTTTGCCGACCTGCATCCGCACATGATGGCGATTCCCTTCTCGCTCCTGGCGCTGGTGCTCGCGCTGGGGATCATCGCCTCGCATGTTTGGCCCGAGGATGACCCGGCCCCCATCGAAACCGGCTATCCGGCGTTTGGCATCGCCGGCGGGGTACGCCACTGGATACATGGCATCCAGTGGAAACCAGTCACCGACCGCTTCTGGTTGATCGTGCTGACCGGCATCATCACCGGTATGCTCTTCCCACTCAATACCTGGGATTACCCGACCTATCTGATCGTCGTGGCTGGCAGCTTCTTCTTACTGGATACGCTCGGTTCGGCAGTAGCCGCGAACCGGGGCCGCGAGTTCGACTGGCGTCTTTCGTTCGTCAATATCCGCCGGGCGGCGATCAGCGCGGCGGCGGTCGTGCTCATCGGGCGGCTGCTCTTCCTCCCCTATTACAAGAATTACGCCTCCCAGATCGCGGGATTCGATCCCTGGACAGATCAATCCGCCACCAGCGAGTATCTAATCATCCACGGCTTTTTCCTCTTCGTGATCGCCAGCTATCTCATCATCGATCTTGTCCAAACCATGCGGCCGATCGATTTCGGCAGCCTACAGATACCGGGCGCGAGCTATCTGCGTGGAGCCGGGACTGGTTCCGAGTAGCGCGGGCATCGTCGCCACGGGTGGCACGACGGAGACCGCGGCCGAAGCGGTGCGAGTTTCACCGGCCTGGATCGTGACCGGTATCTCGGCCGTCTTCCTGGTTCTCTCGGTTGTTACCGAACGCATCATGTTGCTCTTCCCAGCGCTGCTGGTGCTGATCGGAGCGGCGGTCTACAAACGCCAGCGGGATCCGTTGCGGCTCTTCATGCTGGGCATGTTGACGCTCGCGGTTGCCCTCAGCGCGGCAGTGGAGAATTACACCCTGCACGGTGACATCGGGCGTATGAACACGGTCTTCAAGTTCTATCTGCAAATCTGGTCGCTGTACGCGTTGGTCTCAGCAATTGCCCTGGTGCTCATTATTGGAGCGTTCCGTCGTTGGGTGCCGGGCTATGTGCAGATTCCCTGGGCCATTCTGTTTGCGGTACTGCTCGCCGCGACGCTGACCTATCCGGTCTATGCCACCCGTGCCCGGCTCGACGACCGCTTCAATCAGCTTCCGCGCACGTTGGACGGCATGGCGTATATGCCGCACGCCACCTATTTCGACGCGCCCGATGGCGCAGCGCCGGTAGAAATGGATCTGGGCCAGGATTATGAAGCGCTCATCTGGATGCAGGACAACATCCAGGGATCGCCGGTGGTGCTGGAAGCCTGGGCGAACCTCTATCGCTGGGGATCGCGAGTGAGTGTTTATACCGGCCTGCCGACCGTGATCGGTTGGGACTGGCATCAAAACCAGCAACGTCCCGGCTATGGTGAGCTGATCACCAAACGTCGCGCTGATGTCGACGCCATGTTCGATCCCGCGCGCGATTTTGCCAGCATCCGTCCCCTGCTGGACAAGTACCAGGTGCAGTACATCTACATCGGTCCGTTAGAGCGCATCTATTACGGCGATGACGGGGTTGCCAAGTTCGAGCAAGCGGCGGCGGATGGACAGCTCGAAATCGCGTACGACCAGAACGGCGTGGCGATTTACCGATACGTTCCGGCGGCTGCCTGAGGCGCCATACCGGATTGGCGGCACTCCTGTCCGCCAATCGGGCATCGCCCAATAACGGAGTCGCCTAACCACCACCCTTCGATTCCGAAACTCGGTAGCAGGAAACGCAATGGCGGCCTGCGGCCGCTGGCGGGCACAGGTCCCGCCACTACGGCGAATGATGCCGTCCGGGAACTATCCGTTGTTGACGCCAGTTTTGTAGACGTTGAATCCCTGACGATCCGGGTCGATGCGCTGGGTGAGAATCAGGGAGATGACCACGAAAACGGTGCCGAAGAGGAAGGGAAACTGGTAGCCGAGGCGGCTCCAGAGGGCGGCGCCGATGACCGGGACGATAACGGCGGTCAAGTGCGCCAGCGAGACGCCCATCGCCAGACTGGGGGCGATGTCCTCACGCCGGGAGATCTTCCTCAGGTAGGTGGTGGTGCCAACCGAGAAGAGGAAGAGGAACTGGTAGCCCAGATAGAACGCGTACAGCAGATAGAGGTTTTGCGAGAAGGCGAACCCAAGAAAGACGATGAGGTGCGCGATATAGGCAATCGTGAGAAAACGTTTCTCGCCGATCTTGTCGACCAACCGTCCAATGGGTGGACCCGTCCGCCAGTTGATGAGTGCTGAAATGATGAGCAGCAACGTCATGGTGCGGGCATCGACGCCGAATTCCTCGACCAGCACAAAGGGCGCGAACGCAAAGTAGATCTGCTGGCGGCTCCCATCGAGAAACGAGAGTGCGTAGTAGAGGTAGTACTCCTTGCGCCAGACGATACGCGGAGCAGCCGCGGCGGCGGCTTTGTCGTTGGCCGACATGGGGAACTTGTAGATCAGAATCGCGCCCAGCACGCCGCTCAGGAGCACGACAAAGAAGAGCCCGCGGAGATATGGGTCCTGATACTCCTCCAGCGGGCCTTTGGTGCGCTCGATCCAGGTAAGAAGGGCAAACACCCCGATCAACCCGATGAGGCTTCCGAGGAATCCGATGCCGTTGATGCGCCCGAGCAGGGTGCCCGCGCTGCCACGACTGGTAAGCGAAAGGCCGAGCGCCGGCTGCAATTGCAGCCAGGAATGGAAGCCGATGCTGGCGATGAGCGTCGGAATGATGAGCTGGCCAAACGTCCCGGCAAAGGCGAAGAGGCAATAGCCAATCCCCATGATGAGCAGGGAGAGCGAGGTGGCGCGGGCAAGCCCGAGCTTGAGCAGAAAGGCGGCAACGAAGATGAGCAGAAAGCCAGGAAGCTCGCGAATAGCGATCAGATAGCCATTCTGCGCACCGTTCATACCGATGACGTCGCGGAAGAAGTTCGGCTGGATTGCCTGGACGATCTGAAACCCGATATAGAAGACGAACGAGGTCAGCGCGAGGAGGAAAAAGCCGCGGTCGACCTGTTGGGACGTCAGCTCACCATCGGAACCGGGATCGAGCTCAACGGCTTCCGCCGTTTCGTCACTCGCTTCGCTTGCGTCGACTCCCGCGGACAATCGTCGTTCCTCGCCAAAACTGAGCCATGTTCAGGTTCTGGCGAGGAGTCTACGGCACGCACGAAGGTAAAAGGCGCCGGTTATGACGTAACCGTTTCCCGGCGACCAAAGAGCAACTGCCAGAGCCAGGAGGTGCGCGGCTCCGCGGCGTCGGCAGGACGCCGGATCGGAGCCGGTTCGCGTGGTTCGAGCTCGATCACCTGGCGACGGGGCGCGATCCGGTCACTTTGCTTGGCGAGTGCGTACATAATTTGTGGTGACTGCATCATGGTGTGCCTCCGATTGCGATCGACCTGTTCGACCTGCACCCATGATGGTCTCCACGACCATCTCCCGAACATCGCGCGAGTGGCGGATTTTTCGATGAGCCACGTTCGCGCTCCGTCTCCGCCAAATGGCGGATGTGAGTTCGGGTTCGATGGTCGTAGCTGAGGGCGTTTCTGCCCTCTCGTCGCAAAGCGATTGGAATAATAGGGCAGATACGCCCACGACTACGGTTTGCGCTCTGGGACGAGGTGCTCTCGGACGACACGAGCCGCGACGGCGGTACGGGAGCTGACCCCGAGCTTGGCCATGATGTTGGCAACGTGGGACTGCACGGTGCGCTCGGAGATAAACAGCTCGGCGGCGATCTCAGGATTGGTCTTGCCGTCGACCAGTAGTCGGGCGACCTCGATCTCACGTGGCGTCAGCAGCGATGGCGCGGCCGGTTCCTGCGCGGCTACTGGCTGCATCGGAAGAGCGATCTCCGCGCCCAGCTCCTCGAGGCTCATGGCATAGCCCAACGCACTTTCCAGGGCGAGCACGTCCGCCGGTACGCCTCGGGCAATCCGTTCTTTGAGCGCAGCCAATTCGGCGAGCTCTACCTCGACCAGCACACGCCCAAAGATTTCGATCAGTTTGTCCGCGGCGCCGAGCAGGCGGGCAGCACGAATGGGATCGCCGAATTCCAGAAACACTTCCGCTTTGACGACCAGGGCCCCGGTGATGACTTGTTGATTCCGTACCTGGGCAATCTCGGCCCATACCTCGCGGACCAGCCGGTCGGCTTCGAGCGGATTGCCGCCGCGCAACGCGAGACTGGCGATACCGAGCTGATGCATTGCGTACAAACCGCGATGCTCGCCCGGCTCGATGAGCTCGAGGCCACGGCGGTGGTATGCCAGCGCCTGGTCGTAATCTCCGTCGATTTCTGCAAGGGTGGCTATGTTGTAGATGAGCCCCTGAAAACGCCGCGTCACGCCGCTCGCTTCCGCAAGCTCGATGGCCTGCTGGGTTCGTTCTCTCCCCTCCTCGAACCGGCCTTCGATGAACGCCAGCGCACCCAGGAGCTGCTCGGCCTTGATCAACGAAACCGGGTCCCCCAGTTTTCGTGCCAGGGGCTCGATCTCCTCACGCAACATGACAGCGCGGGAGAGATCGCCAGTCAGGGCCAACAACCAGACATAGTCCCGGACGGCATCGAATCGCTGGCTATCGGTAAGATCAGGTTGCGTGGCCAAAGCCGCAGCATAGAACCGGTGTCCCTCACGCGGGTTGCCTCGCGAGCTCCACCACCCTCCCAGATCGTTCGTCAGCTTCACCGCTCGCGCGCCCTCACCGTTGGCAAGCAACCAGGCAAAGGCTGCGCGCACATCGTCCATCGACGACTCGACTCGTTCGAGCCAGGCGACGTCATCCTGTGATGGCAACTTGGACGGCTGAATACGTTCCAGGACCGTTTCCGCAAAACGGGCGCGCACCGCATGGTCCTCATTTTCGCCAATGAGTTGCGCTTGCCCAAAATCGCGCATGGAACCGAGCATCGCGTACCGCCCGGCGGCCGGATCGGTCAATCGCATCAACAAGTTTTGATCGACGAGCGTACTAACGCCATCAATGGTTTCCAGGCGCGTTATTCCTGCTCGTTCGGTAAGTTCGACCACGCTTTCCAGAGTGAACGATCCCGGAAAAACCGAGAGCGTGCGAAAGAGCTGCTGTTCCTCCGGTTGTAGGAGTTCATAGCTCCAGCCGATGGTCGCGCGAATGGTGCGATGGCGGTCGGGCGCGTCACGCGGACCACCGGTGAGCAGATCGAGCTGGCTGGAAAGGAGGGAACGTATTTCGCCAAGCGAGAAGTGACGCACCCGGGCGGCTGCCAGCTCGATGGCCAACGGCAAAAAATCGAGGGCGCCGACGATATCAGCGATCTGTGCCAACGCTACTGCATCAGGCTCGAACGACGCTTCTACTGCGCGTGCTCTCGCCAGGAAGAGCTGAATCGCTGGGTGCGCCTCCAGTGCGTCCGGGCTTGCGCTGCCATCGACCGGTGGGAAAGGCTGTATACGCACTTCGCGCTCGCCAATCAGCCGCAATGGCGCACGACTGGTCACCAGCAAGGAAAGCTCCGGAGCGCGATCGAGGAGATCGGCCAGATTGCCAGAAGCGTTGGTCAACTGTTCCATGTTGTCGACGACGATCAATGCTGGCTCGGTTCCCAATGCGGCAACGAGCGCATCCAAAACTGTGCGTCCCGATGTACCGATGTCCAGCGATCGCGCAATGGCATCGAGCAGCAGGTCGGGATCGGTCAGCTCGCCCAGTGAGACCCATCCGACGCGTCCCTGAAATCGGGAGCGTTGCGCTTCTGCCACGGCAAGTGCAAGACGTGTCTTCCCCACTCCACCCGCCCCCACGAGCGTTACCAATCGTTGCCCGTCATCGATCAGCTGGGAGGTTCGGGCAAGATCATCCTGACGTCCGATGATCGGCGTTCGAGAGGTCGGGAGACGGAACGTGGCTGCTGCCGGTTCGACAAATTGGGTGAATCGATCCATGGTGAAGCTGTACCAGTCGTACGATCAGTCGTTGCGGTTTAGGATAGTAGGCAATGGTCCGAAGCGGAACCTCGGCAAATCCTCCTCTCGAAAATGGGGCAGCGTGGAAACTGGCGCACCAGCAATCGATGTTCGTAATCTGAGCAAACACTATGGCGCGGTTCGTGCTGTGGACGATATCTCCTTTTCCGTGCAACGGGGGGAGATTTTCGGGTTGCTTGGGCATAACGGTGCTGGCAAAACGACCACGATCCGCATGATGACCGGTCGCGCAAAACCAACCAGTGGCACGGTGCGGATTGCGGGGTTCGATGCGGTTTCCCAGCTCGATCAGGTCAAACCGCTTATCAATCTGGTGTTCGAGGATCAGAATCTCTACGAGCGGATGACCGGGTTCGATAATCTGAAGTTCTTCGCACGGCTCTACGATGCGCCGAAAAGCCGAGTGGGCGAGCTACTCGACCGGGTAGGGCTCGATCCTGAAGCGCGCAAGCGCAAGGTTAAAACCTACTCCTCCGGCATGAAGCAACGTCTCTTGATTGCACGCGCGCTGATCAACGAACCGGAGATTCTTTTTCTCGACGAGCCGACCCGTGGGCTCGACCCCTCCTCTGCCCGTGAGCTGCGCCAGATCGTGCGTGAAATGTCTGATAAGGGCACCACCGTCGTGCTCTGCACGCATTACATGGAGGAAGCCGATGAGCTCTGCGATCGGGTCGCGTTCCTGGCGAGCGGCAAGATCGTCGCCATGGATAGCCCGCGAGAGCTCAAGCTCATGTACGGCACCCAGTCGGCGCGGTTGCTCCTGAAGGACCGTTCCGAGCTGGTCGTCGATCTGGCTTCGCCGGAAGATGCGCGCACGGTTGAACAGCTTATGGCCGACGGCGAGGTGCTGACGATTCATTCTCAGGAAGGGACATTAGAAGACGTCTTCGTGAATCTGTCGGGACGGTCGTTGTCATGAGCCTGCGTCGCATTTACGCCATTTATGTCAAGGATCTGCTGGACGCAATTCGCGATGCCCGTATCCTGATCACCTTGTTGACGCCCCTCTTGATCGGGGTGTTCTATAGCTACGCGTTCAACGATTCCAGCATGCCATCGGCCACCCTGGTCTTCAGCGATTCCGGGAACAGCACGCTGGTGCAACAGCTATCGGACGCAGTCAGCGCACAGGTCGATCTCTCGATCGACCAGGTCGACAACCCGGATGCGGTGCAGCAACAAATAGCCAATGACGACGCGGATGTTGGGTTGGTCATTCCCACGGGGTTCGACGCTGCCGTGGCCGCGGGTCAGGCGCCTAATTTGCGAGTTCTGCTTCCAGCGTCGAGTTCCTTCGGCGGCCAGTACGTCGTGGCGACACTTGATCCCGTATTGCGCACGATGGCCGGCCAACAGCTTCCAGCGAATCTTTCGGTCGATACCGTGGAGCTCGATCCAGCCAACCTGACCATCATCGACAAGATGAGCATGCGCACCTGGTCGATCGTGTTATCGCTGGTGCTGATGGTATCGATGGTATCCCTGCTGGCGATTCCGATCATTCTTGCCGAAGAGACGGAAAAGAAGACGATCGACGCGCTGGTGCTGGTGTCGTCGTACGGCGAAGTGGTGCTCGGCAAGGCGTTACTCGGCGCGAACCTACGTGACCATCATGACCGCGATCCTGCTAATCATTACCCGTCTGCGACCAGTTTCGAATCTCTGGTTTGTCGGATCGATGATCGCAATAGCGTTCTGCCTGCTCGGGTTTGGACTGTTGCTCGGTAGTGTCTTCAAGAGCGCGACGCAGCTCAACACCTGGTCCGGCTTGCTGCTCATTCCGGCGATTCTGCCGGCCTCGTTGATCGGGCTCGGCCTCCCGACGTTGGTCGATCGGATCGCCGCACTCACGCCAACCGGCGCGGGCATGAAGCTCTTGACGAACGCATTCTCGGAAGCCGAGATCTATCGCAACCAGTGGCAGTCGTTGGTGGTGTTGCTGGTTTGGGCGGCGGTGTTCTACGCGTTGCTGCTTTGGCAACTGTCTCGCCGCCGGTCGTAGGGTCAGGGCACATGTCCACGCAAACGTGAACGCGCTCGCTGCTCGGCCCGCTCGGGGTTGCAACCCCGAGCTAGCCGTACGCAACCTCTTCGAGGTTGCCGCTCCCGGTAGCATCGTCCAAATGATCGTAACGAGGTTGGATGACGCATCTTACACGGGCCGAGGCTGGGTCTCGGTGTAAAAGCTGCCCTTAATGGTGGCGCTACGATACGTCGAAGGATGCATCGCGATCCAGGGGGTACATGGGTCGACTGAGATGTTGGAAGTCAAAGCGTGAAAGATCGGTTGCACCGAGTCCAGGGGTGTCAACGAAAAAGACCTGACGGGCGATTGGTTCGTAACCGCCTTTCCAGCGAATTGCCGACTTGGCCACAATGATGTGTTGCCGATCGGGCCAGATTCCGACCGATTTGAGTTGCTGTTGATCGCCGGGAGCGATCTTGGTGGACGTGAGGACGACGGAGACACCGCCAGACTGCACGACGGCGGTGGGACCGCTTTCGACGGGCACCCCGGCGTTCTCGGGTCCTTCGTGGATCCAGCGGCCATCAGAGATCATTCGCACCTGCCCGGTTACCTGCACAGGATCGCCATGCAGCGCGTCGACCTTCCCTCCCACCAGTCCATCGAACACGCCGCCTGGTCCGGCGGCAATTGCGGCTGCTGCGGCTTCGGCATCGGCAATGACGACAACCGCGTCCCGGGCCTTCTGGCGCAGCAGCTCGGCCAGTAAGACCGTGCCATCGCCAGTCGTGC
Organism: uncultured Chloroflexia bacterium; assembly: GCA_963750275.1. Lineage (GTDB taxonomy): Bacteria > Chloroflexota > Chloroflexia > Thermomicrobiales > UBA6265 > JAMLHN01. Next base: position 84,611 of record CAVVQC010000007.1, read on the forward strand.
CGCCGCCAATGTTGTCGCCAACATCGATCAGCATGACTGGACCATCTACGCAGGCGATTGCCTGGCGCACGGCTTCGACTGGCGAAAGATTAGTGAAGGACATTTCTGCCCGTCGTTCCCAGAGCTCATTCGCCAGCGAGCTGGCGATCGATCGAGCGCGGTTGGAATCGCCGTCGGTCGTGACCAGCACACTCATCCCCGCCATTGGGACATCGGAATAGGCAAAGCCACCGGCGATCGTGATGGTGAGGGCTTCGCCGGACGCTTCCAAAGCGTGCGCACGCGCTAACACATCCTGGAACGGTCCATACCCCGTTGGCATCTCCTGGGGAACCAACAGCAGCGGTGGTTTGACGAGCGCCATCACCGGCGCGATCTCGCCCTTGGCGGTTCGCCAGAGCAGTTCAACCGCCTCCTTCGCCCGCTCGGCGGCATCGGTGTGCGGATAGGTGTCGTAGGTCGTGACGAGCGTGGCCAGCGCGACCATGTCCGCGCCAATATTCGCGTGGAAATCGAGCGTAACTGCTATGGGAATGTCGTAACCAGCAATCGAGCGCACTCGTTTGACGATTTCTGCTTCCGCATCCGGGTAACCTTCGGCCACCATGGCGCCGTGCAAATTGAGCACGATGCCATCGGCTGGTAAAGCCGCCGCGATTCGTTCGCAAAGCTCGGCGGTCATCATGTCGAAGGTGGCGCGGCTCGGCGGAGCGGTCGAAAGCGTGTCGGCGAAAAAGGTCGGAACAAAATCGATACCCAGCGCTTCGCACGCATCGACCGTGCCACCGAACGAGTGATTCTTGCCCCGGAAATCCAGCACCTCGTCGCCGCGCCAGATACGAAAGCGTTCGAGCGGGGTTGGCTCGCTCGAGAATGTATGGGTTTCGTGCATGATCCCGCCGCCAATGAAGCGCATGGCTACTCCCCTATCGACAGAATGCGCGGGCTGCGGCTACGTAGATCTGCCGGCATTGCTCCAGCGAGTCGAGATCGACCCACTCGATGTCGGCATGTGCGCCAGCGCCGTCCGGGCCGAAGATGACGGTCGGGATCCCCGCTGCTGAAAGTATGGCCGAATCCATCCAGCCGGATTCTCCGGCGAGGACCGGGGGTTCTCCGATTACCGCAGTGGCAGCATCACGCACGGCCCCAACGATGTCATGGTCCAACGGCTGCTCAAAGGGAGACCGGTAGAGTCCGCGTTCCAGGGTGGCTTTGAAATCGGGATCGTCAATCCCGGCAGCGGCCAGGATGTCAAAGAGCTCCTTTTCCGCAGCCTCCGGGGTCTCGCCGGGAATCAGACGGCGCTCGATTGCAACCGTGCACGACGCCGGATAGCTTGAGAGCTCCGTCCCTCCTTTGATCAATGAGGCGTGGATCGATCCGGTGCCGAGTAGCGGGTGCTTCTCACCAGCCAGCAACCGCCGCTCGAGTTCCCCCAGCCCGACAAGCACCTTCCCCATCTTGGCGATGGCATCGACACCCAAAGCCGGTTTCGACCCGTGCGCTGCCACACCATTCGTCGTTATGTCGAACCAAATAAATCCCTTGTGGGCTACGCTCAGCTCGAGCTGGGTCGGTTCCGTAACGATTGCCCCATCGGCGGTGTATCGCTCGACGATGGCAGTCGTTCCGATGCTGGCGTACTCCTCGTCGACTACCGCGGTGACGATCACATCGCCAGCGGGAGGGTCCGCCGCTAAATCCCTGGCGGCGAGCATGATCGCGGCCAGGCTCCCCTTCATGTCCCAGGCGCCGCGCCCGGAGACCTTATTCCCGTCGATCGCGCCGGCCAGCGGGTTGATCATACCTCCATGACCAACCGTATCCATGTGGGCATTGAGCATGAGCGAGCGTCCCGCATGTGTCCCGCGCACGATGCCGATCACATTCGAGCGCCCCGGGCCAGCCTCCTGCACCTCGGTTTCGATATCCGTTCGCGCGGAACCAGTCCGCGACGAAAGCGCCAATCTCCCCTTCCCCGCCGGCGCCGGGCTGAAGATCGGGATTGACCGAATCGATATGGACCAGAGCCGCAACCAGCTCGCCAAGCTCAGACATGATGATCTCCCTTGTACTCGATCATGAACCCACCCGCCTCCGCAGGAGCGATCAGTCGACCGTCGTGACTTCGCTATTGTGCTGGAGCGGGATAATCTCGTCGATGGGCGTGGGTCGGGTAGCATTCATACCCGGATCGGAGCTTCATGACCCAGATGTCGGAATCTACAAATACGGCCAGTTCGGCGCGCGAGATCGCATCACGCAAAGTAAGTGCGGTCATGCAGGTGATCCGCCACGATCAGCGGGCGGCCGTCCTGCTCGTGCGCGAAACGATCAACTCGTTTATGCGGATCGACGCGATGGGTTTGGCCAAGCAAGTCGCCTTCAGCGTGCTTTTCGCCGCCCTCCCCACCCTCTTCGTCCTCGTCTCCGCGGCTGCATTGATGGAGCACTACTTCGGGATCCCCGTCACCCGAGAGTTGCGCTCCTTTATTTACGAACAGGCTCCGCCAGAAGCTCACATCATCCTGCTCGCAGGAGTCGACAAAGCCATTGCGGATGCAAGCACGCAGTTGGCATCATTCACGGCGCTCTTTGCCATTGTGCTGGCGCTGTGGGGCGGTATGGCGGGAGTCGGTGCGTTGATCGAAGCCACCAACCGCGCTTATGGAATACGGAATACCCGTAGCCTCTTGAAGAAACGGGCAATGGCGCTTGGCCTGACGCTCCTTTTCAGCGGCATGGTGGTTCTGACGGTCGCCGCTTCCTTCTTCAACGAGCGTATTGTGAAACAGCTGGTGAAATGGGGCGGCCATGACAAACGGCTCCTCGACTTCGGTAATCTGAGCCAGCTGGTGCTGTCGATCACGATTACGTTCGGAGTGCTTTTCATCCTCTATTTCGTCGGGCCAGATGTCGAACTGACTGCTCGGATGACAATACCCGGTGCAGTCGTCGGAACAGCGTCTTGGGTTCTGCTGATTCAGCTCTTTGGGGCAATCGCCGCGCATGTTCCGTACCAGAACATCTACGGAGCGGCGGGCACTGCGATCATCCTGCTCTATTTTCTGAACTTCGCCGCATTGGGACTAATTTTGGGCGCGATCGTAAACGGCGTCCTGGGCCATTCGTATGACAAAATCCGAGCGGCAGATTTAGCCGCCCATCCTGAGAAGCTGCGCTACATCGAAGAGTATCGGGAGCAGTCCTCAGACACGATTTGAGCTCGATACAAACCGTCGAAGCATCGGACCCGGTGACCGAAATCTCCCGAAGGTTCGCTCACCAGGGCGCGCAGCGTTGGCACTATGGCCAAGGCATACTGATGAGGAAGAAGTCCATCACGTTCTACGAACTGCATGCTTCTCAGGCTCGGCGCAGTTGCTACCAGCCGAAATCTCTGCTTTGATGCTTGGCACACGCGATAACCTTCCGATGCGGCACATCTCAGACTCGAATGTAAGGGAGAACGATCATGCATCGTCGTCATTTTGTTGGACTATCGAGCGCGGTTGCGTTGGCCGCCATGACGGCACTCCCGCGCTTCGATGTTCGCGCTCAAGCCGCCTATTCCGCAGTGGTTCTCGGCTCCCCGGAAGGTTTCGATTCGGTAGTCCCGGTCGCCTTGAACAACAACGGTGCCGCGGTAGTAATGGCCACTTCTACGGATGAAACGAGCCTCTTCATCTACGAAGACGGGGCGTTCTCGCAGATAGGCGCTTCTGACGAGAAGGCATTTGCGAGCTCGATCAATGACAAGAATCAGGTCAGTGGATGGGTTTCCGGTACGAGTGACGGCTCCGGTCCTTCGACCGAAATCCCAGTCCTTTTGACGACCAACGGTCAAGTGGAAATGCCCGGCGACCGGCTCGAGGGCCGGGTCTATGCGGTGGCGTCCGATGGACGGGCGGTTGGAGAAGCCGCCGTCAACAAAGGTAAAGCGGCGCGGCGAGCCGTGATCTGGGACAACCAGGAGGTTGCTGAGCTGAAGGGAACCTCAGCCGACGGAGCATCGTCGGCACACGATATCAATGGTCTGGGCCAGATTGTCGGTTGGATTGGCTCAGACGATGGAGGCGAGCGGAAAGCGGTGCTCTTCAGCCTGGACACCGATCCTGTCGAACTGGGAACGCTTGGCGGCACATTGAGCGAAGCGATCGCTATCAGTGAACAAGGCATGATCGTTGGAAACTCTTCGACGAAAGACGAGCAAACTGCTCTGGGTGAGAACGGCACCGCCGCGTTCGCCTGGATCGACGGATCGATGACGGCATTCCAAACCCTGGACAATCAAGCCTGGAGTATGGCCGCCGACGTGAACTCATATGGCCTGGTCGCCGGAACGGTGGGTTTGAGTGCGCCAGCAACGGCGGGCCCCGCCACGACTGCGGTCGTCTGGGCACCCGATGCGGTGCTCGATCTCAACCAGCTCGCTCAACCCGTCGAGGGTTTGACGCTCACTGCGGCAGTAGCGATCAATGAGCTCGGCCAAGTGCTTTGTGCGGCTGTCGACACATCCGGCGTCTCGCATGCCGTGCTGCTATCGGTATTGGGAAACTAGACTGCACCCCCCGGTGCGCCATGAGGAAGATATGACCAAAGTTATCGTGTGCTTCGGTGATTCCAATACCTGGGGAGCGAAACCGGACGGATCCGGAAGATTTCCGCCAGATGTACGCTGGACCGGCGTTTTACAAGCGGAGCTTGGCCCCGGCTACAAGGTCATCGAAGAGGGACTCAACGGGCGCACCACCAATATCGAGGACATGATCGAGGAAGACCGCAACGGTCGGAAGCACCTTCCGCCGTTGCTGGAGTCGCACCGGCCCTTTGATCTCATCGTCATCATGCTTGGGACCAACGATCTCAAAACGCGCAACAACCGCTCCGCGGCTGATATTGCTCAGAGCGCGTCGAAACTCGCTGATATCGCACGCAGGTCGATGTGTGGACCTGACGGCCAAAACCCAAGGGTTCTACTCATCGCGCCACCGGCCACTGTGGAAGCCGGCCATGGACTCGACATGCTCTTTACCGGCGCACTCGAGAAATCCAAGCACTTCCCCGAGCAGTACGCGTTTTACGCTGGCGCGGTGGGAGTCGATTTTCTCGATGCAGGCAGTGTGGTCGTGTCGAGCTCAGTCGACGGCATTCACCTCGACTCTGAAGAGCATGCCAAGTTAGGCAAAGCAGTTGCTGCAAACGTGCAAGCGATCATCGGCTAGGCTCGGAGGCGTAGGACTCCAGGTTCAGTGACATGGGCAACCAGTTCAGATTGGCTGGGTAGTATCCCTATTGAGATCCGAACTGTTCAATTCGCGTTGATCCCGCTCGCGTGCGCGAGTGGGATCAAGTTGTTTTCCGCAGAATCCAGAAGATTCCGAGGAAACCGCAGTGACTCACAGTCCACCCAGGTGGACGCCTCAGAACTGAGCAATTCAGGTACAGATGGTTCCACGTGGAACATCGCATGACACGGCGACAAGGGCTCCCTGCGCCGAAACTGGTATCCTGAGTCTTATCCGGCTGGAGGCTCGTCTGTTCACGCAGACGCAGCATCTGCGAAACGACCTCTCCCCATCACGCGTTTCAGACGCGGAGGGAGAGACACCAGCCGCAATGAATCAGTCAATCACGTGGACAACGCGCGGAACAGCCGCGCAAGCAGTGGAGAGCGGCTGGGTGGTCGACGACGGAGATCTGGTTGCGCGCGCGCGATCGGGAGACCCAGTCGCGTTCGAGCGGCTCTACGAGCAATATCACGCTCCAATCCTGAATTATCTGCACCGTATGGTGTCGGATCGCGCCCTCGCGGAAGATCTGACCCAGGACACCTTCGAGAAGGCGTACAAGGCGCTGCCGGCCACGCGGCCTGAGCTCGCGTTCAAATCCTGGCTCTACCGCATCGCCACCAACACGGCGATCTCCAACGGCCGTCGCAAACGGATCATCCAATGGATTCCGTTCGCGCCTGGATTCGACCCCGCCAGTAACGAAGAGGTCGAAGGCGCGGTCACACGCAAGCACGACGTCGAAAAAGTACTGGCCAAGCTGCCACCCCATTACAGCGCGGCTTTGCTGCTACGCCATTACCAAGGACTTTCTCTCATCGAAACCGCAGAGGCACTCGGGATTACCGAAACTGCATGCAAATTACGACTGTTCCGCGCGCGAAAGGCGTTTGCCGCTGCCTATGGCGGTCCGTCGGCCGGCGATCCGGAAGTTCGGCGCGCTATGGAGCAACAGCAATGACCGACGGAGTGCGCCGACTGAGCCATGAAGATGCCGAAATGCTTATTTCGGCGCGCATGGATGAGCAGCTAGACCGCGCCGATAGCCGAGCGTTACTGGTTCATCTCCAAACCTGCGAATCGTGCCGCGCGTTTGCCGTGCAGTCGGAAGTCCTGGGCCGGGAGCTGAATGCGTTGCCGGTACTGCCGCCGAGCGCGCTGGTCGATCGTCAGATTCGTGAATCGATCGCCAAGGGCCGAAAGCGCTGGTCGCTTACATCGCTGATGCCCGCCACCGCTGGCAACAGCGGGCTCCGGGTGGCCGTCGGTGCCCTTGCCATGCTCACTCTGGTTTCCGTCTTTCTGTTAGTGCGAATGGCTGGAAATCAATCGGGGGAGTCGCCATCCATCGAAGCGCCCAATGGCGCCGTTGCGCAGCAGCTCGATCGGTCGCCGACTCAAGAAACAACCATGCTCGGTCAAGCTGCCGGTCCCACCGAAACTCCGCGGATGGTGGTGACCAGGACTCCGGAAAGCGAATCAACCGGGCAGAGTGCGTCCACTGAGACTGCCGGCCAGCCCACCGAAGTTCCGGTGGCTCCGGCCGATGAGAGCAACGCGGCCCAGGTCGAACCGACGCGCACGCTCGATCCAGCCTTCGTCTATTCGATCGATAAGACCCGCACGCCGGTCAGCGGTAATGCCGAGCCGACGGGCACCAAGGTTGCGAGCGACTCGGTTCCAACCGAAACGTCGGGTGAGGTGGCCGTCGCCGCGGTAATGGCCGATGAAGGCACGCCTGTAGATGGCAGCGGTGCCAGCGAGACTCCCGATCGCGAATCACCAGTACCGACCGAGCCGCTCAAAACTCCGGACGGCGTCGACACATCGGCATCGACCGAAACACCGAGCGTTTCTCAGGAACAATCAACTGCTGAAGCGACCATGACCATAGAAGCTCCGGCGGAAGAGACGGCGACCGAAGAGCCGGCCACTAGCACGCCACAACCGACCGCGACGGCGACACCGGTCGAGATCTCGGTGGAGGCTACCGAAGCAATTCCCGAATCGGTCGCGCCGCCGACCTCCGATTCCACGACGAATGCGATCGAGATCCCTTCACCGGAAAGTTCGGTTTCCCCATCCGCCGAGGGAGATACTGACTGGCGAACCGATGCCCACGGCGCAAGCGACCGACACCGCACCGTCCGAAACGCCCGATGTGCCGTTTGCGCAACCGACTATTGCTCCCATGGCGGGCGAGACCGGCGGCGACCAGGGCACCGGAGAGTCATCCGACGTCGGCGGTCATTCACCCCAGATCGTTGCAAACGATGGGACCGATGCCGGCGGAGCGGGGAGCGCGGACGGTAGCGACAACGGTCAACCGGTCGAAGCTGCCGGTGGGCAAGAGCAAAGCCAGGATGATGGACAAGGCAATAACAGTGGTCAAAGCAACAACGGCGACTCTGGCAGTTCACCACAGATCGTCCCATCCGACGGCTCAGATGTCCCAAGTGGGGTAGGCGGCGATAACGCCCAAACCGATTCTGGCAACGCTGATCAGGAACCGCCCGCAGTTCCAACGGTCGATGCTTCGATCGAGCCATCGGGACTCGATCTGTCCGATACCGTTACGGATCTTCCCTCCGGGACGACCGCTCCCGTAGGACGGCTGGAATTCTCTCCGGGCATGAATCTCTACGTTGTTATTGCGCCGGATGGGCAGCTCGCAGTCGCGGATTTAAACGGAGAACTTGTCGTAACGTTGGGTGCCGGAGATCTTCCCGTTTGGTCCGGTCGTGGCCTGATGTTCAGCACGCAAGGCGATGCGGGAGCGGAAGTTGGTATCTGGAATAGCGATACTGGCGATCTGAGCTACGTTTCACCCAGTGAGGATGCGGCCAGTGACGACGTTCCCATTGGCGGAAATGGCAGCTCGTTTTATTTCCTGCGTACCTATCCCGAAAGCGGCATCGTGGAACTCCGATCAGCCACCATCGACGGATCTGACAACGGTGTGATTTGGACATCCGATCAGGTCACCCTCGGAGGAGCGCGACCAGTCTATTCCGATGCAGGTATCTACCTGCCAACCGAGTCCGAATGGCTCCTGATCGACGCGGCTGGCAACCAATCGTCCTTGGGGGAGAATCCGTACGGCTATCTCGGCGCGCCGGTGCTCAGTCCTGGCGGTGGGTTAATGGCCTATTCAGCCGGGGATCAGGTGATCGTCGCATGGACAACCGATCCGGGAACCGCCGTAGCTACTGCACCTTTCAGCGCGCCTGGAGGATATGCCTTCGCCACGAGCGGTGAGCAAATCGTGATCTCCGACGGTTCGAGCCTGCACGTGATCTCGTACCAGGGCGACGATCTCGGGACCTTGAGCGGCAATCAGCCGATCGGCGCGGTCTATTGGATCAGTGGCACGATCTATTACCTGCAAATTGGAGAAGACGCCGCCTTGAAAACGACAACCCAGGCCGCGATCGGGTCACAGTAAGACAACGTCGGCAAACACTTGGCTCTCCCAGTGTCTCCACTATCGCGAGTCTGCCCAGGAAGCGATGGTAGACTCATTTCAGTTGCGCTTGCAGGCGTCCTCCTGGGTGGTTTACATGCTTGAATCTGTCGATGCACACGAGGCTCGCTTTGGCCGCATGCGCATTGTCACGACGCTTGGAGAATCTGTCGATCAGCCCGTACAGGCCGTGATCTATCCGGCCAACAGCCGGGGAGTGATGGGGACTGGCGCCATCAGCGCGGTTCGGTCGAGTGCCGGGTTGGACGTCGAGCGGGAAGCCATGTCGTACGCACCGATCGAAACCGGCACCGCCATTGCCACCACCTCGGGGCGATTGGCCGACCGGGGTATCGAGGTCATCATTCACGCAGTTGTGGCCGAGCAACTCGGCCAACGCATCGAGCGCTCCACCATGCGCCGCGCTATCGGAAGCGCACTGCGGTTGGCCGATGAGCGTCGACTGCGTACCGTCGCCATTCCGGTGATGGGTATCGGCGCTGATGACAGCCTGGATGCCCGCACGCTCATGATCGAAACCCTCGTCGATGAATGCGTGGCGCACGCCCGCCGCTCCACGACACATATCGAGCAGCTCACCATCACGGCCCGGTTCGAAGACGATCTTCCCATCCTGGCCAATGTACTGGCGCACATGCGCGAACGTCGCTGGACCGGACAGAAATGACCGACAACACTCCCGATCACGACGGAATTGAATCGAGCTCCTGGGCCGCTCCGCCGCGCTCAGAACGCTCATCTCCGTTCAGCCGTCTGTTGAATGGGCGGAACGGCGGATCGCGCTGGGCGCGCTCGCAAAACCGCATCGTGCCAGATGACTTCCGTTACCGGCTCGATGCCATGCTCATTCCCCAGTCGACGACAGACCGCGCGCTGGGTGAAGTCCAACGCATCAACGATTGGGTAGGGGCCTGGAGTCGCGCAGCGCAACGCTTTCTTTCGGAATCGCGCCGAGACGAATCCCAGGGCGACTGGATGCGCTCCGCGGCCGCCCGCCGCAATGCGTCGATGTGTTACCACGTCGCCAACCTGCTCAGCGACGACGATCCGCGCACGATTCGAACGCTACGCGCGTCGTCGGTCCAGGCGTTCTCTCAATCGATCCCCAAGCTCATCTTCGAAACGCGTCGGATCACGCTTCCCTGGCGTTCCCGTGAACTTCAGGCGTATCTCTGCAAACCGGAAGACGCCGAGCGCCCAATGCCCCTGGTCTGCCTGCTCAATGGAGCCACAACGACCAAGGAAGAGCTTCTGCTCTGGACAGCTCAGTTACGCGAAGCGGGGTTCGCGGTGCTCACGCTCGACTGGCCGGGCACCGGCGAAGCGTCCGGCAATCTGAAGCTCTCCAGCCACTGTGATGACATTTCCGACGGCATCTATGCATTGGCGGTGCAAGATCGGGATCTCGATCAGAACTGTATTTCGCTGCTTGGGGTCAGTATTGGCAGCTCGGTTGCGCTGCGGGCCGCCGCGCTCGACCGGCGTATCGGCGCGGTGATCGCGGTTTCACCACCGTTCGAGCCCCGATTCTGGGCGGAGAATGTTCCACCGGCTGCCGCGCGACAACTGGTGGCGCTAGCCGGACAGGCCGCCTCGTTGCCGTATGTCATGCAGGATTTCGGCGTGTCCGACGTGCTTCACCGGGTCAAATGCCCGGTGCTGGTCGTCGGCGCTGGCCAGGATCAATTGATCCCGTCGTCAGAATCGATGCATGTCGCCGCCAGTTTGGGCGATCTGGCAACGATGATCTGGTACGAACATTCGGGTCATTGCGCTTACGACCAAATCGACGACTGGATGGAAGTCGCGGCCCAGTGGCTCCTGGGAGCGTTTGGGTTCGAAGAAGCGACAGAACCGGTGCCGCTCGCCACAGTGCCCGTCGTTCCGCCGAAAGCGTCCACCCAGGTGGAGCCGCCATTCTCAACGCCTCCGCCACCTGTCCCTCCCGCGGCCCTCTCAACTGCAACGCCTCCAGCCACCCAGGCCGAAGAAGATGTGGTCATCAGTGTCGATCCCGCCGCGCGCCCCGCTGGAATTGCCCTCGATCGGGAAAAGCCCGCTCCGCCTCGTCCGACTCCGGACAAAGACTCCGAATAGGCGTTCCTGCATGCACTTGCCTCTGGTTAGGTTGTCGGAGATCTTCCAGTGAAGCGTGCTGCTGCGTCGGCGCGTTGCTGTGCAGTGCCCAATCCGCTAACGACCTCAACCGAGCGAATCAGCGCCGAGAGAGGCGAAGCCGGTCGAGCGCGTTGTAGCGATAGGCGAGCTCCAGCAGTACCAGCGCGAGAGCAAGACTCAGCGGGAACCACCAGATCGCGCGGTAAGCTGGCGAGGCCTTTGCCATCCATGGGGGGCGCGTCGAAGAGGGCACCCGGATCGTCGAGCGACAGGACCCGGCCGCCGGTGCGACTGGCCAACTGACGCATGAGGTCGGCAGCGTCGGGATCGGGTTTCAGCTCGGGGGAGGGGGGGATCGAGAAGGTCGAAAGGGATGCGATTCCCGCCGCGCCGTCACCTGAATCGATGGCGATTTGATAAGCGCCGGCTTCGGGATCCGCGACGCGTAGCTGCCATTCACCGGGAGCCGACTGATACGGCGTCAACGGGGCCGAAGGAACGCCGCTCGGCCCGGTGATGGTCACGGTTGCATTTGATATATCGACATAATCTCCGGTATCGCCGGTTGACGCGAGGGTAATCAGCGCATCCGACCCGCTGCGTTCCGAGGTGACCTCGACCGCGCCACGCTCGGGGTCGGGGAGGGCCCACTGGATCATGTTCTGCCAGAAGTCCCCATAGCCATCCCACTCCTGCCAGGCATTGGCGAAATCAACCCCGTCGTCGCCGGTCCAGGCAACCACGCGTCCCAAACCGAACTGCCACTTCGCCAGAATGGGATCGTCTCTCTCGCTGGCCAGGACGAGCTGCGCGCCGGATTTGATCTCGGTGTAGTCGTACCCATCCAGCACGGGCAGGTCGGATGGCTTGAAGCCGGTCATGATCGGGCTGGCAAGCCCCTGGATCGGCTGGAACTCTCCTCGCACCACCGATTGACTCCCAGCGCCTTGCGCTTCCTGCAACGTCAGGCGAGGGATGTCCTGCGGAGTCTCGGCGGCGCTGTAGCGCCCGCCTCCCGCTTCGGCCAGGTGCTGCAAAAGATCGGTATCGGCATCATCGCCGATGGCGATCGTGGAGAGGGTGGTACCCGATTGCTGCATCTCCTCGATCAGCTTGGTGTAACTATCAGGGGTTCCGGTGGACGACTTACCGTCCGAAAGCAGCACGATGTGGCGCACATCGGCTTCCGATTTCGAAATTTCGTCGAATCCCACATTGAGCGCGGGATAGATCTCCGTGCCGCCATCGGAATCGAGCTCATTGACCGAAGCGTTGATCCGGTCCCGGTCGCCCTGGCCGTCGATCCGGGTCAATCGCATGATCCACTGCTGTCGGTCGTTGAACGCGAGAATCGCTATTTCGTCGCCGTCTAACAGCGCACCAGCCGCAAGCTGCACTGCTTCCTTGGCCATATCGATCTTGGAGATCGAATCTACCGGGTCGAGCGCCATGGAACCCGACTTATCGATGATCAGCAGGAGAGCCACCCGCTGGCGCTCCTTCCCTTCAGTCACCTTCACATCGACCGGCAACAGGTCTTCCAGCGGAGTGTTCGCATACCCCCCAGGACCGTAGGCGCTGGTTCCACCGATAACGATCAAGCCCCGTCCGAGGGTCTTGGTGCTCTCTTCCAGTGCGGCAATCTGCCCCACCGTCAGATCGGCCGCGGGCAGATCATCGAGCACGATCGCGTCGTAGACCGCAAGCTCGGACAGGCGCTCGGGAATCTGAGTGGGACTAACCTCCGTGATCTGCACGCCCTTCTCCTCCAGCTGCTGAATGAGAAAGGAGTTGTCCGCGCCCTCCTGTGATACGAAGAGGAGGTGAGGCGCATCCCGCACGACCACGCCAAAGGGCTGGGTGTTGTTGTCGTCGAACGCATCGGCGGTCGAGCCGGGATCGAGCGCCACCGACATCTGGTGGAACCCGGGTTCGAGATCGTCGAGCGTAAAGGTGTAGGAATTGAGCCCGATGCGGAAATCGACATCCTGCGAGGCAACTTGCTCGCCGTCGACCAGCAACGCTATCGATCCGCTGCCTTCCTCGGATGCCACGACGCTCGCCTGCACGGTCATCGATTCGCCTTGCCAAACCTTCTCCGGTGCCGAGACACCGTCGATGCGCAGATCTCGGCTGCCGACGCCGTCGACCGTCAGCACATCGATAGGGGTGTCTTCAGAGGCGGCCTGCACCGCTTGGTCGAGCGCGGAGCCCGTGTTTTCCGCTCCATCGGAGATCAAGACGATACGTCGTGTATCTCCAACTGGAAGCGCACGCGCCATGGAGAGCGCACCACTGATGTTGGTGGTACTGGCATCGATCAAATCCCCGGTTTCGGCGTCGAAGGTCATGGCATTCGCGTCACCGGCGGGTTGATCGACCAGTGCATTACCGCCAAATGTGACGATCGCAGCGCGGTCGTTCGAACCGGCGTCGCCCAGGGCGCCATTGAGCCAATCGACCACGCTGGAGGACGTGTCACCGGAAAGGCTGGCTGATCGGTCGATCACGATCACGGTGGCCGGCGATGCCGCGCCACTCGACCAGAGCGGTTCGGCCAGCGCCAGGATGAGGAGGGTCATTGCGCCCGACCCGCAACCAGATGCTCACGGGCCCCAATCCCCGCCGCCGTCCCGCCAGGTAACCGAGCAGCGCCACGAGTGGCACCAGGAAGAGAAGCCAGAGCCAACCGGAATTGGCAAAGGTGACGTCAAAGGGAACGCTCATGCACGCACTCCCTTCGACATACGCACCCAGCGAGTGCTTCCTCCGCCGAAGCTGATCCACAACCACTCGATGAGGAGCAGACCCAGGGCCAACGCCGCCAGTGCGGGCCAGAGATCACCCAACCGTTGCCGGGTCGCGCCACCGTCACCTGTCGCTTGAGCCTGTGCCAGCACGGCGGGAAGCTCGGGATTGGCACGCAGGTTCGATTCGACCGGATGCCCCGCGTTCACCACGAAGGAACCGGACGCCGCGGTCTCTCCCCGGGCATCCAACTCCTGAACCGTGTATTCGCCGGCTTCGCCAGTAGCGGGAAAGATGACGGTCTCGACTGCGCCCGTGTCATCGATCGACACCGGAATGTCGGTTTCGACCCCGCTGGGCGCGGTCACACGCACTGTCGAGGCACCGGTTCGCGGTTCGAAAGCCACCGGGTCGCCAAGCGCAGCCGAGGCCGGCAACGCCGCCGGGGCCAGCGTGCGCACCACATTTGCCATCAGAATTGGAAAAGCGATCCGTTGCGGTAGAGCACTCTGCTGCAAGTCGAAGGTGAGTACTACCATCGGATCATTGGTTCCAGGAACCACGCCGCGGTAGAGCAGGGGACCACTTTCGCCCTCTACGATCCCGGTACTCCCATCAGCCATCTGGTGAATAGGCGTCTCCCCAACAGTGAGCCCGGTCAGATCGACCCCTTCGAGCAGCGGATCGCCCGAGCGGACGTGTTGCACCGATGCTGCCGTCATGACGCCGGAGGCGGGGAGCAACCCATCGACCGGTGGATCGACGAAGAAAACCGGCGCGGTGATCTCTGCCGCGCTTGCCGGGGTGTAGCTCTCGAAGACGAAGAGATCAAAGGGACCGCCCGCGACTGATCCGCTCAGATGCTCCGTCGTGGACACCGTGGTGACCTGAGCACCGGGAAGCGCCGTGAGCGCCCGTTGCAGAACCAACGGCGAATCGGAGACAAGCAGGATACGCTGGGCCAGATCGCTATCGCGCGCCAGCACCAGCTCAGCAGCGTTATCGGCGGGAAGCGCATCGCTTGCGTCTGACCGCAGCTCGATACGCAGGCGGGAGGCCCCGGCTGGGAGCGTGTCCGATGTGAAATCTACCGAATCGTTGGCCGGGATGGGCATGCCTCGCGTTTCCACCTCGACTCCGTTTGCCAGTACGGAAACGGTGACATTGACATCGCTGTCGCTGAAATTGGCGAGTCGCGCGAAGAGCGCAGTTCCGCTGGCCGTCTCGCCGGCGGAGCGCGCGGTGAGCTGCACCACGGCCAAATTGGCGGAGCTGGCACGGCCCACCTGGAACAACTCGACGGGCGCGTTGACCTTCGCGACCACCGACGGATCAGCTGCCACTGCACCATCGGTAATGACCACGACGTGATTCTCCAGATCGGGAACCATGAGGTTAGCGGTCAACGCGAGTGCGGCATTCAGGTCGGCGCGTCCGCCTGGGAGTGGAAGCTCCTTCAGACGCTCCTGCAGGATGCGCAAGCCGCTCCCATCGGTCGCTTCGAACGACTGCACCGAGGTCCCAAGTACCATCACGGTGGCGACATCGCCATCGCGCAGTTCATCCACCCGTTGTGCCGCCAACTGTTTGGCCGCTGCGAAGCGTTCCTCGCCACTGTCGGTATCGATCGCCGCCATGCTGGTCGAACCGTCGAGCAGGATCACCAGATGCCTGGGTTCGGTGCGTTGCGTCAAGCCGGCCAGGGCATCGGCCACGGCAGGACGCGCCAGCGCAAGCCCCAGAGCCCCGACCGCGAGCAATTGCAGCAGCAAAAGCAGCGAAATGGGCGGACGGCGAAACCGAGCGTCATCGGTTGGCGCGGGCGAAACCTGCTGCCAGAAGCGCAAGGTCGGCACCAGTTTCTCCATTGGGGTCGTGTGGCGCATGTGAAAGAAGATGACCAGCGGAATACCGATCAAGGCAATCAGTCCGAGCGGCGCCAGCAATTGCATCCCGCTCACCCGACCACTCCCCGTTGCGCCAGCAACCCAAGGACCACGGTCTCGAACGGCCAGTCGGTTTGCAGGGTAATGAGCGGAATCTGTTCTGACTCGCAAACCGCCTCGATGTCTGTTTGCCAGGCATCCATCGCCCGACCGTAATCGTCGAGCGCTGCTTGCGTGGGCGTGACCCGTAACCGGCCAGCCTGCTCCAGATCGATGAGCTCGATGGTGAGTGGTTGTGCGCCAGGACCGGTTGGGAAGCTCAGCGAAGGATCGCGCTCTGCCGGATCGACGATCTGGACCACCGTCGTCTGCCAACCCCGACTGCGCAGGAGCTGCAACGCGATGCGCATCTCCTCCGGCTCACCCGAAAGGAGATCGGAAAGCACGATCAGGATGCCGGGACGTTTACGGGCGCGGGCGTAACGTTCGAGCGATCCCGCGAACGAAGTCGAGCCCGCCGCGTCCAGATCGGTCAAATACCTAAGCATCGGCGTCACATTCGAGCGGCCGTGCGAGGGACCATAGGGCTGACCGAGCTGAGTGCTGAACGGGGTGATGGAGAGGCGGTCGAAGTGCCAGAGCCCGACATATCCCAGCGATCCCGCCACCCGGCGCGCATAGGTGAACTTGGTGACCCGTTCCGGATCGCCCGACCAGTCCATCGATCCGCTGGCATCGAGCAGCAGATGTACTGTGAGCTCGGTCGTGACCTCACTCAGGCGGACGAACAGCTCACCCAGTCGACTGTAAATATTCCAGTCGATGCGGCGGAAGTCGTCGCCCTGGGAATAGCTTTTGAAATCGGCGAACTCGGGGGAGGAACCGCGCCGTTGCGAGCGATGCTCGCCCGCCAGCCCATGTGAAAGCGACGTGGAAGACAGGAGCGTCAATCGCCGCAACCGCGCCAGCAGCTCTTCGTCGAAGACCACGTGATCACTGGCCGGGGTCACCGCCGATGAGGACGTGCTGGGCGATCCGGCAAACCGTTCGCGGATGGAGGTCAGCCGGCTGCTCATTGGCCGTTGTCCTTATCCGAGAAGTAGCTCTCGACGATCGAGCGATATTCCGCCGGCACGTGATTGCTATCCGGGCTCGATTCGCCGACCTCACCCTGGGTCGTGGAACCACTGCTGACCGTCACGCCAGCGCCGGTTCCAAGACTCGAGGTGCCGGAATTGCCGCCGATCTGTACCGTTTGCCCCTCAGGCGAACGCGGCAAGCTCGACGGCGGTATGCGGGTCTTGCGTCGCTCCACTGGTATCGGCGCCGTCGCCCGTTCCATCCGAAACATTCGCCTCCGATGGCGCTTTCTGACCATCAGTTTGATGCTCGAACTCGCGGCCGCCATCGGTCTCTACCGAGCTTGGATCACCCTCACCAGATTTTCCACCTGCGCCGGTTCCCTGACTGGGGTCACCTTCCTGATCGGTTTGGGCTTGAGCCTGATCTTCGTTCGAGGAACCGGAACTCCCACCCGGTTGCGGCTGGCCGTCGCTCCCGTCTGATTGTCCTTCGGAGCTGCCGGGAGCATTGGCATCGGCGGGCGCGCCTTCACCCGACTGCCCGGAAGAGGTCTGCGGGTCCTCCCCGATCCCGGCGTCAGCGTTCGCGCCGGAATCGGAGGCCGATTCACCCGGTTGGCCCTGCTGCTGACCACTGGCGCTGGAAGGATCCTGATTGGCGTCCCCTCCTGTTTGATCGTTAGGCGAATTTTGTCCCGTGTTGGCGGCGTCGCTCCCTTGCCCCTGCTCAGACGGATTGGATGCAGCCTGCTCCTGCGCTTGCTGCATCGCCTGATCGAGCGCGTCCGACGATTGCACCTGCTGGCCGCTCTGCTCCACCGCATTGGCAAGATCGCGAACCCCGTCTTTGGCCGGTTCGCCACCTTCCTTCAACCCGTCAGATGCATGCTGCGTGCTCTCGGAAAGGGTCTTGTTGCCGTCCGACATCTCGGCCGCAGCCTGGCTCAAATCGCTGGCCAGCTCCGCCCGTGCCTCATCAGAAAGCTGATCGGCCTGATTCGCGACGTCGCGCAGATTTTCAGCAGCTTCGGTGTATTTCCCTTGATTGATGAGATCGGCCGCCTCGCGGGTAATCGCGTGATCAGAAAGCGCCTCGGCCAGCCGTTCGAGATCCTGCTGATTGTCGATCGAGGTTTGCACCATCTGCTGCACCTCTTCGACCGTCGGCACCGCCTGTGCGTCCGGAGCCTGCTCCGGTTGCTTCGGCTGCACGAAGCGCTCCGCCGCCGGAATGAAAGCCGGAACCACATTTGACTGCGTCGGAGGAATCTCTCCACCGGTTCCCCGGGCAAACGCCAGCGCGGCGAACGCGAGTCCCAACGCGACGGCCATGACCAGCTCGCGTACTGGCAATCGCAGACGGAACGCGGAATGCTCCTGGGCGGCGGTGATGGCATTGGCCGCATCCGCGACCTGCAAATAAGTCACTCGTGCGCTCACGTCGCCGGCGGGAACCTCGACGCCAATGTTTCCCAGCGCGGTCGAAACGCGTTCCTGTAGCGCGAACGAGCGGTCGAGCATTTGCGCGCTCTGCTCACGCGTCGGGCGACTGAGTCCGGCGATGATCAGCGAGCAGATCATCAGGAAGACGCCGACCCCAAGCAGAGCATTCATGTTCAGCGCGGGTCCGCCGAGCAAATCGGCGATCAACCAGAGACACCCAATCAGGACAGTCAGCCAAACGCCGCGCACGATGATGGCGAGTCCTCGCTGGATCCACACTCGCGTGGCGATGCGGTCGATCCCATTGACCACCCAATCCCCTGCGAGCCCACCCGGCGGCAATGGAGCATTCCGTGCCGGGAAGGGAAGCTTCGGCAGATCCGACCAGAGCCACCACGGCGCGGTCGCGGCTTGCCAGGCGAAGATCTTGCGATCGGAAGGAAAGTTCGGGCGCCAGGACGTGACTCGCTGTGCGGTACCTTGCAGATCCGGCATCGAAAACTGGGGGAGGTTGACTCGGGTGGCCATCGGCTACTTCCACTTCATTGGTTGCGGACCGCGAGTCCGCAACCAGAGGAATAACCAACCGAACGTGAGCGCCGCCAGCGCGCCGAGGAGCAGCACGATACGGAGTTGTTCCTGGTCCATCATGCTCACCAGGCGACTGGCATCGTCCCGTTGCTCGGTATCGCCAAGCGAAGCAAAATCGTTTCCGGCAGCAACCGCGGCGGCGCGCGTATCAGCGTAATCCGACCAGTTGCCCGTCTGGATATGGGCGATTTCCAACTGATTCGTAGCCGCCATCCCGCGGGCTGCCATGTCCTTGTAGGTCGCGATCAGCTCGTCCGGCCGGATCTCCGGCGGCAATTGCGCGTACTGCTCTTCGGCCTGGGCAACAGCTGCGGCAGCCCGGTCGTAGACGAACTGCTCCAGCGCCTGTTGCGCTTCTGCCATCTTGGTTTCGGCCAGATCGCCAATTCGCGCCTGATCCTTCAATTCCGCCACGTCGGCGGCACGTTCGGGATCGTGCACATCCCGTAAAAGTTGTTCAGAGATCTCCAGCGCGCTGGCGGCACCCTCGAAGTTGCCCCGTGCCAGTTGTTGGCGAGATGGCTCCAGATCGAACCCGGTCATCAGATTCCAACGCCAGTCGCCAGCGGCCCAGGCGGGAATGTCTTCCTTCCACTGCCGCTCGATCTGGTCGGATGTGGTCGGCGAAAAAGCCGTATTCATCGCGGCCCGCCAGGTCTCGGCGGTTTTCAGCGCTTCCAGGAATTTCCAGAGATCCGGAAGTCCCTGATGCTTGATCAGATAAGCCATCATCGAATAACTCTGGGCGCGTTCGATATCGTCATCGTCGAGAGGAGTGGTGCGGTTGAGATTCGACCAGGAGTTCAGCTTGCCGTCCTGCGACGCCGATTGCACCAGTGCCGCCAACCGCGCCTGTACTGGCAAATTCGGCCGTTCGACATATTGCGCGAGTCCTTCGTCGAATCCCCGCGGAATGTTGAACCCGCTCGCCCATCCCGCGACCACATGCGAAAGAGCGTGACGGAGTTGATTGTCTGCATCGAGCGGAGTGAGGGACCGGAAAGAATCGAGCGGCAGCAGGATAGTCGCGGTGGGTGGATCGGCAATCGCGATTTGCCCTTTCAGATCGACGCGTGTCACCGCATCCGCCGCTGTCTGGAAGTCCGAGATCGTGCTGTAGACCTCGATCTGGACGGGCTGCGCCGCCTGGGGCACATCCAGGAAAAGCAGCAGTTCTTCCAGTGCCGTAGTCAGCTCATCTTCATAGGCCACCGCAAAGTCCTCAGCGGTGATCCCGGCTCCATCCTGAACCCAGACGACGAGGTCATCCGCAAGAGCTGACGACCCCCAACCATCGCGCTGAGGCGACTCCTGGGCGGTCGCGCGGCCGAACGGAACCATCGTTATCAGCAGGAGCAGAACGAAAGCGATACGGACCGGTCGGGCTGCAAAGCAGAAGAGAGGTGACATGCGCGAATCCGGGACGAAACTGGTGGAGTGCTCGATCGCTGTCCAGGTGGTGTTAGTAAGGAGAACGTGCGAAGTGGGGTAGGTGTGACGAATTCCGGAGAACCCATAGGGGTCGGCGTACGCGTGGCGATCGATACCGTTCAGTCTATCTGAGTGCAGAGTGGGTGACTAGTGACCCAGATCGATGCCACACGGCCAAGAGGGCTCTCGGCTAGATCAACCCCAGCCGGAAGCCAGCGGTCACCGCTGCGGCTCGGCTGTCGACGTCCAGCTTGGAAAAGATGTTCGCCACGTGGGTGGTGGCGGTGCGCGGGCTGATGAAAAGGCGTTCGCCGATCTCGCGGCTGGAGAGCCCGTCTGCCATCAGGCGGAGAACTTCCAGCTCGCGGGGCGAGAGAACGCTCTTCGACACCGGGAAGCGGCTCGCAGCCGGCCTTTGCGCCGGTGTCGCCGCATGTGGCGGCGCGGAAGGCCGGCCCGAGCGCGCGAGTTGCTGCAGCTCCAGCGCCCAGGTCATCAATTGGTCCATCGTCGCCACCTGACCGTCGGCCCAGGCGGCAGCATAGGCAGGATCCTGCAAACGTTCCTGGAGCTTTTCACCGTCGAGCAGGGAAGGGTCAATATATTCCTGCAAACTCAGTCCAATCGATTGGCGAATCTTTTCGGCAGAAGCATGAAAGCGGGTTGCCGCAAGGTTGTCACCTAAAACGGCGGCCAGTCCCGCCAGCGACAGGCGAGTCTCGGCTTCACCCCACGGATCGCCCTGGCGATGCGATGGCTCCAGACAATTGACCAAATCGGTCACTGCTTGCGCATAGTCGCCCCGGTTGCGGGCAGCAATGGCAAGATTGATAAGTGCAGTCACCACCCCCCATTCGTTGCCACGCGCCTGCCAAAGCTCGAGCGCCGAGCGAAATTGCGCTTCACTCTCTTCTTGCTGACCGACTGCGGCCAATTCGATACCGAGCCGGTTGTACGCGAACGGAACGCGCGATTCGGCTCCGGATTGAATCATCTGCTGCAAGGCCGAACGAGCGGCCGTCACGGCCGCCGCGTGGTCACCCTTACTCCCCAATACAAAGCTCTCGAGGAACTCGACTTGCCCTTCGCGGCCGGTTTCTTCGGATTCGGCGACGACCTGCCGACATTGCTCCAGATAGGGTAGGGCAGCGACCGGATCCCCTTGCATACCCGCCAGGAAACCGCCCCCGAACAGCACCTGCAAACGGTCATCACTTGGTTCATACGGTGCGGCTTCGAGCGAACGGCAAATCCAGCTGCGCCCCTCGCTGAGATAACCACGCGTCTGCCAGTACCACCAAAGCTTGCTCGCTAACCGCAAGGCCAACTTTGGGTCGTTATCGATTGCCCATTCCATAGCGACGCGCAGATTATCGTTTTCCTGCCCCAGGCGCTGGACCCAGTGATACCCGTCTGGCCCCCAGATGAGCGGATCGGCTATCTCGGCCAACCGCAACAGGGCCAGCAAATGCCGGCGGCGATAGAGCTCACCTTCGCCCGCGATTTCGAGCTGCTCGAGCCCGAATTCGCGCAGTGTTTCGAGAATAATGAAGCGCGCCTCCGATTCTGATGATCGGTCAGCCAGCACCATGCTGCTATCGACCAACGTGGCGATCGCATCGAAGAGCTCGAGTGGATCGCCCCCGCCTCTGGGAGCAGACGGTTCGCCATCGGCGGAATAGCCTTCGATTGCAGAGGCTTCGTCGAGATTGAATCCTCCCGAAAAAACACTCATATGGCGGAAGACCGCCTGGTGCTCGGGACAGAGGAGATCGTATGACCAGGCGATCGCATCGCGCATGGTTTGCAGCCGAGCGGGAACATCGCGCGGACCACCAGTGAGTAATTGCAGGCGGTTCGACAGCCGGGAGAGCAACGCCTGCGGCGAGAGAATCTTCGTGCGCGCGGCTGCCAGCTCGATGGCCAGCGGCAACCCATCGAGACGGCGGCAGACTTCGACCACTGCCTTGGCATTCTCGGCGTTCAGTTGGAAGGTATTGCGCACCGCGCGGGCTCGATCGACGAAGAGCGCCACTGCGGAATTCTGTAAGAGCTTGTCGGGCGTACGATCGCCATCCACCGCGGGCAATGGCAAAGGAGCGAGCAGGTACTCATGCTCGGCAGTGATGCGCAGGGGAACTCGGCTGGTCGCCAAAACCACGGGACCCGTCACTCGGGTCAACAGCTCGGTGATGGCCCGCGACGCACCAACCACGTGCTCGAATCCATCCAGCACCAGGAGCATGCGGGTGCCATCGAGCCGTTCCTGCAACCGATCGAATACGGGTGAATCCCGTTCTTCGCGCAGTTCGAGCGACTTGGCGAGTAGATTGAGCACTAACTCAGGATCGCGCACCGAAGAAAGGGAGACGAAAACAACCCCATCCGGAAAGAGATTGCGTGAGTCCACATATAACTGCGCCGCCAGGCGAGATTTGCCCACGCCGCTCGGGCCGGTGATCGTGACCAGGCGCACCGAGGGGTCGCCAAGCATGGCCGACAACGAAGCTAAATCGTCCTGGCGTCCAAAGAACGAGGAGCGCAGGTAGACCGGTTCACCCCAGTCCACCTCGGCTTCCCATCCCACCGACTCATGAGATGACATAACTGGATTGTACTTTCAAGGTTTGGACCAGTCCAGCGGGAAGTATCTCATGGGTGAGACACGGGCGGGGAGGACATCGAACGCGGCATTCAGCGCACATCCACTTCTCAGAATCGTCTCTGTGCGCTCCGGACTCTGGGTCTTGGCCAAATACCGCGGCCTCTTATCTCGTCACTACATGACCCGGCGATCGGTCAACGTTTCGAACTCGTGGCCGCGCCAGACCGGGATGCCGCAGAACCGCTCGCCCTCAGGGCAGGTGGGCATCGATCCGGCGCGGGAGCGCATCACGCATGGGGGACCATCGACATAACGCGCCACAATTGGGAAATGTTCGCGCATCTGGGCCACTTCTTCCACGGCGGTGGAGAAGATCTCTCGCTGCGCATCGAAGCAAAGCCGTTTGACCCACTTCCAGTAGTAATTCAACAGGGTCCCGGTTTCGTAGAAGCGGACGCGGTGGCTATTCGGGAGGAGATAGAGACTCCATTGCGGATCGACCCCCGCATCGAGCAACGCGTTCTTGGCGTTCCAAAGGGCGGTGACGGTTTCGTCGTATTCCCGTTTGGCCTCCGGGTTGCGTTCGATGGCCCATGGGGTCATCACATCCGGGTTACGTCGCTGGTGAGCCAGCAGCAACGGACTGGACGAGAGGGTTCCTCGATGGCGCTGGTTCTGCGCATCCTCTGCGCCACTGATGCGCTTCTGGAACGTGAAGGGAATATGGTTCATCGTCTGCATCAGCTTCGAGCTCATGCCCAGGAAGAGGGGATGCCCCAGGTAGGGGTTCAGTCGCGGGTCGAGCACCTGCGCGATCGCGTCCTCGTCGCTCAGTCTCGGTTGACGCCCGGGCCAGCACCGTGCGGATAGCGCTCGCCATAGTCGCCTCGGCATTCGGATCGAACCCTGCTAACCGGCTGTGCTGACGGCTGCCGAGCGCCGCATCGTATTCGAGGAAGAACGCTTCATTGGGAACCTCGGCCAGCGATTCGTGCCAGGAGTCGAATGCCTTGGCCTCGATCGAATCGCCTAAGGCAAGCTGGCGAAGATCGAGCGGCGCATCGGGCGCCCCGAGGAAGAACGGATCGACTGCTAGTACCTCATCGATCATCCGATCAACGATGTAGCGCACCTCGGCCGGAGCGTCAGGCTGGTTGGCGAGCACGTGATAGCGCAGCAGCGTCAAACCGTTGACCGTGTGATAGAGATGACTCGGGGTGGCAAGCGGCAGCACATAGCGCGCCACTTCCTGCGCACGTTTCTGCACGGCGCCATCGAACCGCGCGACCGCCGCAGGAGTCGTTCCCTTGGAACGTGCCGGGAAGACGCCAGCATAGTCATGCGCGAAATCGGGGGTCAGGATTTCGACTAATCGCCGATATCCCTGCAACGCCCGCTCGATCGCCTCGGCATAAATCTGCTGTTCGCGCGCCGGAAGATCGGGGATCAGCACAGTTTCGCCGGTGACTTCGCGATAACGCTGCGACACCTGCTCAGAGTTATAAAACGGATGCGAGTGGAAAAAAGACCAGATCGCCAGGCGCGAGACATTGTCCAGCACGAAGGTGAAACTGGCGTGTTGCAACGTGGTGTGGTGCCCGGCGGCGAAGAGATCGCTATAGAGTCGTAATGCCCGCGATTGCCGGCCTTCTCGATCGGCGGCTTTCTCATCCGAGAGGCCCTCGGGTGCCGGTCCGATCAATTTCCGAACGTTATCTACCTTGGCCGGTTTTCCACCATAGCACGACCAGGCTGCGGCAATCGCCACTGAGAACGGATGCGCGGTTGATTCATCACGTAACAGGGTCACCTTCGGGGCCGCGCCGACGAACGGCGAAACCGGATTCAGAAGGTTTGCCGATGGAATCTCGACCTCAGCACGAATAGGAACGGGTTCCTGCGGTAGGCGATCTTGTAGGCTCATGAAGGATCCTTCGAGTGTACGTACACTACGCTCCCTGAGTGTAGCAGGTCGTCGAGGAACTGGAATTCCCAGCCGCGACTACAACTGTAGAGCAGCGCCAAAAGAGCGGCACCACACTCCTTTCGTGATAACAAGGTCATACAAAACGAGTTCAACAACGTGCCCCTTCCATGCTCAACCAAATTCGAGGCAAAGGGATTGTTCAAAAACATAGCCCCATGCCGCTTATGGCATGTCAGGACGAGAGCGGTGGAATCGTGCTGCCACCGAGATCGCGTAGTAAGCTCCACCGATGCGAGCAGTTACTGACCCCAGCCAGTCGCTTCACAACGACGGGCATCTCCCACCTCTGGAAACACAGCCGGGACGCTTCAGCCGTCGCGGAGTCCTCCTTGCAGGTTTGATAGCCGTCCAATCAGCACTGGTCGCGGCAACTACCCGAACGGAGCGGGCGCGCAACTTCTACCGGGAATTCAATCAATTTCCTCCACTCGCCGATCAAGAATTCTATGAGCTGGTAGCCGCATATACGGAAACCCCAATTTCACTCGTCGAGGGAGAACCCGATGCGGACGGGCGCCGTACTTACCATTTCTCACTGAAACGGGAAACGCCCGTCTATCTGACTGCGACAGCCGCCAGCGCCGAACCAATGTTTGTTCACCCGCTTATCGTCCGGACGGACGATGGGCCACGTCAGTTGTTACCGTTGATTCAATCCTCGATTCCGGAAAAGGAAATTCCGTCCACTATTCAATTAGGAATCCTCGATGCCGGCGACCACGTGTTCACGTTGGAGCAGGACGCTGCCGTGACGGTCCCCATCCCGGGTTCGCTTTCGTTGCGCGCGGCGCGTCCGGAGCCTGATGTGCCCCTTGCCAGATTCCTGGCTCATACCCCAGTGATCGAGATCAAGAATCCGGCGAATGTCCTGGACGACATTCCGCTGATGGCCTTCGCCAAGCTCTACCGGCGGGAGGATCTCTACAAAGTCACGACCTTCTTCATATTCTCATCGGAGAACGGGGGCACCATGCCCGTGCGTCTGTTAGCCACCTACCAGCGCACGGTCGATATCGAATGGGCCACCCAGCAAATCTATTCTCTTAGTGGAGAAACCGTTTCGGGGCTGCTCAGCTTTCAAACGGTGAGCCATGGGTTCGCGCAGTTCCAGGGCCGCCGCGTGCTCGGCGAACACCCAGTTCTCTCGATCGCGTCGGAGAACAACAATTTTTCTGACGGGCAGGTCCGCGTGCTGGGGTGGGCGATTCCGCGACTCACGTCGGGGGATAGCGCTGACCCGATCCTCTACGCTCCTAAACCCCGATTTATCCCCGGGACCGATTGGGGCGCGTCGTTGCTTCGCGAGTATCCAGAGATGCAACGATGGAGCTTGTTCGAGCTCACGATGGAAGGTTGTGTCAGGGATAACGGGCGAGTCGACCCAGGCGAAGAGCAATTCTTCGCGGATCTCGCGGTCATCCGGAAACGTCTGACTGTGACGTATCCGAATCGTGGCTGCCGTAAGCAACTCAGTGTGGGAGGCGACGATGACTGACGTCGCCCTGATCGAGGAATAAATCGCTCGTCAAGCGCTTACGGCGGGACATTTCTGCACGCGCTTGTCGCTGGCGTGCTTAAGCCGGAGCAAAATTCTTGTCTCGTTTGGCGGAGCGCTCCGCCAAACGAGCAAGCCATCGTTATGCCGGGTATGCCGTACCATCCGCCAGCGCGGCTTCGCCGCGCTCGACTGCCGCCACCCCAGAAATGACCTGCGTCGCTTCGGCCCGTTTCGGATTGCGGATCAAAAGCGCAAGCAATGCAGCGATTCCGCACGAGATTGCACCCACCAGGAAGGTATTGTGCAATGCCATTACAAACGATTCCTTTATTACTTCGGTTACTGGGCCGATCTGATCGACCGGGATAATTTCAAAAATCAGCTGGAATTGATTCTGGCTGGCAAACTCCTTGATCTGCGCGACGAGGCTGCTATTCAGACCCAATGGTGCGAGAGCAGCTTCCGTGTGAAAACCCATACGGGTTTGCAGTACCGAGCCAAGGATGGCAATACCAAGCACCTGCCCGATATTCCTGGTGGTGTTGAGCACGCCAGACGCGCTGCCCGCCACGCGGGGCGGCACGTCGCGCATAGCGGCAGCGGTCATTGGCGAAAAGGTCATGCCCATGCCGATACCGGTCACGATCAACGGTGGGGCAAGTGAGAGCTGCGTCGTTGTGACAGAGGTTTGCCGGATGATGAGAAGGATGCCGAACGCCATGATGGCCGTGCCGGAGAAGAGTAACCAGCGCGCCCCGATGCGATCCGAAAGACGCCCGGAGATCGGCGCTCCAACCAGGATCATCAACGACATTGGCGTCATGGTCAGCCCGGCTTTGATCGGCGAAAACCCAAGGACTTCCTGGAGAAACAGCGTCATCGGGAAGAAGATCCCGAGCATGCCAAACGATACGACCATGGCGATGATGTTCGCGACAGTAAAGTTTCGATTCTGGAAAAGCTCGATCTTGACGATCGGATCGGCGACCCGGCGTTCCCACCATACGAAGACACCGAGCAGGATGGCACTGAGCAGGAAGAGGCCGAGAATGAGCGTGCTAGTCCAACCAAGCCGGTTGCCTTCGATACAGGCGAAGACGAGACAAAAGATGCCAATTCCGGAAAGAAACACGCCCGCCCAGTCGATCTTTCGACCGGCAAGGGGATCGGTCGATTCCGGCACGATGCGATGGACCAGAAAAAGCGCGACGAGTCCGACGGGCAAATTGATGAGGAAGATCCACGGCCAGTTGAAGTCGGTCACAATGAGGCCGCCAATGATCGGGCCGAGGATGGCGCCGAGAGCGACCACGCTTCCCCAAATACCCAGCGCGGCGCCCCGCTTCTCGGCGGGGAAGTTGACCGTCAACAGCGAAAGCGATTGCGGCATCATGAAGGCGCCGCCAACTCCCTGGAGTACGCGGAAGAAGATCAGCAAGGTAACGCCGGAAATTCCGGTCCGCTCACCCATCAACTCGGACGCGCCGCACATCACCGATGCGGCGGTGAAGATCGCCATACCGATCATGAAAAACTTCTTGCGCCCATAGATGTCGCCTAACCGCCCAAACGACAGGAGCAAAACGGCGTACGCCAGGATGTAAGAATCGAGGATCCATTGAATCTGGGTCAGACTGGCCCCGAGGGAATCCTTGATCTTGACCTGCGCGACATTCACCACCGTGGTGTCGAGCAAAAGCATGAAAACCGCCAGGCAGAGCACGATAAGAATCTGCCAGGAACGCCTTTCGTCGTGGATCGCTCCCCCAGCGGGAGCAGCGGTTGCTGAGCTCATGATCGGATCTTCCCCTTCCGCAAGATCTGAGTGAAACGTGCCTGCGCGTGCACTGTGAGATAGAGGGCCCGGTTAGGTTGAGGCTGGACAGCGAACTGCGCCCGGTTCCAGTGCGGCGGCGAGCGCCCGGATAGAATCCAGGAAACATGCCTGCTGCTCCTCGGGCATGGCAGACAACGCGGCGCGAGCCTGGGCACGACGTAAATCGTGGATCCGCCTGCCATAGGCAATCGCTGAGTCGGACAAGGCGATGAGCACTCGACGCCGATCGGCAGGATCGACGGTCTTCCCCACGAGTCCACGATCGATCAAACGGTCGACCAGCTCAGACGCCGAAGGCAACGAGACGGCCAGTCCCAGAGCCAGCTCACTCATGGAACGCTCGCCGTTGTTATAGAGATAAATGAGGGCTTTTACTTGTGGGAGCGTGAGTCCGGTGATCTCCGGATCGTCCATCACGGTCGCATAGAGCCCGCGCCCAATGGCCGGCATGAGCTCGACCACTTCTTCGACGATTGCGATGTTGTGCATAGACCGCCGCTTCCCCTGCCTGGTCACCCAAACGTTCAGTACGGAGTCCGAAGCAATAGCCGACTATCGCTGCGGCAGGCCGAAGTATAGCGACGGCTGGAACGATTGCACGCCGAGAATCAGCGATTGGATGGTGACGGTCTTTGCGCGACTCGCTCAGACGGTGAACGTGCTCAAGGAGGGGTTAGTGAGGAATACGACCCGCTCGGGATGCTCGGTACCGAGGAGATAAAGCGGCGTGTCATCTTCGAACGGCTCCAGATCGGCCGCGGTAACGACCTCGATCCCTTCGTCTACCTCGGGATAGGCGTGATTCCATTCTGCTTCGAACGCGTCTTCTTCGCCAGGCACTGCCATGATGCGTACGGCGCCTCCCTGACGGGTGGCATAGCCCTGGTAGTGATTATTTGACGCGGTTGCTACCAGATCGGCCACCACCAACGGAGTCGTCCCGATATTGACGGTGACGTGTCCGTAGTTGGGCGGAATCACCAACCGGTCACCGGGTCCAGCCACGATCACAATACCCCGGGTCACTCCCGGGTCGGTTGCGGGATCGCCCTCGGCTCGTTGCAGCACGAACGCCGCGTCCCCTGAAAGCACATCGTAGATCTCTGCCCAGCTGACGCCGTTCCTATCCAGCGCGTGGTAGTGCCCGGCGGTTTTGATGAACTCGCCCCCAACCGCCCCAGGGAGGGTGACGGTAACGTCGTAGCGCAAGCCATTCGCGGCCAAGCCGGTTTCTTCCGCCAGGCGCACATCGCGATACGTGAAGTAAGCGGTCTCGTCCGCGATCGCATCGGCTGCTTCCGGAACCGCCACGACGGAGCGAAGATCGCTAAAGCGCCGTTGGCCAGGACCTTCCCAGAAAACGGTGCTGGCCAGGTCGATAAGCTGCCCGGTCTCCTGGTCGATGGCGATGGGGAGTCCGCTGATGTTGGAAAGGTCGAGCGTTTTCATTCGAGATTGGTATGCCGTTTCGCGAGCGTTGCAAAACCGGTCGCGGCATCGCCAGCGGCCAGCAACGAGACCATGGTTTCGAAAAGGAGAAGCGTGGTTTGCTCGAAGAGACTACCACCGTACTGGCGCGAGCTCGAACCCTGCAATTTGTGCTGGGTCGGTAGGAAGACGACCAGGTCGGCCAGCCCGGCCAGCCGACTTTCGGCATTGGCGGTCACCGCAGCCAGCCGAGCGCCCGCTGCCCTGGCGCCGTCCGCCATCATGACGACCGTGCCCGTCTCTCCGGATCCAGAGATCGCTATTAGCAGATCGCCATCCGCAATCGCGGGTGTGGTGGTTTCCCCAACGACGAAAGCTCCATGCCCAAGATGCATCAACCGCATGGCAAACATGCGTCCAACCAGCCCCGAGCGTCCTTCACCGAGCAAAAAAATGCGATTGGCTCTGGAAATCGCTCCCAGAAGCTCACCGATCGCGACATCATCGACCAGCGCAATCGCTTCGACCTGCTCAGCCAGAATCTCGGCCGCCTCATCGTGAAAGGAGAGGGGTTCAATCATCGATCACGCCCCGAACCATGGATGCCGCAGCCACCGGATCGTCCGCTCCCGTGATGGCCGAACCAACCACTACGATCGCCGGGCGATAGCCCAGCACACCCAGCAGTGAGTTCGCATTCAGACCGCCCGCGATCACCAGCTTCATTTGCGAGTTTGCCGTCACGAGCCCAATCTCGCTCATCAGATCTGTCCCCCCGGCCAGTCGAGCGTCGGTTCCCGCGTGAACGCCAAGATAGTCGACACCCAACCGCTCGAGCTGCGCAATCCGTTGCGGCACATCGTGCACTCCCAGCAGATCGGCGGCAACTTCGAGTCCCCCGGCGTGGGCCACCTCGACCACGCCAGCGACCGTCGCATCTGCGGCGGACGCCAGCACAGTGACGAATGCCGCACCCGCCTCAACTGCCAGTTGCGCTTCGAAGGGTCCGCCGTCGGCGATCTTCATGTCGGCCACCACCGGCAATCCGGACGCTTTTCGCAGTTCGGGAATCACTCCGATGCCATAGCGCTTGATGAACGGGGTACCCGCCTCGATCAGATCGACGACCCCGCGCAGCGATGCGGCCAAGGCGATCGCCTCATCGAGCGTTAGCGTGTCAATGGCTACCTGCAATCGGGGTCGTTCTGGCATGGTTCGAGTTTGTCCTTGCTGGGGCACGACGCCCGAGTTACAACTCGCGGCATCGCAGATGAAACCTCTTCGCAGTTGGCGAGCTAGACCGGCAAAAGTCCTTCGACCTTGAAGAGCTCAGCATTCAAGATACTCGCACCGGCCGCACCGCGAATCGTGTTATGCCCCAGCAGCACGTACTTCACCCCCAGGATCGGGCACTCGCGCAACCGACCGACCACGGAGGCCATACCTCGTTCGCAATCACGGTCCAGGTTCGGTTGCGGGCGGTTGCGCTCTTCGCGCACCACGATCGGACGCTTCGGCGCACTGGGAAGATCGAGGAGCTGCGGCCGCCCCTTGAAGGTCCGGAACACGTCGGCCACGTCCCCTGGTGTCGCGCTCTGACCAAGCTTCACCGAAACCGATTCGGTGTGACCGTCGCGGACCGGCACCCGCGTGCAGGTGGCGCTGACCACCACCGGGTCGAACTGGAAGCCATCCTGCCACTTGCCGAGCAGCTTCTGCGTTTCTTCGGCCATTTTTTCTTCTTCAGTCGGAATAAAGGGGACCACATTGTCGATCATGTCGAGCGATGGC
This sequence comes from uncultured Chloroflexia bacterium, assembly GCA_963750275.1. GTDB lineage: Bacteria > Chloroflexota > Chloroflexia > Thermomicrobiales > UBA6265 > JAMLHN01. Next base: position 115,834 of record CAVVQC010000007.1, read on the forward strand.
ACACCCGGATACCCCGCTCCGGAAACCGCCTGCAAGGTGGTGACCATCACCTGCTCCAGACCGAAGGCATCCTGCAGTGGTTTGAGTGTAAGCACCATGTGGATTGCCGAGCAGTTTGGATTGGTGACGATGAATCCCGACCAACCGCGGTTCTTCTTCTGGGTTTCGATAGCGCGGGCATGATCCGGATTCACCTCCGGGATCATGAGGGGGATATCGTCGCCCATCCGGTGAAAGGAGGTGTTGGACAGCACCGCATGGCCGTCCTTCGCCAGACGCTGCTCGATTTCCTCAGCGACTTCACCAGGAAGCGCAGAAAAGGCAATCGGGCTATCGATCTGATCGACGTAATCCTTGACGACCATATCGGCCACGCTTGCCGGCACAGTCGAATCGAGTCGCCAATCGGCAGCCTCACGATAGGGACGCCCAACCGAGCGTTCGGAAGCGACCAGCTCGGCCACCTCGAACCACGGATGGTGCTCGAGGAGCTGGACAAATCGTTGTCCCACGCTCCCCGTGGCTCCGAGGACAGCTACTGGAATTTTCTTCGACGACATCGATCATCCTTTCATACAAACAACGCATACAAACAATGAAGGCGGTGATCTTCCCCACCGCCTCGACTATCCGACCTGAACCGATTCCGCCATCATTCGCGAGCGACGCTGGCGACGAAGCTTGGCGCCACTTGGGCGCGAGCCGATGAACTCGTCATGGATCGCCATCAGCCCGCGATCGGCCAGGGACTGCGGCACCGCAGCCACCATGGCGACATTGGAGAGTTGTTGATTGGATGCCAGCACCGGAATCCCCTCGCGCTGCAACACGCCGAGCATGCGCGCTAATGCGCGCGATTGATCCGCTGCGCCCTGCCCAACCGCTGCCAGCACGGCGACCTCTTCCGTGCAGCCGATCTCGACCTCGTACTCCCGTTCGCGCAACACCTCTTCGATCCGGGAGCACAGCCGGTTGCAGCCACCATAGTTGCCGGCCTCGATGAGATAGGTCATCCGGCGGCGGCTGGACGCCTGCGCGGCCAGCACGACTTCGGTGCGGTCTTCATAGAGCGCTCCAAACACCGCCGACGCGGCGCCGGAAAGGTCTTCCAACTCGGGCACATCGACGGTCAGCAGGATGAGGTTCTTCATGACCGTTACGGCTTTGAGATAGTCGCTGCTCGATTCCCGGGTCACCAGCGTGCCTGGTTCGTACGGGCAAACGTGGAAAGAATGCGTACCGGGATGCCGAGCGCGACCGCGGGACGGATCGTACGCGGATGGAGAACTTTCGCGCCGAAGTGCGCCAGCTCCTGCGCTTCTTCGAAGCCAAGCTGTGGCACCTCGCGGGCGTCCGGCACCATTCGGGGATCGGCCGAGAGCACACCAGGTACATCGGTCCAGATCTGAACCTCGTCCGCATGCAACGCCGCGCCCAGCAGGGTGGCGCTGTAATCGGAGCCGCCCCGTCCGAGCGTGGTCGTGGTGCCGTCCGGCGCGCCACCAATGAAACCGGTCATGACAACCGTTTTCCCCTCCTCGAGCAATGGCCACACGATCGCGTCAGCTTGCTCGCGGGTGCGATCGTGTTCGGGACGCGCCGCCCCGTAACGCGCGTCGGTGGCAAGTACCCGGTCGGCGAAGACCGCTTCGGCGGGATAACCCCGCGACCGCAGCGTAGCTGCCATCAGCAGGCTCATCACCTTCTCACCGGTCGACACGATCCGATCGGAATTTTTTGCCGAGAATTCCCCCGCAACTGCCACATCCGCCAAAGTCAGCTCCAGCGCCGTGTGCAAATCGCCAATGCGGACTGCGGTTTCCTTGCGGTCGGCGCCATCCGGAAGCCCTTCCAAAATCGCGAGGTGTTTCTCGGCGATCACCTGGACCGTAGCGGACATGCCGCCCCGGTCGCCGCTGGCGGCTTGCCGTCCAGCTTCCAGGAGCAGATTGGTCACACCAGAAGCGGCTGATACGACGACCGCGCGGGGAGCGGGTTGGGCGGCGGCAATGGCGGCCGCTTCCCGAACCCGTTCGAGTGAGCCGACGGAGGTGCCTCCGAACTTGAGTACGATCATGCGCGTCGATCCTGCGTAAAACAAAAAAGAGGCGGGAGCGTTGTTCGCTCCCGCCTGCCGGTGATGCCTGGTTACGTCGCTCGCTCAGACGTCTCCCCATCTACCGGCAGGCGTGCGCTTGGTAATCATCATGGTCATCATGAGGATCCCCAGGGGCGCGCCGGTAGTAGTGGTCGTGATCGAGCGATTCGTCATAGGGTCACTATACCGGGCGATTCGGCCTGGTGCAACGGCAGTATGAAAACGCGGCTTTCGTGGCAATTGATTGGAATTCAGTTTGATTCGCCGAAAGAGTGTGCTTCGATGAGAATTTCCGCTCGACTTGGCCATCGCTCTCAAGATCGCTCTACGTGGGGCGGCATACCTCGCAACCTACCCGGTGCCGGGTACCATTCCAGCAAATGACTGACCTTTGGATCTCACTCGATCGCACCGTCGCCGGCGCGCCGCATACTCGGAGACTGCTCACGCATCGACTGGGATCGACCGTCGTGTGGCGGCCTCGGCTACTCGACGAGCCCGAAGATCTCAGGTTTGGATTTGACCTCCCGCTGTCTCGGTGACCCGGCGAGCACGTGTTTGCATGGATAACCAGCTTGTGACTATCGACAGCATCAAAACCACGTATGTCGAAGCCTATGGCCGAGTCGTTGCCCTCGAATGCGATGACACGCTGTTCGACCTGCCCTATCTTCCGTTCAACTGGCTTGCTACGCCCCCATCCGGCACGATCGATCGCCGCTATTCAGTGGCGCGCACCGGCGAGAGCGCCTGGGAGATTGCCATCGACGACCAACCCTCGACCACGCTCTCCGACGCGAGCTTGATTGCCGAATATATTGAAGGCGATCTGCATCATTGGCTCGCCACCTATACGACAGACTTCCTCTTTGTTCATGCCGGCTGCGTGAGCTGGCGCGATCGCGCCATCGTCATTCCAGGCCGCTCCTACGCGGGAAAAACAACGCTCACTCAGGCACTCCTGGAAGCAGGGGCTGTCTACTATTCTGATGATTATGCGGTGATCGACGCTGACGGCACGATTCATGCCTTCCCCCGGCAGCTACGCGTCCGTTCCGAATCGATCGGACCGAGCCGCCTGGTCGACCCAGTCAGCAGCAATTGGCCAGTGGGACGCGATCCCATTCGGGCTGGAGTCGTTGCGGCGCTGACGTATGACGCCGAGCTGGGGTGGGACGTTGCAACGCTGAGTCGTGGGATGGGAGCGCTTTCGCTGCTGGATAACACCGTTGCCGCGCGCGAACGCCCGGAAGACGCATTGCGCCTCATGAGCAGGGCAGTGTTTGGCGCGATCTCCATCAAAGGGACCCGCGACTCTGCTACCAACACCGCTCAACGGCTGATTGCCATGGTTGATGATCTGCTCAAAAGCGCGGGTTAATTCCAAACACGGCAAGCGCCACTGGTTCACACCTGCAAAAGCATTTCCCCGTGGAGATGTCGAATCCGGGATTACGCTTTGCTCGCGCTTCCGGGGACGAGTTGTCGAACTTTCTCCCCAAATTTCTGGCCCGAGCCGTTCTGTGACGGCGGATCGGAGCCGCCCGGAGAATCGTTACTCCCATAGTAATAGTAGTAACTATCAGCCCGGCTGCGCTTCTGGTAGTTGAGGGCAACGCCAATCACCCGCGCCGTCTCCGGCAGCGCTGCGACAGCAGATTGCAGTCGGTCGATCCGGGTCTCATTGGCGCGTGAAACCAACAGTACATCCTTGGCCACATCGGCCACCACCAAAGCATCTGTCACCGCCAGCGCGGGCGGAGTGTCGAGGATCACCATGTCGAATTCATCATTCAGGGTTTCCAGCAACGCCTTGAACCGTGGACTCTTCAGGAGATCGCCGGGATTCGGAGGAATCGGACCAGAGGTGATAACCCGCAGCTTGAGATCGGCATTGGTTCGAGCCACCGAATTCCAGTCGACATCCGATCGCGCCAGCAATGTCGACAACCCGCGCTCGTTCGTAAGGTTGAACGCTTCCTGCTGTGCCGGACGCCGCATGTCGGCATCGATAACCACTACGCTGAATCCTGCCTGGGCCATCGCAACCGCGAGATTGGCAACCACGGTGCTCTTGCCTTCGCCTGGACCGGCACTCGTCACCGCCAGCGTCTTGACATCAGTACTGGCGATGGCGAATTCCACATTGGCGCGCAGTAAGCGCACCGATTCGGCTTCGGGGGACATTGGTTGGTCGAGGATGAAGAGCTGGTGTGGCAATCTTTCCATGGATGGAACGATCGGGATGGTGGTCATCAACGGCGCGCCAATCAGCTCGTTGAACGGCGTGTCCACCTTGGTCGTGTTATCAAGATATTCGAGCAGGAAGACCGCACCGATGCCGATACAGAGTCCGGCCAGCAGCGCCAACAGGGTATACAACCGCACATTGGGCGCATACGGCGCTCCCGGAACCGTCGCCTCCTGAACTACGACTACTCCGGTTTGTGCACCGGCTTGCTGGAGGTCCATCTGATTCGCGGCAAGGAGCAGGTTCTGATACTGGCTTCGCAGATCAGTCAGGTTCAATCGCAATGTATCGATCTGGGCGGCAACATCCGGGGAGAGAATATCCTCGCTGGCGACGAGATTGTCGATCAATCGCTGGTTCGTAGAGATCTTCGCATCAGTAGAAGAAATCTGTTGATTGAGCGCCTCGCGATAGGGACCCGACAGTTCCTCGGTACGGGCCTGCGCAAAGCTTTGAAATTGGGCGGCGATGGCATTCGCCAGCACGGCCGCGGTCTCTGGATTGGGATCGGACACTGAAATGCGCATGAGCCGCGTATTTGCAAGAGGAGCGGTAGTGATCTTGGCGCGCAGTTGGTCCTCGGTCAGAGGAAGCTTGAGATCATCGATGACAGGCTGGAGGACCGCCGAGGTCGTAATAAGCGCTTGATACGTGGCAACCACACTGTTGTCATAATACGAAAACTGGTCGGCCCCCATGGTGGGCGGATTGATCTCGACCGTCGACGACGCGCTATAGAGCTCTTGCTGCCGTGAAACTTGGGCGAATGCAACCGTACCGGCCACCAATGGGGCCAGCACGAGCAACCACCACCAGCGACGCGCCATTGCTGCCAGATTTTGAAGCGTAAGGTCCAAGTATTAGCCTTCCGGCCAATTTGGAGGCCGGTCGATAATGCCAAAAAAGGCGATTGCAGTTGGCTGTGTGTGGCGCCATCGTAATGCACAGTACGAACGAATTTCAATCATAGCGTGGCAATGGAGAAAAGAGTGATTCGAAATGCGGGCAATTCGCTACATCGCGCAGCCAATTCCACCGAAAGTCCTGTCGAATTCGGATGCGATGATCAATTTGCGGAGTGCGATACTTGCCCAGATGAATGATTGGGCTCCGTCACCAGTGTCACACCAATGCAAACCGCGATAGTTTCCCCGGTCATGCCGCGACTTGCCGGGGCGGAAACGTTGCGGGTCGGACTGGTGCACGACTATCTGACCCAGTTCGGCGGAGCCGAACGGGTGCTAGTGGCGCTGCACGAGCTGTTTCCGGCTGCGCCGATCTTTTGCTCGATCGCTGATCCGTCATCGCTCCCCGATGTCACCCAGGATTGGGATGTGCGCGAAAGCGCCATTGCCAGGCTCCCCGGTGCGGCTTCCTATCATCGGGCAATGATTCCGGTGTACCCCGCGATCTTCCGCCGCTTCGAAGCCGACCTGCGCGATCTCGACATCGTCATCGTCGATTCCAGCGCTTGGGCGCATCATGTTCCGGTAGCGCCCACCACCGGTTTACTCTGCTATTGCCATAGTCCCGCGCGATTTCTCTATGGCGACCGCGACTATCTGGAACCGGCCGCGCTGCCGCCCGGCGTGCGTCATGTCATGCACGCGATCTTTGGCGGCTTGCGCCGCTCAGATCGCCGTGCCGCCGAACGAGTCGATCGCTTTATCGCCAATTCGCGTAATGTCGCAGCACGTATCGAGCGCACCTATCGCCGGCATGCCACAGTCATCTATCCCCCAGTCGATCTTCCGGCGTTCGATCCCACGATTCCCAAGGAAGAGTGGTTCCTCGTCGTCTCCCGTCTGGTGCCACACAAACGGGTCGATCTGGCGGTTCGCGCCTGTTCGCGCTACGGCATTCCCTTGAAGGTGGTTGGCACGGGCCGTTCGGAAAACGAGCTGCGCGCAGTGGCGGGACCGACCGTCGAGCTGCTGGGCCGCCTCGAAGATGATGCAGTGCAGGAGTTGATGGCTCGTTGCAAAGGTTTCATCCTGGCGGGATCCGAGGATTTCGGCATCTCCGCGGTGGAAGCGCAAGCCGCTGGGCGGCCGGTGATAGCCTTCGGAGCCGGCGGCGCGCTCGAATCGATCATCCCCGGCGAAACGGGAGTGTTCTTCTATGAACGCACCGCGGAATCACTGATGGACGCGATCCGCCGTTTCGACAAGATCGACTGGGATCCCGCGAAAGCCCGCGCAAATGCCGAGCGATTCTCCAAAGACCGGTTTCAGCGCGAAATCATGGAAGAAGTGCGCGCCGTATTACTGCAAAAACAAGCCATCAAGGAAAGCGCCTGATGCAATGGGGCGATGAGCCAGTCGGATTAGTCCTCTCGCGCAACGAGATTTGGCTCCTGTTGCACGCGCTGACAGCAGGTCCGCGTCCCGCCGTTGGATGGGACGGGTCGCCGGTCGAACCGTGGGCGGCTGGCGAACTCCGCTTGCGGTTGCAATCGGCGCTCAATCCAGAACCGCTTGGCGCGGTCGATCAGCGCCCTATCATCGATCTCGATTCGGATATGGGGCACACGCTCGCCGCCGCTGGCGTCATGCCGCTGGTAACTGACGACGGATTCGATCTCGGGGCCATCGTGGCCGCTTGCGCCGAACGGGGCTGGGGTGCGCAGGTGAGCATCCCGCTCGGCGCAACCCAGGTCACACCGGCCGACGCGTCTGTCACCACCCGCAACGCAATCGGGGAGCCCCAGGTCCATACCGGACTCGAGCGTCCGGTGGTCGCGCTGGCGCGGGCATTCATCGCGGCCTGGATGGAGATGAGCCAATTCAGCGAACCAGAGCGACTCGAGGTCGGACCCGACCATTACGTGATTTATCTCGATTCGGTCGGCCCCGGCGAAAAACCTGAAACGATCGAACGAATGAAGCGGCAGGGGTGGGAACTGGTTCTCGACGAAACGGGGCAGCCGGAAGCCCGTTTGATCTTTCGCAATGTGGAATAGCAGTCGCGAGGATGAGGAAAGGAAATCAGATTCACTCATGACCGATCGCGCGCCCGTGCTCGTGTTGGACGATATCTCTCTCTTTTTACCTGAGGGGTTGCAGGTCCTGAACCACATCGACTGGACCGTGCAGCCCGGCGAGCAATGGGCCTTGCTCGGTCCGAATGGCTCCGGGAAATCGACGCTGATCGCGATTGCCGGGGCCATGCGCTTTCCGAGCAAGGGAACGGCGGACGTACTCGGCAAACGCCTGGGCACCATCAGTCTCTGGGCACTGCGCGAGCAAATTGGGCATATCAGTCCATCGCAGACGGTGCACGATTGGCAGTCGGTGGAAGAGGTCGTCCTCACCGGGGCCACCAGCACGGCGTGGGTCCTGGCTGATCGTATCAGCGAGGCCGACTATGCCCGGGCAAACGAGCAACTGGAGCTGGTCGGCGCGCTCGACCTGAAAGAACGTGAATTCGCCACGCTGTCCCAGGGGGAAAAGCAACGCGTACGCATCGCGCGGGCGCTGATGCCTGATCCGCCTCTGCTCCTGCTGGACGAACCGGCGACCGGGCTCGACCTGCCCTCACGCGAGGCGCTGCTCTCTGCCCTGGCCACGATGGCACGCGCCAAACCAGAGCTCTCCACGGTATTCGTCTCGCACCACCTGGAAGAGCTGCCGGCATCCACCACCCATGCCATGCTCCTGCGCGCTGGAGAAATCGTCGCGATTGGTCCTGCGCAGGATGTGCTCACCAGCCAGCATGTCTCGGAAGCATTCGGTTACCCGATCGAGGTCAGCTATGCCTATGGTCGGTGGTCAGCCCGCGGCTCGGCGAGCTGGCACACGCGGCGTGAAGATGGGTAGGCGTCAGGGACTGGCACGATAGGGATCCTCGAACCAGCGGCTGGGATTCGCTTCGATGTATCTGCGGAATTTTTCGAGATCGTATTCATTTCGCACGATTCGTTCGTAATAGTTCCGTTGCCAAAGCTTCCCATCAGAGGGTGGCCAGCCATCATCACGCACCCCAAGACGATAGCGATGCGTTGTCAGGGATTTGTATCGCTCGACCACATCTGAAAGCGACAATCGTCGCGCAGTCGTTTCCGGGTCCTGATATCCCGTCGACTCGGTAGGGGCGCCTCCCCGCGGGCGCCCTGGTGCGGGAACGAAATCCTCCGAGGTGGAAACTTGGTTCTCGGGTTCGTTTAGCCTGGCAAATTGGGGTAAATCCGGAGCATTCGTGTTGGCACGAGGGCGCCCGCGGGGAGGCGCCCCTACCGGGATACTTGGTGGTTGGTCCCCGATGGTGGGATACAAATCGGATTCCTGAGGGATGAGAAAGACGACGCCGTGGATATGGTTGGGCATCACGATGAAAGCGTCGATTTCGACACCCGGGTAGGCGGCGGGGATTTCGTCCCAGGTGCGTTGGATCATTCTACCGGCGGGATTCAGATTCATCTGGCCATCGCGAATATCACCGAAAGGTGAGCCTTGTTCTGCGTGCAAATGGTCACGACATACAGACCCGGGGTTCGGTAGTCGAACCCCGGGAGACGGATCGAACGACGGTGGTGCCGTTCCGGATCGTAAGGCACGTGTTGTCGGTGTTCGTCGCTACTTTGCGCTGAACACGGCTGTCAGCAGGTCCGCCGAGGTCGCGACGGTCCAGCCACCGGGTTGGGCAAACCGCAGCGGGACGCCCTGGCTCTTCAGCAGGATGTTTGGATCGACCCGCAAGGTTCGACTGCGGGTCGGGTCTTTCTCGACACCGGGATAGGCGGTTGCCTTATCGAGTCCTTTATCGAGGATCGGACCAACGATCGATTCGATCGGCAGCTTCCCCAGCGCCTTGATCTCCTTGATCTCGACGGTCACCATGTCGTCATCATGCGCGGTGATACCGATGACAGCCGTCGCCTTGGCACGCAGGAAGCGACCGGTGCCAGCATTCACCGTCACCTCTGCGCCGCCCGGCACGAACTTCGCGCCCTCCAGCTCGACCTCCATGGGCATCTTGCTCTTGCCGAGCTCGAGCACGGCAGCCACGCTCTTGGTCAGCGCCACGTCGTTCAGGTTCGCAGACAGCGTGTAGACCACGGGAGCGAGGGGAACCTTTTCGGTTCCCTTCTCCAGATCCATCGACAGGTCGGTAATTTGCAGATCAACGGTTGCTTTGCTCATCGTAATGTCCTTCAGCGGCGGGGACGAACCCGCTCGGCGATATTGGGAAAAAGTGTAGCGCCCGACCCGATGCATGGGCCGAGAGTCGCTTCCTGGCGAAAATTGGGCGTCCGTTCAGGTAGACATCGATTCCAACCGTCCGCTAGGGTTGAATGAAATACGCCGAGAACGTGTCCCCGCACGCTGGCTCTTCCCCGCCCGTCTTCCGACGGGAGAGCCAACACGCCATCTTCGACCGGATCGCCGGTCTCATTTGGCTGAGCGTATCGAATCGGAACAACGCGCGACGATCTTTGCTGGGCCGAATTGCAGATCGGCAGGTTGTCGTGACGGAGGGAAGGCGGATGACGGCGTTGTCGTATCGACGCAGCCGGATCGTGGGAATTCTTGCGCTCCTGCTTGTAATGGCGATCCCCATCGCAACCAAACTCGATGTGCGAGCCGCGACCGATCTGGTCGTCGGCGCTCAAGCACAGGTGAGCGACGCCCAGGGCGATAGTGTCAACCTGCGCATGGAACCGTCGTACGCCGGAGATGTGCTGACCAGCGTGCCGGAAGGCGAGATCGTTGATGTGCTCGACGGTCCCTTTACCGACAATACGGACGGTACTGTCTGGTACCAGGTCAATGCCTCCGGGCAACCGGGCTACATGATCTCCGACTATCTGGTAAACGCTGATGCCGCGGTCAGTCCCGCTGCGGCAGCGACCACGACGGCCAACTTGAATCTCCGTTCAGGGGCCGGCATCAGCTTTTCGGTCCTGCTCGTGATTCCGAACGGCGCGACGGTCAATACCACCGGCGCTGTTCAAAACGGTTATACCCAGCTCGTCTACAACGGCACGACCGGTTGGTCGGCCAGTCAGTACCTCTCGATGACCGGAGGAACGACCGCGGCGATTGTGGCAGATGGACCGCTCAATCTTCGTTCCGGTCCCAGTACCAGTTTCTCAGTGTTGGCGCTTATGCCAACTGGGGCCAGTCTCACGATCACCGGGGCGCTCACGAGCGGGTACTATCCAGTCAATTACAACGGCACTGCCGGATACGCCGCCGCCGAGTTCATTCAGATAACCGCGACGCAAACAGCAACCACGACCGCCAATCTCAACCTCCGCTCTGGTGCGGGTACCACCTTTGCCGTCCTCCTGGTCATTCCGAACGGGGCGTCCGTGACCATTACTGGCGCGGCGCAGAGCGGTTTCTATCCCGTCACCTATAACGGCACCAGCGGTTTCGCCTCGGCAACATATCTGCAAATCGGCTCCGGCCCTGGCCCTACACCAACCCCCGTCGACCGGACAGCCTGGACCACCGCGAATCTCAACCTGCGTGCAGGAGCGTCCACCAGCACGTCTGTCCTGCTTGTGATCCCGAACGGGGCACAGATCACCGTCACTGGAGCGCTCACGAGCGGCTTCTACCCGGTGCGCTATGGCTCGACCAACGGTTTCGCCTCGTCCACATACATCACATTCACATCTCCCGGCCCCACACCAACCGCAACGGTACCGGCAGGCGGAGCCATCGTCTGGCCGGTTTCCGGGGGCGCCTGGGAAGTGATCCAGGGGTATAACGGATCGAGCCACCAGAACAACAGCTCAACCTGGCAATACCTCTATTCGCTCGATATCGCCCGCCAGAGTGGCCAGACCGCTGGGACGAGCGCCTATGCCCCTGTGTCCGGCACCGTACGCTGGTACGAGCGGTCGTCGGGAGGAATCACGATCGACATGGGCAATGGGTACGCTGTCGCCATGTTCCATCTGACCGTCGATCGCGGTTGGGAGCCAGGCGACACCATCCGGCAAGGCGATTTCGTCGGCACCATCTCCCCGGAGGGAGGCGAAGGCTTCGTCCAGGTTCCCCACATCCACATAACCCTCTGGCAAACCAACGATGGTGGTAACTGGAACCGCGTGGCTGCTCCCTTTACCGGCCAATTCGCTATTAGCGGGAACGACCTCCCCTCGAACGGAACCGCCTACCAGTGGTCCGGGTTCGAGTTCGCGCCGTAACCCGCACCCCTTTCCAAACTTGCCCGCATTTCCATCCCCCGCAGGTGATGGCCAGGAGCCCCGCTCCTGGCCATCACCATTTGACGAGTTGGGAGCCGGGGTTCTTCTGCTTCTCATGTCTCGTCTACAATCCTGTTCACGAAGGAGTACGCCCACATGCAAACGATGTCCACGACGCGGGACACCGGGATCGCCCCCGTGTCCGAACTGGCTGAACGCATTCTGGGTGAGATTCGTACCTCGGTCATCGGCAAAGATGACACCGCCGAGTTGTTACTCGCCGCCATGTTGGCCGGTGGACATGTGCTGATCGAGGATGTGCCTGGTGTGGGAAAGACGACCCTGGCGCGCGCGATAGCCCAGGCGTTCGGTGGCAGCACCCGTCGCATCCAGTTCACGCCCGATCTGCTGCCAAGCGATGTCACCGGTATAACCTATTTCGACCAGCGCGCCGCCGAATTCCGATTCCGGCCAGGGCCGATCTTCGCGAATGTGGTGGTGGCGGATGAGATCAACCGCGCCACCCCGCGCACCCAGTCGGCCTTGCTGGAAGCCATGCAGGAGGGGAACGTCACCATCGAAGGAGAGACGCACGTCCTTCCCGCGCCCTTCCTGGTGGTTGCGACCCAGAACCCCATCGAGCTGGAAGGCACCTTTCCGCTCCCGGAAGCGCAGATCGACCGCTTTATGATGCGCCTCAGCATGGGCTATCCGAACGAGCGCGATGAAATTGCCATGGTGTCGGGCGAATTCACCGGTGGTGAGCCAGTCACGCCGGTTGGTTCGCCAGCAGAAGTGGATGCTGCGCGACAGGCGACCCGACTGGTCTACCTCTCTCCTGAAATCGCTGCCTATCTGACCGAATTGGTGCGCGCCACCCGGACCTCCCCGGGGGTGGAGCTTGGGGCGAGCCCACGCGCATCATTGGCCCTGGCGTCCTCCGCCCGGGCGTTGGCCGCGATGCAGGGACGCACCTCCGTTACCCCAGACGATATCAAGCGACTCGCTCCCTTTGTGTTAGAGCATCGGGTGGTGATGACAATCGAAGCGCGGCTGCGTGAGCAGACCGCGGCCGGGTTGATCGCCGCACTCTTGAGCTCGACTCCGGTGCCGGTCGAAGGGAGCGTCGGACTCGACGGTGGATCATGATTCCCCTGCCATCGCGTTTCGACCGGTTGCGGACGCCCTATCACCACAATGAGGGCGATCGTAGTCTCTATTTCGGCCGCTTCTGGGTCTACGGGGCCGTCGTTTTACTGCTGATTGGTATCGGGCTCGATCACTATCCGGTTGCGCTGGTGGGATTCTTCGTCCTCTGCACAGCCGCCGGTTCGAGCCTTTGGAACCGATATGCCCTCGATCAGGTCCTATTCGAGACGTCACTCTCAGCCCACCGCGCATTCCCGGACGATCGGGTAGAGCTGTACGTCACGCTCGCCAACGAAAAGCCCCTCCCTCTACCAGAGATCACGGTCGATCTGACCCTCTCTGAAGCATTGCTGCCGGTGGGACGAGAGAGCACCGTCGAAGGCGCTTCGACCAATCGCTCATTGGAGCTACGCGCCAGTCTGCGGCCCTTCGAGCGACGTAGCTGGACGATTCCGCTCGATTGCACCTGCCGCGGACCGTGGAATATCGGCCCGGCAACCTTGCGTTCCAGCGATCCATTCGGCTTTTTCTCGAGCCGGCGGACGGTGAGCGACAAACAGGAGCTGATCGTCTATCCCCATTCCTTCCCAGTCCCCGAACCGCCCGCCCGCAACGAGCGCCTGATGGGTCCGCTCACTGCACGCCGCCGCCTCGTAACCGATCCATTGCGCCGGGCCGGCGTACGCGACTATCACCCGGAGGATCCCTTTCGGGTCATCAATTGGAAAGCGACTGCCCGCACCGGGAGTCTCAAGGTCAACGTCAACGATCCGGTCATCTCAACCGTCATGATGATCCTGCTCAATCTCGACACCTTTACCCACTACTGGGAGGGACTTGCGGTCGAGCAGAGTGAGCGCGCCATCGAAACAGCGGCTTCGATCGCCCGCTGGGGGATCGAACAGCAGATCAGCGTAGGGATTTCCACCAACGGTTTGATTTCCGGGTTCGATACACCGCTCCGCATCCCACCCGCGCGTGGCATGCATCAACAGGCACAGATCATGAATGGGCTGGCTCGGCTCTGGGCCTTTTCGACCGTACCGGTGGCGCAGGTACTCCGGCAGGAACGGGTGCGTTGCAGCCGGGAAACCACCTTCGTGTTTGTCTCCCCCATGACTTCGCCGGTCATCGCCAACGAGCTGCGGCTCTACACCCTGGCCGGGATCGACCCGATCTTCGTTCCGGTTGGAGAAGCGATCAAGGACCCGTTACCTGGGGTGGAGCGGTGGGACATCGAGTTGCCAACTACGGAGACGGCCGCATGAGCCAGATGTCGCTCACCTACAGTCGCCGGGAATGGGTGATCGAACTGCTCTTGCTGCTGGCGGAAGGACTCCTGGTGTGGATGGTGGCCAATCAGCTGTTTGCGCCATTCACGGGTAATCCCGATCCAATCCCGGTCTGGCTACCGGTTGTCCTGGTCATCGTCGCAGGCGTATTGCCACGTTTCCTGCACGACTACGGCATCTGGAATCGTGGCTTCGGACTGGTCATGCTGGGGGCGATTCTGCTCACTACGCTGGCCACGGTGAAAGTCATCGCCTTTCCAAGCTATCCCTGGATAGATTCCGAGTGGTTGCGGCAAGCGGTGCGCTCGCTCGTCTTCGAGCAATCAACGGCCGATATCGCCGCATGGGCGCCCATTGGGCTGAGTGCTGCAGTCTGGTGGCTGGCCCGCGTTAACGGTTCGCCAGGGATGGAACGTTGCCGCACGATGCTTCTGGCTGCGACGATGATTACCGCGCTGGTTTCCATCGCCGCGTATGTGGTGCTTACGGGACCTGGCGACCGGGAGCTCTCGATTGCCATCGTCATCGTCTTCTCCGCCACGCTCATCGCGCTCGCCATCGCCCGGCAGGGGCACGAGGCCACCCATTCTCGTCGCAGGTTGCTGACGACGGTTCTTCTGCCGACCATCGCCATCGTCTCGGCCGCAGTGGTGCTTTCCCGGATCGTGACCTTCGATGGGCTCCGCAGCTCATCGGCCGCGATTTCGTTCCTCGAAGTCGTGCTGGAACCATTCTTCCAGTTGCTGGTGCTGTTGCTCACCGTACTGGTCATCGTCATCTCGTTGCCGCTCGTTTGGTTACTTTCGCTGGGCGACTATCGTGGCATCCCGCAGGTCAACGGATTTGGCAACAACGGTCAAAATGAACCGGCCCGCTCGGTGCTCGACTGGCAGCCGCCCGATCCGGTGCGCTACCTGCTGGCGTTTCTCGTGCTGGCGGCGATCTTCTATGGATTGACCCGGTTTGGTCTGGCCCTGACCCGGCGCGATTTCGATCCGCTGGAAACCGGCGAGCGCGAGTTCGGCTCCGGCAAAGGCTTCGGCGCCTGGCTCGACCGGTTCCGCGGACGCTTCGGCCGGCCGATCTCGCGTGATCCCCTCGCTGAGCTGCGCAAGGACCCAGCCTGGGCAAACACCGTAACGATCCGCGAGACCTATGCCACCTGGCTTCGCTTTGCGGAAACCCACAAACTCGGTCGCGCTACCGGTGAAACTGCCGACGAGCTCGATCGGCGCGCGGGACCGAATCTGCAGGCACAATCCGCCACTGCAGCGCTCGATGAGCTCACCGAGATCTACGACAACGTACGCTATGCACAGACGCCGGCCACTCCCGACCAGGCCGAACGTGCGCTCCGCGCCTGGAACAGGCTGAAATCCGCCGAATCGGCAGCTTCGAGTCAGCGCTGACCGAGCGGCAACCTAACGTAGATTGCAACACAGGCAAACATTCATGGCTCCGCTTCCCAACGACGCTCCCGTCGGTATCTATCTCCACATTCCCTTCTGTCGCCACATCTGTCCCTATTGCGACTTCAACACCTATCGCGGGCTGGATGCGCTCGTCCCGCGCTATGTCGATGCGCTCGTTCGCGATATCGCATCGCATCCACCGATGCCTGCCCAGACGATCTATTTCGGTGGGGGCACGCCCTCGCTGCTCGCTCCGGAACAAATCGGGCGCATCATGGACGCATGTCGTGCGTCGTTCGATCTCGACCCGAACGCGGAAATCACCCTCGAAGCCAATCCCAACGGAGTCGATACCGCCTGGTTCGAAGGCGTACGCGCAACCGGGGTCAACCGCCTCAGCATCGGTGCGCAGACCTTCGACCGCAAGGGGTTGCGCGTGCTCGGCCGGCAACACGAAGCAGCCGACGTGATCGCGGCGCTGGACGCGGCCCGGGCCGGAGGGTTCGAGAATCTTTCGCTCGATCTTATCTTCGGGTGGCCCGGACAAACCCTCGACCAATGGCGGAGCGATCTCGAGACGATTGCCTCCCTGGCTATCGAACACTGCTCGCTCTATTCGCTCATCGTCGAACCAGGCACACCCATGGCCGACGCGGTTACGCGTGGAGTCCTAACCGTGCTCGACGACGACACCAGCGCCGATCTCTACGAAATCGCGATGGACACCCTGGGTTCCGCTGGATGGACCCACTACGAGATCGCCAACTGGGCGCGTTCGCCTGAATTCGCGTCCCAACACAATCTCGTCTACTGGCGAAACGGCGCCTATGCCGCATTTGGCGCGGGCGCTCACGGCCGTATTGGTTCCGAGCGCTTCATGAATCATCTCAAACCGCTCACCTACATCGAAGCGGTCGAATCTGGTGCATCTCCGCACTCCAATGTCGAGCATCTTGGCTCCGAGCTGCAAATTGGCGAAACCTTGATGCTCGGGCTGCGTTTGCTGCAGGAGGGGGTGTCAGCTTCTGCATTCGCAGCGCGACATGGTGTCGACCTGGACAATCACTTCGGCTCGCAAATCGAGGAGCTGACCGGGTTCGGCTTACTCGATTGGGACGGTTCCCATCTTCGCCTGACGCCGCGCGGCACCCTCCTCGCCAACGACGTCTGCATGCGCTTTCTTTAGCGCCCACGAGTGGGCCCCTACAGCATCCGACACGTTCGACCAGTGTCGCCGGAATAACGAACCGGTTCCAACTTCCAGAATCACGCCCTCGCGCCAATCGGTATCCCTCTACAATGCCGGAACGAGTCACACACCGGCCGGGGAGGGCGAATCATGGGAAATGACATCATCTTTTCATCCGCGATCGAGCTGAGCGAGCGGATCCATAAAAAGGACGTCTCGGCTCGCGAGGTGATGGAAGCACATCTCGCGCAGATCGAAAAGGTGAATCCGCAGGTCAACGCCATCGTCAATATGCTCACACCCGATCAGGCTATCGAGCAGGCGATCGACAAGGATCGCGATTTCGCGGCTGGCACGAAGCCCGGTCCGCTGCACGGCTTTCCCCATGCGGTCAAAGACCTCTACGACGCGGCCGGTTTTCCCACCACCAGCGGCTCGCTGCTCTTCAAGGACAACATTGCCCAGCAAGACTCGCTCATCGTGCAGCGAATCCGGCGCGCGGGGGCGGTGATCATCGGCAAAACCAACGTCCCAGAATTCGGTCTCGGATCGCATACCTATAACAAGGTATTTGGTCCCTGTCACAATCCCTACGACCTGAGCAAGAGCGCCGGGGGCAGCAGCGGCGGCGCGGGTGCAGCACTGGCAAGCGGGATGCTTCCGGTGGCGGACGGTTCCGATATGGGCGGCTCGTTGCGCAATCCCGGCAGTTTCAACAATGTGGTCGGTTTTCGCATCTCTCCCGGTCTCGTGCCTGCCTGGCCCACCGCGAAACCCTGGCTCGGCCTGAGTGTGAAGGGTCCAATGGCCCGCACCGTCGATGACTGTGCCTTCCTGCTCTCAGTAATCGCCGGTCCAGATGCACGTGATCAGCTCGCCTATCCCGTCGATTCTGGCATCTTTCGCCAACCGCTCGAACGCGACTTTCGCGGAGTCAAAGTGGCCTGGTGCCCCGATCTCGGTGGGCTGCCGCTCGATCCCGGCGTCCGCGCAACGCTCGATGCCCAGCGAGCTACCTTCGAAGCGCTTGGATGCCAGGTCGTCGATATCGCACCCGATCTGACTGGCGCAGAGGAGGCGTTCCAGATGTTGCGCGGCGCATCGCTCGCGGATGACGAACGGCACTTGCTCGACGCCCCGGAGGGGATGGTCAAACCGGAAGCAATCTGGAACATCCAGCAAGGCCTCAAGCTTTCGGCTGCTGATTTCGGTCACGCTATGTCTGTGCAGCAGCAGATCTTCGAACGGCTGCGTATCTTCATGAAGGAGTACGAATTCGTCCTGACCACGGTCAACCAGATGCCACCTTTCCCGATCGAATGGGACTGGCCGCATGAGGTCGATGGGACCGAAATGGACACCTACATCTCCTGGATGCAAACTGCCTACTGGATCACCGTTACCCGTTCGCCGGCCATCTCCGTTCCCGCGGGCTTCACCGACGACGGTCTCCCGGTGGGACTCCAGATCGTCGGACGCTTCCGCGACGATTTCGGCGTGCTGCAGCTCGCCAAAGCCTTCGAATCGGCCACCGAATTCTGGAAGATCCGCCCGGCCATTGCCGGATAGCAGCACCTTTTTCGGAGTGTGGTTCCGCCTCCTCGGTATGTGCCCTGACGCCGCTTGTGCAGCGTTTCTCTGGGAAACCGTTCCGAGCAACGTCAGGAGTTGCCAACGATGCCTGCTTTTTTCCCAGAGAACGATCTGGAGGCCGCGTTTCCCACGCTGACCGAGGAGCAAATCGAGCTGCTGCGAGGGCTCGGCGAAGAACGCGCGACCCGGGCCGGCGAGGTCATCTTTTCCCCCGGCGATCCTGTCGCGCTGGTGGTGGTGCTCGCGGGCAGGCTGGCGATCGTCGACCTGTCTGACGAAGTCGAGGTCGATTCGGTCGAGGTCCATGTGGGGAACTTCGTCGGCGAGCTTGGCTTGCTTACGGGCCAGCGCGCCTATTCCACCTGCGTGGTGGCCGAGGCAGGGCGCATCCTGATCGTTCCACCGGACGGGGTGCAAACCGCCATCGAAACGGTGCCCGCGCTCGGAGACCTGCTGATCACCGCGTTCGCCGTTCGCCGTCTGCTCCTGATGCGCGCAGCCGATACCACGGTGACGCTCATCGGGCCGGAGCGGTTCCCTCAGCTTGTCGCGGTCGATGCGTTCCTGAGCCGCAACCGCATTCCCTATCGCTGGCTTGCGCCAAACGATGCGGAAGCCGTGGCACTGCTCGATCAGGTGGGAGTGCCAGCGTCTGCCAGTTCGGTCTGGGCGATCGTGCGCGATCAACTACCAATCCCAGACCCGACGCCACTTCTCGTGGCGCGAGCGCTCCGGCTCGATCTGGCGATCGGTGAAACGGAGGTCGCCGACTTGTTGGTGGTGGGAGCCGGCCCTGCCGGGCTGTCGGCGGCGGTGTATGGCGCGTCCGAAGGCCTGAACACGATCGTGGCCGAGGACATCGCCATTGGCGGTCAGGCGGGATCGTCCTCACGGATCGAGAACTATTTGGGCTTTCCCACCGGAATCTCCGGCGCTGAGCTCGCTTTCCGCGCTGAAGTACAGGCACTCAAGTTCGGCGCGCGTATCACCGTCCCCAACAACGTTGTGGTGCTCCACCGGCGCGATGGGCTCTTCGAGATCGAACTCGAATACGGCGGCTCGCTGCATGGACGGAGCGTGGTCATCGCCACGGGGGCGCGCTATCGCAAGCTCGGCCTGTCAGGGGAAGACACGCTCGGTGGCATCTACTACTCGGCCACCGAACTCGAAGCACGCTCCTGCGGCACAGACTCGGTGGTGGTCGTGGGCGGCGGGAACTCGGCCGGTCAGGCAGCGATGTTTCTCTCAGAGCGCACGCGGCAGGTGCATCTGGTCCACCGGCGCGAGGGGCTCGAATCGAGCATGTCTCAATACCTGATCGCGCGCCTGGAACAGGCGCCGAACGTCCACCTGCATCTCGACTCCGCTGTCTGGCGGTTGCATGGGCTCGATCAGCTCACCGACGTCACGCTCCGTAGGAGGGACGGAGCGAGTACCGAGATTGCTGCCAGTGGTCTGTTCGTCATGATCGGCGTCGTTCCCTGCACCGACTGGCTCCGGGACACGGTGGCGCTCGACGCCAAAGGGTTTGTCCTGACCGGCCTGGATCTACCATCGAGCCTCGGGCAGCCACGTTCCGTGTTCGAAACGAGCGTTCCGGGTGTCTATGCGGTCGGCGATGTCCGGAGCGGATCGATCAAGCGGGTGGCAAGCGCGGTTGGGGAAGGGTCGGTAGTCGTCACGGCGATCCACCAGTACCTGGCTGGCATCGAAAGCGAGCCTGCCGCGTCCCGGGAATAACGCGCGGCACTCATTGCCTGATCAGGCGACAATCCCGCTATTGCCACTTTGATGCCGGCGCATCTCTGCGACACGGCTCGATCGCACGAAAGGAATCACACTCGATGCTCACGACCCTTGTCGGACTCCCCGTCGAGCAGCTCGACACCCCGGCACTGCTCATCGATCTCGACGCGCTGGAGCGCAATATCGCGAACATGGCGTCCGATATCTCCTCACGCGGTTCGTCCTGGCGACCGCATAGCAAAGCCAACAAATCCCCGGCCATCGCGCATCTGGAAATGGCAGCCGGCGCCATCGGCATCGCCTGTGCCAAGCTCGGAGAAGCCGAGGTAATGGCGGCCAACGGCATCCGTAACATCATGGTGCCAAACCAGGTGGTTGGCCCGATCAAGGCACGTCGCGCGGCAGCATTGGCGACCCAGACTCGCCTCATTCTGGCCGTCGATAGCGAGATCCAGGCGCGCCAGCTCGACGAAGCCGCGGTCACGCTTGGTACCCATCCGGAAGCGGTGATCGAGCTGGACACCGGAATGAACCGGGGCGGTCAGCTTCCCGGTGACAAAGTTCTGCGCCTGGCCGAGCTCATCGCCAGCATGGACGGGCTCAAGCTCGCTGGACTCATGACCTGGGAAGGTCATTGCATGAAGGTGGCCGACCCGGTCGAGCGCGATGCCGCCATTCGCTCGTCGGTCGGTATGCTGGTTGACATGGCCGAGCAGGTGCGCGCCCGTGGCATTCCAGTCGAGATCGTCTCCGCAGGTGGTACGGGAACGTATCTGACGACCGCCAGCATCGAGGGTGTCACCGAAGTGCAGGCCGGTGGCGGTATCTGGGGCGACCAGATGTATCTGAATCTTGGCGCGAACGTCGAACCCGCGTTGACCATCATGGCCCAGGTCGTTAGCCGCCCCCAACCCGACCGCATTCTCACCGATGCGGGACGCAAAACGGTCGATCCGAGCAACCTGGCCCCGATTCCACAGAACGTCCCCGCCTTTACCGAGCAAGCCTTCTCCGCTGAGCACGGCAAGATCATCCTGGCCGAGCCCTCGGACACGCCTGGGGTCGGCGACCGCATCTACTACCGCGTCGGCTACTCCGACCAGTGCAACCACTTGCATGAGAATTTCTACGGCGTCCGCAACGGCATCGTCGAAGCCATCTGGCCGGTGTTGGCGCGAGGCCGGATTCAGTAAGCCCTCATCACCATTGCGCCGCAACTCACCATCGTAGTGGCGGGACCTGTGCCCGCCAGTGGCCGCAGGCCACCATTACGTGGCCAACCAGGATGTTTCCGTTCGGAAGCATAGGAGTGAGGGAACTCCGTTATCGGGCCTCGCCCGATTGGCGGCCACCGGTGCCGCCACTACGACGGTACGTATCGAAGACGACGGGCCAGTGAGCGTGGCCTCGCTACGACGCGCCCAGCACGTCCGCGTATCCGATTGTGCCAGCGTAGACCTCGGTGGTTCCATCCATCGTGATGACCGGATTGGCGGCCACGAACCCGGCGACAAGCTCATCACCCGCGGCCAGATGCTCGGCGGTTTCCCAGATGTTGAACGAGACGCGGCCGTCAGGTGTGCCCAACCAGCCATAGAGGATGAAGCCGTCCATCGCGCGAAGTTCGGGAATGAGCTCGTCGTTGACCAACTGGATGATCGCCTCGATGTCGGTTTCAGCGG
Source organism: uncultured Chloroflexia bacterium (assembly GCA_963750275.1). Lineage (GTDB taxonomy): Bacteria > Chloroflexota > Chloroflexia > Thermomicrobiales > UBA6265 > JAMLHN01. Next base: position 137,405 of record CAVVQC010000007.1, read on the forward strand.
TGTTGATGCGATGCCGGAAGGTGACCTGGCAACCGGTCAGATGCGGCGGGACTTCGGAAATTGGGCGATCGGTCACTTCCCAGATGCGCACAGGGCCTTGCTCGGCCAGAGGTGTTTCCGGCGTCAGCCGGGGATCGAGCCCCGCAACATACTCCTCCGCAACGGCATTCGCATCCGCCGTCGCCGCCTCGTCCGCCAGCAACGTCATGGTCAAAGAGGCAGCGGGGTTGTCATTCTCGAACGCGAAGAGATAGCCGTAGTAGCCCGGAATCGCTGAAGTCTCAGGCAGGAAACGGGACATGACATCGGGATAGACCGCCTGATTGAGCTCCGGCGTAGCGAGTGCGCGCACCCGGACGATGCCGTAACCGGGCATGTCAAGAGTGGCCGCCTCGGGAGTGGCGTCCTGGGCGTGTGCCATTCGCGGCATCAATACCGGGGCGGCGAGGAGGAGCGAGGTGCCAAGAAGCGTTCGCCGAGTAACAGACATGGGAAGGACCCTCCGCGAGATCGATGCAATCACAAGTGCGCGTTGACGCATCATATCGGAGGATTCGACGCCGCGCCGGGTACCAGTAAAGATCAGTTGGCGCTCGATCGGTATGCCCCGATCGAGCGCACATCCCTGCAAGATCGAATGACGCGGTAGGTGCAAAGTAAAGGCAAACCTTGAAGCCCGACCTTTCGAGATCGCGCGCGGGGCCCTACCAGAGCGCGAGCTCCGTGTCGAAGTCGAATAGATGCGTGCGACCTTCCTCGAAGATCAGCTTGACGTTTTCGCCTTCGGCCGGCTCGATGTCGGAGGGAACATCGGCGACGATGCTCGCTCCGTCGACCAGCGTGTAGATCAGGGTGTTCGGGCCCATAGGCGAGATGACATCGACGACCGCCGGGATGCCAGGACTCTGCGCACTCGGATCGGCGATCGAGAACGCTTCCGGGCGAATCCCCAGCCAGAAGTGGTTACCTGGGTGCGCAGCCAGTAACGCGCCACGTTCCACCGACACCGGGAGTTCGATGGTTGGGCTCACGAGTTTCCACTGGCCGCCGTGCTGCTCGGATGTCACCTCGATAAAGTTCATCTCCGGATTACCCATGAAGGTGGCGACGTACTTGTTCGCCGGGTGCCGGTAGACCTCCAGCGGCGGCGCGAGCTGTTGGATGATCCCGTTGCGCATGATGGCCACTCGGGTCGCCATCGTCATCGCCTCACTTTGGTCGTGGGTGACATAGACGATGGTCGCGCCCAATTGGCGGTGCATCTTGATCAGCTCGGTGCGCATGTTCACGCGCAGGCGAGCGTCGAGATTGGAGAGCGGCTCGTCCATCAGGAAAACCTTCGGCTCTCGCACAACCGAGCGTCCCAAAGCTACCCGCTGTTGCTGACCACCGGAGAGCTGACGAGGATAGCGTTTGAGCAACGGCGTGAGCTGCAACCAGTCGGCCGCTTCGTTCAGCCGGGCAGTAATGATCTGCCGGGGCGTGTTGTGCAACTTGAGCCCAAGGGCAATGTTACTGGTCACGTCCATATGCGGATAAAGCGCATAGTTCTGAAAGACCATCGAAATATCGCGGTCTTTGGGCGGGGTGAAATTCACCAGTTTGTCGTCGATGTAGATCTCGCCGGCGGTCGGTTCCTCCAGGCCCGCGATCATGCGCAGGAGCGTGGTCTTCCCGCAGCCTGACGGCCCGAGCAATACCAGAAACTCCCGGTCATGGATCGTCAGGGAGACGTCGTTGACTGCCCGGACCGCGCCGAACTCTTTCACGATACGTTGCACTCGTACTTCAGCCATGGCGTTACCCCTTGGTCGAGCGGCCGCCGCTGAAGCCTTGCCGCAGATAGCGCTGGAAAATCATAAAGATGATGAGCATGGGGATCATGCTGGCCACGGTCGCCGCGGTCGCGAGTCCCCAATCGGTGTTGTATTGCCCGGGAATGGTGGCCAATCCGGGCGGAATGGTGCGGGTTGCATCACTGGTTGCCACAATCAGCGGCCAGAGGAACGCGCCCCAGCTTGTGGTGAAGGTATAGAGTCCGAGTACTGCTAACCCTGGGATACAGAGCGGCAGGATCACCCGCAGATAGATGCCAAAATCGGTCATGCCGTCGATGCGGGCAGCGTCCTCCAGCTCTTTGGGAATGGTCTCGATGAACTGCCGCATCATGAAGACGCCCACCGGATAGGCCAGCGCCGGAAAGATGAGCGCCCGGTAGGTGTCGATCCAGCCGATATCGTTGGCGAACAGGAAGATCGGCAGCAACGTCACCGGCAACGGCACCATGAGGGTCGCCAGGATCAGAAAGAAAATCGTGTCCTTGCCCCGGAAGCGTTTGCGGGCAAAGGCATAGCCCGCCAGCGAATCGAGGATGAGGATTCCGATCGTCACCGCGGTCGCCACCAGGAGGCTGTTGCGCATCCAGTCCTGGAACGGATGCTCGTTCCAGATCTTCGAATAGTTGACGAAAGTTGGGTTCAAAAAGACCGAGAGATCGACCGTCCGGGTGTACGTTTCCTTGAGCGAGGTAGCCACCAGGAAGATGATCGGTCCAGTGGTCAGCGTGCAGGCGATGATGAGCAACAGGTAGGTAGCGGCGTCCTTCAGGCGTTCGTTGCGCTTCACCTTTGGATCGCGCTCGATCACCACTGGCGGGGTCGTTGTTGTAAGTACAGTGCCCATTAGAACTGGATCTCCTTGCGGAAGATCACGAGCTGCAGGAGCGCCAGAGTCATGATGATCAGCAAAAGAATCAGCGACATCGTTGCCGCCAAGCCCATCGAGTCATAGCGGAACGCTTGCTGGTAGATGTACATGACCACCGTCGTCGACGCGTGCCCCGGACCGCCCTTGGTCATCACATAGGGGGAATCGAAAAGCTGCAGGTTCCAGATGGTGGCCATCACAGTGGCGAAGAGGATAGTCGGCCGCATCAATGGCAGCGTGACCAGTCGGAAAGACTGGAACCCGGTAGCGCCGTCGATCGCAGCGGCGTCGTAGAGATGCTTGGGAATGCTTTGCATGGCGGCCAGGAAGAGAATCATGTAGAACCCAGCGCCGCGCCAGACCTCGAGCGCTACGAACACTGGGATCACATACGACGGCGTTCCGAGGAAGTTGATGGGACCGAAGCCGACGACCCCGATAATCCGGTTGATCACGCCGCCGTCCGTCTGCAGCAGATAGCTCCAGATCACCGACGCTGCCACGGTCGAAGCGACGTTCGGCACGATCAGGAGCACGATCCACAGCGGACGGAACCGAATGGGCCGATTGAGCAATGACGCCAGGCCGATCCCCACGATGAGCACCGTCGGGATGACCAGCACCGTGTAGTAGACCGTGTTCTTGAGGCTGGTCCAGAAGAGCTCGTCGTGAACGATCTTTTCATAGTTGCGGAACCCGACCCAATGGAGTCCGGAAAGAATCGCGCCACCCTGAAAGGTGAGCAACCCCGCCCGGACCAGCGGGTAAAGCATGAAGACCGCAAAGATGATCAGCTTCGGAAGGATGAAGCCATAGGGACCGACGGTCTTCCTGAGCCGGACACTCCGGGGAGCGGTGAGGGTTGTCGGAGCGGTCGCCGGTTGACTCAGCGCGCCCGTTGCTTGCGCCACGGTTACCTCGTTCATCGTTTACCGGGGAGGCCCGACCTGCCGACCCTACCCAACTGTCATTCTGAGCGCAGCGAAGAATCTCTCCCGTCTGCGCTACCCGAAACCATGTCTCGAAATTGTGAAGCGTGATCCATGGGACGGATCGCAGCGTCCCCGGAACCACGAAGAGAGATCCTTCACGTCGTTCAGGAAGACATCGGGGAGAAGGCGCTGCTCCGGCGCGACCGAGCCATCCGACGATGACAGACCGAACAAACCGGATCGGGACTTCTCCCAATCCGGTTCGCTGTTCATTCGATCGGACAGACTAGCTGCCTTCGGCGATCCGATCATTGATCCGCTCGGCTGATACCGACAATGCATCCGCGGCCGAGGTCTGCCCATTGAGAGCTCCCTCGATCTCGGGCATGACGATCGTCCAGTAGTCGAACGGCAGCGCCGGCAGGCGCATGTAATTCTTCTGGGTTTCGGCAAATGCCTCGGAGAGTGCGTCGCCCTCGAATGGGTTCACATCGGTGCGCGACGGGAAGAGGCGCGAGAGCTGCGCGTACTCGGTTACGACCTCGGGGCTGGAGAGATATTCCATCAGTGCCCAGGCTTCCGGCTTGGCTTCGGATGCATCGGCCATCATCCAGTAGCCAACCCCACCGAGCGAAAGATCGTTCATTGGTCCGGCGGGTGGCATGGCGACTCCCATCTGGAAATCGGGGTAGTCGACCATGAGCGGCTGCAGGAACGAGGCGTAACTGAGCTGCATGGCGATCTTGCCATCGAGGAACGCCTTGTCGATATCGTGGCCGACATAGGTGCCCAGCGGCGGCGCGGTCTTGTCGGTCTGAATCATATCGATCTGGAGTTGCAGACCCTTCTCATATTCAGGACCGGTTGCCAGCCATTCCGTATCATCGTCGGTCGCCAGCGGGCCACCGTAGTTCACGATCGGCACCGGCACGAAGTTCAGCATCTCGCCGGTGGTGTTATCCATCATTGAATAACCCCATTGAGAGCCATCTTCCTTGGTAAGTTTTTTGGCGAACTCGACGAGCTCATCCCAGGTGGCCGGCGGGGTTTCCGGATCGAGTCCAGCTTCCTCGAAGAGGGCCTTGTTCCAGACGAGCGAAATACCGGACTGCAAGAACGGCAGGCCATATGCCTCACCGTCGCGCGCGCCCAGACCCCAGATGGCAGGGTCGTAGAGCGGCTCCCAATCCTCGGGGATGTTCGCGCCCTCGATCGCGCTCAGCGGCACCAAAGCGCCCGCATCGGCAAACTTGGGGAAGAAGCTGTTGACCATGTAGGAGATGTCCGGCGGATCGCTGCCGGCAAAGGCGGCGGTGTACGTTTCCGCCCAGGTATCCCAGGGGGTGACGCGGTATTCGATCTCGACACCGGGGTTCTCCTCGGCGTATGCGGCCAGCTTCTCATCGAAGAATTTCTGGTCGTCCGGGGTATGCGGCGCCTTCCAGACGCTGAGCTTCACGGCGTCTTGCGCCGCAACGGGGGATCGGAAGATTCTGGGGGCAACCGATGCGGCTGCCACTGCTGCTCCGGCAGCGCTGGTTCCCTTGATGAGTGAACGACGAGTGAGCGACATAGGTGAATTGCTCCCTTTTTCGTTTCGCGAACCGACTACTGGTGCACCGCCTCGCGCCATGTGGATGCAGCTACTATGGTTCTGGTGGCCTGTCCTGTCAAGACCTCACCTGCACACTGTAAATTCACGAAACACAGTCCCTCTGTACCTTTCATCCTGCTTTGGCGACCATCGTTTCCTGGAGAAACGCGTGCAAATGCGCTGATTCAAAACCCAGCCAACCGATCCCCACCCTTCCGAGTTCTTCCGCCATTTCCATTACCGCCACGCTGGGTGGCAGTGGCTATGAAAATCTCCCCACTGCCAAGTTTTCGGCTCGGCAATGGGGAGATGCAGGGTGGCGTATTGCGATGCTGGAACGGTGCTACGCGCACTCGACCGTAATGGTTCCCCGCATTCCGGAGAGCACATGAGGGATGCAGATATATGCGTATTTGCCCGGGGTCGTGAAGGTATGGGAATACGTTTCCCCCGGTTGCAATATCTCGGATCCCCACGGCTCAGCCCCGTCCGGCAACTCGACATAGTCGGGATGGGTTTTGTCGACCGGGTTTTGCGCGTGGTCCCCGGTGGCCGAGTGGGGCATCGCACTCGCATTGTTCCAGGTGATCGTTTGACCGGACTTGATGACCACCGGATCAGGATCGAACCGAAGCTCATCCGTCATTTTGATTTCGACGGCCGGAGTAGGAGAAGCCTCAGGGCTCGCTTGCGGAGTCGCCGCACATGCGGCGGGAGTGCCGGTCTGCAACGAAGTCGCAGCCAGCGTACCGTGGGAGAAAACCCGGCTGGAAGAAGCCACGAGTGCGGCAATGGGCGCTGCGGCCAGCGAGCGAAGCACTGTTCGGCGGCTGATAGGACTGAGCGAGCCAGCCGCAATGGTGGAGAACCTGGAGTTCACAGAAACCTCCTGAATACAACGGAACGAAAAGGGTACGGGCCACTCCTGACAGGAGTGGCCCGGGAACTTGATGGCATGGCAGCTCGCTGGTTACTGCACAACCACGGTGAATTCAACCTGGCCGCCACCTTCGTACGGTGTGTGATCGTTCTGGGCGGGTGAGATCATGACCGTATATTCTCCTGGGCCCCATCCGCTGAGGTCGAGGTCGAAGGTGTTGTCACCGGGCATGGCAACCAGGCCTGGAATGCCGGCCGGCGCTGCATCAGCAGCTGGGGATCCTGCCGCGTCGTCAGCAGCCTCGGGAGAGCTATCCATGCTCTGCGAGACGAAGACATGATAGTGACCGTAGCCGGGCACGTTCTGCTTGCCTTCGAGATTCGCCGACGGGGTGAAGTTGACCGGGGTGAGTTCGACCGTGAAGGGACCACTCACGGTGGTGCCATCGAGCTGGCTGACCAGTTCGACTCCTGGCACGCCGGCGTCATTGGCTTCCGGCAGCGGCTGGACATTCGCTGGCTGGAAGTCGAAGGTGACCTGCTGGGCAGTCTCCATGATGTCCGCATGGTTGTTGTCCGAGAGCACGACGGTCAACGTGTGCTCGCCAGGAGCCAGCCCTTCGCCGGAAATCGTGAAGGTATCTTCGCAGTAAAGGCCGGTCAGCGCTGCAATTGTCGTGCCGTCGACCAGTACATGGATGAGCCCTTCACCGGCCACCGCAGGAGCACCGATGGTCAGGCAATTGAGCGAGAAGTCCGTGACCTCTACCTGAACCTCGATATCGTCGGTGGTGACCGAATCACCCGCGGCAGGAGCAACGATCTTGAGGGCCGGAGTCCCCTGTGCGCTCGAATCCATCGGCATCGCCAATGCAAGCACTCCCAGGATCAGCGCCAATGATGCGACGATGCGCATGACCCTCCCCGAGTGAACCTTGAAACTTGTGAGCATGAAAGCCCTCCTTCGTACCGGCGAGGCCGGCCATTTGCAGCGGAACAGATGCCGCTGCATGCCATGCTCCTCACGTTAGCAGTGCTCTGAAAGAAAAGATGTAAGCTCCCCTACGTTGCATCTCAGATGAGAAAAACTCGGTCGGAAATCAGGCGGTATTCCTCGCAGGGGGAAGGGGAGCGTACTGGTCGATGCGGGCGCGCATGAGCAGGCTTGACACGTCGGAGTTCGCCACAATTTCACGAACTCAAGCGTGCACCGCCGTCGCGAAAGATATCGACGGCCGTTCTTTGGCCGGGAAACTCTTCACTGTTGAAGCAACGGAATCCGGCGCGCGAAAATTTCACAACGGAGAGCGCGCCGTTCGTCTTCCTGAGTGACGCCTAGAGCAGCGTGTACGTATGGAGTCTCGCGCGATCGAGAATGCGTATGTAGCGTTGCTCGACCGTAATCATCCCCTCATGCCGGAATCGACCGAGCATCTGGCTCACGGTTTCACGATAGGTCCCGAGTCGTTCCGCCAGATCCTGATGGCTCAGCCCAACGACTGCGCCACTTTCGTTCTCTTCCGCGAGCAACAGTCCCGCCAGTCGCGCGGGGAGTGAGCGGAAAGCCAGGGATTCCAACGCTTCCTCTCGTTGCTCCAGACGTTTGCCAAGTTCTCCCAGCAAGCGCAAGCCGATGTCCGGGTTGCGACGAACCAGCGTCTGGAAGTCCGATCGACTGAGCACACACAGGTGACAGTCAGTGGCTGCTTCCGCAAAACAGCCATACATCCCATGATCGATGAACCCCATTCCTCCGAAGATGGAGGGAGACTCCAGAGTCGCGACGACGAGCTTGCGTCCTTCCGGGGTTATGCGATAGCGGGTCACTTTCCCATGTCTGAGAACGAAAACGGCCTCGCTTGGATCGTCCGGGGTGTAGAAAACGCGGCCTTGCTCACAGACGATTTCCGTCGTGCGCTCCGAGAGCCACATGTGTTCCGCCGGGGAGAGCGCACCGAACGCATTCGTTTTGCAAGGGGAGGCCCGCTTGTCCGGTCGTCTGGTGAGCATCGAAACACTGCCATCACAGCGGCTCGTCTGGCTCGGACATTCAAACTCAGGGCTGCGCGAGATTTCGACGACCTTACGTCGTAAAAGCGGAGGTTCTTCTATCATATTTGATTCCCACCATCTTCGTGTCGCGTACGGCGCGACGTGAGCCAGTTCTCCTGCGAACGGCAAAAACTGATAGCGCGAACGTTTTGATCGAGACTTGGCACCAAAAGACGGTCTGTAGCCGTAGATCTCCTGATGAAGTCAGGGCAATGGCGAAGTCATCGGCGTTCTGCAAATGAGAGAAGCCCGGCGACGAGAGGAGGCCGCGCTTCGGCGGGCGTTGTGAATCGAACGAACGAGGACGAAAGTCACAAAGGCTTGACAGAACCCTTGGTCAACTCGACGATTTCTATGCCTGTCGTCCGGGCAGGATCGCCCCGATGTAATCAACCTTACATCGCCCACAGGAACCACGCCGGAATCCACAACAGCTCCAACTCAAGTGGCTCATAACGAAGCGTTAAAACGGCGCTCCAATCGGGAAAAACGAAAAACTCCCACCTCGAAGTCGGTGCACCAGAGCGTCTGCATCGAACGCCAGAAATGCCCATCGCGGCAACGCGGCCAAAGTCGGACTAGCTCCGCCTCGTGTCTTGATGGGGGAGTTACCCGGCCGCACAATTCGGCATACAACGTCATCCGCTCGTGAGACTGAGTGGTCCCGTTGCCTGACGCCTTCCTGTGGCGCAGTCCGATCTGTTTCCCATCTCCTGGTTCATCGTTCGCTCGACCGCTTTGTACGTGCCTCTCCCTGGCTCTGGCCGCGAGCGGGGGTTGTTTGTGATGAGCCGGGCGCGAAAGACCATCCGGTAACCTCCACAGGTCCTTCGGGTGATTACACGGATCGAGCTATCCACCCATACTGTGCAAGCTGAATCGCCCATGCCGCTGCAAACTCGTAGCTTGCGTTCGATTCGTCACGAAGGGAATAATCGAACAATGTGGTGGGAATGGCTTTTAGGCGTAGTTCTGTTCACCTTCTACATAATCTGTCTCTTTACGGTCTGTCGACTGACGTTCGAGAAGGGTCACACCATTCTCGGCATCGTCGGAATCTTCATGCCTTTTCTCTGGCTAATCGGGGCGATCATGCCTCCTAAGCCAGGATCGCGGTTCGATGTGGCTCAGCGAAATCAGTACCAGGTTTCGGCGCCAGCGACGAGTTAGCGCCAGCATCGCGAAATCGAATTTGAACGGACAACAGCCCAGGTATCGCACCTGGGCTGTTCCGCGCCGTAGTCGGTAAATGACTCGTCACACGCACTCGTTCCGCTCGCCCGAATCGTGCAACATCATCTTCCAGGATGCGTTGATCGACGTCGAACCAAACGGCTAACACCCGGATCACGTAGTCCCGGCGAGACTCCAATGAACGCCACGGTCGCGGTCGACGACACGAATTATTTGTTACAAAAATAATTTTTCAAGGCAACAGTTAAGCGTAAAAGCCAGATAGCCCGAACGTCCCTTCATCGAAGTACGCTGCCTGAGGCACTCGGGTAAGGAGGTCCAAAATGTATATCGTGGTCCGAACATGGGAAAACGGAAGCGGATTAGCCGACGCCATGGAGAAGCACGCAGAGGACGTCACCAAGGGCCTCAGCGGAGTTCCCGGATTCGTGAATTACTACGCCACCCGCTCCGGCAATACCGTGGCAACCGTTACGGTCTGCGAGAGCTCGGAAGGAGCTAAGGAATCGACTCGGGTAGCGGGCGAGTGGGTCAAAGCGAATGTGAGTGGCGCGATTGGCAGCCCTTCGATCATCGAAGGGGAGACCTACCTGCAGTTCTAATCGTCAGACTTCTGCCGTTCTCACTGAACGATCTGTACATCGGGGCAGCCTTTGGGCTGCTTCGTGTCACGTAACCACCTGAGACGTCGGTGGTCCATCGGATAGCGTCGCCAAGTCAACAAAATTCGCTATTCCTGGTTGGATGCTTCGAGGAATGAGGACTCACATCATCTCGGCAGCTTCAAGGTAGGACCGGCTCCCGACCATCGTCGCCCTGCACGCTGAGCAGAACGGCCGCGAATCTCCGCATGAATCGCAAGGCAAACGGCGAAAAGCGTATCGGACGTTTTCTGATGATTCCTAATCGTGCTCGCAACCTTCTATTTCCTCCCAGACCAACGACGCGGCTGAGATTGAAGGCGATAACACGGGTCGAATTCCTTTTTTCCGCCGCTAAATTCTTCCTGCTGATGCCCCTAACCAGTTGACTTTGGCGTCCAGTGGCCGCACATTAGAACGACATAACCACGATGGGGCAAACCAACGAATGGCAGGCCATTGGTTCGTTACCTGTTGACACGCGTACGCTCATGTTCACCGAACTGAATTCCAGGAGTCGCCACCAGATTCGTCATTGCTGCGTACGATTGGGAGGAATGCTCGTATGGTTCACAAACGCCACTTGATGATGTCTCTCACGTTTGTCATTGCATTGTTCGGGACGACACTGGGCGCGCTCGCTCAGACCGCGAGTCCTGAGATCGACACAGCTCCTGCTATCGATCTGGCTGCAATTGCGCTTTCCCCGGAGGATGTGCCCACCGGATTCTTCGACGACTACAGTGAATGGTGGGTGCCAGCCGGCGCTTTCGTCGGCATCATCGGCGACGCTACGCCCCCTGCCGGCCTCGAACGTGCCTATCAATCGTTCTATGTTTCCAATGATTCCCCACTCGTCATCAATACGTTCCTGCTCGAGTTCGAAAGCCCGGAGGCGGCAGCCATGGGAGCTGGCATCGTCGACGCCGCGCTGCGTCCGCCATTGCCCGACGGGACGTCCAGCGACCCATCCCACGCGGCCGGCCCCCAGATTGGCAACTCGCTCAGCACGTTGACTTCGGTTTCCTATGACACCCGATCCGCGGGCGGCCCATTCGTTTCGGTCGTGGCCAGTTCCTTCGTTCACGAAACGATCGTCGCCGCAGTTTCGATCGAGAGCTACATCGATCCTCCTGGCGAGGGTTCTCCCGTCCCGGTTGGCACGCCAGATAGTCTCGACCTTAGCAGCCAGGCTGAGCTTGCCAGCCACCTGGCCAGCGTGCTCGATTCCCGTATCGAAATTGGGTTGCATGGCGGTGAGCTCGATGGCGTCAATGCGGCCCTGAGTGATCGGCTCCTTCCACTTCAACAATTGGTCAGTGACGACACGCCAGTACTAGGCGGGTACAAGGCGGGAGCAGACCTGCTGGCCTGTCGCGTATGCGGCGAAGAAAACTCGCTTGGCGTCTTTGGCAAAGCCAGTCTGGGCGGGCTCGTGCGGGCAGTGGTAGCAGGTCCTATGGTCGACGGTGAGCCATCGCCACCCTTTATCGCGGTCGCGATTTCGCAGTTCGCAACCGCGAACGATGCGCTGACAGTGCTGGACGCGATTCGAAGCATGCCCAACGATCTGCCGACTCCCTATCCCGTTCCCAGGGGCGAGCGCACCGTTGCGTCCGATCCAACTGTTCCCGGCACCGATGCCACCGCAGCTTACACGGGAGTTCTCAATCCCGATGATCCGGAAGCCACACCAGATAGCGCCGGAGTCGCGTTCGTCGTGGACAACTCGCTGGTGACCATCGACGTGCAAGGCGGCCTCACCGCGAATGAAGCGATGGCCATTGCGGTCGACCTTGCCACGCAGCAGGCAGACTGTCTCGCATCGATCGATCCGTGCTCGACGGTAACTTTCGAGCTCCCTGCTCTGGCGGAATAGGAAGTCGTCATCGATCGAAAACGATGCCTACCCCTTCTCCGCCCCAACTGTCAGACCAGAAATGAAGTACCGCTGCAGGGCGAAATAGACCAGCAAGGTCGGCAAGGCAACAAAGACCGATGCTGCCGCGATCAGGTTGTCATCTGTGAAGAACTCGCCACCGAGGTTCGCCAGTGAGGATGTGATCGGCCGATCGGCGCCCTGTTGTTCCAGGACGACTGCCCAGAAGAAGTCGTTGTAAATCCAGGTGAACTCCAGCGTCGCCAGCGCGGCCAAAGCCGGCAGGGTAAGCGGCATGATGATCTGCCAGTACTGCTTCCAGACCCCGGCGCCGTCGATGCGCGCCGCCTCGTTGAGCGATTTGGGCAACAACTTCATGTAATTGCTGAGCACGAAGGTGCAGAAGCCGCTCTGGAAAGCGATATGGATCAGGATGATGCCCCAGGTGCTGCCGTTCAGCTTGCCGGAGTTGGACATCCAGTCTGGCAGAGGAATCCGGTTGTACATCTGAAACAATGGCTGAATGATGATCTGTTGTGGAAGCAAATTCCCTGCAGTGAAGAGGCTCAGAAGCACGATATTGAACCGCCAGGAAAAGCGGCTGCACACGAACGCCACCATGCTGGAAAAGAAAAGCGTGAAGATCAACGCCGGCACCAGGATGAGTGCGGTGTTCCAGTACTTGCGCGCGATATCGCCCTGATCCCAGGCATTGCGGTAGTTGTCGAGCGTCAGGGTGTCCGGCTTCGAGAAGAACCCGTTCTGCACCGTCTCGGCAAAGGGACGGAGCGAGGCATAGAGCGCGCCTACCAACGGAATCATCCAGATGATCGCCGTGAGAGTGACGAATCCATAGAGCACTACCCGGCCAAGCGTGAAATGGCTTTTCTTTTTGTAGGGAATCGTCGTTGGAACCGTTGCGCTCATGAATCGGCTCCTTCCTGGGTGTTGCGATAGTGATTGGTGACATACCAGATGACGAAACCGAAACAGAGCACAAAGAGGATGGTGGCATAGGCCGACCCGCGGCCGACATTGCCGCCGCCTTCCCCCAAGAGATTGTTCGTCGTCAGAATAGAAAGCACTTCGGTTTTACGAGGCGTGTTAAGAACGTAGATGATGTCGAAGGCGCGCAGCGCCTCGATCACGGTAATGACCAGCACCACCACGTTGACCGGTTTAAGCGACGGAAAAATGACGTGGCGGAAGGTTTGCCATTCATTGCTGCCATCCAGCAATGCGGCTTCCCGCAGGCTAGGGTCCACGGACTTCAACCCGGCCAGATAGAGCACCATGATGTAACCGGTGTGCCGCCAGGCAATCGCGATCAGGATGGCGACAAAGTTACGAGACACCCCATAGGTATCCCCAATGGGTATCAGGAATGACTGGTTCCCCAGCCAGTCGATCGGCTTGCCATCTCCGAAGATCTGCGTGGCCAGTCCGTTCTCAGTCGAGTAGATAACGCTTTTCCAGATGAACCCGACCACCGCCAGCGAAAGTACGACCGGGGTAAAGAAGACGGCCTGGTAAATGCGGGTACCGCGGATGTTCTTGTCGAGCAAATAGGCGAGCACCACGCCGAACGCGGTTGGCCCGACGAACAGGAAGAGCAACAACACCGTGTTGTTGAGCAGGGCCTGATAGGTGCTTTTCTGAAAGGCTCCGAAGATCTGCTGATAGTTCTTGGTACCGACCCAGGCGATATCGCTGAAGCGGATCCCCTTCCAGTTGGTAAAGGAAAGAAGGATGGAGCTGACGGTCGGAAACCAGACCAGCGCCACATGCAGCAGCGTTGGAATACCGATCATCAAGAGGGCAATCCACTTGTCCCGCCCATCGAACTGGGTGAACCAGCGGCTCTTCTTTTTGGCCGGCGTCGCGGGAAAGGACTTCAGGGAATCCTGAATATCGGAATGAACACCTTTCGAGAGATCCAACGGACTCCCTGCTTTCGATGTGATGGGGAACGGCGAGCCCGCCGGTGTTTACCGGCGGGCTCGCGCATTAGGTGCTACTGCTCGAAGATGACTTCGGCTTGCGCCTGCATATCCTCGAGAATGCCGTCGATTTTGGTCGGATCGGAAATGAAGTCGGCGAACGCTTGCCCGGCGACATTCGAGGCGAACTCGGGGCTCGTATCGCGATCCAGGAACTGCGTCACGCTCGGCGCGTTCGAAACGGCTTCGAGGACTTTGAGCTGAAGCGGGGTGTAGCCGGTCGGATCTACGTCGCTGGCGGTAGCTACTGCGCTTGGGTCGACCGCCAGATAGGCGTCCTGCGCGGCAGCGGTGCCCATGTTGTACAAGAGCTCCTTGGCCGCTTCCTCGTTCTTCGGGCTCTTGGCCATCATGAAACCGTCGATCGGCGCTTCGACCGTGCCAATGCCGAACTCAGGATTGAGCTCCGGCCACACGAAGAAGTCGAGATCGGAGGTATCGGCATCGGGGAACTGCTGTCCGATGAAGGTACCGATCGTCATCATGCCCGACGTCTTGTCGACGACCGTGCTGGCGGCCTCCTCCCAGGTTCGTCCGTTCGGGTTCTCCTGGTGGAACGGCAAAAGTTCGGTCCAGAGCGCGAAGACATTTTTAACGCGGTCGTCGGTCCAGCTTTCCTTACCGGCCATAAGATCCATATGGAAGTCGTAGCCATTGAGACGGAAATTGAGCTGGTCGAAGGTTCCCATGGCCGGCCACCGGCCATCGTTCCCGAAGGCAAATGGGGTGATGCCGGCGGTTTGCATCTCTTCTGCCAATGCCTTGAGCTCATCGAGCGTGGTTGGTGGGGTCCAGCCATTTTCCTCGAACAGACTCGGGCGGTAATAGATACCCCAGGCGTAGTAGTTGAAGGGCACAAGATAGAGCTTGCCGTCGTCACCGGTGGACGCGAGCTTGAAACCTTCCGACATTGTCTCGTTGAGCCCCTGGCCCCAGACATCGTCGATCGGACCGAGCAGGTCTTGCGCCGCGAAGTAACGCATGCGATACCCCGCGAACCAGGAGATCACGTCATCCGGGTTTTGCAGGTAGGTGGTGATGTTTTCCTGGTAGGTGTTGTGGTCCACCGTGTTGACGTTGACCGTGACGTTCTTGTTGGGGAACACGTCGATGGAGGCCTGGAGACCTGCCTTCGGCACATCGTTCGAATAGTTCGACCCGAACGAAACATCACCGGTGGCCGAACCCATATCGAGCTGGGCGCTGGCGAAGCGCTCGCCGAACGTCAATCCAAGAGCGGCGGCTCCGGCAACGCCGGCTCCCGCTTTCAGCAGTCCGCGCCGTCCGAGCTGATAGCCCACCAACGACGGCATGGGAGAGAATTCACTACGGCGTGACGACATATGTACCTCTCTTATAGATTATTCCCGCGGTAGCACCATTGCGTCCGACCGCGCTCTGAATTGTTCAGACGAAAGCAAGAGTAGGACTGATCCCCAAGAGATGTCAACGAAACCCGGTGCGCCTTGATCCAATATTCAGGAACCTATTTTCAACTCGATTACACCATATTTTCACTTTATAACACAACGATTCCGCAAGTTGAATAAGATTGGCGTCGATGCGAAGATGTGCCGACTCTACCGAACACGACCCGCCTCAGCTTCAGGAGACCGACTCCGTGATCGAAACGCTTCCCCCGATCCCCGCCAATTTCGCGCTCGGCGTCTGCGACTATCCCGAGCATGTCCCCTGGGAGCAATGGAAGCACTATCCGGAACGGCAGAAGCAGCTCGGCATCACCTATGTCCGGGTGGCTGAGTTCGCCTGGTCGAAGATGGAACCGGAAGAAGGCGTCTTCGACTGGCAATGGCTGGACGATGCCATCGAAGCGCTCGCCGAGGCCGGGCTCAAAGTCGTCATGTGTACTCCAACCGCCACCCCACCCGCCTGGCTGATCCGCCAGCATCCCGAAATCCTGGCCACCGGCATCGACGGGCATATCCGCAACTTCGGTTCACGCAAGCACTACGACCACGCCAGCCCGATCTACCGCGAGCACTCCCGGCGCATCACTACGGAAGTCGCGCAGCGCTATGGTCAGCATCCAGCCGTCGAAGGCTGGCAAACCGATAACGAATGGGGCTGCCATAGCACCACTCGTTCCTACGGCGGAGCCAGCGCGGTCGCCTTCCGCGAATGGCTCGAACGGAAATACGGCCACCTCGAAGCGTTGAACCAGGCGTGGGGCAACATCTTCTGGAGCCAGGAATACTCCGCCTGGTCGCAGATCGATCCACCGTTTAACCTGGTCACCGATACCAACCCCTCGCATTTGCTCGACTTTCACCGCTTCGCCAGCGATGCCGTGAAAGAGTTCCAGGCAGAGCAGGTGGCAATCATCCGCGAGCTTTCGCCGGGGCGCTGGATCACGCACAACTACATGATGCATTTCAATGAGTTCGATCACTACGCCAACAGCGAGGTGCTCGACTTTGCCTCTTGGGATAGCTATCCGCTCGGTCAGCTGGAGCGCGCGCCGCTTTCAGAAGAAGAGCGGGTGAAGTGGGCGCGCACGGGTCATCCCGACTACATCTCGTGGAACCACGATGTCTACCGGGGATTGAAAGGTCGCCGCGCCTTCTGGGTGATGGAGCAGGGAGCCGGTCAGGTCAACTGGGCCCCCTCCAACTGTTTACCAGTGGAAGGCGCAGTGCAGCTTTGGACCGCCCAGGCCTACGCTCACGGCGCAAGCTGTGTCAGCTACTTCCGCTGGCGCGCCGCCACGATCGCTCAGGAGATGATGCACTCCGGATTGCTGCGTCACGATGAAACCCTCGATCGCGGTGGGCAGGAAATCTCCCGCATGGAGGTCGGTGGTCGCAATAACGCCGAGATTCCCGCCAAGGTCGCCCTGCTGCACGACTACGAATCGCAGTGGGTCTACGATGTCCAACCCCACAGCGCCCGGGCGAGCTACGTCCGCCAGACGATGCTCTTCTACATCGCCCTGCGTTCGCTCGGCGTAGATGTCGACATCCGCCACCCGGATCACGATCTCAGCGGCTACGCGGTTATCGTCGCGCCGGCCATCCAGTTGATGGGAGCGGAGCGGGCCGCTCATCTCGCCAGCTACGCGGAGGAAACGCGGCTCGTGTTTGGACCGCGCACGGCCTATCGCACCCCCACCGGCCGCGTACAGGAAGACGGCCAACCTGGTCCGCTGCGCGACCTGGTCGGACAACGGCTGCTCAACTTTGACGGTATGCGCCCTGGCCTGCACGTCCACGCCGGAGGCTTCGAGGTGGAAACCTGGGCCGAGTCCTACGAACCCATCGACGCCGACGTCGTCATGACCTACGACGATGGCCCGCTTGCCGGAAAGGCCGCGGTCACGCGCAAGGGAAATGCCATCTCCATCGGCGCCTGGAGCGCCCCGTTGATCGTTTCTGTTCTGGAACAGCTGCTTGCCGAGTCCGGCGTTCCGACGGCCCACCTCGCGGAAGGTGTTCGCCGCTCCACACGCGGGTCTACCGAGATCTGGATGAACTGGTCGCAAACCGCCCAGGTGCTTCCGGACGGCTCCGAGATCGGCCCCGTTTCGTTCCAATTCCGAGGATAGAACCGAGAGAAACGGTTGCTATCGAACCGAGATCAGGCTGCGAGGTTGCCGAGCTGCTCGATCTGCGCCCGGTGATCGTCGAAGTGCAGACCATAGTTTTCGGTCATGACTTCCAGCAGCGGCCGGTCACTCGACTCCAGACCGGTCTCACGGGCCGGTCTGGACATCTCCTCATCGGACATGGCAGAAACGACCTCGAAGAGCTTGGGAAAGACGCGGTCGCGCTCGATCCGCGCCTCCGCCGGGGACATCGTTTTGAATGACTGACGAAACCATTCGTTGATCGCATCGGTATCGCCTGCATTCCAGATCGCTTCCGGCATACCGGTGCTTTCCGGAATCGGCGTACCGGAGCTGAGTAGCGCCGTTTCCGCGCGTAGCCAGGTTGCAACATGTGCAACGTGGTCCCGAACGTTCCAGCCTGCAGCATTCACTGGACCTGTCCACACCTGATCGGAAAGAGCGTCGCTCGCGGACACGAATCCATTCCACTGATCGCGCATAAACGCAAGCAGCTCATTCTTGTTGGTCGGGATATTCTCGGCGTCGGTCATAAGGCCCTCCTCATCTCGGCTCCAGCGTACCGCACCGCGGCCACTGAACCCACCTGGACGATTCGCATTCTCATGCGCCGGGCATTCTGATGATGATGGGAAAAATGACGCCATCTCGGTGAGCGAAGGCGGTCTACCGTCGTGAGACAGAACTGGACGAGAAGCGGTGACCTGGATCCAGATGACCCAGCGCATCACCGCTTCTTCGATACAGTGTTCGGTTACGCCGCCGGAGTGCCCTCGACGCACTGGACCAGCGGCACGTCGGCATCGACGACGCCGGTAAGCAGCACGACCGTCGGCTCATTGCCAAAGTTGAAGGCCGTGTGCACCATGCCTTCCGGCTCGACAAAGCCATCGCCGGGATTGAGGGTCATCGGGACCCCTTGGGTCATCGTCTCGCTGGTTGCAGGAGTGGAGTCGGTCGCTGCGCGCGTAATCTCCATGTCTGCATGGTCCAGCTGAGTCAGCTCGAGCGTGCCAGCCTCGATCGACACGACCAGCGTTCCCGGATGGGTATGAGCCGTGAACCCGCCGCCCTGGGCAATCTCCAGACGCTCCAGTACAAGGACCTGACCATCGAGCTCTTCCGGCATGGCCTTCCCGATTGGATAAGCCGTGACACCGGTGACACATGGGAGCTCGACCGGAATTCCCTCCTGGGCCCGAGCCGGAGTGAAAACAAACGCGACCATCGCCAGCATCAAAAGCAGAGCGGTTAACGGAATCAAATAGGGACGCTTGGTTGAAAACATTAGTGATCTCCTCAGCCGCTCTAGCGCAGCCCTTATTTCATAAATATTTCGAGTTTCGAATTGAGCGCCGAACCCCTTGCCCCTACGGCAAAGCTACCCGTGACGGACATCGGGGCTCGGTCTGTTCGGGATGACGCCGCTCCACAGCATCGTCAGGGATTCGTGCAGCAGAGCGATTCACCTGTGCGTGGCAACCTGCCGCTACCTCGCGGCGGGTGTGATGTTCTTATTGAACCGGAAGACATTCTCCGGGTCGTATTGCGCCTTCACGCGCTGCAACCGGGACAGCAGCGCCGGCTCATAGGCCTGCCGTGCGGGATCGCTCACCTCGTCCTCGGTCATGAAATTCACATAATGACCAGACGAATAGGGCAGCATCGCGGCATGGTTCAACTTCGCCCAGTCGATCAGCTCCGCATCCAGGGCCGGATCCTCCCACGATGCCTGGTAGTTCACCAGGAATTCGCGGCCCAGGTGACTGGTTGCCGTAGCTCCCGTGGCGCCCCGCTTGGCTGCCCCACCAAGATGCGGGAGCAGGATCGAAGAAATCGGCGAGGGAAAATCGGTCCCGTTCTCCAGGAGCGCGTGCTTCACCCCATCGCTGAAATCGTCGAAATAGAGCGACTTCCAGTAATAGCGGCGGCCGAATGGCTGCCCGGAATCCAGAAATGCTTGATGCTCCCGATACGGCTTGGGTTTGATCGTGACCGCCAGCGGCGTGCCATAAGTCATGATCGGCGCCATCGCCTGCAGCCCCTCCTCGACCGGGCCCGCATACATGGCGGCAATACCGACTACCGGCTTTCCATGCACCTCCACCGGCAGGAATGGAGCCGGAGGCGCGACCCGCATCACCAGTACATGCATGAGCTCGTCGGGAGCTGCGGCCGACTCCCGCGTGAAGAGATCCATGATCTCGGAAGCCATCTCCATCGGCCAAAGCACCATTCCGCCAGCCACTTCCGGGCCGAGCTTGAGTGGCTCGAACTCGAACTGGGTGACTACGCCGAAGTTGCCGCCACCGCCGCGAATCGCCCAGAAGAGCTCTGGCTCGTTGTTCGCATCGATGGTCCGGATTTGGCCATCGGCGGTCACGATTGTGGCGCCGGTCAACTGATCGGTGGTGTATCCCTCGGAGCGGGAGAGCCAGCCGAACCCGCCACCGAGTGTGAACCCGGCCACCCCGGTGGTCGAGACAATGCCGCCCGGCACGATGAGTCCATACGGTTCGAGCGCGGCGTCGACATCAGCCCAGATGGCCCCCGCCTGGACGACGACCCGATTGATCCCGGCGACGTATTCGACCGATCGCATGCGACTCATATTGATAGTCAGGCCGCCATCGACCAGTGCCGTTCCGGCAATATTGTGCCCGCCGCCGCGCACCGAGAAGGGCATCCCGGTTCGCACCGCGAAGCGCACCAGCTCGGCCACATCAGCATCCGATTCCGGCAACGCGATCAGCGCCGGCCGTGCCTCGATCATGGCGTTCCAGATCGTTCGGGCCTCCCCATACCCAGGATCGTCCTGGGTTAGGACGACGCCAGTCAGGCGACCGCGCAGCTCAGCCAGCGATTCGACAATACCTACATCCATTCGTTCAACAATTGCGCTCATTTACTCTTCTCCTTAACGTTGTTACCGATAACAGGTTCGAACCTGAGTTCTCATTATGGAGACGCAAAGCGGGCACACAACTACAAAAACTAAAGCGCACGAATACGCGTATCTCTGTCAGAATCGGGAACAAGAATGGGATGCCCTGCGGCAAAACGTTCGCAATCTGCGGTTTCTGGCCCGTTTCACACGCAAATCGATCGCAGTTCGCCACATCACAGCAGCACGACCTACTAGGAGAAATGGAGTTCCGTCCGATGCGAAATAAGGGATATGGTCAGTTTTGCCCCGTCTCCGTCGCTGCCGAGGTGCTTTCGGAGCGGTGGACCCTGCTGGTGCTCCGAGAATTACTCTCCGGCAGCACCCGTTTCAACGATCTGCATCGCGGCGTACCGTTGATGTCCGCCTCATTGCTCTCGCAACGGCTGCGCGATCTCGAAGGAGCCGCGCTGATCGAGCGACGACCGCTGCCCACCAGTAAGGGGTATAGCTATCACTTGACGGAGTCGGGCAAGGCGCTCGATCCGATCATCACCGGTATCGGGCTTTGGGGCACGAAATACATGCGCACCCAGTACTCGCCCGAGAATCTCGATCCCAGTTTGCTGATGTGGGACATGCGCCGCTGGATTCGTGGCGATCTCATGCCGCCGGGAAAGCACGTCATCCGGTTCGATATCCCGGACGCGCCTGTGCAGAAACGGCGCTACTGGATGGTCAAGGAGGAGAGCGGGGACATCGATCTCTGCCTTTTCGATCCAGGGTTTCCGGTGAATCTGGTGATTACCAGCGGCTTGGCCAACCTGACCCGGGTCTGGATGGGCAACATCGAAGTCGAAACGGCCGTGCGCACCCAGCAAATCGTGCTGGAAGGAGATCAACAGGTCCGCATGAGCTTCTACGACTGGATCGGTCTCAACCCATTCGTTCATCTGGAAGCCGTGGGAGCGGAACCGGCACTCAAACAAACGGCCTGAGCGTGCCTTCACACAACGGCCGCCCGCATCAGTTTCGGCTCAGCAACTTCAAAAGAGACACTCGCGTTACACGTTGCAACATGCTCAAAGACTTCGAATCTCTCGAAACCGCCGTAATCCGAATGCCCGAATCGAATGTTGAGCCTGAGAGGCGTCTAACGCGCGACACCGTTGAAACATAAGTCCAGGTCAGCAGTCGAGGCGAGTCGCCTCTGAACTCCAGAGGGGAGTTCGTCGACCACGACCCACCTAAGTGGCAATCGAGTCCGCGCTAGCCTTCAGCTTCGATCACGATCTGCACCGGGTTCACTCTGACCGCCCGGGTGGAGAGGATCCAGATCGAAACCAGCAGTAACGCACCACCGACGAGTCCCAGCAACCCGAGCCGCTCGTCGAAGAAGAACCATGCCAGCACCGAGGCGATCAGCGGCTCGATCAGCGTGACGATGGTTGCCATGGAGGCCGGGACATCGCGCAGCCCCCGTTGATAAAAGAAGTAAGCGACGAAGGACGGAACCGTTGCCAGGTAGACCAGCAACGCCCAGGCAGTCGGATCCGCATGCGGATGAAACCCGCGCGCGAACACAAACGGCGCCAGGACGATCGCCCCGACCGAAAACCCGATTGCCAGCACGACCAGCGGATGAATCCGGCCGGCCACGCTCCGACTCCCCATGGCATGAAGGGCAATCCCAAGTGCGCATCCCAACGCGTAGAGCACACCATGCGTCCCGTTGCCACCCTCCATTTCCGGTGGGCGCCCGATCAGCAATCCGGTCCCGATCAACGCCCCCACCAAAGCAATGAGCTGCGGCCGGCTCAAAGGCTCTTTCAACACCAGCACCGAGAGAATGGCGACGATTACCGGTGCGCCGCAGAGCGAGATCAGCGTGGTAGCCGTCACACCGATCTGTTCGATCGCCGCCAGATAGAGCCATTGATAGAGGATGAGCGCAATGCCCAATCCGATCATCCGGAGCAAATCCGGGCGGGAAAAGCCCAATAGCTTGCGTCCGCCCGCCAGCCAGACCGCCACAATACAGATCGGGCTCGCGATCAGGGTGCGTATCCACGTCACCGAAACGGCATCGAGGGCGCTATGCTCGAAGACGCCCTTCGAGGCCACACCGATCGTGCCCCACAGGATGCCGGTGCCGATGAGCAGCAACATGCCGGATGGACCGCGTCGTGTTTGACTGCTCGAATCCATCCCCGTCCAACCCTAGCCACGTCTCCATGCAAGCGCGTGATTCTATACCCGTCTGTTGCTCTGGTGGGCGGCCCAATGCCGTGATGGAAATTGACAAAGCACGAGCGGCGAAGGAAAGTTGCTCAACGGCACTGTTCCCTGTCGTCACAGCACGGGTGCCTACCGTACTTCAGTCCCACTACCGAGGGGAAAGCCCGCTATGAAACGACTCGTCACCCTGCTGTTCACACTGCTCTTCTTCGCGCTCCCGGTTGCCGGTGCCGCTCAGGACGCCACGCCGCTGGCTAGCCCGGAAGCCGTCGGTTCTCCGGAAGCTGTTGGAGGCACGCAAGCGACTATCTTCGTACGCGAGAGCGGCACGCTGGGTCGCTATTTCTCGTCACCCGCCGGCGACACGCTCTATGTCACGGATGGCGACACGGTTCCCAACCAAAGCCTGTGCGTGGGAGATTGCGCGGTGGCCTGGATTCCTTTCTCAGCCAGCGAACCGCTTTCTCTCCCATCCGACCTGACCGGCGAGCTCACCCTGTTCGACCGTGAGGATGGCACCACCCAGCTCGCCTACAACGGCATGCCGCTCTATACCTATAACGTCGATACTTCACCGGGCGACACCTTCGGCGCCGGAGTCGGCGGGGTCTGGTGGCTGGCATCTCCCGGCGATCAGCTCGGTGTTCCCGCCACCCCGGTGGCTCCCACCGCAATCGACATGGGTACTCCCCGCGCCGGCGGCCGGGTAACCGTCTCCATGCGCGAGTTCTACATCCAATCGGCGGCGGTTACCTTCACTACCGATGTGGAATACACCTTCAACGTCACGAATCTCGGCACCAGTGAGCACCAGTTCATGGTGGAGCCAGCCGGCTCCCAGGGCGCGCCGATCTCCTCGGATGCCGGTGAAGCGGAAATCCTGACCATTGCTCCGGGCGAAACGGTAACCCTGGCGGTCACCTTCACAGAAACCGGCAATTTCCAGCTCGCCTCACACGCCAACACCGATTACGAACAGGGCATGGCACTCGACATTACCGTGATCTAGCGATTCCGCCATGTGGCGGAAGAGGCTAGGATCTCCGTGCGCACGTTTCGCCGGTATCAGCGCATCTCGTTTCCAACTCGTCGTATCTTCCGGAGGTTCCATGCTCAGCGACGCAACCATGGCATATGGCGAGCAGCTCGCCACCGCGCTCCTCGGACTCGATAAGCTCTACGCCGACGAGCAGGGAATAACCGACGACGACGATGACAACCATATCGAGCGTCTTGGTCGTGCTCAATATGTCCAAATCCCACCAGCCAGAAGACTTCTCCGACTATGCGCATGCCATCGACCGCTTCCAGACCCTGCAAGCGGAAGCTGCCGGACTGGCCGAGCCCGATCGGCAGGTCTACTACGACGAAACCTGCGCCAGCGCGGTCGCGTTTGCTACCTGGCGTTCCAGCGGACTCGACTTCAAGGATCAGCTCACCCGATTTCTGCATATTCCCGCCGAACCCGCCCCTGATGCCGAACTGCGCGTGATGCGCGATCTCCTGACCCAGGAGCTCACTGCGCTTGGGTACGCCGGCGATCTGGAAACCCAGGTCGGTCTCTGGCAAGACACCCATCGGGTTGCCCCGGAGGACGTCAAGACCGTGCTCGACGAGCTTCTCGATGAAGCCTGGGATCTCACCGAACAGAAAATGGAAATCCCTGCCGACAAGAGCGACGGCATGCAGGTCGAGATCGTCCGCGACGTTCCGTACAACGCCATGTGCGACTACAAGCACCGGTTGATCCGACTCAATGTCGATCCCGTGCTGACCAAACCCGGCCTGCGACACCTGGCCGTGCATGAGGCGTACCCGGGCCACTACGTGCAGTTCAAACGCCGCGAAGTCGCCTACGCGAACGGAGAAGGTCCGGCTGACAACCTGCTTTCGGTGGTCAATACCGCCAGCTCATCCCCGTTCGAGGGGATCGCCGACACCGGTCTCGATGTCATCGGCTGGCAGGACGATCCGGACGACCGTGTCCTCGGCCTGCTCACGCGCTACAACTCTGGCATCGGCACCCGGGCCGCCTGGCATATGCATGCCGACGGATGGTCGACCGAAGCCGTGCGCGAGGAGATGCTGCGCGACAGTCTCTCGGGCGGCGACGGCTGGGTCGATTCCCGCATCGGCTTTATCTCCCGCCCCGACCGCGCGGCGCTCATCTGGTCGTACTGGAAAGGCGATCCCGGTGTGCGCATGGTCTGGGACCGCTTCAAAGGCATCCCCTCCGAGGAGACCCGCTACTTCGACTGGATCTACCAGCGCATGCACTCGCTCAAAAGCATCCAGATGCTTGGGGCGTAAGCGAGCCAGAAGCCTTTGTTGGTGTCCCCTCCTGAACGATCACGTCGAAAAGCCGCGTCTCCGGGCGCGGCTTTTCCACATCCTTCGGTATTCACCTCTGACAGACAAATGAGCTCGTCACCAGGGATATCGCGTTCTGCCGGACATCCCCGTCCTCACTACGAAACGGAGATGTTGCTTCGCACAGAACGATCCAACTTCCCGTACAGTGCCGCGAGAGTGAAACTCCTGTTCGATCGGTCGATGTAGTCAGAGCAGCACGGCGATACGACTTCGCCGCGGGAGGAGTGTTCGATGAAACGTTGGATGGTACTTGCGTTAGCGGCCACGCTGGTTGGCACAATGTTCGCCGGATGGAACCCAACAGTCGCCCAGGAAACAGCGACCACCGTCAACGTGGCGGAAACCCCCGAGCTGGGTCAATTTTTCACCGATGCCGACGGGCGCACCCTCTATCTCTGGACCGTAGACACCGTCGCCGGTGCCAGCAATTGCTATGGACCTTGCGTCGATAACTGGCCAATCTTCACTGCAGAGGAGCCACTGTCCTTGCCCGACGGCGTCGATGGCACCCTGACACGCTTCGAACGCACCGACGGCAGTACGCAAGTTGCTTACAACGGGATCCCGCTCTATTACTTTGCCGGTGACAAAGTTGCCGGTGACGCTAACGGCCAATGGGTGGGAGATTCGTGGTTCGTCGTTGCACCCGGTGAGCAGTTCGGGACCGCAGCCGCCATGGTTGCGACTGCCGTCACCACCCCGGTGACCGCGACCACTCTGGTGATCGCGTCCGATCCCACATTGGGAAATTATTTCACCGATCCTGAAGGCCGTACCGTCTATCTCTTCACCAAGGACACCGAGCTCTACGTCAGCTCGTGTACCGGCGACTGTCTGGCGAACTGGCCCCCGGTTCCCGCGCCAGCCGGACGGCTCACCTTGCCGAGCAACGGCCTCGGCGAGCTAGCGCCGATCGATGGCGCCGACGGCAGCAAGCAACTCGCTTACAACGGCATCCCGCTTTACTACTTTGCCGGCGACACCGCCCCCGGCCAGCTCAATGGTCAAGGCGTTGGCGGCGTCTGGTGGATCGTCAAACCCGGCGCCCAGCTCGGCGCTGCTACCCCAACTTCGAGTTAAGGCAGCGCCTGATCGACTGCCTTTTTCTGCCAGTACTGGCGAGCGCATCCATTTCTCAGAGTTGGACCGCTCGTTCAGTGCTCCCCCTCACTTGTGGATTCGAACGGTTGGAGCGTCGCACTGCCGCAACGGCTCAACGATCTGGCGTTCAAAGTGGTCTATACCGGGGCTTGATACTCTTTCGCGGCGCTTGGACAGTTGGCTGAAGTCGCCAAAGCCAGGCTTTCATCCTAAAGCCGCCAACTGCCTTCTCGCTTCCGAGTGAACAATGTGAGACGCGCCCTCCAGATTTGCAGGGCGCGTCTTAGATTCTGGAGAGGACCTATCGTTCGAGTCGGCCGTAGCGCCTGACTACAGGTCGCTCGAGTTTCGCCGATCTTCAGACCAGTTCATGAACCAGAAGAAGAGGACGATGCCGCCAACGCCTGCTCCGACAAGCGCAACCGCACTGCCGATTAGCTCGAAGCCGAGCTTCCAGATGACCCAGCCAATTGCAAAACCGCCAATGGCCCCCAGGAGCACACAGGCAATCCAGGCCAGGATAAGCTTCCAACCTTCCATCGATCCGTCTCCAGTTCCGCGATTCGATAATCCGTTCGGAACGGAACAGCACGAGAGCACCGCACCATCGACTCCGTTCGGGTCAAACGATGCACCGATCTCATGAGACCGTCACGGGGCATTATGCCCCCATTCAAGACTCAATCTTGTGACCGGTGAAAGCTATCCCTCGAACGTTGCAAAGATCGTTCCCAACGGCCGAGGAGTCGGAGTTCGCACCGAGCCGGTCGTTCGCATTGGTGATCGCACGAAGCTTCCAGCACCGAGAGTCGTCAGCTACTGCTCGAACGTCGCGACCTTCGACCCCAGTTCTTCGAACGTCTTCCAGTCGAACTCGACCCCGCTGCCAACGGCGTCGGTCAAGGTGAAGATACCGTTCGGCGCGGAAAGCGGCTCCAGGGTCAAGTCTCGTTCGAAGTACGGCCCACCCGGTGAGAAGTGATCGCCCGGCAGATCAATGCAATCGAGTCCATTGAAGTTCAGGTTCATCGCCTTGCCCCAGGCGGAATCGAGCATCCCCCCGATCCAGGTTCGCACCTGCTGATCGTTACAGGCATTGGCGATCTCGATTGCTTCGGAGAAGCCGGAAACCCGCGGTGGCTTGATATTGATGATCAACCGGTCCAGGATCTCGTTCCGCTGCCAGAGATGCATGGCAGCCTGAGCATCACGGAGCGAATGCACGCTCTCGTCCAGGCAGACCGGCGTTTTCAATTCTGCGGCGATCTCGCTATGCAGCACGATGTCATCGTCGAAAAGCGGTTGCTCGATCAGCAGGAGCTCGAGATCGTCGAGCGCTTTCAAGTCGGACCAGGTATCGAGGGTGTACGCCGAATTGGCATCGACTTGCAGCAGAATATCCGGATACGCCTTCCGGAGCGCTGCCGCGGGCTCCGCATCGAATCCGGGCCAAATCTTCACTTTGAGCCGCTGGTAGCCGAGCCCAACGGCTTTTTCCGCTCGGGTCAGCACATCCTCGACCGTATTCCCACCAATGCTCACACCCACCGGGAACTGGCGCTCGCGGCCGCCCCACAGTTTCCAAAGCGGTTGCTCCCGCTGCTGCGCCTCGATATCCCAGAAGGCGGCCTCCACTCCGCTTTTTGCGAACCCGGCCCCCTTGATCCATTCGTAGCTGGCGCACAAATCGTCGACCGTACCGATCGAGCCGATCTCCTTTTGCCGTTTGAACACGGCCGGCACGACAAAGGTCTGCAAGGACGTCATCACCGCGTAGGGGTCGCATTCCGCCTTATAGGCCGGATCGCTCAGGGTCGGCACTTCGCCAACCCCGGTCAAACCGTCGGTCGTTCGCACAATCACGAAGGGCCGGTCGAGCTGGCGATAGGTGCCAAACGAGGTGGTGAACGGCGACCGCAACGTCAGCGGCACGCTCCAGAGCTCAATCGATTGGATCTTCATGATTGGTTGTCTTTCCGTTCCAGCAAGAAGAGACTCTCGCGGTTGCCAAACTCGTCCAGCTCGGTTGCGAATCCGGTGACATCATACGGCCCGTCGATCACGCTCTTTCGAATCGCAATCGGACCTTCTTTGGCGACATCTTCACCCACGATCGCCGCACGTCGGGTAATCAGCACGCCAAGCACCTCGCGCATCTCGTTGCGCCAATCGACTGCACGCTGCGGATCGACCCGCAAAAGCTGATCGATATCGCCCGGCACGCGGTAAACCACCTGCTTCGGTAGCTCCTGGCGCAATCGAGCCGCATTTTCCCCCGTCGCTTCCGGCAATCCTGTCAGATCGACCGGTCGGCGCGGGCGGTACTCCCGATCGAACACCTGCTGCAATCGCTGGTGCACGTCGCTGGAGCGCAAGTCCCACATATTCGTGAAGCGATCGGTGGGCACATTGCCGTAGAGCGTGCTGCGCATCACGCCATATTTGTCGATGGTCAGGTTTACGGCCGTAGCCGCCAGTTTTTCCTGGTTGAGGCGGGCATTCGCGCCGCGCATGGGGTCGACCGTCCAGGTCATCTCGTCGAACCCTTCCTGCAGTGCGAGATACCCTTGCAGCACCTTCAGATACCACCCGAGATCGATACCACTGCGGTACTCCGACCGCACCCCCAGCATGTGGGAATACATCGGGCCATGCTTGGTTCCGATCCCAAAAGCGAATCCGAGCCAACCCTCAGCATTGAATCCCTTTTCGAGCTGATAGGCGACCAGGAGCGAGGCGCCCGTATCTTCGATGATCGAGAGAATGTTGACTGGCACCGCCTCCTCCGGCGGAAACCCCCAAACCTCCTGCTGCAATTGCACCACCAGCTCGAGCGCGTTGCTGACCGAACTCTCCTGGTCGTCCAGCCAGAAACTGGTCGCCTGGTTATGTGCCCAGTCGAGCGAGGCAAACGCGATCCTTCCCGTCTGGGGAAAATCGACGGTCCAGCCATCCTTGTACGCGCTGAACCCGAACCGCTCCGGCGCGAATGCGGCCAGTGATTCTTCCCGTGATCGTCTCATGCCGTCAATGCCGCTTCCCCTTCAAAATCGGAATTCCTCGGGAAGTCTATCGGCAGCGGCCTTCCCCGGCGTCCGGGTCATGCACGCACGGCAGGTTCGCGAATTCACCGAATCTTCAGCATCAAATCACGGTGCCATCAGCTTCGAGCCTTACAACTAGAACATGACCTGCTGAACGGCAGGCAATCGCACCGAATCGAAAGGCTTTTATCGACATTCTCCCACTCTTCTCCCATTCCCTTCCTCCTTCCAAATGACCGGAGCGACCCCATGCGCTTCGGTCATTTTTTTGTCCTCCGCCGATGCTCCATCAGAACTCCGTCCTAGCACAACAAGGCTATCCCTCACCCTTGCGGAACGCGGCCGTCGCAGCCGCTGAGACACGCGCTTGCACGTCCGGCTCACCGGCCGCAATCGCAGTCTGCACAGAACTCCCACGTCACCTCTAACATATGCGGCGGATTGCACTTCTCGATCGCGCCGCCCACGATCGCGTCGACGATTGTGCCGGCAGCTCGCTTGCCAGCGACCAGTATCCGCAGGCTGTTCCTTCGTACGGAGTTGCCCAGCACATCGAGGGCACCCATGCCGTCCCTCTGCCAGATATTTGAAGAGAAGTCCCTACGCATATTCAGATCACTGCGTCATCTATGTCACCGACTTGGATATGAAAGGGATTGACAGGATGGGAGAAAACCCATACCCTGACCAGACATCCGACGTCTGATGTCACATCGTTCCCCTGTCTGCTGGCGGGGAACCGCTCCGAACACCGAAGCATTATTGCTGGAGGCGATTCGTGTCCGATCCGATCCGCGCAGGTCTCATCGGTTGCTCTGGTATTTCGATTTCCCCGCCCGAGCGTACGGCCGCCGCCATCCGGATGCCGCTGCCGCATTCGCACGCCGCCGCCTTTGCCGCACACCCGCAAACCGTCGTCACGGCCAGTCTGCGATATCTCCCAGAATGCGCTCGACCGCTATGTCGAGCTCTGGGGACCTGCCAGCACCTACACCGATTTCCACCAGATGCTGGCAAATGAAGCATTGGATCTGGTCAGCATCGTCACTCCAGATCATCTTCATGCCGAAAGCTTCGAAGCCGCAGCGAACGCTGGGGTAAAGGGGATTTTCTGCGAAAAGCCGATCGCCACCACGCTCGCGGATGCCGACCGCATGATCGCCGCCGCCGAACGAACCGGCGTGCAGACCATCGTCAATCACACCCGGCGTTTCGATCCCTTCTATCGGCAGGCACGCTGGCTGATCGAGCAGGGGACCATCGGCGAAATCCGCAGCGTGCTCGGCACGCTCTCCGGCGAACGCGCCATGCTCTTCCGCAACGGCACCCACCTGCTGGACACCGTCGGCTATCTGCTCGGCGACGAGCCTGCCTGGACCATGGCGCTGCTGGACGACCGTGATACCGGCTACGGCACCGTCTACACGGGCGACGGCGGCCGCGATCCAAAATCCGATCCCGGCGCCACCGCCATCATCGGCTATCGCCGTGGGGTGCGCGCCCTCTACAACGGTGTCAAAGCTGGAGTGGCCGGATTGCAGATCGAACTGATTGGCGACAACGGCGCATTGCGCATCGGCAACCAACTTGCTGAGTTACTGGTCGAAAGCCCAGCCGGCGGTCTGGCGACGCAACCGTTGCCCTTTCATGCTCCATCACAGGCCGGAATGGTGACCGCTATCGATGAGCTGCTCTTCATGATCGAAAACGGGGGCGACGGTGTCGCGCCGTTGCGTGAGGCACGTGCCACGCTGGCGCTCCTGCTGGCCATGCTGGAATCCGCGGACAAAGGAGGTGTGAAGATCGAGCTACCGGCTTGAGTGATGAAGTTCCAATCGGAACGTTAGTGACCACGAAAGGATGAGACCATGTCGATTTCTCGTACGGGACACGATCTAACAACCATCAGTGCCAATCGGCGCACGTTGATGAAAGGCGCGGCAGCTACAGGCATTGCCGCTGCCGGAATGCGCGGACTCTCCCACGCCGGGGCGCAGGATGCTTCCCCGGTTACTGGCGCCCCCGGTGGCACGCTCAAGTTGACGCTCAATGCTTCGACGAGTGTCGACCTGAACCCGATTGGCATTCGCACACTCGGGGCGTTCTATCTGCAAAGCACCATGTACGACGGTTTGATCCAGAGCTCTGCCTCCTGGGACGAGGTCGAACCGGCCCTGGCCGAGACCTGGGATGTCTCAGAAGACGGTCTGACCTATACGTTCCACCTTCGTGAAGGTGTCACCTGGCACGACGGCGAGCCATTTACGTCCGAAGATGTGGTCTTCACCTACGAGACCATTCTGAACAAGGACATCGGCTCCTATATGGCCACCGATATGACGATCGTCGAGGGCGCTCAGGCGTACCTGGACGGCACCGCCGAGACCATCTCGGGGCTTACCGCGCCGGACGATAGCACCGTCGTCTTCCAGCTCACCGAACCCTCCGGGCCGTTCGCGTTTTCGATTCTCACCCAGCACAGCATCATCCCCCAGCATGTCTGGGCCGACGTACCCCCGGAAGAAATGGTCAAACCGGGAACCTGGGAAACCGGCCAGATCGGCACTGGACCGTTCCAGTTCGATGAATACGTACCCGACCAATACCTGCGGCTCACCCGCTACGACGATGCCTGGCGCGGCGCGCCGTTGCTGGACGAGGTGCTCTTCGTGCAGGTGGGCACCACGCCAGAAGCATGGGGTGCCGCCCTGGAAGCCGGCGATCTCGACTACACCCAGATCGCATCGACCGATTTCGAGCGCATGTCCGCGATCGATAATCTGACGATCGGGTCCAAACCGGTTTACAACGTTCGCTTCCTGGCCGTGAACCTGCAGCAACCCTTCCTGCAGGACGAGCGCGTCCGGCAGGCGATCGCCCACGCCATCGACCGGGCTGAAATCTGCGCGCAAATCCTGACCTATATGAGTGAGCCGCTTGACGGCCTGGCTCCGCTCGGCTTCTGGGTCAATGAGAACGTTCCGGCATATCCGTATGATCCGGAAAAGGCCAAAGCCCTGCTGGCCGAGGCGGGCTGGGATCCCGCGCAAGAGCTGCAGATGTCGTTCTACTACGCCGACCAGGCGCACATGGACGCCTTCTCCATCATCCAGCAGCAGCTCATCGATGTCGGCATCAATGCCACCGTCTTCCAGGTCGATCCAGCCACCATCGCCGATTTCTATTACGAGGAGGGCGCTCCCTTCCACATCATGCTCGGCGGTTTCGGCATGGCGCCCGATATGGACGAGTTCAGCAGTCTGCTCTCCAGCGACGCCCTCTGGCCGAACGGCCAGAACGCGACGCACTACGCCAATACCGATGTCGATGCACTTTTCGACGAGGGGCGTCAGGAAACCGACCGGGACGCCCGCAAGGCGATCTACGACGAGCTGCAGGTCATCACCTCGACCGAGCTCCCGTTCATTCCCTTCTATAACCTGAAGCTGACCGCTGGCATGAACAATCGCGTCCAGAACGGCGAAGCCATCTTTAACGTCTGGAACCGCCCGTACAACTGGCACATCGAGAGCGTCTCGGTGAGCGACGGCGAATAAGGCGGGGTAGAAGGCCAAAGCCCGGAGTCCTGGGACGTACCAGTTGCAGGACTTCGGGCACCCTCACCGGCGTAGCGCAGGACCTCCGTGTCCTGCTGTCGCAATACATGGCAGGGCAGGGACATCCTGCGTTGCGCCAGTAACCGACGTTCGTCTCAGGGCTTCGGCCCCAGGACTCCGGTCCCAATTGGAACCACGCGTATGGCTCGCTACATCCTCAGACGGCTGGTGCTCTCGATCCCGATCTTGCTCGGGGTGACAGTCATCACCTTCCTCTTCGTCCAAATGGTGCCGGGCGACTATATCGACACGCTCGTCGATCCAGAAAAATCCGGTGCCTCCCGGCAAGACATGGCGGCGCTGGAGGATCAGCTCGGGTTGAATCGCTCGCCCGTCGAACAGTACGGAATCTGGATCAAAGAGCTTGCGCAGGGCAACCTGGGCGAATCGCTCAGCTCGCGAAAGCCGGTCACCGAAGAGATCGGCCGGCGGCTGATCCCGACGCTCAAGCTCACCGGGCTCGCCCTGCTCTTCGCGGTCGTGGTGGGCATCACCCTTGGGGTCATCAGCGCGCTGCGGCCATATTCCATGCTGGATTACATCCTGACCCTTTCCGGGTTCGTCTGGATCTCGGTGCCAAGCTTTTTCGCTGCATTAGTGGCGATTTATATCTTCGGTATCAAGCTTGACTGGTTTCCTGTGGCAGGGATGGGCCCAGGGGGACAAAAGGACGTTCCGATCTGGACCGAACTGCACTACCTGATTCTGCCAGCCGGCATTCTCGGACTCGAGCGGGTTGCCGCCTTCATGCGCTACTCACGCGCCAGCATGTTGGAAGTGCTCCATCAGGACTATGTCATGGTCGCGCGGGCAAAGGGGCTTTCCAGCATCTCGGTGATCGCGACTCACGCGTTCCGCAATGCGCTCCTGCCGCTCATCACCGTCATCGGACTGAGCTTACCGTTGCTGATCGGCGGATCGATCGTCATCGAATCGATCTTCGGCTGGCCTGGGCTCGGCACCTACGCGTTGGCGGCGGTCACGGCGCGTGATTACCCCGTCATCCTCGCGGTGAATCTGGTCGCGGCGGTTGCGGTGCTTGCCAGCAATCTGTTGGCCGATGTCGCCTACGCCGCGGTCGACCCACGGATTCGCTATGACTGATGACGTGGGTTCGATGCGGGCAGCCGAGCTGCGAGAAGGGTTGAACGAACCCGAAGCGATCTCGTCACCGCTGATGGAAGCGGCCGGATCGCCGCGCAAGCGGCGCAGCGCCTGGAACCGGTTTCGCCGTCACCGTCTGGCAATGGCGGGGTTGATCTTCCTGGTCGCGGTGGGACTTGTTGCCGTGCTCGCGCCGATCGTCAGCTTCGCCGACCCGAACGCCGGTGAGCTGCGCATGGTACGCAAGCCACCGCAGGCCGGGCACGTACTCGGAACCGATGGTGCCGGACGCGATGTCTGGGCGCGGCTCGTCTTTGCCTCGCGCATCTCACTGACAGTCGGAATCGCCTCGATGGCGCTCGCCACCCTCATCGGCGTCCTGCTCGGTGGGATTGCAGGATTTGCCGGAGGCAAGATCGATTCGTTGATCATGCGCTTCACCGACATCATCCTCTGTTTTCCGACCTTGCTGGTGATCCTCTCGGTGGTCACGGTGGTCGGGCCGTCGATCCCGAACGTAATTCTGGTGATCGGCGGGTTCACCTGGCCGGGCATCTGCCGTCTGGTACGCGGGCAATTCCTTTCGCTGCGGCACCAGGAGTATGTGATTGCCGCGCGCTGCGCAGGGGCGAACTCGAACCGAATCGTGGTGCGCCATATGCTGCCGAACGTGGTCGCGCCCCTCTCGGTCGCGGTCACCCTTGGCATCGCCGGAGCGATTCTCACCGAAGCCGGCCTGAGCTTTCTCGGACTGAGCGTGCAAGTGCCCACCCCCACCTGGGGAAACATGCTTCTCGGAGCGACATCGATTTCCATTATCGAAAACAACTGGTGGCTCTGGCTGCCACCTGGTATCGCCATTGCCGGCACGGTGCTGGCGATCAATTTCGTGGGAGATGGGTTGCGGGATGTCCTCGACCCTCGCATGCGGCTCGACTGACGCCGCGAACATCAAAGGGAGAACGGTGGAAACGACTGATTTCAACAATTCCTATATGACCTGGGAGGCCAATCACAACTTCGCCGACACCCGCAAGCCCGGTCATATGCCCTGGGGCAACGCAGCACGCATCATGATCGACGCCCGTTGCACCCTGATCGACAGCGACGGCACCCTTGCCGACGAGCTCTATTTGGTAGCCCCCTGCCGCACCGAGTGGATGTACCGGGAAACCGAGATGATCCAGAACCCGAGCGGTGAATATCGCGCCATCTTCTCCGAGCCGCACAAACTCCAGCTTGGCGTCGGCAAGCACATCGAAGAGCTCAACGCACGCGGTCCAGCTGGCTCGACCGATGTCTTCAACTGGATCAAATTCGACATCACCGCCAGGTCATCCACTCGACTCGATACCGACCAGGATGTTGTTGATGCCACCAAGCGCAACGTCCCCATCATCGCCAAGACCAGTTTCGAAGTAAACGGCATCAAGGCAATACTGGAATACCCGGTCCGCACCATGAACTATCACGATGAGCGGGTGCGTTTTCAGGTCGACACCGGCCCGCTGATCTTCCCGGACCTCGAAGCCGACGCGGAGAACTACATCGACCGCTGCTATCTGGCGCACACCGTCTACAACAAATTCACCTACGCCGAATTCGTCTGCAAACGGCCGACTCCGCTGGTGATCGATGGCAAGACAGTTGCCTCGATCTATCACTACTCCTATTACAAAGCGCTGGAAGTGACCAATGAATTCTTCGCGCAGGAGTGACACATATCGTGCCAACTCGGTCGTAGTTGAGGGCGTTTCTGCCCTCTCGCCGTAGCTAACTCGATCTCGACAACGCAAACATCATCCGCACCTGCCATTCGATCCTGGAGTGAGACAACGGTGAAAACGATCCGTGTAGCGATCATCGGGGTGACGCAACCCCACGGTCAGGGATACATCGACACCCTCCGGCTACTGCCGGGGGTCGAAATCGTGGGCGGCTACGACCTGGATGACGAATCCCGTGCCCGGGCAGCCGTCGCTCTGGGTGAGGACGTTACGATCTACGACGCCGTCGAAAGGCTGTTGGACGACACCAGGCCAGACGCGCTGGTCATCACCGTTCCACCGGTCATGGCCCCCGGCATCGTGGTAGCCGCCGCCGAGCGCGGTATCCACATGGTGATCGAGAAACCGTCCGCTCGCACCGCCGCCGAGTTTCTCCCAGCGGTTGAAGCGGTCGAAGCCAATAGCGTCGCCGTCTGGACCGGATTCCTGCGCCGCTACTCGCCATTGGGCATGCAGATTCGCGCCCTCATCGAAGAAGGTCTGCTTGGCAATCTGGTTTCTGCGGAAATCTGGCATCAATCGCGCAATGTCCGCCTGCGCGGACCGGAACAGTGGATGTTCCAGCGCAACCAAACCGGCGGCGGCATGGTGCACTGGCTGGGTGTCCATTGGATCGACCAGATGCTCTTCCTCAACGGCGGCGATCTCACCGAGCTTTCCGCTATGCTCGACACCAGGACAGCGGGAATCGATGTGGAAGACACCGCCGCGATCACCCTTCGCTTCGCCGATCGCATGATCGGGTCGATCGCCTGCGGGTATGTGCTGGATGGCACACCAGATCAGGTCTCGATGCGCGTGCACGGCGACAAGGGCTGGGTCATCTGGCAAAACGACAGCCCCGAGATTACCGTGCACTCCTCCGACGAGCGCTGGAAATCGGCGCCGCAACGCACGTTCGGATTCCAGCTCAGTCCGTTCGGCGGATACGGCGGGGCGATGGGACGGGCGCATATAGAAGACTTTCTGGCCGCCGCCCGAGGTGAGGCGCCGATTGGCAACGGAGCACGCGAAATCTTGCGTGTCCTGCGCATTCTCGATGCCGTTCAGGAGTCCGACCGCATCGGTTGCCGCGTTGCACTCGAACCGGAGCCCCTCTCACCATGAGCACGCCCCATTTCGAACCGACCCCGGTCGACTCCCGCAAACGCGCCGATCAGGTGCGCGACGGAATCACTGCCATGATCCGCGCCGGGCAGCTCCAGAACGGCGACAAGTTGCCGACCGAAACCCAGCTTGCCACCATGTTCGGTGTGGGCCGCTCGTCGGTGCGGGAAGCGGTGCAATCGTTGGTGGGGCTGGGCATCGTCGAGATGCGTCCTGGTCGGGGCGCATTTGTCAGCCGGGTCTCCGTCACCGATCTTGCCCGCCTGATCGATGGCGCCATGCAGCTCGAGCTCGGTGCGGCCTTGCAGCTCCATGAAGTGCGCGCCATGATCGAAACCACCGCCGCTCGGCTGGCTGCGATCCGCCGCACCGAAGGAGATCTCGCCGCCATGCGGCGCGCAAATGACGACTATGCCGCCCAGAACGAGCACGATCCGGAAGATCTGCTGGTCGAAGCCGATTTGCGATTCCACCGATCCATCGTGGAGGCCTCGCACAATGTCGTGCTCATGGAGGTGATGACCTCCATTTCCCCCCTCTTGAAAGAACATCGCCGGCACTACGCCAGCGCTCGCGAGCGCCGCTTCCGCGAGATCGTGCTCACCGAGCATCAGGAGATTCTGGATGCCATCACCGGGGGCGATCCGGCCGAAGCAACCAGAGCTGTGCAAATCCACATGCGCGACATCTGGTTCCAAATCGAGCAAACCGCCCTCCGTGACGGCGACTCCACCAGCCTGACCTATTCATATCTTCCGATGTACCCGTAGCGGATCCAGAACCCCTCCTTCTTCCTTCACAACATCTTCACAAGCCCCACACAGTCACCCCACCAAGCAGATCGCTGCCTAATTGGCAAAGGCCGGCGAGACCACCGGCGGATGGCCACATGTTCATCCGCCGTGCAGCACGCTCACACTCGAATCCCACACCGTTCCCAGATCCAGGAGTTCCCAGCGTTTTCCCCGCTCTTTTCAGTCGATCTTCAGTGCCACATCCGGATACTCACAACAAGGGCAGGCACGATAGAGAGAGTGAATCCGAGCACATTTCCGGCGCACGCGCGCTTGTCGCGGTTTCGCAAGATTCAAGGAGCGCAGCATGAAACGCATTCTTCTGGCAATTGGCAGCTTGGCCCTGGTGGCCATGCTGGGTATCTCGATGGTCGGTCACGCCGTCGATGCACAAGACGCCGCGACGCCCGAGACTGGGGAGAGCACGGCGGTTGGCGGGCAAACGACCGATTCGAAGGAATCGGCCAGAGATGCCTACCTAGCGGCACTCGCCTCCAACCTGGGTATCACGACCGATGAGCTGCAGACCGCCATCGATTCCACCAATACCGATCTCGGAATCGAGGGCGGGTTCAGAGACGGCAAGGGCCATGGCAGCGAGCCGAAAGGTATGAGTGGCCGTCGTGGCAGCTTCATGCTGCGCGGTGTCGACGCTGCTGGTGCGGCCGCGTTCCTGGGCCTCACCGAAGATGAGCTGAAAACGCAGGTCGAGGACAGCACCTTCCTGGAAATTGCCGAAGCGAACGGCAAAACCACTGATGACATTCGCGCGTTTCTGATCGAGCAGGCGACCGCTCAGATCGACGAGCGCCTGCAGGCGGCCACGGACGCTGCAGCCGGCGCCGAGACCACCGAAGCCCCGGCCGCGGAGAGCACAACTATCTCTGAGGCCACCCAGGTTCCGGCGGCGCCAGCCCTTACGCCGACGGCAACCGCATAACGAGGTCCTCCAACCTCCTTCCTTCCCGGCATCGGGGTGGCATTACTGCCACCCCGATGTCCGTTACCGGTCCCATCCTTCGTAATGGCGGGACCCTACCAACCAACTTCCTCGCGGTGATGTACCCGTGCCCGCCAATCGCGCCGTAGTGGCGGGACCTGTGCCCGCCAATCGCGCAAAGCGCGATAACGGAGCAGCCAACAACCAAACTCCATATCTGAACATCGAGCGAAACCAACGCATCGTCGACCTTCCCCACTGGCTTTCACCGATCCTGCCACGGCGATCGAAGGGCTGCGATAATCAGCCGTCGATTCGTTTCATGACCCAGGAAACTGCACCATGGCCGCCCCGCCGCTTACCGGAATCCGCGTACTCGCGCTCGAACAGGCCGTTGCCGGACCACTCTGCACTCGCCACCTCGCCGATCTCGGCGCGGAAGTCATCAAGATCGAGCGCCCGGGTGGGGGAGACTTTGCCCGCAGCTACGACACCTCGGTCAACGGGCTATCCTCCTATTTCGTCTGGCTCAACCGCGGCAAGCAATCGCTCACCCTCGATCTCAAGCAACCCGAAGCGCTCGAAATCCTGCGCACCCTGATTTCCCAAAGCGATGTTCTCGTACAAAACCTCGGGCCAGGGGCCATCGACCGGCTTGGCTTCCCGCCGGCACAACTCCGCACGGACTATCCACGCCTCGTCATCTGCTCGATCTCTGGCTATGGATCATCCGGCCCGTATCTGCATCGCAAAGCCTTCGATCTGCTGCTGCAAGGAGAAACCGGCGTCATCGCCACCACTGGCAACGGCGACGACATGGCCAAGCTCGGCATCTCCGTCGGCGATATCGGCGCGGGCGTCTACGGTGCTATGGGAATCCTCGCCGCACTCTACGAACGTCAGGTCACCGGCGAAGGCAAGATCGTGGAAACCTCGCTCTTCGATGCGCTGGCCGAGTTCATGGGCTATCCGGCCTACTACACGCTCTACGGCGGCACCCCCCCGGCGCGCGCCGGAGTACGGCATGCCACCGTCGTTCCCTACGGAGCTTATGTCTGCGGCGACGGCAACCCGGTCCTGTTCTCGGTGCAAACCCAGAAGCAATGGACCGATTTCTGCACC
Organism: uncultured Chloroflexia bacterium; assembly: GCA_963750275.1. GTDB lineage: Bacteria > Chloroflexota > Chloroflexia > Thermomicrobiales > UBA6265 > JAMLHN01. The sequence continues at coordinate 176,976 of CAVVQC010000007.1, forward strand.
ATCGTCTGCGAACATCCCGAATGGATCGACGATCCGCGCTTTGATGTCACCCCCCATCGCCGGGAAAACCGCGACATCCTGGAACCCCTGATCGAGGAAGCGTTCGCGCCCTTCGACCGCGCCGAGATCAACCGCCGTCTCGAAGCCGCCGACATTCCCTTCGGCGATCTCAACACCATCGAGCAGTTTCTGGAGCACCCCCAACTGGAAGCGCGCGACCGCTGGCGCACCGTCAATTCTCCCGTTGGATCCCTCCAGGCACTCCTCCCACCATTCACGCTGGAAGATACCGAGCTAACAATGGGGGACATTCCCGCCGTCGGAGCCCATACAGACGGTATTCTTTCTTCTATTGGCTATAGCAATGACCAGATCGCCCGCTTGCGACAAGCTGGGGCCGTCTGATCGAGAAGACTGCATGACGGGCGAATGGACGAAAAGATGACGGACGAAGATCCATCGCTCGCAGCCCTCGAGGCGAATCCCGAGCTCGTTCAGGAAGAGCTGCGACCGCGCGGCGGAATTCGCGGCTATCTCGACCGGCTGAACAAAACCCCTGGCCGGCGCGCGAAGCTCCAACGCTACTTCACCATTGTCTGGCTCGCCATTCTCGCGGCCTCGGTCGCCTATGTCCTGTTCCGCGGGCGCAACGAGCTGCGCAATACCTGGAAGCAACTCCACAGCGCCGATCTCACCTGGATCGGCATTGCTATTGGGATCCAGGTGTTCATGCTCATCTTCAGCGGTTTGACCTACAAGGTCATCCTGAAACGACTGGGCTACTCGGTGCCGTTACCGTTGATGGTCAACGCGCATATGCAGCGCACCACTATCTCCACCGTCACCCCCGGAGGTGGGCCAGCTTCCGTCTTCATCTTCGCGCGTTTCATCGCCAAACGCGGCGTTCCCGCGCAGGACGGTCTGCTCACCATCGCGGTCCGCTCACTGGCCGTGACCATCACCTTTATCGCGGTGCTCATCCCCGGCGCGGCCATCGATGACAGTCTGCAAGGCATGATCATCGCCGGCGTCGGCGTCGCAGCCCTGATCGTGGGGGGCATTGCCCTGTGGCGGGGAAATGCCAACAACTGGGAAACCCCGCTCGTCTGGTCGGAACGTCTCCCGAGCTGGGCAAAGGGGCGCATCCAGGGTTTCATCACGACCTTCCGGGATCATGGTTTGAATCCGTCCGATCTGGTTCCGGCCATCTTCCTGACGTTGTTGGTGCGCCTGACCGTTGTGTTGGTGCTCTACGCCTGCCTCGAGGCACTCGGCGTTCACCCAACGTTTCAGACCATGATTCACACCTATTTCGCCACCATTGTGGCCGGTGCGGTCATTCCGCTGTTCGGTGGAGCAGGCGCGGTCGAAGCGGTCTCGATCCTGACGCTGACGCAAGCCGGGATCGCCAGCGATGTCGCCATCGGCGCCACGTTGCTTTGGCGTTTCATCGATCTCTGGATCCCGGTCGGCATCGGACTCATCCTGCACGCCAGGACCGAGCTCCCCGCCGCTATCGACGAAACCCCGGTGGTCGCCGCAAAGATGGTCGAATTCAAAGAACAAGGCCGGCTCACCTGATCACTCCCCATCGTTCCGGCGGTAGCCGCCGGCCCTGTGCCGGCGGAGAGACCCCTTGTTGTCTTTCACGTCGCGCGCACGCATGTTTTGATGTCGCAGCAACAGGCATTCGACCATGAGCAACCCCATCCGCAAGCTCTGGAACGACTATTCCACCGCCTCCCCGGAATCGAAACGCCGTGTCCAGCGCATCCTCACCATCGTCTGGCTCATCGTCGTCGCGGTGCTGGCTGTCTGGGTCTTGCGCAATCAACGCGAACAGTTGCACGACATCCTCGATCGGCTCAAAACCGCGAATCGCTCCTGGCTCGTGGCCGTCATAGCCATCGAGATCCTCAGCATCTGGTCGGTCGCGTACACCTACAAGCTCACGCTGAAGCGTCTGGGACACAAGGTCTCGACCGCCTACCAGTTCAACCTTCATCTGCAACGCACCGGCGTCAACTTCGCCGCGCCATTCGGCGGCGCAGCCACCGCGTATGTCTATGTCGAGCGCATGAAACAAGCCGGCGTCAACCGGCAAGATGCCCTGCTCGCGCTCGTCATGCGCACCCTGAGCGTCTATGGGGCGACCGTGGTGGTGGTCGTGCTCACCGCGGCCCTGTCCGGCAGACCGCTCTTCGTGATTGGCGCGGTCATCGGGCTCATCGCCATGATCCTGGCGCTCATCTATCTTGCCCGCCAGGGCCAGGGCGACTGGAAAACCATTCTCCGGTGGGCCAAACGCCTGCCCCAGAAGCTGCAGCGACAGCTCATAGACGCCATCGACCAATTCAAGGATCACCAGCTTTCACCCGCCGACTTCATCGGCACCATCGCCACGACGCTGCTCACCCGCGTATGCACCCTGGCGATGATTTACGCCTGCGTCCGCGCGGTCGGCTACTCCCCAGACATCTACGGCATCTTCCTGGCCTACGTCACCTCGTTTGTCGCCGCCCGTATCGTCCCGGTGCTCTATGGCATGGGCGCTGTCGAAAGCTCCCTCACGCTCTCCCTGCAACGCAGCGGTGTCCCGGGCGACATCGCCATCGGCGCCACCCTCCTGTTCCGCTTCTTCGACTTCCTCCTCCCCTCCCTCATCGGCCTCGCCGTCTACGCCGTGGCCGAACGGAAGAATCCGAATCTTCAGATCGACAAGCGTAACGATCAGATCCCGCCTCAGCCCCAACAAGAGAACACCGAAGATCTCTAACCAATTTCCCTCGGCGCGGTTTACAAATTCCAATCACCCGTAACTTCTATGGCAAGTACGCAATTTCGAATCCTGTGCATTTCGCAATCATTGTTTACGCAAGTCACCAACTTGCGGTAAAGTGTTGCGAAACTTCCAACCTTGAAGAAAGTACCTATCCGAGACAGCGGCAACGACATCTTGGAATTCTCTGGGTCCGACGTACGGATTCCAGGTAGTTCACCCGCAATGGTGCGAGTGTGAAGCGAGGAGGCCCGAAGGATGAATCGATTAGACCGTATCCGAAAACAGGAAGCATTTATTGCTGAAGTTCAACGCGGACGCCTGAGCCGGCGAGAAATCATCAAGGCTGGGACGGCGCTCGGCGTCAGCGGAGGATTGCTCTCGGGTCTCGCTCGCTATGGCGCAGCACCCGCAGCCGCGCAAAGCGGCCCGATCACCATGGTCGGGTGGGGCTATTCACCGGAAATCGTCGAGGACAACGTCAATAAGTTCAAGGTTGCGTACGACGAAGAAGTCGACTATCAGCTCACGACTGGCGGCAATTATCACCAAATTGTCGAAACCAAATTCCTGGGGGGCCAGACTCCATCTGTCGTCTATTCCGAGTCGGAATATATGTATCGCTGGTGGAAGGCTGGTTTCATTCAGGACATCGAAGGCATCGTCGGTCCGGAAGCCACGGAATTTTACAAGGAAGAAATACTCCCCTTCGGCGTCGCGAACTTGTCGCTGCCCAATGGGAAGATGGCAGGTCTCCCGTACTACTCCGGCTATAACGCGTTTATCTACAACACCGACCACCTCGAGCAAGCGGGATTGGAGCCTCCCACAACCTGGGAAGAGCTGACGGAACAATGCAGAGAGCTGCAAGCCAAGGGTATTTCTGAGCATCCGATGTTGAGTGCCCAGGGTCATGAATGGGCGTCTCTATCGTGGAGTCTGTTTGCAATCTGGTACTCAGAGGGTGAGCCGGTCTTTGACGCTGACTTCAACCCCACCTTTGCCGATGGCGGCGTCGGATTCAAAAAGGTCATCGAGATGCACAAGCTCTGGCTCGATGAAGGCATCACTCCGCCCGATATCATGGTCCAGGAACGCGAATCTACCCCAGCCTGGATGACGGGTGACCACACATTCATGGTGGTGCACGATTACGATCAGCAAGCCTTCAACCTTGGCGAGAACTCCAACACCAAGGGCGCTGTCGCCAACGCCATCATCCCGGGAACCGTACGCGACACCTTCAGCTGGACCGCCTGTTACCTGATGGGCGCCAAGGATGTCGATCGCGAACGAACCTGGAATCTGATGCAATGGCTGGGTGGTCGCAATAATGACGGCGAGTACGTTGGCAACAAGCGCTGGGCGTTGGAGAAGGGTCTTGGCAACCCGCATACCGAAGTCCTCGACGATCCGGAAGTCATCGCCTCCTGGGAAACCTGGCGCGACATGGATGTCCACCTGCAGCAGCTTGTCCAATCGAAGGGCCGTCCAGTCGAGAAGACCATGTGGTTCCCGGAATGGAACTGGCAGATGATGACCGAGGTTCAGGAGTACATGTCCGGCAACCGCTCGATCGACGAAGTGATCGACAACCTGGTCACGTTCGTCGCTGACCTCAAGGATCTCTACCCAGAATCCTGACACGCTCTTCCAATGGAATCGTCTGCGGGACGCTCATCACGCCGGCGATGAGCGTCCCTGATCATCTGCTGAAAGGACCAGCGGAATGGCTATCTCTGATCCTTCCCACTCCGCGAGTGCATCCTCGTCACGCAGGCGATATATCCGGTATGACCAGAATCGAGCGGCAGGATCTCCGGTTCGCCCTGCTCATGGTGATCCCCGCGTTTCGTCGCGGTTATCGCGGTCATGGGCTACCCCTGGGCCTATTCGGCCTGGCTTTCCCTGCACAACATGAACCTCATGACCCAACGGTGGACTTGGGTCGGTCTTCGCAAACTATCAGAAGATTTTCGACGAACCAATCGTTCATCGATCGCTCGATACGCACTCTCTGGTTCAGTGGGCTGGTGGTCGCAGGCGGCACACTTCTCGGCGTCTTTATTGCCCTTGTTCTGAATGAATCGTTCAAAGGGCGAGGCCCCATGCGCAGCATGGTGTTACTGCCGTGGGCGATTGCGCCAGTCGTGGTCGGCAAGATTTTCACCCTCATTTATAGCGGCCAGTATGGAACCTTGAATGGCTTGCTTTACCAATTTCATCTTATCGATTCCTATGTCCCCTGGCTGACCAATTCCAATCGGGCCATGATTCTGGTGGCCATCGCATCTGTTTGGCAGAGTGCGCCCCTGAGCGCCCTTTTGCTTTTGGCAGCGCTGCAATCACTTCCGCAGAATCTCTTTAGCGCCGCCAAGATTGATGGGGCCAGCTCCTTCCAGAGATTCAGAAAAATCACGGTCCCCTGGATCAAGCCGATGCTCCTGTTCGTCGTCATCCTCAATACGATCAACGCGCTGATGACGTTCGATTTGATTTATGTGCTTACCCAGGGAGGACCCGGCGAATCCACCACGGTCCTTTCATGGTTCGGATACGTGACCTTCTTCAACTTCGGTCGCTATGGCGAGGGCGCGGCAATCCTCTACGTGCTCAGCCTTATCAGTCTTTTACTCGCGGCGATCTACTTCGGGCTTCTCACTCGCTCGAACTCGCGGAGTCAAAACATCGACACGAGTGCTGGCACCACCCAGCTCCCAAGCTCGGTGGACGATATTGCGTCCATCAAATACACCGTTCGCTTCGAAATGAAGGAATCCCGAATCTCCACCCACCGCATGAATCAATTGCGTACGGGTGGGTTGTATCTCAGTGTTGCGCTCATCGCGATTTGGACGCTCTTCCCGTTTTACGTGATGGTCAACGCGAGCTTCCAGGTGACCGAAGGCATTCTGGGCAAGCCCCCTGACTGGTTCCCCCGGCCGTTCACACTGGAAAACTACCGAACCGCCCTCTTTGGCGAGCAGGTTGAGAGCTCCGGCGCGAGTGTTCAAGCCAAAGCCATCATGATTTCCATGAAGAACAGCGCCATCGTATCGGTATCGGTGACGCTGGTTTGTCTCATCATCGGCGCGCCCGCTGGCTACGCCTACGCTCGATACGGGCAATTCAAACTGCTTTCGGCCTCGCTCTGGATTCTGATCCTGACGCGCATGATTCCGTCCTTGACCCTGGCGGTTCCATTTTTCATTCTCTTCCGCCGCCTCAATCTGCTCGACACCAAGCGAGGGCTCGTGATTGCCCTCTCCAGCTTGATCCTTCCGCTTTCGATCTGGATTCTTCGAGGCTTCTTCCAGTCGCTTCCGCCGAATCTGGAACGGGCCGGACTCGTCGACGGCTGCACGCGATTCCAGGCATTTCGCAAGATCGTGATACCAGTGGCGCTGCCAGGTCTGGTTGCCGCGGGCATCTTCTGTTTTCTGGTGGCATGGAACGAGTTCGTCTTCGCAATACTGCTCACCAGTACGCTCAATTCGCAGACACTGCCGACCCGTGTTGCGCAGTTCGTCTCCGACCAGCGCATCTACAATCCTGGTCTCCTCTTCGCAGCCGGAACGCTCGCCATCATTCCGCCCGTCCTCATCACACTGGTGCTGCAGCGCTTTCTTCTCCGAGGACTATTGGCTGGCGCTATCAAGGGGTAATTCGGTTGCAGCCTTCGGTCGCAGGAGTTCGACGTTCGTATCACTGCTCGAAGGCACATTGGAAGGAGTTGTTCGATGTCTCAGCAAAGGGTCAAAACCGCGGTTATCGGGGTTGGTCTCATCGGTGAGCAGCACGCGGAGTCATATATAGAGAATCCGCGTGCCGAGCTCGTGATGGTGGCCGATATGAATGCCGATCGTGCCAGGCAGGTGGGTGAGAAGCTGGGCTGCGCCTACACCACATCGATGGCAGAAGTAGCTGCAAGCGATGCTGAGATCGTGAGTGTGGCGACACCAGACTTCGCGCACTACGAACCGGTAATGGCAATGCTCCAGGCCGGCAAACACGTCGTCGTCGAAAAACCCCTCGCCACGATTACCCGTGAAGCCAGGGAAATGGTCGAGCTGGCGGAATCGAACGGACTCAAGCTCACCATCAATCTGGGCAATCGCTGGAACCCCACCTATCAATCGATCCGCTCGAGCGTGCAATCGGGCGAGATTGGCGATCCCGTGATGTCGTATTCCCGCACCAGCGACACCATCTGGGTACCACGCACAATGTTGTCCTGGGCCGGACAATCAGGTCCGCAATGGTTCTTATTTGCTCATACCATGGACCTGCTTCGCTGGATTCTGGGCCAGGAAGCACAGGAAGTGTTTGCAATCGGAGAGAAGCGGATTCTCAAGAGCGAAGGCATCGATGCCTTCGACGCCATCCAGGCAGTTGTACGCTTCGATTCCTCCTTCGCCACATTCGAAACGTCCTGGATCGTGCCCGAAGCCTTCCCGCATATCGTCGAATCTCAGATGACGATCAACGGCAGCAATGGCCGCCTGCACCTGGACGGAGCCAGGCAAGGCTTTGAAATCTCGTCCGATCAGGTGGGCAAACATATGTACGCTCGCCCCGATCTTTGGACATATTTCAAGCTGCCCTACTCCTGGTGGGGAGCTTTGCGCGACATGGTCGATTGTGTGCTGGATGACAAGGAGCCCACCATTACCGCATCTGACGGTTTGCAGGTGGTAGCGATGATCGAAGCAACCGAACAATCGATCGCCCAACGCGCGCCGATCCAGATTGCCTCACTCCTGAATTGACCCGGTAGCGCCCACCGCGGTGGGTCGTGATCCGGTCGGTCAGCACAGACTCGTCTATCTCGTGGAAATGTGGGAGCACGCTCGATGGCCCAGGTAACATTGCGAAACCTCCAGAAAGACTTCGGTACCGTTACCGCGGTTTCGAATCTTTCGATCACGATTGAGGATGGTGAGTTCGTAACGCTGCTCGGTCCATCGGGCTGCGGAAAGAGCACGACGCTCGCGTGTATCGCAGGGTTGGAAGACCCAAGCTCCGGGGACATTCTCTTCGATGACCGTCCGGTCACCGAACTCTCCCCACGTAACCGCGACATTGCCATGGTCTTTCAGGACTATGCGCTCTACCCACACATGAGCGTGTATGAAAACATGTCTTTTGGGTTGGCCCTGCGAAAAGTTCCCAAGAAAGACGCTGACGCCGTGGTCCGCCGGGTGGCTGGCTTCCTGGGATTGACCTCCTTACTGGATCGACGTCCGGGTCAGTTGTCCGGCGGCCAACGGCAACGGGTTGCGCTGGGTCGCGCAATCGTACGCAATCCAGCCGTCTATCTGATGGACGAACCACTCTCGAATCTCGATGCATCGCTCCGCGTGTCGACCCGCTCGGAGATCAAACAGCTCCAGCAAGAACTCGGCACAACCACCATCTTCGTCACGCACGATCAGGAAGAAGCGATGGTGCTATCGGACCGAATTGCCATCATGAATGCCGGGGTATTGCAACAGTTCGATAATCCGAAGGTCATCTACAGTCGGCCCGTCAATCTCTTTGTCGCTGGATTCATCGGGAGTCCAAAGATGAATCTGATAGAAGGGTCCATTCAGGAAATTGACGGTGAGCCGAGATTCGTGGCGGATGGCTCCGCCATCGCTACCAGGGTTTCCAGCGAGCTGGCGGCGAGCGCGCCTGAACAAATAACCATGGGTATTCGCCCGGAGCATCTTCTCCTCAGTCGGGATTCCACCGGCATGCAGGGGACGATCACGCTCGTCGAACCTGTTGGCGCCGTTACCTACGTGGACGTGCGGATTGGCTCGGCCAATTTCAAAGCCAGCACGAACCCCGAATTCGACTTCCAGGACAATGAAACCGTCTCGATCGACTTTCAACCCGAGAAGATGCTTTTCTTCGACGCAACATCTGGCCTGCGAATCTACCCCGTCTGACAGAGCGTGAGGTCGTGATCATCCCCCGAGTCGCAGCAACCGTCAGTTGCTGCTTTTCAGGACATCGGCCATCCGTTCCGCAATCATGACGGTGGTGAAATGCGTATTCGCCCGCGGGTTCTCCGGCATGACCGACGCATCGATGACCCGCAGACGGCTCACACCAATGACCGCGCATGCTGGATCGACCACAGAGCGAACATCCGTGGCTGCGCCCATCCGGCACGTGCCTACCGGGTGTTGAGCGTCCCAAACCTCTTCCAGTAACCACTGGTTCAGGCCATCGTCATCCGGCAACGCTGTGAGCGGCTCCCCAGTGACCGTGCTGTAGATCGAATCGGCAATCGTCGCGAATGCTGGTTGCTGCGATACGGCAAAAAGCCGTCGCATCCCATCATTCATGCGGACGAGATCGCGCTCATCGGAGAGCATATTCAGGTCAATGTAAGGCTGGTCCAATGGGTCGAGCGAAGAGAGACGGAGTGTTCCCCGCGAAAAAGTCTGGAACGTGTCGACAATGAGACGGCCAGCGGCAGGCCCATTGTCATCCATACTCGAGATATTCATGGAGATCATGATCATGTCATTCCGACCCGCGCCGGCCAGTTCTGAGCTATAGCGGACACAACAATTGGTATGGCGGAACCCCAGATCCTGCACCTGATATTCGGGCCGGATGGACACACCGAGCCACACGCCTGAGTGCTCGACCAGATTGTCTCCCACGGGCAAATCGGCCACGACCGGAAGAGAGAATTTTTGAAGATGTTCGCCGGGTCCAATGCCAGAACGCATCAAGATGGTCGGCGAGTGAACGGCTCCAGCAGAAATGATGGTTTCCTCAGCCAGAAACGTCTTGATCTCGTTCCCAACGCGAGCGATGACGCCCTTCGCCTCCGACCCTTCGATGAGGATACGATCAACGTGCGCATCAGCAATGATCGTCAGGTTAGGCCGGTTCCGGATCGGTTCGATGTAGGCATCGTTCGTCGATACCCGCACCCCATCGACACTATTGATCGGGTAGGGAGACACCCCCGTACTGTCTGGAGCGTTGCAGTCCTCTGACCAGTCATAGCCAAGCTCCAGGGCCGCGGTACGAAGCGCTTTGTCGACTGGCCCCCACTCCTCGAGGGGTGCGCGGTAAACCGGAAGGGGACCATCGTTTCCATGGTACGGCTTGTCCCCGAAATTCTGATCATGTTCGAGCTTCCGGAAATACGGAAGTACTTCCTCACCCGACCAGCCGGCACACCCTTGCGCGGCCCAGTCGTCGTAATCCTCCAGCATGCCCCGAATAGCAATCTGGCCATTCATCGCAGACGTGCCGCCCACACCACGCCCACGCCAGTACACCTCTGGCGGACGGCCCTGCGCACGGCGCGCACAGAGATCGTCATAGCGGAACTGGCTATATTTCGGATCGAGGATGATTCCAAAGGGATTGGGAACCCGCATTGCCTCGGGGCGGTCGGCCGTGCGGTAATCAGGACCAGCCTCCAGGAGCAGCACGCTAATGGTGGGATCCTCGGTCAACCGGGCAGCAAGCACTGCTCCCGCGGAGCCTGCTCCAACGATGAGGTAGTTCGCGGGCATAAGTTGCCGTCTCCCCAATGAGCATCGACTGCGAAATCAAATTACTCCGCGAGTCAGAACTTTTAACGAGTCGTCGCTATGGTAGCAGTTTGAGTTTTTGAAACCGCGCAGACCACACCAGCGTCGCTGCCGACGGACCGGGCTCATAACTCAGCGTGTTCATGCGATCCAGACGTTGCGCCCCACGTCGTCCGTTGTGCTCCGTTTCAGGAACAAGAGAGATCAGGCGATATCGCGAACGGCGGCCTCAGCCTGTGGATCGGGCTCCTCAGCCTTATACCCCCGAGTCACCAAATTGATCAGATCGGTGACGGTAGTGTCGGCCGTGCGCGCGTCGTAGATGATTTCGCCCCCGCTCAGGAAGTTGATGCGATCGCACACCTCGAACACCTGGGCATAGTTGTGGGCAATCAGGATGATCGAGATATCCCCGCGCTTCTTCAGCTCGAGCACCAGGTCCAGCACCAGACGGCTTTCGCGCACGCCCAGCGCGGCAAGCGGCTCGTCCATGATCAATACGGTCGGATTGGAATAGATGGAACGGGCCACGGCGATACTCTGGCGCTGACCACCGGAGAGCATCGAAACCGTATTGTTGACATTGGGAACCCGGATCCCAAGGTTGCTCAGATACTCGACCGTGAGCTCGCGCATCGTCCGGTTGTCGAGCAAGGGGATGCCCAGAATCCGTTTCTTTCGTTCTCTGCCCAGAAACATGTTGTGGTAGACGCTGAGATCATTGACCAGCGCCAGATCCTGGTACACGGTTTGGATACCCAGGGCGCGGGCCTCGATCGGCGAGTTCAGGTGAACTGGTTTTCCGTCGAAGAGATAGGTCCCGCTATCAGGCTTGTGAAAGCCGCACAGAATCTTGATCAGTGTCGACTTGCCCGCGCCGTTGTCCCCGACCAGACCCAGCACTTCGCCGCGATGCAGGGTGAGGCTGACGTCACGTAGAGCGGTAACGGCACCGAAGCTCTTGCTCAGATGCTCGACCTCGATAATCGGAGGAGGAGTGTCGATCATCAGCGATTCCTCCGCACCCGCACCGCATCGAGCTGAACATTCAGAATCATGGCCGCGAGGATTGCTAAACCAAGGTAAATGTTGGACTCCGTAGCCTGGGCGCCCAGCAGCACCAGCCCACTATTGAGACAAGAGATGACGAAGGCGCCGATCAATGCACCGATCACCGTGCCCGAGCCGCCCGTCAGTGCAGTGCCACCGATCACAGCGGCAGCGATGGCGAGCAAGGTCAGCGTGCTGCCCCCGGTATCGGGAGCCGCAGATCCTGTCACGGTGGCCGTGATCAGACCAGTCAACGCGGCCAGTCCACCACAGATCATGAAAGCGGCGATCTTGATGCGGTCGGTGCGCACGCCGATCTCGCGAGCGGCCAGCAGGTTGCTGCCAGTAGAGACCACATGCAGGCCAAAGACGGTACGGGCAAGGACGAGCGTCAGGATCAGATACAATGGCTAATGTCCAGATGATTGGCGTGAAGCCGGTGAGACCGTCCCACGAAAAGAGCGAATCGAGCGGTCCAAATCGATTTTGTCCGAAGATCGCGTTGAACGGCGGTTGCACCGGCATCCGAATAGGTTGGCTGTGCGCGTATGAGACGGTGATACCAGTCAACAAGAAGAACATGCCGAGCGTGGTGATCAACGAAGGAATGCGCAGCTTGGTGGTAATAAATCCGTTGAGGAACCCGATGCCCACACCGATGCAGGAGGCGATGGGCGCCGTTATCCAGAGAGACACGTCCCAATCGGTGGCTATCCGAATCATCAGATACGGGGCCAACGCATAGGTCGCGCCGACGGAGAGGTCGATTTCCCCGGTAATCATGACCAGCACGACCCCTGCGGCGATCATCCCAATCCGGGCCGTGTCGCGCAGGACCACACTCATCAGCGGGCTGGTCAGGAAAACACTGTTATTGAGCTGGATATAGATGACGAGCAAAATCGCGACAGCGGCGATGCTCGCTTCCCGGTAATGGGCTAACGAAATCGAGGAGGGCCTCGAACCACCGGCGATTCCTCGCCGGTGTCTCCACCTGACTTTCAGATGCGGTCCTCTGTGCCATCTTCCCTGCTTCTTCTGGAGCCGTATTCCATCCTGGATGGCACTGAAGGCCGAGTACATACGCGATCGCGATCAAGTCGGTTTCGCAGCGGTTCGCTTCAATGGACCCGCTTCGACAGATGATACAGGGACGCCGGCAGAATTGCCTGTGTCCCCGGTTCCCCCTCAGTCGCGAGAGCGAAGCGCCGGATAGGGTGGCCCCTATCCGGCTGCCGACGAGGCGGTAGCTATGCGGGTTCGTCCTCCGTGCTGCCCTCGAACCGCGACGGGCTGAGGTAGGTTTCGACGTTGTCCGCGGTGACGTAGGCCAGGCTGGTGTCGGTATTCGCAGGGGAGACCGCGCCGCCCGAAAGCTGGTAGAGGTAGAGCTGCAGCGTGGGAATAAAGCCCTGCAGATACGGCTGCTGGTCCGTCGTGAAGGTCATATCGCCGCTACCGATGAGCGACAGCGTCTCCGGGAGCAGGTCGTAACCGGCTGTAATAACACCCTCGCCGCCAGCCCGTACTTCTGGGAGATCTTGCCCACAGCCAGCGAATCGGTTGCGCCGGTGCCGAACATGCCCACCACGTCCTTATTGGCGAGGTAGTAGCTCTCGATGCGGGACTCTTCTGTGGCTTGATCGACCCCGGATTCGAGCGTGTCATAGGTGACCGGGTCGCCGGCGTCCTTGATGGCCTGGATGTATCCATCAAGTCGCGGTTGCAGGTTCAGCGAACCGGGAGTGGCGATGGAGAGCATCACCTTACCGCCTGGCTTCACCATCGGCAGCCACTTCTGGGCAATGTTGTAGCCGGATTGGTAGAGACTCTGGCCGACATAGGCCAGCCGGGCATTGTCGGCGTATCGGCGTTGTATCCAATGACCGGGATGCCGACACTGAGCGCATCCTCTGTTGGCTGATTGAACGCCTCGGCATCGACCAGGCAGACCGCGATACCGTCTGCCTTGTCGGCGATCGCTGTCTGCATGGCAGCCACCATCTCGGCAACATCGGAGGTCTCCGAACCGGTCCACTGGTAGCTACAGCCGAAGAACGCGCAGGCGTCCTGGATTCCGTAAACGGTCGGGGTGAAGAACGGGTTGGTCGTTACATGGTTGACGAACGTGAAGTTGTAGTCCTTTTGCGGCAACCCGCCTCTGGGCCATCGCCTCACGGACCGATCCGGTCCCATTCCTGCGCCGAGCGCCACAGCGGCCGCTCCGCCAAGACCCAGCTTCGTCACCATACCGAGTGCCTTACGCCGGCTTACCTCGTAACTGGTGCGCTGCGCTGCTCGCATGCTTGCGGTGACATCCTTCTCCATTGATGGGCTGCCTTTCTTCTCTTGAGTTGTCGCCTCAAATCTCGGCGATAGGGTGGCCGACTTATAGCACCTTGCTCATGTTGGGTCAAGCACCCCAGCATCGATCTTGGGACAGTGCTGAAAGCGTGGAAGAGTCAGACCGGGAGCTCAAGTCTGCCCAGAAGCGCTGGTCCTGAGCGTGCACCGCATAGTGATCGGCCAAGCACCTCAGGCGTCGCCGTGTTCTATCAACGTGGGTCTGGGCCTGCGATGTACACTGCGTTATTGCGTCAGGAATGTTCCAATTCGACTGGTTCCGGGGCCGAATTATTCTCCTACGGGATCATGGGTCGTACGGTCATCAACACTTAGTCCCGCCCCTTTCGCACGGTACCAAGGCACGAATCTGAGCTTGCATGTGCTGGCTGAATAGTCCGGCGGTGCTTGACGATCGCAAGGATGGAGAACGTTCTCACATGACCCAGCACACATCATCCCCACTCTCGCGTCGCAAGGTTATGGGCGCGGCGGCTGGCCTCGCTGGCGGGTTCCTGGTCACCCGCTCAAGCACCTTCGCGCAGTCCAGCACACCCTCGGCGAGTATGGCAACTCCAACGGCAGAAATTACCCCGCTGGGCTATGTCACGATGCGGATGCGACCGCTCGAGGAACCTGGAGATCGGGACCAGACCAACACCCAGGTCATCGAGGAATTCCTTCCCGCAATCTCCCAGGTCGATGGATTTCTCGGCTACCTGGTGGCTGATGTCATCGATGATCCGTTGTTGACCTTTGGCGTCACGGTCATGCGGGATCGTGATGCGTCCCTGGCCTCCGATGAGGTGGCAAAGACCTTTGTCACGCAGGAAGAGATCGACGAGGACGTCATTATCGAAGAGACGCGTCGCTGGACCGGCGATCTGCTCATCCTCGGAGTAAGCGATGAAGCCGCCGCCTCTGAGGCTACGCCGCCGCTGGATGAGTTTGGTGCCGGTTATTTCGTGACCGCCCGAATCTACCAGAGCATACCGGGGACCGATCCCCGTGGGTTCGTAGAAAAAGCCACGACTGAGTTCCTCCCGATCATCGAGGTCCTGCCCGGGTTCGTCGGCTACTTGTGGTTCCCGACTGACGAAGGTTTCGCGAGCGTGTCGCTCTATCAATCTGAGGAGTCAGCCGCCCAGGCGACGACCGCGGCAAAGTCGTGGGCCGTCGAAAATCTGTCCACCTATACCGATTCGCCACCAGAAGTCATCAATGCGACCGTGGTCCACGCGAATTTCCCGATCTTCGCTTAGGCAACTGCTGGCTCATGCTGAAGGACGCAGTCGAGGAACCAGTACCGGACACTGGCTCCTCGACTGCTCGATCACCCGATCAGACAGTCGACACTCGCTTGCTATTACAGCGTCTTCGACGTCCACGCTCCAGAAAAGTGCAACGAGGTTTGGCAATGCCCAACCATGATCTGCCGCACTTTCTCCTGCACGTCAGCGCCTGAAGCCGGGACCGCCACGATCGCCTGACCGCGCCGGAGCTGCTCCCGCTCCCATTCGTACTCTTCCAGCTCGTTCCCCATTCCAAGGAAGACCCGGTTGATCTGGCAGCTAAGTCCGCAATCGTCCGGCGGATGCTTCAGCCGGCTCAACTCATCTGGACCAACGATGTCGATCTCGCCGCTGATCTGGGCCTCCATGAGCTCATCGATCATTGGCGACACGGCGGACGGATCGATCCCACAAATCATTTTGTTTTTGCGATCGAGATAGGTTTTGGTATCCATGGCACGCTCCTTTGCGTCGGATACTCCGTCCGAATAGCGATTGCCATCAGGCGGACGGAGATCCAGGGTTGGCTGGCTCCGCCAAAGATTCGAACGCCGTAGCGCAAAGAGTCACGCGATAGCGGAGTTATCTCTATCTACGCCATTACCGGGAATCGGGATCACCAGCCTTTTCCCAGTTCTAGGGAAACCTGGCTATTCCGGCGTTGGCGCTTTTTCCGATCAGACCTTGAGCGCGCCTTCTTGTAAGCCGCGCATATACCAACGCTGGGCGAACGCGAACGCAAGTAGAGCCGGGATGAGCGTCATCACATACGCTGCCGCCAGCCGAGGCCAGATCCAGGCGCCCATCCCTCCGGCAGCCGTTGCCAGCACCACCGGCATCGTTCGCGCACTTTGATCCGCGATCAGGGTCGAGGCCAGCAGATACTCGCCCCAGGCGGTGACAAAGTTGATGATGATCACCACCACGATGCCATTGCGCACCAGCGGAACCATGATCCGCGTGAGCAGCTCGATAGTGCCCGCTCCGTCGATACGCGCCGCATCGACGATCTCACGTGGCACCGACTCGAAGATCCCTTTCATCAGAAAAATCGAAAGCGCCAGTCCGAGCGTCACATAGGGCATGATCAATCCCCACGTCACGTTGTACAGCCCAAGGCTGCGTTGCACCTGCCAGATCGAGATCAACGCGGTGACGCGGGTTGGGAAGAACATCGATGCCACAAAGACGATCAGCAGAATGCGCCGCCCCGGCGTGCGCAAATGCACCAGGGCATAGCCGGCGAGCACAGCGCAGACAGTGGTGATGATGGTCGTGCTAATGGTCACGTAGGCGCTGTTCCACAAGTTGTGCACCAGATCGGGGTTCGCGTTCAGCACATCCTTGTAGTGCGTGAAATCGAACTTCTCCGGCCAGATATAGTTTTTGGCCGAATCTCTGCGCGACTTAATGGAAAGCAGCATCACCCACAGGATAGGAAAGAGAATGATCGCAACGCACGACCAAACGATAATGTGCCGCGCAATTGTTCCCAACGGATATCTCCGCCGGGCAGGGGGAACGTAATATCGCTCTCCCTCAGACGGCGCCTGCAACCTGACCTCAGCCATCGAAACTCACCTTTAGTCCTTCGATCGAAAGAGGTAAAAGAGCGTAAGTACAACCGCCAGCATGGCGATCGTTCCGATCCAACCAACGGCCGCGGCATACCCCTGTGGTTTGTCTCCCAACGTAAACGCCAGGTCCTTCATATAGACCGTCCACGTATAGGTGGGCCGGCTGCGATCACCCGAACCGCCGCCTAAAATCAGAAACTCATCGATCGCCGCCATAGCGGTCCCAAAGCGCAGCACAACTAACACCAGGATGATGGGCCGCAGACGTTGGAAGGTCACATCCTTGAATGTGCGCCATTCACCGGCTCCATCGACCTTGGCGGCGTCATACAAGTCCTGGGGAATCGTGGCCATTCCGGCCAGATAAAACATGGTGTGGTATCCCAGCCCCCACCACCACGCCATCACCGCAATCGAAAAGAAGACGAGGCGCTCGTTTCCGAGCCAGAGCGGTTGATTCTGAATATCGAAAATTCCGAATTTAGCGACCAGAAAATAATTGATCGGCCCAATGTAGATGTCATACATCCATCTCCAGAGCACATAGATAAGTGGCCCCGGGATCATGGCGGGAATCAGCAACACCACGCGCAGGAACATCGACGTCTTGGCGCCGCGATAGCGGTCGACCATCGCGGCCAGAAACATCGGCAGGAAGATCATTCCCGGCAGGAAAATAGCTGTAAAAACGGCGGCCCGCTGCAAACCGCTGCGTACCAGCGGATCGTGAATCGCTTCCCGATAGTTCTGGAGTCCGATGAACTGCGCCGGGGCGTTCCGCATGAAGTGGTAGTCGGTAAAGCTCAGCCACGCCACCCGCCCAATCGGGTAGATCTGCCAACCAACAAAAAAGACAAGCGCAGGCAGCATATAGAGCCATGCTGCGGGGACATTCCCGAAGACGGAGTCTTCCTTCTGCTTACGATGAGGGACCTCGTAACCTTGCGCCACGTGCGACTCCGTACCGTTCACGGTCGAAGAACAGGCGGGCGATCAGTTGACCGCCCGCCCGCTTTGTTCGAAATTCGATACGAAAATCTAGGTTGTCTTGGCAACCTCGGCGATGACCGCGTCACGCGCATCTTGCAGCGCCTTGCGAGGATCGGACTCCTCGCCGGTCAGATAGCGGTGCCAGTATTGGTCGCCGATACTGAAGAACTGCGTGAAGCCGAACTTGTTCACATGGATGCCTGCGCTGCGGTCGAGCTGGTCCCGCACCAGATAGGCCCAGGGCGCCACCCAGTCTGGCTTCTCCGCGTCCCACTTATCCCAGATCGACTGGTAAATGGGAACCTGTCCAACCGGCGCCTCGCCATCGACGCCTTCGATCGACCCACGCCAGATACGCTCGTCGAACGTGAGGGCAGTCATGTAGTCAGCGGCCTGCTGCTTGTTCAACCCGTACTTGAGGAGCGCCGCGCCAGTGGTCCAGAAGACCGTTCCGCCTACGCCATCCTCGGTTTTGGGCAGACCGGCGAGCATGACCCGCGTCGGGTCCTCCCAGTTGCCTGCGAAGCGAAGTGGAGCGTTCTGATACTTGACGTAATAGGCGACCTGTTCGCTCGCCCAGGCACCCTCATCGCCAGTACCGTTCTGGCCACCGTCAGAAGATCCCGACGTCATAATGTCCGGGTTGGCCAGTTCCTTGATACGCTTCAGGATCTCAAGCGCCTCGACGACGGCGTCGTTCGTGAAGTCGAAAAAGCCGTCCTCGGTGTAGACATCGAGGCTGATCGAGTGCGCCACCGGCGCCAGCGATCGCCAACCACCGCGGTCGAAGGTCGCGCCGAACGGCACGACGCCACTGTCCTTCACCTTTTGGGCATTGGCGATGAACTCATCCCAGGTGGTTGCGGCGACATTCGGATCGAGTCCAGCCTCTTCGACAATTCGCCCGTTCCATGCCTGCACGATGATGTCCAGCAGGAATGGCCAACCGTAAAGCTGCCCATCGACAGAGCTTTCATCGAGCACCGCCGGGAAAATATCGGCCTTCACGGTGGGATCGATATAGGGATCCCACGGCTCGATGGTGCCTGTTTCGATCATGCCCGCCATTTCAGCGAACGGCGTCTGGCCAACGTAGAAGTCCCAGGTGCTGAAACCCTCTTTCGCCTCGGCGATGAAGACATCGGCACTGGCCGATTCTACCGGCGCGATCTGCGCATCGAGCGGGAAGGTCTCAGCGAAGTCATCGTTAACCTGCGAGATATTCGTGTGGAGATCGGTGATCCAGTGATAGAACGTCGGCGTAAGCGTGCCTTCTGTTGCCGCCATGACCGAGTTGGCTGCCCCAAGATCAGCCAATGCGCCGAGTGCCGCCCCACCGAAGCCGACTGCGGCCCCCCGCTTGAGTACGTCGCGACGGTTGAGCTTGCCGGAGAGAACATCCGCCATAAACAACTGCGCGGCCCGATTCTGTACCATCCCCTGATTTCCTCCTCAATGAGAGAACGCTTGCTTTTTCTAAGAGCGTTGGCGAAATCCTCTCACAATACATTTGGGTTGTCCAAACAGCAGTAGAACCGCCATCTATCGGCGATTTCTCGCCCGTATCGGGACCCGCTTGGAAGGGCATAGCATAATGAAGGGGTACATATGGAGGCGTGATTCGGAAACGATCGCACTTTTCGCCGCCTCCTCCTCATAAACATAAGGAGGTTCCCACTTTGGCAATTTCAATCGATCGCAGCCTGGAAGAACGCGCGATCAATTCCATCCGTTTTCTCTCGGTCGACGCCGTGCAGAAGGCGAACTCCGGCCATCCCGGCTTGCCCATGGGCGCCGCCAATATGGCCTACGTTCTCTGGACCGAGTATCTGCGGCACAATCCGAAAAACCCGCACTGGGCCAATCGTGACCGCTTTGTCCTTTCGGCTGGACATGGCTCCGCACTGCTCTACTCACTGCTCTATCTGACCGGGTACGATCTTCCGCTCGAACAGCTCAAAGATTTCCGGCAGCTCGGCTCGATCACCCCGGGTCACCCGGAATACGGGCTTACTCCCGGTGTCGAAGTCACCACTGGTCCGCTGGGGCAGGGGTTCGGTAACGCCGTTGGTATGGCTATTGCCGAGCAGTTTCTGGCCGCTACCTACAACCGTCCCGGCCATGACGTGATCGACCATTACACCTACGGCATCGTCTCCGACGGTGACGTCATGGAAGGCGTCGCCATGGAAGCCGCCTCCATCGCCGGGCACCTTGGTCTCGGGAAGCTCATCTTTCTCTACGACCAAAACGACATCACGCTGGCCGGCACGGCCAATCTCTCGATGACCGAGGATGTCGCGGCTCGCTTCGAAGCCGCTGGCTGGCACACGGTCTCCATCGACGGGATGGATACCGACCAGGTGCGCAAGGCGCTCGACGAATCTCGCGCCGTTACCGACAAGCCGTCCCTCATCCTTGCCAGGACGATCATCGGATTTGGCTCTCCTAAAAAGGAAGGCACCTTTGGCGTCCACGGTTCGCCGCTGGGCCCAGACGAAGTTGCTGCCGCCAAGAAGAACCTCGCCTGGCCGGAAGAACCCGCCTTCTTCGTACCCGACGAAGCGCTCGAAGTCTTCCGCGAAGCGGTGCAATCCGGGGCACAGGCTGAGAAGCAATGGGATTCCACTCTCGCTGCCTATGTCGCGGCCAATCCGGACCTCGGCGCGGAGCTGAAGGGTGCGCTTGCCGGCGAGCTTGCCGAGAACTGGGACGCCGAGCTCCCAGCCTGGAATGTCGGCGACAAGGCCATCGCCACCCGCAAGGCATCAGAAGCCGTCATCCAGGCCTTCTTCCCCAAGGTCCCGACCTTCATCGGTGGCTCTGCCGACCTCAACCCCTCCACGAACACCGGCATGAAGGGAGGAGGCGATTTCCAGCCGCCTGTGCCGGAAGGCAGCGAGGAGATCCAGGGAGAGCTCGGCGGACCATGGAGCTACGCTGGCCGCAATATCCACTGGGGTATCCGCGAGCATGCCATGGGCAGCGCGGTTAACGGTATGGCAGCCCACGGAGGCGTTGTCCCGTTCAGCGCCACCTTCCTCGTCTTCTCGGACTATATGCGCGCCCCGATTCGCCTGGCCGCCCTTTCCGGGTACAAGTCGATCTTCGTCTTCACCCACGACAGCATCGCGGTCGGCGAGGACGGTCCCACCCACGAGCCGGTGGAGCAAGTCATGTCGCTGCGCCTCATTCCGGGCTTGAACGTCATCCGCCCAGCGGACGCAAACGAAACCCGCGAAGCCTGGCAGACCGCATTGACCGCAGACGGTCCGACCGTGCTCGTCCTCTCCCGTCAGGACCTGCCGATCCTCGACCGCGCCAATGCGCACGGCTCCCTCGCCCAGGGAGGCTACGTGCTCCGCGACACCAAGTCGAATCCGGATATCGTGCTCCTCGCCACCGGATCGGAGGTCGCGCTTTCATTGGAAGCTGCTGACCTGCTGAAGGAATACGAGGTCGCCGCGCGCGTCGTCAGCCTTCCAAGCTGGGAAATGTTCGATCGCCAGACCGAGTCATACCGCGATAGCGTCATGGGCCCCTGGCCGACCCCGCGGCTTTCCGTCGAAGCCGGCGTCACCAGCGGTTGGCAGCGCTACACTGGACCCAATGGCCGCAGCGTCGGCATCGATACCTTTGGAGCCTCCGGACCGGGGAACAAAGTGCTCGCCCATTTCGGATTCACCAAGGAGCATGTCGCCGCGGAAGCGCTGCGCCTGCTCGACAAAGGCAAGGAAGCCGACGCGCTCGATGCCGACTTCCAGCAGGACACCGTCGGCTCGGGCTTCGCCGGCAGCAAAGGACATTCGTAATAACCACGACCGCAATAGGACCATCGCGTCCCATTGCAGTCGTAGCGCAGGGCCTCCGTGCCCTCTCGTCACGAACAAACAACCGTAGGGCGGACACACTGGGGCCCGCCCACCAAAGGAGGAACCCACCAATGAACGCACGCGTTTCCCAACTCCTCGAACAAGGCCAGAGCATCTGGCAAGACGACATTTCCCGCGCCATGCTCACCAGCGGAAGCCTGGCCGCCATGATCGAAGACGTCGGCATCCGGGGCGTCACCTCGAACCCGACGATTTTCGAAAAGGCCATCGCTGCCGGCAACGACTACGATGCCCAGATTGCCGAGCTTTCGAAGGAAGACGTCTCCACCGAGGATATCTTCGAAGCGCTCGCTGTCGAGGACATCCGCAATGCCTGCGATGTCTTCCGCCCGATCTACGATCTCAGTGATGGCGCGGACGGATTTGTCTCCATCGAAGTCCTCCCCGGTCTCGCCCGCGACCCCGAAGGCACCCGCGAGGCTACTCGCCGGCTTTGGAAATCCATCGACCGCCCGAACCTCATGGTCAAAATCCCGGGCACGATCGAAGGCGCTCCAATCGTCCGTGACACGTTGGCCGAGGGGATCAACATCAATATCACCCTGCTCTTCTCGATCGAGGCCTACGAGCGCGTCGCGTACGCCTACCTCGATGCGCTCGAGCAGCGCCTCTCCGAAGGGAAGCCAATCGACCGCATCGCCTCCGTTGCATCCTTTTTCGTCAGCCGCGTCGACACCATGGTCGACCGCCTGCTCAACGAAAAGATCTCCGAGGTCGAAGACCCGCGCGACAAGAAAGCGCTCGAAGAGCTGCGCGGCAAGGCCGCCGTCGCCAATGCCAAACTCGCCTATGCCAAGTTCCAAGAGATCTTCAGCGGACCGCGCTGGGACGCCCTCAAGGCCGCCGGGGCCCGCCCGCAGCGACCGCTCTGGGCCAGCACCGGCACCAAGAACCCGGACTACTCGGACACCCTCTATGTCGACACCCTGATCGGCCCGTCCACGATCAACACCATGCCGAGCAAAACCATCCAGGCATTCATGGATCACGGCACCGTCAAGCGTACCGTCGACTCCGACCTCGACCAGGCAGCCAACGACATCCGCAACCTCGAGGCCGCCGGCATCTCCATCGACGCCGTCACCGCCCAGCTCGAAACCGACGGGATCGACTCCTTCATCAAATCCTTCGAGACCCTCCTCGAAGGCGTCGAAGGCAAACGCGCCTCCTTGGCCTCCGCCGCAGACTAATCCGCATACACACATTACCCAAAAGCCCCTGCACGCAAGTCGACGTGCAGGGGCATGTCATTTGGCCAGTAATCTTGTGGAAACAGTTGAATTTCTTACTCGAGCATCGCTGGGTCTCGATATTCATCGAGAAGACTTTCCAAACGATGAGCAAGACCAGGAATCTGCTCAGTTGCTGCTTGCCAAACTATGGTGTCATCGAGCACATCGTAACTGTGCGCTATGCGATTTCGCATGCCCACGATTTGAGAAATCTCAGGAATTGATTCGCTGAGCGCCGGGTCCTCTGCTAACGCGACCTTTAATGCTTCTGACAGAATCTCGAACTGCCGCTCGACAGCAGACCGGAAGTAGACATCGACTTGGTACTCTTCGAACCTCCGACCTGAAACGAATTCAATGATGTACCGCGCTGCTACCAGTCCGTCATGCAGCCGCTTCGCCATCCGCAAGTTCATAAATCGTGATCCTGCTCTTGTTCACCGCATAGCGGAAGTAGGGGTTCTCAAGGGGACCGTTCGCAATGAGATCGACGCGTCGTCCGAAGACGGCTTCCAGGTCATCGGCGAACGCAAGAAATCGCTTCACCAAACCAGGTGAGGTGTCGGAAAACTCGTAGATCAGATCGATGTCGCTCGTTTCCGGATCGAACTCACCAGTTGCGGCGGAACCAAACACCTCGAGCTTCCGCACACCGTATTTGCGGCACAGATCTGCAACAGCATCCAGGTTGTCAGAAATAAGATCGACCATCGTTTTTCCTTGTTCTTCCTCAGCATACCGTACGAGGTATTGCATCGATTCCATCAGCGGCACGGTCATCGTCGCACCACCGGCTTCGTCCTAGCGCAGCAGCGAAAATAACGCGAGCTCCCGGGAGACAACGACATCGCCGTCATGGGCAGCGCAATCACCATCAATAAATATCTCGCCGCCGGCTTGATCGACGAGTCTGAACCAGCCCAGAGTAGTGCAGGACGTCTCGGTCCCCCTGCACCGATCATCGCTGCGTGCTACCCGCGGCGTGCTGAGCAAACCAACCCTTGTAACCCAACAAAAACCCAATCTTCGCGCGGGTCAATCCGTCAAAGCACTACAATCATGGTCTGTGCGCACGAATCCCGTGCCACCTGACATCGATCACCACTAGCCACGGAGACGACCACATTGACCAGCGGGGCAAACCGGCACACAGGTGTCATCGGATTGGCAGTCATGGGCGAGAACCTCGCGCTCAACATCGAGCGCAACGGCTATCCCATTGCTGTTTACAACCGCACCTGGTCCCGCACCCAGGATTTCCTGGTCGACCGTGCCGTCGGGCTGAATATCCAGGGATCCGAATCGATCGCCGGGTTCGTCGAATCGCTCGAGAAACCGCGCCGCATCATCATCATGGTAAAAGCCGGCGCGCCGGTCGATGCCGTACTCGCCGAGCTTGCGGAATACGTCGATCCGGATGACATCGTCATCGACGGGGGCAACTCGCTCTTCACCGACACCGAGCGCCGCGCGCTCGAATGGGAAGGCAAGTTCCGGTTCATCGGGATGGGCATCTCCGGCGGCGAAGAAGGCGCTCTCTGGGGTCCCTCCCTCATGCCGGGTGGCTCGAAGGAGGCGTATTCGATTCTGGAGCCGATGCTGGTCGATATCTCCGCCAAATCAAAAGCCGGTCCCTGTGTCACCTACATCGGACCCGGCGGTGCTGGCCACTACGTCAAGATGGTTCACAACGGCATCGAATATGGCGACATGCAACTCATCGCCGAGACCTACGACATCATGCGCCGTGCGCTCGGCATGAGCGCCGCCGAGATCGGCAAGGTCTTCGATCGCTGGAACACTGGCAAGCTGGAATCGTTCCTGGTCGAAATCACCGGGCAGGTGCTCGCGGTTACCGATGCGGACAGCGGCGTCGCGCTCGTCGACCAGATTCTCGACACCGCCGAGCAAAAAGGCACCGGCCGGTGGACGAGCCAGAACGCGCTCGACCTCGCCACCCCGATTCCGACCATCGATGCCGCCGTCCTCGCCCGCTCGATGTCCTCCCGCAAGGAAGAACGCGTCGCCGCCAGTCTGAAGCTGACCGGCCCAACCATCGAGCCAATCACCGACGAATCCGAACGCGCTGCGCTGATCGATCATCTGGAAAACGCCCTCTACTTCGCCAAGATCTCGTCGTATGCGCAGGGAATGGCGCTGCTCCAGGCAGCATCGGCCACCTACAACTGGGATCTGCACCTGGCCGAAATCGCCCGTATCTGGATGGCCGGCTGCATCATCCGCGCCGAGCTGCTCGATCCGATCCGCGCCGCCTTCAGAAACGACCCGGCGCTGGTCAATCTGCTGCTCGCGCCGCACATCACCAAAGACATTAACGAGAGTGGTCCGTCAGCCCGTATCGCAATAGAAACCGCCGTGCGTAACGGCATCCCGGTTCCGGCCTATTCCGCCTCGCTGAACTATGTCGATACATACCGCACCGAAAAGCTGCCGGCCAACCTGATCCAGGGACTGCGCGACAACTTCGGCGCACACACCTACCGTCGGCTCGACAAGCCTGGTGTCTTCCACACCAACTGGACCACCGGGGCGACCGAAACGATTGGATAACTCCACACAACGAGGGAGCTTCGCATGAGCGAAATGTCATCCTCCGCCAAAGCTCGAGCTCTCGCCGTTGAGGCCCAGATCGATGTCGATCACGAAATTCTCGATGGCGCCCTGCACGGTGCCGAGGAAATAAACGCCAATCCCTTACGGGAAGGGATGTTCCAGGCGGTAACCGCCAACCCCTGCGCCATGATTATCTTCGGCGTCTCGGGCGATCTCACCTCCCGCAAGCTCATGCCAGCGCTGTACGATCTGGCGATGAACTCCCGGCTGGCGGAAGGCTTCGCCATCGTCGGCGTCTCGCGCCGGCCGTGGACCGACGAACAATTCCGCGCCGAGATGCGCATTGCAGTCGAAAAGCACGCGCACTTGCCCGTCACCGACGAGCGCTGGAACTCGTTCGCCAAGGGACTCTTCTACGTCGGCGGCAATTTCGACGAACAGGAGATGTACGATCGGCTCAAGACCCGGCTCGCCGAGCTGAGTCATGAACGCCGTACCGAAGGCAACCGTCTCTTCTATCTCGCGACTCCGCCCAGCTTCTACATCACCATCATCCGCAGCCTGGGGTCGCACGAGCTCGTCGACCGCCAGGACTTCTATAGCGCGCCGCGCACCGGATGGTCACGAATCGTGGTCGAGAAGCCGATCGGGCACGATATCAACTCCGCCCGCGAGCTCAACCACGCCATCAGCGAGGTCGTCTCCGAAGGTCAGGTCTATCGCATCGACCACTACCTCGGGAAAGAAACCGTCCAGAACGCGCTCGCCTTCCGCTTTGCCAACGTGCTTTTCGAGCCGGTCTGGAACCGTCACTACATCGATCACATGCAAATCACCGTGGCCGAATCACTCGGCGTCGAGGATCGCGCCGCGTATTACGAAGAAGCCGGCGCGCTACGCGACATGGTGCAGAGCCACATGTTGCAACTGCTGGCGATCGTCGCCATGGAGCCGCCCGCGGTCTTCCGGGGCAACGCGGTTCGCGACGAAAAGGTGAAGGTGCTCCGCTCGGTCATTCCGCCCAGTGGCGACGCCGTGAAGAGCATGACCGCTCGTGGGCAATACGCCGCCGGCTATGTCGAAGGATTGGGCGTTCCCGGCTTCCGGCAGGAACAGCTCATCAGCCCCAGCTCGACCACCGAAACCTTCGTCGCGCTCAAGCTGCAGATCGATAACTGGCGCTGGGCCGATGTGCCCTTCTACCTGCGCACCGGCAAACGCCTTCCGCGCCGGGTGTCCGAGATCGCTATTCAGTTCAAAAAAGTGCCTCACCTGATGTTCCATGCTGCCGGCACCCGCGACGTCGAGCCCAACCTCCTGACGATTCGCATCCAGCCCGACGAGGGCATCAGTCTTCGCTTTGTCGCCAAAATTCCCGGCACCACCATGCAGCTCCGCACCGTGCGGATGGACTTCGCCTACGGCGCGGCCTTCGGCGGTGCTGGCGCGGACGCCTATGAACGCCTGATCGTCGATGCGATGAACGGCGACCAAACCCTCTTCGCCCGCCGCGACGAAGTGGAAACCGCCTGGAACCTGATCGACCCGATCGAGCAAGCCTGGGTGGAAGAAGAGCTGACCCACTTGCCCCTTTACGAAGCCGGCACCTGGGGCCCGGACAAAGCCGACCTGCTTATCGAGCGCGACGGCCGCTCCTGGCGCCGACCATGACACTCCAGTCCCGCAACCATGCAACCATCGACGCCGTAGTGACGGCACCTGTGGCCGCCAATCGCGCACAGCGCGATAACGGACCCACCCCACAACCATCCTTCAACTCTGCGGCTTGGCTGTGGACACGGCAATGGCGGTTCTCGGCTGCTAGCGGGCACAGGTCCAGCCACGACGGAGGGGCACTGCTATGACCGATACCCTGTCCAAACCGATCGAGCGCACCTGGGAATCGAAAGAAATCGAAGTCGGCCGTATCCGCTCCGCCCTCGCCGAGCAATGGAACCGGTGGGAAGCCGAGTTCCCCGACCCCAGCGTGATGGAAGCCGACTCGACCGAGCAGGTCTACATGCGTACCTCGACCGTCAATGTCATCGTCTCGGTCGATAGCAAGGAAGACGCCCAACGCGCCGAAGATAGCCTCTCGCAACTTTCCGACTATTCGCCTTCTCGTATCCTCATGCTCGTTCGCAATGGCCGTCCAGCCGATGCGACAACCTTTTCGGTCCGCGTCAAGGTCGAAGAGCGAGAACATACCCGCGGTGTCGCTCCGGTCCGACTCGAAACCATCGCGATCATGGCGCCCCCAGGAAACGATCAATCGCTGGCAAGTCTTTCGTCCCCGCTCCTGATCCCCGATCTCCCTGATGTGCTCTACGTCCCATTTGGCCCGATCGCGGGCAACCTGCTGGTCACCAGCCTCTTCGAGCTGGTCGACATCGTGGTGGTCGACACCGTCTGGACACCCGATACAGGCGCCTCGTTCGCGGTGCTGGCCGACAATGCCACCCGTCAGGACGTGAGTGACATCAACGACATCGCCTGGTCACGCCTCCTTGTCTGGCGGCAACTGGTGGCGCAATTTTTCGACCAGCCAGCTGCACTCGAATCGCTCGAAACGATCGAAGAAGTTGAGATCACCTACGCTCCCATCTCCGCCGAAGGCCGCTGCGGCCGCAGCGCGGCGCTCCTGATCGCCGGGTGGCTAGCCACCCGGCTCGGCTGGCGCGCCCCCGGCGAAATGGTGAGTTTCCGAGACGGTTGGCGCTCCACTCTGCGCGCTGGCGAAAAAGGCAAGAGCCGTGAGATCGTGCTTACCCTGGTCGAAGGGGAGAATGACAATGGCTGCGGCTGCCTTCAGGAGATTCGGCTGGTCGCCGGTGGCAGTTCGCTGGGAACGTTCGATGTCCGACGTTCCTCCGACGAGGAAATAACGACCACCAGCAGTCATCGCGATGCCCCTGCCGTGACCCGCATCGTCCACAGCCGTTGCCCTGATGATCGCGCGCTTATGAGTCAGGAGCTGCGCCGCCTGCACGAGGACCCGACGTATACTGCGGCACTCGATTTCGCGACGCTCCTCTGGCCCGCCGGAATGGATTCCTGAAATGTCTTACGATGATCTGCCGATACTTGATTATGGTGAACGCGGCGTCGTCACGGTGGCCGCCAATGCCGAAGGTGTCGCCAATCTGGCGGTGCAAACCTTCGCCACCTCTCTGTTGACCTCATACGCCAATCGGAACAAGGCCAATATCGCGCTTTCCGGCGGAAGCACGCCGAAGCGCATGGGTGAGCTGCTGGCGCATTCCGATCTCCCCTCGCGGGAAGCCTGGAAACAGGCGGACATCTTCTGGGGCGACGAGCGATGGGTGCCCCTGGAAAGCGACGAAAGTAATGCCGGCGTCGCGCTGCGCACGTTCCTGACCAAGGTTCCTCTTCCCGTCGAGAATATCCATCCGCTCTTTAATCCAGAGTTCGACGAAGTCCAGGGTGCCGCGGTGTATCAGGCCCTGATCGAGGAAATCGTGGAACCGGTCGATGGCGTCCCTGCCTTCGATCTCATCTTTCTCGGCATGGGGGACGATGGCCATACCGCCTCGCTCTTCCCGTTTAGCCCCGGTCTCGCCATCCGCGACCGCCATGTGGCTTCGAACTTCGTGGAAAAGCTCGACACCACCCGCATCACCTTCACTACCACGCTCATCAATGGCGCGCGCGATGTCGTCTTCCTGGTCACCGGTAGTGGCAAGGCCGAACGGCTGCAGGAAGTGCTGGAAGGTCCGATCGAAACCGATCGGCTCCCCTCCCAGCTCATTCGCCCCACCCACGGGACGCTCCGTTGGCTGATCGATCAGGGCGCGGCATCGCAACTCTCGGGAGGTCCGTTCCGTGAATGACGAAACCCGGCTGATAGCCCTGGCAGAAGCCGCCGCGGCCCTTGTCGAGGATGGCATGGTGGTCGGACTCGGCTCCGGTTCCACCGCGGAAGCTTTCGTCCGCGCGCTCGGCGAGCGTGTGCAGGCAGGTTTGAACGTGCAGGGCATTCCGTCCTCCCGGCGCAGCGAGCACGTCGCGCGAGGGGTCGGCATCCCGTTGACCACACTCTCCGATAGCCAGGTCGTCGACCTCGGTGTCGACGGTGCCGATGAAATCGCCCCCAATCTCTCACTCACCAAGGGCCGGGGCGGTGCGCTCCTTTTCGAAAAGCTCGTCGCCGAAGCCTGCAACCGCTGGATCATCGTGGCGTCTTCTGAAAAGCTGGTCGATCAGCTCGGCACGCGCATCGCGCTGCCCGTCGAGATCATGCCGTTCGGATGGGAAACCACACGCGCCCGGGTAGAAGCCCTCGGGTTTGCCGCTCCCTTACGGGTCGCCAGCGACGGTGTTCCCATCGTTACCGACGGTATGCACTTCATTCTCGATTGCGCCACCGGCCCGATCGCGGACCCGAAAGCGCTCGGTGACGCGCTCAAATGCATCACCGGCGTGGTCGAGCACGGGCTCTTCCTCGATCTGGCAGCCTCCGCGCTTATCTGCGACCCCGACGGAACAATCCGAGAGCTCAGCCCCGCATGAATCGACTTCGTAAAAAACCCGAAACCAACCACGACGCCATCCCAGAATCCACATCCGATCCGACGTTCGACCTCCGCCGCGGACTCATCTGGCTGGTGATCGTTATCGCTTTCATGATGCTGCTCAGCCTTATCTGCGCCTTCTTGCGCTAAAGGCCCCGCCGGTCGTCGTTGCGGAGAGCTCTGCCCGCTCGTCGGAGACGAATGTAGTCTCGCGCTTGCGCGCCCTTGTACCTGCAGGCCACAAGACGATTCGCATCGAACCCTGGATCCGGACATGAAAATGGGGCTGCGCATAAAGCGCAGCCCCATTTTGATTAATAGTGTCTTCTGGTAGGTCGGCCTTGCAAGAGACGCTTTTCCCGTCATGGGTTACGCAATCCGAGCAAGCTCGACTTTGGCGCCGATTGTGGTTCCTACGTCAGCCGACTGGTCGCAACTGCCCCGGACACTCATTCGGGGCTGTCCTGTCAACCTGCCAAACTCCCCACATTACGCGATTGCATCGCATTGGCTACCTCCTTGAACTGTGCTGCGTTCATCCGATCTTCCGACACAGATCCATTCCATATGGACCAGTTACCCGTCGACCGTGGGTGGAGCACTGCTCATATCTATGGATAGCATCCGCTATAGAGGGTGTCAACATTGTGAATGTATCTACAAACTATTCAATTATGCGAACGATTACGTCACGCACTCTCTAATTTCAGCCTCCCGATGACCTGCCTGAACCGCTGAACAAAGAACTGCGATTGCACCCTCGGCGAACCTGCCGCCTTGACCGTACCTCCGGCGGCCTCCTCCGCCAACCGAGCCTGTCGCGCTTCACGCCGCAGCATCTCCTGCCGCATCCCCTCATCCAGTTGCATTCTGCTTATCAGCACCATCGTCGTACTCCCTATCGCATATTTCCGCTCACCAGCAAGAACAACTGGCCATGTATCCAGCTTGCCTCAGTACCTCCGAGGCTCCATCGGCAATGCTGCCTATCTGGAAAGTTGCCCTGGATGTGACGCCACCAGCCGCCCCGGTGAGATGCAGAGTCGCGCGAAGCAGCACCCATGCGGCACAATTGCGGTCCCGCCCCCAAATCGAGCGTAATCCGCCTGCAGCTATGCCTCACGGCGCGAGTTCCTGAAATGGAGAGATGTTGATGCGATTCGTGCGAATCGGCGTACTGCTTGCAATCGTGGCGACCATGCTGGCAGTCCAGCTTGCACCCGGGGTCTCCGCGCAGGACGATGCCACCCCGCCCGCCGCCACGCCCGCGGCGTCCGACCC
The DNA here is from genome assembly GCA_963750275.1 of uncultured Chloroflexia bacterium. Classification (GTDB taxonomy): domain Bacteria; phylum Chloroflexota; class Chloroflexia; order Thermomicrobiales; family UBA6265; genus JAMLHN01. The sequence continues at coordinate 208,069 of CAVVQC010000007.1, forward strand.
GGTGACAGGCCGGCTTGGTGGCACCCTGACCAGCGTCATCGAACGGTTCGGTCCGGCCGACTCCACCGAAGATGGCTTCATTCGCTACGACGCGCTCGATCTGAACGGCCTGAGCACCATCCTGGTCGTCTACCACGACACCGAAGAGGTGGTCACCCGGCTCGCGCTGGTCTATCCCTTTCGTCCGGAAATACTCGCTACCCCGGACGACGTGCTCGCCCTGGCCGCAACCGTTGCCCCGGCCGACGGCGAATGCCAACCGACTACCGTCGAATCCGACCTGGGGGCTGAGGTCTACCCCTGCCACAGCGTCGCATTGATGACCGTCTTCGACGCCGATACGCTCGCAGCACTCGACGCCAGCGGCGGTCTCGGCGACTACTCAGTTGCCGTGGATCCCCTCTTCGACGAGTACTTCGAGATCCTGATCGTTCCCGGTGCGAATGGCGCAGAGCTCGATCCCGGCCTCGTGGTTCCGACGGAAGCCGCCGCTGTCCCGGAAGCCACCCCAACCCTCGGCGAACAATATCCGCCGCTCGAAGACCCGACGGCGCTGATGAATGGCGACATTCCTCGTGGCGACGCCCTCTCTTTCGCCGGAGAAATCAAGACCCTGCAAATCGCCGAATTCGGCACCCAGTTCCGCCTCGGCCAGGACGAATCACTCGGCGTGTCATCGCTCTTCCAGGTTGCGGTTCCCATCGACGACACCAACGAGGTGGAGGTCATCTTCGTCGGCTACAACGGCGACGCCAGCACACTGGCTATCGGTGACCAGCTCACCGTCTACGGGACGAATTACGGCCTTCAATGCTTCGTCAATCAGCTCGAAGAAGAAATCTGCCAACCGCTGATCGCAGCCGACCTGATCGAGCTTGAGTAAATCGCAGGCTGGCAGTCGTTCGATGGAATCCGCATCGCGCTGCAGCAACGGCGCGAGACACCTGAAATCCCTTCGGTCGGGATACTGGCCCAGCCGTCATCCCGACCGAAGCAGAGGAACCGCTCGTCCCCATGACCTGATTCGGGAAACCGAAGCGCACCATCCGCCCGCAGTCCCAGCGGGACTTCGGTTGTGTAGCCCTGCGGCTTCAGCCCAGGGCGGTCTGCATCGAATCGATCACCCGGTCGTTTCTCAGTCCGGCGAAACCAGCTCATTCCCCGAAACAACCTCGGCGTACCATTTACCTGAGCGTTTGATCGTTCGCTCCTGCGTACGGTAGTCGACATAAATAATGCCGAAACGTCGACTGTACCCCTCGGCCCATTCGAAATTATCCATCAGCGACCAGACGAAATAGCCGTCAACCGGCACGCCGTTGTCGATCGCCTTGTGCAATGCCACCAGATGATCGTGGATGTAGCGGGCACGCTTGCGGTCGTCGACCGCGCCATGTTCCAGCCGATCATCGTAGGCAGCGCCGTTTTCGAAGATGTACTGCTTCTTCCAGACATCGGCGTAGTCCGTGTTGATCCGGGTCACGATATCGGTCAGTCCGGACGGCTCGATGATCCAATCCATATCGGTACGCGGCAGATTCGCCGGCTTCACCCCGCGGGAGTAGAGGGGTGGCTCGTTGCTGGCTTCGATATAGCTGGGGTTATAGAAATTGACTCCCATGAAGTCGGTCGGCGCGGCAATGATCGTCATGTCGTTCTGCCCGATCTCCGGCCAGATGGGCCGGAAAAGATCGACCATGTCTTCTGGATATCCACGTCCCGCCAGCGGATCGAACCAGACCCGGTTGCGCAGACCATCCTCACGGTGAGCAGCGTCCAGGTCTTCCTGGCTGTCGCCATAGGGATACATCGGTGCCGGATTGAGACAGATCCCCGCCTGGGCATCCGGCACATTGGCGCGGATCACCGGCATCGCCAGTCCATGCGCCAGCAGCAGGTGGTGCATCACCTGCAACCCTTCCTGAAGATTGCGATGTCCCGGCGCATGGATTCCGGTCACGTATCCCAGGAATGCGCTGCACCACGGCTCGTTGAGCGTGATCCAGTGCTTCACCCGGTCGCCATACCGGCGTGTCACGATATCGGTGAACTCCGCGAAGGCAGCTGTCGTATCGCGGCTCACCCAGCCCCCCTGATCGTAAAGCGCCGAGGGAAGATCCCAATGGTGCAACGTCAACCAGGGTTCGATCCCGCTCTCCAGCAGCCCTTCGATCAGCCGATCGTAGAAATCGAGCCCTTTGGATTCGATCCGCCCGGTGCCTTCCGGCAGAATCCGCGGCCAGGCAAGCGAGAGCCGGTAGTTCGGCAAGGCGATATCGCGCATGAGGCCAATATCGTCCCGCCAGCGATGATAGTGATCGCAGGCGATATCGCCGGTGTCGCCATTGACCACCTTGCCCGGGGTATGCGAGAAATCATCCCAAATCGACGCCCCTCGTCCGTCCTCGCGCACCGCGCCTTCGATCTGATACGACGCGGTCGCCGCGCCCCACACGAACCCATCCGGAAAAACTTCACCAGCCAAATTGCATCCTCCCCTTGATCGTCATGCGCGGAGGATAGCAGGCAGCGCGCGGCACGCGGCAGGCCGAAAACAGCCCGAGACCGCGACTGTTTCGGCTCCCGGCGCTGCGCGTCGATTCTTTGACGGGATTTCGACGTTGCTTCCGGCCCGGAGACAGAGCGGAGCGCGCCGCGGGATGACGCTATCCGTCGATCTCGACGGTCGCGCCGATAACCACGCAAGCGTTGCCCGGCAGCGCCGCCATCCCCGGCGAAACGCGGGCGTGGTGACCGACCTCCTCCCCGAAGAGCTCGAGAATGAACTCGGAGAAGCCATTCGTGACGGCGCTCGTCTGTCCGAATCCTGGGATCGGCGTTGACCATTGCGGTCACCGATAGCCAGGCCGAAACGCGGTCCAGATCGCCGATCTCACGCTGCAACGTTCCCAACAGGGCGAGCGCGCACCCCTTCGCCGATTCCCGCGCTTCCTCGATCGATACCTCAGAGGGCACCTTCCCAAACGGCCCCGCGCTGGTGCCGTCGGCTTTGCGGGCACCCTGACCAGAAAGATAGGCGATACCGTTACGCACGCGAAGATAATGCGGCGGCGAGCTCCCCGGAGCCGTCTTCACCACCGGGGGCAGCACCAGCCCCATCGCTTCGAGCTTCTTCTCGATGTGCATCCCAAATTCCCCCATACCTCGGAAAAGAACGCAGAGGGCGCGATTGCTCGCACCCTCTGCTACGCGAACGTTTGAAAAGTTCCGGAACTATCGCTCCGGAGCACCTTCAGCAATGAACAGCTCAGCCGGAACCGTGCTCATGGTCGTGAAGGACGGCCAGTGCATGGCGGTGATCCCGTTCGAGTCCGGGGCGATGAACTCGCCAGCCAGCCAAGGCTTGACGAATTGCACCTCGTTCAGATGGAAGACGAAAGCGCCTGCTACATCTTCGACCAGGATCCGCTCAGCGTCCTTGAACATCTCGAGACGTTCATCCGGGTCACCCAGGAATTCAGCCGCGGTGCGAACTGCCGTATCGTACTCCTCGTTCGACCACGAGTGACGTCCACCCGAAAGCCAGACACTCAGCATGTTGAACGGATCGAAGAAGTCCATCCCATACCGGAGGAATCCAAGCGAAATCTGGGTCGGCTTGGCGGTCAGCGCGGCCATGTAGCCCTGCTGATCCTGGCTGACGACCTCGACATCGATGTTCAGGTTGTCTTTGATCATTGCGGCAACCGCCTGACCTACCGTCTCCTCGAGCGGACTTGGCGCGCGCAGCATCAACTGCTGCTTGGGGAAGTCCTTGCCGTCGGCATAGCCCGCCTCGGCCAGCAGGGACTTCGCCAGCTCCGGATCGTAGGCCTGGATGTCTTTCAGACCTGCGGTGTTGTTTGCTGGAAAACCGGGTGCCAGCCATGAATAGGCAGGCACGCCCGCCGGGCCCAGGATGCTCGTCTTCAGAGCATCCCGGTCGATGGCATGGCTCCACGCCTGGCGAACCTTGAGGTCGGTCCACGGTTCCGACGTGACATCGAAGAAGACGTAGTAGGTGGCGAAGTCACCCACACCGGAGTAGACCTCAGCGGCGGTTGTCTCATCGCTCATCATGATGGTCGTCGCGGCCGGGGCCGGGTTACCCATGAAGTCGATTTCATCCGCCTGGTACATCGCGAAGAAGTTATCCGGCGAGGCCAGCTTGCAGCGAACCTCATCGACCAGCGCGGGCAGCGTGCCGGTGTAGGCCTCGTTGCGCACGAAGGTGATCTGCTGATCCGGCAGCCACTCGGAAAGGATGTACGGTCCGGACGAGATCGCAGTCGCCGGATCGGTGTTGTAGAACAATCCGTTTGCCGCCAGTCCGGCTGCCGACAGCGGCAAGGAGTAGAGCAGCATGGCTGGGAGATAGGGCGCTGGAGCCATCGTCTCGAACACGAGCTCGTACTCGTTTGCGCCCAGGTGCACGCCGATCTCTTCGACCGGCGCCTCGCCCGCCGTTGCCTCGGTCCAGTTCTTCAGCACGCCCTGGAAGTACCAGGTGAAATCCCAGGCGGATTCCGGGTTTGCGGCGCTCTGGAAGGTCGCCACCCAGTCGTTTGCAGTGACCGGGTTGCCGTCGCTCCACATCAGCCCTTCCCGGATCTTGAATGTCCAGGTCATACCATCTTCCGAGCTTTCCCACGACTCCGCAGCGGCTGGTTGGATCGCAAATTCCTTGTCCACCCGCACCAGCGATTCGCTGGAAAGGTCTGCGACCCCAGCTCGCTGATAGACGTAGACGTAGAAATCGATCACTTTGGCGAAGGTGGTGTCGGACACCATTGTCAGCACCTGCTGCGCCGCTGGGGTCGCCTCAGCCGCTTGCGCCCCAGTTCTGGCCACGCGGCCAGCTCCGGTCGGTGCGGCCAGGGTGCCGCCACTCAACATCGCGCCACCGAAGATCCCGAGACCGGCGGCCATCGAACCCCCGATGGCACTGCGCCGGGTAACCGGGTTGTGGAAAATCATCTCGGGCCTGATCGCGTTCTGACCATCGTTGTCAGTCATGTTTGCTCCTTTGCGCCGGGAACAACTGGAACGTCCAGCAACCGAACCGGCAAATTTTCGCAAGGCGGTTAATTCTGGCGCGGGTCGAGCGCATCTCGCAACCCATCGCCAAGGAACGCAAATCCGATGACGGTCAGCGCAATGGCCAACGTCGGGAAAAGTCCCAGGTACCAGTAGAGTTGAATGTACTGTCGGCTGTCGGCCACCATCTTCCCCAGACTCGGCACCGGCTCGTTGATTCCCAGGCCCAGAAAGCTCAACCCGGCTTCGGCAAAAATTGCCGTTGGCATGAGTAGCGTGATGGCGATGATCAGCGGCGGAATTGCGTTCGGTAGCAAATGCCGCACGGCAATATGAAACTTGGTCGCCCCCAATGCTTCTGACGCTTCGACGAAATCTCGTTCTCGCAAGGTCAGCATTTGCGCCCGCGTCAGCCGGCAGATGCCCACCCAGGTGGTGATCCCAATGACGAAAACCACGTTGAGCACTTGATTGCTAAAAAGGAAGTCGGTCACGCCACTGTTGACGACCGACAGCAGAAAGATGGCAAAGAGCAACCCGGGGAATGCGGTCATGATCTCGATAATGCGCATCACCACAAAATCGGTTTTCCCACCGCGTAATCCAGCCGCGATCCCCAGCGGAACCCCGATCACGCAAGCGACGATGACCGCCAGAAAACCCACCATATACGATGTGCGAATTCCATAGATCACCCGGCTCAGGTAGTTGTGCCCGATCTGATCGGTGCCCATCGGATAGTCCTGGCTCGGGAAAATATTGACGGCCATCAGATTGGCCTTGGTGTAATGGGTCGGCGCAATCCAGGGCGCGAAGATAGCCACAAAGAGCAAGCAGAGCACAATGATCAACCCGACCATCCCCAACTTCTGCCGCCGGAATCGATCGACCGCCAATTGGAGATTCGTGCGGTATTTGCGATTGTTCCGGCTCGTGCTCTCGTCGAGGAGGAGTGGCTGCTGGATAGAGCCAGACAACTCGATGGGGTCCATCATCCGGCACGCCCTCCCATCAGCCGGACCCTCGGGTCCAACACGGTGTAGAGCACATCGGTGATGAGAAACGTGACTCCCCAGATGGCGGCGATCAAGAGCGTGAGCGCCAGGATCATCGGATAGTCACGACTGATCGTGCTGGTGACGAAGTAGGAACCGAGCCCGGGAATATTGAAGATCGCTTCGATGAAGATCGAGCCGGTCAGGATGTTGGGGATCTCCGGGAGCAGCACCGTGACCCAGGGAATGGCGGCGTTGCGGGCAATATGCCCGGTCATGATGCGGCTTTCGCTCAATCCCTTGGCGCGTCCCGTGCGTACATAGTCGGAACGCATTGTCTCGATGAGCGAGAGCCGGGTATACCGCGCCACCAGCGCCATCGGCGCAAGCGAATAAGCGATAACCGGCATGATGTAATGCTTTGGCTCGCCCCAACCGCCGGTGGGCAACAGATTCCAGCGGACACTGAGCATGAGCACCAACCAGGTGCCGATCACCCAGCTCGGCACCGTCAGACCGAGCGTCCCCACGGTGGTCACCACATAGTCGATCCAGCTGTTCTGCCGGGTGGCGGCAATAACGCCCAACAACGTGCCGAAGGTATAGGCAATGATGATGGTGGGAATCCCGATGGCAATCGTCACCGGCCAACGGTTGGCAATCAACCCGATTACGGTTTCGGTGGGACGCTGAAAGGGAACGCCGAAGTCGAGTTGGATCGCATGCCACATGTACCGAGCGTACTGTTCGTAAAGGGGTTGATTGAGCCCGTACTTGGCCATCTGCGCCTGCCGGGTCGCCTCTGGCAGCCGCCGCTCACCGATGTCGAACGGACCGCCTGGCACGGCATGCATCAGCAGAAACGCAATTAGCGAGACAGCAAAGAGGACGAACACGAGGCTGAGAAGTCGCCCCAGAATATAGCGTCCCAACAGCGTCCTCCTGCTGCATTTCGGGCCAGATCGTGATGTCGGTTTCCAGTGAATGGGGAGTTTAGCACGAGCACCTGAAAATCATTCCCGGAAGCCTCAGGGCCCCTACCCGAGGAACTGCCATCTGAGCTCGCCCGAAGATTGCCCGACCCAGGCTCATGGCTCTGGCGCAACGGCCGGCGAGGGCAGAACAGGCGGTCCAGATCCGCTTAGGCCACCAGGGCCGTAAGTCCCATCTGCGCTCGATCGTCACATCCAGGCGCCAGAACCCACACTGGTATCGGCTACGCGTTACGGAGCCGGCGGCTCCGTAATAAATGGGATCACGCCTTGCATCGCCGGCGAGTGCACAAGAGTTCCTGACTATTCGATGAAGTAATACGCTTGCTGAATGGGAATCTTCGCAAGGTTGCGCATGACGGGTACACTCAGGGGACCTTAGCAAAGGCGTTAGCTCGTTGTTGTTTGCCCGCTCGACCGGATCTCGCTCGAGTGTCGCGTCGGCAGAGGAGAGTTCAATTGGAAGAAAAGTTCAACGCACAGATAACGCGGCGTAAGCTGCTCGGGGCCGCCGGCGGCGTTTCCGCGCTTGCGCTCGCCGGAGCCCTGCCGAGTGTCGCGCTGGGCCAGTCGCCCGAAGCGGTCGCGGTCACCCCGTACAACGGCGAGGAAGTGACCATCACCTACGGCTTCTGGGATACCTCTCAGGAAGCTGCCATCAACGCCCAGCTCGAGGCCTTCAAGGCAGTTCAGCCAAACATCACCGTCGAACCGCAGATCGTTCCCTGGGGTGACTACTGGACCAAGCTCCAGACGGGCGTGGCCGGTGGCGAGACCTTCAACGTCTTCTGGATCAATTCGGCATCGCTCCCGGTCTATGCCTCGGCCGGCGCGCTCCTGCCAATCAATTCGATCGTCGGTGGCGACGGCGGGATCGACCTGGCCAACTACCCCGCACCGCTGGTCGATATGTACCAATGGGACGGCAGTCAGTACGGCATCCCGCGTGACTTCGACACTATCGCCCTCTTCTATAACAAAGACATCTTCGATGCTGCCGGTGCCGCCTATCCCGACGACACCTGGACCTGGGAAAACTTCCGCTCGGTCTCAGAGCAGCTCACCGATGCCGGCGCCGGTGTCTGGGGCGCGGGTCTGCAAACAAGCTGGCAGGAGAACTACTACAACTTCATCTACCAGAACGGTGGCAAGCTGCTGAACGAAGATCTGACCAAGTCGGAAGTCGGCTCGCCGGAAGCCTCCGAAGCGTTTGTCTATCTCGCCGGTTTCTTTGCCGATGACCTCACCCCCTCGATTGCTGTACAGCAGTCGAATCCAGTCGCTGATTCGCTCTTCCCAGCCGGCCAGGTGGCCATGATGCCGGGCGGCTCGTTCCGTGCCGGCACCTACGGCGCGGCCGATGCCAATATCGACGTCGCTCCGCTGCCAATGGGTAAAGAACGTGCCACCGTAACCCACGGTCTGGCGAATGTGATCTGGGCCAGCGGCAGTAATCCCGGTGCGTCCCTCGAGCTCGTCAAGTTCCTCGCCGGTCCAGATGCCGAATCGATTCTCGGCGAATCCGGTGTGACCATTCCCGCCTACGCAGGACTGCAGGAGCCTTGGCTGGCCGCCAATCCAGATATGGATCTGCAGGTCTTCATCGACGCGCTCGACTACGCCCAGAAGGTTCCAGATCCGCCAGTCGGATTCGAATGGCAGATCAAGATCCAGGAAGTGGCGATCGACGGCTTCGCTGGCAATATCCCGGCAGAAGAGATCGGTCCCAAGGCGGCCGAAGCGGCCGACGCGGTTCTCTAACCACTCACCTCGATTGAATGACACGCGAACGCCGGTACCACTTCTCGAGCGGTACCGGCGTTTCGACCCCGGCGCCATCGCTTCTGGCAATTCAACGCCGCCATCCCGCTTCCAGGAAAGATCGCGAATCGTGGCAATCTTCGATTTCTGGGAGCATCGTCACGAGAAATCGCAACGTGATGTTTTCCTGATCTGATCGTTCTCGGCGCAGGCTGATCATGGCAACGACACCGATCCCAATCGACGTAGTCACCACCCAAACGGCGGCGCCTCGCTTTGGACGGCGCGCGCGCCACGAAGCGTTCTGGGGCTACGCGCTGATCGCTCCGGTCATGCTCGGATTTACGGTCTTCTTCCTGATCGCGCTCGGCACCTCGCTCTATCTGAGCCTGACCCAGTGGAACATGCTCACCTCGCCGACCTTCGTTGGGCTTCAGAACTTCCGCACAGTCCTGCACGATCCCGAATTCCGCACGGCGCTCCTCAATACCGTTGCCATCACGATCCCGCACATCGTCTTGCGGCTCATCTGCGCGCTCGCCCTGGCACTGGCGCTCAACTCCAATATCCGCTTTCGCGCCTTCTACCGAATCCTCTTCTTCCTCCCGGTCCTGACCATGCCGGTCGCTATCGGCACCATCTGGAAATGGCTGTACGATCCGGCTTTCGGTCCGATCAACAGCTTCTTGCGGCGTATCGGCGGCCCACAACCGGAATGGCTCGCGAATCCGCGCTCGGCGGTGGTGGCGGTCGTGATCGTGCTGCTCTGGAGCGGTGTCGGCTACGACATGATCATCTATCTGGCCGGACTTCAATCGATCCCGCGCGACTACTACGAAGCTGCCTCGCTCGATGGCGCCGGTCCCTGGCAACGCTTCCGGGATATCACGCTGCCCTTGCTCACGCCCACCATCTTCTTTCTCTCCATCATCGGCGTGATCTACTCGCTGCAGGTCTTCGACCTGGTTTACGTTATGACCCGCATCGACCAGACCAATACCCTGCCAACCGTCGTCTATTACATCTATGAGGAAGGCTTCCGCAACTTCCGCATGGGCTACGCCATCACCGTCGCCTGGGTCCTGCTCGCCATGATCCTGATCTTCACCGTGATCCAGTTCCGCTTCCAGCGCAAATGGGTGCACTACTCATGAGTCCGCCGAAGGGATTCCGCTGGTCACGACTCGCGTTGCACATCGTCCTGCTGACGGTGGGCATGATCTTCATGCTCCCCTTCGTCTGGTCGATCTCGACCTCGCTCAAACCCATGAGCGATCTTTTTCAGGTCAAGCCAAATCTCATCCCCAGCGAGATCCGCTGGCAAAACTATCGCGACGTGTTCGACTCGGTGCCGTTTCTGCGCTTCTATTTCAACTCGATCGTCGTCACCATCGCGCGCACCTTCGGTCAGGTCTCGCTGGCGGCCGTCGCGGCGTTCGCCTTTGCCCAACTCCGCTTCCCCGGCCGCGACATCATCTTCTTCATCCTGCTCGCCGGGTTGATGGTGCCCGACCAGGTCCTGATCGTGCCCCGTTTTGTGATCATGCGCGAGTTCGGCTGGCTCGATTCCTACCAGGGGCTGATCATCCCATTGATCTTCAGCTCCTTCGGGGTCTTCATGCTCCGGCAATACATGATGGGCATTCCGCGCGACTTTTTCGAAGCCGCCACCCTGGAAGGCGCGAACCCGTTCCAGATCTTCAAAGATATCTATCTGCCGCTGGCCCAACCCGCACTGGCCGCTTTTGCCTTCCTCTCGCTCCTTGCCTCCTGGAACGAGTTCCTCTGGGCCCTGACCGTCACCAGCTCGACCGATATGCGCGTCCTCCCGGTGGGCATTGCGCTCTTCCAGGGGCAGTTCTTCACCAACACCGCGGTCCTGCTGGCCGCCGCCAACATGGCCACCTTCCCGCTGCTGATCGCCTTCCTCTTCTTCCAGAAACGCCTGGTCGAAGGCGTCGCCCTCAGCGGCCTCAAGTAGCCCCACCGCCGCAGCTACCCCCTGAGCCCGCCGCAACATCACCGCAATAGCGTCACCCGTGCCCGCTGCAACATCACCGTCGTAGCGGGACCTATGCCCGCTTCAACATCACCGTAGTGGCGGGACCTGTGCCCGCCAATCGGGCGAAGCCCGATAACGGACTCACCCAACACCCAACCTCCCAACCCGAAACCTAACTGCACCCAACGAACTGGCGGCCTGCGACCGCTGGCGGGCACAAGTCCCGCCACTACGACATGGATGGACCCTATTTGATGAAAGCGAGACCACGATCGGCCTTGGGCTCATTTCCGACCCACAGCACCGTAGTGGCGGGCACAGGTCCCGCCAATCGGGCGAAGCCCGATAACGGACTCACCCAACACCCAACCTCCCAACCCGAAACCTGGCTGCAACCAACGCAATGGCGGCCTGCGGCCGCTGGCGGGCACAGGTCCCGCCACTACGACAGCGGCTGCACGAAGTGCCGGCCGCAAAGCTCAGGTACCGAGGCTTTGAGGTTTAGCCCGATCTACGTTGAACCTGCATCACACCACCCACGCCCGATCTCGTTCGAACGTCCGTAAACACGCAATCTGCGCATCGTTCTCGACCGCCTGCGGGCACGCCACGCGAATCTCCGCAAGAGCATCGTCCGTCGTCGATCCTTGCCGGATCAACCACGCGGCCAAAATCGTGCCGGTACGCCCCTGCCCAGCCAGGCAATGCACCACGACTGCCCGATCCTCCCCATGCGCCAGATCGATCGCATCCAGCGCGTCGAACATCTGGGTCGGGTTCGGAGCGGTCATGTCGATGATGGGAATGTGCGTGTAGGTAGATCCCCAGTTCCTGGATGGCGAACTCGTCCAGCGGCATCTCCGTCAACGAAACGATCGCGCCGATGCCATAGCTTTGCAGTTCATCCAGATCGGCCGGCAACTGTTCATCCCACCGCCCGCCCGGACGGCTACTGCCAGCCAGTTGAAATTCGCGTATCCAGTAAAAGCGCTCCATCGTGCTCTCCCTTCCTTGAGCTTGCACAACTGAGCGTAACTCTCGTGCGTACTCCGGCATATCCGCCAATCGGCGAGGCCAAAGACACGCCATCCGGGGAGTGCCAGAACCTGGTGCAACCTGAATCGACCGAAGCATCTCTGGCCGATCTGGGAGCTAGGCAGACGCCCCACAGAATGACGAGCGGCATCCTGGAACGTTGCCCAGGATGCCGCTCGTCAACTCCACGAGAGTGGTCTCTCCAGGAGGACCAGGGAATGTGGTCTATGTAGCGGCATAAGTTGTGGTTAGCAAGTGGTCGAAAACGCTGATCTCGTAGGATTGACTCAAGGCCATCTGATCAGCCATTTGACGAACGATCGACGTTTGCGCAGACCCGGTCGCCTCCGCCATATGAACGCCGCCCACATGATGGGCGCGCATGAGTTCGAGGAATCGGCGGCCCTGTTCCCGCCCGGTGAGCATCGCGAGCTCACGCATCTCTTCTGGGGAAGCAAGCCCAATCATTTCACTGGCCGGAACCGGCATCCCCATCCACGCCATAACCTCCGACGGCGGTACGGTGCTTTCGCCCCACACGCCCAACCATGCATGCATCATGCCGAGCTCATAGGCTTGATTTTGCAGAATCTCCGCGGCTGCTGCCTGCACCTCATCGCCGGTCTGTCGCCCCAGGACACGCTGGCACATTGCCAGTGCCTGCGCATGGTGGAATGCCATGTCTGTGAAAAACCCGACGTCCACCTCGTTGGGATTCTGCTGGCCATCTGCTGCGTCTCCCCCCTAACTCCTCCCGATTGGGACCCAATCGCCAGTCCGGTCATCGCGAGTGCGCCTGCACCCGCTCGCAGAAACCACCGGCGATCGTGCTGACCGAGCGCTCCAGCCCAGCGTGACTCTGCTCGGGCTGCCCCGTCATCGACCCGGGCCATTTGCCGCACCCGGGATCGCGCCCTGAGCTACCTCGCCGTGATAGCAACCGAGGATATAGGGGAAGGTCTCCGTGGTGTAATAGCGGTATTGACCATCGGCATCGACCCGGCCATTGCATTCATCGAGATCTCCAGAGCCGTCGACGAACGTGTGCGCTGACCAGGTATCGCTGGCGAACAACGATGAATCGGTGAGTTGCCAACTGCTCGTCAGCTGCTCCGTCGCAGTGCAAGCCTCGTCGACGCAAACGACTCCCGACATGATCGGATACCCATCGACACTCCAGCCGACCGTCAGCGGTCCGCCCGAAGTGACGTCTTCACTTGAGTACAGACATTCAACGCCTTCGGCCCAGCCGAAGAGGTGCATGTGAAAACCCGTTGGTCCATTGTGGCTTCCACACTCCGAAAGCCCTCCGACCAGCGACAACACATCGCCACCGGTTCCTTCAGTCGGCCCATAGATCGGCACGCCATTGACGGCCATGGCGATCGGGCCGAGCCTTGGCACATCCCCCGGAACAGATGCTTCGACCGGAGCGGTCGGAATGGTGAAAACCAGGTCTTGTGCGTTGGGATCTCCCGGCGAGGTTTCCACGTAGGGATAATCCGGAATCGTATTGCTGGTGACCTCCACAACGCCGTCGCCGCAGATGGCATCGAGTTCAGGATCAGCCAGATCCTCGTTCGCGGAAACCACATTCCTGAAAGTGCCAACGATCGCGTCACAGTCTAGTGATGCAGTTGAGCTCGAGGTTGTCTGAGAAACCGCACCGACCGATGTGGGAATTCTGCTGGAGACCGACCCCGCGGACAGAAGTAAAGAACTCCCGAGCATCGCCCTTCGACTCAAACGTTTCATAAAGACCTCCTTTTTGAGAACTGGTAGCCAACTCGTCTCATCGACAAGATCATGTTCGCTGGACAAGCTGCCTGCTCTCTCAAAGTTGGCTGAGTCTTTCCTGTGACCGGGTCGGGTAGCCGCCGACGCTTTTAGCCTCTAGTTCGTACTATCTTGTCGCGCCGGAAGCTGCGGCACCAGCCAGCCCAGGAAGGCTTCCTGGCTGCGGGTTTGCATGTAGAGCTGACCAGGTCCAGTGAAGGTGATGACCACGCCCTCACCACCGAGGAAAGTCGATTTCCAGTTCCCAAACTTGTTCAGCTCGTACTTCATGCCCGCCTCGAAAGCGACCACATGCCCGCTATCGACCACGAAGGTCTCTCCCACGCCCAGCGTCTCCTCGTGGATCGCGCCGTACGCCCCGGTAATCAGCGTGCCCGAGCCAGAGCAACGCAGCATGAAGAGTCCTTCGCCGCCGAAGAAGGTGCGCGCGCCGCCCCAATCGGTCGAGACGTTGATCCCCATGCTCGACCCAAGATAGGCGCCCGATTGCACGATGAGATCAGCGTTGTTGAGCTCCCGCACCATCACATCGCCGGTAAGCGCTGGGGCGAGCATGACCATGGCATTGTTCGAATTGGCGGTGAATGTGTTTTGGAAGAACGATTCACCACCCAGGATGGAACGCTTCAGCGATTTGAACAGGCCACCGGTAGCGCCGGTTTCCACCTTCACGTCGCGCATCGCGACCATGGCGCCGCCTTCGGCGCGCACTTGCTCGCCGCTGTCGAGCGATACGGTGCATGTTGCAAATGCCGGTTGATACAGAATTTCAGTTTTCACGCTGCTAGGTACTCCCTTATTCCTCAAACCACTCCCCATCGGAGCGGCCCGCGTATCCATTATCTACGCGCTCCTCGCAGAGATCGCAACCCCTAAGCCCACAGCCGTAGCACCACGTAGCCGCCGGCCCTGTGCCGGCGGTGGCCGTGTACCGGCGGTGGTCGTGTGCTGAAACTGGACTTCTCCTGAAACCAACGGTCCAACAAAAATGCGACAGGGGCACCTGCGGGAGGAGCCCCTGTCGCTAGGAGTTGTCGATGGATTGGTGCGCTACAGCACCGTCAATGGATCGATATCGACCCCGTTTTGCTCGATGACGAAGTGGACATGTGGACCGGTCGAAAGCCCGGTGCTGCCAAGCGGTCCAATCGTTTCGCCCTGCGCCACCGTCTGACCCACCGCCACATAGGGCTGCTCGGCCATGTGCCCGTACGTCGTCTGATACCCATTACCGTGGTCGATGGTCACGTAATAGCCGAGTCCGCAATCGCACCAACCGGCCGCAGTCACCTTCCCGGCCGCAGCGGCCGTGATTGGCGTGTAAGAGGCGGCCGCCAGGTCGATACCGTTGTGATAGTTACAGCCAAGATTGGAGTTATACGGCTCGAAAGCGTACGGCGAGCATCCGAACGCCTGGGTGAAGGTGTAACCCTTGACCGGATAGACGAACATCTTCGCGCTGGCGGCATTGGAATTCGCCGCTGCGGTGGCAATCTCGAGGAAATCGCCCATCGCGAATCCGGCCAGACCATCGCCCTCGACGTAATACCAGTCGTCGCCGTCGGCATCGTAGAAGGGTCCATCGATCACGTTTACCGTGAGGCTGGTGTTCAGGGCGCCGTTTCGCGAGCTGGCAACCGAAGCTCCGGACCGGAGATTGACCGGTTCCGTGGCTCGCACATTGTCGCCCGCACCAAATCGCGCCGCGCCACGCGTCGTCGACGTACTGGCACTCGAGCTCGACGCGAGTGCGCCATTGGTGGTCAGGAAGCCGGCGAAGGCATATCCCTCCATCGCGCCATCGCTGATCAGGTACCAGCCATTGCTGGCGGCGTCATAAAAGGGGCCCGCGACAACGGTCACGATGTCGCCATCGCCCAGAGTGGCCAGTTGCTCGCCGTTGGTGGCCGCTTCGGCGCGCACCCGCAGGCCGCCGCCGTCATCGGTCAGGACCTGGACCTTTTGGCCCGTGCTGAAGCTTGGCGTGTCATATCCGAGATAACCCGATGAAGTTGCCCCATTCGGAGCGGAGGATGCGCTGCTGGCCGTGCTCGATCCGCCTGCCAGATACCCGGCGTAGACAAAACCGGAAACATCGCCGCTGGAAACGGCATACCAGCCGTTCTGCGCGTCATCGAAATAGGGACCATTGATGATGGTCACCGAGCCGCCATCGGCCACCGAAAGTACGGCCTCGCTGTCGACACTTGGGCCGGAGCGGATGTTCAGACCACCGCCGTCGTCGGTTTGCACAGTTGCGGTCGCGCCGGCGCTGAAGCTTGGCGTCTCGTAGCCCAGGTTCCCGGCCGAAGCCGTTCCCGAGGTAGTGGAGCTGGATGCGGTAGTAGTACCGGCGGAGGTGAGGAATCCGGCGAATCCGTATCCCTGAAAGGAACCGTCGGTGATCAGATACCAGCCGTTACTGGAACCGTCGTAGATCGGACCGTCGACAATGGTGACCACATCGCCATCGCCCAGGGTGGCGATCTTCTCACCCCCGGTGCTCGGACCGGTGCGAATGCGCAACCCCTGTCCGTCGTCGGTAACGACCGTGACCGATTGTCCCGCCGCGAATGACGGCGTGTCATAGCCAAGGTATCCGGACGATGCGGAAGACGTGCTGGAACTATCGACGGCCGATACGTTGTCGCTCGTGAGAAACCCGCCAAAGGCATACGCCGTACTGGCGCCATTGGTCACCAGGAACCAGCCGTTACCTCCATCGTCGTAGGACGGGCCTTCGAGCACCTGGACCACTTCGCCATTGGCGAGTGAGTCGATGAGCTCGGAGCTCTGGCTGGGACCGGCGCGGAGAATGAGTCCGCCACCGTCATCAGTTGCAACCCGGGCATAGGTACCAGATGTCAGCGCAGGGGCGTCATACCCCAAATACCCGCCTACACCGGTGGATTGCGCCACGGTAATCATTGGACTCAATGCGAGAACGACTGAAAGGACCGCTACACCTGCAAGCGAGCGAGATCCGAGCCTTGTCGCCACGCGTGATGGGATTGCCATCAACACGTAACCCTTCCCTTCCTGACAGCGGACCCCCGAGCTGCGGGTCTCGAGTCGTTTATCTCGCATGCGGACGATGGGCAGGGGTTGCCCAAGGATGCGAGAAGACAACGTCTCGGGAACAGGAATGCGGAACGACAACCTGTTGCGGATAGGCGTCACCCGCCGGCCATGCGTTCCCCAACGCAGCAGCCAGCCCTGCTCTCGAACCAGTCAGCCCTCGCACACCAACCGCGGAGACTCGATCTCGTGCCACGGCCGGAGCCGTGCGGGATGCACGAAGGGATTCGAGATGGCGGGTGCGAAACACCGTTGTCACCATAGCAGCGGATGTTGCACGGGTTCAACGTGAACGTACGGGAAGTTCGCTCTCAGCGTGGATATTCGTTGTCGCACGAGACAACACGCCTACCCCTCAGGGTCACTGCGCCCTCCGTCCACCCCCCGACGTAGCGAAGGGCCTCCGTGCCCTCCCGTCTCCGGATAAGATTCCCCTGCTCACGAATTTGAAACGCATTTACGTTTAGGAGGCGCGTAATCCATGGCCTATTTCCGACGGCAACGCCTTCCAGCCGACGCCTACCAGGCAAGTGGCTCGACCTGGCATGTCACCGTAAGTGTCGCCAGGCACATCGAGAACCCATTTCTGGATGTCGGCTTTGGTCAACAGCAACTTGCCTCCTTTCTCAAGGGATGCGCAATATGCGGCGCCAACCCCTACCTTGTCTGTCTCATGCCTGATCACATGCACATGCTGGTCGAGGTCAGAACTGTCGGGCTGGTTGATCTGATACGCCGGACCAAGTCATTTTCAACGCGGCTTTGGTGGCAGCACGGAGGGAACGGAGCCCTTTGGCAGGAAAGCTTCTACGATCACGGCGTGCGGGATATTCCGGACTTCGAAGCCATTGCCACGTACATCTTCAACAACCCGGTGAAAGCTGGGTTGGTAGCGGAGTGGGAGTCATATCCCCTCTTTGGCGGTACGATGGTTGATCGCACCGAGACGAATCAATAGGGCACGGAGGCCCTTCGCTACGTCCGGTTCAAGAGAATGATTAGTCCACGACCAAAATCCCAACCTCCGCCACCAGGTCCCGGAGCTGTCCCGTGGAGACCACCAGGCCCTCGAGGCTATCGCGTTTGAGATTCCAACCGCCCAGGATTCGAACCACGGACATCCGTCTGAAAAAAGACCGTGCCGGTCACATCGACCCGCGTGAGGTCGCAATCGGCAAAGGTTGCCTGCCGCAAACTCGCCCTGGAGAAGTTGGCCTCCCGAAAGGTGCATTGCCGAAACGACATCTTGTCGAGCTCGACCGAGCGAAAATCGGAGTAGTCAAGATTGCAGCCCGTAAACGTGGTGGCGGTGAGGATGAGGTCGTTGTGAAAATCGACACCCATCAGCTTGCACCGTTCGAATGTCGCCCCAAACAGGTTCGCTCCAGCCATACGCGTGGCCGTCAAATTGCAATCGCGAAAAATCGCGCCGTTGAGGCGGGCGTAGCGAAGATCGGCGCTGACAAAGGAGCAGGCATCGAAGGTAGCGCCCTCGAGCTCAGCACGGGAGAGGCGCCGCTCATCCAGGATCAGATGGCGATACGCCCCCTCAGACGACAGCTCGGGCAACTCGGTCACGTGTGCGTTCCTCCAGGATGCGTACAGTAGCGCAAGCGCTCGCACTGGAAACGCACACACGTAAAGTGGGTCCCATGTCCCGGCGCAACGAACCCGAACTCTCCGCGTTGCGTCCGAAATGCTGCGTGCAAAAGGAGCCAATAGCCCAAATCCCCGGTTATCCTTTCGTTCTTAAGGAACACGACCCTCCCACCTACCGCTATAATCCAGCGGTTACGGTCGTCGAGCGCGCCGCAAAACGTGCGGTCGGCGCTTTTTTCTGTTTTCCATGCGTTTTCAGGTGCCGTTGCCCGATACGACCGGCAACGCCAGCAAACTAGCCAAAGGACACGAAGCAGCGTGAAAGTAACGAGCGAGCGGATTCCGGACAGCCAGGTCCGTCTGGAGATTGCGGCTGAGCCGGACGAGCAGAACGAGGCGATCGAAAAAGCCTATAAGAAGGTCGCCCGCGAGGTGGTCATCCCCGGCTTCCGCAAAGGCAAGGCGCCCCGTGCCATGGTCGAACGCTACTTCGGTCGCGATATGGTGATCGAGGAAGCCAATCGCGCGCTGATGGACGACCTCTATCGCAAGGCGATCGAGCAGGAAGATCTGGTCCCGGTCGGCGACCCGGAGCTCGAGGGCATCGAACCCGATCCGCTTCAGTTCACCATCGTCGTGCCGGTCTACCCAACCGTCGATCCAGGTGACTACACCTCAGTCCGCGTCGAGCCAGCCGATGCTGCGCTGGAAGAGGGTGCGGTCGAAGAAGTGCTCGAAGGGCTGCGCAAGCAGCAGAGCCCATGGGTCGATCCCGCCGAACCGCGCACGGCCCAGGAAGGCGATCAGATCATCGTCGATATCGCCATCGCAGAAGATGGCGAGGAGTTCCAGTCGCCAACCGAAGGCGCTACCTTCGAATTGGGGGAGACAACCTTCCTCGCCGAGCTGGTCGATCTGGTCAAGACCCTCAAGCCGGGTGAGAGTGGCAGCGTCGATATCGAGTTCGGCGAAGAACGGCTCGATCCGGGCGATCCGCGTATCGGCAAGACCCTGACCTATTCCCTCAGCCTGACCGGTCTCAAGCAGCGCGATCTTCTGGAGCTGGATGACGACTTCGCCAAAACCTACGCCAGCGCCGAAACCCTGGACGAGGTGAAGGAGCGCATCCGCACCAACCTGCACATCGAGAAAACCCGCGAGACCCGCACCGAGGCGGTCAATTCGATCGTCGAGCAGATCGTCGCAGGCGCAACGCTGGAGCTCCCAGCCCCGATGATCGAAGAGCAGATCGACCGCCAGGTGCAACGCGCCCAGCGTGAGGTCGGTATGCAGGGGATCCCGTGGGAAGGCTTCCTGCGGCAGATCGGCCAGACCGAAGCCGAATGGCGCGAAGAGATTCGCCCATCCGCAAAGGAGACCCTTACCTCGTCCCTCGTCTTGCGCGAGATTGCCGAAAAGGAAGGCATCGAGGTTTCCGAAACCGACCTGATCGCCGAGATCGAACAGATGGTTGCCCGCACCGATGAGGCGCAGCAAGACCAGACCCGCCAGGCGTACCTGAGCAATGAGTACCTGCGAAACGTGGTGCGCAACGAGCTGTACGATCAGAAGCTGACGCAGCGCCTGATCGAGATCGCCACCGAGGGTGGTGAGATCGTGATCAACGGCTATGTCGCGCCGGAGTCGGACTCAGTCGAGCTCGATCTGGATGTCGCCGAAGCAGTGGCCGAGGCCGATGAAGAGGTCGCAGTGGACGAAGCGGTTGCCGAAGCGGAAGCACTGGACAGCAACGAGTAGACTCAATCCATGCACATCTGGCGGCAAACTCGTTGCCGCCCACTCTACACGAGGTTCGAATGGAAATTCCCAAAATTGACAATCTGATCCCGATGGTGGTCGAGAGCACCAACCGGGGTGAGCGCGCGTTCGATATCTATTCCCGCCTGCTGCAGCGACCGCATCATCTTCCTGGGCACCCCGATCGACGATCAGATCGCCAACGTGATCATCGCCCAGATGCTCTTCCTGGCCCACGAGGACCCGGATCAGGACATTCGTCTCTACATCAACTCGCCGGGCGGCGTCGTCTATTCCGGCCTGGCCATCTACGACACGATGCAGATGATCAAGCCGGATGTTGCCACGTTCTGCATGGGCATGGGCGCCAGCATGGCCGCCGTGCTGCTGGCCGCCGGCACGCCAGGGCAAGCGATTCGCCCTGCCGAACGCCCGGGTCATGATCCACCAGGGCTCGGCCGGTTTCCGCGGCACGGTCCCGGATATCGAGGTGGTGGCCCGCGAGACCCTCAGCCTCACGACCAAGCTCACCGAGATCCTGGCCCAGCACACCGGTCAGCCGATTTCGATAAGGTGAAGCGCGATACTGAGCGCGACTACTACATGACCGCGCAGGAAGCGAAGGAATACGGCATCGTCGACGAGGTGCTGGAGCCGGCCCACAAGGTCGCTGAGGCATCCAGCAATGGATCGTCGAACGGCAACTCCAAGAAGAAATAAGCCCGAAACCGGGCGTGGCTGCCGCAGCCGCGCCTGGTTTCGATCGGTCGGCGTATCCTCGAGAGATACCGTTGCCCCGCACCGACCAGCGTAGCCGCCGGCCCTGTGCTGGCACAGCAACGGCGCGACAGGTTCAATGTCGATGAGCGGTACACGAGGTGGGCGGGTGCATTACCGGTGTTCCTTCTGCAATAAGGGCCAGGAAGAAGTCCGGCGACTGATCGCCGGGCCGAATCAGGTCTACATCTGCGACGAGTGCGTGCAGCTCTGCCGCGAGATCATCGAAGAAGAGGAGCCAGCCGCTCACCGCGTCCGGGACCGGCCCCGCCCGGATTCCGACCCCGCAAGGTCTCTACGAGCAGCTGAACCAGTATGTCGTCGGCCAGGACCGCGCCAAGCGGATCCTCTCCGTGGCGGTCTACAACCACTACAAGCGCATCAACGCCGAGCTCTATGACGACAGCGATGATGAGGTCGAGCTCCAGAAGAGCAACATCCTGCTCGTCGGCCCGACCGGCTGCGGCAAAACGCTGCTGGCCCAGACCCTGGCCAGGCTGCTCGATGTTCCGTTCTCGATCGCCGACGCCACCGCGCTGACCGAAGCCGGCTACGTCGGTGAGGATGTCGAGAACATCCTGCTCCGCCTGATCCAGTCGGCCGGCGATGTGGCCCGCGCGCAGACCGGCATCATCTACATCGACGAGATCGACAAGATCTCCCGCAAGTCGGACAACCCAGTCCATCACCCGCGATGTTTCCGGCGAAGGTGTGCAGCAGGCGCTCCTCAAGATCATCGAGGGCACGGTCGCCAACGTGCCGCCGCAGAGCGGCCGCAAGCACCCGCACCAGGAATACATCCAGATCGACACCCGCAACATCCTCTTCATCTGCGGTGGTGCCTTCGAGGGTCTGGAAGAGATCGTCGCCAAGCGCATTGGCAAGCAGAGCCGATGGGCTTCGGCGCGCGACGAGGAGGACGCGATCGAGATCGAGAATCCGCTTGCAATGCCTGATCGCACGACGATCTGCTGCAAGTACGGGCTGATCCCCGAGTTCGTCGGCCGCCTGCCGGTCTCGGTCGCGCTCGACTCACCTGACGCACGACGACCTGATGCGCATCCTGACCGAGCCGAAGAACGCCGTCGTCAAGCAGTACCAGAAGTTCTTCGCGCATGGACAATGTCGAGCTGATCTTCACCGACGAAGCCCTCGAAGCCACCGCCCGCCAGGCCGAAGAGCGCAAGACCGGCGCCCGCGGACTCCGCACCACCATCGAGGAGGTACTCCTCGACGTCATGTACGAGATCCCATCGCTGGAGAACGTGCGCAAGTGCGTCGTCGACGACAACGTCATCAACAACCGCTCCCGCCCGCTCCTGATGACCGAACGCGGCGACATCGCGGAGACTGCTGCGTAAGCCCCACGCTCCTAACCTGGAAAGAACAAAGGGCGCCTTGCCGGCGCCCCTTGTTCTCTCATCCTTGGCCACCTAAATCCACGTCTCACGGAACTGATCGGAATTCAGGAGAAGATGCGGGGAAAGCTCCTTTTAAAGGGAGTCGTAAGGTGCCTACTAATCTGACGCTAGCGCTCGTGATCCAGCCTATAATCGTGGCCGTACTAATATCACGGGTTTCGTTTGGTCATGCTGCTAACAATGGTGGTTGATATTCAGTCACCTTGGAAATTGGTGCGGCCCTCCACGTATCCGAGCCAGACCTGCTTCTATTTAACACGCGATGACGCATCAGCGCGCAACAAGAGAGAGCTCCAATGGAGCTAAGGGTGCTGTTATACACGTGGCACGGGACGAATCCGCAAACTATCGTACTGACCACGCATCGCCTCTTTCCTGGTCGCGCTTGCGCATTTCCGGCATAAAGCACCCCGTCACGCAAGCAGAAAAAACGTGGGGCATCGTAGCAGCCGTGACCGTCCTGGTCGTAGCCTGGCTGATCATCGTCTTCACCGCCGATTCGGTGCGGTTCGTTATTGCAGATTCAACAGCCAAGACTGGCCTGGAAGTCTTTCTTGCTTTGGGGCAGCTCTTCGCTGCGCTGGTCCTGTTGCTTGCGCCAGTTGGCCCTACGGCCATGCGCATGCGCTGGGTCGCTAGCGGCTTCTTCGCTCTCGGGGTAGGTTCCTTAATCCTTGGATACTTCTACCCCGTCCTCAATGAAACCCCTCACCTGAGCGCGATCATGTATGGGTCCCTTTACGTGCGAACCTGTGGCGTCATCTTGATCGCGATTGGAATGGGTGCCAAAGTCGTTCCTCGTCTAAACGTGCGACAAGTTGTCATTCTGACCGTATTGCTCAGTACGGTTGGCATCGTCATAGTGGTCCAGGCCGATCGGCTGATGCCACTGGTCGATGTCAGCCGCATGGCTTCCAATGCCGTTGGAAACGCATCAGGTGAGTCATTCGAATTATCCCGGTTCCAATTTGTGGAGATCCAGCAGAGCGTCCTAAAAGCCGATTCCGTCTTTCCCGGATTGACCAGATGGTACTGGTTCTTATCCCTAATACCGCTCGGAGCAGCCATCGTCGCTGTGCGGGGGACCATGGGGCAGTTCTCCCGTGGCCAGGTCGGTGCCTGGCTCCTCGTTGCGGTGCTCCTGCTCGCGGGGACGCAACTGCATTCGCTTTTCTGGCCCTCCCTCTTCAGTTCGTTGTTGACCACAACGAGCGTGCTGAGACTCGGAGTAGCACTGTCGGTGATCGTTGGCGGCGTCTATGAGTTCAGGCAAGTAGTCGACCAACGTGCAAGGATGCTTTCGGAAGAACAAGAACGCGTTCGTCAGCTCCGGGAACTGTCGAGACTGAAAGCAGACTTTAGCTCCATGATTGTGCATGAAATCACTTCACCGCTGGCTGCGATCGCCCGAATGTCGGAGATGATTGGAGTAGGGGTGCTGTCGGTTGACGAAGTGGCCACTGTCAGCAAGCGAATTGAGAGCGAAGCGCGCTTCGTCCAGTTGCTTGTGGCTGACGTCCAAGCAACCGCTGAAGTGGAACGCGACGATTTTCAGGTTCGCCCACGTGTTGTCTCGGTAGACTCGCTACTCGACGAAGCTGAAGCGTACGCTCGATCCTGCGACGACACGCATCCACTCCACGTGAAGCGATTGCCCGGTACGCAGGTTTTCGCGGACCCGCTGAGAATTGGTGGTCAGGTCCTGCGAAATCTTCTCAGCAATGCTATGCGCCACACGGAACCCGGCACCCTGATCTCGTTGAGCGCCTCCCTATCTGATGGTGCAGTGGTGTTTGCTGTATCGGACCAGGGGCCGGGTATCCGCGTGGAGGATCAGGCTCGCATATTTGAGAAATTCGAACGTGGCTCCGCAACGACCCGGCATAATGGACGAGGTCATGGTCTCGGGCTCTATCTCTCTCGCCGGATCGTGCGGGCGCACGACAGTGAACTTCGGGTCGACTCGGCGCCAGGGGAGTTCACCCGATTCTGGTTCACCCTAGAGGCTGTCGAATGATTCGGGTTGGCTTGATCGACGATCATGTTTCCTTTCGAGGCGCGCTAGCGTTCATGTTGCAACGCGAAGTGGATATCACAGTCGACCTGGAAGCCGGTCGAGTGAGCGAGGCGCGGCTGCTGCTTGAGTCGACCCCTATCGACGTGGCGCTGGTCGACCTTGATCTGCCAGACGGACAGGGCCTCGATTTGTTGCCGTTGGTATGCGGCCAAAATCCGCAGGCCGCGGCAATCGTCCTGACGGGAAGCACGAATCCGGAAAGCCCGGCTATGGCAATTGCGAACGGGGCAGTCGGATACCTGCACAAATCCTCCAGCACCGCCGAGGTCGTGCAAGCCATTCGAACAGTGGCAGCGGGAGAGACGCTTTTTTCAGCAACCAAGGCGGTCGAGCTCATGCGGGAGGCTGCTCGATTCCAGGCCAAGGATCAGGCGAAACGCCAGATGCTCGATCAACTAACTCAGCGGGAGCTGGACGTCCTACGCGCGCTCGGTACCGGGTTGGATAATCAAGCCATCGCCGATCGACTCTTTATCACCACAGCTACGGTGCGAACACACGTAAGCGAAGTGCTACGCAAGCTCCATGTCGACTCCCGGCTGCAGGCCGCATTGATTGCGGTTCGGCTCGGTCTGGTCGATTTGAGCGATGCCGGCTAATTTTGTCAGTGCGTCACAGGCACTAGTAGCAACAAGCAGAAGTAGATCGTCGATCAAATGCAGGAGTTCGTCGAGCTGAGGATGCGGCATCACTCGGCGTTCTCCGTGCACGCCCACGATCGTAGTTTGCTCGTGGTCCGGGTGCAGCAAGATCCAGGCACCTGCGCGTCTTTCGATGTCAGCGCTGAGTGCGCTACAGATGACCAAGTGCGGCTGCAAGCACCTAACCAACGGATCCAGATCGACCGGTGAGACATTGAACACCGCCATTTCTGGCCGAAGTGCTGTCACCGAATTAGAGAGCACTTCCCGATAGAGTGAATGCTCGTTTCCTACAACCACATGAGGCGGAGAAAGTTCGGTTGCGGACTGAGGCGGTTCGATCGTCGGATGCATCATTCCTCCACCATAGCCGAGAACAGCTCTCCCTCACATCCTCCAAATGATGGAGAAAAAAACCATATATTCAACCGAGGGCAACCCCTCGGGATTCTCCTACGCTTCACATCAGGTCAGCGAACCGGGCACAGCAGGTCTCCACACTGGTGACTAGCCCTCCGAGTCGTTCCGACCCACGTGGCCGTTGGCCAAGTGAAAGCGACCTGGAGTTGCACCGCATCATGCCACCGCGAGGGGACACACCACGACAATCCAGAACTCCGGATGCGACAGATCGTCGAGACCTGTTTCGTCTGCTGCAGGTCGTGCTTGCTATCGCATTACTGGTGGTACTCATCGACAACAGCATGGGCATGCCAGTTGCTGCCCAGAACGACCAGGCCGCGCAACCGGCAGCAAACGATGAGTCCATAGATGATGCAGAAGCGGCGCCAGCCGAGGCTGCCCCAGTCCCAGGCGCATTACAGATTTCCCTCTTCGGAAGCAATGGCATCGCACTTTCCGGCTCATTCTCTGTCGTCGATGCGGCTGGCGCCTATGTCGACGTATACGTAACCAGCGGAACGGGCTGGGCAGAATCCTTCACTCCGGGACCTGCTTCTGTGACGCAGACAAGCGTCGACGCTGATTTCCAACTCGCGCAACAAACGGTCATCAACATTCCTTCAGGCGGCGTCGCCCAGCTCCAGCTCGTGAATACATTTATGGATGCGGACAATGACACCGTCGGTGACTCTGTCGACGCATGCCTGTTCGGAAACGACTTTGCCGACACCAATGGAGATGGCATAGCGGACGCCTGCGATCCCACGCCCTACGGCGAACCAACCATGACGCCTGCGCCCGCTGCTGCCATCGAGCCGAGCGGCGCAACGGTCATATCGGAATCCTCCGAAGGCGACCCATCCATCAGCGATCCGTCTGCCACGACTGCGGCAGAGGCGTCCCCTACAACTTCTACCGACGCAAGCCCGGTTTCCGACTCCCAGGAAAGCGCTGTCTCTGTCGAAGTCGCCCAACAAGCAGTCGTCGTCGAAAGCAGCCGAATTTCGTGTGACCGAGCCGCACACTCGACTCCGAGCGTGAGCAGCGACATGGCCGACTACCCTCCGGGCTCCGTGGTTACGCTGACAGGAGACGGCTGGGTTCCAGGACAGGTCGTCGAGATCATGGTCGAAGACGACGGTATCGCCGACGCAGAGCAAGGGCCATGGAGTCATTCCGGTGTTACCAAAGCCGGTTCTGATGGCCGCCTGAGTTACCAGTTCAATATCGCACCCTGGTTCGTCGCGGACTACACCGTCGTTGCCACTGGAGAGTGCTCTGAAGCGCGAACGGCGTTCACCGACTCCGTCACGGGTGGAAATTGTGTGCAGGTCAGCGCGACGGATGTGGTCACCATCGGCCAGTACATCATGTTCCGGTGCCCGTCGACTCAGAATCCGATTCGGATTGGTGTCACGTCAATTAGCGCTGGATGGCAATGGGCTTTCATCTTCTCGAATGATGTAAACCTCACTCCTCCTGCATATTCTTCGCTCAACTGGAACTCGACGGGCACCGCCGGTGACTCATCGGCGAGTGGCGGAATCCAGCAAGCTTACTTTTTCCTGAGTCCGACCTCGTCGGTTCAGCCTGGGGCAACCGGCTCGGTTTCGATCCAAATCAAGAATCCGAGCGGAAATACAATCCTCTATACCTCTGACCTGCTTGCCTATCGGAACGTAACAGCCTCCAATTTCCAGATATCCTGCACCCCATCTTCTTCGACGGTTGCGGTCCCTGGGACGCAACAAGTCAGTTGCACGCTCAGCGGAATCAACCTCGCGTCGACGGCAACGGTCAGCGTGGTAATTCCATCGCTAACCGCCCCGACCGGTTGGACAGTCACCTCACCCTCCCCCGCAAGCGGGGGAGTCACCCAGGCAGCTCCGTTCAGCTTCTCGTTCACCTTCACATCGTCCTGTTCCGCATCGACTACCGCACAATCGGTCGGAGTGAGCTCGAACCTGACATTCAGGAGCGTAGCGGTAACCGGTCCCGCCTCGTCGGTGGCTATCGCCAGGGCATCTGGCACGATCGCAAGCGTGGGGATCTCGTCCGGTTCGATCGCCTGGTCGCGAGCGTATGCCTTCATCGCGTATCCCACGAACGCCGGCAGCCTCACTTATGGTGTGCAGGCTTCAGGCTGCAGCGGCTGGAACGTAACCATCACGGCGAGCAACTTCGCCTACCTCGGTCCGAACCAGGGCAATGCGATACCGGCGTCAAATCTGACGCTGACAGGCAGCACCCTTCCGAGCGGAGTCGGTATCAGCGCTCCGGTCACGTCCGGCTCGTTGAGTTCCAGTCTCAAAGTTCTGAGCGCCAGCGCAACCAATGGCATCGGGTCCTTTTCACAAACGCTGAATCTGAATCTCAATATTCCAGCAGGTGTTTCTGTCGGCAATTACCAATCGTCCATAACGATCGCTTTGGCCTCAGGGCCGTAGTCGCGGAGAAAAGGTGGAGACATTCGCATGGCGACGTGACTAACTTGTGGTGATCCTGCAACAAGGTCTGTGAGTCAAAACAACGAGTTTGGAAGACAAGCGCAAACGAGCAGCCAAGGAGAGTGAGTAAAGGAGTGCTCGAGGCGGTTCAGCAAGTAACAAGTATGGAATTCGGGAATCAACAGCGGCGGTGGGGATCACCGCTCGGGTAACAAAACGGTCCAATAACACTGTGTTGGGCCGGCATTGAGTGGGGCATCAGTCCCACGTGTAGAAAGGCAAAACATTGAACATTCGAAGAAGTATTCTGACAGCGGCCGCGGCGATCATGCTCCTTGCTGGTGGAGCCACGGGCAGCGTCGGCGCTGCAACAACTGCTACGGGCAACGCCACCGTGTCGATCACCTCCGATACGGCTACCAACTTCCTTGCGGTGTCGATCACCAACGCGAGCTTCGGCTCTCGGCCGTATAGCTTCACTGCCACGACCAATGTTCCGGGTTCACTGACCGTTACCGCCATCGATACCCGTGGCTCAGCGCTTGGGTGGAACGTCAATTTAAGTGCCACCGACTTCGCCCGCGATCCTAGCACCACCTTCGACATCGGCAACCTGAGCCTAACAGCTGGCCCTGTTGCGGGAATTGCCACTGGAGGTGGTTCCGTCCCTTCGACCGCTGGGATCGTAACCAGCAGCGCTGCACCGGTACAAAAGACTGGATCCGGCTCAACGAAAATCCTCTCGGCAGCCCCCCTTTCTGGAATGGGCACATTCGATTTGCCAATGACCGGTAATCTCACTATCCCTGCTGAAACCCTGATTGGAGCGTATACGTCGGTCGTGTCGGTTGCGATCGTCAGCGGTCCGTAACTCGAACGTCATCTTCGTAAGAGCAGGCTTGACCAGATCGGTCAAGCCTGCTCTTCCTGGTCACAGGTCATGTTGGTCCTTGTCTCGAGCATCGATTCGAAGCAAACTTTCATCTGACGACTGGCAATCGTTTATCGAGCTGTCAGCGGCGATGATGTGAGGAGAACCCTTATGCCGCAAGGTGCGGTCAAGATCCCGTCGTTGTTCATCACCCTTTTCTTATTTCTGTTATGCGCTATGACGCCTGTTGGGGCGCAGCAACCGGAAACGGGAACTCCGACTGCTGCTGGCTCTCCCACGGCCAATGTAGGTCCGAAGTTCTTGATACTCCCAGTGGATGGACAGGACGGCGACTACTTCACGCTCGAGGCCGAACCGGGAACGAGTCACGAACTCAAAGTGCTCCTTGCGAACGCCGATGACCAACCGCTGGGTTTACGAACCTTCGCGAGTGATGTCCTGCCAGCGGTCAACGGAGGATTTGCCGTCGCGTCGGCAGATACTCCGCCAACCGGCACGGCAACGTGGCTCGATTACGCACCTGAGACGTTCGATTTCGAGCCGGGACAGGGAGTAGAGCGAACGTTCAAGGTCAATATTCCTGATGACGCTGAACCGGGTCAGTACATTGCCGGCCTCACGTTGGAGACGGCGGAACCCCTTGATGTCGAGGGAACTGAACTCTTCAAGCAGGTTATCCAGAAGTCGATCGCTGTCTTCATCATCGTTCCGGGTCCCGAAAAGCCCGCGTTCGCCCTTTTGGATCCAGAATTTGTGGCCGATCCATCTTCCCCCCGCATCGAAATTCATGTGGAAAACAGCGGAAACGTTTTGGTGAAGCCGGCGGGCGAGCTGACGCTAACAAACGAGAGTGGAGAGAAAATCTTCTCGGCCCCAATCCAAATGGGATCGGTCTATGCTGGAATGACCGTGCTGCTTTCCGTTCCTGTGGCCTCTTCGGTATCCGATGGAGACTACATAATGTCGGTCGAACTTTCCGATGAGGAAACCAGCACGAGCGCGTCGATTCCCAGCGAGTCCATTTTTGTGACACGCGAGGTCCAGGCGCCCGCCCAATTCGAATTGGCTGGCTCGGTCACGCTCATGCCTGACGGGGCGAAACCCAGCTTCGCGGATGTCACCGTGACCGTCAACAACATTGGAAGCGCAGCGCAGCAGTCTGAGCTCATTCTGGCGGCAAGGCGTGACGGTGAGTTGGTGGAAACGTTTACCTTGGCGCCATCGCTCGCATTGCCACCTGGGGAAACAACCATCGCTCAGCGTTACATCCCTCCGACGGGATGGGAAACTGGCACCTGGACTTTCGTGATAAGCCTGAACCTTATCGATCCAACGACCGGGTCGGCTACAACCGTCGCAACGTTAGACAGCATTCCTGAAGTCGAAATACCAGCATAAGACCACAAGCGGAGCGTTACTGAGAGGGAACAGCCCCACAGAGAAGACAGGGTGGCTTCAGTTCGAAGAAGATTCGATAAACGGATTTAAACTCGTTCCGTCGAAAAGGTCAGGACGACCGTAGCCCCTCGTCACGCTCGGATAAGGCCAGAAGCGTCACAACATTGTCGCCTGCGCCACCATCAAGCAAAAACATCAATTCGACCCCGATGTTCATCTCCACAATGTCATCTGTCATGGCAAGCTACCATGGACGTCGCAGCACCCAGATCCCGGGTGCGAGCACGGTCCCAATGACGTCAAATAGCTGCCCGCCCCATGTCACGCTACGCCGTTTCGTTAAGGCTCGCGCTGTGGTCTAAGGATGTTGAACCCCGCGATTATGTTCCGGCTGTCACTCAATAAATAACCCCACACGGATCCGTCTGCCCCAGATACCCATCTGCACAGAGATCAGCCACGTACAAAGCATCGTCATTCGCAACCAGCGTATCGATATGCCCATTTGACTCGTCTCATGCAGGTACCTCGTCCCGGACAATTCACGCTGGGCAACGGTGGGCAACGCATCGAAGCAAGCTAGTAGTCTTATCTCCACCCGTTTTACGCTGAGCATTAGGTTGTGCCGTCAAGCTCCACGACGGACGCATCCACGAAGTAGGTGGTAAGAACTTCCTCGCTATCGGGCAACGTCGAAACCGTCATCGTGCCCTCCGGGAACCAGGCGCGCACGACATCCAGCTCACCTAGCCGATCCGGCACGAACGCGAAGAGCGTTGGACCGGTCAATGCTGGTCGCTCTGCTGTCGCATTCCAGGGCTGCTCGATGTCAAAGACGGTCGCGTCGGGAGCGAGGAACGCCATGTTTTCGTTCCCCTCGTAGGACATGCGGGGCTGCCCGAGGAAATACAGCGTTGCGTCGGGACCGAGGTGCTCGGCTTGCCGCGCGATCGAGGTAGCGATCATCGAGTTCGTGTCCGCGTAGAGCTCGATCTGATTGGGATCCCGGAAGAAGAAGTGCAGATGCCAGGCCGCTATGAATACGGTTACCAATCCTGCCGCCAACATGGTCGACTTTCGAGGCAAACGCGCGGACCGACCGATCGCAGACGCGACCGCCGTGATACCAAGCGCGCCAAAGATCACCAAAAACGGTCCTGCGGCAACGTACCGGTTGGTGGCGGGCGCACCCTCTGTCAACGTCAGCCCAACGACTGTGGACCAGAATCCGATCACGAACCCGAATGAGCTTCGCCGCCAGGACGTTGCTGTGACCAGGCCCAAACCAATGGCTACCGGAACGGCCATCGGCCAGCCCACGAATGGCACCCCAGGACGGAACAGCCCACTTGGAAGCGTACTGAAGGGAAGCATCGCCGCGTTCCGAAACTGTATCCACAGGAGGTGCGCCATGCTGAGCCCGGTGAGTTCTACCTCGCGATCGATCCACCCCGAAGCGAAGGCGGATACCTGATTGATGCGGTTCCAATACTCGTCGGGGCGAGCCCAGTAATAGCCGAATTGCGGAGCGAACGAGATCAAAGCCGCGCCCACGACGATGATCGCTGGCAATGTCACCGATCGAACCGAGGCAGCCAGTGCGCCCAGCGTTCTGGGTATTGGATAGAGCGCCGCGTACACGAGGTACGCGACCGCAATCGGAAAAAGCATCCGGTTTCCCGGATGGAAATACTGCGCAAAGCCGATAACGAGTCCTGCGATCAGGCTGTCAGTCCGGCGCCTGCCTACCAGCCCTCGGTCGAGAAAGAGCAAGGCCAGCGGATAGAACAGCATCGGGGCAATGGCATTCTGCGTGTTGCGGCTCCAGAAGATGACGAAACTGTTGGTCGCGGCGAGTGTTGCGGCGATGAGTCCCGTCGCCGGCCCGAAGTGGTATCGGGTCAACGCGTAAACTGCAAGGACGGCACCGGTTCCGAGCAAGGCACTCTGGCCGCGCGCCCCGGCTATGTTGTCCCCCGCAATTGCCATGACTCCCGATTGCGTGATGAAGAGGAGTGATGGATACCCTCCAGTCGCCGATGCAAACGGATTGCTGAGATTGCCGCGAAGCACGGACCGCGCAGCCATCCCGAACATGCCCTCATCGCCGGTGACGACCCGGGGATAACTACTCAGCGCAACAATTCGGCACGCGAAGGCGACCAGGGCGATACTAGTGATCATTGCCGCCTCGGCGCGATTCCGTTGGACTTGCTGGAATGCATCGGCGAACACGCTACGCGGGATCGGCGCGACGACAGCGATGGTAAGTGCCGCGATTGCTGATATCCACAGCACGACCAGTTCGAAACTGGGATCGTCCAGGGCTCTCTGTTGCGTTTGTCTCCAGAGAACCATGGCCGCACCGGCGACAAAGACCACCAGCATCCAGCGCCAATACACACGGAGCGACCTCTGGTCGGATGGAGCCACCGCTGGATGGGCGGGCATTGGCAATCGCGCGCAAATCGCTATGACCAGGGCCAAGCCGATCAGCCATGGGACGTACGCCAAGGCTCGGGCGTCTCGCGCAATTTCGCGCTGACCCTGCCAAATCAGCAAGACGCCGAGAACGACCGCCAGCGAACGGGCGATCGAAGCAACCGGAAAACGTTGGGCCCAGGGTGCAACCGTTGGTTCGGACGACTGCCCAAACCGCAACACAATTCGATACTTCGAAACCCTGAACGAAGGCATCAAGACCTCGGCACGATATCACTGGTCGACGACACGGGTGTCATGTGTGACACGGGTGATCATTCTAGTGTGCGGCAACACTCGCCCGGCACAGTGGGGGCCGACCTAGCCCCCCAGTTCACCACCAACGAGCATGCCCTTGCCAAACTCCATCAGCCTCTGCGCACCGTCAGCCGCAGACGCCGGAGTCCCGGGACGCCGTTAACAAAGCCGGCCCCAACGCGATTACCCAGCCGATGCGGAGGGATTCTTTCGCGGTGCCCGGCACACCCTGTTAAGGCCACTGCCATACAAATCGCTCTAGCTCTCCGTGGCAGTCACCCGATACACCACACCACACGGCTCCGTCTGCCCCAGATACCCATCCGCACACAGATCAGCCACATACAAGGCATCGTCACTCGCAACCAGCGTATCGATATGCCCCACCGTCGCAACGTCGTTTCCCACAACCGTCAGGTGCTCACCAGACTCGATCCCGACCCAAAGCAGCGGATTCTCCTCGTTCTCGATCCCCACCAGATCGAACTGTCCGTGGAACCCGGCAAAGAGACCGTTTCGTAGTTCTTCCGGAAAGCTCGCCGGGGCAAAGGCAAGCGACGAAACTCCTTCGCTTTCGGAGCCATCGAGCGGCAGAAAGACCGTGAATGGCGCCGTTCCGGTCGAACCCACCACCTCGCCGGTGTCGTACTGCGTGTAGGTATTCGGAAAGCCAAAGTCGATCGTCTCGCTTCCAATCGCATCCGCGGGCACGACATCGAGCTCATCGGCACTGAACGACACGAACGGATCCACCAACCCATCGATACCGTTCTCCGCGATCCAGAGATCACCCGTCGCAGGATCGAATGCCATCGCACTGGTATTGCGAATCCCGGTCGCCACCGCGATCGGCTTCGTGAAGACAATCGACTTACCGTCGTCATGCATCGTTGCCAGATAGACCGACGAATCAGCGAGCTTCTCCTCGATCAATCCGCTCACCTTGACCAAACGAGTGCTCCCCCGATCGTTACCATTCGCACCGATGTTGAACACCAGATCCCATGCGGTGGGGTCGTCCGGGTTCTGTCGCGTCACCAGCCCATAGGTGGTGTGCAGTGCCTGGATAAAGCGAAACTCGATTGACCCGGCCACCTCATAGGTTCCAGCAAAATCTTCGCTGAGACGCAGCGCGCTGATCGTTTCATTGCCCGGAGCGGTCGATGTGACGAAGAGCAGATTCCCCGCCAGTGACAATGCCGTAATCGACCCAGGCAGATCGGTTGCCACGGTTTGATATGGCCGATCGGCCACCCCATCGCCATCCATATCGGTCAAGCGCACGATCTCGCCGGTCGAGTCGTAGTACCCATTGCCCGTGGAAACACTCGTGCCCACCAGCAACGAACCATCCGGCAACACCGCCATCCCGGCCGGGAACGCCAAATCGGTGGCAAACGTCGTCGCCTGCAATCCGAGATCGGGCTCCAGCGGCAATGACTCTTGCGCCATCGCACCCAAGGGAACAATCAGCAGCAACGCCAGCAACAACCAGGGAATCAGTCGTTTCAATCGAATCGTCCATCCAGGCTCGCCGAGCCTTCTCTTCTCACAGCCCTCAGGCAGCGTCTCAGATTGCACGGCCCGTACAATACACCGGACTTTTCGCCCGCTGACCGGCACGATCGCCGGAGCTACCAATCGGAGACCGCATCCATGCGCACCGGCGTTGCCTACTTCGGAAACCGCACGCTACGCCATGTCGCATCCGATCTGGAGGACATCGCCGCGTCCGGCTTTGACTATGTCGTCCATTGCTCGACCGAAAGCGACTTCCTCTGGGGCCAGGAAACCATGCGCGAGATCTACCGCATCTCGCACGAGTTGGGTTTGGAAGTGCATGTCGATCCCTGGGGTGTCGCCGGCGTCTTCGGCGGCGAAACCCTCAGCAAGTTCGTTACCTGGGAAACCGATATCTGCCAGGTGCTGGCCGACGGTTCGCGCATCGGCGTCGCCTGCCTCAATCAGCCGAAGCTCATGGACTGGCTCCATGCCTGGATCGACGCCACCGTCGACCAGGGCGCCGATGTGCTCTTCTTCGACGAGCCCCACTGGTATCCCGGCGATCTCTGGTACATCGGCAAGCAAATCGGCCCCGACGCCGAACGCTGGAGCTGCCGCTGCGATCGCTGCCTGGAGCTCTTCCGCGCGCGATACGGGCACGAGATGCCACTCATCATGGACGACGAGGTGCGCGACTTCCGCCAGCAAGCGGTCTACGATGTGACTGCCGAACTTGATCGGCTACGGACACAGCAAAGGCGTGCGCAACGGCCTTTGCCTGCTCCCCCATGGCATGACCTTCGACCTGGTCGGCGTGCCAGACTGGGAACCATTCCTACAAATCCCCGGTCTCGATTTCTTCGGCACCGATCCCTACTGGCGCGCCGGAGACACCGTTCCGCTGGAACCATACGTTCGGCCCAACGCCGCTGCCGTGCGCGAGATTTGCCAGAAATTCGACGTGCCCAACCAGTTCTGGATTCAGGCCTATAACTTCCCCGCCGGAGCCGAATGGGAATCCGCCAAAGCCATCGAGATCGCCGTCGAAGAAGGCATGACCGACCTCGCCGTCTGGGCTTACCGCGGCTGCGAAGCGATGTCCGCCCTCTGGTCCGCCGATATCGACAAAACGTGGGAGACGGTGGTTTCCGCGCTACGGGATAGTCGCGCCTAGTCCGGTTTGGTCAACGCGCGCATCCGATTGTTTCGCGGATTGTGCTCGACCTCTGCCAACCCCAGGGCTTCGAGCAACGGCGGAACATACATGCCGAACCGGCCGCGATAGCCCTTTTTGAGTCCGTACCAACCGCCGACCGGGTTCTCCGCCGATCGTCCCCAGGCTTCGACCGTTCCCGGCTTGGCGTCCTTCTGCTCGTCCGCGCTTCCCAGCTCCATCCAATCCCCATGCGCCAGGAGCATGGCGTGCAAATCGTCGATACAGCGATAGTCGTAGAGCAGGGTCGTAGAGCCGACGGTACACACCAGCACCTGCTTCCCATCCCGTTCGTCGACGTACATCTGATAGTCGCTGGTTTGTGGAGGAGTCTTGAGGTTCCACGGTTCCGCTTTGGTACCCATCGATTGCATTGCGCCGGCTCCTTTGCTGAGTTCCTGAGATGCATAGCCAGATTGATGTGCGGTCATATCGCATCGTACACCTGAGTCCGCATACAGCTCAATCGCAAT
Source organism: uncultured Chloroflexia bacterium (assembly GCA_963750275.1). Taxonomy (GTDB): domain Bacteria; phylum Chloroflexota; class Chloroflexia; order Thermomicrobiales; family UBA6265; genus JAMLHN01. The sequence continues at coordinate 244,106 of CAVVQC010000007.1, forward strand.
CAGATGCATTGTCTGAGATGGCATGGCAACCCGCCGCGCGTATTCGCAAGCCAGCTGGAGTAACACGAATTTGATGTCGACATAACATGGGATCTGGTCGTTAGCGCTCCGAAACGCGCAGGAGTAGGGAATATCGGCGCAGATCGCACGGTATGACAGCGACCGCGGAAATGAAGCGAAGTCCTCGAGGGACTGATGAATCCCACCGGGACTTCGCTTCCGGAGCGCGCTTACGTCAGTACCGCGCACGGCGGCGTGTGCGCACTCCTAGACCAGGGCCATTGCCGCGACTGGCGTGGCCGCCTCGGGTGTAGCAGCTTCAGGCGTAGCCGCCTCGGGTGTGTTTGGTAAAGGTCGCAATCGCGTCGCCTCGACCTCGGCCAACTTGGCCGTCAGCCGCTGGAGCTCCTGTTCCTGCTCTGCCGTTCGCGAGAAATTCGGATTGGCAAGGTTGACCGTCTCGAGCGGATCTTCCGTCAGATCGTACATCTCCCACTGCTCCGGCTCGTTGCCGTCTGGATCGAAATATCGGGCGAGTTTGTACCGCTCCTCCCGGATGCTCCTGATGTGATTCGGCGGCTCCACATATGGGCCGTTCGGCTGGCCGGCCTGGGAATCGTCGAAGGTAAAGACAACATAGTCCTGGACGCTCTCAGCCGCCGGATCGAGCACGAGCGCCGAGTAATCGACGCCTGCCCAATCGGAACGGGCGGCGTCCGGCACTTCGAACAGACCGGCCAGCGTGGGCAGGAAATCGACATGGGAGACGAGCGCCTGCGAAACGCGAGGCTCGGAGAAGAGTCTGGGATTGGAATAGACCAGCGGGATGCGCAAAGTCTCCTCATAGAAGTTGAAGCACTTCTGGCGCATCCCGCCATGCGTCAATCCCATCTCGCCATGGTCAGAGGTCGCAATGACGAGCGTGTTCTCCAGCAGATCCTGCGCTTCGAGCGTGTCCAGGATCTCCACCAGATAGTTGTCCGACGCCCTCATGAGGTTGCCGTAAAAGTTGAGGTAATCGTGCTGCTCCTGCTCGTCGGTGAGCTGCCCGAGCCCAGCGTTGGTCAATTCGAGGAAGTTCTGCTGCGCCGAGGGTTTGGTGGAAAGATCTTCATCGATCGTCGCCGGCAGTTCCATGTCACCAATCAGCGCCGTGTCGGTATAGCCGCCTTCGACGTACGTGCTGGGGTAGGTGAGGACATCGTGCGGATTGACCAGGGAGACGATTAGAAAAAATGGCTGCTGCTGAGCCGCTTCCGAGTTGAGGAATTCCAGCACCCCCTCCTCGCCGGCGGATGCGGAACCGTCGTCATCCATGAAGCGCCCGTCATTGTCGGCGTCGCCACCACCCATCTGATCGAGATCCTGATTGGCCCCGGCGTCGGGTGGATTCCATCGCTCGAACCCATAGGGAACAAGGTCCTGGGTGGAAAACTCGCTCCCCGCCGGCTTGCTCACATGCCACTTGCCCTTGTAGGGAACGTGGTACCCCGCCGCGCTCATCACGGTGGCGATGTTTGGCAGGTCGACCGGCAGTGACACCTGCGGATACTGATCGTCCGGCATGTTCGATTCAAGGGTGTACTTGACCCCATGTTGCGCCGGGAAATGCCCGCTCAGGAGCGTGGCGCGACTCGGGGAGCACATGCAGGCGTTGCAGAAGGCGTTCTCGAACGTGACTCCGGTTTGTTGCAGCCGTGTGGCCCCGGGCAGATGCGTTTCCGCCCAATTCGGAGGAAAGTGCATGATGGCCCGCTGCTGATCGGTTATGAACACGACCACGTTCATTCCGTCCACCTTAGGACGAGCTTGGATATGCGCAGAGACCATGTCTCTGTTGCTACCAGCGGTACCCGCCGCACCCACAGGCAGCTGGTCGGCCACAGCCACTGCAGGCAGAGCCGCGCTCGCCCGAAGAAAATCGCGTCGCTTCATCGAACATATCCTCCTTGGTTACGGGTAGGATTGCCATATTTGCGGTCTCACTGCCGCCCCGGTCTGGTGCGCGCATTGTATCGACTCGACATCCATCGTGCGCTGCCGTCCTGAGGAAACGCACCTCGTCACCAATTGCATTGGGATCCAGGCCACTTTTATCGTGAGCGCTGCCTCTCCTGACCCAGCCCGTACGGGAAGTCAACATCCACCTCACGTCAACCATATCCCGTCGAAGAAGGGATGACCGACCTCACCATCTGGGCACATCGGGCGCGCGAAGTGATGTCCACCTTGTAGTCGGCGGATATCGACAAGACGTGGGAAACGGTGGTTCGTGCGTTGAGGGAAGTGAAAGGGTAGGTAGGGTGGTCCTGACTTATTCGAATAGATCGCGAATGCGCATCTCGAATCCTGGCAAGACCTCTCCACCCGAGACAACATCATCCAAACCCAGGGTGATGTTTGGCATATCCGCCTGGCAAACGCGGAATTCACGTCGGAGTGGATCCACGATCCAAACCTGCTCGACTCCCGCTTCGAGATAAATGTGTGCCTTGCGCTCGATAGCGGACCGAGAATTGCTGGGAGAGACGGCCTCTATCGCCAAGTCAGGAGCAACGGGTATATAGGCCACCGGGCTTTCGGGCAGGCGCTCGCGACGCACAAAGGCGACATCGGGACCCAGCACGGTGTCGGGATTTTGCTGGAGCAGGAATCCCGTGTCGTTGGAAAAGACCTTGCCGAGACGCTGCGACAGGACGAACGAACCGACGAATATCGTCAATCGGGCAGCCACTTCCCCATGGATACCACCCGGCGGATTCACCCCGATCAGTTCTCCTTCGATGAGTTCGTAGCGCGCGTCCGGTCCGAGCCGGAACAGGTCATCTGCGGTTGAGAGTCGGGTGGTGACCATAGCGCGATGCTTTCGTCTGGATCAGAAATGAAACTCGGGAGCTAAGGCAATTCTACATGTCCATCCGAATCCCGGACTCCTACTCCCGACTGCCCCCTAGCGTAATCGTTACCTCATCCCCCACCACCGCGATCGGGTACTGCCGCACCCGGAACTTCGGATTCGCCAACGCGTGGCCGGTGGTGATGTCGAACTCCATCCCATGCCAGGGACAGGTGAGAATCTCCCCTTCGCGACCCCATTCGTGATTCCAGTCGGTTTCCTCACTGGAGATCATGGTGCCGTCGACCCCTCCGGTGCAGAGCGGACCGTATTGATGCGGGCAAACATTCGGCAACGCGTAGAGTGTGCCATGCACGTTGAAGACGCCAATCTCGACATTGCGAATCTTGACCAGCGTACTCGACCCAACTGGAAAATCGGCCACTTTTCCCACGACGTGCTCAGCCATGAACTTACTCCGCCGCGACCGGCGCAGGGATACGTGGGAAAGCGTTCAGCGCGTTCAAACCCATGATCTGGCGCTTCAGCTCTTGCGAAGCCGGTAGCTTCATGATCGCCTTGGGATGATCGAAGTCGTGATGCGGCCAGTCCGATGCGAACAGAATGCGATCGTCGCCGATCTGGTGAATCGTCTCGACGATCTGCGACAGATCATCGGGCTCCTCCACCGGCTGAGTGGCGAACCACATCCGCTCGCGCATGTAGTCGCTTGGCCGGCGGTCCAGGAACGGCACATGGCGCCGGTATTCGTTGTAGTACTTGTCCATCCGCCACATCATGTATGGCACCCAGGCAATCCCCGCCTCAGTGAAAACCACCTTGACCTTCGGATACCGCGCCGGCACCCCCGTATGCATGATGCTGGTCAGGTTGGCCATCATCGCAAACGAATGCGACAGCACCTGACGGGCGAAGTGGTTCTCGAACTGGTCGAGTTGATACGGGAAGTTCGGCGTAACGATCGTCACACTATGCAGACACACCGGAAGATCCGCTTCCTGCACCGCGGCGAAGATCGGATCATATTTGCGGTCACCCCAGAGCGGATTCACACCGGCCGTCGGCAGATAGACACCCACGATCCGGTCGTTCTTAGCCATCCGCAGGATCTCCTGCGCGGAGTCCTCGGGATTCTGTGGGCAGGCAAGCGCCACGCCATAGAGCCCGTTGTCCTCCTGCAGCCACTCCTCGACCAGCCAGCGGTTGTAGGCATGTGACAGTGCGGTCGCATACTCCCGGTTCGGCAACGCCGCAAAGAGCAACAGGTGATCGGGAAAGAGAATGCCGACCTCGATATCGAGATCGTCGAGACCCTGCCGCATATCCGCCGCGGTCTCGACTGAGCGATAGGGTGGGCTCCCCGCAATCGGCGGGTCCGCGCGCAGGTTGGGCGCGAATCCCGGCACCTGGAGATAGGGATATGACGCGCCATCGAGCAATTCCAGCGACTTGCGCCACGGCATCGCGCAATAGGGCGCCAGTTTGCCCGGCGTGTCATTGGCATGGATATCGACGTCGATCGTGAACATCGGGGGCCCTCGTGGGACGTTGAAGCTGGGAGTCAGGATCGTTCAAGTCCAGACTCCGCATCGCTACTCGATCTCGAAAATCGTTTCCACTTCGACCGGGACATTACCCGGAAGTGCCTGAACGCCGACGGCGGAACGGGTATGCACACCGGCTTCACCCAGAACTTCGTAAATCGTCTCGCTGAAACCGTGCATCACGGCCGGCGTGTCTTTGAAGCCGGCGGTGCAATTCACCATGCCCAGCACTTTCACCGTCTGCTTGATGCGCGAAAGGTCACCCAGCACGTTCCAGGCCATCTGCAGCTGCATGAAGGCAACCTGGCGGGCCGCTTCATAGCCTTGCTCGACGGTATAGACATCGCCCACGCGGCCATCCCAGGGAACCCCATCCACCGGTGGCGGCGTGGCCCCGGAGAGATAGAGCAGATTCCCGGTGATCTTGCCCATGGCAACCGCCGGATGGAACGCCTTCTGCTCCTGCAATTCGAAACCAAGTGACTTCAATTTTTCTTCTGGTGTCATGATGTTCCTTTCGCGGCGGAGGTCAACACCTCACGTACCGCCTCGAGCACGATTCGGTCTTCACCAGTTTCCAGGGTTTGTGGATTCAGTGCAAATGTATCTGTGCCAATTTCACCAACCGCGATGCGCGGATTGCGATCCCAGAGCGCCGCAACCACCTCATCCCGGGTCATCGGGAAGGTCGGATCGAGCGTGATAATCGCGCGACCATGCGGCTGGCCCGCTTCGCTTGGATAGCCGCCGCTCGACAGTGGTTCCTGCGATCCCGGAAAGCCCTGCGAGCCAACGCTGCACCGACTCTTCATAGCCTGCCAGGATCGCGGTCTCGTCCTGTCGCACCGCCAGTTCAATGGCCGTCAGCAACCCGGACAGCTCTTCCTTGCCGACCTTCATCGGGCGTCCGAAGCTCTGGTTCGGAGCGGCGTTCGGGCGAATACCATCGATGATGGCCTTCTTCCCAACCACCAGACCGGAGGCCTGCGGTCCGCGTAATCCCTTGCCACCACTGAAGATCGCCGCGTCGACACCCAGCTCGCGGGTGTAGTACCAGAGATTGCTGATGGGGGGAATCTGCGCCGCGGCGTCCACGATGACCGGCACGCTCATCGAATGCGCGATCTCGACCACCTCAGGCAACGGCCGCGCACCCGGCGCGAGCGCCTCACCACCGAAATAGAGCACACAGGCAGTTTTTGGATTCGCGACCTGCATCTCCAAATCGTCGCCATCCGGTTCGATCTCGATCAACCGCGCGCCAGTTTGCCGGGCGGCATAGTCATACGGATTGCGCTGCCGTTTGTAGACCACAACATTGGTCTTTTCGACATTTTCCAGATATGGGAACGACTGTTGCAGATCCGGATTCGTACCGGCGATCGTCGACGCCACGCAAAGGGCAATCCCCGCCGCCGCACCGGAGCTAACAAAAGCTGCTTCGTTATGGGTGAGCTCGGCAATGCGTTCGCCCACCTTGCGGTTGAGCTCGAACATATCGACGAACTGCGTAGACGCGGCGCTCATAGCCGCAACCACTTCGGGCGGCATCAGCGAACCGCCGAGCTTGGTCAGGGTGGCAGCGGCATTGATCACCGGGCGGACGCCGAGCTGCTGGGGAACCGATTGAACCATGAGCGTTGGAACACTCCCATCGTGAAGACGAACGGTCATCTCGGGATTGTATGGGAGGGGGAGAGCACGCGGAGATCGATATGCCTCAGCTACAAGCCCCGGTAGGCGTCTTTTCGATGCTCGACGCGAAAGACGTAGACCAGCACAATGTCGTCATGGATCGTGTAAAGGACTCGAAAATCGCCATCCCGTATACGATATGAATCCTTTTGGCCAACCAGGGTTCTCGATCCGGGAGGACGTGGATCATTTGCAAGCCCTTTGATTTTGGGAAGCAGTCGCCCCTGCGCCGCTATCGGGAGCTTCGCGAACTCCTTCTCAGCCTTTTTGGAAAATTCGACCGTATAGGTCAACGCGACTCACCCGCTTGCGCCAGTCGTTCCAGATATTGCCGCTCGACTTCTGCAATTGGAATTCCGCCTTCGCGCTGATACTCTTCCCAGGCCTCATCTGCCAACTGCCCATCCAGATAGTCCTGGAATCGATCGAGCGCCTCGAGATCCTCGATTGGCACCATCGCAACCAGTGCCTTGCCATGTCGAGTGAGCACAATGCGCTCATCGCCGTAGGCCACGCGATTGATGACCTCGGCAAGATGGTCTCGGGCATCGGCTGCGGACATGGAAACCGCTTCATCGACCACAGACATCATTCGCTCCAATTCACGTATCACTTACATTTGTACGAATTGTACAATGTGTACGCAACTGTCCGGCTGATAGCTATGAGATCGCTTGCATCGCTGCGGGCCACAAGCGCGGCAAGCGGCGACACGCCCATCTCCTCCGCCAGCAAGGCATCCAGCGCGTCATGGTCGGTTCCACCTTCGTGCGCGAGCCGATAGGGAACAACCGGGCCACCCAGCGCGTTCCGCAGCGGGTCGAGCCACTCCGGTCCATTCAACGCGCCGGGATCCTGCTCGCTCAGAATCGTCGTGCCGGTGTAGGCCGGCGCATGCGCAACCGGGTCGAAGTAGCTCAGGGTGTTCGCGACCGCATCGCCTGCGTCGGGATGCATGGCCAGATATTCATTTACTTCCTCGATCGGATAGGCGTCAGTACGCAGCCCGGCATCGAGAATGCGATAGAGATGGAACATCGTCAGATTCAGCGTGCTGAAACCCGGCCGCCGCGCGGCCGCAATCAACCCAAGATCATCCCCGGCGATGGCCACCCGCGCCGGATCGACCTTCGGATGCGACAGCAGATATTCCGCGCCGCGCATGATGTCGGCCAAAATGCCGCGATAGATCCAGGTTTCTGGCGACTCGATCCCAAGCGTCAGCAGCCCGGGATACTCCGCCTTGAACGGCGTGTCGGCCAGCCGCTGGCCCCGATGCATGATGGTCAGCACCACATATCGCTGCCGGTCGTCCCAATGCGGAGGATTGTTGACGCTCCCATAGCGTGGCGATTGCAGCAACGCCGGAAACGGGCCGTCCCCCTTGGGCACACTCAGGTAGCCGAAGATTCGGTACGGTCCAATACTGGTCAGCTTCACGTCATACGAGGTCGAGAACTCGGTCGAGCGCAGCGGAGTCTCGGTCAACGCGGGCACTGGATCGATACCAGCCAGCTCCGCGTCGATGGCGTCCCAATAGGCAGTGAAATCAGAGGGTGTGGTCATGTTGATGGCACCGCGGTTGGCTGCAAGTGTTTCGCCAGGAAGGCAGCAATATTGGCGCCTTCCCAGAACCCGCCAGCATCATGAGCGCAGCGGGGATAGGCATTCGATTCGACCGGTCCGCCCAGCACCTTCAGCAGGTCATAAGCTGTTTCCGGCGGGCAAACATCATCGCCCAGTCCAATCGAGATCAGCATCGGACAGGTGATCTGGGGCGCGAAGTTGAGGCAATCGTAATAGTCGAGCGTGGCGCGCATCTGCTCCTCGCGCTCAGGATAGAGCCGCAGATATTCGTTCATCTCTTCATAGGGATAGCTATGGGTGAAGGAGATTGCGTCCATATATCCCGTCAGGTAAGGCGCACCGGCCGCGCCGCAGGTGATGACGTCGTTGCGCAGCGCCGCAGTAGTCAGCGTCAAGGCTCCTCCCTGACTACCGCCCTGCAAGCCGATACGAGAATGATCGATCTCGGGCCGTAAGAGCACGAAATCAACCGCCCGTGCCGCGTCGATATAAAACCCGCGATAGCTGTACGTGTTTTTGTCGACGATGTTGTCGATCAGCAATCCGGGATATCCCGGATTGAACCGTCCATTCGAGCGCAGCTTGCCGCGCGGTGCCACCCCCACCGCCGCATACCCCGCCTTGGCCCACTGCTTCGGCAAGGTCGGTTCCGAGATATACCCGGGCACCAGGAGAAGCGCCGGATAGGGTGGCGGCAAAGCCGATTCGCGCGGACGGCAATACCATCCCGCAATTCGCAGTCCATCGAGACTCGTATAGTGAATCTCGAACGTCTCGACCTGATCGTTCGACCGCAGCGGCACCGGGGTCATTTCCGGATCGAGCGGTAGCGCAGCGGCCTGAGCCAGAAGATCGGCCCAGAAAGCATCGAAATCGTCCGGTTTACGGACGGTCGTCACATGTTGATTTGCCGATAGGCGTAAAGCTGTCATGAGGCGGCATTGTGCGGCAACTTCAGATGTTTCGCTTGCCTCGATTTCGAAATACGGATACCTGCGCGTCGTCCCGACCCTCTCCGTCGTAGTGGCGGCACCTGTGGCCGCCAATCGGGCACAGCCCGATAACGGACTCACCAAATCGGCATGCTATCGATTCAGAAGTTTGGCTGTCGACCACGCAATGGCGGGCTGTGGCCGATTGGCGGGCACAGGGCCGCCACTACGACGAGCGCAGCAGACCGGCAAACGTGATCGACAACGGATCCCGGGAGGCCGCCAGCAAGTCGGCCAGCACCACCAGCGTCGCCGGTTCGATCCCACGCAAGGCCGCGATCACCGGGCCCGTCATATGCTTCTCGATGGCGGCGGCATATGTCGATTCGCTTTCCGGCTCGTCGTCGATCGCCAGATACGACAGCTCATCCGCGACATGCCAGGTCCAGTCGTCGCCAGAGACATCGATCCCTTTCCCGTCGAAGCTTTCGGTCAGCTCGTACTCCTCGACGCCGAGCACGGTTTGGATCGCCTGCTCGATGATTGCCGTCAGTTCGGCTGGTGTCATTCGGGGTGTCCTCCGGAAATTGCGTCGAAGCCGTATCGTACCGACATGAATGATGCCAGACCGCGAAATGGAGACCCGATGAAACGAATCCTGCGCGACCAGATGATCTACGGCTTCGATGCCGCCACCCCACCGGTACTCACCATCGAACCGGGGGAAACCGTGATCGTCGAATCGCATGACACCTCGTCCGACCGGCTGAACAAAGCCGAAGATCTCGCGACGTTCGTAGCCACCCGCGATCCGCTCAAGGTCAATCCCGCCGGCGGTCCAATCTACGTCAACGGCGCCGAACCGGGCGATGCGCTGGCGGTCACCATTCTCGACATCCAGCTTGGACCGCTTGGCTTCGTCCGCACCCTCAATGGCGCGGGTGCTCTGCAGAAAGACATCGAACCCAACACGATCTTTATGGTTCGCACGGAAGGCGACTCCCTGATCTTCAACGACAAGATCAAACTCCCGGCCCGCCCGATGGTCGGCGTGCTGGGCACCGCGCCTGCCGAAGGGACCATCTATACCGCCCATCCCGGTCCGCAGGGCAGCAACATGGATTTCAACGCCAATACGGTGGGTACCACCGTCTATCTACCGGTGCATGTCCCGGGCGCGCTGCTCGGCATCGGTGATCTGCACGCTGCTATGGGCGACGGCGAGGTCAGCGGCACCGGCGTAGAGATTCGCGGCGAAACCACCGCCCGAGTCGACCTGATCAAGGGAGCCGCGCCCAATCGTCCCTGGATGGAAACCGAAACCGACTGGATCGCCACCGGCCAGGGCGAAACCCTCGAAATTGCCGTCGAGGAAGCGGTCGCCAACCTCACCCAGATCATTCAGGAAAAACTCGATCTCACCCGCTCGGAAGCCTTCCTGATGGTCAGCGCCCGCGGCGATGTCCGCATCGGCCAGGCCGCCCGCATCAAAGGCTGCGACGCAACGGTCTACGCACTCTTCCCGAAATCCGCACAGCGTCTCTAGCGAACCCATCCCACCGTAGTGGCGGGACCTGTGCCCGCCAGCGGCCGCAGGCCGCCATCGCGTTACCCACTGCCCCGCCCCGGGTCTAAGCATGCGCATTCCCGTCGTAGTGGCGGGACCTGTGCCCGCCAGCGGCCACAGGCCGCCATCGCGCTCCCCCACAAGCATGGTTCATGACTCGAAACATGGACTCGTACGCCATCTATGACCGATTGACTATTCCCCCGGCTTGATCTCCCGTGAACCCTTCGCCGTGGTCCCCCCAGGCGGCATCGTGAACGCCTGCTCGAACGGCACCGTCGAGGCACGGGTCACCTTGGTCAAATCCGGCGTGCCTGGCTCCTGCAGCAGGGAAAGCGTCTGCCGGCTGGCCGCTTCGATCGAAGGAATAACACTCTGCTCGATCGTCGTGGTGCGCGGCGTCACTGCCGAGACCGCTTTCTTGGTCAGGAAGAGATACTCGGTCAGCACCGACTGAGCCGGCTCGATCAGGTTATCGATCACCACCGGAGCCGCCGAGCGCTTTTCCGGCTTGTTCAGTTCGGTCATGATCCCCTGCATGCTGGTGCCGATCTTGCCAGCGATCTCCTTGGTGGAGGGGTTGGGAATCTCGGCTGCTGAACCTACGAAACCGCTCACCGACGCCGCTCCTGTCGCCAGCAACGCATCGATATCAGCCGCCGAGGTTGCGCCGCTGGTTGTGTCGTTGTCACCACCGGCGGCATTCGACCGGCGATTCATCACTAATGACCAGGCAATCGCGACCACACCGCCAACGATGATCGCCTGTCCCCAACCGGTTCCGACCAGCTTCAGAACGACCGCGACCACGATTCCTATGGCAAGCGGAAGAATGGTCCGCTGCGACGATTTCATATCCATAGCTGACCTCTACCTTTCGAAAGAATTAGATACTAGGAGGATACTGGGGATGCGGCGGGTGTTGCACGACCGGGCAACCGTTCCGGCAGAAGAAGTTGAATCAAGCCCAGCGCAATCGTATCCGCACCGCCCCCATGCTCGTCCGCCAGATTGGTGGCAATCACGATCGTGCTGCCATCGTCCGGATCGTGGAGCATGATGGTGCTGTATCCCGCGATTCCACCATTGTGACCGTAGAATCCGAAGAGTTCCATGATGCCCAGCCCGTACCGCACCGGGCTCCCTTCGGCCATCGGAACAACCTGTAATCGTGCTGCCTGCGTCTCGGGCGAGAGCAGTGTGCCAGTCGCCAGCAGCTCGGACCAGACACTCAGGTCATTGAGATTGGAAATCATCGCACCCGCTGCCCAGGCGACATCGGGATTCGATTCGGTGGCGTCCGCCATCGGCCGGTCACCCACCGGCGGGGTGTATCCGGACAGGTATGGATCGGGCATCGCCGGATCGTTCACCGGGAAGGTGGTCGCTTGCAGCAGCTCGGGCACGAAGATCCGCTCGGCCAACAGATCGGGGAGCGATTTGTCGGTCAATTGCTCGGCAATCAATCCGGCAATGATCGTGTTCGTGTCGGAGTAGTGAATTCCCTCACCCGGGGCAAAATAGGGATCATGCTGGCGCGCAATCTCCAACGCCGTTTCCGGGGTGAAGCCACTCATCATGGGATCGGCGTGGTAGTCGTCCAGGAATCCCTCATCCTCGGTATAACTGAAAATGCCCGAGGTCATTCCCAGCAGTTGCGCCAAGGTTGCGGTTTCGCTCTGGGGAAAATCGAAATTAAATTCGCTGATGGGCGTGTCGAGCGCAATCAGCCCCTCATCCACCAGTTGCAGCAACAAGGTAGCCACAAAAGTCTTGGTATTGCTGGCAATGCGAAAGGTATCCGTCTCCTTTGGAGCCAACCCGGTTTCAACATTGCCCAGCCCATACGTCTTGACGAGACTGCCGCGCTCCGGAATCCAGAGTCCGACGATGGCTCCCGGCGTTCCGCTCGACTCCAGGAATCCATTCACCACCTCATCGATCTGGGCAAGCTCATCGGCAGTAAATTCGTGCGGTCCATCGTGTGCCAATCCGACCTTGCGGAACCCGAGCCCGGCCGCACCTACCACCGCTACGCTTCCACCCAACACTGCGCGGCGAGAGATTTCCATGGGCGAGGAATTGGACGAGACAGTATTCGAGTGAGGCATGCCGAGAGGCTCCTGGCAATAATGCTGACAACGATGCGAGAGCATGTGTCCCAGTCGTCATCATACCGGAGGCCAGACACGTACTTCGCACGGATGCAATGCGTAGCTGATCACCGTTCGAAGCAACGGCCGCTAGTGGGCAAAGCGTTCCGGATAGAACACTTTCAGCACCTGGAGTGCGATGGTATCGGCCGCGCCACCGGTGAGTCCGGAAAGATTCGAAGCGGTCACGATCGTCGCGTCGAGCGTTGGGTCGTGCAGCATCATCGTGCTGTAGCCAGCAATGCCACCGTTGTGCCCCCAGAAACCACCGATATCGGCGATCGCCAGACCATAGCGGACCGGTTGACCAGGATGAAGCGGCTGCGTCTGCAACCGAGCCGCCTGGGTTTCCGATGAAAGCAGCCGGCCTTCGGCCAGCAGCTTCGCCCACGTTCGCAAGTCATGCAAATCGGAAATCATCGCGCCAGCCGCCCAGGCTACATTCGGATCGGAACGGGTCACATCCACGAGCGGCGCATTGGCTGCTGTCTGGGAGTATCCGCACAGTACCGGTTCGGGAATCTCGGGATTCGTCGGGAACGAGGTGGCCCGCAAGCCATAGGGTTCGACAATACGCTCGCCCACGAGCTGCTCGATCGAGCGGCCGCTGACACGCTCGGCGATCTTTCCGGCCAGGATCGTGTTGGTGTCGCAATAGCTGATCGATGTTCCCGGCGCGAATAAGGGGGCATTCTCGCGTGCGATCGCGAGCGCATCGTCCGGGGTAAAGCGCATCAGGGGATCGGCCTCGTAGCGGGCCACGAACTGCTCGTCATGCGTGTAATCGAAGATCCCCGCGGTCATACCGAGCAGGTTTGCCAGCGTGGCGGTGGCGCTCTTGGGAAAATCGAAGTCGAATGCACTCAGCGGCGTATCGAGTGTGATCTTCCCCTCATCGACCAGTTGCAGTAGCACCGTGCCCACGAACGTCTTGGTAATGCTGGCAATGCGCAGATGGTCCTCGACCCGCGGAGCCGCGCCGGTTTCGCGGTTGCCGACGCCGTAGGTTTGCACGAACTCTCCCCGCTCACCCAGCCAGAGACCAACGATGGCGCCAGGAGAGCCGGAAGAGGAGAGCGCCTCGTGCACGATCTGGTCGACCGTTGTCTGATCATGCGTTGCGAGCGGATGTGACATGAGAAGCGTGCTCCTGGATAACCTAAACGCCGATGACGCGACATCTTACCGAACCAGTTTCATACCGCGCACTCGCAGGGTACACCTCTGCAAACTCGATCACCGGCCTGAGCGCCTATTCTTGCCCGGTCGGTGCGCCGCCCCCCGCATCCTGCCTGTTTCGTTTTGGTAAATTCGCCAGCAGCAATCCAATCACCACCAGCAGGAAGCCCAAACCAAACCAGCGGTTGAGTTGCTCGTTCAGCAAAAGCGCGGCGAGCACCGTGGCCACCAGCGGATTGAGATTGATGTAGAGCGTCGCCTGGGTTGCGGAGAGCCGCGAGAGCGCGAACGACGCCAGGAAGAACGCGAGCGCGCCGCCAGGAATCGCCAGATAGAGCACCAGGAGTTTGTCCTGCGTGTCCGCTGCTCCAATCTGTCCCGTAGTGTCACGCAGGAACGCCGGAATACAGAGCAGCGCAGCCCCGGAGAGCATGGCAATTGCGGCGACCGGAGGAGCGCCAAAGCGCATGAGGAACGGGCGGGCCACCACACTGTAGATCGCGCCGACCAGGGCCGCCCCCACCATCAACGCATTCCCAATCAACACCGAACGGCCGTCACTGAGTCCGAACCCGCTCTCGGCGAAAACCGTTGCCACCCCCGCGATCGAAAGCACGACCCCGACCCACTGCACCGCTCGAAGCTGCTCGCTGCGGGCAAATGCGCCGAGCACTGCCGTGAACAACGGCATCAACGCCAGGATCACCGCCCCGCGCGAGGCAGTCGTATACCGCAACGAGGTGTTGAACAACACCGGGAAGAGGGCGTACATCAACACCCCCAGCAGCGCGATCTTTGGTAGCTCTTTCCTGGGCAATCGCAACGCACCAGGTCGGATGATCGACACCAACGCCGCCAGGAACGCTCCACCCAACGCATACCGCACGAACGCCAGGTTGAGCGGCGAGATATCGTCCACCACTTGCCGGGTAGCGACCACCGCCGCGCCCAACAGGCACGACCCCACGAACGCCGCAACATTGCCTTCCACCGCTGGATTGAGCTTCATGCCCGTAGTGTGGCACTTTGCCTGGGTTCGCCGATTGCTCAATTCGAACCGGGCATACATCCGTCGTTCGGTATGCAAGGACGGGAGCGTAGTTGTGGTTCCGACGGGTTCGTTGCAACACCGACCCTACCGGGTCGCTCGACCTCGTTGAGAACAACGCTATGCCGGCGTACCGTCCTTGTATGGCAGCAACGACGCGGTAATCACCCGATTGATGGGAGTGGAGACGCCAGACGCGTTTCCAAGCCGAACGGCGCTGCCGTTCAGGGTGTCGATTTCCAAACGACGTCCGGCAAACAGGTCATACGCCATCGAGCCGCGCTCGGGCAGCGCCGGCATTGCTTCCAGCATCGCCATCAATTCATCCGCGGTCGTCGCCGGCAAATCGACCCCGCGTGCGATCGCGATCTGCACGACCTCGTCCATCGTGTCCCGATAGAGCTGTCGGGATTCCGGAACAGCGAACATCTGCGCCAGTGTCAACCGGGTCAACGCGGCAACGCCGCTCATGGCGCAGATCGCGGCGAACTTACGCCAGAGCATCGGCCCGAGATCGGGATAGGTCTCGACTGGCAATCCCGCTTCGCGGAACAAGGTGGCAATCCGCTCTAACCGCTCTGGGTTCGCCGCGAAGACATCACCCAGTTGCAGCAAACCCGGTCCACCCACATGCGTGATGACACCAGGCGCAGTCACCGTGGTCGAAACATAGACCACCCCGGGCAGCACCGCCTCTTCGCCCACATATCCGGCCAACTGCTGCGGATGCTCGATACCGTTCTGCACCGCAAGCAGCGTGACGCCATCCTTCACCAGCGGCGCGATCTGTCGCGCGGCTGCATCGAGGTCATACGCCTTGACCGCAAAAAAGATCAAATCGACTTCGCCAACCTCGGACGGATCAGAAACCACGCTGACCGGCTGGGTAAAGGTTCCGTACTTTGCCGACTCGACCGTCAAACCCGATGCGCGAACGGCATCCAACGCCGCCCCACGGGCGAGTACCGTCACGTCGTTCCCGGCCCGGGCCAGGACCGCGCCAAAGAACCCACCCAGCGCACCCGCGCCAACCATCAATACCCGCATGCCAATCCTCCCATTCACAAAGCGGCGAGGTGCCATGGTGACACCTCGCCCCTTTCATCAGTGACATCTCATCCTGGGCACAGTGGCCTATCACTACCTTCGTCTCCGGCCTCTGGCCCCGAAAGCTACGACGCCGTCATCGGAGTGACCGGCACGTTGGCATTGCGAATCACGCCGACGATGGTCGGGTCCTGACCCGGAATCTCGCCAAAATAGACAAACCATGGGGTACCGGTCAGGTCGACCGCCACCGCCGAGATCCCCTGCGTGTTCGGGTCATCCTGCGTCACGATCGTTTCCGGTCCCGGCTCGACCGAGCGGTACGAGATCCCGGTGGCGCCGACATCGACGATGTTGCCCTTGCCGACGTTGTAGGAGATAAAGACCGTGCCAAGGTTATTGATAGCGATAGCGGGATACGTGCCGCTCTCACCAAAGGCAATCAGCGAGTCGGAGCCCCATGCATTGGCGCCCGGCTTGAGCCGTTTGGTGAAAAGGAAAGTGTCTTTCGAGCCAACTCGGCCATAGGCCAGCACCACGCCACCGGTCGGATCGGCGGCCATAGCCACCAGACGACCGCCGAAGAGGTCGCCACGACCATTGGTCAACGTTTGCGGAGCGGTCCAGTCCAGCTCGCTGGCAAGTGGGCGTTGCGACCACTCCATCCGCGCGGCGGCAGAGAGCCCCATCGCCGAGGTATAGACCGACCAAACCGCCACCAGCCGATCGCCGTCCACCACGAGTTGCGGCCGGCTCGCCGCAGAGGTCGGATAGTGGTTGTTGATCAACACCGGGAGGGTCCAGAGACCATCGACGGTACGCTGGCTGACGAAGATGTCGGCATTGGCCGGTGAGCTGAGCGCTTCCGGGCTGAACGCGCGCTGATCCTGCCAGGCAACGTAAAGGGTGTCATTGGTGTCGATCGCTAGCGAAGCCGCGATCTGATGACCTGCGAGCTGATCGAGCGAGATCGCGACCGGTTCGATCCAGCCACCGTTGCCGTCTTCCCGGGTGTAAAGCAGCGTGCTGTAGAAACCGTCCTCATCCTTTTCGCGCGCTGAGTAAACGACATGCACCACGCCCTTGCTGTCGACCACGGCCGAAGGGGCAAGTTGCACTTCACCGAGCGGCAAAGCGGACGCTTCCAGCCATTTGCCCTGGGTCGGATCGTAATGCGAGGCGTAGACCATCTTCTGGCCCTTCAAGTCGCCGGAATCGGCGGTCGCGCCGAAGAACGCCCAGGCGCCGCCATCGGGCTGAGTGACGATCACCGGATTCCATTCGAGCCACGGATGGAAGGGAACCGTGCCCCCTTCACCGTTGCTGATCTTGAGCTGGGTACGCTCCGGGGTTTCCACCCTGGTCACGCCGTGCGGTCCGGTGCAGTTCGCCCAGATGGCGCCGCCGCGGTCCTTGGACGACTGCTCGGCATCTTTCAGCCACACCGCAAACGGACCACTCACATCCGCGGAAACCGCGGCATAGCCGCCTTCGATCTGCTCGAAGTTGAGCAATCTGCGGCTGGAATCATCTTCTCTCGACCAGACCAGCGTGGCGCCATCGAGCGTTTCGATGTACACCAGATCGGTAGCCAGCCGGGTCAGACGGCGTGTGGCTTCTTCGCCAAAACATTGATCTGGCAAGGGGCCGTCGACGAACGACAGCACCGTCTCGGTCTTGTCGTCACCGACCGTCAGCGTGAACCCGTTGATCACCTCGCCCAGCTCGACGCGTTCCGCTTTCGGAGGGTCGGTCATCGCGGGCAACGCGTCGAGCGCCGGCCCCCCCTCGATTGCGCCCTGAATCGACAAGGATTCGCCATCGAGATAGAGCTTCGGGTCGATCGAGTCGATCGGCAGCTCGAATACGAGCACCAGTCGCGCGCTTTCTCCATCCCCGATCTCAACTCCGTCAGCGGTATCGGTTGGTTCCATCTCGAGCTGCTCGGCCACTCGCTCGGTGGTCCGCCGCGCGAACCCGCGCGGATCGTCTCCGCCCGGGAGCTCGAGCGCGAAATCGCGCGGATTCAACGTATCGTTATTGCTGCTCCAATTGGTCACATCGACCACGGCCACCAGCCAATCCTTGTCCTCGCGGCCCTCGAGCTCATACTCAGGAAAAGTGTTGGCCCGCTCAGCGGTAATGACTTTGACCCGCCAGGCGCCAGACACGAAATCGGAGGCCACCCAGGGCTCCACCGGAAGCGCCGCCGGTGAAGCGACGGCTTCGGCGCCAGGCGTGGCGGGTTCGACCGTTGCGTCCTGCGCTCTCGTCGAAAGCACACCCGCCATGGAGGTCAGAACCAGGAGAACCGCCAACAGGGCGGGGGCAAGGCGTAGCTGCCGGAACCAGGACATCAGCGAACTCCTACAAAGCAACGGAAATCGGTCGGGGCCGGTACAGAATAGCAGGGAGCCGCCCCGGACTTGCAGAATAGCAGCCTTTGCGGGCAGAAAGTTGTCAGCGCTCAGGAGTCAGTGGTCTGCCGTTTTGATGCACGGTACCGGACAAGCCTCCGAACAGCGCTCCCCATCAAGCTCTTTCCGCTGACTTCTGAGTGCTGACGGCTGGGCACGGCCGGTGACTTGTCATCAACGGCTCCAAGCTCGGATCATCCCATCGCCATCGCGTCGCATAAAGTATCTATGAAGCCTCTAGGGACCGTGCCGAAATGCTCGCTTCGGATATTTCAGATCGGAGTCTAGTTGCTCGCAGCCACCACGCTGAAGCGGTGCATTTGGGGAGTGCCGTGCCATTCAATACTCATGGGACCCGACCCGTCGAGCGCGCAATCGCATGTTTTGTACTAACCGCGGAAGCATTCGGATACTTCATGTCACACTTTCTTGACTTATAGTTTGTTTCTCGAACTTCCGGTAGACCGTCGACTGAGCATAAGGTGCCAGGGCATTTGATCCTGCCTGATTTACACCATGAACGATGGTGAAGGTTTCCCGTCAAAAGTAAGGCAGAGTAATGAGGTCGTCCGGCATCCTCTACAAACTATCACTAATTAATGTGATGGACCCAATAGTAAGATGGGGTTTCGATCACTTTGCGAGTTTATTGCCTGTGCGCAAACTGGTTAGTTCAGACACAATCATTGCGTTTAAGCATCCAAGGCCAAGCTGGGATATCCATTTTCTACTGGTACCTAAGAGAGGACTGCGCGGCTTCCTGTGGCTCACCGAAGATTCCGTTCAATATTTCGCAGATATCCTTGAGGAAGCTCAATCTTTGGCAGATACCTGGTCACTGAATCGAAGTGATATCACTTTGATGGTAAATGGAGGAAAATACCAAGATGTTGGGCAACTGCACTTTCACTTGCTAGCCGGAGATGACATCCCCCACTATAGCTGCTCTGTTCCAGTCACGATCGAACAAGCTCTCCCTTGGGAGGGATTGCAGGTATGTATTCCAGTTAACCCGGCCAGGAAAGTCCATTACGCCCTCAGATTAACGAATAATGGAAGCGGTGCATTACCTAGCCATGATCTGCTAACGGAAATCTTAACCGTGGTCGCCAATCTGGTGAGACGCGATGGGTTGATGGAGGCTGGCTTTTCAGTCGTGATCTGCGGAGATCATGGGAAATTGAATTTCAGTTGCATGCATTTGGTCTCTGGTGCCAAGATCTGACGGCCCTCGCGAAACGCTTTGCGTTAGTTATCTCGGCTCAACCATTTGAGAATGGTGGCAATGCGACCAGTATATTTCTGCCCTCCGGGTGGAGCGGAGGGCCACATATTCGATCCGTGAAGGCCATATTAATTCGCATCGCGCTTCTCTTATCCCCGAAACGAACTGGCGAATTCCGAATAGACCGCTTCCTGGGAGTCATCCCCTCCTTCCCCATCAGGCTGAAAGCGGGTTTGGCTTGATTTCAAGCCGAAATCTGTAGTTTGGCCACACGAACGCCCTCTTTCCGAGTTGCGGTCACTCAGTCCATTCTGGAGAGGGTGAGTTTTCACTCGGCGTCGTCGTGCATAGATCCCCTGTGGTGGAAGGGTGGGACCGCCAGACTCGGAGACACTGGAAATCCATCGACCATCACTGTCGAAACCATTCCAAATCAAGTGGAACCCTTTTTCTGCTCGTTGGCTGCCAGAGATCTTTCGCCCCACACGTACGAGCTTACTTACCTAACTCTAGGCAGTTTCTGGCCCAGGTTTTCGACGACGGACTGATTGTGGAATATGTTGATGGCATTCGGAGGTTCGCGCCCAACGCGCTATACCTCGTCGCCCAGTTCCAGGTCGTACGGGGGAAACCGGAACTGCATGTCGCGGTCCAGCAAACCACCGTAGCCCAATCCGGCCAGGTCGGTGGAAGTAACACGCTCACCCGCCATAATCGAGGGGAGGATCAGATCGGCCACGGTCGATTTCGAGTACATCGAGCACGACGCCAGGTTGAAGATCGGCACATCCCCGGTATACGCGAGCCAGAACATGCTCCCCGGATGCGCGGGTGCCCCGATGCGCACCACCTGGCCCTCGACCAGTGAAATCGCCCCCAACGCGCCGTCCATGGGATCCATCGTATTTCCGCCCCCGGTCATCAGCAACTCCGCCCCCTGATCGAGAAATCCAAAGAGCGCCGCCGCGACTGCCTCGGGAGTGTTGTCGACCGCTCGGTACCCGAGCAGCTCGCCACCGTACCAGGCGGTTTTCGCCTCGACCGCCTTCTCGAACCGAGCCCAGGTCTTCTCGTCCATCGATTCGGTAGTCACGACCCCAATTTTGAACGGCACGAATGGTTTGACCTGCAGTACCTTCGAAGACGACGCAATACGCACCGCTTCCTCGACCAATGACTTCCGGGTAGCCACCGGAGTGATTTTCGCTCCGGCCACGATCTTGCCGGGGAGCACGACCATACGGTCGAGTAAGGTGAACAACCCCACATCGGGCAACGCGTTGATCGCATCGACCGTGCGACGATCGACCCGCAGGAGCCCCTTGCGTGACGCTTTCAGATTGACCCGGCTCTGCACCGGTTTACCCAGCTCGATTCCCGGCCCGGCGGCCGCGGTAGCAATCGCCAGCGCCGCGTCGTCCTCATGGACATCGTTCGGGTCGAGCCGCATCGCATGCAACGGCTCCGGAAACTCCTGCAACCGTTCCAGCATTTCAACCGTAACCGACTGTCCCTTATGGAACCGGGCCCCGTCGAAGCGGATCTCTTGCGCGAGTACGACGCGAGTGTCGTCAGGAATGAAGGAACGCGGATCGATGAGTAAGGGTTTCATGGCGAGTCAGGTAGTCCTTTACCGGTCCCTGCAAAGGACCGCTATTCAGTATCTGACTATACGCCGCTCCAGATCGAGACGCCAGATCGACGCCTACCGCAGAGGCACGCCATCGGCATCGATGTTGGGCAGAATCGCGAGCTGGAAGTAACACGCGAGCAGCTCACGCCGTCCCGATACGCCCAACCTGCCATAGATATGCCCGAGATGCGTTTCGACGGTGGGAACACTAATGAACAACGTGTGAGCGATCTCCTTGGTGCTGGAACCGCGGAGCAGTTGCTCGACAATGGCGCGCTGGCGTTCGGTGAGTTGCCATTGGTCGGGGAGAGCCACGCTCGTGTCGCGCCGCACCGGGGAAATGACGATCGCAATTGACCCCGGTTCCTCTCCCTCAGTGGCTTCGATGCGCAAAGGGCCAGCAGTCGATGGCGCCATCATCACCGTTGGGGGCTCCGACACTCTACGATGGCGAGCGGCTGCCACAATCGACCACAAGGGAGTGGGCAGATCGCCGCGTTGAGTCACCTCACTGTCGTACAACGCCGCCATCCATCGGTCAGCGTCGGGAGTCCGATAGGTGATTCGATGCTCTCCCGAGATCACGATCACCCCAGGTCCGTGAGATCGCAACACGTTCGGTCGGCATGCGGCTTCACGCAACAACGCGGCATCGAGACCTTGACCGATCAGTCGGCCAAGATCCTTCAGGAGGGTGTAATCGGCCGCGCTGAGTGGGGAGCCATAGTCGCGCCGCACGATATCGAGCATACCGATCCAAGCCCCCCGCGCCCGCAGGCAGAGACGCATCGAGCCGCCCACCGGCGTGCGGGTTTCATGGAAATAGTTGGTATGTGCATCTTCCGAAAAGCGGCCGCGGAGCGATTCGGGTAAACCCCAACATCGCGTCTGGTCGGGATGATACGAAATGGACGCAACCCCCACTCGCATCAGTTCGTGCGGTGCGAAATATCCATCCTCGGCACCAGCCAGGTAGATATGCCGTAGCCAATGACCGCGAAACGGAGCGTCCGGCTCGGTGGCGGCGATCAGACGGTTCAGCAGCAATGTGCCCGGGTCGACCCCGAACAGACGCGCGTCGTCGTATCCGATCGCATGGTGCAGAACCCCGAGCACCGCTCGTCCAAAATCCTCTGGCGTCGCTGCCAGCGTTCCAGCCTGCGTTACCTCGGTGCGGATACGCTCGTGCGCCAGCGGTCTGCGCGGCATCGCCCAAAACCTCCCGTCCGAATCATGGATATCCATGATGCCGTGCGTGCACGCATTTGCCTAGACTGCAAGTTCGGTGAATCGTGCGAATCGCATCCAGGAGGAAAGCAGCATGCGCCGCAATTACCTGTCAATGGTTGTCATAATAATCAGTTTGTTTGCTGTCGCCGCCCCCGCCCTGGCTCAGCAGAATACGTCGCTCCTTACGGGATACGGCTATCCGGAAGTGGTCATCGAGGTGGGTGACAATGGGTTGCTGCTTCCAGGAACAGTCAGTGCGGGACGCACCTTACTGACCTACCGCAACACCGGAAGCGAATCGCGGCACGCGTTTTTGGCGCGGTTACCAGACACGATGCCGGTTGGCGACCTCTTTGCTGAAGGGGATCCTGATGCACCGCCAGACTGGTTGCTTCAGAGCTCCTATCCTGGATTTCCAGGCGAGGTGCAACCGGGAGAGGAGACCCAGGTCGTTGTCGATCTCACCCCTGGGCTCTATCTGGTAGTAGAAGATTTCTCCGGCATGCTGACCGTGATGCCAGGCGACTCATCGGCTGCGACGGCGGTCGCCGATCCTGCGGCTGATGCGACCATCGCGCTCTTCGAATTCGACTTCGACATTCCAGATACGCTCGCATCGGGAAATCAGGTCTGGAAGGTGGTCAACGCGGGCCGCGAACCGCATGAGCTGCTGGTGGCGTCGGTGCCGGACGGTTCGACGAACGAGACGGTACTGGACGCGGTCATGAATGGCTCCGGTGAAGCCGTGGCCATCGGAGGGATGGGCTGGCTCTCTCCCGGCGCCAGTGCCTGGACCGAGCTGGACCTTGCTCCGGGAACATACGCCGCCCTGTGCTTTGTTTTCGATCCCGCCACGGGAATGCCGCACGCCATGGAAGGCATGATCAAGGTATTCACGGTTTCGTAAATGCGCTCGACCTGACCTGAATTCGGCAGAAAAGCAGGGAACGCGGTAGCGTGAAACGGTCCGGGCGGCGAGCTCGGGCCGTTTTCTGTTGAAAGGGGGCCGCGTGCGCATCTGGGACGTCCCACCGTCGATCCTCTGCCGCGCGCATCTCCTCGGCGAGCACCGCGAGCTACATGCGATCTGGACCGTGTTGGTCGAGGGCAAAACCGGCTACGCGCGACATCCGGAAACGATCCGCTGGCAGGGAAAGTTGGCCGCACTCTACCTCCGGCATGACGCTCTTGTGACCGAGATGACCCAGCGGGGATACAACCATCACAGCCCGCTCGATCCTGCGCAAGCAACCGGCTCGGCAATGCAGGATATCTATGTGGATTCCCCTGAGCATCAGATCGAGCTCTTGCGAGCGAAGGGGTGCGACTGCCAGGTTGGTACCGCTCCGTAGCTGAGGGCGTTTCTGCCCTCTCGTTCGCTTCACCCTAGCGCATGCACCCGCCTATCCGGCCAGAAAACCGCCATCCGCGCACAGCACATGACCAACGATGTAACTGGCTTCGTCCGACAGGAGCCAGACCGCGGCCATGGCCACCTCTTCCGGGTGTCCCATGCGACGCAGCGGCAGTCCCTCGGCCACCTGTTGCATGTCGCCCACACCGGCCGCCAGCATCATCTCCGTGACGACCCGACCCGGCGCTACCGAATTGATACGGATCCCGTGCGGGGCATACTCGAGCGCAGCGGTACGCGTCAGCGAGATAGCGGCGGCTTTTGAGGCGTTGTACAACGAGAACCCCGGATAGGGATTGCGGAATCCGCTGACACTCGTAGTGTTGACGATGGCGCCGCCGGTTTGCAGCATGGCGGGAATCTCATGCCGCATGGCATTGAAGATCGCGCGCACGTTCGTGTCGAACACCTGGTCGTACAGCGATTCGGGCTGCTCCGCCAGCAAGGCTCTTCGTTCCTGGAACCCGGCGTTGTTGAATACCGCATCCAGCCGGCCAAAGCGGGTCACGATCTGATCGACCATGGACGCAAGATCGGCATCTTGCGTAACATCGGCCGGCACGAAGAGGCTTTCCGTCCCAAACCCGTTCAGCTCCTCCGCCAACTGTTCACCGAGACTCACATTGCGTCCGGCTACCGCCACCGCTGCCGCACCTTCCGCCGCCATGCGTAACGCGGTGGCGCGCCCGATTCCCCGCGTCCCACCCACCACCAGGCAGACCCGCCCGGCCAAACGATTGGCCGGAGGTTGATTGGGCACAGGGCCGGCAAGATCGGTTGGAGATGGCGTCGTCATACGCAACGCCTCCCTAGATTGCCGCGTCCGGTTCGTTGAGTTGTTTTCTGCATGTAGTAGCGATCGAAAAGGAAGATCGCCACTCCCACGGCTACCGCCACGATCAGCGCCCAAAACTCGAACGAGCGCAAATCTCCCACAAGCGTGTCGTAGAAAAGCTGCGCGGCATTGCGCTGGTTGGGATCTTCCAGGGCATTGGCCAGTTGCTGGCTTCCAAGCTCCAGGGCAAAACGCTGAATCAGCCAGCCCAGCCCGATCGCGAGCAAGAGCCAGGCCGTCGCCCGCAGCTTGCGGCTCGACAAGAGCACATAGCCAATTCCCGCCAGCACCGACACAATGATGCCGACCGCCAGCATTCGATTGAACAGTCGCACGTACTCCTGGATCTGCGCCAGCCTTTCGCCCTTCACCAGGGTGATCCAGAGGTTTTCACGCGTAAGGTTGAGCTGATCGAGCAGCGTAATTCCCTGTGCCGCGAGCTGGGCCTTCGCCTGTTCGTAGGCAGGGAAGAGATTGACCTGCACGAGATTGTCGGACTGCTTGAGAAAGGGCGTGCTGTGACCCTTGAGCAGGTCGGTCAATGGACCGTGCAGCTCGCGTAATGCTTTGATCCAGATCGGCTGGAATGTGCCAGATTGCAAGGCATCCGTGACCCCTGCTTCGATCTGCGGCCGGAACATCTGGTAGGAAATCGCAATGGTCGGCGAGAGCGCCTGGCTCGCAGTCCGCTCATCGATCTGGTGGTCGATCTCTTCCATCATGCGGGTGACCGCCACTTGTTGCACCACCGGATCGGTGGACAGTCCGCCGACGACCTGCACAAACTGATCTTCATCGTAAATGGTGAAGCGCGCCCAGAGTCCGAGCGACAGAATCGCGACCCCGGCGACTACCAGCACCAAAAGAAACCCACGAAGCGGTGCTTTCCACATAAATCGATCTTCCCCGGACGAATGCAATCTGGACGCGGCCGCCATTATGCCGCACGTCGCCCGGTCGAATTGCCACAATGCAAGCCGACTATCTCACATCTGGCCCCCTGCCTCGTTTAGTTAGTCCAGAGAGTGGGGTGCCACGGGAATGGCTCCAAAGGAGGACGTGCGCCCGAATGTTTGCCCAGATATTTTTGAATCCGTTTCTTATGGTGTTTTCCCCGGCGAAAAGCATGCCGGCGTCCAGAAGGCGGTTGACCGTGACAAACTCGAAACTCAAGCACCAGCTCGTCGACGTCATCGACGAGGAGCGCACCGACTGGGAAGCCTTGCTCGCCGATGTCGACCCGGACCGCATGGACGAACCAGGGGTCACCGGCGACTGGTCGTTCCGCGATATAACCGCGCACCTGCTCGCCTGGCGGGATGGCGGCACCCGCTTGCTGGAAGCCGAAGCTCGCGGTGAACCCGAACCACCCGCCCCCTGGCCCGCTGCCCTCACCGGCGACGTTGAAATCAACGCCTGGCTCTATGAACGCGACCGCGCCATTCCCACCGATGAGATCCTCGACGCATATGCGGAAACCTTCGCCCGCCTGCGCACCGTCGTCCTTGCCCTGCCCGACGACGCGCTCACCGATCCGGACTACTTCCCCTGGATGGGTGGCCAATCGGTGGCCGAATCGATGCTCGACCGCTCCTGGTTCGACCACCTGCACGTCGAGCACGAACCCCAGATCCGCCGCTGGCTCGACGCCGCCTAGCACCCCACCCCTCGCTAGTGGTGCGCGCGGCACCTGTGGCCGCCAGTCACGCGCAGCGTGACCACGGAGCAGCCGAACGCTCAGCTGTGGAACTGGAGACAAGGTCGAAGCAAACGCAATGGCGGCCTGCGGCCGCTGGCGGGCACAGGTCCCGCCAATACGGATGAAGGTTTCGGTACGATGGCCAAGGGTTGGCAAATGCAATGACAAGTCTGCGCGATGAGTGCGAGGAAAGGCCGCTTCATGGAAATCGCGATCGCCACTGAGCCAGACGGAAGCCGATCCGGAAACTTCCCAGGAAAGCCTACGAATCCCACACCATAGCTGGGCATGTGGTTTTGTCCGTGAAGCCGGCGGCTGGTCAGACCCTTTTCCCATCCAGCCTTTGCTGCACTCGCGCAGGAAACGATCGTCGCACGGTGCCTTGCACTTCGGTCCGACCTTCTCCTGCCTGCATAATGCCGGATCATTTCCATCTTCAGCAAAGGCTGGATGAACACAATCGCTCGATGTCGTTTCCGAACAAATCCCATGTCACCCGTTCGAGCTGGCAATTTGGCTTTCGGGGAAGTTTCTGGCAACGACGCTTTTACGATCACGGCATCCGCGGTGATCGCGATCCGTGAAGCGGCCTTTCCTCCATCATTGCTCCTTGTCATTGCATTTGCCAACGCTTGCGCCATCGTACCGAAACCCATCCGTAGTGGCGGGACCTGTGCCCGCCAGCGGCCGCAGGCCGCCATTGCGTTGGCTACAACCTTGTCTCCGATTCCACAGCCGGCCATTTCACTGCTCCATGGTCACCCTGCGCGTGACTGGCAACCACAGATGCCGCCACTACCATGGATGGTGCTGCACCATTCAGACGACTGGGTTGAAATCACAGCCAACGACACCTACGCATCCGTAGTGGCGGGACCTGTGCCCGCCAGCGGCCGCAGGCCGCCATTGCGTCGCCTACAGCCTCCTCTCGATCACGGCACCTGCCTGATTGCAAACACCTTGGTCACCCTGCGCGTAATTGGCAACCACAGATGTCGCCCTACGATCGAAGCGCTTCCGTCACCCGCCGATGCAATTCCGGCACCGCGTCGAAATGCTCCGGCTTCATCAACACGCTGCGAAAGACCAGCGCTTCCGGCTGATCCCACACCAGCGATGTATCCCCATGCAACAACGGCGGGCTCACCTTCAAAGTCGCCAGATAAACCGGATCGACCGGCGCGTTCATCAATTCATCGAACACCCGCTGCGTCTCTACGCTGATGGCCGAAACCCGCTGTTCGCCGTCGACCACCGGATAAAACGTCACGATATCCAATGCCGGATCGAGCGCCAACCGCAACGATGCCGACCCACGAATCAGCTCCGCCCAGCGCACCGCCGCCGCCCGGGTCCGCGCCAGAATCGGGCCCATCCCCCGCTCAGCCTCCAGCGGCAACACGCGCAGCGTGGTCCAAATCGCGGCCGCCGCGGCTCCAGCACGAGAGCACTCCAAACTGATCTCGCCCAAATGCAAAGCTGCCGAAGTGAAATAGGTATACGGCGAATCGTGCTTGTAGAACCGTCCGACCGACGCATCCTTGAAAAAGACTGCCCCGCAGCCGTACGGCTGCAATCCGCGCTTGTGCGGATCGACCACGATGCTGTCCGCCTCGCAAATGGCGCGATACGCGCGCGCCACATCCGGATCGAGCGCATCGCCTTCCGTCAGCAGCACGAAGTACCCGCCATAGGCGGCATCGACATGCACCCGCGCCCCATACCGCGCCGCCAGCAGGACAATCTCGTCGATCTGATCGACCGAGCCGGTTCCCGTCGAACCTGCCGTTGCCACCACGGTGCCAATCCGCCCGGTTCGCAGCTCCTCTTCGAGCACATCGAGATCGATCCGCCCCAATGCGTCCGTCCCGATCCCCACTCCCGCTATTCGCAAGAGTTGGCACATGCGCGAGTGGGTGTAATGCGCCAGATTCGAATAGGCGATCGCCTTCTCTGGATGCAGCTCGCGCGACACCCAAAGGGCTTCGAGATTGGCGATAGTACCGCTCGAGGTCAGATGCCCCAGCGAGGTTGCCGGATCGTACCCAAACATCGCCTTCATGGCGTCGACGACTTCGATCTCCAGCTTGGTCGTCGCCGGCCCCCCGTCGCTGGCATGCGCGTTCGGGTTGATTCGTTGCGCCACCGCATACGCCGCCGCTGCCACCGGATGCGGCGGCATCAACATCTGGGCTGCGTAATCGGGATGAAAGAAGGGGTAGTTGTCGGTCAGCCGCTCGGTCAGCTCCTCGATCGCGGCCGTCATCGTCGCCACGTCGAGATCCCAACTCGCATCGACCGGATATCCCCGCCAGGTTGCTTCCCAGCCGGCCATCTGCTCGAGACCGACTTCTATCAGGCTGGCAATCGTATCGGGCACATCAGATGACCGGCTTGGCTCAGACTGTTCATTCATCGGTCGCGCGCTCCGTGCATCGTTCCTAAGATAGGAGTAGGAATCCATGATGTTCACCCTCGGGAACGCCCCATACCCGACCTTCGCCGGTTGCCTAATCACCATCGGCCAGCGCGGGTTTCGGCGTGGATAAACGATTAGCCGGTGGGCGCAAAGTCAGGCGGCGCACCTCGGCGTCGCTCGGGAGCAGCAACGAGATGAAGATGGTCAGCACGGCGATCAACGCCCAGAGCCGCATCGCGTTCTGAATACCCCATTCGTCGGCCACCGCGCCCATGATCGGCACACCAACCGCACCCATGATGAACCCGAGGCCAAGGATCAGGCCGGACGCCATACCCGGCCGCCCGGACATCAGCTGTTGCGCCATGACCAGCAGCAGCGGACCAGTGCTGGCCGCCAGTAATCCGATCATCGCGGCCGTGAAAAATGCCGGCACACCGGGGAACTGCGCGAAAAGCAAGATCGCCGGCACCGACGCAACCGAGGCCACCACCATCAGCTTGCGGCGACCTTGCTTGTCGGCCAGCGAACCGACACCGATCGCTCCCGCTGCGCTACACAGCAGCAGCGTGGTCGAGAGCGACGCATAGAAGAGGCGGCTGTATCCCATCTCGTCGTACCAAAGCGGGATGAACGCGCTAATACCGAAGAGGACCCACGAGCGCAGCATCATCAACGAGATCACCACGCTCATCGGTTTGTAGGGGATCGGTGGCGCGTCCTCCTTGGCGACTGCTGCCTTTGCTTTCAGCCGCGTCGCCACCACGCGCATATGCGTGAGCAAGAAAATGGAAATTGCCGCACCCGGTATCACCATCGGCAGCGTGCCATGCAATCCGAAGAGCGCAAAGACCACCACCGCGATCAATGGTCCGACCGCCACGCCAAGCGTGCCACCGGTGACATAGACCGACATCGCCACATTTCGCTGATGTTCGGGAATGACCGACGCCGCCGTTACCGCCCCCATCGGGTGATACACCCCGGAGCCGATCCCCGCCAGCGCCGCCAGTATCAGCAGCGTATGGAAATTTGGCGCCAGACCGAGCACCGCAAAGGTCATGGCGGTCCACATCAACGCCAGCCCGATCCAGCGGGTGCCGAATCGGTCGGTGACCCAGCCAAAAATCGGTTGCGTGATCGAAGCCATACCGCTGTAGCACAGCGAAACCAGCCCAACCGTCTTGAGGTTCAGATCGAATTGGTCGATCAACATCGGATAGAGAAAGGGAATGACGCCGCCGTACATGTCGACCGTGGCATGGCCAAGCATGAGCGTCAGCAACGAACGGTTGCGGAGAACATCCAGCCGTCCCGGCTTGCTCAGATCTGATTTTGGGACTGATGCATCGCTGCTGGTCAAGGTGCGTCCGTTGCCAGTTCCACACTGGACCGGTTGAGGTAAAACGTCTCGCCATCCTAGCAGTGCGCGACCGGTCGAACAATTCGGTATCTCCTGCCACGCGCGGCAGTCGACTCCACCTCGGCAACTACCGGTGCCCCGTCAACATGCGTCACGTCCCTCGTTTTCCCACCGGCGCTTCTGCCAGACAAGTCCACTGCCTACGCAGAAATCCCGACTTGCGACTCAGGCCATCCCGGTCAGGAGCAAGGCATTGCGTGTGCGTTGCGTCTGTCCTGCCCTCCCGCTCCGGCGCACCATGAGGATGCGTCGACGGGAGGGCCCCACGCTCCACAGCACTCATCACAGCCCGACCCTTCCGTCGACGCACAACTCCAGGCTTTGGGTCTTCTGGATGGAATGCTGAGGAAGCACCATGGTTCGAACAAATTGGTTTAACCCGTTTGTGCAGGTCGGCCGCGAGATCGGCATCGAGCTGCGCATGTCATTCCACGAGAGCCGTCTCGGCTCCAGCATTCGGACGCCAGGTCCGCTGGTCCTGCCGGAGCAACGTGGCGACGACCGGCAGATGGTGGAACAGCGGAAAGCCGAGCTCGTGCTCCAATCCGTGCGCCATGGCGCAGTGAGGCGCTGACCAATGTTGGAACTTCCGCTGCTTCCCAGATTCGTGCTGCTCGCCGGGGCAATGGTGGTCCTGGCCGGACTCGACTTCGGCGGGGCGCTGCTGGCCAAGCAATGGGCCGATAACGGCAGCCGGCTCTGCTTCCTGATCGGGCTCACCACCTTCGTCGTGCTCTACGTCGTCTATGCCACCAGCCTGAAAACTGCCGATCTTTCGGTCGTGACCATGGGGTGGGTGGTGCTCCTGCAGGTCGGCTTGGTACTCATCGACCGTTTCCGCTATGACGTCTCATTTTCGACCGATAAGTGGATTGCCATCGTAGCCATTCTGGTGCTCCAGGCCTATCTGATTCTCGATCCATTTGCGACCAGGACCTCATGAACGACTCGATGGGAGACGCGACAATGGAAGCCATCCGCATGCTCGAACCGATACCTTTTCGCCCCGCGCCGGTGAGCTCGCAGCAATCAGCGCCCTTGCTCGACGCGCTGCAGGAATACATCGACGCCGGCACCGTCGCCTTTTCCACCCCGGGACATAAGGGCGGCCGGCTGATCGACGACCAGCTCCGCGAGCTGCTCGGCGAACCCGTCTTTCGTTCCGATGTCTGGCTGAATACCACCCGGCACGAGAGCGCCTTGCGGGCCGCCGAACTCTTGGCCGCCGAGACGTGGCGCGCCGATGATGCCTGGTATGTGGTCAACGGCTCATCCAGTGGCAATCACGCCCTCCTGCTAACACTGGTGCAACCAGGCGACACGGTCATCGTGGCGCGAGACGCGCACATGTCGGTACTGACCGGCCTGATCCTGGTCGGAGCAAACCCGGTCTTCGTTGCGCCAGAGCTGCATCCCAACCATGCCATGAGCGTGGGAATCGACCCGGCGCGCATCGCCGACGCCCTCGACGCGCATCCCGCGGCAAAACTGGTGCTTGTGACCAGTCCGACCTACCACGGCGTAGCCTCCGATCTTCCGGGCATCGTCGATGTCGCGCATGCTCGTGATGTACCCGTGATGGTCGATGAAGCCTGGGGAGCGCATTTCCCCTTTCACCAGTCGCTTCCGGTGCATGCCATGGCCGCCGGGGCGGATGCGGCCGTGCTCAGCCTGCACAAAACCCTTCCTGCCCTCAGCCAGGGAGCGATGATCGTTACGCAAGGGGATCGAATCGACCGGTGCCGCTTGAGCACCAGTGTGCGCATGGCGCAAACCACCAGTCGCTGCCTGCCGATTCTCGCCTCGCTCGATGCCGCCCGGCGCCAGGTGGCTCTGCACGGCTGGGGACTACTGGAGCTAACCATCGCGCTCGCCGCCTGGGCCCGGCAAAAGCTGTGCGAGATCCCGGGCATCACCCTGATCGATCACGACACGCTCGGGCTCCCCGCCAACCGGGTCGATCCGACCCGGATAGTGATCGATACCTGCGGTATCGGACTTTCCGGCTACAAGGTCGAAACCCTGCTGCGCGACGAATTCGGCATCGCTCCGGAGCTCAGCGACCGGCGCGGCATCGTCTGCGTCGTCACCGTCGGCGATACCCGTGCCTCGCTTGGGGCGCTGGTCGATGCCCTCGGCGACATCGCTAACCGTCATTCCGTCATCGTGTCGAGTCGCCGGCGGCTGGCATCCCGCTCGGTCGGCGACGCTATTTCCCCAGGAGAGATGTCCATGACCCCACGCGACGCATTTTTCGCCAGGTCCCACGCCGTCCCGCTGCCCGCGGCCATCGGGTGCATCGCCGCCGAACCGATCATCCCGTACCCGCCGGGCATCCCGGTATTGGTACCGGGCGAGCGGA
Source organism: uncultured Chloroflexia bacterium (assembly GCA_963750275.1). Taxonomy (GTDB): domain Bacteria; phylum Chloroflexota; class Chloroflexia; order Thermomicrobiales; family UBA6265; genus JAMLHN01. Next base: position 276,372 of record CAVVQC010000007.1, read on the forward strand.
TCGGCTGGAGCAAGCTCCTGTATCTCGCCCAGATCGTGGCCGGCGGCGGCATCTGCGCCGGCGCCGCCGATCCTCGCCTGCTCACCATTCGCGTGGTGAACGAGGACGCGTAGCCGTCGGCCCTGTGCCGGCGGTCATCGGCTCACGTCCGGGCCTTCTCGAACACCAGCCGCGCTTCGTCCAACGCTTGCGCTTTCGTCATGCGCAACCCCGCCTGCCAGCCGCGGGCGAACCGCTCCCGGCCCAATCCCTGGCGCACCGAATCCATCAGCTTGTCGAGCGTTTCGCCAATCCCGACGCGCAGATCGATCCCGGTCGCCTCACGCATCGCCTCGGACGCGGAAAAGAGCCGCGTAGCGCGTTCGAACTCCGTCCCCCGCGTCGCCGCAATCGCCGCGGCCGCCCGGATGCACCATTCGATCTGCAAGATATCGTCCGATTCGACCGCCAGTGATAAGGCGTCCAGGTACGACCCCGCACTTTCGCCGATCTGCCCACCAAGCAGCTGCGCCCAACCCAACCCAGCGAGCGCATCGAAGACATGCCCGGTGTCACCCAGCTCGCGCCAGATCTCGACCGCTTCCTGATGCCGCGCAATCGCCCAATCGGGCGAGCCCTGCATCGTCAGGCTCAATCCGAGCAAATTGGCCGACGCCGCCACTTCCCAGTCGTTGCCCGTGGTACGCGCAAGCTCGCTCGATTCGGAAAGCAAGCGATCGGCCCGTCCAAACTCGTTCCGTTCCAATGCCACGTTCGCCAGACTACGCAATACCGCAGCAAGCTGCCGCTCGTCCTTCAGCTCGCGCAACAGTTCGAGCGCTTCGCCATGCAACGCGGCGGCCTCATCCAGCTCGCTCTGCCAGATGGCGAGATCCCCTGCGGCAATCAACGCCCGTACCAGCAACGCGTCCGGCGAGTCCCGGGAGGCTGGTTGTCCGAGCAGCGAATCGAACCAGCGTTGCCCTTCAGACAGAAAACGTGGCTCGGTCCAGAACCACGCCAGCGCGCTGGCGATCCGCAACGCGTCCTGCAGCTCGCCCCGCTCGCGCAGATAGCCCATCGCCGACCGCAAATTGCCAATATCCATCTCCAACAACTCGAAGGTCGGCAGGGGGTCAGGGCTCATCAACCCGGGTTCGGCCTCTTCCGCGACGGCCACGAAATGCCGCGCATGCGCGGTCGCAAGACCATCCGGGTCGGGATCCGCCTCCATCTGCTCGGCGGCGAAGTCGCGAATCGTCTCGTACATCACAAAACGCGGCTCGTCCCGGTCGGTATCGACTGGACGAATCAGGCTCTTCTCCACCAGCGACTCAACCCGTGCTTCGATCAGATTCCGATCGACCTCCGATTCGATCTGCGACAACACACCGAGCACCGCGGGAATCGTGAACCCGCCCTGGAACACCGACAGGCGAGCAAAGAGCCGCCGCTCGTCGTCGTCGAGCAGGTCGACGCTCCAGGCAATCGCCGAGCGCATGGTTTGTAACCGCTCAGGCAGATCCCGAGGTCCCTCGGTCAGAAGTTGAAAGCGACCTTCGAGCCGCCCGAGCAGTTGATCCGGAGGAAAGTGCCGCGTACGCGCCGCCGCCAGCTCGATCGCCAGCGGAATCCCATCGAGCCGCCGGCAGATCTCCGCCACCGTGGCGGCATTGCCGCTATCGAGAGTGAAGCCATCGACCGCCTCGCTTGCCCGCTGCAGGAAAAGCTGCACCGCGGGCGATTCGCGAATCGCTTCGACCTCCAGCGGATCCCCCTCGGCGACCGGCAGCGGATCGAGCCGCAGCTCCCATTCCCCACGCAACCGCAAGCGCTCGCGGCTGGTGGCGAGAATCCAAAGCCCTTCGCAATGCCCCATCAACACCGAAAGCACCGGCGCGGCCTCGATGACATGTTCCCAGTTGTCGGTGACCAGCAGCATCGGCTCCTGGCCGATCGCCTGTGCAATGGCCTGTGCGGGGGCAGTCTCGGTCTCCACGAGCACATCGAGCTGCGTGGCAATTGCCCCTGGTACCAGCGCTGGATCACGGATCGCCGCCAGTTCCAGAAACGCCACCCGGCCACCGAGCTCGCGATGGAACCCGCGCGCGATCGCCAATCCCAACCGCGACTTGCCGATCCCGCCCTGACCGGTCAGCGTAATCAGCCGAATCTCGCCGCCGCGAAAAAGATCGATGACGTGACGAATCTCATCGTCCCGCCCAATCAACCGGGTAGGCGGAATGGGAAGTGCACGCAAATTGACGGTGCGTTCCTGCCGCGCCGGGGGAAGAACCGCCGGGGACGATGATTCCAGCTCAGGTCGGGCCGCCGCCAGCAGAGTGGCTCGGTCACCCTCGCCCAGCTCCAGCGCATCGGCCAGCATGCGCACGGTTTCCAAACGGGGAAAGGTGCGGGCGCCGCGTTCCAGGTCGCTGATACCACGCACGCTCAGGCCAGCCCGCTCGGCCAGCCCCTCCTGGCTCAACCCGGCGGAAACCCGATAATGCCGGAGTGCCGTCCCAAACCTGGAAATGTGACCGCCTCCATCTCTAAACCCGGCGCGTGGTTACGGTAACCTGCGCATGATGCTGACATGCAGAATACGCACCGGAAGGCGAGTTGTCTCGCACGTTGCGAAACTTCCCAATTGGTGGGGGCTGACTGGTACACTTTCAGTCATGGAACACTTCAAACGTATTCGAGAACAGGTCCCGACAAACCTCCTGAATCTGGAGGAGATTCGCACGGCCACGGCTGGCAAATCGCAAGCCGAAATTACCGCCAGCGCGCGCAAGACCCTGGAAGGCATGGACCCGCAAAAGGTCGCCGCCTTCGGGAAAGTCCTGCAGGAAAATCTTGCCAAAAAAGGCATCAAGCCGCCGCCTGGCGTCTCACAGGGAAACACGAGCGAGATCGCCTCGCTGATGGCCAGTATGCTGTCCGGTCAAAACGCCGCTTCGGCCAAAACCTTGATACAGAACTCTGCCGTACGCGACAGCGCCACCGGCATGGTCATGGCGAAACTGATCACCAGCCGCTTCGGGCTGATCGCCATGCTTCTGCGCGATCCGCGCACCGCTCAAGTTGTTGGCCCGATGATCAAATCGCTGATGCGGCCGAAATAGGTTCCAATTCCTGAATTGATGGCCCTGGCGAAAGGCCGCATTGCCTTCTCACGTCTATCGAGCGAATTTGTCCACCCCTCATAACAATTCCCCGATCCTGAATCCGCGCGCGCTGTATGGGCTCCACCATACTAGCGGTAGTGCGGTGCGCGATTGGCGAAGGAGATAAAACCATGGCACAACGAATCGTCGTTATTGGCGGCGGAGTGGTCGGACTCTCTTCCGCTTGGGCGTTAAAGAAACGGGGATGGAACGTCACCGTCGTAACCGATCGCGAGCCTGGCTATGGCGCGTCACGGGTCAACGCCGGTTGGCTCTCACCGGGTTGGGCCGATCCCGTTCCGTCGCCGGGACTGGTACGCGACTCGATGAAATGGATGCGCTCATCCTCCAGCCCGCTCTACATCAAACCGAGCCCCAGTCCCACATTCCTCCGCTGGGTCGCCGAATTCTGGCGGCATTGCAACGCCACCGACTACTGGCATGGCGTCGCAGCGCTGGGCGGACTCGGCCAACACGCGCTCGATCGCCTGGATGAGATGCGCGCCGACGGGATGTCCTTCGAGGAGCATCACGACGGTATTCTCTTCGTCTTCCGCACACCCGCCGGGCTCGAGCAACAGTTGGAAGGCTTTTCCCGCTTTACCCCCCTCAATGGACTCCGCTTCCAGGGGCCCATCGTCGGCGATGATCTGCGCGAAATGGAACCAGCGTTGACCGAAAAGATCCATGGTGGGATCTGGCTGACGCATGAACGCTCCATCCGCCCCGATTCCCTCAACACCGCGCTGGTGGAATGGTTGGAGAACAACGGCGTCGAGATCCGGAGTGGCGTGAAGGTCGAAGGTCTGACCATTGAAGGGGAAAAGGTGACCAATGTCGTCTTCGATCATGGCCGCCTGGAAACCGACGCTGTGCTGATCGCCGCTGGCGTCTGGTCACCGCAAATCGCCCGCTATGCCAAGCGACGTGTTCCCATCCAGGGAGGCAAAGGTTATTCGCTCGATTACACCCCATCCCCGGTCGAGATACGCCATCCAATCGAAATCTTTGACAACCGGCACGTCATTACCCCGCTCGACGGAATGACCCGCTTGGCCGGCACCATGGAGTTTTCCGGCAACAATGCCATCCTTCGTCCCGAACGCGTGGAAGCCATCGTCCGTGGAACCGCCGACATCATTCGTGGATGGCCAACCGATCTCTCGCTACCTATGGTCAGCAGCGGGCTTCGTCCCATGTCTCCAGACGGCTTGCCGATCATTGGGCTGCTCAAGGGCTATCGCAATCTGGCCGTCGCCACTGGCCACGGCATGATGGGCCTCACCCTCGGCCCGGCAACCGGCGCCGCCATTGCCGACTTGCTGACCGACAACTCATCCCGCGAAATCCTGAAACCCTTTGATCCGTCGCGCTTTTGATCGCCACCTCACTACCGGTACAAAAAACTCGAATACTAGGAAGCCCGCGCTCGATATGAACGCGGGCTTCTTGATCGTTATGAACTGAAAAATGGAGCGGGTTAGAGCGGTTCTTAGATTAAGTGCCCACTTCGCTGAGACTGTCATCCTGACCAACGGGAAGAGCCTGTCCTGAGCGTCGCCGAAGGAATCTCCTCGCCGCAGCGAGTGGTGGCATTCACCAGGTAACGGTTCGTGCAAGCACATCTTTGTGCAACGGCTTTAGATCTCGTCCGTCCGCATGCCCCGTCCAACATTCGAGCTGGCAAGTACCGGTTCACGCTCGGAGTCAGTCTCAACCGCGACATCTTCGATGACAACATCCGCCTCGCCAACCTCGATCACGCCGTCAACCGGCGCAGCGGCAACCTCGCCAGTCGACGCCTCATCAGCCACGATGATGCCATCCTCGACCGCCTCTGCCACGATGACATCGTCCGGCTGATCGCCCAGGATCAATCCTTCGATATCGACCGTTTCGACTTGCTCGATCACAAAATCGGGCTCGGTATCTTCGACCGGCGCGTCTGCAACCACCGGCGCTACCAGTTCGGCTCCACTCGGATTAGCCAGGAACGTTGCCACCTTCTCGGCCGTCTGCCAGTTGGTTTCATTCTCAGAGGATTCCCGCGCATAGGGCACCTGGAGCTCATCCAGCACGGCGGCGAAACGCTCGAGCTGAATCGCCCGCCCCAGGCTTGCCCGGCTGGTGCTCACCAGCAAGACCGGCAGACTCAGCACCCCGGCAAACGTCGTCGGCGTGCGCAACGCGCTCTTACCCCGGTTCGCTGAAGGGAGACCGAGATAGGTCAGGTACCAGTGCGCAAATTCGTCATCCGATTGATCGAGCTCGTCGTCCCAATCGGTGACCGGATCGATCACGGCAGCCGCGTCGACCGCGCCCGGACGCGCACCGGCCAGCAACAACGCGAGCGCGCCGCCATAGCCTTCGCCGACCAGGGTGAGCCGAGAGCTATCGACGAACTCCAACCCGCGCGCCCAGTTGGCCAGATCGACCAGATCGGAAATTTCCGCTTCGGTCCCGGCTCGCTCCTTGAGCGCATTCACGATCTTCTTGCCATAGCCAGGCGTACCCGGCAACGTGGGCACGATCACCGCAAACCCGCGCTGCACCAGCGCCTGAATAGTCGAATCGAATTCGAACCGGTTGCCATCCTGCGGATCGTCACCCAGGAAGAGCACCGCCGGCAGCTTCTCGACCTCGCGCTTGTTCCGATAGATCAGCGCGCCTGATTTCAGCCCACCGCTGATCTCGTAGTCGACGTGATCGGGCGAAACGAACCAGTCCTCAGCGGTCCAGCCACCAGTCACCGAGATATACAGCCGCTCCACATCTTTTTTGGCGTCCTGCACGATGAACGCGGGTGCTTCGGTGGGGGAGGAAAACTGATAGACCACCTGCTTGTCCGGGAGCCACCGAGGCGCAAGCGCGGTTCCGGCGCCTGGATCGAGCGGATCGGCGGTCGCACCACTGGTCGGACGCTCTACCAGACGGACCTCACCACGCACCCGGCGGGTGTACATAATGCGGTTACCGTCCGGCGAATAGCGCGGCGAGCTTTTGTCACCGGCTTCACTGGCCAGGTTCCAGCCGGCACTATTGTCCGGGTTCACGACCCCGACATTGAGCCACTCGGCCTCGTCGGTGATGAATGCGATCTGTGATTTGCCCGGGCACCATTGCAGCTGCGAGCGATTCGCCAGCTTTTTGGTGGCCTGCTTCTGCTCGCCGGTCAGAATGGACACCGTCCAGATCTGATCGCCCATCTGCTCACCGTCCACCATATGGCGGGTGTAGGCGATTCGCTGGCTGTTTGGCTCCCAACAGGGATTACGGTCGTCCTGGCCAATCGGTCCGTCGGTCAGTTGCACCACCGGGCCGTAGCCGTCCGGCGTCGCCACGCAAATAGCACTGCGGCCGTGTCGTCTGGAGGCAAAAGCCAGCAGCGATCCGTCCAACGACCAACGCGGCTGCTCGTCCGAGGCAATGTGATCGGCGAGCAGAATGCAATCGCCGCCTTCGACCGGCGCAAGCCAGATGGCCGTGCCAGCCTCCGATGGCGCACTACCAGTGAGGGCGATCAACGTCCCGTCCGGCGACCACTGCGGGCCCTCGTCGTCGAAGACGGGGCGAAAGGGAAGCTCGATGGAGGAAGCACTGCTGCCGTCCAGTTCCGAGATCCAGAGCCTGGTCGACCCGGTGCCATCAGTCAGCAGATAGGCAAGCTGTTTGCCATCGGGGGAGGGGTTACCGGCGCCAGGCAGGAATGGATCGATGGCGCTACGCGACGTTTCCTCTTTGACCGGCTTCTTGCGACGCGACGACCGCCCGGACGATTTCGCCACAGCCTCGCCGGCCGTCGCTGCGGCTTTCGGGGCGTCGCTCTTGTCAGGCGGGGGGGCCCCGGTCAACTCCGGATGCGATTTCTCGATTTCCGCGGTTTCCCGTTCGACCGTTTCGGTCGGCAAGGTCTCGACGCCGAGCTCGCGCTCCTGTTCGTCTCCCACCGGTCCACCCTCGGCCACCATCTCGGCGACTTCCAGGGGAACGGTTTCCGATTCGACCACTGTTTTCGGTTTGGCGCTGCGGGTTCGCTTCGGCTTCGCAGCCGATTTTCCCTTGGTCCCAGCGCCGTTCTCAGCTACTGGCACAACGGCATCCACGGATGCGGCAGCCGCGTCAGCAATCTTCTTTGTATCCCGATCGCTCATCGATAGTCCTTCGTCTGTGTTCGAGCATGCATGTGGCGACCCAGACCGACGGTCATTTCGCCAAAGCGCAACTAAGTGTAGAAGGTTATGACCGGTGGGGTTGCCCGATTCCGCACCAGTTTTCCGCGCGTGGTCGCCGAACGGCACTGTTCGACGGTGTGGCGCAATGAGCTACCAGCGAATGTTGCCTCGTCTCCTGCTGCCCAGCCCCTTGCGCTGGCGCTGCTCCCCGGATGGAACACGTATTTGAACCAGCCCCACTGTTCGCTTGATCTGCTGCAGATGGCGCAGTTCATGCCGAATCAAGGCATCAGCTTCGCTGTGCACAGTCTCACGGCGGACCGGGCGAACACCGGTCAACGTGGCCCCTCGTTGCCAATTTTCCGAAGGAAGCGCGCGGAGTCGGTCGAGCAAGCACTTGCGTTGTTCAGAAAAAGCGACAAGCGACTCGCAAAACGGCACTCCGGCGTATTCCACAGCGAGCGACCAATTCCGCGGGCTGTCGGTTACCAGTCTTGGCTCATCGTAATGGAGCATGTTTAGGATGCGCTGCTCTCCACGTATGTCGGCGCTCGCGCGCAGATGTGCCAGGACCTCGATGATGCTCCATTCTTCTGGCTTTGCTCGGCGCGTCAGCTCCGCTTCGTCGAAATCCTGCGTTAGCTCACTGAGCTTGGTGGGGGTTTGGTCCAGAAGTGAGAGAACTAATCCACTCGACATGGGTGGCTGGGCCATCATCGTCTGCCACCAGTGTCAGAGCTGACGATCGGCCCCCAATTTGGGCCTGCCCACTTACCTGGGTCGAATCGACTGAGGTTGCCCACATTAAGCTGTCCAGGTCAGGCGTTGTCCACCGATCGAGCGTGGAAAGAATATCGGCTTCGGAGTCTTTGGGCAGAGCACTGAGAGAACAGCTGCGTCTAGGGTCCCTGCCGGGAAGGCAGTGCAATCGGTCACTAGAACGCGTGGCAGGTTCGCCGGCGCCCGGCGCCAATGCTCTTGCTCGGATGGTCATTGATCGTCTCCCCATCGAGCCTGAACCCGCATCGTTGCAACGAAGGTGCTCGGGTTTACGAGTGAGAAAACCGTACCAAGACGAACGGGCTTGGGCAAATGCCCAAGCCCGTTCGACGTTCACTGACTATCCAGCGACTGGCGCAGCTTCCGGAGATGCCACGCACGGGCAATCGATAAGCGATCCGCAGCCATTGTCGAGACCGTAGCCGCAGTTGTTGACGGTGGTGCAGTCGAAGGCGGCGCAATTGCAGAAACCATCCTCGGTGCAGTAGGCGTTCGGCAACCCGATACAGCCACCGCAGTCGATCGCGGAACCGCAACCGTCTTCATGGACACCACACTGAACCTTGAGCGACTTGCAGGTTTCCGGTTGGCAGGTGATGGCCTCTTCTGCGAATGAAGCAGGCGGCACGGCACAGGTATTCGTGTTTTGCGTACAGAACCCGTCGGTTGCGCAGCACTTACCCGGTCGTGGCGGGTTGCCGCCCGTTCCGCAGTCACCGTTGTCGAAGCAAACGCAGCTACCTTCACCTGGTTTACAAGTGAGAACTCCACCAACTCGTCGGCAACACTGATAGGTCGGATCGATCGGATTTGGCGAACAGTCGCTGCTCCCTCCTGGACAGGCAAATTCGCAAGCGCCGCCTGAGCAAACACCCGGGAATCCGTTTGAGGTACAGGGGCAGCCATCTGACCCTGCGGGGCAGGTAGATCCGGTTGGAGGCGGACAGGCCGGTGTAGGTGTCTGGGTCACCGTCGCTGTATTCGTCGGCGTGCTAGTGGCCGTTTTCGTCGGCGTATTGGTCGCCGTGTTCGTCGCCGTATTCGTCGGCGTGTTCGTCGGCGTGTTGGTAGCCGTATTGGTCGGCGTGTTAGTGGCCGTGTTGGTCGGCGTGTTGGTGGCCGTGTTCGTCGGCGTGTTCGTCGCCGTGTTGGTTGGCGTGTTGGTGGCCGTGTTCGTCGGCGTGTTCGTCGCCGTGTTCGTTGGCGTGTTGGTGGCCGTGTTCGTCGGCGTGTTCGTCGGCGTGTTCGTCGCCGTGTTGGTTGGCGTGTTGGTGGCCGTGTTCGTCGGCGTGTTCGTCGCCGTGTTGCGTTGGCGTGTTCGTCGGCGTGTTCGTCGCCGTGTTGGTCGGCGTGTTGGTGGCCGTGTTCGTCGGCGTGTTCGTGCCGTATTCGTCGGCGTGTTAGTGGCCGTGTTGGTCGGCGTGTTCGTCGGCGTCGCAGTATTCGTTGGAGTCGGCGACGGCGCGACACAAACACCGTTGAAGCAGACATTTGGCAGGAAACAGCACGCGCCGTTGGCGCAGACATTCGCTATGGGCGGGAGCGTCTGAGAACCCGACTGCCGACGATTGGTCGGACAGCAGATTTCTTCCGAGGTGCAGGAGCCCTGACAACACGCATTGTCGCAGCAGGTGGAATAGCCCGGAGTCCCTGGCGTCACGAGCTGGTCGTTGCAACAATCGGGCCCGGTACCCGGTACACATTTTGAGAGCCCAGCGGGACAAACACATTGGCCCCCGCTTGGGAATTGTTGCCCAGGGCACTTGACCGGGGTTGGACTGGGAGTCGAGCGACGGGCAGCGCTTGCCGCTTGACCGGTCGCCGAGCCGGCGGCTACGACGCCGCCTAATCCCAGGAGTCCCTTGATCAGCGATCTGCGATTGCTTCCTGACGCCATCAAGCGGGTAAAGGAGTCGAATCGTTTATCATCCATAGAGATAGTCCTCATCTGTGACAAGAATGCACGGGTCTCTTGTATACAACGCAGAGTACGCTGCTGTTGCGCAAAACGCAACTGACGATTCCACCGCTAAATGCGGAGGAGAGTTCATAACTCGCCACCAGTTATCCCGAATACGGCTGGTGACGCAGTTCGGCTACCGCTTTTTTTTGGGAGGGCCAGGCGGACTGCTATCCATCGCGCCGTTTCTCCGCCATCCTCCGGCCCACTTCCAGGAAGAAACTCCAGCGCACGCGATGCCGAGCCTCTCAGTAAAGCCAATGGTTCCTTCTACCAACCCGTCACATTTGTCCCCGAGAGATCGGATCGCTATCCCTTCATGCGCCAAAGGGTTATCCGTCTGGGCCGGCTCATGCTCTGTGAATCCCCGGAGTTATGGCTGGAACGCTCGCTCCCTCGATCGAACACGGCTGCCGGTACCGTGTCTGCTCATGAAGTTCAGAATCAGGACGGCGATACTGACGCGCAAATCGACATCCTGCCACCCTTTATAAGGAGCGACCGCGTGCCCAGCCCAGATATTCGCATCCGACGTGCTCAGGCGGAGGACGCTGCGGCCATCGCCGCGATCTACAACCAGGGCATCCGAGACCGGGTTGCAACCTTCGAAACGGAAGAGCGCACGCCGGAAGAGCGCGCCGCCTGGTTGGCCGCCCGCGACGACCGGCATCCGGTCTATATCGCCGAGCTCGACGGAGACATCGCGGCCTGGGGTTCGCTCAATACCTTCAACCCACGGCCCGCGTATCGCTGGGTGGCCGACTTTTCCATCTATGTCGACAGCGCCCAACGCGGTCACGGTCTCGGCGGCAGCATGCTCGACCATCTCATCGCCGAAGCCACCCGTCTTGGCTTCCACAAGCTCGTGCTGGCCGCCTTTCCATTCAACGAAGCGGGAATGCGCCTCTACAAGTCCCGCGGCTTTCGCACCGTCGGCGTGTATCACGAGCAAGGGCAGCTCGATGGCCACTGGGTGGATACGATCATCATGGAGAAGATGCTAGGCAAGCCGCTGTAACCCCGAACCGAACAAACAAACAGCAATGGCGCCTCCACTGAGGCGCCCTTGCCGAGATCGTCGAACCATGGACTGACTGTTACGGATTCACAGATTCCCGGGACTGGGTTCCTCGCTCCTCGCCGATCTGCGGTGCCATGACCGCGACGATGACCGCCAGGCCGAAGATGAGAACCCCCAGCGGGATATGCCAGGCGCGTGCTTCCAGCTCGGTCCGCCCGCTGTAGCCAAGCCCGGTCTGCACCAATGTCAGGAGCACCAGCGCCGCGTTCAGCCCAAGAAGTCGTTTCCCGAGTCTGCCAGGGATTCCGATCGCGAACGCCAGGACAAGCTGTACCACCACCACGATGAACAGCACATTCGCCAGCATCTCGTGATAGTCGATGAATGTGCGATTCAACCAGAGCCCACGGCCAGCAAAAAGGGCCTGAATCAGCACCAGCCCTGCGGTCAGTATCGTCAGCCAGCGAAAGATCGGCACCAGATTCGGTCGGCGCATCGGCTTAGTCTCCTTTAGGTATTTTTTTCAAGCAGTCGCCTGTTACCGCACGGGAACAGACACGTCAGCCCATCCAAATAGGCATATTCCCCAAAGTATCGCATCCCCCATTCGCTCTGCTTATCAAACCGAACAGATGAACCAGTGGCGACACCTCGAATCTATCATTACAATCCAATCGGTAGAGGCGTCCGTACACGTGAGGACGCAACGTAACTGAGAGGACCCGATGCCCGCACCCGAACGCACCGCCCCCCGCCTCCATATCTCCATACATCTTGGCTTGATCGCCGCGCTGTTACTGGCCGCGGTGGCCCTGGTCCTTCACCAGCCAGGCACCGTCGTCGCGCAGTCGGCTACCCCGGTGGCGAGTGTCGATTGCGCGCCGCCCGCATTGGTAGCAGCGCCCAACGTGCCGGAAGCGGTCACCAGCAGCACCCCCGCTGCCACACCCGTGGCCGTCGTAGCCGTCGATCAGATCACTGGGGATGCGATCAGCGAGATCATCGATTCCCTGACCGCGTGTCTCACCGTGGGCAACGCCGACACCGTGGCCGCGCTCGTCACCGACCGCTATCTGGCCGATGCCTATGGCGGCGGCGAGCGCATGACCAAAGAGGACTATCTGGCACTCGCGCCATTCGCGCCGGTCATTCCGGTTACGATCGTCTCGGTGGGGGAAATCGAGTTCAGCGGCAAAGACACCGCCATCGCCCAGGTAATCACCGTCCAGGGGAACCAGCTCCGCACCGAGGAGTGGACCTTCCTCTTCCGCCGGAGTCGCGCGGCATCTGCCACGCCAACCGCCGCCGGCGAGGGTCACTGGCTGGTGCATCAGGTGGCACTGCTCCCGTCAGACGCGCCCTCCGGCGCAAGCCAGGCCAAGGCCGTGCAGAAAGACGACGAGATCACCATCTCACCAAACAAGATCGCTGGGCCGGATGTGGTCTTCACGGTCCAGAATGAAGACCAGGAGACGCACGAGTTTCTTGCCCTGCGGTTAGACAAAGGCGCCTCGCTCGACGAGCTGATCCGACCAACCAGCGAGAGCTTCCCAGCCAACATCCAAATCATCGGTCAGGAAACGATTCCGTCCGGTGAAACCCGCACGCTCGTCTTCGTCGATCTGGAACCGGGCACCTACACGGTCGTCTGCCTGTTGCCCGACGCCGACGGGGTACCTCACCTGGCGCTGGGAGAAACGACGACCTTCACCGTTTCCTAAGCCGCCAATCACAAAGAGCCTATCTAATGGAACGAGTCGCCTGTGAGGCGACTCGTTCTTTTGTGCACTTTGGCAATTCCGAAGAAGGGAAGTGACGTACAAGCAATTCTCTATTATGATCTTATGTGGAAACTGCCAGCGAAACGCACACCTTGGGCCGAGAAGCATTCACTCGTAAAGTGGTGTGTACATTTGGCAGGAACTGTTACGTACCGGTTTGCGTTCGAAGCCGAACTCCGGTCGAACTCGGGTTCCAGGTTTTGCCCCGCCGGAGCGTTCGGCGTGTCGGAGTCTGGTTCATCATAAGGAGTGTTACGGGTGCCGAAAAAAGAAGGACCATTTTGGTCAACATATCAGGACCTGAAATCAGGTCACATTAGCCGGCGTGAGTTCATCGCCCGAGCGACTGCGCTTGGTGTCGGACTGCCGATCACCCTCTTCGTTCTCAATTCGATGAAATTCGAAGGCGTGGCCGCCCAGGATTCTGGTTCGGTTTCGCTCTCCGAGCGTCCATCGCTTAACACAGAGGGCCAGACCCGCGGCGCCGGCGGCGAGCTGAAGATTCTCCAGTGGCAAGCGCCCTCGATCGCGTTCTCGCACAAGGGCACCGGCACCAAGGACTGGAATGCCTCGTCCCTTGTGCTCGATGCCCTCTACGTCTATGCGCCTGACGGAACCATTATTCCCAACCTGGCCACCGAAGTACCCTCGAAAGAGAATGGCGGGCTGTCTGACGATCTGACGACGGTAACCGTCAATCTCCAGGAAGGTCTGCTCTGGAGCGACGGTGAACCAGTCACCGCCGACGATATCGTCTTCACCTGGCAATGGGTCACCGACCCGGCCAATGCCTCGACCAGCGCCTCCGTTTGGGATCCAATCGGAAATATCGAAGCCGTCTCTCCCACCCAGGCCACCGTCACCTTCAAGGAACCGTCGGTCGCCTGGTTCGTGCCCCTCACCGGCACCTCGTACGGCGCCATCATTCCCAAGCACATCCTCGGTGGCGACGATCCGGCCGGAGCCGCGGAAGACTTCCTGACCAACCCGATTGGGACTGGCCCCTACAAGATCGACTCCTTCAAGGAAAACGATCAGGTCATCTACTCGATCAACGAAAACTACCGCGAGCCCAACAAGCCCTACTTCTCCACGGTCAACCTCAAGGGTGGCGGCGAAGCCTCTTCCTCGGCGCAAGCTGTTCTGCAAACCGGAGACTGGCACTATGCCTGGAACCTCCAGGTCGAACCGCAGATTCTCAAGCAGCTCGAAGAGTCGGGCGGCAAGGGACGGCTCGTCATCTCTCCCCCAAGCTCGCTCGAACGGGTCAATTTCAATTTCTCCGACCCGAACAAGGAAGTCGATGGCCAGCGCTCCAGTCTTCAGGCGCCGCATCCCTTCCTGACCGACATCAACGTGCGTCAAGCCTTCTCGCTCGCCACGGACCGGGAGTCGATTGCCAACCAGTTCTATCTCGGTGGTGATCTGGAACCAGCGGCCACGAACTATCTGGTTGGTATTGGCTCGATGGATTCCACGAACACCGCGTGGGAGTTCAATATCGACAAGGCAAATTCCGTCCTCGAGGAGGCCGGCTGGGTGATGGACGGCGATGTCCGCAAGAAGGACGGCATGGAGCTCTCGGTCGCCTACTACACCTCGATCAACTCGGTGCGCCAGAAGACGCAGGCCGTCAACAAAAACAACTGGGAAAAGGCTGGTATCAAGGTCCAGCTTGGCCAGGTAACTGCCGATGTCTTCTTCTCCAGCGCCCCTGGGAACGACCAGACCTTCTACCACTTCTATCGCGACATCGATATGTACACCGACAATCCGACGTCGACGATCCCGTTGGGGTACATGCTCTCCTTCTATGGCGGCCCAGACAATTCCAACGTGTCGCAGAAGGAGAATCAGTGGACCGGTGGGAACAACGCACGCTACGTCAACCCGGACTACGATGCGCTCTACGAGCAAGCCCTTGCCTCGACCGATGCCGAAGAGGTGGCCGAGCTGTGCATCCAGATGAACGACCTGCTCATCAATGAGTTCGTGCTCATCCCGCTCGTTGCGCGCGCGGGAGTGAAAGATGCGGCGTCGAATATGCTGCTGGCCGAAAACCTCGCGCCAAACGGCTGGGAAACGTCCTTCTGGAACATCGCCAACTGGACGGCAGCCGAACAATAGCGGCCATCCTCCGCTCCGGACGCGAGGTTTCGCGTCCGGAGCCGGACAGTCCGCAACGGCACCTGCGTTCGCGATGCGCAACGTGTGCTTGCAACTTAGTAGAGTGATTGCTTGAAAAGAGGAGGATCCCGTTTCATGACCACAGTTCGACGGTCGACATTCCGCTACGCGCGTCTCGCCGCCGCCGCTCTTGCCATCGGCATCTTTAGCAGCGCTGGCTTGGCAACGGTCAGCGCCCAGGACGCATCGCCGGTCGCTTCACCAGCGACGGTCGCTTGCGATTCCCCAGGGCTTCCCCCGGGAACCCCCACGCCCATGGATGACATGGGTGGCATGGATATGGGTTCCCCGGTTGCTGAAACCGAGGACATGGGCTCACCGGTTGCGGTAGAAGAAGTAGCCGTGGCTGGCACCGAGGCCGACGAGGCCACCGCCGCCACCATCTTCGCCGCCATCGAAAACTATGTCGCCTGCTACAACGAAGGCCAGGCTACTGGTGACCCGGGCCTCTATGTTGCGCTCGAATCGTCCAACTACCTGACCAGTCAGGGCTATGCAACCCCCTACGACCGTGTTGCCGACGAAATGGGTTCGCCTCTCTTCAGCGCGACCCTGCTCGATGTCGACAATGCCATGGTCTGGGACGATGGTCGTGTCAGCGCCGAAGCCCAAATCGTGCTCGGTGACCACTGGTACAACCACTGGCGCATCTACCTGACCGAAGAAAATGGTGTCTGGCTCTATGACCAGGATGCCCCGCTGCCACCGACCCCAGATGTCGACTTCGTGGCCGTCAATGGCATCAACATCACCGAGACCACCGACGAGACGTCGGGTGAAATCACCTATGCCTTCGAGTCGTTCAGCGGCTCATGGGACTTCAATGCCACCGATGCAATCGTCTTCAACTTCTCTAACTCTGGAGACGAGGCCCACGAAGCCATTGTGATGCAACTGCCTGAGGGTGCGGACCCAATGGGCCTGCTCGACGGTTCGGTTGCCTTTGAGGATGTGACGTTCCTGGGCGGTGTCTTCGACATCGAGCCGGGAACCAGCGCAGACCTCACGTTCCTTGAATCTGCCGGTCGGTACCTACACCATGATCTGCTTCTTCCCCGCGCCGGACGGCGCGCCGCATGCGGTCCATGGCATGGTTCAGCAGTTCAATATCGTCGAGCCGGCGAGCTAATCGGCTACACTCTGGTCGCCGGGGCGGGAAATCCCTCCCCGGCGCTCGTCTGTCAGGTAGCCCGGCAGACCAAACACATCGCCTACCCCGACGCGCCGAAGAGGCGCACCTGATTGCACTCGGCTGGGGGTTGCAATCGCTTCACGATCTGGCGAAGACGTCCTCCCGCGAGGGCGTCTTCGTTTGATCCTTATCCCGCTCGTCGTCTCCTGCAGTGTGCACACTGGCCGTAATCGCCGATTCTCGCGCCCGGTAAGCCCAAATGGATCCTGACGCACCGCAATTCACTCCCCCAGATGCCGATCCGAAGGGCGACACTGCCTTCTCGTCGGTTCGACGATGGTTGGATGGGAAACCGGTGCTCATCTACGGCACGCTCATTGCGGGCGCCGTGGTCTTGCTCCTGCTGCTCATGATCGTCTGGCTCTCCACGCGGAACAATGGCTCTCCGGTAAACCTGTGTCTGGACACGACCGTGACCCAAGCGCAACAAGCCATCATCGACGGTGGAGTGCGGCGGGTGGACATCCTGATCGACGCCGAGCAGCCGATGGAAGGGCTCACCGCTATTCAGCTCGGGCTGGAAGACGGCGAGTGCCGTAAGCTCCCCGAAGGCGCCGACAACCGCGCCGAGCTCCTGCAAGTCCTTGGTCTGGTCGAGCTCTATAACCAGGAAGGGGATGGCAACATCGATGTCCAGTATCAGCGCGAGACGATTCCGCCCAACCTGCTGGTAACCTCCACCCCGATCACGACGGAAACGCCTCCCACCAGGGAAGCGTCACCCCTTGCCGGTACCCCAATCCCGGTGGTTGGCACCGCCACAGCCACCAGCACGGCGACAGCCGCGCCGACACACACCCCGACTCCGCTCCCAACCAGGACCAGGACACCAATTCCAACCAAAACCCCGGTCCCTGCCAGCCCCTCCGCTCGCCCTTCGGTGGTCCGTTCGGCCACTCCATAGAGCAGGACGCTCGACAGTCGAATCCCATCACGTCAAGACACATCATGCGCGACCGAGCTACGTCGCATGCACGCAGCACCAGCGTGACCTGACATCACGGCGTGTGACAGCGCCAGCGGGGCTCCCCCTCACCGCCACGCAAAATTACGCAACGGGCCGCCGGTAAACCACCGAGAATTTGCAAGATCGAATCGTATCGATGAGGAAGGGACCCGCCCCATGAACCGACGCACTTTCGTCGCTGGCAGCGCCGCCGCGCTGCCTTTCGCGGGCGCTTCACGCGAACCAGGCCAATGCCAGCCCACGACGGAGATCACTCGCCGGGAACGCGAGCCCAGATTTCCAGGTACGTTCATTCGCCACGCCGAACCGCAAGATCGAATGAACTCGCCCAACGCAACATTCCATCCGACCAATCTCCCGCCAGATAGCGGCATCAGCTATCCCCTCACCCAGCGCGGCGTCGAACAAGCCGACGCGCTGGCGGCTTCCTGAACCTCTTTTCTGCGACTGCCATCTACTCCAGCACGCTCCTTCGGGGCGTCCAAACAGCCGATGTTCTCTCGTTCTCTCATGGCAGTACCGATCCAGCTCGACTCAGCGCTCAACGACCCAGCGTTTGCGGCGCCCGGCACCAGCGTCTCCAACTTCGACTTCCCTGCCATCGGCACAACCTTCTCCGAATGGGCGAACGGCAATCTGGAAGCCAGTGCGCCCGGTGGCGAAAGCATGATGCAGGTCATGGCTCGTTTCCTTCCCTCCGTCATGCCCAAGATTCAGAGTCATGCGGCGACGGATGCCGGCGACAGTGGTGTTCGTCTCGCATAGCACCGACTCTCACCTATCTGCTTCCCTACGTCTTCTCCGGGCCTCCCGGATTGGGCCGCTAACAATCCGATCGGGTCATACCGGATACGCTATCGGCACCGTCCTCGAGGAACGAGCTCGTCTGCACTCGACTGGAACGGCGCACAACCCGCATAACCGCCGGAGAATTCTCCACGTGCACTCGGGCCGGCAGGGAATATCCGTCCGGGTGTTCCATTTCTCTGGAGAACCGCTCGCAACAGGCACGTACTTCAGGAGGAACCGATGAGCGCATCAGACATGACTCATCGCTGGACTGGAGTTGAGGCCAACCCCAACTTCCGCGTCCTCTTCGAGAGGCATGCCGAATCGCAGATCAACATCATGCCGGAGCTCGAGATCCCGCGGGACGCCCTCCCACCCGATAGCGGCGTTACCTATCCCCTCACCCGGAAAGGTATGGAACAGGCGAAGGCCCTCGGCGAAACCCTAGTCGGCATACGCTGGCAGACCTCGACATCATCGCCCTCTACGCCAGTACACGGCTGCGCTGCGTCCAAACTGCCGATGCGCTCTCGTTCAGCCATGGCATACCGATCGAGCTGGCTCCAGCTATCGTCGAGGCGGCGTTCACCCCGCCGGATGCCAGCATGGCGACCCTCGATCATCTCTCCGTCCTCAGCACCATGGCCGCCTGGGCGATTGGCGATCTGGACGCACGCACATCCGGCGGCGAAAGCCTGACCGATGTGCTGGCGCGTTTCCTGCCCTTCGTCACCTCGACCATCGATGCCTTCGCCAGCGAACCCGGCACCCTGGTCTTCGTCTCGCATCTCGCGACCCTGAGCTACGGGTTGCCGTTCCTCTTCTCCAATGTCTCGCTGGAATGGGCCGCCCTCCACAGTCTTGCCAACACCGGCATCGTCACCGGTGCGTTCGCCGATGGCACACTGGTCTGCACTGACTGGCAAGGCATGCAACCGGAATAGCTACCTGAGCGAACCCGCACGGAAACCTGAGCTGGATCGATACCGATCCAGCCCGCACGCGTCTTCCGCGGTACAACTGACCTATGGTTGTCCGTGTATCAGGAGAAATCGATGAGCATGCCGTCCAATAACGATATGTGGCAAGGCAGAAAGCCGAATCCCGACTTCCGCGTCCTCTTCGTGCGGCATGCCGAATCGCAGATCAACATCATGCCGGAGCTCGAGATCCCGCGGGACGCCCTCCCACCCGATAGCGGCGTCACCTATCCCCTCACCCGAAAAGGCATGGAACAGGCGAAGGCCATCGGCGAAACCCTGGCCAGTGCCGACATCATCGCCCTTTACTCCAGCACCCGCACCCGCTGCATCCAGACCGCAACCGCCATCGCTCTGCCGCACACCACGCCCATCCACCTCGATGACGATCTCGTCGAGATCGCCTTCATCGATCCCGAATTCAGCATGGGCATGATCGAGGAAGACGATGTCCGCGCCGTTATGGCGAAGTGGCAAGCGGGCGAGATCGACGAGGCCGCTCCGAACGGCGGCGAGAGCCTGCGCCAGGTCTTCCAACGCTTCATCCCCGCCGCCCGCAAGATAATCACCCAACACGCGAGCCAACCCGGCACGCTCGTCATCGTCGCCCATGGCGGCGTGCTGCTGGCCTGCCTGACACAGCTCTTCTCGAACATCACCCCCGAGTTCGCCATCGCCAACATGTTCGACAACACCCACACCGCCACCGGCCAATTCATCGACGGCCAGCTCGTCTGTACCGATTGGCACGGCGTCCCGCTCGAATAACCTTACCTCCCCGGAGTGGCGGCACCCCTAACCGCCAATTCCCTCGTAGTGGCGGCACCTGTGGCCGCCAATCGGGCGAAGCCCGATCACGGAGCAGCCCAACAACCAGATTCCCCGAGCGTGACTCAGCACCGCAACGGCGTGCGAAAACCGCTGGCAGGCACAGATCCGGCCACCATGAAAAGCTGCGCTCTTCGTACGAGCGCCTCCCACTTCCGACCATCGGGCGAAGCCCCTTTACAACGCACCCCAAAACCCCGCCAACGAAACCCGATACGCTCTCACAAGACAGTCCGCCGAACGCCAAAAGCCTTTCCCCTAGGAGCCTGCAATGAACCGCCTCTTCGATCTTCACGGGAAAATCGCGCTCGTCACCGGCGGCGGCCGCGGATTGGGCCGCGCGATGGCTATCGCCCTGGCCGAGGCCGGAGCCGATGTGGCGGTGGCCGGGCGCTCCTTTGACCACCTGAATGGCAGTTGCGCCGCCATCGAAAACCTCGGCGTCCGCTCCCTCGCCCTCGAAACCGATGTCGCCGATCTCGAAGCCGTCCGCTTGGCCGTCGATCGAACCGTGGACACCTTCGGCCGGCTCGACATCCTCATCACCGCCGCCGGACTCCAGCTCCGCAAACCGGCGCTCGACGTCACTCCGGAGGACTGGGACCGCATCACCGACGTCAATCTGCGCTCGGTCTATTTCACCTGCCAGTACGCTGCCAAAGCCATGCAACTGCGTGAGCGCCCCGCCGGCGGCAGCCCACTCGGCAAGATCATCAACATTGCGTCTCTCACCTCGCAGGTCGCCTGGCCTGAAGTCAGCATCTACACCGCCGCTAAAGGCGGCATCATGCAAATGACCAAAGCCATGGCAATGGAATGGGGTCCGCTCGGCATCTGCGTCAACGCCATCGCTCCCGGCAGCTTCCGCACCGATCTCACCAAAGCCCTCTACGATGACCCGGTCCGCTCCGGTCGCATCGTCGACCGCATCCCCCTCGGCCGCCCCGGCGAACCCGAAGATCTGGCCGGCTCAGCCGTCTTCCTCGCCGCCCCCGCCTCCGACTACATCACCGGCACCGTCCTCTGGGTCGACGGCGGCATCCTCCTCCTCGGCCACGGCATCTAACCCCGTAGCCGCCGTCCCTGTGCTGGCAAAACCACCTAACCCCGTGGCCGCCGGCCCTGTGCCGGCAAAACCACCGAACCCCGTTGCCGCCGTCCCTGTTTCGGAAAAACACCTACCCCTGTAGCCGCCGGCCCTGTGCCGGCGAATCCACCGAACCACGTAGCCGCCGGCCCTGTGCCGGCGAACCCACCACGGCAAGAAGTTCCCGCTGATTCGCCCCCCACTCCGTCATCCCGACCGCAGCGAAGCGGAGTGGAGGGACCTCCCGCCACAGCGGGTGCTCCCCCACGACCACATCCCGGTCGCACCACCCCCGCACCTGACTGTCATTCTGAGCAACGCGAAGAATCTCTCCGGTCAGCCCCCCAACCACCCTCCTTCGAATAATCCCGGTCGGTCAACTACGCACTCTCCCTCCTGCGTGCCGCGTGCCGCGTTACGTGCTACGTGCCATCGGCTTACCCCACCGTCGACTCCCGCACGATCAACTCCCCCGGCAAAACCACCACCTGCCGCTCCTCCGGCGCTACTCCCTGAATCCGGTCGATCAGCAACTGCGTCGCCAGCGACCCGTAGTCCGTCGCCGGTTGCGCCATCACCGTCAGAAACGGGCAGAGATAGGCCGCCAGCTCGATATCATCGAAACACGCCACCGCGATATCTCCCGGAACCTTCAGCCCCGCTGCCCGTAACGCCAGCACCACCCCAACCGCCGCCAGGTTGTTCACGGCCAGAATGGCCGAGAACACCACTCCGCGACCCAGCAGCTCAACCATCGCGCCCCTCGCCCCCTCGATCGTCGCGCCGCTCCCTTCAGCCACCAGCTCCGGATCGAAGGGAATTCCGTTCGCCTCCAGCGCCTCCCGATATCCCTGGAATCGATCCCGCGCGGTCGAGACGCATTGCGACTCGGTGATATGCCCGATCCGCCGGTGCCCGTTCGCCACCAGGTGATCGACCAGCATGCGTGCCCCAACCACGCTATCGCCCTGCACGATATCGGCATCGACCCCCGGAATCGAACGGTCGATCAACACATGCGGCATCTGCCGGTTCGCCATCCAGTCGATGATCCGCTTCGAATCGTTATCCACCGGCGCGAGAATCACCCCATCGACCTGATTCGAGATCAGATTCTCGATATAGCTCGCTTCCAGCTCCCGGTCACTGATCGTGTTGCAGACGATCACCCGATACCCCGCTGCCCGCGCCACTTGCTCTGCCCCGCGCAACACCAGCGTGAAAAACGGATCCCCCAGATCGGGCACCACCATCCCAATCGTTCCGCTCCGGCTCTGCGTCAACCCACGTGCCAGCGTATTCGGCACATAGTGCAGCTCGGCAATCGCCGCCTCCACCCGCTCGCGCGTATCCGGGCTCACCTTCGGACTGCCATTGATGACCCGCGACACCGTCATCGGCGACACCCCGGCCAGCTTCGCCACATCCCGAATCGTTACCGCCATACGGCCCTCAGGTCAATCATTCTTGCCCATGATGTACTGGTTGGAAGCTACACCCGGCCGCTGCCTTTGGCAACCGACCCTTGAATGCGCAAGTGAGCGTGATTTCTGACTGCACTTACGGTCATCAGAACAGCGTCACGTTGTTCGATTTCGCCGGTAAGCCTCGAAGTTCCTAGGGGTCCTCGGAATGCTGTCATATCTGTAGCAACACTAATGACATGAATTGGCGAGTTCTACCCACGCTGCCCCGCAAGTTACCACACGATATTTGACTATCAATGTGAGAATATCAACGCATTCTGAAGCTTGTTCATGAAGATTTTGAAATAAATAAACATAGCCGGGGAGCCTCCTCCGGCAGTAAAAGTAGAGCGTTTTTGGTTACTTCCTCCTATTCCCTCGCGTGCTCCATTAGGTGTATGATCCGCCAACGGAATCTTAACCAACACACATTTTCGGAGGGCGATATTGAATCCCTTACATTGGCGCAAGATGACTTGGTTACTTCTCATATTCACAGCCGTGATGTTCATTTGGGCTGTGTCTGCAGTGAACTCGGAGGCCTGTTCTCAGTACGCTCAAGGAACAACAGCTCGCGATAATTGCGAGCTCGGCGAAGACATTGGAACAGGTATTGGGGTCGTCTTTCTCTTTTTCGTTTGGCTAGTTGGATTCTTTGTCCTCTCGGTCATCTGGTACATGACACGAGGAGCAACGGATAGAGCCCGAAGAATTTGCCCAGTCTGCGGTACTCAGCCCAAGACAGGTCAAACCGTTTGTAAGAAGTGTGGGTACGACTTCGCTGCTGCTGCCCAATCGAATGCGCCATATGCCCCAATTGTTGAAACCACGGGTCGAGTTCAAGGGGCCAACTCAGTTGCTGCCATTCCGTTAGCGAACCCCGGCGCAAAGCAGTGCACTTCTTGTGGCGAGATGGACATTCCCTCCAGCTCACGGTTTTGTCCAAGCTGTGGAATAGCAATCTAGATCAGCGGGCTGCGAGAGCCCTGGTAAGCAGCGTCCCTCCCAAAATAAGGAAGGGACACTGTTCCCAATACGGCGACACGGTCGAATTGAACGCATAGACGGAGGGTGCCGGCCAACTTCTGCCCTGCCGCCGCCAATGCTCCATCCGAGTGCTTCGCCTAACGCATCGAATCCACTCGAATGCTCGTTTCTTTTCTGTGCGAGCTTTCTGCATAATGGCGCAAAGAGAAGATCGTCCTCCGCAACGAGAAGGAGAACAAGCAGTTGCATCAAAAAGCATTAGCACTCGCATTGCTGTCGTTTGCTTTGGCGGCCGTCATGTTGGCCGGTGCCTCAAATAGTTCGTTCGCTCAGGATTCCGGTGACGATCGCGTATCGGCACTCGAAACCCAGGTGGCTGAGCTTGAGGCCACCGTTGCAGCCCTTGCCGGTGCTGGAGAGGCAACAAGTGAGCCAACAGCGGCCGGTGGAGGGCTCTCTTCCATTGTCACCGAGTCGACGAGTGTGCCAGCACAGTCTGATGGAACCAGCACGGGATACCTGAGCGGGACCGCATTTACCCTGCTTCCGCCAGGAAACAGCGGAGAACTCGCGGTTGTCGCCAATGGTGTCTACGACGGCATGTCGCTTCCATTGCTTGTGCGAAACAACACCGGCGAGGCGTTTGTTCGTGTGTCCGTCTCCGTTTCGGTTCGCGATGCGAGCGGAGCCTTGCTGGCTGTCGGTGAAGCCAACGATCTCACTCCAGCCAGAGTTGAACCAGGATCGTACGCATTTGGCAGCGCCTATTTCGACTTCGCGACATTGCCCGGCGACGCGACGTATCAGTTTCAGGCCGTCGGAGAATCTGCTGAATCGACTTACTTCATAGGGCAGTTCGATCTCGTAATCCAAGATTCGAGCTATCTTGGAGATCGTATTGTTGGAACTGCGATCAATGAGCAGAGCGAGGTAATTCAGGGGCCGATCGGAGTCGACGCCGCGTGTTTCGGTGCCGATGGTAGCCTCCTCGGAGTTGCCAACGACTACGCTGCTGCCGAAACTGCTGCTTCTGGCGAGACCATTCCCTTTCAAGTGACGTTGTACAACATAGCACCATGTGATCTCTTCCTCATCGGTGCGAGCGGATTTACGTTCTAGCTCGACGATCGAGAGTGTAGTAAGAATTTCCGAACTGAATTGCGCAGTGCGGATCGACAGAGTGCCGCGTGTCCGCCTGCGCAATTCAGTTCGTCGGAGTAGGTAATGTTGGGTTTTGAATCGGTGCGGTGAGGATTTGACGCCACAGTTTCGGCAACTTGGTTGCGAGTCACTATTGCCTTAGAGAGAACGGGCCGTGTGGAACACGCTCCATTTCCTCTAAAAGAAATCGGATATCTGAGCCGCGACTAGTGGCGTAATCTTTCTACACAATTTCTCGGTATCATCGCAACATGCCAATCCAACGTCACTCGCTACAACCCCAACTGGCCGATCCTCTTCGAACGCATCGCCGCCGTCATCCGGCCCGCCCTCGCCCACATCCCATCGGCCACCATCGAACACGTCGGCTCCACCTCCGTCCCCGGCCTCGCCGCCAAACCCATCATCGATATCGACATCATCGTCGACCCCATTGACATCCCCGCCGGAATCGCCGCGCTCGAATCGATCGGCTACCGCCATCGCGGTGACTTGGGTGTTCCCGGCCGTGAAGCCTTCTTCTCCCCAGACGACAACCCCAAACGCAACGTCTACCTCTGTGAACGCGGTTGCCTCAGCGTCCGCAACCATCTCGCCGTGCGCGATCTCCTCCGCCGCCGTCCCGACCTGCGCGACCAGTACGGCGCCGTCAAGCTCGCCCTCGCCACCGACCCCTCGGTGGACATCGACACCTACATCGCCCGCAAATCACCCATCCTGCAAACCATCCTCACTGAAGCCGACCTCACCCCCGCCGAGCTCGCCGAAATATTCGCCGTCAACAACCCTTGACAAGATAAGAACATATGTTCTATACTGAGATCAAGCGGCACGTTTGGCAACGAGCGCGGGCCTGGGCAGCAGATCATCGTGCCCGGGCTGGTTACCCGTCATCCTCACCCGGTGCTGGATCCCGGCTCTGCAGAGCGTCACGGTCGATCCCACCGCTTTACCCTATACACCCACGTTCGTAGTCGAGGGCGTTTCTGCCCTCTCGTGCCAAGCTTCTCCGAGGCATGGCTTTGTGAGCCCCAGGTTTCCAACCTGGGAAACCTCTGGAACGATCCCATTCCGAACGATCTGCGCGCCCCTGTCTCCAAAGGCACGGTAGAGTTGTCCACAGCAACGGAGCTGACGGAAAACACGCATTCCGAACGATCGAACTGAACCCAGCAAGGATCACAACACGTGCAGAGATTTGCTCCCAAAAACGTCAGCCCTATCGGGCGCATCTTCGTCCTGGTCGCCTGGATCGAGGCGCTCACCTGGACCGGGCTCCTGATCGGCATGTTCCTCAAATACGCCACCGCACACAACCCATCTCGGCGTCGAGATCATGGGTCCCATCCATGGGACCGCCTTCATCGTCTACGCACTCGTCACCATCATGGCCGCCGTCAAGCTGAAGTGGAAGGTGTCGGTCGTGCTGATCGCGCTGCTGGCGGCCATCCCACCCCTGGCTACGATCGCCGCCGAATACTGGATCTCGCAACGCGGCCTGCTCGGAGAACCAGATCCGGTCCAAACCGCGCAAGCCTGAACTTTCGTTCGCCCCTCTCCCCAGAGGGAGAGGGGTTGGGGGTGAGGCGAACCGGCTGCCTTACAACCCGATCCTTTTATGCTCGCATCTCCCCATAGTTCAAGAACCCCCTGCCCCTTCCGGTAGCGGAAGAGACAGGGGGTGGGGGATGGTGAGGGCAAAAACCCTAGTCGTCGCCCGAAACGCTCGTCGCTGCGAAGCCCGGCATCACCGAAGGCACCGACGGCATCGAGGGCACATGACCCTCGATCGTGACGTGCGGCAACCAGCCGAGCCACGAGGGGAAGTACCAGTTGCGGTCACCCAGCAGCACCATGCTGGCCGGCACCAGAATCGAGCGCACGATGGTCGCGTCGATCAGGATCGCCACCGCCAGGCCGAAGCCGACCTGCTGCAACATCACCAGTCGCCCCGCCGCGAATCCGGCGAAAACCACCACCATGATCAACGCCGCACCGGTGATCAACTTGGCAGTCGACTGCAACCCAAAGGCCACCGACTCCTTGTTATCCCCGGTCAGGTCGTAATGCTCCCGGATGCGACTCAACAGGAAGACGTGGTAGTCCATGCTCAACCCGAAGAGAATCGAGAAGAGGAAGAGCGGCAACCAGCTCTCGATCATCGGGACGGTCTGGAACCCGAAGAGATCGGCGCCATACCCCTTCTGGAAGACCAGCACGATCAAGCCATAGGCCGCGCCCACACTGAGCAAATTCATGATCAGCGCTTTGACCGGTACCACGATAGAGCGGAAGGCAATCGTCAGCAGGATGAAGCTAAGCGCCAGCACAAAGGCAATGACGATCGGCAGGTAATCCTCACTGAGGGTGTTCATGTCCTGCGTCAGTGCAACCTGTCCCGCCACCAGCACCTCGGCCGGCGCGTCATCGAAGGCCGCGGGCACGATCTGGCTGCGCAAGTCGTCGATGGTCTCGTAAGCCAACGGGCTATCCGGCTCGAGCGTCAGCGGCACCGAGACCAGGGTCAGCGTACCCAGCGAATTCGGAAGCACGGCGGCCGGTCCGAATCGATCGTCCGCCTCCAACGCGGTCAGCAGCTCTCCGACCGAGCTCTCCACCTTTTCGTTGGTGCTCGGCCCATCGATCACGATCTCAACCGGGGCAATCATGCCGGCCGGGAAATCACGCTCCAGCAGCGCATAGGCCGCGGCAACGTCAGTGTTCTGCGGCAGACTGGAAACCCCGGAGGAGCCGCGCTGCATATCGACCATCGGCAACGCAAAGGTGAGCAAGAGCCCAACCGAAAGCACCAGCGCGATCACCGGATGCGCCATCACGCGCTTGGTCACCCGGCCCCAGAATCCCTTGTAGGTCACCAGATGCGGATCGGTCACAACCGTCTGCTTCTTGCGGCCCAGGCGTGGGAAGTCGATCTTGTCACCCAGCAGGGAAAGCATCGCCGGCAACAACGTCAGGCTCGCGGCCACCGCCACGATCACTACCAGCACCGCGCCGATTCCCAGGCTGCGGAAGGTCAGCTCCGGCACAAGGAACATCCCCGAGAGCGCCAGCACCACCGTCCCACCGGAGAAGAGCACCGCCTTGTTGGCGGTCCCGCCGGTGATCGCAATCGCATCCAGCTTCTCCACTCCCTTGGCCCGCTCCTCACGGTAGCGGGAGATGATGAAGAGCGCGTAGTCGATCCCAACCGCCAGGCCAATCATGAAGATCATGTTGACCACGAAGAAGGAGAGATCGGTTGTCTTCCCTACCAGGGCAGAAAGCCCCATGGCAATGAAAATCGAAACGAAGCCAACGATGATCGGCAGACCAGCCGCCACCAGCGCGCCGAAGAGCGCGATCAGGATGAGAATCGCCACCGGCAGACCGATCATCTCACCCGTAGCCAGGTCTTCCTCCGAGATATGCCCGAAGGTTTCGCTCAGGGTTGCGTCGCCTACCGAATAAACCTGGTAGTCGCCAACTTTCTGAGCACTCGCCAACGCCGCCTGATAATCAGGCACCCGCGCGATCGCCTCATCCAGGTTGCCGTTCATCACCACCGAAACGATGGTGGAATGGCGGTCTTCGGACACCAGTGCGGGATTGTCAGTGGAGTAATACGAAACCACCGAACGGGTCAGATCGGGCACCGCCTGGAGGTTCGTGACGAGTCCAGCAACCGTGGCCTGGAAGGCAGCGTCATCGACCGTCGCGCTCTCGGAGCGGATCACGATCGTTTCGGTGATCGGCTGTTCGCCCCGCAGGCGTTCTTCCAGCAGCTCCATGCCACGCTGCGATTCTGGATTGTTCAGAAAACCCTGTTCGGTGGTAAGCGCGTCGTTCAAGGTCGACGCGGAAATCCCTGCCAGAACCAACACCAACAGCCACAGACCGACGGTGCGCCACGGTCGCCGCGCACTCAGGCGGGCGAGGCCCGCCGTAGAAAAACGAGGTGTCGTTTCCAATGTATTGAATCCTTCCATTACGACTTATATCGGGTCCGGTCCGTATCACATCCGTCCGTCCCCACGTTCCATTACTCGCTAGGTTCATTTCCTGGTCGTTCAGTAACCCCGCTCGCCGCTCCTTTTCGATTGCCGTCTCCGGCCAGCTATCCCTCGAGAGAAGTACCTCTCTCCACTGAACTCATCTTGCCGGACATCCGGCAACTGCACCATCGGCAAATACACGTATTCGCCACCCGAAACCCTTGCATATCGGTACGTACTACGTAGAGATACGCCGCACTCCCGTCTCGTCGTAGTGGCGGGACCTGTGCCCGCCAGCGGCCGCAGGCCGCCATTGCCGGGCACAAAACCCAGCCTCTCCTCCTGGCACCAGGCTTCGCCAATTGCGTCGTCGGTCTCAAATCGACACCGTTGATGGCTCTGCCCCGACAATGTCGATCTCTGATCGACCTCTGCCACGCGAAAACAAAGGCGGTAACCTTCGTTGGCTATGGAGCGATTCGGTACGCTACGCCGCGTCGATATGAAAGGCGAAACCATGACCAACGCCTCCAACCCATCCATCCGCATTCCGCACGGTCAGCCGATCATCGAAGCCCGCGGTCTCGTCAAACGCTATGGCGCGCTGACCGCAGTGAATGGGGTCGATCTCACGGTCTTCTCTGGAGAGATCTTCGGCATCCTCGGTCCGAACGGCGCCGGCAAGACCACTACCCTGGAAATGATCGAAGGATTGCGCCCGCCCGACGCGGGAACAATTACCGTCGCGGGATACGACACGCGCACCCAAACCGAGGATGTGCGCCGCGCCATCGGGGTACAGCTCCAAACGACCGCGCTCTTCGATTACCTCACCGCGTCCGAGCTGATCGGGCTCTTCGCCGACCTCTACGGGGTCGATTCATCCCCGGGTCGGATCGAACAGCTACTCGATATGGTCGGGTTGCTGGAAAAACGCGACTCCCCCGCCAATCAGCTTTCCGGCGGACAGCAACAACGACTCTCGATTGCGCTCGGCCTCGTCAACGATCCAGTCGTCGTTTTCCTGGACGAACCGACCACCGGGCTCGATCCCGGCGCGCGGCGCGATCTCTGGCAAACCGTACGCGACGTACGCAATAACGGCTCTACGGTCGTGCTGACCACCCATTACATGGAAGAAGCCGAAATCCTTTGCGATCGGATCGCCGTCATGGATCGCGGCACGATCATCGCGCTCGATACACCCGTAGGGCTCATCGAAGCCATCGATGTCGAAGCAACCATCTCGGCTCGCACCCGAGCCGGTGCGCTTTCCGAAAGCCAGCTTCGCGAGATTCCCGGCACGCGCGACGTCGCCTTTAACGGCGACCAGATCGAGCTGCGCAGCGACAATCCGCAACTCACTCTCATCGGGCTCCTGGAGACCGCCCGCGCCCACAACGTCGAGCTCACCGAGCTGCGCAGCAACCAGGCATCGCTGGAAGATGTCTTTCTCACCCTGACCGGACGCACCTTCGATCCGGTCGTCGAACAAACCGACACCACCGACGAAACCGAACCCAAACGCCGCTTCTGGCAACGGCGAAAGGCGGCGTAAATGACCTCCTTCCTCTCCATGATCAAATCGTTCCTCCGGATGACGATGCGCAACCGCACCGCGCTCTTCTGGAACCTTATTTTCCCGGTGATCTTTATCCTGGTCTTCGGTACCGTTTTCAACAGCGACTCGTTCAGTTCCGATGTCGGCCTGGCTGGCGCGCCCTCGGAGTTCCATTCGGAGGTTGCCCAGACCCTGGAAGACTCCGATATCTTCTCCGTCACGACCAATGAAGACACGCAAAAAGAGCTCGATGAGCTCAAAGACGGCAACCGCGATGTGGTCCTTGTCTTCGATGAAGAACCAGCCACTGGCGGCTTCCCGACCGTCCAGCTCTACTACGACGAAGCCGCCGGACCAAACGCGCAAATTTCGATCAGCGCTATCACCCAGGTGTTGAACTCCGTCGCCCAGGGTCCCACCCCGATCACCGTCGAAGCGCAACCGGTCGCAACCCTCGACATCTCGTACATGGATTTTCTCCTTCCCGGCATCCTGGCGATGTCGATCATGAACTCAGGGGTGATCGGCCTCTCGACCTCGTTCGTCACTTTCCGCGAGCGTGGCATCCTTCGGCGTATCAAGATCACGCCGTTTCCGCTGGCCAGTTTCATCACCGCGCGGGTGATTTCACAGCTCATCATCGCGGTACCGCAGGCACTCATTCTCTACCTGATCTCCCATTTCCTTTTCGGGGTCGATATCCAGGGGAGCATCCTGCTGGTGATCCTGTCGATCTTCATCGGTTCGCTCGCCTTCCTGGCCATCGGATTTGCCGTCTCCAGCATCGCGCCAAATGTAGAAACCGCGGCCAGCTATTCGAACCTGATCACCTTCCCGATGCTTTTCCTCTCAGGGGTCTTCTTCGATATCAACTCCGCACCGGCCTGGCTCGCGCCAATCACCAAGATCCTTCCGCTGCGCTACCTGGTCGATGCACTGCGTGAAGTCATGACCCGCGGCCGAGGACTCGACGCCATCTGGATGGACTGGGCCATCCTCGCCGCCACCGCACTGATCAGCCTGCTCATCGCGGTCCGCTTCTTCCGCTGGGAATCTCGATCGGTGTGACGCAAGAGGATCGATATGCCCCTGCGCGGTCTTGTAAGGGCCCAGCGTTCGGGTCTCTCTTGCGTTCTGCCGGCATTCCCTACTGTCGGACTCGCTAGCGAACCCAATAGCTCATTCCGTTTGCCTGCGCAGACACCATAGGCATTTTCTCCTAGAATGAGCTAACACCCAAAATGATCCAGCAGCGCAGACGGATTGCGCCCTGCTATGGATTACGGAAAATGAAAGGAGCCAACGGTGTCACGTTTCATGTCCCGCGTGTTTGGTCTCGTCCTGCTGCTCGCAGTGGTGGCCTCCCCGATGATGGCGCGCGGAATCAGCGCCCAGGATGCAACGCCCTGTCCGGCATTGACCGAAGAAGACGCGACCGCCTGGGCCACAACCTACTTCAGCGCGTGGAACTCGCACGATCCCGATCAAGTGACTGCACTGTATGCCCCGGACGCCATGCATCACTGGGGCGTCGGAATCGATACGGAAGGCACGGATGAGCTCGCCGCCTCGATCGAGGCATTCTTCGCCGCCTTCCCGGGCGTACGGATTACCGTGGACCATGTCTGGTTGGCCGGTGATACGGTGGTGGTCCGCTGGATTGCCATCGGTATCCAGGAAAATGACTACATGGGCGTGCCGGGATCGCTCGACACAGTGACCTGGACCGGTATCAACGTCATGCAGGTCGAGTGCGGCCTGGTGGTCGAAACGTGGTCCGAGGCCGATCACTTCAGCCGCTTGGAGCAGATGGGCATCATCCCACTCGTCCCGGAAGCGGACGCCACTCCCACCGCCTGATCTGACAGGCAATACCAAGAGAGATTCTACGAGAGCGCCCGGGTCACGCGGCCCGGGCGTTCGCTATTCTGCTCGCGCATGAAGGAGAATCCATGTCAATCAAAGCCACGGCTGAATTTGCCATCACCTCCTGGGAACCGACACCATATGATGAGGGCATGCCCGGGCCAAAGATGACTCGCACGGTGGTAAAGAAAACCTTCACTGGCGCACTCATCGGTTCCAGCGTGGCAGAGCTCCTCACCTGCGAATCGGAAAGCGGTAGCGCCGGCTATGTCGCTATGGAACGCGTCGAACGGCACTCTGGACGGCCGCGCCGGAACCTTCGTCATCCAACACGGCGGGATCCTCGATGCCACAACCGGGAACGCCACACCCTATGGCGTCATTGTCCCCGGCTCCGCCACCGGCAAGCTCGTCGGTCTAAGCGGCTCCGCCGAATACCGTCACGACGACCAGGGCGCCATCCTCACATTGCAATACGACATCTGAGCGAATGAATTGACTAAGAAATAGTGAGAATCGTCGCTCAGACGATAGTTGGGCCCTCTAATCTGCGGATTCCTGGGCGAGACTTGCTCGATTAAAGCAACTAACCCGCAATTGTGAGATACTGTTGAATCACACAAAATCGAAATAATCTCGTCAAATCGCAGAACGCGTAATCACCGCGGCGGTTTCAGGACGGTGTCTATTTGCATCGCACAAACCATCATTCCTTTTTAGAATTGCGAAGCTCTCGACGCACCGATGCTCTCGCGCTACGTGCTCTTGGGGTATTGCTGACCCTTTCGGTTCTGCAATGCTTCGGAATGGGTCTTGGAAACTCACGCTACCTCTTGGCCCAGCAACCGCCCGAAGAGCCCATCATTGCAACAACACTGTTCGAAACACAATTTGCGGGTCCGCCGCCGGGGCAGGCCACCGTCAGCGTGGCGACAATAGCTCTCGCTCCTGGACAAGCAACCCTTCCCCTCGAGGGATCGGGATCGCTTTTGATGCTGGTCGAAAGCGGGTCTGTCACCCTACTGGTCGATCACGCCATCGATGGTCTTCCTCAAGCGAACTCTAGTGACAACGCTCGCGAACCGAGATTCGTATATCGCTTGCGTGCCGGGCAACGGGTGACTATCCCTTCTATCCAGACGATTCAGTTACGGAACGAAGGTGATGAGACCTCCAATCTGTTGCTGCTTACGCTCGTGCCGGAAGGAGGACCTTCGCTGCCCGAGGTGATGGCAAACAGCTGATAAGTTCCAGGTGCTGTCGCCTTTGCTCGGATGTTTGGCATGTTTGTGAGTCAATCGTGAAAGGAAGGAAACTGATGAATACCGCACGTAAAATAATTGGCGCCTTGGTGGTCATTACCATCTTGCTGGTGCTGGCAACTCCCACATCGAACTATCTACTGGCGCAGGAGCCCACCGAAGAAGCGACGGAAGTACCGCCTACTCCCACTCCGTTACCTACCCCGACGGCGTATCCGATGCAGGGTCTTGGCTTCACCTTGGTCGGCCACGCTGGAATCCAGATCGAAACTGATGGGAAGATCCTCGCGAGTGCTGCTACCCTCGCGCTACCTCCCGGCACAGCCTCGCTGCCGTTTACCGTCACAGGACCAACCGTGATCATGGTGCAAACAGGAGAAATCTCCGTCACCTCTGACAACGCTGCAATCAGCTTCGTAGACACGAGCGCTGTCATAGGTATCTACCCCAGCAGCGGCACACCTGGCCCAGTTGAAACGATTCAAATCAAAAAAGGGCAGCAGGTGGTACTCCCCACCGGCGCGACATGCCTGATTCGTAACGATTCTGCCGCCGCTGCTACTGTACTTATCCTCTCAATAGCATCAGTCCCGGACAGGTAGGTGAAGAAACCGAGTGCCAGTTCCTCGCTTTCCTGAAGTCCGCATCTTCATCGCCTGGATTCTGATTGTTGCTGCCCTGATTCCTTCACTTGTGTCAGCGCAGCAACCAGACCCAGAGCTGCCACTCCTCGTGGATGGGGTTACGGTCTTGACACCGGATCTGGAGCATCCGCGCGGATTTCTCGTCTCTCCAGATGGGCTACTTTTCGTCGCCCTTGCTGGAAGCGGAGGTCCAAACCGTGGTTCGGGACTCCTGCCTGACAGTCCACTGTGGGGCGGGCTCACAGGAAGCGTTGTGATGGTCGACAAGGGTTGCGAGTCGACGTTAGCGACTTCACTCCCATCGGTCACCAGCGCTATGAAACGGACGTGGGGTGTTGCCGACCTGGCAGTTGTTGGAGACCAGATGTATGCGTTGGTTTCTGGTGGTGGTGCTGCCTATGGCAACCGTGGCGAGCCGAACGGCGTCTACCGGGTGGAAGCCGACTCTACAGTTACGCTCATTGCCGACCTGAGCGAATGGCAACGTGCGAATCCCGTCGCCATACCGCCGCTCGCTGGATCGTGTGCCAGATGGCATGCCGTTCAGCATGGCGAACGTCGATGGTGAGCTATGGGTGACTGAGCGTCATCACGGTCAGCTCCTTCGTGTTGGCATCGATGGAACCGTCAGTCGAATTGTCGATTTCTCTGCCAACGGGCTGGTACCCGCCGGTATCACGCCCTCGCCATTTGGAGGTGCCTATGTTGCGATCGTTGGTGCCCCGCCTTACCCTGCCGATACCTCAACAATTGTCTCTGTTACATCGGACGGCGTGGTCTCCGACGTCTGGACAGGGTTGACTGCAGCAGCCGATGTTGCGGTCGGCCTGGATGGAACGCTTTACGCACTAGAGCTTGGAGTCCCTCAGTCGCTGGTTCCGCCTTACCTGGCTCCACAAAGCGGACGGGTTGTTCGCCAGATTGGACCTGATGCTTCGGCATTGGTGGCCAGGAACCTGGGGGCACCGTCTGCACTTGAGATTGGCGGCGATGGTGGGATCTACGTCTCGCTCTCCGCGATGGATCTTCCGAATGAATTTGGAGCGATCATCAGGATTGATCCGGCGCTAGAGGCCGCCGTACGATCCCTGCAGGGCCCTGGCCGGAGCCGACCTGTATCAGCGAAGATGACTCGATACCAGATACAGATGCATGATTTACCAACGCTAAGGAGCGATCGTCCAACGCGCGGTAATTTGTAGTCTCTCGATGCTGCGTGGCAACTCTCGCTGTCCGACCGCGTCCGCCGCGAGGGCAACGATTCATGCACTTGGGGACCGAGAGCTGAGAAACGTCCTACTTTCAGCTCCAACTCCGCCCTCCTCTTCGCCAGGCTGTACATGGCAGCTCCGCAACCGGCCGATTCTTAGGTTTGCTCCGACCTGCCAAATGCCGCTCCGACGACAATGGAGCACTCTTGCTCCTTCACGACGAGCGCTGACACAACTACACCGTTTGCAGCATGGCCGTTTTCACGCGTTGCCCCGATGGTAGGGTCAGAAGACGTTATCGCTCGTGGCACAACAGGAATCCTGATCATGCCTCACAAGGTAATTGTTCGACCGGATGGATCGATCGTGCATTCCACGAACGATGCCGAGATGATCAAGGCGTACCAAACCGATAGTGAGCATATTTGGATCGATTTCGATCGAATGCCAAACGCCGCCGACCTGGAAATGCTGCGTAACCTGTTAGACCTCAACGAAAGTGCAATCGAGCATCTCTCCCGGTCGCATAGAGGTTCACGCGCGTCGCGCTTTCACGCGTACATGCTGCTGGTTTTCTACGATGTCACCCTGATTGAGGGCACGCCGGACATCCAGCAGCGAGAAATCGTGCTGCTCTTTTCCGACCGCTATCTCATTAGCGTGCATGACGGTTTGTCGCCGAGAATCGCACAGGTCACCGAACAGCTCGATCTTGCGCTACGGCGGTATGGTGTCGAAACAGCGGCCATCGTCTTCGCGTTGATAGAAACGACCGCCGACCACTATCTGGAGATCGTCGAAGATGTGCGCCAGCGCGTCGACACACTTGAAGAGCGTGTGTTGCAACAGCAGCAACAGGAAGCCATCAGCGATCTCTACCAACTCCGCCGGCAATTGATTTCATTACGCCGGGTCGTGGCGCCAGAAACGTCGCTCATTGGCATGCGCGCATCGCCAACCCCCTTCGTGGTCAACCCGGACATCGAAGACGGGTTGCTCGACCTCAAACACAAGCTGCAGCGCGTGGTGGATGAGATCGACCAGGATTTAAGCCTGCTGCCGGACATCATGACGACCTTCGAATCGCTCAAATCAGACAACCTGAATCGCATCGTCAAACTGCTTACTGTCTGGTCGATCATCCTCACGGCCGTTGCCCTCTTCCCCACCGTGCTCGGGATTAGTCTGAGCCGTGAGCCCAATATCTCTCCCGCCCTCGGCTACGTCGTCTCCACCGGAATGATGGTGCTCCTGGGCGTCGCAATCTGGTACTTCTTCAAACGACGCGGCTGGACGGAATAATCCGAATCCCCGTATCTCACAACATGAACCTCCCGCCAGTCGGGAGGTTCATGTTGTTGAGCAGCGTGCATTCGTGTCAGTCTCGAAATGCGTTCGTTCCGAGGATAGATCTCCAACTCTAGCGACTACAACTACGACGTCGGCTCGCCGGGAGCATCCGCATCGGTACTCCCGGAATGGCGGAGCTTGACGATGGCATAAACGAACAAGGCGCCCCCCATCGCGATCATCAGCCACATCGACCGATCGAGGAAGGATTGGTTCTTTCGAACTTCGAACAGCTCGATTGCGCCTATCGCGATGACCAAAATATTGATCCCAATCGCACCAAGGCGATCCGGCGTTCCTTCCGGTAAGAACCAGGTGGCCCCCAAACCAGCCGCGCCAATCAGGATCAACCCAAATCCGAGAAGCAGGCGAGCCGAATCGGTCGACATGACGCTCCCGAACTCGACGAACAGCATTCCTCCACCCGCCATGATGGCGACGCCGGCAGAAAACATCCGAAGATTGCTGGCAACTGATCGTCGAGCTCCGCGATCGACGAATGTCTGATAGATCCAGAAAATCGCAATCGCAACGAGGATCACTCCGATCAATCCGCGGAAGAAGCCATCCAGGAAACCGGGGCTCAGAACGCCGACGATCCCAATGACGAAAAGGATGATTCCCAACGCTGCAGCCGATTGCCATCCGCCCCCCTGGCGCCACGGCAGGTACCGCTCGGCGACCATGCGCATGTGCACCCAGGCGCTGGCGCTATCGGGACTTGCCAGCTCAGGACTCGCAGAGACGACCTCGGAGGGTGTCTCGGCTGGCGCTTCTTCGGACACAACGGGACTACTCGGAAGTAACGAGTCAATGGTCGGCGTTACGCCAAGGAGCCAATCCGCACCAAGATCGTATCCGGCAAGCGTCGAGCCACCCAGCACATGACCAGCCATGAGCACGTTCTCTTCACCGATCAGCTCGAGATTCCCGGTGCGGAGCATGCGTTCTCGTACGTTGGGTTGCACACCGGTCAGGATCAGGCGGCCAGAGTGGTCGCGGATTTGGTCGGCGTACTTGCCGATCACTTTGAAGAAGGTGCTGCCAACCTCAGATTGCCCGCGCAGCCGCATGACCACGACCGGACTCGTTGCAGTTGTCGCATCGGGAAGCCGCTCGCTCAGGGTGCGAGCACCTGCGTAGAAAAGATTCCCTTCGACATCGAGCACGGTCACGGCGTTATCCGGCAGCGCTTGCGGCGGATCGGACACGATGAGCTGGCTGCCCTCGACTTTGATCTGCTGAATCCGGATGTCGGTGCTGGACCGGTAAATGAATAGAATGCTGGCAATGACAACCCCGAAGATGACCGCCTGTTGCAACGGCACCACCAACGTGGCAAAGAAGGTCAACCCCATAGCCGCAAAAGACATCCACGAGGTGCGCCGGACTGCGGCGATGGCGTCGAACTTGATCGAGAGCGCAGCCGCATAGATCAGCAGTGCCGCCAGTGCCGCATTGGGGATCAAGCTCAACACGCCGCTGAAGACCAGCACCACAATGACGACCACGATGGCCTGCATCGCCGCGGCATAGCGCGAGCGGGCGCCCGCGCTCACATTCAGCGCCGTTCCCGAGAGGGATCCCCCACCGGCCATGCCACGAAAGAATGACGCCGCGATATTGGCGATGCCTTGTCCCATAAAGTCACGGCTATTGCTCGTTTCACTACCGTCCGGATTGGGGAAGGCCTGCGCAACTCCCGCAGCTTGAAGAAGTCCCACCACACCGGTAGCGACCCCAGCCAGCAGCATGGCCGGTACGAGCGAGATTTGGGGGATCTGAATCGACGGCAATTCGCGCGGGATAATGCCCACCAGGCTGACAGAAGGAAAATCAAATATCCACTGCACACCCGCAGCGACGCCCAGCGCGATAAGTAAGTTGAAGGTCGCCAATTTTGTCCGGCCCAACAGGACCATGATCGCAATACTCCCAATCCCGAGAGCGGTGGTTGCGATATCGACATCACGTAAATTCGCTAAGAGTTGGGCGGTCTGTTGAAGTTTGGAACCGCCTTCCCCCACGAACCCCGTGAGATCCCACAATTGCCCCATGATGATGAGCGTCGCGATTCCCGTGAGAAATCCCACCATGACGGCATTCGACACGAACTTGATGATCATGCCAAGTCCGAGTAAGCCCATCCCGAGCTGGAAAATACCCGCGACCAACGCCACCACGATCAACGCCTGCACCCGTTCGTCGCCGGTTCTCGTTCCCAATGCATCGGTCGCGACAAGTGTCATCGCGCTCGTAGTGTTGAACATCATCAACTGGGTCGAGCAGGAGAGCGCGGCGATCGGCGTGCCGACCATCAGGGTGTAGATACCGTAAACAGGATTGACTCCGGCCAGCGCGGCGGATGCCATTCCATCCGGAACATTGGCTATCCCGACCGTGACAGCGGCAAGCGCGTCCGGCTTTTTGATCGGCAGCTTTCCCGCCAGACCCGAGCGTTTGCCCAAGCCTTTTGCCTGGCTCGTGATCTGATCCATTTCGGACGTTTCCCCTACTCCCGTGACGTACGGGTCGATGTTGCGATAGTCGAATGTGCTCGTGATTTGCGACCGAGCGACGAAATAGTCATTCCCGTGACCGGGATGCCGAGCGCATCGTCATCGATTGCTCGAACTGCAAATCCGATGGAGCCTAAACTTGCGTTACTCAAAGCTTGAATCACAGAGCAGGACCTCGTCCGGCAACAGAATACCGAGATCGCTTTCGTCAGCACGCGTGCAACAGCGCGCCCAGCGTATCCGATTTTGACTCTCCAGCATTTTCGTCGCGAAGTACCCACGCAATACGAAGTCTGCATACTCTAGGAAAGCCTGTTCGTGCACTGAGGGGAATACTGCGAAAGTCGTAGTTAGATCCAACCAGCGGAATTTGGGTCTCCATCAGGTGCGCTTCAGCAAACTGCCCGATAGTTGTGCGGTTGGTGTCACGCGGCTCGGCGTTCCACATCGGTGAGCCCGGCGCGCTGGGGCTGCTATGTCCACGGGCGCGGTTCTGGATCGGTCCCAATAGCAAATACGCCGTTTGCGCTATGGCACTCAACCGTGCCAGGGCAGATGATAATCGTAGGTATTCATACACCTGATCGCATCCAGCGATCGAGGTGAAACCAGAGAGGTAGTTACGTAATGGCAGCAGAACCAATCAGCACGTCGAAACCCGAAGAGATCGAAGCGCTCTTCGTGCAGACCGCAGCAGGCATGTCCTACGCCGATGGCGTCGTGACCTTGCACGGGCTCACCCCGACCGCGCTCATGTTTTCCGACCGGCCCGATCGCGTTACCGGGCACATTCCCTCGGGCGAGTTCATCGCCTCCTGGGACCAGGGCGAGGACAGCTTCGCCTCCAACCCGCCCAATGCGGTCCTCTCCATTTTTCAGCCAGATCACGTGGCCGACGTCGTCGTCGTTCTCAGCCATCCCGAGTTGAATGGCGGCAATCTTTCGTACGGCGTCGAGATTCTCGATGGCGATATGCCCGCTAGCGGTGGTGAGTCAGCGCTCTTCATCGACATCATCGGCCGTCCACTCTCACCGGTTTCGGTTGCCGGCGTCCACCGGCGTGACCGCCGCGCCGGACGTCGCGCGGGCCGCTTCTAGGCCTTCACCTTCCCCAGCGGCGTGCATCCAGGTGCGCGCCGCCACCCGACTCGCCGCGTCCACGCGGTGCCTTCGACCGATCCGGATTCCGCCCTCCGGATCGGTTTTCTTTTGAGTAACCGAATTTTTAAACAACAACACGGGGTGCTTTGGCTCCCCATGTTGTTGTGTCTATCCCATGGCGAGCTTGTGAGTCATGCCACTGTGCCACGACAGTTTCATGCATCGAGATGAACACTCTCGCAGATATGCTTATTGCCTGCGGACGTGCTGTTCCGGGCCGCTCTCACGTCATTCCAGCCTGAACGGACTGCAACGGTTTTTGAGAAACAGCGATGTAGCCACGCTCAGGATCGTCCAGGGCCGCGATCAGAACAATCACTATCGAAAACGACAGTGCCAGTACGATCAACATCCACGTCCGTCGAGAGCTGGCAATGGCGGTTTGATACCCCACAGCGAACATGGCAAGCGCAACGAGCGCATACAGCATGATCCATAGCTCACTCGGCAAGCGTGACTCCACAGCAACGGCGATCCGCGTGGCGAGCATGTCGTTCATATGATTGAGCGAGTCGACATACAAGGCAGAGATGTCAGAGTTATCGCCGGCTTGCACATTCGCCACGGCGATCTCCCAGATTTGTGACTGGATGACTTTGAGTTCGCCTATTTCGGCCGGGAGGTTGGCGATACCCTCAGACGTGCCCGCGAGTAAGAGCGTGTCGATGTAGGTTCGGAAGAGGTCTTTCGACTCATCGCCCATCGTCACTGGCAGAAGATCCGTTCGATCATAGGCGGTGCTAATCGCGTTCGCCTGCTCTCGCACGAGTTCTCGGCGGGAGTCATAGCGATCGGAAACGATGCCGAACGTGAACGCAAGAATAAACGCCAGCAATGCCAGGACCGTCCCGGCAATGGCGGAGACGGGAGCTTCTTTCTCGTCTTCTGACCTCCGGCGAGCTGCCTTGCCGGCTAAATACCCCAGCTCGATGGTTCCCACGACGATGAGAACGGTGCCGACAAAAAGGAGCCAAAGCGGAATTTCGTCAATTCTCATCGGGTAAAACTCCAGGTGCTACTAGCGAGAGGGAACACAAAGTGGTGACTTCGCTCCAAACGGAGCTTCTCGATCCGCTCGCTCGCAAGCTAACGCGAAAATCAACCGCGTTGCGATGTCGTTGCATATCTTCCAAGCGGCTGAATTCAGCCACAATTTCCAGTGGTGAGGTCTTTCAAGACTTCACCACCAACATTGACGAGTACGTCTTTGGTTGTTCCTCCAGCAAATGTTCCTGGCCTGAGTTGTAGAAAGTTCCTGCGCTGTCAGATTCTCCGATATTCGGTCACTTCCCGCAACGGGCAAACGTGCCGAGCCCGGTACGGTTTTCCTTGAGCGCGCGCATTACCCTGGCAATGCGGTAATGCCGACCGGCGTATGTCTGCTTACCGGAAAGATGATATTTCGCCAGTCACCGTGGCCTGATGCTTTCCGTGCGGTTCCTGATCGAGAAGTCACACCCAGATCGATCATTCCCTGAAACGGCCACTTCAGAACCGAAACGCTTTGCTTGACACGAATATCGGCACGATTTAGAACCCAGCCTGCAGGCTGACTCTTCGATATCCCACGGGCCCTGGACCCATTATTGACGAGTACCGGGCCCGCAGTTGGGCCCGGTACTCGTACGTCTTTATTGCCGTGCCATTGCCACGCTCATCCGCTCGTCCGCCGAGATCAGGTGGTCGTGGTCGTCCTCGCCGATGTCGATCTGCACCCAATTGACGGTGCCATTGAACGCATTACCGGTTGGGCCGTAATCGGGCGAAACCGGTGACGCGGTATCCGACCCGATATCGCACGTTTCGTCCGCCGAGAAGACCATCGCCTGGGTCAGGCCCACTCGGCCTTCGCCCACCTTGTTTCCATCGACAAAGAGGGTCGTCGCCCCGCCCTTGCCCAGACCGCCGCCGTCGTATGCGAACTCGATGCGAGCCTGATGCGTGCCGGCAGGGATCGCCGTGTCCGATTCGGTGAAGAAGTGCTGCACGCCACAGACGTTGTAGCAATATTTCAGCTTGCCGTCCTTGGCATACAAGGTCCAACCGCCGATGCTGCCGCCCTGGGCCACGATGACGCCTTCCGCCCCGGCGTCCGGCACCTCGATCTCGGCCGTGACCGCAAACGATTTGTTCTTGATGCTGATCACCGAGTTTTCCGACAACCGCCCCATGCCGCCGTACATGATCTGCGAGTTCCCCCTGATCAGCTGCGGCCGTCCGGCCAGGTCAGGATTGATGCGTTCCGCGCGGCGGTCGTCCAGCGGCAACACTGAATACTTGACGGCCTCGATCAACCAGAGGCGCTGCAGTTCCGCCAGCTTTTCGGGATTCGAGTCGGCCAGATTGTTCGACTGCGTCCAGTCGTCCGGTCCATAGAGCTCCCAGATATCGTCG
Organism: uncultured Chloroflexia bacterium; assembly: GCA_963750275.1. Taxonomy (GTDB): domain Bacteria; phylum Chloroflexota; class Chloroflexia; order Thermomicrobiales; family UBA6265; genus JAMLHN01. Next base: position 318,839 of record CAVVQC010000007.1, read on the forward strand.
TCGAACGGCGTCGGCGCCGCGACCAATCCCAGGGGATGCTGTGCCGGGTCACGCCGGTCCATCCCTGATGATAGATACCGCGGTTGCAGAACATCTCGAAATACTGCAGGTCGTGCACTTCCGGCGCATCGGCCTCGTCGAAGGCATAGGCCATGCTGAACGCCTTCCATCGGCGCTTGCTGCATCCCGTTGACCGAGAATGGCATGGGAATACCCGCCGACCTCCAGAACGGTCGGCGCGACATCGATGACATGTGTGAATTGCGGCCGGATTTCGTCCTTGGCCTTGATGCCGTTGGGCCAGTGGACGATGGTGCCGTTGCGCGTGCCGCCCCAGTGCGAGGCAACCTGCTTGGTCCATTGATACGGCGTATCCATGGCATGCGCCCAGCCGACCGCGTAGTGGTTATACGATTCCGGGCCGCCGAACTCGTCGAGCTTGCTCAACAGGAACTCGGGCGTCTCGATGGCGGCCAGGCCGTTGAAATTGGCCATCTCGTTGTAGCAGCCGTTGATGGTGCCTTCGGCGGACGCGCCGTTGTCGCCGATGATGTAGTAGATCAGGGTGTCGTCCATGATACCCAGGTCATCCACCGCATCGAACAGCCGGCCGACATGCTCGTCGGTGTACTCCATGAACGCCGAGTAGACCTCCATCTCCCGAACGCAGCACCGGCTTCAATTCTTCCGGCATCTCGTCCCAGGCCGGAATCTCGGCCGGTCGCGCGGTCAGGACCGCATCCTGGGGAATCACGCCCAGCTCCTTCTGGCGGGCGAAGGTCTCTTCCCGGACCTTGTCCCATCCCTGATCGAAGCGTCCCTTGTTCTTCTCGATCCAATCGGTCGGCACATGGTGCGGTGCGTGAGTGGCGCCAGGAGCGAAGTACATGAAGAACGGCTGATCTGGGGTAAGGGCCTTCTGCTGCCTCATCCACTTGATCGCCTTGGTCGTCATGTCATCGACCAGGTGATACCCCTCTTCCGGGGTTTTGTCCGGTTCGACCGGCGTCGTGCCCTCATACAATGACGGGTACCACTGATTGGCTTCCCCACCGATGAACCCGTAGAAGTACTGGAACCCGTTGCCTCCTGAAGGCCAGCGGTCGAACGGACCAACCGGGCTCGTTTCCCAGACCGGAACCTCGTGGCACTTGCCAAGCTGAGCCGTCGCGTAGCCGTTGAGCCGCAGGATCTCGGCCAGCGGCGCCTTGTCGCTGGGGCGCACTGAGGTGTATCCCGGGGCAGAGGTGGCAATTTCGGTGATACCACCCATATTGACCGAGTGGTGATTGCGGCCGGAGAGGAGCGCCGCCCGGGTGGGCGAGCAGAGCGCAGTCGTGTGGAAGCGGTTGAATTTCAACCCATTGCTCGCCAGCTTCTCAGCTGCTGGTGTGCGGCATGGCCCGCCAAAGGCACTCGCTGACCCGAAGCCAGCATCGTCGATCAGCACGATCAGCACATTCGGCGCACCTTCGGGCGGACGGAGGCGCTGGATTGGCGGGAATTTTGCGTTCGGATCTTTGGCATCGTACGTCGTCAATCCAACGTACTTCGGTTGGGTGATCGGAAGATCGTTCCGGTTGATCATTGGTTCACTCACGGCCTTTTTCCTTTCAGGCGAGGGTGGTATCGGGCGCTGGGCCACATGCCCAGACGCTGGTGATGGTTTCGGTCGAGGCAGCGGTACGCCCGATCGTTTGGCCGATCCGCTCGCCGCTGGCACGGGCGATACGCCCGATTGCTTGGCCGATCCGCTCGCTTTCGGAACAGACGGAACGGCTGCAACGGCCGGTGTGACCGGTCGCTGGGCGGACTGCGTTGGCGTCGACGCCGAATCAGGCGATTCGTGCGAGCTCAAACGCTCATACAGATCGCGAGATCGCTCTTCGATCTGGGACAGTGCTTTCCGGAGCAGCCCGATCATCGGACCTGCCGAGGACGCCGTGTCGCAGCAATTCGAGCAGATGCTGCACGACAAGCGACGGAGTGTTCCTGGTTTCGATTGACGCCAGACTGGTCGATCAGCGGAAGTACCAGGGGCTGCTTAGTTACGCCACGAACAAGATGTAACAGATTTCACCATCCTATACTCGGCGCGCAAGCGCTCCGTTCGGGTCGGGTTTTCCACCCTAATAGTGCTCCAAGGCGGATGGATAAGGTATCGCCCAAAAGGGTCATTTCCATGGCTGGTGAAGAAACGCATCCGGGGAGTCCGCATATCCATGAACCAGCGTGACGAAATAAGGCACGTGCCGCTTGGACAAAACACCTACTCCCAGCATCCCGTCTCATCTAGCACTGTGTTCGGTTGTATTCCATGTCCACACCAAGTTCATGTCCGGATTCGAATGCAACCGTAGTCAAAATGATTCAATGGAAATCGAGTCCCATCGCCGTAAGTTCTGGTGACCCAAAGCCTCGAGCTCATGACGCAATGGTGGCAGTGGGCGAGGCGGGGACTGATGTGTCGTCTGAGGCGTCCTCGCCCGGCGCTGTCCTTCGTTTGGCAATTGCCCCGGCAATCACGATGGGAACAATATTTCCAATAACCAGAATCCCGGCAAGTGCTGCCAGGATATCCGGGTCGTTGCTGAATGCGATACCAATGGCTGCGAGGGCTGGTCCCGAATTCCTGACCGGCGCGAGTGTGGCAGTGGTGGTCCGGGTCATTTGCGATCCCATACTGAAATGGCATTGAACGCGATCTGAACAGCTTCCATTTAAGGAACCTTTCGCAACGTGTTGGACAGGACAAACAGTCGCTACTCGCCCCCGGCTCACCGAATCAGTCCAGATTCAATTGGCTATTCGCGCTCCTGGGCACGCCGTCTCGGCATTGGCGCTGCTCTCGCTGAGCTTCCAGCGAGTGGATGCCCGAAGCCGGCGTCAGATCCGTGGCGCACGCTACCACTTGGGTAGCCGCAATTCATCGGCTCCCGGAACCTCCGCCACGATATGCGTGGGCAGCGGCTCCTCCCAAAGACGATAGAGCGCCAGCAACCGGAAGCTGAACCCGACTGCGAAGGCGGCCCCGGCACACACCCAGGTGTTCTGGACGACGGTATACACCAGGATCCAGACGAGCCCGGTGAGTACGGCGGTCACCGTCCACCATTCCGCCTGAACGAAATGTTTCGGCGTCACTCCACTGGAGATATCGATGAACCAGCGCCCTGCGGTTGGTCCAACCACGGCCAGCATCAGGCAACCCCACACCGGCAGTCCGACATCGACGCCCTTCTGCGCGCCCACGATGGCGTACCAGGGAAGCGAAAACGCGGTCACGATTTGGAACACACCATGCCGGAACTGCTCTTCCTTATCGAAGGCGAAGCGATAGCCGACAATTCCCGCAATGATGCACAACATGAGATAAGCGGGATTCGTCAGCGCCGAAGGCACCTCAGAAACGAGCACATCCCGGGTGACGCCACCCCCAATGCCGCCAAGCACCGCAAAGAGGAGAATCCCGATGATCGTGTATCTCCGGTAGTGACTGGGCTCGCGCACCAGCATTGCGCCGTTGAACGCATTGGTCGTGGCGGCAATCAAGTCGATCGTCGTGAAATCGCCCCAAAAGGAGAATCCGCCCCAATGCACTGGGGGAACAGTCAGGACCGCCGACGGAAGAGAAATATCCACGCTAACCCTCCGCTCTCAATCGGTCAGGAGGCAGACGCGGACGCCGCGCCTGCCTCTGCTGCCGCGGCTTGCTGCATTGCCGCATACGCCTTCATGTCTTCAGCGTGGTATTCGGCCAGCAACCGTTCCTCCTCATCCTTTTTCGGGAACTTGAGGAAGACGATCGCGCCTCCAATCAGAACCGCGACGATTCCGGCGATATAGGCATTTTGACTTCCATCGAGGAAGGATTGCTTCGCCCCGGCAACGATCTCGGTTGAATACTCGGGGTATTGCGCGGCGACTGCCTCGGCGCTCGAAAACGATTTCTGCATCTGGCTTTCGACACTGGCCGTAACCTGATCGCCATTCGGAGCGGCCCCGATCGAGGTCGCGACAGCTGCCGCAAATCCTGCGGTTAGCAAAGCCCCGAAGATCGATTGCATGATGGCCCCGCCCAGATCGCGTTGCAGGTCGGCGGTGCCTGAAGCCATACCCGCGCGGGTCACCGGCACGGATCCGGTCAGGGAGTGCGAAGCAGGCGTGCCAGCAAATCCAACACCGACGCCCACCAGGGCATAACCCAGGCCGACCTTCCAATAGGAGATGTTTTCTTTCCACAGCAGCAGCATCGTCACGAAGCCTGCCAGCACAAAGACATACCCAAGGAGCAAGGTAAACCGGGCGCCATGCGACGCGACCAACTTGGCCGATCGTGGGGCCACCACGATCATCGCGAAGGCAGCAGGCAGGATGGCCAAACCTGCATCGAGCGTGGAATAGTCGAGCACGTTCTGCAGGTATTGCTGCCCGATGAACATGGCTCCCATGAGCGAACCGAAGACGACAATACCAGCCACGGCCGCCACCCAGAAGACACTTCGGCTTGCCACCTTGAGGTCGTAGAGGGGATTTTCAGCTTTCCGCTGGCGATAGAGAAAGAGGACGGTTGCGACGATGGCAATAGCGAAGAGAGAAACCACCAATGCCGTTTCATTGGGCACCGGTGCAAAGTTGATACCCAGAATGAGCGCCCCTACCAGTACCATCGACAGGATACCGCCGAGGTTGTCAACCTTTTCGGTTGTTTCATGGACATGCGCCGGGACGAACTTCCAGGCCATAAGGAGAGCGACAACCGCGAGCGGCAGTGTCACCACGAAAACGGATTTCCACGAGTAATGCTCGAGCAGGAATCCCGCTACAACCGGACCGCAGGCAGCAATTGCGCCACCGGTGGCCGACCAAAGCGCAATCGATTTCGTCCGTTCCTGCCCAGTCCACAATGCCGCAATCAACGCCAGCGTAGTCGGATAGGCCATACCGGCGGAAACGCCACCGATCAACCGTCCACCGACCAGGACATCGATCGATCCGGCAGAGGCTGCGATCAAGCAGGCGGGTATGGAAAGCCCGACGCCGATCAGCAACATCATCTTGCGACCGTAGCGGTCACCCAGCGCACCCAGCCAGAGAACCGAGCTGGCGAGTCCGAGCGAATACGCGACGGCTACCAGGTTGAGCTGAGTTTGCGACGCATCGAACGCTTTACCGATCGACGGCAGCGCGACGTTGGCCACGGAGAGATTAAGATTGGCGACCGCCGCCACCAGGATGAGGGAGATGAGGACCAGCTTGCCGTTCGCGGGCCCGGACGAAGCCTCTGCCGGCATGGCTGCTGCCGCTTTCGGCGATGCACTATTCATCGCGTCCTCCCAACTCTGCCCACGGGTTTGATGAGATCGACGAGGTCGTCGCTCCTCGAGCCTCTCTGTTGCGTTTGCATGCCACCGATCCTTTCCTGTCTTCTCAGGCGCTGGATCGGCGCCTTGCAGGACATAACCCGGGCGCGCGCAGCGTCTGCGCTACAGTAGGTTTTGCAAGCTTGGAATCTCCATGCTCCTTTAGGTGTATTTTTCCGCGCCCATTCGGCACGCTACCGACCGCACCCCACTTCCCCAAATCGACCAGACGTTGGATAATGTCCCGTGGGAGGGCAATCCAAAATGGCAGGCGCCGCTGTGCGCTCTACGAATGAGGGTTGTCTTCTGCAATGACGCCAATTACGAATCGACTGTTCTCGAACGTGCTCGCGCACCATGGCCGCACCAATCGCCGCCGCCTGATCGCACGATCGGCCGCCTTGGGAGCCAGCCTTGCTGTGCTTCCATCGATCGGTTCCGCGCCGGGAACCCGCGCGGCCGATTCCACGTTCACGTTGGCGGCCAATTGGGCGGCCAGTGACATCGATCCGCACAGCGGCTACGATCCCGGTTCAGGGCTCGTGTTGGCAGGGATCTACGAGAGCCTTATCCGGCAATCATCCGGTCCCGGCGAACAGCTCCAACCCTGGCTGGCGGAATCGTGGGAGGCCAACGACGATGCCAGTAGCTGGACCTTCCATCTCCGCCCAGGTGTCACCTTTCAAGATGGCACCCCGCTGACCGCAACGGCAGCACGCGACTCCTTCGTTCGACAGATGACGCTGCAACGCGCTCCTGCCAACGTGCTCGGACGCTTTCTCAACTCGCCCAGCCAGATCGTTGCGGTCGACGAGTTGACCTTGCGGTTCGATCTCGGCCGATCCCAACCGATCTTCGCCATCGCCATGGCCGCCCCCTACGGCGGCTCGATCATGAACGTGGCTGCGGCTTTACAACATGAGGTCGATGGAGACCTCGGACATGCCTGGTGTCAGATGAACGCCGAGGGACTGGGAACCGGGCCCTACCAGTTGGCATCATTCGACATTCAGTCCGGGGCGGTACTCGAACGATTCGATGACTATTGGGGTGGCTGGGACGGCAACCACTTTGACACCATCGTGATCCGCGTGGTTGCAGAAGCAGAAACTCGCCGCGAATTGATCGAGCGCGGAGATGTCGATCTGGTCGAAAACATCGGACTCGATGCGATCGATGAGCTGGAGCAGAAACCGGATCTCGTGGTCGATCGGCAATCCGACCTGACCGTTCGCTATTTCGCCATCACCCAGGCCGAGCCGTTCTTGCAGCCTGAAGCCCGGCAGGCGCTCTGCTGGGCCTTCCCCTACGAGGAGGTGCTCCAGGGGGTTTTCCTGGGATATGCCGAACCTGCGCAGGGCGCCGTAAGTGTGAACTGCAACGGCTTCTCCCCCAGTACCTCGCGCTTTACCACCGATCTGGAAAAGGCGCGCGCGTTACTGGCAGAGGCGGGGATTCCCGAAGGCACCCGCATTCGCACGGTGAGCGCCAGCGGCAATGCGCTCATCCAGTCGATCGCCGAGCTTTTCCAGCACAACCTCAGCCAGATCGGTATCCAGCTGGATATCGAAATCATGGACTTTGCCTCGTATATCGGACTCGCCTATGGCGACCTCCCGGCCGAGGAGCGCCCATTGCTCTTCCCTGCATACTGGACTCCAGACTATGACGATGCCTGGAGTCAGCTCTGGCCATTGACCGACTGCGCTGCCTGGAGCTCCGGCAATACCGGACACTATTGCAACGACCGTGTGGATGAGCTGCTGCAGACCGCCAACGAAGCTCCAGACGAAGAGGCCTACCAGGCGGCGTTGGCTGAGGTTCAGGAAATCGTGGCTTATGACGATCCAGCCGGAATCTATTTCGCCCTTCCCCAGTGGATCACCGTATTGCGAAGCGATATAAAGGGATTCGCGCTCCATCCGGTCGTCAGCAGCCGCATCGATTACTACGCGCTCTCCCGAACACCTTAAGTCTGACCATCCGCTGATGCCGATGAAGCGTGCCCACCCAGTTACCATATGAAAAGCGATCGTCGAACAGCCACAAAATCGAAACCGGCCCTTCAGCCAGATCGCAGAATGGATGGAACGCATGTTCAAAGATGGGGGATTCATCGGGGCGTTGCTGGTCGGGCTTTGCCTGATCGCCGCCGGCATCATGATCTGGTCGATGGCGACCGACACGGAGTTGACCTACAACGGTCCCCAGTGGCTTGCGTGGCTCCTCTTTATCGTGGTGTTCGGCGGATCGATCTTCGGTTTAGTGCGCGGCCGCCGCAACCGCGCCGAAGGCGGCGGCAGCAATCAGTGGCCCAATCCCAATGCCGGCCAGCGCTCGCTGTTAGACCGCATTCGTGGAAAAGGTAACGACACGGGGAACTAACGATTCAACGCCCGAAAACCGCTCCGCGCCTGCCCCCCGTGCTATGAAAAGCACTGGCCCTCCACCGCCAGGGGGTCGACAGGCTGACCGCTGCTGCCTCTGGCCGTCAAGTTCCCATCGCCATAAGTCGCAACAAGAGGAGTGCACTGTGAAAGAAGGGGTTCAACTCTGGTGGATTGAATGAACCGGCGGCTCAAGCGAGCCGCCGGTTCATTGACTCTAACGAGCTAGTGGACCTCGAAGAGCTAGTACTCGAGTTGCTTGGCGAGAATTGCCGGTTGACAAATCTCTCCCCCATAAGCGTTGGTGCCGCAAATCGGACCTATGTAGGAACCATAAGCCGTCACCCACGTACCCTCAAAGACTCCAGTACTATCGCCTTCGTAATAGATCATTACGGGCTCAGTACTGCCGTCCGGAGCGCCAACCCATATCTGCATATAGGTTCCTTCGCTATCAACTTCGATATTGAACACCGATCCTGAGACCGAGAGTTTGTCACCCGCACTGAACCCTCGACCGATTGCCAGTTCGCGCACGTCCGGAACTGCTGGATACGTATCCGTGAGCTGTGGCACAGCAGTAGGCTGTGGAACTGCCGTAGGAACCGCCGTGGGAGGAGGGGTATCGGTATCGGTACCAGGCTGGACGATGATTTCGAAGTATCCGTCTGCAGTAGGATCAATAGAATAGCTGTACGATCCAGCATCACCCTTCAAACCAGCTGCCAGCAACATTGCAGGAGTAAAGACAGACGCTAGCGCTTGGCTCGAACAAGAATAAACCTCGTTCCCCAAACCAGATTGTTCTATCTTCAGCGGCGAACAGGTGCCATCCTGCGGAGCAACTTCGGCAACGACGCTGGCAATCGCTTGGGAGTCTGTAAACTGTGCAGGCTTGTCAAGATAGACTAGTGAAATTTTGTTCACGATATTCTGATCGTCATAATACACAACAACGATCGTATCAACCCCGGCAAGCGTTTGACTGTTATATCCAATCAAATTGGTGTCAGTCCAGCTCGGAGTTCCGAATCGTGACTGCGCTTCGTCGAGTGATCCGCCCAGTCGTCCACTCACTTGCGATGCGTCGCCAGTGCCCTGTGCAAACGCAGCAACTGAGCTGCTCACAAACAGCATTGCAACGATCAGTGCCGCAATAAATGAGCGCACGACCGCCCGTGATGATTCCGGTTTCTCCACCGAGAATTCCCCTCTCCAATGAGACTATTCCTGAGCTTCGCCAGAGACGCCCGCCGGCGCACGCCGATTCCGGGACTACTGTCTCTCGTTAAACGAAGCTCATTCGGCAGTATTGCACAATCCGGAACTACCCACCATGCGCTCCTGATCAGGAGAATTTCGCCCCATCGCGAGCGGATTCTCCGACTAGCCCGCTTTCGCAACTCTCACCAAACTGCAAAAGATCAAAGCTAAACGAGCCGCAGCGAAATCGCTGCGGCTCGTTCGTGCGCTTCGATGCGTCAAAGAATCTGCGTTACTTCTGACCCTCGGCGGCTTTAAGCTCCGCGGTCAACTGGTCGGCAGCTTCATCGTTGAGCTGACTGATGTATTTATTCTCGGTCTTGATGATCTTACCAACTTGCTCAGCGTAGTTCCCAGCGTAAACCACAACCAAACCAGCCTCGCCATTGTCGAGCGCGTCGCCCAGCTCTTTGAGCTCGCCCCGGCCAAGACCGGTCTTGTAATGTCCGGCAATACTCCCCAGCGTCGCGCCGCCAAGGCCGCCAGCTACGAGCGCCATTCCGATCCCGACCGGCGGGAAGAGCGCCGCAACCAGGCCAACCGCCAGGCCGCCGGCCAAACCAACGGCTGCGCCATGCTGCGCGCCCGCCTGGTAGGTCTCGTCGATCTTGACCTTGCCCTTGTCGTCTTTGGTCAGTACGGCAGCGTCGAACACATGCGAGACCTGAATCTCGTCATACAGCGACTTGACCCCGGCGAAATCGGCGCGAGCGTCTTCGACGTTGGCATACGAGGCTGCCATGATGTACAGGAAATCGTTTTCTGACATAGTGTCTCCTTCTTCTCCGGTTGACGAATTCACGTCAGAACCAGACGCAATGGTCGCTCGCGAGCGTCCAGATCGGGCCGGCACGCGTCACACCATAATAGCAAGTGGAAAGGGGGCGCATCTCACATCGCCTGGGAATTGCCACCTAAGGGGTAATCCACTCGTCTTCGACCGAAACCAGTCGACACCGCCCAGATGTGAGGAGTATCGTGTCGGCGAGAGTCCATGCGACACCATGTTCCCACCTGGACAAGAACCACGTCGAACATCAAAAAGAGAAGAGGCAGCAGACCATGGCCAAGCAACAGAAAGCCCCACACCTCACCGACGACCAGCTCCGCGACATGCTGAAACTGGCGTCCGCCTCAGATAGCGTCGAGCTCAAGCTCACCGTGCCGGAAGATTCCTATTCCGCCACGGCGCGGGCGCTGGGCATGGATCCGCTCGAGGCTCGCATTCGGCAGATCTTCTTTTTCGATACGCCCGAGCTGACGCTCAATCACGCTGGCCTGGTGGTACGTGCGCGGCGCATTCAGGGGGCGAACGACGATTCTACCGTCAAGCTGCGGCCGGTCGATCCCAGCGCTCTTCCAAAGAAGGTGCGCAATTCGGTCCACTTTGGTGTCGAGGTTGACGCCATGCCCGGCGGCTATGTCTGCTCCGGTTCGATGAAAGCTGAAATCGGAAAGCGGGCTGTCCATGACGCCGCGTTCGACGGCAAACCGATCCGCAAGCTCTTCAACAAAGAGCAGCGGGCGTTTTACCAGGACCACGCTCCGGACGGACTCGCCCTCGACGACCTGAAGGTGCTAGGCCCAATCAATGTCCTAAAACTCAAGTTCCTGCCGAAGGGTTCAAAAATCCCGCTGGTGGCCGAGGTCTGGCTCTTCCCGAACAACACCTCCGTGCTGGAACTCTCTACCAAGTGCGCGCCGAAGCAGGCTCTCGCTGTCGCTGGCGAGCTACGTTCCTTCCTCACGAAGAAATCCGTTCCGCTGGACGGCGAGCAGCAAACCAAGACCAAGACCGCCCTCGAGCTCTTTTCGGCCCGGCTCGTCGCACGCTAACCGACCTCTGCACCAGGCACGCTGTAAGCGAACGCGTTCCTCACGTTTAGGCGAGACCGATCCGGCGCAGCATGCTCGCGTCGTCGTCATATGCGAGAGAAGCCGCTATCTCGACTGGTTCGCCCACATGCACGAGGTAGTCGAAGAGGAACTCGTCTACGAAATGCGCGCGTCCCGGAGGAGAGAACCAGACCGACCAGCGCACTTGCACCAGCGCGTACCCCGCGCCGAGCGGGGTCGGATCGATCTGCAGCGCCTTAACATCGCGCATGCCCGCCAGCAGCAGGAACGAGAGTCGCTCTTCCATCGCCGCGAGAAACGTCGCATCGTTGGTGCGCATGCGCGTTTCGCCGGGACTGGCTTCGAGGAATTGCGGCGCGAATAACCGCGTCACCCCCGGAGCGTCGGCGAGCGCCATGCTGTGCTGTAAACGGAGAAAGAAATCGACAACCGGCTGCTCGATGCCGGAAGGGTCGTCCATCAGTCCACGAAAAGTTGGTACGCCTGGCGCAGCGATGTAGCTGGGTCGCCGCTCGGCACATACTCCATGCACATATAGCCGGTATATCCGGTCGCCTCGATGGCATCGAGAATGGGTGGGTAATAGATCTCCTGCGTTTCGTCTGGCTCATGGCGCCCAGGGTTTCCCGCCAGGTGATAGTGCCCAAAGTGCTGATGATGCTCACCGATGGTGCGCACGATGTCGCCTTCCATGATTTGCATGTGATAGACGTCGTACAGCAGCTTGACCGCGGGCGAATCAACCGCGGAAACGACCTCTATCCCCCAGGCAGTGCGGTCACCCATATAGTCCGGATGGTCGACCTTGCTGTTGAGGAGCTCCAGCACCAGCTGCACTCCAGCCGCTTCCGCCGCCTGTGACACACGCTGTAACGCGGCAATCGTATTGGCCGCCCCCGCGACATCGTCCTGTCCCTTGCGCTCGCCGGTGAAGCAAACCAGTGACGGAATACCGTAGCGCTGCGCCAGCTCGAGGTTGGCCAGAATCTCGCCCTCGATCCGGTCATGCTCAGCCGGATCGCTGAGTCCGCGGGAAATATCGTTGTGCCCACGTACGCAGACGATACGCACTCCCGCATCGGCAATAGCATCCCACTGTTCACGCGGAGCGAACTCGATTCCCCCGTATCCAAGTTCAGCAGTCGTCTGAATGATCTGCTCGGGACTCAGCACCGAGGTCAGGCACCACCAGGCGGTCGTCGGTTTGATTTGGCGCATGTTGTTCGCTCCTGCAGGCTGATAAGCAAAAGATCGCTTTCGTTCATTCTGATGAAGAATCACAATAACCGCAAGCGGATAAGGGATTGACGAAATGTCTGCACAGGCCTACTCTCTCGAAGGGATTGCGCGCAACACTGCGCGCGAATCGCTTCGACTCGGAGCAGTAATTACACGCGCCAAGTGAGGAGTACCTCGGCCTCCGTAACTCTCACAGCGCTCCGAATCACTTCGCCATCCGCAGTTCCCGCAACCCCCAACCGTTCATTGGCACCTTCGTCTATCGACAGGAGAATATGCGATGTCTCGAATTCGAAAGAGTCTTGGACTGGCAGCCGCCAGCGCAATGGTCGTGGGAGGGCTCCTTGGAGCAACCCTCGCGCCAGCTAGCGCTCAGGATGCCTCGCCCGCTGCGGAATCTGCCGCTCCCGCGCTCCCCATGGGCTGCTCGGTCGTGGCCAGCGGTCTCGCCAATCCACGTCATCTCACCATAGCAACCGACGGTACAGTCTATGTCGCGCTTGCCGGATCTAGCGGCGATAACGCGCTCTTCGGCACTCCCGCTCCGGGCACACCGGCCGCTGAGGAACCGTTGAGCATGTACGGCGATACCGGTGCGGTGGTGACCGTCGGCGCCGATGGTACCGTCACCCAGGTTGGACCGGGACTGCCGTCCTTTACGTTCGGCACTGAAGTCGTCGGACCAGCCGGAGTCGCGGTTGTCGACGGCACAATTTACGTTGTCACAGGTGGTGTTGGCCCCGGCACTCCAGCCGTCGACCCGATGGCAGGACGCGCCTCGGTCTGGTCGATCGATGCTGCTACTGGCGAAGGGACTGTGGTCGCCGATCTCGAAGCTTTTGAGCGAGCAAACAATCCCGATCCGAACTTCATCGACTCCGATCCCTACGGTATGATCGCTGGAACTGACGGCATGCTTTACGTGGCCGATGCGGGCGGAAACGACATCCTCAAGGTCGACCCCACCACCGGCGAAGTGAGCATTCTGGCAGTGATCCCGGGCCTTCCCGGACAGCAAGCCAACCCGAACCGCGGTGGCGCAATGGAGATCGATCCAGTTCCGACCGGTCTGGCCTGGGCACCGGATGGCGGTCTCTACGTCAGCAATCTTTCGGGCGGCCCCTTCATCCCGCAAACGTCATCACTGATGCATGTCGCCATGGATGGCACGGTCACCACCGTCGCCTCTGGGTTGACCATGCTTGGCGATGTCACGGTAGCGCCTGATGGCACCATCTACGCCGTGACGATGTCGGACAACTTCCTCGACGCAGCCGGTCCGGCTGCCGGTTCGATTGTCATGATCGATCCGCAAAGCGGTGCGAGCACCCCGATCATCACGGGAATTCCGTTCCCAGGTGGCATTGCGTTTGATAGTGCCGGCAATGCCTACATCTCCGCCATGATCTCGCTCCCGCCTGGTGTTCCAGCGGGCGGCATGGTTTGGAAGTGCGACGCGGAAGCCTTCCAGATGATGACCATCATGCCGGTTGCCAGCCCGGAGGCCACTCCGGCCGGCTGATCGCGTTCAGTCAACGGCATCTGTGCACACAGGCGCGGCTTGCAAGCTGCGCCTGTGTTCGTAGTGGCGGGACCAGTGCCTGCCGATCGGGCGGGGTCCGATAACGGTGTTGCCGGGTAGCCAGGTTTCCAGGTTGAAGCCTGGTTATGGGCAACGTGATGGCGGCCTGCGGCCGCTGGCGGGCAAAGGTCCCGCCACCACGATGGTTTGCGGAGGAGTTATCCCGTTGGACCGAACCGCTCGGTTTTGACCCGCAATGGGTCGTATCCAAGCTCCACCAGCGAACTCGCCGCCGATTCCACCAATGCAGACGGTCCGCAGACGTAGGCAATTGGCGCCGATTCAGGTGCATACGCTACTGATTCCAGCAACTCCCGGTCGATACGGCGGGAAAACCCGGTCCACTCCGGCGGTTGCTGCCGGGTCAGCGTCTGGACCAGTTCGAAGCCGTCATTGCGGGCGGCCAGCTCGATCAGCTCGTCCCGGTAGATCACCTCATCCCATGCGCGTGAGGAGTAGAGCAGCCGCATGGGAACATCGCTTCCCTGTGCGAAGCGTTCGCGGATCATCGACATCAACGGCGCGACGCCCGAACCGCCGGCGACCAGGAGCACCGGGCCACCATCGTCCGGTTTCCAGGTGAAATGCCCGCCGATCGGTCCGCGCAGCTCCACCTGATCCCCCGGAACCAGCACCTCGGTGAGATACGTGGAGACTTCGCCATCGTCCAACCGCTCGACCGCCAGCTCGATGGTGCTGGCATGCGGCGCGCTGGCGATGGAATAGCTCCGCTCGGCCCGATACCCATCTTCGGCGGTCAAGCGAACATCGACATGTTGACCCGCCAGATGCCCCGACCAGTCGGGTATCTGGATATCGAGCACGTGCGTGCGCGGTGTGATCGGCGTGGTCCGGGTGACGGTACCGATCTGCCAATCTAGTCGCCCCAATACCGCTGCTCCTGCCAGGGATCGCCGTAGTTGTGATACCCAAGCTCTTCCCAGAAACCGGGATGATCGTCATCCAGTAGCTCCAGGCGGCGAATCCATTTGGCGCTTTTCCAGAAGTAGAGATGTGGGACCACCAGGCGCGCCGGTCCGCCATGCTCCGGATGCAGCGGCTCGCCGTCGAATTCGTACGCGATCCAGGCTTTGCCGCCAAGCACATCTTCTAATGGAAGATTGGTGGTATAGCCGCCATCGCAATGGGCCAGCAAAAAACCTGCGTCATTCCCGATATCGCCGAGCAGGGTATCGAGCGACACCCCGGTCCAATGCGTATCAAGCTTCGACCACTTGGTCACGCAATGGATATCGACCGTGAAATCTTCCCGCGGAAGCGACTGGAACTCCTCCCAGGTCCAACGAGCATTGAAAGGACCGGAGATCCGCAAGTCCCACCTGTCCAGCGGGGTATGCGGGGTCGGACCAGCAGAGAGCACAGGGAAGTCGGTTACCAGATGCTGACCGGGAGGAATGCGCGCCGCGATCCTGGGATCCGCGCGGCGTCCGCGGAATGCGCGGGAAATGAAACTGTCCGACATACGCGGCCTCCAGAGATTCGGGATACAAGGACGGGCGCACGCGGCTCGCATCGACCGCCAAACATGGTGGGCGGGGGCATCGTCGCTCACGACAGTGTATCGTCTGGATGGAGGTCGCCATGGTTGCCACAAACATCACCCTGGCGCACCAGCTCCGGTCGGCAGCGGACGCCGTCGAACAATCCACCGCTGGCACGGCCGACTGGCAATGGAATCTGATGGTTCCCGCCGAGGAACGGACCGTCGGGCAACTCATCGATCACATCGCCTGGGCATGGGAAGCGGAAAGCGCTGCCTTTCGCGCCATCGCCGGCGGAGCGTCCAGTTCGGGGTGGACGGAAGAGTGGCTCGACGAGCAAAACCTCGAACAGGCCCGCCTCAGTGAGCAACGAACCCAGCGAGACATCCTGCAGCGTTACCGCGCATCGGCCAATCTGGCCATTGCCTTCGTGGCCAGCCTCTCTTCCGCCGACCTACAACGATCCGGCACCCATATGCCTGGCGAACCGGAACGAACTGTCGCCGGCTGGATCGAAGCCTGCCTCATCGGGCATCCGCGCGAGCATTTGGCAGAGATCGAAGCTGCCATAGGGAGCATCACCCTCCCGTGAACGCCAGGGCTCCAAGAAGCCGAGGATGTCGACCGTTGTGACGGGAGGGCAGATACGCCCTCAACTACGAACGGGCGGGGATTTGGGTATGGCTGCGCCCTGGGTCGGATGCGGGGAGTGCATCTGCAAGTTCTCGAAAAGCGATCCCTCTTTTTCGGGTGAGGCCGCGAATGGAGCCAGGGGTGACGGTCTGGGGCCGGGCGGGTAACGCTTGGGCACTGCCCAGGTCATGCATCTCTCGCTACCGATCCTTCCCAACACGTTGAGGAAGGTGGTGCGCTCGACTCCTGGATGTCCTTGCAAACTCTGGTGCCCAGGAAGCGATGCATCGCGACCGGTCGCCGCGAGCGGTCGGTCGCCATGAATGGCGACGCTACGGGGGAGATGGGTTTGCAACGGTCAGGAAGGAGTCGGAGGGATGCCGGTCTCGTTGGCGCGTCCCTCTCCGCCGATGTGCCGCTTGCTGGTATAGTAGAACATATGTTCTGTTTTGTCAAGGGGCGTCGATTCGAATGAGAATGCATGGGATCGAGCTCATTTGCCCGCTGGATCGGGTTACCCCGCCAACGCCGGACGGCAGACTTTGCACGGGCGGTATCCGCGCGCCCGCGCCTCATGCTCGGAATGGAAGGTTTGCAGATGCTCCGCCGAGACCTGATATCGGCAGGTGGGGAAGCAAAAGATATGCGTTGTATCGCTCCCGACGAACCTGATGCCCTGCTTGCCGAGGCTTTCCAACCGGTCGATGTTGGCTCGCTCGTCATTCAACAGGGAGCGTTTTACTTCGGTACCAAAGATGTAGTTCCCGATCACGCCATCACCCCGCACCACCCGGTGACAGGGGATCAGCACCGGCACCGGATTGCCCGCCAGCGCACTCCCGACCGCGCGTGAGGCTTTCGGGCTGCCGATCTCCTGCGCAATCCAGTTATATGGTCGCACCTGACCGCGCGGAATCTCCAGCGCCTTGCGTAGCACCGCGGTTTCGAACGGGGTCGAATGCGACAGATCGAAGGGAGGCGGGGTGCGCCGGTCGCCCTCCAGCCAGCGGGTGACGTTGCGCGCAAGTGGCTGCGGTGCGGTTTCGACCAAGCGAACGTTGCGTCCGAATCGTGCCTGGTAAGTCGTCATAAAGATATCGGCCGATTCGGCCCGATCGACCGCGGTAACACCCTCCTGGCTGGCCGCAATCCAAATCGGTCCAATAGGGCTCTCCGTCTGCCAGCAAAGATCCGAGAGGCCCGTGCGATAGAGCACATTTGGCAACAGATCGGCTGGCGGTTGCGGCGCAGGCAGATCGCTCAAACCGGTTTCGACAACGGCATCGCTCAGTACATTCATGGAACCTCTGCCTTTCATCTGGCAAACACAGGGGGTGGGGACGCGGTTTGGGTGAAATCGAGATCGCCTAGCTGTTCTCGCAAGAGCTGGATACCGCGATGGACGTTTGATTTGGCGGTACCGGGAGGCTGGTCGAGGGCTTCGGCAATCTCGTCGTAGCTCAGTCCGATCACATGCCGCAGGATCACCGGCGCTCGATAGCGCGGCGGAAGCGCATGCAGGGCGGCAGCCAGGCGGTCAGAAAGATCGCGCCGCTCACTGACCCGCTCCGGTTCATCGAACCGATTCGCAAGCGGCTCGTCGATACCGTCCAGATCATCGATTGGCAGGCGCTTGCCGCGCACCCGGTTGCGGGCCACATTGACGGCGATCGTCATCAGCCAGGGCGTCAGCTTCAGAGCGCGGATGCGCTCCGATTGATATCCCTCCAGCGCCCCGTACGCTCGCACGAAGGTGTCCTGCGCAATCTCCTCGGCATCCTGCGCGTTCCCGCACCAGCGATACGCGAACCGGTAGACCGGCCCCTGCATCGCAACGACCAACGCTTCGAAATTCCCGTCGAGATCGTCCACCAACCGCTGGACGAGATCAGGTTCCGTCATTAGGGGTATCCAATTCGAGTCGATCAACTGCGGCCCCCGGACGGCCACTACTCGAGTAAACACAGATTCCTGGAATCTGGTTGCACTCCATACAGACGCCACGCGAGCACCACTTGGTTGGCAAACGGAGAAATTCCATATCTCGTTCAACCTATTCAATCCCAATCGTGGCGTCGTTCTCGATGCCAAACATTCTCTTGGCCAAGGGTGTATCCTGCAACTTACTCGTCACACCACAGCCAGGGCGCAACGCCCGCGTCCTGTCGCATTCCACAATCAAGTGAGGTGGCCCATGCGCGTTCGGATTCTGCTCGTTGCCACGGTCTTCCTGCTCTTCGTGCCATCCGCGCTCGCACAGTATGCCGAGCCAGGGGCGGTTCAGGTCTATGGGCAGGCTGATTTCGCCTCTGCTACCGCAGGCCATGATGCAAACGGTCTCTTTTTCCCCATCGGGCTCGCGCAAGACCGGGATGGTGCGCTGTACGTGGTTGATCGGAATAACAGCCGCGTTCTGGTGTACGAAAACGATGGCGACACCACCGCGGACCGGGTCTACGGACAGCACGGCAAGCTGGATTCCTATATCCAGAACTACGATGGCGTTGGAGGATCGAACCTCCCAAATGCGGATACGCTGAACTTCCCGGTGGCCATCGCCCTTGATAGCTTTGGCGGCATTTACGTCACCGATCGTGAGAATCATCGCGTGTTGTATTACTCCGCGGACGACGATACCACCGCCGACCGTGTCTATGGCCAGTTCGGCAGCTTTTCCACTAATCCTCCGAACAACGATGGCCTGGGCGGAAACGGTATTCCGTCCAATGCCAACATCGGCGTCTTTGCCCTCGGAATCCTGGCGGACGGAAACGGACGGCTCTATATCAGCGACTCCAGCAACAACCGCATTTTAATCTTTGAACCCGCGGGGGAAACCAACGCCGATGGGGTCTATGGGCAGTTTGGGGCCTTCACCACGGGCGTCCTGAATAACAACGGCAGTGGTCAAACAGGCACTCCCAGCGCAGAAAACCTGAATTTTCCGCGTGGCCTGGCAATCGACGAGAGCGGCGGGCTCTATGTCGCTGATCGCGAAAACCAGCGTGTCCTCTATTTCGCGGCGGATGGCGATACCGTGGCCGACCGGGTCTATGGGCATAGCGGCAACTTCACCAGCGGCCAGGTGAACGATGACGGCTCTGGAAATGAAGGGAGCCCAACGGCGGATTCACTCAGCCACCCGCCGTCCGTCGCCCTCGATGATGCGGGCGGTCTGTACGTCGCGGACCGTGACAATAACCGCGTCCTCTATTTCGCCAATGACGGCGATACGACCGCCGACTGGGTGTTCGGACAGTTCGGCAATTTCGCGACGAATGTCGCGAACAACGACGGCACTGGTGTCTCAGGTGATCCGAGCGCGCAGAATGTCAACCGTCCGCAGTTCGTGATGGTTGCCTCCAACGGTAGCCTCTACATTAGCGACACGGGCAACAATCGCGTGTTGGTGCTGCCTCCGGACCTGCTGCCGTAAATCGTTCGATGACGAATCACGACAGCAGACGGGCATCCAGACAACGACATGTTCTCCCGAGATCTGGAAATCGCGCTTCTCGATCTTGGCGCGGGCGGTCCGCCAGGCAGGATGGTTATTGGCCTCCTTCCCTGACCCTGGACGGTTTACTCACTGGTTGCCGCGCAGAATGCAGGGCTTTTCGGCTCCGGTGGCGACGACGACAGGCCCACCGCTATTCCCGCCGCCATCGCCCAGCTCGACGCCACCCCGGCCGCGCTCGCCAGCCCGACCGTGAGCAACAACGGCGTCCTTTGGACGCTACCTTTCTCCGGCTCGAATGTCGAGATCGGCGCCACGGCCCTGTCCGACGGCACGCTCTACCGCCTGATCCGCTCGGATGACTTCACCGGCGTCCAGGCGGTCGATACCACCACCGGCAGCGAGAAATGGCGCTCGGCGGAGGAGTGGGGCGGGACGGGAATCGGCGCAGATCAGACCGGCGTGTATTTCCCGACCCTCAGAGGTGTTGCGGCCCTCGATCCAGCCACAGGTGAGCAAACCTGGGACATCACCACAACCATCGCCCCGCACTCCCTCACGGTGAACGATGCGCGCATCTACCTTTGGGACGGCCAACGCACCATGCAAGCGATCGACACCCAGGACGGCTCAACCGCCTGGCAAGGCGTTGCCGATATCGACACGACCACGACCTCTGCCCGTGCGTCGCAGCCCCCTGTTGCCAGCGAGCTCGGCATCGCTGCGGTGAGTGGCACGGGCAATGTGGCGCTCTTCGACACGGCCGGAAATGCAACCGGTGTTCTTCAGCAGTTCGTCGCCGACACGGTTGCGCTCGATCTCGCGCCTGATGGAACCGTTATCGTCGCTGGCCAGAGTCCATGGGCAAACACGGCAGACGCCGAGCCGTGGATGCGTAAGCTCGTCGCAGTCGATCCCCAGCAAGGAGCGACACGCTGGGAAACGGAGTACAACGCACTGGTGACCGGGCTCACCGTGACCGATACGATGGCGTTGGTACTTGCAGACAACGGCGGTTTGGCCATTAGTGAGGTTCAGTTGGTCGATCCAGAAGGCACCGCCACCACCAAGAAGACGAATCCCTATCCGGAGCAGACCAGCCCGTATATCTCCGGCTACTTCCTCGACACCGGGATGCCGTTCCAGGAGCCAGAAGATCCAACCGCGTGGAATGCGACTGGCAAGACATGGATCGCCGATCCCGGCAATCCGCCGTTCGTTGCGCTGGCACAGGGGTCGAACGGCCCTGTTGCCATCTCGGAATCCGGTCAATTGACCTTCTTCACCACCGAAAATTCGCTGGTGCAGGCGATGGTCGATCTGCCCGGTGCGCTTCCCGACCAGATCGCGGCTGACCCAACTGCCCTCTATGTTTCTCAGGACAATGGCACGGTAGTAGCGCTCGCACCCGAATTTGCCGGATTCGAACAGCAAACATACAGCGACAGCCGGATCGATTGGTCGATGCCGATCGATGGTCAGCTCGTCGACTTTGGGGGGATGGCCTATAGCAATGGACTGGTCTACCGGCTGATCGACACCGGTTCCGGACCGCAGATCGAGGCGACCTATGCCGCCACCGGGCAACCGGCCTGGACACTCCCTTTCGCCTGGAGCACCGATCAGCTCGTCGCCGATCCCGGACCGGATCAGCATGACCCTGCCCAAACCTGGACCGGTAGCGGAAACATCTTCGCGGTCGATGCGGAAAACCAGATGATCGCCATCGACGGTGCAACCGGTACGCTCGCCTGGCAACATGCCTTCGCCTATCCGGTGGCTGCGCTGGTTTACGATGCGGATACCCTCTATATCTGGGACGAATCGGGCACGATGACCGCGCTGCTACCGCAAGATGGAACGCTGCTCTGGTCGACTGCGTCCGGCGCTTCCGGCGCTTCCGCTGGCACGCAGAGTAACGAGCTGGGCATGCCCATCCCCGCTTTGACCCGCACGGTCGTCGCCATGGTCGATGCCAATGGCACGTTGCACGGTTTCGACAAGGAGTTGGGCACCTTGCTCTGGTCGACGCCTGGATTCGATGGCACCAACACCCGGCTCGTCCGGCAGGGAGATGCGGCATGGGATCAGACTGAGATCTTCGTGGTCGTCAGCGCCACCGGTCCGCAGCGAGACGATGGCGGCTTTGATATCGTCGTCTCCGGCGTCCTGGCCAAGAGCGGCGAACGACGTTGGGATAGCTCACTGCAGGGTCCGCTGGTGCAACCAGTGAACACCGATGAAACCCTGGTAGTCGTGACTGGCGATCAACTGCTTACCGGCAAAAATGTGCCCACCGATGGCACGCCGATCGTCGATGGCGAGAGTTACAACCACTACGACTGGACCAGTACCGGCGAACCCGCACCGGAAGGCGGCGGTAACCGACTCTTTGCACTCGACGCCGAATCGGGCCAGATCGTCTGGATTCGCACCACGGCATCAGGCGGATTCACCGATCTTTCGACCAAGTTCCCGACCGGCAGCGGCACACTTTATGCCGTGACCAGTGACGGACTGCTGATTAGTCCATCCCGAGGCAACGGCGCTCTCGATGGCGAACCCGCCGCGCTGGGCGGACCGGTTTTGGCAATCGCCCCATCGGGCGAAACCGGTGCGATTGGCAGCTTTGCTACCCTCGCCGACGGCACGCTGGTCGCCTTTGGCGGCACGCCTTTTAGCCAGCAGGGATAAGCCTCCGCTTTCCGGCAGAATTCCGAAACACCCCCGTCCTCTTACCAGGACGGGGGCGTTCGGTTCGCCAGCGATTCGAGCTCGGCTTGCGGCTCGATTAGTCTTCCTGGCTCTGCAAACTCAGATGTTCGAAATTCTCCATGGGAATCTTCGATGGGCCGGGGCTGTCGATCATCAGCACCATCAACTGCAATTTGGCCCGTTCGCTCGCCTCGACACTATGGGTCACCTCGGCCTCGATATGCAGCAAATCGCCAACTTGCAGTTTGACGACTTCTTCCCCAAACATCACGGTGAGCGTTCCTTCGAGTACCTGCAACAACACCGGTTGCTGGGCAACGTGCTCGCGCAACTTGGTGCCAGCATCGAATGCGAACACCACCACATTGGTACCGGTGGCTTTGAGCACCGAGACCGGTTTGACCCGGCCTGGTTCGTAGGCGGCCATATCTGGGGCATTGTCGACCGTGGTAAATGTGACTCCGTTAGGCATCGTACGCTCTCCTTCTTATCGATCCATCATGCCGCGAGTGTAGGACGACCGCGCCTCCCGCGACCTGTACACATGTGTACAGGTGTGTACACTTTGTAGCATTCATTCAGAAAGGCGTGACCCCATGAGCAACCTCATTCCAACTGAATCCCTCAAATTCACCGAAGCCCGCCCCAAGCTCAGCTCCATCCTCGACCGCGTCTTCCGGCGCGAAACCAGGATTCGGCTCTACAAAGGTTCGACGGCTGTGGCAGCAGTCGTATCGATCGCTGATCTCGAACGCCTGGAACGAGATGACCGGGAACGAGAACAGGCATTTCTCGATATCGCAAAACTTGCCGAGGGTTTCCGGGATGTGACGCCTGAAGAGTTCGAGCGCCAACTCGAGCTGGCCAGGGAGCAAATACGTGCCTCGTCACCCGTTCGCGTTCCTGCAGGCAATGCATAAATGCGGGTGTTGCTGGATACCAACGCGTTGGCCGCCAGCATCGTCGGCTCCACGCTCGGCTGGCAGACACCGCCGGCACAACTCTGGCTGCGCTGGCAGCAAAAGCAATTCGATCTGCTGATTTCAGTGCAAGTGATGCACGAACTGAACACCACCCTTGACCTGCCATGGTTTGCCGCTCGGGTCGCTCCTTCGAATCGTGAACTGGCAGTCAGGAGACTTCACACTGTGGCGGAAATGGCAATGCCTGCAACGCAGATCGTCGACGTAGCCAGCCATTGGCAGGACGATCTCGTCCTCTCCGCCGCCATATCCGGAAACGCCGAGTACCTCGTCACCGGCGACGCCGAATTCCGCCGAGTCGGGGAGTACCTGGGCGTCAAGCTCCGCACCCCAGCCGAATTTCTGCGCGTGCTCGATGCGCTCGTGGACTGACGTGATTGCCGCTACGACGGGTCCTTCGCCGCCATCTCGATCAACGCCTGCATCGTGTTCAGATTCCGCGCCGTTCCCTGCACTCCCAAACGCTTTAGTACCTTATTCATATCCAGCTCCGCCCGACCCGCGCCGTTGGCGTACCGAATATGCAAATCCGCGCCGATAACCTCCCAGCGATCATCGCCAGTCGCCACCTCGCGCGCCCGTTCGATGGCGTCTGTTGGCGGAGTGCCGGTCAATGGAGCCACATACGAGAACTTTGGCTCGATCACCTCGAAGGGATGTGCCTTCAACGCAGATTCCAACTCTTTCGGCGACCGTGAAATAACCTCGCGCACATAGCCGTATCGTTCGGTTAGCGCCTTTTCCACCGCTCGGTCGAACGCAGTGAGATCTCCAGGCACATCGAGCACCGCATTCCCCGAGGCGATATAGGTCCGCACCTGCTGGCCACCCAACTCGGTCAGCATTTCGCGGAACTCGGCCATCGGCAGCTTTGCACCACCTACGTTCACCGCCCGCACCAGCAAGATGCGTGTCGTCATACCGGCACCTCCATCAGCTCCGTGCCAATCTCGATCGCTTCGCACCGGCCGCTGGTTGTTTCCGAAAGCCAGGCACGAAAGGGGTCGATCTCCGCTTCGCCCAATGGCAGCTCGAAGGTCACCTGCGCGCCGTAGTCGATGGAAGAAACGCGCCAGCTCGTGCCGCGTAAGAGGTTCTCCAACCGCCCAGCCTCGTCATGCGCCGCCTCCACCGCGACCACCGTCAGCGGCACCCGCTCCACGATCCCGACCGCGTCGATCGCATTGGAAACACACTGCCCATACGCCCGCACCAATCCTCCAGCGCCGAGCAGAATCCCGCCGAAGTACCGCGTCACCACCGCAATCGTATCGGTCACCCCACGCTGATCGAGCACATGCAGCATCGGCGCGCCTGCCGTGCCGCCCGGTTCGCCGTCGTCATTCGAGCGTCGCAGCTCACCCCGGTCGCCGAGAATCCAGGCCGAGCAATTGTGACCCGCATCCCAGTACTGCTTTTTCAGCGCCTGCAGCTTCACGCGCGCTTCCTCTTCAGAACCAGCGCGATCGACCGTACAAATGAAACGCGATTTCTTCACGACGAGCTCGACCGAGCCCGATTTGGCGATCGTCCGATTCCAGGTAGCCATACGGCAAGAGTAGCAGTCAATGTTCAGGAGTCAGCCGTCAGACTTGATGGGAGTTCTGAAGGCGGAATACTGATGGCTGGCTGCTAGCTGCTACGACCGGCTATATACCTGGCGTACGCTTCCAGGGGTTCGCCCCCCTTGGCATCCAGAATGGAAACCATCCGTTCGGTTTCCACGCCATAGCGTTCCAGCCGGCGGTGCACCAGCGCAACACGCGTCGAATTCTCACCCTGAGGCGTGAAGGTGACCTCGATCTCCGATCCAAGCAGCGGATCCACTTCATAGCCCCATTGCGCATTCACCTGCCACGTCAGCACTATGCGATGGGGTGGCTGCCAAGCCATGACTACGCCCCAATCGGTTTCGATCCCATCCGCGTCCCGCTCGTACCAGCGCCCCCCGACGAAGGGCTCCAGCACGGTAGCCACCCCTGGCGTAGAAGCAATGTGATGCGTCGTTACCGGCCACCACGTCTGCTCGATAAAAACTTCGAACGCGACCGCCAGCGGTGCCTCGACGGTCACTTCTTTCGCAACGATCACGTCTTCCAGTAGCTTCGGCATCTTCAGCTCCTTTGCGCGGGTTTCCGCCGCGATCTTGAATGCGTCCAGCGACCGCTCCCAATACCAATCGAGGTGGTCGCGCACCGCCCGGAAGGCGTCCGCCTGCAGGTGATACCGTCGCCGAGTCCCCTCGCGCTCGTCCGCCACCAGACCCGCGTCCTTCAACACCCGCAGGTGCATCGACACCGCAGTCCGCCCGATCGGCATCCCTTCAGCCAGTGCCCCGACATCCAGCGGCCCCTCCGCAAGGCGGCCCAGAATTCGCCGCCGCATTGGATCCCCAAGCGCGTCGAGCAGTAGGTCGATATCCGGTCGGTCGAGAAGGTCACTTTCCATATACGTCAATATATACTGACCAATAAGTAGTGTCAATATATATTGACCTATCGGCTGAAACGGTAGCGTTCGTCTATGACATGTTCGGGAGGAGCGTTGCGACCTGCGCCCTGCGATCGAGCGAGGCTCGATAACGCTGTTGCCGAAAGCTCTGTCTCTGAACCATGGCCCCGAAACGAGAAAACCCCTTCGCGCTCCTCATCTTTGGAGCGCGAAGGGGTTTGGGGATGAAACAAGGTTCGAAACCTACGCCGTAACTTCCCCTAGTGACTTCGCCACGATATCCACGATTTCGTCCGCTTCCTCGGTGGTGGTCACCAACGGCGGAGCGATGCCGATCCAGTCTGGTGCGGGGCGCGTCAGCAGACCATTATTGCGGCAGGCGGCATACATCGGTCGCCCGATCGGCTGGTTGAAGGCGAGCCCGCGCAACATGCCAAGACCGCGTACTTCTTCGACCACGGCAAACTGCGACTTGAGCTCCAGTAGTTGCGCGGCCAGATAATCGCCGACCGCATTCGACTTGGCCACCAGATCGTTATCGAGCAGGAAGCGCACCGCTGCTTCGCCCACTGCGCACCCGACCGGGTTGCCGCCAAACGTGTGCCCGGAGAAGAACTGCACCCCATCGGCCGCCTCGCCCCAGAAGGCGCTGGCCACTTGCTCGGTCACGATGATGGCTGCGAGCGGAGCATAGCCACCGCTGATCCCCTTGCCGCAGGAGAGAATGTCCGGCCAGGCGCCGACCGTTTCCGAACCCCACAGCTTTCCGGTGCGACCAAAGCCAGTAATGATCTCGTCGTGGATCAGCAACACGTTGTAGCGGTTGCAGATCTCACGCAGCTTCGGGAAATAGTCCGCATCGGGCACCCGCACACCGGCCGAGAGCATGATCGGCTCACAGATCACTGCAGCCACCGTATCCGGATTCTCCCCAATGATCGCTTCCTCGATGGCATCCACCGACGTCGGCGAGACATGGATGAACCCTTCCGGATAGGGTTCGTACTTCGACTTCCAATCGGGCTGTCCCGAGGCTGCCCCGGCGAACCCGGTGCTCCCGTGATAGGAGTTGTAGCGAGAGATGATCTTGTACTTGCGCGGGCTACCGGTCTGGGCATGATATTGGCGCGCCATCTTGATGGCGAACTCGTTCGCCTCCGAGCCACCGCTCGCGAACTTGACCGTGGTGAACTGGTCCGGCAAGAGCGACGTGAGGAGATCGGCCAGCTTCAACGCCGGAGGATTGGTCGACATGGTCGGCGCGGTAAACGCAATCTTGCGCGCCTGTTCCGCAGCAACATCGATGATTTCGTCGACCCCGTGCCCGTAGTTGACGGTGAAGACTCCGGAGAGGCCGTCGATGTACTCCTTGCCAAAGGCATCCCAGACGCGAATGCCCTTCCCCCGCTCGAGAATCAACGGATTATCGGCAAAGGACTTCATCTGATTGAAATCGACCATCACCTGCGATGTATCGAATTGCAGCTCGGCCATAATGCGTTCTCCCATTTCCAGCCAAAATCGCGATTGTTACCGATAGTTTCTCACGGTCAAGGCGATCCTTGTTCTCCCCGTCCCGCTGAGCGGATTTCCACCCCGGGTTCTGTTCGCTCAGTGGGCACCACGGGGAGGGTGGGTCTGTGCCAAGATGCCGAGCAAAGGGCTTTCGCCGGCACTGGGCCGGCATCTACGGAACGGGGCGCTGGTGGAGGACAAACGCATGACGGTACTGGTCACGGGGATTACAGGTCGGGTAGGACGCAACCTCGCTGCATCGTTGCTTGCCGAGGGCCGGGACGTACGGGGACTGGTTCTGCCAGACGATCCCGGGCTGGAGCGCGCCCAGGCCGCCGGTATCCCATGCGTCACTGGAAATCTGCGCGATCCGGAAGCGGTTCAGACGGCGCTCGACGGCGTCGATGCGGTCGTCCACCTTGGCGCCGCCATGGTGTTCGGCAGCGATGCCGTCAACGACACCCTGATCGAGGCGAACATTCGCGGCACCTACGAATTGGCGCATGCCGCGGCCAAAGTTGGCGTCAGCCGCATGGTCTTTGCCAGCAGCGATGAGGTCTACCCGTCGCTGTTCGCGAAGTACCTCCCCATCGACGAATCGCATCCCCGCGAGCCATACAGTTTTTATGGGGTCACCAAAGTCACTGGCGAAGATCTGCTGCAGTATGAGCATCGGGTCAACGGGCTCCCGATCGCCATTGCCCGCTTCTCGCTGGTCTACGAGCCATGGGAATCGGTCAGTCCGAACGGCACCCTGGGCGGCTTCCTCTTCTATGAGAAGGTGAAAAACTTCGTCCGCAGCCGGGCCGGCGATGCGGTGGCCGACGCGCTCGTGCCCGCCGGGCAGCCTAACCCCGATCTGCTCCTGCCACGTGACGAGTCCGGCGTGCCCTGGATGTTCCATTGCTGCGATGTGCGGGATATCGTTCAGGGGCTCACCCTGCTGCTCGACCGGCCGGAAGCGATCGGCCAGGCCTTCAATCTCAGTGGCCCCGCCCCGTTTTCCTATGGTGAGCTGATCCCCTATCTCGCCGAGCAGGCCAACCTCACCTATCTCGACGCGGTCATCCCTGGACCTCCGATCCGCATCCACCACAGCATCGCCAAAGCCCGCGCCCTGCTTGGCTACGACCCGCAATATGACGTCTTCCGCTCCGTCCAGGACGGTCTCGCTGCTGGAGAATCGCCCCGAGCAAACGGCAGCATCTGCTAACGCTATTCCATCGAGTGGCGCCAAATAAACAGATCAAGGTTTCACATTTGAGTTTGCGACCATCAGGAGCTGACCGTACCGACAATATCCTCACCCTTGTAGCAACCGTCATCCGAGAGTGGTTATCGGGCGAAGAACGGCTCTGGCGACTGGACTCCGAAGTAGCCAATCCCACGTCCTTCACAGCCGAGCAGGTGGCAACGGGCCGGGATCCCGCCCGGCCCGAAATAGAGAAGAGACCTTACTGATCCTTAGCCAGTCGGGGTGCCCGACTGCGGCGTGCCAGCTGGCAGATCAGGAACCCCAACCCCTACTCCCATTCGCACTCCCGTCGCCGGTGGACCGATGCCTCGCAAATCGGCGATAACCGTGCCTGCCGCGTCGCGAATGATCGGACCCGAACGCGGGTCGTTATCAACGATGGTTTGCCCATAAATCCCGACGTAACAATTCCGCGCTCCCTGGTGTCTACTGTGAAAGCAGCAACATGACATATCAGGAGAATGCGGGTGCCCCAGCGTTTGCGGTACCGACGCCAAGCGGCAATCCAAACAGGAGTCTGACGATAGCAGTCCGGAACCAGCGGGCGACCGCCAGCTTGCACTGGCCGCCATCGCCGACCCTGCTCTCTTCGAGCAGCTCTTCACGAAATACTGGGCGCCGATCCTGCGCTACTGCAGCATGCGGCTCTCCGATCCAGCCGACGCCGAAGATGCCGCCATCAGGGTGATGACCAATGCTTTCGCTGCGTTGCCAAACTTCGTCGGGGGCACCGGTCAGTTTCGCTCCTGGCTCTTTGCGATTGCCCACAACGAGGTGGTGAACGTCTACCGCGCCCATGCGCGACGGCCCACGTCGCCGATGCCGGACGAGTTCGACCTCGTCGACCCCCATCCCACACCCGAGCAACTGGCGCTCTCATCCGACGAGCAGCGCAATCTTTGGCAACTGCTCCAGGGACTACCGCAACGCTCGCGCGAGGTGGTCGAGCTGCGGCTCAGCGGCTTCACCAGTCAGGAGATCGCGGCCATCCTCGGCATAAGCGACGGGGCAGTGCGGCAAGCCCAATCGCGCGCGCTCGATCAGCTCCGCCAGATCGTCATCGACGATAACACCGCTCTGGGAGGTGCAGCATGTCTGATCATCTCCGTCACCCCTTCGATGATGACGCGCTCGATGGCGTACTGGGATGCGCTTGTCCGTGGCCAGCAACCGTCTGTTCCACTTCCACCCGATGTCATACAAGCGTTACGCCGACTCTCATCCATTGATCCTGCACCTCAGTCCAGCACGGTTCGCGAACGGGCTTGGGCCGAGACCTGGAAACGAATGCAACCCAAACAATCGAAAGAAGAGGAGCGCATCCATCCATGCCGCGCCAATCTCTTTGAACCATCGCCAGCCACAGTCCATACCCTTGCCACCCCGGCCCGAAAACGTCCGTCGCTGCGCCATCGCCCGGGCGCCTCGACCGTAAGTGGGCTATCGTCGCGGCACTAATCGCGGCGACGCTGCTCGCATTCATGGTGTACCGGTATTTCGTCCCAATCGGTTCAGATCCGGACAATGGACCAGTCATTCCTGCCGCGGTCATACAGGAGGCCACATCGATCCCCGCCCCACTGGGCGAGCATAAGATCACCATCGATCTGCCCGCTTCGATGGTGCACTCCACCGGAGCGATCTCGGCTGGATTGGGATTACACCGAGTTTCCGATGAATCGACCTTTACCTACGATGGGTACTGCTGCCCTGGCCCATGGGTTGAATATGTATTCACGGGCCAACTGACCGTACACAGCAACACTCCGATGACCATCTTCCGTGCTGATGGCGAGAGCGAGTCGATTCCTGCCGGACTGGAGGTGACCTTGTTGGCCGGCGATGCGTTCCTTGCAGAAAACGAAGCGCAGCTGGTGGCGAAAAACAAGGGAGAGATGGGCTCAGCTGTTGGGTTGGGTGCTGCGTCAACGAGGACGGATTCCAGGGACATGAGCGTGGGGGGCTTTGCGCAGGCGCTCGATGCCGATCTGGAGATTGAAATGTAGGTTACGCCCGGACCCGGACAGCTGGTCGTCACGCGATATAACACGCTCGATCAGATTCCAGACCCGGAGCCAAACAGCTATCAGTTCGTCCTGCAGGCCTATCATACTGCAATGGAACACCTGATGTTCAGCCAGCACGCTCGTCGAATCGAAGGCACGCCGATCGCGGGCAATGGCTACGATGGCTTCTATGTCCTCGATTTCTTCATGAGTCCGCCGGCAACGGCCACTCCGGAGGCATACTCTGCACGTCTGATCGCCTGAAGTCACGTCGATGGCCAGGCATTGACCGAACCAACCTCGCAATGCAAAGCCAGCCGAGAGCAAACCCGGCTGGCTTTCCGTGAAAAGAATCTTCCTTCGTCCTCATCTTCACCAGAGCTTCACGCAGCAAGCGAGTCGAGGTCGTCAACATTGCGCCGTGAAATCAGCTCGGTGTCATGCGAACGGCGACGAACAACGGGGAATCGATGACAATCTGATTGCATGCATGTGGATCGAGTTCGAGTTCGAAGACCCGATATCCTGTTGCCAACAGGGCAATCAATTCGTCACCAGACGAGCTCAACGAAGAGACAGGTTTCATGACAGCAGAAGCAACCATCGTTTCCACCCCATTCGACGATCTCCAACTTATCGAGCTGCGCCGCCGAAGCTGCGCCAAATGGCAGTACTACCCGGAAGATGTACTCCCCCTCTGGGTCGCCGAAATGGACGCCTACGTGGCGCAGCCGATCGTGGACGCGGTGCAGGATGCCCTGGTGCTGGGCGATACCGGTTATCCCTGGGGCACTCGCATGCAGACCGCCGTGAGCTCCTTTGCCGCCGACCGTTGGGGTTGGAGCTTCGATCCGTCCCAGGCGATCACTATCACGGATGTCATGACCGGCGTGCTCGAGATGGTGCAACGGCTCAGCAAACCGGGCGACCCGGTCATTCTCACCCCGCCCATCTACCCGCCCTTCAAAATGGTGACCGATATGCACGAGCGGCCGATGATTCCCGCTCGTCTGACCGCCGAAGGTCGCCTCGATCTGGATGCGCTGGAGACCGCCTTCGTTTCCGCGGCCGGAAGTGGCGGAACCCCGATCCTGCTCCTCTCCAATCCGCACAATCCCAACGGCACGGTGCATACCCGGGACGAGCTGGAAGCAGTCGCCCGCCTGGCCCGGCAGCACGGAATCCGCGTGGTCTCCGACGAAATCCATGCGCCGCTCATCATGCCGACCTCCATCTTCACGCCCTACCTGTCCGTCGCTGGCACCGAACCGGATGTCAGCCTGATCTCGGCCTCCAAGGGTTGGAACCTGGCCGGATTCAAGGCCGCCGTCGCCATTCCCGGTGCGGATTCGGTCGAGGATGTCAAGGCGATCAATCACCGCATGGGCACCCATCCCGGTCATATCGCGGTCATCGCGCACAGCACCGCCTTCGACCAGGCGAGATCCTGGCTGGACGGGGCCATTGCGGGAATCGATGCCAACCGGCATCTGCTGACCGACCTGCTGGCCCAGCATCTCCCAGCCGCCAGATACACCCCACCGGAAGCGACCTACCTCGCCTGGATCGACTGCCGCGACCTCGGCCTGGGCGACGATCCGGCCAAAGTCTTCCTCGAGCTGGGCAAAGTCGGCCTGAGTGGGGGCATCCCCTTCGGCGAAGGCGGCCAGGGCCACGTCCGCTTCAACCTGGCGACCTCCTCCGCCATCGTCACCGAAGCCGTCGAGCGCATGGCTACGGCCGTCGCCGCCTATGAAAAGAATCCTGGCTCGGTATCTCTCTAGCTCTACTTAGTCGTAGCGAAGGGCCTCTGTGCCCTCCCGCTGGTCGTAATCGAGGGCGTTTCTGCCCTCCTGCTCGCCAGATCATCAGTCAAATGGTGCCGCCTTCGTGCCCTCGGAATTTCGGTCACAATCCGAGCCGCGACGTTCGCAGGAACCAAGGAGTACCATCGTGCGGCTGGAAAACAAAACGGCGCTCATCACCGGTGGCGCGACCGGCATCGGACGGGCCATCGCGCTTCGCTTTGCCGCTGAGGGCGCGAATGTCCTGATCGCCGACATCAACGAACCCGGTGGCCAGCAAACTGCCGATGACGCTGGCGGCAAGTTCATCCGCTGCGATGTCTCCAGTAGCTGGGATTGCGACAACGCCGTCGGTGCGGCGCGTGATTGGTTCGGCGGTCTGCACATCCTGGTCAACTGCGCCGCCTATCTCGGCGGCTACCACGATGTCAGCACCATGGATCCGACCGGCTGGCGCGAGGGCCTCTCCGTCTCACTCGACGGCGCGTTCTACGCTTCCCATGCCGCCGTACCGCTCATCGAGGAATCGGGTGGGGGAGCCATTGTCCATATTGCCTCGGTCGAAGGGATGATGGGCGCCAGCAACCACGTCGCCTATGTCACCGCCAAAAGCGCGCTTTTCGGCTTGACTCGCTCGATGGCCATCGACCTCGGCAAACGCGGTATCCGCGTCAACGCCGTCAGTCCCGGTCCGATCGACGCCGGTCGCCCGGAAGTTACCAAGCTTTTGGAAGAACGTCCCGAATTCCTCCAGTTCTGGCGCGACATGACCGTGCTCGACCGCCCCGGCCGGCCGGACGAAGTCGCCAACGCGGTCCTCTTCCTCGCCTCCGACGAAGCCAGCTATATCACCGGCCAGAACCTCGCCGTCGACGGCGGCTGGACCATCGGCCACGGCCCCATTCCGGCGTTGCCAGACACCCCATAAGAGATCGCATCACCAAGCGCCCATGATAGAGGGCTCAGGAAGTCCACCTATTCCTCGATCGGCTCGATCAGGTCCGGTCCGTTATTCCGCGTATTCCCCACCTTGCGGCTGACCGGAACCGCCTCCATCTCGGCGGATGGATACGACACCAGCAAACGCTCGACCTGCATTGGGTCGGTCACGTCGGGATCGAGCCATTCCTCCTCGTCCTGCTGGTGCAGGATCACCGGCATGCGGTTGTGCAGCGTCGACATCAGCTCGTTCGGTTCGGTCGTGATGATCGTGTAGGTGCTGGCTTCCTCACCCTCTTCGTTGGTATAGGTGTCATACAGCCCGGCGAAGGCAAAGAGGGGATCGTCCGGCACCGTGATGTAGTACGGCTGTTTGTGATCGCCCAGGTTCTTCCATTCATAGAAGCCGTTTGCGGGCACCAGACAGCGGTTGCGCTTGACCAGATTGCGGAACATCGGCTTTTCCGAAAGCGTCTCCGCCCGGGCATTGATCGGCGCCATCGGTTTCTTGCCGCCTGGCTTGGCCCAACGCGGAATCAGCCCCCACTGCATGAGCTGCGCTTCCCGCTCACCCTCCTGGCTTTCCACGATCACCGGAAGCACATTGGTCGGCGCGGCGTTCCAGGTATGCGGGAGCTGAATAGCCAACTGCCGGAGCTGGAAACGCTCGGAAAGGTCTTCCGGGGCTTCGAGAACGTAACGTCCGCACATGATGGTGGCTCCTCTTCGATGAATACCAGGACCGGTCGCGGGGATGAGCAACGATACGATGTCTGGACCGATTCGGCGAGAACATATGTTCCAATTATCGCAGATCGACCGCATGCGAAGATAGTCGATAACGATTGAAACGGCGACTGCGCCGGATGAAACCTGTTGCTCGACGCCAGTTCCACAGGGACCTCCGAAATATAGCGCCGCGGCCTCCGTCCGGCGCGATTCAACAGAACAATGCCTCTCTGGAGAATGCAATGTCCCAAACCCCAGCATCCGATCCCCTGGCCCGCTGGCGTGCCAACGGACCCGACGGCAAAACCATCTGTTTCCTGGGCGACAGCACCACAGCCGTCGCGTTGAACTTTCATGAACGCTTACGAACCGTCCATTGTGTGCCAGGCGGCGCTCTGGCTGGTGCCAAAACGCTGAACTATGGCGACGATGGCAGCACGCTCTCCGCGTTCCTCTCCGACACTCGCGAGCACGGCATCACCCCGGCCATCGCCGTGCAGGCCGATCTCTACATCCTCTGCTACGGCCTGAACGACGTCCGCCGCGAACCGCTGACCCTGGGACAATTCCGGGCGCGCATCGCGGAGGCGGTCGACCAGCTCCGCGCAGGCGCGCCGAACGCCGATATCCTCCTGCGCACTCCTAACCCCATGCTCTCCCGGAACACCAGCTACTACGTCTACCTGCAACCAGACGAATCCGCCCAGACCTACACCGACCTGATGCGTAACGCCTACATTGGGCTGCGGGGGTGCTGGCCGAACGTACTCATCTGGGACGCCATGGCCGAAATCTTCGGCACCCGGTCACTCCCAACTCATCCATTCATGGCCGATCAGCTTCACCCGAATGCCGCGGGCGAGATTGCCATGGCAGACGCGCTTGTTCGCCTGATCGGCCCTGCGGGCACGACCTCCAGCCCCGAATAGGCGAACCCTCAGCCTGCTCCCAGCTTCCCGAAAGACACTGAATACGACACGTCAACCCGGTGACCGGCAACCCGGAACCGCAGCGAATACGTATGCTCTGGTACGAAGACGAAAGGACCGTTACCCATGGATCAGAAACTTTCCCGCCGTCAGCTCGGTGTCCTCGCCGCTCCCCTGGCACTCGCCATCGCTGCGGGACGCGGCGCTGGTATCTCCCTCGCGCAGGATGCAGGTGCTCCCATCCTCGCCCCAACCCCGGCTTGCGGCGACGCCGACGACTTCGCCGAAACCCTCGCGCAAACCGAAGGACCCTATTTCACACCCAATTCCCCCGAGCGTATGTCGTTACTGGAAGCAGGGATGCCGGGCACCAAACTGGTCGTCACCGGCTACGTCTACACCACCGACTGCACCCCGGTCGAACACGCACTGGTCGATTTCTGGCATTGCGACGACGCCGGCGTCTACGACAACGAGGGCTACAATCTGCGCGGCCATCAGTTCACCGACGCCGATGGTCGCTACGAGTTGACCACCATCGTCCCCGGGGTTTATCCCGGCCGCACCCGCCACATCCACGTCAAAGCCCAGAAGCCGGAGAGCGACGTGCTCACCTCCCAGCTCTACTTCCCGGACGAACCGCAAAACGCCTCTGATGGCATCTTCGACCCCGGTCTGGTGATGGATCTCTCCGACGCCGAAGATGGCGACGGCAAGGTCGGCTACTTCACCTTCGTGCTGGTCTAACCCAATGCCGATCGTAGCCATTGGCGGCGGAGAAATGAAGCTGGGAGATACGCTCCCGCTCGACAAATACATCGTCGAGCGCACCGGCGCCCAGTGGCCAGTCGCGCTCTTCATTCCTACCGCCAGCAGTGACGCGGAAGAGTATGCGCAGACCTTCTCAGACGTCTACGGCGGTCAGCTCGGCTGCACGGTCAACGTTCTGCGGCTCGTCCGGAAGCCGCCGCCGCAGGAACATATCGCCGAGCTGATCCGCAACGCCGATCTGATCTACGTCGGCGGGGGCAACACCCTCATGATGATGAAGCTCTGGCGCAGGCTGGGGGTAGATACCCTTTTGCTGGAGGCCCACGCTAATGGCAAGGTCCTCTGCGGAATCAGCGCCGGCGCCCTCTGCTGGTTCCAGTTCGGCCACAGCGACTCGATGAGCTTCTACAGCCCGGACGACTGGGAGTACATCCGTGTGAAATGCCTTGGCATCCTGCCGTTCACCGGCTGTCCGCACTACGACGGCGAAGGCCGCGACCGAAGCTTTCAAACCATGATCGCGAAAGAGGGTGGCATCGGCATCGGTATCGACGATTGCGCCGCCTTCGAAGCTGACGGCGACCAATTCCGCATCCTCAGCGCCCGATCCGGCGCTGGTGCCTACCGGGTCGAACGAATACATGGCCAGATCGTGCAAACGCCCCTCCGAATCGATCCGGAATTCCGGCCACTGAACTCCTTGCAGCACAGCAAATAGCCCGTCCGCCAGGTTGCGCCTGACCGCGAGCCGCCTCCCCGCTTTCACCCCGAACCGCCAAAGTGATGGAAACTAGATATTGGCAAGTTCGCAATTAGAGAAGGAGAGAGACCATGCTCTTTTATTGCCGTTTCACCTGGTACCCCGGCACATCCCGCGATGAAGTTGCGCGACGAGTGGTCGAACAGGACGGAATCAACAACGATTTTGCCGGCCGGATCCAGAGCTGGCACACGCTGGTGGGCGGAGGCGCTGGATTCCTGATGATCGAAGCCGACAAACCGCAGGACATCAGCGAGATCACGGAACCCTATATGGATCTGATGTCCTGGGATGTCCATGCAGTGACCTCGAACACCTACAAAGAGAAGGTCGCCGAGCTGAAGCAGCAGTTGAAAGACGTCTAGCCGGGCACGAATCCAGCCGCTCAGGCATTCGTCATGCGGCCCTCGATCAACACATTCTTTCCGACCGAAAACCAATGATCTGCTTCATTAGCGCGCACTATCCCTGAGTCGGTGTGTGCAGGGTTCTGCTATACTTCTGCTGACGAGACCAGTGATTCTGGCTCGGGGATCCGTGAATGCATGGATCGAGTAACCAGAAGGGGTTCCCGAAGGAACGATGAACATTCTTGGTATTGGACTGGCAGTGTTGGGCGGCTTTTTCGGGCTGATCGCGCTGATTCCATTCCTCGGCTGGCTCAACTGGATCACCACGCTTCCGCTGGCAATCCTGGCAGGCTACTTCAGCTACCAGGCATACAAATCCGGCAACGCGCGCACCTCAGGCGTTATCGGTCTGGCGATGAGCGCGGTGTTGATGCTCTTCGCGGTGACCCGTCTCGGGATCGGCGGCGGGATCATCTAGCCACCAAAACCGATAATCACGAGCAAACCGGGGGCCTTTGGCCCCCGGTTTTGCCATCCCCGGAACTTGACAGTTCATAGCAACAGGAACATTCTGCTGCTAGCAGTGTGTGAGAAGCGAGGGGTGTTCGCATGTCAGAGGCACCTCGGATCGTCCGGCAGACTCCTTCCACCCCAATTCGTCTGGCGCACCAGTTGCGCCCACCGCCATTCCCCCAACCGCTGACCTCCTTCATCGGTCGCGAGCAGGAGCGTGACGAGCTCGTCGCGCTCGTTACGCAGGAGGATGCGCGTCTTATCACCCTCGTCGGACCGGCGGGAGTCGGGAAGACCCGTCTGGCGCTCCAGGTTGCCGGCGATCTGCGCCCCGGGTTTGCCGTCATCGGATTCGCCTCGCTGGCGCCCGTAACCGATTCCTCCCTGATCGTGCCGTTAGCTGGCGACGCGCTCGGGGTTCTGGAGCCAACCGCCGAGCGAATTGGCGAACAGCTTGGTGAGCTTCCCGCCCTGCTCATCCTCGACAATCTCGAACAAGTCTCCGGCGTAGCCTCGCAGGTCTCCCTGCTGTTGGCGGCCTGTATGTCACTTGTCGTGATCGCCACCAGCCGTCTCGTGCTGCGGGTCAGCGGAGAACGGGTTTACCCGGTCCTTCCCTTCGTCACCGACCAGCAAGCGGCGGAGTTGGTGACACCGGCGGTTCAGCTTTTCGCGGAGCGTGCCCGTGCCGCCGACCCTGCTTTTATCCTCGATGCGACCTCGACAGCTTCGATCGCCCGCATCTGTCAGCAGGTCGATGGGCTCCCATTGGCAATCGAGCTGGCGGCAGGGCAAGTGCGCGTTCTGACCCCCCAGGAAATCCTCTCCCGGCTCGACCAGCGGCTCGATGTCCTTGCAAATGGCCCAGAGGATCAACCCGAACGGCTACGCAGTCTCGAACACGCGATTCGCTGGAGCTACGATCTTCTTTCGCCAGACGAGCAACGCATGTTCCGCCATCTGGGGATCCTTTCCGGAGGATTCTTCGAAGATGCCGCCCACCAGATTGCACTTCCAGAAGCTTCCGATGCCCTTCCCGTCCTGGCAGGGCTGATCGATGCCAGTCTCCTCACCCGCACCGCGCTGCCAGACGGCGAATCGCGCTATACCCTGCTCGAAACTGTCCGGACCTTCTGTTTGCAGGAGTTGCGCGCCCATGGAGAAGAGCAGGCTGCCCGGCTGACCCATGCGGACTATTTCCTGCAACTCGCCGCTCAGGCCGAACCCCGGCTCATCGTGATCGGCTCGGCCGAATGGGTGGGACGTCTCGCGGTCGAGCATGCAAATCTGCGCGACGCCGTCGAATGGTCCCTGGCCGCCGGGAACCCCGAGCCCGTCCTCGGACTGGCCGGCACCCTCCTTTCCATGGCCTACGCACGCGGCGAACCAGCCGAAAGCCGTTCGTGGCTCGAACGTGCCATTGCAATGGCAGGGTCCGATCCAACTCCCCTGATCGCCGATGCGCTCTTCTCCGCTTCAGCACTGGCGCAGGTGCAGGGCGACTTCACACGCTCCATCGAACTGGCAACGAGCAGCCTGCACGTCGCGCATGCCGCCGGCTATCCCTTTGGCGAAGGACGCGCGCTGCTCGGGCTGGGGATCACTGCTGAATGGGTGCACGATCTCGACCTGGCCGACCAGCGTTATCGTGCTGCGCGGGTCTTCATGCAATCAGTCGATACCGCCACAAGGCTGGCACACTGGCGGATATTGCCAGTCGCCAATCTGGCCGATATTGCGCTCATTCGCGGTAATTATCGGGAGGCACTCGAGCTCGGCAGTGAAGCGGTCGCCGCCTGGCGGGAGGCCGGGTATCTCTGGGGTATCGCTCAGGCACTTGGCACGGTTGCCGCGGCCCGCTGCGAGCTTGGCGATCTCGCTGGCGCCCGTCGCGACTACCGCGAAACACTCGAACTCTGGATCAGTTGCGCCGATGGTCGCGGCATCGCGGGAACCATCGCCGGCATAGCGGCAATTGCATTCCATACGGGTGATCCCATGACTGCCGCTGGCTTGCTCGGTTCGGCATGGCAAGCACGCAACACACTGGGACTCGAGTATGTCGCCCATCATCTCTATGCCGAGCAGGTGCGCGCGACAGTCCTCGGCCGCCCTGGCGGCAGCCATCGCTTCGAGATCGCCGAAGCCGAGGGGCACACCCGCTCCCTCGACGAGACGATTGCTGTTGCCCAAAACGTCCTGGCGGAAGAGGGGAGCCTCAGTTCCCAGCCATCGTCGCATCGACTTAGCGCCCGCGAGCGCGAGGTCCTCGCCTGCCTCGTGGATGGAATGCACGACCGCGAGATCGCGGAGCAGCTTTCGATCAGCCCGCGCACGGTCCAGTCTCACGTGCTCGCCATTCTCAACAAGCTCGGAACCCAATCCCGCGCCGGGGCCGTCGGGATCGCGCTACGCAACGACCTGCTGTAACCTCACCCATCCCAGCTGCTCCGAATCGCAAGCGCTGTCAGGAGCTCACCAATCAGACTGCGACCAGGCTCAGCACGCGCAGACTGCGCAAGATGTCGCTGCGAAAACTACCGATATCCCCTGAATCCAGCAACACACCGATTCGGTATTTTTGCCGATGTGACCGTTTCATCTCCGGCGCATTCTAGCGTCGACGACGTTCGCCGGACAGAGCAAACGGCTCGCTGAACCCTTCTTCACTGCAACGCTTGTCACGATGCCCGGCTCCCGGTGAATGCGTCGCAACCAACGGGCTCATTTACCTTCATTTCTTCACAGGAGCACACGATGGAATCCAAACACCGAACACTCGATCCGGAAGCTCTCTCCCAGTTCGCGATGGGTTTCCACGGCCGACTGATTCAACCCGACGATCCCGAGTACGATACCGCCCGCATGGTCCGCAATGGGCTGATCGACCGTTCACCGGCCATCATCGCGCGCTGCCACGGCACGGCGGATGTGGTGGCGGCGGTGAATTTCGCGCGTGAGCAGCGACTCGCAGTATCTGTCCGGGGCGGCGCTCACAATGTCGCTGGCCTTGCCACCAACGACGGTGGCATCGTGATCGATCTCTCCGAGATGCGCGCGGTGTTGGTCGACCCTGCCAACGAAACCGCGTATGCCCAGGGCGGAGCAACCTGGGGCGACATCGACCGCGAAACGCAGATGTTCGGGCTGGCCGCCCCGGGCGGAGTTATCTCGACTACTGGTATCGGCGGCCTGACCCTGCAGGGCGGTCTCGGCTGGCTCCGACGCAAATATGGCGCATCGGTGGACAGTGTGAAATCGGTCGAGATCGTGACCGCCGATGGTCAGGTGCGCACTGCCAGCAAGACAGAGAACCCGGATCTCTTCTGGGCGGTACGCGGTGCTGGTAACAACTTCGGGGTCGTCACCCGCTTCGAGTTCGAGCTCCATCCTGTCGGACCGACCGTGTATGCCGCAGCGCCCTTCTTCGCTGTCAACGATGCGCCCGCAGTCATGGAAGCGTTTCGCACCTTCGTCAAATCGACCCCGGACGAGGTCACCTCGATGCTGCTGTACTACTGGGTTCCACCGGGTCCACCCTTCCCGGAGGAGCTCTGGGGGCAACCAGCCATCATCGCTCCCATCGTTTACTCCGGCGATCCCGCGGAAGGCGAGCGCGTCCTGGCGCCAGTGCGCCAGTTTGCAACCCCAATCTTCGATCTCTCGGGGACATATCCCTACGTGGTGCTGCAGTCGATGCTCGATGAAGCCTATCCCGAAGGCTGGCTCTATTACTGGAAGTCGACCTATCTGAACGAGTTGAGCGCCGAGCTGCTCGAGACCTTCATGCGGATCGGGGCGTCCCGGCCGACCCCGATGACGGGGGTTGCCATCTGGCAAATGGGCGGCGCGTTCGGCCGAGTTCCGGAAGATGCCATGGCTTTCGCCAATCGCTCGGCACCCTTCCTGGGCACCATCGAGGCATCCTGGCAGGACCCTGCCGACAATGAGCGTTGTTTCGCCTGGGCACGCGACGCCTGGGCCACCCTGCGTCGCTTCGGCCCCGGAGGTCTCTATCCCAACTTTGCTGGCTTCGGTGAGGAGAAAGAGGAGCTAGCCCGCGCCGCCTTCGGTGGCAACTTCGACCGGCTGGTCGAGCTCAAGACGAATACGACCCTGACAATCTCTTCCACATCAACCTGAACATTCCGCCCCAGTCACTCGCGGTCGCGGCGGATTGATGGCGAACGCGAAGAATCGCAGAAAGGAATCTCCAATGTTGTATGGAACGATCGCAAAAATGAAGGTCCTCCCCGGCAAGGAAGAGGAGTTGAAGAATATGGGTCAGCAACAACCGCCCGGTCTCGTCTTCGAGCATATCTACAAACTCGACTCCGGGAACAATGAATACCTGATGGTCGTTGGGTTCGAAAGCAAGGAGGCTTACAAGACCAACGCGGAAAGCCCGGAGATGCACCAGATGTATCTCGAATACCGCAAATTCCTGGCTGCCGACCCCGAATGGCAAGACGGCGAGATCATCCAGTCGATGCCATAGAGCGCGCTGAATACGAGTCCCTCCTGCCACGATCGATCGTCCCCACGAAAGGAAGCGTCGATGAACCGTTTCAATACTCTTCGGATGGCGATAACCTGTCTGGCGCTTTTCGGGATGGCCGGACTCTCCGGCGGTCAGGTCTTCGCCCAGGATGCTTCGCCCGTACCCGAGGCGGTCTCATCGCCCGCGGCAGGCATGGCAACGCCGGTCTCCGACAGCATCTCCTTTGTCGCATCGGGGCTTTCGAATCCCCGCGGCTTCACCTGGTCATCCGATGGAACCCTCTATCTGGCCCAGGCCGGCATCGGTGGAGAAGACCTGCTGGTGGAAGCCGATGGATTCACTGCCTTCGGCGGTCCCACCTCATCAGTCGTCACAATCGACGGTGGATGCGCCACGCCGGTAGCCGAAGGGATTCACTCGGTGCTCTGGCAGGAAGCAGGCTGGATCTGGGGCGCGATGGATGTCGAGTTCCTGAACGACCAACTCTACGTGCTGGTCAGCGGCTCCGGTGAAAGCTGGGGCACTCCCGATCTGATCAGTGGCATCTACCGCGTCGAAGCCGATGGCTCCACCACGCTGGTAGCAGACCTCAGCCATTGGCTGGCGGACAACCCGCCCGAACTCTCCGCTCCCGACTACGCCGGCGTGGACGGTTCGGAGTTCGATATGGAGCCGGCTGGCGATGCATTCCTGGTGTCAGTGGCGGATGCTGGTCAGGTCATCCGGGCGGTGCCCGACGGAGAAATTACCCTCCTGGCCGACCTGTCCGTTGGGCATCTGGTTCCGACGGGTATAGCCGTCGATGCTGACGGCAACGCGTATCTGGGCTTCGAAACAACCCCGCCCTATCCGAACGGCGCCTCCAAAGTCGTCATGATCGCTCCTGATGGCACCGTTTCCGATGCCTGGACGGGGCTCACGGCAGTCACCGATGTCGAGATCGGCCCCGACGGCGTGCTCTATGCGGCCGAGATGTCGATCGATAACTCCGAGGCAGCCCCGTTCCTCAACTCCACCTCCGGCCGCATCGTCCGGCAAACTGGCCCCGACACGCTGGAGGCCGTCGTCACCGACGCGCCACCGCCAGTCGGCATCGGGTTCGGTGCGGATGGAGCGCTTTACTTCGACTATCCGGCCTTTGGCCCGAACGCAGGTGAAGGCATCGGAGTGATTGCGCGGGTCGATCTTACCAACGGCCCGGTAACGTTCGCGGGCGTCGAAGCCCCGGTCACCTGCATGTAGCGGCCAGTCTCGAAGAACGGGCGCAGCGCTCCTGCTGGGCCCGTTCAGATATTTTCCGGAATCTGGCAGCCCATGACGCCATTTGCTGCCCCGGCAGATTGACACCGCGCACCGGGACCACTACTGTGGCCCCTATACGATGACATAACCTACATCCGCGATGCCGCTTCGATCAAATCGCTCGGTTGTCTCGCACCCCGACGATGGGAGCTCTCTTGAGCGCTGACCTGCCGGCAACCTTCTCAAATTGCCCACGCTGCGGGTCTGCCGTTCCGAGCGACGCGCGCTTCTGTCAGCATTGCGGG
Organism: uncultured Chloroflexia bacterium; assembly: GCA_963750275.1. Lineage (GTDB taxonomy): Bacteria > Chloroflexota > Chloroflexia > Thermomicrobiales > UBA6265 > JAMLHN01. The sequence continues at coordinate 361,891 of CAVVQC010000007.1, forward strand.
CAATCGCTTGCCGATACCGCCTCAGCGGTGGATGTCGCATCGTCGCAGCAGGTTCGCGCGGCCGTCATTCCCGCCGGATCGGGCGGCGGATGGCGCAATCTCTTCTCCGCCAGCGGCCGCATTGGACGGCTCGAGTTCTTGCTGACCATTGTGGGACTTTGCGCTATCAATGTCGTCGCGCTCAATCTTTCCAGAACATTGAACGACGTAGACCATCCCGTAAGGTACTACCTCGTTGGGGGATCCGTCTTTTTCGGTGCTCTGTTTGGCGGGATGATCCTCTATGTCCTCGCAGGCTGGAAACGCATCCAGGACTTCGACCGGTCGGGACCGCTGGTCCTCCTGAGCCTTTTCCCGTTCGTCGGGATCCTGGTGGTCCCGCTTGTGCTCCTCATCGTGCCTCCCACCCGGGGACCGAACAAATACGGTCTCCCGGACAGTGGCTCGCTCCGTTCCAAGTCGACGCAGAGCTCCGCATCTGAGTAGGGCAGACGGTAGTTCCATCTCTGCTCGTCACGCGTGCGCTTTGACGCGAACCGCATGCCTCGCTATGGTGCGCGCAGGCACGACGAACGAATGGAGGCGCCAGACATGCACGGCCGCCCAATGACCACTCCCAAACCTGACGCACCGATTGCCTGTTTGCTCTGCGAATCGCTCGCCTCGCCGGCCGATCTGTTTTGCAGTGCATGCGGCGCGCTGTTGCCCGATTCACCCAGCGCCACGGCCGAGCAGCAACTCGACTTAGAACTGCTCTTCTCGTACAGGGGGCGCATCGGGCGGCGCGAATACCTCATCACCGCAATCGTGCTCTCCGTCTTTCTGGTCGTGGCGCTTGGTTTGCTGGCCGCTATGAGCGGCAGCATCTTTGGGGCGATGCTCGGCGGAATCCTCAGTCTGAACGCGGCGTTCGCGCTCACCTGCGCGACGATCAAACGACTGCACGATATCGATACCACTGGCTGGCTCTCCCTTATCGGCCTGGTCCCGGTGATCGGCTGGGTGTTCATCGTCGTCCTCGCGCTCATCGCTCCCAGCAAGGAACAAAACACCTACGGATTACCGCACGGCGGTTCGATCCGCCCGTGAGTCGTCACTAGTTTGACGCGAACCCTCCCGACTGGGTAAGGTCGCAGCATGACAACCACTGATCTTTCCCCAGTTTCCACATGCACCCACTGCGGCGCCGATCTCGAACCCGGATCGCGCTACTGCGCCAACTGCGGACAGGAGGTGACTTCGGCCCCTGCGCCACCGCCCCCAACCGTTCCAACCTACTGGCGTGACGCCGAAGCATCGATGCCGCCACTCTCGGCGACGCTGGTTTCCGGCGGCGGGATCGGCAAGCTGTTTTCCGCCTCTGGACGGATCGGGCGGCTGGAATACTTCCTGACCATCGTCGGCATCTGGCTCGCGATCATCCTGATCTGGGCCGTGACCGCCTTCTTCGATGCTCCCTTCATTCTGTTGCTTTTGCTGCTCGCCGCCTGGGCCGTTGGCATCATTGTCTCGGTGATTGCCGGGATCAAGCGATTGCACGATTTCGATCAGAGTGGCTGGCTGATCCTGCTCAACCTCATCCCCGTCGCCGGGTTCATCATGGTGCTGCTCATGCTCTTCAAAAGCTCTTCCCCAGGTCTGAACCAATACGGCTATGCGGATTCCGGCTCGGTGCAAGGGTAAAAAACGCAAATCAGCATCCCTGCCCCCGAAGTTCGGGAACAGGGATGCTGGTACGCAAATGCTTCGTGAGGCGGTCACGCCACCTGGTTGACGATCAGTGAACCAACACTGGCTCGCTGGCAACGACGACCACGGCCGGGTTCTTGCGGAACGTCACCAAAGCAACCACGGCGCCGATCGCAAAGACGGCTGCCGACCAGGCAAATGCGGTGGTGAATCCATGCACGGTCGCCTGGGCCGCCACATCGGAAGTAGCCGAATTATTCGCCAGAAAATCTGCCGTCGCCGTCGCGGCCACGGTCGAGAGCAACGCCGCGCCCATCGATCCGCCGATCTGCTGGCTGGCATTGGCCGTCGCCGAGGCAACGCCGGCGTCGACCGGTCGCACCCCAAGGGTAGCGTTATTGGATGCGGTTGAGAAAACCAGTCCCAACCCGAGCCCTTCCAGCAGGAGCGCGGGCAGAATGTGGGCAACGTACGAGGCGTCCACGCTCAGTTGGGTGAGATAGACCATCCCGAGCGAGCCCAGCGCCATACCGGTGGCCACCAGCGGCCGGGGACCGAAGCGCGGCCGCAGCACAGTCGACGCGCCGATGGCGGTTGCCATCAGCACGAGCGTCATGGGCAGGAACGCCGCGCCGGTGCGGACCGGCGAATAGCCCATGATCCCCTGAAGGTGGTAGGTGAGAAAGAGGAAGGTGCCGAACATCGCAATGGCGGCAATCGCCATGGTGAGGTAGGCCCCACCCCGGTTCCAGTCCTGCAGCACGCGCAGCGGCAACAACGGATGCGCCACCCGGGCTTCCAGCAGCACGAAGAGCGACCAGCAGCACCACGCCGCTCACGAGCGACCCGATGGTCAGGGCATCGCCCCAGCCAGCGGTTTCCGCGTGGGAGAACCCAAAGACGATGGCGAACAACCCGATCGTAACGGTGAGCACCCCGGCAATATCGATGCGTGGCTGGTTCGGCTGAAACTGGTTGATCAGAAACTTCGAGGCCGCCACACTGCGCAATGATCGCGATCGGCACATTCACATACATGACCGCCCGCCAATCGAGATACTCTGTAGAGCGCCCCACCGAGCAGCAACCGACCGACGCGCCACTGCCAGCACACCACCGTAGATCCCGAAGGCTTTGTTTCGTTCTTCGGTTTCGGTGAACGTCGTCGTTAGCATGGGAAAGCACCGAGGGTGCCAGCAGCGCCGCGAACACGCCCTGGGCGCGCGCGATCCGGTCAGCATCAGGAACGACTGCGCCGCGCCGCCGATCGCCGACGCAATCGCGAATCCAATAAGCCCAACTATCAGCGTTCGCTTGCGACCGAAGATATCGCTGAGCTTGCCACCGAGCAGCAGCAAACTGCCAAATGCCAGCGAGTAGGCGGTGATGATCCACTGTCGATCATCATTCGAAAAGCCCAGATCCTGCTGCGCTGACGGCAGGGCGATGTTGACGATGGTGGCATCGAGGACGACCATCAGTTGCGACGAATGATCAATGCCCCCAGAATCCACCAACGTCGTTCGTGATGCGGATGTCGTGTGTCACTGGTTCTCTCCGAAATGTCGAGCAAACTCGACGCGTGCGTGCTCGATTGGCGTCATCCGGCGCCGATGAGCGCATCTCCCAGCCTCGACAATGGGGCGGATTCCATCTACCATGATGGGGACGATAGCGAACTAACTGGAACATCATAGCACGCACTGGAACACTTTTGTACCAAGCAACTACCAGCATCTCTGAATCGGAACGCCAGATCATCGACCAGGCCGCCGCCATCCTGGCAGAAGGCCGTGGCCACACCATGAACGAAATTGCCGAGCTCTCCGGGATCGGCCGCACCACCCTCTACCGATATTTCCGCACGCGCGACGATCTGCTGGCGGCCGTCAAAGCGCAAGCGTTCGCAGACGCCTGGACCGCCGTGGAAGCGAGCCGCCCCGATGAGGACGATGCCGAAACCGCCTTGCGTCGCGTGATTGCCAGCCTGATCGGCGTTGGCGACCGCTACCGGGTTGCTTTCACCGAGGGAATGCCCGCGAAGCAACCAAAACCCGAGCATCTGGAATTGAAGAATGCGCTGGTCGGCCTGATCGAGCGCGGCCAGCGCGAAGGCGCGTTCGCCTCGACCCTCACTCCAGACTGGGTGCTAACCGCGATGGGCGCCCTGACGTTCGCCGCCATCCGCAAGGTCAACGAAGGCGATCTCGCCCGCAACCACGCCGCCGACACCGTCGCCGACACCCTCCTGAACGGTATCCGCGCCCCCCACTAACGACGAAAATGGACCCAAACCACTGCCGACTCTTGCATTGGTCACACACTTGCTGATACTTTACATATCATGGACCAGCAAACGGTAGACTGGACACTGGACACCGGACAGGTGGCGGCTCCGCAGGACACCCTGTCCGCTCGAGAAGCGGCCGACGAACTGGGTGTTCATGAGCGCACGATCCGTCGTGCCATCTCCCGAGGCGATCTTCTCGCCGCCAAAGAGGGTGGCGTGTACCGGATCGCGCGAGACGACCTCGCGCGGTATCGGACACAATCGCCCGCATCGATTCCGATTGCGAAGCAAGCTTCCCGCGATTCGCGGCTCATTCTGTCAGGTGGACAATCGACCGCATCCCCTGGTTGGGTACCTCAGGCAGTTACCCCGCTGATAGGCCGGGAACGGGAGGTCGCGGCGGTCCTGGCCTTGCTCGGTCAGTCCGATGTCCGTCTCGTGACGCTGACCGGCTCGGGCGGGGTGGGCAAGACTCGTCTCGCGATCGAAGCTAGCAAGCGAGCAGCGCCGTCGTTTTCCGATGGAGCAGTTTTCATCAATTTGGCAGCGGTGACCGAATCGGAATTCGTTGCGTCCGACATTGCACAAGCGCTTGGTATAGCCGACACAGCCGCTCCACCAGAAGAACGACTCGAGGCAGTTCTTGCCACTCGAGAAATGCTGCTGTTGCTCGACAATTTCGAGCATGTCATCGAAGCTGCGCCCCTGATCCCTCGATTGATTTCGGCATGCCCGCGTTTGACCGTATTGGCGACGAGCAGGGTTCGGTTGCGGCTGAGCAACGAAGTCGAATTCACGGTCCCACCGCTGGTGCTTCCGATGGAAAGCGAATCGGTGGACCAGATCACGGAGATCGCGTCTGTTCGTCTCTTTACCGAACGGGTGCGGGCCGTCGATCCCTCATTCGAGGTGACTGATCAAAACAGCGCAAACGTTGTGGAAATCTGCCGTCGGCTCGAAGGACTCCCCTTGGCGATCGAGCTGGCGGCCCCGAAACTGAAGGTATTACCAGTCGCGACGCTGGCGGCAAAACTGGAACACCAGCTTCCGTTGTTGGTGGGAGGGAGCCGCGATCAACCCCTGCGTCAACAGTCGATGCGCCAAACAATCGCCTGGAGTCATGATCTCCTCAAAGCAGACGAGCAGCGGCTACTGCGCTGGATGTCAGTCTTTGTGGACGGTTGCTCCTGGGAGGCGGTGGAGGCCATCGGGGCCTGCATTGGCCTGGATGCGGCGGACATCGTCGAAACGGTTGCGGCGCTTATCGATAACGCACTCATCCGCAGCGCGCATTCATCGGACAATCTGCCGCGATTCCAGATACCGGAGCCGATCAGGGACTTTGCTCTCGAGCAACTGCACGCCAGTGGCGAGGTTCGCTCGGCGCAGGAGGCGCACGCGCAGTATTTCCTGGGCATGATCGAGCGGGGAGGTCCGATCTTCGGTCCTCAGCACCTGGCGCGGGTCCAGGAGAACGATCGAGAGTCAGGCAATCTTCACGCTGCGCTCAACTGGTGCATTGAGCATGAACAGACAGAGCTCAGCTTGCGACTGGCCAATGCGATGGGTTTCGCCCACTGGACCGCGCGTGGGCGTTTTCGGGTGCAACGGATCTGGATGCGTCGCGTGCTGGACATGCCGAGTTCCGGGGTTGAGGTGCTCCGTGCTGATGCCTGGGTGCGCCTGGGGTGGGCGGAAATGGTGTTGGGAAACGTTCAAGCCGCGCTGTCTGCCGCGTCTCGGGGCCTGGCGGACGCTCGGCTGTCGGGTAATGACTCGAGCGTAGCGTGGTCATTGAACGTGATGGGACTCCTGGATTCCTCGGAGCGGAATTACGCGGCGGCGCGTGACCATCTCCAGGAGGCGCTCATCATGGCACGATCGGCATCCGATCAACCGCTCATGGCATTGGTGCATTCATCGCTCGGATATTCGTACCTGTGGAGTGGCGCGTACGAAGAGGCTCGGATCCAGTATGAGGAAAGTATTTCGATCCTGCTGGGGGTGAACGATCCCTGGACACTGGCCGACGCGCAGCTCGATCTGGCATTTGCGCTTCGTAAACTCGGGCGCGCTCAGGAGAGCGCTGGATTCTTCCGGGAGGCATTGTGGCGGGAGCTGGAGTTCGGAGACGACTACATGTTGTCCGGATGCATGCACGATGCCGCAGCCGCAGCTGGCTCATTTGGCAGATTCGAGGATGCGGCTATGCTGCTTGGCGCCGCAGCGCAAATGCAGGAGCGGGGTGGGTTTCCGATCCTGGAGACTGCCCTGGAGGAGCATTCCAGCATCGTCGAGGCAGCACGAAACGGTCTCGGCGATCACGCGTTTGCGCATGCCTGGTCAAGTGGCGAAGCGCTTTCGCTGGAAGACGCGGTTGTCATCGCGGATCGGGTCACGGAGGAGTGGGGAACGTCGGCGGCCTTGCAGCGATCCGAGTCGCTGAACATGTATGGACTCAGCCGGCGTGAGCTCGAGGTCTTACGACTATTGGTTACCGGGCGCACCAACCGCGAGATCGCCGAGACCCTCTTTATCAGCATACCGACGGTGAAAGTGCATGTCGGATCCATCTTCAACAAGCTCGGATTGGATTCACGGACCGCGGCCGCGACGTTTGCCATTCAGCATCGACTGACCTGAGGTTGGTCCCCAGCGATCGACTACACCTTTGGGCGTATCGGACCCAGTTGTCCTGTTTCGAGCAAACACGTCCTTTGGCGGAAGTCCGCGACAGTGTCGCTGGACCACGATGGCTTTGCCCCCTTATGGCCGCCTGACGAAGGGTGGCAACCCGGGCAGGAGCCACACATGAACATACGCTTGAATACTGCTGGAGTTCTGAAAGTTGCCTGCGCTCTGTTCCTCGCGAGCACGATTGGATGTTCTGCCGCCGGGGCAAACGCAGACGATTGCTTCGCAACACGGCTCGACAGCGGCGACACCGTTATCGATATCGGCAAAGGACGACTCTGCGACGCGGAGTATCTCAGCGATTCTGGCCGAGGGCGGCCGGGGATGCGCTTCATGGTGAATTAGGCACGACTCGAAGAGTCACGATTCTAGCAGCGAATCGCCTCTCCTCTGGCGATCGCGTGATATCGGGCGGCCTTCGGTTGACCACATGGCGCATGCGATGAATCGACTTGGCCCCTTCAGACCAGGTCGCTTGCGTTTCCGGGAATTCGATGGGACAGGAAGAAAAGACGGCCATCATCAGCATTCCCACGATAAAGCGGCACCGTCTTACCGCCACTGGCTATTGCCGCGCTCGACCGATCAGAATCGGCCTGAAGCGTGCTCCGGCCAGCCCGATCGGTCGTAGATCATCGTGGGGCGGACGGGGAAAATTACGACCCCCTGGTTGATGTTTGGCGTATGCGCTCCAGTTACGATCGATTCGTTCGCAAAACTCATAGTCCGATTCGCTGGAAGGAGCAATACACATGAGCATTCCTGCCGTCTCCCGCCGCACCCTGTTGACCTCCAGTGCCGCCACCCTGGCCGCGCTGGGCATGCCGCGCGGCGCTCGTCTCGCCCTTGCCGCACAAACTCCCGTCGACGGAACCGTCATCCCGTGGACCGATCTGCTCGCAGAAAACCCCGTCCCAAACGTGATCGTGCAGCAGCTCGACTGGGAAACCCTCGATTCCTGGATCACCCCTAATGATGAATTCTTCATCATCAAGCACTACGACGAACCCGTGATCGATCTGGCGACCTGGACTTTGGCGGTCAGCGGTTTGGTCTCCAACCCACTGTCCCTGACCCTGGCCGATCTCCAGGCGCGGGAACGCGTCGAGGTGACATTCACCATGGAGTGCTCGGGCAATACCGGTCTGCCGTTTTTCAATGGGGGCATCGGTAATGCCGTCTGGGCCGGCACTCCGCTGGCGCCGATCCTGGAGGAAGCCGGTTTGTCCGAGAGCGGCGCCGAGGTTGTCTTCTGGGGGGCCGATGCTGGCGATCAGGTGCGCGGTGATGTCACCATCTCCGAGCACTTCGCGCGCAGCATGTCGACCACGCAGGCGATGAACCCGGAAAACCTCATCGTCTGGGAGATGAACGGTGAACCCCTGCCGCCCCTGCATGGCGCGCCCGCTCGGTTGATCGCACCAGGCTGGTATGGCGTGGCCAATGTGAAGTGGCTGACCCGCATCGAGGTCACCGACCAGCGCTATGCGGGCAACTTCATGGCGCGCGATTACGTCACCATGCGACAGGTCATGCACGATGACGAGGAGGTATGGACTCTCAACACCGTGGCGCACGACCGGCTCAAATCCACGCCGGCCCGCGTGATCGAGCAAGACGGCAGCTACTCCGTCCAGGGCGCGGCCTGGGGCGAAGCGATCGGCAGCGTCGAGGTAAGTGTCGACGGCGGTCCGTGGCAGGATGCTGAGCTCACCACCGGTGCGGACGACCCATATACCTGGACTTTCTGGACGTTCGACCTGGGAACGCTGCCGGCGGGGGAGCACACGGTTGCCTCCCGCGCCGTCTCAGTATCCGGCAACGAGCAACCAGCGCCGGACGATCCCTTCCTGGCTGGCAAAACCACCTACTGGGAAAGCAACGGCATCATCACCCGCCACTTCGACGTAGGCTGACCGCTAGCCTGAGTTCCGTCCGAGGAGTGGGAATCCCATCGGAATCGGACGGTCTGCATTCGGAAAGCGACAGAAAAACGCACAATCTTTGCGAACCGTTGTGCGGCACCGTCGCTTTTAGGATCGCAAAAGAACCCCGCGTCCAGATTTGGACGCGGGGTTCAGCTCATTCCCGTTCGAAGGGATGACCGTATTCTTTCATCCGCTCGATGCTATCCGACCTCGACGTCGACCTTCTCCAGCTCGACATCGGCGGTGTTCGGGCTGCTTACCTTGGCAGCGCCGGCCAGGCGGTTGTCATTGATGAAGGCCTCGGTCCGGTTGCGGGCGATATCGTCCGGATACTGCTCCGCCGGGGACTTCATGAAGTAGGAGCTCGGCGCCATCAGCGATCCGCTGACGCCGTTATTCATGGCCAGCTTGATGCAGCGCACCGCGTCGATCACCACACCGGCCGAGTTGGGGGAGTCCCAAACTTCCAGCTTCAGCTCCAGGTTCAGAGGCACATCGCCAAACGTCGTGCCTTCCATACGAATGTGGCACCACTTGCGGTCCTTCAACCAGGGGACATAGTCCGACGGCCCGACGTGCACGTTCTCGGCTCCAACATCGTACGGAATCTGGGAAGTCACCGCGTTGGTCTTGGAGATCTTCTTCGAGTCGAGGCGCTCGCGCTCCAGCATGTTCAGGAAGTCGGTGTTGCCACCGAAGTTGAGCTGGTAGGTGCGATCGATCTGCACGCCGCGATCGAGGAAGAGATTGGTCAGCACGCGGTGGGTGATGGTCGCGCCGACCTGGCTCTTGATGTCGTCACCGATGATCGGCAAGCCCCGCTCCTGGAAGCGCTTCTGCCAGTACGGCTCGCGGGCGATGAAGACCGGAATGCAATTCACGAATCCGCAACCGGCCTCGAGCACCTGCTCGACATACCACTTGGTCGCCATCTCAGAACCGACCGGCAGGTAGGACACGACCACATCGGTCTTGGTGTCTTTCAGGATCTGCACGATATCGGCGGTCGGCCCAGGAGCCTTGGTCACCACCTCGGAGAGGTACTTACCGATACCATCGTGCGTCATGCCGCGATGCACGTTCACGCCCAGGTTCGGCACATCGGAGAACTTGATAGGTGTTGTTCGGCTCGGCAAAAATCGCCTCAGACAGGTCTTTGCCAACCTTGCCCTCGACCACATCGAACGCCGCGCTGAACTCGATATCCGAGACGTGATAGCCCCCCAGATTGACATGCATCAATCCTGGGACGCGCTCATTTTCCGGCGCGTTCTTGTAATACTCGACGCCCTGCACCAGCGACGAGGCGCAGTTACCAACCCCGATGATGGCGACCCGCACCTTGCTCGTTTCGCGACCGTTGCTCTGCCCATTGACATGCGCGCCATTGGAACCGTTGGATCCGTTCTTCTTTGCCACGAAAATCCTCCTGGATACAGAACGACCCCGGAAAATCCGAGGTCGCAACACAACATAATGATGCTGTACGAAAACCAGACAGAATGACCGACGGGACGCCACCTGGGTGCCCGTCATACCTCATTCATTTGTTAAGTCTGGAATTCTTTGGTAGCGGCCATCAGCCGCTTCACACGACTTTCACCGTGATGATACTTATTTTACGTGCGCGGATAACAGAAATGCAAACCGCCCCGTGACAAGTAGGCGAAGCAGTGCCGTGTTCTTCGCCGCCACGCCTGTCGCGGTTACGGGTGCCGTGGATGACATGGACAAATCTCATAACCGATCAGACAGATGCTGTACCCGCGTTGGCGACGATCTCCTCTGCCAGCGCATTGACCGTTGCGGTCGGGTCGCCGGTGGCCGACGAACCACCAATCCGGATCAGATACTTCCCATCCTGCACATAAAGCACGTAAAGATTGACGCCATCACCCGGACCCGACAAACCACGCGCTTCATCGCCGATCGCCGGGGTATCCACTTCCTGGAGTCCCTGCGCCGACACAACGATGTCGGACAGTGCGGTAAGCGATTCGGCGGCCCCGTCAGCATTGGCGAAACGATGCACGCTGACATTGATGAACGATGCATCATCTGGCGCGTCCGCGGCATCGTTACGGTTCAGATCACGATAGAAGTTCTCGCGCCAGCGCCAACTGGTCAGCAGTTCGTCGCCATCCGCCCCAATCGCCGCGGCAACCTCGGCCTTGGTGCGCTCCCCTTCGTCCGTCACCGCCCAGTCACCGGTCAGATCCGATGCGGCTGGCAAGAACGCTTCGGCACTTTCCGAAGCGGCTACCTGTTCCGTGTCCCCCGCGGGCGCGGTTGGCGAGGTGCCTTCTGCCGCCGCATCGACGTTCTCATCGGCCGGCGCTTCGGTGGCATCGGACGAAGGCGGTGGCGCCTCGGTGGGCGCGATCGCAGGTGCACTGGTGGCAGTCGGCGCTGCGGCTCCGCCATCGGACGCTTGCGTAGCCGCCAGGGTAGGCGTCACCGATCCGTCCGTTACCGCCGCAACCGGCGGGTTTTCAGGCGAATCGTCATTTCCCAGGAAGCGGGTAATGGCATAAGCGCCTCCGCCGATCACCGCGATGAGCAGCAGCGCCGCCAGCAGATAACGCAGCAGCTTGTTGCTCCGCTCGTTGCGCGGCTTGATCGGCGTCATTGGGCCGGTCTGTCGGTAGTCGGTCTGGTCAGGAGCATACATTCCTGGCTGCCCGTACCACTGGCCACCCTGGTTTTGCGGACCGCTATAAATATCGGCGGTGCGCGGTGGCGCGGATGGCTCAGCAGCCGGCGAAGGCGTCCACGGAGTTCGGGTCGACTTGGTAGACGACGGTCCGGTCGCCCGGCTGGGCCGTGACGGTCTCGGTTCCAATGCTTAACAGTCCTCCGTAGGACGGGGTCAGACGCGCGGGGGCTCGACGATACAGATACGGGAGCAACGGGCGCGTAGTTCACCCATTTCGATAGAAAAGTATACGCGGGCCTCGCTGAAGGAACGGCAACGTGCCCTAGGCATGCGTTCTATAAAAGGAAACGTTTCGCGCAGCAGTTCGGTTCCCACGCTAATCCTCAGGTTTTGTTCGCCTCTGTATCCGATAATCTCCAGCAAGATCGCCCCAGCCAATTCTGCCCTTTGCACGCTGGGGCCACGCTGCCAATCCGTTTCCTTTTGCGCATCATCACTGCGCTGGCGCCAGCTCGATGACCTGACCGGGAATGAACGTCGGTAAACAGTTGAAAAACGCGTCGGGGTTTCGGCCCGGACGAACCGTAACGAGAGGAGCATGGAGCTATGACCACTACTCGTGTCGCCGTTGTCCAGGCTGCGCCGGTCTCATTCGATCTCGAAAAGACCCTGGCAAAAACCCGCACCCTTGCCGCCAGCGCGCGAGCACAAGGTGCCGAACTGGTCCTCTTCCCGGAAGCGTTTGTCTCCGCCTATCCGCGCGGCGCAAGTTTCGGAGCGGTGGTCGGTGCCCGCACCGAGGCCGGTCGCGATCTCTTCCGCCGCTACGCTGAATCGTCGGTAGAAATTCCCAGTCCTGCGTGCGACACCCTCAGCGAGATCGCCTGCGACAACGGCATCTACCTCGTCATTGGGGTCATCGAACGCGATGGTGGCACCCTCTATTGCACCGTCCTCTTCTTCGATCCGTCCGGCACGCTCATGGGCAAGCACCGCAAGCTCATGCCCACCGCCTCCGAACGCCTCGTCTGGGGCCAGGGCGACGGTTCCACCATGCCGGTCTTCGACACCCCCATCGGTAATATCGGCGCGGTCATCTGCTGGGAAAACTACATGCCCCTGCTGCGCACCACCATGTACGCCAAGGGGATTGAGATCTACTGCGCTCCAACCGCAGACGCGCGCGAGAGCTGGCTTGCCTCCATGCGCCACATCGCGGTCGAAGGGCGGTGTTTCGTCCTTTCCTGCAACCAGTACGCGCTGCGCAGCGATTATCCGGATGAATACGACACCAGCTTCGATAACGATCCGGACACGGTCTATTGCCGGGGCGGCAGTTGTATTGTCAACCCAATGGGCGAGCTCATCGCCGGTCCTGATTACGAAGGGGAAACAATCCTCACCGCCGATCTCGACTTGCGCGAAATCGCCCGCGGCAAGTTCGATCTCGATGTCATCGGCCACTACGCCCGCCCGGACGTCTTCCAGCTCACTGTCAACGAAGCACCCACCGCCACGGTCACCGGTATCGATCCGGCAACTGCATCAAATCGCCGCAACTGGACGCCGATCGCGTCCGAACCCCGCTTCGTCGATCACGATGACCGGACCACGTCGGTGCGCGTGCGGGTAGCAGGCGTGGAACGAATGATGGCAATTGGTGGCATGAACTTTTGCTTCATAGGAGGTTACGCCCTGTTGTGCACAGGGTGGGAGGGACAGAATGCTCGTTGAAGCACTGGATCTAACACCTTCCCGTGTAACTGCATGGTCGTTGGCGACTGGGTATTGAATGTGTGCGGCGATTGATCAGATTGGCCAGTGTTGCGGCTGAGACTTGCCTTCGCTACCAGAGTGCCGATCGAGATCCATCCATCGGCGACCAGGTGACCGGGGGCATATGCTCGTTGCTGAGCTCATCCATCCAGTAATGCTCGATCAGTACCAGCAGGCTCGACGATTGCGTGGAAGCCGATCTCTATTTCCAGCAGATGTGCTCCTTTAGGTCAGGATCGTATCTGGCTGGTCCGGTGGATCCGGCAGGGTCCAGGATTCGATCCCACCTCATCGCCAAAAAGCGCCGCGCGAGCACTCCCCGCCACACCCGGTCCTGTCAACGATGTCACTGACGGCAGCGATCAATTGTGTCGTCATCGTTCTTGACGAGCACGACTGCGTCGACAAACCGAAGCGGGGCGGCTTCCAGGCAACGGTGGACGGCGTCCTCCAAAGTGGCGATGGCTTTGCTCGTGGTTGGCTCAGAACAATGAGTTGAAGACGACCCATCACAGAGCCCCTAGTGGTTGAAGTCATGGGCAAGCAGGTCGATCGTGGCTGTGACGGCGAGCACCAACGCGTCGTCCTGTCCAGGGGCGACCTCGACCCCAAGGTGTGCGGCAGCACGAACCACCGTCGGGAAACCTCCGCGACTGGCCGCGGGGGCTGTCGAGTGTGAACTCGCGGCTTCCGACGTCCCCAAAGACGACCCAGTAGGTACCGGGCTCGACGTCGACCTCGAATCGATCCCGAACCGCGGAAATCGGAGCTCTGCTGACACGTGCCAGACGACGTCCATCGCTTCCGAGTACGTCAGTCGCCAGCACCAGACCCGAGTACGGACCAGGCAAGAGACAGCGGACGCTCCCATCGATGTCACGCAGAACGAGCACGTCCCTCATTTCTTGTCTGGTGCTTTCGAAGCTGAACGCGGCGTTGCCTTCGTCCGTCTGAACGAGGGCAGCATCGGTAATCGATGCAAGATTCTGCATCAATCGGTAGCGGATACCACTCTGCATCTGTGCGCCTGGCGAGGAGCTTCCGGGCTGGCGTTTAGGGATGGGCGGTCTCGAAAGACCATTGAGCGTTCTCCAGAACAACACATAAAACGGCTTCTAGAGCAACGATAGTGGAACGATTGAGGTTGGAGACATTACCGAAAGTGCGTAATTTCAGCCACGGGATTACTGCCGGCTACGGCCTGGACATAGATGGAAGGCGAACTCAAAGAATGTTCAGGCGCCGGCATGCGTCGATCGCTTGGGTTCGGCTGGAAACCTCTAACCGCATAAATGTGGTGCTGAGATGCTTCTTCACGGTTTGCTCGGAAATGAACAGCTGATCGGCAATATCTCGATTCGAATAACCGGCAGCAACGAGCTGCATGGTTTCCATCTGCCGCTTGCTCAACGGGTTTTTAAGATCCTTCGACGACGCGCCGCCTTGACGATCGTTACGCACCTGATCCAGAAGATGCCGAATGTACCGCGAATGTCTACTCGTGACGCTAAGTTCGCTCAATTGATTCTCGAGCTCGTCGCCAAACGCAAGGAACGGCCGCACGTATCTGGAGACGACGCCTATTTCGATCGCCGAGCTGAGTGCAGCACTCGATTCGTTCACCTTCCCCTGAGATGTCAGGAGGACGCTTTTCAGAAGCAGCATGTTGAGCAGATTGTGCCGATAGCCATGCGTCTCGGCTTGTTCGATGGACAGGTTGAGGGCGGCGAGGGCCCGCCTTGCTTGGCCATCACGTGCGAGGATTTCAACAGCAATAAGGTACTCGTCGACCTGCCCAATTTCAGGCACCTGATCGATGTTGAGATCGAGCTCAGCGGTCCATGAGCGAGCCAGATTGAGTTTTCCCTGGCGGATCGAGAAATGTGCCTGCAATGCACGGGTGGAGCGCACTTCTAATCCGAATCCGACGGGACTTCCTGCCTCGATCGAACGCTCGGTCTCGACGAACGCGGCTTCGAAATTTCCTCGTGCCCAGGCAAGTTCACCGAGCAAACGGTGAATTCGGATGTGGTGGATGCGCGCGGAAAGACGATCCGCAAGCTCGAGCGCTCGTTCGAGAGCCTGCTCAGCCAAGTCAAGACGATATTGATCGAGATAGAGGTCGCCCAGAAGAACGTGCGCATAGACGACTGGCAGATCATGCCATTCATCGCCATTGGCGATCACGCGTCGAAACACCGTCTCAGCTTCTCCGAGCTCGCCTCGAATCATCAGGCAAATCCCGGAGACGTTCATTTCGACAAGTTGAAAGGAAAGACTGCCACTTTCCCTGGCGAGGAGGCGGCACTGCACAAGTGCATTTTCGGCCGCCGTGATGTCGCCCCTCAGGATGTAAATAAGTCCGAGAACCAGGTAGGTTCGCGACCGGTCTTCCATATGGTCGTTCGGGAGGAGTTCCAGGCTGCGTAGACAGCGCTCCAGGCCTTGCGCGCTGTTTTGAAGATAAAAGTCTTCGAGTGCGCGCAAGGTCTCGACACGACCCATCCCAACGACATCCCCCTCCGCCTTCCATTTGGCTTCGGCAGCGTTCGCGTACAACCGGCTTTTGGCCGCTTGACCGAATCTGATCAGCGACCAGGCGAACTCGAAACTCAGCGCCGGATTTTGTATGACGACGTCTTCTGGCAATGCATTCAGCCAGCCCCGAACGCTCGCCAATCTCTCCTGGCGATAGAGCTTCCCGCAGAGCGGCGTCAGAATCTGCAGCGCCAGATCCCAATCCTCGCCTTGGATCGCGTGCGTGGCGCCTTCTTCGACCAGACCTTCCGAGAGGTACCAATGGGCAGCACGGGAGTGAGCTGCGCGGATTTCATCATTGGGAAGAGCGAGAGTGAGGCGCTCACGCAGCATCTCCTGGAAGAGGTGATGGTATCGGAACCACGACCTCCGCTCCCCTAACGGGATGAGAAAAAGGTTCTCTTCAGCAACTTCGCTCAGCATCGTCTCTGCGTTGGCTAGCCCAGTGACTGCGTTGCAGAGCTGAACGTTGAACTGGGCAAGAATTGACGTATGCATGAGGAAGGCTTGCCGATTCGCTGGCTGGCGTTGAATGAGCTCCTCCAGAGATATTCCGTAATAATCGCTGGATTTTCGGCGAATCGTTCAATAATGGTGCTGATTCGCTCGTGCGGTCGATCGTGCAATGCCTGGCCAAGGAGCATGAGCCCAAGAGGCCATCCTTCTGACCAGGAGTGCAGCAAGCTGAGCTGCGCCTCGTCGATGGGAAGCTCGTAGCGGTCGCACAGCAGCGCGCGAGTTTCCTCCGGCATGAACGCCAGATCGGATGCTCCAATCACGGAAAGATCGGTGTGCGCGCGCAAGCGCATGAGGGGAAGTCTGGGAGTGGAGCGGGAAATGATCGTGACCCGGAAAGAGGGAGGCGCATAGGTCAGTAGTCTCCCAAATCCCTCGAGCAGCTCCGGGGACTGGATCATGTGAAAATCGTCGAATACGACCATGAAAGGGCGCGTCGCCGACCCAAGCTCATTCACCAGCGTGTCGATGATGGCGCGAACCGGCACTCCCCGGTGCTCGCGCAGCAGACGGCGGGTAGCGACAGTCAGGCTGTCGTCGATTGCATCGATGGCTGCAAGCAAATAGCGTGTGAAAGTCGTCGGATCGTTGTCTGCATCATCGAGGCTGAACCAGGTGCACGGGAAGGCGCGTCTCCTCCATCCATTGGGAAACCAGCGTGGATTTCCCATAGCCGGGTGGAGTGCTGATAAGGGTGACTTTGTGGTCCAAAGCCCGATCTAGCATGCGAAGATGCGCTGGCCTGGAAACAAGACCGGGCGCGAGTTGAGGTGCGTAGAGTTTGGTCAGCAGCAACGGAATTTCGAATTCGTCGACGCTGGTCGTGGCACGCATGGCGTGACCTGTTCCCAAAGGATCAGCCACAGCGATACTCATGAACTGGTACTGGCATCGTCTTGACGAAACGAAACGGCAAGGGCGCTATCCCGCTCGTAGCCCTGGTATCAGATCCACGACTACGTCGAAGACCTCTTTCTGACCTGGATTGCGCGGCCAGGGAAGCCGGAAATCGGTGAATCCCAACGCTCGGTAGGCGTGGAAGTGTTCTTCGAATTTCGCTGGCGATTCGAGGAAGACTCGTGCAGGGCTGACCGAGCGGACCAGCGTCTCCGGATCGCGTCCAATTTCCAGGCAGGCTTTGTCGAGATTCTTGCTGGCGGTGCCGGCTTCGTCCAGATCTCCGACCGAGTTCCAGATATCCGCGTACTTGGCCACGAGCCGCATCATGCGAGGTTTGGTGCCACCGATCAGCACCGGCAGCTTACCTTGCGAAGATTTCGGCTCGAACGGCGCATCGATCAGCTCGTAATGCGTGCCGCTGTAGGTGATCCGCTCTTTGGTTTGCAAGAGGTCCCAGATCTCGAGCGCTTCTTCGAACCGGTCGACCCGGGTCTTGGGATCGTACAGCTCCCAGCTATAGGCTTCGTGCTCGCGCCGGGTCCACCCCGCACCAACCCCGAAGGTCACGCGCCCGCCCGAGATTTCGTCGACAGTCATCGCCTGCTTCAGCAGCAGTACAGGATTGCGATAGGTATTGCCTGCCACCATGACGCCCAGGCGCACGCGGCTGGTTTGCGGCGCCAGCGCGGCCAACATGGTGTACGCCTCGTGGGTCGGTTCCATGACATCGAAGAGGCCATAGAAATGATCGACCACATCGAAACTGTCCCACCCGGTTTGCTCGGTGGTGACGATACGCTCGGAGAGCTCCGCAAAGCTCGCTCGTTGCCCGCAGACGATTCCAAACCGGATTGGGTGTGTCATTCAGCCATCTCCATTGCTTCAACCGGCGTCATGGTACGGCAGAACAGCGCGCCCCGCTCTCGCTGCTGTTTGTCCCAACTGACCAGTGGCAGATCGAGCGCTGCGGCGAGCGCCAGAAAGACAGCATCCGAACCCCGAATTCTGGCATGCCGCGCGATGTCAGCAGCCATCAGTCCCAGTGCCATTGAGATTGAATGAATTGTGAACAAGTGGCCCGATGCAATCACCGCGATGCTATCACCGATAAACTGTTCACGTTCTCCAGTTCTGGAGAGCACCCCCACGACTTCAGCGGGAAAATGTGCGGGAACGTGCAGACGACTATGTCCGAGGCGCACGAGGTCCATCAATGGCTGGGTCTCGCGAAAACGGATGTCTGCGGGGAGCAGCCCCGCAAGCCATACGCTCGTATCGACCACGATCACGAAGTCGTCCAGCTCCTGGGCGGGAGTTCCTCATCATCAGGCGAAATTTCCATGCGCTCCACGTTCAGCAGCTCCACCACATCGATCGGGTCTGGACTGACATGTAAGGCCAACTCTTCTCGAAGCTTGTCAAGTCGCTCCCAAAATGCAGTGTTTTCTTCGTGTGCCGGTTTCTGCTTGGGTGCAAGCGTCGCCACGACCTCGCCGCGGAAGGTGATATCGATCGTCTCGCCATCGTCTCGCACGCGGCGCACGATCTCGCTGGTATGTTCCTTCAATTCGCGAACGCCGACCGATGCCATGGGATGCTCCTTCCAATGTGGCCACATTGGTGACTACATTCGGAGTGTAGCATTGCGGCATCAGACGACTGAGCACTTCCAAAGGATAGGAACGCGATGAAACGAGTCGATCCGGAGTCGATTGGTGTGTTGCTGATCGATGTGCAACCGTTCTTTCTTGAGGGGTGGATGGCAGGTTCATTCGAGCCATTCATGGCACGTGTCGAGCACCTGCTGGGATTGGCGACTGCGTACCAGTTGCCGGTGATTGCCACGTTCGAGCAGCCGGTGGAAAAGAAGGGCTGGCTCCCCGACCGGCTGGAGCCATGGTTCCCGGCGAATGCGCAACGTCTCACCAAGCAGACATTCGATTGCACTGGTGAACCAGACAATTCGCGACGCAATTGCCGCGCTGGGCGTAACCCAGTTCGCAGTGGCCGGTGGCGAGACCGACGTTTGCGTACTGCAATCGGTGCTGGGCGTGCTGGGAATGGGATATGACGTCTTCCTGCTGGAAGATACGCTCTTCAGTGAGGAACCGAACACCGGCCCGGCGTTGCGGCGTATGGAGCTGGCGGGCGCCGTTCCGTCCACAGTCAAGACCCTGCACTACGAATTGCGTCGCTCGGTGGCGGCGCCGAAGACGCCCGAGCTGCTGGCAGGAGTGGGATCCGGGATCGTCATGCGCGATCCGGAGGATCTGCCCGACGTACCGGCATAAGCGGGATCGTGGTGTGCTGTAGGCAAAGGAAGTCGTGCGCTACTCATGTGCGCGGGAGGCGAGGGCTTCGTCGACCATGGTGAAGATGGAGCGTGGGGCGTAGCCAAGAACAGTCATGGCTTTCTGGCTGCTGAGATACCAGGGCGGTCGCGTGGTTGGCACCGGAGCGATCACCATCGGCATACCGGTGCGCCTGGAGAGATAGGTCGCGAGCTCATGGGTCGTGAATGGCGGGCCGCCGCCCAGATTGAAGATGTCGCCATCGGCTGCGGGATTGCCCAGGGTGCGCAGACAGCCATCGGCCACATCGCGCGCATCGCCCCACTGGCGAACCTCAGGATGGATGGTCATGCTGGTCAGGGCGATGAGCTTGTCCGGGCCGGTATCGAGTGAGGTGAGGATGCGCAGGGTGTCGTCCTGCGCCGGCGAGCGATGCGGTTGCGCGCTCAGGAACGCGCGGGCTTCCTTCACATAGAGCCAGCGCGCGAAGACGCTCTGCGGGTCGATCAGCTCGTGGGCGTCGCAGGTCGCCCCAAAGCGGAGGATCGTCGCCGGCAATCCTTCGCTGCGCCAGAAGGAGAGGCAGAGTTGTTCCGCGCCGGCCTTGCTGGCCCCGTAGACCGATCCCGGTTGCACTGGTGAACTTTCGTCGAGCGGAAGTGATGCGGCTGGGCCGCCATTGGCATAGACCGCGTCGCTGCTGGCATAGGCGAAACGCTGCAGATTGGGCGATCCGGTCCGGGCGGCCATCAGCAAATCGAACGTTGCGTTGAGATTGAGATCGATGAACTCGCGGTCGGTGTTCCCACGCGAGGTCAACGCCCCGGCCAGGTGGAAGATCGCATCGACGCCGGTGGCGATGCGGTGCAACATCTCCCGATCGCGCAGATCCCCTTCGATCACTTCGACGCCTGGGAGGCGGATCAGCGCTGCCCGCGGATCGCCGGGAACGACCAGGGCGCGAACATCGTGCCCGGCTTCCAGGGCAAAGCGGGTGAGATGCGCGCCGATACGACCAGCCGCGCCGGTGACGAGAACCTTCATGCCAGCACAGGCTGCGTTCGCGGAAGCGACAGTGCGCCGATGAGCGTATCGAGATGCATGACGAACTCGGCGGTCACGGTGATGTGATTGGCGAAATCATCGTTCGGCGCGCGGTTTTCCCAATGACCATCGGCGTGCTGGGTGGCAAGGTAGAAATCGCCCAACCGGAAGGACCAGTCGCGATAGATCTCCTCGCCGGTGGCCTCGTACAGGAGCGACGATCCCCAACTCGACTTGCAGACCTGCGGCACCTCGAACTGCCGTTCGGTCGAATTCATCGAAAACGCCTGGAACTCGCGGGCAAGATCGAGATACTGGTTCGATCCCGTTGCCTGGTAGAGCCGCACCAGAAAGGCCGCCGCGATCCCGCCGCAGGTGAAACGCTGCTTTTCGCCCTGGGCATCGACGAGGTAACTGGTGGCGCGTTCTGCGGGAAATTCGGTGACCAACGATTGCGTATCGGCCGACCAGACGTAGTAAAGGTAGTCAGGGAGCGCGGGTTGCGCATCCCAGAGACGCTGGAACCATTCGCCGACACGCTCCGCGGTGGCCAGATCTCCCATCATGAGGGCGGTCTTGCCGCATTGCGCGACGGTGGGAATATTCTCGTCGGCGGGAATTCCGGAGCCTTCCGGGAAATGCCGAAAACCGCCCGAGACCGGATCGAAATGAGCGAGCAAGCGCGCGTATCCGCGATAGGCGAGATCGAACTCGCGTCCCATTTGCGCGCCGAGAATGAAGACCGCGTTCTCGTAGGCATAGGCTTCCAGCCCGCGAGGTGAGACGCCGGTGAAATCGCCGTTCCCGGCGAACTGATTGCGGCGCACCCAGTCGCAGAGCCGAACGGCATGGCGGGTTTCGCCGGAAATGATGAACGCCCAGGGAACGCGATAGTAGTTGAACCCGACCTCGACCGGGCCGATGGAGCCGTCGGGATGGAGCTGGTTCAAGAGCCAGTCGACACCACGTCGTTTGGCGGCAAGATAGGCATCGATTCGTTCCACGCATTCATCCTGTTCGTAAGCGAAGTTCAGCTTTCGGCACTTTACCGTACCGTCAATCGTTTCGAACAAGCGGAACCGAGCGCGCCGGGCCTGTGCCTGGCGCGCTCGGAGCGTGAGCTGAGCATCGTCTACCAGACCGCGATGGCACGCACCCAGCCGCCCGATGCATCGAGGGTCTTGGGCCCGCCAGCGAAGATGTACGCGCCAGTGGTTGGCACCTGCTCCAGATTGGCCAGATTCTCGACGCCGTACTTACTGGCGCCCAGGAAGTTGACATGAGAATCGAACGGCACGGAGTTTCCGGGATCGAGGCTGAGGGTGTCGACACCCGCACCGGAGATGGTGCGCTCCGAGACCAGGAAGGCCGATGCTTCCGGGCTGAATCCTGGATAGTGCTGCACGCCTTCGGCATCGAGATTGATATAGGTCTCGGGATCGGCCAGGCGGGAGGACCACCCGGAATACATGGCGACAAATGCGCCCTCGGGCAACGGACCGTTGGCTGCCTCCCAGGCGGTAATGTCGTCGACGGTGACGGCGGCGTCCGCATCGGTGGCGGCGCGTTCCGAGATGTCGATAACGACCAGCGGGGCGATCAGCTGTTGCACCGGGATCAGATCTGCTGTCCAGCCATCACCGATGAAATGAGCTGGCGCGTCCATATGGGTGGCGGTGTGCTCATTGTGTGAGAGGTTGTTCGAGTAGTACCCATCGTTGGCTACGGTTGCGATGTTCTCGATCGTGAAAGGCGGCGTTCCGGGATAGAGCGGGAAATCCGGTGTGGCGGTATACGTCAGATCGAGCACGGTGGTAAACCCCGAGGGCAGATGGACCGGGGCTTCTGGAACGGCGGAAACCGCCTCGGGCGAGGCAGCGGGGGTCGCGTCCTGCGCGCCCGTGCCCTGCCGCGATTGCAACATCGCGCCGCCAACGGCAATGCCCGCGACGCCGAGCATGCGACGCCGGCTGATCTCCTGCTGAACCTTCGCCAAAACTTCAGGGGAACACATGGTGCGCTCACTCTCCTACTCTGTTTTTCGCCGAGCCAGCCCCGGCGATTGTTCCGCGTGTGGGCATGAATTTACTACACCGTGAGGGGAATGCGCCTGAACAGAATGACCAGCGGCGTGGTGCCGAACGTCCTTGACGCAGCCTGGAAGCAGGAGAATGGAAATAGGAAAAGCCATAGGTGGTAAGCGATTAGGCGGTGGGATCGACCGTGACGCTCTGCAGAGCCGGGATCCAGCACCGGGTGTGGATGACGGGTAACCAGCCCGGGCACGATGATCTGCTGCCCAGGCCCGCGCTCGTTGCCAAACGTGCCGCTTATCAATATTAGAACATATGTTCTTCATTGTCAAGTGGTTTCGGTGGAAACTTCTGGAAGTCCAAGGCCAAGGGGCGTGATTCGATCTTCCAGTGCATGTCATTCCTCCCAACGGAAACAATTATTGAGGCAAGCATTCTCATTGACGGAGGGTATTGGGTCGGTATAATGCAAGGAAATCCCAGCATCAGGTTTCATTCGTCGTCACTCGCCCGGTGGATGGTGCGGTCGAGGTGGGACGTATATGTTCAGGTGCATCAGGGTGCGTTCGGCACGACCAGCATGACGGAGGACTGGCGCCGGGCTATGCTGAACGCTCCGCACAAGCTGCCGGAGCTCGATCTGATCGCACTGCCCCCGATTGAACGATCGCGGGATTTTGCATTTTCTGGTTGGGGACAGCGATCGACGAACAGTGAATCGGCCGGATCGAACCGCTGGGGTGTCCGCACCGTATCAGCAACTCGGCCTTGGCCAGGCAATACTGCTTGCTGCGATGAAACGCGCCATTGAACGGGGAGCCGAGGCGATTCGCGTCTATGCGGAGAGCTACAACAAGGTATCGCAAGGCATGTATGCGGCGGCTGGGTTTCAGGAGGCCTTTTACGTGGCGTTCTTCCTGGGTGTCGTTGAAAACGAGGGGTGCGGGGAGGAGGTGGGATGAGTGACAGCAATAACTGGTGACAATGCCGCGATTGAACAAAACCGCGTGCTCAAGCGACCTGCAGAGGCGTCTTGGGTAACGATTGTCCTTTTCTTCATCTGTCTCATGCTGATGGCTACAACCGTCTATTTCTTTGCGCGTGGAACCATAGGCTCGAGTACTGTGACCATCCAGGGAGCGCCCACCACTGAGTCTGCTGCGATCCAAGCACAAGTTGAGCAGTTGGTCCGCTCCCAAGACCAACTAGTCAACGCAATGGTTGCCGTTTTTGGGATCGGCGCCACCATGGTCACCGTCGTGCTTGCACTTGCATCGTACCTCTTCGACCGCCGCAATCGAGATGTTAACGAGGAGTTGAATGCAACTCTAGCGTCTGAGCGAGAAGGGAGGGAAACGGCAGAGAACACGGCGCGTCAGGGGCTCGATGCAATGAATCGACGCCTGGATCTGATTGAAGCACGTATTCAGTATGCATCCCCGACAGATTCAAAAAGGGAAGAGCTCGCGCGTAGCGAATTCAAGCAGCTGCGCGAATCGATCCTTTCGAGGATCTCTGGTGCTCCAGATGTTGCAAAGGACGTTCGCATGTTACTAACCAGCGCGCGAGAGATCAACGGGATGAGAAATGGCGAGGGTATTGGTCGCGATCAAGTTGCTGAGCTGCTTTTCGTCGCCAGTGATGCTGATAAAGAGGGTAGATGGGACGCGGTACAAAGCGAGTACTATGAGTTTACCCGGGCGATCATGAATTTCGTGGGCAATGTGGATCTCGAAGAGTACTTATCAGGTGTATCGCTTGGACCTGTCGATGAGCCGGAACCACTGACTCCTGATTAGGGAATCCTAAACGAATTGCAAAACGCCGGCGGCTGTTGGCTACCGGCGTTCATACTTGGTGCCCAAGGCGCGCCCAGAGCGGGGCGTCTACCAGATAGCCAGCGAACGGCCCCGGCAAAGTCATTGCTATAAGGTCGCTAAACGAATCCCGAGTCGCTACCGAAGTTGAGCGGACGCTGAAGGCGGATCCTTTAAGATGACTGCGCTTGATGGCGTACTTCTGCGTAGTAAGGAGCCACCTTTGTTTCGTAGTCGTTCATGGCCGCAAGGACTCCGTCGATGGCCAGAGAATAGGACGTCCAGCGATTAGGTGTTTCCGGCGAGGTGAGTCGATCACGAAGTCGGGTTAGTGTCACGTCAGGCACATCGACGTTGTTGCGTGTTGCAGTCTGCAACTCTAAAGTAATGGCATTCAGGTCGCTGAGGTCTGTCAGAATCTCTGCCGGAGCCATCTGTCGCCATCCTAGCAGTTGCGCGAAAACATCAAGAACCTTAGCCGTATCGCCCCTTTGCCGCGCAAGTGCTCCTTCGAGCCTGAGGTATTGAGACTGTAGTCCCAAGTGGAGCTTGTCATGGAGTTTCACCGATTCTGACAAGCTTTCGATCCGGATCGTATTGAGTTCATCGGATTTTCGAGTTAGCTCAAGGACCTGCTGCCCTAATACACGTGAGTCCGCTCGTCCCGATTCCACTTCTAGTTTTACCAGGCGAGCATTTCCGTTCGAAGGTCCAACTCCTTCGAGGACTGTTCCGAAAGCAGACTTTTGGTTTCGTCACGCACAGAAAGCTCTATTGCATCTTTGTCGCGCTGGTACTGACGATCTGAAACATAGAGTGCGACCGCTGTAAATGCCACTAGAACGGTGGCAGCGATCCCCATCATCGCGAGAATTACGGCCAGTAACCGGTCTTCTGAACGTTGCATCTCCGCTAACTGAGCTGCGAGTAAACCCGACTCCTGCGCCTGAGGAGCCACCGACACCACCGTTTGGCCCCCTTGCCCCCAAGCCCTGCCAACTGCCACCGCTGCGGCCAGCATTAAGATCGCAACCACGAAGAGGGCACCAATTGCCCTCCACGGCGTTTTGGCAGACTCGCTACTAGAAGGATGAACTTCCGAAATAGACTTGGCCATTGCAAATCCTCTTTTGAAGCTCGTTGATCTTGTCATGATATGAGATGCAGGGACGGACCGGGGGTGGCCGGACCGCTGTCGAGTTTGATAGAGTGGTCCGGCATCTCTGCAACGCCATATCCTCACCAGTCCCTGACCGTCTCGAGATTCGTTGCCGGGGTCCCGCTCAAGAGACTGGGCTTCTCTCTTGAGCACAGAACGCCGGAGGACTTGCAAGAACTTCCATAGTTTTTGTGTCGTCGACTGCAAGGAGAATGAAATGTCCCTGCTCCGCCCCGGCGTGCATCCCTCTGCCGTTAAAACTGGCACCGAAGCAGAACAGGGCGTCAGAAATCGCAGCTGGTTGCACCGACGAAGAGAAATGCTTCGCGTTCGCTCAGCATGACAGTGGGGGTGGGGTTGGTAGTCGGGGTTGGATTGTAGGCTACGAGATTGCTCTGGCTTCGTGGAAGCGCTGGTCGGCGTATTTGAGGAAGATGAGGCCGAGGACGGGGGTGGAGTATTCGGACGCCTTGAGGCCGGAGTTGGCGCGCAGGCTGTCGGCCACCTTCCAGAGGCGGGATTCGATGTCTTTGAATTCGGTTGCCATGAGTGGGCGGCTCCGCGGGCGGATAGCTCGGATGTTGTCGGTCGCGTGAGTATGTGGGGGAATGGTGGGGGCGTCAAACAGGGTAGAGGAGCGAGAAGCAACGTTGATGCATGGTGCGAGCCCTATCGGAGCAGCGTGCCAGCATCGAAGCGGCTCTCATGCGTGAAAACCGCCATGAATGGCGGCGCTACGAGCACAATAGCGTTGATTGCTGGGGATGTGCAGGGTCTTCGTGGGAAGCCGACGGAGAGCGGTTCTTCGCTGCGCTCAGCATGACGATCCGCCGAATCACCCGCTCCGCAGCCAGGTTGCGCGCCCGGGCCACGCGATCGCCCTGCCCCAAGAGGGGGTTCGTTCTGTCAGACCGGGGAATACCCCGGTCTGATCGCTTTTGTCAATCCGCCGCGTGAACTTTTAGAGAAGACACTGGATGTCGCCGTATGGTGCAGCATCCATAGGGACTGCAAAACTCCCCTTCGGAGCAGCACGTTTCTGAATCGCTGCACCAGTTGGGACTGGCGGAGGTGCAAGACGGCGGGGGTGGGGGTGGTGGTGGAGTTGGGAAGGTTGGGCCACTGAATCCGCGCCGTGCGGCGGCGGCATCGGTGACTACCAGCGTGCCGCTCACGGCGACACCGCCGATGCCGAGCATTGCTTTCAGAAAACCGCGCCGGTTACGCCGTCCGAGCTCGCGGGCAAGCATATCGAACCGTCGATCATCCATGGTGCATACCTCCTACCGAAAATGAATATGGAATGCAGAGATTTCCCGAGGTTTCTGTTGCACGATCGGCGGAACAATAGCGCAAACCCACGCTCCACGCGAGAGCGGTTGCAGCCGACGCTGAAGCGGATGACGCCGAGAAATCCCGGACTGGCGGTGGGGGGCTGACCCTGGCTGTATGCGAGCGAGAGATCCTTCCGCTGCGGCTCCAGTCGGGTTGACGGAAGGCGTCGAGGAACGGGTGTTTTGCCCATGCACGGGTACAAGGGAAGCCAGGGCGGCCACAGGGGTCCGCCCCTACGCATGCCGGGGGTTTTGGGGTAGCCAGCGGAGGTTCGAGGAGCCGCTACTTCGCTTCGAAGTCGATCCCGTATTTCTCGCCGGCTTTTTTGATCCGGTTCTTGATCGTTTCCAGATCCTTTTTGTCGTACTCGGCGGCATTGTCCTTCTGGTGGATGTAGCTCCACGCGGACCGGACGTGCTCTTCGGTGTCGATGGGGTACTTGTTGTTGGTGGGATCGGCGAATTGCACGTCGCCGTATTTGTGCTCGCCCGTTTCGGGGTTCACATCGTCGCGCTTTTCGATCGGTGTCATCGCGATTTACCTCCATGCGAGACGCTTCCGCGTCGCTCCCGTAATGCTACGACCGGTCGAATGCATTGACGGAATCTGTCAGGAGGCAGGCTCGAGCTCGTCTTCGTCGTCCAGCTCCGATGACGGCTGGAGGGAACGCCAGGCCAGCGTTCCCTCGATCAGCGTCAAAAGCCAGATGACGATGGCGGTCAGCACGCACCACTGGCAGACGGCGTGGATGACGAAGAGCTCCAGATAGGTGAGGTAGATCGCGAAGACGGCTCCGGCCAGGACCATTCCGAAGGTGACCAGCGTGATGGTGTCCGCCCAGGCAGGTCGTGCCCGGCGCATGAGGAAGAGGACCGTCACCACGACGAACATCCCGAGTCCCAGCAGCGCGACCGGAATGCCTGCCAGCTCGGCGTAGGGGCTTTTTTGCACGGTATGACACCCGCCGACCGCGCAGACGAGCAGATCGTCCCGGTAGTGCACCAGGGTGAGATAGGCGGAGACCGCGATCCCGATCAGCGCAAGCGCGAGCGAGATCGCGGTCAGGCGGCTATTGGTTCGCGAGGGCTGCATCGAGACTTTGCTTCATGGCGTCCCATCCCTGCCACTGGATGAGCTCGCCATTCAAGACGAACGATGGTGTGCTGGCGACACCAAGCTGGGTGGCTTCCTGATGCATGGCCTGCACCTCGGCGGCGGTGGTGCCGTCATCGAGACAGGAGGCGATCTGGTCACGATCGAGCCCGGAGAGCTCGGCCATGTCCAGCAAGCGTGATTTGCTCAGGTTTCCCAGATTCTCTCCATAGTGGTTGTCGTAAATGGTGTCGTGGTAGAGCCAGAAGCCATCCTGCGGGATCGCACAGGCCGCGGCTTGTGCGGCCGTGACCGAATCGTCTCCCAGAAACGCGAGATCGCGGAATTCGAAGCTGACCTTCCCGGGAGCGATATAGCCGGAAAGGAGCTCGGGGAACGCCTGCGTGGCGAACGATGCGCAGGCGGGGCATTGATAGTCGCCATATTCGATCAGATGCACGGTCGCGTTGGGATCGCCGATCACGCGGCCGTCGGTCGGGATTCCGGACAGCTCAGCGGCATCGGCAACCTGCAAGGTGGGCAGATCGCTCGAATCGCGGTTGCTCCAGATCAATCCGCCGGCGACCAGCACGGCAATGACGACTGCCCCGGCGATGAGCGCGATCCGTCGCTTGCGGGCGCGTTCGGTTTCGGCCCGGACCTGGGCGCGGGTTTTGCGTTTCGGTTTGGTGTTCTTCGTGTTGGTGTTGTCGGACGGTGCTTCCATTGAATTGTTTCTCCATCGAATGCTGGACAGCGCGATACCACTCCAGGGGAGCGGTGCCTGAGCTCGATCGCGCGGCGACCACGGATGGCTACAGCCATTCCACGGAGGCTCCGCGATCAGTCGATGGATTGAGGAGGAGGCGGGTCCGGTGGGCCGGCGCGACTTTCGGATGGGATCATCGCGGGAGGTGGAGCAACGAAATCAGGAGCTTCCTCGCCCAGGCGGAGACTGGAAACGAGATACCCGGGAACGAACGGTTGCGTATCGAACAGAGCGGGTTGTTCGGCGACGCGCGGTGTCGCTCCATCACCGCAGTCGAGCGGTAGCGTATCGAAAAGATGCTGGGTGATCGATTTCGGCGCGAGGTCGTTGCCGGTAGTCTCGGCCTGATGGCCAACGACGGGATCGATCTGTTGCACCGCTGCAATCTCCGGGGTCACCGGGGCGGCCGCCGAGCTGCCTTGCGCACAGGTCATCGGCAGCGCAAAGCCGGCAGCGGCGATCGTGAACAGGGTGAACAGGCGGAGAAGCGTTGACATAGCATGCAATCAGGTTGGACGGGTGCGATGGTGGTCCAACTGCTGAAAGTGTAATCGTTTCGGTAGGTGAGGCAGACGGCTAGGTGAAGGTCATGGGCGCAGGAGCGGGGTTCCCGGTGCCGATGATGAAGCAGATCCCCCCGACCGGGATCGAGGCGGGGCAATCGGGTTGGGACGGTTCGATCTCATGCTGGTAGGGAACCACCTCGAGGGAGGTTCTGGGGTTGTCCAGCACGGGGCGGAGCGTGACGATATGCACGGGCTGTACTGCGGTCGGTTCCCGGCTCAGCCAAAGCGTGGCCGCGAACAGAACGGCCAACCCCAGCAACAGACCGACACCCCAGACGCATGACCGGCGGCCATTCCAGGGAGCGCTGTTGGGTAACGTTGCATGTTCGGTATCGTGCATCGGCTTGCATGGAACGTGATGAGCTACGAACGTTCCAGCCGATTCTAAAAGTGGAACCTAAAGATTTGCTGATGCCGCAAGCGCGCTCGTCAAGCCGGGCGGTGGGCGATTGGCGCAATTGGAGGTGGAGGGCGCATCGGCAAAGCGGTCGACCACCCAGCCGAGCACCGTCAGCTCCGATTGGGTTTCCGCATCATGCGGCGTTTCCAGGTATTGCAGGAAGGTGACATCTTCCCCCTCGGAGCAGCGGCGCGCGGCTTCGTCGACACTGCCCTGGAAGGGGATCACTTCGTCGGCGGTGCCGTGGACCAGCAAGAGGGGCGTGGACACCGGACCGGTCGGGGTGTTTTCCTCGATCAGACCGCTCCACGGTTCGGTGGTGGTAGGGTCGATAGCCAGTAGATCACCGCCATTTGGGATATTGCGGATCTTGAGATAGGCCAGTGGCTGGGTGATGCAGGTCTTGGCAAGCCGTTCCGATTCCTCGACGTAATCGGGCTCGATGACCCCGTCGAGCGAAATATCGTAGGCGTCGCTCCAGGCATAGAAGACAAAGGGAAAGAGAATGCCACCAACGCGGTCCTGACTCCGCGCTTCGAGAATGCCCGCCAGGTCGAACGCGCCCGCCTGGGTGACCGTTCCCTTCAGGGTAAGCTCCGGGGAGTAGTCGGACACCATCTGGGACGCGAACATGGCGGAGTGGCCGCCCTGGGACGCGCCGATGATCGCGAAATCGGTTCCGGCATCCGGGACCAGATTGCGGGCGGCGCGCACGGAATCGAGCACGGTTTGCCCTTCCACCTTCCCGACGAGGTAGGGGCTGATACCGGGGGTGCCGATACCGGGATAGTCGGTGACGGTCACCACGAAGCCCTGGTCGATCATGGTTTGCAACAGGTAGAGGTTGCTGAGCGCGTCGGGGAGCTGGCTGGTGGCGCAATAGGGGTAGATCCCCTGCGTGCCCCGGGCGATAGCCAGGATCTGCCGCGGGGTCTCTGACGCGGCCGTGGGAACTATGACCAGGCCTGAAACAGCGATCGGTTGATCGTTCAGATCGTTCGAGAGGTAGAGCACCCGCCAGGCTTTGGCGCCGGTGGGAAGGTCGCGGGTAATTTCTTCGGTGCGGATCACGTCACCCGGTGCGCCGGCGACCAGGGGATTGGGCGGAGTGTAGAACGCCCCCGGTTGCACCGGGTCTGTCTCCTGATTGAACCAGACAACAACCCCGAAGACGAGACAGAGGACCACGAGACCGGTAACGATTGCCCAGTCCTTGATCCGATGTTTCCAGGTTTGCGGCGTTGGCTGCATGGTGTGGTCTGTGCTCCCTGCATGGTCAGTACGACGTGCGTCCGGTGCGGCTCGATTGTTCGGTAGTATGCCGAGAGAAATCGCAACCTGCTCGTTCGCCGGAATTGCACATGAGTGTCCAGTGGGGGTATGGTGCAGAGACAGATTCACGATGGCTGGCGACGAGGAGGATGATTCCATGGCGGGTTCGATTCCCACACGACAATTTGGCAAGCATGACGAGCAGGTCAGCCTGCTCTGCGTGGGCGGGGCGCATCTGGCGCAGCCGAAATGCTCCGAGGAGACGGCGATCCGCATCATGCACGAGAGCATCGATGCCGGCGCGACGTTTATGGATAACGCCTGGGAGTACAACGACGGCGAGTCGGAACGTCGTATGGGCAAAGCGCTGGCAATGGATGGCTATCGGCAGAAGGCCTTCCTGATGACCAAGGACTGCGCCCACGATCGCAAGGCGAACCACTCCATGTGGAAGCTGGAAGACAGCCTGCGCCGCTTGCAGACCGACTATCTCGATCTCTGGCAGCTCCACGAGGTCGTCTGGGATGACGATGTCGACTGGATCTTCGCGCCGGGTGGCTCGGCCGAGGCGCTGCTGAAGGCAAAGGAACAGGGGCTGGTGCGCTACATCGGCTTCACCGGACACAAGGATCCCAACATTCACAAACGGATGCTCTCGCAGGGATTCCCGTTCGATGCCGTGCAGATGCCGCTCAACGTGCTCGACGCGCATTACAAGAGTTTCGAGCAGGAGATTGTCCCCATCTGCCAGGAGCAGGGGATTGCAATCCTCGGGATGAAGTCGTTCGCCTCGGGCGATGTCTTCAAGATCGACGCGAAGGTGACCCCGGCGGAGGCGCTTGGCTATGCCATGAGCCTGCCGGTGGCAACGGTGGTCTCCGGGATGGACAGCATCGAGGTGATGAACCAGAACCTGGAGATCGCGCGCAATTTCGAACCGTTTACCGCCGAACAACGCGCCGAGCTGCTGGCGCGCACCGAACAGCATGCGACCGGCGAACACGAACGCTTCAAAACGACCTATGACTTCGAAGGGAATGTAGGCCGCGCGGCGCACGAATATCCGGTGAAACTGAGCACCATCGCCGCAGACTAGACCGAACTATCATTCCGGGCGGCGCAGCAGTGCGCCGCCTTTTTCGTCTCTGAGAAGGAGTTCAGCATGCCCGAGAACGCGTCGTCACCGAACTCAGCCCATTCTCGACGCAGCGTACTTGCCGCTGCCGCATTGGCAAGTCTTGGCGGAACGGCTCTGGCCGCGCGCGCTGGCGCTCAGGATGCGTCGCCGGTTCCCGTGCAGGAGGCCTCACCGGTTCCCATGGAGGATGGCGAGGCGACCTTCCTCTTCGTGCAATCCGGCTTCACCTCCGGCATCCTCGATCAGGCGACCGATGGGGTGCAAAGCTGGATGCTGACCCTGCAGGGCGCTCCGGCTCAGACTGTCTTCTTTTCCGACCGACCGGAGCGTATTGCCGGAGCGATGTCGACCCAGAAGTTTCTCGAGACGCTCGACTTTTCGTCCGACGATCCACCCAATGCAGCCCTCGTCATCGGTACCGAAGAAGGCGCCGATGTGGTCATTCTGGAGCTGACCCAGCCCGCGTACGATGCGGACGCCGGCACATTGACGTACATCACCAAAATCCTGGACGTCGACCTGTTGGAAACCACCGGCTACGGCTTCCCAACCGATCCACTCGGTCCGGACAACTATCCGGCGGAATTCGGCCCGTCCAGCCTTCTTCATCGATTCGGTGATGGGTTGTAGCCCATGGGATCCCCGCTGCTAGAGCTCCTCCTTCAGGAGCTCACCGAGAGCACGAGGTTGGATTCGATGCGATCTCGAATCGCGTCGCGTACGGTCCGAAATGCATCAAGCCGCTGAGCTTCCGACCCTTCCACAACGGAGGGGTCGGGAAAGCTCCAATGCAGACGCTGTTTTGCGCCCAGAAACATGGGGCAAGAGTCTGCTGCGGTATCGCAGACGGTAATGACGAGATCGAACGGCTGGTCGAGATAGCCGTTGAGGGTTTTGCTCGATTGCCCGGAGATATCGATACCGCTCTCGCGCATGACGACAATCGCTTCCGGTCGCACGCGGGTGGCTTCGGTGCCGGCACTGTAACGCGGCGAAGCTGGCCACCTCCGTGTGCGCGCAGCAATCCCTCTGCCATTTGAGAACGAGCGCTGTTGTGTGTGCACAGGAAGAGGACCCGCGTTGGCTCGGTCATGACCTTCGTTCGGTGATCGAATTGCATGGCTCGCCAGCCGCCCCGCCCGGAAGATCGGCGAACTGCTCGGGATCGGGCAAGGTGCCATCGAGCTTGTCCCAGTAGAAATCGGTGATCTCAGCACTGTACTTGTCCGGGACGAAGTTTGCGATAGGCCATCGTCTGCAAACCGAGATGCATCAGCTCGCGCCCGAACGGCAGGTTATGCAGGATGTTCGCGACATCGACATGCCGTGTATGGACGAAGTTCGGCAGCTCTCCGGCAAGGAAGAGACGAATCACGTTGCGATATTGCCGCTCGATGGATATCGATTGCATCGATCGCTTCGGTTTGCCGTTGCGTGAAACGGTGGTCATGGTCACTTTCCAGGTCGATCAGATAGTCACGCCAGGTGATGCGGATTGTTGGGTTCGCTTGGATGCGCGAGGGTCTTCGGGAAAGTAGCGGCGCCGTAGCCAAAGCGAGACATACACGAGCGCGATGAGCACCGGCACTTCGATCAAGGGACCAACGACACCGGCCAGCGCTTCGCCCGAGGTGATGCCGAAGACGCCAATGGCAACCGCGATCGCGAGCTCGAAGTTGTTGCCGGCGGCGGTAAAGGACACAGCCGCAGTTTCTTCATAGTCGAGACCGATGCGCCGTGCGCTGAAGAACGCGACGAAGAACATCACCAGGAAATAGATCACCAGCGGCAGCGCGATCCGCAGCACATCGAACGGGTTGTCCAGTAGTGATCGCCCTGCATCGCGAACATAATGACGATGGTGTACAGCAATCCGAGCAATGCGGTCGGGCCGATTTTCGGGAGATAACGGTTGCTCGTACCACTCCTGACCCTTCTGGCGAACCAGGACGATAGCGCGTCACGATCGCGGCCAATAACGGGATGCCCAGGAAGATCAGCACATTCCTGGCGATCTCCCCATGGAGACGTCGATCGTCGTCGTGTCCGCGCCAAACCAACCCGGGAATCTCGGTCAGAAAGAGCCAGCCGAGCACCGAGTACATCACGATCTGGAACACCGAGTTGATCGCCACCAGCACCGCCGCGACATCGCCGTCGCCACAGGCAAGCGAGTTCCAGATCAGCACCATCGCGATACAGCGCGCCAGGCCGATCAGGATCAGTCCGTTGCGGTAGCGGGGCTCGTCCGGCAAGAAGATCCAGGCCAGGCCGAACATCAGCAGGGGACCGACGACCCAGTTCAAGACCATCGAGAGACCGAACAGCTCGCCGCCGTCCTGGAAGCGCCCGAGCGTCTCGAACCTCACTTTGGCCAGCACCGGATACATCATCCAGAGCAAGCCGAGCGCCAGCGGGAGCGACACGCCAGTCAGCGTGACGCGATCCAGCTGATCGCCGAAGCCCGGGAAGAGCTTGCCGATCGCGATTCCCAGGGCCATGGCGAGCAGGATCCAGAGGGGAAGGAACCGGTCGATTGTCGAAAGGCGACCAGCCGGATCCGAATCCGGCTGGTCGATGTGTGTTGCAACAGTCATGCAGTACCGGGATTTACGTGCACATTCGTCCTAGGTTTCGCATGAAATGCGAGCCGAAGTCTGATTATGGTTTGGTGGCCCGGACAAAGCCGCTGATGAGCTGGCCGCCTGATGCGGCGTAGCTGGCATAGGCCGATTCGTCCCAATTGCCAGTAGGTCCGCAGCATGAGGCCTCATCACCGCGCAGGCTGTCGGCCAGCTCGCGTGGATCGTAGACGCGGGTCACCTCGATATCGATCTCATGGAAACCAGCATCGGAAAGCAGCCGGCGATACTCCTGCTCCTCCAGCGCGCCGGCCACGCAGCCGACCCAGGCTTGCATGTCTTCCCGCAGATCCGCGGGAAGCTCACCTTGGGCGACCACGTCTGAAACCGCAAATCGGCCGCCCGGCTTGAGAACGCGGAAAGCTTCACGCAACACCTGTCCCTTGTCCGAGGACAGATTGATCACGCAATTCGAAATGATGACATCGACACGATCATCCGGCAACGGAATCTGCTCGATCGTGCCCTTGAGGAACTCGACGTTTTCGGCGCCGGCAGCTGCCTTATTGCGGTTCGCAAGCTCCAGCATCTCATCGGTCATGTCCAGCCCATACGCGTAGCCAGTGGGACCGACCCGCCGGGCCGACAGGAGCACGTCGATGCCGCCGCCTGATCCAAGATCGAGCACGACTTCGCCCGCATGCAGCTCGGCCAGGGCGGTTGGGTTGCCGCAGCCAAGCGATGCGGCCAGCGCATCGGCGGGAATTTCCGCCGTTTCCGTATCGGAATAGAGATTGGATGTGACGGGATCGATCGATGGGTTGCTACAGCAGGAAGGCTCGCAACAGGAGCCTCCTCCGGAATTGACCGTGCGGGCGATATCCGCATATTTTTCGCGAACGACTTCGCGTACTTCGATGACTGGCTTGGTGCTCGTCGACATATTGGTACTCCTCGTCTTCATCTATATAGACCGGCGTCTATATCTGCTTTAAAAAAGTGATCAAGCGGCGGACGACACCGCGGGAGCCACTTGGCCGAAGAGACTCCGTAATGCCGCAACGCCGCGTTGATCGGCCGCGTAATACGCCCAGACACCGCGTCTGGACACCGTGATCAGCTCAGCATTCCGCAGCACTTTGAGATGATGCGAAATGGTTGGCTGGCTGACCTCGAATCGAGCAACGATGTCGCACACGCAGATCGGCTGGTCCTGAGCGGCGATCAAACGGAAGATCGCCAGCCGGGTCGGATCGGCCAGTGCCTTGAGCCCACCGATCAACTTATCTTCCGCGTTCTCAGATAGGGGAACCGGAATAAGTGGGCTTGTACAACATTCTGCTGGGCGCGACTTCGTGCTCATGAGCAGATGCTACACCCATATATAGATGACTGTCAATATGTTGAAGTTGTGAAAATCGTCGGCTCGATTCCAACGGATTCGGTCCAGGGGGACGGAGTGGGAGATCCGCGTCATGCCAGCGACCAACGCGGCGGCGTAGGGTGGGTTGGCGAAGGCGCCGGATTCGATCTGGAGCCCCAGCTGGATGCCTGGATGGATGTGCTCGCGCAGCACGATGCCGGTGGGGATGTCGAAGCGGACGAGCTACATGACCTGGGTGCTGGTGATATTGAGGATTCCGGACACGAGGGGGGCTTTTATTCGTTGCTCCCTCTTGGGTGCAATCCGTTTCAGCAGGATAGCCAGTCGGGGATCGGTACGCATACATGGGCACGAGCCATCCGGGAAGGTGCGGGCCGCGGCAGAGGCCTCGGGCCGACCTTGCAGGAGCCATCCCTGCGCCATTCCGTTGTTTGCCTCGATCCAGTCAAACTTTCTCAGTGACCTGTTCAGCGATGGAGCGAGTCAGAGCAACGATGGTGTCATAGCTAAGTTCCTCGCCTTCGCGGCCAAGGGCTGCAAAGAGTTCTGCGCCAAGGAGCGCCTGGGTATGGCCGACAATCAGATCGACCTGCGTTTCGTCGACGATATGGACGAGACCGCTCGAATCTACGGCTGCCTGGACAAACCCAAGGATGCGAGCAGCATCTTCGAGATGACGTGTTCTGGCGCAGACGCCCGCGATACCGGCAAGCGCCGCGAGGACGAACCGATACATCCGGAGGCGCTCACAGCGCTCGAGGGCTTGGACAAATCACGAACCGCCCGCTCCAGATCGGATTGGGCCAGCGCGGCGAATCCTCGAAGAGAAGCCCGCTCGCAAGCTCGACCTCCGCTCCAACGTCCCGGCTGAGCTCGATGCCCCCATTCAGGATCTCGACCGCTCGTTCTACTTCCCCGGCGATAAGCAGCGCATTGCCCAGCTCGACGGTGCTAAAGAGGATCTTCGAGACTCGCTCTGTCTGGCGGAACCAGGCGAGTGCCTGTTCGTGATAGGCCACCGAGCCGGGAAGATCGCCGCTGAATTCGGCCGCAAGCCCTCGGCCATACCAGGCGATCCCGTGGGCATAGGGGGTTCCGACCATCGCACTCCATGTCTCGAGGAGCGGAGAGATCGCAGTCGCCTGCTGGCGATTGCCATAATACGCGTATGCCATCGTAAGAAGGGCAAGTGCGGTGACCTTGTCTTCATCAGGTGGTAACTGGAGACAAGGAAGCGTTTCTTCCAGCCACCTCTGGATCTCGCGACCGTCCGGGCGGTATGACCAGTAATCAGAGGAGACTGCCACAAGATGGAACACTTGGTCGCATGAACCCTGCTCGATCAACAACTGCATGGCGGATCGAATGTTTGGAACTTCGCGGTCGAATCGCTCGATCCATAACCCCGTGTCCTGAAACGGAATCGACGGCGATCCCGCGCGCTCCATAAAATCACCGACCCAATCGGCATGTCGTTGTTGGATCGCCGTGAGCTCCGAGGTGTCGTTGAGTCGTTCGGTGGCGAAGCGCTGAATCGTCTCGAACATGGCATAACGGAGTTCGCCAGAGCTTGGCCGAATCGTTGTCAACAAGCTCGCTTCGGCCAGGCGCGCAACGATTTCCAGCGTATCGCCTGCTCCTTCGTCCGCGACCGCCAACGCGGCATCGAGGCTAAAACCTCCGGAGAATATTGCGAGCCGGCGGAAAACGCTCTGTTCAGCCGGAGGCAGCAAGTCATAACTCCAGGCGATCGTATTCCGCAGTGTTTGCTGCCGCGCCGGGGCGTCGCGAGGGCCTCCGCCCAGTTCGGGTAAGCGCTCGATCAGCGCATCAGGCGGTAAGGTGGACACGCGCGAAGCCGCCAACTCGATCGCAAGCGGCAACCCGTCGAGCCGGCGGCAGATCTCACTAACTATCAGGGCGTTTTGGCTGTCGACCATAAAGAGGGGATCGACTTGTTGAGCACGTTGATTGAAGAGCTCAATGGCTGGGCTCTCCCGGATACGGTCGACGCTGGTTTCCGCGATCTTCGGGGTTGTGAGCGGAGCAACCGGTATACGCCGCTCCCCGCGCAGCCTAAGTGGAACGCGGCTGGTAGCCAGGATCGTGAGCCGAGGGCAGGTCGCAAGCAAATCCGACACCAGGGTGGCTGCATCGACCAGATGTTCGAAGTTGTCGAGCACGATCAAGAGCTCACGGTTACGCAGGGCAGCGACGAGGGCCTGACGCGGGGGTGCAGAGGGGTTGCTGGTTTGTTCGATGATGGAGGTCAGCGCCATTACGACCTGATCCGGTTCCGTAAGTGGTGCGAGATCGACGAATGCCACGCCATCCGCGAAGCGGGAAGCAAGCTTGGCCGTAACTTCGAGACCAAGGCGGGTCTTGCCCACGCCTCCCGGTCCCACCAATGTCACGAGTCGGGCGCGATCTTCTCCCAGGGTGATCACGAGCATGGAAATTTCGGCGGACCTGCCGACGAGCGAATCGAATGGTTTGGGTAGCGGGGGCAACGCCAGCGGAACCCGGAATCCAGCTTCGCCTAAGACGGCGGTCTTATCGGACTCTGGCCGGTGAATGCCGAACAGGATGGCACGATCTTCGGACGAAAGATCTAAGGCGGCGGCGATCCGCCGGATTGTGTCAGGGTACGGCCGCTTCCGCAGGCCACGTTCCATATCACTAATTGCCCGTGTGCTGATCCCCGATCGCTCGGCTAGTGCTTCCTGGCTCAATCCGGCCTTTAGGCGATAGGCACGCAAGGTAGGGGCGAAATCCGAGGACGGCGCAACCATGACCACCGATCCCACGAGTCTGCGATTTCAGGATCGACTCCATCGTAGCACCGGCGCGGCTCTTCCGGACGAGTTGGTCCGAAGTCGGTGGGGAGTCGGTGAGGTCTCAACGTGGGAAGCATCTGATTCCTGCAGAAGAATGGAGATGCAGTCGGCACGCGACGTTTTCACTGACGGAGGAACGCCATGTATCCCGGAGAGATCGAAACAACGCACCCTGCAGCAGTCACTGGCGCCACTTCGCATGATCGAACTCGAGCGCCGCCGGATATCGAATGATGCTTCACGCGCGGTGAGCTCGGGGAATACGCGGGACCAGCGGAAGTCGATTGCCGAACGTTTGAGTGCATTCCTTCCTTCGAGGATGAGCCGGTCGACGAGCGGGACGGCCTGAGACCTCGGATGAACGAGTTGGACCGGTGGGCGCCGAGCACGATGTTGATTAACCCGAATGTGGAGCCACGCCGCGACAAGACTCGCGGCGTGGACTCGCTGGTTCTGTGTGAGCTGGAACCCCGTCACGCGGAGGTCGCTGGCATCAGGCGGCTGGCGATGCGACCGGTGAAGCTTCCGGCGTGTAGACGACCGCTGGCGGCTGGTTCGGATCGAGCAGGGTGGAGGCGAGGATGACGACTGTCTCGGTGCCCAGGTTTTCGCCATAGTGGACGACGCCAGGGACCTCGACAACAGTATCGCCGGGATGGAGCTCGGTGGAATCACCAGGGTTCAGTTCTTCGGTTGACCCATCGGCCCGGGTGACAGGAATGCTCCCGCCAGTAATGACGTGATAGGTGAGAATGCCCGACTCGATGTAGGCCTCCTGGACGCCTGGATGGGTGTGCTCCGCCAGGACGATACCTGCAGGGATGTCATAGCGCACCAACTGCAGCACCTGGCCACCGGCATCGGCGGGCGACGATTCCACCAGGACGTCACGGACAGCGGCTGCCACGGGACTGGCGGCCGGGGTACCCGAATCCTGGGCACTGGTGAGGCCGGCCACGCCGAACAACAGGGCACCGAGCAAGGCGGCACCAAAAACCAGCCGTTTCCAACTCACGGCGAACGTATTTGTCATCATTTCCCCTCTTCTTCGACTACGGATCGTTTCGGTAGGCAGGATAGCCGGTTGGATTTCGATTCGCACTGTAGCTGCCCGAGCCATGGCCTTGACAATTGAGCCTGCTGGGGGTAGCCAAACGTTGCGAAAATCGGTTGCCGGTGATCATGTCGGTACGGCACGAGCCGCAGACGAACTCTGTGAGAATTCGGCATTATTCCCTTGTCAATTTCCGATCAGGCAGCGGGATTTCGAATGAGCAGTGATTTTGCCGAGCATTCCATCATCGACGCCGAAGGAACACCCGCGTGAGTCACCTCGCAATCGATCTTGGCGCCACCAGCGGACGAGCCATGCTCGGCACATTGCGCGATGGCGCGCTCGAGATTCGCGAAGTGCATCGCTTTCCGAATACACCGGGGCG
The DNA here is from genome assembly GCA_963750275.1 of uncultured Chloroflexia bacterium. Classification (GTDB taxonomy): domain Bacteria; phylum Chloroflexota; class Chloroflexia; order Thermomicrobiales; family UBA6265; genus JAMLHN01. The sequence continues at coordinate 402,036 of CAVVQC010000007.1, forward strand.
CATCGGCAACCGGATTCACTGGGACGTCCTGCATCTGCTCGATGAGATCAAACACGCCATTGGCAAGGCGTCGCACGAGTCGAGCGATCCGTTGACGACCTTCGGCATCGATACCTGGGGGCTCGATTACGGACTGCTCGATGCCTCTGACCAGCTCCTGGGCAATCCATACCACTATCGCGACATGGGCAGCCGCCCCATGCAAGCCGAGCTGCGCCGGCGTATTCCCTCCGCCGAGCTCTATCGCCGTACCGGGATCCAGAGCCTGCCGTTCAACACGCTCGATCAACTCATTCGCCTGCAGGACGAGCGCCCCTGGATGCTGGAAAACGCCCGCACCCTGCTGATGACACCCGATCTGCTGCGCTTCTTCCTCACCGGCGAAAAGCAGAACGAGTACACCATCGCCTCCACGTCGCAATGCCTCTCCATTGAAACGAGCGACTGGGATACCGCACTGATGGCCCAAGCTGGACTTCCGACGCATATGCTCGCGCCGATCATCCCTCCCGGATCGCCGGGAGGATTATTGCGCGAGTCGATCGCGCAGGAGTTGGGGGTACCGCGCATCGCTGCAGTTGCCATTGCCGAGCACGACACCGCGTCGGCCATGATCGCCACTGGCGGCAAACCTGGCGAGGCCTTTCTGAGTCTGGGAACGTGGGGGTTGCTGGGCGCCATCGTCGACCAACCGATCGTCACCGAATCCGCCTATCGCGCAAATGTTGCCAACGAGGGTGGCGTTGGGGGCACCTGGCGCTTCCTGCGCAACATCATGGGTCTCTGGCTGCTAGAGCAATGCCGCAGGGCCTGGAGCAAGCGCGGCCCGGGTTTCGACCATGTCGAAATGGTTCGTCTCACGGACGAAGCAACCCCCTTGCGCGCGTTTATCGATCCCGATGATGCCCGCTTGATCGATCCGCCCGATCTGCCCGCAGCGATCGGTACGCTGACTGGGCTCGATCCCAACGACACAGGAGCCATCTTGCGTTGCATCACCGATAGCCTCGCCATGAAAAGCCGCTACGTTCTCGAATCGATCGAAACAGCCGCCAACATGCGCTATCCCGGTTTGCATGTGCTTGGCGGCGGATCGAAGAACGCGTCACTCTGCCAGGCTATGGCGAACGCTCTTGGACGACCCGTGCTGGCCGGTCCCGCGGAAGCAACCGCGATCGGCAACATCCTGGTGCAATTGCAAGCGGTGGGCGAGATCGGCTCGATCGAAGAGGGAGCAGCCCTGGTGGCGGATAACCGCACGATCCGAACATTCGAACCGGTCGATGCCGGCCATTGGCAGGCCGCCTATGAGGCCTATTGCGAGCAGCTCGGACTGGCAGGTGCGGCATGAGTGAGATTCCCAATATTCCGGATAACGCCGCTGCCGAGCTCGCGGGATTTGCGTCCCGCATTGTGAACCGTGGCTTGGCTGCCGGTCCGGGCGGCAACCTTTCGGTCCGCGATGGAGGGCGAATCTGGATCTCCCCCAGCGGCTATCCTCTCGACCTGATCGAGCAAAACGACTGGGTGCCAATGGACATCGAGTCGGGCCGTACCGAGCGCTCTGGGCCACGACCATCGTCCGAGTTCGAAATGCATCTGGAGATCTACCGCGTTCGGCCCGATGTGAACGCGGTGGTGCACACACATCCACCCATTACCATCGGCGTCATCAGCGCCGGGATCCGCGAGATTCCCCCCATGTTTCCCGACTTCGTGGCTATTGCGGGGACGATCGGCGCGACTCGATTACGTCGTTCCCTGCTCGCCAGAGCTGGCGGCTGCCGTACGTCATGAGATTCGCGATCCGGCCATGAACGCGCTGCTCATGCGTAATCACGGCTTGTTGACCGTAGGCGGCGCGGTGCGCGAGGCCTACTATCGCACTGAAGTGATCGAAGAAGCCGCGCGGATCTTCTGGGTGGCACGCAGTGTCGGTACGCCGCAAGTGCTCAGTGCCGCCGAATCAGCCGCGATTCTCGATCTCGACGCCGAACGCTATCGGAAACAGCTTCTCGCCCAGCCGAACCCGGCATGAGTCTCCCACCGGTCGTCATCGGGATCGATGTCGGCACCCAGGGTGCCCGTGTCGTCGCGCACGATCCCACGGGAAACCTGATCGCTTCGGAATCCGAACGATTCGCCGGCGACTGGTCCGGTCCGGAGCAGCTCCCGAACGATTGGTGGCAGGCGGTTTCCAGTTCGCTGCGTCGCCTGAGTAACCAACTCAGGGCCAGGAAATCGCAGGCATCTCGGTCACGTCGACCTCCGGTACCGTGATCCCGTTCGATGAAAACTGGCAACCGGTCGCTCCCGCACTCATGTACAGCGACCGCCGTTCCGCTGATGTGGCGAGCGAGATCGACCGAACCTTTACCCAGCTCGGAGCGAACGTCTCCTGGGGGCTGCCCAAGATCGTTTGGTTCCAGCGTTTACATCCTGAGCTGATGGGGCGCATCCATGCCTGGCGGCATCCCGCCGACTTCCTGATCGGCCATCTCACTGGGGAGTGGACACTCACCGATCAAACCACCGCGCTCAAATCCGGCTTCGATCTGATGCGCAACGAATGGCCGCTCGACGTCTTCCTTGCGTTCGATGTCGATCCCAGCAAGCTCCCTACGGTCGGAACATCAGGACAGCTCGCCGGATCGGTCGATCGTGCCGCGTCCGAGGAAACGGGAATGCCGCTCGGCACACCCGTCATGCTTGGCATGACCGATGGGTGCGCCTCGCAAGTTGGATCTGGCGCCGTGTGTCCCGGCGCCTGGAACTCGACGATCGGCACCACCCTGGTCATCAAGGGCACCACAACCGAACCGATCATCGATCCGCTCGGTCGTCTCTACAACCACCGCCATCCCCAGGGGTACTGGATGCCGGGCGCAGCCAGCAACACCGGCGCGGCCTGGATTTCCACCTGGTTCCCGGATCGGGATTTGGGAGAGTTAGACCGCCTCGCGGCCGTTGCCATTCCCACCGGAGCCTCCACGTATCCCTTGCTCGGCACCGGCGAACGCTTCCCATTCGTTTCCGCAATCGCCACCGGGTTTGGGTACGACGGCCCTGACGAGGCCCTGCGTTTCGCCTCGGCATTGGAAGGTGTTGCCTATCTGGAGCGCATGGCTTTCGACCTGATCGAGGAGCTTTCTGGCGAGCGGGTCGAAGCCATCAGTACTGCCGGCGGTGGCAGCGCCGGTGAAACCTGGCTCCGTATTCGCGCCAATGTGCTCGACCGCCCCATCCGCAAAGTCCGCAACGCCAATGCCGCCACCGGCGCCGCCATGCTGGCCGCCTCAGGAAGCTGGTATCCCGATCTCATGACCGCCGTGGAAGCCATGGTTCACCTCGAAGCCACCATCGAGCCGGACACCCTGGTCGACGCCTATCGTGATGGCTACGATCGCTTTCAGTTGGAGCTCTCGCGGCGAGGATATCTGTCAGAGCGGGCGTAGCGCAGAACGTCCCTTTCCTGCTGCAACCACAATTGCCACGGCAGGACGCGACGTTCCTGCACGATACCGGGTGGGATTGGTCTACGATAGCGACCACGGCGACAGTGCTTACATTTAAGAGGAATGCATGAAAACAACACGACGACGCGTATTGGGCGGAATGGGTGCGGCTGGACTGGCCGCGACTGGGGTATTCGCGACGTCGGCTGGCGCGGGACTGGCGCAAGGGCAATCGAAACGGATCACCATCGGAAAACCCTATGAGCTGCGGACCATGGATCCGCACTCCTCCACCGATCAGACCGCCTGGGAGATTCAGGCCGTCGTTTACGAAAGCCTGATCTTTCTCGACTACGTCGACGGCGTCTTCGAACCGGTGCCAGGACTCGCGGAAGAGATCACGCTGGTCGACGAAACCACCTACGTCTTCAAGATCCGTGAAGGCGTCACCTTTCATAACGGCCGCGAGCTGGCCGCTGAAGACGTGGTCTTCTCGCTGAACCGGGTGCTCGATCCGGAGATCGGCTCCTGGTGGCGGACCCGGCTTGGACCGGCCGTAGCCGAAGCAACCCCGGTCGCAGGTACTGCCCCGGGTGTCGGGGTGACGTTCGAGATGAGCGGTCCACTGGAAGTGACTGCCACATTGACCGAGCCGTACGGTGCCTTTTTGCAAGCTTTGGCCGCCACCGTTACCGCTATCGTCCCCGGCGACGAAGTGGCATCGGGCCAGATCGACCTGAACACCCAGATGGTCGGCACCGGTCCCTTCAAAGTGGTCGATCATGCCGAGGATCAGCACTGGATCATGGCCCGGCACGACGGCTACTGGCAGGATGGCGCCCCGCTGGCGGACGAGCTGGTCTGGCAGATCATGCCCGACGAATCGGCCCGCCTTGCCGCCTTGCGGGCGGGCGATATCCAGATCACCGCTTTCGATAACCCCCTCATGCTGAACCTCGCGCAATCCGATTCGGCTATTACCGTGCAGGAACAGCTCACCACCAATACCTACCTGATGCTGGCGAATGCCGCGCATCCGGAACTGGCCGATGAACGCGTGCGTCAGGCCATCTCGCTAGCGATCGACCGGCAGCAATTGGTCGATATCGGCATCTCCGGCCGCGCCACCGTCTCCGGTCCAGTGCCGGCCGGATTCGCAGCGTACGCCACCCCGGTCGACGAGCTTCCTTATTACACCCGCGATGTCGAGCGGGCCAAAGCGCTGCTGGCGGAGGCGGGATACGCGGATGGCCTCAAGACCACCCTCATGGTGCTTCCCGTACTGACCGTCACGGTCCCGATGGCCGAGCTCATGCGGGAACAACTCGCGGAAGTCGGCATCGAAGCCGAGATCGTGCAGAAAGACCTTGCCTCGTTCGTGCAAGCCTGGGCGGTCGATGGCACTGCGCAGCTCACCTTGCTCTGGTTCGCCGGATTCAGCGACCCCTATCTCATGCTGCTCAACTTCCTCAGCAACGCCTTCAACCCGATCATCGGCGCCGAGGGAGAAGGTATCGACCCTCTGCTCGTGCAGCTCTCAACGGCCATCGACCCGGACGAGCGCAAGGCGATCCTCGCGCAGATCGAAAACCAGATCGCCACCGAGGCGTACCTGCAATTCATCGCCAGCCGCAACAACTTCGTCGCCTGGCGCAATGATCTACTCGAAGGAGTCACCCTCCAGGACGCCGACGGCTTTGGCCTTCCGTATTGGCATGTCGTCGAGAACATTTCGGTCACAGAAGAGTAGGGTTCGTCGTAACGGTTTCGGTCGCCGGGAGAGGTCCCGGTGACCGAGTGCTCGCCTCGTTCGGACGTGGACCGCGATGCTTCGATTCATCCTGACCCGGCTCGTGCTGGCAGTCTTTGTGCTGCTGGGCATTTCGCTCATCGTCTTCGTGGCGATGCGCATGGTGCCGGGTGGATTCGCAACGGCCATGCTCGGTCCGCAAGGGGCACAGCAACCAGAGCTGATCGACCAGCTCAACGAGCGGTACGGATTGAACGATCCGCTGATCGTGCAATACGGCGTCTGGCTGAAAAATGCCGTCCAGGGTGATTTCGGGCAGTCGCTCGGCACCCGGGCGAACATCTCGCACGAGCTGGTGCGCCGCTCCGGGGTCACGATCGAGCTGGCGCTGCTTTCGACGCTCATCTCGGTGGGGTTGGGAGTCCCGCTTGGCATCATCGCGGCCGTCAAACGCGGAACTCCGACCGATGCCGGCGTACGCGGGTTGGCGCTCCTCTTTCTCTCGATTCCCGATTTTGTGCTCGGAACCCTGCTGATCTATGTCGTCTCGACCCGCGGGATTCCGCTACCGGTCTCGGGCTATGTCTCGATGAGCGAAAGTATTTCCGGCAATCTCAAGTCGATGGTCTTGCCGGTGCTCTCACTTGGGCTGATCACGACCGCAGTGGTCATGCGCGTCACGCGCGCAAGCGTGGCTGAAGTACTCAACGAACCGTATGTCGTCACCGCCCGCGCCAAGGGGTTGAGTCCCCACATGGTCACTCGGCGGCATGTGATGCGCGGGGCTTTGATCCCAGTCATCACCATAATCGGCATCAATGTCGGCTTCCTGCTGAGCGGCGCGGTCATTATCGAAGAGATCTTCGCGCTGCCCGGATTGGGTCGATACGCCCTCCAGGGCATCATGCAGCGGGACTATCCGATTGCCCAGGCGACGGTTGTGCTCGGGGCGGCGATGTTCGTCTTGAGCAGCTTCATCGTCGATCTACTCTATGCCTGGCTCGACCCCCGGATTCGCTACCAATGAGCGATTCCGTCCTGGCGACCACTACCGCGAATCTGACCGAATCGTCTGTCGCCGGCGATCTGCAACGCCCCCGGCCGCGGGGCTTTTCCGGCTTTGTTCGTAAGAGCCCGCTCGGTGCGATCTGCCTCTTCGTGCTGATCTTCGCGATTGCCTTCGCCTTGATCGGCCCCCTCGCTCGGCACCGGCAACCCGGAGAAGATTCATCCGTTGTCCGTGTTCACGGGACCATCGCGTGACTACCCGATGGGAACCGATTATCTCGGCCGCAGCGTCATGGCCCGGTTGGCGATCGGTATGCGGGTTTCGCTGCTCATCGCCTTGCTCGCCGCTGGCCTCGCTGCGGCCATCGGCGCTGCGCTCGGCCTGGTTTCTGGCTATGCCGGTGGCATGACCGACGAAGTCATCGGCCGGCTGGCCGATGTCCTCTTTGCCTTCCCGACCATGCTCCTCGGTCTGCTGATCGTGATGGTGATGGAACCCGGCATCCCCGCCCTGGTCGTCACCATTCTGGTCGTGACCCTCCCATCTTCGTGCGCGTCGCGCGCGGCCCGACTCTGGGACTAAAACGCTCGGAATACGTCCTCGCGGCGAGGGTCAGCGGCGCGACCACCCGGCGCATCATCTTCCGCCACATCCTGCCGAACCTGACCGGCCCGCTGCTGGTGCAAACCACCTTCTCTCTCTCGGTTGCGCTCATCGCCGAAGGCGCGCTCAGCTTCCTCGGGCTCGGCGTGCAACCACCGCAACCCTCGCTCGGCTCCCTCCTGCGCGACGGCAAAACCTACATGGAGCTCGCCCCCTGGACCATGTTCTTCCCCGCCCTCACCCTCGCGGGCCTCATCCTCGCGATCAACCTGTTGGGCGACGAATTGCAAGTGGTGATCGACCCCCGCCTCCGCGGTCGGTAACGGGGTGAACCCGTCCCCCGTCGTAGTGGCGGGACCTGTGCCCGCCAATCGGGCGCACGCCCGATAACGGACGTTCGCATCGACCATTCTTCGATCTGGAAACCGGCTGTGGGCAACGCAATGGCGGCCTGCGGCCGCTGGCGGGCACAGGTCCCGCCACTACGACGAGGAGAACTTTCCCTCTAGCATTTGGAGCTCATCGACATCGTCGTATTCGATGGGCACCGCGCAAACATCGTCTCCACAGTCGACCAGCATGTAGGTGTTCCAGAACTCGACTTCCTCACTGACGTGCTGGGACGCTGGGACATTTGACCATGCCTTCGTCGGGTAGCACGAATTCATGACCGAAGGTTTGCATTGAGGCTGAGGTGTTTCTGACGATTCGATGTGCATTTCCTCCGCTCAACGAACAACTAGGCGAGACAGGGCAAGAACTGCATGTTCTTGCCCTGTCCAGATTCATCAATCAGACACGCGCTCCGGACTTCGAACTCCGGCTATCCGGCCCGCTTCAAACGACCGGTCACCTTCGCGTAGTGCTCGCCCTTGCCGAACAGGTACAACCCCAGCGGCGGAAAGACGATGCCCATGATCAGCAGTGGCCAGATATTGGCCCATTGACTGGTGAACGAGGCACCGTCCAGCAGCATCGCCCGAATCCCATTCAGGGTGTAGTAAATCGGCGAAAGCTTGGCCAGTGGTTGCATCCAGCCCGGCAGCACATCGATGTTGTAGTAGATACCGCTGATCAGCAAGAGCACCGCCGAAAAGATATAGGTCACCTGCTGGCCCTTCTCCGGTGAGATCAACGGCATGATCGCCGCCATCATCCCAAAACCGACCAGCGAGACACTGCAGATGATGAGGATGCCCAACGCCCCCAGATAATTCGCGTTGTCCATCGACAGCTCGAAAAAGAGCGAGATGGCGCCCAGCATGATGATCATGCGCACGATGCCGTAGGCAACCGCATAAATTCCCATGCCGATCAGTTGCGACGCGCGACTGGCTGGACTCATGAAGGTGTATTCGATCGTCCCTTCCCACCGCTCCCAGCTCACCGTTTCCGACAGGATGTCGAAGATCATGGAGAGGTAGCTCCAGATCAACGTGCCGATCAACAGGAAGGTGGTGGCGCGCGCGGTTTCTGCCGCAGTGCTTCCGACCGAGACTCCAATGAACCCGATCGTCAGCGCGTTCATGATCGAATAGACCAGCCAAACTACCTCCCAGAGGAAGTAGCGCCGGGTCAGAAAGTAGTTGCGCTGCGCGTACCCCCAAATGGCGATCAGCTCGCGCTTGAAATTCGATTGCTGCCTGGGTGCGTGCAGCGAGTTCATAGTGCCTACACCTCGATCAATTCATTCACACGCCCGGTGGCGGGAGCAGTCGAGTCGCCGTTCTCGTCTTTTTCGGAAATGGCGTCCTCGAGCGACTGCCCGGTGGCGAGCATGAAGACTTCTTCCAGCGTTGGGAGGGTGTCGCCCTCCTGATAGCGTTGTTTGAGCCCGAGCGGGGTATCGAGCGCGATCAGATTGCCGTCGACCAGGATGCCAATCCGGTCGCAGAGCTCTTCCGCCTCACCCATGTCGTGGGTACAAAGCAGGATGGTCGAGTCGTGACTGGAACGGATCTTCCAGATCAGCTCTTGCACGTCGCGCTTGCTGCGCGGATCGAGCCCGGTGGTCGGCTCGTCCAGCAACATCAGCATCGGGCTGGTCAGCAGCGCACGCGCCAGCGCGATCTTCTGCTGCGTACCGCGCGAGAGGTGTTCCATCGGTTCGCCAACCCGCTTCACATCGAAGCCAATGCTGCCCAGAATCTCCAGGATGCGTGGGCGGCTCTCTTTATCGGTGATGCCATAGAGCTTGGCGCCGAAAAGGAGGTTCTCCATAGAGGACATCTTCTTGAAGAAACTGGCCTCGACGCTCACCCGGTTGATATAGCGTTGCACGATCTTCGGATGCGCAACCGCATCGACATCGAAGATCATGACGCTGCCGGAATCGGGCACCGTCAGGGTCGAGATCACGCGCACGAGCGTGCTCTTTCCCGAACCGTTCGGTCCCAGGATTCCCACCACTTCACCCCGTTTCAGGGTGAGCGAAACGCCCTTGAGCGCATAGGTATATTCGCCCCGCTTTTTCTGAAAGCGCTTCGTCACATCGCGCAGCTCTAGCGCGTTCTGGGCGTGATCAATTGAGACATCGACTGAATGATTCACTGAGAGTTCTCCACTTGATCGCCAGCGCAGGCGAAGCGACACAAGCTGATGCCACGCTGGAGGGCTTCGGCCGCGTCGCGCGCGGCGAATGGGTTGTCGGTGCGTTACCGGAAAGCTATTGGACTGGTCGTTGCTCGAAAATCAACAAGGACCACGTCTCAAGCAAGCGTCGAAGCCGGGCGTCTTACGTAGCCGACCACTTGCTTCGAGGCACCGATCCATCCCTGCGAGAGGAGCGGGAGCTGCGGATGCCACGGCGTCGCCAATATTCACTTGGATTTGGCGGCTAGCCATCATGACACCTTCCTTCCCGTACGAGGGCGATCGGTTCGCAGGGAGGACCCTGCAGCGTTCCATAATGCCGGTCGAATTTCCGAAAGTCAAGATGCACCCAGGCAAGCTTTTCAGGGGACCGTTCTAATGCACGTCATGCACGAAGGTAGAGGAGGAGTCGAAGAGTTGCGCATTTTTGTCAACAGAATCGTCTACACTTTCGTATACCGCAGTCCGGCGAAAGAGAAGAGAGATGCGGAACGGTTCGAGAAAGGAGGTGCGCAATGGCCACCACAGTACGTGTCGATGAGCGGGTGGCCGAGCGGTTGCGGGCAATCGCGCTCGAGGAACATCGCTCGATCGGCCAGGTGATTGCCGACGCGATCTCCCAATATCAGAAAGAGAAGTTCTGGACAGAGGTGCATGAGTCGTTCGCCCAGCTTCGCTCCGATCCGGAAGCCTGGCGGGAGTATCAGCACGAGATCTCAGTCTTCCAGGGAGCTTCGATGGACGGCTTCGAACATGAAGCGCCCTACTACTCTGCAGAAGAAGAGGAGGAGATCCGTGCCCAGCACGCCAGAACCTAGAACTGGCGAGGTCTGGGACATCGATTTCGATCCCCAGGTTGGTCGAGAGCAAGGCGGGGTACGCCCCGCCCTCGTCATCTCGAACGACCAATTCAACCGTTTACCCAACGGACTCTCGATCGTTGTGCCAATTACCGGCACAGACCGCAACATCCCGCTCCATATCCGCCTGCAGCCGCCGGAAGGCGGTTTGACTAAACCGTCGGTCGTCATGTGCGATCAGGCCCGGGCGCAGAGCAACCAGCGTTTTCTGCGACGACGCGGGGTGGTTTCACCTGAAATCGTTGCGCTGGTGCAGGCGATGGTCGGTGCCTGCATCGACCGTTAGCGAGTCTCGACTGTGGGCTGGCGCTCTGCTTTCGTGGCGATGGGGTTTCCTGTTCACGAAATGCTCTTCCTCATCCGCTCAGTCGTCTTCGACAATCCTGAACACATTCCAGGTCAGGGACAACGAGTGGGTTCAATCAATTTAATCGCACCCCCCTCGAAAACATCTTGTGCTAAGTCTCGCGCGTTAGCGACTCCAACAAATTTGGGTCGAGTTTCGCGAGCCGGGCCCGGTCAGTCAGGATATCGATGGCCACGATCTTCCCATCCACCACGGAGAAGGCGGCCAGCGACGCGATCTCGCCATTGAGCACCCCAATCGCACCCGGAGCTCCATTGAGCGTCGCGCGGTAACCGGCGATATTCCGCACCGACGAGAACGCTGCCGCGCCCTTTGCCACTGACTCTGCGCCTTGCCGAATAACCATCGGCCGGTCGGAACGGATATCGTTGCGCAGTACCACGTCGGGATGCAGCACCTGCAGTAGCCCGGCGATATCGCCTGTCTGCGCGGCACGCAGGAACGCGTCCACCACGGCCCGTTCCGACCGGGACGAATCCGCGTGTGGGGCGTCCGAGCGGACCCGGGTGCGCGCCCGGCTGGCCAGCTTGCGCGCGGCCTCGGGTGACTTCTCCAGGATGGTCGCAATCTCGTCGAATGGCACGCCAAACATGTCATGAAGGATGAAGGCGAGCCGTTCATCTGGAGTCAGCGTTTCCAGCACCAGGAAGAGCGCGAAGCTGACCGAATCGGAAAGCACCGCCTGCGCCTCCGGGTCCTCAGTCGGCGGTCCGACGATCGGATCGGGCATGTGGAGTTCGAGCGATTCCTCCCCATGGCTCTTGCGCGCCCGCAGCATGTTGAGGCAGATGCGGCTGACGATCGTGGTCAGCCAGGCGCGCATGTTCTCGATCCCGTCCGTTCCAGCCGCGGTCGCGCGCAGCCAGGCATCCTGCACGGCATCTTCGGCATCGTCGAACGAACCGAGCATGCGATAGGCAACTCCCCGCAGATACGGGCGATGGGTTTCGAATTGCTGGACTAGAAGTTCGGTTTGGGCCATCGGTCACATTCCTCCGCGCTGGCGTGTCAACACTATGAACCATCGGAACGGGCAAACGTGACCACGCTGCCGATAGAAAAGGAGAACTCGATGCAAACAATGACCGCGAAACGCATGGAAAACCCGGCCACGATCCTGCCGGAAACGATGCGCGCGATTCCCCATCTCCTGGGTGGGATCGAACAGGGCGGCTTATCCGCCGAGCTGCGAGAGCTGGTATCGCTGCGGGCGAGCCAGATCAATGGATGCGCCGCCTGTGTTTATGGACATGTGCATGTGTTGCGCGAGCTGGGCACGTCTCAGGAGCGCATCGATACGGTGGCCGTCTGGCGGCACTCGCCATATTTTTCGGAGCGGGAGCTGATGGCGCTGGAGCTGACCGAATCCGCCACACGCATGGCGGACAGCCGGGGCGAACCGGTTTCGGATGAGCTCTGGAGTCGATTGCGATTGCACTTCGAGGAACCCGAGCTGGCCGCGCTGATCCTGGCGATCGCGTTGATCAACTTCTTCAACCGCATCAACGTCACCATCCAGGAACCCGCTGGCACGACCTGGTAACCCGTGGCCCGCGAATCCTCTTCGTGATCCTCAACTGATGGAACGCCTGCTCGCTTCTCTCTTCGGTCAGGCGTTTCGCTCTGCCCGCGAACCTGACCTGATGGCGATATGATCTCCCTCTGATCCAGAAGCCCGCCCGTCACCCGCACGGCGCGCTCGCATCGACCAGACAGCAAGGGAACCATGTCAGACCACTACGATCTCTTTCACCGAAACACGCCGGGCCGCTTCTACCGCGGAAACCTGCACACCCATTCCTCCCGATCCGACGGTGGCATGCCGGTCGAAGCCGTCTGCCGGGCCTATCAGCAACAGGGCTACGACTTCCTGGCGCTCACCGACCATTTCCTGCCCCAGTACGACTTTCCCATTGTCGATACCACGCCCTATCGCACCGAGACCTTCACCACTCTCATCGGCGCCGAGCTGCATGCCCCCGCACTGGGGAACGGCCAGCTCTGGCACATGCTCGGTATCGGCCTGCCATTCGATTTCGCACCCCCATCTGGGGTCGAAACCGGCCCGGAGCTGGCCCAGCGTGCCGTCGATGCCGGTGCGTTCGTGGTGCTCGCACATCCGGAGTGGTACGGTGCCACCGTCGAGGATCTGCAATCGATTCCCTGCGCGCACGGGATCGAAGCGCAGAACGAGGTCGGTAACCGACTCAACGCCCGCGGATCGAGCTGGACCCTGTACGATCGGCTGCTGACCAACGGATGGCGTGTGCTCGCAACTGGGGGCGACGATGCCCACTTTCGGCAGGTGATGACGGTGAGAGATGCGGCACCGCTCGATGTCGTCGCCTCCGGGATCGGCGAGGATGCCCCGGCCGGATTCGGCTGCTGGGTCTGGGTGCGCAGCCCGGAGCTCGATCCCGACGCGCTGCTGGCCGCGCTCAAGGCCGGCGATTTTTATACCAGCCAGGGACCGATCATCCACGATCTTCGCCTGAACGACGACCGGACCGAGATCCGGTTGGTCAATTCGCCGGTGGTTTCCGCCTATGTGACCAGCGCGTCATCCAACCCGGTTGCTTTTAGCAGGCACGCCCTGCAACTCACCAACTGGTCCGCGCCTATCGAACAGTTCCATGGCTCGTTCATCCGCGTCACCATCGTCGATGCCTTCGGAAAGAGCGCCTGGTCGAATCCGATTTGGCTCGATTGATCCACCAGAATGCCGAACGGGTCTCGGCACCGATCACGGTTCCAGGACTACGCAATCGGTGTCAGGAATAACGCAACTGGAACTGCGATTCTTCGGGACGCCCGCCCGGTGTGAGATCGAGGATGTTCCAGGCAGCGTCGATGTTATCGATTTGCCGCCAGTCCTGACCGGGATCCATCGGCGCGAACATTAGCTCAGTGCCCCAGAAATGCCGGATCGTGCCGTCTGCTTCCCGCTGGAAGACGTTCAACATCGGCATCTGGCTGCCGTTCGCGGTTTCGCCAAAGTAGTCGTGGTTGTAGGTGTTGCCCGCCGAAGAGACGATGCGAAACTTCGTCCATCCACGGTCATCGGTAAAAGCGCGCACGCGCTCGATCGGTGAACGCGCAACCAGCACGAAATCGACATGCTGCTGCACATGTGGCACCGCCCCTTCGACACCGTCCATGAACGGCGTGCACCCGCTGCATGGCTGCTCCATTTGCGGCCCATACATGTAGTTGTAGAGAATGACCGTGTCCTGCCCCGCGCGGAAGAGCTCCGACAGTCGCACCTCACGCACGTCACCCTCCGGCCCCAACTCGGTGAAGAGATAATCCTCAGTAACTTCCCCGCCCGGTGGCAGCGCGCGGCGTTTTCCTGCAACCGCCTCGGTCAGGCGACGAAGCTCGACCTCCATCTCCAGCAGCTCATCTCGCGCGACGCGATAGTCGATCGATTCGTTGGGGAAGGTAACTGGCATCGACAAGATCTCCCTCTGGTGTCATCGCTTTCGTTGCACCTGGTTGTCGCCTGAGACGTCCTTCGTTCGACAGCGACCCTTCGTGCATCCAGAGTTCCGCCGGTTGTCAGAAATTCACGGGTACCCCGTTCACGCTTCTATGATTGAAGAATGAATGGTCGCACCCGTGCGGCCTCCGCCTTTATAAGGAGATGTATTTTTCGCATGCGCTCTACCCGTCGCTCCCACCTGTGGGTTCTGATCACCTCGTTGATGCTTGGCATCACCATCGGCGTGCTCCCTGCGCTGGGAGCCTTCGCGCAGGATGCCAGTCCAGTTGTCGACAATGCGTCGAATTGGCCCGTCTATAGTGCCGATCTTTCCGGCACACGCTCACTTCCCAGTAATCTGGACAGCACCACCGCACCCAATCTGGTTCCCGCCTGGAGTGTCGATATCGGCGGTCCCATCAGCGCCACCCCGGTCATCGTCGATGGCGTGGTCTATGCCGGCTCCTACGACGGCAATCTCTACGCCCTCGATCTCGCAACCGGCTCCTCCGTCTGGACCTACGCCACTGGCGCAGCGGTCCCCGAGCCAAATCTGGGCATCGATCTGGGCATCACCGGTTCCGCCGCAGTTGCCGATGGGGTCGTCTATGTCGGCGATGCCTCCGCAACCGTGCACGCCGTGGACGCCGCCACCGGATCGGAGATCTGGTCGGTGAAGGTCGACCAGCAAACCTCTGCCAGCATCTGGTCGTCGCCGGTGGTCTGGAACGGCACTCTCTACATCGGGGTCGCCTCGATCGCCAAGGAAGTCGGTTTCCGCGGGAGCGTCGTCGCTCTCGATGCCGCCACCGGCGAGATGCGCTGGCAGACCTACATGGTGCCAGACGGCTCCGACGGAGCAGGGGTGTTCGACGTCCCGGCCATCGACCCGGAACGCAATCTGGTCTTCGTCGGCACGCAAAATGCCTATACCGCAAACCCCGCTCCGTACGGCGACCCGATCAGCGTCGTCGCGCTGGACGCCGCGTACCGGCGAGAACGCCTGGGTCTTCAACGGTTCCCCCGACGATGGAACGACCGCGCCAATCGACGATGTCGGCTTCAGCGCCTCGCCGAATCTCTTCTCCGCCGACATCGACGGTCAGACCGCGATCTGGTCGGCATCGGCCAAAAGAGCGGCGTGTACTGGGCGCTCGAACCGTGACACCGGTGAGGTCGTCTGGCAGGCAGCAGATCTCCCCGCCGGCTTCCTCGGCGGCATGGAAGGCACCGCAGCAGTGGCGAACGGCGTCATCGCGATACCCGCCACCGACTGGCCCGAATTCGATGGCCCCGCCACCGGCCTGGTGACCGCGCTCGATGCTGCCACTGGCGCCTTTCTCTGGACAATAACTGAAGACGCGCCCGCTGCCTCGCCTGCCAGCATCACCAACGATGTCGTGCTCCATGCCGGTCTCGATGGCGTCCTGCGGGTCCGCTCGCTGCAATATGGCTCCGAGCTGTGGAGTAGCGATCTTGGCGCATCGGTCAGTGGTGGCATCGCGGTCTCGGGCGACTACGTCGTACTGGGCGCAGGCACACCGCAGTTCGCGCCCTTCGTGAAGCTCGGCAATACCATCCGTGCCTTTTCGCTGAGCGCTTCACCAGCAATGCCGGCAGCATCACCGATCGCCTCGCCACCCGTCGAAGCAACCCCGGCTTCGGCACCGACTGAGGAGATGGAGGCGTCACCCTCGCCTGTAGCGTAATGCGCTGACGTGGCGTAACGCGATGGTATCGATTCGACCGTTCTGAGGAAGGACCGTGTGACCGAGAAGTCCGTTGCCGAGACGATCATCCAGGCGGAGCGCACCTTGCTCGACCCAGCCGTGCGCTCCGACCCGGTCGCGCTCGACCGCTGGCTCGATCCCGACTTCACCGAGATCGGTCAATCCGGCCGCCTCTGGACTCGCTCCGAAATCCTGGATGACCTGCTCACCACCGATCAATCGGCCTACGCGGCCGCCGAGCTGAGCGAGCCCCACGTAAAAGAGCTCGCTCCGAATTGCTACTTATTGACGTACGTGGTTCACGTTGGGGGCCGACGCAGCCGCCGATCATCGATCTGGCGGCTGCGCGGCGCCCAATGGCGCATGGTCTTCAACCAGGGAACGCCGTTGACGAGGTCCGAAGGGTGATGACTTTTCTCCGTAGACTCGTCATAACAAAAAATGACGTGCAAGGTGTAGGATGACGTCATGCCGATTCCGGCCCGGGTGGGCCGGTGCATAAGGAGAAGAGACCATGCCGCTCTATCTCACGAAGTTCAGCTACACCCCCGAGACCTGGACTCGCCTGGTCAAGCATCCAGAAGATCGTCGCAATGCGGCTCAGCAATACATCGAGTCGGTCGGTGGCAAGCTCCACGGTTTCTGGTACGCGTTTGGATCCCATGACGGGTACAACCTCTGGGAAGCTCCCGACAATGTGTCGATGGCCGCCGTCGCGGTAGCAATCGGCGGTGGTGGGGCGTTGAGCTCGTTCGACACCACCGTGCTCCTCACTGTCGATGAGACACTGGAAGCGTTGCAGAAAGCGCAGCAGCTCAAATACCGGTCGCCTGGAACGTCGTAGCGAGCAAAGCCCAGCGTAGCTGAATCGCAACGCCCTCCACGGAAGTGCGCCGCTTCGCATGAACCTGTCACTACGCAGGCACACTGACGATCGGCTCGCATGGTCGCGTAACGCATAAGACCGGAGCGGCAGAGGTTTCGACAATTGGAGGTCCTTGATCGGCGGGAGACATAGCCCACCCCGCCGGCCGCGCGCTTGCGGATCGAGATGCGTTTGTGTAGCATCGTCGCTCGTCGCGGCAGGCTGAGACGTTAGAGATCAGAGAAGGAACTTGCATGAAGCTTGCAGAGGCGCTGGCCGAACGGGCCGATCTTCAGACCCGCTACAGCCAGCTCGGCACGCGGGCCCAGCAATCGGCCCGTTTCCAGGAAGGCGAAACTCCTGCGGAGGATGCCGCCGCGCTCCTGGCCGAGATGGATCGAATTGCCGCCCGGCTGGAAGAGCTCATTGTGCGTATCAATGTTCAGAATCTTGCGACCGAGGTTTCCCCGGGCATTTCGATGACCGCGGCGCTGGCTCGGCGCGATACCCTGCGCCGGCTCCAAAAGTCGCGCGCAGATCTGGCCGATGCCGCCGCGACCCAGGTCGACCGCTACTCGCGTACAGAGCTACGCTCGTTCGCGGCGCTCGATGTCAAAGCTTTGCGCGAAGAAGCAGATGCCTTTGCGAAGGAAGCGCGCGAGCTGGACACGCTCATTCAAGGCGTCAACTGGACGACAGACATGACCGACTAGGGTCCTGTCGGCAGTCTCCCTGAGCAGTAAGTCAGCGTCTCGCGATGTCATGGTGAAATCAGGTCAGCAGGAGGCGGCAGTCGGTAGTCGATTCGATACGGGCGAGCGCAAACCCGGCCCGGGAAGGGCAGACCAGTTGGGGTTCCGGGCGGACCCCATGGGACATCAGTCCCCACCGCGCACGCCCAGCACGCACCGCAAACGCGGATACACGTGCACCGTGCATCGCCCTTTGCGCACCACCACGCGCTGACGGATCGAATCGACGAGGGTGGGTTCGGGGCCTGCCGCCTCTGCTGAATGATTTGAACACGCAAGGTCATGCTCGGCTTGACACAGGGAATCGACATATCTACGATTAGATTGTTGAAAACGAGCCTGCTCGTTTTTCCCCACGGCGAAGGTGTCCCCTGGATAGGGGGCGGGGCGGTCGAAAGATCGTCTAGCCGTGGGGTTTTCCTTTTCCACCTCGTGCCAGTTTTCCAGTCGCCGTTCGAGCATTCGGATTTGCGGATTCGCCACGACGCCGGCTCTGCGAACAGCTCCGGCCACCATGTCGGCTACTTGAATGACCTCGCCATCGGGATTGTTTCCATCAGGGCTCGGTCGAATGTCTCGAAAGCATTCCCGGCCCTGCTGCCCAAATTCCGCACGAATCGCACGACGAACACTGAGGCCAAACTTCCGCTCAGACTTGGGAGCTTCGATGAGCAAGATGCTCCCCGAAACAAGTGGCGGAGGAACGAGTGCAGCATATGAAACAAGGGCATCGATAAGACGATCATGTCCCTTGCGCGCAGCGATGTCGGGCGTAGTCCAATCGCGACCTTTGTCCACTATGCCGATTCGCATCTGGAACTCGACTACTCCGATGGAATCGAAGAATGCATTGGCAATGTCGGTTGGACAATCGACATAGTGAAAGATGAACTTGCTGGTCTTGCGGTGCTTCCTACGAAGTGCTTCCAGCACTTCATGTAAGTGATCGCGTTCGCCTGCACCGATTGTGACAAACGCGAATACGATCTGCGTCGATGACGCAGATCGCTCACTTGGAATACCTGGATCGCCAGACCAATCGACACCGGTGTAGTACATCGCGTTGTCGACTCTAAGGGGATTCCAGATGATGCGCCAGCTCGATCCGTTTCGCGGAGCTATAAATATTGAACCGAGTCTCCCGCAAAAACCCAATCAACGTCTGATCGAACCGCCGCGCCAGATCGACCGCCAGCGAGCTGGGAGCCGACACCGCGCAGACGATGGGAATTCCCGCCGCCACCGCTTTCTGTACGATCTCGAAGCTACCCCGCCCGGAGATCATCAAAATCGTTTCGCTGAGCGGGAGCCGGTCTTCCATGAACGCCCAGCCGATCACCTTGTCGACCGCATTGTGCCGGCCGACATCTTCCCGCAGGGCAAGCAGATCGCCGTTCGCATCGAACAACCCGGCGGCGTGTAGGCCACCGGTGGAATCGAACAGGCCCTGGGCGTCACGCAGACGATCGGGCAAGCTGGTAATCAGATCATGGGGAACGATGAGCGCGGAGTTGACTCGTGCGATACCACGTCGCTCGATCTCGTCGATCCGCTCCCGGCCACACATCCCGCAAGCGGAGGTCATGCCAAAGGTTCGCCCGGGAATGAAAAATTCGGTTTGCGTCCCTGGAGTAGTCACAACCGTGACGATGTTGTACTGCTGCGCGGCCGAGCCTTCGCATTCGACACAGTATTCGATACGGCTCAATTGATGGCGGTTGGTGATGATCCCTTCGGCAAAGAGCAACCCGGCCGCCAGCTCGAAATCCGCCCCTGGGGTACGCATCGTCACCGTTACCGGCTGCATGCGATTCCCGCTGCGTAAGCGAATCTCCATCGGTTCTTCGGTCGCAACCAGATCGATGCGCGGAGTTACCCGACCATCCTCGACCGACTGCAACCGAATCCGTGTCTTCCCAGACCGTCCACCGTCCATACCTAAGGAGCCAGGCAGCTCCCCTCTCCCCGGAGGGAGAGGGGCTGGGGGTGAGGCGATCCGGCAGCCCAATACCCAAGGTCATGCCAGAAACCCGCCGGTTCTCCCCCTTCCTTCTCCCAATCCTGGGAGAAGGAAGGGGGCTGGGGGGATGGATGAGGGCGAAACGCAGCCAAAAGCTCAGTCATCTTCATCGCTCAATCCGCCGCCAACGACGTCGCTTCGGCCTTCTCGACCGTGACATACGCGTTGTAATCCGGCACGCCCGACTCCGGCGAACGCTTTTGCCGGTGCAGCAGCACATTGCCTTCCGGCCACATGACCTGCAGATTGCGTGGCGCGATATCGACGATCTTCACCCGGCCGCGATACGTGCCGTTACTGTTCCGCAGGGTGATTACATCCCCTTCGGAAAGCTGCCGTTCGGCAGCATCGTTGCCATTCATGAATACCGCGTCGCGCACCGCGCCGGTGATCGCGTCTTTCTCGGCATGGACCATGCTGTTGAACTGTTTGCCACGGCGGGTGGAAACATAGAAGGTACCTTCCGGCATCTTCCGGTGCGGAAGCGGGACCGGCAGGAAATGCGCCTTGCCATCCTCGGTCGGAAAAACCCAGTTTTCGCACAGGTGCTTGCCACCGGCCTGAAACTGGTCGCCGGTCTTGTGCAGGTGCTGGATCCCCTCGTAGGCGGGCACCACCCGGGCAATTTCCTCGCGCAGCTCCTGGGTAGAAGGGTACGTCAGCTGCATGCGCCGGTCGGGCCGCACCCGGCGAGCGAGATCGAGCAAGATCTCCCATTCCGGCCGGGCTTCGCCAATGCGCCGACCTTCGATCTCGGGCGAGAACATCACCCGCCGCTCGGTCGAGCGCTGGGTGACCCCACCCGGCGTTTCGTAGCGCGTGGCAGCCGGGAGCAATATGACCTCATCGGCCGGATCGACGAACATCTGATTGGTCAGCACGATGTCCTGGTGCACCCGCAACGGAATAGCCGCAAGCGCCTGGTCCACATATTCCGGATCTGGCAGCACTTCGAGGAAGTTGCCCCCGGCGGAGAAGAGCACATCGAGCGTTCCGTCATGGGCGGCATCGATCATCTCTGAGGTGATCATCCCTGGGGTGTCCGGCACCTCGAAACCCCATTGCGCGCTGAGCGCGGCGGCCGATTCGGCGTTGATGCTCACGCCACCGGGGAACGCGGTCGAGTACGCGCCCATTTCCGCCCCACCCTGGATACCGGAATGCCCGCGAATCGGCATCAGCCCGCACATGTCGCGGCCGACAAACCCACGCGTCAGTGCCAGATCGATGATCGCGCGCACGTTTTCCTCGCCATTGGTGTGCTGCGTGGCGCCCATGCTCCAGACGAAGACCGCGGTCCTGGCGGTCCCCACCAACTGCCCGAAGGCGCGCATCTCCTTTTCGGAAAGACCGCTGGCAGTTTCGAGCTCCTTCCAGGCAAGCGCTTCGACCGAAGTTTTCACGGCGTCGAAGCCGGTTGTGTGTTCGGCGATAAAGGCGTGGTCGACCAGATCCTTCTCGAAGATGTGCTTGAGCGCCCCGCTCAGGAACGCAATATCGCCACCCTGAGTAATAAGGAAGGTCCGGTCGGCGATCTTCGTCCCGAAGACCGCGCTTTCCGGAATCGACGGCACCCAATAGCGCTCCATCCCCGGCTCGCGATAGGGATTGACGAGCACGACCTTGGTGCCCGCCTTCTTGGCGTAGTGCAGGTACTTGGTGGTCACCGGCTGGTTGTTGGCCGGATTCGAACCGATGAAGACCAGCAGATCGGTGCCGATCCAGTCACCATAGGAACAGGTGGTTGCCGCGACACCCAGCGTCTCTTTGAGCGCGACACTACTGGGCGCATGGCAGATACGCGCGGCATTGTCGATCGAGTTGGTGCCCATCGCGCGCACTGCTTTCTGCGCCGCGTAATAGGTTTCGTTGACCGTGCCCCGACCGGTCAGATAGAACCCGGTCCGATCGGGCGAGGTCGCTCGGATCCGTTCGGCGATGCGATCCAGCGCCACCTCCCAGGTGATGCGGTGGAAACCCTTGTCGCCTTTCCGGCGCAGCATCGGGTAGGGGAGTCGCCCCAGCTCACGCAGATCGGCGCTCTTCATCGTTCGCAACGGTGCGGCATCGGCCAGCCGGGCAATGTCCAACGCCGGCATGGTGTTGAGCCGTAACAATCGCAACCGGATATTGCACAGATGCGGACCGTCGGTGGTCCAGTCTTTCAGCCCAGCGACTCCCAGCGCGCAGCCATCGCAAACCCCTTGCGAGATGATGCGCCAGGCGAAGGGAAGCTCGTCCCGGTTTTCGCTCATAGCCCGGCTGATCTCAGCAAAGTTATTCGGGTGTTGCTGTCCAATGCCGAAGGGGACCTTGCTCGCCCAGACGGACGGCATCCAGCGCTTCGGCACGCGATCGAGATGAGGTTTGTCGGGATGCGCCATGGCTACGAAACTCCTTTGTGCCCCCAAAGTATCCCATCCCCACTCAATTGGATGGCCAATCGAGCCGGTGGATGGTCCTCGCCGGCGCATGCCGGGATGCAGCAGGGCCGCCGGCCGCGATTGCTCGATCCGCGCATCGACCAGGGCGATTGCGGTCGTTCGACACCAATGACGGTTGGCGCCGCGTTCTGAAAGGCGAACTCGTCGTCGTATCTCTATCTCAAAACTGGTCGTTTTTGAGAGACTTCTTTGGTCGCCGATTGATCTCCGGTTTTGCAGCGGATTTTCCATCTCTAAACCCGTCTCAGAAACAACGTCTTGCTACTTGCGATCTGTTCTGAGTTTTGAGACGATGGGTAAATGCAAATTGGCCACGCCAGAATGTCCACCGGAGAACTGACACTCGATCTGCAAAGTGACGCGTTCACAGCATCTGGATGCGATCGCATTCTCAAGGACGCGAGAACTGGGACGGAGGCGGATCGTCCAGGACTCGAAGCAGCGCTCTCTTATATTGAGGAAGGGCGACACCTTTGTGGTCTGGCGCCTTGACCGGTTGGGTCGATCCTTGAAACATCGTATCGAGACCGTGGCTGCACTGGAAGAGCGGGAGATCGGGTTCAGGAGTCTTACTGAACAGATCGACACGACGACTTCTGGTGGTAAGTTGATCCTCCATGACTTTGGCGCTCTAGCAGAGTTCGCGCGTGATCTGATCCAGGAGTGAACACAGGCAGGGCTACGGGCAGCTCGGGCCAGAGGGAGAGTAGGGGGGCGACCTAAGAAACTGGCTGATCCTAAGCAACGCGCATTGGACCTGCAACTCTATGCGGACAAGTCGATCGACATCAACACGAACTGTGAAACACTGGGGATATCCCGAGCAACGTTTAATCGGTATGTCCGACCAGAGTTTCCCGATAGCGAGATGGGTGGAGAAGTCTCCCGGCCACGATGAGGTCTTGTCTGATCTGCGAGCCGACGGTTGTGAACGACTCTCTCGAGCGGCGAAACATGGTTGAGGAGGCGACCGTGCAGGTGTCAATCCAATTCGATTGGGAGGAAATTGGCGTTGTTGGTCTCTCCGGTGCTGAGAAATTGACCATGCCGGTTGTCCCGGCGGAACCGGGAGTTTACCGCTTCCAGATTCCAAATGAGTCGGACAGAGAAGTTTACATCGGCGAAACTCAGGATCTCCGACATCGGATGTTGAGAAACTATGCAAATAAACACAGAGGCAAGACGAACGTGAGAGTCAGAACAATCCTTCTCGAACACTTGGCAAATGGTCGAGTCATTAGTCTCGCGATCGTGAGCCGAGCATACATGGCAATTGACGGTCAACAAACCTCGGTTGACATGAATTTGAAGGTCGCGAGGCTGTTAGTTGAGAATGCGGCTTTGGCTGAGGCTAGACAGACTGGCGCGACCATCCACAATCTGTAGTTTGCCTCATCGTACGATTGCCTCCGCAGCTTGATTCTGCATACGTGGAGAATTTATGACGAATGCGCGACCAATACGCAGGGGATGTGAGCGACCTTCTTAAATTTGCATTTCTTCGTGCCTTAGCTGGCAACGATAGACGCTTGGGCATCGTCTGGTACTACCTGCCTGGGCATGACGGTCGTGAGGACGGGCGCCATCTTGAATGGAAGGACGAGTCGGCATGGTGGAATCTTGACCCGGTTCTCCACGCGGGGCTGTCTCTGTTGCCGGAGCGGAGCATAAGCGCGTTGGAGAGTGCACCGATCTGGCCAAAGAAAACGCTGTTCTTCCATGAGAGGGTGCCGACGAAATCTTTGCGAGACCAATGGTGCCGAAAGATGGTGGAAGCAATGGGTGGCACCGATATAGTCTTTCTTGATCCAGACAATGGACTTGGCAACGGCGATTCGCAGAAGCATGCAGCGGTCGCTGAGATTCGTCCGCTCTTGGCGACTGACTCGTCAGTCGTTTTCATATCTTTTCCGGGCCGAAGCAAGTCCCATATTGACTTAGTCAGAGATCTGCATGACCGTCTGAAGACTGAAACGGGTGTGGCTAGCCTTTTGACACTACGAACGAATGTCTCAGTTCCGCGAATCCCTGGCTCGCCATCCTATGTCCAGCGCCAGCGCTGGTTCACGTTAATTGATCCAAACCCAGAGCTGATAGCCAGAACGCGTTCATTTTCCAGCGCCCTGGCAACCATACCTCGGGTTACGGTGCATCTTGAAGAAAACTGAGTTCGACTCGATCGACTGCTGAAGCCGAACACACACTGAACCTAGGAGTCGCCATAGCCGATGCGCGGATAAGTTCAGTTGACGGAAGATTTCTGGATAGACGGTTATTGAGATTGGCCGTTACGGGAGCCAAGTCACCGAGCCCCAAATTGGAAACCGGGAGGTCTAAGGGCACTCGGGGGCAAGAGGGATAACCGCGAATCGCCCGGGTGCAGTCACGCGCTCATCAACTGGCGAGGAATAGACTGGGCGACATGCCCAGACTATTCCTCTGCGTGGCTCCTAGCCTGCTTGCTGCCGACTAGGCACTAGGCGACCGTGCCTGTGAAACAGTTCATGACACGGGCGGCAGAGCACGGTCAAGTCATCTGGGCGCTCACGACCGACTCGATCGTAGTCCGTGGTGGACATCTAGCGGTGGCCAATGTTACAGATACGGCACCGGTACTTGGCCTGGCGATAATCGCGTCACGCGTCGCCTGCCCCTCAAGGGACTGCAGGTACTCCCGGTAGGTGCCGGTGCGCTCGACCGGAAACCTCATAACATTATCCGGGTCTTCGGTGTCAGTGGCGGTCTCGGCTTGAGTTTCGAGTTGCCCGAGCATGTCCAACTGCCTGAACCTGGCTGGTCGATGACCGGCATGAGAACGAGGTAACGGCTTTCGTTTCGTTTCAAGTTACAGCTCCTGGGGTTAAGTGCCCCCGCGCTGAGACTTGCTGTACCCTTGCGGGTAGCACAACGCGGTGGGCTTTGCTGTCAATCCGATTGTGTTCCTGGGGGGCTGACGTCTGATACACGTCAGCCCCTTTTTCGTGCGTGGTGTCCGTTATCAGTAGGCGCTCCCTTTCACGTGATGGCGGTGTGGTGTCTGCGGGTCGGTAGAACCACAGGCCCGGATATAGCAATGAGCGACTACGGCATGCCGCAGTCGCTCACGAGAAGGAAGGTATCAGACGAGCACGCGCAGTACGAGTAGTAATACCACCGGGGAAGTCGAATGTTACTGTGCTAGTCCCACTTGCCGCATAAACACTGGGAAAAACCTGATCCGCAGGTGTCTGCCCACTTGGCCGATAACTGGGCCAGTTTTTCCCAGATGGAGCAATTTGTCAAAGCCAGGGTGTCTATACTACGCCCGGGTTCTCGCCACGTGCGGTAGTTGTGATTCACGCCAAGGGCAGGTACCCGCCATGGAAGGAGTGCCCCACGATGCCCCGTAAGCAACATCTCGTGCGATTATCTGCGGACGAGCGCCGAGAATTGCGCTTATTCGTGCACCGTGGATACTGGGATCGCAGGTACGGCCGCAGTGACCCCAGTCCGACATGGGCGGTGCAACGCGCCCGCATTCTGCTTAGAGCGGATGTTGGCCCGGAGGGCTGGGGCAGAGCCTGGACAGACCAACAAATCGCCGAGGCGATTGGGGTGACGCCTCGCACCGTCGCTTGAGCGCGGCGCGGTCCCCACCACTCAAATCATCCGGTCCTGTCATTCATCCAGTTCTGTCATTCTGAACGAAGTGAAGAATCTCTCCCGTTACAGCAGCCCAGCGCGACGGTGCGATCTGTCTCCCTGAGCGTCACGAAACCAGAACCGGCGACATGGCAAACCTCGGGAAGTGGTACACATGTGCCGCACAAGCGGACACCGGGTGTCCGCTTCCTTTCGTCGCTCATCTCTGAAGATGGAAACATGGCCTCCGCAGTTGGACTCGCGCATTATGCCTGGGATTCGTGTTGCTGTCGGCACTGGCCGGACTCCGACCCGATTCCGGCTCCGCGCAAACCGACCCCGCTCAGCAGCTCGCCGATCGCTGGGCCCCGCTTGCCGTCTTACGCGACCAATCCGCGCCCTGCGACCGCAGTGGAGAAGGGTATTTCCCGGTATCTGTTGAATCGGTCCTGGGGAATCCAGACATTGCCCTCAAGATCGCCGACGGGGATTCATCCGCCACCGACACCATCATCAAGATGGCCCCGACCGCGCAGGACATCGCCAATCTCGACGATCAGTACTATCTCGATTTCCCCGGCAACCCACGCCGTCCTGGCTGCGTCTTCGAAACCGATTTCAAGGAATACGCCGCTGCCCAGGGGTTGAAACCGTCCACCTACGCGCATATCGTCGTCGACGAAGCCGAACACCGGGTGGTCATCCAGTACTGGCTCTGGTGGTACTTCAACGACTGGAACAACCTGCACGAAGGCGACTGGGAAGTCATGCAGGTCGTCTTCGATGCGGACAGTATCGAAGGGGCGCTGGCGACCGAACCGATCCGCTATGCCTATGCCCAGCATGGGGGCGGCGAGCTGGCCGATCCCGGCGACGGCAAATTACGGATCGTCGATGGGCATCCTGTCATCTACCCGGCAGCCGGATCGCACGCGACCCACTACGAGCAGGAGCTCTATCTTGGCTGGGGCGAAAACGGCACCGGCTTCGGTTGCGACAACTCCCGTCCAACTGGCACCGAAACACCGCTCGACGTCATCGTCGTCCCGGACGATCCCGATCCGAACAGCGAATTCGGCTGGGCGACCTTCGGCGGCCGCTGGGGCGAACGGCAACCCTGGGAGTTCAACGGGCCGCGCTCACCAAACCTGACCCGCCGCTGGGCAGATCCGGTCGCGGATATGTCCAACTGGCGCGAATCCAGCCTGATCGTTCCGGGTTCGGGGTCACTCGGACCGAATGTGACCGATACGTTCTGCATGCTCTCCTCGAGCGGTGCCGCCATCATTAGCTGGGCCGATCAGAACCAGCGCACGCTGCTGATGGTATTGACTGTCCTGGTCGTGGCTATCGTGACGATCGGGTTCCGCACCCGCCGGCGGGTGACCTGGGCCTATCGCACCTATCGTGAAAACTGGCGTCTCTTCCTGACGATCGGGCTGGCCGCGGTGCCAATCGGTTTGGCGTTCGATGGCATCGCCTGGCTTCTGCAACAGACCCAGCCGGGCAACTGGTTGGTGAAATGGTTCAACAGTCCGCCGCAAACGTCGCTGGCGTCGCTCTTCCTGGCAACCAGCTTTCAGTACCTCGCCATCTTGCTGCTGGTCGTGCCGGCCACCGTAGCGGCGACCACGATGGTCCTGCGCAAAGAGGCCGCCACGCCGATGATCTGCTACAAAACCGCACTGCGGCATATCAAGCCGATTTTCATCTGCCTGGTCTTACTCACCTTCGTGACCGGCTTTCTCGTCTCCTCGTTCATCGGCATCGTGCTCGCGCTCGTTATTCTGGTGCGCTGGCAGTTCTATCCCCAGAGTGTCCTGGTGAGCGGATCCCGCACCTGGCGAGGCGCGCTCGACCGGAGCCGTGAGGTGGTCCGGCATCGCTGGGTGCCCGCGCTGCTCAACACGATCGTCTTTCAGGCGATCGCCCTCGTCCCCGGTCCGATCATCGGCTTCCTCCTGATGGTCTGGCTGCATCTCTTACCCGTGACCGCCAACCTGATCAGCAGCCTCATCTTCGCGATCACCGTGCCGCTGTCCACCATCGGACTCACCCTCTTCTACATCGACAAGCGCAAAAGCCCCGACGACCAGGAAGAATCATCGGAACTCAGCAGGAACGACGATCCACAGCAAGAAGCATTTCCTGCAACAGAGGGAATGGGAACTGCGCCTGCATGACCGACCAAAGGGTGAAGCTGTTGAACCCGGCCACCTTGGGAACCCGCTTCATCGAGAACACGTGGGCACCCGACCGCTCACCGCGCAAAGAACCTAAGAGGTTTCGTTGACGAAGCCCGAGATTGAAATCTCGGGTGGCCCCACCCATCGGCAACCTCATTGCCCGATGCCCGAAAACGAAATTGGCCGAACGGGTGGCTGGTCCCGTTCGGCCTACTTCTTTGGAGGGAAATTCCACCGGACACTATTGGCTGGACGGTGTTCGGTGGGGATCGTCGGTTGCTGGCTGGCGCTCGACTGATCTGTCTTTATGATAGGCGTACGTTATGCGCACAACCATGGCCAATTGGATACGATTTTCGGTCCGTTCGCGCGTAACGATTTGCGCGTTTGCACGTCATGCCCCCGGCGCGAGTGGCAATTACCCCTTATTGCTGTTTTAGCCGGGTCCCGGCTTGCGCGCCTCGATTCCCATCTCCGATTCAATCCCAAACGAGACCAAAAGACGGTGTCGTGGCAACGGAGTCGCGGCTGGTCACTCGGGGATGTCTGGACGGGGTCGCTAGATCAATCCCCGTCGAATCGCCTCCGCCACCGCATGCGCCCGGTCGACGGCGCCCAGCTTGGCAAAGATGACCTGCAAGCGTTTCTTGATGGCGATTTCGCTGCGGCCAAGCTCACGGCCAATTTCACGATTGGTGAGACCCTGCGCTGTCAGTTTCAGAATTTCGCGATCCTCATCAGAGAGATCGGCATCGCGGCGAGTTTGCTCGCGGGAGAGCGTTTTGAAGTCTTCCAACACCGCGTCGAGCAGCTCAGGGCTGAGCTGCCGGCGACCGCGCACCGCGCTGCGAATGGCGGAAATGAGCTGATCGGGCGGGGTGGATTTCAGGAGATAGCCGTCCGCCCCGGCTTCGAGCGCCTGGCGGACATAGGCCTGATCGCCATAGGAGGTCAGGATGATGACTGCCGAGCGGATATCTTGCTCGCGCAGCCGCCGGGTCGCCTGCACGCCACTGGCGCCGGGCATGCGCAGGTCGAGCAGAATGACGTCCGGCTTGAGAAGCCGGGCTTGTTCGAGCGCGCTGGAGGCGTCATTCGCGACACCAGCAACGGAGATGTCCTCGGAGGTTTCCAGCACGCGCCGAATTCCTTCGACGACCACCGGATGATCATCCACGAGTAGGACAGAGATCAAGCGTTTTGTGCCTCGGGCACCGGTTCGGATTCATGGATGCCGTTGGTGGACGCTCCATTTGGCGTGACATCGTCGATCCATGCGTCCGGTTCGGTTTCCGGTACCGTCCGGACGAGATCATTCTCCCATGGGCGGCGCAAAACGACGATGGTGCCAGCGCCGGTCCGGGAGACGATGTCCAGATCGGCGCCAATTGCAGCGGCGCGCTCACGCATGCTCAGGAGTCCCAGAGACATCGTGCGGCCGGCCGATTCGATATCGAACCCGGAGCCGTTATCACGCACCGACGCGCGCAGCTCATTCTCCCGATACTCGATCTTGACCAGCGCCTCATCGGCGTGCGCATGGCGCAGGGCGTTATGCAACGCTTCCTGGATGATCCGGTAGATTCCGAGACGGACCTCCGGGGAAAGTCGGCGAACCTCACCGTTGACCTCCAGCTCAGAGGGGAGACCGGTGCGGTTGATCTGATTGACATAGCGTTCGACCGCCGCTTCGAGACCGAGGTCGTCGAGATCGGGCGGGCGCAGCGCGAAGACCACGTTGTGCAGCTCGTCCATCGACTGTTCCAGCAGCTCGGTCGTGGCAACCAGCCCCTGGGTTTGATCGGACTCGCCACTCCCATTGCCATTTCCGTTGGTCTGGCCATGTCCGTTTCCATTTTCTGTCAGCAGGAGGGCCCGCACCCGATAGAGCGCGCCGGTAATCAGCGGGGAGACAGCGTCGTGAATATCACCCGCGATGCGGCGACGCTCGTCTTCCTGCAATCGAACGGTGCGCCGCAAGAGCTCGCGCATCAAATCGTTCTGATCGTTCGTGAGCGCGCGCGCTTCTTCGACTTCCTTGACCTGGCTGGTCAAACGACTGGCCATATCGCGCAAGGAAAGACTGAGCGAGTACACCTCGCCGCGTCCGACCGGTTCGACCTGGCTATTGAGGTCGCCCCCGGCAATGGCGGCCGCCTCAGTGGTCAGGCGTCTCAGCGGGCGGGCCGTCAACTCCCCGAAGATCACGGAAAGGAGCAGGGTAACCGCCACTGCGGTGGCAAGCGCAATCAGACTATTGCGCACCAGTGATTCATTCGGACCGTAATTGGCGGGCGACGGACCAGTGACTGCCACCGCCCATTGCGCGCCAGGATATTCCACTGGCAGGAGCACGCCCATGCGTTCGTTGCCATTCGGCACGGTGAAATTGATGCGCACGCGCTTGCCAGCGACAGCCTCGATTACCGCGTTTTCCAGCTTAGAGCTAATGGCCAGACTGGTTTCAATCGCCGTTTCCTGGTCGGCGATCACGCCATCGGCGGAAAGCAGCATGACCGAGGTTCGACTTTCGGATTCGCCCGAGACTGGGAGGAACGCCCGTTGCAAGCGGTCGATGGAGATGAACGAACCGATCGCGCCGATCGGCGTTCCGCTTCCTTCGTTACCATCTTCGGCTTTTGAAAGAACCGGCGAAACCATGGCGACAACTTCGATTTCGCCTTCCGGAACCACCAGCTTGCCGGTAATCGCCGATTCGCCGCCGGTCAGCGCAATGTCTGCCGCAGTCTTGATCTCGGCCTGGAACGATGCCGGATCGATACCGCCAGAATAGGCAATGACCTTTTGCTGCGGATCGAGCAGGAAGAGCCCGGCAAGACTCGGCCGCAGTTCCTTGGCCTGAGCCAGCGCTTCGCCAGCCGTGACTGGATCCATCGAAGAGATCGAGGGATTGGCAGCCATGCTGGTCAGCACGTCCTGATTTTCCTGGAGCGTCTGGTTTATCCCACGCGAGACCACTTCCGCAAAAGCGACCTCGGTTTCGTAAAGCTGATCGCGGCTGTTCGAGAGGCTCTGATCGAGAATATAGAAGACGACTCCCAGGAGCGGGAGGAGGCAAAGCGACGCCGCGGCAACGAAGCGGGTGCGCATTGACCATCGACGAGTCATAACGGATCCGATTTATGAAGTCGCGCTGCGATAGCGCAGCACAAAACGCCCCTCGCGTGCGGAGGCATCTCAAAAGTGTCGTCTACCCGGAGATCGATTCCCATATACAGAGGGACCGGGTGAGGTATCCATTTCGAACCGATGTGGGAACGGCCGGCACAGCCGGCGGCCACACGCACGTTCAACGCACTGGTTCGAGCCGCTGTGGACATCGCGGGTACCGGTCGCATGAAAGTCGAATACGCGAGATCATGCGCATCGTATCATCCAGCGATCGAACCCGCAGAATGCAGGAGAAGACTGATGGTGTTTCCCATTTCTGGCCATGTCGATGGACGAGCAGCGCAGGTGTTCGACCTGGAGCAACCCCGGTTCAGAGGCATGCCGGTTCACGATTCCCATCAACCGGGGTACTTCTATTCACTCCACCGCCGGCATAGCGACGCGATTCGCAATGGAGCCAAAGGCGCACGAACGGGATCGTCCGGCGTGATCGTGGCGATGGAGCATTCCGGCACGCATATCGACGCCCTTTGCCATCAGGCGGTCGATCTGTCGTTTTATGGCGGCGTGCCGGCGGAAGAATCGGTTCGCAACGGCGGGTATGCCGAGCACGGTGTCGAGCATATCGGCCCGATCGTAGCGCGTGGCGTTCTGCTGGATGTCGCCCGGCATCGCGGCGTCGAATCGCTGGTAACCGGCGATGTCGTGAACGCGAAAGAGCTACAGACAGTGGCGGCGTCACAGGGGGTCGAAGTGCAGGCAGGCGATGTCGTCCTGGTCCGCACTGGCAATGACCTGCTGTGGGACGATCCCGACCGCTACCTCCCCGGTCCCGGCATGGACGGAAGCGCCTCGAAATGGCTTGCCAGCCTCGGTATCAAAGCCACCGGAGCAGATACGATGGCCTGGGACGCCATCGGGCTCTGGGACGACGAGCTCGATATGGAGCTGCCCGGTCACGCGACCTTTCTGGTCGAGCACGGCATCTACATCATCGAGAATCTCTACTTGAAAGCGCTCTCGGATGCGCAAGCCTGGATCTCGACGTTCATCTGCACACCGCTCAAATTCATGGGCGCCACCGGATCGATGGTCAGCCCAATAGCGATTGTTTTGTAGCAGCGATCAACGAGTTTTTGGTTACTCGTTACCAATTGCCCAAAAGGATTCCACATGCCCCATTCCAACAAACCATTCGAAGATGTCGCGCTCGCCATGGACGCCGCGCATGCCGCCGCTCGCGAACTGATTCTGACCTTTCCGGATCGCCCGGTCGGCCGGGGCGTGACTCCGGAAGCGATGGCTGCCGCCTTCGACGACGAGCTCCCATCCGAAGGAGTGAGTGCCGCGGTCGCCATCGACGAGTGGCTGGCGCGTGCCGAACCCGGTATCGTCGCGACCGCCGGTCCGCGCTTTTTTGGCTGGGTCTTCGGTGGCGTCACCCCCGGAGCCATTGCGGGGGACTGGCTCATCTCTGCCCTCGATCAACAAGGGTCACTCTGGACCGCGAACCCGGCTTCGGTGCAAACCGAACATGCCGCGGTGCGCTGGTTGAAAGAAATGTTCGAGATTCCCGCTGACTGGGTCGGAACCACCACCAGTGGAGCCACCATGTCGAATATGGTCGGCCTCTCGGCCGGACGCCAATGGGTCGGCCAGCAACTCGGCTTCGATCCCGCGCTCGACGGATTGGCGGGGAATCCGCTTATCCCGGTGGTCAGCAGCACCGAGATCCACACCAGTGCGATCAAAGCGCTCGGGCATCTCGGTCTCGGCAAGCGCGCCATTCGCAAGGTGGCTGCCCCGGGTGGCGCAATCGACCTCGCCGCCTTCGAGCGCGAGCTGGATGCGATCGAGAGTCCGGTGCTGATTGTGGCCAATGCCGCGGAGGTGAACTCAGGGCACTTCGACGATCTCAATGGCATGATCGATATCGCGCGCGCGCATCCCGGTGGCGCATGGGTGCATGTCGACGGCGCCTTCGGGCTCTTCGCCCGTCTGTCGCAACGCACCCGGCATCTTGTCGATGGTATCGAGCGGGCAGATTCGATCGGCTCCGATGCCCACAAATGGTTGAACGTCCCATACGACTCTGGATTTGCCTTTGTGCGCGATCGGGAATCGCTCTTCGGAGCGTTCACTAATCCCGCAGCCTACCTGGCCGGCGCTCCGGTTGGGCTCGATTTCGACGTCTACATTCCCGAAATGTCCCGTCGCGCTCGCGGCGTCGCCATCTGGATGTCGATCAAGCAGATGGGGCTTCGCGGCTATCAGGAGATGGTCGACCGCTGCCTCGACAACGCCTGGTCCTTCGCCGCGTGGGTCGATTCCGAACCTGGCGTCGAGCTTATCGCACCCGCACCCTTGAACATCGTCTGCTGGCGCTATACCCCGGACGGCCTCGACGACGAAGCCACCGACCAATTCAACCGCGACGCCGTCAAAGCCATCCAGGCCGACGGCCGCGCCTTTGTCTCCGGCACGGTCTACCACGGCCACGCCGCCATCCGCTGCGCCTTCGACAACTGGACGACGACTGCCGATGACATCGCAATCTTGCAGGAAGCCGTGCGCGACATCGGGAATAAGTTGCAAGCGGGGTGAAGACTACGGAACGATCGAGATCGTTCCCTCTCGGGCAACAACGCTAAAGTGGCGCAAATCGAAGGTGGCTACTCGCCCGCCGTTCCGTTCAGCGCACGCGATGACTGCGGAATCGGCGTAGCCCAATGGAAGGTCATGATAGCGACGGACCAGTGCAATGACGCGTGGAACGTCTGAATCGACCCAGTCCACCATAAAACTGCCGTCCGCAATGTTTCCCAAGAACTGGTCGAGTGATCTCGGTCCGTGCCTCTCTTCCAGGAAATAGGTGATCTCCGCAAGGATGCCGGCTGGAATGATGAGCGGACCCGGTTCAGTTTGAAAGAATGCAGTAGCTTGGACGTGATTCGGATCCCGCCGATCGATCGCCGCAATGAGCGCTGAGGTGTCGATGGTTACCAATCTGGCTTCCAGTTCTCGGCCAGCCAATCCTCATAGTTCTCAGACGTCACCGTCCCATCGGAAACGCTGCCAAACACGCTCGGAAGCTCACGGGGTTCAGCAGCGACATACGCGGCCAGCGCTTCACGGATCACGTGTGCCTCAGAAGCTCCCTGCCGTTTGGCGCTCGCCTTTATGGACAGCTTTAATTCCGTTGGTATGTAGACCGTCGTTTTTTCCATCAGATGCCTCCTGTTACCATATGCCATATATGGTAACAGGATCAGTGCAAGAGAAATACGTCAGTTCAAACGCATGGGCGTCCCTATCCGTGACGACTCATAAATCCCCAGAATGATCGCCAGCGAGTTTCGCGCATCTCGCCCCGTCACGGCAGGGGTCCTCCCAACCCGAATCGCGTCCAGAAACTCTGCGATCTGCAATTGATGGAACTCGGGGAATCCTGGCCGCCCCTGTTCGTCTCCCACCCATCCGGCGCGATCCTTGGCGCCTGTCCCGAAGGTCCAGATATCGTTTATTCCCTGAGTCCCTTCCGGAATCTCGTGCACACTGGCGGTCGCGCCATTGTTGCCATGCACTGCCACTCGGAATCCGAATTCGGGCTGCACGGTGGTCAGCGCCTCGATCGTACCCAGCGCCCCGTTTTCGAAGACCACCGTCGCGGCAACCGTATCCTCGACATCGATATAGTCGCCATGCCGCAAGGTGGCGATCCGTCCATACACTTCCGCCGCCGGACCCATGAACCATTGCAGCAGGTCGATGGTGTGCACTGCCTGGTTCATCATCACACCGCCGCCCTCGGTCTCCCATTTACCGCGCCACGGATCGGACTTGAAGTACTCCTCCGGCCGCCAGAGCAGGGACGTTGCACTGGCGAAGGTAAGTCTGCCCAGCTCTCCGGCATCGATCGCGTGCCGAATCCGTTGCGCCGCCGGCCAGAAACGCCGTTGGAAGATCACCCCGAAGGCCACACCAGCCGCATCCGTCGCATCGATCATCCGGTCGGCTTCCTCCAGCCGAATCGCGATCGGCTTTTCGCACAGCACATTGACTCCCGCCTCGGCGCACGCCACTACCAGCTTTTCGTGCACCGGATGCGGCGTGCAGATCAATGCAGCGTCGAGTTGCCCCTTGGCAAAGAAGTCATTCAGCGAATCGGTGGCAACCTCCGCACCGAACTCTGCCGCCAGCGCCTGGGCGCGCGCCAGATCCGCATCGCAACAGACCACCAACGTTGCTCCAGGTGTCGCCGCAACCGCTTCTGCATGGGTACGCGCAATCCTGCCGCAACCGATGACCCCAACTCGTAAGCTTCGCTCGCTCATTCCCCCAACACCTCATGCAGATAGCGGGCCGAGCGAGCGACCGCATCGAATCCCGGATCGAGATCGTCTTCCTGTTCGATGGTGATCGTTCCGTCGTAGCCAATCTCCCGCAGCGTGGCAACGATCTCCGCCCAATCCAGCTCGCCATTCCCAGGAAGCCGGTATCGCCACCAACCGCTTCCGAGAATCCCCTGACGCCGCAACCGGTCACGCACGATCTCGGCATCCTTACCATCGACATGAAAAATGCGACTGCCAAACTCGCGAATCAACCCGGGAATATCATCGATACCCAACCACAGAAGATGCGACGGATCGAAGCTCAGTCCAATGGCAGGGGAGGGGACGGCTTCGAACATTCTTTCCCAAAGCTCTGGATTGTGGGCGATGTTTCCTTCCCCGCCACCCCGTCCGGCAGTTTCGAACGCGATACGAACGCCTTTTGCCGCAGCCCGATCTGCCAACGGCCCATAGACCTCGGTAAACCGATCGAGGTTCTCTTCCACCTTATTCGAGGGATGGTTGTCCCCAACACCGGGCAGCCCATAGAAGTACATGCCATTGCCGGAACCCGCGAACGTCACTACCAGCGGACAACCGAGCGCAGCCGCGGCGTCGATCGTCTGCCCCAAATAAGCGACGCGTTGCCGGCGCAGCTCGTCGTCCGAGGTGAGGAGATTGATCATCGGCGCCAGCGCCGTGAGCTCGATGCCATTGCTATCGAAAATCGCCCGAACCGGCTCCGGTCCATCGCTCAGGATGCGCTCGAGATCCAGATGCCCGCGCAGCTTCTGCCCATCGGTCACCGGGTATCCCGGTCCAACGTTGACCTCGATCCCCTGCAATCCATTCGCCGCCGCCCAGGCAACCAACGCTTCCAGCGGTCGCGGCTCCAACCCGACAAGTGACGCGAATCCGACCTTCACCCGCTCTCCCTTCCGCTCGAAGATTCGGTCGATTCTATCCGAGCGCGCCCACGTGTTTCGTTGGCAATGCAATGGTCGAATGAGTCGGAGCCGCAGCCACTACTGGCAGAACATCGCTTTCGCCCGGAGAGGTACCCACGTACCCGGAAACCACCATCGATCTACGTTTCGGGGATCGGGACGCGCAACCGACGCCATGGTCCAGCGCGGAAGGAATCCCCGACACCGCCGAAACTTTCTGGATCTCGACCGTGCGCCGCGACAGTCGTCCCTATGTCACCACGCTCCTGACTTTCTGAGTTGACGACGCGCTCGAATCCACCTCTGGTGAGTTCGAGCAGAAGGTGCGCGACCTGAACACCAATGACAACGTCGTGATCACCACCGGCTACAACCTCTTTATGGGAGGGCTGGCCATCGCTGTCGAAGGCGCCGCCATGCATATCACCGATCACGCCGCGCTATAACGTATGGCTGACCGCTACAAAAGCAAATACGACTGGAACTTTATAGTCGGCCCGAATAGCTTCGTCCAGGAAAGAAGAGCACGAACCGTTCTGCTTCCGCGTCGCCCCCGAAACCGCCTTCGGCTCGAAAAGGGAAGCCCCTTCAGCCAGACTCGCTGGCGGTTTCAATGCCCTGATTTATGCCATGGATTGTGACCATCGGAGCGAAGCGACTAATCTCGCTCCCAATTCGCAGCGAGATTAGTCGAAATCCCATCCTCGCACAGCATCGCTGGCCGTAGCACCGAACGAGGTCGCTTTCTGATTCTAGGCTGCACCGGCTTGAGCCGGTGGATGGTCTCCATGTTGACCATACCGATGTCGATTGTCTGTTTCCAGCAATAGGCATCTTCAGTTTTTGTGGAAGACAGCTCAACAGCGTTCGGTCGCTTAGGGGTAGTCATGATGGTCTTCCTGAGATCATGCATCGAGCGACAGAATCTCGATGCTGCCTTCGCGTGCAACCGTGCCGAAGTGCCGAAGGTCGAGTGTGGCCACGGGAGCTCTTCTGCGCTCCGCGCAGGCGATGACGGCAGCATCGGCTACTCCAAGTGGCAAGTTCGCATACCGGTCGACGAGCGCTCGAATTCGGGACCAGTCGTCGAGCCCGCAGTCGAGTTCATAGGCGCCTCGCTCGATATCTCTCGCGAAGGCGGAAACAGCTACCGGACCAAGATCCCGTTCGATGAAGTGGGACATCTCAGCCAGTATCGCCACTGGCACGACAAAAGCGCCGGAATGAGGTCGCAGCGCGCTGAGCACAGCGTGGTGATGCTGTTGTTTCCGATCAAGTGCTGCAAAGAGCACCGACGTATCGAGCACTACCAATCCGGATTCCAGTTCGTGGCTTTCCATTCATCGAGCTTGTCAGCCGGAATCCGCCCACTCTCCGCGATGCCAAACGATTCGGGCCAGAGCGGTTCGTCTTCTAGCGGTTCTGTATAGGAATACACAGCAGCGCGAATAACTTCGGCCTCACTGAGACCGTCTTTGCGTGCGGTGTATTTGATCCGTTTTCTAAGCTCGTCGTTGAAATACACAGTTGTCTTGTGCATGCCACACCTCCTTGGGCGGATATATGGTACCACCCGCCGTTCGGGGTGCTTTCCGACTTCTTCTACTCCGGAACCCCGCCCTCCAAGACAGTCATCAGCGTCTTCACATCGATATTGCCACCCGATACAATGCAAGCCACCTTCCCGCCCCCGGCCAATCCCGCCAGCGCGGTCGCCACGGCCGTAGCTCCAGCCCCTTCCGGCACCACCCGGTTCCGTTCCACGATCAATCGCAACGCCTCGGCGATCTGTGCCCGGCTTGCCACCAGCGCGCCATCCACCAGCTCCTGCGCCAGCGCCCACATCTCCTCGTTCACGAAGGGCGAGCTGATGCCATCCACAAAGCTGGGTGTGAAGGGCACATCTACCAACTCGCCTGCCGCGAACGCAGCCGCCAGCGGAGCACCGGTATCGACTTCGCAGGCATAAACTTTGCACTCCGGTTTGAGCGCCTTAATAGTGGAAGCAATGCCAATGCACAGGCCGCCACCGCCCCACGGAACCACCACCGCGTCCACATCCGGCAGGTCTTCCAGCAGCTCGAGCCCGATCACCGCGTTCCCCGCCATCACCAGCGGATCGCTATATGGATGGATATACACCCCACTCCCGCCGGGATTGCTGCGATTGCGAAAGACTTCCGCCCACTCCATCACCGGCAGAATGCGAATTTCACCGCCATACCGTCGCACGTTGTCGATCTTCGCCTGTGGCGCCGTGTCGGGCATGTAGACCACCGCCGGAATGCCAAGCTCCCGAGCCGCGTAGGCAACCCCCTGGGCCATATTCCCTGCAGAGCTCGTCCAGACGCCGTCGGCCAGCTTGTCCCGCCCCGCGGCCAGAATCGCATTCGACGCTCCCCGCAGCTTGAACGACCGAATCGGCTGCAAACACTCCAGCTTCAGGTAGATATCCGCATCGGTGTCATAATCGAAGCGAACTAAAGGAGTTCGCACCGTAATCTCGCTGGTGCGCTCGCGGGCGACACGTGCCTCGTCGAGCGAAACCGGGTTCCACTGGATGCCATGTGTGCTCTCGGTGGTTTTCATCGTCAAACTCTCCTCCTGTTCGGTCGTTCTTCGTGGAAGGCATGGAATCCATGGGCCTCCTGGATCGTATCGGTAAAGTACTCAAATCTGCCACCGAAAGCAGCCCGACCAAATCGGACGCTCCCGTCAAGCCGGAAACGCCAACGCCCCCGACCACCGCTGCCAAGCCGGCCGCGCCTAGCACCACAGGTCTTTTCGGAGGCACGAGCACGGAAACTGCCCCTGCTGCCCCATCCGAAAAGAAGACCGAAGATTCCGCTCCCAGCACCAAGGGGTTGTTCGGCGGCACTGACGCCGATGCTGCACCCGCCGGCGAACCTAAAGACCTCGAGAAGCCTGACGCCACCAAGGGCCTGTTCGGCGCAGCGACAACTGACACCGACACCACTGCCCCAGGCAGTACGGTGGAACAAGCCCCGCCCAGCCGCAAGCTGAACACAGACGCTCCCTCCAGCACCGTGCCCGAACCCGATCCCCAGCAAAAACAGATCATGCCGGTGCATCCCAAGGTGCTCATGATCGTGCACAACCCGCCGATACCATCCGAGGGCAACAAGCGGCTGACCGAAATCTTCAAATGGCACGACGCCGACAAAAACGCCAGGGGCTACATCGAAGACCTGAAGAAGGTGAGCGGCGGCTATCTAAACTATGAGATCGTCGAGCGCATCGACGCCGATTTCTTCCCGCCCAAAGCCGACGGCTTCACCTACACCCCCGATCAATACATCAAAGTCATGCGTGGCCAGGAGAAAGCCCACCAACCCGACTGGCTCGACTACCACAAGCGTATCGAACAGTTCGATCTGCAAAACCGCTTCAACAACGGCGATTTCGACGAAGTCTGGTTCTTCTCATTCCCCTATGCCGGCGAGTACGAATCGATCATGGGCGGCCCCGGCGGCTTCTGGTGCAACGCCCCCGCTATCAAGAACACCGACCGCTTCAAACGCCGCTTCGTCATGATGGGCTTCAACTTCGAGCGTGGCGTCGACGTCATGCTGGAAAACTTTGGGCACCGCTACCGAGTCGATCATGACCGAGCTCTACAAACGTCGCGGCAAGAAACAGGACATGTGGAAGCGCTTCACCCAGTACGAAAAGCAGAATCCCGGCGACGCCCAATGCGGCTGGATGCACTACGCCCCCAATAGCGTCAAGGACTACGACTGGGGCAACACCACCCCCGTCACCAGCTACTGCGACGACTGGTATACCTACCCCGAGCTCCCCCGCCAGGGCAAAACCATGGACACCAAAACCTGGGGCGGCGGCGATATGCGCGCCCACCACCTCTGGTGGTTCGAGCACATCCCCAAAACCACCGGTGAAACCGACGGCATCTCCAACAACTGGTGGGAATACATGGTCGATCCCAACAAGGTCTGACCGTCGCCTGAATCCAAATTGCGCTCCGAACGGCCGAGGCGCGCTGCCTCGGCCGCAAGCCGATAACGGCCATCCCTGGAACTGGCAGCTATCGGACTGAGTTGCTCCTGGCCCCGATTTGGATTCGTGACCAGGAGTACTTCTTATCCTTCGAGCCAAGCGTTTTCGTAGTGCGGTACCCAGTCGGACTCAGCGTAAAAATTCTTGAGCGCTTTCGTCTTGCCATAGAGGCCATGTTGCACATACGGGAACGGGCATGGGGGATCCGCCGCCATGAGCGCTTGCGCCTGAAAGTAAAGCGACTTGCGTGCCTCCTCGTCGACCTCGATCTCGGCTTGCACGAGCAGGTCCTGCACTTCTGTGTTGGCGTAGTGGTTGTAATTCGTTCCTTCGGCTTTGAAACCGGTAAAGAACGAGGCCGGATCAGCATGACCCACGTTGCCGTTGGAGATGACTCGCTCCGGCCACTCCTTTTCGGCCCCGGGAACGAAGACATCGACCCAGGCGGTTAGATCGAGCTTTTCGATCTCGACCGGGATGCCAATCTCCTGCAAACTCTGTTGCAAGATTTCGCCTACGACCACCCATTCCGGGTTCGCGGTCGAAATGGCCTGGAAGGTGATGGTCGTATCCGGACCGACACCCGCCGCATCGAACAGCTCCTTGGCCCGATCCAGATCGAATTCGGCCTTGGGCGTGTCGGGATTGAACGCCCAGTGATTGCTCGGCAGCGGAACGTCGTACCAGTGCGGCTCGAAATATCCGAAGAAGGCGATCTCGTTGATCGCATCCCGGTCGGTTGCATAGGAAAGCGCCAGACGCGCGTTCGGATCGTTGAAGGGAAACTGCGTGTTGTCGATCATGAGCTGCTGCACGACCGCGTGCTGTTTGCCAGTGTAGACCTCCAGGTTGTCGTCCGACTCCACACTGCCCGCGTCACGCGTCGACATTTGCCAGATAGAGTCGACATCGCCCGATTTCAACGCCTGCACGATGGCCGTCGCGTCCTGCACGGTCTTGATCGTGACGCCATCGAGATAGACATTGGCAGCGTC
Source organism: uncultured Chloroflexia bacterium (assembly GCA_963750275.1). Lineage (GTDB taxonomy): Bacteria > Chloroflexota > Chloroflexia > Thermomicrobiales > UBA6265 > JAMLHN01. Next base: position 443,217 of record CAVVQC010000007.1, read on the forward strand.
CCAATAATCCGGGAACCGCTCCATCACAACCCGATCGTCCTGGATGAACTCGACGAGCTGGAACGGGCCGGTTCCGATCGGGTTCTCGGCAATATCGGCCAGCGTCTCCGGATCGATGATCTTCACTTTGGTCAGGTTGGAAAGTTGCGCCGGAAACGGGTTGGAATTGACGATCTTCACCGTCAGCGGATCGACCGCTTCCGAATGGTCGTACTGGGGCAGCGCGAACGACGCCCAGCGCGAACCGGTCGCCGGATCTTTTACGCGATCGAGGGTAAACACCACATCGTCTGCGGTCAGCTCTCGGCCACTGTGGAACTTCACACCTGGGCGCAGATGGAAAATGTAGGTTAGCGGATCTGGACTCTCCCACGATTCTGCCAGATCAGGCAGGACTTCCATGTTTTCGTTCATCTTGACCAGACCGTTCCACAGCCCGGAACTCGTGTTCTGGTCATTCAACAGCCCCGGAATGTGCGGATCGAGCGTGGTGATACTCTGCCCGGTACCAAAGACATAGGTGCCTCCAGAGACCGGCGTATCCTGTGCGCCGGTTCCGCTTGGCGCCAGCATCCCGGCTGCCGCGATGCCCAGCCCGGCGCCTGCGGTCGTACCCAGCAACCGTCTGCGGGTCATGGTGCGGGCTTCATTTTCAGCGGAAGATCTGCGAGGTCGGTTCATCGGTCGTTTCCTTTCTCAAATGCGATCCGGATCTCGACGATGTGCGGATGTGATTCGTTCGCCGAAGCGTCAGTCCATTGCGTCGCCTCCACTGATAGGACAGTTGTCTTGGCATTCCGAGTCGCGATTGTTCAGTTGGACGCCGGAATCACCGGGATCAGCAGGTGGGACGGATGAGCCGCGTCGCTATAGACGGCCTGCCGGGCGGACTGCACGGAGGTGTGCCGGCCCATCGGCTCGCCGGTGTTGGGATTCATATCGAAGCGCGGGAAGTTGCTGCTGGAGATATCGATGCGGATGCGATGCCCCGTCGCGAAGAGATTGCTGGTCGGTGGGAGGGCGATCGTTACCGGATAGATCTCTCCCGGCTCCATGAACGTTTCGGTCTCCCAGTCGTCGCGATAGCGGCACCGGATGATCGAGTCGACCAGATTGAGCTGATACCCCTCCGGATAGTCGGCGTTCGCCGGATAGACATCGATCAGCTTGGCAGTGAAGTCGGTGTCGACCGCGCTCGACGCGATCCAGAGCTTGACGGTGACCGGTCCCGTTACCTCGACCGCTTCGGTCAGCGGCTCGGTCTGATAAACGAGCACATCGGCCCGGTGCGCCAGCAAGCCGTAGGGCGGCTTCGCGCCCACAATCCCCTCATGCGACCGCTGGTGTGTTCCACCCGGGTTCACAATGCTCCGCATCCGCGCGCGCCACGGAATCGTGTTGCGCTGCCCCTCCTCGATCGTGTCCGGAATCGGCACCAATTCGAAGAAGCCGGTGACATTTGCGGAGATGGTTGGCACCGGGTTTTCCGGATCGAAGGTGTAACGGCGTGGCGGTTCGTCAGCCGCGGGAACATCGTTCGAAAGCAGACCGTCCGAATGGAGATAAAGCTCCTGCACGTCGGTACGCGCAATCGGCCATTCCTGCTCGGTGCGCCAGTGACCACCGTGGAACATCTTGCCATTGAGCGTCGTGCGTCCATCGCCGCCCCCCATGACGAAGATGTGCACCGGCGCATCATCTTCGACACCGTTCTCGATATCGAGCAACCAGCGGTCGAACCATTGCAACCGCAGCGCGTTGTACCCATCCATCCCCATGTAGCCGTCTGTGCCGAACTCGGCATCCGCTGCCCATGAGATCTCCTGCCGCATCGATTCGTGATTCCAGGGACCGAGAATCAGCCGTTGCGGTTTGGTGTTCTTGCGCGCCATCGCGCTGAAATGCCCAGCCGTCGCCACCGCGTAGGGGTCGTACCAGCCGCTGGAGAACGTCCCGGCGCAGTCGGAGTGCTCATCGAAATACCGCTCGTAATCGTTGAACTTCGCCTGCCACCAATCGTCATACGTGCCACGGGTGTAGTAGTTGAACAGCGTCTGCTCGAGTCCGGGTACTTTGACCAGGGGCGTAAGACCACGTTTGAACGGCGTCCGCCAGACCCAGTCCCGCAGGTTGGCCATTTCCAGCTCGAAGGCGCGCTTGGCAACCGGGTCGTTCGCCAGCTCTTGCGCCTCAAAGGCATGCAAGAACTGCGCCCCGAACATATGCAGCGCCATGGCGCCGCCCTCGCGCATGTGGTGTTTGAAATTGCTGATCGGTCCGACATCCGGCCAGATTGCCTTGAGATGAGGTGGGTTTTCCAACGCGGCGCTCGTTTGCGTCATCGCTCCATGAGACGACCCCACCATGCCGACATTCCCGTTCGACCATTGCTGATCGGCGAGCCACTCGATGGTGTCGTATCCATCCTCCCCATCGAGCGGGTTCGCAACGTGGAAGTACTGCCCGGTCCCTTCCGATTGATAGCGCCCCCGCAAATCCTGCAGCACCACGGCATACCCGCGTGGGGTAAAGAAGTCAGCCACCGGTTTGATCCACATGAACGTGTTGGTCTTGTCGTACGAGGTGCGCCCCAGGATAGTCGGGAGTGGACCGGTCACGATCTCACCGTCGATCGTGGGGCGGTAAATATCGGACGCGAGCCGCACGCCATCGCGCATCGGCACCATGACGTCCTTCGAAACATTGATCCCGTATTCGGGGGGGCGTACCGCGGGTATATCCATCTCGAGTGTTCCTTTCCTTCTCTAGAGATCGCCACGCGCTCGACAGCACCTGGCTGAGCAATGGATCGAAGTTGTTTCGAGCGGTCATGCCCCGCGCAGACGTGGATCGAGCCCGTCACGCAGCGCATCGCCAATGACGTTGAACGACCAGACGAGCAGCACGATGCAAACCCCGGGAATGACCACGTACCAGTAGTTGTGGCTCATATAGCCGTAACCCAGTTGCAGGAGAACGCCCCACGATGCTCGGGGCGGCTGCACGCCGAGTCCGAGAAAAGACAACGCCGCCTCGAGCAAAATCGCATTCGCGGCGAGCAGCGAGGCGGTGACGATCAGCGGAGGAAGCGAATTGGGCAGCAGAATCCTCAGCATGATGTAGCGATCAGTGGCACCAATCGACCGGGCTGCGAGCGTGTAGTCCTTTTCCCGCTCGACCAGCACCGATGCTCGGGTGATACGCGCCGACAGCGGCATCCCCAACGCACCGACTGCCAGAAAGACAATCACCGAGACGACGAAGACGACCGGTATTCCTTGTACGAGTCGTTTCAGGACGTATCCGCCCATTGACCTACGCTCTCGTTACTATCACCCCAGGGTGCCGACGGAATACGGACGCGGCGAAGCGATCGCGCGGCCTTCCTGGAAGCGCGAAAGGGCGAACAAATCGATATCGAACTCGGGGTGTGGCTGGTCGAGCACATCGCACGCGACCAGCTCGGCCACGATTGGCGCCAGCTTGAATCCATGCCCGCTCATACCGACCGCAAAGTGGAGACCATCGATGCCATCGTGGCCGCCGAGAATCGGTTGCACGTCCGGGGTGCTGTCATAGACGCCGGTATGGCTGTCGAAGAGGTGCGCCCCTTCCAGCAATGGGAATCGGGCGATTGCGCGGCGCGTCAGCTCGTCGGTATCGGCAACCGGCGGTTTCTTCTCGACGGTCACTTCGGGATCGATGACACCTTCTTCGGCCGCCGTCGTGCCAATCAAGGTGCGGGTCGCACCCGTGGGACGGTAGTAGCTCCCCGCGATCCGGTCGGAAACGATCGGATGCTGGGCGCCGAACTGCTCCGGGTGATCGATGACACAAACGCTGTGTCGGATCGGGGTCATCGGAAGATCGATCCCGAGCGGAGCCGCCAACTCGATCGCCCGAAATCCAGTCGCCAGCACGACCGAATCGGTCGCGATGACGGCGCCATCGATCTCGACTCCGGTCATTCGGTCTCGGTCGACGATCAGGCGAGCAACCGGAGTGTACTCACGTATCTCCACCCCGCTTCGCCGCGCCGCAGTGGCGTAGGCATGTGTGATTTCCAGCGGATCGCAGTAGCCGGAACGCGGCTCCCAGGCCGCGACGGTCACATCGCTGGTCGCTATCCGGGAATCGACCGCTGCCACTGCATCGATGTCCACCAGCGTGGTGTCGATACCGAGGGAACGCTGCATCGCTACGTTGAACGCCAGCGCGTCCACATCCTGTGGCGCCACCAGCACCATCAGTCCCGTCTGGTTGAAAGTGGCTGGCACGCCGAGGCGCGTTTCGATGTTCTCGAAGAACTCCACCGCGCGCAGCGCCATTCGGGAAAGAACTTCGTTGGTGTAGTGCTGGCGAATCTGGGCGCTGGACCACTTGGTGGCACCTGAAGCGATACCACCGCCGTCGAGGAGCACCACCCGGCCCGCACCGCGCTCCGCCAGTTGCCAGGCGATACTGGTTCCAGTCGAGCCTCCTCCGATCACCACCACATCGGCCGATTCGCGGGTCATTGCACTCCCTTTCCAGCAGGTTCGATAACGAGGCTTCCTGAAACAGCGTGGTAGACCTGATATCCGGGGAGCACCACGACGGTGGAGTCGAGCTCCTCCACGATCGCGGGGCCGATCAACTGGATCCCAGGCTGCAGGTCATGCCTGCTGACGATCTGGCAGGAAACGAAGCCACTGCATTGCGAAAACCAGACCGGACGCTCGCCCTCGCCCGTGCGGGGGCGAGTAGGCGTCCGCGGCAGCACTGGTTTCGGTTTGCCGATATGCCCGACCGCCCGCAAATTGAGACTGACGATTTCGGTCGGCTCCGCCGGTGCACTGAATCCGTAGCTCTGCTGGTGCGCGCGATGAAAGTCCTCCACCGCGGTCGCGATCGCCGCACTGCTCAACGGATCTCCCGGAATCGGAACGGTCAGCTCGAAGCTCTGGCCGATGTAGCGCATATCCAGCGACCGCTCGAACGATTGCGCTTTCGGCGCGATGCCGTCCTGGAGCAGGGAACGCGAACCGTTCGCTTGCAGCTCTGCGAAGTGACGCTCGATCTCACTCGCATCGCTCGCGCTCGTCGCCATGCCGAGCGAATGCGTTTCGTGATGTTCGAGATTGGTGACCAGCAACCCAAATGCCGAGGTGGTGCCCGGGCTGATCGGGATCAGCACCTCACCGATTCCGGCATCGTGCGCAAGCTGGTTCGCGTGCAACGGACCTGCCCCGCCAAATGCCACCAGGCTGAAGGTGCGCACGTCGATACCGCGTTGGATGGAGACGAGCCGAATCGCGCGCGACATGTGCGCGTTGGCAATATCGATAATCCCGTTCGCCGTCTCGACCGTGCTCAGCCCCAGCGGGTCCGCGCACTTCGTGCGAATCGCCCACTCGGCTCGTTCACGGTCCAGCGGCATCTCTCCTCCCAGAAAGAAGTCGGGATTGAGCCGGCCGAGCACCAGATTCGCGTCGGTGATCGTCGGTTGCTCACCGCCAGTGCCGTAACAGGCCGGCCCGGGATCGGCGCCAGCACTACGCGGCCCCACCCGTAACCCGCCGCCCGAATCGACCCAGGCGATGCTGCCGCCGCCAGCCCCAATCTCGACCAGATCGATCGCAGGGGTGCGTATCGGGTATCCGGTGGATTGCGTGCTCCCGGCTCGCGCCATGCCCCCGACCTCGAACTCCTTCGAGATGCGCGGTTGTCCGTCGATGACGAGCCCCACCTTCGCGGTCGTCCCGCCCATATCGAAAGAAACGAGATTGGGCTGACCCGCCGCCGCTCCGAGATAGGTGGCAGCCATCACGCCCGCGGCTGGGCCCGATTCGACCATGAACACCGGCCGGATAGCGGCGGCATCGAAGCTGTAGACCCCGCCGTTACTTTGCATGACCAGGAACTCGCCGTTGAATCCGTCGGCCCGCAGCGCTTTTTCGATACGAGAGAGGTAGCGAGCGACGATCGGCCGGATGGCGGCATTGATGACTGTCGTACTGGCGCGCAAATATTCGCGAATCTCCGGTGCCACCTCGGACGACAACGACACCATGACTCCAGGAAGTGCCTCCGCCAGCAGCTCTCCGATCCGTCGCTCATGCTCGGGATAGCGGTAGGCGTGCAACAGGCAGACGGCCACCGATTCGACTTGCTCGGTACGTAACGTTTCTGCGACTCGCAGCACCGCCGCTTCATCGAGTGGCTGGATCACCTCGCCATTCGCCGCGCGTCGCTCGGGAACTCCGAAGCAGAGATGTCGCGGCACCAACGGAGGCGTCTTTTCGAAACGCAGATCGTAGAGCGACGGCCGCGTCTGGCGGCCGATCTCCAGCATGTCCCGAAAGCCATCGGTAGTCACCAACGCAGTCGAAGCAATGTTTCCCTCGATGACCGCATTGGTCGCCACCGTCGTGCCATGCACCACATAGGCCACCTGAGCTGGGGTCACCTCGTTCTCCCGCAAGATGCGGCGCACCGCATTGATGAACCCAATCGCTGGGTCCGCGGGTGTCGAAGGCACCTTGGCGATGTGAAACTCGCCCGTCTCTTCGCCAACCAGCGTGGCGTCGGTAAACGTTCCTCCGGTATCGACGCCCAGTCGATAGCGCTGGCTCATGCCGTTTCCTCTCGCAGTCGCTGCGTTGCGCGTTCGTCGACCTGCCACGCGACCGTGTCGATCGCCACCCTGTAGTCCGATGCCGCCCGCTCCGGACTCACCTTTCCGCTGCGAACATCGCGCAGCACCAGCGCCGGTTCGCGTTCCCCGGCTGGTCCATATCCACCACCACCACAGGTGCGATAGCTAATAACGTCGCCCGCATCGAGCTCGATTGTGGTTTTGGAGGGAAGGTCTTGCTCATTCGGTCCCGGGTTCAGCACATACCGCGCAGTCGATGCCGCGGTGCCGCCGAAGAGCCCATGGGGTCCCCATTTGTCTCGGTCAGAAAGCACCGTGAAGGAAACCGAGTGATCGGGAAAGGAGTAATCGCGCCGCAGCCCAAGACCACCGCGCCAGGTTCCTGGCCCTTCGGAGTCCTCGACCAGCTCGTAACGCTCGATGCGCACCGGGTAGTTGCGCTCGGTCTCCTCGATGGGCGCGTTCTCGGTGTTTTGCCCGTGCGCCTGCACCGCGTCGGGACCGTCGCTGTTGAAGCGGCCGCCATATCCCCCGGCCAGGGTTTCCAGAAAGCAGTAAAACTCGCCGCTGGCCGGATTCACCCCACCAAAACCGGCATGGCAGATCATCCCCTTGGTTCCCGCCGGCATCAGCTCGGGCAGCGCCGGGGCGAGGGCCTTGAACATGACATCGGTCAGACGCGAATTCGTTTCCCAGCCACCTACCACCGGCGCGGGATGCCGGGCATGCACCACGGTTCCCACCGGCGCGTTCATACGAACGTGCCGGTAAAACCCCGCGTTCACCGGCACATCGGTATCGATCAGGCATTTGAGCGCATACGCGCAGGCGGAGAAGGTTTGCGAATAGGTCGAGTTGACCGGTGCCCGGCGTTCTGGATCGCAGCCAGCGAGATCGAAGAACACTCCAGATTCGTCGATGACGATTCGAGCCTGCAGGTGTACCGGCGCGTCGGTGAAACCATCGTTGTCGATCACACCGCTGGCTTCGAAGATGCCATGGGGCAGCGTCGCCAGCTCCCGGCTCGTGCGCCGGTCGGTGTACGCGATCAGCTCCTCGATGTATCGGTCGACCGTCTCTACGCCATAACGCTCGATCAATGCCAGGTACGCCTGGATACCGGTGGCATTGGCGGCGAACTGGGCGCGAAAGTCGCCCGCAGTCTCCCGCTTGGCGCGCACCTGCGACAGAATCAGATCCAGGACATCCGGCACGATCTCGCCCCGCGAAACGATCCGTGTCCCAGGGATGATGATCCCTTCCTGATAAACCTCTTTGAAGGAACCAACACTGGCCGGCGCGCCACCGCCGACATCGACGTGGTGCGCCAGATTAGCGACCCAGGCAATGCGCTCGCCGTCTGCAAACACCGCGGCCACGGTCAAGATGTCGTTCAGATGCGCTCCGCCCCGGAAGGGATCGTTCGTGACCAGCACGTCGCCCGGGTCGATGCGCTCGGGACCGTATTCCCGAACGAGCTGCGGCACCATCTTGACGAGCGAGCCAAGGTGATTCGCCTGGCTGAACGACTGCGCCACCGGTTCCAGATTGCGATCGAACAAGGCACAGGAGAAATCGGCTCGCGTCTTGATGTTGGTGGAGTAGGCGCTGCGGCGTAATGCCAGCGACATCGTCTCGGTGATCTCGGTTAACGCGTTGCGAATCACCTCGAACGTTATCGGATCGAAATCCGCGCTCATCGCGGTCCTCCGGACGATTGACGAACGATCAATTGAGGGGTCATCACAACCTGTTGCGGCTCCTTGGCATCGCCAATCAGCCGGGAGAGGAGCAGCTCCGCTCCCCGGCTTCCAATTTCAAATGCGGGTTGGTGAAAGGTGGTCAGCGGAATTTCGAGAAACTCGGCCAGCTCGATGTCGTCGCCACCGACCAAAGCCAGCTCGTCCGGGATACGAATCCCCAGCTCTCTGGCGGCCTTCATCACGCCGACCGCTTGCATGTCATTGGCTGAGAAGATCGCACTGGGCCGGTCGTCGCGTTTCAACAGCTCGAGCGCGGCGGCGTAGCCACCATCGGTGGTAAAGGGCGCATACACGATCAGATCGGGATCGATGGGCAGACCACCGTCCTGCAGCGCCTGGACGTAGCCCGCGAGCCGCCCGCGTGCACTCGAAACGTGCGCCGGCCCGGCAATGTGCCCGATCTGGCGATGACCCAGCTCGACCAGCAACCCGGTCGCCGCGCGGCCCGCCGATTCGTTGTTGGTGACCACCACATCATCGAGCGCATCCCCGAAGGTGCGCAACAGCAGCACGTAGGGAATCTGCGCATCACGCAGGTAATCCAGCTCCGCCAAATCTGACTGGACTGGGGTGATGAGCACGCCATCGACCTGCTTCGAGCGCAACAGCTCCAGGCAGAAGAGCGAATCTACCGGATCGTCAGCGGAGTTGCAGAGCAGCAGACCGTAACCAGCGGCCTTTACGACCGATTCGACCCCGCGCACGATGCCCGCATAGACCGGACTGGCGTTGTCGGTGACGACCATGCCGATGGTGTTCGACCGCCCGGAGACGAGCGAGCGAGCCGTTTCGTTGCGGACGTATCCCAGCGCCTTTGCGGAATCCAGGATGCGTTGGCGGGTCTCTTCGCCCAACTCGCCCTTCCCATTGATCCCACGGTGCGCGGTCGTGACCGATACACCAGCATGTCGTGCAACATCTCGGAGCGTCGCAGGCATGAACCCAACAATCCTTTCGGAAACGTTTCCGGAAACGTTTCCGTAGAATACCCGCGGTTCATTCTCTTGTCTAGAGGCACGTTCGAGGAACATTCGGCGGGGCGGCACCAACGAAAGAACGCCCAAGAATCTGACGATCGACTACTGGAGCAAGCCATTGGCTGGAATCCTGGAGACTCTAGAGAGACCGAAGTCCATTTCAGCTCAGGGTAGAGCGGCCGCAACCTGCGCGTATCAGCACCAGCCTGCCTCCAGTGTCGCCGCGGCATGTCGAAAACCCACCAGTCCCGTCGACTACGGTGTGTACGGCATGTACGACTACCCTGAGGAGGAGATCTGTGAAAACGCTGCACTTCGAAGTTTTGATCGACGCGACTCCGCAAAAGGTCTGGGAGACCATGCTCGACAAGGAGACCTACGTCCAGTGGGTGAGCGTCTCCTGGCCGGGATCGAGCTATGTCGGCGAATGGAAAAAGGGATCGGAAATCCGCTTCGTCGGCGGTGACGGTGGCGGTGGCACGCTTGCCCAGATCACCGAACTCGAACCATATTCGCGAGTCGTTGCCGAACACGTCGCCGTCCTCCTCGAGGGTGGCAGTGAGGATCGCGACAGCGAGATGGCCAAGGGATGGATCGGCACCATCGAAGCCTATTCGTTCACACCTGAAAACGGCTCCACCAAAGTCGATGTCGAGATCACCACCGCCCCAGACTGGGCCCCGATGTTCGAAGAGGGTTGGCCGAAAGCCCTCGAAGCACTTAAGCAGCTCGCCGAAAAGTAAACGCGCCCCGTTCCACGAAGCCCCGGTGCCAACACCGGGGCTTCCTGTTACCCGCTTTTACCAACGACTGCCGTGGAAGCAACCGGGCGCTGACCCGATCAAATTGGAGCAGGCAGCTGCAAATCGCCGGATCGAACAGCCGCCATTCGGAGCGCAGGGACCCTGTGCTCTTCGATCGCGCGCTCACGCGATGACTGGCGTTGATGAAGACGCTCTCGCGGTCGTCGCCCTCTTCGAATGTCGCGACCCAACAGACGAGCGGCACTGGTGAAGGATCGAGTGTCCATTATTTGTTCTCTTTTCGGCCGCGCTGAAGGATTCCGGGGCCTTCGATCGGAGGCGGAATCAGCACATGCTCCTTCACCATCCAAAACGTGCCGGTTGTTTTTGCGTAGTTCGCGACATCAGCCCAAGCCGCATCGGCTTGTGGGGATTGCTGGGCCGCTTCCCACGCCTCCTCGTCGTCGTACCACTGCTCCACGAAGGCGTCCGCCTGCAGCTCGCCTGCGAGCTTGCGAATAACTTCGGAAACAACGTATCCACGCAGTCCTGGAGCTTGGGCGGAAATTGGCGCATGGACCTCATTCCAGTACTTGAAGAATTCCTCAGAGGAATAATCGTCCCGTTTGTAGGCCGTTCCGATCAACTTGATCATGGTGTCTCCTCTACCGTTTGCTTGTTTGGAACGCCCGGCGACGTCCCAATTGCCATTGTTCGCGAAGGAAGAACTCGATACCCTCTTGAACACCCGCGCGGTGCGGGCCGTTGAGCAGGTCTGCCCCCTGATCGACCGATCCAACGGATCGACTCACCGCCCAGCCAATCGAGCGTTGACGTAGTTCCGTCGCGGTGGCTCGATAAACTTCATTCGCTCCACCAAAGACGATGAGCTTTGCCGCACCCGCGCCCCGAAAGCGCAAGGGAACGGCTTGCAGATCAACATGTGGGGGCGGAGAGATGAGCACCAGGATGTTGACATTTCGGTCATGTGCGATTTGCAGAGCCGGGTAGCAAGCAGCGCCGACGGCAATCATGCCGACTTTTGCCGGCTGCCGTTGTTCGACCCAGTCGAGCATCGTCCCAATCGTCTGTTCGAAACTGGTACTGCAGGTCCAGACTCCTTCTGAGAACCCATGCCCGGGAAGATCGAACGCAACCACACTCGAACCGGAACGCACCACGGTGCCAATGAGCGCCGCCAGATCGTCGCTATCGTGGTCGTCGCCTGGATCATGGAGCATGAGCGTCCAGCAATCGTTGACCGTCCATTGACTGCCATGCAACTGTTCTCCACCCGGGAGCTGAACTGCAACGAGCTCCGGGGTCATGCCCGGCTCCCGAGACTCGCGAAGTCCGTGGGGTTGAAGCAGGCAACCCAGTGGTCCGGGTGGCTTTGCGCGACGAGTGCAGGAACCTGTTGCCGGCACACATCCAACGATCGGAAGCAGCGGTTCGCAAAGGCGCAGGCAGGCGCGCCCGATTGCGCGATTGGCTCCCCGGTCACGCGGATGCGACCCTCAGAACGGTCAGTGAGCAGCGGAGGGACCGCCGATAGCAACGTCTGCGTATAGGGATGCCGGGGATTGCGAAAGAGTTCATCGGCTGGAGCAATCTCGACCAGGCGGCCCAGATACATCACCGCAACACGATCGGCCATATGCCGAACAACACTCATATCGTGACTGATGAAGAGATAGGTTAAGCCGAGCCTGTCTTGCAAGTCCTGCATGAGATTGAGCACCTGACTCTGCATCGAGACGTCAAGCGCGCTCACCGGCTCGTCCGCGATGATAAACACGGGATCAACCGCCAACGCGCGCGCGATACTCAACCGCTGTCGCTGCCCGCCGGAAAATTCATGTGGAAAGCGTTCCGCGGCATCGTTCGGAAGCTGGACGATCTCCAGCAGTTCCCGAACGCGATCCCGCTTCGCCGCTTTACTGAGCCCCAGATGGGCCATTCCTTCCGCCACGATCGCTTCCCCCTTCATACGAGGATCGAGCGACTCGAACGGATCCTGGAAGATGATTTGCGCACGTGCCCGAAATGCCGTCATTTCGGAACCCGAAAGCGCCAACACGTTCTTCTCTTCGAACAGAACTTCGCCTTCGCTGGCGCGCACCAGTCGCAAGATCAGGCGCGCGAGCGTCGATTTCCCCGAGCCCGACTCGCCGACCAGCGCAAGCGTCTCGCCCTTTCTGACCGTGAGCGAGACATCTTCGACCGCCGAGAGCCACTTGGTAGGGCGTCCAAGAATGTCGTGCTCCACCGGGAATCGCTTGCTCAGTCCGCGAACTTCGAGCAAGGAATCAGCCGGCGAACTTGGTTGGGTTGTAACATCGGAGAGCGTGGTCTCCACTCAATTTCTCCAGATCGGGATGAGACTCGTCGCAACGGTCGATTCGGTTCGGACATCGGCGGGAAAAGCGGCATGCGCTCGGCATATTCCACAAGTCGGGAACCCGCCCGGGAATGACATAGAGACGTTTCAATTTTTCGGTGAGATACGGCATGCTGCGCAACAACCCCTGGGTGTACGGATGTTGCGGGTCTGAGAAAATTTCGTCCCGTGTTCCAATCTCTACGATCTCACCGGCGTACATGACCGCCACTCGGTCGGCTACCTGATGCACCACACCCAGGTTGTGCGTGATCAGGAGCACCCCCAGCCCGAAATCACGCCGTAATTCTGCGAGCAAATCGAGAATTTCGGCCTGGATCGTGACATCCAATGCAGTCGTGGGCTCGTCGGCAAGAAGCAATTTCGGGTTGAGCATGAGTGCCTGGGCCAGCATGACTCGCTGACGCATGCCTCCGGAGAATTGATGGGGATAATCGTCAATCCGTGTTGCCGCATTGGAAATCCCAAGCCGCTCGAGCATCGCCACCGAACGCGCGCGGGCTTCGTCGTTGCTGACGCGTTCGTGCGCGTGAATGGTCTCGGTCAACTGAGTTCCGACACTGAATGCGGGATCGAGCGCAGTCATCGGTTCCTGGAAGACCATCGAGATGTCCTGCCCCCGAATTCTGCGCATGGCGCTACTCGACAGGGTGGTGAGTTCCTGATCGTTGAATCGGACCGAACCCGACGCAATGGTGGTAGCCGGGGGCAACAGGCGCATGATGGACAATGCGGTCATAGACTTCCCACAACCGCTTTCCCCAACCAGGCCGAGGATTTCACCGTTCGCAATCGAAAACGAAACCGTATCGACCGCGCGCAGCTTGCGCCCCCGCGAATCGATTTCGGTGGCAAGGCCTTCCACCTGAAGGAGTGGCATCGATATTGGACGTTGCTCAGGAACCAGCGCTTCTCGTGGGCCGATGGCATGCATATCTACCATCTCCTCAACCGTGGATCGAAGTAATCTCGCAAACCATCACCTAACGTGTTCAAACCGAGCACGACCAGCGCCAGTGTGAGTCCCGGTAAAAAGACGACCCACGGATTGCTGGTCAGAAAGCTGCGGCCATTGGAAACCATTTGGCCGAGACTCGGCGTGGGCGGCTGTGCTCCAAGCCCGATGAACGCCAGGCCCGCTTCGGCAATGACCGTGACAGCAATGTAATAGGAAGACATGACGAGCACCGTACCGAGCATGTTCGGCACTAAATGCCGGAGAACGATCTTCCAGCCGGGCACGCCAAGCGCATGGGCCGCTTCGACAAAGGCACGCTCGTTCAGTGACATCGCCTGAGCCCGCACAATTCGCGCGAACCCAGCCCAATTGACGATCGAAATCGCCAGGATCACCGGCCAGAGTCCGGGTTTCAGCATGCCAACCAAAATGACCGCAACCAGAATGACCGGGAATCCCCACGTCAAATCGATCAAAAACCCGATTACGCGGTCAGTGAGGCCCCCTTTATATCCAGCCAGACAACCCAGAATCATGCCGACCGTGATGGAGATGACGGCGACAACGATTCCAGCAAAGAGCGAAACCGCTGTTCCCGCAGCGAGACGCCAGGCTACCGATCGACCGAGATTGTCGGTTCCGAGCAGGTACCCTTGCTCTCCCGGTTTCAACAAGGCATCTCGCAATGACTGATCGAGGTAGAGATAGTTCAGGCTTGGCACCATGATGACCGCCATGCCCACGATCGATATCAGCAGAATCACCGTGGTGAGCACCGCACCGAGCAACGCCAGCTTGTTTGCAAGCAACGGCGCCATCGAATCGCGCCAGCCACGTTTAGGAACGCCACCGATCGTTCCCGCCGGGGGGATATCGAATTCGGAAACGGTCGTTGCCTGCTGCGAGCTCAACGCGACCTCGATCCCTGCCTGATGCGCGGGTCAGCCCACTGTTGGCCGATGTCGGCAAGGAGGTTGAAGAAAATCACCGCAGCCGTCAGGAGAATAGCAAGTGTTTGCGCCACCGTGTAATCACGTTTGAGCACCGCGTTGACGAGCTGCGAACCCAAACCCGGCCAGCGAAAAATCGTCTCGACGATGAGCGTGTAGCCCAACAAAGTCCGGAGCATAATGCCGGCCAAGGCGATAATCGGTGGCAGTGCGTTCCGCAACACATGCATCCAGAGAATGCGCTTTTCCGAGAGACCCTTCGCATGAAGGGTGCGGACATAGTCACGGTTGAGCTCTTCCAGCACCGACGCCCGCACCACCCGCAGGTTGATCGCGATGGCCTCGGCAGAAAGAACGAAGGCCGGCAAAATGATGTGCTTCCACGATTCGTGCCCTGCAACCGGGAGCCAGTGACGCTCGACGGCGAATTGCTGGATCAGCCAGATCGCAAGCAGAAAATTGGGGATCGCCATACCAAGAACGGCGAGAAGGTTCACGCTATAGTCGAAGGCGGAGTTACGTTTCCAGGCGGCCAGCACCCCGAGCGGAATAGCAGTCGCGTACGTGAAAAGGGCAGCGACGAAAGCTAGCTTGAGTGTGTACCAACCTGCTTCACGTAATGTCTCGTTTATCGGCTCGCCGGTGATGAGCGAGAGTCCTGGATCGCCGCGAAGCAGGTTACTCATGAAGACGAAGTACTGCACCGGGAGCGGTCTATTGAGGCCGAGCTTCTCGTTGAGATTGTCGACCATGTAGATGCGATTGACGGCGTTCGTCAGAACGTCGGTCACTTCTCCGGGCGCGACTCGCAACCCATAAAAGATCACAACTGACGCGACAAACAAGAGCAACAGCGCGTAGAGCGAGCGGTAGACGATGAAGCGAAGCATGGTCAGCAGCCTGTTGCGCGTTGCGTGCAAGTTGTTCGCGAAACGACATGTGGGAAAGCGGTCATTGCGGCTCGGCCGAGTTCAACGGCTAGCTCCATTGTCACGAATGGAAAAGCAGGGCCCGCGAGCAGCCGTGTGACTGCTCGCGGGCCCGCACCGACTATTGCTCGACCCAAACGTCGGTATAGAGGGGGTAGAGCATGGTTTGCGTTGGCATCCAGCCATGGACGTAGTTGTTGTTCGCCCAGATCACGTTGGCGGTAACGATCGGCAGCATCGAAAGCCGTTCCGCCCAGATCAGCTGAGCCGATTTGGCTGCCTCTTCGAGCTCGGCGTCGGTCGAAGCACTCTGCCACTGATCGAACGCGGCCAGGAGCTCGGGATCCGCACCATGGAATTCAAGTGATGGAATAGTGTTGAAGATGACCAACACATCCATCGGTGAGGACCAGAGCCATTCGTAGCTGAATGCATCGATCGGATCATCGAGGTTCGTAACACGTGGGAAGAACTCGGCGGTCGGTAACGTGACCAGGTCCATCTTCACCCCGATGTCGGATAGCATGTCGATGATCGCTTCATTGATTTGCGACCCGTAGGTCTGGTCGCCCCAGTTATAGAGCGTGAAGGCAAGCTTGTTGCCATCCTTCTCGCGGACGCCGTCGGAACCTTCGGTCCAGCCAGCTTCCTCGAGCAGCGCTTTGCCTTGCTCGACATCGTACTGATTGAACTGCTCGACCTCCGGGTTGTACCAATTCCAGTTGGGTGCGATCGGCCCGTAGGTGGCAACCGCGTGACCGAAGTAGATAACCTCCGCAATCGCTTCTCGGTCAATCGCATGCGAGATCGCCTGCCGGACGCGAATATCGTCGAATCCCAGCTTCGTGTTCGCGTGATTCAGCGCAATGAAGAGATTGGCAGGATTCGCCCACTCCATCACCGTGACATCCGGGTTGCTGGTCAGCCGATCGAAATCTTGCGGACTCGGATTCTTGATGGCATCGACACCGCCCGCTTCCAGTTCATTGGCTCGGTTGGCGGGCTCGAGAATCGGTACGAAGCGCAGTTCGTCGATATATGCGGGGCCAGGGTTCGTGACGAACGGAACACCCGATCCCGGATAGTCCGGCCAGTTAGTGAACAGCACCTGATTTCCCGGGCTGAACTCGGTAAGCGTGAACGGACCGGTGCCGTCCTCGACCGAGGCGCCATAGGTATCGCCAGCCTCCGATCGCACGTCCTGGTTGAAGATCATCGAATATTCAGTGGCCAGGGTCTCCGGGAATGCCGCAAACGGATGCGACATGGTGACGACGACGGTATTCCCTTCGCCTTCCTGTACATCGGTGACCGGCCCCCAGAAGATCGCATTCTGGCCAGTCGCTGCATCTCGAAAGAGATCGAAATTTTCAACCACACTCGCCGCGGTGCACGGCGTCCCCGAGTGGAACACAATGCCATCTCGGATCTTCAGCGTCCACGTGAGATTATCGTCCGAAATTTCCCACGACTCCGCCAGCATCGGAACGATTGCGCCTTCCGGATCGCGCACCATGGTGTAGTCGTACAAAGCGTTGTAACCGGGATCCGCCCAGCCAGATTGAACCGGATCCATCCGCGTGAAGTCCCGGTCGTAGCCCTCAGTGAATCGGCCGCCCGTCTGCGGTTCGGCATCTTGGGCCCGCACCGCGATCGCTGGGGCAGCGAGGGTAGCCATCGAGGCAATCATGGGTGCGGTGATTCCAATCGCCGCGGCTCGTTTCATCAGCTCACGTCGGCCAATTCGCCGCTCCGCGTACGCGCCAATGAGGTCTTGCACCATTCGGTTTCGATCACTGGTACCGTTCATCGAACTCCTCCGTTCTCTGATTGCCCGGAATCTCCAGACAACGTTCGACCAATTGATCACAAGGGCTACGTCGAACCTGCACGATCCCCGCCTCGGCGAGCGGGTCTGTTCCCTCCTTGCTCAAGCAATTTCGACTGAGGGCGATCCCTGAGTCAAACCGTTGAACGATCTCTTCTGACCTCGCTAGCTCGCCGCGCCGCCCTGCATCGAGGACGCGTAGAGTGCAGCGAGAATGTCTCTTGATCGCTCCAGGTGGAGCTCAAGACCTTTGAGCGCACTGGGAGCATCGTTGTCCGTAAGTGCATCGATGATGCGTTGGTGCTGCATGCGGCTGTCATTCATATCCACGTGTGGCGCCATGGCGCGTCGATACCGCTCGGTGTGATCCCATACGGACTGGATTGTCTTCAGGAGCCACCGGGAACCGGACGGTTCGTAGAGCAGAAAGTGCAGCTCGTGATGCAGGGTCTGTGTCGCAGTGCCTCCCAAATCGGTGCTTTCGTGCATCCAGATGTTGAGCTCGCTGGCGCGCTCGAGTGCGCTAGCCGTTAGATGCGGGATCGCCTGTCGGAGCGCTTCGACCTCGAGAACGATTCGAAGACGATAGACATCCAGCATGTCCGCCAGGCTCAATGGAGCAACCCGAGCCCCCCGATTTGGGATCGACTCAACGAAGCCTTCAGATTCGAGCTTTCGAATCGCCTCACGGACCGGAATCATGCTAACGCCATTGCGATTTGCCAGATCCTGCACCCGTAGTGGGAAACCCGGCTCGAACTCACCGGAGAGAATCGCCTGTCGCGTACGCAGGTAGACAAGATCAACGGAGCTCACAAGCTCGGCAGTGCCGGCTGCACGCGTTGCTTCCGCGGAATTCTTGATCACTGTGCTGGTTGCCATGCTCAGATTGTATATGATATAGAAAGCTACGTTGTCAACCTTTGAAATTGGTTTTCAGCTCATCGGCTCCCGCCTGCTCGCCTGACAGCAAAGGCGGCCTATTCGTTCAACGGAGAACTTACTGTGCGACTCACGTCCGAGGTATCGGTAGTTGGCGGGGGGGTGTTTGGATTCGATCTCTCCGCTCCTTTTGACTGCAACGTCTACCTGCTCGACGGTGGGGACGAGCTGGCGCTGATCGATAGCGGAATCGGTGGGGTGGTCGGCGATTCCGACTGGCTCCTCCGCAACATCGAAGCCGCCGGGTACGATGTCTCCCGCATTTCACGAATCTTTTTGACCCACTACCATGCCGATCATGCCGGCGGCGCTGCTGAGCTGTCCGAAAAGCTCGGCATCCCGGTCCATGGATCCCCCCTCACTGCCGTGACGCTCACCAACGGAGACGAAGACAAGATCTCCCTTCCCGCGGCCAAGGCCGCCGGGCTTTTCCCTGCCGAATACGAGTTCCAATCATGCCCGGCAGTTGGGGATATGACCGATGGAGCAACCACCAGCCTCGGGCATCTCGTCGTAACGTCCTATGAGACGCCTGGTCACTGCGATGGACATGTGTCCTACCTCGTCCAGGGGCAAGAGCAGTCATATCTGCTCGAAGGGGATGTGGTCTTCTACGGGGGAAAGATCTTCCTGCAGAACGTTCCCGATTGCTCGCTACAGAAGTACGCCGCAACGGTAAACAAGCTCGCTGAACTCGAGTTCGACGCCTTCCTGCCTGGGCATCTGGGCATCTCACTTAACAATGGTCGCCGGCACATAGAGAGCGCCAAGGCAACGTTTGACAAATTGCTGGTGCCTGCGAACATAGTCTACGTTCACTCGGTTCGAAACAACGAAAGCATCCCCCTGGGAGGACGCGAACGATGGCAACAGAGGTCAATCAGGAGTCGTCGGCCGAATGGCGCGGCAAAGTCGGCTATATGGACTCGAACGAGGTCGACGACTTTCTCGAAGAAGGGAATCTCGCACGTCTCGCGGTGCTCGACGATAAAGGCTGGCCCTACGTTCAGCCAATCTGGTACCAGTGGGATCCTGAATTGCAGGTCTTCTGGATCGTCGCCCGGCAGAAAAGTAACTGGGCCGAGTTCCTGAAGAAAGACGGTCGCGCAGCGCTCTCGATCGACGGCAACACCAAGCCGTACAAGAAAGTATCCGTTCAGGGAACCGCTGAGATCGTGGAAGAACCGAACGTTGGCGGCCAATGGGTGCCCTTTGCAGAGAAAATGGCCGAACGATATCTGGGCGTCAATGGTGCCGACTACATCGTGCCGACGCTCGATAAGCCACGCTGGCTGATCAAAATCACGCCCACAAACATGACGACGTGGCAGGGGGTCGACTGGCACCCCCGCTACAAGAATCAGTAACGCACCACGGCGGGGTTGAATAATGGAGCTGCGAGAAGCCTTCGACTATCCACTGAGCCGGCTCGATCCATTTGCCGATCATATCGACCCCCCCAGTGTGGCCGTCTACGAAACACTCATCGTCAAGGGCCCGGACGGAAACCCCCATCCGGGCCTCGCCTCCAGTTGGACGATCTCCGACGATGGTCTCGAATGGAAACTGCGGCTCCGCCCCGGGGCGCGATTCCATTCTGGCGATCGATGCGATGCCATCGCGGTAGTGGAGGCGCTCGAAGCGCTGAGGTTCGGATTCCACGGCGGCCAGCAACTCTGGTACTGGGATCCGGTCGACACCGTCGAACCCATCGAGGACGATCTCCTCGCCTTCCGCCTGCATCATCCCTACTCTCGACTCCCGTCATTGCTTTGGGGAACCCATACCGCGATCCATAACGAGCGGCGCCGCGCCGCCGATCCGGCTGGTTCCGGGATCGATTGGGCGGATGGCACTGGACCGTTCCGATTCGGAAGCTACTCGCAAGAGCGACTCGAAGTTACGCGATGGGCCGACTATCCCGGCTCGGAAGCTGCGTTTCTTCAGCCCACCGGTGGGCGAGCGGTTGATCGCATCGTTTGGACGTCAATGCTCGATCCGGCCGAGCGAGTTTTCGCCCTCGAAACAGGACTGGTGGATTGTCTGCATGGACCGAATTACGCCGATGTGGCGCGGCTTGAGCACGATCCCCGATTCGAAGTGATTCGCTTTAGCCAGGCGTCCAATCTCTATCTGGCGCCCAATTGGGAGCGAACCGGGCTTGGATTCGACGATCTTCGGGTACGCCAGGCGATCTCGCTGGCAATCGACCGCGGCCGGGTGGTGCGCGATGCGCTGCTGGGGTATGGCTCTCCCACGTTTGGGCCGATCTCGGTTGCCGGTGAGTTCTACGACCCGGCAGTTGAAGCCGGAAGACATCAGGATGCGCAACGAGCGGCCGATCTGTTCGACCAGGCTGGCTGGCAATTTGCGGGCTCGGCGCTGCGCGAACGCGACGGCGTTCCGTTGTCATTCGAATGTGTCATCCAGGACGACTCGATCCATCGCACGGTCGCCGAGTTGATTCGCGACGACCTGCGAGAAGTCGGAGTCGAGATGCGACTTCGTCCCGTTCTCACCTTCAAAGGCTTCTATGAGGCATGTCGGGAGGGACCCGACGCGTTCATCAACAAATGGCTCTGGCAGGACCCGGTCGATGCTGCGCTGGGATTCACGGCATCCCGTGGACTCCCCGATCCCAACTGGCAACACGCCAGCGTGCCGGAGCTCGACCAGGCGTACCGATCCTGGATCCTTGCGTCGGATCGGGATGAGCTGTTCGCGGCGGCGTCGCAGGTGCAGCGTATCTCCGCGGATCAACTCCCTTATATCCCGGTCGTCGTTCCCGAGGATGTATGGGTCAGGACGAAGCGCGTCGAAAACTGGAATCCGGCCCAATCGATTCTCTATCCGTTCTACCACTGCACCGTCGTGAATGAACGAGTTCAGTTGAGTTCGCAAGGAGCAAGCAAGTGACAGGAACGCGTCTAGCGGGCAAAAGCGCCGTAATCACTGGCGGTGGAAGCGGATTTGGCCGGGCCACCGCCATCCGTTTTGTCGAAGAAGGTGCTACCCGAATCGTGATTGCGGACATTCGCCAATCCGCGGCGGAAGCGGTCGCTGCTGAGATCGAGGCAATGGGTGCCACTGCGCTACCGATTGCTTCCGATGTCGGCAAGACCGAGGAATGCGAGCGGCTCGTCACTGAGACCCTTGCGTTCGCGAATGGAACCATCGATATCGTCGTATCGAACGCGGCCGCGTTCGACGGGGGCCATCCGTTTCTCGAATACCCGGACGATGTCTGGTTTCGCGATATCGCGGTGAATTTGAACGCGTCCTATATCCTCGGCAATCGGTTTGCGCAGTCGATGTCCGAAACCGGCGGTGGCTCGATTCTTTACACCACGTCGATCAACGCCGCGGGTGCCGGGGCTGGGTTCGCCTCCTATGTTGCCACCAAGGCGGCCATCGTGGGGTTGATCAAGGTTATGAGTGTCGAGCTGGCAAAGTACAACATCCGGGTCAATGGCGTCGGTCCTGGCCCAGCCGATACACCTCGCTCGGTCCAGCTCGTAGGCGAAGAAACGATGGAGGAATTTCGCAAGAAGTTCCCCGCTGTCCCCATGAACCGGCTGGCCTCAGCCCAGGATATCGCCAATGCCTTCCTGTTCCTGGCATCGGACGAATCTTCCTACATCACCGGTCAGAACATCATGGTCTGTGGCGGCATCACCTCCTATGTCTACAACGTTCCGGAGTAAGCCTCAGCACGGTTACCGCAATTCGTCCAAACCGCAATCAGCCGATCAATAGCCGAAACAGGAGGAAGTTGTCATGCCCTTTGCATCCGTCAATGGTGTCCAGCTCTACTACGAGGTGAACGGCTCTGGTCCAACCGTGATTCAGATCGGTGGAGCCGTCAATGGACATGAGGGATACGCGCTCGTCACGCCGAAGATGAGCGAGCACTTCACCGTGATCGACTTCGACCATCGCGGCTATGGTCAGAGCGATCGACCCGAGCAGAAATACACGATGGATACCTGGGTCGACGACATGGCTGGATTACTCGACGCACTCGGTGTCGAGCGGTGCCACGTTCACGGCGGATCGATGGGCGGTTTCATCGCCTGCCTCTTCGCGACAAAGTACCCCGAGCGAGTCGACCGGCTGGTCTTCAATGGCGCCGTCGCAAAGTGCGACTGGTTGGCCCAGACCAACTTCCATCTCTGGAAAACGATCGCAACCAACTTCGGTCTCGACTCCGAAGAGTTGGCGTTGATGCTCCTCACCCATGCGTTCTCGCGTGCCTACCTGGACGAAATGGTCTCGAGTGGGAATCTGCATTCCCTCTCCTGGATGCAGGACTCGATCCGGAGAAATACGAATTTGGCTGTCTTCAGCGACGCCTGCGACGCCATGGCGGAGACCGATGTCACCGGCTTGCTCGGCAACGTAACCGCGCCGACGCTCGTCCTTCAAGGCGACGAGGATTGGCTGACCCCGCTCGATTGCGGTCCGGGGGGCGCGGGGGCCCGGGTCATCCATGAGGGGATCGCTGGATCCGAGCTCTACATTCTGGAAGGCTGTGGGCACGGAATCCTCTTCGAACGCGCAGATGAGGCGGTCGCCAGGACCATCCAGTTCTTGCAAGCCACCTCATAAATTGACGAACTGGGCGCAAGTCACCCCAACGAAGACACGCTCCGGGCCAACGCTGACCGGAATCTGCAGCAACACTTCTTTCCACGAATGTAGCAGTGATTTGATTGCCCACGTTCATCGACCACAGTCGCAGCTCGGCGCTATCTGAAAAAGTACTGCCGGGAATACAGAGTCGATCCGATCAAGGTCTGAGACTGAACAGCGCGCCCTCTATCACATCCCATCGGCCATCAGCCTGAACAGGCATGGCGTTGAGTTGTCATACAGGGTGCGCTGCATCAGCTCTTGGGGCTCGAATGTCTTGTCCATACGAGCAGTCGTCGTGGTCTGTGCGCATTCGTCAACCCGAGCAGCATTGAGTCCACTGATGCTCAGATGGAACATGCCCACGTCTCAGGCAGCCGGGTTATCCCAGGTCCTCCGCGGAAATGTACATCGCATCCACGATCCGCTCATACGGCAATTGCGCTCGCTCATTTGCTGCCTTGACGACTTCGGCCGATGGCCCTTCGAAGAGGCAGTAGCACTTGTCTTCACCAGGGATGAAGGTCGAGCGAAGGTAGCGCACCGGGGTGCCCTCTTCAGTCATCGAGGCGGTGGTTTCCTTTGCCGCGCCCGCTGCTGCGCCCAACTGATCCGGCGTGATGCCTGGGAGATACCGCTCAACGAGAAACTTGCTCATGATGATCCCCTTTTCTCTGTTAGACCCGACCTCGGATCCTCGACCAACTCCCGATCACGACGACCAGGGTGATAGCAGCATCCTACCGATCCGTGCAGGGCCAGACTATCGGGCAAAAGGCGTAACGCGGTACGTAATAATTGGTTCTGTATCGAGACGACGTGGCCTATTCACTGGCCCCGGGCTGAGCGGATCTGGCTCGGCGCTCCGTTTCCCAGGCTGCAATTTGCGCGCGCGAGTGAACGCCAAGTTTGCGCAAGATATGCTCGACATGGGTATCTGCCGTCCGCTCCGAGATGAACAGAATCTCGGCAATCTTCTTGTTGCTCAGCCCCTGGGTGATCAACTGAACGACCTCGCGTTGGCGCGGTGACAGCTCCTCCGCTTGGCGAGCAATCGGCGCAATCTCCGCTGCGTCTCCAGGCGAAGTGAGCGCAAGACGGACCGCATCGGCCGGTGTCAGCGATATGCCCGCTTCCCATGCAGCAGTAAAGGAGTCAGGGCTCATCCGCTGACGGAGTACCGCGAGAGAAAGGTCGTGATCCCTGCCTCCGGTGAGTTCGGGAGAAGCGTCCATCCGTCGGCGCATCGTGTCGATTGCGCCGAGCAAGCGTACGGCGATCGCGTCCCGCGAGCACTCGGCAAAGTCATCCACGAGGATCGCCATACAGGCCATGACGCCGCCAAGGTCACCCAATTCACTGTAGAGCGCAAGACTTTCTCGCGCCTGTGACACCGCCTCTCGGTTGTCTCCGTCGTCGCGAGCCGCCGTGGCGAGATTGCGCAGGGCCGCGGCTAGCTCCCTGCGGTCCCCAAGCTCACGAAACAGCGCAATGGCTTCCTGATAGCAGGCTGCAGCAGTCTCGGGCTGGTTGCTGGCCCGAGCCACGTTGCCGAGATTGTTGAGCGCTGACGCGACCCCATGGTAATCGCCAAGCTGGCGAAACTGGGCCACGCTCTCCTCGCAGAGTTGGAAAGCTTGGTCATAGTCGCCCCGCAACTGCGCCATGGTTCCGAGCGTGAAGAGCGCCACAGCGGTACCCGCCGCATCGTTGACGCTCCGAAACAGACGCAAACTCTCCTGATGCAACTCCACCGCACGAGCGTGGTTCTGCTGAAATTGCGCCACGACACCCAGGTTGTTCATGGCAAGTGCGGCGCCTCGCTCGTTCGACAGCTGCTGGTGAAGAGCGAGGCTTTGCTCGTAAAAACCGGCTGCATGGTCGAAATTAGCGAGAGCGCGCGCGAGGTGACCTGCCGCGTTGAGAGCTCTGGCGCGGGTCCCGTCGGTCGCACCCGACGACCAGGAAAGCGCACCTTCGAGCCAGTGCAGGCCTTCGGTGAGGTGACCACGTAACATCCAGAACCGGTAGAGCGCAGCGCCCATCCGCTGGCTCGTTTCGGCATGACCATGACCGATGGTCCGGCGAAGCGCTACCCGGAAGTTGTCGTGATCCGCCTCGAGAAGGTCGAGCCACGTCGCCGACGCGCGAGACCACAACTCTGGCTCGGCACGTTCGGCCATATGGAGAAAGTAGTCCGCATGCCGCTGGTGCGCGTGCTCTGCCGCACCGCTCGCGACAAGCTGCGCCTGCGCGAACAACCGCACGGTCTCGGCGAGAGAATACCGTCGTGCGCCGCTGTCGTCATCGACCAGGACGAGCGACTTGTCGACGAGGCGGGTAAGGAGATCGAGCGTCGACGGGCTGTCCGCTAGGTCGCCGCAAATGTCTTCGATCGCCTCGAGGGAACCGCCGCCGGCAAAGATCGCCATCCGATTGAGCAGCGCCTGTTCGGCGGGCTCGAGGAGCTCGTAGCTCCACTCGATGACGTTTCGAAGGGTGCGGTGGCGCTCGGTGGTCGTGCGGTCAGCGCTCGCCAGGAGCTGGAAACGATCGCTGAGCCGGTCGGCTATCTGCTCAGGAGTCAACACCGCGATACGAGCCGCAGCCAACTCGATCGCCAGCGGGATTCCATCCAATTGACGGCAAATCTCCGCGATTGCGGGGGCGTTGCCGTCGCTCATGGCGAAACGTGGTGCCACCGCGTTAGCTCGTTGAAGAAAGAGCTGAACTGCATCGCTGGTCAGCGCGCGCACTGCGGTCACAGATTCGCCTCGCTTCGGGACCGCCAGGGGCGGAACCGGCCAAAGCTGCTCACCCGGCGCCCACAACGGTTCGCGACTCGTGGCCAGGATGCGCAGGTCATCACACGTCGGCAGGAGATGATTAGCCAGGTGCGCGCAGGCACCGATCAGGTGTTCGCAGTTGTCGATCAGCAGGAGCACGCGCCTCGGGCGAAGTAGTGCCGCCAAGGCGTCCAGCAGCAGACCTGGAGGATGCTCGTCGATGCCGAACGCGGCCGCGACGATCGCGGTCACAAGATGGGGTTCGGAGATGGTCTGGAGTTCGACCAGGTGGATGCCGTCACAAAACGCAGGCTGGAGGCGAAGGGCGGCGTGAAGCGCAAGCCGTGTTTTCCCGACGCCGCCCGGACCGGTCAACGTCACCAGAGACGATCCGTCCCGCACGAGCAGATCGCACAGCGCTGCCACCTCGGCATCGCGCCCAACGAGCGAGGTTCGGGGCCGAGGCAGAGCGCCAGCATGGTGGCGAGAAAGCGTTTCGGACATCGGCGTCCTCATTCCCTTGGTATTGCCTACGTTGTGAAATGAACATAACTGGGTTGAAAACGTGTGTCAATCGACACGTCGCTCGAATGGGATCGTCCGACCCAGCGGGATCAATGGCGCTTTCCCGGTGCGCCGCTTACCGTAAAAAACGGTGCGCCAGTGCCCTTCGGACAAGCGCACACTGATCGTTCACGCTAGGATAGACTGGTACCAACGCTAGGATAGACAAATGAAAATCACCCGAGTGGAAACGATTTCGGTTGTCGTCCCTCTACACGAGGGGGCATGGCACAGCCCGGAATTCGAGCCAGAAGGGTATATGTTCGGCGGCCAATGGATCCGACTTCACTGGCCCGAGTTTCCCAGCGTCCTGTTGCAGCTGCACACGGACGAAGGGCTGGTTGGACTGGGCGAAGTGCCGAAGGGCGTACCCGAGGCAACCGTCCGCCAGGCAGCGCAGTACTTCGAAGGAAAGGATCTGTGGTCCTTCAACCTGCAAGAGCTGCCGCTGGAAACGATGTGGTTTCCGGACTCGTCTATCTATTGCGGTTACGAGATGGCGTTGTTCGACCTCATGGGCAAGGCGTTGGATATCCCGGCCTGGCGACTGCTCGGGGGTGGGAAATTTCGGGATCTCGTTCCCGTCTCGCGGTGTTCTGGACGAATGTCGCCGGAGGATGCGGCCAGAACGGCGATCGAATGCGTCGCGCAGGGCTATTCCGTTTTGAAGATGAAGGCCACGTCGGCCGATCCACTGGCTGACCGGCTGGCAGCCATACAGGACGCCGTGGGAGATCGCCTTTCGATCGTGATCGATGCCAATCAGCGGTTCTATCAACCAGCGCGAGTATTCGCGCTCGAGACTGAATTGCGCGAGCGGGGAATCACCAATCTTCAGTGCTACGAGAGCCCCTACGATCAGACGAATCTGGATTGGTATGTGCTGGCGCGGGACAAGATGATGACCCCGATCGCACTCCACATGGAAAGCCCGTCCCTTGTCAAGGAAGCGATCAAGCGCGAAGCCTGCGATTGGTTGAACCTCAGCGGACCCATGGTCAATGTCTATAAGCTGGCGGCCATGGCCGAGGCCGCAGGCATTCCTACCTGGCATGGCTCGGGAGTCGATCTTGGCATCGCCGAGGCGGCACATGTCCACGCCTGTGCGTCGAGCCGCTCGATGACGCTGACCAGCGACATTTGCGGGGAGACCTTGCGAGTTGACGATTTACTCGTAGATCCATTGGTCATTGCCGATGGACACGTCAAGGTTCCTGATGGACCAGGACTTGGCGTGACGTTGGATGAGGAGGCGGTCGAGCGGTATCTCGTGCGAGATTCGTCCCCATCACGAGAGAAAGGAGACCAGTGAGATTGTCCAGATATGTCGCAGCAGCCCACGTGATCGACAGAGTCGTCGAAGCACGTCACGAAGAAGGAGCTTAAGCATGGGCGAATACTGGAATCAGGAACGATTGACCGAAGAGTGGATTGCGCGCGGCCTGAGCCGGCGTGATCTTATGCGTCTTCTTGGAGCCGGCGCAGGCTCGAGTGTGGTACTCGCAGTAATGGGTTCCTCTGCAACCGGGGTCTCCGCACAGGATGCGAGTCCTGCCGCGGGTGGCCAGGTGAGCGTGCTGTGGGATGACGCGCCAGTCACGCTGAACCCACTTTACTCGTCCTCAGGGAACGAACAGCAAGTCGAGCGCGCCATGTTCGGTGCGCTGGTGAAGATGAATGACCAGCTCGTGCCAACAGCCGATCTGGCCGAAACCTTCGAAGGGTCGGCCGATGGCATGACCTATACGTTTACGCTGCGTGAGGGTTTGGCGTTCAACGACGGAACCCCGCTGACGTCCGAAGACGTCGTCTTCACCCTCGAGCGCGCCGTGAACCCCGGTACGGGATCGATCTGGAAGGGCCGGCTCTCGGGTATCGTCGGAGCCGCCGACTACGACGGAACGTCAGGAACCGTCGAAGGGTTGACCGCAGTCGACGAGCGCACTATCGAGATCTCGCTCGCCGCACCAGACGGCTCGTTCCTGGTGAATTTTTGCGGGTTCTCAGGCCTGGGCATTCTCCCCAAGCACATTCTGGGAGACGTTCCGCCCGAATCGCTCAAGGAAAACCCGTTCTCGCTGGAGCCAACCGTCACGGCGGGCAGCTTCAATTTCGTGCAATACCAAACCGATCAATACCTGGAGATGGAGCGCAACGAAACCTATCCTGGCCCGGTGGGACTCGATCGCATCTTCATGCGCATCCTGACGCCGGAAGTCGGCATCGGGCAGCTGGAGACCGGCGAGATCGACCTCGTAGGGTTGCCCGTGGCGGAAGCTGAGCGTGCCAGTGGTCTGGACGGCGTCACGGTCGTCTCCGTGCCAAGCCCCAGCATGGACTTTCTGGCCTGCAACCTGGAGCGACCGCTCCTGCAGAACCAGATGGCCCGGCAAGCCATGATGCACGCGATCGACCGCCAGGGAATCGTGGACGCGGTGCTGCGTGGCGAAGGAACCGTCGTCAATTCGTCGATCTTCGGACCGGATTGGATGGGAGAGCCAGAAGGACTCAATCTCTACGAATATGATCCAGACAAGGCGACGACGATGCTCGACGAGTCAGGATTTGACAAGAGCCAATCGTTCTCGATCATGACCGTTCCCGGCACGCCCTCCATGGACGCCGCTCTGGCCATCATGGTCGAGCAGCTCAATCAGGTCGGATTCAAGGCCGAAATTTTGCAGGTCGATGTGCCCGAGCTGATTCGCCGGTATGTCGATGAGGCCGACTTCGACATGTTCTATAACGCTGGCGGCGTGTTCCGGGCAGATCCGAGCATTTCCGGCACCTATTTCGACACGGCGAACTTCACTCCATCTGGAGGAAATGGCTCGCACTATTCGAACGCACGCGTGGATGAGCTGTTCGCTCAGGGCAAGGCCCAATCATCCCAGGACGAACGAAAGGCCACGTATACAGAGCTCGCCCAGATCCTCAATGAAGAAGTTCCCTGGATCTTTCTCTGGTCGCCGAACTCGATCTTTGGCGTCCGTAACCGCCTGCAAGGTTTTGCGCCGCCGAGTTACATCAATAACAAACTCTGGAATGCCGAGGCGTGGACCGTCACCGAGTAAACGAATGAGTTGGGTGGGCTGCTGATGTCAACTGCGAGAACGTAGACCATGGGTCGATATATTCTACGGCGCGTTTTCATCAGCATTCCCGTCCTGTTTGGGATCACCCTGGTGACGTATCTGATCGTCAGTCTCGCGCCGGGTGATCCCGTTTCGGCGCTCATCGATCCGGAGCAGGCGGCGGTGCTCGGTCCCGGCTGGATGGAGCAGCAGCGGGCAGAGCTGGGTCTCGATAAACCGCTGCCCGTTCGCTATGGACTCTGGCTAAAGGAGGTGGTCACCGGCAATCTCGGCTACTCCTTCTCGGACCGGCAGCCCGTGAGCGACAAAATCTCCGAGCGAATCTGGCCCACCCTCAAGCTGATGCTGACGGTGCAGCTGCTGGCATTGGCCATTGGTGTGCCCATTGGCGTGCTTTCCGCAATCCGGCAGTACTCGTTGCTCGACTATGCCGCCACCGTCTTTGGATTTGCCACGATTTCGATTCCGGCGTTTTTCCTTGCACTGGCCGGCATCTATCTCTTTGCCATCCAACTACGGTGGCTCCCCTCAGCCGGGATGGCGACCATCGGCCAGCCACCGTCGTTGGTCGATTCGCTCAGGCATCTCATCCTGCCGGCCACCGTATTGGGCCTGGCTCAGGCGGCGCCGCTGATCAGATATACCCGCTCGAGCATGCTGGAGACCGTTCGTCAGGACTATGTGCGCGTCGCACGCGCGAAAGGTCTCTCGGAACGAGTGGTGATCTCCCGGCACGCCTTACGCAACGCGCTTGTTCCGCTGGTCACCGTGATCGCACTAACCTTGCCCCAGTTGCTCGGGGGCACGGTCATCATCGAGCAAATCTTTGCCTGGCCAGGGATGGGGACGCTGGCCATCAAGGCGGTACGGGCCCGCGACTATCCGACAATCATGGCTATTAATCTGCTGGGCGCGGTCCTCGTTCTGGTCAGCAGCCTGGTCGCCGACGTGATCTATGCGTGGATAGATCCGCGGATCTCATATACCTGATGGCCATTTCAGGCGACCCGGAATCGGACGCGATCCTGTTAGACGGAACGACCGCGCTGGACCTGAACGCGGAGTCGGACGAGCGGCGGCAAGGTCCTCCTGGCGCGCTTCTCGATGCGGCGGGCAGCCGCAAGGGGCCCACCGTCTGGAGCCGATTCAGGCGTCATCGACTGGCGATGATCGGCCTGGCCATTCTGATCGCGCTGGCCTTCGTGTCGATCTTCGCGCCATTACTGACACCCTACTCGCCGACCGCGGTCGACCTGAGCGCGTATCGGCTTGGACCGAGCAGCGAACACTGGTTGGGAACCGACACGGCGGGCCGGGATGTCTTCACTCGCCTCCTCTATGCGGGCCGCGTGTCGCTTGCCGTCGGATTGGTGGCGGTGGCGATCTACACCGGAATTGGCGTGGTGCTTGGCGTGCTGGCCGGCTATTACGGCGGCTGGGTCGATTCCGTGATCATGCGGATGGCCGACGTGGTGCTCTCCTTCCCCTCGCTGATCATCATCATCACGCTGGCGTCGGTGCTCGGACCGAGCATTTACAACTTGATGCTGGCCATCGGACTTTTAGGTTGGCCTCCCATCGCGCGGCTGCTTCGCGGCCAGTTACTCTCGCTGAGGGGAACGGAATTCATCCTTGGCGCGCGCGCCGTGGGGTGCAGTGACGCACGACTGATCTTCCGCCACCTTATGCCGAATGCGATGGCCCCGGTGTTGGTGGCCGCGACGTTCGGAATTGCCTACGCGATCCTGATCGAAGCCGGGTTGAGCTTTCTGGGTCTGGGCGTGCAACCGCCGACCCCAAGCTGGGGCAATATGCTGACCGATGCGCAGTCGCTCACCGTGCTGGAGTCGATGCCCTGGTTGTGGCTCCCACCCGGCTTGATGATCGCCTTGGCCGTGCTCTCCATCAACTTCATCGGTGATGGCTTGCGAGACGCCCTCGATCCCTACCTGCATCACCGGTAATGCCCGGCTCGTCTGAGTCTTCCTTAAATAAGAAGCCTGTCCGGCCCGCCCTGGACCAGACTGATCCGGAGACGTTTCGATTCGCAAATCGCCAGGGTCAGCTCACGTCTCGCAACCGCAGGAGATGCAGGCACATCTCGCCATCGTTGTCTTCGTACGAATGAAGCACTGCGGCCAGATTGCCATCCGCAGTTTCGACCAGATCAGGGTACCCGCAGAAATAGCCGGGCTTGTGCCGGGACGAGTGATAGGCGGCGTAGAGACTACCGGCCCATTCCCAGCTTTCTCCTCCATTGTGGCTGACACCCACGCTGACCCCATAGCGTTCCGGATCCTCGTCGCGATAGAGGCAGAGCACGGAGCCGGAACGCAAGCGATGAAGCTTGAAGTTCGCTCCCACAAAACCCGTCGGCCGCAACTCGGTCCACGTCTCCCCATCATCGCTGGAATGGCAAAAGAAGGTATCCCCGACCAGGTGCTCCCTGAGTACAGACAACAACCGGCCATCGGCAAGCCGAACGATATCGGCGTCGCTGTACGCAAAATTCGGGTCCGCGGCATAGATGACCGGATCCGTAAAGTTGTTGCCCTGGCTGTCACTGAAGCTGACGCCCACCTGCCAATCGCGGTCCCGATCCTGCGTTCCCTGCACCGCCCAGAGCAAGCGGCCATCCGAAAGGGGATGTGGATTGCTGGCGCCATAGAACTCGGTCCAGCTCGGAAAGATGCGGAGATCGTCACTCGGCTCGGTCCAATGGGCCCCGCCGTCGATGCTGTCGATATATCGCGTGTGCCAATCACCCGCGAATGGTTGTTTACCACCGAGGCTGGGGGCAAAGCGATATTGCCCGATAAACAGGCGAATCAGATCGCCAGCAACCTGCCGGACTCCACCATTCGGAAAACAGTCCCACCCCGGTACGGCATAGAGCGGCATCGGCTCGCTCCAGGTCCGACCATGATCGTCCGACGACGCGATCATCGTGCCGCCGTCATTAGAGCGGGGCATGGTGCCAAACATGAACGTCAGCAGGAGGCGGCCAGAAGGCAACGTGTGCAGTCCGCCGAAATGCCGTCGCACCCGGCCACGGGAGGCGAACAGGGTCTGTGCATCGATCACCTCGAGCGGGGAATTCGGCAACAAATTCGGCACGGGTTCGTTCATGCATCACCTCTCTGGCTGGGAAACATTGAGGATCGGTCGCCTGCGGATTATGCCGGAGCCGGACAGGTCGTGCGCCGAAGAAGCTGAGAGACCCGAAACTCGACCCTACGACGGCTCCGACAGCTCACGTGCAGATTCGAGCGCAACGCCCTGCTGCACACTCCGGATTGCACCGGTCAGCCAGAGGGCGGCTGGTGCACCGATACCAACCACCACGCCGGCCACGGCCAGGGTAAGTGGCGCACCAAGCCAGGGGGTCAGCAAACCCATGGCATAAAAAGCCGTGGCACCCGCTAGAGCGACAATGGCTCCCCAAACAGCATAGACGCGCCCCTGAAGCCTGGATGGGACCGCTTCCGCGAGATAGGCCTGGAATGAAACTTCGGCCAGGGCATCGAGCACGCCATACCCGAACCATGCTGCATAGATAAACGGCATGGCAGGTTGAAACACGGCAACCACGAGAAAGAAGGGAGCAATATAGCCAAGCGCCATCATGCGTGGTCGGCCAATACGTCGCTCGATGTGTCTCGCCATTAATGCCCCGAGCACCACC
Source organism: uncultured Chloroflexia bacterium (assembly GCA_963750275.1). GTDB lineage: Bacteria > Chloroflexota > Chloroflexia > Thermomicrobiales > UBA6265 > JAMLHN01. Next base: position 476,107 of record CAVVQC010000007.1, read on the forward strand.
CCAAGCGAAACGAATGTCGTCATCAAGGCGAAGGCAGCATCGGACCAACGACCGAGGTCCAGCGTTTGCGCGGCGTACACCACGCCGGCAACCGTCATCGCCGCAGGCGCCAACTGGTGAATTGCTTCAGAGCCAGTGATGCCCCGCACGATTGGCACCGCACGGATCACGCGCAATCCGCTCCACACTTCATCTCTCGCATTGTGCAGGAAGCTGAACGGTGATGCTGAGGTACCAAATTCCGATGTCGAGCTCGCGGGAATATGCAACCGCCACAATGCTGCCAGCGAGCCGCCGAAGCAAGCCGCCTGCAACCAGAAGACCGGAGCGGGCCCAGCCACCACGATGAAACCCGCTCCCACCGCCGGCACGGCGATGCGAAGAATGCCGTTCGAGACTTGCAACAGCGAGATCGCAGCCACAAGACGGTCCGGACCGGCCACAGAGGGGACCGCGGCCATCTCCGCCGGTCGTCCCACCGCATTCCCGATAGCAATCGCCGCGGCCAGCACGACGAGGTGCCAAATTTCCTGCGTGAGGGGGACCAGGCTCACCAGGACGAGACGACTGGCATCCGCCCCCATCATCAGGCGGCGCCGATCCAGACGATCGGCCACGAGACCGGTGATCGGCGCCAGCACCACCCGCGGCAGGATCAGCACGAGAGCGATCAAGCCGACCATCATCGTCGAGCCGGTCAGCTGATAAATGAAGAGCGGCATTGCGATCTGAGCCAGCGCCTCTCCCGCGCCGGAGAACAATTGGGTCATCCAGAGGCGCCGCAGGTTGGAATCGGACAGCAACGCTACGAACCCGAGATCCGGGGACGATCGGTCAACGGACGGTTGGGCTGTCACGTGACGCGTTCGGGAGATGCTCGCTCGAAGCGGGCAGGATAGCGGATGCTCAAGTCTGCGTTCCACAGGTCGTATTCGTTGGAGAGTTGGCAGTCCACCGATGATATCGAGTTTCCGGTTTGATGGGAAGTGGTGTGCCAGAGATGTCGGTGCGGCCCTCAAATCGCATTGTTACGCTGCGAGCCAAGCGCTCAATCTGTCAGAACCCGCAGTGGACCAGCCCGAATGCCGCCAAGCAGGCGGATACCAGAACATATGTTCTGGTACACTGCCCTTCCATGTACACCCCGCCAGCCACCACAGTCCTCACCCTCGAGCAAATCACCGAGATGCAGCGGGTACTGGTTGCCTACCGCTTCGAAGCTGCGGCAGCCATGTATCGCACCGACAACTACGAGCGACCCTATCGCGCCGGCCGGGGAGAGATGTACCGGTTATGGAACATGCTCGGGCAGGCCATCGATCTCCTGGAAACGTTCAAGCAGGAGCAATTCCCAGCGGACTAGCGCCGTTCCCGCAAGAGATCCCTGCTCCCCGCACGTTCATCCTGACCAGCCCATTCATCGCCCGATGTCGCACCTGCCAGCGACATGCTGCCCCACAACGGTTGCCATACATGACGCCTCAAAAGGCTTGTCATTCTGAACGAAGTGAAGAATCTTCTCGTCGGAGCCGCCAACAACCCTGTTCGAGAAATCGGACAAGTCGAGCTGCACGTACGACTGACCACCGAAAAGAGCCTCTCCTGAGCGACACCGCAGGAATCTCAGACCACTCGTGGGACTCCATGCTCGACCCGAACAAGGTGCCTCGCTACCAACCCATCGCCCGATCCACCATCCCCGCTCGTAGCTGAGGGCGTTTCTGCCCTCCCGTCCTCACGCCGAGACCGTGCCCCGCGATCGAGCGAAGCCGATATTCGGCCTCGAGATGGATGATCCACGCGGCCACGCACATCGTTCGTAGCGCAGGTGCCTCTGTGCCCTGCGATCGCGCGCCAGCGCGATAACGGCCGTGGCCCAAAACCCGGTTCACGCGTGCCGACCCAGTTGTGTGTCACGACAGACAACGCGAGTGCTACCAGTTCCGATAATTGGTCTACCGACTACTACGCGTTCACGACTGGAAACAACAGCAGCCCGACTACAGTACGAGCGCCGCCTCGATGTTACGCACGAAGGTACCAGCGGATTCAGCATTTCTCAGATCCACGCGGGAAAAGCGAGAGCGGCAATAATCCGAATTCACGATGGTTGCCGGAACACGGTGGAGTAGTCACTTGCAGACTGGACGCAAGGTCCTGGCCAGTTTGCGATCCTGCTGTTACTCAGAAATCAGTAATACCTACTGATGACATCGTGTCTCGTGTGTGGAACGATAGACGCGCTCTCCGAAATACAGGCGCGCCCTCGGGGCATACATGCGCTGCGGTTGACAATCAAAGGAGATAGTCATGCGAATCACTCGGCGCTTCTTCTTTACCCTGGGCATCTTGTTCTGCTGCGCGCCCTCATTCGCCGCTGCCCAGGAGGCGAGCCCAATTGCGGTGAAACCCGAGCGGCCGCCAGTCGAGCGCTATGTTGAGTATGGGCAAGATGATCCCATGCGACAGGTCATGAACGTGTTCCAGCAGGTGCCACGAGAGGACCCGCGGCCGGCCATCATTGTCATTCACGGCGGCGGGTTTATCTCGGGACAACCATCCGATCAGGAGAGATATGCCGAGGTCTTCCTTGAGAAAGACTTTGTGCTGTTCATGGTCGGCTACCGGTTGTTCGATCAGGCGAGCGGTGAGAACGCGTTCCCGACTGCATTAGATGATGTCCAGCTCGCGGTCCGTTGGATTCGGGCACACGCCGAGGACTTCAATGTCGATCCAGAGCGAATCGGAGCGGTTGGCGGATCGACTGGCGGGCAGCTCGCCGGGTTGCTGGGAACAATGGATACGCGGGATCCGTCCGCGCCGCTTGCCGACTATTCCAGTAGGGTCAATGCGGTTGCGTCGTTCTCCGGTGATCTCGATCTTACAGTGCCGTTGACCGAGTCCTGGGCGCCGCTTTATGCCGAAATCATGGGCGGTACGATTGCCGAGCACCCTGAACTCTACGAAGAGGCATCCCCGGTGCATCACGTCGACGCGGATACCGTCCCATTTTTGATGACCCATGGAACCAGCGATACCGATTCCCCGTTTCAGCAGTCTCGGAATATGGTGCAGGCGCTGACAGACGCCGGCATCGAGTTTGTCTATGCTGAATTCCCGGGTAAAGACCACATTGGTGCAATTCTCAATTCAGACGTGTGGGAGCTCGCAGCGACGTTCATGACGTATCAGCTGAGGCCTGACCAGTAATGGGATCACTCAGCTCGAGCGCGATGCAGAGCAGCCAGGGGTGATGAGACCCGGCCGCTCGCTTTTGTCCCCCGCCTCCGGCATCCCTTCATCATTGCCCGTGTGAACGAGCACGACCTCGGAATGAGGGGCGGGTCGGCGCCGACCCGCCCCTGCACCGCCAATTCTTACACCGCGACCTCGACCACGGTGTACATGCCGTGGTAGGCATGTAGCATTCCATCGCCCAGATCGGAGAAGAAGCAAATCAACACGTAGGTGCCCGGCTCCAGGTCGGCCTCCAACCACTGACTCGTGCCTATTGACTGCGTGCCCGTGAAGAAGCCCTCCTGCGAAATATCGACGTTCGGATCCAGGTCGGAGTAGGCGGGTGGAGTGCCCGTCATTTCGGCCTGCATCACTTCTTCGAGCGTGACCCCGATTTGCTCTTCGGTCATGCTATCAGGACCCCGGGCGATTATGACGAAATGCGGTGTTGCTGCCGTGTGTAGACTGGGATCACGTCAGGTCCAAAAGAACGCGCGTTGCACATCGTCGGTGCTATCAAATGGCGAAGGAGCAGATCATGGCTCAAGAAGGTGGAACCACCGCAGCCCAGTTGGTCGCAGACGCGAAGAACCGCACCGAGAACTTGACCCCTGCGGACGTCGCAAAAGAGATGGCAGAAGGTCAGGCAGTGCTGATCGACCTGCGCGAGCCGGAAGAGCGCGTTCAAAGCGGGACTATTCCTGGGGCCATTCACGCTCCACGGGGCATGCTCGAATTCTATGCCGATCCGGCAAGCAACTACCATCGCCCAGAGTTCGATCCGAACCAGCGGACGAACCTGCATTGTGCGTCAGGCAGTCGCTCGGCCCTGGGAGCGGACACACTGCGCAGCCTTGGCTATCGCAACGTGGCACATCTCGAGGGAGGCTTTACCGCCTGGAAGGCGGCCGAGCTTCCCGTTGATGGTGGCCAGGAGGGCTAGGTCCTCGCCTCAGGCAGGCATGACCAGGCTGGTTCAGAATCGGTCCGGGCAGCGGCACCATCGGCAGACAATACCGGGAATCATGCGCTGGGTAACGGTCTCGTCATCCAGCAGCATGCCTCCCTAGCCTCGCCATCCATCACCCACTGCGCCAGTCGTGCTTTCTTCTGCTCTAACTGCTTGTATCTGCCGACCGAAAGTCCGCAGCTGAATGTGATCGAACGGCTCTGGCGTTAGCTCATGAGCAAGCTTTTTGGCCACCGGCGCTGGAATGAACTCGATGGCCTCAAGACACTGACCGATCGCATCCTCACCCACACCACCGCTACGGCGCCAAGCCAGCGTACCTTCACTTCAGCACGCAGCAAGACGTTGAGAGATGCACTTCGTCAACGTGCCCAAAGCCCCTGCGGAGGTTACGAAAACAATCCCGCTCGCCAACCGCCCAAGGACACCCCCGGGCCATTATATCGCAGTTTCAGCTCCCGACGTCGCCTCCTGTGGCCGCTTCACAAATTCCCGCGCAAACAAACGCCAGCACCACCGCGGCAAGGCAGTAAATACAATCGTCATCGTCGATGAAGAGATGCGCCTTCCGCATACTGGCGGGGCGCATCGAGCACCGTCAGCGGCTCCTGCTTCGAAGCTGCGATCCGCGATTCTCATCAACCCCCAGCAGTCGCACCTGGTAGGTCAGCGTGGCACTCGCCGCGTCATAGGTCGCCTCCAGCAGCTCGACCACCACCGCCTCTTCGGCGTCTCCGCCGGCCTCCGGATGGCCAATCAGCGTCGCGTTCGGTGGATCGTCGGCGAACGCATCCGCCCAGCCCCACAAAGGTGGTCGTCGGCATCGCGCCGGTCACCCGGTTGGGACGATCCGAGAAATACAGCGTCTGGGCGGTCACCCCGGTGATGGTCAGGGTGTGGACATCATCGGTGCCCGGGGTAAGCGTGGTCGCGCCACCGGTCTGCACGAAGAGCGCGGAAATTGACCCCGGCAGTCGCAGCCGGCGAAGCGACCGGCGTGGCCTCCTGGACGGCGACCGGCGAAGCGTCTTGCGCAGCCACCCCCGTAACGGCCAGGGCAGCAAGCCCAGCTCCCGCGCTACCAGCGCGGTTCGCCGGGTCGTGGGCCGGGCGGCCCAACGGGTAAAAGCATCGAAGCGTGAATCGTTCATCGAACAAACTCCTTGGCAGCGCGATTCGGCCCCCGGACCAGACCGGTGACCACTCTCTTCTCTTTCGCTGTCGAACGCCCCACGGACACACGACAATGCTGAAACGATGCGCTCAGCATACATCCTCCGAACCGAGAAATCACAAATCAACGGCACCTGCCTGGGACCAGGTACCATCCCCCAAACGCTTGTATAAGCGCCCGTCACGGAAGCGCTCAGAAGCATACCCAAACACGTCGGAGAAGAGCGGCGAATTCCCCAAACTCCCCCTGGCTCGTAGCGCAGGTGCCTCTGTGCCCTGCGATCGCGCGCCAGCGCGATAACCCGCGTTGCCAAAGACCTCATCCAGTGGAACGAATCCGTTGTATGTCGCCACAGAAGTCGAGTCTACCATTCGACCACATCCCACCTGCATCGACACTCAGGGCCATTTGCTATGGTGCGCAACGCAACCTCAACGGCCAAGAAGAAACCGCTCGGCGAAGTCTTTTCCGATCTGGAATCGGCTCGCGAGTCCTTGCTGTTTCGTGAGAATGGCGAAGCCATCGCCGCATTGCTCACCGGATCCGAGTATGAGCTCTATCGTGAGTTGCTTCGGAGCCGTGCATGGGCGTCGGTGGAAGATGCCCGCGCTCAGAACGCGCAACTCCCCTCGGATGAGATTTCAGAAGAAATAAATCGGATTACCCGGACTGGGGGCGACCAGTGAGAATGTCAAAATCGTGGCTGCTGACCATTCGTGTGCCCTGAACGAACCACGACCATGACTGCGAAACCTCGCGAGAGGCAAACGCTTCAAGCTGTGAACGCAACTCGGCGTCTATCACTATTGGCTGTTCGAAGAAGAAGCGAGCATTCTTCAAACGGAACGACCATGGAAACCTTTCTAAGTCTTTGACAACTCCCTTCATCTCTGGGGGCTGTCTCTCCGGAGAGCTAGCGACTTCCGCTTCGGCAACCACCCCAACACCCGAGGTGTAAAAGCAAATTCGATCACCGGGTTTCAAGCGCTTTCGCCCAGAGGTACGGTCCCCAAAAACGTACCATCCAGCTTCGAGAAGCGAAGTGATAGTGTCTTTTGCTGACGCATCCGCTTCGTCGCTGACCGGGTCAGTAAGTGCATCGGCGGAAGACGTCAAATTAGTCGCCCTATATTGAACCGGGGGTGACAGGGAAACAGCGGACGATGCCTTTGGCGGCGACGTATTTAGCGCCATTTTGGGTACTGGCTCGTTGCTAGTTGCCAACTCCGAAATCGTTGTCACTTCCGAAATCGTGGGGTCGTTAGGCATTCCCCCAGTCGCTTGAGCAGCGACCTGGAAAGCAGCTGCTCTCGGTGTCCCCAATAAACACGCCACCGGGTTTCAGCAGCGAGACTGCTTCATCGGCTGAAATCTGCCCCTCCTGAACCAGTTCGGCGAGGGAAAGCACATCGTCTACCGTAGCGATTTCGCAACTGCCCAATTCTCCTTTCAGCGACAATGGAATTTGAAAGCTGCCTCAGTTGCGAATCGGTCCTGCCGAAGACGTAAAGTCCCATAGCATGCTCCCAATCGGGAATCACACCATTAGAGATCAGGCGATCGACGTAGCCAGTCACGGTTGCAGTCTGAATTGAGAACGCATCGGTAGTTTTTACTTCGACTACAATCGTAAAATCATTCCAGCGCCATAACCCATCGTGGCCAATATCATTGGTTACACCTTTATAGCGTCCGTAGACCACGTCAAAGCCGATGAGTGACCCGGTGTAGTTCACCAGATCTTGAAGCGCGTGGTCGTACTGCGCTCCTTTGTTCTTAGTGCATGCTTCGACGTAATCACGAACCGCGCCAGTAGCTCCGGTCGACTCCCGAAGAAATTTACGAAAGCGCTCTCTTGCTGTATTTTCGCCGGGCGTATCGTCGAGAGTACCGACGAGGTCAAGTATTTGGTCTAGCGTAAACGCCATCTTTGACGTCCTCCGTCTTTGTCCCACAATTGGCGGAGTCATTATCCAATGTTGCAGTTGCCTATGCTCGCGGGCAGTCGGTCCATTCAATCCCTATCCTCACCCCCGACTCCCACCACTCTCCGACTCTCCGCGCTCAACCGCACGATCACCTTCGCCATCTCACTCGGATCGTCGATCTCCGTCAGGGCTCAATACAACCCTAGCCCCATACTTTCCAGCTCCCGCCGCCTCCCTCTCGCTGAGCCAAATTTAGTCATAAATGGGCAAGTCATCCTATCCCCCTCGCCAAATGCACGTACACCCCGGCTCCTCCGCTATCGTTTCGATCAGCCGAAGGTCGGCTCGCCCCGTACGCGGAAACCAGTGAGGCGAAACAGCAGTGGCAACGACCAAAACCAAACCGAAAAGCACCGACACCATGGACACTCCTCTGGAACTCTTCGTCCATGAGCTTTCCGACATCCGCAGCGCGGAAACCATCATTCTGACGATGCTGGAAGATGCGATCGAGGCCGCGTCCAATGCGCCCCTCAAAGCCGGATTCAAGGCGCATCACAAGCAGACCGAACAGCATTTGACCAATCTCGATCAGGTCTTCGAGCTGATTGGTGAAAAGCCAGAGCCGATCGAATGCAAAGGTGCCAAGGGACTCTATGAAGAAGCTCAGGAAGCTATCGAGGAGAAGCCTGCGTCGGCGATTCTCGATAGCATGCTCGCATCGGGAGGCGATGAAGACGGAGCACTACGAGATCGTCTCGTACGAAGGATTGGTCGATCAGGCCAAGTCGCTCGGCCAGTCCGAAGCGGCCAAACTGTTGCAGGCAAATCTCAAAGACGAGAAGGACACTCTGAAGAAGCTCGAAGAGCTCGAACCGAAGCTGTCTACCAAGGTAGAAAAGCTCGCAAACTAACCCCAGAATTCGCAAACGGCCCCAGCTTCGATGCTGGGCCGTTCGTCATCTCGGATTGGAGCATCTGCTTGATGGAATCCAACGCACGGTGGACCGCCACAACGCTTAATTCCCCAGACCCGCCCAACCCGCTCGCTTCTACGCCAGCCTCCTCGGTTGGGAAATAGAAAAAGAAGAACCTGACTGGTGACATTACCCAACCCAGCCGGTGGGATCGGACTCTCCTTCCATATCGAAGACGTCTGGACTCCGCCAACCTGGCCGTCGGAACCCGGCAAGCAAATCATGCAAATACACCTGGAAATTCTGGTCGACGACCTATCTGCCGGTTGTGCGCATGCCCAGGCTTGTGGTGCCACCATGGCCGCCTACCAGCCCCAGGACCATGTGCGCGTCCATCTGGATCCAGACGGTCATCCATTTTGTATCTATATCGAAACTCCAGAGCATCCTGATGGATGACCGACTCCGCACTCGGAAATGCATGGGACCGTTGTCGGAAAATCCCCTGGCGTGTTGACGCATCGCCAGATCACGGTCCGCAAGCCGGTACGCGTACGCGCCCCGCGCCTCTTGAATTCCACACCAGGGCAGTTGCAGGTGCACCCTCCTGCAAGAGCAAAGGCTGACGCTGGTCGCCATCACCCCGCTTCTCCTCTTTCGGTAAGTCCAAGCCCTCACCCGACAGCGGCTCCAAAACCCCGATCAGCGTGATCACGGAGCACTCTCGACCTGCTTGGTAAGCTTTCTGCGCACCGCGCAATTCATGGAATCGACGATCGAAAAAGTGGCAGCGCGCGTACCTGCATATGAGCGCCTGCGTTTCTGCTGGGCTTACGAACGCCCTAGCACCTTCCGGCTCTCCTCCGTCAACCGCACGATCACCTTCGCCATCTCACTCGGATCGTCGATCTCCATCAACGCCCGATACAACCCAACCGCACACTCCCCAGCTCGATCCCCAGTTCCGTATTCCGCCGCCGCTCCTCCTCCAGCTCTTGCAGCTCCGGCGAGAACAACACCGCATACCGCCCCGATTCCACCTTCCGGCTGAACCGAATCTCCGCCCGCCGCCGCAACTTGGGATCGCTAATCCCGCTCAGCTTCTCGATTTCCCGCGCCAGATCCTTGAGCTCCCGTTTGGCCGCCTTCCCCAACGCGCTCTGCGCATGCACCGCGCAATGCAACGATCCCCGCTTCGCCCACCCTTCGCACCCCTCGATCGCGCACAACCGCTCCGCCATCGCTCCCCGTCGTCCTCTTCGTGTCATCGCGCACCTCCTTCAAGTAGGAAAAACATGCGAGCCTGGGCTTGACACAATGAGAACATATGTTCTATGCTAAGTGCAAGCGGCACACCGGCGGATGGTGCGGGCCTGGGCAGGGCCTTACTCCATCCGTCGTGTGTCAGCTCACCTCGCTGGCCAGGTCAGCGGACGGTCCACCAGACCGTGCTCGCTCCTGCTTCCGCATCGGCCCCAGGGTCCCGGCGCTTCCCATTTCCCATTTCCCAGGGAAGCGTGTTTCCAGGTCGACCCCGCCCATGCACCCCGGGCGCATTCGCATCGTTTTTCGAACGCGCCCCCGTTTTCAAGCTCCCCGCTGTATTCACCAATACTGACCTGACCATAAAGATGCGCACCAGCCCACTATGCTGAACCGCCTCTGCCCTGGTAAGCCCGGTCACACGGACGATTCGACCCGATGCCTCCTGGGGAGACCGCATGAATCGCCGCCAATTGCTCAAATACGGCGCCTTCGGGATTGGCGCGATGGCAATCCCGCCCGCTCTGGTGCAACGAAATCCAGCCGCTGCCCAACCGCAAGCCGACCTCAGCAACGTCGAACGGATCGTCATTCACCCCGCCTTCGGCATCGCCCGGGTGGGGAACAGCCCGGACGACTGGTTCCTCGGGCCGGAAACCCCCGGTCCCCACCCCCTTCCCCGGGTGGGTTCAAGGACGCTGCCGGCCGCCTCAAACCGCAAGCGGCACGCTTCCGCCTCTATGGCCTCGATAAGGACGATCAGGTCGTTGCCGAAGTCACCGCCGCCGACGCCGACATTACCTGGACGGTCCATCTCGCGAATACCAAATCCGCCTGGTACACCTTCGACATCGCGCTCGATATTCCCCAGGCCAAAGGGCTCCCCGCCGCCCCCCTGCAAACCGCTCCTCCGCCGCAGGTCTCGCCCCGCCGCAATCTGGTCATCACCGACCGCGAAAGCCTGCGCATCGACCCGGGCCACCGCTCGGTCAGTGGCGCAAATGCAAACCCGGACGGAACCGACGCCGATGCCCGCTTCGACACCGGCCAGTTTCTCGGCACCGACGTACCACTCGGCGAGCTGCGCACCGACGAATCCGGCCACCTCCTGGTGTTTGGAGGCGATGGTCACTCCGCCCCGGCCATCCCCGGCGCCATCGCAACCACCTTCGCGAACAACGATCTCTGGCACGACGATGTCAGCGACGGTCCAGTCGAAGCCACGGTCAGCATTGATGGCCGGGAGATCCCGGTGACCGGTGCCTGGGTCGCCGTGGCCCCGCCGAACTATGCCCCCGGCATCCAGTCGGTCGTCACCATGTACGACATCATGTTCGAGGTCGCCACTACGCTGGAACCCGAGTTGAAACCGGAGCGCCCGTCGTTCACCCGCATGATCTATCCGCTCTTCGAACGTCTGGTGCAAAACCAGTGGGTCAATGCCGGCTTCCTGCGCGATTTCGGGTGGGGCTCGGCCAGCGATTTCCTCGCTCCCGAAACCCTCCGCATCCTCGCCGATCCCTCCCCGGCGCAGGCGATGCTCCGGGAACAGGTCTTCGAACGCTTCCGCGATCCCGCCTATACCAGCATGGAATACGGCACCCTGCCACCCTACTATGGGGACGGCGTGGACCTGCCGGCCACCAATCCGCGGCAATGGATGGCCATTCTCCCATTGCAATACGAATGGCTCACCCAATGGGCCGAAGGCGATTTCGAGTCCGATTGGCCAGAAGGCGGTCTCACCTTCCCGGCCACCCTGGAAGACCTGCCCGTCGCCGAGCAACCAGCCGCGCTCGACCGCGCCGCCCTGGACGAATGCCTCGGTGGTCCCTTCCATCCCGGCTGCGAGCTCACCTGGCCCATGCGCCACAAACTGCTCTACGAGGCGCCCTTCCGGTTACGCCGCCGCATCAGGGAGGAACGCGACTGGGGTCCGCAAATGACCTCGAAGATCGCGTTGGCCGAAGACGGTCCCTTGACCCACAGCGGCCCCGGCGACCTCACCCGCTGGATGGCGGTCCCCTGGCAAACCGACACCAGTAGCTGCCTTTCGCGCTACAAGCGTGATGTCGATGGCTATCTCCCGGCCTTCTGGCCCGCCCGCGTGCCCAACGATGTGCTCGATCAGGAAAGTTACGACACGATCATGGACGACACCCTGCCGCTCGACGAACGGCAAGCCGCGTTCGAGAACCGGGTCAAATGGCTGCGCGATCTCCCCGGATTCGGGGGCTCCAGCCGCATCCGCATCAATGCCTTCCTGCGCCAGTGGGCCGACGCGGGCGTGGTCACGCCCCAACCAGGTCCGGACGACCCCGCGTTTCCCGAAACCTTCTGGGTCGAGCTGGGACATCACTTGTTCGATGACCTCGCAACTGCCCCGCATATCGACCTGCCGACCAAGCCAACCGCTGGCGACCTGACCGGCGCAACCGGCACCCCGCTCGCGACCCCCGAGCCCTGATGCTCTCTGCGCGCGCCACGGTTGCAGTGCTCGGTGGCGGTCCCGCGGGAGCAAGCGCCGCGCTCGAGCTGACGCGGCGCGGGATCGACACAGTGCTCCTCGAGCAGAGCGATGGCAGCGGCAGCCCAGTCGGCGAATGCCTCGCGCCCTCCGCAAATCCCCTGCTCCAGCAGCTCGGAATAGCCGATCTCCTCCCGGCGTCCGGAGCCATCCCAAGCTACGGCAACCGCTCAGCGTGGGGAGGAGACGGCTCCATGGCGGAGCGCGACTTCCTGCGTGACCCCCACGGTCACGGCTGGCATCTCGATCGCCCCGCCTTCAACCGCGCTTTGCTGGACGCGGCGGAAACCGCCGGCGCCACCGTCTGGCGAGAGCACCGCGTCACTTCCATCGAACGCATCAGCACAAATTGGCGCATCACCACTACCTCGCCGGATGGCGCAGGTGAGCTGCACGCCAGCATGCTCATCGACGCCTCTGGGCGACAAGCGCTCATGGCCCGTCACGAACAGATCCGCCATCGCGCCGTCGATTCCCAGGTCGCAGCAGTCGCGTTTCTGAACCCCGATAGCCACGCCGCTCCGCTCCAGGACGCCACCACCATCATCGAAGCGGCAGAGCACGGCTGGTGGTACGCGGCGCTCTTGCCCAACCAGCAACTCGTGGTCGCCTGGTTCACCGATCCCGATCTCCTCGCCGAGCACGCCGCCTGGCGTCCGGAAGGTTGGTGGAACCTGCTGCAGAGCAGCGATCTCGTCGCAAACCTGCTCGCCGCGCACGGCTCTGCCATCCCCCAGCAGATCGACATCTTTGCGGCCCGGAGCTCCCTCCTGACCAAACCCACCGGCGACGGCTGGATCGCCGCCGGCGACGCCGCCGCGGCGTATGACCCGCTCTCCTCCCACGGCATCGGCAGCGCCCTGGCCGGTGGCCGCAACGCCGCCCGCGCGCTCGCCGCAACCCTCGACGGCGACTCCGCTGCCTTCACGACCTACCGCGATCGCCTCCTCGCCGACTACACCCACTACCTCTGCACTCGCCACGCCTACTACGCCGACGAGCAACGCTGGCCCACCGCCCCCTTCTGGTCCCGCCGCCACGGCACCGCGTAACTGCTCTCGGCCCAGAGCGATACATGAAGCCGGTTGCTCACCTTTCGAGCTTCGAGGTCGATCCTGCCGACGCAACCCAAGCCCGAACTCATCGAATTTCGAGGCGCGACACTGTTTCCAGGCTACCCGAAGCATCCTCCAGCTCTGAACCGACCGCCCGTATCTCGCACAGATACGATCGATGCGGCACCGTCCCACTTACCGGATCGACGGCTGCGCTATTCACGATCAGGTTCAGATTGGCGCCATCCGCGCTGAATGGGTCATATCCCGGCTCGCCAAGCTCCTCGCAGCTCTGCCACCAGCCATGCTGGCCAACCACTACCCGCGGGTCCAACCGCTCGTTGAACCGGGCCTTCGCCCGCACCGATCCCTGCAGCGTCTCGATCCGCACCCAGTCGCCCTGCTCGACTCCCCGCGCGGCGGCGGCCATGGGATGCAGCTCGACCTCTGGATCGCGCGAGAGCTTGCGCAAACTGGCAATACCCCGGTGCTGGGTTTCGCAGAAATGCGTGTTGTGCGTGCAGGTAAGCACCAGCGGAAAGTCTTCCGCAAGATCGGGCCGCGACCGCAAGCTCACCAACGGTTCCTCGTATTCGGGCAACGGCCCATACCCATATTCGAGGAAGCGCTCGGAGTAAATCTCTGCTTTCCCAGTCGGCGTCGCAAAGCCCTTGAACGCACCGCCCTGCTCGTCCGCGAACGCCCGGTAGCGAGTTTCCAACGGCACGCGCACACCCTCAGGATGCGCCCGCAGCTCCTCCAGCGAAATCCCGGACGGCCCCAGTTGGTGACGATAGCCGGCATCGATATCGCCATCCCAGAAATGCTCGCCCAATCCCAACCGGCAAGCCAGGTCGAACACGATCTCCGTATCTCCTCGAGATTCCCCGACCGGCGGGACCACCGGATGCCGGAGCTGCACCAGCGACTGCGCGTCGGTGCTGACATCGAAACCAATCTTCAGCGCCTCACGCTCGAACGGGCTCGATACCGGCAGCACGATATCGGCCAAGCTCAGCAGTCGGGTTCATGAAGAGATCGGCGTGCACGTAGAAATCGAGCGCCTGCAAGGCTGTCCGCCCGCGCAAGCTATCGGCGTGCGCCAGCAACAGATTGGAACCAAACCCCACCAGCCCGCGCACGGGGTAGGGATCTTCTTCCAGAATTGCCCGGTACACCTCTTCGGAGGTTACATAGCCGACCCGCGCCGGACCCAGTGGCCGCTCGTGCCGTCCCAGCGTGCGCGACCGCTGCTCGGGCGGCATCAGCTCATCACCCGACACCGAAGCCGATGGCACCGCGGCGAATTGCACATTTCCACCCTCGCTGCCAAAACTGCCAGTAAGGGCATAGAGCAACCCAAGCGCTCGAGCAAACTGGGTCGTGTTCGTATGCTGCTCCACCCCCGCCCAGGCGAAGTACGAAACGGGGCGGGCGTCCCACAGCAGACGCGCAGCGGTTTCGATCTGCTCTGCTGGAACCCACGTGATCTCTTCCACGATCTCGGGCGTCGAACGGCGACACAGCTCGCGCGCCAGCGCGAAAACGGGACGGCACGCGATCGGCCCCGTAGCCGATGGCACCTCGAACTCACCCTCCAGTGCCGGAACCCCATCAGGACGTTCGTAGCGCCGGGATTCGGCGTCATAGCGCATAGGGCGTGGAGGTGAGCTCGTCCCAGGCTACGTAGGCGTCGCTGGTTCCATCCGGTGTAAGGTCGCGCTCCCGCAGCAGACGGCCGTTGTCCTCGCGCACCAGCAAGGGACCATTGGTCCAGTCCTGTACGAAATCCCGGTCGAACCATCCTCGCTCGATCATGACGTGCGCGATGCCCAACGCCAACGCGCCATCGCTTCCCGGTCGTGGCCGCAGCCAGAGATCGGCCTTGTTCGCGAGTCCCGCTTCGCGCGGGTCGACCACGATCAGGCGCGCGCCTCGTTTACGGGCAGCCACGGTCGCGGTCGCGTGGGAAATGCGGGCGCTGTTGGGGTTGTATCCCCAGAAGAGGATGCAACCCGCCTGTTCCAGATCGGGCATTGCCGTACCTGGCAGCCCCACCGGCATCCCCCAGGTGTACATGGCCGCATAGCGTCCCCAGCCACAGAGCTCCATAGAGTTGCTGAGATTCGGCGACCCAAAGGCATTCATCAGCCGCTGAATCCAGGGCAACGAATCAGCAATCGCCGATGTGGACGCAGAGACGACGCTGAACACCACGCTCTCCGGGCCATGCTCCGCGGCGATGCGATTCAGATTGCTCGCGGTGAGCTCGAGGGCCTCGTCCCAGCTAATGCGCTCCCAACCGGGATCCGGATCCGTCTTCGGACGCGTCCGCTTTAGTGGAAAGCGCAACCGATCCTTGTGATAGACCAGCTCGGGTGCGGCTCGTCCCTTGGCGCAGAGCGCCTTGCCGGTCGGATGCGACGGATCCGGCGCGAGTGCAACGAACTTTCCATTCTCGACGCGCGCGATCGCTCCGCAACGAGAGATGCAGAGCGCGCAATAACAGTGAGTTTGCTCAACGGATGCGGCGTCGACCATGTGGGAGCTCCTACACCAATCTGCTGCAATTTCATGTCCATCCTACTCCTGCCACCGCTCGAACGCTTTGGGCTCGGAACTCGTGATACCGCTCGATCATCCGGTCGCGAACAACTCCTTTGAATACGGTCCCGGCTCCTCGCACGACGGTGACGAGTGGATGGCGTTCCGCAGTCAAATCGAGCTGATCGAGACACCGGCTTCTTACCGGGCGCGACTCGCGCCAAGGCGATAGCTGCTGATTTCTGCCGATGAAGATGAGGTTTAGTAGGCTTGGTTCCCGGGAGAGCCAGGGGTTGGCAATGTCCCTGGGTGACTCTGCTCGTGCGGGTCGTATCCCCGAGGACCAGCCGCCGACGGCATCGTCCAGACACACGTTTCTGCTTCGGTTCCAACCCAACGAGTCGACCCACCATCAGTCACCGTTGAGCTCATCCGCTATACGTTTCCCCGAGTGATGCCTTCTTCCATGGTTACCCCTGCGCCGTTCGCGGCCGCGTCACCAGATCGCAACCGTGTGTATCGTCCTGACATCGAAGGACTGCGCGCAATCGCCGTGATCCTCGTCCTGCTCGACCACGCCGGACTGGCGCAGATCAGCGGTGGGTATGTCGGCGTCGACGTCTTTTTCGTGCTTTCGGGCTTCCTCATCACGGGGCTGCTGCTGAAGGAAGCGCGCGAAACCGGCAGTATCTCGATCGGATCGTTTTATGCGCGACGGGCGCGGCGGTTGCTGCCGGCGGCGACGCTGGTGTTGATCGTCACGGTCCTGCTGAGCTACGAAGTCTTCGGCCAGCTCCGGGCCAATCGCGTAGCCGAAGACGCGCGCTGGGCGGCGCTGTTCGCGAGCAACCTTCGCTCGATCCAGCAAGGCACCGACTATCTCGGCGCCCAGCAGGAACCCTCGCCATTGCAGCACTTCTGGTCACTGGCGGTCGAAGAGCAGTTCTACTTCGTCTGGCCGTTGCTGATCCTGTTGCTGGTGTCAGTGGGAAAGGGGATCCCGATTCGGCTCAAGCTCGGCGTGACCCTCTCGCTGATGATCGCTGCGTCGTTCGCCTACTCAGTGCATCTGACATCGGTGGATCGCACGACAGCCTACTTCTCGCCGCTGCCGCGAGCATCAGAGCTAGCGGCGGGAGCACTGCTGGCAGTCCTATCGCCATGGCTGCTCAAGGTGCCGCGGATGGCCGGCGTGGTCGCGAGCTGGTCCGGAGTGGCTGTGATCCTGTGGGCGGCCGTCACCTTCGACGCCCACACGGTCTTCCCCGGCGCGGCGATCGTGGTCCCGGTGGCGGGGGCGCTACTGGCGGTGGCCGGTGGGTCGATCGCGCCGCAGGGTGGCGCCGAGGTGCTTCTTGCCCGGTCGCCACTCCAGTGGACCGGCAAGATGTCATACGGCATCTACTTGTGGCACTGGCCCGTCATCCTGCTGGCTGCCGGGTTTGCCGGCCGGGAGATGAGCGTTCAGGAGAACCTGTTGCTCTACGTGCCCGCGCTCGCGATCGCGGCGGTGACTTTCTCGATCATCGAGGACCCGATCCGGAGCGCGAAGTCGCTCCGCCAGCGCCCAGCATTCGCCAGTGTCGCGTTGGGAGTAGTACTGGTGGCGGCCTCGTTCGGGACGGTCTCGGCGATGATGGAGGCGAACCAGCTTGCCGGAGAAAAGACCGACGCGCACATCGTGATCGAGGCACCCTCGACTGCAGGGGTGCTGCGGGCGGTATCCGCTGGGGCCGAGGTCACCGACTGGCCGGAGCAGCCGGAACGCATTGTCAACGACGCCTACAGCGACGAGTGCGACGTGACCCGGCGCGACACGACTTCGACGTTGTGTGAATTTGGAAACCTCGATTCGGACCGGACCGTGGTGATCTTCGGCGACTCGCACGCGGCGATGTGGATCCCCGCGCTGGACCGTATCGGCAAGAAGTACGACTGGAAGGTCATCCAGCTCACGAAACCGGGCTGCGTCGCGCCGGACCTGCAGATCTGGTCGAATTCGCTGGGACGGGAGTATGCGGAGTGTGACGAGTGGCGCGAGTGGGCCGTGGGACAGATCGCCGAAATCGAGCCGGACGTACTGCTGGTGACGAGCGCGGGTAAGGGTATCTACCTGGCAGACGGCGGGAGCCCCACCCAGGACGGGCTGGACGAAGCATGGGGCATAGGACTGGGAGCGACACTGGATGCGGTGACGCCGCACGCCGGACGGGTAGTCGTGATCGGGGACATGGCCTACCCGGCGCAACCAGGGATCGACTGCCTGACGGAGCACGAGGGTGATGTCTCGGCGTGCAATACGCCGGTGGAGCAGGCGGTGCTGACCGATCACAACCAGGTCGAGCAGGAAACCGCCGAAGCGCACGGGGCCGAATACATCGACATCATCCCCTGGTTTTGTACCCAGGTCACCTGTCCAGCAGTGATCGGGAATCTGACGGTGCACCGGGACGCGCTGCACATCAATGAGAACTACGCGGTCTTCCTCTCGTCAGCGCTGGCGGAGGAGGCGGGATTGACGTCAGAGTAGAGGGAGGAAGACTTCGCCAACCGAGACTCTTACACCAGACTCGGATTGGCGAAGACTCGTTTCTGCCACTGTCAGAAATGGGAGGCAATGTGATGCAGAACCACGATACTCCCACTGCCCGTTGATACGATTGCCGATACCGGCGTCGCTGACGGCGTCGTTACTTGCTTACCCACCGTGAGCACCAGGACGCCCGCAGGGGCTTGGTCCCTGGCGTGCCAAAAACTTCCGACTCCACCCGGAACCACCGACCAATTCCCAGCGTCCGGCATCGCCACTGGTGTGCCCCCGGTCGCGGCCAGATCAAACCCGCCCTCCTCAACCGCGGACAGCAGAGTTCCGTCCCGGCTGGGAGCATCAGCGTCGCTCCAGCCGCCAGAAACACCCAACCAAGCGCTACGGTCGGCTGTCCCGGGAACTCGACCTCGACGCCGGCCGCTAGGACACGAGCCGAGAAACCGGACGGGGACGGCAGAACACCGCCCAACGCCTCCGGCATCGCGGCGACCGTCCAGGACGCCGCCGCTTCGGAGCTATTCAGCGGCCATTCGCCACCCAATATGTTGGAGACGACAACCGCGAGGACGATGACGGGGGCCGGGCCAGTGTTAGCGAGCGTGTAGGTAGCCTCGGGTGCTGTCACGACGCGGTCGCCGGTCACCGCAGCTATCGATGTGCCGGGTCCGCTGACGGCTGGCATGGCCGATCCCCGCGCCACGGCGATCGTTCCGCCGAATCGTGCCCCCACATCCACAGTCAGTGCCCCGACATCGATGGCAAAAACGCGAATAGCCTGACCGTTGTCGACTGGTAACGTCGCCCCGGGCTCCACTGTCAGTTGTGTCACGGTCACCCGGCGGCGTCCGGGCCCGAGCGCGTCGATCGCGATAGGCACCTGGCCCATTGGCAGCAGAACGGCTGGGTCGAGGCCACCCCAACGCTCAACGAGTTGTCCATTCTCGATGCGCCAGACTTCCAGCGGTCCCCATTGACCGAGGAATGCTGGCGCTGGGCGGCCGAGGAAAAAACCAGACTCGGCCCCCTTGGCATGAACGCGCGCGATGACCTGGTCCTCACCGGCTGCATGCACGTCGTCGACGACGATCGTCAGGTCCGGAAAGGTAGCGCGCAGCGCGAGCAATGCTCGTATCGAATCCACCTCGTCCCTCTGCTGCACCCGGCCGGGCTGGGTGTTCGATCAGGTCGGGGGCGACTGTGGTGTCGAGCAGAGCATCCTCACCGGTGGCCAGGATTGCTGCTGGCGTCGGCATAGAACTTCCGAACGAGGATGACATTGGCGGCAGCGGTTTCGGCCGATCGGGTACGCACAGGGTAGGCGGGTCGGATCACGTCCTGAGCCAGAGCCATAAGCGTCAATCCAGTAGAGAGCGCGAAAAGGCAAATGCAGATGACCAAGGGAACAGAGCGGTGCATCGGTGGCCTCTGGGATGCGACGTGCCGGAAGCCGGCACAGGGGGCGCGAAAAGTCCGCGTCTCACCCCATCGTGCGCGGCATCGATTGGCTGCGCATCCGGAGGAACTCCCTGTTTGCAGTGGGACGCCTCGGCGCTAAGACCACGTATCTACGTGCCCGTACAGGTGAGCAACCAGTCTATCAATCGAGGCCGTGTCGGAGAGCATAGGCGCGGGCCCCCCGTCGAGTCTCGACCTCGAGCTTGGCCAGGATGCTCGAGACGTGTGTGCCCACGGTGCGGGGACTGAGGAAAAGCGCCTCCGCGATCTCGCGGTCCGTGCGAGCGTCAACCAGAAACCGCAACACCTCACGTTCACGCGGCGTCAGCGTCGCGAGTCCGGCAGCATCACCTGGGCGGCTCGGCGCGAAGGCTGCCAGCGCAACTGCAGCCTGCTCGGCCTCCACGACGGCGTTCTCCACCGGCAGCGCGCGACCTGATGCCCATGCGTTTGCAAAGCCCGCTTCGCCGATTCGCGCGCGGATCCCAGAGAGCGCGCTTTCCCGACCCGCTTGCACGGTCTCGTCCCGCGCTAATCCGAGCCGTTCGTGGAGGTGCTCAGCGGCACCGAAGAGGCGGGCTGCTGTCTCGTCCTGTCCCATCTCAGCCGAGAGAATCGCGAGCCGGTCGATCGGGAAAACGACCCGCTGCAGCGCCCGATCGTCCCATGCGAGCTCCAGGCTCTCCCGGCAAAGTGCGGCGGCGCGGGCACGCTCGCCCTGTTCGTAGGCGATCAGCGCCAGGTGAAACAGGGTGTCCGACACCCCAATGGTGTACCCGAGATCGCGTTGTTGACTCAGTGATTCTTCAGCGAGACGACGCGCATGTTCAAAATCGCCCCGGCGGATGGCAATCCAGGCCAGGTTGGTAAGCATTTGCGTCGCTCTGGACGCTGCATTCGGGACCGTTTCGCCGAGCGACTGGAACACTGCGAGCGCGTCGACCAGGCACTGCGTTGCTCGATCATAGTCTCCGCTCCAACCCGCCGCCGCTCCAAGCGCCGGCAATGGTGTGTCAGAGCCGACCGCGTCCCCGATCTCGCCCGCGATGGCGAGGCTTTCCTCGGCCCAGGACATCGCCTGCACCCGGTCGCCGTGAAACAGCGAAAAATACGCTCCCATGTTCAACACCCGAACGCGCTCGATGGTGCGCGAACCCGAACTCCAGGCAATCGCTCGCTCTAGCCAGCCGCGTCCTTCTGCCCAGTGGTTGCAATAAAACCAGAACCACGCCAGCCACCCGGCCAGTCGCACACCTGTCGCGGTGTCGTCCGTCTCTGCCAACCACATCAGCGCCACCCGCAGATTGTCGTAGTCGGCGTCCAGCCGCACTGCCCAACTCCCCTGTTCGCCCGTGTACCAGAAGGGTGCCGCTTGCTCGGCAAGCCTCAGACACCAGGCTGCATGGGCGTCCCGGACCATCGTCTCCTCCCCACTCGTCGCCAGTTCCTTGAGCCCGTAGTCGCGGATTGTCTCCAGCATTGCGTATCGGGGTTCCGCGTCATCGATTCCGGTAACCAGGCGCAGCAGGTTTGCCTCCACCAACGCGGTGATTCCCGGGAAGGGGTCGAACTCGGCATCGCCGGTCGCATTGGCCACGGCGCCAGCCGCGTCCTGTGTGCAACCACCGGCAAAAACCGCGAGCCGGCGGAACAGCGCCTGCTCCTCGGGGGTCAGGAGGTCGTAACTCCAGGCGATGGCGTCGCGCATCGCGCGCAGGCGCGGCGGCTGGTCGCGGCTCCCGTCAGCCAGCAACGGCATGCGGCGTTCGAGCCGATCCAGGAGCGCTGGCGTTGGAAGTACCTTGACCCGAGCGGCCGCGAGTTCGATCGCTAGCGGCAACCCGTCCAGCCGGCGGCAGATTGCGGCCACCATCGGAGCGTTCTCGGCGGTGAGGGCGAAATCGGCGCGGACCGCCATTGCCCGCGCGACGAAAAGCCGCACAGCAGCCGCTTCGGCGACGGTTTCGTGCGGCGTCATCTCGTCGGTTGTCGCCAGCGTCAGTGGTGAAACTGCGTACTCATGCTCACCACCAACCCGCAATCGCACCCGGCTTGTGCCCAACACGGTGAGTCCCGGGCAGGCAGCAAGCAGGCCGGAGACAAGGGGAGCGGCCTCGACGACGTGCTCGAAGTTGTCGAGCACAAGCAGATGGCGCCCGTTTCGGAGGACCGCTTTGATCCGATCCGGAAGTGGCTCGTTACCAGACTCGTGCGCGCCCACGGCCTGGCCGATGGCCGACGCAACGAGGGCCGGATCCGCGATTGGCGCAAGGGCCACGAACAGCACACCATCCGGAAACACTTGTTCGACCTGAGCGACAACCGCGAGTGCGAGACGGGTCTTGCCGACCCCACCCGGCCCGGTCATCGTGACCAGGCGGATACTCTCCTCCCGCAGCAGCGCCTCAACGTCCGCCACCTCGGCCGAGCGACCAATCAGCGGAGAAAGCGGCACTGGTAAGCCGAACGGCGCGGTGCTCATCGCCGAGGTCAGGCGTGCGCTTGACGGCCCCTCGGGGGTCACGGCCGTGCGCTCGAATCCAGTCAGCCCAAGGGCGTCAACCAGGGCACTGATCGTCGCCTGACGAGGGGAACGGTGCTCGCCTCGCTCCAGGGCAACAATCGTGGTTAGCGATAGTCCGGCCCGATCGGCGAGGTCTTCTTGCGTCAACCCCGCAGCTTCGCGGGCACGCCGCAACCGCGCGCCGAACGAATCGCCCCGATCCTCGGTCAGGTCCTCGGATGCCTGATACATTGCCATCCTCGTTGGTGCACCGGTTCACATGCATCATAGCCCACCTGGCTGGTACTACCGAAACCAACCAGGTGGGAGAACGTGCGTGGATTGGGTGACGATCTCACCTTGATCGAAGCAGACTTGATAGAGCTCGTCAGCATCCAGGACGAACCCTGGAAACCTGTTCGCGAACGAGGCATTCATTGCATCGGTGACAAGGTGCGCTCCAAATGCGCTGGAGTCCCCACCGGCTCCGTAGCGATCGACGCCTATCCGATAAGTGAGAGCGGCCAAAGTCTCCTCGACCACCACACGCGCGCTCGGGTGCCATGCGACAACAATCTGGGTCTTCCCTCGTCGTCTGACCTCTTCATTTCCGATGATGTCTGTCGTGCTTGTTAGGATCAATGGGTAGCCCGTCGCTTGGAATGCGAGTCTCCTCGCAACATCTTTCGACACAACGATTAGAGAAGGAGCGAGCGAATGGCTTCAGTGATGGATCCAGGTTTTGGCATGCAAAATGAGGCGGGAGAGATCAGCTGCGAAGATACGAAATGATTCGCCCTCTGCGCGGCATCAACCCGTTCGAGCTCCTGAAGCGGTCATTGCGAGCTTTCAATAAGGACGACATGTTGACCTACGCAGCAGCGCTCTCCTACAGCGCGCTGTTTGGGCTCTTCCCCTTCCTCATCTTTCTGGTTGCCTTGCTCGGCTTCCTTCAGATCCCGGAGTTCTTCGACTGGCTTCTCGAGCAGGCACGTACTGTGCTCCCCGCCGATAGTTACGGGCTCCTGGAAAGCGCCGTAAACAACATCCAGGGACAGCCGCAAGGGGGATTGCTTTCCCTCGGAATCCTCATCGCCATCTGGGGCGCTTCCTCGGGCATACGCTCGGTCATGAACGCGTTGAACGTCGCCTTCCATGTCGAAGAAACCCGTCCGTCCTGGAAACGCTATCTCTTGTCCGTCGTCTATACCCTCGCTCTGGCCGTCTTGCTCATTGCCAGTGCTGGTCTGATGTTGGTTGGACCGCGAGCCATGACCTGGATCGCAAAGCAGGCAGGGCTTGGCGATCTCTTCGTCACCCTCTGGACGTGGCTGCGGTGGCCCGTGCTTGCCCTGCTGCTGATGGTGGCGGCCGCATTGATCTACCATGTCGCACCCAATGTCGATCAACCCTTTGTCTTACTCACACCCGGCGCAGTGTTGGCCGTGGTCGTTTGGGTCCTCGCCTCTGTCGGGTTTTCGTACTACGTTTCCAACTTCGCGAATTACGGCGCGACGTATGGAAGTCTTGGCGGAATCATCGTGTTGCTGTTGTATTTCTATATTTCCAGCGCCGTGCTCCTGCTCGGAGCGGAAGTCAACGCTGAGCTGAGGCGCATCAAGCTTGGAGAATCGGAACCCGTAGCGAGCCCTGATCCTCAGACGTCAGAATAAAAGAGGGACGTGACCGCCCTCCTACGCAATCGAGCACGCAATTGACAACGAGCGGACGCGTTGGCGTCCGCTCGATCTCGTGCTGGCCCGGCAACGCCCGGCGTCGATTGAGCCCCACGGGCAACCCGGCACCCTATCGTGTCGGAGATGCCTCTGAAGTCTCTTGCCCACGGCCAGTCTGCGCTTGCAATTCGTCGATGAGCTTCGACGCCTCCGCCTTGGTCAGGCTGGCATCGAGATCTGACTCAGGACGACCCGCCTGTTGCAAAAGGGTCGCAAGGTAGGACGCCTGAGGGCCAGTCATCGGCTCATCTCCCGTGGTCCAATCATCTGGATCCTTGACGGGATTCTGGCTTTGTTCATCGAGTTGCTGGTCGGTCACACGTGACTCCTTCTTGAGAAATGACAACGGATCGAAGCGATTTCGCCGTTCCTTGGAGGAGGAAACGCTGGTCTCTGGCGCATCCATCGTACAAAGACGTTCTCATCGAGACCGCGAATCTCGCACCCCAATCAATCCTAGAACATCTATTCTAAATTGGGGATTTTGCCAAGACCGCGTCCGACATCGTCACCAGCTACCTACCTTGCCAGAGGGCATCGCACCAACGGCTCTTAGTCGCGCGCCAGCCAGCGGGCCATGAACACCAGGTTCACTCCGGCGTCCAGCAGGTAAATCGGTCGAATGCGACCTTTGGCCGTATACACCACCGTTATGGCCGCCAGAACGCTGCTGGTGCCAAACCCCAGCCAGCGGATCTCCGTGGTGATGCGATGACGAATGGAGGCGCTCGCGATGACCAGACCGATCACCGACAGCAGGCCTCCAACGGTGCGAACGAGCCAATAATCGACTTTTGGACCGGTGACGACTTCGAATGAACGTTTCCCGGCGACCGCCCACAAACCACCGAGCATGAAGTACAACCCCTGGATCAAGGCACCGCCTCTTCGTGTAGGGCAAAGATCACGCACGGTCATGAAGGTCCTCCTGAAATGTGCTCGGTTTGGTTTGCTCGATGCCGCCGGAACCGCGTATCAGGTTTGATGGCAGCGCCCGGACGACAGTTGGTAAAAGCGTACGGGTTCGGGAAGATCGAAGCGTATTTCGCTACGGTCGCGAACGGCTGAGAGCACGACAATGACGCCTCCAGTTGCATCGATTCGACGCGTTCCGTCCAGAGGTACTTCCCGCGCGTGAGCGATACGATGTGCCGGATTCGTTTCCTACAGGCCAGATTGTTTCTTCAGGGAGTCAGACTTGAGAAATCCGACGAAGGCCGGAAAAATAGGGTAGGCTGTGCGAATCGTTCAGTAAAAAGAGTTCGAGCATGGCAACATCGAGCATTCCCCAGGTGGCACCGTCGTTGACACTGGTCGTCAGTACCCTGACAATCGGTAATGCGAACCACACCAACGAATGATCTCGAAGTTGCCGACGCAAATTGCTACGGCTCGCTAAGCTGACCACCGCGTTCAACGTTGAGCGATACCGAGGGTGGCTATGACGCCAGTGCTCCAGATCGAAGATCTCCAGGTCCATTTCCCGACCTCCCGCGGTCCCGTCAAGGCTGTGGATGGGGTCTCCCTGGCGTTGGCTCCGGGCGAGCGCCTCGGACTGATCGGGGAATCCGGCTCTGGAAAATCGACCATGGCCCTCGCCATCATGCGGCTCATCAAGCCGCCCGGCATGATTGCCGGTGGCCGTATCGTGCTCGACGGCGTCGATCTCCTGAGCCTCTCCGAAGAGCAGATGCGTCGCTGTCGGCTGGCGGAGATCGCCCTGATCACCCAGGGCGCGATGAACTCGCTCAACCCGGTGATCCGTATCCGGCCCCAGATGGTCGATAGTCTCAAGGCGCACGGGGTCGACCTTTCGAAATCCGGGTACGACGACTTTTTGGCCCAATTGCTCCACTCGGTCGGTCTCGAGCCCGAGGTGGCCAGTCTCTTTCCCCACCAGCTCAGCGGCGGTATGAAACAACGCATTTGCATCGCAACGGCGATCAGTCTCCGCCCCAAGGTCATCATTGCCGACGAGCCAACCAGCGCGCTGGACGTGGTGGTGCAGCGGCGAGTCATGGAAAGCCTGCGCAAGGTACAGGACGAGATTGGCTGCGCCGTTATTCTGATCGGCCACGACATGGGACTCATGGCGCAGTTTGCCCAGCGGGTCGCCGTCATGCGCTACGGTCAAATTTTGGAAGAGAACGGCGTCGACGAGATCTTCGCCAATCCTCAGCATCCGTATACGCGCTTGCTGATGGAGAGCCTCCCATCGCTCGACCATCGCGAATCGTTTCAGGACATGGCGCGATTGCAGGTCGAGGCCATCGCAACAGCGGGGATCGAGCCATGACCGCCACCAGCAGCGGAGCCAGCAACGCTTCGCCATTGATCGAGCTGCGCGATGTCACCAAGGTGTTCGGTGGCGGAGGCATGCTCAGCCAGCAACAGACTGTTGCGCTCGAGAACTTCTCGTACACCGTTGCAGACCAACCGCCAACCATCACGTCTGTGGTGGGTGAGAGCGGCAGCGGAAAGTCGACCATGGCGAACCTGATGCTTGGCCTCGAGAAGCCGACAGAAGGCGCTGTTCTCTATAAGGGAACGGATTTGACACGGGCTTCAGGTCAGGAGCGGCGGACCTTTCGCAGGGAAGTCCAGGCGATCTTTCAGGATCCGTACGGTGTGTACAACTCCTTCTACAAAGTCGACCATGTATTGACCATGCCGATCGCCAAATTCAAGCTCGCCAGCTCGAAAGCCGAAGAAGCTGAGCTGATCGATCGAGCCCTGCGCTCCGTCGGCCTGAAGCCGGAAGAAACCCTGGGCCGGTATCCGCATCAACTGAGCGGGGGCCAGCGGCAACGAACCATGATCGCCAGAACGCTGCTCTTGCGTCCCAAATTGATCGTGGCGGATGAGCCGGTTTCAATGGTCGATGCATCGCTACGCGTCACGATTCTGGCGAATCTGCTGCAGCTGAAAGAGCAATTCGGTATCTCGCTGATTTACATCACCCACGATCTGGCAACTGCGTACCAGATCAGCGATCACATCATCGTTCTCCACCGGGGAAAAATCGTCGAACAGGGCGATCCGGAACAGGTGGTCAAACACCCCCAACACGACTATACAAAGCTGCTCATCGGCTCCATTCCCATTGCCGACCCCAAGCGGAGCTGGGGTGAAACTCTTGAGGGCAGCCAACAATCCGACGATCCCCTGAATCAGGAACGCGAGCGCGTTTTCTCTCAGGGCGGTAGCTAGTCTCGCGAGAAAGGAGGGAGCGACTTTTCGACAACGAACAGCATTCGAAGATCTCTGGCCCGAAGCGGCGATGGTGCCGAAAAAAGGAAGCGGCGGGTTGATCTCGAAGCTTCTGTTGGAGCGCTGAATGGTCAGCGCAAGGAGGGCAAGTATGAAAACGAAACGAATATGGTCGATTCTCGCCATAGCGCTGCTGCTCGCGTCAGCAGCCGCTGCGCCCGCGTTTGCGGCGCAGGACAACGAACCGACGCGCGAGGAAATCTTCAAGGTCGCCATCGGGGGCCAGATTCCCGATCCGACCAATCTGAACCTCTATGCCGGCGCCAGCCGCTCGGATACAGGACTCCACCAGGTTGTCTACGAATATCTCTTCTACAACAACCTGCAGACTGGTGAGTTCATTCCCTGGCTGGCGGAAGGCTACGAATACAACGACGACTTCAGCGCGCTTACCGTCCATCTCCGGGACGGAGTGACCTGGAGCGATGGCGAGGCGTTCACCAGTGAAGATATCGCCTTCACCTACGAGCTGCTGAAGGCCAATCCAGCCATGGAATGGGCCTCTAACGCCAACGCCGCCGTCGCATCGGTCGACACGCCCGATCCGCTCACCGCGGTCTTCAATCTGGTCACTCCCAGCCCGCGATTCCACCTCAATCGTGAGGCGTTCCCCGCGGTGCAGATTTGGGGCGGCCTGACCATCCTGCCGAAGCACATCTGGGAGAGCGCGGGCGATCCGCTCACGTTCAAGAACTCAGATCCGATCGGCACTGGTCCCTATGTCCTCGACAGTGCGTCGCAGAACGGTCTCACCTATCGGCTGAACCCGAACTACTGGGGCACCACCGTGCTGGGTCATACCCCCGGCCCGAAGGAAATCCAGTTCCAGTATCTGGGTGACGAGCAAACCGTCGCGCTTGCGCTGGCGTCGAACGAGCTCGATGTAGCGACCATTGGCATTTTGTCAGCAGGCACCTTCGAGCAGATTGCCGGGCAGAATCCAAACATCACCGCGTGGACATCCGATCTGCCCTATGCCTGGGCTGATCCCTGCCCGCGCGCGCTCATGATTCAGAACGCGCATCCGCCGTTCGACAATCCGGACGTTCGGTGGGCGATTTCGTCGCTGATCGACCGGGATGCTATCGTCCAGCTAGCCTATGAAGGCACCACCATCCCCGCCCAGGGAGTCTGGCCGAGCTACGCCGCCGTTGAGCCGTACATGGATTCGGTGGCCGACCTCTATGCCGAGTATCCGGTCGACTACAACCCGGATCGTGCGGCCGAATTGTTCGCCAAGGCTGGGGTCGAACCCGGTGACATCACCCTTCGCTACCTGGTGAACTCCGATTCGGTCGAAGATGTGAAGGTCTCCCAGGTGCTCACCGATCAGCTGAGCGCGGCTGGTCTCAACGTCCAGGTCGAGCAGATGACCGCCCAGGCGCGCGAGCCACTGCTGCTCTCTGGCGACTACGACATCTCCTTCCAGGCGTTCTGCCCGGGCTTCATCACCGAAAATCTCGATCTCTTCAACGATAAGAACTATGTGCCGCTCGGTGAGAACGCCCCGTGGTACGAGCAGAACTCGTTCCGCTACAACAATCCGGAGTTCTCCGCGATCGTCGACCAGATGCTGGCATTGCCGCCGGACGCCCAGGATCAGCTGATCCCGCTCTTCCAGCAGGCAATGGCGATCTGGCTGCCCGATCTGCCGGTGATCCCCATCGTGCAGGCGCCCGCGCTGGTGCCATTCAATTCCACCTACTGGCAAGGCTGGCCGACATCCGCTGACCCGTGGAACATGCCGGTTAGCTGGTGGGCCACGTTCAACCTTGTGGTGAACGGCTACGCCAACCCTGAAACCGGCGAGTGGGTCGGCGGGCTACAGCCCGTCGCCGGCAGCTAGGTTCATAGCTCCGCCGGCCGCGCGACGTCCATCGCGCGGCCGGCGCCGTCCATTGTCGTCCCGACCAAAGCGGAGGGACCTCTTGTCTGGATACCGCTTCGCCGGTATGGGCAACTCACTGGGGTTGTCCCCGTCGAGGTCATGTCGGAGGGGTATCCAAAGAAACCGGTAGGCAGACCCGGGAGGGCAGATTCGCCCTCGGCCACGATCGTCCCCGGACTCCGGTCCCAGGACTAGTCACCAGGAATTGATCACTTGAGAGGATTCTGGCTCTACTTCGGCCGGCGCCTGCTGATCTTCGCGATCACGGTCTTCATTGCGGTGTCGGTGGTCTTTTTTGTGCCCCGTCTCTTGCCGGGCGACCCGCTGGCCGCAATCTACGCCAAGATGGCCGCCGTGGGCGGTAGCCAGGGAAGCGACGAGCTGATCGCCGAGTATCGCAGCCGTTTTGGCCTGGACAAAAGCGTCGTCGACCAGTTCGTCTTGTTCTGGACACAGCTCTTCCGGGGCAATCTCGGCTACTCCATTGCCAGCTTCCCCACCCGCGTCTCCACCATTCTCTGGCAAGCCCTTCCCTGGACCATTGGCCTCTTGACCTTCACCACGCTGGTCAGCTGGATTCTCGGATCGCTGCTCGGCGCGCTGGTCGGCTGGTCGAACGGGAAGTCGCGCCCGCTCAACGCCATGGTGCCCGTCGCCCTGGTGCTCTACACCACGCCCTATTACATTCTGGCAATTCTGCTGGTCTTCCTGTTCGCCTTCCGGTGGGCGGTCTTTCCCCTTTCCGGCGCCTACACCCTCGGCGCGGACAAGGAATGGTCGCTCTCGTTTGCACAGGATGTCCTGGTTCACGCCGCCCTGCCCGCGCTCAGCATCATCCTGGTCTCCCTCGGCTGGTGGTTCCTCAGCATGCGGAGTTTGATTATCTCTGAGCAGGGACAGGACTATATTCTCTGGGCGGAGGCTCGCGGGTTGCCGCGGCGGCGTATCTTCTGGGGGTACGCGTTCCGCAATGCGCTGTTACCCCAGACGACTGGGCTGGCGTTATCGTTCGGCCATATCGTCGGAGGTGCGCTCATCACCGAGGTGATCTTCGCCTATCCGGGACTGGGCTATGTGATCTACAACGCCATCAGAAATCTCGATTTTCCGGTGATTCAGGGAACCGTACTCTTACTGATCATTTCAGTCTCTCTGGCGAATCTCGTTATCGATCTCATCTATCCGTTTATCGATCCACGCATTCGATTCGGGGGGGACAGCTGACGTGGCCGTTGCACTCGAAGCCGAACAACCCAAACCCATCATGGTGGAGCGACGCAATGTCCTCTCCACGTTGGCGGGCAATCGCAAGTTCGTCGGAGGCGCCTCCGTCTTTCTGACTATCGCGATCGCCGCGCTTGTTGGCAGCCAGTTCGTCGATGCGGCGATGCGACGGACGGGAGCATACCCACCCAAGGAGGCGCCCAGCTTCGGGTCACCGGCGCTCTGGATGGGCACCACCACCCTCGGTCAAAGCGTCGCCGTGCAATGGACCCAGGCTGTGCCGAACTCGATGCTCGTCGGCCTGATCGCGGCCACGATCGGCACCGTGGTGGGAGCGATTATTGGACTGATCGGCGGCTATTACGGTGGTCGGGTCGATTCGGTCCTTCGGATCGTGGTCGACATCTTCCTGTCGATCCCGTCACTCCTCTTCCTGATCCTGATCGCGTCGCTGTTGAAGGGGGTGACCGTTGTCCAAATGGCATTCATCATCGGTGCGTTTGCCTGGGCGTGGCCCGCACGAGCCGTACGCTCGCAAACCCTGAGCCTGAAAGAGCGCCCATTCGTCCGGGTTGCCAAGCTCTCCGGAATGCGGGATATCGAGATCGTGTTGCGAGAGCTCTTACCCCAGTTGCTGCCATGGTTGGGAGCAAACTTTCTCAACGCCTTTATCGCCGCGATTCTGGCCGAGTCCGCGCTGTCGATCATCGGTCTGGGACCGGCCCGCCAGACGACCCTGGGAATCATGATTTACTGGGCGCTGAACTTTGGCGCGATGATCCAGAATCTCTGGTGGTGGTGGGTTACCCCGGTCGTCACCCTGATGGCCCTCTTCCTCTCGCTCTATCTCATTCATCTGGGGCTCGACGAAGTTGCCAACCCGCGACTTCAGCACCAGGTCTAACGCGATCGCCCGCGCCTGGACGCTCACATCGCCTTGGTACGAGTCGGGCGATACGAATCAGCTACGACGCAGGCTCGTCCAGCAAGAAGCCAGAAACGAGCGACGGCATCACCACGCCCTGGCGTTGGAGATGCAGTCGCCGCATGTCTTGCACAGTTCCGGGCAATCAGGCGGACTTTTCGGCCGCCGCCACGATGTTGCGCAACATTCGCGAAAAGATGAAATGATGCAGCGGATAGGTGGCATACCAATAGGCAAGACCGCCCAAACCTACCGGATCGTACATGGCGGTCTGGCTAACGATGGAGCCCGCTCCGTCGGGTTGCACCTCGAACTCGAGCCAGGCCCGTCCAGGCAAGCGCATTTCCGCGCGTAACCGCAACCGCCGATTCGGCTCGATCGCTTCCACTCGCCACCAGTCCACAGCATCGCCAACCCGCAGATTCACCGGATCCCGCCGTGCGCGCCGTACCCCCACACCCCCGACCAGCAAATCGATAAAGCCACGCACGAGCCAAAGAAAGTTCGCGTAGTACCAACCGTTCTTGCCGCCCACTCGGGCAATCGGGGCGAACGCTTGCTCCGGGGTCAGCGGCACCGTAGCGGAACGGGAATCGATCCGCCGGTTCTGAAACGCAACCTCGCTCCAATCCCGGCCATCTCCACCCGCGGATTGAGCGTCAAACCAGCGCGTCGCCGCAATCTCCTGATCTTCACTCTTCAACGCCTGCGCGATAGCCTCCGGCAGCCCAATCGGGTCGATCGGAAACGCGCGCAACGCGGCGGGATCGCGAACCACCGTTGGATTGCGGACGCTATCGATCAGTTTTCTTCCAACCCGGGCGTAGACCGGAGTGACCAATCCCAACCACAGACTCGACAATCGCGGCGTGAGCACCGGAACCGAAATCATCAACCGGCGCAATCCCCGCTGCCTGGCGTATTCGCGCATGATGCCGCCATAGGAGGTTTGATCTAATCCACCAATCTCGAAGATCACACTCTCATCGATCGGCAAGGTCGCCGCACCCAGCAGGTAGGCCATCAGATCGTTGACCGCAATGGGTTGCGTCGGCACCGCGACCCAGCGGGGCGTGAGCATGACCGGCAATCGCTCGACCAGCGCCCGGACCAGCTCAAAGGAAAAGCTGCCCGAACCGATCACGACCGATGCCCGGAACTCGATGGCATTCACCCCGGACTCGCGCAGGATCCTGCCAACTTCCTGCCGGCTGTTCAGGTGTTCGGAAATTTCCTCGCGCTCGTCGCCCAGACCGCCCAGATAAATAATTCGCTCTACACCTGCCTTGCGGGCGGCCTCACCGAAGGTCTGGGCCGCCTGGCGGTCCTTCTCGGCGAAGCTTTTCGCCGAACCCATGCTGTGTACCAGGTAGTACGCGATATCCCCGTCGCGCATGGCATCCGCCAGACTGTCGGGCTGCAGCATATCGGCGAACACCACCTCGGTTCCCGGCCCAACCCGGTCCGCAAGTTCGTCCGGTCGCCGCACGAGGCAACGCACACGGAATCCCGCGGCCTCCAACCGCGGCAGCAACCGACCACCGACATACCCGGTCGCTCCCGTCAGCAACACCAGCGGTTTCTGGTCCACCGAATCGTCCGCTCGAAGCTCAGTATCAATACCGTTTGTCATCATGTCCTCCTGGCTCATCATTGGGGAATCGTTTCTCGCAGCTGTAGGAGCACGCTCGATATCGCTCCACCACGGTGAGAGGCATCCAACCTTCGATACCATCGTTGACCCGAACGAAATCGCGACCGGCCGAGGCTATCCATTGCCGCTGATCGCATCGGCCTCGATTTTGATAATCACGCGCACCTGGTCACGCCCGCCATACCAGGCATAGGGCTCCCCCGTATATTTTCGGGAAAGCATGTCGATATGTTCCGCCCCGCCGTCGGTCGTCTTTTCGACCACGCGGCCCCGCACCTGAACATAGCGGAACGAATCGGCCGGGTCGCCAATTGCCACGGCTACCCGTGGATCCCGTTCGATATTGGCAAGTTTCACGTACCCCTCAACCGTGTTGATGACGATGTGGGTTCCATCCGTATCCACCCAGGTTTGGGTCACCTGCGGCGAACCGTCTGGCATCAGCGTCACCAGATAGCAGGTGCTCGGCTGTCGAAGGAGGGCAAGAAGCTCGTTGGATAGCTGCACGGAGTCAGCCTTTCAAATGGATCAAGGAAGTGCAAAGGTACGGCAGTTCCAGCACGATGCTATGTCCATGATTCCGCTGTCCTGTAACGGCAATAGTGCTCGATGCGGGCGCTGGCCGGTGGAAATCCGCACCTGCCCTGCGCACCAACTGGTTCATCATGACGGCTGAATGAATCCTACGGAAAGCTTTCGAGCAGGCCACTCGGCAATGCTATTCCTCGTTATGCGGAAACTTGGAAAAGCCCAGCGGCCAGGGAAACGAGATTGGGAGAGCTTGCCGGAAGAGTCAGGAGTGATTGTCGATGTAGCGTGCCGATTACGCAATGCCTCCCTGACTGGCGAGCGGCACAGGACACGACGAGGATTCGATGCGGCAGCACTTGCTTGCGGCCGATCCCGGGTCTTTGACGAGGTGCTGCCGCATCGAAGTGGCTCAGCAAAATGACTCCAACGCGATGGGTTCCAGAAGCGTTTGTGGGCACTACCATCAGAAGAGGGGTTATTCGCTGGCGGGGTTGTTAGACGTCTCTGGAGCAGACGACGGATCGACAGCGTTCTCATCACGTTGGTCTCCAGCGCGAGAGACTGGGGTGGTGAGGTCGCTATGCCACGTCGCCTCCATAGCGCCCAGTAATGCTTCGACGGGCAGTTCCAGTGCTGCTGCCAGATGCATCAGCCGAATCCAGCTTGGCATCACGATACGAGCCGACTCCAGCGCCTCGATATCGCTAACCGTTGTCGTAGCGAACCGAGCAGACCGGCAAGGTCGCCTGGCTCAATCCGAGCGCGAGACGACGCTGGCGAATCACCGCACCAACTGAACCGCTCGGGGGCAATGGACGCTGTTGGAAAGGAGAGGGGTCATCGGGGAGCTCCTGGCGCCACCACGCTGTCCGATCCGCTGGAGTGGCGCTCGCAAATCGGAGCGCGAACAAACGCGGACGTTGGGTGGGCTCACGAGTCCAGGACAGGTGGGATGTAAGACCAGCAGGTCGAGGCCAATGGGCTGACCGCCACTATACAACATGACGTAAAGTGGGAAGCGAGACATCGAAACCTCGTCCGTGCGGACGGAGCTATTCCGTAGCAGTTCCTTCGTCGGCGCGATCGCCAGAAAGAGTAACCACACTGGAATAGGCGTGTTCGGCGGTTTCGTTGACCACTTCGATAGTGGCTTCGAATTCCAGCAGGCAGGTGTGCATATCGCGCTGTAGCTCTGGTGCGTGATTCGGTCACTCAAGCTCAGAAGGGTCCACAGGCTACTGCGCAGGCGCGATTCGAGATCGAACATCTGGGCATACACCGGTTGCTGAAAGTACGGTTGGTTCCAGCGCTGCCACGCTGCATGCTCGAAACTGCCGGGGGGATAGGGATTGCTGCGCGCTGAACTCATGTTCGGCGTCCTCGATCTATGGGCGCGATAAGGCGTCGTCCAGGTGGTGTTGCGAATGGTTTGAGAGGAAACCGAAATCGTTTTGGTTAGGTTTGGCTGTCCTATTGAGGCATGACTGCCCAGCGGCGAGTGTTTACCCGCCCCCTGGTGGGTCAGCGAGCATCACGGGTATGCCAGCGTGTTCTCCCCGCTATCTCTCCCTGACATTGCGATAGAGCAGGAGAACAAAAGCGGCCCGGGCACGTAGCCCAGGCCACTCCTGGTTCGACTCGTCGTCGAACGCCGGTTTATCTGAGCGAGTTAGCTCTGGTCCTCCATGAGGGTGATGGTCACCGTCGTGGTGTCGTCGCCGTTGTCGCGCAGCGTTGCCGTACCGACATAGCCGGAATCATTGAGGGTGGCAAGCTCGACCGTCACTTCGGAATTACCGTCGACGCCGCCCGTGATGTCACCACAGGCAATGTAGTTTCCGATGTTCTCTGCTGATTCATGCACGTTGATGGCATACCCGCCGCCGGTCAGATCAGCCAGCGTGGCCATGACAATTGTCTCGCTGGTCGTAACGGCCACACCAAATTGGCCCGCTGCCGGGGTACCCATTGCCATCTCGGACTCAGGGCTGCCCATCGATTCCATCGACTCAGGCGACGCCATCATGTGATCCGACATAGGAGTTCCCATATCTTCCGCTGCCACCGGAGACGCCATGGGTGTTCCAGCGTCTGCGCTGACATCGGTCAGGGGATAGACCACATCGCCAAGCTCGGCGCAGGTGCCCGAGTGAATATGGGCGGGATGCGCGACCATTGCCATGTCTTGCGCGCGCGCCTGCCCCGGGACCAGCATCAGACCGAGCGCGAGGACGAGTCCTGTCGCTACAGCTGCCAATGCATGGAACGATCCTTTGCGTATGTGCATTGTTCCGCTTCTCCTTCCGGCCTCAGCCGGCTGCAACGTATAGAGATGACAGCGTCGCTGCCATCTCTATACGGTACGTTCCCGGGCTTTACACGTCTGATTTCACGAGGGGAGTTCGCGCGAAATGCACAAATTCGGAGAAAAATGCTGAGAATTTCTGCGCGTTTCAGCCGAAACCCGTCCGGAGTGAACGAACACACGGAGTGTTGAAACGTCGCCACGGCGTAAGACCACGCCCGGCCCCGGAGCAGTCCCTGCTTCAGTTCGTCGGTGTCGCTGATCCAGTATCCGGCAACGCGATCGACTGCCGGTGATTGAAGACATTCAACGGATCCCAGCGAGCTTTCACGTTCTGCAAGCGCGCGTAGTTCTCTTTGTAATAGAGGGCTGGCCACGCCTGAAGGTCGGCATCCGGATAGTTGACATAGCACCCGTCCATGATCGCGTCAGGCAACGGACCCTGTTCGCCGTACATGGCCGTATAGAAGGAACGGATCCACTCCAGATTGGCGTCGTCATCAGCCGGGTCGGTCCAATAGGTCTGGTATTGCAACTTCATGATCGATGACCGCTGCGGAATTGCCGTCGCCGCCGGATCCATCGCATTCACCTGGCCGCCGTAGCCATCCACCTGCAGCAACGCATTCGGATTCGGATTGCTGGGATTCACGAGGTGCTCATAGATCACGTCGATCTGCTCATCGGGGAACGGCTCGATCATGTACGCCGACTTGTATTTGCCTCGCCGGCTCGGCCCGGAACCGCTGAGTTGCTCGGTGGCCTGCAACCAATCGTACGACTCGATCTCAGACGACTGCCTGATCAGCTTGTGATGCAACCCAGGCTGTACCTTCGCTCGCGCAGTTGTCTGAAGTCCTGCCGACACCGCCTGCGCGAACTCTTCCAGCCGCTGCGGCTCATCGCCGACATACTGAGCGGTCAAACCGATATGCCCCGCCGGCTTCTGCATCAATGCCAGCAAGGGAAACACCCCGTTGTACGGGCTGCCGACCCCGCTATTCTCAGCCAGGAACTCACCATAGTTCTGCAACAGTCGCCGGAACCCTGCCTGATCGAGCGTGTTCCAGTCGAACGAAGTGGAGTAGAGATAAGCCGTCGTCGGCGCGCTTGGCAAATCACCGAAGAAGAGCTTGGTCACGATCCCGAAGTTCCCGCCACCTCCGCCCTGATGCCCCCAGAGCAGATCTCGCTCGTCCGCGTCCGAGGAATCCCGGCTGACCGTGACGATCGTCGCGCGTCCTTCTTTCGTGACATGCACCAGCTCGACCGCCTGCAGATAGTCCACCGTCAGCCCATGCAGCCGCGACAGCAACCCATATCCTCCACCAGTCACATGCCCGCCCGCTCCCACCGAATGGCACGATCCTCCCGGAATCGTCACCCCATACTGCTGCGACAGCGTCGTATAGACATCGAGGAGCTGTGCGCCCGGCTCGATCCCATACCATCCGGTCTCCGCATCCCGCCAAACCTTCGTCATCCCTGACAAATCGACGATCACGCCGCCGTCGTTCCCACTCGAGAAATCCTCATAGCAATGCCCGCCGCTGCGAACCGTCAGCCGCAAACCGCCATCCACCGCCTGCTGCACCGCCTGCTGCCACCTGCCCCGCATCGCTACAGAACGCGACGTAGGCCGGCGACCCAATCCACCGCTGATTGAACCCATGAGACAAATCCCCAAACCGTGGATCGTCCGGAATCACCTGGTCGAATCCGGCAGTCGGTGTTCCCTGGGCCCACACGGGAAGCCGCCTCGGCCCCACTGCCAGCGTGCCGGCCGCCGCTCCACCCGCTTTCAACAACTGCCGCCGGTTGGTGATATCGCTCCATGACCGTATTTCCTTTGCTACTGGGTTGGTGGTTGAAGGGCTCTTCGTAAACCGAACGCCGGATACATTACCAGGCATCGAGACGGTTGCTTGGAGCGTTACCTAACCATCCGCTCTCTCAAACGAAACCGGAAACAGAGTCTGCATGAAACCTCTCGCCGGCGGGGGCAGGGGAATGACCGCATGGGGATTCGGCAGCCAATGGCGATGAGCGGCTACCGCACAACCCAAGCCCTTACCTCGAACTCCTGCCCCGTCACCCTATCGGCGTCGCGGTCCCATCCCCTGGCAACTGAATCGACTGCGAGTAGTTGAAGATATTCAACGGATCCCATCGCGCCTTCACCTGCTGCAACCGCGCGTAGTTCTCCTTGTAATAGAGCGTCGGCCAGTCGATCAGATCCACATCGGGATAGTTGACATAGCACCCGTCGAGCTTGCCATCTGGCATTGGACCCTGCTCCCCGTACATGGCCGTATAAAAGGAACGAATCCACTCCAGATTGACGTCATCGTCAGCCGGGTCGGTCCAGTACGTCTGGTACTGCAGCTTCAAAATCGACGACCGTTGTGCCACCGCGGTCGCCGCTGGATCGACCGCGTTGATCTGGCATCCATACCCGTCGATGCCCAGCACCGCCTGCGGATTCGGGTTGCTCGGATGCATGAAGAATTCCCACATCACATCGATCTGCTCGTCCGGAAACGGCTCGATCATGTAGGAGGATTTGTACTTGGCCCGCTGCGGATCCCCGCTTCCGCTCGAGTTCTTTGTGGCCTCCAGCCAGGGCAGGGACGTGAATTCAGATGCCTGCGGGACCATATGGTGAGGAACCGGCGTCGCCGTACCCGCGACCGGGTCCGGCAGCCCCGCCTCGACCGCGGCGGCATACTGTTCCAGCAGCTCAGGCTGGTCACCGACATATGACCCGAACAACCCGATATGTCCGCCAACCTGCGGTATCGCCAGTCCCGCGAAGAGACCCTTGAACGGGCTGTCGACCCCGCTATTCTCGGCCATGAAATTGCCGTAGTTCTGCATCAGACGCCGAAAACTCGCCTGGTCCAGGGTGCTCCAGTCGAATCGGTGGAAGAAAATATGCGCCTCGGTGGGCGCTGGCGGCAGATCCCGCATAAAGAACCTGGTAACGATTCCGAAGTTCCCTCCGCCACCACCGGTATGCCCCCAGAGCAGATCCTGCTCGTCCGGGTCCGCGGAATCGCGGCTGACGGTGATCGTCTCAGCCCGACCGTCCTTCGTGACATGCACCAGCTCGACCGCGTCGAGATAATCGACCGTCAGCCCATACAACCGCGACAGCAACCCATAGCCACCGCCGGTGATATGCCCTCCGGCACCGACCGTGGCGCAGCTTCCCCCGGGCAGCGTCACGCCGTATTGCTGGTCGAGCGTGACATAAACATCCAGCAGTCTTGCGCCTGCCTCGATCGACATAGAGTCCGGAATCCGCATCCTTCGATACCCCGGTCATCGGTGACAGATCGACGATCACGCCGCCATCGTTGCCAACCGCGAAGTTCTCGTAGCAATGGCCGCCGCTACGCACGGTGATCCGCAGCCCGTTGTCCACTGCCTGCTGCACGGTGGTCGCCACCTGGCTCGCATCGCTGCACAACGCGATATATGCGGGCGATCCCACCCAGCGCAAATTGAACCCGTGAGACAGATCCGTATATCGAGGATCGCCAGGAAAGACCTGTACTTCTGGAACAGGCGTGCCCTGAGCGTACGCCGGGAGTCGATGGTTCGTGGCGGCAATGGCGCCAACGGTTGCACCACCGACCTTGAGAAAGTCTCGCCGGTTCGAGGTAATCGCCATTGTCTGGTCCCTCCGCTGTCGACGCGCCGCCAACGTAAATCGTTGTGCTCCCGACATCGCCAGTCTGCTATGAAAACCCGAAGTGCTGTCTGTCAGAGGAAAGGTAATCGAAGTAGAGGGATAGCCCCGAGCTGTCATTAAATTCGGTCACATGGACGTCCGAACCAGCCTCAGGAATTGGCGATAGTGCCGATCGCCTCCAGCAGGTAGTCGACATCATCGTCTTCGATAAACGACGCCAACGAGATGCGCACGGCGCTTCCCCACAACGCGGGCCGCTGGACGATCCCGAATTCGTCCCGCAATCGTCGGGAAAATTCGACGCCATCCATCGTTTCCAGAGAGACGCAATTGATGCCGGTGCCTTGTTCTGGAGTCGGACTGTGGACGGTAACGCCAGAGATGACGGAGAGCCCATCATGGAATCGGCGTCCAAGACGCCGCGAGTGCGCAAGGATATTCTCGATACCGAGTGCCTCTACCCCGGCGGCCCCCGCCGCCATTGCCGTATCCCAGGAATAAACTCGCGCCCCATATTCGAAGCGCCCCATCCCGGGACGCCATTCGATTTCATCCGGACCGAGCGTCACAGACGCGCCGGTCGTAGAATGGCTACCAGACCAGGTCACCGCGATATCGTCGAGCCGGTCGCGACGCACATAGAGCATCGCCGTGGGATAGGGCCCCATCAGCCATTTGTAGCCAACGATCGCGTAGAAATCGCAACCCAGCGCATGCACATCCACCGGGATCTGCCCCATCGTATGCGCACCGTCGAAGAGCACCAGCGCACCCTGTTCGTGGGACAGCCGCGTGATTTCCTCGACCGGCAGGATCGCGCCGCTATCGGTCGTGATATGACTCATCGCCACCAGGCGCGTTTTCGGGCTGAGCACCTGCCGGAAGTCGGCCAGCACCTGCGCCTGATCGTGCGACCATGGAATCCGATGCACCACCAGGCCATGCCGTTTGACCGCATTCATCAATGGGATCAGCATGGCCGGGTGCTCCTGATCGGTGACGATCACCTCCTGCCCCGCATCCCAGGCCAGACCTTCGGTCAGGATATTGATTGCCGTCGAGAACTGCGTCGTAAAGGCAATCTCGTCCGTATCGGCTCCGAGCATTCGCGCCATCGTCGCGCGAGCGGCATCGATTCCCAGAAACGACTCGTCGTGTGCCAGCAACGGCGCCGGACCCGATTCGATCACATACTGCGGAATCCGCAGCATCTCCGCCCCAACCTCGTTCGAGATTGGCGCGATTCCGCCGCAGTTGAAATGCCGCACCGTCGAGAGCATGGGATAGTTTTGCCGGATCGATGGAATCGTCACCGCCGCACTCCCGCACCATTCGCTCGCACTACCATCCGACCGCATACCCATCACGCCGCGGATCGCCACCGCCCGAGAACGTGCCGGTATCGGGATCGATCATGATCCCCTGTGCGCCACCGAATGCCATCGAGAAATCGGGCGTTCGCTCCACCACGTGCCCGCGCGCAGTCAGCGCGGCACAGGTTCTTCCGAAATCCGTCCCTCGGCGATGATCTTGTTGGATTCCTGTGGCCGCACCCGCGGTGCTTCGATCGCAGCCTGAATGCTCATCTCGAAGTCCATGACATTGTTCATGAACTGCGGCGTCGTCTCCATGATGCCGTGACTGCCGGGCGTGCCAATGCAGACGAACGGTTTGCCATGCTTCCAGATCATGCCGGGCGAGAGGCACATTTCCACCTTCTTGTGCGGCGCCACCACGTTCGGGCTGGCGGGATCGCGGTCGAACCACTAGAGGAAATCGTTCAGCAGAATGCCGGTGCCGGGCACCACGGCGCCGCAGCCGAACCCACCCAGGCTCTGCGTGCAGGAAACCGCGTTCCCCTCGGCGTCCACCACATTGAAGTGGGTCGTGCTCTCCTTGTGACCCGGTGTTCCCGGTTTGACGACATGAGTTTCCATCGTAGTCGCATAGCGCGCGCCGGTGATGCGGGCGGCGCGATTCGGATCGACCAGCGTTCGCCGCTCGGCACAGTACTCCTCCGAGAGCAGCGCATCCACCGGCGCATCTGGCGCGACGTTGTAGTGAACCCGGTCGGCGATGGCCAGCTTTTCGACCTCGAGCAGCGTGTGCAGGTAGTCGACCGAGTTGTGGCCCATCTGCTTCGTATCGAACCCTTCCAGCAGCTTGAGCGTCTGCAGCCACTGCATGGCGCTCGACGGTGGTGGCGGTCCATGCACCGCGAAATCGCGATAGGGGATGCTGATCGGATCGACCCATTCCACATCGAGATCTGCGAGATCCCTGCGGCTAATGATCCCGCCCTTCGCTTGCATGAAGGCGAGAATCTTGTCGGCGATGCCCCCCGATAGAACGCATCGGGTCCGTCTTCCGCTAGCGCCCGGAAGGTCTCGGCCAGATCGGGCTGCTTATGGAGCTGCCCCGGTTGCATGGGATTGTTTTCCGGGAAGAAGGACGCCATCGACGATGGATACGGTTGGAGCCAGCTCGGTACGTGTTGACGATCGAGGCCGCGTGCACCGTCACCGGATGCCCGTTCTCGCAGATGTCGATCACATGTTTGAAGACGCTTGCCCGATCCATCGTCCCGAACCGTTCCAGCGCCGCGCACCAGCCGGCCGCGCAACCCGGCACCAGCGGGGAGAGCAAGCCCCGCTGCATCGCGGCGGGATCCTGATACAGCTCGACTTTGGCGTCGTAGGAGCTCCACCCCTGGTAATCCAGACAGGTATGGGTATCGGAAGTCGCGTGGTAGATCTGCATCCAACCCACCCCGCCGATTCCCGATAACCCCATTTCGATCGCGCCGAGCGAGGAAGCAACGGCAACCGCCGCGTCGATCGCATTGCCCCCCTCCATCAAGGTGCGCAGCCCTGCGACCGAGGCGAGCGGATGCGCAGAGGAAACCATTCCCTGTCGCCCGGTAACCGAAGGTCGATACTGGACCCCGCCGTATGGATATGCCACCCGTGTTGCCTTCCCTTCTTGCTGAACTCGAATCCGTGTCGGTATCAGGTAAAGCTCATTCGTTCGTTGGCATGTCCTCCGGTTATCCCTTGACGCCGCCAATGGTGATCCCCTGCAGGAAGTACCGTTGGAAGGCGAAAAAGACAATCAACATCGGCAAGGCCATATAGGTGGCCGCTGCCATGAGTGCTCCGTAATTGACCCGCATCTCCCGGTTGGCGAGCAGTGCGAAGCCAACCATCAGCGTGCGCATGTCACTCGAATTTGTGACGATCAATGGCCAGAGGAACGCGCTCCATTGCGCCATGAAGACGAAGATTCCCAGCACAGCCATACCGGGTTTCGCCAAAGGGATGATGATGTCCCAAAAGACGCGAAGCTCATGACACCCGTCGATTCTGGCCGCGTCGATCAGATCGGTCGGCAGTGTTTGGATGAATTGCCGCATCAGGAACACGCCAAAGGCACTCGAGAGCCCGGGCGCGATCAACCCGATATACGTGTCGACCAGGCCGAAGCGAGCCATCAGCGTAAACAGCGGGATGATGAGCGCAAAACCGGGAATCATCATCGAGCTGATGTAGATCCAGAAGATCATCTCCTTGCCTGGAAACTCTTTCTTGGCGAATCCATACCCGGCCATCGTGGCGAACACCAGCTGGAACGCGGTGACTGCCAGCGCAACGACCACGCTGTTGAACGTCCAGCGCAAAACCGGCGAGTTCGCGAACGCTTCCCGAAAGTTGTTGAGAGAGATGCCGCGCGGAATCCACTCCGGCGGAAGACTCATCACGGCGGTTGGCGGTTTGATCGCGGTCGAGACCATCCAGTAGAGCGGGAAGAGGCTGACAATGGCCCAGAATGTCGCGACGAGATAGGCGGCAACGAAGAAGAGTTTCTCCGAGGTCGACCCTTCGCGCCATCCACGCGTCATTTCCGTAATTGCCCGATGAAAGCGTCCCGGTTCCTTGATGGAAGGCGAAGTCATGCTGCTCATGGCCTAGTACTCGACATTCGACCGCAGCAAGCGGAACTGG
This sequence comes from uncultured Chloroflexia bacterium, assembly GCA_963750275.1. GTDB lineage: Bacteria > Chloroflexota > Chloroflexia > Thermomicrobiales > UBA6265 > JAMLHN01. The sequence continues at coordinate 519,459 of CAVVQC010000007.1, forward strand.
GCCAGCGCGAGACCCACGGTGATAAACAGCAGAACGACGGCCACTGCCGACGCGCGGCCAAAGTTGAAGCGGATAAAACCCTGTTCGTAAATATTGAAGACAAGATTGGTTGTCGCGTAGTTCGGACCTCCGCGGGTCATCAGCCAGATCTCGATAAAGATTTGGAGCGAGGTGATCGTGCCAATGATCGCCACGAAGGCCAATGCTGGCTTCAGCAGCGGGACCGTAATCGAGGTCGTCTGCTTGATATAGCTGGCGCCATCGAGCCGCGCCGCTTCATAGAGATCGGTGGGGATGCCGCCCATCGAAGCGGTTAGGAGAATGATGGAACCACCCCAATGCGATGCATGGAACATGATGACGATGCTGATGAGACTCCATTGCGGATTACTCAGCCAGAGCACCGGTCCGAGACCGACCTGCCCAAGGAGATAGTTCAGCAAGCCAAAGGCAGGGTCATAGAGATAGAGCCAGACCAGGCTGAGCACGACACCCGACGTCACAACCGGCAGATAAAACGCAGATTTGTAGAAAACCTGCATCGTCTTTGGAAGACGATAGATCAACGTTGCAATGGTCAGAGAGATGAAAAGCCCGACCGGAACGATAGCGATGGTATAGACCAGGGTGTTCTTCAGGATTTGCATGAAATGGGGATCGTGCATGAGATCCTGGTAATTCTCGAGACCGATCCACGAGCGGCCCTTCAGCGAATACTTCTGAAAACTCAGCACCACCGTATCGATCATTGGGTAGAGCGAGAAGATAAGGAACATTGCCAGACTCGGCAGGATGAAAAAATAGCCCCAGGCCCAGGCCCGGAGGCTACGAGGAATGAGCGGCTTTTTGGCCTCGATGAACGAATCATCTCGTCCGCTGGGAACCGTCTGACTCACCAACATTGGGCTCTTTTCCGGGTGTATCAGCGCCTGCGCGCGCGAATCGATGGCGTTCCGTCATGGGCGGGGGCAGCGCCCAGCGCCGGATCGGTGAGGCAATAACCGATCCGGCGCTGAGTTGTGTGGACTATCCCTCTTCGCCGGCGATAGCTTCCTGAATCAGTTGATTTGCTTCCGCCGCGAAGTCATCGAGTGCCTGTTGCGCCGATTTCTGGCCACTGAAGGCCGCTTCCAACATACGGGGAGCGAGCGAGAACGTGATCGGCGCGGCGCTGGCGCGGCGACCAAAGGAGATCATCATCTCGGTGAAGGTCAGCCCGACCTTCTGGTTCTCGTCCGTTACATCTTCCCAGAGGGACGTGCGTGCCGGCGGCATACCGAATTGGTCAAGCGAGAGCGCCACGGCTTCCGGGCGGGTGAGGAACTGCGACCACTTGTGCGCCGCCGCCGTGCGATCGGTATCGCCCGAATCGAAAACGTAATGCCCGTGAATGTTCGTCAGCACGGCTGGTTCGGCACCTTCGACATTCGGCGGAGGGGCCCAGAACCATTCGAAGTCATCCACCCCATCCAATGCAGGAGGTCGCACTCCGGATCCCTGGGAAGGAAAGGTTGCTGCCCTGCGCTCCAGGAAAAGCTGGTCGCCTTCGGCGGCTTTGCGGACCGCCGTACCGGGGACGGCAACACCATGTTCCTTTTCCAGAGCGACCGCCCATTCCAGGCCGGCCACGCCTTCCGGGCTGTTCAGCACGACTTCGGTTTCGTCCTCATTGAAAAGCCGGGCACCGAAGCCGAAGAGAAACTGCGTCACGTAATAGTGGATATCGGTGATGAGCGCAACGCCGTATTGTTCGCCGTTGTCGAGGGTGGTGCGCTTGAACGCTTCCAGGGCATCGTCCATTTTCCAGCGACGAAGATCGCCAGTTGGCAGCAGCTCGCTGGCGCCATTGGCATCCCAAAGCGTCTTGTTGATCTGAATGCCGCCACCGAAGGAAAGCCGCCACGGCCAGAGGTAGCTATGGTCTCCGAATGTTCCTTCTGCCAGCACTGCTGGATGGAGATCGGCTCGATCTTCTTCGGTCAGGAATTCATCCATGGGGGAAAGCGCCCCAAGGGGAACATATTTCGCAAGCTCAGAAACTGGTCCCTGGACAACATCGGGGGGAATGCCCGCCACGAGCGACGAGTCGATCTTGGCGAACCAGCTCTCGTCGTGAGGGAGATATTCCAGCTTGACGGAAATGTCGGGTTCGACCTTCTTGAATTCGTCGACGCTCCACTGGAAATATTCGATCACGTTATCGGTCGTGTCAGGTGGAACGCGTTGCAGTGTGTCCTTGTCGAGCAGCAGGCTGCTGTAAACCATGTGCGAAATTTCGGGGCCACTTTGAGCCGAAATCAACGCAGGGGCTCCGAATTTCGCGGCGACAGGCGCCACGGCTGCAGCCTTCAACACATTGCGGCGATTGACAGACTGGCGTAACAACGGTGTTTTCACGGTTCGTCCTCCACATCGATTGACGATCGAGTTCTGTATCCAAGAAATTCGCTGCCGACTTCCCTCCTTCGTGCGAAACAGGTTGATGAGATGCAAGGCACTGTCGCCTTCGCGTGATTGCAGTCCTGATTTGGATTGCATGACAGTAACATATTCACCTGAAGGGGAGGGGTAGTTCTGGATCGAATTCTCCTCGATCCAAAACTACCCCTCCAAACCTCAGAACAACCCCCAAAGCAGATGTCTGAGCCCCCACGTTCCGTTTTGCGACCCCGAAACTACCCGGTCGTATCCGGGCCCGTGATCCCGCTCGGCCGCTCCAGATCGTCACCCAACACGGAAGGGACCTCGCTCGCCCTGGTTCCCTTCCCCTGCCCTGGCGTCGCCATCGGATCCTCCTTGAGCGAATCTTCCCCCTGGACCGCCGTGTACTCCGGATCAGCCCCCATGCGCGGCGGCGGCTCAAGGGTCCAGCGCTGTTCGAGTGCATCGGCTTTGCTTGCGGAAAGATGCACCTCGCCCTCGCGAGACATCACGATCGCACTCAACGGGATGTGCACGTCGTCCGTCAGAACGTCCCCGTCCACAACGAAGGACGAGTTATCGGATGACTTGATCGTCCCAATTTGCTCCCCATCGGCACTGTAGACACGCGTGCCCGGGGCTAGCGTTTGTCGTTCTTCCATTTGTGGTTCTCCCTTGTCGGCGCTCTCGGCCGCGACGCCCCCAGTGGGAGCGGAGTATCACCGGCCAATAGAGGCAAGTATGGAAAGGAATGTGGTCCCTTCGCCGGTTTCACGACCCTGGCCGGACTTCTGCACCATGTTGGAGGGGTTGTGCCCTGTTAGGTTGGGCTATTGCGCGGCTCTGTGCTATCCAGAGAAGAACAACTTTTTGAAGCGTCCCCGGTGCCCGGCTCGATTTCAGCGCGCAGGCGGCCGAATCGCTCGGGTTCCAGTAAGGTGAATGATGACAAGTCTGCTCAAAACCGATGAACGAGGAGAAAATCCGATGCCGCGAAATGAACCCGAAGAAAACCCACTAGAGAATCGATGAACATCAGGCCACCGGCAGAACGCTACGGTGGCCAGGGGCATGCGGGCGACGATTCACACGCTGGCCCCGGCACCGAAGATCCGGCCGATCCGGCCGTGGAGCTTCCCACTGCCTCCCCCATCGCCAGTCTGCTCTGAGAGCTCAAAGTGCAGACCAGCAGACAGCAATGCCGGTGCATAGCGAAAGCGGCGTAACCCTTTTGCCGATAGACGCGCAATCTGCCAAGGGCGATTGCCAACGATCAGAAACATCCCTCCAGAGCATTCGTCAAAGCCAAAGGACGGGTTCCCTCGCCATGAGAACCCGTCCTTCTCCACACCTGTTCGACCGCAAGACTGCCTCGCGTACCAGAGGCACTGCTACCCGGTCGAATCCGGTCTAGTTATCCCGCTCGGCCGACGCAAGTCGTCCGACGTGGCCGCCTGGTGCTCATCCGCAGCCGAACCATTCCCGCCACCCGGTCTGAGTATGGGATCCTCAGCCAGTGATCCTATGCGCTCCCGTCCCTGATCGGGCCGCTCTCTCCGCTCGGCCGCTCGATCGAGTCCGTTGCGCCTGCCGGGCGTGGCCGCCGCCCCGTGGTTTCCTCGCTCACCGGCATCGTGTCGTACTCCGGGTCCAGCGAATCCTCGGCCTGCACCGCGGAATAGTCAGAGCCAAGATCCGTCACCTGATCGTCGATCTGGTCTACTGCTGGCTGCCGGTCCCATCCCTGAGCCCGCGCACCTTCGGCGGTCACCGAGAGGTATGCGCCGTCTTCGCGCGTTTCTAAGACCGCACTCACCGGGATGTAGTAGGTGAGCGGAAAGTCGCCAGAGTCGACCGTCATATAGGTGCTTTCGGAGCTTTGGACCGTTCCGATCGGCTCCCCGTCCGCTCCGTACACAATTGTTCCTGGTGGTACAACCTGATGTAGATCCATCGTGTGCTCCTTTGCCGTGATGTATCTTCCAAGTATGGAAAGTTTCCTGCCTTCGGTGGGTTTTTCGTGAGCTGCCTCATGTGGAGAGACCAATTCGTATAGAGCCGCCCTTGCCTAATCGAGTCAAATCCCCGTCGCTGTGGTAATCAGGAGAGAGGCGCTGACGATCTTGTCGCCGCCCGGTAGAACGGAGACACCCATGCCGTCCGAAAAACCCGAACGGAACCCGCTCAGTGAAGATATGAATATCCGTCCACCGGAAGAGCGCTACGGTGGCCAGGGCCATGCCGGTGACGATCCACACGCTGGCCCCGGCACGGATGAACCGGCCGACCCATCCGTGGAAATTCCCAATGCCTCCACGGAAGAGTTGATCGAGCTGCCCAGGACAGATCCCGAAGGAACCGGGAACGAGTCCGGCCAGAAAACCAAAGAATCGCACCAACCTACCGCCCGTGAGCGGAATGAAACCTCTGAAGATTGATCTCGATGCAGCGAGAACGTGGTCCTTGCACCTCGCAGCCACGGAAGCATGAGCGAAAGGAAGCCACTATGGACCGCGAAGAAGCCAAAGTCAGCACCGACCAGATCACCGGCATTTCGAACGTCGCGTATGACCTGATGGTAGTGCTCTCGAATCACCTCGAAGGCATCGCCGCAATTCAGGAATACAAGATCGATGCCAGCGATGCGGATGACACTGAGGTTTCACGCGCATTCGATCGGGTCGAGCAGCGCTACCAGGAAAGCATCGGCGAGCTGCGTACGTTGCTCATGAGCCGCCTGTAATCCAGCGGCCACGCTTCGACAGTCATATCCATTCTCCCTCGTGTCAGGCGGTCAGATCCGCCGCCTGACACACATCCCTTCCTCATCCAACAGAAGACGAAGAATTTCCCCTCGACTTGCCTGTACTATCTGCTGACGTATCCCTCGGGCGAGGGTGCTCGTATTGGCGAAACAACCGTAAGTTGCCCTGGAGACTCCGTGACGACCCATCCATCGACTCCCGACACCTATCTCGATTACACCGGACGCGACGATCTGCTCTCCGGTGGCGTCAGGATGATCCCGATCGAGACGCCCAGCGGCACCTTCAAGGTCTGGACCAAACGCACCGGCAACTCGCCCACTATGAAGCTGCTGCTCCTGCACGGCGGTCCGGGCGCGACCCACGAATACTTCGAGGTCTTCGATAGCTATCTGCCCGCAGCGGGTATCGAGTACTACTACTACGACCAGCTCGGCTCCTTCTACAGCGACCAGCCGGACGATCCCGCCCTTTGGAACATCCCGCGCTTCGTCGACGAAGTGGAGCAGGTTCGCCAGGCGCTTGGACTCGACAAGGACAACTTCTACGTCCTCGGCTCATCCTGGGGCGGAGTGCTCGCCATGGAATACGCGCTCGCCCACCAGGAGCACCTCAAGGGCCTCATCATCTCGAACATGATGGCCAGCGGCCCCGCCTACAACGCGTATGCCCAGCAGGTCCTCAAACCCGCAATGGATCAGGACGCGCTGGCCGAGATCGAAGCCTTCGAAGCCGCCGAGGACTACGAAAATCCGCGTTTCATGGAGCTGCTCATGGAGCAGCACTACATCCATCACGTGCTGCGCATGCCTGCGGAGGAATGGCCCGATCCAGTTAGCCGCGGACTTGGACATATCAACTCGAAGATCTACATCCCCATGCAAGGTCCGAGCGAGCTTGGCCTCGGTGGCACCTTGCTGACCTGGGACCGCACCGCCGATCTCGAAAAAATCGACGTCCCCACCCTCGTCATCGGTGCCCAGTACGACACCATGGATCCCAAACACAAGGAGTGGATGGCCTCCGCGCTGCCAAACGGCCGTTTCCTCTATTGCCCCAACGGCAGCCACCTCGCCATGTACGACGACTACGAAACCTACCGCGATGGCCTGATCCGGTTCATCTACGACGTCGACGCGGGACAGTTCTCGAAGAGTTGATGCGCAGGGAACACCCGTGGCCAGGGCGTGCGATCGGATCGCACGCCCTGGCCGTAGCGCAAATTCCGCTGCACGCTACAACCGCTCAGCCGCCGACTGTTTGAGCGATTGGCTCGTAGACGAACAGCTCCAGCTCCCGCTTATCGCGTCCCAGCAGGAGCTGCGGATCGCCTTCTCCTGTCGCGGAGAAGAGCGTCAGGAACCCATTCGTGGTAGTCCCGACCGGCAGGAAGACGTTCACCAGCAAGTAGCGCTGACCGCGAACCGTGACATCCGCATAGAGTCCGTACTGTGCCCCCAGGGTGCCCATGGCGCTCTCCGGCTCGGCATCCGCGTCGGCTTTCCGATATTCACCGATGACGTCACCGACGACCGTATTGGAGACATTGACCCCGTAGTACACCTCCGGCGCCTGCTCGTCCGGGTCGCTCGTGAAGAGATTGACCGACGCGCTCGTGTAGAGGGAGAGCGTCCAGACCGCGGTGAGGCGGAACACCTGATCGCCCGCCTGGATCCGCTGGGCATTGCCGGTAATCTCGAAGTCGACGCTGTAGGTGGTGGCAACCTGGAATCGATACACGGATTGCCCGGCTGCACCGCCACCCAGATATCGAAGATAGAGCACCTCCGTAGGATCGGCCTGATCGCTGGAAGCCACCTCGAAGGCGCCGATACAGGCAATCCGGGTCAAGGTTCCCGCCTCGGACGGCGATTCCGATCCAACCAGAACGTAGGACGCTCCGCCGATTTGAATACGGGTCGGCAGATAGGTGGGCAACCCTTGCGCATTGATCGGGCCCGGATTGCCAACACATGACGTTATTGGCTGAGCAGTCACGGCTGCCGGGGCAGGCACATTCGGAGCAAGCGTGGGGATCACTGCCGGTGGTTGCAACTGTGGGGTTGGCTCGGCGGCCACCTCGATGACGACCACCGAAACGTACTGCCCGATCACCTGCCCGTTGGCCGCGACGGCATAACAGCGGGTGGGTTGTCCCTGCACACTGGCGTCCACATAAATCGACACGTCGATGTTTTGGATCGTGGTGACCTCGACAAAGGTTAGGGTTTGGATATCGATGTTGATATCGACTTCATTGAAAACGTACGTCGTATTCTCGACCTGAATGGTCGGCGGCAGCGCGGCTGGCGGTGGTGGCTCGAAGGCAGCAGCGGGAACGTACTCGCCGACGACCTGGCCATCGTTGTCGACGGAATAGAGCACCGGGGCAACACCCTCGAACGCCTCCGGGGCATAGACCGTGAGCGCGACGTTGTTGACGGTGATCACCTGCACCGCGATGAACGTAGAAATGTCGATGTCGACGTTAACACTCGCAAAGAAATACGTTGTTCCTTCGACCTCGATCTGCGCCGGAGCGTTCGCGTTGGACGCCGCATCCGCCACCTCGGTTGGCACGGTCACGAGTTCCACCGCGGTGGAACTCGCACTTGCCAGCGCCGTCGCCGAAGGCGAGCTTTCCTGGGTGCTAGCCGGCGTTCCGGTCACGACTTCCGTAGCGGCAGAGGTCGCGGTCAACTCGGCGGTGCCAGATGGGACCGATGTTGGGGTAGCCGAAGGCTCGTCAGTCGGCACCACAGTCGACGTCATTGTTGCCGATGGCACTTCGGCGGGGACAAGGGTGGGTTCAGCGGTAGCCGATGGCACCTCGGTGGGTGTCAGAGTGGGTTCCGGAGTGGCCGTCGGTTCTATGGTCGGCGTCTCGGTCGGCTCAGGGGTGGCAGATGGTTCGACCGTTGGCGTCTCGGTTGGCTCGGGAGTGGACGTCGGTTCTATGGTCGGCGTCTCTGTTGGCTCAGGGGTGGCCGTTGGTTCTACGGTCGGCGTCTCCGTGGGCACTTGAGTAGGTTCCTCAGTGGGAATTGGCGATGCCGGGATCTCCGTCGCAACCGTCGTCTGCCCCTCACCCACATACTGGAACACACGCTGTCCGATGGTCACGTACCGAGCTCCAGAAGCCGGATCGGCATCACTGGAGACGGGGAACGGACCGGCGCAGCCGATCCTGGGCAACGAAGTGACATCCACTTGCCCCGTCACCTCTCCCTGGAAAGCGAACTGCATGCCATCAAAGGCCAGCGACTCCGATAAGGCAACCGGAACCCCGGCTCCCGTCGTCACCACGAACCGGACGAGTCCGCCTGGATCGGTAAAGAACAGCTCGGGGAACGGCTGCCCGGTCCCCGGATCGGCATAGACCGGCTGCCCGGTACTGTCGGTGGCAACTTCCTCGAGCTCGGTCGGAGTCAGAAAGGTTTCGATCCCGGCAAACACATAGGTCGTTCCTTCGGCATCGAGCGGCTCGAAGGTACCAGCATCAGCCGGGCAGAAAACGTTACCTACGCCAATCTGCTCCGGCAGATAACGACCCAGCTCTGCCTCGTTGCGGGGAGGCACCGAGAGGTAAATGGCATCGAATGGCGCGACATCTGAGGTGGCAAACGCCTGAATCGGTCCCTCTTGCGCAACAGGAATCAAGTCCTGGCGTGAGGCAGGCACCATCCGGTCGAAGAGGAACCGCGCCCCATCGATGGTGACTTCTCGGGGAAAGTCCGCTGGCTGGCCACCATTACCCAGCTCGAAATTCGTCTCCAGAACACCCCCGCTGGCTGCCTCTTGCGCTCCATCACTGGGCTGGATTGTTGGTGGCCCTCCCTGATCCTGGGCCACGGTCGGTCCTGCGACGGATCCGATCGTGCCAAACAGCACCGAGAGGGAAATGAGGAGCACCTTGAAACGGTGGCTGGTCATGGAACGGTCCTTTCATCGGCGGGTTCGACTATGCGGTGAGGGAGAGCACGAGGTGAGATCGGCGGATTCGAGGGCTCACTCACTCCGTCGCGTAGACGATAGGGAGATGTTCGATAAACACACCAAACGGGATCGGCGGGTACTATAAAAATCCTACCCGTAACCGTTCATTCGTGGGTATTTTCTCGATACGTCACCCGGCTGCCGATCGATTCCGCCATTTCCTGAGGAGGAATGTGATGACCCGTACCTCGCCAAATCGCACGATGTTCCTGCGGTTACTCGTTGTATCGACCGTGTTCGCGATGCTCTTTGCGATCTTCCCCATGCCATCAGCACAAACCGCGCTCGCTCAGGAAGGTACGCCGCCGGCTGGTACCCAGGCCGGAACTCAGGTAAACGTCGAGCTCATGCTCGACTCCTCCGGTTCGATGGCGGAGGCAACGAACACTGGTGAACCAAGAATCGATGCCGCCAAAGGGGTCCTGACCGACGTGATCGCTGCGATTCCATCGGATCGTCCCGAGCTCAACGTGGGATTTCGCGTGTTCGGCCACAAGGGGAATAACTCACAGGCTGGGAAGGCAGAAAGCTGTCAATCATCTGATCTCACGGTGCCCATCCAGGGAGTGAACAAGCAAGCACTTCAGTCTGAGGTCGACGACTACAGCCCGGTTGGCTGGACGCCGATAGGTCTTTCGCTGCAACGCGCGAATGACGATTTTCCCGTGGCCTCGGACACGGTCAAAAATGCCATTGTCCTGGTTACCGACGGCCTCGAAACCTGTGATGCCGACCCATGTGCCGTCGCCACATCCCTGAAGCAGGGGGACAAGCAAATCACCGTCTATGTCGTCGGTTTGGGACTCGATGAAGAAGAGCTCCGGATCACCGGTTGCATTGCCCAGAATTCAGGCGGCCGCATTATCGGCGCCCAGAATGCGGAAGAATTGTCCGTTGCCCTCTTCACCTTCCTCGAAGAGCTTCAGGTAGTAGTCACCACCGGTATCCTCGAAATCGAATCGATCGGCGGCCTCTATCCGCTGGCCACCGTTTCCTGCGCGGGTCAGGGTGCCACCGATAGCGATCCCAATGCGACCGAGCCGTTCACGTACACCTTTACCGACGAGACCAATAACGTGGAAGTTCCGGTCGGCGTCTGCGATCTGGTCTGGACAAATCCGAGCGGTCAGGAAACCGCCATCCAGGTCAACATCGAAGGCGAGCGAACGACCTACGTGCGTGGTTCCCTGATCAAATTCCCCAACGGCGCGGGAGAGATCTATGTGCTGAAGGCGCAGGATGGCACAGTGATCTGGCAGGACCAGATCGAACAGGGGGACTGGGTCTGGGTCTTGCCTGGCATTTACACCTGCGATCTGCTCGAACTCGTCGGGGACCCGATCTTGATTTCGTTCACCGTGCAGACCCTGCCTGGTTCCGCTACCCAGGTCGAGATCTTCACCGCACCCTGACTGATGGCTGATACAGGAGCGATTCGATGAGCGCACAACCGCTCGATGCTGCTGCTCGCATACTCGCCAGCGGACTTCCCCGGCGACAGGTGCTCAAACTGCTGACACGGGTAGCGTTGGGCGGCGGGGCTGTCCTCGCCTCAGGCCGGCGGGCCAGTGCTAAGCCAGATTGCCGGCGCGAAGGTCACCCCTGCGAGGGGAACCAGACCTGCTGTCCTGGACTCACCTGCGCTGAGAGCGAGCAGGGATCCGCCAGGCGTTGCACAGCCGGCGGGGCAACCGAGTGTGCGGGTGACTGCTCAACCGCTCAGCCCGAGGTCATCGTTGTCGCAGCAGACATCGATATCGAGGCCAAGTGCGCCTATTCCGGCGAAATGCGGCGAACGACGTGCGACTTCTCGGCCACGGCTGGAGGAGGGCAGGTCCAGAGTCTGACCGTGCCTCAGGACATCCTGTGCGCAGATGTGCTCGGCGGCGACTTCGAGGAAGTCGACTTGGGCACCATCGGTCAGCCCTCGGACATTGGGCTGAAGTCCACTCGTCAGGAAGAAGGAGTTGCGGTCGTCACCATAGAACTGGATGGCGAGGTAACCACTGCAGACACGGCAACCTATTGGTGCGAAACCGAGCGCGGCGAGCTCGTCCCGGTTACTGGACCCGGCGTACGCTGTGGTGAAAGCCCGGCGCCAACCTCCGTTGACGTATCGACCAGCACCGGTGCAGTCGTTGTGCATGCTCTTAGCTGCGACATCGTGAGCCCTGGGGCGGACGTATCCTGGTTCGAAACCTGCCAGCTACCGGCCACGCAGGCGACGTTCCAGCTCTCAGCCCTGGATGGTGAAGCGGGAGTCGACATTGGACCGCAGTCGGCGGACGCCAGCGGAGTCTGCCGTTTCGGACAGTTATCGCCTGGCGTCTACCGGCTGGAACAAACCAATGGCGTCTGGTGTCATGCCGAATCTGACAGCGTCGATGCCCAGGGGAACGTCGTCGTGGAGTCCGCCGGGGTGTCCACCGTGTGGATATTCAACTGCACCATGGCGAAGTAACAATCCAGGCGGACCAGGAAGCGTCGACGACAAGTGCCCTTACATGCCAGCTCACCCGGACCGGGATACTCCTGTCCGGGTTGCTCGGAGCCAGGGTGGAACTCGATGGTGTTTAGTTGGCTGGTCGTGCTGTCCCGATCAACAGACGCATACCTGGATCCCTCCATCAGGGGGCGGTGGCATGCAGCAACACCCGGTCCAGGCAACCCCCGAATAGGGATCGCAGCAATATCCCAGACCGTCGGTCATGCTGTTGGTGCAGCAAATCCTGCCGGAATCGAGTACGCCACTGGCGCAGCACACTCCATGGGCGTCGCGCAAACATGGAGTTTCGGTGGGAAAAGTTGGTCCGCTGAATCCACGTCGCGCGGCCTCGGTTGCATGCCTGGGAAGCGCGACTACGGCCGCCGCCCCGGCTCCCATACCGAGCACTCGCTTCAGGAGATCGCGCCGATTGTGCGTACTCGCGAGCGCGCGCGAAAGAGAGTCGAATCGACGGTCGTCCATGGTCCACATCCTCCAGGAGTACGATGAAGTCGAGATGCGTTGTCGTGAATGTGTGCGCGCATCATAGACCCCTCCTGACGTATTTTCTAGCCCTTTCCATCCCCGGAAAAGAAGTCTTCGTTTTGCAACAAACAGGGTCATGACCGAAATCGGTCATGACCCTCGATGTTGGAAACATCCCAGGGCGCAAATCGGTGCAGCAGCCAGGCGATCGTGAACGAGGGAATGCCTCCGCTACTCGACCACCTCTACCACGCCCATCATGGAGTGATCCTCATGAAAGAGGAAATGGCAGTGGTAAACAAACTTTCCGGCGTAGTCGAGGAAACGGCTGCGAATCGTGACTGAGCCGTCAGGCGGGATCATAAAGGTGTCGTCGTACCCATGCGCGACGCGCGGCTCGCCGTTGATCGCGACCACCTGGAAGTCGTTGACGTGGATATGGAACGGGTGCCATTCATGACTGACATTGACCAGCTCCCACTCCTCCAGCGCGTTCAGCGGCACGGTTTGGTCGATCCGGTTCTCGTCGAAAAGGCGGCCGTCGATCAGGTAGGGATTGTCGTCATCGTCGACGATCTGGAAGAGCAGTGATCGCTGGCGGTCGACCTGGTATTGGCTGAGATCCTCGAACGGAACCAGGAACGCGGGCATCGGCGTCGCTTCGACCGGGTCGCCCTCGATGATGACGGTTCCCAGCAGCAGGTCATCGGTCGCCTGGAACCCGGCGCCCCAGAGCAGACTGCGCAGTGCGTAGGTGCCCGGAACCTCGAAGGCCTGCACCAGCACATCGGCCCGTTCCCCTGGGCCAAGCACGATCGAGTTAGCGAGCTGCGGCGTATCGAACGCGTTGCCATCGGCGGCGATTTGGTAGAGCGCGTGACTGGCGAGGGCAACGTTATAGACGATACCCGAGGTCAGATTTCCGATCAGCCACCGCTGAATCTCGCCCGGCCGCATACGGATCACCGGTTGCCACTGACCGTTGATCAACGTCAACGGGTCGAACTGCATCCCGGTCGGCAGCACCATGCCGGTGGTGTCGAACTGGGTCGACTGGATCGCCATGATCTTGGTCGGATAGCTCGCCAGCTCCGGCACCAGCTCGGTGATGCCCTCGTTGATGATCATCCCGGCCAATCCAAGCGCTACCTGGCGGTGGGTATTGCCATGATGATGCGGGTGATACCAGTACGTCCCCGGTTGGTGGTTGGTCGGGAGCTCGATCTCATAATCGAACGATGCTCCCGGTTCGATCGAGACGAAAACGTTGTCACTGTTTCCACTCGGCGAGACGTGTAATCCGTGAGTATGCAGATTCGTCGGCTGGTCGAACTCGTTGACGACCCGCATCTTCAACGTATCGCCGGACTGTACCTGCAATGTTGGTCCTGGCAGGCTTCCGTCATAGGTAAGGGTCGTGACTTCCCGCCCAGCCACGACAGCCGGACCGAATGCTGCGGTCAGCGTGGTTTCCAGCAACCCGTTCTCGCTCTTCCGTACCGGCGGATCGGCGAATTCCTCCCCGGCTACAAAACCGAACGCGATCGGGTCGATAACCGGAGTTGGCTTCGGTCCGGCCGTCGGAGTGGCAGCATGGTCGTGGGTGCTGATCTCAGCCGTTTTACCCGGAACATGCGGTGTTGCTACAGGCGCCCCATCCTGGCGCGCGCCAGCCACCAGCGTCCAGCCGAGCGCGGGAACGACACCCAACGCACCTGTGGCTACCCCAGCCGCGAGCATCGTCCGACGGGAGCGCCGTGTCGTTGCGAGCCCAGTCGAAGGAACACCTGATTCCGCCATCGGTTCGAATCTCCATCTATTGCGTATGTTTCTCAGCACCGTCGTTGATCAGTGGCAAAGTGGCGGGATCGTATATCAACTCAAGGCAGTTCGAAATCTCCCCGACGGGATTCCGCCCCTGCGGCCGTTACACCTCGTGTCCGCTATTCGCCCGAAAGCCAGATCTCGATCGTCTTGGTCCAGTACTGCAGGTCGTCCGTCGGTTCCACCGTGACCGTTCCGCGCGCGCCAAGATAGCTGCCGCTCCCACCGACGATGGTGCGCGTCGACGCCATCGGAGCGCTCGGCTGAATCCCCTGCAGTTCCAATGTGCTGCCGTCCGGGAAGAGAATGGTTTCGATCAGGATGCAATCGCCAGACGAGATGGCGGTGCAGGTTCCCTGCGTGGTCGCGCCGGTATCGTTGGTGTTGCTCTCGTCGTAAAGCGGATCCGGTCCCCAGATGATGACATCGCCGACCGAGGGTCCGTCGTCTCCAAGATCGATGTTGGTCACAAAGTCAGCGTGCTCTACAAGCTCGATCGTGATATCCGGCTCACCAGCCGCGGTGGGAGTGGCGTCCTGCGCCATCGCCGGCGAGCCAACCAATAGGGCAAGCAAAAGCGCCACGAAAGCAACGGTACGGCGGATCATCCCGGGTCCCTCCTTTTCAAAAACGTGTAATCGAACGGAGGCATCGTAGCATCGAATATTCCTCCAGTTTTGCGCCGAAGCTGCCCCTTCATATGTGGCGCTATGCGAGGATGCCGCAACGTCGTCGTCGAACCGGGAGAAGTAGCGCCAGCCATGCAGATCGAGCAGATCGAAGTCATCAATCTTCGCTTCACCTATCCGAACGAGCACGGCTTTTGGTATGGCGGCGGCATCGCCACCGGCCGGCTCACCTCGCTGGTGCTGGTCCACGCCTCCGGTGGACAGATCGGCATCGGCTCGGTCTATAGCCATCCCGATCTCGTGCGCACGATCATTGAAGGGCATCTGCGCCCGCTGCTACTCGGCCGCGACCCGCGCGACGTCGAAAATCTCTGGCGCTTCATGTATCGCCAGACACGCTGGTACGGCCGAAAGGGCGCGGCCATGTCGGCCATCGGCGGAGTCGAAATGGCCTGTTGGGATTTACGCGGCAAGGCACTGGGTAAAAGTGTCGCCTCCCTGTTGGGAGCCGAGCGCGCTGCCGTGCCCGCCTATGCCAGCGGGTTGCTCTGGAACCGTGACCTGGATGTCCTGGCCGCCGAAGCGCAGCGGCATGTCGCCAATGGCTTTCGCCGGGTCAAAATGCGTCTTGGTATGAGCGAGGCAGAGGACATTGCCGCGGTGACCGCCGTACGCCAGGCAGTCGGCCCCGATATCGACGTCATCGTCGATGCCTCCATGCGTTACTCGCTACCGGTGGCGATCCGCATGGCCAGGGTGCTCGAGGAGTTGAACGTCTTCTGGTACGAGGAACCGTTCGAACCAGAAGATATCGACAACTTCGTCGCCTTGCGCAAACAGATCTCGATGTCCATCGCCGCCGGAGAGAACGAGTTCGGGGTGCAAGGATTCCGCGAGCTGTTGCGGGCGGGCGCAGTCGATATCGTTCAACCCGACGCCTGCCGCGACGGCGGCATTGGGGAAACCCATCGGGTCGGCCAACTGGCGCAGGAGTTTGGCGTCTCGGTCGCCACCCACACCTGGAGCGATGCCGTCGCCCTCACGGCCAACGCCCATATCATCGCATCGCTCCCGAATGGCCTGACCGTCGAAGTCGACCAAACCGGCAACCCCTTCATCGACGACCTGCTGGTGGAACCGATCGTGGTGCGCGACGGCCTGCTCGCCATTCCGGATCGCCCCGGACTGGGAATCGAGCTCAACATGGCAACCGTCGACCGGCTGCGGGTACCAACCGATACCACCGTCGCCGATGGCAACTACTCCGACTTCCTCTGGGGAGCTCAGCATCTCGCCACCTCCGAACCCTATCGGCCCCTGCAGGCCGACGCATAATGGTCCATGCATCTTTCCTTCCATATACTAGGAATATCGATATTAGGAATAACGAAGGTCAAATTGGGTTCGGCAGTGCCGGACAAGTTCATGCGGTAGCCAAATCGGCTAGCCAGGAAGCACGCCGAATTCCGCCGCTGCGCGGCCGGCACCTGGGACGAGCAAGAATGCGCCGGTGGGAGCAGGCAACATGGGTTCGTTTCGGTCGCGCCACGCGCGGATCCTGGTAGTCCTTTCGCTGTTCGTATGCTCGATCCTCGCCTCTGGCGGCTGGTCCACGGCATTCGCACAAGCGCAGGGCGGCCCCGCGACGCAGGTCGATCCCGCCTGCGATCCTACGCAGCTCATCTGCAATACCTACGAATTTGGTGGCGACTGGGTGGTCGATCCAAACACATCTGCGTCTGGCGCAGGCGGGTACTTTGGTTTGACCAATCAGGCGCTGGTCAACACCTCGTTCTCGTATTTCGAAACGCCGTGGGTGGACAATCACATTCCGGACAATGAGTCGCTGGTCCAGGGTTTCGCTCAAGCAGCCCTTATGCAACTCGGACTGATGGACCCGGCTCCGGTCGCCACCGGCTCCCTTGCTGACGGCACGATCTGGCATCTCTATGCGGCGCCAACCGAGGGTGTGACTACCGGTATGCTCTTTGCTGCGGACACAGCGGATCCGTCACAAAACGACATCATGATCTTGCTCACGAGTCCGGCCGACACCTTCGACCAGGCACTGATGGCCGTTCAGTCGGACATCCGCGTCAACGGGGAGAGTCCGCTCGCCGGTATCGACCCGGCACAGGCGACAACTGCCCTCGAAGGGGGCGTCGCGGTCACCCCGGTCAGCTGGAATCACCCCAACCCCAGGGTTGACTCCCACCATCCCACCGGCCACCACAATGACCAGCGGCCAGACAGGCCAATCGTTCACGATTGGCGCCGACACCCTGAGCTACACGGGAAATTGGCAGCTCGACCCGGGGAACAGTAGGGAAGGGGAAGTGGCGTCCTTCGTGGATGGTGGTAACCCGAACATAGGGTTCAGCTATCTCCAGGGAGCAGACCGGGAGACAGGCGGCAACATCGAGGTGGCGCTTCAGATTCTGGACTTCCCGTTCATAATGGAAGCACAGAATGCCCAGCAGGTTGCCAGAGAGGTATTGCCGAGCGGACGTGCGTACCAGCTCTACACCTGGGAACGAGAGGGAGCGGACGAGGTGGGACTCATGTTTATCGATGTCACCACCATCCCCGGCATCCTCAAGGCGCAGGTCCTGCTTGCCCCTCCAGATCTCTTCTTGGCGAGTCTGGATTCCGTCAAGGAATCCTTCCAGATCAACGGAGAGCCCGTCCTCAGTGAGCTGGATACGTCCACGATTGCCGGGCTGTTGGGCGACATCGCATCTCCTGCGTCCACAGCGTCCGAGTCCCCAGCTACGGAGCCGACATCGACTTCTGCTGCTGACGAATCCCTGCGCGATCGCTTGACTCCAGTAGCCACGACATGATCGTCCCTTGGGCAAGCTGAGTATGGCGGGATCGACTTGTCACCCGATTCCGACCCTCCTTCGCTGCAGATCGCGCGGTTGACGGATGACGGGCCAATCTCGTCCCCGTATCGCTATCGGCCAAATCTCTCAGGAGAGTAACGCCTTCGTCACCTGGCGAACCGAGCTGACCCATTTCCGGAACAGCTACCTGCTCGAAGGTGAGGACATCTCTGAGCTGGCTGGTTCGCAGACCGAAGTTGCAGGCGCCCTCGCGGTGGCGCGCGCGGCTGAGGTGGAGATCGTGCCCCTCATTGCCACCCGGTCGGTGTCGGGCGGTCCGCTGAGCGCCGCCTGCTATGCCGAGCTCAAATCGCGTCTGCTGGCGCACGTCGTTGCAGCTGGACCAGTGGATGGCGTCTTCCTTTCGCTCCACGGGTCGATGCTGGCTGATGGGGAAGACGACCCCGAAGGCGATCTGCTTGCCGAAGTGCGCGCCCTGGTTGGGGAATACGTACCAATCGTGGCGACGCTCGACCTGCACGCCAATATCACGCAACGGATGATCGATCATGCCACCGCGTTGGTCGCCTATACCCACTACCCGCACGACGACGCCATGACCACCGGCGAACGAGGCATGCGCCTGCTCCTTCAAACGGTGGCCGGGCAGGTAAACCCGGTCATGGTCATGGCCAAAGTGCCGATGCTGGTCGCCGGGAGCAACGGCCAAACCTTTGGCGATGGCCCGATGCACCACTTCGAGCAACGCGCCCGCGCCTGGGAAACCGATCCACGCGTCCTTTCGGTCTCGAATCTCCACGTGCACCCGTATCTCGACCAACCCGGCCTCGGCTGCGGCGGAGTCGCGATCACCGATGGCGATCCCCATCTCGCCGAATCGATCGCCCAGACCATCGCGCTCGGCTTTTGGGAACGCCGTCACGAGTTCATGCCAGAGGTCTTTTCGATCGCGGACGCCGTGACCTATGGCCGTTCGGTCGACGGGCCGGTGGTGCTGGTCGATACCGCCGACTGCTGCGGGGGCGGTGCGGCTGGCGACAGTATCGCCGCGCTGCGCGAGCTGCTGGCGCTTGGCGTCGAGGAAACCACCTATCTCATGGTCGTCGATCCCGTTGCCGCCGCTACCTGTATCGCCGCCGGAATCGACACCGAGGTCACCATCCCGGTTGGGTACGGCATCGACCCATCCTGGGGTGCGCCATTGACCGTCACCGGGGTAGTGATCACGATCAGCGATGGCCGGTTTCTCTATGAAGGCGGCTTGTTCGGGGGCACCTGGGGTTCGATGGGACCAAGCGCGGTGTTGCGTATCGGCGGCGTCCATCTGCTCATCATGTCCGAACCGACCTACGACTGGCTGGACGAGCAATATCGCGCGGTTGGGCTAAATCCGCGTCAGGCCAGGTTCGTCGGCGCTAAAAACCCGATGAACTATCGCTTTGCCTATGGCGATATCGCTGCGGCGATGCTCGTCGTCGACACCCCCGGCCCGACTCCAGCGCATGTGCTGCATCTACCCTATGAGCGAATCGATCGCCCGGCATTCCCCTTCGAGGATTCTCCATATCCGCCCAGAATCGATATCCTGCGCCGGGACGATCGTTGAGTCGTTGGCTCAGGAGGACGGATGAGCAGCAAAACCAATAAAACGGTCCCAACCGATGTCAGCGTCGATGACTTTCTTGTCACGCTTTCCGAGCAACGACAGGAAGAGGCCCGGCAGATCATCGCGATTATGCAGGACGTGACCGGCCAGACTCCAGTGATGTGGGGCCCGAGCATCATCGGCTTCGGCAGCTACCACTACGTGTATGCAACTGGCCGTGAAGGCGATGCACCCGCCGTCAGCTTTGCTCCACGCAAGGCAAATCTCGTCATCTACCTCGCGGATGGCGTCTCGCGACACGAGGCGCTCCTGGAACAAATAGGCCCGCATACGACCAGCGTAGCGTGCGTCTATATCAAGCGGTTCTCCGAGATCGATCTCGATGCGCTGCGAAAGGTCATCGCCGCATCCTACGAATACGTCATGACTCAGTTGACGACGAACCCTGCCGAGTAGGACCTATCCGCGCATCCCACCAATCCGCAACGTGCTTCGGAACTGATCGCCAAAGAGAATCGATCGCCTGGATGCCCCCGATGCCGGGGCCATATCGAACCGTGGGAACGACATCGCCGCCACATCGATGCCCAACCGATGCCCGGCTTGCACCGCATGCCCGACCTGTCCAAGATCGACCATGAACCGAGCGCCGGCTCCCCCGGAGTTAGCCGCTTGCGGGCGATACCATCGGCCAGGTAGCGGCTCGACCCGCGGTGGTCGATATCGACCAGGGTGACATGCACGTCCCCGATCTCCTGATCCGACGTCGACCAGATCTCCGCCGTCACCGGACCCAGCGCCAAAAGCGGCTGACTCACCGGTTCAGTCATGAAGCGAAGTACGTCCGATCGTTTCGCGCGTGCATCCTGCCAGCGCGATCCCACGGGCAACAGATAGAGCGCGCAGCACAATCGGCCCCCCACGGTCGGTGTGGGATCCTCGGGATCGGCGACGAACGAGACCTCTCCCGATCCGGTCCCAATATCGTTCAGCGAACCGTCAGCTCCCAGCACAAGCTCGATCGGATCGATTGGCGGCGGCCAGGTGTCGAACGACTCCCACCGGTTGATACCGGTGATGAACATGCGATTCGCCGGCCAGTTCGGCTCCGAACCCTCGTGCAGCAACCAGTCGAACCAGTCGCGCTGTGCGCCAACCAGATCGAACGCGGCGCGTGGTCCGAAATCAAAATTCCCCGAACCGCCGCTCAGTGGCATCGGCGAGTGATCCCACGGTCCCATCACGAACCGGTGCTGTCTGCCGGCCTGACCGTGTGCCAGGGCATCGTGTAACCCAAAGGTGCCGTGATGAAAAAGGTCGTACCACCCGCCAATCTGCAATGCTGGCGCCGTGCTCTGCTCGACCCCGAATCCGCTCTGTGCCGCCCAGTACCCCGCGTCGTCCTTGCGCTCCACCCAGTCGCGAAGCCACTCGCCGGAGGGTTGATCGAAAAGTGGGTTCTCTTCTATTGGAATGCGTGACGACTCAGACCAGTTTTCTAACCCGTCCAGCAGCGCCCCCGCGTCCCGCGTGCGTGGATCGCTGCTCATCATGCTCAAGCCCCAGGAAAGATCGAATCCCAGACAAAGCGCATCCCCTTCGTAGACCCAGCCGGTGCGCGCATCGATAGTCGTGAGGCTCGGCACCCATGCCTTGAGTGCATCCGGACATTCCTTCGCGGCCAGCACCTGCACGAACCCGACATAACTCGAACCAGTCGTGCCAACGCGGCCGGTCGACCAGGGTTGCTCGGCCCCCCAGGCGATCGTGTCCACCCCGTCACGCCCTTCATTGATGAAGGGATAGAAGGCTCCCTCGGACGCAAACCGACCGCGCACATCCTGCACCACCACGGCGTAGCCCGCGGCTGCCAGTTGCACCGCGTTCATCTGCATGCCAAAGCTCGATCCGAGCTGCCGGTCGTACGGCGTGCGAATGATGACTACCGGCCATCGGTCACCCCCGGCGGGCCGAAAAACATCGGCGCGCAGCTTCACCCCATCCCGCATAGGGATGTCGATGTCGTAATCGATCGTCACCGATCTCGTCTTACGCGGCCAGTTCGCCATACGACTTCTTTGCCTTCCGATCTGTCATGTCTGAAGAATGAGTCCAACGCTCAATGTCGCATGTGCCGGCGACCTGATGCCCCACAAAGCTTGTCATTCTGAACGACGTAAAGAATCTCTCTCGTCGGGTGCGCCCTGCGTGAATGATCCGGAATGAGCGACCTCGACCGCGACCAATGCGCACCGATGGGGCAATCCCCAGGGAATTGCCCCATCGCCAAGTGCCTCAAATCGTCTCCGGACACCGCTACGCACAAGCCGGACTATTCGGATCCCATCTATTGAACTTCGGCGTATCCTGCTCGGCCAGCGCGCGCCGTGCCTCGACCCAGAGCGCGTTCCACGCTTCCGCATCGTGCAGTTCCGCTTCAGGGTGCTCCTGACTTCGGGCCACGAACCCCGGGAACGCCTCCCGCCCGGTCGGCTGCCCGATCGGGTTGAAGCGCAGATCGAAGCTAATGCGCACCTCGTCGCTCGTGTTGCGCAACGAGCAATGCATCGTTTCCTTCGTCATGAAGAGCGCCGAACCCTTCTTCATCGGCATGGGCACAACTTCGTGACCGTCGATGATCTGCTGCCGGATATGCACTCCGACACCGGCCGCGTTGTCACGCGTAGCCGGGCAATGCTGCACGAGTCCGTCTTCGTGGCTCCTTGGCGCAACCGCCAGGCAGCCATGCCGTTCCGACGCGTCCCGCAACGGGAACCACACCGTAATGATGTCGCTCTCGTCGGCTTCGGCAGTGATGACACCCTGATCCTGATGCCACGGCGTAGCGCCGACCTGCGCGACTTCGTGATCCTTCAGCTTGGAAAAAGTCTCCGACTCGGGCGGTTTGATGCGAATGTGCTGCACCGGATTGGAATAGATCTCCGGTCCGATCAGCGATTCGATCGCATCGAGCAAGCGCGGATTCCGAATCGTGTTGAAGACCGCCGGCCCGGCCCAGAACGGGGTGTCATGCGTAACGCCGTTCTGCGGCAGCGAAAAATCGAAATACTGCGGGTGAACCGTGCCGCTCTCTTCGTAGATCCTGATCAAGCGGTCGGAGAAGGGGAGCTCCGCATAGGTCGACGCAATCTTTCCTTCAGCGTAAAGATCGTTCGCAAGGGTATCGAGCACCCCTGCGTACTCGGCAAGAATGGGAGCCAGATCCTGCTCCGGATCGAAGAGGTCTTCGACCAGCAAATACCCTTCGGTGTGAAACTGGTCGACTTGTTCGGCGGTCAAACCACTCATCGGACCCTCCTGGTTTTCGTGCGTTCCTGCCACGGCGCAGTCATGCGTTCGATGTTGCTTCGTTCTACGAAAGAATAAAGTCTTTCGATCAGCTCGTGAGGGATGGCCAATCCCACCGGAGATACCCCAACGACCGTAGTGGCGGGACCTGTGTCCGCCAGCGGCCGCAAGCCGCCACTGCGTTGCCTACGACCCTGCCTCGGATCACGTCGCACTTCCCTACCCGAAAACGTGCCGGTCCAGGAACTCGTTGCGGAATTTGCCCTCCGGGTCGAGACGATTCGCCAGATCGCGGAAATCCGTCATGCGCGGATAGCGTGGCGCAAGCTCTTCCGCGCTCGCAACGAAGAGCTTGCCCCAGTGCGGCCGCGGGCTAAATGGCTCCAGCGTTCGCTCGACGACGGGCAGCATCTCATTGGGAACCCCGGGGTCGGCAACAGTCGCGTAGTGCAGGCAGATCGTTTCGCGCTGATATGCCGTGCTCATCCAGAGATCGTCCGGTGCAACACTGCGGAATTCAGCCGCGAGAATGTATGGCCGCACGACCTCGGAAATCTCCTTGAGAGCCCGAATTCCGGCAACCGCATCCGTCCGGTCGACCATGTACTCCGCCTGCATTTCGCTGCCGGCATCGCCGATCGCTTCCACCATGAAATGCGGCATACGATCGCACCACGGTCCAGGCACGCCAAACTGGTCAGTGCAATATTGGGCATCCAGGTGCGGCACCGGATGGATCTTCGCGGTGGCCGCACGTGCGCCGAAGAGCTCCGTGCGTGGAGACCAGGTGTCGTCGTCCGCGACGCGGGTTTTCACCCAAAGCTCGTTGACCGTATCGCCATAGTCGGTAAAACAACTGACACTGTCGCCGCTGCTCATGATCTCGTCGAACTGCGCATAGAGCACTTCCCAGTCGAGATCGAGAAAGACTTCCTGGCGTATGCGATAGCTCGGCTGCACATCGAGCGTGATCTGCGAAACGATGCCCAGTGCTCCGACATGCACCACCATCCCCTCGAAAGCGGCATCGCCGCGCGCCATACGGAGGATATCTCCGTCACTGGTCACGAGCTCCATCGCGGCCACCGCTCCTGCGAGATTCTGGAGCTTGTCGCCCGATCCGTGCGTGGCGCTGGCAACCGCGCCACCAACCGTGATATGCGGCAGCGATGCCGTGTTATGCAGGGCAAGTCCCTCGCGCTCCAATACCTGCATGAGCTCGGAGTAACGCATTCCCGGGTTCACGGTCACCGTGCTTGCCGCCCGGTCGATCTCGACCGGCATTGGCATACGATCGAGCGCTAGCATCTCGACCGAATCCGCGATGCCATTGAAGCAATGGCGCGATCCGACCGCATGCACCTTCGGGGCCTTCGCCACGATGCGGCGCAACTCGTCCAGGGAGGTCGGGTGCGAGACCGCCGGCGCGGCATAGGAATAGACTCCGGACCAGTTCTTTTCGATAGTGACCATGGCTTACTCCGCGCTGTTCTGCCGGGCCCGCACCACTCCCCCTGGAGCATATCGAACCCTGATTTTCGATGAATCCGATCTTGATTGGCGCCACGGCAAACTCACATTGGAGGTGTGCCCGTTGCCGCTCGTAGGATATCGCCACGAAGCATCGTCCACATGGCCCTGTTCTCGACCGATGCGCCATGCCAGCCTTGTCATTCTGAAGAGTGCGTCCAACGATCGATGTCGCACGTGCTGGCGACCTGATGCCCCGCAAGGGTTGTCATTCTGAACGAAGTGAAGAATCTCTCTCGGGGCAACCTGCTGGCACTTCCTGGACAGAAGGACAATGCCCCCGGCACTTGCGTCTTCCGGCGCCCAATCATTCGTGTTCCCGGAGGCAGTTGCAATCAAGCCCAGCCGATACCAAGGGGGTATCCTAAATGGCATGAATTGTCCGGCGCTTCGAGCGCAGGTATGAAGGGAACATCCTACGTTCGATCCAGCGATTCCAGTTTCGATTCTCGATCTCGCCGCGGTCGGCGACGGCGAAACCATCGCCGATAGCTTCGCCGGCAGTGTGCAACTGGCCCAGATGGCCGAGGAATTCGGCTTCAAGCGAGTCTGGTACGCCGAGCACCACAGCATCGACTCGATCGCATCCTCGGCGACCGCGGTCCTCATTGCCCATATTGCCGCCAATACCTCCACCATTCGGTTGGGCGCGGGTGGCATCATGCTCCCGAACCATGCGCCCATGGTCATCGCCGAACAGTTCGGCACCCTGGCAACCCTCCATCCCAACCGCATCGATCTCGGTCTGGGCCGCGCACCCGGATCCGACCAGGCGGCTATGCGCGCCTTGCGCCGCGACCCGATGGCTTCCGAGCAGTTCCCGCAGGATGTGCTCGAGCTCCAGGCCTTTCTGGGAGACGAAACGCCCATTCCCGGCGTGCGCGCCATCCCGGGCGAGGGCACCCACGTTCCCCTTTATATCCTCGGGTCATCGACCTTCGGCGCCCAGCTTGCCGCCCATCTCGGACTACCCTACGCCTTCGCCTCGCACTTTGCGCCGCGACTGCTGATGGATGCCATCGCGATCTATCGCGAGCGCTTCCAGCCTTCCACTCAGCTCGATCGACCCTATGTCATGGCGTCGGTCGGTGTGCTTGCGGCGGAAACCACCGAGATCGCGCAGTCCGAGTACATCCAGGTACGCCGCAACTGGGCGCGCAGCATTCTCAGCCGGGGCGGTCCGCGTCTTTCCCTCGAAGAGATCGATCTGCTGCTCGGCACGCCCCGGGCGGCAATGGTCGATGAGATGCTCCATTACACCGCCATTGGCGCGCCGCCGGAAATCAGCGCCTACCTGGAAGAATTCCAGCGTATCACCGAGGCCGACGAGCTGATCACCGCCCATCGCGCCCTCTCGGTTCCTTCCCGGCTCCGCTCGGTCGCCCTGACCGCGCAAGCGCTCGATCTGCCCAGGATCACACCGGCCTTGTGAGCTTCCGTCTCCATGCGATGATGGTGGCCGTCAGAACACGTGCCGCTGCGATGTTGGAGGGCAGAGCGCGATGGATGGATCCCGGTTCGACGACTGGACGCGTGCGCTGAGCAGGATGCCAACCCGCAGGCGCTTTCTGGGCACAATTGCGGCAGCAACGGCGGCGGCGACTGGATTCGCCGGGCTTTCGACGCGCGCGGCAACCGCCGTTGAGACGGCAACGCCGGACGCTCACGGCACGCCCAATGTTCCTTCGGTCATCGCTCCGAAAGTGCTTACCATCACCATGTTCCAAACGGGGGATCCGCTTGGCGATGGGAGCGGTGAGACCTCGGTCTGGGTGCAAAACGACAAGCTGGACCAGGTGGTTCCCATCCCGGGAAGCTATTCTCCCCTCTATTGCAATGCCAGCTTCGATCACTGCGCCGTTACCACCGGAGTACTCGCCGCCAATGCGGCCGCTACGACGATGGCGGTGGGGCTAAGCACACGTCTCGATCTCTCGCGAAGCTACCTCATGGTGGCGGGGGTAGGGGGAGGACCACCTGACAAAATCACCATCGGCGCGGCAGCCTGGGCTGACTGGATTGTCAGTGGAGATTTGGTTACCGAGCTCGACGCGCGTGAAATGCCCGCCGAATGGCAGTTCCCCAAGGCATCCCTGGGCTGTGCTCAGCAATGGTGCCCGGACGGGTTCCGCACTGGTACCGAAGTCTTCGAGCTCGACCAGGATCTGACCGCATGGGCCTTCGCACTTTCGAAGGATGTTGTCCTGGCTGACGACCCGAAAGCGCGCGAAGCCGCCCAGCACTATCCGGAGGCCATCGCGCGCGGGAAACCTTTCGTCACGACCTGCTCCATTCTCGGCGTCAACGACTTCATCCACGGAACATTGATGTCTGACTGGTCGAACTGGTGGGTGTCCCAATGGACGGGCGGCCAGAGTGAGTACTGCATGTCTGCCGACGAAGAGGGCGGTATCTTCACCGCTCTGCAAAGACTTTCCAATGCTGAGCTTGTCGACATGCGCCGGGTAATGGTGCTGCGGGTGGCGACCGATATCGATCAACAGTATCCAGGTCAGACCGCGGGCGAATCGCTCGCCGAGTCGTTGGACAGCACCTTCGGTTTCGTCGGTCTCGACAACATCTACCGCGTCGGATCGCCAGTCGTACGAGAGATCATGGAAACTGGGACACATGGCAGAACGGGCCCCCGCCGCTGAAATCGTAGGCCAGCAGGAACAGTTCGCTTGCGTTCCTCTGGCGGATGATCGAGGAACGATGGCTACCAGATCACCGCTGGCAGAATCCATTCCTCGATGAACGGGCGCACGATCGAAATCGACGCCGGTGGATCCTCGAACCCCTTGAGCACCACGACCACGAGATCGAGCGCCGGAACCACATACACGTAATTGCTTCCAAAACCCAGCCCAAAGTAGGCGTGGAAGCCGTTCTCGTAATCGATCACCCACCACTGGTAGCCATAACCGGCGTACCCGGTCGAATCACCCTGGAGGTGAAAGCGGGTTGATTCCGGGAACCATCCTTCAGAAACCAGCGAGTGATCGCCCCACTGCCCATTGCGCAACGAAAGCAAGCCAAACTTGGCGACATCCCGAGGGGTCAGTTCGACGCCGGAGCCACCGGAAACCACACCTTCCGGAGAACGCCGCCATGCTGGCTTGGCGATTCCCAGAGGGTTCCACAGCCGGCGATCGGCATAATCGGCCAAATCTTCGCCAACCACATTCTGCGTAATGACGCCAAGCAGATGACTACCACCCGTGTTGTAGGCATAGAACGTGCCCGGCTCGTACACAACTGGCAGACCCAGCGTCAGCTCGGTCCAGTTTGGAGCGGCGGTCAGCGTGCCCCAATCGGCATGGATATCCCATGCCCAACCGCCGCTCATCGTCAACATGTTCTCGATCGTGATCGACGCCGTGCGCGGATCGGCGTTCGCCGGAATCAAACCGGGAATCGTGTCGCCAATCGTGCTGCTCAACGAGAGCAACCCCTCGTCGATCGCCATCCCCACCAGCGTGCCGGTGACGCATTTCGTAATCGACCGCACATTGACCGGATCGTCGATGCCGTACTCGTTCCCGAAATAGCGCTCGTACGCCAGCCCGTTGTTCCGCACCACCACGATCCCGGTGATATCCGGCATGTTCACAGCGGCATAGTCGCCGGCCGCACTGAGCTGTCCGTCCGAGAGTCCAACCTCGCCAGGCGACACAACCATCCAGTCGGGATTCGGCATCGGCAGGGCGTCTTGCGCCCGAACCTGTGCAGTTCCGCTCACCGCAAGCGCGCCAAGCGCGGCAAAGAGCGAACGCCGGGAGACATGCGTCACCGCCATCGGAAAGTCCTTGTTGACCAAATCAACAGAGGGCCATGACCATGATCAAGTCGGCACCGCCCGAGAGGCAGAACGCCGGGGCATCGAACACGACGCAGGCAGTCAGGGATGCCATCCCGAAACCCGTCGCGATGCCGCAGACGGTGGCGGAATCGAGGTCAGTGACGACGTCACCGCCGTTCCTTATCTGCGTGATCTTCGCATTCAGCCCAACGCGTTCCGTGGGAATGCGCGCTGCCAGATCGTCCATAACCGCAATGCCATGGTCGGCATAGCTGTTGTATTCGCCTTTGAGCAGCGCGGAGACATTCGCCTGCTGGCCCTCGCTGAGCTGATTCGAGATCAACGCCGCATCGATCTGCGCCTCGAACCACACCGGGTAGTTGGACATGAGATCGCGCAAAAATGCAGTCGATTCGGCAAGCTGGACCAGCGAGGCATCGACCCGATCGCCAATGGCGGCAACCCCCGAAGTGTTGCCGCCATTCGCGATAGACAGCTTTTCTGCTCCTGTCCAGGCGCTATCCAGCAAGAGTAAGGAATGCATCTCGGCGGCAACTTCCGCCAGGCGAAGGAGCTGATCGATGGGCGGCGTGATGAGAGCAGAATCGGTCATGCGGCATCTCCAGAGCTATGGTCGAAAGAGTCGATTGGAAGCCTCTTCCTACCATAACACCAGGAGTAGCTCAGAGCGTTGCCTGCGCCGCCGCCAACCGCGCCACCGGCACCCGGAACGGGGAACAGCTCACATAGTCCAGCCCAACATGGTGGCAAAACGCAATCGAACGCGGATCCCCGCCGTGCTCGCCGCAGACGCCGACCGAAAGCCCCAGTTTCGCGCTGCGGCCGTTGCGCGTTGCCCAGCGCACCAGCTGACCGACACCCATTTCGTCGAGCACCTGAAATGGATCGTCCGGGAAGATGTCGCCCTCCAGGTAGGTGGGCAGGAAACGTGCGGCATCGTCGCGGCTGAGACCATAGGTCAACTGGGTGAGGTCATTGGTGCCAATACTGAAGAAGTCGGCATGCTCGGCAATATCGGCGGCCAGCAGTGCGGCTCGTGGCACTTCGATCATGGTGCCCACTTTATAGGGAATCTTCACCCCGGTGCGATTCATGACCTCCGCCGCGCAACGGTCGATCAGCTTTCGCTGACTGGCAAGCTCCGAGGCAGCCGAGACCAATGGCACCATGATCTCCGGCAGCACCGAAATCCCTTCCCGCGTCACCGTCGTTGCCGCGGTGAGAATGGCGTGCACCTGCATACAGGTGATCTCAGGAAAGGTCATCCCCAGGCGCACTCCGCGCAGGCCCAGCATGGGATTCACCTCGCGCATCGCCTCGACCTGATTTTCCAGGGTCTGTGTGTCGACCCCAATCGAGGCGGCCAGCGCAGGCAGCTCCTCCGCCGGCGGCAGGAACTCGTGCAGAGGCGGATCGAGCAACCGCACGGTGACCGGAAGCCCGTCCATGGCGCGGAAGATCCCGGCGAAATCGGCGGTTTGAAACGCTTCCAGCTCGTCCAGCGCCACCGACCGCTCCGCGTCCGATTGCGCCAGGATCAACCGGCGCATCACTTCGATGCGATCGGGACCGAAGAACATGTGCTCCGTACGGCAAAGCCCGATTCCCTCGGCCCCGAACGACCGCGCACGCGTCGCATCATCTGGCGTGTCCGCGTTGGTGCGTACCCCCATGCGCCGGAATTGATCGGCCCAGTTGAGGAGCTGATGTGCATGCTCGCCCAAACCCGCTTGGGTCATCGGCGCTTCGCCAAGCATCACCTCACCGGTAAGACCATCGATGGTAATCACATCGCCCTCGCTCACGGTTGTTCCATTGCTTTGGAAGCAGCCATTGGCAAGGTCGATCTCGAGCGAGCTGCAGCCGGTCACGGCTGGCAGTCCCATCCCGCGCGCGACTACTGCCGCATGCGACGTCATGCCTCCGCGCGCAGTCAGAATGCCGCGCGACCGTTCCATACCGGGAAAGTCCTCTGCCGCGGTTTCGTGCCGCACCAGAATGACCGCCTCGCCGGCTGCTCCCAGCTCCTGTGCCCGCTCGGGGGTGAGCGCGACCTGACCGGTGGCCGCACCCGGACTGGCCGGCATACCCGTTGCGATCACGCTCCGTTCGAACTCAGGGTCGATCTGCGGGTGAAGCAGGGCGTCGATCTCCTCTGGCCGGATGCGTCGCACCGCGGTCGCCTGGTCGATCAATCCTTCGTCGACCATATCGACCGCCATGCGCACCGCCGCAGTCGCGGTCCGTTTCCCCGTACGGGTTTGCAACATCCAGAGTTTGCCGCGCTCGACCGTGAATTCGAGATCCTGCATATCGGCATAGTGCCGTTCCAACAGCTCGCCAACGGTCAAGAGCTCCTCATGCGCCTCCTTGAAGGCAGGATCGGCCGGCATCTCCTCTACGGGCAACGGCGTGCGCACCCCCGAGACGACATCCTCTCCCTGAGCGTTCGGCAGGTACTCGCCAAACATACCGGCCACGCCGGTATTGGGATTGCGGGTGAACGCAACTCCGGAAGCGCACCCCTCCCCGAGGTTCCCAAACACCATCGCTTGCACGGAGACCGCAGTGCCGCCGTCCTCGCGCAAGCCGGCCGACCGCCGGTAGGCAATGGCACGCGGCGAATCCCACGAGCGGAAAACCGCCGCCACGGCCCCGCGGAGCTGGTCCCATGGATCGTCGGGGAAGGGAGTACCGGTCGCGGCTACGATCTGGCGAAAGTCATCTACCAGGCGGACGAGCGCCGGGACATCCAGTTCATGATCGTGCGCGACGCCGGCGCTCGCGCGCGCCTCCGAAAGCGCATGCTCGAAGGCCTCGCCGTCAGCCGCCAGCACCACCTTGCCGTACATCTGGATCAACCGTCGCCACGAGTCCCAGGCAAAACGCTCATCCGAAAGTTCGGCGAGACCTGCCACCGTCTCGGCATTCAGCCCGACATTGAGAATCGTGTCCATCATCCCCGGCATCGAATCGCGCGCCCCGGAACGTACCGAAAGCAACAGCGGACTACCCGGATCGCCAAACCGGCGGTCGAGCCGGGATTCGACGTCCGCCAACGCCTCACGAACGTCACCCCAAAGTGTTTCCGGCACCACGCCATTGTTCTCGCGGAACGCACGGAACGCGTCGGTCGTGATGGTGAATCCTGGTGGCACCGGAAGTCCGATGCGGGTCATCTCGGCAAGATTGGCCCCTTTGCCGCCGAGCAAATCGCGCTCGGCGGCATGTCCATCGCGAAAATGTTGTACCTGGTTCCCCGTCATCGATGCGTTCCTTCCCTCGATATCTCCGGACAACGAAACGAGCCGAGGGCAGTCCCCGGCTCGTTGCGACACTGGATGTTTGGTGAAGCGCGTTTTCGTTAGTCGCCGCTCGACCAATCCTCCAGCATCGCCTGGTAGGCGTAGGCGTAGGCGTAATAAAAGGGGCAAGGGGTAGGAGGAAACGCGCCGGCATGTACTGCCCGCGAGTACCAAGGTTGATTTCGGTGCGCTCGCTGTTTCGACTCCATTGCAGTAGATTACCGCACCCACCGCACAGTTGCAACAGAAACAATGTAATTTTATTACACAACAGCGGGCGAGTCGACCTCGTTTACCGCAAAGCTTGACCAGGCCAGTTTTCGACGCTCACCACGATCGAGCGGACACCATACACAGCACGCAACCGTCACTCCGCCGAGAAGATATCGTCGAGAAGCTTCGTCAATACCTTGCGCGCATCGAAGTGCTCGACCGCAATTTCCCGCGCCGCCTTGCTGTGCCGCTCATAGTTGGATTCAATTGTTTCGATCGCCGCCGCCGCCTCATCGATCGTGGAGAACGAGAAGAGCCCCTCACCGGTCGGAATGAACCGGCTAAACCCCGTCTCCTGCGTAACCACCGGCCGCCCTGACGCCAGGTAGTTGGCACTTCGCTCGCTGAACCAGCCAGAGTTTGTCTGGACATACGCCTGTTTGGCTACGGTCCATTCGGCCCGTGACTCCCTCAGATAGCGCTGAAACGTCCATGGGTTACGTGAAAGGCGCAAAGGATCGACGACACTCCAACCCGCTGCCTTAGCATAGGCCGCGGTTCGTTGCCGCCGAGCGCCAGTTGCAGCCGAACAGGTACCTGGCGTGGCAAATCGATGAAGTCTTGAAACGAATTCTTCTTTAGCCCGAACTGCTCCCCGTCGTACTCGACCGGGGGGTAGCTTTCCCATTGCATAACCGTCGTATAGGTGCGTCCGGTTGTTTCGCCCAGTAAAGGCCATGCCGCAAGATGGACCGGCTGACGAGTTGCCCGCCACAAAACGCCATCATCCGGCACGATCGAGACGTCCCTGCCTATAGCTTCCCCAAAGGTGAACCATGAAGTGTGACGGTCGGTATCGGCTCGCTTTCTCCGGATCGGTCAGGTTCTTGACCTGCGT
Organism: uncultured Chloroflexia bacterium; assembly: GCA_963750275.1. Taxonomy (GTDB): domain Bacteria; phylum Chloroflexota; class Chloroflexia; order Thermomicrobiales; family UBA6265; genus JAMLHN01. The sequence continues at coordinate 551,595 of CAVVQC010000007.1, forward strand.
GAACACAGGATCGGTGTCGACCAGCACCCGTACGGGAACCTGCTCAAACCACCGCCGCATCGGTTAACACCCGATAGGTTGAACAGCAGATCCGCGGATTGCAGCAATTCCAGCCTTGCGGCGCTGGAATGGCCATGCCAAGTTTCCGTATATGCGTCGTAGTAGGCGAAGGCTCACCTAATTCCAGACGACCCAGGGCGCGTACAAGGTATCGTAGACCATAGGTAGGGTCGGCAGTGACGTCGTCCAGACGCGGGTCATAGCAAGACGCATAGTCATCGCTATCCTCCAAGAAAAGACCTCATGCCCAAGGTCCCGCAATCCAAGCAGATAATGAAGTGATGCCAGGAAAGCCCCCCCAGCGGCCCACGTACAATGTATCCCAGCACAACAATCCGAAGTTTGCTCACGCGGACCGTACCGGTTTGCTTGACGGAGTCGGGGAGTTTGAGTTGGAAAACACATTGTCGATCAGGCGGGACAGCACACGCTTCGCGTCGAAATGCTCGTAGGCGATCTCCAGCGCAGCCGCGCAATGCCGTTCATAATTCGCGGAGACTTCCTCAATCGCGGCGAGTGCTTCATCCGGCGTGGAGAAAGCGAAGAGTCCTTCGCCTGTCGGCAGGAAGCGGGAGAATCCTGTGTCTTGCACGATTGCCGGAACACCGAGTCCCAAGTAGACAGCGCTGCGCCCGGAGAACCAGCCGCTCCAACTCGCTGCATAGGCGTGCTTGGCGACACTCCATTCCGCAAACGAGCCAGCTAGATATCGCAGGTAACTCTCTGCGCTAGCGCTGATCACCGCCGGATCGGTAACCTTCCAGCCCTGCTCATCGACCCCCGGCGGAGACAAATCGGCTGGCATTGCCAACTCGAACGGCAATGGACTGAACTTGTGCATCTGGGCGAACCTCAAGAACTCGTGACGTTTGCCGTAATAGGCCCGACCACCGACGAAGATTGGCTGGGTCGAAGGTTCCCAGGTGCCGATGGTGGTCAAGACACGACTTCGCTCAGATACTGGAACGCGATAGGGTTCCAGGACACTGGTAAAAACAGGCTGACGCGTCGGAATCCAATCGAATGGCGGCGCCGGAACAAGACAACCTTCTAAGCCGATGTTCTCACCAAACGAGAGTTTCACATCGTGCGATTCTATGATTCTCAAACGCTTCTGCAATGGGAGATCATCCCCATTCAATTGCGCTCGTGCAATGATCGCTTGGGTATACATGGGGTCTGAATCGATGTACACCGTTCGGGCTCTGGGCAGTTCGTCCAGAGACAATGCACTGGCGCCAGACACATTGAGGAACAGATCTGCTGTACGACAAAACTCGAGAACAGTGGACGCGTCGGCGCCGTACGTAACACCCGCCGCGTCGCGCAGGAACCAATTGTTCTGTTGCGCAGGTAAACACTTTGATACTTGCTGTCGAATCCAGCCAGCCGAATACTCCCCCGATTGCACATAGTCGGCGACAGAGGGGTTGTAATACCAAATGGCTGCGTCCTCGACGTATAGGGCGTCGTGTCCAAGCTCAGTAAGGCCTTCTAGGTACTGAAAATAATCCCAGAAGACGCCTCCAAGTGGGAACATACCCGTAAGGCCCGCAATCACTACTCTCATTTGGTTTCCGGCCAAACGACGACATTAACACATGTCCCATGCCGTTTACGCATCCTTGGGCTTTCCCTTAAAAGAATCCTAGGGACAGGATTTGGGCAAAGCCAGTTCATCTGTCAGGAATCCATCTCGAGGAATCTGATGTGTTTCGCGGGATTCCCAGCAGCGACGCTATTGGGCTCAACATCGTCATAAACAACCGATCGACAGCCGATCACGGCCCCGTCGCCAATCGTGACTCCTGGCATGATGACCACGCCGAATCCAACCCAGACGTTATTGCCAATGGTGATCGGTCGGGCATCAACACACTTGTCGATTGGCATGCGATTAGGGGTTATTGCAACTTGGTGCGTCTCGAGATGACGTGTATCAGGATCTCGCGCCCATCGAACGGAATCCATGATGACAACATCCCAGGAGAACAGGCAGTAGGCACCAATACTGACTAGGCGATCAACAATGAACGTAACAGTGAGAAGCGAAGAGTATTCTCCTATATGTACTTGAGCTTGAGGGCCAAGGTCAAACATGCAGCCGGAATAGACGCCCACTTCCGTTGCTAAGGTCACAGCCGGCTCTTGAAAGCTCCGGCAAAGGGCGAAGGAAAAGGCCGTATCCACGTGCGCACCGGCCGCAATCTCGACGCCGGCTGGCACCGTCAGATCCGACCAGTCCCATGGCAGTCGTCGTTGTTCGTCGATGTGCACTGCCATCACTCGAATCGTGCCGGATTGCCGAAAGCTCGAGCGCCAGCTGGCACGTCTTTCAGGACCACAGTTCCCGGTTCGATCGATGCTCCTCGTTGCAGCCGAACTCCTTTGAGGACGGCAACGCCCGGGCCAATCCAGACATCGTCCTCTATCGTGACTGGCTTCGTAGTGAATTTTGGGCGCTCGCCAGTTGGGTGGGGGGCGAGGGCGAGAACATCTTGTATGCGAAGCGCCGGTGATAGCGGGTGAAAGTCGGCATCACTAATCGTCGAGTTCCAGCCAATGACGACATGGCTCCCAATCACAATGGATTCTTCAGACAACAGCATTACATTGGTGAAATAGCACGCGTCCCCAATAGATATGGTCGCACCAGGGCCAAGCGAGAAACTCACTCCGAGCATCGTGCAGTTCCTTCCTATTGTGAGAGCTGGCGACACATCGCTACGAAAACGATTGAACGATCCCTTGCCTGTGATAATGGTGTTTTCGCCTACTGATATGTTTTTCGGCAAATGTTCCGCGGGAACGACATCTTCAAACGGATTTGGTGGTTTGTTCTCCATCACACGCCCCCAAGATTGAACGACTAAACAGGAACTCGATTTCACACGTCAGAACGAACCCCCATCTCTTCCAGATCAACACTCCTATCAGCGAATTCGCCCGCCTGCGGGCGATGACTAATGAGAATAGTCGTTTTGCCTTTCCGAGCTCGCTGGAGCGACTCCAGAATGTTGTATTCCGTCTCCGGATCGAGCGCGCTCGTGGGCTCGTCGAGGATCAGAATCGGAGGATCGAGCAGCAGCGCCCGGGCAATGGCGATCCGCTGGCGCTGCCCACCGGAAAGTGTTGCGCCGCGCTCCCCGACGACCGTGTCGTATCCATCCGGCGAAGCCTCGATGAAGCCATCCGCCTGCGCCAACCTGGCAGCGTCTCGAATCGCCTCCGCTGACGCGCTCGGCTTTCCAAACGCGATGTTCTCCGCAATGCTCATCGGCAACAGAGCAGTGTCTTGCGGCACGATCCCTATCTGCGATCTCAGACTCGCAAGCGTGACCTCCCGCAGTTCGAAGCCATCGATATGCACGCTGCCCTCCCACGGGTCGAGAAAGCGTGGAATCAGACTGATCAGGGTAGATTTCCCGATTCCCGACGGTCCCGCAAGTATCACGATCTCCCCGGCTTCGATGGTCAGGTCGAGACCCTGCAGCACCGGAACGCCTGGCTCGTAGCCTGCAGTCACGCTGCAGAATTCGATCTTCCCTTTGATTGGCGGCATGGGAAGGGCGTCCGGGGCATCCCTGACCACGGGACGCTGGCTTAGCAGTTCATGTACCCGTTGGGCACCCGCGGTCGCCTGCAAGACAGCTGCCGACGAATACGTCAGCGCAGCCAGCGGGGCATAAAGCGCCGCCACGACTAAATGAATACCAGCAGTGTTCCCACCGATACACTGCCCGACATAGCCTGCCACCCGCCCACCAGCAGCACGCCTGCGGTCCCGATCGCCGCTGCCGAACCGACGGCTATCTTGAAATCAACCTGCGCTCTGGTCGCCGATAACGTTGCGGCCAGCGTTGATTCACCGGCGCGCCATACTGCCTGATCGGCCTCTGACTCGCGCGCAAAGGCCTGGATTGTAGGCACAGTACTCAGTCGCTCTTCGACCGTTGTGTAGAGATCGCCATAGGATGTACCGAGCTGGTATCCAGTACGCTCCATCCGCTCGGCAAACACCCAAATGGTGAGGGCCAGCAGGGGAACTACGATGAGAGTCAGCAGCGTCATGGGCAGATTCAGCCGCCACATCACCAGGAGCGTCGCAACCAGACCCAGCACGGCGGTCAGCGCGGGAATCAATGCCGCCACGACGATTGTCGCCAGGCTGCTGGTGTCGCCGACCACGCGCCGCAGGAGGTCTCCCGTCCGCCGCCGTCCACGCTCCGAGGGCGACATCTGCTGTAGATGGTCATACACCTCACTCGCCAGCCGTAGGTCATGCGCTGGCTCAGCGCGACGGCAGAGACAGCGACAAACGTTACTGCCACCCACCCGAGCAGGAAGACTACGATCGTCGCTGCCGCACACCAGGCGATCAAACCATCTTGGCTGCCGGCTCCGGGTAACACCTCCACGATCTGTTCCGCCGTGCCTGAGAGCGGTTTGCCAGAAATGCCGTTATCGACCAGCACTTTCAGTGGCCATGGCTTGATCAGCTCGACTCCTACTACCAGCAACGGAGCTACCAGGGCTATCACCAGCGTGGCGGGTTGCTTCGCCGCCAGCCAGCCGACCAGCGCAGCAAGTCGGCTCTCCCCGGCGTGTGCTCCCAGCGGTGGAAATGCTCATCGCGTCGTGGGCTCCGCCCAGTCGGCATCACCGATCGGCGCGTGTTGGCAAGCATGCGTTCCGGCACCCCTTCGCCGGCAATTCGCCCATCTCGCAAGACAATCACGCGGTCGGCAACCGCGGCAGTTGTCATCCGATGAGCGATGATGAGCATCGTGCCCTGACCGCGCATTGAATGCAGTGCCCGGACGAAGGCCTGCTCCGTTTCCGCGTCCAAAGCGCTCGTCGGTTCGTCGAAGACGAGAATGGACGCATCCGTCAGAAGTGCCCGCGCAATCGCTATCCGCTGCCGTTGTCCACCCGAAAGTGTCTCTCCACGCTCACCTATAACTGTGTCATAGCCATCGGGAGACTGGCGCATAAAGCTGTCGGCTGCGGCCAGTTGCGCGGCTCGTTCGATTTCATCCCAGGTAGCGTCGGGATTCCCGTAGGCGATATTGTCGGCAATGCTACCGCCATCAACACCGGATCCTGCGGCACGATCGCCACAGCCCGCCGCACCGATCCCAGGTTGGCCACTCTTACGTCGGTGTCGCCCAGGCGAACCACGCCTGCGAACGGATCGATAAAGCGCGGCAACAGGCTTGCCAGCGTAGTTTTCCCCGCCCCCGAAGGCCCAATGATCGCTACGATCTCACCGGGGCTAGCGCCAACGACACATCGTGCAGCACCGGGGTGTTTCCTTGGTATCCCACCGAGACGTGTTCGAGCTGCACCGTCCCGGCCTTCGGGTCGATGGCAGGTGCACCGGGAATATCAGCGATCTCCGGTGCTTCGTTCAACACCTCGATGACGCGATCGAGTCCGCGCGCGCCTGTTGTACCGCGCCGAACACGCCCGTGAATGACTTCAGCTGTGTCTGGATAACCTGCATGTAGGCAACGAAGATCAGGAGTGAGCCGACCGTCATAGCCCCGCTCGCCGCTTTTTCGGCAGCAAGCCAGAGCACCAGCGCGCAGGCCCATATGCCGAGGCGAATCCAGAGGCCAGTTCGTTCAGACTGGTTAAAACGACACTCCGACCTTCGATGCGGACTGACTCGTCGGCAATAGTTCGAAAACGTTCAGAAAATCGGCGCTCCTGCGCAAAGCCTTGAATAATCGGGACTGCTGAGAGCATTTGTTGGACGTGCGACTGCAACGTTGCCTGGGTAACCCGCTTGGCGGTTGCGGTGTGTCGCACAGAGCCACCGAGCGTCAGAGACGCCGCCACCGCGATCGGCGCAATCAGCAGAAGCGCCAGCGTGAGTTGAAGATCCAGGCCTTTCAGTACCCACGCCGCGCCTACTACTATCAAGAATGTCTGAAATGGACCAATAAGCGCCCGGTTCGCGAGCTGATCGACTGCCCAGGTGTCGCCGGTGATGCGGCTCACCGAATCGCCAACCGGGGTCCGCGCGTGCAGCGTGAGTGATCGTCTCTGCAACTGTGCGAAAAGCCGGGAGCCGAGCCCGAAAACCATCCCTTGCGACAGTCGTACCGACCGTATCGTCAGGCTAGCATCGATCACGGCATGACCAACAACGAGCAGCACGCTGGCCAATGCCAGAACAACGAGGAGCGCGTGATCGCCCGAGTATGGCAATGCGTCGACCAGACGCTGACTCTGCCCGTCCAGCGGCTTGTCGCCAATGACGTTGTCGACGATCAGCTTGACTGGCCATGGGGCGAGTAGCGCCAGCGCCGCAGAAACGATGGAAAGCGCGGCCACCTGGATCCAGGCACGCGGTTGCTGAAAAGCGACATCGCGAAAAAGGGTCCAGCTCGAAAGCGACGGTCGCCTCACTACTTCGTCGGTGAGCGGCGCCCCGACCCTCCCCGGCTCCTCGGCTACCGCGTTCACGAGGAGTTCGAACCGTGGATCCGCTGGATCGCCCCGCGAGCCGAGTGGTTGCGGCACCTGCCGAAGCCAACATCCAGCCCGCTAACCCAACGGCAAGACACACGAGAACCAGGCCGGCGAACCACGCCCCATTCGCCATCGCGAGCACGCTAATGACAGTAAGCACCAGCGTAATCAGCGAGGCCGAGACCGACCATCTGGGCCATACGCGGAAGAGTGCCATTTGGCCGTCGCGATGGTCTTCCGCTGTCTGAAGCATGCGAGCCGAAGCCACCAATCCTCCACGAAGCTCGAGATCCCAACGGTCAGCTGCTGCCTCCGGTCCGGACCACCGCACCCGCCTCCTGCAAGCATTGCTCGACTTCCCCGATCCAGGTTTCCGGGGCTTTCCATTCGTTGGACCAGACCTTGACCGTCGTGGCCACAGGCAACGCAAAGCCCCTGCCGCCTCGCGTTCGCCAGGGCGTCAGCCCATGAGCAATCCGGCCGCGCAGCCGCGCGATCGGTTGGGCGATATGCAGCCCTGTCGTCATCAGCCGAAGGCGAATGCGCTCGGATCGGTCGATCCCAGCCGGATACGGCAGGTCGCGCGTGCTGACCCAGGCCTGGGCAATCGGCGCGGCCAGCGCCACGACCAGCAACGGCAGCGCAAGCAGAAGCGGCGTCCACGCCAATCCGAGCAGGACAAGAAGGAACAGCAATCCGATCGCAAACCACCATTCCGGCATGAGCGGGAGCATCGCCAGGAGCGGTGGGTCGCTTTCATAAAGTAGTTGAAAGGGCGCTTGTCCCCACGTCCCGTGATACACACGTCCCGCTCGTCCCCAGAGCGCTCGCGTCCAACCAGTCCCGTACAGCCGCCCAGACCAATAGAGATGCCCAAGTGCGTTGTAGCGGTCTGGCCACTTTGCCTCCAGCAGCGCCTCGGCTTTTCCGTAGCCCTGCTGTTGTTTCCAGTACGTCTTCAGGGAGTTGCGACGGTGGTGCCAGACCATGGCGCCGGGATTGAAGCCGATCGTCCATCCCTGGTCCTGAATGCGCCAGCAAAAATCGACATCGTCTCCGGCGGCCCGAAAACGCGGGTCGAATCCGTCGATCGCAAGCAGCCGGTCGCGCCGCACCGCCAGGTTGCACCCTGGCACATGCTCGGCAAGCTCATCGGTGAGCAAGACATGCACCGGCCCGCCAGGCGCGTTGGCAACACAGAAGGCGATCGGCCCGTCTCCATTCGGCGCGATGTTTGGACCGCCAATCACGGCATGCTCGGTCGTCAGAAACGACCAGCCAAGATAGAAGAGCCAATCCGGATCCGGCCGGGCATCGTCGTCGATGTAGGCCACGATCTCGCCACTCGCCCGTTTCGCGCCCAGGGTGCGCGCCGCGCTCAGTCCCTGGTTGGGCGTGCTGATCACCGTCACGTCGTACTCGGACGCGATGGCGACCGTCGCGTCGGTGGAGCCATCATCGATGAGCAACACCTCGAAATTGGGATAAGACAGGGAAGTCAGCCCAGAAAGGCAATCATGCAGCGTACGCGCGCCGTTGTGGGTGCAAACCACCACCGAGATTGCCGGCCAGGAGATATCGGCTGGAAATGGTATCTGGCGAAAGCCATGCTGAACCGCGAGCAAGGCCGGTTTCGGAGCGCGCGACCGCGTAACGAGACCGAAATCCCAATCTTCGATCTCGATACCACCCCGATACCATTCGTCTGTCCACGCATAGGCGAAAACACCCGCGCATCCCCCTTCGAACGCGGCTTCGATCTGCCAACCGAGTGACGCTGCCTGCGCATCGACTCCATTTCGCTGACTATCCAGTCCCATCTCCGCCAGGATCAACGGGCGGTCACCGGCCAGATTCTGCAGTCGCGCCAGATAGGCGGCTAACCGGTCGCGCTCTTCCAGATAGACATTGAATGAAAGGAAATCCAGAAAGGGAAGCTGGAGATACTCGGTGGATGGATAGTTCACGTAGGTCACGAGCGCCGTTGGATCGACGCGTTTGATCACCCCGCAAAGCCGCTCGATCCAGCGCTCTATGCGTGCCGCGCCATACCAGCGCACGATCGTCGCGGGTATCTCGTTACCAACCGCATACGCGAAGATCGCCGGATGTCCCGCACATCCGCGAACCTCGGCCCCGAGCCGATCGAGAATGTCCGAGGCTCGCCCCGGTTCATCCAGAAACGCCAGATGTTGTTCCCACGGTAGTCCGACCAAAACTCGCAACCCATGCCGCGCGGCGCAGTCGAGCATCCAACGCGGCGGGACGGTGTAGACCCGCACGACATTGATGCCACTCTCGACCATCTGAGCGAAGTCACACTCGACCGCGTCTGGCCGGTAGCCGGATCCATCCTCCGTGGGCCGAAACGTGCCGTAGGTAACCCCGCGCAGCCAGAACTTTTCCGTTCCCGCCTGAAAGAACTTTCCCGCGGTTCGAATTGGGCAGTCTATTGAAACGACTGGTAGCTGATTAATGACCGACATGGAGCGTCGTTCGTCCGGCAGTATCACGCGGAACCCGCATGAAAGGAGTCCAGCTTCAGTAACTCGAGACGAGTTCGGCACTGGAATAGGGAGTTGCGCTTGGAGCTGTCGACGACTTCGAAAACCACTTCCATGCGGACGAGATGATGCCCCCAAGATCGGGAAACAACGGCGTCCAGCCCAGGACAGATCGCGCCCGATCGGCGTTCGCCACCAGCGCCGGGGCGTCCCCGGGCCGGCGGGGAGCCTGCACGATCGGAACACTGAGGTTGGTGACTCCCTCAACAGTGGCGATCACCTCGCGAACGGAATAGCCCGCACCGTTGCCCAGATTGATCGCCACGCTCGCGTTGCCATCTCGCAGGTAGTCGGCGGCAGTCACATGAGCGGCCGCCAAATCGGCAACATGAATGTAATCGCGGATCGCTGTCCCATCGGGATTGGCGTAATCGGTTCCGAAGATCTCGAGCGCATCGCGCTGACCACAGGCTGCCTGAAATGCCAGCGGAATCAGGTGCGTTTCCGGATCGTGCTCTTCCCCAACGTCACCGTCTGGATCGGCGCCCGCAGCATTGAAATAACGCAAGGCGACCCAGTTGAGATCGTACGCACGCTCATAGGAGCGGAGCATTCGCTCGACGAAATGCTTGGACTCACCGTACGGGCTCAGCGGTTCTTGCGGATGATGCTCCGCTATCGGGATCGACTGTGGCTCGCCGTACGTTGCGCAGCTCGAGGAAAAGACAATATCGTTCACGCCCGTTTCGAGCATGACTTCCAGCAAATTCATCGTATTGCAGATGTTGTTTCGATAATACAGGCGCGGCTGGAGCACTGATTCCCCAACATAGGCGCTCGCCGCGAAATGAATCACCGAGTCGATCTGAAAATCGGAGATTGTTCTGGCCAGGAGATCGCGATCGCCGAGCTCTCCCGTAACGAGTGGCCCCCATTTGACAGCCCACTCATGACCGGTACTTAAATTGTCATAAACAATCGGCTCATGCCCCGCCCGCATGAGTGCTTTCGCTGTGTGACTACCGATATACCCGGCTCCGCCGGTAACAAGAATTCGACTCATAGCAGGCTCACCCTCTGCAAACGTCGTGTCATTCAGTTTCGATAGAGTGCTGGAAAACGTTTTACATGCGATGGCTCGTTAGGCGGCTCCAATCTGGCCCAGCCCATTGCGACGTCGCGCCGAAGCGGGCCATGGGGAAAAAGCTCGAGAAGTCCCGATGGACGAAATGAGTACGGGCGCGGCGGTCACCTCCGCACTGCAAAGGCGGGAGGCACGCACCGCATGAACTGTGGCTAGCCGATTGAAAACGGAGGGGTTCGATGCTACGCAACGACTTTGTCAACGATGATCGATCTGAAAAGGAACGAGCGTCTGTGGTCATCACCCTGCACCGGTAATGGAGAGTCGAGATTCCTTGTTCGACCATCGTGTGTTTTCGCCATGAATACTACTTGTAAAACCCATCGTGTGCATTTTGTAACACGCATTCTGCGCAAAAATGGAACTTACTGACTACCTTCTTAAGGAAAACCACCCCTGGTGAGCGTTCGATGCGTAAAGCGCGGTGGCTGCGAATCGACGTTTCCTGATATCTGCTTGCTCTGTTTGACGACAGCATGCCAATCATCGGAGCGTCGAGGAATAGGCAAACAACCTGGCCTGAGACGGCAGACTCGCGTCAGAAGTTATCCCGGTGCTACCGCCAAATTCGGAGGAGACAAAGCGGAACCTGCTTGCTGGTTAAGTTGACGAGCAAGGCTTCGCTAAATTGCCTACTGAACGATGGGGCGACCAGGGTACGTATGTAGGTGAATCGCCGCACCTTGCAACGTGCCGGCCAGCGCCCTACGATGCGCCAATGCGTAACGATGAACCCACCCCGGCGACACCGGCGGGAAACTTCCGATCCGAGCGTGAGCAGCTACTCGAGCTCCAACCGCACGACGGCGATCCGCTCAAACTGAGCCCCACCGACATCGCGCAGTACATCCGGCTCGACCAATGCCGCCGCTACCTGCGGCTGCGTCTGGTCGAGCGCAATGCCGGGCAGGGTTTCCTGCATGCCTGGGACGCCCAGCCGCAATCGATTCCGCCCCTGCTCACCCTCTCCGGTCGCGAGTTCGAGAAGGGCGCGGAAAGGACTATCGATGCATCGGTCCGCACTATCACCTGCAGCCAGGAAGAACGGAACCAGCGGGGCGTACCGTCCGATCACCAGCGGCTGATCGAAGCGGTCGAATCCCTTGCGTCTGGCGAGCGGGTCGTCATCTTTCAGCCCCTGCTGCGGACTGAGATCGAGGGATGGGGATTCACCGGAATCGCGGATGCGGTCGACGTTCACCGTGACCAGTCGGGTGAGCTCCACGCGCTTATCGTCGATTTCAAAAGCACCACCGCTGCCCGCATGGAACACCGGTTACAAATCGCCTTCTATCGCGAAATGCTCGATGAGGTATTGAAACCGGCGGGAATCGCCGCAGAGATCGCGCTCGGCGTGCTCTATCGCGGGGCGCCAACAGCCAATGCCGAAACCGACGATCCCAAGTTGGCCGAGCAACGGGCCGATGCGCTGGCAACCTTCGGGGTCGAGGGCTATCTCGAACGCATTGAAAACGCAAACGCACTCCAGCGGCATGTCCGATCCCTCGTACTCGCGCCCACCTCGGAAGCACGGCGCAATCTGGCGCAAGAGTTCGATCAGCTCCCGTTTCACCTCAACTATGTCTGCGATGGATGCCTCTACAACCAGTTTTGCCTGCGTCAATCGGCCGAAACCGATGATCTGTCGCTGATTCCTTTTCTCAAAGCCGAACAGAAACGCGCCCTGCACGTCGCCGGCGTGCGCCGTTGTGCCGAGCTTGCCGCGGTGCCGTTGCCAGCAGAAACCTGGTCCGACACCTACCGGCAGCTCGCCATGGTGCCCGCGCTCGGATCCGAGCTGGACGATCTGATCTACCGTGCGCGCGCCTATCGAGGCTCGAAAGGCGATTCCTGGCCAATTCAGCGCTGGTTGCCCGATAGCCGCCAGAGCAGCCTGCCGCGTTGCGATGCAGAGGTCCACCCGAATCTCGTGAAGATCTACGTCGACGTCGAGCACGACTACCTGCAAGACCGCGTCTATCTGCTTGGCGCGCTGGTGGTCGGCGCGAAAGAGGGCAAGACCTCACCGGAGCGACGCCGGACCGTGATCGAGATCGCGGATGGGCCACCGGAAACCCCGGAAATGGAAGCCGAGCTGCTGCGTCGCTGGATCGATGAGGTGATCCGCGCCGTGGTCGAGGTAGCCGCGCCAGAGAGTGACGGGAAACTGTCGGCGCCGATCCACCTGATCTTCTACGACAACTACGACCAACGCGTGCTGCTGACTGCTCTGGGCCGCCACCTCAACGATGTCTTCGGAGCGACCGCGCTCTACGATTTCACCTCGCAGCTCGCCGCCTACACCTCGCCCGTGATCACGGTGCTTGCCGACGAAATCAAGGCGCAACGTAACTTCCCGCTGCTTTGTCAGACCCTGCAATCGCTGACCAGGCTGCTCCGGTTTGGCTGGGATGCCGAGCGTCCACTCACCCAGCTCTTCCGCGAACGGTATTTCGACGCCGCTGGCAAGTTCGAGGAGGGTGACGTGCCGGAAGGCGACACATCACCCTGGTTCACCAAACGCGCCCGGTTCAGTAGCCAGCTTCCATTGGAATACGCCTACGCCGCCTGGGGGCAACTTCCCGCTCCCGAGCGGGACGACCGGTTCGCCCCCTTCCGCGCCGTCACCCTCGACGATCTGCTCGCCTTGCACTCCGCGCGACTCGAAGCCGCCGAACGCATCGCCGCCGAAGGTGCGGCCGAATAAATGGGCAACCAAAGCTTCCTTCGATCTTTCCAATCTTGCCGGATTCCAGGATGTGGCAAGCAGCTTTGCCGCTGCCCTGGATGAGTTCATCACCATCGAACGGCATGTCGAGCTCGGAGCGTGGAAATACGAACGTGCGGTTTCGCCGGAGCGTCGCGTGCTTTCGGGTGCTTCGATGCTGGCGCGATATCACGAGGTCGACCAATCTCCTGAGATCGCGGAGTTCAACAACGCGCTGTATGCGTGGGACATGCTGACTGATGAACAGAAGGAAGGCACTCCCAAGCCGAAATGGCCTGAAGGTCCAAAAGTCATTCGGCTCAGGTTCGATCTGACCGGAGTCGCCTGTTCGGTAGAGCATGCGCTTGCGCTATGGGGCGTCGATACAGGGGACAGTGTGGTGATTTCGCCGCGTTGGTCGGTCGATACCCGAATGCCCCCTGAAGAGCGACAACCGTTCACCCCGACGGTGCGTCAGCTCTTCTACGGAGCCGGCGGCAAAGTTCTCGAGCTCGGGGTCACGCAGGACACGGGAAACCCTTCCTTTGCGTTTGTCGATATCGAGATCGGCAGTTTCGGCAGCAAACCACCCGAATTCATCTTCTACCAGCCGTTCAACGGGTTCGAGCCAGATGGGCTGCTGACCCTCGACGAATCTCCGACCGACTGGTACGGCTCGTTCGAGCGTGCGGTCGTGACAGGTTTGCGGGAAGGCAAGCGCAATGCGCTCTTCGAGCGCATCACTGGTTCCGGACCAGAGAAGCTCGCGCCCGATCCGGCGGCTTCTGCCGGTCAGGCGCGATTCCTCGCCGGGCTGCTGGCGCTCGAAGCTGCCGGGTTGCTGCATGGATTCGAGGCAAGCAAGCAGCAATTGATCGGCGGCCTCGCGAATGCTCCGACTCTGCTCGTGCAAGGTCCTCCGGGAACTGGAAAGAGCTTGACCGCTGCTTACGCAATTCTTGCTCGTATGCAGGGGGCGCTTGCTGCTGGACGCGATTGCCGGGTAATGATCGCCTGCAAAACGCACGCCGCGGTCGACGAGCTCATGCGCAAGCTCGTCGAAGTGCTGGACAAACTGGCGCTCATTCGCAGAGACCATACTGCCCTCTGGGATAGCTGGTTCGATGTGCGCGTGCTTTCGTTGCCGCTCTTTCGCTTCGAAGGGCGAGAAGATCCCCCGGCCGGGGTCATCAAGCTGCATCGGGATGCCAAAAAGGACGAGCGGCCTGACCGCCAGATCGACGCCGCACCGCACTGCATCATTGCTGCCGGTCTGGCAGGGATCTACCGCATCGTCAAAGAACGCGAGCAGAAGCGCAAGATTCCACTGTTCGATTCCCGCATCTGCGATCTCCTCGTCCTCGACGAAGCTTCTCAAATCAATCTTCCCGAAGCCATCATGGGCGCCCTGGCCCTCAAGGACGATGGACAGCTCATCGTCATCGGCGACCATCGCCAGATGCCGCCTATCGTCCAGAACGATTGGGAGCGCGAGGTGCGCCGCACCTTCGTGGCCTTCAAGAGTTACGAATCGCTCTTCCTCACGCTGCGCGCGCAGCTTCCCGCCGAGCACCAGATCCGCTTCGAAGAGAGCTTCCGCGTCCACTCCGATATTGCCGACTTCCTGCGCAAAGAGATCTACCAACAGGACAAGATCGCCTACTTCTCGCGCAAAACCGCGCTCTTGCCGCTCATCCCCACGGCGGACGACTTCGTCGCTGCCGTGCTGCATCCGAACCATCCTCTCACCGTCGTAGTGCACGAGGAAATCGCCAGTCAGAACCGCAATGTGTTCGAACAGGAGCTAATGCGGCCGGTGCTGGAAACCCTCGCCGCAGGCGGATTCAATGCCAGGACCGGGTTAGGGGTGGTCGTTCCCCATACCGCGCAACGGGCGGGACTTCGCGCGGAGATTCCGGCCCTGACTGAGATAGATCCCGAAACCGGGCAGATCATTCGCTCGGCGGTGGATACGGTCGAACGATTCCAGGGAGCAGAACGCGATGCCATCGTGGTCGGCGCAACCGAAAGCGATCCGCTCTACCTGCTGGCCAACAGCACCTTTCTCTTCGATCCACGGCGGTTGAACGTCGCGATCAGCCGTGCCCGGCAAAAACTCATTCTGGTCGGATCGCGTTCGATCTTCGATCTCTTTGCCACCGACGAAGATGTCTTCGCCAGTGCACAGCTTTGGAAGAACCTGCTGGAGGACACCTGCATCGTTCCCCTGTGGGAAGGCATGCGCGAGGGGTATCGGGTACAGGTCTGGGGAAACGACTCCAAACCTGTGCATACCTAATCATATCTATGGATTCCTTAGGCACCTGGCTCTCCGTTTCTGCAGAGATCAGATCATCCAGCCCACACTAAAAATGGTTGGAATGCCTCATCGAACCGCGTCTAAGGCTGCGGATTCCATTCGAATGGGGCATTTGATTAGCTAGAGATTCGATCCAGGAGGAGAGATTACACATGACGAATAACGATTCGGTTTCCGAGAAGAATCAGAAAACCATTGCCGACTATCTGGCCGATGTCAGCGCGCTCGAGACGCACATCGAAGAAGCTCTCGACCGCCAGTTGGAGATGTTCGCGGATCAGCCAGAGCTGCAGAAGGCCGTGCAGGGCTATCACGATATGGTCAAAGCCCAACGTGACCATGTTGCCACCCTGCTCGAAGAGGAGCCGAAGAATCCGGTAACCACGACGGTCAAGGAAGCCGGTGCATCGGTCCTCGGAAAAGCCGCCGGCTTGATCGACATGATCCGCACCGAGAGCCAGTCGAAAGCGTTCCGTGACGACTATGTCGCGTTCAATCTCGCTGCCATCAGCTATTCGATGCTCTACACCACTGCCACCGCACTCGGCGACACCAAGATCGCCACGATGTCTGAGAAGCACCTGACCGGCTATGCCGAGGCCATTCAGGAGATCAACCATCTTATTCCGGTTGTGGTCCTCGAGGAGCTGAAAAAGGACGATCATAAGATCGTCAATGCCAACACTGTCGAGCAGTCCCGCAAAACGATCGACCGCGCCTGGAAAGTGACCTCTAACTAGCAGGTAGCAATACCCGTCGAGTGAATTTCGACGCCAACGGCCCGGTGCGCTTGCACCGGGCCGTTGGCATTCCCATTCCCAGGCTATGCATCTGTTTACAGAATGCCTGTGATAATGCACTATCGGATCAAAGGCGGCGGGTGCTGGCTCGCTGGCGGCGCAACCAATCGGACACAGACGTCCGAGGCAGTTCGAAAAGGAGATGGGACGTGACCGAAGAAATGAAACGACGCATTGGCATCGAAACCGTGAAGCCCGATCGGCGGACGCTCTTGAAGCTTTCCGCCATGGGTGTCGGCGCGACGCTCATTGGATCGAGCATGCGAAATGTGGCGGCGCAGGATGCCAGCCCGGAGGCCTCAGCAGTGGCAGGAACGCAATTTGCCTATGTCGGGTCTGACTCCCGCTCCCAGATGACGGACGGCACCCCTGTGGCTGAACCGGTCGGAATTTCGGTCTACACCATCGATCCGGCTACTGGCGCGCTCTCGTTGATCCAGACGCTGCCCAGCGACAACGCCTTCTACTTTGCGTTCGATGCCGATCAATCGCATCTCTACGCGGTCAATGTCATTGGGGACTACAACGGCGGAGCCAACGGGTCGGCGGAAGCCTACGCCCGCGATCCGGAAACCGGCATGCTCACCTTTCTCAACCGGGTTGATTCCGGCGGAGCAGTCTCCGCGCAACCTGCTGTTTCCCCAAGTGGGAAGTGGCTGCTCGTCGCCAATTACAGCGGCGCCAATGTCACCGTGCTGCCGATCGAAGCAGACGGCTCCCTTGGCGAAGTCGCCAACGAAGTCAAACGAGAAGGCACCGGGCCAAACACCGAGCGGCAGGATCAGTCCCGACCGCACGCAGCCGTCTTCGACCCAGCCGGCAACTTCGTGGCCGTGGCCGATCTTGGCACCGACAACGTGGTGATCTATAGCCTGGACGATACGACCGGCGCGTTGACCGAGGTCAGCTCCGTCGATGCCGCACCCGGTGCGGGTCCGCGCCATATTGCCTTCAATGCGGACGGTACCGTGATGTACGTGGTCAACGAGCTGGACGCCACCATCAACGTCTACGCCTACGACGGCGAAAGCGGCCAGATCGGCGAACTGCTGCAAACCGTTTCCACCGTTCCCGATCCCTTTGACGGCGTCAAAAGCACGGCCGAGATCGCGGTCCACCCCTCGGGCAAGTTCCTCTACAACACGAATCGCGGATTCGAGGACACGGTCACCCCGGAAGGCGACGCTGTCGTCGCCTGGGCTATCAATCCGGATGACGGCACCTTGACCCTGATCGGCCATACCACTGACGAGATCGGTCAGGCCTGGAGCTTCGCGTTCGATACCGGCGGAGAAAACCTCTACGCCGCCAATTACACCGACAGCACGGTCACCCAGTTCGAAGTCGACCTCGAAAGCGGCGCGCTGCTCTACACCGGCAACAGCACCGACGTGCCCTTCCCATTCGTGATCGCTATCTCAGACTGATCGCCAAGCTGGTGATGTGACTTAGGGAATCCATTGTAAGTTGTGTCAACGCCACGCTGAACAGCGTGGCGTCGACACAGTCTTCTCATTAACTGGGAGCTACGTTCTGGTTGACCCGAAAGAGGTTGCCGGGATCGTAGATGCGCTTAAGTTGAACGAGTCGGTCGTAATTTGCGCCGTACGCGGCTCTGACCTGCGCGCTCTTCTCCTCTCCAAACCCACCAAAGTTGAGATAGAGACCGCCGGTCCCGTGTTGCTGCATGGAAGTCCAAGCTTCCCGTGTCCAGTCGATACATTGGTCGCTGTCCCGTGAATCGGTCCAGGCGGTATCGAGGCTGTACAGGAACGGCGAGTTCAGCTTTCCGAACGCTGTCGCATCGTCTGTCCTGCGTGCCATCGCACCTCCAAGATGCCAAAGCATGATCAGAGACTCGGGGGATGGTCTTGTTTCCGCATGTCGGATCATATCTGCCTGGGCAGCTTCGTCGCAGTCCCTCAGGTAGAGCGCTTTAAAATAGTAGTAGTCCCCGGCGGCAAAGAAGGGGTCGAATGCTCCCTGTAGCCCCAGATAGGGCCAGCGTCCACTCAGATCCATGACCGGCGTAGCGACTTCACGGAGGGGCTGCATCAACGCCTCTCCCGTCTCCAAATCACCCGAATACATCCCCGCCAGCAGGATCACCGGTTTCCCATGTGCCTCTTCCGGGAACGCCTCATGGGCAGGCACGCTCCAGAAACCCGCAACCGTCGATGCCTCATCCGGCATCGCACGTGCGAGCTCCAGGTACGATCGCAATACCTTAGGTGCATCCTCCAGCGCATAGAACGCCGCGACGACGGCTACTTCAGTCCCGATGGGATGTAATGCGAATTCGAACGAGGTGACCACACCAAAGTTGCTACCGGCGCCCCGGATCGCCCAGAACAGGTCGGCATTTTCACTCTCACTCGCCGTTTGCACGTTGCCATCTGCGGTCACGATTTCGACTGAGCGGAGGTTGTCGAGCGCGAGCCCGACCTTGCGCATCATCCAGCTCATGCCGCCGTGCAGGGTGAAACCAGCCACTCCGGTGGTAGATACCTTCCCTCCCGGTGCCGCTAGCCCATAGGCCTGCGTCGCGCTGTCGACATCCGCCCAGGTGGCGCCTCCCTGAACGATGGCCGTCTGCGCCGCGGGATCGACGGTCACCCCACGCATGTTGGAGAGATCGATGACGAGCCCGTCGTCATTGACGGCATTGCCGGCAACATTGTGGCCGCCACCCCGGATCGATACGATCAGTCCGTGCTCCCGGGCGGCGTTCACCGCGGCCACGACATCGGCGGTCGAGGTGCAACGTGCGATGATGGCTGGCCTCCGGTCGATGACTCCATTCCAGACTTTGCGAGCTTCGTCATAACCCGGAGATGCAGGCGTGAGCAGGTCGCCTTCAAATTGGGGGTGCAAGAGATCCAGAACCTGATCCACGAACATGACTGTCATCGTGTACCTCCGTACGGGATTTGATTGCGCGAACGAATGCGTATGTGTTTGTTGAACTTTTCGCAGTGTGCTGGGTCCGTCCCCGAATGCAAATCGTGCGTTCGCACGATTTGGGCACGGCGCTCAGCGACTACGTATGCGCGGCCGACGTCGTTATCGATCCGCCGTCGGCGTCTCCGATGCGCTTACGAGTCCCCGCCGGTGTGCGATGTCGACTGCTTCGGCACGGCTGCTAACGTCGAGCTTGCGGAAGATGTTGGAGACATGCGTGCGAGCAGTGGTCCAGGAAATGAACAAGTCGTCGGCAATCGCCTGATTGGAACGCCCGGACACGATCAGGCGCAGCACCTCCAGCTCGCGCTCGGTCAGGTCGGTGCTACGCGCGAGTCCGCTCGGGTGCATCCCGGCTCGGGCAGCCAGCACCTCCGCACGTTGCAGAGCTGGCCGCGCTTCGAGCGTTAACAGGATCGTCATCGCTTCGCCTAGTAGCGCGGCCGCTTCGGAGCGCCGGTTGGCTGCTAGGTACACCTCAGAAAGGAGCAATTGCGCCAGCGCTCGTTCATACGGGAGCTCACAGCTCTCCGCGAGCGCGATGGCGCGTGTCGATTCGGTGACGGCCAGATCGGTGCGGCCCGCATCGAGTGCGACCTCTCCGAGCAGGCGATGCGCTTCCAGGCGGACACCCGGCTGATCGGGGTCGCTCGCGCGCCGCAGGGCCTCCGCCGCTCGCAGGGATGCGGACGCGTCGTTCGATTCGGCCCGATGGAGTCGAGCCCAGCCCAGCTCGCCCGCGGCGACGCCAAGCACTGTACTGCTCCATTCCATCCACTCATCATGGGCGCGTAACCATTCACGAGCAGCCTCGATCTCTCCACTATCGAGGCAGAGATCGGCGGCCAGAAGCTGAAGCTCCAACCCTTCGTGAAAGATCACCTCCCCAGGCGGCAATTTGGGGCCGTCTGGAAAGACCTGACGGATCTGCTCCCATGCGGTTTGCGTATCTCCCCGGTACCGCGCGAGCGTAGCGGCGGCCCAACGCACGTTGCGCCAGAGAAACGCGCTCCCAGGAGGCGAAGAGCTCTCCAGAATATCCGCCGCCTCGGCCCACTTCCCGTCGAGGACCAGGCTCCGTAGCCAGGCGATTCGTGGAGAGAGCCCGCTGCGGAGCGCCCCACCAGCCCGGCGCAACGCTGCCTCGCCTTCCGATGCCAGCGATCGCCGGTTGGATGGCTCGTTCAAACGAAAGGTCACCGCGACATCGGCCAATTCGACCAGGATGGCCTGGGCTTCCAGCGCATGGTGCGAGAACAGCTTGAACCTCCCGCGCGATTCCTCGAAGTCGTCTCCCGCGAGTTCCGGCAATCCAAGCGCGGCCGCAGCAATTGCCCGTCCGAGGAAGACCCATGGCGCACTGTATTCGAACACGCTTCTGGTCTCTTCGTTCGCGTTAGCCTCGCGAGTTGGGAGGCCACATTCGTTCCCTGGCGGGATCGAGAATGCCGGCAGAAGCCTTCAACCAAATGTTCAGCTCCAGATGAGCATCGATGAGATCTGCGAGAGTCATCTCCACGGAAACTCGGGACATTGGGTCGTCAGGGTGGAGCGCTCCCTGCTGTAGGGAAAAGACCTCGCCTCCCATGAATTGTTCGATCGAAGGACAGGCGAATGACACGCTTCCGATCAATGGCTGGAGCGATTCGATCATGGCGTCGTAATACGCGATCCCATCCCGAAACCGGTTCGCATAGCAACTCAGGGTGCCAAGCGCCCAGAGCGACTCAGCATTCCGGATCGGATCGTCTGTTAACCCGGGCAGCCGTCTCGCCTGTTCCACCGCTTTGAGCGCATCAGCCGGGGCAGAGAATCGCTGGATGAAGGCCAGGGTATAGAGCAGTTTCCCTTCTGCGGTCTGCTCGTTCGGCCCAAGGGCACGCAACTCTTCGACCGCAGCCTGGTAGCGCTCGGTGGCGGTCGTCCATGCGTAGGCGCTACGCGCCCGTTCAGCGGCTTTCACCAACCAACGCCAGGTCTCCGGATCGCCTGCCATGTGCAAGTGGTAAGCCACGCTGTCAGGATCCGGATGCGGAGAAGTCATCAACACGCGCGCAACTCGGGAGTGCCATTCCCGGCGACGAGGCGGCAGAACACTGGCATAGAGCGCGTTCTGGGTCAGCGCGTGCACGAACCGAACGCTGGTTCCCCGTTCGTCAGCGTGCATGAGGTGCGCATCGCTGGCCCGTTCGACTACTTCGAGCAGTTCGGCGGGCGGAACGCTCGCAACTTCAGACCAGACCGACAGCGGAACCTCTTGACCGATCATCGCCGCGATCGCGAGCCATTCGCGCATCGAGCTCCCCAGCTGGCTTACCCGGGAGTCGATCACCTGAACAAGGAGCGGTGGTAGCACCAGGTGATCCAGTGCTTTGAGCTCCCACCCTTCGACGTTGTGCTTCAGGAGCCCACGATCGTGCAAGGCTCGGATCAGCTCGGTGGCATAAAAAGGATTTCCATCCGAATGGCGCGCCAGGTAATCCACGAGCCGGCCCAAATCTGGGGGAGCGAGGTCCAACCATGCGGCGACCAGAGTGCGGAGCTGATCCCGATCCAGCCGGTGAAGCTCGATTCGGCGCCCCCCGGTCTCCCGAATCAGAGCTGGAAGGCGCTGATAAAACGGACTGGTCCGTTGGAGGTCGTCAGTGCGGTACGTGACCACGATCAGGAGGCGTAATCGGTTTGCACGACGGCTGAGGTCCCGCAGGAGGTCGAGACTTACAGGATCCGACCAGTGCAGATCTTCCAGAACCAGCAGAACCGGATCCAGCCGGGTCAGATCGACGAAAAAGTCTCGCACTGATACAAAGAGCGCCGCTTGATCGGTGACCGGCTGCATCGATCCGCCTGCGAAGGCGATCGGAGACGCGGGAAGTTGAGCGTCTTGATCCAGATTGCCGAACAGATTGAGCCACGGACCGAACGCCGGAGTGCTATAGAGCTCAAAACAACTGGCTTCGAGCACCCGCACATTTCGATGCGCGGCGTCGCTGGCGAGCGAGCGGACAAGGGTGGTTTTGCCGATGCCTGCTTCGCCACCGATGATGACAACCCGGCCATTCCCATCGATCGCCGCCGAAAGGTCGTCCAGGAGCGCTACCCGGTGTTCTTCCTGGCCGACCGGCAGCATGAGATTCCGCCCCAGGGAGCGGGTGTGGACGTGCCTTGGTTCGGCTGACCTTTCCATATGAGGTGTCCCATGGGACTGGGGTGGCAGGTCAACATAGTATCAGGTGCAGCGAGTGCGCGGCAGCGCACCGCGTTCCCCGCGTTAGAGATCCTCCGAGGCAGGAGGGGAACTTCTCGACGTTCCGGCAACATGAGCGGATTCCACGGCCCATTCTTGATAGATCAGTCGAAATGGAACTATCTGGAACGATAAGTTGATAGTGGCGTAGGACTCTTTTTGGGACGAACGCGTGCTTGGTATTCGAATCTGCGCCACTCAGGAGGAGTTCTCATGACGCAGAAAATAACCCCATGTCTTTGGTACAACGGAAATGCCCTCGAAGCGATTGACTTCTATGCAGGCATCTTCGAGGATGTCAAAATCACGGCTACCGACTACTACACCGAGGCTGGGCCACTCCCCGAGGGCACGGTCATGTTCGTCGAGTTCACCATGAACGGAAACAACTTCCAGGCCATCAACGCGGGACCGGAGTTCTCATTCTCTGAAGCCCTCTCGCTTTCCATCGATTGCAAGGACCAGCCCGAAGTCGACGTCTTCTGGGAGAAGCTCGGCGCAGGGGGCGAGTACGGCCCCTGCGGTTGGCTGAAGGACAAATACGGCCTCTCCTGGCAAGTCACCCCACGCCGGCTCTCTGAGCTCACCCGCGATCCGAACAAGGCCAAGGCCAACGCCGTCATGAACGCCATGCTGCAAATGGGCAAGATCGACGTCGCCGAGTTGGAAGCGGCCTTCGCCAACGCATAGCCGGACGAAAGGCCGGAAATCTCACCGAAAACGCCCACGGAGATTGGCCACTCTGTGGGCGTCCGGGTGTTTCAGTCCCAGCAGTGCTGCGACGAAGCTGAGCTCCTTTTGTAAACTGCCAAAGAGTTGAGAATCGCCCTGCCGAGTTGTCATCCTGACGAAGGAAGGATTTCCTCGCCGCAGCGAGTGTCGCCTAACGGCCCTCCTCCCACTCCTCAATCGACCTGATAACGAGTCACTGCGAGAAGCCCGATAGCGTAGGTACCGCGCGGCGTTCGCCCACCCGACCCCTCCCCACTTGACCGGGTGACGACACCCCACCCACCAAGTACGGTTATCTGCTGCTGGCCAGCAGCTCTCGCTGGCAGGGATAAACCTCGATGCAAACAGAACAACCAACCACGGCCTCCTGGAAGGCCATCGCCGGATACGCCCGCCCCTACTGGAAAACACTCGTCGCTGGCGGCGTGCTGCTGACCGTCGGCGGGTTTGTCGGTCTGGTGCAACCGTTGATCGCGCGGCAGATTGTCGACGCACTGGGAAATGACGAAACGATTCGCGACCCGATCATCCTGTTGGTTGGCTTGATCGTCGTCGGCGCGACCATTTCCGCCTTCGGCTCGTATCTGCTGGAGCGGACCGCCGAATCGGTGGTGCGCGGGGCGCGCATGCGCTTGATCGACAAGATCCTCTGGTTGCGGCTTCCTTCTATGGAACGGACCCAGCCGGGCGATCTGATGTCACGAGTCAGTTCGGACACCACCTTGCTCCGGCAAGCGGCCACCTACGGCTTCGTCCAGGGGCTGACGCAAACCATGTTGCTGATCGGGATCGTGGTCATGATGGCCTATCTCGATCTGGTGCTGCTCGGAGTCACGGTGGCAGTAATGCTGGTGATGGGCGTCATCGTGGCAATTGCGGTGCCGCGTATCCAACGAGCCAGCAAGGCAGCGCAAGTGTCGGTTGGCGCTATCGGAGCCGAGCTGGAACGCGTACTGGGAGCATTTCGCACGGTCAAAGCATCCGGCGCGGAACCGCGCGAGCGTGAGGAGATGGCCGCGGCCACCAGCCTCGCCTGGCAAAACGGGATCGAAGTGGCCAAGTGGCAATCGATCGCGGGAACAGCCGCCTGGGCTTCGGTGCAAATCGCGTTTCTGGTCGTGCTCGGCGTCGGAGGCGCACGCGTCGCCAGCGGAGCAATTCCGATTTCTACCCTGGTCGCGTTTCTCCTCTATCTCTTCTTCCTGGTTGGCCCTATTGGGCAGCTGGTGGGCGCGGTGGTGCAATTCCAACAGGGATCGGCAGCCCTTAGCCGCATCGATGAGGTCATGACCCTGGAAGATGAACGGGAGGAAGCGACTGCGCCCGTCCCAGCGATCTCAGGCGGGCCGATTGCGGTAGCGTTCGACGATGTCTGGTTCCGATACCGCCCCGAGCTCGAACCGGTGCTGCGCGGCGTCTCCTTTGAGATTCCTCCTCGCGGGATGACCGCACTCGTGGGACCGTCCGGCGCAGGAAAGACGACCATCTTCTCCCTGATCGAGCGCTTCTATCTAGCCGGAAACCGGCGGGGTATTGCTCGATGGCGAAGATGTCTCTTCCCTGCCGCTGCCCGGATTGCGCGGGATGATCGGCTATGTCGAACAGGACTCACCGGTCCTGGCGGGAACGCTGCGCGACAACCTGCGTTTCGCCGCGCCCGACGTGACCGATGCCGAGATCCTCGAAGCGATGGAACGCACCCGGCTGATGGGGCTCTTGAGCCGCTTGCCGGATGGTCTGGATACCTCGGTGGGCCATCGAGGGTTGACGCTTTCCGGTGGTGAGCGCCAGCGCATCGCCATCGCGCGCGCCTTCTTGCGCAAACCACGGCTCTTGCTGCTGGACGAAGCGACCTCGCAGCTCGACGCGCTCAACGAGCTGGCACTGCGCGAAACCATCGCCGATATCGCCCGGGAGACCACCGTGTTGGTCGTCGCGCACCGGCTCTCCACCGTAACCCTGGCCGACCGCATCATCGTGCTCGATGCCGGGGTGGTACGCGCCGTTGGGACCCACGACGAGCTGGTCGATCTCGATGCGCTCTACCGGGAGCTCGCTGCCACCCAATTGCTCGCCGTGCGCGAACCGGACCCCGCGACCATGGCCGCATAGCAGTCGGTTCGCATCCTCGACCAACGGGGAGAACTTGGCCCGCAGCGCAGATTCAGGCGCACGAACCTATGCTCCGCCATCTGCGTTCGATCCCCCAACAACTAAAGCTGCTTTTCGAGCTGCTTTTCGCGTACCTCCACCGACTTGCGCTCGAACTGCTCTCTCCGTTCCAGAGTGCGCTGCATCGATGCATGGGAAACCGCGCTAATGAAAACTCCCAAAATGCCGACCCCAACCAGGATGTACAGGATGCTGAAAAGCTTTGCCAGGGAAGTCGTCGGTGTCAAATCGCCATAGCCGATCGTGGCGAGGGTAACCACACTGAAGTAGAGCGAATCCAGCACGCTCCAGCCTTCGAGCCGGCGAAAAACCAGCGTGCCCACGGTCAGCACCACCACGACCGAAGCGAAGATTGGGCGGAACTCGGGTTGGAAGATGGTTGCGATGTAGTCGTGAAACACATGCAGCCTGCGAGAGGGCAGGCGCTCCCGGTGGCCAGGGCTTTGCGGCGATGGGCCGGCGGATTCGCTCATGGTTCCTCCAATAATGGGAGCCGCCATGCGACTCCATCTGGGTAAAAGTGATCGGTTCCAGCGCTGAACTGCTGTCCGTGATTTCCATCATATGCAAATCGACCTCCCGTTCGCATGGAATATCGAATGCGGCAATACGGGAACCTCGAGGAGCTCCCTGAGGTGTCGTCACGCGCTACAGGTAGGCCCGCGCGCCGTTAAATTCCGAGCCAGGGCTTCCGAGCAGTCGGAGCGCGAAATGGTTGCCGGTGTCCCGACAGTGGGGATTGTGACCCGGGATGGGATGCTCGGCGACTGAATTTTTCGCCGCTCGCCTAAACTGTCGTGAGTACTAGTCGTCACGAACCCAGGACTTTAGATGAATTTTCGGATCGAACCCTTGACGCTCGATCACCTCGATCGTTGTGTGGATGTCTTTATCGCCGCATTCACCACGCCCAACCGGTCGGGCTGGAAACCGGAGGACGTGCGGGTCCGACTGCAAGATCTCTGGAACGAACCGAAGATGGCCGGTTTGGTGGCAATCGACGGTCCGGAAGAAACGCTTTCCGGTTTTGCAATCGGCAACTTCGTTCAGGTTTCTGACGGCCCCTCATTGCGCATCGCCGAGCTTTGCGTCCATCCCCTGCGGCAGCACTATGGGCTCGGCTCGCGGCTCCTGCTCGGGATGGAAGAGTTGGCCCGGGCAGAAGGAGCGCACTCTGCCTATCTGACCGTGCAGCCACACTCGGTCGACTTCTGCCGGCGTTTGGGCTACGAACGGCAAGAGGAGTGGATTGCGATGGGTCGCCGGCTGCGCGAGCTGGAGTCCGAACCTGCGCCTGAATCTGAACCTGAACCGTAGTGCCCCCGAATCATCCCCAGTCCAGTCGACACCAGTGAACATTGTGCCCAATGCGGCGCCCGAGCCATCATCCGGGAAACTCCGACCCGAGTCGGATTGAGTACCATTGCCCGCGCAATTCACGCTTCGGAAAGGTATGAGCGCTGTTTCTCCTCGCAACTGACCAATCAACGACCGAGCTGACGGGTATCGCCGACTGGGCCGTCCGCTTCATGGAGAAACTCGGAGCTCCGGGAGCAGGAATGCTCATCGCGCTCGAGAATATCTTTCCTCCCTTGCCAAGTGAGGTAATCCTGCCGCTGGCCGGATTTACCGCCAGCCGGGGCGACTTCCAACTCTGGGAAGCGTTGCTCTGGACCACCCTCGGATCGGTGGTTGGCGCCATGGTGCTCTATGCCATCGGTGCCGCCTTGGGGATGAACCGCACCATTGCCATTGCCGAGCGTATTCCACTGATCCAGACCTCGGACATCGATAAGACCGTGGCCTGGTTCCATAAACATGGAACCAAAGCCGTCTTTTTCGGACGTATGCTGCCAATTTTCCGAAGTCTGATTTCGATTCCCGCCGGCATCGAGCGCATGCCCATTCCCACGTTTTTCCTTTTGACGCTGGCCGGGAGCTTCGTCTGGAATGCGATCTTCGTCGTCGCCGGCTATCAGCTCGGCGAACATTGGCACCGGGTCGAGAAATACGCCCAGGTCTTCCAATACCTCGTGATCGGCGTGGTGGGCCTGGCCGTGCTCGCGTTCATCGTCCGTCGCGTGCGCTCGCAACGAAACCCCTCCGCTCCAGCGGCGTAAAGCGCCGTTGGCCAGTATCAGGGTCGTATAGAATTTCTTACACGAATGGACTGCACATTCCGCTCGAGCGGAGTGGCGTTGCGCTTGAGTAACGGAGTCGATCGAGCGCTTGCGCCAATCGGTGCAAGACAACGCCGTGCTGTCCTCGTGTTCTGTTGATCGACCTGATCTGTCGTGACCGGAGGATCCTCGATGCCTGTTGTCTTTTTCCTGAACAAACTGCGCGACGGAATCGCGCCCGAAGCGTACGAACAGTGGGTTCGCGAGGTCGACTACCCGGTCGCCCGCGCGCTGCCACAGATCAAGTCATACGTGGTCTCCCGGATCGACGGCTCCCTCGACGGCAAAGAAAGCCCGTATCCCTATATCGAGCGGGTCGAGATTACCGATCTGGCCGACTACCAGAACGCGCTCGCCAACGCCGAAGGGATGGAAGATTTCTTCACCCAGTGGAGCTCGTTCGTCGGTGAGTCGATTGCCGTCCATGGGGAAGAGATCGAGTGAGCGACGCGCCAGTTCGGTGTGGGCTCTCGCCAGTACTCCATGGCGGCTTTCCGAATGGCGACCGGCCCGGTTTGCTGCGCTCCCTCGCCACCATCGCCGACCAGGGTGGCTTCGACATGTTCTGGGTCGAGGACCACACCCGCCTCCCAGCCGAAGAGATCTCCGCGTCCGAAGGTCTCTCCAACATCGATGAACCGCTGGACGCCTGGACAACCCTGGCGTTTCTCGCCGGTATCACCGAGCGCGTTCGACTCGGCACCGAAGTCACCCCGGTAACCCTGCGCCACCCAGCCATGATGGCAATGTCGCTTGCGACCCTCGACGTGCTCAGCGGCGGGCGTGTGGTCTTCGGCGCCGGCACCGGCTGGCACAAGAACGAGTTCACCTCGCTCGGCATTCCGTTCGAGAAGAAGGACGAACGCTACGCCAGGTCGATCGAAGCACTGAACGTCATGCAAGCGCTCTGGACCCAACCGGTCGCCAACGTCGACGGCAACTTCTATCAGCTCACCGATGCGGTCCTCGCTCCCAAACCGGTACAACCGGGAGGAATCCCCATCTGGTTCGGCGGCTTTTCCGATCAGTTGCTTGACCTGGTCGTACGCTTTGGATCGGGCTGGATTCTGGGAACCAACCCCGATCCCGCTTTCATCGTCGAGCGACGCGACGTGCTCTGGCAGAAGCTGGATGCCGCCGGTCGCTCGCGCGATTCGGTACGGATAGCGGTACCGCTCATGGCCCATCTGAGTTCCGATGGCGAGCGTGCCCGCGCAAGCCTCGATCGCTATATCGAGCGGGGCAACTTCGGCGCGTGGCTGGGCGATTTCTTCGGCGAGAATGCGCGCAAGTTCGGATTGGTCGGTACCGCCGCGGATGCCCGCACGCGCCTGCTGCCCTATCTGGAGATCGGCGCACGCGACTTTATCTTCGATCTGCGACCGCCCGGTGTTGCGCTGGAAACGGCTGAGATCCTGGCCGAATCGATCGTTCCCTATCTAAGCGAGCAAAGGTGATCATGACCGACAACCAAACCGAGCGCACCCGCGCCGTGATCGAACAACTCTATGTCGCCTACCTGACCGGCGACACCGAAGGCATGCTGGCGTTGATGGCACCCAATGTCGCCGTCACCTTCAACTACGCCGGCACTTTTCGCGGTATGGCCGAAGCGCGCCCATTCATGACCTGGAACGGTGCCCAGCTCCCCGAGCTGACCTTCAATGTACGTCACAAGATCGTCGACGGGAATCGCGCCGCAGTCACCTGGGACGAAACCGGCAAGACCATCCGCGGTGACGATTGGTCCGCCATGGGCGTCGACGTCTACCGCGTGGAAGGCAACCAGATCGTCGAAATGACCTGCTATTCCGACACGGACAAGGTCGCCCGCCTGCTCGATCCGTATCCCGGAGCGTAACGCTCCGTCCCAGCGCCCAGGGCGTGCGTTCAGAACGGGGAAAGGGCTCGAAATCGTCGACTCGCAATCATGGCCAATCTTGCGTTGGGCGTACCATTCCACGGTTGTCCAGCAATCAGCACTCGACGCATCGTCCACAAGAGGCGCCCTGATGCTGATCGGCTGATGGACGGCACGTGGACGAGGGATCTGGCATGCGTATCCTGCTGGCCGAAGACGACGATATGTTGCGAACTGCGCTTGCACGCGGTCTGAGCGAGGCGGGCTACGCCGTCGATGCCTTCGCCAGCGGAGACGACGCCTTTCTGGCAACGCGCACGGTTCCCTATGACGCGGCCATTCTGGATATCAACTTGCCAGGCATCGATGGATTCGAGCTGTGTCGCCGGTTACGCGCATCCGGCGCCGACGCTCCGCCTGTCCTTTTCCTCACCGCCCGGGACGCCATCGAGGATCGGGTCGCCGGGCTCGATCTCGGAGCCGAAGACTATTTGGTCAAACCGTTCGCCTTCGCCGAGCTGCTGGCGCGGATCAGGGTCCTGCTCCGGCGAGGACCGGGCACGCCTCCGGTGCTGGCCGTTGGAGATCTCAGGCTCGATCCATCCAAACGCCTGGTGCAGCGCGGCGACACCGAGCTTCGCCTGACCGCACGGGAGTTCGCGCTGCTCGAATACCTCATGCGCAACGCCGGCCGGGTCGTCACCAAACCCATGATTGCCGATCACGTCTGGAACTTCGAGCTGGAGGCCGAATCCAACTTCATCGAGGTTTACATCTACACGTTACGCAAGAAGCTCGATGCTGCCGGTGGCGACCCGCTCATCCACACGGTGCGAGGGGTGGGATACCGGCTCGATGCGCTCACGATTCACTGAGCTCCCGATTCGGACGCGAATCGCCCTTTGGATTGCGGGCATTTCGACCGCGCTGCTCGTCTTCATGGCGATCGCCGTCTATGGGGTCTTCGCCCAGCAGCTCACCACCGAGCTGGACCAAACGATCGCGCTGCGCGCCGAGTCCTACCAGCAGCTTCTCGACCGTTCCACCACGCCGCCAACACTCCAAATCACCGTGCCGGAGGTCGATCTTGGAACCGGCGAAGGAATACTGCGCCTCTATGCGACCGATGGCACCCTGCTCCAGGATGCCTCTCCGAGCGCCGGGCAATCCTCCGAAGAGCGCGCTCTGGTGCTGGAAGTCGGCCAGGAGCAGACCGAACGCTTTCAAACCATCGACCTGGCCGATGACGAAGACTATCGCGTGATCGCGCAACCCATCGCTGGCGGTGCGCAACCGATGGTCATGGTCTCCGGGCTCGAACGCTCACGCGTCAATGGTCCCTTGCGGCTCCTGCGACTCATCCTGATCATTGCCGTTCCCGTGACCGCAGCCGGTGCCAGCCTCGGAGGCTATTGGGTCGCAAGTCGGGCGCTGCAACCAGTTGCGGCAATGGCTGAAACCGCACAACGCATTACCGAGGGAGATCTTTCGCAACGGGTGCCTGGCGCTGGATCAGGCGACGAGCTGGGTCAGCTTGCCTCCACCCTGAACGCGATGATCGAACGGATCGACGAAACCATGGAGAAGGAACGCCGCTTTACTGCGGACGCCTCCCACGAGCTGCGGACCCCGCTCGCCGCCATCGATGCCACCATCGACGTCACGATGAGCCGCTCTCGCAGCGAAGCGGACTACCGCGCAGCCATGGCCGGCATTCGGACGCAGACACAGCGGCTTGCGCAACTGACCAGGCAACTCCTGCTCTTGTCCCGACTCGATGCGGGGCAGATGCGTGAGGGATTCGAGCCCCTTGACCTCGCGGAGCTCGTCAACGCCGTGTGCGAGTCATTTCGAGAAGCGCACGACCAGGTCACAATCGAGACCGAAATCCTGCCAGGCACGCACCAGGTAAATGGAAATTTTGAGCTACTGGCCCGGGCTCTGCTGAACATATTCGATAACGCGGTCATGCATGTGGAACCGCCAGTCGCTCTGCACGTGCATCTCCATTCAGCTTCAGGGACCGAGCTGCTCGTCATCGAGGACAACGGGGCCGGCATTCCCGCCGAACTGAACGGAGCCGTTTTCGAACGGTTCGATCGTGGCAATGCAGTGCGATCCACGCCGGGCTCGGGTCTGGGGCTGTCGATCGTGCGCGCAATCGTGGTCGCCCATGGCGGCTCCATTGCATTGGACCCACCGTTGGCCGAGGCAGGCACCAGGATGACCATTCGATTGCCACAGTCGGATCCTTCCGGAGCCGGGTGATCGAATCGACCACCCGGCTGACCCCCGGGAAGCGCTTCTATGTTGTCTCTGGCGTTGCCCGGGCCACGTCCACGCGGGTGATGGAGAGGAACGCGACCATCCCGACAATTGCCGCCAGGAAGAGGGCAGAAGTGCCAACGGTGCCGATCCCCAATCCACCGTCAGACTTGGGCTGCGACAGGAAGTCGCCGATCGAAGCGCCAAGGGGACGGGTCAGGATGTACGCCAGCCAAAAGCTCAGCACGGCATTCATTCCCGCCAGATAGTGGGCTGCAGCCACAACAACGATCAGGCCGGCGAAGAGCAACACAGATTTTTCGTAGCCAATGTTCATCTGCTCGGCCACCAGGTCTCCCGCCGCGGTGCCCAGGGCGAACGTGAACAACACCGCAAGCCAATAAAAGGCCTCACGCTTGGTGGTCACGATCGAATGGATGGAAAGCGTTCGCTCGCTTGCGTACCAGACCGCGAAAACGATCGCCAGTATGACGGTGAAGAGGGCGGTCGTAACCTGCAAGCGAACCCCGCGCTCGTCCGTCATATAGTCGGTAATCAAGGTTCCCACCACGCTGATGAAGACCACCGATATCCAGTAGATCGATGGCACATATTTGCGGGCGCGAAATTGCAGAACGAGCATGATGATCAGACCGATGGACATGACCGCCATGGTTTTCAGGAGACCGAGACCCAGGTGATCGTTCAGGAAATCGGCAGCAGTCTCCCCGACGGTCGTACAAAGAATCTTGATGATCCAGAAGAAAATCGTAACTTCGGGGACCTTGTTGGCCATTGTCCGAATGGTGGACGCAGACGTCCCGCCGGACAACGGCGGGACATCACGAGAGCGATCGGCTTGATATGCCATGACGTACTCCTGTTGCGGATGACCGCCGACTGCGCGAGCGCTGGAGGACCAGCACGGCGCAACGGGGTTACTCGAAAAGCGAAGCGGCCAGGCACAGTCAGCCCAGGCAGCCAGCCTTAGCTTCAGACGGCAAACTGAGAGCCAGATGAAACCCATGGACGCAATACGGCTCGGGAGAGTTCGGTGCGCCGAATCAATGGATGGCGAGGAGCACACCGCGATAAGCGGGGCAGCGCGGGCCAGCGGAGACTGCTCGTTCAACCAACCGACCGGCATCAACGCCGACGGCAACTTCCGCTTCTCCGAATCCTGGAACAATCGAACCCAGGTCTTCGCTTATGCCAAACCAGGACCACCACGGTATTCAGCGAGGCTACATACCGAATCGCCCAACAGGGTAGGGGGCATTCCCTTGTGATGGTCTAATGACAAAGACAGAGGTTTTATGATTCACGAAATTGCAGCACTTGCACTTCTTCAGCAAAGCTGATAAGATTCGCTCATCTATTCAGCCTTGCTGAACACTTTTCACTATCTCAGGAGTTCCATGCCCGAACCAACAACCATTCCACCTATAGCCGATCAGGAAGCTCTTCACGCCGCCAGCGAGCTTCGTATCGCCCTTTTCCGCCTCATCCGCCGCCTGCGCACCGAACACCCCACCGGACTCAAGAGCTTTGCCCAGATGGCCGTGCTCATGCGCATCCATCGGCATGGTTCCGCCACGCTCAGCGAGCTGGCCGCCGCCGATGGCATCACCCCGCAATCGATGGCCCGTACCGTCGGCGAGCTGGTCGACGCCGGGCTCCTGCATCGCGAGGCCGATCCGTCTGACGGTCGGCAGATCCTGCTCTCACTGACCGATGCCGCCAATGCGCAGGTGCAGGAGTTCCAAAGCCAGCGCGACAACTGGCTGGCGCAAACCATGCTGGAACGGCTCAGCCCCGAAGAACGCGACCTTCTGCGTGTCTCCTCCCGGCTCTTCGATCGTTTGAGCGCGGAGTAGGGGCTATGAGCTTTGGTATGAGCGGCGGCCGCCGCGCCGCGCTCAAGGGCGCGTCTTCCGACTACGAGGTGCAAAAAGCCCTCAACGCCGGCGCACCTGTCATTCCCCATTTGCGCCGGCGCATCGGCGCGCTCTTCATGCCGTACAAGCGCGATCTCACGATCACGATCGTGCTGGTGCTTTTCTCTGCCGCCCTGACCATCGCGCTTCCGCTCATCACCCGGGCCATCTTCGACAAAGCGCTCTTCCCCGCGGCGGGAAAGCCGAACATGGAGCTGCTGACCAGACTGGTGCTACTCACGATCGCCATCGTTGCAGCCGGGGCCTCCATCGGCATCGTGCAAACCTGGCTGACCACCCGGGTCGGCAGCCGCGTCATGGGCGATCTGCGCGTGCAGCTCTACCAGCGGCTGCAAACTATGGAAGTCGCCTTCTTCACGCGCACCAAAACCGGGATTATTCAGTCGCGCCTGCAGAACGATGTCGGCGGCGTTTCGAATGTGCTCACCAACACGGTTGGCAGCGTCCTTGGCAACAGCGTCACCGTCGGCGCGTCCATCGTGGCCATGGCCATTCTGAGCTGGCAGCTCACCCTGGTCGCGCTCATCCTCATGCCGATCATGGCCATCGTGCAGCAGCGCATCGGCCAGATGCGCGCTCGCATCGCCACCAGCACGCAGGAATCGCTCTCCCGCATGACCGCCATCACCCAGGAATCACTCAGTATCTCCGGCATCCTGTTGTCCAAGTCATTCGGCCGGCAGAAGGAAGAAACCGAACGCTACGCGAAAGAAAACCAGGAGCAGATCAAGCTCCAGATCCGGGAAGCGATGAGCGGCCAGGGGTTCTTTGCGGTGGTCACGGTCTTCTTCCAGTCCGTGCCCGCCATCGTCTACTTCATCGCCGGCTGGCTCATGTCAGACGGCAACGCCGCCATCACCGCCGGTACCGTCATCGCGTTCACGACCGTGCAGGCGCGTCTCACCTTCCCTTTATTAGGTCTGATGCGCTCCACCCTCGATCTGCAAACCTCCGGCGCCCTCTTCGCACGCATCTTCGAATACCTCGATCTGCGCCCGGCCATCGTCGACGCGCCCAATGCGCAAGAGGTCGATCTCACACAGCTCGGGCGGGTCGTGTTCGATGATGTCTCGTTTCGGTATTCCGATGCCCCGCTCGATACGTCCCCAACCCTGCATGAGGTGTCGTTCGCGATCGAGCCTGGTCAGTTCGTCGCCTTCGTCGGACCATCAGGCGCCGGCAAGAGCACCGTCGCCAATCTGATTCCGCGCTTCCAGGATGCGACCGATGGGAGCGTGCGCTTCGCCGGCACCGATGTGAAACAGCTCGCGCAGGCGAGTCTGCTCTCCCATATCGGCATCGTCAGCCAGGAGACCTATCTCTTCCACGACACCATCGACGCGAATCTGCGCTATGCCAAACCCGAAGCAACCCAGGACGAGATCGAAGCTGCCGCCCGTGCCGCCTCGATTCACGATGTCATCATGAGCTTCCCGGAGGGCTACGCCACTGTCGTCGGCGAGCGCGGCCACCGGCTCTCCGGCGGCGAAAAGCAACGCATCGCCATCGCGCGCATCTTCCTCAAGGATCCGGCGGTTCTCATCCTCGACGAAGCTACCAGCGCGCTCGATACCGTCGTGGAAGCCCAGATCCAGATCGCGCTCGATGCCGCCAGCCAGGGCCGCACCACGATCGCCATCGCCCACCGCCTCTCCACCATCCGCGAGGCGGACCAGATCTATGTGCTGGACCACGGCCGCATCATCGAGCAGGGCACCCACGACGAGCTGATCGCCCTGAATGGCGCGTACACCAATCTCTACGTGCGATCGTGAGCCAGGAATCGACGAACGAGCCGCGCTCGGCACAAACGGTCGCCGGGCCGCGAGCTCGCGGCGCGGGATGCGCGTTGCTCAGGCGAGTCGTATGCGTCGAGCGATGCGCAGGGCCGGATCGAGCACTGGCTCGGCGAAGGGTCGCAACTGGAAGAGCGCGTAGGCGAACACGCTGCCAATCACGGCGCCAGCCAGGACATCGCTCAGGTAATGCTCCCCGGCATAGACGCGCGAAAAACCAACCATCGCAGCAATCCCGAGCGCGACGAAACCGACCCGGCGACTCCCCAGGAAAAGCGCGACAGCCACCGCGAAGACAAAGGTCGCGTGATCGCTGGGGAAGGACGGATCAGGCGACGGCTTCAGTAACAAGACGACCTGATGATCGGTGAATGGCCGGGGTCGCTCCCACAGACGAATGACGATTTGGTTGAATCCCAGCGCCAGGGCAGCCGCGGCGGTTGCCACAATGCATGCCCATTGCCGCCGATCCCGCACCGCACGTGATCCCGGCCAAAACCACATGCCGAGCAGCATGGCAACCAAAACAAACGGGGCAAAGCGGGAGATGAGCTCGAAGGTATCGTCGATGCCGTCAAAGCGTCCGGCGAGCTGATTGATAGCGTGAAAGACCTGGTAATCCATAGGTTCGATCCGATCGGGAGTGGCGTTCACCAGAAACGTGGAGCCAAGGATACGCCTTCGCTCCCCGCGCAACGGCGCCACATGCGGTCATTGAACAATCAGCAGGGCTAATGCGTCTCCGTTAGCGTTGCTTCTTTCTGCTACGACTGACAGCAACGATGCGATCGTGCGTCCCCCTGAACCCGGCTGTACCTTGCGATCGTCGGAGTAGGGTCGCTAACTGGGCGATACCTGCGGCCGCTCCGTATGCCGGGCCCGGTCGGTCCGGCTGACCCCCACCATCATCAGCGCTCCCGTCAGTGAAATCGCGGCGAGCCCCCAAAAGACCGGGCGATACCCGCCCATCACCCCATACGCGATCCCAGCTCCAATCGGCGCCAATGCCCGCGCCCCATTCAAAATCAACGCCAGCGACCCATTGATCGATCCGAAATTGCGCCGTCCATAGAACTCGGCCACCAACCCCGCCCGCATCAATGTCACAACCCCGCGTCCCATCCCCAGCATCAACACGGCAAGTAACACCCCGGCGTTGGCTTGCCATTCGAGCAGCACCGCCAACGCGACCGCCTGCAACGCAAACACGATCGCGGTCAGGGTGATTTGCGAAATCCTGCTCCCTAAAATTGTCGCCAGAATCCGCGCCGCCACTTGCGCCGCTCCGATCAACCCGGTAGCAAACGCTGCGAACCGCACGCCATCGCCCCGGTCGGTCAGATAGGAAATCAAATAGACCCCGACCGCCACCGAGGAAAACGTTTCCAGCGCAAATCCCGCCGCCAGCCACCAGAAGGCGGGATCGCGCAGCGCCTCCCGCAACTCCGCCCCGGTGGGAATTCGTGCGGCTATCACACCTGCCGGATCGTCCCGCGCCGTATCGCCGTCCGGCAGCAATCCCAAATCTTCCGGACGCCGTCGCAGGAAGATCGCCTGCGGGAGTGCCGTGAAAACAAACAGGATGCCTGCCAGCGCGATCAACGCCGCCCGCCAACCCCGATCCGACACCAGCCAGGCCGTCAGCGGCAAGAAAATAGTACTGGCGAAACCGGCTGCGATGGTCACCAGCAGAAAGGCTTTCGACCGGTCCCGCTCGAACCATGCGGTCACCGCGGTAAACGCGGGATCGTACAGCGTGGCCGACATCGCCAGCCCGATCCCAGCCCAGATCAGATACCAGGCCAGCAGGCTTCCCACCTGCGACCAGGCCAGCACCAGCGCGACCCCCAGCAGCGACCCAGCGGTCATCAACGCGCGCGGTCCCCGCTGGTCGATCCACCGGCCTACGAAGGGCGCGGCGAGACCCGAGACGAGCAACGCCAGCGAATACGCTCCGGTCAGCGCTGCTTCCGACCATCCCAGCTCTCCGCGCATCGGCACCAGAAACACCGAGAACGCGTAGAAGAGAATTCCCCACGAAACCGTCTCGGTCAGCGCCAGCGTCGCGACAATCACCCAGCCGTAGTAGGTCCGTCCTCCCAGGCGCTCGGCGATCGACATTCCGCTCCCTCTCCATGGCACGTGCAGGAAGCTTGCCACGCTGCTCGAGAACTGGAAAGCGGGTATCGACCGGGACGCTCGAAACCCCCGCTTACTCACGCAGGGAGGTACGCCAGCGTTCCACTTCGCGCGCAACCCTCAGTCGGGCGACATCGGCGGCGGCGTGGTTCAGCTCCTGTCTACTGGCAGCGGCTCAGCCGTGTAAGCCAGATTGCAGCAAGAGCTCACACGCCGTTCATATCCTGGCCATGGCCGTTCCAACGAGCTCGTTCGATACGCAAGCATTCCGCCAATGCGGGTTAGAGCGCCCGGGAACCCGTATGCAGTGCCTCTCCGGCACGATGTGCCTCATCCGGAGCCTGGACATCTCGTCTCGGAAACCCGCATCATCATCGCAACCTGAGCGTACCGCGGCAAGAGGTGCGTACGTTCGCCTCGCGAAAATTCGCTGCCCCCAATCGCAAAATTTGACCCGGTGTCAATTCCAAAAACGTCCGGAGCGTGCGAAAATGTACGTGTACCCCGTACCGCAAACGGCTCAGTACCCGACGCGCTGAGCATGCTTTGGAAGCCATTTGGCGACCACTGCGACAAGTTCTGCTCTGCCTGCCGCCCCCGTCCGTGCATGGCGTGTCTCGATTGGTTGGACCGGCTCCCACCGCAAACGCGCGCCAGGGAGCTCCGCACGACGTGTCACGGGGGAAGGTATGAAGGAATCGGCTTTGGCGATCTCCAGACGAGAGATCGCGCGACTGGCGCTCATCGCGGCGTTCTTGTTCGCCGGTATCGGCGTCTCACCGATCGGGACCTCTGCCTCTGGCGGGGGCGTCATCGATGGCGGCAATCTCTATATCGGCGCGACCGCTGTGGTGAACAGGGGCCGCTCAACATGCGCTCTGGCGCGGGTACAGACTACTCCGTCGTCCAAGTACTCTCCGAGGGCGCCTATGTCGAAGTGCTCGACGGTCCCTATTTCGCCAACGGCTACAACTGGTGGCAGGTACAGGTCGACGCATCCGGCAACATCGGCTGGGTGGCCGGCGTCTATCTGACCGTCGCTTCCAGCGGCGCGTTCTCGATTGGCGATACGATCTATGTCACCAGCGACACCCTGAATGTGCGCTACGGACCGGGCACCGGATTTTCCGTCATCGATATTCTCACCTATGGCACCAATGGCCTGATCATCGATGGCCCGGTAAGTTCCGACGGGTATGTCTGGTATCAGATCGAATACGTCGGCGGAACCTACAACGGCTGGGTGGCAAGCGACTACCTGGCCCTCGAGAACACCGGCGGAATCGTGATTGGCGATACGGTCTATGTGGCCAGCGACTTCCTGAATGTCCGCGCTGGCGCCGGCACCGGCTACGCCATCGAAAGCACCCTCTCGTACGGCACTGAGGCCTATGTGATCGACGGACCGGTCTTTACCGACGGCTACACCTGGTATCAGATCGAATACAGCGGCGGTTACGTCGGCTGGGCCGCGGGCGAGTATCTCGGACTCGTCTAGCGCTGCGGAAAGAGTCGGTGGAGGGGTAAACGCCACCGACTTGCTCGTCACCGGTGCCCTCAGATCGATCCGAACCCACCCCATTTGCTCGCACTGAGCCCAGGCCGGCGCCCCACCGCCGGCCTGGGCTTTTCCGGCACCATCGTTGCTGGAGCTCTGACCTCATTCAGTAAAAATACGGATGCGCGCGCCTCCCTCCGTACACACACTGCAGGGAGTCGCATCGATGCTGCTCACGCTCGTGTCGCTGAGACCACGCGTGCGTAGATGCTTCTGCATGGTGCAGCGGCAC
Source organism: uncultured Chloroflexia bacterium (assembly GCA_963750275.1). Classification (GTDB taxonomy): domain Bacteria; phylum Chloroflexota; class Chloroflexia; order Thermomicrobiales; family UBA6265; genus JAMLHN01. The sequence continues at coordinate 590,711 of CAVVQC010000007.1, forward strand.
TGGGTGCGAACTGGAGGATGCCACCATGAGTGGAGCTACGACCATCGCATTCGATCGACCGGATGAGACGCGCACCTTCCCGCACGGGCGGACGGATATCGTCCGTATCGGCAATGCAACCATTGCCCAGCTCAGCCTCGACCCGGGATGGCATTGGGCCTCAGATGTGAAACCGATAGCCGGCACCGACACCTGCCAGGTCCATCACGTCGGCTATATGGTTTCCGGACGGCTTCAGGTCACGATGGAAGATGGCAAGGTACAGGAGATCGGCCCCGGAGAGGCCTATGTCATCGAACCCGGTCACGATGCCAGGGTAGTCGGAAACGAGAAGGTTGTGGGGATCGAATTCTCCACGCCGGCAGCGGAGGTCTACGCGAAGGCTGGCTCCTAGCAACCGTCCGCGCACCGGCGAACAGGGCTCGGGCAGGCGGCCCGATCCCTGTTCGCCCCGGCACCACCTGTATGATCCCCGCCGGCAATCTCCGCCAATCGAAACTGCCACCTTCCGGCTGTGCCACCGCATCTCGCGCAAATACCTGCCAGCGTGAGATTCATTTCTGCAACTCCCTGAGCCCACAAATCCTTGGAGAGTCTGCCCGGATCTGGGCGCGTCGGCCGAGGAGTGGGAGGTGCAGGATTTGCCAGAAACAACGTAATCGGTCGATCAGCGGTGGAAGCCCGATCCCGCTCCAGCTCGTCATAAAGCGCCTGAAACGGCCACCTTTTGCGCCAAACCCTGTGAATTCAGAGGATTGGCCGCAAAACCCGCTCAAACCAATTCTGCGCAAGCCCGGCGCAACACACCCTCCAGCCGGTTTACACCTTCTCCGTAACCCCCTATAGTGTGGGTATGCACGTGCAGAGTGGCTTGCACGAGGCGGTTCTGGCCCCGCTTCGTCGTCCCGCGTCCTCTGCCGTTTCATGGGGGAACTATGGCTGAACTCTATTCACAGGCTTCACTGCCTGTTGCGGGTCGTGGCGGCGATCCGGCGCACACCGTCTCCTGGGGTCTCCCGGGACGGCAATCCGCCAATACCCTGCCTCGGCTTTATATGACCGGCGATCTGCGCGCGGTCACCGGGCTCTCGCGCACGCAGCTCGATTATTATCTGCGTGAAGGGCTCGTCCAACCAACCGCTCGCACCGAAAGCGGCTTCCTGCTCTTCGACGATGCGGAAGTCGAGCTGGTGCGACAAATCGTCAGTGAGCGACGTAATGGGGTGGCCCTCAAAGAGATTCGCCTCCGGATCGGCCGGTAGCGATCGTGAACTACCAATCCGAAGAGACCCCGACCAATCCGATCCCCTGGCGTCCGCGCGAATTGCCGCGGCCGTCCGCGCTCCCGGCTGCCCGGGCGATCGAGCTCTTCTACCCCTCGCTTGGACATTCCGACTGCATCGAACGCCTGGAAGACGCCGGCCGCCATGGCGGCTTGAGCGTGGTAGTGGGGGAGGCCGGGCTGGGCAAGAGCTTGTTGCTCGATGTCTGCCTGGACGATCTCTCCCTGCGTCATACCGTGGTGACGATCCGCGATCCGCACGAGATCCGCACCGACACCCAGCTCCTGAAGGCAATCATTGCACAAGCAGGCGCCACAGCCAGCGGTCGCTCCGGCATCTCGCTCATGGGCGACCTGCACGAGCTTACCCTGGCCTTGCTCCGGCGCGAACGCCCATTACGCATCCTTATCGACGACGCCGAGCAACTTTCCAGCTCGCAGCTCGAGCTCATCCGAACCATGCTCTCGAACGTCGTTCCGGCGTCCGGGGCGATCGGCGTGATCCTCTTTGGCAAACCAGCCCTTACCGACAAGATCGACCGGCGCCAGGGACTTGCGTTGCAAGTCGAGATGCGGCACACGCTCAATCCCTTCTGCCGCAAGGACTCCGCCGGCTTGATCCGGCACCGGGCGAAAGAGCTGGGCGAATCGCCACTGACTCGCTATCACTTTTCCGAAGACGCCATCAATCTCATCCATACCCGCGCCCGCGGCAACCCGAGCCAGCTCCTGCAGGCCATGAGCCTCAGCATCGGCCGGGCGCGGGCGCTTCAGCGCACCACCATCGACGCCAGCATCGTGCTCGACGCTCTCTCGTCACCACGACGCACCGAGGTGCAACAGCGCTTGCCATTCGATCGTTTCGCGGAGCAGCCTGGGGATCACCCACCTGCACCGGTTGTCTTGTTTCAGGAACGCTCGGGCCATGGACTCGAGGGAGGATGATTGCCATTGCCGGATAACCGGCGAATCGCGTCTCGCGCGTTTCCGCTCTGACGCCAATCGGAGCAGGCTGCGCGGGACAAAGAAAAAGCCCGGTGCGCCAACACCGGACCATTCTCGATTTGCTGAAGTATTCATCGTTTCCCGGATGAAGAGCGGCCCGTCGCCAAACTGATCGCTCGTCCGGTTTTGATATTCGTCGCCACCCCGGAGAGGGAGGGTTTTGTGTACCCAGGCAACGTCCTGATTCTAGACAAGGGCAGCATGCTCTGTCAAGACGTGCGCGCATCGTGTGTGGCTTTGCCATACGCCGCCCCCGCGCGCCCCGGAACGTTCCCTCGGTTCGCCGCCCCCACTCAGGAACCGTCATCCCGACCGCAGCGGAGGGACCTCTCGTTCCCAGCCACGATCGTCCATTCCGTAGTTGTCATTCTGAGCGTCAGCGAAGAATCTCTCTCGTCGGACTCGCCCGATACGCCGCCCCCGACCGGAAACCCGGTGGGACCTCCGGCATCGAACGCCGCGGCGAAGAGATCCTTCGTCCCTCATGATGACAGGATGCGGGCACTCGTCTCACCCAGAACGCGTGCCGTGCTCGTCCACGGTGTCAACCTTGGACACTGCCCCACAGCGACACCACCTCCCGGGGGCCATCCATGAGCCCCCGGAAGAAACAACTCGATACCTCCATCGACGCCGGGATCACCGGGGTGATCGGCGATGCCTCCGCCACCCGCTCCGGTGACGATTCCCGCAAGCGCGGCTGGTACTGGCACTGGAACGCCACCGTCACCCAGTTCGCCCCGCTCATCGGGCTCAAGGGCGTCGGACTGCTCAACTCCTACACCGTCTGGACCGACCGGCGCGAGGAATCACCCACGCGCGGCTATGCCTTCCCATCGCAGCAACGCGAAGCCGACTTCTATGGAGAAGACCGCGCCGAGCTGATCGTCATCAACAAGATCCTGGTCGCCCTCGATTTGATCGAGATCCGCAAGGAGATGGTCGTCCGCCCGGATGAACAGGGACGCCGTTGGAAAGTACCCCACAACTTCTATCGGGTGAAGGACCGCGACGACGGTTACACCCTCGATGGAGACGCCGTCATGCGCGTCGTTCGCCTGGCCGATAAGGACAAGGCGGTCTACCGCTATCTGCATCACATCTTCTCGGAAAAGTTCAGTCCGATCGATGCGCAGAACGTCTGGACCGGCATCCTTGCCGATGTGCGCCAGGATCCAACCTGGCAGAAGCTTGCTGCGAAAACCCAGGCCGATGAACGCCGCGCCAGCGAGCGTACCAAGCTCGGTCACGCCTCCCGGAAGGAAAAGGCCGGCGTACGTACGCACTTGAAAGCAGTCTCCGACAGTGCCGCTGTCGAATCTGTGACCGCTGTGTCAGCGCCGGAAACCTCTGTTGCAGAGTCCAACAAAGGTTTACAAACGGATGTTGAAGACGGCAACAAAGGTTTCGAGCCAATCGCACCGACCAACGTTGCACCCGTCATCGGAGGAGCCCCAACCAACGTTGCACCAAGCAACAGGATGTATTACCAAGAGAAAACAACCACGACAACCAGTCGTGACAATGCGGAAACAACATACGTCGCGGACGTATTCACCCCCGGTGGTGCTCCGGGGGACCAGCCGAATCTTGAAAGAACCTTACGCCGATTCGCCGACGCGAACGGCCGCGAGGCTACTGGAGCCGAGCGCAAGATTCTGAAAGAGCTGGCGGAACGCTTCGATCTTTCCGCGCGTGAATGCGGTCGCCCCGAGCTGGCCAGCGGCTGGGCCTGGGTCTCAGCCGCCATCTACGAAGCGGTCGATTCCGGCAGCGCTTACGTCGCCCCGAAGCGGGTGCGCGAGATCCTGCTCCGCTGGGAGCGGGACGGACTTCCCGCTGCTGAGCAGGAGGCGTCCGCGCCACCACCTGAGCCACGCAAAAAGCCCACCCGCACCCGCGCCAAAAAGAGCGCCCCCGAACCCTTCGCCGGTGCCGAACGCCCAGCCAGCGTAGGGCAGGACGTCCCTGTCCTCCCGTTGAATACAACCAACTTCCCGGATGACGACGAACCCTTTACTCCACCCGTCTTCCCGATGGGTGGGGGATTGAGCAGTGTCCAGGCATGGGCGGCGGTACTCGCGCTCCTGCGCCAGGACGGCGTCACCGCCGGCGACATCGATCTCTGGCTCCGCCCCCTCATCCTCCTCGAGATCGCGCCGGAAGGCGACATCGACCAGCTCCTCATAGGCGCGCCCAACCGCTCCACCGCCATGCGCATCGAGCAACGCTTTACTCACCAGATTCAGGACGCCCTCGGCGCCCTGCTCGGCCGCCCGGTCGCCGTCGCCGTCACCCTCATCCACGACTGGCTCGACAAACGCGCGACGGCCTGACCCCATTGCGGCAAGTTATGCCTTCCTACGAAAGTAGTCATTCTGATCGGGTTGTCATTCTGAACGAAGTGAAGAATCTCTCTCGTCGGAGCCCGCGAGGTTGCTTGGGATGACAAATCACCAGCGCATGGGCAATGGCTCCAAAATTGTCTCAGTATGCAAACCGGCATCAATCTGGTGAAAAGATCAGCTCCGGGCATCATGTGCCTCGCAAGGAAGGAATAGACCGAGAATGGAAGCGACAACGTTACTCGCGGGCCGCACCGCGCTGGTCACCGGCGCCGGGAGCGGCATCGGAGAAGCCATCGCCAACGAGTTGGCAAACGCTGGCGCCTTCGTGCTGGTTCAGGATCTGCGTATCGAATCCGCTGCTGCCGTGGCCGATGCCATCCGTTCCAATGGAGGCGAGGCCGATTCCATCGGGGGAGATGTCGGCAATCCGGACGATGTCTCCGCCATGGTCGGCGCGCTTCTGGAGACCCGTGGCAGCTTCGACATTCTCGTCAACAACGCCGGATTCCAGCATGTTGCACCCATCGAGGCGTTCCCCCTCGACGTCTGGAACCAGATGCTCGCGGTCCTGCTAACCGGCCCGTTCCTGCTGACTCAGGCGGCTATCCCGGTCATGCGACGCCAGGGATGGGGACGCATCATCAATATGTCCTCGGTCAATGGCAAACAGGGCGACCGTGGCAAAGCCGCGTATTGCTCGGCCAAACATGGGCTGATCGGCTTGACCCGTACCGCTGCACTCGAAACCGCCGCCGACGGCATCACGGTCAATGCCATCTGCCCCGGCGCGGTCGATACCCCGCTCCTGCGCAACCAGCTCGACGATCTCGCCGCCGTGCGCGGCGTCTCCAGCGAAGACGCCCTGGACACCCTCTTCCTCGCCCGCATCCCGCAGCATCGGCTGATCGATCCCGTCGAGATTGCCGCCATGGCGCGCTTCCTCGCCTCGGACGACGCTCGCGGCATCACCGGCCAGTCGATCAACGTCTCTGCCGGCTGGCTCATGCACTAACCCGCCCCACCCGTCGTAGTGGCGGGACCTGTGCCCGCCAGCGGCCGGCAGGCCGCCACGACCTCGCCCAGTACCCGTTAGGCGAACACTTCGTGGTTCCCTGCCGATTCCCTGATCGTCTTGGCACCCTGGGCCCCCACCTGCCGTAGTGGCGGGACCTGTGCCCGCCAGCGGCCGCAGGCCGCCATTACGTGCCATACAACCCACTTGGCGAACTCGCGCCCGATTGGCGACACACGTGGCCGCCACTACGACGGCCCATCCAACTCCTTCACCAGCGTCTTCGGCGCGACCAGCCGGTAGCTCTCCTCGATCAACGAACAGACGTATTCCAGATCGGCGTTCGCATCGAGCCCGATCCCGATCCAACCCTTTGGTCCCACATAGGGTGGGGCATAGAACGTCTCCGGATCGCCCGAAACCAGCAATGGCTGCACTCCCGGCGCGGCTTTGCACCACAGCGACGGCCGCTCCCCGTCCCGCTCGCGTGGCATAGCGAAGATCTTGTTCCGCACCCGGAACGTTGGCCGCTCCCACGCCTCCACCTCATGCGCCTCCGGCAGCGAGAGACAGAATGCCCGGACGGCATCGAAGAGCGCGTGCGATTCGGTGATCATTGGGAAAGTTTCCTTTAAAGGACGGGGCGTTTGGCAACCGATGCTCGGATCGATGCGGTAGCATCGCATCACAGCGTAGCAAGCGCGCGCGGGCGAACCAAATGCCAGGGAAGGGAGACGATATCCATGTCTGCCGCAACGGAGCCACGCGATCTCAACCGTAACGGCAAGATCGACATCTATGAGGATCCCTCCGCCCCCATCGACGACCGCATCGAGGATCTGCTGGAGCAAATGAGCCTGGCCGAGAAGGTCGGACTCATGTTCCACACCATGACCATGTTCAACGTCCCCTTTCCCCTGCCAACCGACATGGACCCCGATCATTTCATCGTCCAACGGCAGGTGAATCATTCCGCCTTCTTTGGAGAAGGCACCGCCACCGAGCTAGCCGAGTGGCAGAACGGCTTGCAGCGCCTGGCGGAATCGACCCGCCTCGGGATTCCCTTCACCCTTTCCAGCGACCCGCGCCATGGTGCCGGCGCCAACCCCATCGGCGTTGCCGGTGGCGCCGCCTTCTCCGTCTGGCCCGACGCCATTGGTTTGGCTGCCGCCCGCGACCCGGAGCTCACGTATCAGTTCGCCGATATCGCCCGGCAGGAATACCTTGCCGTCGGCATCCGCGTCTCCCTCCATCCCCAAGCCGATCTCACCACCGAACCGCGCTGGGGGCGCATCTCCGGCACCTTTGGCGAGGATGTCGCGGTGGTCAGCGATCTGACCGCAGCCTATATCCGCGGCTTTCAGGGCGAAACCATCGGTCCCGACAGCGTCAGTTGCATGACCAAGCATTTCCCCGGTGGCGGTCCACAGAAAGACGGCGAGGATCCGCACTTCCCCTACGGCCGCGAGCAGGTCTACCCCGGCAACGCCTTCGCCATCCACCTCGAACCCTTCGAAGTCGCCATCCGCACCGGCACCGGCCAGATGATGCCCTATTACGGCATGCCTATGGATACTGAATGGGAGGAAGTCGGCTTCGGCTTCAACAAGGGGATCGTCACCGGTCTGCTGCGTGAGCAGCTTGGCTTCGACGGTATCGTCTGTACTGACTGGGGCCTGATCACCGACACGCACATCATGGGCAAATTCCTGCCGGCGCGCGCTTGGGGCGTCGAGCACCTGGAACCGATCGACCGGGTCTACAAAGCCATCGACGCTGGATGCGACCAGCTCGGGGGCGAAATCTGTACCGATCTCCTGCTGGCGCTGGTCGAGCAGGGCCGCGTTACCGAGGAACGTCTGGACATTTCCGCCCGTCGCATCCTGCGCGAGAAATTCCGCCAGGGACTCTTCGACCGTCCCTATGTCGATGTTGAAGAAGCAAGCCGGATCTGTGCGAACGAGGGGTTCATGCAAGCTGGCGTCGCCGCCCAGCGTCGCTCACTCGTGCTGCTGAAAAACGATACCGTGGCAGGCACGCCGCTGCTGCCGGCCTCGACCGACGCACTCCTCTATATCGAAGGAATTGGCGAGGAGACCGCCGCCGGATACGGCGCGGTGGTGGAAACTCCGGCGGAAGCCGATCTGGCCATCGTCCGCATCGGTACGCCCTTCGAGCCACGCTCAGAGCTTGCCTTGGAAGAGCTCTTCCATGCCGGTTCGCTGGCCTTCGACGACGCAACCCTGGCGCATCTACTGGATATCGCCGCCACCGTCCCCACCGTGGTAGTCATCGATCTCGACCGTCCCGCCGTCATCCCCGAGCTCGCCGCCGCGGTGGCCGGATTGATCGGCGCATTTGGCGCGACCGATACCGTGGTCCTCGATCTCATCTTTGGGAACTCAGCCCCAACCGGAAAGCTCCCCTTCGAGTTGCCGTCATCCATGGAAGCTGTCGAAACGCAGCTCAGCGATCTCCCGGCCGATTCGGAGAATCCGCTCTTCCCACTTGGATTCGGGTTGAGCTACGAACCTGCGGCGGATACCCGATAGGGGGTGACAATCGCGTCGAAGATCGTGCCAAGACGAACGACATGTGACTGCGTCTTCGGCGTGGACGCCCACAGTACCGTCTCCCCGATCGATGCGGTATAGAGGGTTCGGGCCAGCATGACCGGTTCGACATCGCGGAGCTCGCCCCGCGCGAGTGCTGCCGCAAGCACTCGTTCGATCTCCGTCAGGTAGGTCTGGTGAATCGCTTCGAATTGCGGACTGATCTCGGGGTCGTTGCTGGCCGTCAGCATGAACGCCAGCACCCGGGACTGCGTGGCCTGATCCTCGTTGATCTCCATCCGGTTGTCCGGCTCGGCCACAAAACGGGCTCGTAGCGCTTCGAGAGGGGAGGCATCTCCGGTGTCATCGATCCGGTAGTTCTCCGCGATCGCCCGTTGTGTTCGTTGCAGATAAGCCAGCAGCAACGCCTGTTTCGATCCGAAACGCCGCAAAATCGCTTGCCGGGTGCAACCGACTTCCAGCGCGATCGATTCCAGTGTGAACTCGTTGTGGCCCTGCCGGCGAATAGCGAGTCCGGTTGCGGCGAAGATGGCCTCGTCAGAAAATATGCGCGGCCGTCCGACCTCGCGTCGCTGCGTAGTGCTTACCATAATAAGCCTTCCAGGGTGGATCAGCCGAAGAGATAATGCATGGATCACGATCCTGAGTAAATTCGGGTTGATCCGCATAGTGTACGCAAAAGTGAACCGATTGGGTCACCGTGTCACGATTCCCAGCTCCCCCGCAACCCGCTCGAGCGCCGCAGATATGCTCTCCAGGCGTGCGATACCCGGCGCCCATCGTGTTCACGCAGAGATGAGTCGCGCCCAATCGGCGCCACCCTTCGACAAAGGCATGCCAGGCATCGGGCGAGCCGCTCGTGATATCCAGCTTCGGCTCCAGCCCGATCTCGGATGGGTCGCGACCCGCCTCGCGGGTATAGGCCCACAGCCGCTCCAGTGTCGCGGTCATCTCCTCGTCCGGCTGCCGCCACGGGAACCAGCCATCGCCAAACTTCGCGATCCGCCGCAGGGTCGATTCGGCGTATCCGCCGATCCAGATCGGAATCGGCTGCTGCACTGGCATGGGATTCAATCCCGCGTCCACCACCTGATCCCACTGCCCGTCGAAAACGATCGATGGATTGGTCCAGAGTGCTCGCAGAAGCTGCATCTGTTCCTCGGAGCGCACACCGCGATTGCTGAAGGACTCACCCAATCCTTCGAACTCGACCTCGTTCCACCCCACGCCGATTCCCAGCCGGAAACGCCCATTGCTCAATACATCGACTTCCGCCGCTTGCTTGGCCACCAGCGCGGTCTGCCGTTGCGGCAGGATGAGAATGCCCAGTCACCAGCTCGAGCCGCTTGGTCAACGCGGCCACATAGCCAAAGAAGACAAAGACCTCATGGAACGGGTCTTTCAGCGTGTACGGGCCGCTGAAGTCGGGACGGTTGGTAGTATCGGCACTGAGCACATGGTCATAGGCAAGCAGGTGTGTATAGCCCAGCCCTTCGACGGTCTGGATGTACTCCTTGAGCGCGCCAGTATCGTTGCCGAATTCGATCTGTGGAAAAACCACGCCGATGTGCATAGTGCTGCTCCTTGAAAATGGTGCAGATGAAAACGCCGCCATCAGGACAGCGCGTCTACATGAGAGGCAGATTGTCCGTCATCGTAGCGGCGATTGCCTTCACGATCGTGATTCCGTTCACCGCGGGGTTGTAGTCGCCATTTGGCAAGAACGCCTCCGGGGTCAACGTCGTCGCGACCGCGATCGCCAATCGTTCCGCTGGTAGCACCGCGGCCGCCGCGACATAACCTCCGAAGAACGGATTCTGCAAGAGCCAATCGCCACTCTTTACCAGACCGAGTGCGTAGCTGTACACCTCGTCCAGCGGATGGCAGGTGCGACAGCCTTCGAGAAGCGAGCCAAAGCCATAGGGTAGCGGGGTGATCTGCGCCGTATGTGATTCCGGAGTGAGCAGACTGCCCTCCGCCCAATCGATCGCCGTGGTGGTCATATCTGCGATGTTCGTTGTCATCACCGCCCCCGGCGCCAGGGTCCAGGATGGATTCCAGAACGTCGACTCTTCGTAAAAGGAGCCATCATCCGGGATACCCAGCGCAGCCTTGCGTTCGGAGGAAAACGCGTGCAGCACCGGGTCGGGGATCTCCGCGGTTTGGGTACTGACGGTATTGGTCAATCCGAGCGGATCGAGCACATGTGTGCGCATCAGCTCGGCAATCGGCGTTTCCGTGGCGGCTTCGATCACCTTACCGAGGATGACGATATTTCCGTGCGAATAGTCCCAGTTCTCGCCAGGGGCAAAGGTTCGCGGTTGGGCCAGGGTCCGTTCGATGAGCTGGTCAGCCGTGTACGAACGAAAGGGGTCAGCATAGAACTCCACGGCGAATCCCGGATCGGGAACATAGTCGGGATAGCCCGCGGTCATGTTGATCAGCATGCGCGGCGTGACCAGATCGGCGTCTTGAAAATCGGGAAGCCAGGTCGCGATCGGCTCATCGAGCCCCATGACGTCTTGATCGACCAGCACCAGCAGGAGCGTGGAGAGGTAACCGATCGCGACCGCTCCATTACGGAAGTGCATGTCGGTCGTAGCAGGTACGCCAGTCATCGAATCACCGATGGCATTCGTTACCAGCGGTATGCCGTCCTTGACGACTCGGTAGATCACGGACCGCATATGCAAATCGGCCGCGTGTTCGCGAACGATTGCTTCGACGGCGGCTGGATCGAAATCCGCCGAGTCGATACGTCGTGCCTGGCTAGCCTGGGCAGTCGCTGGCGTTACCATTCCTCGCAGTGCCGCTGCCCCGGCAAGTGTTGTCCCCGAACCCAGCACCTGTCGTCGCGTAAAGCCAGAGATCTCGTGCATAGCGGTGCTTCCAATCGTTGCGGGAGTTCGGGTGATCCTGACCAACGATAGCAGGTGAACAGGAAGGTTCTGTCAGGTCGGTATGGATGTTTCGATGGATGATCGCCTCGCCTCATTTCTGGATCGGCTCGCCGCCACGCCAGCTCCACCCAATTCGGTCAACCCCTGGTCGAGCGAAACGGTCTACGGTCAGATCCGGCTGCAAAACCTCCGCCGCTATTTCGAGCAGGTGCTCGAACGCGGATCGAAGACCCTGTTACTCGGTGAGGCCCCCGGCTATCAGGGGTGCCGTCGCAGCGGGGTCGGCTTTACCAGCGAACCCCAGTTGATCGCCGGGATTCCCGAGCTGGGGATGTTCGGTGAAGCGCGCGGCTACCAGCGCAGCGGCGAGTTTCCTGTTCTGCGCAAGGAACCCTCGGCCACCATCGTCTGGGAAGCGCTGGCCCGGCTCGATTTCCTCCCATTTATCTGGGCCTCATTCCCGTTTCATCCCCACAAACCCGATCTTCCCAATTCCAATCGCACGCCAAAGCGTCCCGAAATCGACTTCGGCCGCCCCATCTTCCTCGACCTGATCGACACCTTCCAGATCGAGCGCGTCTTCGCGGTCGGCAACATCGCCCACGCGTCCCTCGCCGTTGCCGGGATCGACGCCCCCAAAATCCGCCACCCAGCCCAGGGCGGCAAGAACGACTTCGTCGCCGGTATGGAATGGGTCGTGACCCACCCGGACGCCCTCGGTCGGATTCCGCCAGGCGCGCACCCGTAGCGATAAGCACGTCAGTCTTCCGTCAGGGCGGAGTGCGGTCTACGGCCATTTCCTCCCAAAGAGGCATGCCTATCGCTCCTGCGACCGGTCATACTCTCAATGGCTGTGCACGCTCGAATTACGTGTGACTGAGGCCAGCCAACCCACGTTTGTTTAAAGAAGGAGCATGTCCAATGTCCGAACAGCAAGGAGCGGCGGCGCTGCAAGATCCCGCGGTGCGTGCCTATATCTACGGTTACCCCATGGTCTACGACGTGGATGAAGCCGTTTCGATGACGACCAAACCCAAAATGGCAATCGGCGCTCCGGTCAACCGGTTCGCGCACGCCGAGAAGCTCTCCAATCCAGATGATCACTTCGTCTCCCTGAACAACGACACGCTCTATTCCATTGCCAACTGCGATGTCACCAACGAGCCACTCGTCTTGCATCTGCCGGCTATCGGCGACCGCTATCGCGTGATGCAATTCGTCGATGTGTGGACCAACAACTTCGCCTACCTGGGTACCCGGGCCACGGGGAACGGCGAAGGGCTCTATCTGCTGGCCGGTCCAAACTGGGAAGGGGATCTCCCCGCCGGAATGAGCCTGGTGCAAGCGCCCACCAATGTCTTCACGATCGTCGGCCGTCACGCGGTCGATGGAACCGCCGATGTCCCAAATGTCGAAGCCATTCAGAAGGACACCTGGCTCACCCCGCTAAGCGCCTATCCCAACGTTTCGGATGGCAGTGACCGCAAGATGGGCGACTGGGACATGGCCCCTATGATCGCCGGGTCAGTGACGATCTGGCCTTCTGGGAGAAGTTTCGCGCCTGGTTGAAGCTCTTCCCACCGCCCACGCAGGAAGATCCGTTCGTGGCCCGGCTGGAACCGCTCGGACTGCTGGCCGACGAAAGCCCCTATGTCGATCCCGATCCAGCGCTGGCCGCGCGACTCAAAGCCGCGCAGGCGACCGGTGATGAATTCATCGCCGGCTTGAGCAAGCGAGGCGGCGCAACCGTGAATGGTTGGTCGTCGGCCGCCCACCTCTTCGACTACAACATCTATGCCCTGGGACCCGGCACCATCGATGCACCGGAATGGAAACAAACGGACTCCAAGATCATTTACGCGATGCGGGCAATGGTGGCGCAAGGTGGCCTGTGGGGGAACCACGGCTACGAGGCCTACTATGCCTGGAGCTTCGTCGATGACAGCGGAAATCCGCTCAATGGCGCCAATTCCTATGTCATACATTTCGACGAATTGCCACCAGCGCGGGCGTTTTGGTCGCTCACGATGTACAGCACCCCGAAGTATTACCTGGTCAAAAATCAGATCGACCGCTTTTCCATTGGAGACCGCACACCAGGCCTGGTCAAGAACGCAGACGGCTCACTCGATCTCTATCTCCAGCGCGATGAACCCAGCGATCCAAACCAGAAGGCCAATTGGCTTCCCACTCCGGACGGTGACTTCCGCCCACTGGTACGCATCTACTTGCCAGAGGATTCGGTCCTGGACGGAACCTACAAGCTCCCTCCCATCACCAAGGTCGGGTAGCGCCTACCGCGCCAAACGGTTTGTCATTCTGAGCGAAGCGAAGAATCTCTCTCGTCGAACCCGGAACGCCCGCCCTCCATGCACTGGCGACATAGCTCCCGGATCGCCTCACCCCAATCCCTCTCCCTCCGGGGAGAGGGGCTGAGCCTCAGCGTACGTACGCACCCTCCTCCCTGTCATGCTGAGCAAAGCGAAGAATCTCTCTCGCCAGCGCCACCCCAAACCAATTTCCCGCCACATGATGTTGTCGTACGCAACAACTTAAATCGATGCAATCCGCGACACGATAAACTCCTCCGCCCGCATCACATCGACATCCAACGCCACCCGCACCGGATTATTCCCACCGCATCGATGATCGGCACCGTCATCCCCTCGCTCACCCGGCCACCGGTCTCGATCTCGATACGCATCTCCTCATACCGACCCAGCGACGGATCGAGCAACATCGCCACCGCCAGCGGATCGTGCAGATACGTGTACCCCAGCTCCTGGAATCGGGGATAACGTTCGACCTGATCGGCAATCGCCAGCGCGAACGCTGATCCACCTGCTCGAATCCGCGCCACATCCACCGGGCGGATCACCGTCTGCCGGGTGACATCCAGCGGCACCAACAGGCAATCTGGATTCGCCCCGAACACCACCTGCGCTGCCTCTGGATCGCTCACGATGTTGTGCTCGTTGTGCCGTACATCCCAGCGCCCCGGTCCGCGAAACACGCCCCCCATGATCGTCAATCCCGCCAGCCGGCCCAGAAACCCGGGATCGCGCCGCATCGCCAGCGCCACATTCCCCAACGGCCCAATCGCAACCAGCTCGATCTCGCCGGGATACTCGGCAGTGATCCGCAGCAGATAATCGACCGCATGCTCCGCCTCCGGCAGCAGCGCTGCATCACCGGCCTCCAGTAACCCGACCCCCTCGTGTCCCGGCCAGAACACCGGCCGTACCCCAAGCAATGGCGGCTCCATCCCGGCATAGACTGGCACTTCAGGCCGCCCCGCCAGCCGCAGCAGCTTGCGCACCATCCGCACCCGCAACCCCACATCTCCATAGACGCACGTCACCCCAACCAATTCCACCTCCGGCGACCCCAGCAACACCCCCAACGCCAGCGCATCATCCACATCCGTCCCAATATCGGTATCGAGAATCACCTTCATCGCCATCGCTGTTACTCCCCTGCCTGGTGCGAATCGCTCATCGCGGCAGGGTAGCGCACCGCATCCCCGTCCTCCCGACCCGCACCCCGTCATCCCGACCGAAGCGGAGGGACCTCTTGTTGCGCGCAATTCCGTCTCCCGCTCACCATCACCCCCCAACCATGAACCGCCCAGAAACCGTCAAGCCGTCCGGTACACTGGCCGAACGATGCTCGGCAGACGCTCTCCGACCGCCACCTCCGGCTCTTCGAAAGCCGAACCTATTTCCTGGAAACGCAATCTCTACGCGCTCTGGATCGCGCAAACCCTGGTCCTGACCGCGTTTTCGTTTCGTGATGCCTTTCTGCCCTTCTATCTGGAAGACCTCGGCGACCTCACCACCAGTCAGGCAGCAGTCTGGTCGGGACTCTCGATGTCCGGTGGCGCGCTGGTGATGGTCGTGGCCGCCCCGATCTGGGGAACGTTGGCCGACCGCCGTGGCCGCAAGCCGATGGTGCTGCGTTCCATGTTCGCGGCCATGATTACCGCCTCGCTGATGGCATTCGCCATGACTCCCCTGCAGATGGTGGCCTTGCGCATGATCGAAGGCGCGTTCACCGGCACGGTGGCCGCTTGCGCGGCATTGGTGGCCTCGACCGCCCCGAAAGCCCGCATGGGCTACGCGCTGGGCATGATCCAGACCGCGGTCTTCGTGGGAGCGTCGATTGGCCCCTTCTTTGGCGGCGTGCTCTCCGATCTCATCGGCTATCGCGCCACCTTCCTCTGTTCCTCGCTGCTCTTTGCCATCGGGGGACTCATCGTGCTCTTCTTCGTCCGCGAAAACTTCGTACCGGTCGAGCGAGGACCGGAACGGGGGCTAGCCGCGCTCAAGGCATCGCGGGCCTGGCTCCTGGCTCCCACCCTGCTGGCAATGACCTCTATCCTCGTGCTGATTCGCTTCGTGCAATCGGGCGGACGGCCCATCCTCCCCCTCTATATCGAACAGCTTGGAAGCTATAGCGAAGCGCGCGCCGCTTCACTGGCGGGGCTTGCCTTCGGATTCATGGGGTTGACCAGCGCGGCCTCGGCCCTGGTGCTTGGCGGCCGGGGAGACCGGGTCGGGCATAAGAAGATCCTGGTGATCTGCCTGATCGGGTCGGTCATCTTCTACTTCCCGATGGCGGCAGTCATGCACGCCTGGCAGGTGATCGTGTTGCAGGGACTCTTTGGCTTCGCGATGGGCGGTCTGATCCCGTCGACCAACGCCATCATCGCCGCCACCACCCCGCCATCCCGGCGTGGCGCCATCTTCGGCTTCACCGCCTCCGCCGGCTCGATGGGCGCGTTCATCGGCCCCTTGATCGGCGCTGGTCTCGCGGCCACCGTTGGCTTCCGCTTCGCCTTCGCCTTCCTGGCGCTTACCCTCCTGGTGACGGCGATCATCATCCTCTGGTTCTACTCCCGCGGCCGGATCGAAACCGCGCCCGTAGACCAGCCCAGCGCGCCCTAACCATGGGCGTCAGAGGTCGCCGACTCCCTCCATGAAGCAGAAACCCCGACCATCGTAGTGCAGGGCCTCCGTGCCCTCTCATCTCGGCAGTGGCCAAGGGCCTCCGTGCCCTCCCGTCTCGGCCGTAGCCAACAAAACCACATTGGAAATCGTCCGCAAACCTCGCAGTACCATGTCGAGATCCCGGATGCAGCTCCGTCCTTGAAGTGAACACAGTCACACGGGACTGTGCTGGACCGACCAGAAGGAGAAAGCAATGGCCAAGTATCTACTGCTCAAGCACTATCGCGGCGCACCGGCACCGGTCAACGATGTGCCAGAAACACCCGAGGAGTGGACCGCCCACATTCAGTACATGCGGGACTTCGCCGCTCGGCTCGAAACCACCGGGGAGTTCGTTAGCGAGCAGGCGCTCTCCCCGGAAGGCACATGGGTTCGCTACGGCGGCGAAGGGCGGCCGCCGGTCACCGATGGCCCGTTCGCGGAAACCAAGGACCTGATCGCCGGCTGGATGATCATCGACGTCGACAGCTACGAGCGGGCGCTCGAGGTGGCTGCGGAGTTGTCCGCGGCTCCGGGCGCGGACGGGAAACCGATCCACGAGTGGCTCGAGCTGCGCCCCTTCTACGGCGTCTCCCCGACCATCACGGAGTAACACCCGATGGATGAGGCCCTGCTGCGCACCCTCACTCCCCAGGTGATTGGCATCCTCGTCCGGCGCGGAGCTGACTTCGCGACGGCCGAGGACGCCGTGCAGGACGCCTTGGTCGAAGCCGTGCGCGTCTGGCCGGACGATCCGCCGCGCGACCCCAAAGGCTGGCTGATCGCAGTCGCCTGGCGGAAATTCCTCGACATCGCGCGCGCCGATGCCTCCCGCCGAACCCGGGAGGACCGTGTCGAGATCGAAGTCGAGCGCTCGCCCGATGCGGAGGAGGAAGTGGACGACACGCTCCAGCTCTACTTCCTCTGCGCGCACCCCTCCCTCACCCCGGCGTCGGCCGTGGCGCTCACCCTGCGCGCGGTCGGCGGGCTCACCACCCGCCAGATCGCGCAGGCCTACCTCGTGCCGGAAGCCACCATGGCCCAGCGGATCAGCCGCGCCAAACGCACCGTCTCGGGCGTCCGATTCGACCAACCCGGCGATCTGGCCACCGTGCTGCGCGTCCTCTATCTGGTCTTCAACGAAGGCTACTCCGGTGATGTCGACCTTGCCGCCGAAGCGATCCGGCTCACCCGCCAACTCGCCGCGGTCCAGCCCAACCATGCGGAGGTCGCGGGGCTGCTGGCGCTCATGCTCCTTCACCACGCGCGGCGCCCGGCACGCACGCGCTCCGACGGAAGCCTCGTGCCCCTCGCCGAGCAGGACCGCAGCCTGTGGGACACCCGCCTCATCGCCGAAGGCGTCGCTGTGCTTCAAGCCGCCCTCGCCCGCGACCGATTGGGGGAATACCAGGCCCAGGCTGCCATCGCCGCGCTCCACGCCGACGCACCCACCACCCAGGAAACCGACTGGATCCAAATCGTCGAGTGGTACGACGAGCTGGTGCGGCTCACCGATAGCCCAATCGCCCGCCTCAACCGGGCCGTCGCGCTCGGAGAAGCCGTCAGCCCCCAGGCCGGTCTCACTGCGCTCGCAACGCTCGATCCCACCCTGCCCCGCTACACTGCCGTCTCCGCCTACCTCCACGAAAAGAACGGCGACCCCGCCACCGCGGCCCGCCTCTACGCCGAAGCCGCCCGCTCCGCCACCAACCTCCCCGAACGCGACCACCTCACCCGCCAGGCCGCCCGCCTCAACACACAGTCACGCCGGTGACGTCATCAATCGCGCGCCAATCAGCTACTCGTCCCGATTCGCACCCAACCCAAAAAACCGCTCGAAGAACACACCCAGCCGCGCCAGCACCTGTTGCTTCTTCTCCCCATGACCACCACCCGCCGAGAATCGCGAAACTGGCGGCAACACATTGGTAATCGCCAGTCTTCAAACGGGATACAACATGCCGGTGTCACCCACCTTAGTGATGCAAGTTCCGAAATTGCGCTTGATGGCCGCGCCGAGTTTTCGAAACCTCATTCCCTGGCAGAACGATTCGGCAATCAACCCATGGACCCGGTTTATTCGAAGAAGTCCTCATCGACCTCCACCACCTTAGGAACGGGTCTGACTCTGTACTCCCACGCCGTACTGAATCATCAATTCGGTCAACCGCGTTCCATCGATGAGGATGACTCGCGTATGTGCCTCCGCTGCATACTCGAGAGCCCCTGGGGAGAACTGCCCAGTTGTAATGAAAACACCGGTGTTCGCCTTGCCACTTATTGCTCCCACGAATCCCTGAACCGCTGGTCGATGAACTGGTGTTGTGCTCGAATATCGCTTTGCTTGAATGTACATACGGTTTATTCCAAGGGCGTCCAGGTCGATGATTCCATCAATGCCGCCATCATTCGACTTTTGGGTAACGGTCGCCTGCCATTCGTTTCCGCCATAGCCCATGGCTGTCATGAGCTTGATGACTGCTCGCTCGAAGATGTAGGGATCCATGGCCTGCAGCCGTTGAAGCAGGTCCGCGGCAACGTCGGAGTTGATGCGATTCACTCCGAGTGCGATCTGTTCCATAGGATCGAGTGGTTCGGTTTTCTCGACATCCGTAACGTCGGTGCCCATGGTTCCGGAGCCGCCCTTTTGGTTCCACCATTCGTCACCCGACTTGGCCACCGTGCGAAGGATCTCTTCCGTGATTCCATTTGGATGAGCAGCGAGGAGCAGCTTTCCCTTCGTGGTAATGCGGTATCGCGCTCGCGCTGGGCGCTCGATGGCCCCCACACGATTGAGTTTCGAGATGGCCCATCCGATTCGATTGTCGAGCCGCAGTTGTCCAGACGAAACCTGCTCGGCTCGTTGGGAATCCGTCAGACCGGCCAGATCCGCGACTCCTTGGCGAATCTCACTCAGGCCCCGTTCGTCACCGTCGTTCAGGTATCGCAGCACATATAAGCTGAAACCTTCCCATGTTGGTATCGGAGAAGGAAAAAGACTCTCCTTGGCCTTGTCGATGAACTTGTTCCACGCCTCCACCCTTTCCAAATCCGCCACGATCGCGTCGATCTGCACTCGCGGCTCCGTCTGTTGCTCCATGATCCGACTCATTTTTGTGTCTCCCTGCAACTCGCGCTCGATCTCCTCGATGCTCGGCAGGCTGCTTTGCAGGGTATGTGGGAGGGCGCGAGTCAGCTCGAAGCTGGAAACGCCGATGGGTTTGTCCATACCACGCAGGGCATACTCCGCCAGTACGCGGTTGGGCTGCTGGCAGAGAATCAGGCCGATGGTGGGATTGTCGGTAGCGTGTCGCAACCGATCATCGACCACATTGCAATAGAAATTCATCTTGCCCGCGTATTCAGGTTTGAAATCGCCCCGCTTGAGGTCGATCACCATATATCGTCGCAGTTCGAGGTGATAGAACAAGAGGTCGATATAGAAATCCTGCTCGCCAATATCGAGATGGTATTGCCGGCCGACAAAGGCAAAGCCCCGTCCCAGTTCTAGGAGGAACTTCTCCAGATGCGCGATCAAGCCAGTTTCGAGCTCACGCTCATGAAAGTCGGCTTCTAACGTAAGAAAGTCGAAAAGATAGGGGTCCTTGAGTGCCTGCTGCACTAGATCGGAATCCGTCGATGGCAGGCGCAGAGAGAAATTGCTGACAGCTTTTCCTTGCCTGTGATGGGCACCGGATTCGATCTGCATCGTCAGGACGTTTCGGCTCCAGCCATTTTGGACCGTAGCTTGCATGTACCAGTGGCGGGTAGCGGGGTCCTTGACCTTGGCAATAAGCTCAGCGTGATGGCCCCACGGCACTGACTGCACGAGCTGTGCTGTGAATATCTCCACTGGTTTCCTGCCTCTTACGGCTGCATCAATTTGTGCCACAAGCTGTGGCACAAATTGCAGCTTCGGATATGCGCGGTAAAAGGCCAGCATCCGTTTGATGTTGCGCTCGGAGAACCCTTTCACTTCAGGTAGCTCATTGTGCAGATCGCGGGACAAGCGCGGGATCACGGCGCTGCCCCATCCCTCCTGGCGCTGGCGATGGTCGAGCAATCTACCAATTTCCCAGTAAAGCCGAATTAACTCGGCATTGACTGCCAGTACCGCCCGCACTTGAGCGTGGCGTACGCGTTGGTGGATGTCCATCAGTAGCTTGGGGTAGCCGTCCGGCAAAGTCTCTGGCGAACTCACCTCTCGAACCCCCTCCAAATCTGCCACGATCGCGTCGATCTGCAACCGCAGCTCCGACTGCCTCGCCACCATCCGCGCGATCTCCGCATTCAACGCCGTGATATCCACCGCCGCTCGGTCGTCTCGCTGCTCGACATACGACGACGCCGCGATCTTGTACCCGTTCGCCGCAATCTCGCTGTTCGTCACCAACCGCGCGAGATGGTCGATACTCTCCCGCTCGCCATATGGAATTTCTCGTAATTCACAACGAGCAGAAACATGTTGATGTGGCACAGGTTGTAGGTCGTCAGCTTGATTATTCGCTGCCCGAACCTCTGCCTCCAAATCGGAAACACGGCTCGCCTCGCCAGGCAATCGAAGCCCTGCGGTTCACCGTTGGATTCGCTTGTATGCTCGCAGCAGTATAAAGATTTCCCGCAGGTGTTCGAACCCCACCCGCGCCAACAGCCCGCGCCGTCCAGCACCCGCCCCAACCTCCCCTGTCATTCTGAGCCGCAGCGAAGAATCTCTCGTTGCCCAAAGCCCGGTCTCCAGGTCGTAAACAAAATCCCCACAGCCCTTGACACAATAAGAACATATGTTCTATACTGAGATCAAGCGGCACGTTTGGCAACGAGCGCGGGCCTGGGCAGCAGATCATCGTGCCCGGGCTGGTTACCCGTCATCCTCACCCGGTGCTGGATCCCGGCTCTGCAGAGCGTCACGGTCGATCCCACCGCCTAATCGATTACTTCCTTATGTTGCTACCCACCATCTGTGAGCCCCTGGTTTCCAACTTGGGGAACGCACCCCACCATAATCTCCCCGGACTCCGTCTCGCCATCACCCAATCGGCTCCCCACCGCCCGCCGCCCCCTGCCTGCCCCTACAATTAAAAGAGACAATTTGTCGTAACGCGTGAAGGAGTCTCCGCACACTCTATGTTTACCGGTATCGATCGCCGTATGTCCCGCATGTTTGCCAAAGATGGCAAGAGCCTCACCCTCGCGTTCGACCACGGCAATGTCGGGTTCAACAAGGACGGCATGGCGGTTCCCGAAAAGACCATCAAGGAAGCCATCTCCGCTGGCGCGGACGCCATTCTCACCACCACCGCCCAGTTGCTCGCCTTTGGCAACACCCTCAAGGACGTCGGCGTCGCGATCAACATGGACGAGTTCTACGGCGATCCCACCCCCCTGGTGAAACAGGCCATGTACCTCGGCGCGGACATGGGCAAGATCATCTGCTACACCGGTCCCGAGGGGAGCGAAGAGAGCATCCGCAAGGCCCAGCATCTCAGCGCCATCTGCCGCCTCCACGGCTTCCCGCTCATGATCGAGCCGATCCCCGGCTCCTTCGAGAACAAGCCACAGCACACCCCGGTCAACATCGGCGAAGCCGGACGTATCTCTGCTGAGATCGGCGCCGACGTCGTCAAGATGCAATATACCGGCGACCGCGAGTCGTTCCGGGAAGCCACCCGCGGCATCTTCCAGCCGATCATCGTGCTCGGCGGACCCAACCGCGGCAACATCCGCGCCGTCCTGACCGATGTCCACGGCGCCATCGCCGAAGGCGCGGTCGGTATCGCCATCGGCCGCAACATCTGGGCCCACGAAACCCCGGCCAAGGTCATCGCCGCCATGAATGTCATCATCCACGGCGGCGGCAGCGTCGACGACGCCATGAAAGAACTCGCCTAAGGCATGCGTCAGGCGGCACGCGGCAACATATCGCCCCGCGTGCCGCCTGCTCCCGTAAAATGAATGCAGACGCAGTCAGCGCCGGCCGTCCCAACCTCGCGCTGCTGCTGGCCGACTGCCGATCGCTGACTGCCACGGAATGAACCATGACCGATACCCTCGTCCGAACTGCCTTTCCTGTCTCACCACCACCCGCGCCCTATCCGGCCACCGACCGCCAGGCCGAGATCGTCGAATTGGCCGACCGGATGGCGGTCATCGCCGCGGCCAATGCCGAACGGCACGATCGGGAGAACACCTTCCCCTTCGATACCTACGAGGCGCTGAAAGAAAGCGGCTATCTTGCGCTCGCCGTCCCGCAGGAATTCGGCGGTTTCGGCGCCACCCCGCTCGAGCTCATGCTTGGGCAGCAGCGGCTTGCCTGGGGTGACGGTTCGGTAGCGCTCAGCTCCACCATGCACCACCTGCAAACCGCCGGAGTCGCCAACAACTCGCAATGGCCCCCCGCGTTGCGCGAGCAGGTGCTGCGCGAGGTCGTCACGGACGGCGCCCTGGTCAACAGCATCGCCAGCGAACCGGCAATGGGCAGCCCCAGTCGTGGTGGTCTCTACAAAACCACCGCTACCCGCGATGGCGACGATTGGGTCATCGATGGCCGCAAGACCTTCTCGACGCTTTCCCCCGCCCTCACCTGGGGCGTCATCCTCCTAACCGTCATCGATGGCAACCAGGAACCGCAGCGCGGCACCTTCCTCGTCAGGATGGACTCGCCCGGCGTCCGCATCGAGGAAACCTGGGACACCATGGCCATGCGCTCCACCGGTAGCCACGATGTCATCTTCGATCATGTCGTCGTACCCAACGGCCACCGGCTCCCCCAGGCGCCCGGTCTGCCAGCCGGCGATCTCGGCCCCTGGAACCTGATCGGCAGCGGGGTCTATCTCGGGATCGCCACCGCCGCGCGCGATTTCGCGGTCGACTTCGCGAAGAACCGTCGACCTACCGCGCAAGGCGGCAAATCGATCGCCGAGCTGCAAACGGTGCAGCATCGCGTGGCGCAGATGGACCTCCTGCTCCTGGAAGCAAACTCGGTGCTCTACGGAACCGCCGAGCTTGCCGAGCGTTGCCCGGAGGATCGCAAATCGTTCGGCTGGCGCTTCGCGGCATCCAAATACGTGGCCACCAACAACGCCATCGCCGTCACCGACCAGGCCATGCGGGTGGTTGGTTCAGTCGGCCTCTTCCGCTCGAATCCCCTCGAACGGTATTTCCGCGATGTCCGCGCCGGAACCGGCAATCCGCCGATGGACGATGTCGCCCTGACGATCATTGGCAAAGCGGCGCTCGGCGTCGAATAATGACCTTCGTAGCCGAGGGCGTTTCTGCCCTCTCGTCGTTCCGCTCGCGATGAGCGAACTACTCGAGGTACAACGATGCTGACGGGAATCGACCATATCGTCATCGCGGTTCACGATCTGGAGAAGGCGAGCGCCGCCTTCGAGTCCGCGGGCTTCAACGTTACCCCCGGTGGCTCCCATCCGACCGGAACCCACAACGCGCTCATCCCATTCGCCGACGGTAGCTATCTCGAGCTGATCGCCATCGAAAACCCCGACCTCGCCAAAGGCCATCCCTGGTTCAAGCGCATGGGCGGCAAGGAAGGCTTTGTCACCTTCGCGGTCGGTGCCGATCCGCTCGACGGCGAGCTGGAACGGCTTGCCTCCCTCGGAATCACGGCCGTCGACCGCAAGGATGGTGCCCGCCTGCGTCCGGACGGTCAGCAGCTCCAGTGGCAATCGGCCGCGCTCGAAACCGATCCGGCTACCGTTCTCCCGTTCCTCATCCAGGACGTGACCGACCGAACCCTGCGAGTACCGACAGGTGAGGAAACGGAACACAAGAACGGCGTCAAGGGCACAACCGGACTCACCATCGTCACCACCTCGACGCAACAGGCCATGGCTCCCTACGGCAAGATGTTCTCCGCCCCAGTCGCTGCTCTCGACCATGGATACGAGGGAGTTCAGCAAGCCTGGCGCTTTTTCCTGCAGGAGTACTGGCTGGATCTCATCCAACCGACCGACGAAACCTCACCCTTGGCCGACTACCACCGCACCTACGGCGACGGTATCTACCAGATCTATCTTTCGAGCGAAACTGGCCCCGAGTTCCCACCCAAGCGGATCGACATCCCCGGCTTCCCGGAACTCCAAATTCTGACGACCGATTGATGCGAATGTCGCAAGCTATGCCTGTGGCACTCCGGTCATCTTGAGCCAGAGGAAGAATCTTGCCGGGTTTGCGCGGCGAAGACCGCTTCGAACGACATCCCGAAACCGCTTTCTCTCGATGCGACGAGCACCAGGATTTCTCGCGTCGTCGATCGCTAGCGAGTCTCGCCAGACACCTCGATCATCGCCGAGTAGATCCCTCCGCTCCAGCGTGAAGGATGGGTGCCCAGCAGAATCGGAGCAAGAAACCCGGCTTCGCGGGCTAGTTGACCGAGACGTCTGAACGAGATCGGATAGGGGACCCACTGGTTCGGATTGTTCGAGTCGTACTCGACAATCACGATTCGCCCTCTCGTTTCAGCAACGTGCTCCAGTGCCGCAATGTCGCCGCTTGGAGGTTCCGATCGACATAATGAAGAGAGTTGGCCGCGACGATCCCGTCCAGCAGTGGCAACGCGGGCGGTTGGCGAATATCGCCTTCGATCAGGTGGAGATAGGTCTCCGGAAACATCCGGGTCATCCCTTCGCGCAAGGACGCCAACGCCGACCGGTCGCGATCGAGCGCATAGATCTCACACTCGGGGCCGGCCAAATCGCGAATCGCCAGCGTAAAGGCGCCCCATCCCGCACCGAAATCTGCCCAAACGCCGCCAGGCTGCGCAAACGCACCGGAGATCAATCGGACATGATCATGATGATTCATGTGCTGATCGTACCGGAATCGCGCGCGGATGTGGTCTTTGCTGAGCTCCAAGTCACGATCTGCGTCGCTGGAGATCTCGCAAATCGCGATTAGGCGGTACCGGGCGAGGCGCGGGGAGGCGTCATATGCGCGAGGTCGGCTTTCCGCTTTTTTATCCCGGCGCCACCAACGGAACATATTGACCAGAATGCCGCCGATCAGGATCAGAAAATAGAACACCAGCGTCGTGGTGACATCGATCCGCACCTTGGCGGTGTTGAACTCGTCGATCGTGTGCGCGGGAATGACTTCCAGGGAATCGACACCGGCATCGGTTCCAAGCCCGGTTTCGGTCGAGGTCGTCAGGTCCTTCGAATCGACGTAGGTATACCCCCGGTTGTCGCAGACATCGCTTCCTTCATAGGGATTGAAGCCCTGGGCCGTAGGGCCGCAGACATTGGCGGTATCGAAGGTGAGGTGAATCCCGGCGCGATCGAGCACATCGGCACGGAAGATGAAGAAAATCAACGGCAGCCCGAGGATGAGCCCCCAGGTCAGCCAGAAAAAGATCCAGCGATTGACCAGCCGATTGCGGGTGAGCCGTTCTTTGCTTGGGGGGACAGTGAGGTTGAGCGCGCTGCGCACCGATCGGTCGAGCGCGTCGCCGCGACCGCCGGAACCGGGGCGCCGCCGCGCTCGCCAGAGTCCGATGGCGCCGGCGGCGATGACGAGATAGGCGATCGCGAGATAGAGCTCGGCATGTTTGGCTTGGCCATCCCCGGCGCGCAGGAAACCGGCGTAGATAGCGGTCATACCAGCAGCGATAGCGGCAAATGGAAGCACGATTTTGATGACGATCAGCGTCAGCAGTGACGATTCCGTGCGCACCTTGAGTTCGGCATTGACGCAATCACGTAACGCTTCGAACTCCTGCTGGATACGATCGATCTTTTCGGAATCGGTTTCGTTTTCGGGCGCGGGAACCGCCGGGCGGCAAATATCGTAAGCGTCAGGGTCGTACTGACTGCCGGTTCCGCGAGCTTGAGGAAGTGCTGCGTCTGGTGTTTCCATCTTTCACGATGGATCATAGCGGTTGTATCAAAAAAAAGAAACCGGCTGTTCCGCCTACGCCGATTCGCTAGCGTCAGCAGCCTCCTGTGGATCGAGCCAGGAGAGCGCCGCAATGGCCAGGATCAGGCAGGCTCCGGCAACCAGGGTCCCCGCCAGCACATCGGTCAGGTAGTGCACGCCAAGATAAATCCGGCTGAACCCCACCGCCACGATGATGAACGCAGCGACGACCGGCGGCACATATCGCGCGCGGCCGCTGAGCTGGCCGACCAGCACCGCCGCCAGCAACCCATAGGTAATGACCGCAGTCATGGTATGGCCGCTTGGGAAGCTGTAGCCGCCGGCATCTTGTAGATGAGGAACGACTGAGGGGCGAGCCCGCTCGAAAAACAACTTGAGTCCGCTTTCCAGGAGCTTGGCAAAGAGGAAGACCCCGCCGATCGCGACTGCGGTGCTGAACCGTCGCTGCCAGACGAGCCAGAACAGGATCCCACCGCAGATGATGGCGGCAAACCAACTCGATCCCAAATTGGTCACCGCGCGCATGACTTCTGTTCGGTCAGTGGTGGCGTAGTGGCGCAGTTCCATGCTTGTCGTGCGGTCGAGCCAGGTGCGCCCATCCATCACCACTTCTTCGGCCAGAACTCCAAAGAGAGCGAAAAGCGCCAGCACGCCGCCGAATGCGACGATCAGCCAACTACGGAGCGACAAATTGGGAGCGAGTGAGGGCATCGATATTGCCAGTGGGTGAGAGACCTATATCGAAACTGGTTCGATCGGCAACGAAAACAACAACGAAGTATAGAGAAGGCCGCCGCTGCTGCCGAATTTGCCTGGTCATTCAACGTGCCATAGTGCGCACGATTTCCGCTATGGAGGCTGAGGTCAATTTCGGCTCAGTGACTCAGCAAGTGATCGACGATGGCGAGGGAGTCATCGTCGAGAACCACGGGCAGTCTCGGGTCGATTTCGTCACGGTCCGGCGACTGGAACTTCATGGAGAGATCGAACGCCTCGTGTTCTAGGCTGAGGTATTCGATCAAGAGTTGCATGAAAAAGAGTACGGCAAAGTGTCCAAATAATTGCGTGGTATGCTGACCAATGGATCGTACGATTCGCGACAGGATCGACCCCATGGAAAAAACCATTAGCGCCAGTGAATTGAAGAACAGTCTGGGCGCGGTGCTTCGCGAGGTCCGGCTGGATGACGAGATTCGCGTCATCGAGCAGCGCGGAGTGCCCGCCGCGGCGATCATCTCGATCGAGGATCTGCGCTTGCTGCGCGATGCCAAAGAGCGCCAGCGCAGGGAACGTCTACTCGAAGGCCTGCGTCAACTGAACGTGCGGTTAGAAGAGCAACAGAAAGACATGTCGCCCGATGAGGCCGACCAGATGGTGGAAGAGCTCAGCGAAGCTGTCATGGACGCAGTGGTCGAAAAAGCGCGCCATCGCTTCGAGCAGTTCACCTAGACGTGCGCGTGTTCGTCGACACCAATGTCTTTGTCAGTAGGCTGCTGGTACGGAGCCGAATCAATTCCGCCGTAAGTCAAGTCATCGCTGCCGCGGTGTTGGGTCAATACACGCTTCTTGTTCCTGAGGAAGTGCTCGATGAACTGCACGGTTTGCGCGAACGAAAGGCTTATCTCAGAGACCGTATTACCGAACGAGACGTTGCGGATCTCATTCACGTTCTGCGAAGCGTGGCGGTGATCCTGCCATCACAGGCCGAACCGATTCCTGCGGTACTTCGCGACCCCAAAGATGACTTTCTCCTGACCGCGGCTGTCCTTGGGGATGCAGATTATCTGGTCACCGGTGACCGGGACCTGACCGATATTCGCGATCAACTCAAGCGACCGCGAATCGTTACGGTCGCTGAGTTTCTCGAGTTGATTCCCGCTGCCAATGGAGGGTGAGCTCTACCCCTGATCCAGCAGCTCCAGCACTCGGCCGAACGCCTCATACCCCACAACCGTGTTCGGCTCGATCCAGAGCTGCACATGGTCGATTCCTGCGGCGGCGTAATCGCGTAGCTGGTCGGCCAGTGCTTCTGGACCGCCAGTGAGCGGATCGACCGACATCGTCGATGGCGTATGCGGGCCGATCTCGACCTTGACTGCCGATGAGCGGGAGAGCGTCTTTGGATCGCGGCCTTCAGCCTCGCAGGCGGCATCCACCCGTTGCATCAGCGACTTCAAGTTCTCCAGATCGTTGCCGGTTTGCGAGAACCAGGTGTTCCAGCCATCCGCGTACTTCGCCGTGATGCCGAGCATGCGCTCGCCGGCGGTGCCAATGACGATCGGCGGGCCCTCGGGGCGTGGTCCGCGCGGCCGCAGCTCGCAATCCTCGATCTGGTACCAGCGGCCATCGAAATCACAATGGCTGGTGCGGAGGAGAGACGTGGTGATTTCGATCCCTTCTTCGAACCGGTCGACCCGGTGATCGAAGGGATAGCCGAAGGCGCGGTATTCCGGCTCATTCCAGCCAGCGCCAAGCCCGAGAATCAGCCGCCCGCCGCTGATTTCCTCGACGGTATCGGCCATCTTGGCCAGCAAAGCAGGATTGCGGAAGGAGTTACAGATCACCAGCGTGCCGATCTCGACTCGATCCGTGATCGCCGCGATCGCGGAAAGCAGCGACCAGCATTCCCACGGTCCTTCCAACTCGCGCAGATCCCCGCCAATCACCACCGGGGAATCGAGCGGCTGGTCCGCCCGGTGGATCAAATGGTCGGTTACCCAGACGGAATCGAACCCTACCGCCTCCGCAGTACGCGTCAACGCTGCCAGATCGGTCCAGCCGGCCGATGCCCCGTTCATCTGATTCTCGGTATCCGGGAGGAGCACTCCCACCTTTAACGGTCGCGGCATGGTGTTTGTCTCCTCAAACTCATTTGTTGCATCACGCGGCCAGTGACCTGCTGAGCGATGGCCGGGACCTGAGCCGAAGACTACCGATTCAGCCATTTGCTCTTGACACGGGTCTACCCGCGACGGGGCCCTCACCGCGACAGAACGATCCCGCGTCATCATGCATGGCCCGGTGCGCCCGCGCAATCGCAAGCCTGTATGATTCGGTACGTCACCGAATCCGGCAATCCTTGCCAGGCAGAGAACGCACTTGTCGATCCACGAGCGATCGGCGGAAATTCAAAGGACACCAACGCGAGTGAACACGGTCGAAGATTTCCAGACGACCAAGCGCATGGAAACTGTGCCGGTGCTGTCGGTCAACGGTCTCTCGGTTTACTACCACACCTCCCGCGGCCCGGTGAAAGCCGTCGAGAATGTCAGCTTCGATATTCGCGCTCACGAGCGGCTCGGGCTGGTTGGCGAATCAGGCTCGGGAAAATCGACCATTGCGTTGGCACTCCTGCGCATGATCAAACCGCCCGGCCGCATCGAAGCCGGCGAAGTCATCCTCGATGGCACCGATCTGCTTCGGCTCTCCGAAGAGCAGATGCGCAGCATGCGGCTCGACAAAATCGCATTGGTGGCCCAGGGCGCCATGAACTCGCTCAATCCGGTGGTCAGAATCAAACCGCAGCTCATCGACGGTATGAAAGATCACGATGTCGGGTTGACCGACAAGCAGATGAACGCCCGGGTCTTCGAGCTGTTGGAGAGTGTCGGTCTGCGCAAAGAAGTTGCCGGCATGTATCCGCATGAGCTCAGCGGTGGTATGAAGCAACGCGTGTGCATCGCCATCGCCATCAGTTTGCGACCCAAGCTGATCATCGCTGACGAACCAACCAGCGCGCTCGATGTGGTCGTGCAGCGGCAGGTCATGGATACCCTCATCAAGGTGCAGGAAGACCTGGGCGCTTCGGTGCTCCTGATCGGTCACGACATGGGCCTGATGGCGCAGGTGGCCGACCGGGTCGGGATCATGTACGCGGGCGAATTCGCCGAGCTGTCGCAATCGGCCGATCTTTTCCGCGATCCGCTGCATCCCTACAGCCAGCTCCTCATCAACAGTCTCCCCTCGATCGAGCATAAGGGAGCCCTGAAAGGCATCCCCGGACTGCCGCCATCATTGCTGGAGCGGCCACCGGGGTGCCCCTTCCGGCCGCGCTGCCCCTTCGCTTTCGAACGCTGCGAAGTAGAAGCGCCACTCCTGCGCGAAGTACGGCCGAACCGGCTGGTTTCGTGCCATCTGTATTGAGGAGGACCCCGATGACCGCGCTCCTGGAGATTCGCCACGCCAGCAAGATTTTTGGCGGTAAAACCATTACCGGGAAACAGAAGCAGGGCACTGTCGCGCTGAACGATTTCAGCATGACCGTGCACGAGGCGCCACCAACGATCACTGCGGTGGTGGGCGAATCGGGTTCCGGCAAGACGACGCTGGTGCGGCTGCTGCTTGGGTTGGCTGCGCCCACCAGTGGCGAAGTCCTCTACCGGGGAACCAACATCAAAAAGCTGTCGAAGAACGCCCGTCTCCAGTTTCTGCGCGACGTGCAGACCATCATGCAGGATCCATACGAGGTCTATAACCCATTCTATAAGGTAGACCACGTCCTCAAGGTGCCGATCGAAAAGTTCAAGTTGGCCAAGAATGCGGCACAGGCGCAGATCCTTATAGAAGAGACACTGAACGCGGTCGGTTTGCGCCCGGACGATACCCTGGGGCGTCATCCGCACCAGCTCTCCGGCGGTCAGCGGCAGCGCATCATGGTTGCCCGGGCACTCTTGATTCGCCCCCGGATGATCGTCGCAGACGAACCGGTTTCCATGGTGGACGCGTCACTGCGCGCCACCATTCTGGAAAGCCTGCGCAAGCTGCATGACGACTTCGGTATCTCCATGCTCTACATCACCCACGACCTCACGACCGCTTATCAGATCAGCAAGAACATTCTGGTGCTCTATCGGGGTGACGTGGCCGAGGTGGGGGATGTCGATCTGGTGGTGCGCAACCCACTGCATCCCTATACCCAGCTCCTGATCGACTCGATCCCGGTGATCGACACGACCCAGACCTGGGAAAAGGAAAAACTGGACGACGAAACCCAGTCGGTCTCATCGGTCCCCAGCCAGGGATGCCGCTTCGCTAACCGCTGCCCGCATGTGATGGACATCTGCCGACAGGAAGCACCGCCGCTCTTCCGTACCGACGAGGGCCGCGCCGTCTCCTGCTTCCTCTACCGGGACAATCCCACTCTCGGGGAACGAGGTTTGGACGAGGTGCTGGAGGCGACGCAGGGATCAGTGGCACCGCCGCGGATTGAAGCTCTACCGTGAACGGTGGGAATACGAAGGGTGCATCGGGCTGAACCAGGGGCTCACGACAAAACCTCTCTGAGGCTGAGTGCGGGACGACGGTGGGTAGCAACATAGGGAAGTAATCGATTAGGCGGTGGGATCGACCGTGACGCTCTGCAGAGCCGGGATCCAGCACCGAGTGTGGATGACGGGTAACCAGCCCGGGCACGATGATCTGCTGCCCAGGCCCGCGCTCGTTGCCAAACGTGCCGCTTGATCTCAGTATAGAACATATGTTCTGTCATTGTCAAGGGGTGTTCGATTTCGGGGTGCGGTTCAGATTTTCGTAATGTTCCGCCGTTACGTTGCCATTGATGGCGGCGGGCTGCCTGCGTCCTGCTCCACGACCTACGGAACTCCGCCCGCATACCAAAGTCTGAACTGCGCCCGAACCTGCCAGTCCTGCGCGCATACACAGTGGGCCGATCTCTGTTGCTTTGGCGAGTTTTGATGGAGGTGGGTGGAGTCGAACCACCCGTCCGTTAATCAATTCGGAACGATGATCTTCGGACGACCCTTCCATTTTTCGGCAACAGCCTATGCTGGGGCGTCCTTCGAACCGGATTGCTCTCCGTTCTCTGTGCGTTGTAGTCATTTTCCGCCAGCGGGTACCCTGCTCGTGCACCTAGCTGAGGGGCGCGGCCTCCTGCTTCCCTGACAAAGACAATCTCACTTTCGGGGAACGAGGTTTGGACGAGGTGCTGGAAGCAACGCAAGGTCCTGTGGCGTCCGCCGCGGATTGAAAGACGGTCCAAAGCTAACTTCTATTTCCCATGAGGCGCGCGGCCCTGGCAACTCACCGCTCCGGAGCCCCAGCAGGCTGGCCTGGAAGATCAGCGAACACCTTCACCGGTGCTCAGCGTTCGGGGTGCTTGCTAGTCTGGAGTCACATCGAGGCGAAGCGTTGTTTCGTCTTCGAGGCACCAGCAAATCGGTGCAATCCCTGGAGTTTCGCTAGACTAAAAAGAGACCGATCGCGTCTCCCGCGTCGGGACAAGCGACTCCATTGCCGGTCTCTACGGTCGAGTCCAGGACCGTCCTCCTTGTAGTTCCGCGATCGTTCGTTATCGAATCACTGGAGGGATTTTACCGATGATCCATCGCGAGTTGTTTCCATCGGAATCCGAGCTTCCCGCATTGCAACAGGCGCTCGACGCGAGCGAGCTGACCGAGAACGAACTGCTTCTTTTGTTGGCGGCGGGTCCGCGCCTCTCTGAATCGTCAAATCCGCTAGCCGACCTGCACGACGCTGTCGCTGGAGATGTGTTACCCGGCGGGGACGAAGCCAGCCCGGACGCCAGCCCGCTGGTGGGTTTGCTAGAAAAGATCGACAAGGCGGACGAACTGCAGCGTCGTGCGCTCGTCATCGTGGCGCTCGAAGACTCCTGGGTATCCCAGGGAGTTGCACTCCCATCGCCAGGGTTGAACGCGCAGAAATAGTTGTTCGCTTCTCGATTCGGCGCCGAGACAAACGCGGTGTGAAACGTTCCGCAAACCGGAATCCTGTATAGGTGGAATCAGCTGGCGTGTCTCTATCGCACGCATAGTAAGGTGCATGACGGCACCTGAAACTTCCCAGCGATGACGCCGGCCTAGCGGGGTATTTGGCAGAGGGTTGGTTATTCCTCCGCAGCGGCTTCTGCTTCGACATCGGACACACCTGAGGGGCGACCGGCTCTTACCCAGAGGGCATAGAGCAGTCCGGAGACCAGGAGGCTGGCGGCGAGAGAGACCAGCGGGTAACCACGCGTGAGATTGAGCAACAGGACGAAGGCAATCACGCCAGCACCAATCAGATTGACTGCGATCAGCAGGCGGCGGCCGTCTCGATAGGCAAATGCCGCCATGGCAATCAAGCCACCGAGAAACGAAAGAAAGACCGCAACTGCATAGAAGAGCACCAGCTCCTGGTCTTTTCCACCTGCCAGGATCAGGCTGATGGCCGACGTGATGGCAAAGAAGACCACGCCAAGAATGGGTGCATGGAATCGGTTCACGCGGGCCAGTGGCGACGGCAAGATTGCTGTGTCACCAGCGAGCGCTTTCAGGAGACCAGGACCAGCCTGGAACGACGAGCTCGCCGCTGCCAGCAGCAGGAGTGCGCTCGTTAGCTGAAAGAGCGTGAAGATGGTTCCGTCACCCACGGACCGTCGCGCAATTTCGGCTATCTGGGTTGAATCTGCCGGCGGAATTCCCACGTTCAGCCGGAGAGCCAGCACGGTTAGCGAGAGTGTCAGTGTGCCGACGATCCCCAACGTCAACCAAAGCGTCGTCTGGCCAAAAAAGCGGCGCCCCCGATTGTCGAGCTGCCCCAGTTGCGCAATGGCAGAGGAAGGCGCCTCGACGCCGGTGGCGAGCGCCATCGCAACCGGAAACGCCAGCAGGATGGCGATCAACGGTGAGTGACCCGGCGACGCCACAATTGGGGGTCCCACGCCCTCGCTTGGATTGATAAATCCGTGGACCAGCACGACGAGTGCCACTATCAGAAAGAGCACCGTCATGATCGCGAATGCAAACCGTCCGCCATGGCCGAGGCAGGATCCCCCAGCTACGATCAAGAGCAGCACAAGTGCGAGCGGGATGCGCCAGGAGCTCAACTGGGAGACATCCGCGATGATGGCCGAAGTGGCCGCGGCGATGCTGATCGATATGGTCAGGCAGAAGTCGACGATCAACGCGCCAATTGGCAGGA
The DNA here is from genome assembly GCA_963750275.1 of uncultured Chloroflexia bacterium. GTDB lineage: Bacteria > Chloroflexota > Chloroflexia > Thermomicrobiales > UBA6265 > JAMLHN01. The sequence goes on from CAVVQC010000007.1 coordinate 624,651, forward strand.
ATGCCCAGGGGTCGCTAAACGCGGCTCCGACTGCAGCAGCGGCTCCGCCGCCTTCGGGGAATCGCTCGATGAGCATGTGGTAGTTGACGGTGACCAGCGCCACCACGCCAACCACCAAGAACATTGTTGGCAGCAGGAGACGGAGATCCCCATTCAACGCGCGCAGGGCAGCCTCAAGCGCATAGGCAACCGATGAGACCGGGTCGCCCATGATCGAAAAGGCGAATGCGAAGAGGAGTATCCGGCGGCTTCGAAGAATCCTCCGGGTCATGCAGAGCAGCGCCGGGCTACGTTTCGGCGACGACGCGCGGCTTGGCTCGGGGAACCCGCGGAAGCTGGGGTGATACCGCTCACAGGAGCGACGTTCTGTTCGACAGGTCAGCGTCTAACCGGGGAATTTCAATCATGTCGCGCCAACCTTAGTCGGTTTCGCATTCTAATGCTTATGACCTATGCGGTGAAACGGTCCCGGCCACGAATGATCGGTAGCACAACCAGGTGAACTTGCCGTCTGCGCAAGCCCATGCGTTTGCGCAATCGAACCACAAGCTCCTCGCCGGTTGTGGTCGTTTGCTACGATAGATTCCAGGCGCGGAAACCTCCGTCGCCACCCACGTTTCCGAATCGCTGCCGGGTGTCAGTTCGCCAGCATCCTAAGGAAGGAGACGCCAATGCGCCAGTCGTTGAAGAGTCCAGCAGTCCGGAAGGTCTTCAACGAAATGGAAACGCATGGCGATCGTCACCATTGGAATCCTGGCGCATGTCGACGCCGGTAAAACCTCCCTTACCGAACGCATCCTCTACGAAACCGGGGTCATAACCACGCTCGGAAGTGTCGATAGAGGTACCACCCAAACCGATACGCTCGACCTGGAACGCTCACGCGGCATCACCATCAAGTCTGCCGTTGCCGCGTTTCGCCGGAACGATCTCGAAATCGACCTCATCGATACCCCCGGGCATGCCGATTTCGTAGCCGAAGTCGAACGCTCGCTGCGCGTACTCGATGCAGTCGTGCTGGTTATTTCCGCGGTGGAAGGCGTGCAGCCGCAAACCGTGAAGCTGGCCCGAGCCATTCGCGCCGCAGGGCGCCCAATATTTCTGTTCATTAACAAAATCGACCGTATGGGCGCCCGGCCAGAAACGGTGTTGGATGATATCCGGCGCAAACTCCAACTCCGGGTGGTTCCGCTGAATCGTGCCGTCGGGGCGGGCCAATCCGAGGTCTCTATCGCGCCAATCGACTGGTCCGATGATGAGTTCCGCATCCCTGTTATCGACATTCTGGCCGAGCTGGACGATCGTGTCATCGTTGAGTTCGACCGCAATGGCGGTGAAATCGATGCACGCTTTCTGCAAGACGAGTTGCGGGAGAAGATTGGGCTTGGCGAGATCTCCGCCCTCCTTTGCGGATCGGCGCGGACCGGGGTCGGTGTGTGCGAACTCGTGAGCGGTATCGAACAATGGCTGACTCCGCGGGAACGCTGTGCCGTTGGCCCGGCCAGTGCGCGAATCTTCAAGATCGTCCGCACCAATCGGGGTGAAAAACTCGCCTACGCTCGTATCCTGGCCGGGACGCTTGCGCCTCGTCAGCACATCGTCCTCAACCGTCGGGACAGTGCCGGAAACGGGGAGCACTCGGACGAGCGGATTGTGGCGATCGACCGTTTCGCCGGCGGCATGATGGTTCCGACCGATTGCGCTCGGGCTGGCGAGATCGCGGTGTTGCACGGGCTCCGTACCGCCCGTATCGACGATTGGATCGGCGAACCGGAGTGGCGCGAGGATGACCGTTGCGATTGGGCCTTTCCCACTCCGTCATTCGAAAGCATTGTCATGCCGGTCGATCCCGTGCAAGGGAACGCGCTCCATGCCGCGCTCGATCAACTTGCTGAGCAGGACCCGCTCATAGGCCTGCGGGTGACGGCGGATGGGCTGGCCGTCTCGCTTTTTGGAGAAGTGCAAAAAGAAGTGCTGACGGAAAACCTGCTGCGCGACTACGGCGTGGCGGCAACTTTCGGCCCAAGCCGCATCGTGTGTATCGAACGGGTGATCGGTTCCGGCGACGCGGTCGAAATCATTGGCACTGCAGAGAACCCATTTGCAGCCGGAATGGGGATTCGGGTCGAAGCGGGTCCCCTCAAAAGTGGCATTCGCTACGAACGCGAGCTTGGCGCATTGCCACCTGCGTTTTATCGGGCGATCGAAGAAACCATTTTCGAATGGCTGGCACACGGATTGCACGGCTGGCAGGTGACCGACTGTGTGATCACCCTGCATTCGCTTGCATATTGGTCGCCGGTCACGGTGGCGAGCGACTTCCGCAAGCTTGCCCCGTTGCTCTTGTTCGATGCGCTCCGCCAGGCCGGCACGACAGTATGCGAACCGGTCGAGCGGCTGGAGATCGAGCTGCCAGTCGATGCGGTCAGCGGGGTGGTCAAGCTGTTGGCGACCTCACGCGGAACGATCGAGCAGATATTCGGCGACGGAGAACTCCGCCAGATTCGCCTGCATCATTCCGACAGCAGAGGAGCGTGGCGTCGAGCAACATTTGACTCGACTCACCCGCGGCGAGGGCGCCTGGTTCACCACTCATGCCGGATATCAACCGGTCGATGGACTGCCCCCGGAACGCGCCCGCTCCGGCCCCAATCCGCTCAATCGAGATTTCTATTTGGCTGAGGTTGCCCGCATGTAAACGAACATCGAGACAAAACCCTTTCCGTCGCCAGAGCTTCTGCCGCAGTTGATGCCTATTCAGTTCGGTTGGCTACATGCTGTCAATCCCAGCCAGCCCCGCGAGTTCGCCGCGGTCGCTCAGCGACCGCGGCGAATTCAAGTTCAGCTGTGATCCCGACCGAAAAGATAGATGGTGCGACCCTCGCCATCCCGGACGCTGAACGACAGGAGTTTCCACGTCCCAATCAGCGAAGGCGCACTCATCACTTTATTCCTTTTTCGAATCGGATCCAGATGATTTGTCGGAATCGCCTCGCAACCAGGCCGGATCCTGGTAGGCCGGATGCGGGTAGCGGTAGAAACCATGCGCCGTCTTCGTTCCCAGTTCCCCTGCGGCTACCTTGTCGGTCAGCAGCCGAGGCGGGGCGTCGCGCGGCTCGCCCGACTCAGCGTAATAGACCTGCTCGATGTCGAGCACCACGTCCAGGCCAACCATGTCCATCAATCCGAATGGCCCAATCGGCATCCCCATGCTAATCATCCAGGCCCGGTCGACATCGTCCACGGACCCGACCCCTGCATCGACCAGATGGAGCGTCTCCCGTTTGATCGACCGCCAGACCCGATTGAAGAGGAACCCGGTGCTCTCCTTTTGCACCATCAACGGGGTCATACCAATCGATCGCGCGAATTGCGCGACGCGTCCAACCGTCTCGTCCGAGGTTGTGCTCCCTCGCATCAGTTCGACCATCGGCCGCTGCCAAACGGGCGGGTAGAAATGCGTGTTCAGCACGCGGTCCGGTCGCCCCGTTGCGTCCTCGATTTGCGAAGCCCGAAACGACGAGCTGTTCGTCGCCAGAATCGTGCGAGGCGCGCAGACTCGATCGAGCTCACCGAACACCGTCCGCTTGAGATCGAGCCGTTCCGGCACCGACTCGATCACAAGATCGACGCCTCCGACACTCTCCGCCAACGCGGTGGAGGCACTGATGCGTTCCAATGCGGCCGTACGCTCAGTTCCGGAAAGCTCTCCCGCTGCGAGACGCCGGTCGAGTTCTTCCTCGTGCCCCCGGCGCATTCGCGTAAGGGCGTCCGCTGACTGGTCGACGACCGCGACCGTGAATCCATGGATGGCAATGTGCAGCGCCAGCTGAGCTCCCATAAACCCCGCGCCGACGACAGCCACTGTCGTGATCGGGGTGAACTCCGACGCCTGGTCAGGTCGAGTCATCGCGGTTTGCCTCTCGCGCGACAGACGACATGTGCGTCCTGGGCCACGTAAAAGAGGAGCGAGCGGTGCACAGTGGCGTCAGTTTTTCAAAAATAGGGAGGAATATTCCCACCCAGGACACCTTCTGTCAACTTCCGTCATTCTGCTCGCAATGCGAATACAGCACCTGGTTACGCCTCATTCAAAGTGGGCCGAGCATAGCGCCCGGCCCACTTCCTATTTCTTGACGCTCTCTATTTCCACCGATCGATCTGGCGTTTCTCCCGACGGGGTCGGTGAACGAGTCGTTCTAGGTTCGTCGAGCAAAGTAAACGATACCCAGAATCAGGAATATGACGAGAAGCAGCCCAACGAGACCATTTGTGGAAATCGACATGGTCGATGCCGTCCTTTCCCAGGAGCTAATTGAGCCCGTAAGCTCATCAAAACCCACGTTGCGGCGGGAAGCAGCGTTCGCTACTCGTTCGCTCGCACTATCAGAACGTACCAGTTCCGGCCCAACTCTGTGAGTTTTCGCAAGCTTCGGAACCAACAACCGATCAGGACTCCTGCCCTACTGCCTCTACCTCACCCCATGGGCGGATTAGCGGGGACGCTCGGCCGCGCTATGGATATCCGTCAGGGCGTCACATGGCTTTCGCCGCTCGCACGGTGATGCAAGGAGTGCGGGTAGCGAACAGTCGTTCGATGTCCATGGCGAGAAATCTCGAGGCGTGACTAGCCAGGGGTCGCTTGCGCCTCGACGAACTCACGCGCCATCGGCGCGACCACCGTTCCAAAGAGCGCGCTGCTTTGCGGGTCGTCGCTTGCAAGGATGAACGTCGAGACGCCGTAGTCGCGGTTCAGCTCAATAATCTGCCGCGCCCAGGTTTCTGCTGGACCCTGGAAAAGCCCGCGTTCCTGTTGCAGAAATTGCCCATTGATATTGAGCATGCGACGAATGTCGGACGGCTGGCGCCCCGCCGCTATGGCGGCCGCGTCGATCTCAGCATTCATCGCTGTCATGCTGGCGGGACCTTCGGGGAGGTACCCCAAGCTCGGGAGCCAACCGTTGGCCAGCCGCCCGGTCAATCGCAAAATGCGTGGCTTGTACGCACCGACCCAAATGCCGATGTCATGTGCCGGAGCGGGTCCGCGCGGGATGGCCTCGATGCGGTAATGCGGGCCGTCCGATGAAACCGAGGTCGGTTCGTCCGCCTTCCAGATTTCGCGGATCAGCTCGATTCCCTCCGCCAGCGCCTCGATCGACTGTCCGGCAGTGAGCTTCCTGCCGCCCATCGCGCCAATGCCATCCCAAAACGCGCCCGCGCCAATGCCGAGCTCGATCCGTCCGCCGCTCAAACGATCCAGAGTCGCGGTCGCCCGCGCAAGGTGGACTGGATCGCGCAATGGCAGGTTGAGCACGTTCCCCGACAGGCGAATCTTTTCCGTCATCGAGGCCGCATAGGCGATCAAGGTCCAGGTATCGAGAAACTGCGGGTTGTACGGGTGATCCTGAAAGGTGATCAGGTCGAGTCCGGCCGCTTCCGCTACTACCGCCAGCTCAGCGGCGTGCTGCGCTGGTTCGGCCATCGGAGTGGCGAACACACCGAATTGCAAATCATGTCCGTAGCTGGTCATTGAATGAACCTTCCCTCGCTCATCCGGGGGCGCGCGGTCAGGCATTTGTCGTGAGCCCCCCTTCCTTCTCCCAATATTGGGAGAAGGAAGGGGGATTGGGGGAATGGATGAGGGTGAGATCGTGTCATCGACTCACGCCTTCCAACGCGGTATCGATTGCGCCGACATTGAAGTTGTCGCGGAAGAGATTGGTTGGGTCATAGGTTGCTTTCAGCGCGCGCAGCTTGCTGAGCGCAGGTTCTGGGAAAGCTTCCAGCAACCGCTCGGGGCGGGTATCGGTTTCGAAGCTGAGATAGAGTCCGTCGAAGTGCGGATTCATCTCGTCCCAGAAGGTGTTCAGGCGCGTCTGGGAGGGACCGAAGGCCACGACCGAGAAGTTGGCCGAACGGTTTGGAAAGGCAGTCGCGTCTGGCGGCACATCAGCCACTGCGCCGCCCATCGAGCGGATCTGGAAGAAATACGATCCACCCCCTTCGATCAGCCGTTTGGCGTCTTCAGCGAATTCAGGGGTGATGTGGTTGAGCAAGCCGGAGCGTACCGCTGGATCGCCTGCTCCCTGGTGATAGTGGTCGCTGGCATTGGCCATCACATCCGCATAGCTGGTAATCGCGATGCGTTGTTGCAACACCCGTGCCACATCGGCCAAGGGTTGCAACCGGCTCACGATGGTCTCCGGATCAGGTGAATCGACCACGGTCAGCACATGGGCGTACATCTGCTTCGCATTTCGTTGCTGCCCCATGATCATGAAGCTGGTGGTGTCGCGTGGGCTGTTTTCGATCCAGTTCCCCCAGGCTTGCAGGAAGGCAGGAATATCGCTGGCGTCGAGTATCAATTGCGCCCAGCCGACCTCGCCGATCGGATCGACCTCGAACTCGAAGCTGGTCACGATCCCCATATTCGCCCCGGCGCCCCGAATCGCCCAGAAGAGATCGGGATGCTCGGTTTCGCTGGCGTCGAGGATCGAGCCGTCGGCCAGCACGATCTGTGCTTTGCGCAGGTGGTCGATGGTCAGCCCATGCTCACGCACCAGCCAGCCGACCCCGCCGGCTGTCGCTAATCCGCCAACGCCCACGCCGCCGTAGTCACCCGAGCTCAGTGCCCAGCCATACGGCTCGATCGCCGCCGCGACATCCATCCAGCGTGCGCCCGGGTGCGACTCGGATACGCCGGGTCGCTTCGTCCAAAATCTCGATCTGGTTCATGCGCCGCAGATCGATGATCAATCCGCCGTCGTTGGTCGAACGGCCGCTGATCCCGTGTCCCCGGCTACGCACCGAAAGTGGCAGATCGCGGTGCTCGTTGCGCGTAGGCAATCGCTTCGGCGACCTCTTCCGGAGTGCCGGGTTGCAGGATCAGTCCTGGTGAGCCGCCCCGCATGTAGTTCGAGCGCAGCCGTGCATAGCCGGCATCGCCTGGCTCGACCGCATGCGCCTGCAATGCGTCTGGGATATCGATCATAGTCGATACCCTCCCGCCGCTTCGCGCGCATGCGCGCCGGTTTCATCGGAATCACTGGTGGCAACCCCGCACGCGCTTCTTCGACCGCAGCCCGCAGCGTCGGGAATCGTCTCGGTAGCAAAGCGTTCGATGACGTCCGGATCGTTCGAATCGAGCAGGAAGATCCCCGCGCCCTCTTCCAGCACCAGCGGGAGCAGCGCCTCGTCTCCTTGCACAACCACGATGCGGCTAATCTCGCTCGGATCGCGTCCGGCGCGCGATGGCGCTTGCATCGAGCACCGCGTTCGCCAGCGGAAGCTCTGCGGCGTGCCGATCCAGCCATCCGCCGTCTGGCCCGCCAGCTCCAGCACCGGCAACGCGATTCCGGAAAGCCAGATGGGAATGGTGTGGAGCGGAAGCGGGCCGCGCTGCGCACCCATGACGGGGAAATGCCGCCCGTCGATCGCCACTGTGCCCGGGTCGCTCACGTCCAGGATGGCGCGGACGATATCGATCGCCTCTTCCAGCGCCTCGATCTCATTCAACGACGTGACCGTTCCGAACGCCAGCTCGGCGCGGCCGTTGCTGAGCAGATCCAGACTCGCAATCTGACGGCCGATCACGGTCGGAAGCCGCCGGTGCAGGCGTTCCACCAGAGCGACGAGCCAGATCCGCTCGGTCTCGCCCGGCGATCCAGGTGAGAGTGGTCCAGGCATCCAGTCGGTCACCGGCAGGATCGTCCCGCAGCACGACCGCGTCATAGCCGAGCGATTCACTCAGTCGCGCCAGCTCGACTGTCCGCTCTGGTTGGTCAGCGACAGGATCCAGCAGGGTTCCAAAGAAAAGACGGTGTCCGTAATAGGGCATGCATGCGGCTCCATGGTTGATACGTCAACCAGTATCGGCTTTCACATCAATGACGCTGCATGGAAGAGCGTGGTCTGATTGCACCCGCGGTCTGTCCAGATGAAGCGCGCGACTCCCCTGATTCGCCTCACTACCGTGGGCAATGCGCAGGTCACCGGCGTCCGTCAGCTATCAGGCGGAGCAACCCTGCGACCCGTTGGGGACGTGTTCACCCAGGAACGACTCAATCAGCTTGCAGCGATGGCAAACGCCATACTCGCTCATCTTTAGCAGTCCCACATTCCGTTGCCAGAGGTGGCACTTGTTGGGCAGCGGGGTAGGGATACCGGTCCGTGTTGCCTAGACTGGCACCTCAGTTGGTGTGAAAGTCTCGGTCGGTGTCAACGAAGGCGGCACTTCGGTCGGCGTAAATGTGTCCGTGGGAGTCAACGAAGGTGGTACCTGGGGTTGGCGTGAAGGTATCGGTGGGCGTCAACGAAGGTGGCACTTGAGTTGGCGTGAAGGTATCAGTAGGCGTTAAGGAAGGCGGAACCGAGGTCGGCGTAGAGGTATGAGTCGCCGTGGGGATTGGGGTTTCCGAAGGTCCGAACTGCGGGCCGCTGAAACCGCGGCGGGCCGACTCGACGTCACCGAAGCCTATTTCGACGACCGCGGCCACCCCAATAAGCGCCAGTGCGCTCTTGAGCAACACGCGGCGGGATTTCCACTTGCGAGGAGCAGGCGTTGAATTCATCAGTGGTCCAGTCATTCGAGTACTCCTTGATCTATGTGCTGGAGGATGGAAGCTCGACTGGTAAATTGTGGTGAAGATCGCATTTTACTCGTTTTGAAATACGGTTACGCGGATAGGGAAAATCTCCGCGCCACGCGCTGTACCATGCCACTGACGCGGAGGATGTCAGTGGTGCAGTTCAGGAAAGGATGCGAGCGAGGACACTGATGCCGTACTAGCGCTCTTCGATGCCAACCGGGATTCGACGCCATTTTCGCTACTCCGCTGGTCAACCTTGAGTCGCACCAGAATTCTCTGGTCGACACACCGGACTAAGACGTTTCTGGCTATATGCGCTTCCACCATGTGAATGGGGGATCTTGTACGCTGGCAGATGTGATCACGATCGTGTTCGAGACGCATTCGATTAGCAAAGACAACGAGCTCGGAGTAGCCTCAGGTTGGATCGACGTACCTCTGTCGGATCGTGGCCGTTTATTGGCTCGTCAGCTTGGGGATCGGCGGCGCGATGACGATATCGCCGCCGTGTTCAGCTCTGATTTGCTCCGAGCTCGACAAACGGTAGAAATTGCCTTCGCAGGTCAGGATATGCCGGTACTGCTCGATTGGCGGCTGCGGGAATGCGACTATGGCACCCTCAATGGTTCGCCCGCTGAGCAGCATTTTCGTGACCGAATCCGATATATCGATCGTCCGTATCCCGGCGGGGAAAGTTGGTCAGAAGCAGTCGCGCGTGTCGTTGGATTCCTGGGAGATTTACCGTCACGCTGGGATGAACAACGCATCCTTATCGTTGGGCACAGTGCGACTCGTTGGGCCTTGGAGCATGCACTCGTGGGTGTTGATTTGCGCACGTTGGCGGGTGGTGAATTTGTTTGGCATCCGGGCTGGGAGTACCAATTTGCTCCACCCGTTCGCAGTGCTTGCGACGCTACGAAAATGAAGACGTCGCACGACGCATCGCCATAAAGTAGCGTCACTCTCGATGCCCCGTGCATTAGTCGACGCTAACAGGATCACTCTGGTGAAGAGCACCACGCTAATGACGATCGGCAGTGCCCACCACGAGCTGATCCCAACGCGCGTCGCTCGGCACCATACGACCAAGCGGGAGGATGTCAGTGGTGCAGTTCAGAACAGGGTCGGTCGCCGACACCGATGTCGTACTGGCGCTCTTCGATGCCAATGTGGCGTGGCTTGTCGCACACGGCCGCTCGGACCAGTGGGGCAGCGACCCATTCTCCGAAAACCCAAAGTTGGTCGAGTTCGTTCGTGATCTGCTGGCAAATGGCGTCGTGACCATTGCCGAAATCGATGACGAAGTCGTTGGCGCGAGCGTGGTGACCGACCATCCCATGCCGTACGTACCAACGATCGAGGAACCGGAACGCTATCTCAAGCTCCTCATCGCGTCACCAGCGCATCGCGGAAAGAAGATCGGCCACCGCTTGATCGAGCTCGCGCGGGAGCTCACCGTGTCAGAAGGGGTTGGTCTCCTGCGCGTCGATTGCTGGTCAGGTGGCGATCGGCGTCTGGTGGCGTACTACACCAGTGAAGACTTTACTCCGACAGAGGAGATCGAGGTTCGCCCGGGTACGTCAGTACAGGTCTTCGCATGGCGTCCAGCATCGTGATCCAGAAGCGAGTTCGATCCTGGCGCTATTGGCGTCCTGTTCGATACCGCGCAAACTGACCTGGGACTTTCGTCTTACACCTGATTCCGCAAGCGCGGATTCGCTAGCTCGTCCAGCCCGACCGCCGTCAGGAAGAGTCCGGTGAAGAGTATCGCGATGATCAGGATCGGCGGGATCCACCACCACCACCAGCCATTGATGATGGCGGCGTTGTAGTTCACCCAGTAGAGCGTCATGCCCAGCGTCGGCGCCTCGAACGGACCCAGACCCAGCAGTTCGAGACCAATCGCGGCGAGCACCGCTGCCGAGATCGAACCAACCAGACCCGGCCACCAGATAGGGCAACAGGTTTGGCAGCAGTTCCTTCGCAGATCACCTCGCGTCCGCTCATACCGGAAAGCTTGGCGAGCTGCACGTAGCTGCGTTCTTTCAGGGTAAGCACCTGCGCGCGCACGATACGCGCCGGATAGAGCCACGCTAAACAGGCAATAGCGAACGTCATCTGGTTGACCGTCATGCCTGCGCTGGAGCGCATCGCCAGAATGATCAGAATCAGCGAGCGCCGGTATGGTCAGCCCGACGTCGATGACGACTCGTAGAAATGCGTCCACCCAGCCGCCGTAGTACCCGGCAATGAAGCCGACGATTGAGCCGACGAAGAGTCCGATGAACCCGGCAATCAGACCAAGCCGTAATGTCAGCGGGGTGCCTTCGACCATCACGGCGTAAAGATTGCGTCCCTGCTTGTCACTGCCAAATGGAAGCGCCCACGAGGGAGATTCTGAGGCTGCCAGCCGACATCGGGAGCAGATTCGCTAACGTCGACAGTCAGGTGACCAATGATCACGAAAGAGCATGAGCGCCCCGAGCAATCCAAGTCCAACCAGCAGCGACCGATTGCGCCGCAGATAGCCCAAGGTGAGCGACGCCTCGGCCGGGTGATGCGGGCATCACGACACCGGGGCCGTCGAGTGGTGATGTCTGCTGACCGACGTGCAAGACTCACGGATCAAGCCTTTGTGTAGGTAATACGCGGATCGAGCAACGGGTAGATGCAGGTCGAGAATCAGCGTCGCAAGCGCGATCGAGAGAATCAGGAAGAAGACGATCCCCTGGATGAGGGTGTAGTCGGAGCCCCGAATGGCATTGAAGAGCGTGGTGCCGATGCCGGGGTACGGAGAAGACGACTTCCACCAGCACCGTGCCGGCAATCATCTGACCGAGCACCAACGCCAGTGCGGTCGCCTGCGGCAGCAGCGCGTTGCGGATGGCGTAGCGCATGAAGATCGTCCTGTTCTTGAGACCTTTGGCGTCAGCGAAGGTGACAAAATCTTCGCCCGTGGTGGTAACGATCATCGAGCGCATGGTCAACGCCCATCCGCCGATCGAAACCAGGATGATCGAGAGCGCGGGAAGCACGGAATGCTTGAAGACATTGATGCCAAAGTCGAACGTCCACGCGGGAAAGGTGCCGGCGTAAAACCCGCCGGTGGTCGGGAACCAGGGAAATCGGAATGCGAAGAGATAAATCAGGATCAGCCCGAGCAAGAAGAACGGAATCGCGTTCAGGGAGAGCAAGGGCGGCATGAGGAATGCGAGGAATTTCGGCGAGCGTGGCCAGCCCATAAAGGCTCCCAGGATGGCTGCCGAGAATCCAGGAGAAAAAGGTCGTGGTGATCAGCAAGCCCAATGGTCCAGGGCAGCGCCTCGCCAATGATGTCGATGACGCGGGCGGGATAATTGGCAATCGAATAGTTGAAATCAAAGTGGAGAAGGTCCCACAGATAGTTGAGATATTGCTTCCAGAGTGGCGTATCGAGCCCGAATTTTTTGTTGTATTCGGCGACCACCTCGTCCATGCCGACTTGGACATTCCCGCCGAGCGCCGCGGTTTGCGCCATCTTCTGGCGAACCGGATCGCCTCCGCCCAGCCGCGGAAGGAAGAAGTTCACCGTCGCTGCCAGCCAGATGACCAGCAAGAACATGCCGAACCGTCTCAGGGCATAGGAGAGAGTCATAACCGATACCTGCTAGGGGGTGGAGACGCCGCAGGAGCGAATCGGCCGATTGCCTCCGCGCGTGACAATGAGCTCAGAATCCGTGCTACGAGGCGGCGGCCGCCTGGGAGAGCCGGTGCATGACCATCTGGAAGGTCAGGTGGAAGTGTGCCGGGTTGATGTACGGGATCGTCCTGGGTCGGCCAGCCGGTCCAGTAGGTCTCGTTCATCGGCAGGCGGTGGATACCCTGGGTGAGCTGGATGTCCGGATAGTCGGGCAGCCAGAGCTCCATGCCCCGCTTCCAGATATCCAGCACGGCTTCCATATCGGTCGGGCTGGTCGTGTAGAGCTCGTCCACCAGGGCGTCCCAATCGGCATTCTTCCAGAGGGAGAAGTTCGCGAGGTGACCACCTGGAATCTTCGGTCGAGGCGCTCTGGTAGAGGCGCAGCGAGTAGTAGATGTCCGAGCTGTAGCTGCCGCCGTGTCCGAAGAGGCAACCGGTGTAATCGCCCGCGGAGAAGCGGGTGAAGATATCGGGCGGCTCGGAGTAGGTGGCATTGATACCGGCCTGCTTGAGCTGCTCGACGATCACCGGGCCGACCGAGGTGAAGTCGAAGAAGCTGATGATCTCGAGATCGACGCCGTTGCCGTTCTCGTCCTTCCAGCTATCGCCGTCCTTGGTCCAACCCTTGGCTTCGAGCAGGGCGTCGCCCTTCTCCGGGTTGTATTCGAGGTAGGGATACTGCTCGAACATCGGCTCAACCGCTTCCATGAACGGTGCGAGTCCGGGATAGTCGGGCACGAACAGGGTGGAGGGAAGGCTGGCGCCGTTCCAGCCGAACTCGATGATCTGATCGCGGTCGATGTAGTAGCTGATCGCCCAGCGAACGTTCGGATCGCTCCAGGGAGCGGCCTTGTTGTTCAGATAGAGCGAATGCGGCCACCAGTCGATATTGCCGTACGGGAGATCGCGCCCGGACCAGGTGGTGGTCTTGTCGTTGCCGTTGAAGACGGTGTCGAATGTGGCCGGCTGGATGCCGGTGGAGATGTCGTACTGGTTCGAGATCACACCCGCGGCCAGGTCCTGCTCGCCCGGGTCCGGCAGGAAGATATAGCGCAGCGGTTCCGGCAGCTTGCCGACGCCGGCATCCACGCCCCACCACGAATCGAGCCGGTCCAGCACCTTCTGTTCGGGGGCCGAGTAGACCACTTTCCACGGGGCGGTGGTGACCGGATCCATGGCGGCATAGGTCGTGAAATCTTCGTTCTCGAAGATGTGCTTCGGAGTGATGAAGCAGCCGATGTCGAACTTGTACGAGATGAACTCGAAGAAACGCGGAGCCGCTTCGATGAAGTCGAAGACGACGGTGGTGTCGTCGGTGGCAGTGGCTTCCTTGAGGGCAGATCTGCACGTCGGCGCCGAACTTGACGGCCGGGCCGACTTCGACCAGCTTGTTGAAGGTCCAGGCAACGTCTTCCGCCGTAAAGGGGGTGCCGTCACTCCAGGTGATGTTCGGACGGGTTTTGACCGTGAGCTGGGAGTAATCTTCGTTGTATTCGTAGCTCTCGGCCAGCCAGTAGGTGAACGTGTCCGTGAAGGCGCTGTAGACCGCCAATGGCTCATACACCATCTGTACGGCCAGTTGGTGGTTGGCGAGCGGCAGGTAGGGATTCCACAGCAGGTCGCCTTCGGTGAACTTGCCCTGGGTACCACCGCGCACCGCCATGAGCGTGTCTTCGCGTGGGACCTCAGCGAGATCCTGTGCCAGTGCCGGCATCACATCTGTTGCCATGACGCTGCCGAGTACCGATGCCGAGATTCCCAGCGCTGCTGCGCGCTTGAAAAGATCTCGGCGGTTCAACCGGCCTGAGGTGATTTCCCAGGCAAGTTGTTGCACCGCGTGCTGTTCCGACATTCAGTTTTCCTCTCCTAATGCAAATTGCGCCGATGTCCATTTGCTCCGTTGGAGTTGGCGTCACTGTAGGCCGTATCTGGTGGGTGGTCAAGGCGGTTCAGGAACAATTCATTTCGCGACTTCCAGGAAAACTGAACGTCGTGCAGACCACACAAACGCCGCTCCCGCAGAAATATGAAGTGGCCGGCAATGGCATGGGATTTGCGGGATAATGAAGTGAACAACGCGGCAAATTCGATACCGTCTCGCTCGATCTGGGCAACGTGCCACGACAGCAACGAACCTTTGCGAACTACGGGTTAGGCCAGATCGATGCCACGGCGCACCTGGTCAGCCGCACGAAAGGAACGTTTGGGATGAATCCGACGCTCAACGATCCACTGGTCTCTGAATCGATTGGCGATACGCTCTCTCGTCGCCACTTCATGGCATGGTCCGGTGGTGCCGGCGCAGCGGTTCTGCTGGCCTTTCGGCAAGCCGTCGAGCGGGTAGAGGCAGCCGACGCGACCCCCATTTCCGTCGACCCGGACCGGCTGCAACAGCTCACTGAGCTCTCGCAAACGCTGTGCGGTGGCGGGACCTTCGCTACTGACCGGGCCACGAATCTCTACCAGCTCATCTTCACCGATCCTGCCCTCGAAGCCGGGTTCGAGCAGCTCATCGCTCAGCCTCCGGTCGCGGGACAACCGATCGAGCCAGAGTCGGCGCGGGCAACCGCGCAGGTCATCCTGATTTTCTGGTTTGCCGATGTCTACGCCGGTGAGCCGCTGCCAGACCGCGGCAGTGCCTACTACCAAATGACGTCATGGCAAGCCATGTACACCTTCTCGTGGGCGATTTGCCATACCTATGGCGTGTGGGCCGAGGAGCCATCGACCAATCCAATCACTCCGGCGAATAGCGAAAGCTAAGCGAGGAGCTCCATCGATGAACAATCAGCAATCGGGATTCGACTACGATGTGGCAATTGTCGGCGCGGGCATTGCCGGCGCATTGATCGGCTGGCAGCTCGCCAAAGGCGGCGCGAAGGTGATCATCCTCGAAGCAGGTCCACCGATGGACCGCAGCACTGGGGTGTCACGCGCCTTTGCCAGTGCCATTCCCGGGTTGCCAGAGGCAGCCTATCCCAATTCACCCTGGGCGCCGACGCCCTCGTCGCTCGATCCGAACAGCTATTACGTCCAAACCGGCCCCGACATGTTCAACAGTAACTACGAGCGGCTGGTGGGCGGCACGACCTGGCACTGGCTTGGAACGGCGATCCGGCTGGTGCCGAACGACTTCGCCATGCAATCGACCTACGGTGTGGCGGTCGACTGGCCCATCACCTACGACGATCTTGAACCCTGGTATCTAACAGCAGAGCAGACCATTGGCGTCGCCGGAGATTCTTCCCAGTTCGACGGTGCGCCACGCAGCGGGGATTTTCCGATGCCGGCGATCCCGCTCACCTGGTCTGATAAAAAGTTCGCGGCTGCGGCAGAAACGCTTGGACTCGAGGTATTGGCCACCCCTGCCGCGCGCGTCAGCGCACAGGACGGCTTTAACGGACGGCCGCAATGTTGCGGTAACGCGTTCTGCATCCCAATGTGCCCCATCGGCGCCAAATACGATGCCACCGTGCACCTCGATATGGCGACCCAGGCAGGCGCTGAGATCCGCGATAGCTCCGTGGTCTACCAACTCGATGCGGACGAGAATGGCAACATCACTACGGTCCACTACCGCCGACCCGACAAGACCGACGCATCCCTGACCGCAAAGCTCGTGGTACTCGCGGCCCACGCGGTCGAAACACCCAAGCTGCTTTTGATGTCGGCCACCGACAAGCTGCCGAACGGTCTCGCCAATTCCAGCGATCAGGTTGGGCGGCATTTGATGGACCATCCGACCCAGCTCTCGTATGCCCTCGCCAACGACCCGATGGGGCCCTATCGCGCGCCGCTTGCGACCGCCGGGATCGAACAACTGCGGGACGTTCCCGAGCGCTCAACCCGGAGCTCATTCCGGATCGAGATCGGAAACGATGGCTGGTCGTGGCCAGGCATGGATCCCGTCTCCTGGTCTGTGAATCTGATCGAGCAGGGAATCTGGGGTATCGATCTATACGATCAGATCGCCAAACTCAATGTGCGTGCCGTGCGCATGGCTGCGCTCTGCGAGCAGCTTCCAGATCCTGATTCCCGCGTCACGCTGTCCGACCAGGTGGATGCGATCGGGCTGCCACGGCCGGAACTGCACTATATCGTCGACGATTACACAAAGCAGGGCATCGCCGCCGCGCGTGACCAATTCGCCGCAATCTTCGATGCCCTCGGCACCACGCAGCTCACCCAGGTCGACGCGCTCCAGGGAGCCGGGCACATCATGGGCACCTGCCGCATGGGCAACGACAAATCGTCGTCCGTTACCGATTCGTTCGGCCGCACCTGGGATCATCCCAATCTCTGGATCGCCGGCTCCAGCCTCTTTCCCACCACCGGCACCGCCAACCCAACGCTCACCATCGCTGCCCTTGCGTTGCGCTCGGCTCCAGAGATCGAACAAGCGTTGGCAGACATGGCGTGATCGGTCGCCAACCATACCGGCTATAGCGTAGAGAAGCTGTGCACAGCGAAAGGAGGAGCAGCCCGGCGGCAAGCTCAGGAGAGTAGCCTCTTGGCTTCGCCGCAGCAGCCAGGCTGACCTGCTCGCCGTTGCGAGTGCTCCGCCAGAACTGCTCTCTCATGGAGTACCGGCGAAACGATACATTCGCCTTAATCGACCGTGAACTCGCGCTCTGAATCGACCTTGGCCGGGTCGATCTCGATTCCCATACCGGGGCGGGTTGGCACCGTAACTACGCCGTTCACCGGCACCACCGGGTCCTTGAAGAAGTGCTGCAGGATCTCGTTCCACTTCACCAGGAATTCGACGTAGGGCACTTCCACCGGCGAAAGCGCCGCCGAAAGCTGCACATTGGACGGCACCGAATGCCCATGCGGCACGATCGGAATGTCGTACGCGGCGCAGAGATGGCAAATCTTCACCATCTCGCTGATGCCGCCGGCCCAGTAGGTATCGGCCTGCATCACGTCGACTGCGCGTGCATCGAGTAATTCTTTGATGCCCCAGCGGGTGTACTCATGCTCGCCGCCGCTGATCGGCACGACGGACTTGTCCCGAATCTCGGCGTACTGCTTGATCTTGTCGGGCAGCACCGGCTCTTCCAGCCAGCGCGGATCGTATGGCTTGAGCCGCTGCGCCATATCCAGCGTGTACGGCACATCCCACGACATCCAGGCGTCGATCATGATGTCGCTTTCTGGTCCGGCGGCGTCGCGCAGATTCTCCATCAGGGCGACGTTCTTGCGGATACCCTCGCGGCCATCGGATGGACCCCATCGTGGGAACCACTTCTGCGCGGTGTACCCCTTGGCCGCGAATTCCGTCGCCCGGGCGGTCACCTTGTCCGGTTCCAGTGAGAATCCGAGCATGGAGGCATAGGCCGGGAGCTCGGTGCGGGTCGGACCGCCCAGCAGCACATGCACCGGTTGACCCATCACTTGCCGCGCAGGTCCCAAAGCGCGCAGTCGATCGCGCTGATGGAGAACATCGGCGTCCCTTTACGATCGTGCACGCCATCGCGATACATGATGTCCCAGATCCGCTCGGTGGCCAGTGGATCCATGCCGATCAATTGGTTCGATAATGCACGTGGAGATGGGCCGCAGTGCCACGGTCGACCGGACCGCCCAGCCCGGTAACGCCTTCGTCGGTCTCGATCTCGACGAAGGTGAGGACGATCGTCGACTCGGTCTCGCCGGCGGCGATCGGTTGCCAGTTTGCCGTCTCCCGGCCGTTTGGGCGTGGAACTCGGGATAGATGTCGACCGGCCGGATGAGCCGCTCCTCCCAGAACGGCCCATCCGGATGCCTGATCGTTCCAGTCAGCTCCCGCAAGTTCGTACGTTGGTGATCTTCATCGATACCTCTTCCTTCTCTCTCCCAGGTGACACTCGCAGTCACCTGCAGATGCGACGTGATTCTCTCTCCCCAGAGGGAGAGAGACCGGGGGTGAGACGATCCGGCAGCAGAAAACTCCATCTCGACCCAGAACGCATTCGGCCTACGTCAACAACTCCAACACTGGCGCCAATGCCTCGATACCCGCCCGAGTGTTCGGCCCGAGCCAGATCTGCACGTGACACGTGCCGCGATCAGCGAAGGCGTTCAGCCCGGTCGCGATCTCCTCGACCGACCCGGAAAGAGCCGGTTTGATACCCAGCCGGTGAATGGTCGCAAAGTCGTCGTGCTCACTGGCCTTCCAGCCGGGCGCATCGACCAGCAGGCCAAACGTCCGTCCCAGCGTCGCCGGATCGCGCCCGACATCGGCGCAAGCGGCATCGATGCGCTCGAGCAGCGGATCGGCTTCTTCCGGTGCTGCCAGCCACTCGGCATTCCAGCAATCGGCATAGTTGGCTGCGATCCGCATCACACGTTCGCCCTTGGTGCCGATCAGAATTGGCGGTCCCTCGGGTCTCGGTCCCCGCGGGCGCAACTCACAATCGCGCGCTGAGTAATACGTGCCTTCGAAATCGACATGTCCGGTTTTGAGCAGGGGATGAATGATCTGGATCGCTTCCTCGAAGCGGCTGGCGCGGTGATCGTAGGGGAACCCGAACGCCTCGATCTCGTGTTGGTGCCATCCCGCGCCGAGCCCCAGGATGAAGCGTCCGCCCGAGATTTCATCGACCGTATCGGCCATCTTGGCGGTGAGGGCAGGATTGCGCAGCAGGGTATTGCTGACGAACGGACCCAGCTCGATCCGGCTGGTGCTGGCGGCAATGGCGGCCAGGATCGACCAGCAATCCCATGCGCCGTGCTCGACGCCCTCCCAACCGGGCGTGTTCGATTCGATCAGCTGATGATCGAGGATCCAGACCGAATCGAACCCAAGCGCTTCGGCGTCGCGCGCCATCCCCACGATGTCATCCCAACGAGGGGTTCCTCCCATATAAAAGAGCTCGCCCGCGGGAAGAAAGAGACCGACCTGGAGACGTCGGGATGCGTCCGTCATTGGTTCGTTGTGAGCTCCGTCGCTGGGCCAATACGTCTTGCCGGGATTGTAGAGGAAGGATCGGTCGCACGAAACGCCGGCTCTTCGCTACTGTATTAGCGAGGTTTATGTAGAATAATATATCGACTACAATATCGACTCACCAGAAGGACGGAAACAATGAAACGCATGAGCGCAAGCGATGTACAGAACCACTGGGGAGAATTCGTCAGATTGTTGACCGAGGACGGCCAAACGGTAGTCGTCGAAAATCGACGAGAACCAGTTTTCGTGGCGATTTCACCAGAAGACTTCGAGCGCTTCCAATCACTAGTGAAAGAGCAGCGGCTCCAGCGTGCCCGCGAAGCGTTGCAAGAGATCGAGCGACTGCAGCAGGGGCGTAACGCTGACTTGACTGATGATGAAGTCGTGGCGATTGGAAATGAAACGGCCCGCGAGATCCGGGATGAACTCGATAAACGGCTTTATGGCCATTCCCTCTCGGCGCAGTAATCATGTCTAGATGGCGCGTGTTCTGCGACGCGAACGTCTTTATCAGTTATCTCATTCGGCCAACAGGGAATGGAACCATTCCACAGGTCGTGCGCTTCTGTTTCTCGGAAGACTGTCAACTCGTGATATCGAGCGAGTTGCTGGATGAGATTCGGACCAAGACGACAACCAAGCCAAACCTCCTGAAACAGATCGAACCCCAGGCTGTGGTGCGACTGATAGAAGCCCTGCTCGAAATTGGCGAGCTCGTCACAGCCGAGCCGTCTGAGACCCCTCCTGAACTGCGTGACATCAAAGATACCTATCTCCTACAGGTATCGAGGTCAGGTGATGTCGATTTTCTTGTGACGGGAGACTGGGACCTTCGGTCGATTCGAGACCAGATGCTGAGGCCATTCATCGTCAGTCCAGCTGAGTTGCTTGCAGTCCTGGAATTTACTTACAATACGTAAGTATCAATCCAAGCCGCATCTACCGAAAGGCGCCCATTCATGACCCACCAATCCATCCCCGCCGGAACCCATATCGGCCACGTGCATCTCAAGGTGGCCGATCTCGACCGATCCATCACGTTCTATCGCGATCTACTCGGGTTCGATTTGCTCTACAACATGGGCACCGCCGCGTTCCTCTCCGCCGGCGGCTACCACCATCACATCGCCCTGAACACCTGGGAGAGCGCTGGTGGGCAGCCCCCGCAGGGAGGCAGCACTGGGCTTTATCACTTTGCCATTAACTATCCAACCCGCAAGGATCTGGCGGTCGCCTTCAAGCGGTTGCTCGATAACGGCTGGCAGATCGACGGCTATAACGACCACGGCACCCACATTGCGCTTTATCTGCATGATCCCGACCTCAACGGTATCGAGCTTGCCTGGGACCGTGATCCTTCCGAATGGCCCCAGTTCCTGAACGTGAGCAATGCTGAAGCCATCGCCAACATGCAGAATGGGCACCGGCGACTCGATCTGCGCGCTTTGCTCGCTGAAGCCACCGCAGGCACCGGCAGTGAGGTCATGACTCCTGCGTAGACACGGTGTTGTTGGAGGTATTACCAAGGTCCGCAGTCATGGAGCGTGCCGCTGTCGAGGCGCCTCTCAATCCCACGTCTCCCCGAGTCCCGGGGGCATCCCGATGGTAAAGCGCAATCAGAAGCGATTTGGGGCGACAATTGGTTTGGACGAAGCGCTGAAACCTGAGTTGTTCGTCCCTGGTCGACGGTGACCGCAAATTGACGCTACCAAGACCGGGAGAATTTAATGGAAGATCTGGCGAAACATCTTATCGAAGACGAACCACGCAGGCATGTGGGTAACGTGGCGGGAGTCGGCGTCTCCGTCACACGTGGCTGGTGGGCGCAACCATTGGGCATGGTGGTTGGTGGGCAGCTGCTCGGGCGACTCCTTGGCAAGCCAAATCACCACAGGCGCAGCGGACTGGGCTACACCGCAGCCATCGCGACAGCCGGGGCGTTGCATCAGCTTGGCCATATTGCCAGCTCGCGCATGGTCGAAGCGCCCATGGATACCCTGCTCGTCACTCCGATCCGCACCTATACGCTCTATGACGATGCTGGTAAGGAGATCACGCGCGACCAGAATGTGGGCCGCTCGATCGGCGGACCGGTGGCGAATATCTCCATCGGGTTCGCGGCGCTGCTCCTGTCGCTCCTGGTGCACAATCGTTACCTCCGATTCTTTGGTGCCTTCAGCACTGTGATCGGCTTTGGCGCGTTAGCTCCCTTTGGCGGGAACGACGGCGAAGAGCTTTTCCTCGACAAACAGGACTAACCCAGCTTCGCGCGGGAGATGTCGTCCTCGTGCCTCATGGCGAGGGGCATCGCCTCTCTGACGATCCGGCAACTCCCTGTATCTCCCTTTGGGACACTTCGCGCGTTGCGGTCAGCGGGCGATATGTCCTCCTTACCCTGGAAGGAGGCGGCGAGTCGATCTGATTCTCGAGCCGTTCGATGACTCCGTGCTTGCGGTAGATGGCCAGGCAGTCGTCTGCGACTGGAACATCTGCATTAGCGCTTCCGGTCGGCAAGGTAGATGATGCGTGGCGAGCCGCACACGTCGCAACGCCACTGCGTGTTGCACCTCTGCTGCCCGAAACACCAGCTCTTTTTCGAAGATGGTCCGGTCGATTCGGAAAGGTCGGACATCAGTGCCAGGGAGCCATATCCCTGAAGCCACGCGACCTCGGCATCGAGCGCGGAATCCCCGCAACGCTGCCGAAGCGCCAGTCCACGGCGGTGAATCTGCCGCAACTCCAACACATGCTCCGGGGTGACCTGCGCACCGGACGCGCGCGCGTCGAGAATCTCCAGAATTAGCGTGATTTCCTGTTGCGTCAATGAATCAATCTGCCCGAGTGTCTCATGGGCGTCGAACGACGGAATCGACGCCGCCACCCGATCGAAATCGATCTGATCGAGCGCAGCATCGTGCCGGTGCAGCGCCTCGCTGGTGCGACGCGAGATCCAGACAGCTATGGGAATGGCGACAATCAGCGCCAAGGTCGAGAGTAAGATTGGGTGCGAAAGAGTCACGTCAGTTAATGCTGCATGAGAAAACCGCATCTTCACGCGGGAAAGCGCAATGTTCCAATTCTAATAGGCACGGCAAACGCCGAAACCGAGAAAGTTCGTCCAAATGCGGGCGCAGCAACGTCCGTTTCCTCGTCGCGCAGAGCCAAGCGGTCAACCCCGATAGTGGCAGTTCATGCGCTGGAACGCAAGGCCAGGCCGGCTGTCGAACGCCGCGAAGAGCCGTTGTGATTCGCCAAAGGGAATCACGCTCTCGTAATTGTCGTACCCCATGGCGACCGCTGGAGCCCAAATCATCGACTCCGACGTAATCGAAGAGCCAGAATCTGAGCCGGCAACGCTTCGGGTTGCGACTGATCGGTGGTCTCCGGCAGCGGCATCGGCAGTCCGACCTCGTCTGGGGTCGATCGCCATCTGGAGAAGCCAGTGCCACACCGGCTGGCAGAGTCCAACCGACGCCCCGGCCGCCCCACAACAAGTGTAGGAAATGCCGGACAGGCTGTGCGGAACGATGCAAAAGCGTTTCACTTTTGAGTGCCCAGGAATTGGTTCGATCGCGCTCAACAGCCTGTGCACGAGCAATTCCTGCCAGGTGTTCGAGGCCCTCGAACGGAGCTCCGGTGAAATCGACGCATCGCCCATCTGATAGAGTTGACATATTCACAAGCGCTTCCCGAGTTGGAACAGCTCCGATGGATGAGCAGATCCTCCTTATCAACACGCGCATCCCTGCCCGTGTTCGTGGCTTTATCAGCCGGCCACGACTCGTCGAGGAAATCGAACGCGGGCTGGACGACGCAAAGATCGTGCTGGTTTCGGGTCCGGCTGGCTATGGCAAGACGGTCCTGCTGACCGACTGGGCGCATACGACCGACCGCAGGGTTGCCTGGGTCACCATCGAGGGGGCGCATGAAGATCCCGAGCGTTTCGTGCGCCACCTGGCCACAGCCTGGCATCTGGTCGATCCAGAGCTCGGCGCGTCGGGGGCTGGTTTGCTGCTGGAGTTGATGTCTGCCGATATCGACCTGGTGACCCGCGCGATGGTGAACTACGCCGCCGTCTCGTCGAAGCCTGTCACCTTTGTGCTGGATGACATCGATAACCTTCATGACCCGGCGAGCCGCGATGTGCTGACCTTCCTTGTCGAGCATTTGCCGGCGGACTTTCAATTGGTTGCAGCCTTCCGTTCGGAACCCTCGTTGCCGCTTTCCCGGTTTCGGGTGCGCCACCGGGTGCACGAAATTGGGACGGCCAAGCTCGCCTTCCGATTGGATGAAACCCAGTCCCTCGTTGCTCACGCCCTGGGTCGCGCGATCGATGGTGAAGAGCTTGCCAGCATGCAGGAAGCGAGTGAGGGTTGGGTCGCCGCCCTTCAACTCTTTGCCCGCACCGGGCGCGCTCATGCCAGCATTCCTGATCTTGCGCCATCCGGTCGGTATGAGATTGTTGCGTATCTGCATGAGGAAGTGCTGGCGGGGCTCGACCGGGAACAGCGTGCGTTTCTGGAGCAAGTCAGCCTGTTCGACCAGATCTGTCCATCGCTTTGCGACGCCGTAACTGGTGGCCGTGCGAGCCGGGTAATGCTGGATGCGCTCGAAAGGGCGAACCTCTTCCTGCAGCCATTGGATGCGGAGCGAAATTGGTACCGGTTGCATCCGCTCATGATCGAGGCATTGCGCCGCGTCGCGAGCGCCCCTCCAGGATTCGATGTGACGCGACTCCATGTGCGCGCTGCGCACTGGTTCCTCGAGCAGCGGATGATCGACGAGGCGTTTCGCCATGCTGTTGCGGGTAATGATCGAGAGCTGGCTGCGCGAATCGCCGAATCGTATACCGTCATCAAGGTCGAGTCAGGCGAGTATCGAACCATTCAGGGTTGGCTCGAGATCGTGCCGGCTGCGTGGTATGCCGAGTGCCCGGAGCTCAATATCCTGCCAGTGGTCTTCAGTATCTTTTCCGGTGATGTCGACGCTGCACTCAGGCTCGTCGACCAACTCGATAGCGGGCTGACGGCCGCGCCTGACCGAGCTGCAGAGCGATTCAGAGCGAAGCTGGCCGTTGTCCGCTGTGCAATCGCCTGTTTCATGGACGAGGTCCCCAAGGCGGAAGCGTATGCCGCCACGGCTCTTCGTGATCTCGACGCCGGGGACGTGACCTTCCGAGCAAACACCCATCATGCATTGGCCGATACCTACCGGCGGCATGGGCGCTGGTCCGAAGCAAGGAGCCATTACCTTCAGGTGCTCGATTTTCCTACCGATCCTGCATTTACCACTCGATCGGCGCACGTCTACGGCGCGCTGGCCGATCTCGAGCTGCGTCAGGGGCGTCTGCGCTCGGCGGCAAGCTTCTGGCAAAAAGAGATCGTGACCATTCGCGATCAGGACAATTGGGGAAAGCTGCCCGCGCCAATCATCGGTTGGGCGTTCATTCGCCATGGCGAGCTGCTCTATGAGTGGAACCAGCTCGATGAGGCTAGAAGTGAGCTCGAACGCGGACTAGAACGCGCGGAGCTCGGCGGTGACACCCGCGCCATGATCGCGGGGTATCTGCTTGCCAGCCGCTTGCGCCTGGCTTCCGCGGATTTGGATGGCGCAACGGGATATCTTGAACAGGCCGCCACGCTCGTCGAGCGTGCACGCTACCCGGAATGGCTCAGCCGGGTCGATCGTATGCAGGCGTTGCTCCTCGCTCATCGCAACGACTCCGCCGCGGCGCTCGACTGGTGTCAACAGGTTGGATTTGGGGACGCGCTGCAAGATCGCCCCGATAGCCAGGAGGCGTTTCTGGGTCTGGCCCAATTGCTCATCCAGTTCGGCGGCGATGCCGAGCGGCCACGGGTGCGCACATTGTTGAACCACCAGCTCATACAGGCGGAATCTGAAGGGCGACGCGGGATTCAGGTCGAAGCACTGGCGCTCGACGCAATTGAGCGGCAATCGGCAGGGCACCAGAGTGAGGCCTTGATTGCCTTCGACCAGGCGCTCCGTTTAGCCGAGCCGGAGCGGCCGGTCCGCTTGCTGGTCGACCTTGGACCACCGGTGCGGCGGCTGCTGCAAAGCGCTGCCCAGCGGGGCGCTCTGTCGGAGTATGGATCGCTGCTCCTGGCGGCGAGCACAGAGACGCCGCGGCTACCCGGCGATCCCATGGTCGAGACATTGAGCGACCGCGAGCTCGAGATCCTGCGTCTCGTTGCCGCCGGTTTGACCAACCGGGAGGTGGGAGATCGCCTCTACATTGCTGATGAAACGGTCAAGAAGCACCTGGCCAATATCTACGGCAAACTTCAGGTCCACCGGCGTATCGAAGCCGCCGTGCGTGCGCGGGAGCTCGGTCTCTTACGCTGACCCATTTCCTGCTTGCCCCACCAACTACCCTGAGCGAATACCCCGAACGGGGCATGAGTTCCGCGCAGGATTTCCCTACGATCCAATTGGCCGACCAAATAGGCGGCACCAAACGATTGGAGGATTCTCATGACATCCCAGCAACACCCAGTCATCGGATCGTGGCGGATCGAGCTCTGTCCAGACGAACAACCCTCGGTCAATCATGCCCTCGTCGCCTTCATTCCGGGAGGCGTGCTGATCTCGTCTCCACCACCAGTCGAACCATTCCCACCGATCGAGGAGGGGGCAGTCTCTGTGGCAACGGGCCTCGGTGCGTGGCAAACGAATGGGGATAACGAGGTCGAGCTCGGGTTCATCGCCCAGGCCACCAACAGCAAGGGAACTTTGATTGGGTTCGGGTCGGTCAAAGCAACGGGACGATTCGACGAAGAGACCGGCATGATTTCCGGCCGCTACCACTTCGAAGAGGCTGCTCCGGATGCCACCGTGTTCGCGACCGAAGACGGAAGCGTGCGCGGCATTCGTATCACGGCGACTACGCCCGAGCGGGCGCGCTACTTGCCCGCCGCGGTGGCGGCGTTCTGAGACGAGTTCCGTCTTGGCTGATGTGGCAAAGAAGACGTCGGCGTGCCCCAGGATTCTCCCGCATCGGGGCCGCCGAAAAGGAGTTCACCCATGCAATCGACGGAAACATTGGTCATTGGCGCGGGGCAGGCTGGCCTCGCCACCAGTTATTACTTGCAGCAAGCAAACCGCGAACATCTGGTGCTCGAACAGGAGCATCGCGCGGCCAACGTTTGGCAAAGTGGCCGGTGGGATTCATTCAACCTGGTCACCCCGAACTGGTCCTTCCGGCTTCCGGGAGGGGAATACGATGGGGCGGAGCCAGATGGTTTCATGACGCGTAGCGAAATCATCGACCGATTCGATCGCTACGTCGAGCGACTTCGGCCTCCAGTCCAGACGCAGACGCGGGTGACATCCATCGAGGCAACCGACCTCGGGGGTTACCGGGTCGTGACCTCGAACGGCGACTTTCAGGCGAGAAATGTGATAGTCGCGACCGGTTTGGAGCAGTTGCCTCGCATCCCGGCGGAAGCCCGCGCGATTCCGCCCGGCGTGATGCAACTGCACAGCAGTGCCTATCGCAATCCTGAGGCATTGCCGCCTGGCGCGGTATTGGTGGTGGGCAGCGCCCAGTCGGGTGCGCAGATCGCAGAAGAACTCTATCAACGTGGCCGGACGGTCTCTCACTCGATCGGCAGTACAGGACGGGCCCCGCGCCGGTATCGGGGGAAGGACGTGGTCGATTGGTTGCTCAATTCCATTGGGTTCTTCGATCTGCCACCAGAAAACTTCCCGGCTCCAATCGAGCATTTCGCTCCGCCTCATGTCTCGGGGTCGCAGGGGGGACACACGCTGAATCTGCATCAGTTCGCCAGAGACGGCGTGCGTCTCTTCGGTCATTTCCGCGCCGCCGACTGATGAGACCATTCACTTCGCGCCTGACATGCACGAGTGCCTGGCGAAAGCCGACGCTTTCGAGGCGCGGGTACAGCAGATGGTTGATGGGTTCATTGCCGCCAATGGCCTCGCTGTGCCCGAAGAGGAGCTGCCAAAGCTGGAAGATGGGTTCGCGCAGCCGCTGACGGAGAAGATCGACCTGAAGGCCGAAGGCATCACCTCGGTCGTTTGGGCAACGGGATATCGCAGCGACTTTAGCCTGGTGAAACTGCCGGTAACCGACAAGAAGGGATTCCTTCTTCAGACCAATGGTGTGACCGAGTTCCCGGGTCTCTATTTCGTCGGCATGCCCTGGATGCCGTCACTCAAGACCGGGACGCTGATAGGCATGGGCGAGCAAGCGCGCTCGATTGTCGAACATGTCGTTGCCCGAACCAAACGGCAGCCCCCCGCGCAAGCTGCCTGAACGAGAAACGGGGACGGCGCAGATAAGTCGTCCCCGTTTCTCGCGTTACGACGTAAAACGATCGCGATGTTGCAGACGCGACAGTCCCACGGGTTGTCGGAGCGTTTGCCTCCTGACCTGTGCCTCGCTGGCTACGCTCGCCAGATGACTCCGGTCATGCAATGGCACGAGCCACCGCCCTTCATCAACTCGGAAACATCGACTTCGATGACTTCGACCCCATGCTGCTCCAGCAGCGCCTTGGTGCGCACATTTCCGGCGGGAGTGATTACCGTGCGCGGCCGCAGCGGCACAATGTTCAACGCCATACCGCCCTGCGATTCGGCCATGTCCGGCAGGTCGATCACCGTAAAGCCATGTCGCTTCAGGTTCTCGTAGACCACCCAGGAGAGTTGCGTCGGCATGACCATCGCCAGGTCCTTGTCGATCACATTGATCGTGCCGTCGATATGCCCGCAACCATAGGGAATCTCGACCTCGATCACCTCGGCAATCCCGGCATCGCGGAATGCGCGCGCCATCTGCTGCACACCGGATTGGTTGGAGCGCATACCCCGTCCGACAAAGACCAGATCCTCGTTCGCCACCACCACATCGGCCCCTTCGAAGGTGCCGTCATGGTCGATGGAATGCACGATAGGCACCCCCTCGCGGGCCAACGCCGCCGCTGCCCAACGCTCCTCACCCGCTCGGGAGGCCGAGGCCATGCGTGACATCACCGCGCCGTCTGGCGTCATGCAAAAGGTGTCTCGGCAGTAATAGGCGTTCGGCAATGGTGCGCCCACCTCGCCCAGCTCGATCACCTTGACTCCGTTCTCGCGATACAGGTCCATGAACGCGTCATGCTGCGCGCGTGCCTTGAGGGGATCGATTGGTGAGAGCCACAATGCGGTGCGATAGTCGGGCACCTCGTCGATCTCCCAACCCGGCCGGTGGGTCAGGACCGTCCGTAGCGGATACCACTCGGCGGGCACTCCGCATGCCTCCCAGATCGTCCCCAGCTCATCCCGGCGGTTCCCTTCGCGAGGGGCCCACCCCTCGCCACCATGCGCGGAATCCTCGTTTTGCTTGAGCACATCGGCCGGGCGTCCGGTGAATTCCTGGAGCATCGTCTTTGGTCCTCTCTTCTACATGGCCTGCCGTCGATTCGTGAATAGTACTCAAGCGGCTGGTCCCGACGATTCGATCTCACGTCCGGCCTTCCCACCCCGCTGTTCCACACGGATATCCTTCGAGGGAACAGACGATCGATGTGGAGGGTCGGGGCATGTCGAATGATCTTCATGTGGCAGTAGAGGTCGGTCCGAAAGGGAAGAAGGTCGTTGCGTATGCGCCCGATTGGCCCGGACTCGAACGCGGCGCCAAGACACCCGAGCTGGCGATCGAGCGGTTGACTTCGTACATCCCGCGCTATGCAACGATCGCGCAACTGGCCGGAATGTCCGAGGACTTCGCATCGGTCGGGGAGCCTCGTGTGGTCGAGACCTATCCCGGTACCGGTTCGACCGATTTCTGGGGGATCTCGTTCGCCTTTTCCGCGTTCGACCAGCAACCTGTGTCCAACGCCGAACTGGAACGAGAGGTAACGCTGATGCAGGCGTGCTGGTTCTTTTTCGATGAGGTGCGGTACCGGGTTTCGGACGAACTGCGCAAGGGGCCGCGAGGTGGTGGCCGCGATCGTGAAAACATCGTGCGGCACGTCATAGGGGCGGAATACGACTGGGGCAAAGGGATAGGGGTTGAGCCTTTGCCGACCGGAGAATGGCGCGACGATGCACAACTGCGCGCCTATCACGAGGCGTATGCCGCCGCTATTCGCACCCATCACGCCGAGGGCAAGATGGCGAAAAAGTGGCCACTGCGCTATCTCATTCGCCACACCGCCTTCCACACCCTGGATCACACCTGGGAAATGGAAGATCGTGATTTGAGCTAAGGGAATTCAGTCGTTGACGATCGCGACTTCGATCCCATCCAGCCACAAGGTTGGATCGCGGAAGACGAAATCGAGATGCAACGGCGCGGCGTTCGTCCCACCGAAGTGGATATTGCTCCCGAGCGCGATATGCCCGGTGCCCGCAACCCCTTCATCCTCGACGATCACACCCCGGATGATTCCCTGCGGATTCAATCCAAAGGCAAACTCGGCCAGTTGGTAGACCGCGTCGGTCCCAGCCGTTTCCAACACCGCTCGCACTTTCGCCGCGCCCTCGCCACCTTCGACGGAAACTGCCCGCCCGTGCTCGACCGTCATCCGAATCGGCTCTGACAAAACCCCCGCCACTGACGCGGACGCATCCACGACGACCACGCCGTTCGCGCTCGCTTCCAGTGGCGCGATGAATGCTTCGATATCGGGGCAACCGTTCTTCTCGCCGGGGTTCTGCGCCATAGCGGTTATTGGCACTGCTTTCCGGCCGGTGAGATCGACCGTCAGATCGGTACCTCCTGGCGCGGTCACTCGCGCGATCCCGGCATCGGTCAGCAGTTCGGCTAGCCGATACGCGCGCGGCGCCAGTGCCGGGAAATCGGCAAAGACCCCACCTTCGCGTAATACCTCCGGAATGAATGCGGTCAGACCAAGAAAACGCAACGCCTTGGCGTCCTGCACCGCCCGGGTGTGATAGAGCGCGCCGCTGGTCACCGCCAGGGTGACATCGGATGCATGAATCGCTGCCCGCACAACCGCCGGGGGCTCGGCGCCGGAGGGTACCGGCCTGGTAAGGACCACCGAACCAACGCCGCCTGCCTCTGTCACCGCTTCCAGCAATGCGGTGATGACCGAAAGCGGCCGATTGGTATCGGAGACGATCGCGACCTGCTCGCCCGGTTGCACGCCAGCGCAGACCGACACGATCCGCCGCGCGCCGGGCATCAAGCTGTCATCGATTGGAAAGTCGTTCATCGTTTTGCCACCGGATCGAATGCATCGCGCAAACCGTCGCCTGCGAGATTGAAGCCAATAACCGTCAGGGCGATCGCTACACCCGGGAAGATTGCGATATACGGCTCGGTCAGGATGTACTTCTGCGCATCGCTGAGCATGCGGCCCCATTCTGAGGTGGGCGGTTGTGCGCCGACCCCCAGATAGCCGAGCGCCGAAACCAGCAGAATCGCGTTCCCGACCCCGATCGTCGCCTGGATGATCACCGGGGTCAGGATGTTCGGAAAGATGTGCTTGCGAATGATTCCCGCACGGGAGAGTCCGGTTACTTCGGCGGCAGTGACGAACTCCCGTCGTTTGACCTGCAATGACGCACCGCGCGCCAACCGCGCGTAGGCTGGCAAACCGACTAGCCCCGCTGCGATCATGGCCGAGGTCAATCCTGGCCCCAGCCGCGCCGCCAGCGTGATCGCGAGCAGGATAGCCGGGATCGCCAGCAACAGATCGATCAGCGCCATCAACCAGAGTCCGACTTTCCCTTCCAGATACCCTGCGATCAACCCAATAGTCGTGCCAATGGAAAGCGCGACGACGACTGCGGTTAGCGCCGACGCCAACGAGATACGCGCTCCATAGACCGTGCGCGCGAAGATGTCGCGACCCAGCTCGTCTGTCCCGAACCAATGCTGCCAGGAAGGATGGGAGAAGCGATTCGGCACGTCCTGCGCACGCGGATTAGCCACCAGGAAGGGTCCGAAAATAGCCAGCAAACTGAGCGCGATCAGAATCAACGTGCCCGCCACGGCCAGGCGGTTACGCGTGAACTGCCGCAGGATCCGGCGCCAGCGCCCGCTCACCCTGGGCGACTTGTCGAGTAACGGTTCGGTAATGAGGATATCCATCAGGAGTACCGAATCCGCGGGTCGAGCCATGAGTAGACCAGATCGACCAACAAGTTGAGCACGATGAAGACGGTGGCCAGCAGGAGCACGACTCCCTGCACCACCTGATAGTCACGCGCCAGGATGGCGTCGGCGGCCAGCTTCCCAACTCCTGGCCAGGAGAAAACTGTTTCGGTCACCACCGCCCCGCCGAGCAACCCTCCCAGCTCTAACCCGACCACGGTCACTACCGGAATGAAGGCATTGCGCAGCGCGTGCCGTTTCACCACCCGCGACTCGCGCAATCCCTTTGCTCGTGCGGTGCGGATGTAATCCTGGTCCATCGTTTCGATCATCGCCGCGCGCGTCATGCGTGCGGTGATTGCCGCCGGCCAGCCAGCCAGAGTCAACGCCGGCAGGATCAGATGCTCCAGCGCATCGCGAAAGACCACCCAATTACCATGCAACGCTGAGTTGATAACCAGGAACGGTGCGGACGGATCGGCTCCCAACCGGGGATTGACCCGTCCCGAAATCGGCAGCCAGCGCAGCTCCACCCCGAAGACGATGATCAGGATCATCCCCAGGAAGAACGTGGGAATCGAAATGCCGAGCAACGCTCCCAGCGTGCTGGAATAGTCGAAGAACGAATCGCGCTTGACTCCCGCCACGATACCGGCAATCACGCCGATCCCGGTACCGATCAGCATCGCTGCGAACGCCAGCTCGATCGTGGCCGGGAAACGTGTCAGGATTTCATCGGTCACCGTCGCGTTCGACCGGAACGACCGGCCCAGGTCTCCTTGCACCGCATGTCTGGCGAACTCGGCGTATTGCACCGCCAGGGGCCGGTTCAGCCCCATCTCTTCGCGCAGGGCGGCGACCGATTGCGGGTCAGCCCGCGGTCCGAGAATTTGTTGCGCTGGATCGCCTCCTGCCGAATGCATCATGAAGAAGACGACCAGCGACACACCGATCAGCACCGGGATCGCGATCAGTATTCGTTGCAGCATGTAGCGGCCCATGCGCTACCCGTTCCGCCCGTTTGGAAGCACCATCCATCGGTAGGGGAGACTCCCCGTGGTCGCCCTGGTGCCCGGAACTGCGCCGCGAGGACACCAGGAACCTCCCGATTTCGGGGGATGAGCCCATTGCTTCAGCATAGGGTCCCCTCCGTGCATACCCGTGTCATCGTTCCACCGCCAACCGAAACGGCAATTGATCCCACGCCTCATGCCCATGCTCGGTCACCTGGACCATCCGCTCCATCTGAAACGCACCGACGCCATACACGTAGTACGGCAGCTCCAGACTCAACACCATATGCGGAACCAGCGGACGGTGCTCGTTTGGCGCGATAAATGGTCCTTCCTCGAAATGTTGCGTCAACCCGTCGCTATGTCCCAGGTGTCCCCGGCTGTAGTTCGCGAAACCCGCCCGGTGCATCGCTCCGGACCCAATCGCGTAGAGCTGGGCGAATGTGATCCCCGGTGCCACTGCGGCGGTCATCTCCTGCAACGCGCCCAGCAATGCATCGTAGATCGCCTGTTGGTCGGGAGTGGGTGCGATGGCATACGTGCGCCCGACATCGCTGTGGTATCCCGCGATATCGACCTGCATGTCGAATTTCACCGTCTGCCCCAGCGCGACTCGACCGGGAGAATCGACGCCCAGCCCAATCGACGCGACCCCCTCTGACTGCCGGAATTGCGCAAACCGCGCGTCCGTCGTCGCCGCCTGATGCACCGCGATGTGATAAGCGCTGTTCACCGCCAGTTCGGTTTGATCCAGCACGAGATTTGTAGCTGCCGCGCCGATGCCAATTTCGGTCAGCTCGCATGACAGCCGCAGATGCGCGATCTCATCCGGATCTTTGATCGCCCGCAGATCGTCGAAGAGGTCATCGCAGGGAAGCCCGAGCGCTTTCCCAAGTACCCGCACCAGCGAGCCAACCGAGCTCTCGTCCATCTGAGCGAGATCGACGCCGACGTTCCTGGCATCGGGTGCGACCGAGCGAATCGCATCTCCGACCCGGTCGAAGACCTCGTCAATATCGAACTGCGCCGGACGAACGACCCGCTCCGGACGCGCTCGCTGGGTTCGTTCCGCAATCGTGCCGCCGGTTTCCCCACGCACGTCGAGCGACTCGGTCCAGCTCGTAAAGGGATAGAAGGCATAGTCTGGCTCAGGAGCCTGCGGATCGCGGCCAAACGCTGACGAAACGACTGCCTTGCGCCCGTTTTTGCCGATCGCCACCGCGAATAATCCCGGCATTCGCCAGTGGGTAGCAATGTAGTTGCCATGCCCGGCCAGATAGTGGGCGTTCTCCGGTGTCAGCGCCACCAGCGCATCGAGGTTGTGCCGCTCGATCGCATCCTGGATCCGTTCCCATCGGTTCGCGCCCCGATACCACTCCCTACCGGTCATCGATCTCCCTCGTTGCCGTCTCGATCAGCGTGACCAGCCGATCGACATCGGTGAGATCGTTCCAGAAATGCGCTCCGACCCGGACGCCATGTTCGCGCCGCCCGAAGAAGACGTGCTGTGCACGGCCAGCTTCCACAAGCGCTTCGTCCCGTTCGATCGAGCCGAGCGTGAAGGTGAGATAGGAGGACCGATGCTCCGGATCGCGGCTGCTGATCACCTCGACCGGCAACGTGTCCAGCCGTTCGATCAGCGTATCGGTCAACTCGAGCACGCGTTGGGCGATATCGTCCGGTCCGATTTCCGCCTGCAGTGTGAGCGATTCCGCCAGCGCGCACACGCCGATCCAGTTGAGCGCGCCGCCCTGATAGCGCATCGCGCTGTCGGCCCATTCGAGCATGTAGTCCGGAAACGGCCAGCCCGAGCGAACGCTATACCGTCCGGGAGCGGTTGGCGCGATCCTCTCCTGAGCGGCTTCGCTCACGTAGAGCACCGCGATGCCATGCACGCTCATCAACCACTTGAAGCCGACGCAGACCAGCGCATCGATTCCCCAGCTCGTGACATCGACCGGAATCGCGCCAAACGACTGGCTCGCATCGACGATAAAGAGCGCCCCGTGCTTATGGGCTAACGTGCCAATGGCCGCCAGGTCATTCCGATAGCCTGAATTGAAATCGACATGGCTGATGACGACCGCCTGCGTGCGATCGTCGATCACCGATTCGAGTGCGTCGAGATCGGTTTCGATCCCGTTCCGTGGGGCAAAGCGGATGTCCACTCCCTGGCGCGCCACCCGGTTCCATGGCAGCACGAAGGAGGGATACTCCGCCTGTACCAGCACGACGTTATCGCCCGAATGCCAATCGATCCCATTGGCGATTGCAGCGGTTGTGTCGGCGGCATTGGTCAGATAGGCAAAGCGATCCGGGGATCGTGTTCAACCGATCTGCCAGCAACCGGTTGGCATCGGCCAGATAGTCCTCACGCTTACGTACCTGCGCCAGCGGATTTGCTAGCAGCTCGGCCCGTTCCACGATGACCCGGCGAGTGCGCTCTGGCGCGGGGGAATCGGAGGCATGGTCGAGATAGGCCAGATCTGCCACCGCCGCAAACTCGGTGTCGCGTAATTGCTTTGCCAGATCGTTGGTATCGGTCAGAGGCATGGGGTGGTCCAATCGTTGGTTAGCTCAGACGGATTCCAGCATCCATCCGGTACCCCGTTATTCTGAGCGATTTCGCCATCCCACGCACCAGCCGTAGTGGCGGGACCTGTGCCCGCCAGCGGCCGCAGGTCGCCATTGCGCAGCCCAGCCGAGTTTCCGATTCGGAGCCTTGTCAACTGGCGACTCCGTTATCGGGCTTTGCCCGATTGGCGGCCACAGGTGCCGCCACTACGATGACTCCGGGCAAAGCGAACGGCGCGGACGGGGATCGCTCCCCACCCGCGCCGTCTCCCGAACTAGGCGATATCGACTTCGCGCAACACAATGTTGCCGATCGGCGAAAGCACCAATCCCGTGACCCCGTTCACCGTGCCAATCGCGCGGCTCGGATAGCCGAGGAAGACGCTGACCGATTCCTCCAGCAACGTGGCCTGAATCTGCTGATAGAGCTCCTCGCGCACTGCCGGATCGGATTCCGTCTGCGCCTGGGCGGTCAGATCGATGATTGCGTCATTGCTCAAGCCAAGTCGGGATTCCGCTCGTGGCGAAGCAAAGAGCGAATAGATG
Source organism: uncultured Chloroflexia bacterium (assembly GCA_963750275.1). Taxonomy (GTDB): domain Bacteria; phylum Chloroflexota; class Chloroflexia; order Thermomicrobiales; family UBA6265; genus JAMLHN01. Next base: position 660,070 of record CAVVQC010000007.1, read on the forward strand.
ATGTTGTCCGGATCTCCGTTGTCCCACGTCCAGTCGTTCAGGAACGCGCCAACCTTGCCCGGAGTATTGAGCGAATCGAAGAATGCGGCATCCTCCAGCGAAACGAGATTGGCGGTAATGCCGACCTCGGCCAGATCCGCCTGAATGAGCTGTCCCAGAATCGGCCAGAACGAATTGGTCCGGTTGTAGAGATCGAAACTTAGCTCGGTTACGCCCGATTCAGCAATCAATGCTGCTGGCCTGTTCAGGATCGTAACTGTAGGTCGTCGCCAGGGACTCGTCATAGCCGAGCAGTCCCGGGGCAATCGGACCGGCGCCCAGGGTGTAGTTGTTGTAGAAGACCGCGTCGGAGATGTTCTGCTTGTTGATCGCGTACTGCAGCGCCTGGCGGAACTGCAGGTTATCGAACGGTGCCACGCTCTGATTGAGCCCCAGGAACTGCACATTCCAGAAGGGCCCAGTGATCAGCTGCAGGTTTTCATCCGCCTCGACCGAGGCAACATCCTTGAAGTCGATCTGGTTGGCCACATCGATACCGCCGGTGCTCAGCTCGGCGATGCGTACCGTGTCGTCGGCAATCGTGCGGAAGACCACCCGGTCGAGCGCCGGGCGGCCACCCCAGTAGTCTTCATTGGCAGCCAGGACCAGCTCGACATCCTTGGTCCAGGAATCGACCTTGAACGGACCGGTTCCGGCAGCATGCTGGCTGTAATCGGCCCCATAGGTTTCCAATGCGGTCGGGCTGACGATGCCGCCAGCAAAGACCGCGAGATTGGCCGGCAGCAGCGTGATTGGGCGATTGAGCGTGATCGTCAACTCGAAATCGCCAGTAGCCTCAACTGTCGCGACCTCGGCGAACACGATCTCCACATACGGGAAGTTGTCCTGGTGCAGGGGATTCTCTGGATCGAGCTGCCGCAGGAAATTCGTCTCCACCGCCTTGGCATCGAGCGGGGTGCCATCGTGGAAGGTCACGCCTTCGCGAATCTTGAAGACATAGGTAAGTCCGTCATCCGAAATGGTCCAGCTTTCGGCCAGCGCTGGCTCGATCTCGGCCGTGCCGTTCTTGTAGCGTGTCAGGCCTTCGGTGATGTTCTCGTTGATCGGAATGATGTCGCCATAACCGTTGGCGCCCGCCACGGCGGGATCGAGCTGGACAGTCGCCTGCGGAATCGCAACGACCAGCGTCGTCCCATCTTGCAGCGAGAATCGGGGAGCAGCAGCGCTACCAGTCGAGGTTGCGCCGGCCTTCGCGATCCCCTGTTGCCAGAGCGTCATCGCCGCCGCGCCGCCAATACCAAGACGGGTGAGATTACCGATGAATTCGCGCCGGCTCAGATCGGCCGAATCGAGTTGAACGACGAGCGAGCGCAGCTCGGATGGATTGGACTTGGTCACGAGAATCCTCCTTGAAAGAAAAACGAGGAACGGCGATACACGATCGGACAGAAAGGCGATTACGGGCCGTCACCCCAACTGAAAGGCGAGGTGTCCCCGGAACCAGCCGGGTAAGTGCGTGGTAAGAAAGATCGTTCTGGAGCAACCGCAACTACCGATTGCCCGCCCATCGAATTCCCACCAGCGCCCGGACCATGGCCCATGTGGCCGTTATCCTTAGTATTGTATCAACAATACCGATATGCCGAGTTGTTTTATCCATCGAAACTCTGCCAGCCAATGCGCTGGGGGGAGTCGAGCAAGCGTGTTTTTCGACCCGCGCAATCAAAAAATCCCCCCTACTCTTCCATTATTGGAAGAGTAAGGGGGGAAGTGAAGGGCGACGCTACACGAATTCTCGGTCGAGTTCTTGCCAGGCAGAGTCATGCGCCGGTTGGCCGGGGCGGCCGCGCAACCCATTGGAGATATCCGCACGCGTCAGCCAACCGACAAGGGTGCCATTGTCAGTGAGCACCACGACATAATGCTGATCTTCGGCGCTGGTCTTGTACCACTGCTCGTAGAGCGGGTCTTCTGGCCGGGCAATGGGGAAGGTGCGACGCATCAACTCCACCAGCGGCGCATCTGGCCGCTCGCGAATAGCCTCCGCCAGGCGCATCGCTGGAATCACGCCAACCACATAGCCATCACGATCCACCACCGGCAGCGCCCCGGCTACCGATGCGGCTGGAGCGAGATGGGCAATTTCACGCACGCGTTGCGTGATGCTGACCGTTGCCGGAGGGGGCGTCATGGCCACAACCACCGTGGTCCGCGGCATGGTCTCAGCGGTGGGCATGACTGGTTCGGCGGACACTGGTTGCGCAGAAGGTTCTGGCAGATCCACCATCTTGCGTTCTTGCCAGGCGCCATAGCCGACCATCAACCCGATCAGCGAGAGAAAGACATCACGCGACGCCAACCCACCCAGCACAAAAATTGCAGCGAATGCCAAACCGGCGCCGGCCGCAATCCGAGTGGCTGTTTTCCAGGGCAGCTTGAGCGCCAGCAGGGCGCGCAGCACCCGGCCTCCGTCCAGCGGAAACGCCGGGATGAGATTGAAAAGGACCAGAATGATGTTGGCCAGCATCAGATAGATCAGCAGCGATTCGGCATTTCCCGCATCGAGCTTGTCCAGCAGAAATTCCGGCGTGATGTTGGTCTCATTGCGATAGAGGTACCCGGCGCCGAATGCCAGCACCAGGAAGATCGCCACATTCACCAGCGGTCCCGCAATAGCGATCGCCAGTTCTTTCTTTGGCTCGCGGGGAATGGTTCGCAGCCGCGCCAGGCCGCCAAAAGGCAGCAGCGTGATGTCCTCTACAACGATGCCAAAGCGCTGCGCTACGAGCGCATGCCCCAACTCATGCAAGGTCACACATACAAAGAGGAAGAGCGCCGCAATGACGCCAAAGATCGCGCCGCGCAGCATATCGTCGGTGCGGGAGCTCCAGAGGAAGGCAGCCCAAATGGGAAACCAGAGGAATGTGAGGTGCACCCGGATGGGGATGCCACGGATGGTGAGTAAGCGGTAGGCACTGGGCATCGTTGAGAAGGATCGATCTTCGTGGTGGCGGGCGCCCGGTATTCCCAATGAATTCGGGCGCGTCCGTCAGGTGTAAGGGTAGTCGGTCGGCGACTATCGGGAACGGAGCCGGAAATGAGACCTGCCGGAAAAAGCGATACGGCGCGGTGTTGCTGGCCCCGCGCCGTATCTTTCACCACTCGAGGGAAGGGGGACAACTACACCGTGGCTGGCAGTGTAGCCGGAATGGCTTGTACCAATACTAGTCGGCTTCCACCCGCTAAACCGGTCCGAACGGATATTCGAAAAGGTCCGTTCGGTCGAATTTTCGGCATGTTGTCGCGTTTGATGTTGTCTTATGCGACCAACATTGAACACGATTTACCAGGCCTGTTTGACGTAACGGAGCGCTCTTTCGATATCTATGTGCTCTATCAAGCATTCATCTGCTCTGGCATCCTATCCAGCGGTCAGTAGTTCACAGCGCCATCACGATCATGCCGTCCCCTCGTCGTAGGCGATCGATCGTGGTCAGCGGGGACACAACCGAGGCAGCCGGCATCAGTCTAGTACTCCAATGCTACGCGGAGAGTTCTCTGGCTTTTACCCACAGCACAGCTATCTTGGCTAGGTCCTCCCTATTAATCGTGGTCGTCCAATCGCCAAGCGGGCTGTGGAAGGGCGCGTCGGGAAACTTCTGGTATCCCGGCGAAGCTCGGTATGTGCGCGTCAATGTCCGACATATCTGAGCAATGCGCACCGGCGACGCATTCATCTATAAGATCAGGTACCGCGAATTCGCGGTCCCTCGTCCACCTGCATGATTTGAAGTCGAATTAGCCCAACGCAGCCAGGAAATCGGGATCGACCGCGAACGCATCGGCCACTCCGAGACGTTGCATGATCACGACGCTCAGGGCGTCGTTGAAATTGAGCGGTTTGCGCGAGCGGAGCACGCGATCACGCGCCTGCTCGAGATCATTGGCATCAGCCACGTAGATCGGCAGGCTCATCTCGTCCAGCCAGGAACGAGCGATTTCATGCCCGAGCGTGCTGGCCAAGAGATCGTACGTTTCGACCACGATGTGATTGCTGGTGAACAACCGGTACCCCTCGGATTTGAGGGATTCGTAGGCATCCACCGCGGTGCGATGGGTGTAGTCCTCCCGGTCGACCAGCGAGACCAGGGCGGAGGAATCGACGAACGCGGCAAGGTGTTGTGGGAGTGGAGTCACCATCTAGCGCCTCCGCCACAATTCCTGCCGGTAGGCATTCTTGCCTTCCGCCAGGTTACTGCCGCCGCCCGCCGCGATGCCAATAGTCGATCCTAATGGATCGCTGATCGCTGCCGAAGCAACTTTATCGAGGAACGCACGGGCTTCCCCCTTCTGCTCCCCAAAGGTTTGTAACGCTTGTTGTTCGATGAACCATTGCCCGCCGATGCGACGGCCGTTCAAACGGCCTTCGCGCAAATAGCGCCGCACTTGTTCGGTTGATCGGTCCAGACGAACCGCGGCATCAGCCACGGTCAGCAACTCGCCGCCGTCCACCACTCCCTCCATCTCATGGATGCGCGGCGGCCGGCCCTGCGGGGGCGGTTCCGGCGCATGTCCCTAACTTCTTCCCGGGCCACAGTATACGGGGTCGCTTGCCATTCGGCATCGCGTCTTCTTGCGCCACCGCTGAGAGAGCTGCCTCGCCGCAGTTGCACACGAATTCTCCCGTTTTCGTATCGTCGGCAAGAGCACGATTCCGAGCCTTTGGGGTGAAGAGGTTAGCACGCTCCAATTTACAATTACTGCCTGTCGCGCGGCGCATGCTGGAGTATCCTCACGAGATCGCATGCTGTTGGGGGGACCAGACGAATGAGTGAATCCTGGGAATGGAAAGTGTCCGACGCGATTGAAGAGCTCGATGGCGGGCTCTTTCTGATCGACCTCGGGTTTCAAGGCCGCAAGGAAGTCGTGGCGGCCTATCTGCTCGTCAGCGACGACGAGCTGACGCTGATCGAAACCGGGCCGGGCTCCACCATCGAAAACCTGCGCAAGGCGATGCGCCGCATCGGGTTCACCTTTCAGGATCTTACTCGTGTGCTCGTGACCCATATCCATCTCGACCATGCTGGCGCGGCTGGATTGTTGGCGCGGGAGAACCCGGGGCTCACGGTGCATGTCCATCCCTTCGGTGCGCCACATCTGATCGATCCCACCAAATTGATCAACAGCGCCACGCGCATCTATGGCGATCAGATGGGTCCGCTCTGGGGTGAGTTCGCCCCTATTCCTGAACAACAGGTGATCGCGTTCGAAGATGAGGAGATCCTGCGCGTTTCCGGGCGTGACCTGCAAGTCTTCTTTACCCCAGGACATGCCTGGCACCATGTCGCATTTTGGGATCGTGCCAATGGCACCCTCTTCACTGGGGATGTTGGCGGGGTGCGCATGCCGAACCACACCTACGTCTGCGCGCCCACCCCGCCGCCCGATCTCGACCCCGGCGCCTGGGCCAACAGCGTGGCCCGCATGGAGTCGCTGGGCGCCAAACGCCTCTGCCTCACGCACTTTGGACCGGTTCACGATCCGGGCTATCACCTAAGCCGGGTGATGCCAGAGGTGGATGGCTTTATCGAGCTGGGCGTCGATCTCTTTCAACGCGGCGCGGGCCAGCCACAGGTCACCCAGGCGCTCACCAGCAAAATGAAAAATGACCTCGGCAGCTCCGATCCCGAGGCATTGGCCAGCTACGAAATGGCCACCCCAGCCTATATGGCTGCCATGGGGATCGAGCGGCTCTATCGCAAGCGGACGGGATAGCGCATTCCGAACGGAGTGTCACCCGTTCTCCGTGAACATCTCGTCCAGGGTGTTGCCTTGCTCGCGTGCCGGTAGGTCCAGCACCGGGAGCTCCTCGCACAGGATCATGTGATCGTCCGCTGCTACCCGACAGTACCGCACCTCGCCACATCCCAGGCATTCATGCACGATCACCTGCTCGCCGCTGCGCCGAAAGGCTGTGCCGATTGGTTTCATCAAGCTTCGACACTCGTTTTTACGATCCCCCGGAGTCTCATCGACGTGTCTCGAATAGAGGCACAGCGGGCAATGATTGCGTTGCCGGCCACCGCTGATCGGCGGTCCCACGAACGTTTTGCAATGCCCGCATTTGAACTCTTCCAGCTCGGTTTGCCGCAGCGACGGTGCGCGGTAGACGCGATCCTGCCGCCCGCGCGATGATTTCCCGCGAAGGGAGAGATCCTCATCGTCGTAGTCGTCATCGAACGCTGTTGCTTTTCGATTCGCCGATTTAGCCACTTCACTCTCCGAGCCCGGAATCTGAGGCAAGGATTACCATGTTCATAGCCCACTGGCTCGTCGAGCCCGGTTCACATCCGGCAGGTTCTGCGGTCATAACCGCGTCCGTCTTCCATCTTAGGCGGCGACATTCTGCTGCGCAAGCGGTATAGAATCGAATTATTCGTACCCGGAAAGGCAGAACGCCATGGTGACAGCAACCAGAGAAGAACTCATCCCTGAAGCATTCCGCGAAATCGTCCTTCTGCGGCCGCTCACGGCTGAGGACCTGAAGGCATTCCCCCACGATGGCAACCGGTACGAGATCATCGGAGGACAGCTCATCGTGTCACCGTCGCCCAATTCCCGACACCAGCGTGTCTCTTTTGAACTCTCTGGCGCTTTGTATGTGTTCTTGAAGCAAACCGGGTTAGGGCAAGGGTTTTCAGCTCCGGCCGACGTCCATATTTCATCGACTGATGTGGTTCAGCCCGATGTCTTCGTCGTGCTGCGTGAGCGCGACGACATTATTCAAGTCTGCGGGATATTCGGCGCCCCCGATCTGGTGGTCGAAATCCTCTCCCCATCTTCGATGGAAACTGACTTCCTGCGAAAGTCCAGACTCTACGAGCAATACGGCGTGCGGGAATACTGGATCGTCGATCCTGAGCGGGAAATCGTGAGCGTGCAGACGCTCGATGGCGACCGCTTCGTCATCACTGGGGAGTACGGCCGAAACGACCACATGCAATCCACGGTGCTCGATGGCTTCGAACTGGAGCTCTCGGCGATCTTCCCGGTCATCGAATCGGAATCGGAACAACCAGCAATCAAGGACAACCTACCTACCAATGACGACTAACATCCCCCGACGGCTCGAAGGCAAAACCGCCCTGGTGACGGGTAGTACGCGCGGGATAGGACGCACGATCGCCGAATGGCTGGCGCGGGAAGGGGCGAACATCATCGTTTCCGGTCGCGAAGCCGACGCGGTCGAAGCATCGGTGCAGGCGATTCGCGCGCTCGGCAGTGAGGCCTTCGGCATTCCCGCCGATCTGGCGAATATGCGGGATACCGAACGGCTTGCGGCCGAAGCGCTCGCGTATGCCCCGGAGCTCGATATCCTGGTCAACAACGCGGGGATGAGCATCCGCCAGTCGTTCTGGGAGGTCTCGCCGCAGCAGTTCGATGAACAGCTCAATATCAACTGGCGCTCGCCGTTCGTGCTCAATCAGCGCGTCGCGAAGAACATGATCGATAGGGGCATCCAGGGCCGCATCATCAACATCAGCACCATTGGTGCACGTGCTTGTCACACTGATGCGCTCGTCTACGACGCGTCCAAAGGCGCGGTCGAAGTCATGACCCGCAATATGGCGTTCGAGCTCGGTCCCTATGGCATCGGGGTGAACTGCGTCGCTCCCGGAAATATCGCCGATCGGCCGGGCGCCACCCACGAAGAGTGGTGGGAACGCGGCGCGGCAAAGATTCCCCTTGGCCGCATCGGCAAGGCAGACGACATCGCCGCCGCAGTGCTCTTCTTTTGCCTTCCGGAAACCAGCTTCACCACCGGCCAGACTCTCCTGGTCGACGGAGCCCACGACACCTATCTGCCTGAGTTCTAGCTCCCAAAGATTCAGGGAATGTTTCATTGAATTGGGGGGCTGCGTCCCCTACCATTGCTTCTCAGCCACTCTGGAGGCAAACATCGATGCTGAAAACCAAGTCACCCACCATATTTCGAGCCAAGGTCACCGGTCGTCATGCGATAACGTTGCCGGCGGAGCTTTGTCGTCAGCTTGGGATCGAAGTTGGCGACTTCGTTCAAATCGAGCTTGATGGCACTTCCGTCGTGCTTAGTCCTGTTGAAGAGGTGCCGATCACGGCAATTCGCGGGATTATGAAGAAGTACTATCCCGATTCGGAATCGAACCAGAAGTTTCTACAAGAAGAGCGCGCTGGTTGGGATGAGCGAGAAGCGCTGTACGATCGAATTCGGGAGGGAACGTGGGAGAGCGCCGATCCCTCCGACAGTTAATACAGCGTTCGATTGGAGAGCAACGACCGATTTGTCTCGATACATCGGCCATCATCGAATATGGCAATGAAGGCGCACTCGCCAGCCTGGTTGATCCAATGCTGGAAAACGATTCAGTTCCACTTGTGTATTCAATGATCTCGATCTCAGAGTTGCTAGTTCGACCAGCTCGAGAGCACGACCTGGCTGGAATGAAAGCAATTGCTAACGCCCTGACGTCACGCCGCAACGCTGAGGTTGTTCCATTCGATGAGCAGCAAGCAATGGAAGCGGCCTGGGTGCGTGCCGAAACTCGACTGAAATTACCTGACTGCGCCATCATTGCCGCCGCGCGGACGTCCGAATCGATTGGTATTGTTGGGATAGATCGTGTGTGGTCTAGCCGTCCGCTTGGAGTGCCATTCTTTTACCTCCCGGATTATCTGGATCCAGGAGGTCAGTGACTCGGTGTCGTGGCTTGCATGCCATGGGACATCAGGGAAGGATTCGGGACCGTGAACGAAAGCATCCTGACAAAACCAACCTTAGCTACCCAGTTCTATGGATTGGTCCTGGAGGGGCAACCGCGCGAGTTGCTCGACTACCTCATCGATCATCCCGATCTTCAAATCGATAGCGAAGCGCTGCAATCCGCGCTCCAGTTCCCGCAGCACAAGGACGTGGCGCTGGCCGCCTATTCCATCGGCGAATCCGCTGCTGCGCTGGGACTCAAGCGTCCCTGGACCGAGGGACAGCGCGGATACGTGATGAACGCCGAAACCGCGTCGCTCCTGTCTCAGGCACGATCCGGCAACGGATAGGAGTCGCTTCCCATGCCCGACTACGGCCGGCCGATCGAGTTCGGTATCTTTCTCGATCCGGCCGCTGCCCAAGCTACGACGATGCTCGATACCATCGCGCTGATCGACGAGCTTGGCTTCGACTGGATTGGCATTCAGGATCATCCCTACAATCGCGCCCAGCTCGATGCGATGACCTTGATCGGCATGGGGCTCGCCCGCACGGAGCGCGTCCGTTTCTTTCCCGATGTCGCCACGCTCTCGCTGCGCCAGCCCGACCATGTTGGCCAACCAGGCCGTCACCCTCGATCTACTCGGCAACGGCCGTTTCGAGCTTGGGCTCGGCTCGGGCGCGTTTTGGGATGCGATCGAAGCGATGGGCGGCCCGCGCCGTTCGCCCGGGGAAGCCTATGCCTCGATGGATGAGGCAATCGACATCCTGCGCGCTGCCTTCGACGGCGCTCGCTCGGTTGACCATCAAGGCGAGATCTATCGAATTCACGGCTGGCGACCCGGGCCCGCACCCGCCCACCGTATCGGCATCTGGCTTGGTGTCGTTGGCCCGCGCGCCCTCGGCCTGACCGGCCGCAAAGCCGATGGCTGGGTTCCCTCGCTTGCCTATGTTCCCCCTGCTGCCGCCCGCGATTCGATGCAACGGATCGACGCCGCAGCCACCTCCGCCGGTCGCAACCCGTCTGATATCCGCCGCGTCTACAACATCTGGGGCGGATTCACCGACGCCCCTCCAGCGCCCATCGACGAAACCAGCGGCAAATTCTCCGGCTCGCCCGACGCATGGATCGGCTTCCTCACCCAACTGGCCACCTCGGTCGGCTTCGACACCTTCCTTTTCGGTGTCCCTTCTGACCCGGAATTGTTGGAGATGATCGCCACCGAGATCGTCCCAGCGACCCGTGAGCAGATTTCCGCGTCACGGGCTTGAAGCGGTCGAATCTGCACTATGTGCGGTCAGGGGCAAGCGCGCTCAGCAGCGACTCCGCTCGATTGCGGTGAATCCACCAGGATCTGTGTCGCACCGGCATCCAAGAAGGCCTGGAGCTGCGACTGCACCGTGGAAGCGGGACCGATGATCGACGATGCCGTCACCAGCTCGTCCGGCACTGTCGCTGCTACCGACTCAGGGGTAACCCGTTTGTAGGAATGCAGATACGGTTCGAGCCCCTCGGCGAGAATCTCATCGATCTTCAAGGCCCGGCGAATCGGGTCGAGCACCGCCGCATCGACGCCGCTATCGGTCAGGAAGATCTCACCCCGTCCGCTCATGCCGTATGCCAGTCCCAGCCAGGGTTTCAGCTCGTTCGTGGCAGCCTGGATATCGTCGGTAATCCGCGTAGCGACCATCACGATGATGTCGAGATCCGACATGTTCTTCCCGCACGCTTCGCACCGGCGGCAACATGCTCAACCGCCCATTTCACATACGCTGGAGGTGAGAACCCGGTCAGCACCACGCCGTCGGCGATCTCGCCGGCCAACTCCAGCATTTTCGGGCCGATCGCTCCGATGACGACGGGAACGCTTCCGTTCACCGGCACGACATCTGGCACAATGCGGTCGATCTTGACCACCTGACCGGCATAGCTCATCTCGCCACCGCGCCAAAGCAGGCGCATCGCTTCGGTGTATTCGCGCATGGTGGCAAACGGTTTGCGATCCTCGATGCCGATCTGTCTGAGCATGGTGCCCGAGCTACGCCCCATTCCCAGAATGAGCCGCCCGTTACTGAACTGGTCGACCGTCGCGGCCGAGGTGGCCAGCAGGGGCGCGGGACGCACATAGGGTGTGGTCACGCTGATACCAAGCGCGATCCGTTCGGTCACCGCGGCGACATACCCGAGCGAGCCAAACGCTTCCCACGAGTAGTAGTCCTCGATCACCCAGGCCGAGTCGAACCCGGCCGCTTCCGCCTCGACCGCCCGCCCGGCGATCGCTTGCGGCGTGGCGAACCCGCCAAGTGGGAGCAGCAGGCCGAACTTCGTCATGCCTCGGGTTCTCCATGGATCGCGCGGAAGACTCGCTCCGGGGTAAACGGCGCCTGATGCAGCGCCATCCCAATTGCATCGGCGATGGCATTCGCGATCGCGCCCGGCGGCACAACCACCGGCGGTTCGCCGACGCCCTTCGCGCCGTACGGACCATCGGCGGAGGCGAACTCAAGAATTTCGGTGCGAATCTGCGGCACTTCGAGCGTGGTCGGGAGCTTATAGAGAGCGAAGTTCGGGTTCTGGATGATCCCATCCTCGATATGCAGCTCTTCGGTCAGCGACCAACCTATTCCCTGCACCGCGCCACCATGCATCTGGCCTTCGACGTAGAGCGGATTGATGGCGAACCCAGCATCCTGCACCACCACATAGTCGATCACCCGCACGAGACCGGTTTCCAGGTCGACATCGACCTCGGCTGCATGGCAGTGATAGGAGGGAGCATTGAACGCGGGGAGAAGGCCGCCGTTCAAGGTCGTCGCTGCATCAGAATCCGGAAATCCGGTGAGAAAGGTTCCATGCCCGATGACCGGGGTGGTGGCCCACATCTGCGATGCCATCAGTTCGGCATAGGAGACACTTCGATCCGGAACCCCTTTCACAGAGACACGGCCGGCGACCACCTCCAGGTCGTCCTCGGCAGCTTCCAGGACGTTCGACGCTTTCTGGAGGAGCTGTTTTTTGGCTTCCTGCGCCGCCTGCATGGCCGCGTTGCCCATGTTGTAGGTGGTGCGGCTGCCCTGCGCGCCCGCATCCATCGGCGTGCCGTCGGTATCGCCCCATTTGACCATGACCTGCTCGATTGGAATGCCCAGCTCCTCGGCCACCACTTGCGCAACCCCGACCATCACCGAACCGGTGCCAATTTCGGTCGCCCCGGTATGCACGATGGCGGTGCCGTCTTCGTTCATCTGCACGGTGCATCCGGATGATCCAGCCGTCGTCAACCACCAACCGGCGGAGAGACCCTTGCCGCGCCGGTGATTCGGTTCGACCGGCTGAGAGCGACTGGTGTAGCCGATCGCCTCCGCTGCTCGGGTGACGGCGTCGACCATGCCAACGTTGGTGAGCACCTGCCCACTGGGACCGAGACTGCCTTCCTTGAAAACGTTCAGGAGACGGAGTGAGAGCGGATCGATGCCAAGCGTTTTCGCGATCTCATCGGTATGCGATTCGACCGCGAAGGACATTTGCGGACCGGTCGGACCCCGATAGGCGCCGAAGGGTGGGTTGTTGGTGTAGACGGCCAGCGCGTCGATTTCGATATGCTCGATGTCATACGGTCCGGTGGCCAGCAATGCCGCTACGCCAACCAGTAAGGGACTGCCCACCGCGTAGGCGCCCGCATCCATGATCACCCGGCCCTTGCGCGCAAGGATGCGGCCCTCGTGATCGACCGCGCTTTGCAGCTCGACGATCATCGGATGCCGTGGCACGCCGGACAGGAAATCCTCTTCACGGGTATTGACCATACGCACCGGTTTTCCGGTCGCCTGGGTCAGCAATGAGGCATAGATTTCGACGGCCGCTTCCAGCTTCGAGCCGAACCCGCCGCCCACTGTTTCCGCGATGACACGCACATCGCCATGGCTGATTCCGAGCGCGTCCACGAGCTGCTGCCGGACACCAAACGGATGCTGCGTGCTGGCATGGACGACCAACCGGCCAGTGTCGTCGAGCTCGGCGACCGCGGCGCGGGTTTCCATCGGTGCCTGATGGACCGAATGGCTCGTATAGCTTCCTTCGACTATGGCGTGCGCGTTGCTGAACGCCGCCTCGGCGTTGCCACGTTTGAGCGTGACCTGGGCGCAGATGTTCGCGTCCCGGATCAGCCCTGGAGGTCCGGGAAGACTGGCGACATCGTCATGCACCAGCGGTGCATTCGGTTCCAGCGCTTCCAGCGGATCGAAAACCGAGGGGAGATCCTCATACTCGACATCGATGAGCTGCGCCGCCATCTCGGCGATCTCAGGCGTCTCGGCGGCGATGGCCGCCAGCGGCTCGCCGGCGCTTCGCACTTTACCGACCGAAAAGACGAGTTGATCCTTGACGACTTCGCCGAAGGGACGCCATGAGCCCTCGCCGGACAGCACCGCCCAAACACCAGGAAGCGCTTCCGCGGCAGAGGTATCGAGCGAGACGATGCGTGCGGCGGGACGGTCGCTCCGGACGATCTTGCCGTAGAGCATGCCTGCCGGTTTGTAGTCGGACGCATAGCGCGCGTGCCCGGTGATCTTGCCGTCGGCGTCGAGACGCCGCGCGCGGGTTCCTACCGTGGTCATCGTCATGCAGAGAGCCCTTCCTGTCCGGTGGCGCGTTCCTGTGCGAGATTACCGGCGCGTTGCACGAAGCGTTCCACCATCTTGCGGCGATACCATTCGCTTGCTTCCGTGTCTTCCAGCGGTTCGCACTCCTCGGCGGCGATACGCCCCGCCTCCGCCCACAACTCAGGCGTCAGCTTACGACCGGCCAGCGCCGCTTCGGCATTCGATGCGCGCAACGGCGTCGTGCCCGCGCCGGCGAGCCCGATGCCAGCTGATTCGCAGGTCACCCCATCGGCAGCCAGGGTTAGCCCGATACCCACGCCCACAATGGCGGTATCGATACCGCGCACACGATGTTTGATATAGGCGGACGAGGTTCCTGGCGGCGGAAGCAGTACCGCGGTGAGTAGCTCGCCCGGTTGCAGAATGGTTTCCATATAGTCCGCGAAAAGCTCGTCCACTGGAATAACGCGCCGTCCATCAGCGCCGGCGATTTCGACTGATGCCCCCAGCGCAATCAATGCCGCTGGCGGGTCGGCGGTTGGGTCGGCATGGCAGAGATTGCCGCCGATCGTGCCGCGCCGCCGCACCTGCGGCGAGGAAACGCATTTCGCCGCATCGACCAGGGCCGGATACCTGGCGGCGATGGTGGCGTCATGGATGATCTGGTGTTGCGTGACCGACGCGCCGATGCGCAAGCCGCCATCGGGTTCGGCGGCAATGCCGGTCAGCTCATCGATCTTGCGCAAGCTGACGAGGGTTGATGGCGTGACGAACCCAAAGCGATAGAGCACGAGCAGCGATTGCCCACCGGCGAGCACCTTGCCGTCGTCTTCGAGCTGCGCAAGCTGTTCGACCGCTTCCTCGATCGAAGTGGGGTTGAGGACTGCGGTTTCGACCGTATCGACGACTTCCATGGCTACGATCCGCTGGCAAGCTGCGCTTGCACGCAGCTCGTGAAATCGTTGAACATGCTATCGGCTCGCTTGCTGATCATGCCGTGCCCGTACTGGCCGATCTTGCCCATGATGTCCGCGTCGGTCGCCACTGAAACCGTGGTCTTGCCGTCGCTCTCCGTCATGGACATGTTCATCCTGGCTTTGACCGCGCTGCCGAGTTTCGAATCCTTGCCATTCAGCTCCACGATTCCGGTGCGTGTTTCCGGATCGAGCGCGACGATAGCGACCCGGCAAGCGAATTTCGCGCCGATCGGGCCGATCCTGGCTTTGACATTGGCGTCGTAGGTGGAGTCGTCGACCTGGGCGATATCGGACGCTCCCGGAATGCAGAGCGCCATTTCTGGGATGTTCATGAGGAAGTCCCAGGTTTCTGCAATGCCGGCATCGACCGTGAATGCGTGTTCGAATTTCATGCTTTTTCTTCCCTGGCTGCGGTCATCACCGCGTCGACGATTCGGGTGTACCCGGTGCAGCGGCAAAGATTGCCGCTGAGGGCAATTCGAATCTCATCTTCCGTGGGGTGCGGGTTTTCGGTGAGCAGCGCCTTTGCGGAGAGGACCATGCCGGGCGTGCAGAATCCGCACTGGACTCCGCCCGCATCCGCAAACGCGGCGGGCACGGCATCGAGCTCGCCACCCCGGGAAAGTCCCTCGATGGTCGTGATCTCCGCGTCGCCGACTTCGCTGGCCAGCATCAGGCAGGAATAGACCGCTTCGCCATCGACCAGCACCGTGCAGGCACCGCATTCGCCCATGCCACAGGCGTACTTGGTCCCGGTCAAACTCAGGTCGTCGCGCAGCACGTCGACCAAAAAGTCCGCCGGTGCAACCGTGACCCGGCGGTCCCGGCCATTGACTCGCAATCGTAGCGTTTGCATCTCGAACCCCTTTCGCGATCGGTCCTGACTAATCCCGGAATGCAGGAATCAGCTCGGCCGCGATCCGTTCTACGCTTTCTTCGGTCTTTTCTGGCGGGAACGGGATGAAAACGATTTCATCGGCACCCGCATCGATCAACGCTTGAATGCTTGTCCTGCACTCATCCGGCGTTCCGGCGATCGAGCAGCCCTGGACGATCTCGTCGGTGACCAACTCGGTTGGGAAACGCCCTTCGCGATAGATGCGCCCCATCTCCACTATCGTCTCATCCGGCACGCCGCCGTGTTGTGCAATCGGTGTGGGGCGCCCCCCAGCACCGAGATATTCGGCGATGGTGGATCGTACTGCGTCCTTGGCGGCGGAACCATTTTCGTCCATGGCGAAGATGACATAGACCACCATCTTGTGCTTGCCGGGGTCGCGGCCCGAGAGGGCGCAGCCTTCGCGCACGCGTTCCCAAGCCCACTTCACATAGTTCGGACTGGCGAGTACCGAGAGCACGGTGCCATCAGCAATCTCGCCGCTGAGCGTCAGCATCTTCGGTCCCTCGACGCCGAGATAGATTGGCGGTTCTTTGCGATAGACCGGGAAGTTGAGCTTGACGTTCTCGAAGGAATAGAAGCGACCGTCGCCCGAGATCGTTTCGCCGTTGTACAGCCGCCGGCTGGCATCGACCGCCTCGCGCAGCGCCGTCAGGGGACTGGAGTAATCCAGTTTCATCTGGTTCATCCAGTACCGCACCCCGGCACCATAGCCCATCACCAGCCGCCCGCCGGAGATGTGGTCGAGCGCGGCAGTTTCCATCACCGTCAGGGCTGGATGTCGCGTGAGCGGAGTCAGGATGCCCAACCCGATGGTCAGATTCTGAGTGCGTTCGGCCACGGCGGTTCCGGTGGCAATGCCACCCCAGTAGAAATAGTCTTCACCGAACCAGGCGGAGTCAAAGCCGAGCTTGTCGGCCAGGACACTGCCATTGATCGCCCGCATGAGCGGAAAGGCGCCACTGAAAAGGACGCCGAATCGAACGTTCTTGCTTGTTTCCCTGCTCACGCGACCTCCAGAAGGTGTTTCGTGCGTTGCCGTTCCTCGAGGGGAACGAATGGAATGTCATAGCCAAAGTAGGCGGGACCCACGACCTCGAGACCGGCGGGCGATCGCCAGCGATCGTCGCCGGGGATGCCGATCACCGTCACCCGGTGCCCATAGCGGAGCCCTTCGGTGGTGATCGGTTCGCCGGTCTCGAGGTCGAGCATCGAAATAAGATCTGGCGTTGTGGCCAGCACCTCGTCGCCAGCGATGGCGACAAGGAACTCGTTCTGAAATCCGATCGTCAGCACGCGGTCGCTGTCCAGTTCGGCAACGCGAACCTCACCTTTGGCAAATCCATCTTCCGTCTTACGTGCAACATCGACCACCTTGCCGCTCCAGAGCCGCACGCCGTTGGTGACTGCGCAGATCGCGTCAATCGGATCGCGATTCTCCGCCCGTGCGATACGGCTGGCCGCGCCAATGGCAATCAGCGTTGAGGGTGTGCGTTGCACGCATTCGACGGCAATCTGCCGGCCGCGCATGGGATAGAGCGCGATCAGCGACCAGCAACCCATCTCGATCGTCAGGGTCCGCGCCAGCCGTTCGGCCCACCGGTTCGAAACCGCCTGCAATATCGAGGCATTGCCTTTGTCGTCGGACAGCGACATCGGGCATGCCGGGGTGCCATACAGCGTCGGCGTGCACATCTGGAGCTCGGGAAAGGCCCGGCCGACCAAATCGGCATCCACCAGGGGAATGCCGCGTGCCACCGCGACCACCATCGCCAGTGTGGAGTTAACGCCGCCCGCTTCGGTGGCCATGACGGCGCCAGCACGCTCGCCCAGAAACGCTTCCAACGCTTCGGTCGATTTGGAGAGCTCGAATCCGCCTGGCAGCTTTTCCACCATCACGGTCGGTGCGCCCATCATGCCGACTGGAAGTACGAGCGTATCCGGATCGAGCTCTTCCGGGTCGATCAGCGTGACCGGACCGTAGGCGCGAATCGCCTCGGCCGCCATCAGCCGGCCGATGTACGGATCACCCCCGCCCCCTGTTCCGAGTACTGCGGCTCCAATGGCCAGATCATTCAAGTCGTCGATATCAATGGTTCGCAACGGAATTGGTGTCCTCGTTTATCGCACGTACGTTCTGTGCTGTTTTCGTACCGCCCATCAAAGGCGGCCGGGTTTTGCGTAACGGGTCGCCATCGATGGCGACGCTCCGGGGATGGGGAGAAGCGCAGTGCTTCTCCCCGATGTTCCTGGAGCCGAACTCCGGACCTGTTCTAGCTCTTGCTAACCAGCCAGTACTTGCAGGTTGTATCCGGGTTGTACTGGAATCCCTGGATGTTGGCGCGCGTCGCGACCACATAGTTGATCTGGTAGAGCAGACCCCATGGGGCTTCGTCGACCACGATCTTCTGGATATCGAGTGACATCTGATCGCGCTTGGCCTTGTCCGGTTCGTACATGGCCGCGTTGATCATCTCGTCCACTTGCGGGTTACTGTAGCCCGTGCCGTTTGTCGCGGTCGCAGCGGAGTTGAAATTGAAATTCAGATGGTAAATCGGGTCATTGACCCAGGAGTACCACTCGCCAACCCACGCTTGTAGCGCGCCGCTGTTGAACTTCTCGAGGTATTCCGCGTCGGTCATCTTGAGAATGTTGACCGTCGCGCCCGCTTCAGCCAGCGACGACTGGATCCAGACCGCGATCTGCTCGTGCGTCGGGAAACCGGTGCGTACCGCCATGTCGAACGAGAAGTCGGACATACCGAGGCCATCAAGAATCTCCTTGGCCTTGGCTGGACCACCGTCATATGCCCAGAAGGAGTAATCGCTGGTCGGCATTCCGTTGGCCACCGGGCTCTTGAGCTCCGACGCGTAGCCATACATCACCTGATCGATGATGGTCTGATACGGAATGGCATGGCTGATCGCGCGACGCACATCGACGTTGTCGAATGGCGGAATGCGATTGTTCATACCGAGATATTGCGGCCATGGAATCTCGAAGTTGAGCACCGCGATATCAGGGTTGCCGGCCAGATCGGAGAGGTCCTTCGGCAGCAGGTCGAACGCGATATCGACATCGCCGTTCTGCAACAGACTCAGCCGTTCCTGCGGGCTGGGGATCGTCCGGTTGAGCACGCCGCCATTGAGCACCGCTTCCTTGTTCCAGAAGTTCTCGTTCGGTGCGAGCTCCCACTCGACGCCCGGGGTCCATTTGCTCAGCGTGTAGGCCGCCGAGCCGAAAGTGTTCTTGGCGAACCACTCGTGCCCGGTCGGATCAGCCTCGGTGGAATGCTCTTCGATCGCCGCGGCAGACATAATGTTGAGCACGTTGGTGGCCAGCATCTTGAGCGCGAAGGCGGTCGGCTGCTCCAGGCTAAGCACCACGGTCAGGTCGTCCGGTGCGGTGATCTGATCGGGGGAGGTGAGGGTCATCAGGTTGAAGACCAGATTGGAGTAAACCGACGAGGGCGAGACACCGCGATCCCACGTGGCCTTGACATCGGCCGAGGTCAGTGGCGAGCCATCGAGGAACGTAAGTCCTTCCTTCAGTTTGAAAGTCAGAGTCTTGCCGTCTTCCGAAACGTCCCACGTTTCCACCAGCCAGGGATCCAGTACCCAGTCGCCGTTCTCATCGACGTCGGGGCGCAGTCCGCCTTCTTCCTGCTCCGTGTATGGATGCGCGAAGATGTTGTCATAGACATTGGACATCAGGTAGTAGCTCGGGATCGACTTGAAGTAGTGTGGATCGAGCTCGTCCAGGTCTTGTCCGTTGGCCACTACCAGACGGGCCGTCGCGCCTGTCTCTTGCGCCAACGCGCGCAATTGCTCGCTGGAGTAAGGAGCGGCCAGCACACCCTCGCGCATGGCCACCAAACCGGCAGTTGCGCCGAAGGCGGCGAAGAGATTGCGTCGCGTGAGTCCCTTCCCGTTGAGTGCCTTGGTCAGCTCAGCCGAGAGTTTGTTTCGTTCCTGTTCCATCTGAACCTCCTGTGTGGCAAGTCGCTTGCCATGGGCAACGTGAACAGTTGACGCGAATCCATGCGTGAGCGGGGCTGCGTTAAGCGGCCTCGCCGACGTCTGGAGCGGTTGCGTCGGCACCGCTTCCATCCTGGTAGAGCAAGCAGGCGACCCGGTGATCGCCTGGTCCCACGGAAACCATGGGAATGTGGCCCTCGCGATGCGAGGGTTCGACATAGGGACAACGATCGGCCAGCGGACAGCCAACGATCGGGTGAGTCAGGTGTGGGGTCTCGCCGGGCAGCACGATCCGGTTACGCGATGAACGCCGGGCGGGATCGGGAATCGGCACGGCCGAGAGCAACGCCTGGGTATACGGGTGCTTCGGAGCGGTGAAGATCTCCTCCACCGTCCCTTCTTCCACGATCGTGCCGAGATAGAGCACGATCACGCGGGAACAGAGATAGCGGACCGTGCTGAGGTCGTGCGAGATAAAGAGATAGGCGAGTCCCATCTCTTGCTGCAGATTGCGCAGCAGCTCGATGATGGAGATGCGGATCGACATGTCGAGCGACGAGGTTGGCTCGTCCAACACGATGAAATCGGGTTCGGTGGCAATAGCGCGTGCAATGCCTACGCGTTGCCGCTGACCGCCAGAAAGTTGCCCCGGTCGCCGGTCGAGGAAGCTGCGGTCGAGATTGACCAGATCCATCAGCCGATTCAGGTGGCCGTCGAGGTCGGCTTTGCCGCTGGCGATCTTGTGCAGCTTGAGCGGTTCGCTCAGCGTCTGCCGAACCGACAGCCGCGGATTGAGCGAGAGGGTGGGATCCTGGAAAACCATTTGCAGCTTCGAGCGGAGCGGACGCATCTCGCCATCGCTGAGGCGGGTAATATCCCGTCCGCGAAAGACGATCGATCCGCCCGTTGGCTCGCCCAGCCGCACGATCGCCTTGGCAATCGTGCTCTTCCCCGAACCAGATTCGCCTACCAGGCCAACCGACTCGCCAGCCTCGATCTGGAACGAGACGCCATTGACCGCGTAGACCAGCCCCCCAGGTGTTTTGAAACGCTGCTCCAGATTGTCGACGGAGAGGATTGTTTCGGCGCTCATGCCACCACCTCCTCGGCACGACCGGCCGCGTGCGCCAGCACCAGATGTCCGGGAGTGATTTCCACCATCTCCGGGCGGCCGACCTGTGCCGTTCTCCACTGATCGACCGATACGGCCTGAAACGGCACACCGCCAACGGTCAAGAGCACCGCTGGCTGCTCGGCTCCGCGTGCCAGATCCGGAAGCGTGGGGAGGTCTGGCCGAAGGATCGAACCGATCAGACGTTTCGTGTAAGGATGCACGGGATCGGCAAAGAGTGTCTCCACCGGGGCGATCTCGACAATTCTCCCAAGCTGCATCACCACCACCCGCTGGCACACTTCGGCAATCACCCCCAGATCGTGCGTGATCAGGAGCAACGCCATCTGCGTCTCCTGCTGGATCTGCCGGATCAACTCGAAGATCTGCGCCTGGATGGTGACGTCGAGCCCCGTCGTCGGTTCGTCGGCAATCAGCAGCTCCGGTCCACAGGCAAGCATCATGGCAATCATCACGCGCTGGGCCATCCCGCCGCTGAGCTGATGCGGATACGAGGCCGCCACGCGCGACGGTCCGGCGATGCCGACCCGCCGCAGCATGTCGAGCGTGGCCGCCTCCGCATCCTTCTTCTTCAATCCGCCGTTCCGGTCGTAGATCCGTCCGACCTGCTTGCCAACGGTCATGAGCGGATTGAGCGATGTGCGTGGCGATTGAAAGATCATGGCCGCGCGCCGACCGCGCACCTGGCGGAGCTGGTTGTCGTTCATCTGCAGGATGTCGTTTCCCTCGAGCATGATGCGCCCATGCAACACCCGCCCGGGCGGCTTGGTGAGCCGCAGGATCGACATGGCGGTTTGCGTCTTGCCCGAACCGGATTCGCCGACGAGTCCGACGATCTCGTTGCGGTCGACCCAGAAGGAGCTATCCCGCACCACGGGCAGCATTTGGCCGTCGCGCTCGCTGGGAAAGCCGATCGAGAGATTTTCAATGGAAAGCAGGGGGCGGTGTGTGTGCGTCATGTCGGCTTACCTCGGCCCGAACCGGTCGCGCGCCCAGTCGCCGACCAGATTGAACCCGAGCACCGCGATCAGGATTGCCAGACCGGGGAAAACCGAGATCCACCATTGCCCGGAGTTGATGTATTGCGCGCCTTCGCCCACAAGCACACCCCACTCGGGAGTCGGTGGCCGAATGCCAACACCAAGGAAGCTCAATCCGGCAGCATCGAGGATGCCCCAACCGAGCGTCAGGGTGGCTTGTGCCAGCGCGATGGGAATCGCGTTCGGCAGCAGGTGATACAGCAGGATGCGAATCTTGCGAACGCCCACTACCTTGGCGGCTGAGGCGTACTCCTGCTCGCGCAACGCGAGCATCTCCGAACGGACGAGACGTACGTAATACGGAATGTAGGCAATCGCGACTGCGATGATGACATTGCGGGTCGAATTGCCCAGCATGGCCGCGATACCGAGCGCCAGCACGAACCCGGGAAAGGCGAGGATGACATCGACGATGCGCATCACCACGTGCTCCAGCACGCCGCCGTAGAATCCCACCAATCCCCCGATCAGGGTCCCGACGATGAGCGCGACCGCGGTGATCGAGAGCGCGATACGCAGATCGAGCCGGGCCGCATAGAGCACTCGTGAAAAGACATCGCGTCCGTATTGATCGGTTCCCATCAGATGTGCGCGGCTTGGACCTTGCAGAGTGACCATGGGGTCCGGTTTGTTTGGATTGTAGGGAGCGACTTCGGGTCCAACAATCGCCATCAGCAAGACGAGTCCCATCGCAACGAACCCGATGATTGCCAGCGCATTCAGTTTGCGGCCGTAACCCGTTGCCGCGGCATCGGGATCGATCAACTCGAGCTCGACCCAGTCGTTGGACCAGCTTTCTCCGCCGATATTCGAGTGTGTAGTGAGCGATGCGGTCATGGGTCGATCTCTACGCCAGCCGAATGCGGGGGTCGATGAGGGTGTAGGCAATGTCGACGCAGAAGTTGAGGAAGACGTAGATCACCGCCACGATGAGAACGAATCCCTGGATGGCGTCGTAGTCGCTGCCGGTCAGCGCATTCCAGGCATAGAATCCAAGCCCGGGCCAGGCGAAGATCGTCTCCACCAGCACGTTACCGGCCAGTAAATAGCCAAGCACGATGCCACTGACCGTCAGGAGCTGCACCATCACATTCTTGAGCGCGTCCTGGCGAATGATCTCCCGATCGCTCAAGCCGAGACTGCGAGCGGCGGTGATGTAGTCGCTGCCAAGCACATTGAGCATCGACGTGCGCGCCATCTTGATAAATGGCGACATCACGACAAAGGAGAGGGTAATTACCGGCAGAATCAGATGCCCGGCTGCGTCTTTGAATGCAGCCCAGTTGAGCGTGATGAGCGAATCGATCAGCAACAGGTGCGTAATGGTGCGTGGCGGTTCGACGTTGGTCGAGAGCTGACCCACCGGAGCGGGCGCAATGTTCCAGCGCGCATAGAAAAGGTAGATCAGCACGAGCCCCAACCAGAAGACCGGTGTGGCGGCACTGAAAATCGACAACTGCTGAATGCCGGCATCGCGCTTGCTGCCATGGTGTAGCGCAGCGTAAATTCCCAGTGGAATGCCAATACCGCCCGCCACGAAGAGACTGACGAGCGCCAGCTCCATGGTGACCGGAAGCCGTTGGCCGATATCCTCACGTACGGTGTGCCCCGAGCGCGTGCTTTGCCCCAGATCGCCCTGGACCACATTGCCGATGTATTCGAAAAGCTGTGCCGGAAGTGGCTTGTCTAACCCCATCTGCATCCGGAGCTGTTCCTTGATCTCAGGAGTCGCGTACTGGCCCGCTTTGACGGTGACCGGGTCGCCCGGAAGCACGCGCGCCATCAGGAAGACGGCCACGATGACTCCGAGCAAGGTGACCACGGTGAGCCCGAGTCGCCGCAGGATGTACCGTCCTAAACTCACCGTTAGCTCCTGGTTCGAACCGAAATCGAATGCTCATGATTGTCGTGAGGGGGGAACGCAATCGATTCGCTGGCGAACCGTGAGAATGAGGAACACATGTGCGGAAAAGACTAACACCGACGGGGCGAAAGCAACAAACGTACGATCCATCAACTCTAATGGTGATCTCCTTCGATAGTGCGTAATCGGTGAACGGCTCCCTGGTTCGTGATTCGTTCCGCGCAGACGCCGGAATCCTGAATTCACGTGAGAGTTTTTCCGGGCAGATTGGGAGAATTACGTATGGACGCCGGGAACGACAGGAGCGTACCGTTGAACCCGTGTGCGCTCAGGTGAGCGCGAGATAGTGGTAAAGGTGCTAAGAAGAGATGGATAGTAGTTTGCAACAGGTGCGTTTGAACCGGCGTGATGTGCTGATTCGAGGCGTTGCGATAGCGGGGGCAGCTGGCATCGCATTGCCAGGTGCGAGGGCGTTCGCACAGGACGCGTCTCCGGAAGCTGCCCCGGAGCAAGGCGGCGGAATGCCACCGCTCCCGGAAGGCGCCACAGTCGTTGCCCAGGGCCTCTGGAATCCGGGGGATATCACCCTTGGTGACGATGGCACGATCTACATTGCCGAAGGCGGAATTGCCGGCGGTGGCGACGGATCCGACGGGCCGTCCATGGCAACTCCCGGTGCGGACGGTTCGCCAGTTGCGGCCGCGCCAATGCTGGTGCCTCCGCAGATTTCCGGGGTCGCGCCGGACGGGACCCAGTTCATCCTGACCAGCGAGATTGGCGGCGTCGGCATTGGTTATTACGACCAGGCGGTTTACGTTTCGACCGGTGGTGGCTCAGTTGGGAGCGGGTTCGCGCCGCTTCCGATCGAGAACACGGTCAGTGCGGTCGGAATTCCGATCAGGCGATGTTCGGCTGGTGGCCGAGCTTGGTTCATATGAGGTCGCTAATAACCCCGACGGCACCGACGTCAACCCGAATCTCTACGGACTTGGCATTGCGTCGGACGGGACCCTCTATGTTGCCGATGCGGGGGGCAACACGATCTACAAGATCGCTCCAGATACTGGCGAGTTCTCGGTCTTCGCAGTGGTTCCCACCTTGACCGACCTCACCGGCGCCACTCCAACGGCGGAAGAGGAAGCCCAGCAGGCCGGGCCGCGCCAGCCGGTTCCGACCAGTGTGGCAATTGCCCCGGATGGCACCATCACGGTCGTACTGCTCTCCGAAGCGTGGAATGGCCCCTCGATTCTCGATTACCAGCCAGACGGCACCTATACCCCGCGTGCAACGCAGCTTTCCATGATCGTCGATGCGACGTACGGACCTGACGGCCTGCTCTATGTCACCCAGCTGACCGCCGACTTCAGCGGCGAGATGCCGGCGCCGGGCGCGGTTTTCCGTATCGATGCCGATGGCACCGCAACTTCGGTGGTGGACGGACTTTTCTTCCCGCACGGGATCGCGTTCCATCCGCAGTCGGGCAATCTCTTCGTCACGACCAACTCGATCATCTCTGGGCCGGACGCCCCGCTCGGCATGCTGGTTCGCTTCGACGGGATTGCGACTCCGGCGTAGTCATTCTTCAGCCGTGGGCCGGACGGGAATTTTCCCGTCCGGCCCACGGTGTGGACATGAGGCGTTGTCGTTGTTCTCCCGCGAGCGGTTTCTGTAGATGCCCTGCCTGGACCAGCGCTACCTTCGCAGCGACTCCTGTCATCTCGTGCCAACTCTCGGTCGTCCATGCTGGCCGCCGGTTGCACCACGCTCAGCGGGACCAGGAGGTCATGCACAACCGACCAGCGAGACTGGCAAATTCGGCCTGATTCAACGGTCCAGCGTCACCGTTGCCAGAGATAGTCGTGTACGACGTGACAAGAGCATTCTTCTCGTGGCAGAGGATTCGGTTTATCCGGCCAGTGCCAGGGCCGCTTGCAACAGCACGTTCCCACCCGCGGTAATGTCCTCCGGCGTACTCTCTTCGATCTCCGCGTGGCTGACCCCACCCTGGCTCCGTACGAAGATCATGCCCGATGGCACCAGGTCGGCCAGGTGCTTGGCGTCGTGCCCGGCGCCCGACCAGAGTTCTTCATAGGGCAACTCAAGCTCACGGCAACCGGCGCGGATGGCTTCGACCACTGCGGGATCGAACGGAGTGGGATCGCTCGTCCAGATCCGATCGACCGCGATCTCGACCCCGCGGTTACGGGCGACTGTATCTCCCAGTTTTGCGAGCTCACGAGCGAGATATTCGATCGTCTCGCTGTCCGGATGCCGAAAATCGACACTGAATACGGCTTTGCCAGGGATCGTATTGATCGTGTCTGGCTCGACCTTGATGCGGCCAACGGTTGCTACCGCCACATCGTCCCGGTCGAGCGCCAGTTTCTCGATCGACGCGATCATGACGGAGGCCGCCATCAACGCATCCTTGCGTAACGGCATCGGAGACGGCCCGGCATGATCGGATTGCCCGATCACCACAACCTCGTTCCAGATGATCCCGACGATCCCACCGACTACGCCGACCGGTTTGCCAAGCGACTCCAACACCGGGCCCTGTTCGATATGCAACTCCAGATAGGCGCTGGCCGGAAGTGGGCGTTGTGCTTCGTCGCCCAGATAGCCGATACGGGCCAGCTCATCGACAAAGGAGAGCCCAGCGCGGTCACGAATGCCATAGGCATAGTCGCGAGTGAAAGCCCCCGCTACCACTCCCGAGGCCAGGGTGGCCGGTTCGAAACGCACCCCTTCCTCATTGGTCCAATTGACGATACCGATCGGAAGGCGAGTCTGCACATCGTGATCGTTGAGCGTGCGAATCACTTCCAGCGCACCCATCACTCCAAGGGCGCCGTCGTAGCGGCCGCCGCGCACGACGGTATCGATATGCGATCCCAGATAGACCGGTGGCCCTTCCTCGGTGCCGGGGCGGATACCGGACATGTTGCCGAGATCGTCGATCCGCACGTCCAGTCCAGCTTCGGTCATCCACCTGGCCAGGAGATCCCGCGCGGTCTTGTCTTCATCGGAAAGAGAGAGGCGGGTGACCCCACCAGCCGGCGTTGCGCCGATGGTGGCGAGCTCCTGGAGGGACGCATTCAGCCGGGTACCGTCGATCTGGATCACGTTTTGCTCGCTCCTGCCCGTTCGGGCGATGTTGGGTTGGAATTCCTGCCTCGGATCGGCGAATGTGAATCTTGTCTCCGGACTTCTCAGTCCCACTCCCAGAGATTCGGGGGTGTTGGGGTGATGATCTCAGCCGGTCCAGTGGCATGAACCACCACCTCTTGCTCGATAGCCGCGCCCGCAACCTCGGGAATGAAGAGCCCCGGTTCCACGCAGATCACCATGTTTGGTTGGAGCAAGGTCGGGTCGCCGACCTTGAGATAGGGGAGCTCGACCGTTTCCAAGCCGATGCCGTGGCCCATCATGCCGGCGAAGTAGTCGCCGTATCGCCCACGCTGCATGACTTCGACGGCCGCGTCGGCCACGGTCGCAACCGCCACGCCGGGGCCGATCTGCGCCACCGCCGCATTGGTCGCTTCCAGCGTGGTTTCCAGCAAGCGGCGGGTCTCGGCAGTCAGGCTCGCCGCACACCGTCGTGCGATTGACATCGAACCCGTAGCCCTGATACGCCCCAATGGCATCGAGTGCCACGATCTCACCCGGCTCGATCATGCGGTTCATCGCCTGCGGCCAGCGCGAGCCATAGGCCGACCATGGCCCGGAATGGACCCGGAAATAGCGCACGAAATCGGCCCCGGCCCGCATCGCCGCGGCAATCGCCTCAGCGCAAACCTCGCGCTCGGTCACACCCCCTCTTCGGATCATGGCGTTGGCGGTGAGAAGCGCGGCATCTGCACAAAGTGCCGCCCGGCGCATCAGATCGAGCTCGCGCGGACTCTTGAGCGCGCGCATCGAGGCCACGATATTCGGCTCAGGATCGAGGGTCATTCCGGGGAGCTCCTGCAACAACTGCCGGTCGATCGCCGCAGGAAGAATGTCATCGCCTACCAGCCCGATGTTGCCATCTTCGAGAAAGGTCTCCTTGAGAAGATCGATCAGCCCAATGCCCAGATCACCCGCCGCGCGCACATCGTCGACGACGACCAGATCGGGCCGATGCTTGCGTGCATCGGTGAGGAGCACCGGTTCGCCCACCACTGGCAAGAGCAGCATCGCGTGGCCCATACCCCGATTTCCCTCAGAGAAGACCGTGGTTGGGAACGGTGGAAAGTGCCCGCTAAGATAGGCCAGATCCCCTGGCCGGTCATAGAACGAGCGCCCGACTACCAGAAGTGCGTCGTACCCAGCGGCGGATGCCTTCTCACGCGCGATGTGCTGACGACCGCGGATCTCTTCGGCCGAGATCGGATCGACCTCTTCCAGTGCCGATCGCTCGGGAATGTCGTCAAAGCGTTTCGGTGTTCTCATCCTCACCTCAGCAGCGCCGGCATCGTGAATGCAGACGCCCCGAACTCATGACCTCGCAAGTCAATCGCAACGCAACGGGGACGATGGCTAGCCGTAGTATTCGGCAAAGTGCAGGAACGCCACGCACCCCTGTGTGCCAGTCGTGATGGCGGCTTCATTGGATGCAGTGACAGTGTCGAGCATGCTCCCGTTGGCGGCACTGGCAGCCATGATTCCGCCTTCGGCATGAGCGCCGCGAATAATCTCGCCCACCGCGCGATCGAAGGCGATCAAGTTCTGGAACCAGGCGGAGGCATACTCCGGTGCCGGTGTCTGCTCCAAGATGCGCGCCACCGCTTCGTAGTAGTCGGCCAGGCTCAGAAACTCGAGCTGGGTCCAGCCAATTGACGGATCGACATCCCAATCGGTGCCGAACTCGGCGAGGGGTTCCAGTGCGGCGGGAACCTCCACCAGGGCTTGCAAATTAGCGCGATCGATCGCGATGCCCAGATCGTCCAAGCCGGGACAGCTCGACCAGGCAGCGAAACCGGGAACCGGATCGTCGAGCTCGCCGTCGACCATATCGACACTGGTGGCGAAGGCATCGAAATCGTCACAGGCAACGGTAGCGTCGAGGCGCGCTTGCGCAATTTCCTGGTCGGAACGGAGTGACTGGTCGAAGTAATCCACCAGCACCGTGAAGATACCGTTGAGCGCGCCGTCGGCAAAGAGTGCCTGAGACAGATCGAGCGATTCTGCATTGGCCCGTTGCCAGTCAGCGGCGAAAGCCGGCGGGTCGATGGTATCGAGGTTCTTGAGATGGGTTTCGATCGTCTCGACCATCAGATTCAACTGCTGCGGTGTCGCGCTGGCGATTGCGCGGAGATCGCTGGTATCGAGCACGCTGTCGAGCTCGTCGATATAGCGTTGCTCTTCCGCCAGATACTGTTGCGACCAGTCTTCCAGACCCGCGCATGGATCAGCCTGCGCAAATGCGGGTAGCGGCGAAGCGGCGCTGGGGGCAAGAGCCAAGCCAGCGAGCATAGCCACAAAGGCGACGGCAGTCAAAAGCAATCGTCTCAACATGTCGACTTTTCCTCACGTACGCGTAGAGCTTATGTGTTGATCGCAATTTTCTCAGATCGGAGCCGATCGAGCGATGGTCGATTAGCTCGCTTCGTCTCCATTCGCCCAAGCGGCGAAATCGCCACAGATCGCAGTGGCTGCGGTCGCTGCCGCATCACTGCGCGTTGAAAGATCGCCCATTACGGATGAGGCTTGCATCGAGGCAAACATCATCCCCTGGGTGGCGATATTCGCCGTGAATTCTCCGAGGGCCCGGAAGATTTCGATCTGTACCGCGTGCCATTCCGCCGCATATGGCGGCGGAACAATCGCCTCGATCTCGTCCGCCAACGCAAGATAGAACCCGCTCAGAGCAGTCGCTTCCTCGGGTGTGATGTCCTCGAAGATATTTTGCGTTTCGGGATTGCTTTGCGCCTCCAATAAGAAGGCGAGCGCCTCTGGGTTCGCAAGCGCCGCAGTGGTGTAGGCATCGTCGAACGCTGCCTGGTATTCCGGGAAACCCGCGCAGCCAGTCGCATCCACGCCGGTTGTGCCAGCGGCCTGGGTAGCGGTCGTGGAAGCGGTCGAACCGCCGGGACGTCCCTGCGCGTCGCCCGTGGCCGCTCCCTGAGTCGGGACGGCTGTTGGTTGCGGAGCCTGCGTGGCGACGACCGGGGTTTGCGTTGGGGCAGTGATGACCGGGCCAACCGAGGTCGATGTTCCGGCCCCACCCTGGATCGTGACTCTCAGCAGAATGGCCGGATCGACTGGTTTCGATTGCTCGCCATCGAGCTGCGCCTGCACCGCGCCCTGGGAGATCGCCTGCACGACCTCCTGGCCGCCAATGACTTGTCCGAAGACCGGGAAGTCCGCCGGGAACTGATCGGTCAGATCGGCCGCGGCGATGAAGAACTGCGACCCATTCTGATTGGGCATGGCATTGGCCATCGCCACCGAGCCGATGGGATAGGGACCAAGGGTGGGATCGGACGGAACGGAATAGCCCGGGTTACCCGTACCGCTGCCGCTGGGGTCGCCACCCTGGATCAGGTAACTGGAAAAGATCCGATGGAAGTCGGTTCCGGTGTAATACCCGGCCAGCGAGAGGCAGATGAAATTATTCGTTGCGATCGGGGCTTTGGCGGCGTCGAGCTGGATGAGGATGTTCCCCATCGTGGTATCCAGCGATGCCTGATACGACTGCGCCGGATCGATGATCGTCGCCGGCGGCTGCGACCAGGTCATCGTTCCGCCCGAGATACCGGTCAGCGCCCCCTCCGGCCAGCAAGCCGATCCATCGAGCCCGGATTGTGCTTGGGTAGAGGACGACGTGACGACCACGGCGGGGAGCAGCGCCCCAAGCACGATGGCGAGCGTTAGCATCCTCCGCATGAAATCCGTCATCGTCTGTCGTCTCCTCGATGCAAAGTCAGGGTATGGCTCCATTCTCTCACGGACCAGCACGAGGAACGTGGGCGCGGGGATCCGCGCCCAGGCGATGATCCCGGATGGGGTGGCATCGGCACGGTAGTAAAACGCTCCGATGTCGCTCGTTGATAGACTGAAGATGATGGAGGTAAACGGAATCATTTCAACCGTATGGGTGCGGAAGGCGCTGGAAGACCACTATGGTCTGACCGGCGTTTCGATAGAGCGCTTGCCCTGGGGGGCAGACGCTGATTCGATCCCTTACCGTGTTCACACCTCAGGTGGTCAGGATTATTTTCTCAAACTGAGACTGGGGAATTTCGACCCCGTTTCCCTCACCTTGCCCAGATATCTTCACGACCAGGGTATCCCGCACATTATCTCCCCGAAAACGACCACGTCTGACCAACTCTGGGTCGAGCTTCCGGAATGCACCGTCATGCTGTATCCGTTTGTCGAAGGGCAGAACGGTTTTGTCCAGGAGTTGTCAGAGCACCAATGGATCGCATTCGGTCGAACCGTGAAGGCACTACACGATCTTTCCTTGCCATCTGAACTGGTCGACCAAATGAGGAGCGAAACCTTTAGCCCGATCTGGAGAGATGCGGTCGTGGCGTACCTGGACCGCCCCAATACCCACGAATTCGCGAGTCCTTTTGCCGCCAGGGGGGCAACATTGCTCCAGGCAAAGCGGCAGATCATCATGCAGGCAGTGAACACCGCCGACCAACTTGCTCAGCGCCTGAAAGAAGAAGACCTTCCCTTCGTGAATTGTCACTACGACCTGCACGCCGGCAACGTTTTGCTGGCTGGCGATCAACAGTTTTATGTGGTCGATTGGGATACCCCGATTCGGGCTCCCAGGGAACGAGACCTGATGTTCATCGGTGCGGGAATTGGTGGAACCTGGAACTCAACGCGCGAGAGCGAGCTCTTCTATCGAGGGTATGGCCCAACCCAACGGCACGCCCCAGCCCTGGCCTATTACCGTGTGGAACGTGTCGTCGAGGATATTGCCGCCTATGCCAAAGCATTATTCGCGGATGAGCAACCGAGCGCGAGCGCCGCAGAGTGCTACGCCGTCCTCGAAGCTATCCTTGTTCCCGACGACGTGTTGAAGAGAGCGTTTGAAACGGCTGCTGCCTTGCAATAGGTGGCGTTGATCAGGGCCGCGGGTACTTTGGCGTCGGCTACGGTCCGGGTGTGTTCCAGCTCTACGGTGCTCGCTGCAACGCGCTTTCTTTGTTCAGGGTTTCGGCAAACTGGGCTTTGAGACCCCGGGCAAGGGCATCCACCGATGCGACTCGCTCGACCAGGGTCCGATCTGCTCCAGGCAGCCGGGCCGCATGCGCCATCGCCACGGAAACTCCGGCCGGATCGCGTGCTTCGATCTCGATCTCACCCGAGGTTGGCGCGTTGCCCGTCGTGAGTACGCGAAAGTACCAGCCGGTGCGTCCGTTCTCCACCATTGCCGTGACCACTGAACGTACCTGCAGCACTTCCCCCAACTTGTAGCAGGGATAACGCGGTTGGCAGATCTGCAATCGAACCTCGCCCCAGCGCCAGATATCGCCAATGCAGGCTTCGTCTTCCAGGATGCCGGTGAGGCTGAGGTTTTCACCGAAGGAACCCGGACCGTAGGGTTGGGCGGGTTGTAACTCGGTTGTCCACGGACCCCAGTGTTCGGACGGATAGGCGTAGACCGCTTTCTCCGGGCCCCCATGGTTTTTTAGATCTCCCTGCCCATCTCCCGCGATATTCACTTCGCTGACAGCAACGATCTCGCTCGAAACCGGGTGCTTGCGAATTCCGCTTTCGATCATATGGCCGCGGCGCTTGCAGAGATAGCTCGGCAGCGCAACATTTAATGAGATGAGCCCGATCGTGCCGGTCGCCGTCATGAGGCGACGGCCGCCTGCGTGTTGACCGCCAGCACATGATCGACCAGCTCAGCGAGACCGATGAAGATGGGAACCTCGTGCTCGGCGGGATCGTGCCGTTCGTAGCGGTCGATGAGCGCGGCTCGCATCCCGGCATTGAGCGCACCAACCACATCCGACTTCGGCTGATCTCCGATATGCAACCCCAACGCGGGATCGACGCCCAGCGGCCCGAATGCTGCCTCGAACGTTTTGATGTGAGGCTTTTCGTACCCGATGAGGGCTGACGTGACGATGAGATCCATCCCGTGTGCGAACTCCAGCTCCACGCAGAGATCGGTGACATCACTGTCGGCGTTAGAGATGATGGCGGTTTTTACACCCGCCGCGTGAAGACGGTTGGTGGCGTCCATCACATCGTCGAAGACCCGATACCCACCATACGGAGAGTCTTGCACCGCGGGAGTTTCGTATTCGGCCATGTAATGGTGCCGCGCCTCGCGTACCAGCAGCTCATCGTGGGGAATGCCCGCGGATTCGAGCCAGACATGCATGTATTGGAGGCGGATTCGCTCGCGCTCCGCGGCGGGCCGGTCGCGAATGGGAATGGCGCCGTTGACGATCGTGAAATAGTCCTCGGCGATAAGATCGGCTTGCCGCAGCGTCTCCAGATCGGATTCGATACCGATGCGATTAAGGGCGCGTTGCAGCCGTTCCCAGCGTTTGGGATGGAGCTCGATCAGGGTGTCATACAGATCGAAGGTGACGAGCTCGATCGGGCGTTCGTTGGGAGTGGTCAGGGAATTCATGGGACTGGTTCGATTCCTTCCAGATTTCAAGCGAGCTCGGCGCGCAAACGGGGCATGACATCGGCGGCCAGGCGCTTGGCCGACTCCAATCCCTCACCGCCGAGCGGAAAGTCGAAAAGGAACTGGCTCGAACCGGCACTCCGGTAGGTGCGAATAAGCTCCTCGAACCCGTCGGCGTGTTCCAATCGGTCGGCCCCGAAGCTGGACGAAACCGCGATCTCACTGGGATCGCGCCCGATCGTTTCGCAATGCCCCGCGATTTGGGCCAGGCCCTCCTGTAGCTCGACAGGATCGCGACTGGTGTCCCAGACATCGGCATGCCGGGCAATGACCTTGAGCATTCTGGGGCGGGTCCCGCCAATCAGCACGGGCAGCTTCTGCTGCACCGGCTTGGGAGCGAAGGGCGCGTCTTCCAGATCGTAATGCTCGCCGTGAAAGGTCGTGCGCGTTTCGGTGAAGAGTGATTCCATGATCTGCAACGCTTCGTCCAGCATCTCCACCCGGTCGCCAGCGGAGGGGAAGGGGATGCCATAGGCGCGGTGCTCCCGCTCGTTCCATCCTGCGCCAATGCCCAGAATCGCGCGACCGTTGCTGATGTGATCGACTGTCACGATCTCCTTGGCCAGCACCGACGGATGGCGATGGGTATTGCCATAGACCAGCACACCGATTTTGGCCCGGCTGGTCTCCTGCGCGAGCGCCGCCAGCAGGGTAGAGGTTTCCAGGCACGGACCGTCCGGGTCGGCGTAGAGGGCCATGAAATGATCGAAGAGCCAGATCGAATCGAACCCGAGCTCCTCGGCCAGCTTCCATTGGGAAACAAGCTCTGGCCAGGTGTATTGATGCTGGGCGATAACGACGCCAAAGGTAAGGGGATGCTGGAACTCGCCCATAGGATGGTCGAACCTCGATCTGTGGTGACGGCAACGTGAACCGAACATGACTTCGGTCCTGAGGGTTCGATTTTAATCGAAGGGAAGGAATCGCTAGCTAACCGCACCTGGAATGCGAAATGCTGCGTGGCTTGCTCTCGTGAGGATTGGTGGTCTGGCCAGTGACAGGTTCCCCTGAGGTTCTCCGTGCCCGAATGGCGGATTACACCGGGATCAATTCGATCATCGGCGCCGGAGAGTGTGCTGACTGCGAGAGCACTTGCATCGGCGGAGCAATACTGTACTTGGTGCAGTAATACGGGCAAAAGTGGTCGCTGCACGGAGCGAGCGGTGCCATCCGGTGGAATTCCCCGCTGATGATGTTGCCGAGCTTATTCTTCCCGCCACATCGATAGATATCGCCCTTTCCATTGATACGCACCAGGTCGTGCCCGGCGGAGCACTGGCGACCATGAAACGCGGGAATCCCTTTGAGAAAAACTTCTCGGTCGATCACCGGATCGATGGTTGGCCGGTCGTCCCGCAATGAGAACTGATCCGCGTAGAACGCCTCGGCGCGTTTCGAGTATTCCACGATCAGCGCGCGTTCTTCGTCGGTATACGCATCGGGATACCGTTTGCCGTCGTAGTCGCCCCGGAATGCTTTCGGCCACGGCATCACACCCTGGGAAGCCAGCAGATCCCAGTGCGACAGGAAAAGCGGAAACACCTCCGGGTACATCACCGACGTGACATAGGCATCGAATCCGCTGGTTCGGAGCGCGGTGACGTGTTCGATGAACTGGGGCAAACGCTTGCGCTGGGTGCGCTGCTGCAAGTGAACGGCGCAATTTACGAAATCGACCCGGTCTGGATTGATTCGGTCGACAAACTTCAGAACCTTGGGAGAGTCGACGTTGGAGTTCACGCTAATCACGTGGCGCTTCGTAAGTTGCTCGCAAAGTTCAAGGAAGTCAGGGTAGTGAAACGGTTCGCCACCAGTGAGATGCAGGTGCCAGCGCAACCCGGAGTTGTCGAAGAAATCGACGAGCTGCGCAACCGGGGCCGGTGGCATGATTTTCGCGCCCAGCAATCGATTCGAGTGGAAGCAATAGGCGCAGCGGAAGTTGCACGTCGTCATGAGGCTCCAGTCGGCCTCGATGTCGTAGTTTCTGGACATGGGCACCTCGTTAGCGATTGAGCTTGACGGCTGCATTATGCGCCTCAAAATCTGATATGGGAACTATCAGGAGGACATAAGAACGCGTGCTCGAGATTGGGATCGAAACTTCGATCGCGGATCGTCCAGTGCTCACCCCGTCAACCGGCTTCGTCGCATACGATTGGTAAGTACACAATCGACCCACTCGTCGCAGCTTGCTGAGAGCAAATGCGACATCAAGGAGGAACCTCCATGGACACATCAGCCATGATCGACACCATGAACAAGGTGCGCCAATCGCGTATCTATCTCGACAAACCGGTCTCGAAGGAGGATCTCGATACCCTGCTCGAGGTTGCTCAGTGGACGGGCAGCGCTCGCAACACCCAACCCTGGCACT
This sequence comes from uncultured Chloroflexia bacterium, assembly GCA_963750275.1. Classification (GTDB taxonomy): domain Bacteria; phylum Chloroflexota; class Chloroflexia; order Thermomicrobiales; family UBA6265; genus JAMLHN01. The sequence continues at coordinate 695,329 of CAVVQC010000007.1, forward strand.
TCGTGGTCGTGCAGGAGAAAGAGACGTTGGCCAAGCTCGCGGCACTGCGCAGCAATATCGACTGGGTCGTCAACGTACCCGTGGCCATTGCGCTTGTCTTCGACGGGCATGACGCGGTGCTGGAATCGTTCGACGAGGGACGCATCTTCGAGCGATTGGCGATCGGCGCCAAGCTGCTCGGACTCGGAGCGGGAACCGCCTGGTTCCTGGGCGAGGAAGAGGAGTCCGCGGCCAAAAAGCTGCTTGGTGTGCCACAGGACCGCACCATGCATTCGCTGGTCGCGCTCGGCTATGTCGACAATGATGCCAACCAGCTCCCGGGCCGCAACTACGCTGGCCGCAAGCCACTGGACGAGATCGTCAGCTACGAGAAGATGTAAACCTGATCCTGCCGCCCCGCTCCCCAAAACTTGGGGAGTTCTGGCGGATCTCTCTCGTATTTAGAAGGAGGAACCGATGACCTCATTGTTGGAGGAACTACAGAAAGTTCGACAGTCACGCCAGTTCACCGAAGAGCCGGTGACCGATGAACAGTTGGAGACGCTGCTGGAAGTTGCGCAATGGACGGGGAGCTCGCAGAACACGCAGCCCTGGCACTTCATCGTGATCCGCGACAAGGCACAGCTGGAAAAGGTCAGCTCGGTTCGCGGAGACGCAATCAAGTGGGTCGCGTCCGCTCCGATGGCGATCGCGCTAGTCATCACGGCAAAGGGCGAGATAAGCGGTGCGTTCGATGAAGGGCGCGTGACCGAGCGGCTCATGATCGCGGCGCGCATGCTTGGCCTTGGCGCGGGCACGGCCTGGTATGGCGATGCCAGTCAGCAGGACACGGCCAAAGCGTTGCTGGGCATTCCGGCCGAGCTCACCGCGCGCTCCATGGTGGTGATCGGCCACCCGGCGGCTGGCGCCCAGTCAAAGAGCGGCGGCCGCAAGCCGTTGTCCGAGCTGGTCAGCTACGATCGCATGAACTCGGTGAACGCCGGGTAGATCGCTCCAGGTGAGTTCCCAGCGATGGGCGTTGAATCGGCGCCGTATTGAAATCTGCGCCTTGCGCTCGTCTTTCAGAGGAATGACACATGGTTCATCCGGCTTGGTGGTGCGCACCTCGTCTTGGCCGACGCCGGCTACTTTCCGGCGCCGGCGCGGCGTTCGTTGCGCTTGTACTTGGTCCTCCTATCGATGCGCACGATGGGACACCGACTTCGGGCGAATCGGGGACGAGCTCTCACATAGCCACGTCAGTTGGCAGCCCTGTTGCCTCGCCAATTTCTTCTGGCCCAGTCTTCGAAGCGACCATGCAATCGCTCAAATTCCTGCCCCCGGAGATCGATATCGAAACAGGCACCACGGTGGTCTGGACGAACAAAGACGTGGTGGCGCATACCGTCACGCACAGAGCGAGCGCCAAGGATCAACTCTTCTCGTCGCCGTACCTGTCTCCCGGCCAAACATTCTCTTACACCTTCGACAAGCCGGGTATCTATGCCATCTTCTGTATTCCCCATCCGTTCATGGCGCAGACGGTGGTGGTGAAGAAAGAGTCGTAGCGCATGAGCCGCTCAGGTGCAGCAGCTTTTCCGTCGGGTTGCCAGGGTGTGGGCTTCTCCCAATCGTTCCTGAGCAGGCTGAAAAACCACTGAAGAGGACGGCGAAGCGGGCGGGGTCACCGTAGAATCAATGGATGATGCTGATTCGACGATGCCAAAGGTGACCTGTATGCGCGCACTTCGTTTTCTTTTCGTTCTTGGTTTGGCCATTGGGACCATCGCTGGGTGGGGTCTCTCGCATGCCGAGCTTCATCCCGCCACCGCACAGGAGGACGCCACGCCTGGGGACGCCATCTCCGTGGTGCAGCAGGTGGGACCGTCGGTCGTGACGGTCATCAACCAACAGATGTTCCAGGGGTTCGATTCCGTTCAGCCGGTCGGCTCCGGAACCGGGTTCATCATCGACGCTGACGGGCATGTTGTTACCAATTGGCATGTGGTCGCAGGAGGGCAGGAATTTCTGGTCATCCTGTCGAATGGCGATCGGCGCCCGGCCACGCTGGTGGGATCGGATCGGATCAGCGACCTCGCCGTCGTGAAAATCGAGGGGAGGTGCCGGCATTCTCTTCCTTCGGTAATTCGGATGAGCTTCAGGTGGGTGAACCGGTGCTGGCCATCGGATCTCCCCTTGGCACCTACACCAATACGGTGACCGAGGGCATTGTCAGCGCACTCGGCCGGGATCTGCCCCAGTCGAACTACAACAATCTGATCCAGCATGACGCCGCCATCAACCCGGGTAATTCTGGTGGTCCGCTCTACAACCTGCGCGGAGAGGTCATCGGGGTCAATACGCTGGGCGTATCGGAAGAAAACGGCCAGTCGATCCAGGGACTGTTCTTCGCGCTTCCGGGGAACCAGGTGCAGAACATCGCTTCGCGTTTGATCGCAGACGGGCGCGTGGTCTATCCCTTCTTTGGAATCACCTACCAAACCATCAACTGGCAGATTGCTGGCCAGGCAAATCTCCCGGTCGACAACGGGGTTTACATCTCAGAAGTCTCGCTGGGCGGCCCTGCGGAAGCCGCCGGCCTCGTGCCAGGTGACATCGTTACCGCGATCGACGACGTGGCGATCGACCAGCAGAATGCCTTTGCCGAAGTGCTTTTCATGCACCAACCGGGTGATACCGTCTTGGTCACGCTCCTGCGGGGCGATCAATCGATCACTGTCCGGTTGACCCTGAGCGAGCGTCCCGCCGACGCATAGACGGGGACGTTCGCATGGCCGGAGTCGTCACATGGTTGGTACCAACGTGTTCTTGCCATTCGCGTCTCCTGAGACCGGATACATGACGAGCGACGCTGCCCGTCGTGATGCTCAGATGTACGTACGTACCTGAATTCAGGACCGGTTGGTGCTTGAGGGCCCGATCTGCGTTCGCTAGACTCGGATGAGAGGCCGCATTGTTGCATCGCCGGAAAGGGTGAGCATGTTCTCGCCATACGAGATTGACCACGTTGCATGGTTCCTGGTCCTGCTTATAGGAGTCTGGATTTTCGTGAACGCGTTGATCGATGTATCTGGGGAGCGCCGCCGCAAACGAGCCGCGGATGAGCACATCGAGAGCAAGGGCGACTGAACCGCCAGAATTTCGGAACATGCAAAAAAAGCGCCGCCGGTTCGAAACCGGCGGCGCTTTTCGTTGAGGGACGGAAGAGCCTATTTCTGCAAATGGGCTTCCAGGAACCAGAGGCCCTTGTCGATCCCGCGCGCAACTTCAGTGAACAAGTCGGATGTTGCCATATCGCCCGACTTGTCCGCCTCGTCGATAGCGGCACGGGTGGTGGCGGCATAGGCTGCGTAGCGTGCGACCAGCTCCTTGACCGTATCCATGCCGTCGGTGGCATCGGTCGGAAACTCCGGTAGACGCGAATTCGCGGCCGCCATGCGGGCGGTGCCCATCGCAAAGCCGCCGAGCTGGGTCACGCGCTCGGCGATCTCGTCGACGTACCCTTCGACCTCTTCGGCCAGGTCGTCATAGAGCTTGTGCAGGGCAATGAACTCGGGACCTTTGACGTTCCAATGCGCTTGCTTGATCTGGGATTTCAGGTCAGCGGTGTCGGCCAGCTGCTGATTGCAGAGGTCGATCATCTCCGCGCGCGTGCCGGCGGGGATATCGATGCTTGTCTTGAAGCGATCGGTTTTCGAAGCCATGGGATTCATCCTTTCCAGATGCGTTCGACTAAACCATATGGGGATAATTTTACCCCGTAAATGGGGTTGATGAACGGTTCGAACAGGTAAGAGAAAAGGTCGCATGGTGTGAGAGAATGCGATAAACGTGGATTTTTCGAAGACCGGCCACCCGACAGGCAGCTTTGCCTCCTGCGGATTCCGCCGGCAGATCGGCAGGGAAACGTGCAGACCGAACGCCGCCCTATCCTGACAAATCGTGCAAATCCCCGAGCCCATCGGCGTTGGAGCGTCTTCGCTTTCACCCTTGCCGCCTTGGTCGCGGCGCTTTCCTGGGGCGCTGGCTCGGTGGCGGCCGGACTCCAGCAGATTGGCTCGCCTGTTCCCGGTTCTCCGGAGATTGGCTCGCCCGAAGCCGCTTCACCCGTCGCGTATCCACCGGAGATGTTCCGCAACGATCCGGAGCGAAAGGGGCAGACCGGCGGACCAGGTCCGCTCGACACGAGTGAAATCGAAGAGCTCTGGAGCTTCGATGCCGGGGGTGATGTCGAATCCTCCCCTGCGGTGGTTGGTGGCAAGGTCTATGTTGGCAGCGGAGACGGTTCGGTCTACGCGATCGATGTGCAAACTGGCGATGTCGAATGGCGATTCCGCACCGATGGGGAAGTCTTTTCCTCCCCTGCGGTGGTCGATGGGCTGGTGCTTATCGGAAGCGAAGACGGCAATCTCTACGCGATCGATACCGTGACAGGTGAAGAGCACTGGCGTTTCGAGACAGGCGACATGATCGTTGCCTCCCCTGCGGTTGTCGATGGCAGGGTCTACATCGCCAGCTATGACAATCATCTCTATGCGATCGAACTAACCAGCGGCGAAAAGATCTGGGACTTTGCTGCCAACGCCAGCTTTTATGCCTCCCCGGCCGTCGCCAATGGAGTGGTCTTTCTGGGGAGCGTCGACGGCTCGTTTTACGCAGTCGATGCCGTGACGGGCGCGCCCGTCTGGTCCGCCTCCGGCGCGTCAGCCATCTTCTCAACCGCGGCGGTCGAGAACGGCATCGTCTACTACGGCACCATCGACGGAGTCGTGATCGCGCAGGATGCCGCTTCGGGCACGGTCATCTGGGTGCAGAACGCTGGCGGTTTTGTGAATTCTTCGCCTGCCGTGGCCGACGGCCGGGTGTTCGCCGGTAGCTCGGCGGGTCTGTTTGCCTACGATGCCCCCACTGGTACTCCGCTCTGGAATGTTCCGGTCGATCAGGGTTTCTACGCCTCGCCCACCGTGGTGGACGGCACTGTCTACGCTGGATCGAATGGCGGCGTTTTGCTGGCGCTCGACGCCGCAACCGGGGCCGAGATCTGGCGCTGGGAAGACACTGACGAAATCCTTTCTTCCCCGGCAGTGTCCGAGAGCGGCGTCTTCTTCGGCAGCCGCGACGATGCGCTGCATCTCCTGGGGGTGCGTGATGAAGTCACGACCCCGACCCCGACCCCCACGCTGACTCCCAGCATTACCCCAACCCCGACGATGACCTTCACGGCCACGGCAACGTTTACGCCGACGAATACACCGACGAATACCCACACCCCAACCAACACCTCGACTGCGACGCAGACGCCAACGGCGACGGCCACGCATACGCCAACTCGCACGCCGACCAACACTGCGACGGCCACCAATACGCCAACGGCGACGGCCACCGCCACGCCGACCAACACGCCGACGGCAACCCCCACGGCTACGCCGACCAACACGCCAACCAATACGCCGACGGCGACGCCGAGCAATACGCCAACCGAAACGGCCACATCCACAAATACACCCACGGTCACGCCAAGCGCGACGCCGACGGATACCCCAACGAGAGGACGCCAACGGCAACACCAACAGATACTCCGTCGCCGGTGCCAACCGAAACTCCGACACCGGTGCCAACGTCGACACCGACGCCGATTCCGCCAACGGAAACTCCAATTCCGACCGCAACTCCGGTCCCACCGACGGACACACCGGTGCCAACCGCAACGGCGGTGCCACCGACGGATACGCCGATTCCCACTGCAACCCCAGTGCCTCCAACCAGTACCTCGGTTCCGACCAACACCCCGGTCCCACCGACCGCAACGCCGACTGAGGAAGCGGTGAGCAGCATCTTCCAATCTGGTGGCGAATCAGGGACTTTCCGCGAGGCGGCCTCGGCCACTCCGACCAACACCGTGGTGCCGACTGCGACAGCGGTCGCTACTGAGACACCGCAGTCAACCCCAACCGCTCTTCCCACCGAGATCGCGACCCAGGAATCGGTGGACCAAGCTCCGGTCGAGATCCAGGTGAGCACCGCGGAATCGGTGCCAGAAGCAACGGAAGTCGAAGCACAATCGACCGAAGAAGCCACAGAAGTGACGCAAGCTACGGAAGCACCGCAAGATGAAAGCAGCGACGAGAACCGCGACCGCTATGTCGAGAGCGACCAGGTCGATCGGTTCGAAGAGCTGCGCGATCAGGCGCTCGCTGGCGAATCACTCTATGGCCCGGTAACGGGTGATCTGGTCGAAGGAGTTGGCGTGATCCAAGGTATTTATCCGGAGATCGTCACGAGCAATTCCTATTTCCGGGCCACGTTCACCAATCCGGACGATTTGAGCGTGCCTTACGATGTTGGCTTTGGCATTCGGCACGTCGAAGGCAACAATCAGCTCCGGTTGGTGATCAACTCCAATGACGAGTGGTTCCTCGGCATCGGTGATCAGGCCGCGTACCAGACTGGCAGAGCACGTGGGTTCCAGTCGGAACCGGGCGAGCAGAACACGATCGAAGTCGTCGCCGATGGAAACACCGGATACCTTGCCATCAACGGCACCGTCGTTGCCATCCTCGACCTCTCGCCCTCATCCGCAGCCGGCGATGTCTGGGTCGCCGCCGGTCTGAACGTGCCCGATATCGTTTCTGGGCGTACATCCGTGGTGTCCGACTTCCAGATCTGGGCATTGCCGTAACTGAAGGAAGGGCAAGCGCCCTGATTCAACAGCCGAACGAAGATAGTGAACGGCGGGGGTCTCGATCTCCGCCGTTCGCCATTTCAAGCGGCGTCGCGTCTCCTTTGAGTGGGCTTTCACCACTCTCTCAGCCGGACACGTTTCTCGGTATACTCCGTCCAGTTGTTCATATTCTGGTTGTCTCTAGCTGATTAAACGAAAGGTTGAGAACATGCATCGTTTGCTTCGTTTTGCGCTTGTCGTCGCGCTCCTCGCGTCGGTAGTTACCTGGATCGGGGGTGCGCAGAGCGCAGCCGCGCAAGGTCAGGTCTATCAGGACTCGATGGACTCCTCGGCTACGGGTCTCCTGAGTAGCCAGTCGCCCGATCCCGCCCGCTTCGTTTACGGTTATCAAAACAGCCAATTTATTATTCAGTCACTCGAGCCAGGGTGGTCCGGCGACCTACTTGCGTTCGCCAATGTGCCTTCTTCTCCAGATGTCAGCGTGAAAATTGACTTCTCGATCGCGGGGGACTTGACCGGCAAGTACGCCTTCGTCGGTTGCCGCGTGGGCGATGACGATACGGCTTACATGTTCGAGGTTCACCCGGACACGGGACAGGCGAACATCTGGCGGTTCGACCCAGGCAATGCCGTCAACCTGGCGAGCGTCACCGACACCTCGGCGATCACGGTTGGCAGCGCCGACAACACCGTCGAGATCAAATGCCAGGGCAGCACCATCACTGGAATTGCCAATGGCACCCAGCTGCTGAGCGTACAGGACGCTACCTATACCTCCGGCGATCCCTTCATTGGCACCGGCAAGAACGACGCCACCACCGATCTGCTGTTGACGGGGTTCGACAATCTCGTCATCACTGATCTGGGTACCGGTGCCGCCGCGCAACCGACGCAGGCTCCTGTGCAACCTACGCAGGCGCCGGTCCAACCGACACAGGCGCCGGCGCAGCCTACCGTGCAGGCTCCGCCGGCTCAGCCGACACAAGCGCCGCTCCAGCCAACCACGCAGGCTCCTCCGGTGCAGCCAACCACCGACAATACAGGAACAACGGGCACAACGAGCGGGGATATTCCGTTGGTCCCCTACACCGATCCGGCCATCGATCCGGCTGCCACGCTGGGCGATGCGTTCTTCATGACGCTTTCGCAGGACCCGGTTTATGTATCGAACGGCGCCAATGGCGATTTGACCTCTGCCAGCCCGCAATCCCTCGCTGCCGGAGTCAACCTGCCAGACTTTTACGCCGAGCTCTCCTATCTCACTCCGCCAGTCGACCCGGCTGGTATGTGGACCTTCGGCTTTTGCTTCTGGGGTGACGCCAATGGAAACTGCTACGACCTCTTCGTCAGCAGCAACGGCACACTCTTGATCTGGGGCCTTGGGGTCTGGAGTCCAAGTGGGTACGACATTGTTCAGTCGGGCGATCTCCCGGCCGGTGCAATCGATCTGACCCCTGGCGCTGAGAACGAAATGTCCATTGCGGTCTATCAGGGCATCGCGATGCTGAGTACCAACACGTACGAGCTCGATGCCTCATTCGCCGTTCCTGGCCAGCCATTTGGTGGTGAAGTCACCGCCACGGTGAGTTACATTGCCGCCGTTGAGACCGACACGCGTACGCTGCCGGTTTCCTTCACCTCGGTCGCAGTTTGGGATATGTCCTCAGGCGTCTTTCCGGACCTATTCGCAGTAACCGAAACTCCGGTTGCCCAACAACCCGTTCAACCGACCACGCAGGCCCCGGTGCAACCGACGCAGGCGGGTGTCCAACCAACCACTGCTTCGACAACCGGCGCGGCGGATCCGATGCTTACGCAAATGTTCGAGGCTTCCCGGGCTGCCGCGATGGCCGCTGCTCCGCTCTATACGAGTGCGTCCGGTGTGCTGACCCAGGCGACCGATGGCTTCAGCGTCGTGCAGGGCGGGTTGTCGGTGGCAAACTTTTATGCCACGGCGACCTTCACCAACCCCACGGACATGGCGACGCGCACCGATATGGGTATCGGCTTCCGGGACATTCTCGACAATCAGGAGTACCGGTTCATCATTCAGTCCGATGGTGCCTGGGGACTCGCAACCGGGGCCGGTAGCGCTCTCGTGCAGGGTACTGTCGCCAACTTCAATGCGGCACCCGGTGCAAGCAATACGATCGAGATCGTGGCGCAGGGTCCCACCGGTGTCATTGCCGTCAATGGGGTCGTGGTGCAACAGATCGATCTCTCGGGCAACCTGAACGCCGGTGATGTCTATATCGCCAGCGGCATGCTGGTCCCGAACGTTGTCGGTGGACGACAGGTGCCGTATTCGAACTTTGCCGTCTATCAGCTGACTGCCGGATAACAGCGAACCGACGAATTCGGGAAGCAATTCTGAGGATTCGGCACGATGCCGGGATGACCAATGGGTCATCCCGGCATCGTCCGTTAACACCCGCCTGAATTCGGCGCTCTACGCGCGAATCGCGATCACGCTTGATTGTGCAAACTGCTTGCGAACGCCCGGATGGAATCCGGTCGACTATCCATTCGCACCTGTATACTCTGAACCTAGGGTATTACTCGTAAAGATCATAATATCTGAAGAGCGAGATGTCGGATGAGTCGCAGAACACGGATCGCATTGGCGTTCGGGTTGGTCGCATCGATGCTGGGATGGCTGGGGGGGACAGCACCAGATTTCCAGCAAGTCGTTGCCGCTCAACCGCCTACGGCGCTTTCCACACGGGATCGCTCGATTGCGAATCCACATGTCAACCCGGCTGGAACACTGGCAGATGCGATCGCAATTTCGAACATGGAACCAGCCGCCGCCGGGCCGTTTGCCACCGATCTGGATTTGCCGCAATGGTCGGCGCAACGTCTGCCAACGAACGTAGCGTTACAGGACTTTGTCGTCCGCATCACTTATATGACGCCGGCGTCCAATCCCGAGGGAACCTGGAAGTTCGCGGTTTGCTTTTGGACCGACCCTGCAGGGAACTGCTACGACCTCTTCCTCGCGTTCGATGGAACTGACAGGTATGGAGGGCTGGGGTTCTTCAATGGAGACGGCTATTCCATGCTGGTTTCCACTGCGCTGGCACCAGGAAGCATCGATCTCGCGCCCGGCGAAGAGAACACCCTCACCGTGGTGGTCTATGACGGTGTTGGGATTCTCAGCGGAAACACCGCCGGGGTAGATTTCCTTCAAGAGCTTCCGGCCGAGCGGGTGACGGGCGATGTTCAGGCGGAGGCTGGATTCATCTCCCTGGACCTGAGTCAGGATGTCCCGCTGCCGGTATCAATAACCTCCTTCACCGTCTGGGATCTGTCCGCGGGTACCGTTCCGGTGGACGCCGCGACAGCGCAGGCGACGCTCGCACCCGGCGACTTCCCGGTCATGCCTCCCGCGCCAACTCCGGTGCCAGCCCCCGCGGACGCCACCACCGTTGCGCCTGCAGACGCGACCGCGCCGAGCGTGCTCGATATCGTCTTCGACCACGAGCGTACTGCGGCGATTGCGCTTCCCCCAATTGCAAGCAGCGGTCCCGGCGTCTTGAGGCAATCGACCTCGAATGTCCATGTTCTGCAAACATCGAACATTGCGGTGACCGACTTTTACGCGACGGTGACGTTCGTCAATCCCGCCGACATGTCGAAAGCATCCGATATCGGCATCGCGTTTCGCGATGCGTTATTCGGCCGGGAATATCGCTTCATGGTGGAAACATCGGGAACCTGGTGGTCCGACATCGGTGGGGGGCCTTCGATTACTTCAGGTGACATCGACGGTTTCGACGCCTCCCCCGGAGCGACCAACACCATCGAAATCATTGCATCTGGTCCATCGGGACTGGCTGCCGTCAATGGGAGGGTTGTGGCGGAGCTCGATCTCTCCTCCACGATGGACTACGGTGCGGTCCAGATCGGGAGCGGATGGGCTTCCACGAACGCAATCGACTTTCGTGAGGTGCCATTCCAGAACTTCAGGGTCTATGCGCTGCCTGCGTGACAGCGGGAAGGAAAGTTTTCATGCGTCGGAGTTTTTTCGTTGCGGTGTTGATGAGTGCACTGATCGCCTTCACCTACGCTGGCCAACCAGCAGCTACCTCGGCCATGCAACCCGTGACCACCACCGCGAGTGCAGGAACAACAATTGCCGATCCACGCCTCGACCCGAATGCGACGGTGCAGGATGCGGTGCTTTTGTCGCAAACCACACCGCCAGTCGCTGGACCGCTGCAGGATACGAGAGAGGTTGTTCCTCGTAAACGCCAATACCTGTCGAGTGACGTTCATCTCCAGGACGTGGTTGCCCAATACTCATTCGTCGTTCCATCGTTAGACGGTTGGATGCTGGGTTTCACGTTCTGGGACGATGGCCAGGGGAATTTTTATGATCTCTCGTTGATGGACGACGGTGATCATACGATTTGGGGCTTGGGTCACACGATGTCGAACAATTGGCAGGCAGAACAGCTCGGCGACATCGTAGATGACGCTGATATCCTCTCGATGACGCCCGGTAGCACGGACACCCTAACCCTTGTGGTGGACAACGGGGTCGCGATCCTCGTGGCAAAGAACACTCAGATCCTCGCACAGGTCGACATAAGTGGCACCAGCAGCGGAGATGTCGGAGTGAAAATGGGGTGGAACCCGGGAGATACGAGCGCTCCCCCGTCGGTCACCATGTCGATCTCCGATTTCTCGGTCTGGGATCTCTCCGCTTTGCAGTCGATGGCTCCGGCCGTCGATCCGTTACCGGTTCCCGGAATCGCGCCGCTGCTTCCTCCATTGCAGGGAACCAGTGCGCTCGGGATGGTCTTCGATCATGCACGCACCCAAGCAGTAGAAAACCCGCCGCTGATGGCTGGGGTCTATGGCTTTATGACGCAAACTTCCGGAAACCCATATGCGTTCATTTCAAGCAGGACAGCCGTCACCGACTTTTACACGGTCGTCACATTCACCAACCCGGATGACGTATCGGCACCCTTCGACTACACATTCGGGTTCAGGGGGGACCAATCCGGCAACCTGGGATTCATGCTCATCCTGGGGTCGGACGGGACCTGGCAGCTCCAGTCGGGCGCGGGGCGGACCATCACGCAGGGAACAACCACGGGCTTTGCGCAAGATCCCGGAGCAACGAACACGATGGAGTTGCTGGTGCAGGGAGGCACTGGCGTGTTCGCCATCAACGGCGTCGTGCAGACGCCGCTCGACGTGAGCAAGTTCATGGAGCCCAGCACCAACTACGTCATCACTGGATATCTCGCTGGCGACAATATCGACGGGCGGAGAGTGTCCTACCAGGATTGGTGGCTGTTTCCAATCTCCGAGTGACGGGCGATCATTCATGAGCGGGGCGGCTGGATTCCAGCCGCCTTTTTCTCACATAGCCGCCGACTATGCTCGCCGTTGGGTATCCTGCCGCAACCGGTGCGTGCGGCCGGAACAGAGCAGGTACATGCGCAACACCGGGCATGTGCAGTGAAACGAGGAGCTTTACCGTCACCATGATCGTCGATGTTCATAGCCATACCCCCCGCCACCGTGTGGCCCCCGCGCAGACCGGGGCCGCGCTCGACAGCAAATGGCGACCGGACCAGTCTGCCTCGACCGTGCACACCTGGGACGACCATGTGCGCGCCATGGAAGGGGTCGACCGGGCGATCGTGTTCAACATCGCTTCCGATCCTCGGGGTGATGTGCCGGACGATGGACAGCTCATCTACGAAACCCCGCGCGTCAATGACGATACCGCTGCCTTCGTGCACGCGCACCCGGAGAAGTTCATTGGCTTCCTGACCGTGCATCCCTTCCAGCCCTATGCGATCGACGAGATCGAGCGTTGTACCCAGGACCTCGGGCTGCGCGGCATCAAGCTAGGACCGAACTACCAGAACTTCGATCCGCTCGGACCCGAAGCCTTCGCCGTTTTCAAACGAGCAGAAGAGCTGGGGTTGCCGATCCTCTTTCACCAGGGAACTTCGCCGGTGCGCTTCGCCGATCTCGATTTCGCGCATCCACGCCACATCGATCGCGTCGCGACCGCCTTTCCAGATCTTAAGATGATCCTGGCGCATATGGGGCACCCGTGGCAGACCGATTGCTATGTCGTGATCCGTAAGCACCCGAACGTCTACGCGGACATCTCGGCAAATTTCTACCGCCCCTGGTCGTACTACAACGCCATGCGTATCGCGACCGAATGGGCCGTGCTGGACAAGCTTCTGTTTGGGTCGGATTATCCGATCGCCTCCCCGCAGGAAACGATGGACGCACTTTGGCGGGTCAACGATCCGATCGCGGGTACAGCCCTTCCGCCGGTTCCGATCGATGCGCTGGAGCGCATCCTGCACCGGAATTCGCTGGAGCTGCTGGGGCTGGACTAATGGCATAGCGACTCCGTATACTGGTTCAACACGACATAACCAACGAGTTTCGTCCGTTGTACGACGTGTTCGGAGACCGATATGCACCGGGTTTCCCTCCTTATCCTACTCATGCTCATCACGGTTTCGGGATCGGTGGGAGGTGCGCCCGGGCTGGCTCAGGGCGTCACCTATACCGATTCGATGGATTCAGCGGCCAGTGGGTTACTGAGCACCGAATCGTCCGATCCGAACCATCGCCTACGCGTACCAGAATGGTCAATACCTGGTGCAGGCATTCGATTCTGCCTTCGAGGGGGAATTCATCTCCTATCTTGGTGTACCGGAGATGGCAAGCTCGCGGCTTACCGTCGATGCCGCCATCGCGGGTGACACCGAGGGCAAATACGTCATGGCTGGTTGCCGGGCGGCCGGCAACAACGATGGATATGCGTTTGTGGTTTTTCCGGGGGAGCCGCACGCTTGTGCTCTATCGGGTGGATGCGGGTGAATCGATCGTCCTGGCTCGTTATGACCGATGCGAATCTGGTCAATCCTGGGAATGCCAACAATCAAATTGGCATCGATTGCTGGACCGGCATCATGACCGGAATTATCAACGGCGAGCCGGTATTGAGTACCTTCGACGACACCTACGCCTTCGGTCTGAGCTATATCGGGGCGGGCGCAAGCGGGGTTCAGGTCGATGGCTTAACCGTCGGGTTCGACAATCTAACCGTCTCGGATAACGGCAACCTCACGTTCGGTCCCGAAACCCCCGCACCGCCGGCCGATCCGACCCTCGGTGCGCCGCCGTTAGACGAGACAGGCCAGATGGGCGCCGATTCGCGATCCGCATGTCGATCCGGACGGCACATTGTCCGATGCGTTCGTTGTCTCGTTGGGGATGTCCCCAGTGGTCTCGGGGCTGTCCGCAGAGAAGGAGCTCCCGTTTAATACGGTCGGCAGCCTGCCGGTCGGGGTACAGCTTGCCGATTTCTATGCCGAACTGTACTTTCCCGCGCCAAGTATGCCGGCCGAGCCGCCGAGCGCCAACTATCTGATTGGATTCTGCTTCTGGGCCGATGCCGCTGGAAACTGCTGACGACATCAACGTGCAGGACGCCGGATTTGGCATGACTACCTGGCAGTATGGCTATGATTCCGGAAATGGTGAATATCAGCAGCTTGACGCCGGCAACCTGCCGAGAGGCACCGTCGACCCAACTCCTGGCTCCGTGAACTTTCTCGCTCTCACGGTCTACAAGGGAGTCGCAATTCTCAGTGGGAACACCTTGAGCGCGGTCGCAGTCATTCCGTTGCAAGGATCCCCGATCACGGGTGACATTAAAAGTAGAAACCGGATTCTTTTCCACAGTGAATGGATTGAAGGCGGTCCCTGGATTGACCCCGGCGCCATTGTCGATGTCGTTTTCCGATTTCGCGGTCTGGGATCTCTCCTCCGGATTGGTACCGGAGAGCAACGAGACTTCCGCCGCGCCCGTGACAATGGGCCCGCCCGATTTCCCCCCGATGCAAGCTTCCGAGGTCTTGATTAGGCAAGTGGTAAGAGGCTATAGGCAGAGCTAGCGCGGTGAGTCGTGTCTATTGCCTTTTGCCTGTGGCCTCATATACTGCAAGAACGGCAATAATCAAACGTCGACTCGAATCAGGAGAACTTGCTATGCGGCGAATGCTGAGAATCGTTCCCGTTGCCCTGTTGCTCATGCTTTCCGGGCTTTACCTTCCGCAGGCTGCAGGAGCGCAGGGACAGGTTTATACCGACACCATGGATTCGGCGGCAACCGGGCTGCTGAGTACCGAATCCTCCACGCCGGGCATCACCTATGCCTACCAGAATGGCCAATTCCTGGTTCAGGCCAGCGAGCCATCGTTCCAGGGTGAGCTGGTTTCCTTCCTCGACGTCCCCGAGATGTCCGATGTACGTGTCACCGTCGATGTCGCATTGGGCGGCGATCCAACGAGCAAGTACGTGTTCGCCGGATGCCGTGCGAATCAGACCAGCGACGGCTATTCCGTGGCCGTCGCGCCGGCGACTGGACAAGCAATCCTCTTTCGCTCCGATCCGGATGACGAAGTTGCCCTGCAGCGTGTCACCGATACCGCGCTGATCAACACTGGCAACGCCAACAATCAGATTGGCATCGATTGCACCGGCAATGTCATCACTGCCCTCATCAACGGGCAGTCGGTCCTTTCCACCACCGATAGCACCTATGCCAGCGGAAAGAGCTTCATCGGCGCTGGCGCCAGTGGCAACCAGGGAGACGGGCTAACGGTTGGATTCGACAACCTGACGGTGACCGATCTGGGTGGTTCCGCCCCGCTCGCGCCGACCGCTATTCCTGCCGCGCCCACCGTTGCTGCTCCGACTGTCGCCGCGCCGACTGCCGCTGCCCCGCCTGTGGTGGCGCCAACCCTTGCCGCTCCGACCGTTGCTGCGCCCACTGCTGCTGCACCGGATCCCACGGTCGCCACCACTGGGGCTACCACGCAGATGAGCGATCCCACTGTCGATCCCGATGCAGCGCTCTCGGACGCTTTCATGGTGTCGATTTACGCGGAACCGGTCGTGACCGATCTCGAAGGCACCGCCGACGTCACCATCGATAATGTGCGCACCTTGCCAGCGGGTGTCCAACTAGCAGACTTCTACGCCGAGCTGCATTTCACTACCCCACAGGTTCCGGCGGGAACGTATTACCTGGTTGGGTTCTGCTTCTGGGTCGATCCGGCCGGGAATTGCTACGACATCTACGTGCAGGACGATGGCAGTGGAACTTCTACCTGGGGCTATGGCTATGACTCGGCCGGCGAAGGCTACGAGACGATCCAGCGGGGCGATCTGCTCGCCGGCACGATCGATCCAACCGCAGGGGCGGACAACTTCCTCAGCATCACGGTTTACAACGGTGTCGCTATCCTGAGCGGCAACACGTTTACCGTGGCCGCGGTGATTCCCCTTGAGGGAACGCCGATAGCGGGCGACGTGAAAGCCGAAATCGGCTTCATCCAGAATGCGAGCGCCGCTCCGTCTGCTGTGAATACCTTGACCATGGATCTGTCGCGCTTTGGCGTGTGGGACCTCTCCTCCGGACAGGTGCCGAGCGAAGAACCGGTTGTTTCCGAAACGCCAGTCGCGCTCCCCAGCCCGACCACGGCGGCGTTGCCCACCACGGCGACGCAACCAACGGCTCCATCGGTTCCGACCCTGGAGCCCACTGTCGTGGCTCTGCCAACGACCGCCTCGACGACCTCGGTCACGCCGAATCTGCCACCCATGCAGTCGTCCGACGTGCAGAGTGTGATCTTCGATCGCGCACGTTCAGCAGCGATTGCCAATCAGCCATTGGTTGGTGGCGAGAATGGGACGTTCACCCAGGAAGCCAACGCGTTCTCGTACAGCGCGCCGGGCATCGCTGTGGGTGATTTCTACGCCCTCGTGAGCTTTACCAACCCAACCGATGTAGCTACGCCGTTCGACGTGGGCATCGGCTTCCGCGCTGCAGCCGGAACCGACTCCGGGCTGCGTTTGGTGATCATGTCGACCGGCAACTGGTATCTGATCACGCCAGGCGGCGCCACCGTGAATAGCGGCACGTTGACCAACTTCGACACCGCTCCCGTTGCGACCAATACCATCGAGGTGCTAGCCCAGGGCGGAGCCGGCATAATCGCTGTCAATGGTGTGGTGCTCGCGCAGGTCGATCTGTCGAGCGCAGTTGCTCCCGGCGACGTCTACATCGGCACAGGTTTCTTCCAGGGTGATACCGCGGCTGGCCGCCAGGTGCCCTATGAGGAGTTCTGGGTTTTCCCCGTATCTGGCTGATGTCGCCACTCATCTTCGAACGCGCACGGCCACCTCGATTCGAGGTGGCCGTCGCTGTTTGAAACGAGGAGTTGCAAAGAACGTTAGCTGTTCTTGCGCCAGATCGCCCCGTTGAGCACGGTGGCAAACGATGTCCACAGCAAATAGGGAACCAGCAGAAGCGCCGCCACCTTCGATACCCGCCATGCGGCAACAATCGTGAGCACGATCGCCGCGTTCAGTATCAAAATCTCGATAAAGGACGCGCGCGGTTTCTCCCACCGAAAGAAGAGGAAGCTCCAAAGAAGGTTCAGCATGAGCTGGATGCTGAAGAGCTGCATCGCCGGGGTGGCGGCCGGCTTGTCATGCCGGGCACGCCAGAGGATGGAGAGCGAGATGCCCATCATCGTGTAGAGCGTGGTCCAGGCTGGAGCGAATACCCAGCCTGGCGGATTGAAGGAAGGTTTTTCGAGCGACTTGTACCAGTCGCTCTGGCCGCCGCTGCCGGCGAGAACTGCCGCTCCAGCTCCCAGCCCGTTGATCCCAAAGATGAAGGCCAGCGTTTCCGCGAAGACGCGAAGGGTCAATGGTTCGCGAGAGTCGTGAGACAGTGGGCTGGACATAAGACCTCCTTATGAATCCGCTTTTGAAGAGGAATGAAAAATGGGGCCCGGAGGGGACGATCGAAGTCCAGCACCGCGTGAAGTGGCAGCGAGGGACATCCTGAATCGAGCGTAGCATTCGTGCGTTCGTCAAGCGAATGTTACGAGCCAAATCGCTCCAGCGAATCGCAAGAGATTCCGGTAATCTCTGCGCGGCGGGCAGGACGCCAGACAGCAAGTCCAATTTAGGAGCGGTGGAAATCATGCTGATCGGATACGTGAGTGACGAAAACTACGTGGCGCTGGCCGATGTGGCGATCGAGATCGATCGTGACGGCGAGCTGATCGAGGTCATCCGCTCGACTCCGCGTGGTGGCATCGTTGCCGAGCTCGAGACGGGACGCTACCGATTCAGCCTGGCCAAGCCCGGTTTCGGCTCCAAAAGCGTTATGCTGGATCTCCCGCTCGATACCCCCTACCAGTTTCGACTGCTCTCCGATTGCCTGCTCGGCTACGTCTGGCCGAAGTGGGTCAAGACCGGCGAGCGTTCCGAGTTTCGCGTGCATTCGCACGAACCGTACCAACTCTCTCTCTGGCGCTACGGGCTGGAAAAGGAATTCATTGCCATGCTTGGCTGGTTTGACGAGCACGGTCCCCGAGCGGTGATGCAGATCACGCCCGATGGCGATTACGTGCAAACCGGCGTCCAGTGGAACAAGACCGGATATGGAAGTGCCCACCACACGCAGTTCGTAACCGGGCCGGAGCGCTCCGGGCTCTATTACCTGGAAGCCAAAACCGATACCGGCAGGTTCTTTTCCTTTCCCTGGGTGGTCGCGCCCGCGCAGCCCGCCAACCCGGTCGCGGTGATTCTCTCGACCAATACCTGGAGCGCCTACAACAACTTCGGTGGGCGTAGCAACTACGTGAACTCCACCAACCTGCCCGCTACACCCTCGTTCAACGCACGGCAGGATCTGCTGCGTTATGCCGCCATCAGTACCTTTGGCGAATGGGCAGCGACGGATGAGAAATACCAGCCAGTTCATTTCGAGCGCCCCGAACCGGGGAACAGCATCCCTGAAGGAACGCAAGTTACCGACACCATCGTCGGCCGGCTCGGTTGCGGCATGGCCCCGGCCGAATGGCGTCTGCTGGGTTGGCTGGAGCGTGAGGGATTCGGCTACGACGTCTATAGCGATCACCAGCTCCACACAGGAGCGCTCGATCTGTCAGCCTACAAGGCAGTCATCGCCAGCGTTCATCCCGAATACTGGTCGCGTGAGCAATACCGCCGGATCGAGGAGTGGGTCACGCACAACGGGGGCAACTTCCTCTATCTGGGCGGCAATGGGCTGAACTGCGAGGTCGATTTTCTCGACGATGGCGCCGCGTTGAAGTTCTACAACTACATGCCGACTTCAGGCGGCGACATGGGCTATACCGATCCTGAAACCGGTACGTTTATCGAAAGTCGTATGCATCGGCGCTACAAGAGCGAGGCCGAACTGCTTGGCGTGGTCACGACCGAGTCCGGGATCATGACCGCAGCACCCTATCAGGCGGTCGATACCGATCACTGGATCTATGAAGGGACTGGTCTTCAGAATGGCGATCTGTTCGGGAAGAACGGATTGCAGGAGCGCTGCTGGGGCGGTGCATCGGGCCATGAGACGGACAAGATGAGCCCATCCTCTCCGGCTCACGCGCGGCTGCTGGCCAAGGGACGCAACCCGGAGGAAGGCGGAGCGGAAATCGTGCAGTACGACAACCCATCGGGCGGATCGGTCTTCTCGGTCGGTTCGATCACCTGGCCAGCGTCGTTACTCGTGGATGAGTTCACGTCCCAGATCACGAAGAACGTCCTGAATCGCGCTTTGAAATCCTGACCCCGGTTTTTGTACTGGTCGTCGTGGTGGGACCTGTGCCCACCGGCGGACGCAGGTCGCTATGGACGTGCCCATAACCAGGTCGATGATTCGAAGCACGATCGTTATGCGGCTCCGTTATCGGGCTTTGCCCGATTGGCGGCCACAGGTGCCGCCACTACGGAGAGGGAGGCAACCTTGCGCGATCCCCTACCGTGTAGGTGGTCGTGGCGGGACCTGTGCCCGCCATTGCGTTGCCTGCAATCATGTTTCCGTTTTGCAGGGTTGGTAGTGCGTGAGTCCCTCTTCGAACTTCGCTCGATTCGTGGCCACGGGTTCCACCACGACAGCGATAGTGCGTGAAACGTTGCAGTCGTCGCGATGTCGTCCGCTATGGTGGCATTCCGTGCGAACCTGTCCACAGGGTGAACAGGGCTGGTATCGTAGCCGCTCACAGAACAGTGGTGATTCTTTATCTAATGCTGCTAAATTAGTTGTGAAGACCGAAACCGAAGAGAGGAGGGTAGCGAAGTGCCCGGTTCCGAAGCACCGGATTCACGAGCGAACTCTCACTCATGGCGAAGGTCGCGGAATTCCGAAAGCCGATCATGTCGACCGGTGAAGCAATCTCTGAAAGGATAACCATGGCCGAAAATGACAACGACCTCAGGTTTCTTATCGACCTCGCACGTGGACGGTTCTCCCGCCGCGACGCGCTGAAGGCCACCGGTGCGCTCGGCGCCGGCGCTGCACTTGGCGGCGGCTTGATGATCCGACAGCTCGCTGATGTCTCCGCGCAGTCGCCCGAGGCTGCTGCCGCGGTAGGCGAAATCGTCTGGGCGTTGGACGCTCCTCCGCCGAATTTGCTTCCGTTCGGCGCGATCTCCCTGGCCCACTGGCAGGGTCGCGAGTTCTTCTATGACACCCTGGTCATGTGGGACAAGGACCTGAATCAGATCCCGGGAATGGCAGAGTCCTGGGAAAACGACGCGGACGGCAACTACATTTTCCATCTGCGCCAGGGTGTGAAATTTCACAATGGCGACGAGATGACTGCCAAGGACGTCAAGTACTCGATGGACCTGGCAGTGGCCCCGCCGGAACCCGGTGTGGCCGTGCCCTATCTCGCCAATGTCGCCGGCACCGAAATCGTTGACGACTATACGATCAAGGTCAACATGACCAAGGTCGATCCGGGTCTGTTGGGAACGTTCGCCTGGGGCGGTTATACGCCAATTGTTCCCGAGAACTTCTACGAAAATTACAACCCGCTGAGTGAGGCCATCGGCACCGGGCCGTTCATGCTCACCGAATATATCCAGGACGACTCAGTCGTCATGGAGGCCTTCCCGGACTATTGGAATCCGGGCGTTCCCTGCGTCAGCAAGTTGACGCTGAAAACCCTTACTGAGGAGCAGACTCGCGTGGCTGCCCTCCGTTCGGGCGAAATCGACGGCGGTACCTTCACTGCGGATGTCGTCACCACCCTTGAGGGAGATGACAGCATCACGATCCTCGAAGGCTTGGTCTCGACCCCGAACGTGATTCAGTTCCAGACTGCGGAAGCTGACGTCCCCTGGCGCGATACCCGCGTGCGGCAGGCGGTCAGCAAGGTCGTCGATCGGGAACTGATTCGCCAGAACGTCTTCGGTGGCAGCGCGGATGTAACCGGCGCGATCCCACCAGGCTATGGTGACTATCCTCTCCCACCGGAGCGCTTGGCCGAGCTCTATGCCACTGATGTCGATGCCGCCAAGGCGCTGATGGAAGAGGCCGGCTATGCCGACGGATTCGATGTCGAGCTGCAGGCAATTGCCGCCCCGCGCTCGTACACGCAGAATGCCGAGATCGTGGCCGAAGCAGTCAAGCAGTTGAACATCAATGCCAGCGTGGTTCCGCTGGAAATTGGCACCTTCGCCGACAACATCGGCAAGGGCACCTTCCAGTGGGCTGCAACCGGTCGCGGTATGCGAGGCGATCCGTCCGGTTACGTGGTCGACTTCCGCCAGGGGACCACGAACAACATTGTCTGGTTCGGAGACGGATACAACAACGATGAGTTCAACGAGCTCTACGACCAGTCGCTGGTCGAGCTCGATCAGGCGGCTCGCGTGCCCATGTACCAGCGCATGCAGGAGATCATTGCCGAGGATGCGGCGAACCTCTATCTGGTGCAGCCGTACAAGTTCCAGGCAGTGAACAACCGCTTGACCGGCATGTACGTCTACTTCGGGAACACAAACCCAGGCCTGCGCACGACCTGCGCAGCGGACGCCGAGTAGCTCGCACGGGAGCATGAAGGCTGGAACCGCCGAGTAGGCGGTTCCAGCCGGTGCGTGCTTGAGAACAGCATCGAGTTCCGTAAGCGACAGGAAAGCCTCCGATGTCCAGGTACTTCGCACAGCGACTTACCTTGCTCATTGCGACGCTCCTCGTTCTTTGTCGGCTCGATTACCTGGCCCGCGTCACTGCTGGTGGATAAGTTCACCTCTCAGATCACGAAAAAGGTCCTCACTCGGGCACAGCAGCATTTCTTTCGAGCCTTGAGTGGATTGGCCGAGCTTGTGTTCAGCTTTGGCCAGCAAACGGAAAACCGAAAGTACGTTCGGCGGCTGGACGCGAGCAATCGAACATTGGTACGCCGGCCAATTCTTGCAACGGTACGGGAGGAGATAGGCTCCGATGTCAATCTCGCCAGTTTCCTGGTTCGCGATGCCGCGAGAGTCGCGAGGTTCATCGCCCTTTTGAATGGCGATAGCGCTATGGAGAAGATCGGTGATCGCCAAGGCGCACTTCCCGTCCGCTATGGTGTCACACAGCCATAGCCTGTCCACAGTGCGAACAGGGCTGGTATCATAGCGGCTCACAGAACGCTGGTGATTCTTTATCTAATGCTGCTAAATTAGGCGTCAAGACCGAAACCGAAGAGTGGAGGGTGGCAGAACGCCCGGTTCCGAAGCACCGGGTTTACGAGCGAACTCCAACGCAGGGTGAGGGTCGCGGAATTCCGATAGCCGGGCATGTCAACCGGCGCAAACATTTTTGAAAGGATACCCATGACCGAAAACGACAACGACCTGAGGTTTCTGATCGATCTTGCGCGCGGACGGTTCTCCCGCCGCGATGCACTGAAGGCCACCGGCGCGCTCGGCGCCGGCGCTGCACTCGGCGGTGGAATGATGATCCGCCAACTCGCTGATGTCTCCGCACAGTCGCCAGAGGCCGGAGCTGCTCCGTCTGGAGAGGTTGTCTGGGCGCTCGACTCTCCGCCGCCTAACCTGATTCCCTTTGGTGCTGTCTCCCAGCCGGCCTGGAATGGTCGCGAGTTCTTTTATGACTCGCTGCTGGCGTGGGATCGGGATCTCAACCAGATTCCGGGACTGGCCGAATCGTGGGAAACCGACGAAGACGGCAACCATATCTTCCATCTTCGCCAGGGTGTGAAATTCCACAATGGCGACGAGATGACCGCCAAAGATGTCAAGTACTCCATGGATATGGCGGTGGCACCACCCGAGCCGGGAGTGGCGATTGGGATTCTTGCAAATATCACCGGCGCTGACATCCTGGACGATTACACAGTCAAGATAAACACGGCGACGGTCGATCCGACCCTGCTGGGAAACTTGGCCTGGGGCAGGTACACCGCGATCGTTCCGGAGAACTTCTACGACAACTACAACGCGCTCAGCGAGGCGGTCGGCACTGGTCCGATGAAGTTGGTCGAATATGTCCAGGATGACGTCGTCGTTATGGAGGCCTTCCCCGATTTCTGGGGCGACGGAGTTCCCTGCATCAGCAAGCTGACCCTCAAGACCCTGACCGAAGAGCAGACCCGCGTAGCGGCAATCCGTTCGGGCGAAATCGACGGCGGCACAGTTAGCGCCGATACGGTCATAACGCTGGAAGGTGACGATAGCCTCACGATCCTTCAGGGGCTGGTCTCGACGCCCAATGTCATCCAGTTCCAGACCGCCGACGCTGATGTTCCCTGGCGCGACACCCGGGTGCGACAGGCGATCAACAAAGTGGTTGATCGAGAGCTGATCAAGGCGAATGTCTTCGGCGGCAGCGCCGAGATTACCGGCGCAATTCCGCCAGGATATGGTGACTATCCCCTGACGCCTGAGAAACTCGCCGAGCTCTACGCCAATGACGTTGATGCTGCCAAGGCGCTCATGGAAGAAGCGGGCTATGCAGATGGCTTCGACGTCGAGCTGCAATCAATCGCAGCTCCGCGGTACTACACCCAAAATGCCGAAATCGTGGCCGAGGCCGTCAAGCAGCTCAACATCAATGCCAGTGTGGTCCCGCTGGAAATTGGCACTTTTGCCGACAACAACGGCAAGGGCGCGTATCAGTGGCAGGCCACGGGCCGAGGCATGCGTGGCGACCCGTCGGGCTATGTCATTGACTTCCGCCAGGGCACCACGCAGAACGTCACCTGGTTCGGAGATGGCTGGAACAATGACGAGTACAACACCCTCTACGATCAGGCGCTGGCCGAGTTGGATCAGGCCGCCCGAGTGCCGATGTACCAGCGGATGCAGGAGATCATCGCCGAGGATGCCGCGCATCTCTATCTGGTGCAGCCATACAAATTCCAGGTGGTCAACAACCGGCTAACTGGGATGTATGTCACGTTTACCGACACCAACCAGGGCCTGCGCACGGCTTGCGTCTCCGACGCCGAATAGGACTCAGTTGCATTCGACGGGAGCCGTGATTTCTGCGGCTCCCGTTCACCGTTACACCCTGGGAACGCAGGGTGAGGATTGAACTAAACAGGAATCGCCCCGGTGTCCAAGTACATTCTTCAGCGCTTGGCGCTGCTTGTTCCCACGCTCATCGGCATGAGCCTGCTCATCTTCGCGATGTTGCGGCTACTGCCGGGCGACATCGTCGACATCATCGCCGGCACAGACGGAACCGCATCGTCGGCAGCCAAGGAAAAGCTGCGCGAGTCGATGGGGCTCAGCGATCCTATCCCTGTGCAGTACGTGAAATGGCTCGGGAATCTGCTCCAGGGCGATCCCGGCACGTCGATGCGCTCTGGCAAACCCGTCGGTGAGATACTCGCGATGGCCCTGCCCATCACCATCGAGCTTGCGCTGCTCGGATTGCTCATTTCCACGTTTGTCGCTATTCCGCTCGGAGTGATCTCGGCGGTCAAGCGCGATACGGCGTTCGACTTCGGCGCGCGCATCACAGGGCTCGTCGGTCTCTCGCTCCCCAATTTCTGGGTAGCGACACTGATGCTGCTCGTTACCTCGAAATTTTTCGGTTGGACGCCTTCGATCCGCTTCATTCCTTTTACCCAAGACCCAATCGGCAACCTCCAACAGATGATTCTTCCATCCATTGCGCTGGCGATCCCATTGATGGCGATCACCATGCGTATGACGCGCACCACCATGCTCGAAGTCCTGGGGCAGGACTACGTGCGCACCGCGAAAGCCAAAGGTTTGGCTCCCCAGCCGGTGCTCTATCGTCACGCGCTCAAGAATGCGCTTATTCCAGTTATTACCGTTATCGGCTTCCAGCTCGGTGGCCTGATGGGGTCGGCCGCGGTGGTCGAAGTGGTGTTCGGTCTCAATGGGGTGGGGAACACCCTCTTGCAAGGCATCTTCAATCGTGACTACCCACTCGTGCAGGCAGCGACGCTCTACCTGGCCGTGGCCTTCGTGCTGATCAACCTTATCGTCGACGTGCTGTATGCATGGCTCGACCCACGGATCAAACTCGGATGAGCGTCGTTACCACTACCCCCGATGTCATTCTCGAAGGACGCGTCGCGCGCTCGTCCACCCCATGGTGGAAGTTCCCCAAGCGGTATCGCAACCCGATCGGAATTGCCGGCGCCATCATCGTGTTGATCACGGTTCTGATTGCGGTCTTCGCGCCCATCATTGCGCCATACGATCCGGCCGCACAGGGTTCGATCCGCCTGCTTTCCCCCAGCCGCGAGCACCTGATGGGCACCGACGAGCTCGGCCGCGACACCTTTTCCCGCATCGTGTATGGCGCGCGGGTATCGCTGCAAGTCGGCATCATTTCGGTGATCATCGCATTGATCATCGGTGGCTTTCTGGGGATGATTTCTGGCTACTTCGGTGGCAGGGCCGACACCTGGACCATGCGTCTAGTCGATATCATGTTCGCGTTCCCCGGCATCGTGCTGGCAATCGTGATTGCGGGTCTCCTCGGTCCGAGCCGCCGCAACGCCATGATCGCGATCGGCATCATTTACGCTCCTGCGTTTGCGCGCGTCGTGCGCGGGGCGGTACTCGCGATCAAGAGCGAGGCGTATATGGAAGCCGCCAGGGTTGTGGGCGCTGGCCATTTACGTCTGGTGCGGCAACATGTGGTGCCGAACATCATGGCGCCAATGATCGTACTCACGACCGTCTACCTCTCCAGTGCGATCCTCTCTGAAGCAGCGTTGAGCTTCCTCGGACTGGGTACCCAGCCGCCGGAGCCCACCTGGGGTGGCATGCTCAATATCGCGCGTACCTATATGGAAATCTCTCCCTGGATGGCGATCTTCCCGGGATTGGCAATCGCCATTCTGGTGCTTGGCTTCAACTTCCTGGGCGACGGTTTGCGCGACATTCTCGATCCGCGCCTGCGGGAGCGATAACGAGACCGGAGGCAGAACCACGTGACTGATACGGCGATGGAGCAGGTCGATCCCGATGACGTCCGCCAGGAGTATCGTTACGAAAAACTGACCTGGCCCGAGATCAACGTGGCCATTGCTCAAAAGAAGGTCGTCATCCTCCCAGTTGCGGCGGTCGAACAGCATGGCCATCATCTGCCGATCGATGTCGACGTCAAACAGGTCGTGTCGATCTGTGCGGAAGCGGGACGGCGTGCACCGGAATCGATGCTGGTGATGCCACCAGTGCAATACGGCTATTGCCACCACGTGATGGACTTTCCCGGCACCATCAATATCCAACCCACCACGTTCGTCAACTACTTGCTGGACATCACTCGCTCGCTTGCCTGGCACGGGTTCGAGCGCATCATCGTCATCAATGGACACGGCTCGAACCACCCGCTGGTCGAGCAGGTGGGACGCCAAACCAATCTGCAAACCGACGCGCTCTGCGCCTTCCTTTCCTGGTGGCAGCTCGGGGCCGACTATTGGAACCGCGAGGTGCGCACCTCTGAGCTGGGCGGCTCGGCTCATGCCTGCGAGCTGGAAACGTCGATGTATCTCCATCTCGACGAAGCGGGTGTGCGCAAGGATCGGGTTCGCGGCAGCATCCACGAGGATGTGCTGGAGATTCCCGGCGCCGGCAAATGGCAATGGGTCGATTTGACCATGGGGGCAGGCCCTGGCGGCATCGTAGGCTGGACCTCACAGATGTCGACCACTGGATCGATCGGCACGCCCGAGCTCGGTTCAGCAGAAAAGGGCGCCAAGCTCTTCGAGCATGTGGTGACCGAGCTGATCGAGCTGGTCCAATGGCTGCAAACCCGCCCCATTCGGCCGCGCCGCGACCATCATCTCGAACCTCGTACCGAGCCGATGCCGTTCGGGTTCTAGCGCGGCCGTTCAACGCTCCTGGCCAGAGCATCGTTCGCCGATCGAAGCTACACACGAGGGAACCGCAGGCATGGGATCGTTTCAGGCAGGGGTTGGACGAGTCGACATTACGCCGCCGCTTTCGGCGCCGCACGCCAGTTGGGGCGCGCAGGTGCATGTCTTTGCGGAGGCTGTCGATACGCCGCTCACATGTACTGTGCTGGTGGTCGACGATGGCGCGACCCGGGCGGCCTGGGTCGATTTCGATCTGATCATTCTCTCGACTCCCGAAACCCAAAAGGTCCAGCAACGCGTTGCCGACGAGACTGGCATTCCGCCCGAGCTGGTGCGTGTGAGCGTGACGCATACCCATGCGGGACCGCCCCCCAGTAGCTGGGACTGGGCCAAAGCCGGCGTCGACGCGATGAAAGCGTATTACGCACTTCTCCCGGATTACGCCGCGGGCGCTGCTCGGCTGGCGGTCGAGAAGCTGCAACCAGCCCGGGTCGGCGTTGCTCGGGGCGAGAGCTTCGTGGCGGTCAACCGCCGTGAAACCGCGCCCGATGGCCGCACCGTCACCGGTACCAATCCGGATGGCCCGATCGACCCCGAAGTCTTCGTGATGCGTATCGATGCGCTCGACGGCTCGCCGATCGTAGCGTCGGTTGGGTACACCATGCATCCCACCACCCTCGGACCCAGCAACAAGAAGCTCTCGGCTGACTGGCCCGGTTATCTCAAACGGACCGTCGAGCTGGTCACTGGCGCGCCGACCATGTTCGCGCAGGGGGCCACCGGCGATATCGGACCCGGCCCGGACGGTTTTACCGACGACATCAAAGTCATCCAGCGACTGGGGAGCAGTGTGGGCGCTTCGGCGATTGTCGCCTACAACGAGATCCAGCTCCCCAAGCGCAATTACAAGCATGAAAAAGTTTGGGAATCGGGCGCGCCGCTGGGTAAATGGACCTACGATGCCGATGAAGGTCCTGACCCAATCGTGCGCGGCACCACGACCACGGTGAACTTGCCGCTGATCGAGCTCATGCCGTTCGATATGGCGGAAGAGCGGGTGACCGAGGCGCAGGAGCAACTCGATTCGCTCAAAGCCGCGAACGCGGATCCGAAAGAGATCGAGGCTGCGACCTTTGTCGTCAAGCGGGCCAATATGGCCTTCCGCCATGTGCAGGCCTATGACGGTCTGACGGAAACCCCGGTCGAAATCAACATCCTTCAGATCGGTCCGGCGGTCTTCATCGGTACTGAGGGCGAACCGTTCCAGGAGATCGCCAAAGAGATCAAAAAGCGCTCGCCCTTCCCTTACACCTGGTTCGGTGGGTACGTCGGCGGTTGGGCCGGGTACATTCCCATGCCGGTCGACTACCCCGCCAAGGGCTACGAGGTCGACACCTCCCCCTTCACTCCGGAAGCCGCCGGCATCCTGGTCGAAGCCGCTGTCAAGCTGCTCGTCGACCTGGAAGCCTCAGCATCCTGATATTCCCTGCGTCCCAAAACGGAATGAAATCGAAAGCGGCGGACCGGCTGGGGTCCGCCGCTTTCGTGAATGGGAGCGTCGTTCATGGTTGTGATACGAACTTCGGAGTGGAGGTGGTTGCGTCGAATTGCGTGCAACTGACGTGACCGCGCTACGGAAGCAACGTCCACTGGGAGTGGGATGCCGGTCGGTTTCGGCTTGCCAGAGGTGCACGGAGTAGCTCGAAAACGGAGCGCCTTGCGAAAACACAAGTGATGCGCCAGGGGGCGCCGGTGGGGTCGACCGTGACACATTCCGGGAGCTCAAGATTGGGAGTTGGGTAATGATGGCTCGTGAGAATGCCGGGACCCGGAGACCGAGGCGAGGGCAGGAGCGAGCACGGTCTGGTGGACCGTCCGCTGACCAGGACAGCGAGCGTGGGCTGACACACGGCGGATGCAATGATGCGCTGCCCAGGCCCGCACCATCCGCCGGTGTGCCGCTTGCCAGCATAATAGAACATATGTTCTTATTTCGTCAAGCGATGTTGGAGTTGGTTGTCGCGGGATCTGGGCAGGACGTTCTGTCGCACCCGGCGCCGGACGGAACCATATTCGTCACCGACACTGAGAATCACCGTATGCAGGCATTCGATGCCGAGGGCAACTTCCTCTACTTGTGGGGAGGCCTGGGGATCGAAGATGGCCAGTTCAGCTATCCCGCCAGCGCCCGACTTGACGGCGAGGGCAACATCTATATAGCTGACGCCGAGGGTGGGCGACTGCACAAATTCACGCTGAGTACGGCGACGTCGATGGCCGCGACGGGAACATCGGTGGCGACCCCGATCGCTTAATAGATCGAGTCAGATTGCCCGAAGCGATTCTTCTGAGCAGCACCGACGAGAGAGATGCTTCGCGTTCGCTCAGCATGACATCCGGGTGGCACGAGTGCCGCTTCCCGATCCTGTCATTCTGGACAAAGTGAAGCATCTCTCGCCGTCGAAACGTCCGCACCAGACCTTTGCAGTAGGGAAACTTTCGAAGAACGAGCGGTCTCAGCGGGACATTGCTTTTGTAGCCCGGAATCTTTAGGGTCGGGCGATGCTGGTTGAAGTCCGACGTCTGGAGCGCGCGATCAGCTCGCCAAAAACTCCCGCATCACTCCAGCTAGTCCATCCACCACGATCTCGAAAAACCGTTCGCCCGATTCGGCGGTGGCGAGGGCGGGGCTGTCGGTAAACCCGTCGATGCGGTGCCACCAGTCGTCGCGTTCGAGCCGCCAGCCCGTGACGCGAGGCGGAAGCGCCTCGATTTCGGAGTCGGAGCGACTGGGCGCCTCGTTCGGCGGAAGATCGGGACGCAGGTGCATGACCATTGAGGTCTCGAACTCGCCCGCGTGCCCCGGGGGCGGATGTCCAGGCTTGCCGGACCAAGCACCGTCCAGCTTCCCCTGAGACGCTTGCCAGTAGGAAAGCGCGCCGATCTGCACCGGATGGAGCAACGCCAGATCGCGTGCCGCCAGTTGGATCAATTCGTGGTTGCCGCCATGACCGTTGACGATCAGAATCTTCCGGAACCCATCGGTAATCAACGACGCGACCAGATCGCGAATGACGGCGTAGTAGGTTTGCGTACCAATCGAGAGCGTGCCGCCGAACGAGAGATGGTGGTCGGACGATCCGAACGGGAGGGTCGGTGTGACCACGATCGAGCCACTGTCGCCGGCGCGAACCGCAGCGGCGCGGGTGACATGCTCCACTGCGAAGGTATCGGTACCGGTGGCCAGATGGGGGCCGTGTTGTTCGGTCGCTCCGACTGGCAGCACGGCCAGACTGGTCGGTGCCAGTTCGCCAAGGGTGGTACGGTCGAGCTCGTTGAAGAGGATTGGGTAGTCA
Source organism: uncultured Chloroflexia bacterium (assembly GCA_963750275.1). Lineage (GTDB taxonomy): Bacteria > Chloroflexota > Chloroflexia > Thermomicrobiales > UBA6265 > JAMLHN01. The sequence continues at coordinate 725,574 of CAVVQC010000007.1, forward strand.
TTCATCTCGAGGCGGATCATACCGTAACGGGCGTCTCGACGGGTGCGGTATGTTTGCGGCATGAACGTACGCTTGCTCCGTCTCCCCATTGCGATTGTCGCGCTGGCTCTCCTGCTGGCAGCCTGCGGCGCTGAAATCGACCCATCTCCAACCGTGGTATCGACCCCGACAACGGATGCCGCGACCCCGATCGGACTGACGGTTGGCGAGCTCGCGGAACGCATCGCCGTCGGCTGGGAGGGGATCGATCGCTACCGGGCCGTCACCACGACGCGATCCATCGGCAGTCCGGTGGCGGGTGCAGTCGCCAAGGAAACCGTCGAAGAAGTCATCCTGCCCGGCCAGCGTCATCAAGTCGTTTCCGTCAATGACGTCGTGCAGTCCGAGATCGTCTCGTCCGGTGGCAACATCTATGGTCGCGGACCAGCATTGCCCGGTATCGTGCAAACGAATCGTGACCCCGATGTCTGGATTACCATCAACGGAAACGTTTTGGGTCCGGACAATGCTGCTTCTGTGTTCTACCAATCGCTGCTCTTACCAGTGCAACCGCCTTATGCCGGGTTGAGCCAGAGCGATCGCGACAAACCGGCCGAGGAACTGGGCAGCGTGGACGTTGCCGGCCAGATGTGCCAGCAATACCGCATCGTCGACACGTCGTTGACCGGAGAGCGAGTCGAGATCGTGCTGGCATTGGCGGATTCCGGATTAGCCTGTTCCATCCAAACCACGTCTGCCCATACGGTCACCACGACTGTCTATACCTACGATCAACCGGCCACCATCATCGTGCCGGCGTCGCCGGTGCCAGCCCCTGCGGAGAATGGATGAACGAGAGCGTCACGCTGCAGGCGACCGGTTTCGAGCGGATTTCCGACCACCATTGGCGCAAAGTGGTGCGCGGTCGCACATTCGACTTTCGCGAGCTGCGAACGCTCGAGGAGCTCGAGCTCGCCGAACGCTTTCAGCGTGAAGTGCTGATGGTGGAAGGTCCGGATGTGATCACCGCCTCGTTCCTCGTCGTTGCGCCAGACACCGGCGGGTTTGCCATCGCCGCTTTCGAAGACGAGCGCGCGCTCGGTGTCGAGTTTGGCTACGGGGGATACGTGCATCCAGAGCCGTTTCTCTATTCCGATTTCCTCGCGGTTGTTGCGGAAGCGCGCTCGCTTGGCGTCGGATTCGAAATGAAACGGCTGCAAGCGGTGCTCGCGCTCGAACGAGGATTCGATTCGATCCGTTGGACGGTCGATCCGCTCCGCGCCGCCAATGCCCGGCTCAACTTCGAACGGCTCGGCGCGCTCGGGGTCAAATACACCCGCGATAAATATGGATCGGCGTTTGCCGCCGGCCACTATGGCGGGATGCCCACCGATCGCTTGCTGCTCCGCTGGCCGTTACGCACGGAGCGCACCGCAGAGCGGCTCCTGGGTGACTATGTTCCCATTCCGGATGGCGCGCTCGATGCGCTGGAAGAGGTTTCGGCGAAATCGCTCGGGACTCCACAACTGGTCGTCACCATCCCCGGTGACATCGACACCCTGGTCAAGGCCGACTTCGATACCGCCATGCGCCATCGGATGAAAACCCGCGAGAAGATCGAGCTGGCGTTCGACGCCGGCTATTTCATCTCCGGGGCGGCACGCGGCGGTGACGAATCGCGTTTGTTGCTCGAACCAGCCGCCATGTTCGAAGAATCGGGAGAGGACGCATGAACCCACACGAAATCGTCTCGATCGAGATCATTCCCATCGAGCTCCCGCTGATCGAGCCCTTCATCATTTCGTATGGCACCGCTGCGAACGTGGAGTCGGTGCTGGTGCGCATCACCGACCGGGCCGGCAATATCGGCTGGGGCGAAGGCACCCCGGACGAAACCGTGACCGGAGAGAATCCGGCCACCTTGCGACGCGATCTGACCGAAATTGGCGCGCCGGGCATGCTTGGGTTCGATGCCCGGCGTCGCGATCTCGCCATGGCCGAGCTCGATCGTCTCCTGCCCGAGCGCCCGACCGCGCGGTGCGCGATCGATATCGCATTGCACGACCTGGCAGGCCGCAAAGCCGGTGTTCCGGTTTGGGCGCTGCTCGGTGGTTCGAAATCGAGCCTGCAGATCTCCCGGGTTGTCAGCATGCGCGAACCAGAGCGTATGGCCGCCGATGCGTTGCGCCATGTCGGCGATGGATTTACCACCGTCAAGCTCAAGGTCGGCCAGAAAGACGACGTGGCGCTCGACATCGAACGCGTCCGTCAGGTGCGCGCCGCGGTCGGACCGGACATCGGTATCAAGATCGATGTCAATCAGGGTTGGGTCGATGCCGAGACTGCCGTTCCTGCCATGATTGCGTTGCAGGAATTCTCGCCCGACTACATCGAGCAACCCGTCTCTCAGAGGGATTTAGAAGGACTGGCCAGGGCGCGTAACCAGAGCGGTGTCCGCACGATGGTGGACGAGGCATGCCACAGCCCGGCGGATATGCTCAAGATCGTTCAGTTGGGGGCTGCCGACCTCGTCAATATCAAGCTGATGAAGACCGGCGGTCTCTACCCAGCCCTGGCGGTCGATGCGATCGCCCAGGCGGCTGGCATCGCGTCACAGGTGGGCACCATGGTCGAAAGCTCGATCGCGTCGGCCGCAGGACTGCATTTTGCCGCCTCGCGTGGAAACATCAAAACTGTCGAAATGGGCGGCCCCATCATGCTTGCCGAAGACATCGGCAACGCGCGCTCCTGGTACGACGCTCACACCATCTCGGTTCCAGACGGTCCAGGGCTTGGCATCACTCTCGACGAAACCCGCATCCGCCGTTTCGCCCTCGACTGGGTAATCCTCCGGGCCTAGGTGTCCGGCAGTTACCGATCACTATCGAAAAGCGTACTGCGTTGCATGGGTAATCTCATTTCGTAAATTAGGCATTGTTACCGATATCACTCCAAACGCTCCTGCCCTATTGTGGATAGTGGCCGGATCGTTCGATCCCGCGTCTGGCCACTCGTTTCAATCCACCGGCGAATAGCGGAATCGGGATCGATAGCGGAGTGAGAATAGTGCACAACTTCGATATGTTTGTGGCGCAATCCCAGCGTGAGGTAGAGCTGGCGCGCATCCAGGCCGAACGGCTGATCGATCACCGTCACGCGATGCGCGAACCGCAGTGCAACTCTCGCAAATAGCTGAGCCTGGTTGCATTCCTGCGCAGGTTGTCCGGATACCGGAGAGCGCGAAATGCCAGGAGGCGGACCGCTGCGCCGCCATTCTCTCCCCACGCGGGATCGTATCCCCCGGTACCCATACCTGAATGATGGAGGGCAAAAGAACGTTGAAGCGGTCAATCGGTATCAGCCCTGTCGCTGGCAAGTGGAACGCAAATGTCGCTCGCAGAATTCGACCATGTGGTATCTCACAAATGGTGATTCTGGACGTTTCAGTTGCAGCTATCGGGGCACGACAACAGCAGCGGCGACACATACATGAGCGGCGGACGAAACAGACGGAATATGTTGTACAAGCTTCGGTTACAGGAGAACAGACATGACATTTGTTTTTGGTCGGAGGAGATTAATCGTTTCGTTGCTCTCTGAACAACCGGAGACGGTTGACGATCTCTACCCCGTGGCCTATCTGGCGTCGGATAAGGAATTGATGAAGCTGAACAAGCTGGCCAGTAGCGCGGCCGAGCGCGTGTCCCGCGACGTGAATGTGGTGATGTACGGAGCCGGTTGGTTCCGCTGAGGTCATGGAAATGGAAGGCGATCTCATAATTATTCTGGTCGCGCTCGTGACGCTCGTTCTCCTGGATATCGCTGCGATAAAGTTCGGATTCGACTCCAGAGATATCAGGAAACATCGCAACTGGTAGGAGCGCGTACGTCTCCCGTTCGAGCCACTTTCCTTCCCCACCCATTTCGATGAAAACGCCCCCGGATGTCCGGGGGCGTTGTCGTTGCGAAAGTTGCTGGATCCACATCAAAGAGCGCTGCTCAGCGACATCGTCCAGCACTGCGGAACATCTCAGGTCCTTGCAAACCAAATGCTGCCGGGTTTTCGAATCCAACCGGGAGAGTGGAATCACTCAGGTGTGGGCCATGTCCGTGTGATTCCCGGACTGAGCTTGAATGGACCATCGAGCCAGTCGGCGATCGAGCGGTAGTCTGAACGTGGGCACGAGCGCGACTTGCCGGGCAGCCCACGGGCTCGGTCGGTTTCCGATGCGACACCGTGCACACTTTTGGTAACCGACTGCTGGGACCTGGAAACGAGATTGGTTCAGACATTAGAACCCGATTTGCGGTATAATATATACAGATATCGACATAGCAGCATTTCGCTATGTAGTGTCCAGGTAATGCTCGATCAACCAGTTGCAGGTGTTCGGCATCAGGTCGGTTGTCCTGGATTTTCCGCAAATTCGTAGATGGAAATGAGCCCCGCTTTTCATCTCACGCCCCGACCATTGCACGTTCTATATACGTCTGCCGAAGTGCACGGCAAAAGTGCTGAAACCGATGATGTTCGGGGGCAGACCCGGATCGCTATTGGATAAGCGACTGGCAAATAAGGGAGGCAAGACATGACCTTTGTATTTGGACGTAAGCGACTTGTTATTGCTCTCGTTTCTGAGCGTTCGGAAACTGCGCGCGATCGGTATCCCATGGCCTATTCGGCCACCGACCGCGAGCTCGCCCAACTCAACACACTTGGGAGTAGCGCGAGCGATCGAGCTGGACACGATGTCCATCGTGTCATGAATGGAGCCGGCTGGGTCCGGTAAGTAGTAGAGGAATCGCAGACTATGGATAGCGGAATTGTGTTGTTGCTTGGAGTATTGATCGCTCTCGTCGTTCTCGATCTGGCGGCCTTGCGCTTTGGCGCAGACTCGCGTGATGGTCGCCGTAACTGGTGGTAGGCCGATCGCCTGACGCCCACTGAAATCGACTTCTTCTTCCATCCCACCCTTCTCAAGGAAAAGGCTCCCGGACATTCCGGGAGCCTTTTCTTCTGGTTTTGAGCTGGAATCAGCGGATCAGCAGGAAGGCGAGTTCGGATTCGTTCCCGCCAATACCTCGGCGCCATCGGAAACACCATCGCCGTCGCTATCCGGGTTCGCCGGATCGGTGCCAAGCCCGATCTCGTCGAGGTTCGTCAACCCGTCCTGATCGGCGTCTACCGATGTGTCCGTCCCGGTGAGTGCTGGTGACGCCGGATCGAGCGGATCGTTGCCGAGGAAGAACTCCCAGCCATCTTCGATTCCGTCGCCGTCAGTATCGGCAAGGTTCGGATCGGTGCCGATCGAGCTTTCGAGTGCATCTGGTAACCCGTCGATGTCAGAGTCGATGCCGAAGGAGTCCGTATCGAGCGGGTCCGTATTGTCGAATCCAGTCTCGATGCCGTCCATCATGCCGTCACCATCAGTGTCGGCATTGTTCGGGTCGGTCCCCAACGCGGCTTCGTCGGTATCGGTGATGTTGTCACCATCGGCGTCACCGGCAACCGGTGGTCCATGCGGCGAGGTGACCATCGCGACCTCCGATTCGACACATCCGGTGGCCGCCGCGGCGGCCACGTCGCCCGAATTGGTTGCCCCCACCGGGAACTCACCCAGGATGATGGTGACGGACACGGAAGAGCCAAGATTCGCGACGCTCCCAATGCCGGAGATACCGGTATCGTTCATGTCATCGATCCCGAAAACTATCGCGTTGTTACTCACGAATCCACCGATAACGCCGCATGCGAGCTCGGTTGCGTCGGTCCCTGTGCCAGAGGCCACGATGATGGCCAATGGGGCATTGGACATCAGCTCGTCAAAGCTGGCATCGAGCGAGGAAACCGAGGTTGCTACGTCGATCGCTTCATCGCTGCCGGTGAAGGTCGCGCCAGAAACAGACGCAGCTGGCACGATCGGTTCGAGATCGACCAGATGCTCGATCGTCTCCGACGTGCAGGTGCCCTGATAGATCGCCACCGGCAATGAGCTCACCGCCTGCGCGCCGACCGATAGCTGTGTCATGACTCCTGCCAGCGCCAGCGCGCAAACGGCGAGAAGTGTTGCTCCAAACCGATACCTGTTTCGCATCGACTGCCCTTTCCGTAATCTCATGATCGTTCATGGCAGTTTCGCACAGAAAGCGATTTGGCATTATTTCAGACGGCTTGCGGACGGTTCCCCATTCCCAACGACGGGCGAGGGACGGACGTCCTGCAAGAAATCGGGCAGGTCGAAGGTTGGATGCGTGAATTCGATCTCGATCAGGTCGCTATCCTGCCAGGCGTCCGGATCTTCCAGCGGTTCGATGTGGATGACGGTCTCGGTACCGGGATAGGTTGCGGCAATCGCATCCTCGATCCGCTTGGAAAGCTGATGGGCGTCACGAACCGATTCTGCTCCCGGCACCAGCAGGTGCAGATCGACTGCGCGATGCGAGCCGACCCGGCGTGTGCGCAAGGCGTGATAGGTGACATCGTCTGGACTGACGTGCGTAATGACTTGCCGGATCTTTGTTTCCTCTTCCAGGGGAATCGCGCGGTCCATTAGTCCATCGAACGAGAGGCGCAGGAGCACGAATCCGATGCGGATGATATTGGCCGCGACCAGCAAGCCGACTATTGGGTCGACCCAGTACCAGTTGGTGATGCTCGCCACGATCAACGCCACGATGACGCCTGCCGTCGTCCAGACATCGGTCATCAGATGCTGACCATCGGCCTTGAGCACCACCGACTCGTGACGTCGCGCTACGCGCAGCATGGCGCGCGCGAGCACGAGGTTGATCAGCGTGGCGAGCAATGCGATGAAGAGCCCAATACCGACCGAAGTGATCGGATGCGGATGGAGCAGGCGCTGAATCGAAAACCAGATAATCGAACCGGCCGCGGCCAGGATCAGCGCGCCTTCGACTGCGGCAGAAAAGAACTCGATCTTCTGATGGCCGTAGTTGTGGCTACGGTCGACCGGGCGCGTGGAGTACCAGAGTGCGAAGAGCGCGGTGGCAGCGGCAACGAGATTGACGACCGACTCGACCGCGTCCGAGAGAAGTCCAATCGAGTCGGTGACGAAGTACGCTCCGAATTTGAGCGCGATCGTAACGAGCGCCGCTCCAATCGAGAGCCAGCCCCATTTTAAGAGGGAGGTTTCCCCCGAACCGTTTGTGCGCGTTGCCAGCAGAAGGTCCAGTCAGCCGGGAATGGCCGGCAGTCAGAGTCTAGAGCGAAAGCACCGGCTTAGTCAGGAGACAAAACCTTTCTTCACACTGGCTAAACACCGAACCCTCTGACCTGCTCATGAGTTGCGGAATCTGGCTTGACCGAGGAAGTGGCCACATTGCAGTTCTGTATATGGGCGGGAGCGAGCAATGCGGGCCCGTGGCCATATCCGAGGAACGGCGGATTAGCACCTGCCGCTGGAAAGAAGCGGAGTCGAACCAGTTACCGGCCGGTCAAGGTGCCGAGCGTTGCGGCCAGCTCGGTCAGGAGCGTGTGCGCTGGACGTCCTGCACGGAGCTCGGCGGCCGGTATGCGCGCCAGCGATCGCGCCAGCGCTGCCACTTGCAGCTCGAAGCGGTCTTGCTCGTAGGGCGCGGCCCACGCGGCTTCGGCCAGCTCCGCCAGCTGTTCCCGCTCTTCGGCGTTGCCAGTGGCGGCGGCCGAGACGGCTTTCAAGAGGGTTGCGGTATCGATGTCGGGGGGCGTGGACGTTTGTTTCCCGCGAAGCTCGGCCAACAAGAGAACGGGCGGCAACGCGCCTTGTTGCGATTCGGCCAACTTGAGCGCGCGCGCCAGCTTCATCGCGGTATCGGCAGAGAGATCGTCGGCGACGATGGAGTCGCGCAAGGCCAACTGCGCTTCCGGGGAGAGACCCTGTAGCGCGCGGCTCTGCTTCTCGCTCAGCCGGCCGGCGCGAATATCGTCCTGAATCGTCTCGGGAAGTTTTTCGGTGCCGAGGAGCTGAAACAGCCGGCTGCGCCGGATGCCGACCGCAGCGGCGACGTTTTCCCACGCAGCATCGTTCATTTGCAGTTTGAGCGCCCGCAGGGCCTGGGCGCGATCGACCGCGTTGAGATCCTCGCGAACGACGTTTTCCATCAATTGCTGGATCAGCCGGTGCTCTTCCCCGACCTCGCGCACGATAGCCGGGATGGTCTTCTGGCCCGCGTCATGGGAGGCACGCCAGCGCCGCTCGCCATGCACGATGACGTAGATGTCGTTTGGTTCGTCATACCGGACCACGATCGGCTGGAGCACCCCTTCGAGGGTGATGCTGGTAGCCAGTTCTTCCAGGCGAACAGGATCGAAGGTCCGCCGAGGCTGATCGGGATCGGCGACGATGCGATCGAGCCGAATCTCCTTGGCGGTCGGCATATCGGTCACACCGACCGCTTGCGCCCGCCCGTCCTCAAAAAGGGCATCGACCGTGAACCGGCGCTTTCCCTTGGTCCCCTTCGCTGTCGTCTTGCCCGAAGGCGTCGCTGAGGTACTAGACATGTAGTTCCTCCGCTGAGACGAAGACCTGAGCTGGAACCGGCTCGTCCTGGCCGTTGTCATCGATCCATGTGGCGACCGAACGATACGCCGTTGCTACTGGTGAACGCGGCATGTAGTGCAGCACGCTGGTGCGTTCGGCCGCCGATTCAGCGCTCCGCACCGAAAGCGGAATCTGCGGCAGCAGCGGGAGATCGGGGAACTGCTCTTCCAGGCTCGTTAGCATGTCGGTTGCCAGACGGGAATTCGAATGGACCTTGGTTGGCAAGAAGCCGAGGACTGCCAGATTGGGGTTGAGTCTCCGAACCTTGGCGATGGTCTCGAATAGCCGCTTGAGCACCATGAGTGAAAGCGGATGTGGCTCGATCGGGATGATGAGCGCATCGGACGCGACCAGGATATTGATCGAGATGATGTTCAATGCCGGGGGAGAATCGATCAGCACATAGTCCCAGGGGGAAAGATCGAGGGTTTCCAACCGGTGCGCGAGCACCCGCTCACGTTCCATCACGTTGAGGAGTTCCAACTCAGCGGCAGCCAGATCGGGATGCGCCGGCAGCAGCTCGACCGAACCGATGGTGGTGCCGGTAATAACCGACTGCACATCGACCGAATCGTCGAGCAGCACGTCGTAGACCGAACCGTCCATCGTCGCAATATCGGCCCCAACCGCCATGGTCAGGCTGGCCTGTGGATCGAGATCGATCATCAGCACCCGGCGCCCTTTTTCCGCGAGTGCGGCGGCGACATTGAGGGTGCTGGTCGTCTTGGCGGTGCCACCTTTTTGATTGAAGAAGGCGATGAGGCGAGTCATCAGGAAGGCTCCACTCGTGCGTGCGGGAGGTCCGAGTGTACGTACGGATGTCCCTTGCAATGTAGCACGGTGGGGTGATGTGGACAAGCAGGCACACGCTCCGGAGGCTTGGTTGTGAGCTGGTGATGAGTGACACAAGTGATCCGGACGACTCTTCAAGTCGCTGATCGCCCGCACTGGATCGGTATGCGTGTCACCGCCCTGGAGTTGGTGTCCTGCTCCGACCTTGTGGGGGTGGACCACGGCGCGTCACGTAGCCGAAGGAGCGGAAGGAAACACAACCCCTGGATCGATTCGATCCAGGGGGTTGTGTGAGCTGAACGAGGAGATCCGTTAGTCGGCCGTGCCGGGAAGGGGGGCGAACTCTCCGGGAAGAGGATCGGATTTTCCTTCGATGTTGACGTGCGGGGTGATGCGGTCGAGCCACTTCGGGAACCACCAGTTCTTTTCACCCAGCAGCTCCATCACCGATGGAACGAGAACCAGTCGGACGACGGTAGCGTCGATCAGAATCGCAGCCGCCAGGCCGAAGCCCATCTGCTTGATGATCGGCGACGGATTCATGACGAACGAAAGGAAGACGCAAATCATGATGGCTGCGGCGGCGGTGATGACGCGGGCCGTCACTGTGAGACCATCGGCGACGGCCTCGCTGGTCTCGCGCCCGTGCGCCCAGAACTCGCGAATTCGGCTGAGCAGGAAGACTTCATAGTCCATCGAAAGTCCGAAAAGAATGGCAAAGAGGAAGATCGGCAAGAACACCGCGATCGGCTGTTTCTCCTGCACACCGATCAGTTGCGCTCCCCATCCCTTTTGGAAGACCGCGACGATCACCCCGAAGGCCGCCGCGATCGAGAGCATGTTCATGATGGCGGCCTGGAGTGCGATCACCGGAGAACGGAAGACCACGGTCAACAGCAGGAAGCTGAGACCGATGATCACCACGAAGACCCACGGAGTGCGCTCGATCATCTTATCGGAGAAGTCGAGGAATGAGGCAGTGCCGCCTCCGACATAGGCTTGGGCGCCATTCACATCCATTGCTTTCGGCAGGACGTTATTGCGCAGGTCCTTGACCAGGTCTTTCACCGCGGCGCTGTTCGAGTTGCCGGTGGGAATAACGGTGATTACCGCAGTATCGCCGGTCTCGTTGGTGAATGGTGGCGCGACAGCGACCACACCCGGAGCGCTCGCAACCGCGTTCGTGACCGAATCGATCGTGGACTGTTGCACGCCGTTGCTATCTTCGAGCACGGCAGCAGCGGGTTATTGAACCCTTCGCCGAACCCTGGGTCAAAAGATCGTATGCCTGCCGGGTCTGGTACTCGGGCGGATTTGCGCTTGCGTCCGGGAAACCAAGGGAGATGGACAGGGCCGGGATCGCCAGGAGGACCAGCAATCCCGTCGAGGCGATTGCATAGCGCCAGGGGTTCGCCTGGATGCGACTCGCAATCCTGCGGCCAAAGGGCACACCCTCAGGTTTGCCCTTACTGCCTGGGCGATGAAGACTCCACTTGTCGATACGCGTACCGACGAGGGTCAGCAAGGCTGGCAGGACGGTAAAGGCAACGAGTACAGACGTGGCCACCACGATCGCCGCGGCTATGCCCAGGGCAGCTACGAATTTGATACCAACCGCCGACAAGCCGAGCATAGAGATAACGACCACCGTTCCGGCAAAGATGACGGCACGGCCCGCGGTGTCGAGCGCTCGTGCGGTGGCTTCCTGCGGATCGAGACCGCTTTTGATCCCTTCGCGGAATCGCGTAACGATGAAGAGGGCGTAGTCGATACCGACGCCGATCCCGATCATCGAGGCGAACTGAGGCGCGAAGGTCGCAATGTCCAGGTAGCGGGACGTAAGGAAGATGCCCATGAAGCCGATCGTGAGACCGATGAGCGCGGTCACAATGGGAAGGCCCATCGCGACAACTGAGCCGAACGCGATCAGCAGAATAATGGCTGCGGCGACGATGCCGACGATCTCGGAGGTGTTGCCGAATTCCTGCTCTCCGAGGGCGGGTACGTCTCCACCAGCCACTACTTTCAATTGTTCGCTGTTCGCCGCTTTGGTGATAGCGATTAGATTGGTGGCGTCATCGATCTTGAGCTTGTTCGACAAGAGGTCGAAATTGACGGTCGCATAGGCGATGGAACCGTCCTGGCTGATTTGATTGGGCGCGTCGAATGGCGAAACGATTGACGCCACATGCGGAAGACCACTGATCTCATCGAAGATCGCGGTCATTTCCTGCTGGACCGTCGGGTCATCGAAGCTTGCGCCATTCTGGGTTTGAAAGACGAGTTGCGCGCTGCTCCCCGATGCAGCCGGGAATCGTTCGGACAGGAGGTCATAGGCGCGTTGTGACTCGGCGCCTGGCAGACTGAAGGAGTCTGCAAATTGACCGCGAAACGAGGTGCCGATCGCCACGAACATGGCCATGAGTACGAAGAAGATCAGGAGTACTCGTTTCGGATGGCTCGTTACGGTATCGATCCAGCGGCGCAGCAAGCCAGGCTTGCCGTTACTGGACGGGGTTTTTCGGTTCGATTGATCGTATGTCGTTGCCATTGATTCCTCCTGCCCTCACGCTGCTCGCTTTTGTTCACGAGCGGAAATGGGGCTTGTCCCAGAATTGGGGGCCGGAACAGACCTCTGCCTGTCTGTTCCGGCGAAAACTCGTTACTAATCGGCCGCGCTGGGAACGAAATCGACATCTCCCGGGCGGGGAACGCTTTCGCCATCCGGTTCCAGGGCACGTTCCACCACCGCATCCTCGATGAGGAAGTAGGAAATGATGGCCGCGACAATGATGCCAGCAGTCGAGAAGATGATGGCTCGGTCCATACCGACCATGAAGGCTTTCGCGCTCGCAGCTTCCAGCGATAGGATGACCTGTGGCGGCAGACTGGCGAAGTCCGGCATCTTCGAAATGACATTGCCACCGAAGTTCATTCCCGAACCGACCAGGTCGATTACTGGAGCCAGCGTCGCACCACCGGATACGCGCAGGGCCTGGACATCCGCAGAGCCGTTGAAATTTTGCTGATAGGCACGGTTCGCCAGCGTGCCGAGCAGGGCTACCCCGAAGGCGGTACCGATCTCACGCACCGAGCCATTGACCGCCGAAGCAACTCCGCTCTTTTCCGAGCTGACGCTGTTCAGCACGGCCGTGGTCATGGGCGCCCAGATGAAGCTCATGCCGAATCCCATCAAAAGGAAGGCCGGGAGTATCTGCCAATAGGGCACGCCAACTCCGGCCACCAGGAAGAGCCCGGTGCCGATGCCGGTCGCGATCATGCCGAAGGAGATCAGCTTGCGCGGCCCGACCTTGTTGACCATGGACCCGGAGAGAGGCGAGAAGATCATCATCATGATCACCATCGGCACGAGCGCAAGCCCGGTGCGGATTGGCGAAAAGCCGTGAATGTTCTGTTGATACAGGGTCAGGAAGAACGACACGCCGGTGATCAAAAAGGAGATCATGAAGGAGTCGATATTCGCCCCGACGAAGGTACGCGAGCGGAAGAAGCCCATCGGGATCATCGGGCGCTCGGTGTGCAGCTCGACCCAGATGAACACCGGGAGGATGATGGCGGCGGTCAGGAATGCGGCCAGGATCCAGGTGTCGGTCCAACCGCGCTCCCCGGCCTGAATCAACGCCCAGGTGAGTGAAGCAATACCGGCAGTAATCAGAATGGTGCCCGGAATATCGGTAGCCACCGTGCCGGACTCATCGCGAGATTCGCGCACCACCGCCTGGGTAACCAGCAAGGCGGCAATGCCGATGGGCACGTTGATCAGGAAGATCCATCCCCAGCTGAAGTACTCCACGATGGCACCGCCGACGACCGGTCCAAGCGCAATGCTGGAAACGGAGACTGCGCTCCAGATACCGATGGCGCGGCCCCGCTCTTCGGGCGGAAAGGCGTTCGAGATCAGCGAGAGCGAGAGCGGCATGATGAGCGCTGCGCCAAGTCCCTGCAGCGCGCGCATGATGATCAGCATATTCATGCTATTGGAGAAGGCGGCGAGGGCGGAGACGGTAGTGAAGAGCACCAGCCCGACCATAAACCAGCGTTTGCGGCCGAACTTGTCACCAAGTCCGCCGGCAGTTATCTGCAGTGATGCAAAGACCAGCGTGTAGGCGGAGATCACCCATTGCAGCTGGGTGGCGCGGGCATCGAGATCACGCGAGATCGTGGGAAGTGCAATGTTGACAACCAGGTTGTCGAGCATCGCCATAAAGAGCGCGAAGCAGGCGGCGAAGAGCGTAAACCACTTTGCATTGTCATCATTAACACGATTCGAAAGACTAAGACTTGCCATAAAAATTAACCTTTCAGGACCCTATACGCGCGGGGCCGTGGCTATCCCACCGCGATCCGCATTGGACTACAACGATCCTCGACCATATTCGTTAGATCTCTAGCGGGAAACATCGAGGCTGAGCAGTGCCGAATCGGTGCTCGTTGCGGAGCCGCATTGCTCCATCGAATCGAGAATCTGGTCGAGCGTCACGCTGCTGAGATGCTCTTGCAACGCCCGATTCGCGCTATCCAGCGCTTCGGCCAGCGCCTGCGGGAGATTGGGCGCGAACCGGCAGCAGGCCTCTGGCATGCGAGCCGGCATCTCGAACGGAAGCTCTGGTTCCAGCGCCAGATAAATATCAGAGAGCGAGATCTCTTTCGGATCTCGTGCCAGCTCCCAGCCTCCCATGGGTCCTGACTGTGAATCGACGAGACCGGCTTCACGCAATGTGCCCATCACCCGGCGCACATGGACGGGATGAGCTCCAACCATTGCGGCAAGCGCACTCGAAGTGACTGGTTTCCCCTTGCGCATCTCTTGCGCGATCAGGGTGAGTGCCATGGCATGCACGCCTATGGCGAAACGACTATTCCCTTGCAAATCACCCTCCTACGCATATCCGTAACCATCTTAGTTACGAATTGATGAAAGTCAATGCTTTTGAAGGGCGAATTTTGCTCCCTGCGTCCTAATCGTTTGGGGAGGTGACTGATCGACAAGGCGAGTTACGGACACTATGCGAGTTTCCGAACTTGGCAAGGGCCGTCGCTTGCTTCTATTGAATAGCGTGTAAGGAGCGCTGGGCTGAGGGATGGATTTTGCCCAGGTACGGGACGGATACAGCTTCTGTTCTGGAGGTCGAGGTTCTGGCTATGGCTGCGCCCTGGCTCGGATGCGCGTGCATCGGAAATTCTCGACAAGCGATCACGCTTGGTATTTGAGACCGCGCTCGGAGCCTTGGGTAACGGCGGGAAAGCTGGCCGGTAGCACGGGGGCACTGCACAGGCATGCATCTGTCCGCCGATGTGCCGCTTTCGGTAGGCAAAGAGCATTTGGCTCTGGTCGGTCAATCGGGCTTCGCGAAACGGCAACCGCCATCGGACACATCCGAAGATCGACCATTCATCGCAACGTCAAAGCGCCCCGGAATCGCTCCGGGGCGCTTCGATCGAGCGAAGCAGATCAACGACGAGGGCGGTGCTTGACCGTCGGCCTCACGCAGTGGGAGGGGGCGAATGGCACCCGGTCGTGTACGGGACCCATCCAGCAGTTGTGGAAGGGCTGGTGGACACTGGGAACCACACGTACCCGTCGGCCGATGCTCCCTCGCCGGTCATCGTGTAGGTGGTGTTGCTGGACGTCGTGTCGATCGTTGGATAGCCGAAGCCGGGCCCCGTGCGAACGCGCTGCTCGTGGGAGCACTGGAACACAGCGGAGAATGAATAGTGCGGCCCTGGCAGGCCTGGATCCGGAACCGCCGTTTGTGTGGCGGTGGGGGTGGATGTCGGTGGCACGCGTGTTGCCGTGGGAGTTGCCGACAGATAGTCGATGAATTCGTCGGTCGGCCAATAGTGCGGGACCCACCCTTCGTCTCCGTCGATGGTTTGCATGGGCACCCAGACGGTCGACCAGTCGGTTCTTATAGGTGTTCCAGTCGCCATGATCCACCGGACGTTGTTCCAATGAAAATCGACAACGATCGCGCAGTCGTAGCTCGCGCATGCATAGATGGGAAGGTTGGTTCCCTCAGCGCTCGCCACGTACCACTTCTCGCCGGGAGCGGGGATTCCGGCACTATAGTCGTCAGACGGTGTGCGAATCGGCGTCGTGGTCCTTGTGGGCGTCCGCGTCGCAGATGGGGTTGGTGTTCTGGTTGCGGTCTGAGTTGCAGTATGGGTTGCCGTAAGAGTGAGTGGCGCCGTTGGAGGCGAGCTGGATGGAACCTTCAAATAGGCTCCCGAGGCCCAGCCTGGTGGGGTTCCCCCGACATAGGTGACGGGATACCAGAGGGCGGAGCCGACCGTCACCGGGGCGCCGGCGATGCGCACACCGACGCCTTTTCCAACCATGACGAGAATGGTGCAGCTCGTTCCCGGGCATGAACGCACGTTGATATTGGCCGTGGGCTCAACGAGGGTTCCCACGGGGATCGCTCCGACAACGGCGGTGGCGGTCTTGCTCGGGGTGGCGGTGCTTGTGTTGGTGACCGTTGGGGGGGTGAAGGTGGATAGCCTCAGGTAGCTGCCGGCGATATAGCCGGCCCGACCACCGATGGTGACCTGATACCAAGTATGGCTGCCGCTCCTGATACCGGAACCGGTGATCGTGCCAACGGTTCCCTTGGCGATGACAGCGCGCACTGCGCCGCTGATGGAGGGCGTGGCACGCAGGTTGACCGAGGATGTGGTCATTACGGAGGCGCCGACTTCGAAGCCACCCGGCACGGCAGTCGCGGTCCTGGTCGGAGTCGAGGTTGGACCAGTGGGCGTGGATGGGGTCAGGTAGTTGCCAGCCATGTATCCGCTGCCGTAGCCGGCGAAGGTCACGGGATACCAGGTGTAGCCACCGGCGACCGCGGGCGGTCCAGTGATCGTGCCGGTCTTTCCGGAGGGTACCGTGGCGATTCGGCTGAAACCGGTTCCGGTGCCGCTACGCAACGAGACGCTGGTGGTGGTCTTGACGCTGGACCCGATCGGGAAGGCGCCCGGTACCGTGGTTGCCGTTCGCGTATGGCGTGATGCTCGGAACCAGTGAGCTCGCTCGCAGATAACTTCCGGCCATGTAGCCAGTGCCGTAGCCTGGGAAGGTGACCGGATACCAGGTGTACCCACCGGCCACGATTGGCGGCCCGGTGACGGTGCCGTTGGTGTTCGAAGATACGGTCGCGATCCGGCTGAAATTCGTGCCCGCACCGCTGCGCAGGCTCACACTCGTGGTGGTTCGCACGCTCGTCCCTGCGGGGAAGGCGCCCGGAACTATGGTTGAAGTGCCCGTCGAGTTGCTGTGCTGTTGCCGTGACCGTCGCTGTCGAACTGGGCGTCGCGTTGCTGTGCCTGTTGCCGTGACCGTCGCTGTCGAACTGGGAGTCGCGGTTGCTGTTGGGCTCGGTGGCATGGTCGGGACGGACGTCTCGGTCGGCGCGGGAGTTTCGGGTTCATTACATCCCGGTCCAGTGTCTTTTATGATCGGAATGGTGTACTGGTAGCCGCTGGCTGCCGTGAACCCCCAGGTTCCGAGTTCCTGATAGGTGGGATTTGCGTCGTTTGCGGTCCAGCAGCCAGTCATAGAGAACGATGTGAAATACACCTCCCCGGAGGTGAGCGCGAAGCCATCGATCACGCCGTCGAGCGAACCGTCTTCGATGTCACAACGAACTGCCGTCGATGTGGATGGTGGATCCCGCATGACAAAGGAACCGCACGCGCCCGAGACTCCACCGCCCAGATACAACGTATCCGGCATGGGAATGTAGCTTCCATTTGGAGCCTGGAATGCAATGCTGACCCCACTCGCGGCGGCTTCTACAACCAGATCGGAACTCTGGGAAGTCGTATCGTCAGCCGGAGGGCTGTCCGTAGGGGTGTCTGTGGCCACCATCGTCGGCACCTCGGTTGGGTCACCATATGGGGTGAGATCGCAAGCGTCACCGAGCCCATCGAGATCGGAATCGAGCTGGTCGGAATTGGCGACTTCAAAGCAGTTGTCGATAGTGTCTTCCACGCCATCGCCGTCGAGATCTGGCACCGGCTCGATCGGCACATCTTCTCCGGGTGGGACAACGCCGACAGCCGTCTCATCAACGATGGGCTCTTCGCTCGCTGGAATCTGCTCTGTCGCCTGGTCGTCCTGGGCCAGCGTGGCTGGCAAGAAGGTGAATTCCGAGAGTAAGCCCAGGCAGAGCAGCGAAACCAGACAGATCGTTGCCATATGTCGAATCGTTTTCATCGATCTCCTCCAACTGTTTCCACGAGGACGATCACGCCGCACAGCGGTACGCGCCCGAGGGTCCTCGGACAGCCTGTCGTGGGTTCTTCGCTTCTATCGTTGCTCAGGGGATCGCTGGATGAGGTGGCGAGCGATACAGGTTTGGTGTGTTCTGGGTGACAGGGAGGGGATTAGAAGACGATCGCGACCAGGATGGCGATGAGGAGGATTGCGAGCATCAGGACATTGGGATGAAATAACGAGCGCATTTGGTCGACCCTGGTCGAGATAGCGGTGCGAGACTGGAGCGCCGCCATGGTCTACTTTGCCAAACGCAGATGAAGAAACGGTGACGAAACAATCGAATTCTTTGGTCCCATTTCGCGGGCGGGGAGGTTCGCCCAGCAATGGGCCCTCCATTTCGTCGCAGGCAGGAGCGCAATGACTGAGATGAACGAACAATTGGAGTCCGAGGGAGTGCCTGCTGACGTGCAAGCTCGGTTCGCGATGATCGAGCAGCGTGTGGCACACCCGTTATCCGAGGAGCAGGCCGCTCAGGTCCGCGATCGCATCGCACGTTCGATCGCGCTGGGGGTGGCATTGCGGAGCTATCCCCTGACCAATGCCGACGAGCCAGAGATCGCGCTCGATCCGTTTCTGGGTGGCAACCGATGAGCGACGAGCTGGCGTTTGCGACGATTGGCGAGCTTGGGGTAGCGATTCGGAGCGGTGCGGTCTCGCCGACCGAGCTGGCTTCCTATTATCTGGAACGGCTCGACAGCATCGGGCGCGGATTGAACGCGGTGGCGACGATGACGCCCGAGCGAGCGGTGGCAGCCGCGCAAAAGGCTGAGGACGAGCTGGCCGCAGGGGTCGATCGGGGACCGCTGCATGGGATCCCCTATGGCGCGAAAGATCTGCTGGCGACGGTGGACTATCCCACGAGCTGGGGCGCGGCGCCGTTTCGGGAACAGCAGTTCGGGCGAGATGCCGAGGTCATTCGCCTGCTCGATGAAGCGGGCGCGGTGCTCTGCGCCAAGCTGTCCATGGTAGAGATCGCTGGAGGTTTCGGGTACGAGCAGCCGGATGCTGCCTTCAATGGCCCAGGCAAATGCGCCTGGGGAGCGGATTCCTGGGCGGGCGGTTCGTCCAGCGGGTCGGGATCGGCCGTGGCGGCGGGATGCGTTCCGTTCGCCATTGGCACCGAAACCTGGGGTTCCATCCTTTGTCCAGTCGTCATTCAATGGACTGACGGGGTTGCGCCCGAGCTATGGAACGGTCAGCCGTAATGGCGCCATGGCGCTTTCATGGACGATGGACAAGATCGGCCCCATGTGCCATACCGCTAACGATTGCGAGCTGGTACTCAACGCGATTGCCGAGCGGGACGAATGGACGCTGAGCGAGCGGGCGCGGGCGCCGTTCAAAGTGGCGGTGCTGGCGGGGTCGGCGGGAGAGGCGCAACCGGAGGTAGCGACAAATTTCGCTGCCGCGCTGGATACGTTGTCTGATTTTGCCCAGCTCGAAGAAGTTGCGCTGCCGGCCGACCTTCCCTGGGACGCGGCGGCCAGCGTGATCGTCATGGCGGAAGCCGCTTCGGCCTTCGAAGAGTTCATCGTGTCCGGAGAGAGCCAGGGGTTGACCGCGCCTGAAGACCGGGCCGGATTGCATCATGCGCTGGCGCTCCCGGCGACGGACTATCTGCGCGCGCTTCGCGTTCGCCGAAAGGCAATGCGTTTGCTGGACGAGCTGCTGACCGGGTACGACGCCATCGTGGCGCCGACCATGCCGTATGTCGCGATTCCCCTGGCCGACCGGTTCGATACCTGGTTCGGCAAAGAGCGCGGGCCGTCGCTCGGCGCGGCGGGGAATCTCTGCGGGGTCCCGTCGATCACCGTTATGAACGGCCTGGGCGCGCGCGGATTACCGACCGGATTGGAGTTCATGAGCCGAGCGGGGTGTGAAGGGACTTTGCTGGAGCTGGCGGGCAGGTATCAGTCGGCGACCGATTGGCATGACCGTCATCCGGCGCTTTAGCTCGCGTGACCGACATTCGGATTGCCCGTAGGCCCTAGATGGGGGGAATAGCCGTCAGGAACGAGCCTGCCACCCAACCGGAGCCGACGCCATTGAGGATGACCGGATACCAGTCGATTCCGCCACTGCGGCGCGGCGTACCGGTGATATTTATCCGGGTTCCTTTCGGGATGGTCGCGATCTTGCGGTAGCCGGTTCCGGGTCCCGTGCGCATGTTCACGTTGCCGGTGGTAAAGCGCACGGTCGTGCCGACCACGGTTGCAGTTGGCGTGCGCGTGCGGGATGGAGTTGCGGTGGCGGTAATGCGTTGCAGGTAGGAGCTCGCCAGGTATCCTGTGAATCCGCTGATGCTGACGGGATAAAAGGTGTTGCTGCCACTCTTGACGCCAGGTCCGGTGACGATCCCTTCGGTTTTGCCAGGGATGACACGCAGGACGGTCGAGGACGTGCTTGGCGCGGAGCGGAGATTGACGTTTGCGGTGGTGCGAACGGCATCGCCGGCTATGAACCCGCCTGATGGACGAGTCGCGGTGCGGGTGGGTGCCGATCCACCTGGAGTTTGGGTGGTTGTGGGAGGGGCAGGCGTGCGTGTTGGGGTGACGGTGGGCACGGGCCTCAGGTAGTTTCCTGCGATCCAGCCGCTACCCAATGAGGACGTTACCGGTACCCAGATAAGACCGCCAGACGTGACCGATGGCCCGGTTACTGCGACCGTCGTTCCACTGGAGATGACCCCCAGGCTCGGCGAGCTCGTGCTGGCCGCGGTGCGAAGATTGACCCCCGCTGTCGTGCGGACCTGGGTTCCTGCCAGATAGCTACCGGGCGCCAGGGTTGCGGTAGGCGTAGTGGTATGGGTTACGGTCGGAGTAGAGGTTCCACTTGGGGTGATGGATGGGGTTGCGCTGGCGGTCAGCGAACTGGTTGCGGTGCTGCTCGGTGTGAACGTCGGGCTTGGTGTTGCCGAGTGGGATCCATTAGCGCTTGCTGTGCGGGTGGAGGAAGCCGTCGAGGTTGGCAACGGTGTGCGCGATGGGGAGCTTGTGGGAATGGCCGTGGCTGGCGCGCGTTCGACCAGTGCGAAATCGCCAAACGCGGCGATGTAGCCGCACATCGTCCCCTGTTCGGCCGCCAAGCTCTCCAGGACCTGGTTCGACACGTTGGTCCAGTTCGACCCATTGCGCTGGATGAGCACCAGGCGGTGCGGATCGGAGTAGGCGCTCGTCTCGAAGTTGACGCACAGGCGCTTGTTTCCCGATTGAACCACCGTGCTCTCTACTAAGAAAAACCACGCATTGCTCGAAAGATAGGCAGCGGGAAGTGCTGGTAATCCAGTACCCGAAAGGACCTCACCGGTTGTCGTTCCGGAGGTTGGAATCTGCCCGTATTGGACATAGACGTTCGGCAGGGCGAACTGGATCGGACTTGGTGCACTGGTGGAGGTTCCTGTGGCCGTCGCGATGGCAGTGGATGTCTCGGTCGCTGTGGATGTCGCGGAAGGGAGCGCGGTTCCTGTTTCGGTTGCGCTGGCGGACGGAGTTGGCGATTCGGTTGGTGTCGAAGTAGGGAGATCTGTTGCGGCTATGGTGGGAGCGGCACCGGTTTCCGCGACTGCGAATGTGCCGAATACCGATGAATAACCGCAAACCGTCGTGGCATCCAGATAGTTCGTGATGACGCTCCACGTCCCTCCATTGAAGAAGAGAAGCTCGATTTCGGAGGGATTGGCAAACGTGGGACCATCGAAGACGATGCAAATATTGAGATTGCCCTCGTACGTCGCGGTCGTCAGGATGGTGAGGATCTTGGCGTTGTCGGATCGATAACCTTCAGCGGCGAACGGGCCGTTCCCATTGGTCCCGTCGATGGCATCGGTTTGTCCCGCGACGGTGACCATTGCGATCGCAACATACACGTCGGTGCGCGAGGACGGAAACACGGGTGGATTCGTGTGCGGACCGATTGGGGTGTTGCCTTCGACATCGGCCGGAGCTACGGGCTCGGTTGTAGGTTCGAGGTCAAGGTCCTGAGTTGTGGACGCGGGGGTTGGAGTTTCTGTGGGGAGAGAGTCGAAAGGAACGGGTGAGCCGTCCTGAGCTTGCGTTATGAGCTGCGGGGAGATGGGCGCCGCAATGAGCATCAACGCAAGCGCAAGGAGCACGAGACGGAGGCGAAAGGCCACGGGAAGTCCTCGCTTCGAGTCTGGCAACAAGAGCCAAATGTTTGGCTCGGGCCGGGCGTGTGTTTCAGAAATTGAGCGCAACACGACCTACGATGCGGTCGGACGCCGTTTTCATTGTGATGCGACATCCTACCAAACCCTCTCAGCATTTGTGAAGGTTTGGTGACGAATGTCTGTCGTTGGGTTCGATCGATTGGCAGGAAGAGGGGGAGTCCGGAGTCGATCAGTCGTCGCTGGGGATATTCAACTCACTGAGCTGGACTTTCTGCTGCCCCTGCGCGTCAAAGTTGCCGGGCGCCAGCCACTGTTCGAAGTTCGGGCGCAAGCGATGCCATTCGCTGTCCAGGATCGAATACCAGGCGGTATCGCGGTTGTGACCCTTTACGATCAGGTGTTGATAGAAGGTCCCTTCGTAGCGGAACCCCAGCCGGTTGGCGGCTTTGCGCGACGGGTTGTTGAGTGCGTTGCATTTCCATTCCAGTCGCCGGTAGGCAAGCTCGGTCATGGCGTAATCCATGAGGAGGTAGAGCGCTTCGGTCGCGGCCGGGGTTTTTTGCAGCGGTGAGCCGAACATGATGTGCCCGATCTCGATCGAGCCTGGTCCGGGATGAATATTCAGATAGCTGGCCATGCCAGTCGTGCGACCGGTCTTCCGATCCCGGACGGCGTAGAAGAGCGGATCGTCTGAGGCCGCGCAGTCGCTGATCCATTGGCTGAACGAGGAGAAGTCGGCAAACGGTCCAGATTTGAGATAGTCCCAGATGTGCGCCTGTTCGGGTTGCCCATGAGACGCCGCGAACAGATCGCTGGCATGCCGGGTGGGATCGAGCGGCTCGAGCGTGCAATAGTCGCCGTGCAGCATTTTGCGTTCGGGGCGCAACCCCTTGGTCGCGGACACCGCCTGGCCGGAGGGGGGACGGTTTCGCATCCGGTCTCGATCGTGCGTCGCTGACATCGTTCTCTCCGCTCCCTCTGGTTGACGATCGTCGTACCAGGATGATACTGCCCGCACCTTTCCAGCGCGATCGCGTCCCATTCTGAGGCGATGACGTGACGAGCAGGCAGTGAAAAACGACGAGCGGAGCCGGGCTAGTCCCGACTCCGCTCGCTTCACCATATGTGGTGCGGATCGTTCCACGGTCCGCGCGATTTCCTCTTAATGTGCGCCGGGTTGACCATTACCCCGGCGTTGGTCGTCACGACCTCAGTCAGATACTCGTCATTGGAACGAGCCGCGGCTGAGAAAGGTTCCCCAGCGACCGCTCGTTGCAGTGAAGGACCCACGTTTTCCCTCCAAATTGCCGCTGCTGGAGGTGCGGTCCCTGAACCGATGAACACGCGAGACGCGTGTCGTTTCCGGTTGACGGGACGCCAGATCGCGACCGGACGCCGCGATCTGGCGCAGTGTTGCCCGGCTCATTAGCGAGCCAGCTCGAGCTCCAGGCCGGGATCGTACGCCCGCTCCGGGCGAGGCTCCGGCTGAATCTTGCCGCCGACTGCGATCAGCGCCAGGCCGATCGAGCGGCGCACGCCGCCAAAGACTCCGAATGACGGGCGATTGGCCGAGCTGCGCGCCTGCTTGAGACGCATATGGTGCTCGACGTCGCGCTGCATTTCTTCTGCGTTGACGCGCATCATCCATGGGTGTTGCGGATGCATTTGAACTTCACTCCTGTAGTTGTCCGGGCATGTGGCCCGATGTCGGGTTCATCAGTTGGTTTGCGTTCCTGGCTCGTACCCCGCATGGGGGAGCCAGACTGCGAATTTCGAGTGGCGCGATGCGCCAGTTGCCTATGCCCCAGAGCTGGGGAGACACGTTTGCGATTCATGAAAGCTCCTCCTGAACATGCCAGACGGTTGCATCGAAGCCGGCGCCGGCTCGACGTGCACATGCTTCGCGGGCCAGGCGAAGCAAATTTGTTTACTGCGTTGGGGTACAAAAAACCCCGGGTCGTTTCACTAACCCGAGGAGCGTATTGACGTGTCCGCTGGACGCGCTAGTGCGCGCGAGCGGCAGTCATACCCGGGTGAGCGAGATTCAGTTGGACGGCGGTACCGCAATAGGAAACATGAAGATTATTCATTCGGTTCATCTTCAGTATCGAAATCATTGCGTTGTCCTCCTTTCTTCTCGCGAGCGCCTGTGGTTGGCGCTATCCCCCACTCGGGTATTTATTTCATAAGTTACCCGGCACTCAATTGCCGGGTACTCATACATCATTTCATGGAATCCATCAGATGTCAACACATTTCCTGCCATGAATTTCTGCCACCGCCGGGACATCGATGTGCCGATAGAATGCCTGAGAATGCTCGTTGCTCGATTTCGTCAGATGGGAGCCCTACAGAACATGAACGCCGCGCAGCAATTTTCGCATCAGGTGCTGGCACGATTGGAGCATATGATCGAGGGTCAGGCCGAGAGCATCGAAGCGAGCGCGGTGGTCGTTGCCGACGCGATCGGGAGTGGACATCGGGTCTGGATTGCGGAAACCACGCACTGTCTCCACGACGAGGGAACCTATCGCGCTGGTGGGTTAATGGCGGTTCACCGGCTGACCGATGCCGTTGCCATCGAGGGCGGCGATGTGGTGCTCATCGGAACCAATGCCGGTACCACGGTGACGACGGTGGAACTCGCGTTGATCAGCCGGGGGCGTGGCGCCGCGTCGATTGCGCTGACTCAGCTCGCGTACGAGATGGACCCGCGGCTCGTTCCCGAGCATGCGAGCGGAAAGCGCCTTTCCGAGGTGGCCGATATCGTTATCGACCTGGGTGGCCAGTACGGTGATACCGAGCTCTCGTTCACCTCAGGAAGCCGAAGCTTTTCCGCCATTCCCGGCTCCGGTGTCGCCCAAGTGCTGGTCATGTGGATGATCTTTGCCCGCGCCACTGAGCTGCTGTGCGAGCGCGGCACACCGCCACTCATCTGGGACAGCATGCAGATGCCCGGCGTTCACGCCGAGAATCTCGCCCGGTTCGCGGACTATCGCGCGTCGCGCGTGGGATTCACGAAGGCTGAGTAGTGTCGCCTGCTGCGAGGGTGCGCTTATCCCTTGAGTGCTCCCGCGGTCAACCCGCGGATGAATTGCTTGGTCAGGAGCACGTAGGCCAGGATGACTGGCAAGGCCGCCACCATGACCCCGGCGAAGATATAGCCCCACTGGGTCGAGTAATAGCCGCGCAGGTTATTGATGCCGACCTGGAGGGTGGGGGTCCCGGGCGAGAGGATCAAGGCCAGGAAGAACTCATTCCAGATCGCGACGCCATTCAAAATCGCTACGGTGGCAAGGGCTGGTTTGGTGAGCGGGATGACCACATCCCAGAACGCTCGAAACTCGCCTGCACCATCGAGCCGGGCCGCTTCGGCTAGCTCACCGGGCAAGGTGTTCATGAACCCCGCCATGAGGAAAACCGAAAACGGGAGTCCCAGCGCGGAGTAGAGCGTGATCAGGCCGGCATGCGTGTTGACCAGATGGAGCGATTTCATCTGGATCAGACTGGGCAGGATGGTGAGCTGAATCGGGATCATCAATCCAGCCAGGAAGTAGAGATAGATCGAGCGGCTGAAGCGGAAGTGATACCGGGTCAGACCGTATCCCGCGAGACACGACAGGAAGACGATCACCGGAACCGAGATGAAGGTGACGATAACGCTGTTTCGCGCGTATTCGGCAATATGCGCTTCCCGCCAAACGCTGGTGTAGTTGTGCCATTCCCACGTGACCGGCAGACCGAGGGGATTGTCGTAGAAGTCGAAGAGCGACTTGAACGATGCCAGAAACGCCAAGGCTACCGGGAGCAACGCGAAGATCACTGCCAGGATCAACAGGATATGGATCACCAGGCTCAGCACGGTGTCTTTGACACTGCGTCGCTTGCGCGTTGTGGTGGCGGGAAGCGTGGCGATATCGACTGTTCCCGGGGTCACAGGGCTACCTCACGCCGGCGCAGGAGCACTGCCTGGATACTGACCGCCGCGATCAGGAAGACGAACATGACCACTCCGGCTGCCACGGCGTAGCCCTGCCGGTATTGGGTACCCACGATTCCTCCCAGACCGAACGCCTCTCGATAGATCACCAGGCTCAGGACGTCGGTGGTTCCATCCGGCGCACCGCCGGGACCACCGAGGACAAACGGAATATCGAACGCGCGGAACATGGTGATGAACGTCGAGATGGTCACGATGGTGAAAGCGGGCGCCAGCATCGGGAAGGTAACGCCCCGGAAGACCTGCCAGCTGTTGCCCCCGTCGACGCGGGCAGAATCCTTGAGATCGATCGGCACCGATTGGAGTCCGGCCAGGTAGATCACGATTGGCACTCCAATGTGTTGCCAGGCTTGCACGATCCAGATCAATTTGAAGGTTAGAAAGGTGTCGGCGAGCCAGTCACGCTGCCATTCCGGTTGCCCCAGCTTGACGAGCATGGGATTCAGCATACCGATGTTCGGCCCGAGGATGATTTGCCAGATATAGGCCGTTGCAACGAGCGAAACGATAACGGGCAGGAAAAGTGCGGAACGATAGAACTGGTGGCCGCGTAGCTTGGTATCGAGCGCCAGCGCAATTGGCAGCCCGATCACATTCTGGATGATGAAGATCGCCAAAAAGAGTTGAACGTTGTTCCAGAGCGCATCCCGAAATTGCGGATCGCGCAAAATTTCTGTGTAGTTTTCGAATCCTATGAAGTCGGTTGCCGGGCCAAGACCGGTCCAGTTGTAGAGACTGAAGCGAAACGCTGCCCCGGCCGGGAAGATAACAAACATCGTGTAGACCACGACCGCCGGAAAGATGAATGCGATGTACGGGCGTCTTGGATAGGTGATGGCCAGAAAGACTGCGCTGACAATGACGAAGGCGCCGAGCGTAACGAAGGCATACCGGCTTTCCAGCCGGTTCATGAGCAGCAGCGCCGTGAACAACAGCATCGCCGAAACGATACCGAGCACGAGCGCGAGCCGATCCCGGTTTGGAACCGGTTGAGATTGTGGCAACGACATGGCCATCGTGAGCTCCGGAATACGCACGAGATGGCAGAGCGGAATTCCGCTCTGCCATCATCGCGAGGTGACCTAGGAGGCCGGGGTGGATTCCGCGATAGCCGCGAGCTGCTCGTCGACCGATGCTTGTAGTTTGGCGGCGAACTCTTCTGGTGGGGAATCCGTGTTGAAGGCGGAGTTGCCGTCCGTGGTCCACACTGTGCCGATATTGATGGTTGGCAATCGTTCGTACCAGACCGGGATATCCAGCGGGGAGCTGACCATCTCGGTCAGGATCGGATCGCCCTCTGGCTCGACGCCTTCGACCACCGGCAGCAGCTTGATGTTCCGGTTCATCGACTGGGCGCCCTCTGGGGTGGCTACCCAGTTGAGGAACGTGATGGCTGCATCCATCTTCGACTCGTCCATGGCCGGGTTGATCCCATAGAGGACCGACATACCGGTATTGGTGACCTGCAGATGGTCTGCGTCAGCAGCTGGCCAGGCGAAGAACCCAAGTTGGGCTTCCGGGTCGATTTCGTAGTAACCCGAGAGATCGGCCGAACCGCAGTCCATCATGGCTGTTTTGCCGGTTGCAAAGAGCGCCTTGGCCTCTGCGTACGGGGTTCCCAGGAAGTTCTTTTGATAGAACGGCACCCAGTCGCGCATCTCCTGAATGACGGCGACCATATCGGGATCGGTGAGCTTCTTTTCACCCGTGAGCACTTGCTCGAAGCCGTCCGCGCCAAGTACGGATGATGCCAGGCCGATGTAGTTGAAATAGGTCAGGCTGCCATCTTTCGCGGCGATGGCGTAGGGCGTGATGCCAGCATCCAGCAATTGCTGCATGACCGCGCGGAACTCTTCCCAGGTGGCTGGTTCTTCGGTGATGCCCGCTTCTTCGAAGAGGTCTTGGTGGTAGCAGATGCCGACCGTGTAGCGGCCGCTAGGCGAGGCCCAGACCTTGCCATCGATCGTGACCGCGTCGACCGCGACATCGATTACCTGAGAAAGATCGACCGAATCGGTCACATCCACCAGGGTACCGGCATCGACGTAATTGTTCATCTCAGGCTGTGCGGGAACCATGTACAGATCGGGGCCAGACCCAACGTTCAGGGCCGACTGGATCTTGGGTTTGTACTGATCGTTGGTCGTCATCTCGACCTCGATCTCAACCTCAGGATGAGCTGCATTGAAATCGGCCATGACGGCCTTGAAGGGATCCAACAGCTCAGGGAACTGGCCCCAGAATGTCAGTTTGGTCGTGTCCTGATTTCGTTGCAAGAACGGGGTCGTCGATTGTGGGGCAGCTCCTGCCGGAGTGATGCGGCTGGCGACACCTGCGCCGGCAACGACACCGGCAGATTCCAACAAATGTCGTCTCGAGATTCGGGATTTGGACTGGTTTTCCATGTTGACACCTCCGTTGACGTCAATGCACTGTAAGAAACCGTCGATTTTCGGTTGCGGGCCTGATCTTCCCTCCGCTTCCCAGCACAAGGATGCTGCGCCTCATCGTCTTCGTTTCGCGACGTGCGTGCACATTCTTGAGGAATGCTACAGAAATGTCAACAGGTTGACCGATGGCTTTTCATTATGTTTCATAAGTAGTATCGAGCGACATTTCGCCGATCTGAATCTGGAAATCGCTTCGACGCGGGACATCCAACATGTTCTCAACCATCCTCAGCGCGCTTCTCCCCGTGGTGCTCACTATGCTGTTGGGGTATTTCGCCGGGCGGCATCACGACTTCACCAGCGATCAGGCCGCGGTGCTCAACCGCCTGGTCTTGCTCTATGCCCTGCCTGCCGATCTCTTCGTGGGAATGGCGACCACAAAACGGGAGAACCTGTTCGCCTCGATTGCCTTGATCCTCACGGTCGTTCTCTCCATTGTGATCAGCTTCGGCGTAACGTTCGTGTTCTTTCACAAGGTGCGTAAGAAGGATCCCGGCGCTTCCTCACTCTATGCACTCGCGGTTTCGACACCGTCAGTCGCCTTCGTCGGCAATAGCGTTCTTGGTTATCTCTACGGGACGCAGGAGAGCGCGATCCCGATCAGCATTGCCACCCTCGCGGTCAATCTTTGCCTGGTGCCAATCTGCCTCGTCCTGCTCGATGCTCAGTCGAGCGCCGGAACCGCGCAACATCTCGATGCGCGCGCCCTGGGGAAGGGGTTGCTGGGCGCTGTCCGGCAACCGATGATCTGGGCTCCGATTCTTGGCCTCATTGTCTGTCTGGCAGGGATCGATTTTCCAACGTCGGTCGAGCGATCGCTTGGCCTGCTTGGGGCCGCGACCGGAGGGGTTGCGATTTTCGCGGCCGGCGTCATCCTCTACGCGCAGAACGTGACCTGGTCGCGCACCATTGGCGGATTGGTCGTAGCCCGAAATCTGATCGTACCCGGTGTGGCACTGCTCGCAATCAAGCTTCTCGGAAGGGCGGGCAGTGCCCAGCTCCAGGAAGCGGTCATCGCGCTGGCGATCCCGGTTGCTTCGCTGATCGTCATCCTCGCTGTGCGGTACAAGACCGCCGAGCAAGAAATGGCCTCGGTGCTGCTCTACAGCACCGTCGGCTCGATTGCCACGTTGTCGCTGTTCATCTGGCTGACGAATTAGCGCCGAAGGGTTGCGACAGGTTTGCTTTCCTCGTCGCGCTGGAACGGGCTGATGAAAAGCGTCTGCGTTAGCGTGCTCCCTCCTCCAGCACGCACGGCGTTCCACGTTTTGTGCTGCTCGAAGGGGCACTCGTCGAACGCCAGCACCATGCAGCCAATCGGCCCTTCGTCCTGTCCTGACTTCTCGCTTCGGCCGGTCTTCGATGCGGCGATTGTATGCGCGCTGATTGGGCGAATATGAAGGCGCATGCTTCGGGGTAGCATTCACCGATCCTGAACGGGATTCGCTGGGGGCAATGTGGACTATTCGGGCTGGTTCGGCGATACCGTTCGCTGGTATATCGCATTGATGCTTATCACCTGGGGGTTTGCTCCCGCGGTGCGCTGGTTGCTGGGCGGGTTGTCGGACAAGGGTGCGTCAGTGGCGCGTCCGGCGGCACTGCTGTTCGTGCTCTGGCCGACCTGGTTTTTGTCCGGTTCGGTCAAGCTGCCCTTCACGTCATGGGGGATCTGGATCACGCTCGCTCTCGGCGCGGTCCTTTGCTGGGGCTATGCCTGGAAACGGCAATGGATCGAGCGGGACTGGATCCGGACCCTGCTGATTGTCGAGGCGGTTTCGCTGGCGACTTTTGCGGCGTATGTTGGTTTGCGAGGATTCACGCCCCAGTTGTCCTATACCGAAAAGCCGATGGACATGATGTTCATGACCTCGAGCTTTCGGACCGATTCGATCCCGCCGGCGGACGCCTGGATGTCTGGCGAGACGATCAACTACTACTACCTCGGGTATCTCATCTACGGCACGCTCAGCCGCATCGCCGGAATTACCACCTGGGTCGGCTACAACCTGGCGCTGGCGACGACCGCGTCGATGGCCTCAGTCGCCGCTGGCGGCGCGGCCTACAACGTGGTCCGCCGGGGAATGTCGCACCGTGTCGCCTGGCTGGCGGCGGTGCTGGGCGGATTCTTCGTCGTCATGGCGGGGAACATGCGTGCGGCGGTCGAGCTCGTGCGCGCGCCGAGCGCTACCTGGGATCAGGGTTGGTGGGGCACGGTGGGCTGGGCATCCAGTCGCGTCATCGTGGATGGTGGTCAACAGTTCACGGAAACGATCAACGAGTTCCCCTGGTTCAGTTTGCTGCTGGGTGATCTGCATCCGCATTTGACCGCATTGCCGTTCACGATCCTGGCGATCGTGCTGGCAGTCTCCGTGGTGCTGACTGGGAGCGCCGAACGACCTGATCGGGCCGGATGGGGCAAGTTGGTCGTGACCGGTATGCTGGTCGGCGCGCTCTATCCACTGAACAGTCTCGACTTCCCGACATATCTGGTGTTGCTGGTGTTGGCGATCGCGGTAGTCGGAGGCTGGAACCGGCGCACGCTGGAAAAGGTCGCGGTAGTGGGCGTGGCCTCGTTGGTCGCCTGGTTGCCGTTCACCTTGCGCTTCGTGTCTTTTGCGGGAGGCGACACCAGCCAGCTTCCATCCTGGCTGCAAGGCATTCCGGTGCTCCCGCGCCTGCTGACGACGATTGCCTTCTACAAGCACGAACGCACCTCGGTGGGAGAGTTCCTGACGATCTTCGGGCTCTTCTGGATCATCGCCATGCTCTATCTCGGGCTGCGGCTGTGGCAACGGTTTGCCGGGCAGGGACGTCCCGAGGTGCGCCGCTGGGTGATTGCAGTTGCCGTGATCGTTTTGCTGGCAGCGGTGGCGATTCCGATGCCGGTGCTCGTGCTGGCGGGGGCCCCGCTGGCAGTGAGCCTCTGGCTGGTCGAGCGGCACCGTCGGGACGGCACCTTGCCGGATGCGATTCCGGAAGGGCTCTATGCCTGTGCCTTTGGCCTGGTGATGCTGACCGAGATCTTTTACGTGCAAGACGCGTTCAACGGGCGTTTCAACACGTTGTTCAAGGTCTACTATCAGGTCTGGGCAATGCTCGGCATTGCGTCCGCGGTTGCGGTCGTGACCCTGATTGTGGAGACACGGCCTTATCCGGCGCTACGCACTGCACTGGGAGTTGCTGGCGTGGTGGGTCTCCTCGCTGCGTTTGCCTACCCGGTAATTGCTACCCAACAGTGGACCCGCGAATTCGGTCCGCGCGAATGGCACGGGCTCAACAGCGCCGCGTTCATGGCCAATCTCAACTCCGACGATCTCGCCGCCATGCAATGGCTCTACGACAATGCGAAAACAGACGATGTCATCATCGAAGCGCCCGGTTGCTCGTATCAGGTCAACGGTGGCATTCCGACATCGGGGTTAGCGGCCATGACCGGGGTGCCGACGATCATCGGCTGGGGCGGTCACGAGGGCCAATGGCGGGCTGGGCAACCGGAGCTGCTGGGACAGATCGGCAGCCGGCAAGGAGATGTGGCCGCGATCTATGCCGATCCCGCCAGCCCGTTGGTCGATCAATACGACGCTACGTTGCTGTACGTCGGCGGCTACGAACGCAACGGCGCTCCTGGATGCGACCTGTCTGGCCCTTATCCCTCGGTCGCCAATCCCGACTTTCCCGGCCCTGGGTGGGAACCAGTGTTCACCAGCGGCGAAACGACGATCTATCGGCGGGTTGCGACGACGGGGTAGGTTTTCTTTCATCTGATCGAAATGCGAAAGGACCTCCTCCGGATCCGGAGGAGGTCCTTTTCGTTGTGCCTGAACAAGTTACGGCATGATCCGTACTTCGGCAATTCCGCCAAGCCAGTCGGAGCGGTGTCGTTGACGAAGACGAAGCGGATGTACTGCGCGGTTGCCGGGGCATCGAGCGCGATCCAGCCATCTTCGGTGGCGTATGCCAGGGTTGGGTCGAGGTCAGTCCACTCGACGTTGTCGGACGATACCGACAGGTAAAGCGTCCCGGAAATGCCCGACTCGCCGGATTGCCAGCCAATTTGCGAGAACGGGGTGATCTGGCCCAGATCGAGGACGAACATCGCCAGTGGCTGGCCAGCGCCATTGGCGGACCAGACTGTGGTGGGATCGTTATCGACCAGCACCTGACCCGGTTGCGAGTCGGGACTTCGCTGGATGCGCGCGATCGGCAGCCAGGCTTCTTCTTCGATCACCGTTTCCGGCGCAGGCGTTTCGGTCGACAACTCGGGTTCGGATTCTTGCGGATCCTGGGCCGCATCGATGGTCGCTGGCTGATCGGTAGCCATTGCTGTCGGCGTGAGGATGTCGACCAGGGTAGCGGTGGCCGTTGGGATCGGCGTTTCACTCGGAGGAACTTCCGTGGGAGTCGAGGTTGGCTCGAGCGACGGTTCCTCCATAGGAGGCGTCGCAGTCGGACTGGCCGGTTCTGCCTGGGCTGAAACCGGAGTGTTCGGAATCTGGGGACCCTGGACGGTCGGGGCGAGAGAAAGATAGGTGCCCGATGCCCAGCCCGCGCCGATGCCTGCGACGTCGAGCGGGTACCAAATAACCGACCCACTCTGGACCCATGCGCCGGTTACGGTGGCCGCGGTTCCCCTGGGCGCGACGCCGAGCGACGTGAACCCGGTTCCTGGGCCGGTGCGGATGTTGAGATTGGCGCGGGTGTAGACCGTGGCGCCAGTTGGATATCCACTGGTCGCGGTTGCTGTCGGATTGCCAGTTGAGATCAGCCGAAGGTACGACCCCGCGATCCAGCCAGTGCCGACTCCAGGAATCGTGACCGGATAGAACGTGTAACGCCCGCTGACTACTCCGGCTCCGGCGATCGTTCCGTCGGTGTTGGAGGAAACGACGGTTATGACACTGGACGAGGTGGATGGGCCAGATCGGAAGTTGACCGATGCCGTCGTGCGCACGGTGTCGCCAGTGAGAAATCCGCCGGGGACGCGAGTGGCAGTCGCCTTGGGCGACCGTTGTTGGGGTACGGGTGGCAGAAGGAGCGATCGTCGTTGGCGTGCGTGTTGTCGTTGGAACGCCCGCAGTTGCCGTCTGAGTCGGAGTTGTGGCGACGCGAGCGAAGTACTCGCCCGCAGCCCAGCCGGGGCTGAAGCCCGGAACAGCGACGGGATAGAACGTGTATCCATTCGCAAAGACCGGCGAACCGGTTACGGTGCCCACGGCACCGGTGGGCATGACTGCGATGGTGGAATACGAGGTCCCGGGACCCCCGCGGAGGTTGAGACTCGTCGTCAGTCGGAATTGCTCGCCGATTGCGTATCCGCCGGGAATCGTGGTCGGGGTGCGAGTTCCGGTAGATGGAGTTGCAGACGCCGCCGCAGTTCCCGTCCTGGTCGCCGTGCGTGTCGGGGTGGGTGAGGGGATGGATGTTCGGGTTGGCGTGCCAGTTGCCGGTCCCGGATCAGCGCTGGATGGGTCGAAGACCGTCACGTTGTACGTGAAGGTGCGGCTTGAGCCGTCAACCGAGACCCCCGAGATGCGGACGGTGTAGGTCTTGTCAGTGCCGGGGTTGGCCCAGACGCCCGAATCCGCCATTCCATTTGGCCGGAAGACGATCGTGTTCTCGCCATAACCGTTGGAGGTCGACGAATCGATCGAAACGGGAACGCTGGCACCGTCCAGCGTGACGGTCACCGATGCGCCGCCAAAGTTGGCATTGGGATACGAGAATGACCAGCGTGGGTAGACGACCTGGTAGGGGACATATCCGGGAGGCGGCCAGGCAACATAGCCGTCGCGCGTGCTGGGACGGGGACCGTTGATATTCGAGTCCCAAACCCAGAGCGAGTTCGCCGCGGAATAGCCGCCAACGGCGGGCACATCGCCCGTGCCGAACGATTGGGTTTGCGGATAGAGCAGCCAGCGACGATGCCCGGCGGCGGTGTTGTTGCCACCGGCATCTTTCATGTAGGCGTTGATCGCGGCGAGCCCGTAGACACCAAGCGCGATGTTCGAGCTTCCGGCCGCTTGCGCTCCCGAGGAGGTGTAGCAGGCCCAACTGGACGGCGGGGAATGGCTGATCTGGTTGTTGCGGCTGAACATCAGGGCCGCTTGTTGATTGGATACGCTGGACGAGGCTGCGAGGCCGATGTTCGAAGGGACGCCGGCCATGGCGCGAAAGAACGCTACCCGGTCGATCACTGCCGCCTTGAACGCGGCGCTCGTCGTCCCAGCGGTACAGCTCGATTGTGACCCAGTCCAGTCAATAGCCGGCTGGGCCGTGTAATAGCTGAAGTAGAAGCTGGCCGCCGACGATCGGGAAGAGATATCGACCGCCGGAACCGATGCGGACTGGACGATATCGTCGCCAGAGGCGGCGACTACCATCCCGTCTGTCAGATAGGGTGCGTCGCCAAGCGTGGATTCATCCTGAGCGGAAACAGGCTGAGTGGGGAACGCCAGGAGATTTGCGGTCACCAGCCAGACCGCAAGCCCAAAGGCAATCAAACGGCGCATCGAAGAGTCCTTCCCTTGTGGCCCTGGAAATAACGTCTGCAACGCGCAATTCCCTTTTGACCAGTATTCACCATACTTCAATGGAAATTACCTGGCAATTCGCTCGGTCGTTGGCAACCTGCCGGAATCGGGTCGCTCGCACGCAAGAATCGATGCCCCATGCGCGAGACGCTGTACACCGCAATGGAATATCTCACGGGCGCGGCGGGACCCTTGCGGTCGCTGCTCGACTGGTTTCGCGCGCATGGATTGGGCGAGCGTGTCATCAAGAGCGCGGTGGCTGCGGTCGTCGCCTGGATGCTCGCCGGTTTGCTGCCGGACAATCCCGCACCGATCCTGGCGCCCCTCACGGCCATCTTCTCGATCAACCTCACCATTGCTGGCGGCATGCGGGACGCGGTGCAACGGGTGCTTGGCGTAGTGTTCGGTATTCTGCTGGCGGTGCTGGTCAGCGAGTACATCGGCCCAAATGCCTGGGCGGTTTTTCTCGTCATCCTGATTTCGTTCTCTGTCGGGCGACGCCTGGGACTCGATCCGAGCGGCATTCAGCAGATCGCCGTGTCGGCGCTGCTGATCGTGCTCGGCGCCGCCAGTAACCAGGTCAACGACGCGGCTCTGCTGCACCTTGCCAATATGTTGATCGGCACCGGCGTCGGGCTCTTGCTCAACGCTTCAGTCGCGCCGCCCAACTATCTTCCCGATGCTCGGCGACGCTTGCTCGACATGGGAGAAGCGATTCAGGACGACCTGCGCGTGTTGTCGGAAGCCGTGCGTACCGGCATCAGCAATGACGAGGCAGTGACCACGCTGCACCTCACGCGCGAAACCAACGCCAAGCTGCTCGAACTCGATAGCACCCTGAGCCAGGCGCGCGAGAGTTTGCAGTTCAACCTGTTGGGGCGGCGTCAGCGCGACGTGCTCGGTCTGTATCAACGAGCCGATCTCGCACTGGAGCATGCTTCGATACAGACGCGCATGATCGCCCGGGCGCTGGCGGACGCCACGGCGCAGGTGGCGCCCCACGGGTGGCTTGCCGGCGAGGCGCTGGGCGCGTCCCTGGCGGACCTGCTCGACATGGGAGTC
The DNA here is from genome assembly GCA_963750275.1 of uncultured Chloroflexia bacterium. Taxonomy (GTDB): domain Bacteria; phylum Chloroflexota; class Chloroflexia; order Thermomicrobiales; family UBA6265; genus JAMLHN01. The sequence goes on from CAVVQC010000007.1 coordinate 761,352, forward strand.
GAGACGCTGGATGCGCATATGAAGCGCTTGCGCGATGACGATCTCACGGGCGGCGTCCCGGTCGACACCGACCGATTGACGCAACTCCAGTCAGCGATTCATGCGCGGGCGGCTGCGTACGAATCCGAGTTGCGGCTCGGAGGGTGGATCTATCTGGGCGAGGTCGTCGCGCTGGCGACACAGCTCATTACTGATCTGTCGACGCCGACTGATCTGCTGGAAACAGTGCCTGCGGTCATGACAGGGCACGAACGCAAGCCCAACCCGGAATGAACGTCCTCGGGAAACACGCAAGTACGGAATGGAGCGCGCGTGCATGGGGCTCTGCGACAGCGGTAAGATCGTCAGGCTATTGGTGCATCACACCGAATAACGATTCGAAGGCTTATCCCAGGAGCAGATCGATACGGATGGTGGCGGGGCGTCCATCGGTTTGCACGTATTCATCGGTGGCGCGTACGGCGGGAATCCAACCGGTTCCGCCCGCTGGCAGCTCGACCTTGCACCAGATGGAATAGGCGTCTGCGCTGGTTTCGAGGGAGGCTTCGTCGCCGGTAGCGATCTCGAGGAGGGGAAGCCGCTGTCCCGGCGTGAGGACGATGGTTGTCGTAGCTTCGCTGTCGCGGGTGGAACGCACGGGTAGCTCATTCGCCGACTCGGAGGCGATCACTTCGGCGCCGGCTGGAATGTCCGATCCGTACGCCCGACCGTAGATGACATGGAGGGGGTTGAGCCAGCCGACCTGGGTTGGCAGGAGCTCGCTGTAGAAGGGCCAATAGCCCGGGCCGGGAGGACATTGAACGCCACAGGCGTAGTCATACCAGGGGTTATCGCCATTGACGATCGATTCGATCAGGAAGGTGCGGATTTCGAAATGCAGGTGACTTGGTGAGCGGCCATCGGTCTTGTCGAGCACTCGCGCGATCAGCTGGCCCCGTGCCACTGACTCGCCTTCACCGATCAGCAGGGCGTAGTCGAGATGCCCATACATCGAATAGATCCCGCCTTCGTGCTGGATGATGACCACCCGGCCGGGGTAGTCCGACCCAGCGAAGACCACGATTCCATCGGCGACCGCATAGACCGGCGCGCCGGCTGAGTTCCCGTCGAAGTCGAGATACCAGTTTTCGCCGGTGTGCCACCAACCGGGATAGAGCGAGGTGTTTTCGACATCGAACGCGTGCCGGATGATGGTGCCATCGCCCGGGATGCGTCCGTCCCAGCCCATAGGCAGGGTGAAGGCTGGTGCGGATTGCGCGGCAACCGGTTCAAGCGGAATTTGGCTCAGTCCAAACGCGGCGGACATGCCAAGAAGTGCGCGGCGAGAGAGATTCAAGATGTTTCGCTTTCCTGCTTTGCGAACCAGGCGACGATTTCTGGCATGTTCTGCTCGAATCCACCGGGCACGAAGACATTGAGCAGGCAAGCGCGCTCGCTGGTGCGATTGGCAAAATCGTGCGCAATACCCGCCGGGATGACGATCGTGCTACCGGTTTCGAGCTCGTACCAGCGATCGCCGGCGAACACCGAGGGGCGCCCTGCGAGCGCCACGAAAATCTCGTCGTTTGCGTCGTGCTGATGTTGGCCGGGACCGTCGGTCTGCGGATCGAGCCACCACTCGGAAACGGAATAGCGATCGCCGGTTTCGGCGCCATCCGCCTTGAAGACTGCTTGTATGGCGCCAAGCTCGTAGCGGCGCCCTGTTTCCAGCGGGAGATGGATTGTCGTTCGTTCGGCTGGGTCCATTGGCGTGTGCTCCTCGGCCAAGTCTACGCAGGGCGCGAGCAGAAGGATGGAAGGCGTCGGTCTCATTTGGGAACAGATTGGTACACTCGCTAGGTCCCAGTGCACAAGGCGTCGTGGACATTCCGGTCGAGCGCCAGTCGTACAGCGAGGGTTCCCAGACGTGACATCGAGTACGGTTCTTCCCCCAACATCTCCAACCCCCAATTCGCCGAATCGCGCAGGGCTCGAAACGAGCCGCGTGCTGCAGGCCGAGCTGAAAGCGCGCATCAATGGCGAGGTCCGTTTCGACCGCACCTCGCGGATGCTCTATTCGACCGATGCATCGAACTACCAGATCGAGCCGATCGGCGTGGTAATTCCGCGGTCGATGGATGATGCCATCGGGGCGATCGAGCTGGCCGCCAGTCATGGTGTGCCCATTTTGCCGCGCGGCGGAGGTTCGTCGCTGGCGGGGCAGACCGTCGGTGCGGCGCTCGTGATCGACTTCTCCAAATATCTCTCGCGCATCCACGATCTGAACGTGGAAGAAGGAACCGTGCTCGCCGAGCCGGGGCTCAATCTCGCGAGTCTGAACAACCAGCTCAAAGCAAACAAGCTGATGTTCGGCCCCGATCCCTCCTCCAGCAATCGCGCGACGATCGGCGGCGTCATCGGTAACAACTCGACCGGCGCGCATTCAATTCTGTATGGCATGACCGGCGACAACGTGCTCAGCGTACGGGCCGCGCTCGCTACCGGCGGGGTGGCCGAGCTGAGCCAGGTGTCTGCCGAAACGCTTGCCACGCAGGCGGCAGCCGACGATCCGCGCGGACGGTTGTTGCGTGGCATCCTGGCCTTCCGCGAGGAGAACCGCGATCTGATTGCGCGCGATTTCCCCCCGCACTGGCGGCGTTCGACCGGCTATTCCCTCAACGAGCTGCTCAAGCCGGATGGCGAGTTCAACCCGGCCAAGTTACTGGTGTCCTCCGAGGGCACGCTGGCGACCGTGCTGCAGGCACGCATGAAGCTGGTTCCGACGCCGAAGCAGACTGCGTTGGTCTTGCTTCAGTTCGCCGAGCTTGTCCCGGCCATGGAAGCGACCAAGCGAATCCTGGAATGCGATCCATCCGCGGTCGAGCTGATGGACCGGATGCTGATCGATCTGACCCGCGCGCAGCCCGGCTACGCCAATCGCATTTCGTTCATCGAAGGCGACCCGGCGGGGGTGCTGTGCGTCGAGTTCTACGGCGAGTCCGAGGCCGAGCTGATCGCCAAATGCGAAAACCTCGAGAAGCACCTCAAGGAGCACCGGGTTGCTATGCTCGCCGAGCCGTTGCGAGTATTCGATACCAAGCGGCAGGCGGACATCTGGTTGGTCCGCAAGGATGGGCTTGGATTGCTTTACTCCATTCGGGGTGATTACAAGCCGATTCCGGTCATCGAAGACGTCTCGGTTCCCGTCGATCATTTGCCCGAGTTTGTCGGTGCGGTCGAGAAGATGTGCGCCGAGCATGGCACCACGGCCGCGTATTACGCCCATGCCTCCGCCGGGTGCCTGCATATTCGCCCGCTCATCAATTTGAAGAGCACCGAAGGCATCCAGATGATGAAGGAAATGGCCGATGAAGCCGCCGAGATGGCGCATCGGTTCGGCGGCGTGATGTCGGGTGAGCATGGCGATGGGTTGCAACGCTCGGAATTGAACGAAGTGATCTTCGGCCCAGAGCTCTATCAGGCGATGCGGCAGTTCAAGGCGATCTTCGACCCGGACCGTCTCATGAACCCGGGCAAGAAGGTCGACGCGCCATCGATGACCGAGAACCTGCGCCTGGGCGCCGATTACCGCCCAATCGAGATCAAGACGCATCTCGACTTCTCGCGTGAGGGCGGTTTTATGGCCGCGGTCGAGATGTGCAATGGCGCCGCGGTCTGCCGAAAGACCAAAGCCGCAACGATGTGCCCGTCTTATATGGCCACCAAGGACGAGATGGACACCACCCGCGCGCGTGCCAATGCGCTGCGCAATGCACTGGCGGGAAACATCTTCGAACCAGCCGATCTCACCTCGAAAGAGACCTACGAGGTCATGGATCTCTGTATTTCCTGCAAGGCGTGCAAGACCGAGTGCCCCTCCAGCGTCGATATGGCCAAGCTCAAGACGGAGTTCCTGGCGCAGTACTACGACGTACACGGCACCCCCACGCGCAGCAAGATTTTCGGCAAGATCCACACGTTGTCGCGGCTCGGATCGACCTTTGCACCCCTGTCTAATCTGGCGTTGACCACACCACTGGGCGCGCCGGTAATGCGTGCGGTTGGCGTGCATCCCGAACGAAAGATGTCGACGTTCAAGCACAACAATTTCGTCAAGCGCTGGAAGAAACATGTACGCGGATTGCCGCCAAACCGGCCGACGCGAGGCGCAGTGGTTTATTTCCATGACACCTTTGCGACTTACAACTACCCGGATATCGGGATGGCGACGGTCGACCTGTTGGAGGCAGCGGGATTCCAGGTCATCATCGAAGAGCGGCGAGCATGCTGCGGTCGTCCAATGCTGTCCAAGGGGCTGGTAGCCGAAGCGCGCAAATCGGCGCGGCGGAATGTGGAGCTCCTGGTTCCGCATGCTCGCCTGGGGATCCCCATCATTGGATCCGAGCCAAGCTGCATTTTGACCCTGCGCGATGAGTACCCCGATCTGCTTCCGGGGAACCAGGACGCGCAACTAGTCGCCAAGCATGCCTTCATGATCGATGAGTACCTGGCGAAACTCGATGCCGATGGCGAATTGGGAATCAACTGGCTCGAAAGCAGGAGTGACGATGTCTTCTTCCACGGGCATTGTCACCAGAAGGCATTGATCGGCATGGAACCGTCGATGGCAATCCTGAAGTCGGCTGGATGCTCGGCCGCTGAGAGTGGAGCCGGTTGCTGCGGCATGGCGGGGTCGTTTGGCTATGAGACCGAGCACTACGAAATTTCAAAGAAGATTGGTGAAGAACGGCTCTTCCCGGCTGTCAACCGGCTGAATGCGGACACCACTGTTGCCGTGGCGGGAGTCTCGTGCCGCCAGCAGATCGATCACTTTACCGGGCGAGGCACGCAACATATCGCGGAAGTCCTCGCCGGGCGAATCGACAAATCCCGGCCCTGGACGGCACCACCCACGCCGGACCCAGTTCCCGAGGTGGAACCGACGCCGGAAGCCGAGGCACGCGCCGAACAGGTTGGAGTCGAGGTGCCGTAGGTTGGTACCGGAGTCCGGAGATCCGGAGTCTAACGGTCCCGTGTTCGTCGTCCGGGGCGAGAATTATTCGCGTGCCACTTGCCTTTCTCGCGTTGCGAACATATGATCTATTTCAGTGATCTCACATTCGCTCGATAGGTTCCCTGAGGAGTAGCTATGTCTACGCTTGTAAACCGACCAAACACCGCCGTCCTTGTGATCGATGTCCAAAACGGGGTCGTGACGAATGGACATAATCGCGATGCAGTTGTCGCGAATATCAACGGCGTGGTGGCGAAGGCCCGTGCGGCTGAGGTGCCGGTGGTCTGGATTCAGCACGACGCGGAGGATTTGCCGAAGGGCAGCGAGAACTGGCAGCTCGTGCCGGAGCTGGTGCCGAACCAGGGCGAGCCGATGATCGAGAAACGCTATGGGGATTCGTTCGAGGCGACGAATCTCGAAAGCGTGCTGGCGGGGCTTGGCGTTGGTAGTCTTGGTGATCACCGGCGCACAAACCGATGCTTGCGTCCGTTCGACGCTGCATGGTGCGGTCGCCCGGGGATACGATGCCTTGCTGATCGGCGATGCGCATACGACTGACGACCTGAGCGCCTACGGCGCTCCCACGGCTGACAAGGTGATCGCGCACACCAATCTCTATTGGAAATATCAGAAGGCGCCGGGGCGCTCCATGGGCGTTGTTTCGGCAGACGAGGTCGAATTCGAACCGAACGAATAGGCGATCCGCGGGTCCCGACTCCGGAGGGATTCTGGCTTCGTTCAGTAGTGCGTCGAGCTTAACTTGTCGGATTTCTCGAACAGGGTTGTCGGCTGCTCCGACGAGCGAGATTCTTCACGTCGTTCAGAATGACAACCCTTACGGGGCACCATGTCGCCAGCACTTGCGACATTCAGCGTTGAACGCACGCATCAGAATGACAAATGGGAACGAGCGCGTCGAATACCGACGCGCTCGTTTTTGCGTTCAGTGGCTGGCGGGTTCCGGGAGGGCAGGGAGGCCCTTCGCTACGAACGGCGACTGGGCGCTGGCTATTGGTAAATGATGATATCCGGCGAGGGTTCGAGCGCCACGACTTCTTCCGGGGTCATGATCGGGACGTCCTGCTGATACCAAAGCTTGAAGCCATAAAAATCGAAGGGGACCTCACCGGCGACCACCGCGTAGGTGCCGCGCTTCTCTTCGGGAGTTCCATACCCGTCGACTTCCAGTACGAATTGCGCGCCGGCTGGCGCGACGATCTGCTCTTTGTTCGTGATGGAATACAGATTGAACTGATGCACCACCAGAATCTTGGGAGGCAGGCCGTTTTCAATGGAGATGTTGGCCAGCTCCTGCAGCGCCCAATTGATATCAGCGGCGTCGATCTGGCCGAGCGCTTCGCCTGGAACTTCGCCATCGTTCACGCTGAATTCGGGATCGAGCGCCAGATGGACGTGGGGATAGAGCAGGTATTCGCGGACCGCGTTCAGCTCTTGCTCAGTGGTGTTGTAGCCGTACTGCATATCGAGGATCAGCAGGAGATCGTTGGCCGCGGTGAAATCGACATATTCCTGAATCCAGGCTGGATCGGTGTATTCCAGATAGTTGCCATCGGCGCCGGCATCGCGCTGCGCGACCGAGGCGATGACCTCGTAGGCAAGCTTGACCGGGCGGGAGGGATCGGCGGCTTCATAGGCGGCTGCCTGTTCTTGCAAGATCGGCAGCAGGTCTTCCTTGGCGTATTCGCCGAGGATGCCCATCAGCTCGTTGGTCGGAAATCCGTAGTAGGAAAGGATGCGGTTGGCTGGCAGGAGATAGCCATCCTCCACACTCGTGCCGTCACCCTGGGCCGCGACGCGGGTGAAATTTGGGGCAACCACGGCAGCGGAAAGAGCAGCCGAGCCCATGAGAAGCGTTCGTCGCGATGTGATCCGTGGCCGCACGATTGCAGAGTCCTTTCGATAAGAAAAGCTATCCGTCATGTGAACGCTCCAACTCCGCTGGTGAGAACGGAGTTGGAGCGTTCACTCTCAATAACGTTTGGAATGCGACTTTGGTCTCATGCTGAGTCCTGAGCCGCCGCACTCTAGATCAGCAGGTTACATGCCAGGAAGCCGTCGTTGTACCCGCCCATAATGGCGGAAACGCGTTGCTCGCCGTTGCCGTGCGCTTGCTCGTCGTACTCGCCGATATACGCGGGATCGCCCAGCATCTGGATGGCGAAGGTCGCGGCCTGCTGAATATCACCGGGATCGATTACGCCGCGTCCGGCGGCATCCCGGGCCCAGGCGCCGGCCATGCAATCGGCCATCAATTCCAGTTCAATGCTATAGACATCGTTCCATTGCGTCGGCTGCGATGTTCGGTTGAGGCCGATGCCCGTCTGCACATGATGCGCCCACTCGTGGGCCACTACGAACGCAGCCGCGAAGTAGTATCCCTGGTCCTTCAGGTCATCGAGCAGCTTTTCATCAAGGTACAGCTTGTTATCGAGCGGGCAGTAGAACCCCCAGAATCCGGTCGTGGCGGGACCGCACGCGCTCTGTACCGAATCGCCCTCGGCTACGATCACCACCCCGGGAGACTGGTAGGCATATTCGGTATAGCTGATGACATCACGCCAGAAGGCATCGAGGTCGTTAACGGTGTTGACCAGGAAGTCGCCGTCCTGCAAGGGCGTGGTGAGCACGCCCCCGGAGGTACCAGAATCGGTCGTTGTGGCAGTGTTCGTGTTGCCGTACGTGTCGATTGCTGACTGGACCATCTCGGCTGAGTTGCCGAAGAACCAGCCCCAGGTTCCATCTGCGTCGGGTGCCAGATAGATCGAGTCCTGAGCGAAGGTCTGTTGCCCGTTCTGGTCGACGATAGGCTGAACGAAAGTGACTTTGGCCGCTGGACTGTAGGTTTTGCCAGTCACCGGCCAGGTGTAGTCCACGATTTCGATGTTGATGACCTGCGGCATGCCGGCCTGCGCCTGTGAATACGCAGCGTCGAACAGTCCGACCACCGCCGACCGTGGCGCCACCGCTTTCGAATCGGGGTGCATCAGGTCGTACATTGTCGTGAAGTCACGCGAACCCGCCAGGGTCAAAATATTGCGCGCGGCTTCGCCAGCCAACGCCTGATATTGCAGCGTGGAAGGGTCAACTGCGGTTGTCTGCGCGCGAGCAGGCGCCGCGACGCCCAACAGCATGATGCCGATGACGAACAACGAAAAAATGCGATTTCGCATACGGCGTCCCCTGTGATTCCTGCGCCGGTCTTGCAGGATGAAAATAGTCAAAACTGGCTCAATATAGTAGTCATTAACGTAGCACAGTGCGTATGACCGCGTGGTCAAAGCACACGGCTGAATCAAATTGGAGGATACCCAGATGTCGGGAACACAGGGACTTTTCGGTGGCGGCGCTGCCGGCGACGAAGAAAAGGCAAAAGCGGAAGACTTTATCAATCGCTATCAGACGGGAAATCCGGCTGAAGGCTATAGCGAGCAGGAAGCGATCCAGCAGCTGCAGGCCGCAGCCAAAGTTGCCACGCCAGAGCAGATGCAGCAGGCGTTCAAACAGTCGGTTGCCCGATTGCCAGATGATGAGCGGGCACAGTTCAATCAGATGCTGCAGGAACGCCAGGCTGGTAAGGGGATGGTCGATATCGACCGTTCCGGCGATCGCAAAGAAGTCAGTTCCCGCGATTCCAGCGGCGGTGGCGATGCCCCTGGCCTGGACGATCTGCTTGGAGGCCTGCTTGGAGGCATGGCGGGTGGTTCAGCCGGCTCGAGCGGCGGCGGTGGCCTGGGCGACATCCTCGGCGGTTTGCTTGGGGGCGGCTCCGGTGGTTCTGGCAGCTCCGGTAACTCCGGGGGCGGCATTACTGACATCCTGGGCGGCATGATGGGCGGTGGAAATTCCGACGCCCCCGCTCCTGCTCCCGCACCCCAGGGTAAGGAGTCGGATGACGGTGGCATTGGCGATATGATCAGCGGCTTCCTCAGCAGCCCAGCCGGCAAGGCTGTCCTGGCGGGAACCGCGGCGTTCGCGATGAAGGAAGTTCTCGGTAAGTAGGAACGCTTCCGCTTTCGGGGAGAATAAGCTACACGGGCGGGGTCGATTGGCCTCGCCCGTTTGCTTTTCCTGTGAGTTTTTCTCGTAATTCGTGTCCCGTAATGAAGCCGAAAGTGCTAGGATTTGCTGTTGTTGAGGGTGGATCTCTACGATGCGTGGAATGTCCACTGCCTGGGGTGTTGTTGCCCCGTACGCATGTCGTTGCGCTGGCGCCAGCGCAAAGCGTGTTCTTTCAGGGATGGTCTCGAACCCGGCGTCTGGAATAGGGCCGCCCCCTGGAGCTAGAGGAGCGATATCACAGATGACTGGATCGACCGCGACCCGTACCGAGGCCCAGCTGCCCAAGCCTGAAGGTCTCGAAGGTGTTGTCGCGGCTTCGACGGCGCTGAGCCATGTGTTCGGCGAAGAGGGACGGCTGGTTTATCGCGGATACGACATCCATGAGCTAGCAAACAACGCCACCTTCGAAGAAGTTGCGTATCTCCTCTGGGTTGGGCACTTGCCGACCCAGCGTGAGCTGGTCGATTTTCAGACCAAGCTCGATAACAGCCGCACGTTGCCGGATGCCGCCATCGAAGTGCTCCGCCAGCTTCCCGATAGTGCACAACCGATGGATGTGCTGCGCACCGGAATTTCCTCGCTCGGGCCGCTCCTGCCAGATGTGTTTACCGAGACGCCCGATCTCGACCAGGCGATGAGCCTCTCGGCGCTCTTCCCCTCGGTGCTGGCCGCATTCTTCCGTTTGCGCCAGGGACTCGATCCGGTGAAACCGGTCGCGGGAATGAGCACCGCGCAGAGCTACCTCTATCAGCTGTTTGGCACCGAACCGAATGAGCGCCACTGGAAGCCACTGCAGACCTATCTCATTCTTCTGGCCGATCATGGCATGAACGCCTCGACCTTCACCTCCCGCGTGATCGCTTCCACGCAGTCGGACATCGTATCCGCGCTGACCGGGGCGATCGGCGCGCTCAAGGGTCCGTTGCATGGTGGAGCTCCCTCCAAGGTGTTGGACATGCTCAACGAGATCGGCACCGCAGAGAACGTCGATCCCTGGTTGACGGCTGCGTTCGATCGTGGCGATCGTCTGATGGGCTTCGGGCATCGTGTCTATAAGGCAGAAGATCCGCGAGCAGACATCCTGCGCGAAATGGCCCGCACGGCCAGCGATCCCGATTTCTTCGAGCTTTCGCTGCAGACCGAAAACCGCGCCCTGGAAATGCTCAACGAGCGCAAGCCGGGTCGCCGTCTCTACACCAATGTCGAGTTCTATTCGGCAGCAGTGCTGGCAGCGGTCGGACTACCGGGCGATATGTTCACACCGACCTTTGCCGTGGCTCGCTCGGTTGGTTGGAGCGCGCACGTGCTGGAGCAGGTATCCAACAATCGCCTCATCCGCCCGCAGTCGGAATTCGTGGGAGAGCTGGGCAAGACGTACGTGCCGGTCGGAGATCGGTAGTCCGTCATATCGAACGAAACTCTGAGAACGGCCGGGGCGATTGCTCCGGCCGTTTTTGTGTCCGGACTGTTTGTGGGCAAGAAGCGCCTGTCCCACCATCGCGCGGAGAGGACTTAGGCCGAAGGGCTGATCCTGGCCAGGACGATCCAGTCGGTTGACAGCAGGACTTCGTGCTCGGCGTGCAGCAGACCAGCGAGGACGCTGAGGTTGGTGGAACCCCAGGTGGCGGGACCCTGCACGACAAGGTATGAAAAATCGGCGGCGCGGAGCTGATCGATCAACTCGCGGAAGTCGGCCTCGGTGCGCTCGGGTTCCAGGAAAGAAGCGGGTGCGCGATGGACCGGACGTACGGGGCGCATATCGCCTCGGTCGTAGTGCTGGCCCGCAACGAGCGCAACCGGCGCTTCCTTGGGCAGGTACATGCCGAGCTGGTCTTCCGCTTTCAGGATCGATAGCAGCCGCTGCACGTATTTATTGTGCCGCCGCCAGCGATCGATCGATACGGTCTCCCCTTGCGACGTGAGCCATTGCTCCAAAAGAACCGCGCGGTCTTCCCAGTTTTGCAGCCGGGGACCGGCAGCGAGCCGTGTCGATAAATTGTCGCCGTGGACGCGATAGAAGGAGAGTGGCTCGTCCCAGACTCGGAAGTCGCCGAAGAATGGTGCAAAGGTGAAGAGGACGGAATCGACGAGGTTTCGGAGATCGCCGCCGGGAAGTGGCACGCACGCGTTCAGGAAGCTGCGGCGCCAAAAGTTCGCGGAACAGGCGGGGGTCATGTGGCTGGCGGGGCCGACCCTCAACGCATGTTTGCGCACGCTCCCGGACGGAAGCTTTTGCCAACGGATTTGTCCCGTAGGGTACCCGTTGCGATCGACCGTCGCCATTGGCCAATGCACTTTCACCACATTCGGATCGGCGAAGAAGCCGATCGTCTTTTCGATCGCGGTGGGATCCAGCATATCGTCGGAATCAAGCAGGATGACCGCATCGCCGGTGAGCAATGGTGCCGCCGCATCCACACAGGATGCCTGACCGCCGTTCTCTTTGTAGATCGTCTGGATGGCGTCGCCGTAGGTATCGAGCAGCGCGCGTGATTCATCCGTCGAACCATCATCCACGACCACCACTTGAACGTCTGGCCATGTTTGGGCAAGTGCCGAATCGACGGCATACCCCAGGAATCGGCCGTAGTTGAAATTGGTGATCAGCACGGACGCGCGTAGCCCGGTGGGATCGTTCATTGAGAGGTCACGACCGGCATGACCTGCGTGGCGAGCAGATCGATGGTGTCGTCGTCGGTGCCGAGAATATTGGCAATGAAATATTGGTAGCCGAGCGCTGCCTGCGCCCGATAGAACGCGATCGCCTGCTCGGGCGTGGCGGCCAGCATCGCATCGCCCCAGGACGCGACGGTTTCCGCCGGCCAGGCCGAGAGTTTTTGCTCGATCTCTTTCTCATTCCGGCCGAGCACGAGCGGCATGGTGAACTGGCTGCGGAGGACTGAATCTGCAGTGCGGCCGAACTGCTCACAGTAGCCTGCCAGCACGCGAAACTTGCGAAGAACATCGTCATCGCTCACGGCCATACCGATGGATCCGTGCGCCCCCATATTGGAGGCGTCGGCATATTGCGCGACCTGGCGCAGCGTGACCTTCTCGCCGCCGCCGGCCAGCAGAATCGGCACCCGTGGTTGTTGCACCGGTGGAAGGAAGGTGCCGGGAGAATCGACCGACCATTGCTTGCCTTCATAGCGGAACGGTTCGCCCGAGAAGAGGCCCCGCACGATGGCGATGGTTTCCTCCATCCCCTCGAGCCGCTGCGCGGTGGGCAGGAAGGGGATCCCCATTTCCTGAAACTCGCTCTTCACATGCCCGATACCCAATCCGAGGACGAGCCGGCCATTCGACAGCCGGTCGACATCGGCGGCCTGGCGGGCAAGGAGATAGGGCGAGCGGTAGTAGATGCAATCGACCGCGAGTCCCAGCCGGATGGTGCTGGTCACTGCCGCGAGCGCGCTCAGCGCGGTCCAGCAATCGGCATTCGAGCCGGGATGGTCGTACGTAAAGTAGCCGTCGAAACCGGCGTTCTCCATCTGCTGAACCAGAGAGAGGAAGTGCTGCCAGTCGGGCGGTTGCGGATAGATACTGACGCCGAAGCGGATTCGGCCGATCCCTTCCGCTACCCAGGGATGAATATCGCGCGGGGTCAAATCGTTCACGAGGGCTCTCCGTAGGCATCGTTGCGGCGCGTGACCGAATCCTGCACGGTCAATCGGTAGTAGATGATGACGTCGTTCTCCTGGAGGCGGAGGTCATCGATGTTGTCGTAGATCAGATCCGGTGGGCGGGAAACCCCGAGCACCAGGACGTGGCGGAACCCGGGCAGATCCTCGATCTTCATGCCAGCTTCAGAGGCGACGACGCGACGATCCTTACGGTCGGTCCAGCCCTTGCCCAGAACATGCTCGACGTACCAGGGAACCGACTGCGTTTCCGATGCCGCCGCCATGAGACGACCACCCATGACGGCGGGCGCAATGACCCGGTCGGCGCCGGCCTGATACAGGAGCTTGAGGTTTTCCTCCTCCATGCCCGCGGCGACGAGATTTACATCCGGTTCGATGTCGTTGACAGTCAAGCAGATCAGCACCGCGGAATCGTCCCGGCCTGGGGCTACGAGGACCGATTCGGCCTTGTGCACCCCCGCGCGTCGAAGCGTGGCTTCTTCCGTGGCATCGCCGTAAAAGGCGCTTAGCCCATCGGAAAGTGCACGGTCGACGGCTTCACGCAACCGATCGATCACGACGATGTCGCTTTTCGACTTGCCCTGGGAGATCAGGGTGGTGGCAGCAGCTCGGCCAGTGGTGCCGTAACCACAGATGATGGTGTGTTTTTCCAGCTTTTTGTTCAGATCGTGCACATCGCGCTCCTCGGCTCGGCGCATGAGATAGACCGAGAACTCATAGGCGGTTCCAAAGAAAAGTACGAGAAACACCAGCCGAACCGGTGTGAGCAGTAACGTGTTCATCAACCGGGAGTGGGGCGACACTGGCACGATATCGCCATAGCCGACGGTGGTCAACGAAGTGGCGGCGTAATAGACCGAATCGACAAATGACAACTCATCGCCAGGATGCGAGTTGTCGACGAATCCATCGCGACCGACATAGACCGAGTAGGTCACAACGACTACGATCAGCGCGGCGAGCCCCAATCGGATCGCGATCCGGCGGAAGAGCGAGCCGCCGGGGCGCATAAGCGTCCCGCCATGACGCAGCGTTTCGGGGGAAATGCGTTCGTCCAGCCCGCCTTTGTTGGATATGATGTCGGAAATCTGCACGTAGGTAAGCGCTCCACAGTTGCGACCAATGAGCAGGATAATACCCAACTGGAAGAATGCTTAGGCGCAACCGGGTTGCGGCCAGGCAAATGTATGGCGCTCCGGATCGTCCAGGAAGCGTTCCGCGAGTTCAGGGTGCCGAGGCGAGCGCACATGTCCGACCATCCGCTTCCAACCGAAACCGAGCTGCTGATCGTTGGCGCCGGACCCTATGGACTGGGTATTGCCGCGTACGCTTCCTCGCTGGGAATCGACCACCTTTTAGTTGGACGGTCGATGGCGTTCTGGCAGGAAGCGATGCCCCGCGGCATGTTTCTGCGTTCCTCATGGGATTGGCATTACGATCCCAACAATGTGCATACCATTGAAGCCTGGATGCGGGAAACCGGTCGATCGAAGGAATCGATCGATCCATTTCCGCTGGCGGATTATCTCGAATTCGCTGCGTGGTTCGAGGAGGTGAACGGCCTCGCCCCGCTCGATCTGGACGTGCAGCGTATCGACCTTCAGCCAGATGGCGGGTATGACGCGGTGTTCATCGACGGCGCTGTCGTTCGCGCGAAGAATGTTGTGCTGGCGCTTGGATTTGCGCATTTCGCGTATGTTCCCGAGGAGCTGCAACGGGTGCTTCCAGCCGAGAATGTCGAGCACACCGTCAGGTACGCCAACTTTTCCGATGCCCCGGGGAAACGGTATGCCATCGTGGGCGGACGGCAGAGCGCCTATGAATGGGCGGCGCTGCTGCACGAGGCTGGAGCGGCTTCGGTGGATGTGATTCACCGGCACCGGACGCCGCGATTTGCCCCCGCCGACTGGAGCTGGACGTCGCCGGTGGTCGAACAGATCGCCTTCCACCCGAGTTGGTTTCAGGAGCTGGATGACGCGCAAAAGCGCAAGGTTGCTTTTCGGCTCTGGCTCGAAGGGCGCAGCAAGCTGGAGCCGTGGCTCGCGCCGCGGCTGGCGCACGCCACGGTACGTCGCCGCCCGGGCCGGATCATTGCCGGGTCGGAGGTTGGACCGAGCGGTGAGATCAACCTGACCCTCGACGATGGTGACCAGCTCGCGGTTGACAGAGTCGTGCTTGCTACCGGCTATCGCACGGATATCCAGAACATTCCGGTGCTGTCCACAGGGAACCTGCTCGCGCAGATCGACACCGTCGAGGGATTCCCGGTTCTCGATTCGACGTTTCAGTTTTCGACTCCCGGTCTCTACGCCACATCGTTGATGGCGACGCGTGACTTCAGTCCGCTCTTCGCCTTCACGGTGGCGGTGCGGGCAGCCTCGCGCGTGGTGGGCGAAGCTATCCGGCAACGCAGGTGAGCTCAGTCGAAGATCCAGTGACTCGACCAAGCGGCATACGCTCGCTTGCCAGTTCGATCAATCCGACTGCCTTTTTCACCGTTTTGATCTGGAGCGCCATCGCGCCGTTTACCAAATACGCGCTGGACGATTTTCCGCCCCTGGTCTTCATGTCGCTCCGCATGTCGATTGCGGCGGCACTTGTTTTTCTCTTTCTGCTGGTACGGCGCCGAGCCGTGGGGATCGAGCGGGCGGATGTGCCCAAATTCCTGCTGGCGGGCATCGTTCTGTTTGGGATGTCGACTTTGCTCTTTACGGAAGGACTTGCCCGTACCACGGTTGCGCACATGATCATCATCGCTTCGACCGGCCCGTTGATCGGGGCGGTCTGGCGCGGACTGGCGCATCATGAGATGCCAGACCGGCGTTCGATGCTGGCGATGGGAATTGGCTTTGGGGGGGTGCTCATCGTCGTGAGCGATGCGTCTGCGACCGAAGGCGCGTCCATAACGGGAGATCTCATGGGATTGGCATCTGCCGCGCTCTGGGTGGGTATGACGGTGTATCCGCAGCCGTTGGTCAGGAAATATGGTCCACTCCGATCGACGGGCTGGATGATCCTGATCTCGCTGCTGCTGATCGTTCCGTTAAGTCTGCCGTCATGGGGAGTGGTCGCCGAACATGTTCCTCCGCCCCTGGCCTGGAGCGCTTTGCTCTATGCCGCCATGGGGACCCTGGTCGGGAATACGCTGTGGCAGTCGGCGGTGCAGCAAATCGGCCCGGCCCGCACCCTGATCTATCTCTATCTCCAGCCGTTCCTGGCGCTGCTGATTGCCGCGATCGTCCTGGGTGACCGGATGACCCCCCTGCAGGCAGTGGGTGGCTTGCTGGCCATTGGCGGCGTCATGCTCGTGCGAAAAGGCGGGGCTGTCCCGTCGGAAGCTCGCGCTGGCGCCCGCTGAAATCGGGGATACCCAGTGCGGCGCCAGCAGCATGCTAGATTGCGCGCAATCGATCGGTTCATTCTCAGAAACTGCGAGGGAGTCACGTGCCCGGTGAAGGTGTTCGACATCCGGTCGAGGTGATAACGGTTGGGTTGGAAAACGACCGGCCTGCCCGGTATCCCGCGAATGACGATGTTGCGTATGTGCTGGTTACCCGTTTCAACGTTCGCATGCGGATCGGGAAGAAGAATCGCTGGTCCCATCTGGACGGGAGGCATCTGGCTGAGTCATCCGAATACAACGATTTCTGGCTGCGCCGGTTGGATCTTTTCGAACGCGTCTGTGTGCCGTCCGTGCTGGCGCTGACGCCGCGACCGGATGCCTGGTTCGTGGCCTTTGGCGATGTCGAGTCCTGGTACGTGCAGGCGTTGCTGGAACGTTTGCGGCCCTATCCGTGGATCAAGCCCTACTTCCGGGAGAAAGGGCATGCCGATGATGCTGGCCCGTTGCCGGCGCTGCTTGGGGCGTATACACAGTCGCTCGGTAAGGCATATCTCTGCTCGACCCGTTTCGATAGCGATGACTCGCTGCATTCGCAATTCGTTGGTGGGCTCGATCGCGCCATTTCCCTCCTGCGCGAACGTGGATTCGACGACGAGCGGCGGTGCCTGAACTTCGTCTTCGGACTGCTGCAATCGGCGGGCGAGTTGTCGGTCTTTCTGCGCAAGAACAATATGTTCGAGTCGGTTTTCGAACCGGCGGATCAGGTGCAGGGGCCGTATCAGGGAAGTCATGACGAGATTCGCGATCGGATGCCGCTGGTCGAAGTCGTCACGAATCTTCCGATGTGGATCTATCACCGGCACGCAGACACTCTGGAACCGCCCTGGGTGACATCGCGCGATCGGCTGCCTTTGGGGGACCCGGCTGACTACTATCCCAGTTTTGGGCTAGATCCTGATTCGGCATCGTCGTTGCAAAAGTCGGCTGATGTTGCCGGCAGCGTCCAGGGAGATGGGCCATCGCGGGGCCGATCGAGCGACCCGGCAACACTGGCTGGTGATTTACGCGACGCGGTTTATTGGAATGCATGCACAGCTTGAAAGCGTGATCGAGCTCGCATCGTCGCAGGAACAGCCCACGCTGGCTGAATGGCTATCCGGGGTGCTAGACGAGGTCGATCCGGTGCTGGTTCTGCGTGAATACGAGGCCGGTGCCCTGAGGTTGCTCAACGGAGCGCAACTCGCTCGGCTTGCCCGGGCGCTGTGTGAGTGCGGTGAGCTCGGAGCGGCGATGCGAGTCTACGACTACGCGGTGCTCGTCACGCCATCCGATCGGCATCTGCACGCGGAACGCGAGGAGCTCGCGGGCTCGATCTCGAACGAGCTGGATCTCGAAGAACAAATCGAGCTTGCAGAAATCGTGGGTTCGTCCCGGGAGCGGTCGAATGCCGTCGTCCTGATTGCATCACTCCCAACGGTCGATTCTGATCCCGACGACCTCGCATCGTTACGGGTTCGTGTCGATCGGATCGAGCAAGCTGGTTTCGACCTTCACATCTTCCTGGTGCCCGACCCGAATCAGCCGTTGGCTGAATCTGGGGCGGCGACTGGCTTCGGTACGGAAGCAATGGTGGAAGTACTGCGCTTGCCGGCTTTGGGAAACGCTGGAGTGGATGCCACGATTCGCGAGTTGGCCAGGGAATTGGCAACGCGCGTTGCCGAGATTGCGCCCGTTGTGCTGTTTACCGACGGCACGCTGGTTGCTCAGCGATTGGCGGCGACGGTGGGACGCGCGCTCGCGACCCTGGTCGACTTCTCGCTCGAATCGGACGCAATGGTCGACGCCGCAACGACTTCCACATCGCGTGATCGCTTGGCATGAGCACGGGAGAAGCCGGCGTCGCAGCCGACTCCGGTCGTTCTGCCCGCATTAGCGCGGCGATCAGCATTCCGGCGCTGGCCGCGATCCTTTTCTGGAGCGGGGTGTCACCGTTCGGCAAATACGCGCTGAATGAAATGCCGCCGATGGTCTATATCGCTCTTCGGCCGTTGCTGGCGGCTGCGCTGGTTTTCGGTACGCTGGCCCTGCTTCGCAAACCGATGCGCATCGATCGAGCCGATCTGC
Source organism: uncultured Chloroflexia bacterium (assembly GCA_963750275.1). GTDB lineage: Bacteria > Chloroflexota > Chloroflexia > Thermomicrobiales > UBA6265 > JAMLHN01. The sequence continues at coordinate 779,536 of CAVVQC010000007.1, forward strand.
CAAGGTTCATCGTGGCCGGGGTGGGACTGATCGGTTTTTCCCAGCTGCTGTTCATGGGCGGGCTTTCACTCACCTCGGTGTCGCATCTTATCATCCTCAGCTCGATGAGTCCCCTGATCGGCGCGATCTATGGCTGGATCCGCACGCGCGCGATGCCTGACCGGCGCTCGACGATGGCGCTGCTCCTGGGGTTTCTCGGCGTGATTCTGGTGGTCGGGGGGGCGGGATCGACCGAGGGAACCTCGCTCACCGGCGATATCCTCGCCATCTGTGCTGCCGCAACCTGGGTGGGTGCCACCGTGTACCCACAGCCACTGGTGCACAAATATGGCGCGCCACGAGCGACTGGATGGTTTCTGCTCTTGTCCTCCCTGGCGCTCCTGCCGGTCGGCTTATTCTGGATCGGGGACGTGCGGGTCGATCCGCCGCCAATGCTCGCCTGGGTGGCGCTCGGCTATGGGGCAATTGGCATGCTGGCCGGGAATACCCTGTGGCAGCGTGCGGTGCAGGAGGTCGGTCCGAGTCGGACGCTCATCTATCTCTATCTGGAGCCATTCATCGTGCTGGTTATTGCCGCGCTGGCGTTGGACGAACGACTCACGCTGTTGCAGGCGCTCGGTGGGATGCTTGCCATGGCGGGGGTGATTCTGGTGCGAAAGCACTAATCCGTCATGACAATGTCTGGCGACGTGAGTATAATCTTATCGAGAAAGGAGGGGTATCTTGTGGTTACAACACCTCGTTCAGAGAAACTGGACCTTCGGCTCTCCGTAGAAGATAAGCAGACGCTTACCGCAGCCGCAGCGGCGGAGCATCGATCGGTTAGTGATTTTGTGCTGCGCAGCGCTCTTGACCGGGCAAACGACACGCTACCTGATCGACGATATTTTGGCTTGAACGCTGAGCAATGGACCGCATTCATGGAAGCGCTCGATGCGCCACCACGTGACCTTCCCCGGGTGAGGCGTTTGTTTAGCGAGCCGAGCATTTTCGAAACAGGCGAGATCGAGTGACTGGGCCTCGAATTGAGAAACTCGCGCGGCATCACGCAGTTGAAGAGTTCGATTGTGGAAGTGAGCCGCTCAACCAATTCTTGATTCGATATGCACTGATCAACCAACTGTCGCACGCGTCCCAAACCTACATTGGACTTGCGGAAGACGAAGTCATTGGGTACTACACGTTGGTCGTGGGAGAAATAGGGTATGCGGATGCCCCAGAGCGACTCACCAAGGGAATGGCACGTCATCCTATTCCCTTGATGGTGCTCGCTCGCATGGCAGTGAGTCGCCAATGGCAGGGAAAGGGGGTGGGTACGGGCCTCATCAAAGATGCAATGCGGCGTACAGTCAGCGCGTCCGAGATTGCTGGGATTCGAGCGATGGCGGTACATGCCAAGGATGAGGAAGCCCGCACGTTCTACCGCCGATTCGACTTCGAGCCGTCTCCCATCCAACCACTGCATCTCTATATGCTGGTGAAGGATCTTCGACGAGCGATCCAGTCTGTTTCAACATAACGTGATCGCCGTTTCAATCTTCGTTAAAGTGAAGAATCCTGAGCAGGCTTCAAGCTGGCTGCGTGCTACCCGCCGCCTGCTGCGTGCTCACCGGTGAGGCCGACGACCGATGCTGGCTATATGAGCGGGCGGCGTTCCAGAGGAGGGCGGCGAGCCAACCGATGAAGATACCAACGCTAGCGGCGGTGGTGAAGACGAGCGGTTCGTAGTAGCGGTTGAAGTCGACGCCAAGCGCGAAGAGGATCAAGGCCGATTGGGCGGCGATGGCGAGCATGCCGAGCATTTGCGGGCTGGCGAGGCCGTTCTTCCAGGCGAGATAGACCAGCAGAAGCAACCCCGGAATGGCAAGGTAGAGATCGACGCTGTAGCCGCTCCAGTCGCGACCGATCGCGTCGCCAAGCCACATGAAGACGCGTTCAGATGAGGAGGTGCGGTCCTGCAGGTTCTGCCAGGTGCGTTCGATGGCGTCCCGCGGGCCATGGATGGCGGCTTGCGGCCAGAAACCGGCCTGGTTGTCCATCTCATACCGGCGGAAGTCGAAGATGATCTTGGTGCGGCCGATGGGATCGGACCAGAGGAAGGGATAGACCAGCACGAAGAAGGTTCCGACCAGCCCGGTCTGCACCAGCAGCTTCCAGCCGAGCTGGCGTTCGGTACCGAGCTCGCGCCGGGAGATCAGCTTCCAGGCGCGTCCCACCCGCTCGCGCGAGCGGAGCCAGGGATCGAGGAAGAGCACGAAAGCATAGGCGGTCCAACCGACCGCGAGCAGCAAGGGACTGAGCTTGGTGGCCGCTCCCATCCCCAGCGCGACTGCCAGGAGCACCGACCGGCCCCAGGTCGGTTTGCGCGCTAACCAGATGGTTGCGAGGACTGCAAACGCGACAAAAGTGGTGAACATCGCGTCCGAAACGGCGAGCGTGGACAGATAAATGTGTAGCGGATGGATCGCCATGAAGAGCCCGGCGATGGCGCCACCAACCCAGTTGACCAGCAAACCAACAATCAGCACCAGCATCACGCAGGTAAGCGCGCCGAGCACCATGTTCCATTGCCGGGCGGCGATCAGATTGTCATACGTGGGCATATTGCCGTGAGAGACGTTCCAGGTGATGGCATTCTCGAAGCCGAACTGGAAATCCCACGGTCTGTTGGTGTGCAGGTCTTTGCCCTGCAACAACAAACCGAGCCCAATCATGTATGAGCCCATGGGCGGTTGCGCGCGGATCAGATACCGATCCTGCCAGAAGGAGCTAAGCGGATGCTTGAGCTCGTCCAGATAGGTGGCGCGGTTGACCCAGCGCGATTCGTCGGGATGGAACGGCGAGGTGTGCAGGTCGGCCGAACTCTGCCAGAGCGCAATGAAGAAGACTGCGAGGCAGAGCGCAGCAATGGTGATCCAGCGCGGCCAGGGCCGGCTGTTCACAACAGTGGTCGTCGTTACCGTGGCGGGAACTGGCGCTTCTTCCGTTATTGCGGCCGGCGCGGTCATGTCCGGTGGGCGACTGGGTGACAGGTCCGGGCCTGAGGGGGTTCGATTGTCTGGTGGTCGTGGCTGCATATTGCCTGACTGGCGGACTGGCGATTGAATCGATCTACGGGCCGAAGTGTAGCCAGTGGCGCCCCTAGCCGGCAGCAAGCGCGGAAAGGCGGTCGAAAAAGTCGGGAAATGTCTTGGCGGTACAACCTGGGTCCAGGATGCGAATGCCGGGCGCGCGCAGCGTTGCGACCCCGAAGCTCATCGCCATGCGATGGTCGTCGTAGGTATCGATATCGGCCGGCACGATCGGTCGCGGAACGATGGTCAACCCATCCGGGCGCTCCTCGACCTGCTGTCCCAACTTGCGAAGTTCAGTCGCCAGGGCGGCCACGCGGTCGGTTTCCTTCAGGCGAGCATGTGCCACACCACGAAAGGTGGTTGGTCCCTCGGCAAAGGGCGCGATGGCTGCCAGGGTTTGCGCGGTGTCGGAAATCGCATTGAGATCGAGATCGACGCCGCGTAGCTTGCCATCTGGTGGACCGGTCACTTCGGTGTAGTCGTCGGCAATGGTGACCGTTGCACCCATTGCTTCCAATACGCGTACGAAATTCAGGTCGCCCTGGGTGGAGTGGGTTCCGAGTCCGTCGACCCGCACGCGGCCCCCGGTGACTGCCGCCGCGGCGAAGAAGTAGCTGGCGTTCGATGCGTCTGGCTCGATGTGATACTCCCGTGCCTCGTAGCGCTGACCCGCCGCGACGGCGAAGCGTTTCCAATCGATCTCGTCGAGCTCGACTTCGACTCCGAAGGCGCGCATCGTGCCGGCGGTCATCGGCATATACGGTTTGGAAACGAGATCGCCTTCGACCAGGATTTCGACCCCGGCACGCGCATACGGCGCTGCGATCAGCAGAGCGGAAAAATACTGACTGCTTTGATCGCCCGGGACGGTGACCGTTCCGCCCGGTAGGCCATCCGCCGTGACGAGCACTGGCGGGCAGCCCGTGTCCTGCTCGCTGCGCACGTTGCTGCCGAGCTCGTTGAGCGCCGCGATCAGCGGCTGGATCGGACGCTTGCGCATGCGGGGAATCCCGTCGATGCGGAAGTCCCCGTGTCCGAGGGTCAGCAGCGCCGTCAGGAAGCGGACGGTGGTGCCGGAATTGCCGATGAACAGATCGGCGGCGGCGGTGGGGAAGGTTCCGTCGCCGCCGGTCACCGTGAAGGAGTTGTTGCGTTCGTCGGACTCTACCTGGATGCCAAGCTGGTTGAGCGCTTCGGCCATGTAGCGGGTATCGTCACTGAAGAGCGCGCCGGTGAGCACGCTGGTGCCCCGCGCCAGCGCCGCGATCGGGAGCGCGCGGTTGGTGATGCTTTTGCTTCCGGGCACGACTACCGTACCGTCGACTGGCCGGTCGAGCGGTGTGAAGGTGAAGGGCACCTGCGGCGCGGTTTCGACGGTCATTACTTCTCCCAGAGGAGATACTTGCCGTCCACCAGGAAGGGTTCGCCGTCGACTTCGACACGGCCACCCTGGCGCAGGTCGCAGATCATGTCCCAGTGAACCGCGGACTCATTTGAGTTACCGGTTTCCGGATAGCCGGCGCCGACGGCCATGTGGACGGTGCCGCCGATCTTCTCGTCGAAGAGAATCTGACCGGTGAACTGCTGGATGCCGAAATGGGTGCCGAAGGCGAACTCGCCAAGGTAGCGGGCGCCTTCGTCGATATCGAGCTGTTGCAGCAGGAATTCCTCGCCTTTGGTGGCGGTGGCGTCCACGACCTTGCCGCTTTCGAACTTCAGGCGAATCCCTTCGATCTTGCGGCCATGGGTCATGGCTGGCATGTTGAAGCTGATGTAGCCCTCGGTACCGCTTTCCACCGGGCCGGTGAAGACCTCACCATCCGGGAAGTTCTTGGTGCCATCGGCATTGATCCATTTGCGGCCGGTGACATCGACCGTCAAATCGGTTCCCTCGCCCGTGAGCCGGATCTCTTTTTTGCCGGTCAGCCAGTCGACCAGGATCTGCTGTTTCGTGGCGAGCTCATTCCAGGCGGCGACCGGGTCGTCCTTGTCCAGCATGCAGGCCTTGAAGACAAAATCGGCGAATTCCTCGGTAGACATTTCCGCGTCCTGTGCGAAGGCGTCGGTGGGGTATTGCGTGAGCGTCCAAACGAGGGTGCCGTCCGCGTCCCGCTGCATATAGGTCTTGAAGAGCTCGCGACGCGCGCCCTGGAAGACAGCCTGGCGGGCGGGGTCGACGCTGCTCAAGGCGCGGGTGTTGCTGTCGGCCAGGATGACAATGGTGACATCGGCCACTTCACGGGTGAATCGCTCGATCGGGCTAATCCAGGTGAGCTGCTCGTCGGTTCCGTTGTTGAGCAGGGACGCCTGGATTCCCGTGAAGGTGGGAACCATGACGGGATAGCCACCAGCTTCGACGACCTCGGCATAGACGGCGCGGAGTAGCGGCTCGGCCTCGACACCACCGGTAATCAACACCGAATCGCCCGGTTTGACCGGCGCGGAGAACTTGACCAGGGCTTCGGCCCATTTTTTCATCATTGGATTGGTCATTCGCTTACCTGCTTTCCCTTATTCGCAAAGAACGCAACGGCGGTTATAGCACGTAGTTCCTTCGTGACGCGCGCTGAACCGGTCACAAAAGGTCGTCGTGGAGACCGCACCGCGCTAAAGCGACGGTGCTACATCCCGAAAGTCCCTTTAGGACTACGCATCCAAAAAAGTTCGGCATTCTGGGACCGCTCAGCGGATGCGCTAAACCGCTTCGAATCTCATCTGAAGTTTGGCTCTCGTCGCATGCAGGATGGCGACAGCCTGCATGCGACGGAACCTACATGCCTGCCGCGATTCCTTCACAGCGGGGGTCGCAGCCACCGACCAGGACGCCGGTATCCGGATCGCGGGCGATGATCATCTCGGAACCGCTCTGGCCCCAGGGCCCACAGGTGATCACGTCGTGTCCGCGAGTGCGCAAGCCGTCGATGGTTTCCTGCCCGATCTGATCTTCGACCACGAGCCGGAACGGATGCCCGACATCGACCGGATACGTCGCCGGCCAGATCGACCAGCGTGGCACTTCGACCGCCGCCTGCACGTCCTGTCCTTCATCGAGCATGGCGGTGATGCACTGCAGGTTCCATTGCGTCTGGCTGTCGCCACCGGGGGTGCCGCCGACCACCAGCGGAGTACCGTCAGCATCGGCGATCAGGTAGCAATTGAGGGTGTGCATGGTCTTTTTACCCGGAGCGTAGATATTCGGGTGTTCCGGATCGAGCGAGAAACAGTGACCGGCTCGGTTGTTGAGGAGCACGCCGGTGTCACCCGCGACCACACCACTGCCCCAGATGCCGGAGACCGAGATGATGAGCGAAATCATGAGACCGTCGCCGTCGACGGCGCAGAGGTAGGTGGTGTCGCCAGGGTAAAGGTAGGTTGACTTGGTCTCGATCAACGCGCGATCCGGATCGATGGTCGCGCGGCGCTCGGCGGCCCACTGCTGGGAGAGGAGCTTCTCCATCGGGACATCGGCAAAATTCGAGTCGGCGGCATAAAGATGACGGTCGTGGAAGGCACGCTTGAGCGATTCGACCATCAGATGCACGCCGAGTGCGCTATCGGTTCCGATCGAGGCCATATCGAATCCGTCGAGGATGTTCTGCGCTTCGAGCTGCACGAATCCCTGGGTTGGCAATCCGGTCTGGTAAATAGTCTTCCCGCGATAGGTCGATTGCAACGGAGCGCCGACCCAGGCGGCGTGATCGCTGAAGTCCTCGGCCGAGAGCGCACCGCCATTGGAACCGAGCCAGTCGGTCATCTGTTTCGCAATGGAGCCCTGGTAGAAGGCCGACGAGCTTTCGCGGGCGATCTGGTCGATCGTGGCGGCCAGGCCAGGCTGTTTCAGCATCGCTCCGGGACCAAGCGCTTTGCCATTGGGGAGGAAGACGGCGGCCGAAGCGGGCGTCTTTTCCAGCAACGCGCGCTCGCTCGCGATCATGGCGGAGAGCTTCTGGGTGATCGGGAAACCGTCTGCGGCGTAGCCGATCGCGGCTTTGCTCAACTCGGTCAGTGGTTTGCTGCCGAACTGTTCGAGAAGCGCATCGATGCCGGCTGGGAAGCCGGGGACGGACGGGGAGAGTGGGCCAGTTTGCGCAAGCACGCGGCCATCGAGCTCACCATGTTCCTGCATGAATTCGAGCGACGCACCGCGCGGGCTGATGCCAGAGCTGATGACGCTGATCAGCTCGGAGTATCCGCCTCCCTTGGCCGGTTTGGAGACGATAGCGAAGAGGTCGCCACCGACCCCGCACGAGGCGGGCATGGTGACCGCGTCGACCAATGCCGCGGCGATTGCCGCATCGACCGCGTTTCCACCATTGGCTAACACTTCGAGCCCGGCGGCGGTGGCGAGCGGCTGTGCGGCCGCAACCATCCCGTTGCGCGCATAGACAGGTGAGCCACGGCGGCGGCGGGCCATTGGCTTTGGCAGGTCGGTGGAAGTCGGAAACCCGAGCATGCGGTCCCTTTCAACGGTGAGCGAGCGCGGACAAGCGCACGATAGAGGTCTATTATCGAGGAAATGGAGAAAGAGGTTCGACGTAAAGGAGCCGGCAGCGATGTGCCACGAATCGATCACCTGGCCAATCAGTGGAGGAGCGCCCACCGCGGCGCATCGCGAGTCCATCGAGCGTGAGGACACTACGTTGCCGGTCTATGTGGCAAGACCGACCGGAAATCACGAAGCGGCCCGCTGTGGTGCTGGTCCACGACATCTATGGACCCAAGGAGTTCTACCGGGATATGGCGGGACGATTGGCGGACGTCGGGTATCTGACTGCTCTGCCAGATCTCTTCGTGCGGCAAGGCGAGCTCGCGAATGACAAACCCGGAACCCGCTTTGCCCGCCAGTCGGCACTCGACAAGGATCTTGCGCTGGAGGACATCCTGGCGACGGTCCGGTACCTGCGGGAACAGGAAGGTGTGGAAGGGCCGGTTGGGCTGATTGGTTTCTGCATGGGCGGGACACTGGCCATGCTTTCGGCAGGCGCTGTCGGTGGCCCCGATGCGGTTGTCTCCTTCTATGGGTTCCCTGCCAGGCGTGATGGCTGGCCCAAAGGCACCGATAGATGACGTCGACTCGCTGCGCGTGCCGCTGCTCCTGATCGTCGGAGATCAGGACACCGGCGTCGGCATGGACAACATGGAGCAGTACGAAGCCAAGCTCGATGCAGCCAATAAGGATTACGAGTCGATCACGTATGCCGGAGTTGGACATGGGTTCATGACCTTCGACGAGAACGCGGATTCCTTCGCGCAAGCATCCGATGCCTGGACCGCGACGTTGCAATTCCTCGACGCGCAGTTGGGCGGCAATGCCTAACGACAGGCTGTCACCCGAATTGATCGAGGCGATCGGCCGGTTGAAAGAGCTGCCGCGCACAGGATGGCTCGACCGTGGGATTGCGCCGGAGGAGACCGAGTCGGTCGCGGATCACTCGTTTGGGGTGGCGCTGCTGGCCTGGCTGCTGGCGCCGGATGAGCTGGATCGTGCCCGCGCAGTCGAGCTTGCGCTGTTGCACGATTTGGCCGAATCGTCAGCGGGCGATGCCACCCCGTATGACCGCGAGATTCTGCAGAATCTCGATCCCGACACCCGGCGCAACTGGCTCAACCAGCGGCATATTCGGGGGGACGAACAGCGCTTAGCGAAACTGGCGGCGGAAACGGCTGCAATCGAATCACTTGCCGCATCGTTGCCTGGGAGGCGACGCGAGGATCTGCTGGCGCGATGGGCCGAGCTTTGTGAGAGAGCCACTCCCGAAGCCAGATTCGTCAAGGAGATGGACATTCTGGAAACCTGGCTGCAATCCCGCCGGTATGCCGAACGTCACCCCGACGCGCCGATGGAATCGTTCGAGCTGGAAGCGCGATCGCTGCTGGGAAACACATACATTGCTGAAACAGAGGAATGAGTGACAGCCGAGGTTAGCTCTTTGGCGGGTGCCGAACGAGGACACGCATGGTCAGATGCTGTCCTAGTCGATCGATCCGGACACGAATACCCTCTCAGTGATTCCCGCTGGCGGGGTGATGATGGATCACCCCTGCATGTGAGCCGGATCGCTGGCCTGACGCCCGATGACATCGTTCAGTCCGAACGGTCGATCTGGCGATATGGCGCAGCGATTCCGGTAGATGGGCGGCGCATTTCACTGGGGGAAGGGTGCACTCCGCTGGTGGCGCTGGATTGGGCCGGTCAGCAGGTGCGATTCAAGCTCGAATGGTTCAATCCGAGCGGCAGTTTCAAGGATCGTGGTGCCTCGGTCATGCTCTCCCATCTCGCGGGACTGCGCGTGACGCAGGTATTGGAGGACAGCTCGGGGAATGGCGGCGCGGCGGTTGCTGCCTACGCTGCCGCAGCCGGAATTTCTGCCAAAATCATCGTTCCCGCCGGGACATCGGCGGCCAAGATTTTGCAGGCACGGGCATACGGCGCGGAGATCGAGCTGGTGGGTGGCACGCGCGATCAGGTGTCGGACGAGGCCATTCGGCAGTCGGAATTCATCCCTTATGCCAGCCACAACTGGCATCCGATGTTCTTGCAGGGGATCAAAACCATCGGCTATGAGCTGTGGGAAGATCTGGAATACACGGTTCCCGAGAATGTGGTGTTGGTCGCCGGAGCGGGAAGTATGGTGCTCGGATGCGATCTCGCGTTCCATGAGCTGCTGGCAGCGGGAGAGATCGAGCGCGTGCCGAGATTACTGGTTGGACAGCCGAAGGAGTGGGCCACGATCGCCGATACGTTCAACGGCGAGACCGTCGATACCGAACGCGAGCGGCGTCCCACGATTGCCGAGGGCGCTTCGATCGCGCGGCCGGTTCGGCTACCGGAGGTGGTCGATGCCATTCGCCGGTCGGGTGGCGCGGCAATTGGCGTGGGTGATGATGAGATCCGCGCGGCTACCCGAAAGCTCGCGTCACAGGGACTGTATGCCGAGCCGACGAGCGCGGTTGCGGCAGCGGCATTGGAGCGTTACCTGGCGGACGGCACGATTCATCCCGAAGAGTCGACGGTAGTGGTGCTCACGGGATCAGGGTTGAAATCGGCCGAAAAGATGGCTGACATTCTGGCGTGATGAGAACCACGTGTCCGGAAACGTGGATTGCTTCTCTCCAGCACTGACTGAGATCAAGTCAGTGCTGGAGATATTTATTCCGGGAAGACCTCTGCGAAGTCGTCTTTCATGCTCACGATGTACCACCCGTTGGCGGCGGCATCATCGAGTCCCTTATCGAGGCGGCCGATGAGGGAGTCGCGGTCGTAGGCGAATTCACGTTTGGCGTCGTCGTGGTGCAGGAACAGGCCCATGCGCGGGCCGTCGCCAGCGGTGGTGTACTGCAGCATCTGGTAGTCGCCGTCGGAGTTACCAAAGGCAAGCGACCGGTTGACGACCGATGCTGTGCGAGATGCCCACCGGTTTGCCCGGTCCGTTGGCGATGAAATTGACCTGATCGATGCGGGTCAGGGTTGGAGTTGCGTCGATCACGGCGTATTCGGTCTCGATCGTGCTGCCAACGATCTGATCGAGCGGGATGTCGTAGGCGGGTTCGGAAAGCGCGCGGATGAACTCGACCCCGCCGCCGGAGACGATCCAGGTTTGGTAGCCGTTGTCGCGCAGATAGCCGAGCAGCTCGACCATGGGCGAATAGACGAGATCGGTGTAGAGCCGGTCGAGGGTGGGATGTTTCGTGGTGGCCAGCCAGTCAGCCACTATGCCGATGTAGTCGTCGGGTGAGATGCCGGCATAGCTGAGATTCATGATGGTCAGCACCGCATAGTCGCCCTGGGCGAGCAGCGCGGGGATATCGCCGGCAACCGCCGATTTGTACGGTTCCTCATTAGCCCATTCGGGATGTTGACCGAAGAGCGCTTTCACCTGCTCCAGCGCGAAGACGAGCTGCACATAGGCCGGTTGCTCGCACCAGAGGGTGCCGTCGTTGTCGAAGACGGCGATGCGGTCGATGGGATCGAGATAGTCTGGGCTTCCCTCGGTGGTGGTTGCAGTGACGAAATCGATGAGCGCCGTCGCGGACCGAACTCTCGTTCCAAAGCGAGAGGGGCGGTCCACCAGCGACGGGAGAGGCAACGGGCGTTCCCTGCGCCAGGGAGGGATGTGCGGCCAGGCCGAGCGCGAATGCGCCGGCACCGGCTCCCTGGAGAAGCTGTCGTCGAGAAATCCGTTGATCCATGTTCAAATCCTCCGTCCGTCGAATGTGTCAGTCAGCACGGCGCCCGGTGTGAGAGCACCGGGCGCGAAAGAGCTCAAGGCGCTCGATTGAAATCAGCCGGCCGGAGTTGCACTGGCGTCGAGCGTTTCCGAAATCGAATGACAAGAGCTGCAAATTGCCGGATTGCACATCCGACTGGATCAGATAGCTGGGATCGGTCACTTCGGTCTCACCATCGTTGCCAACCGCGAGCTGGAAGGCATCCGCGCCGGTGCCAATTGCTCCTCCGTCGACGAGGGTGAGATTGAATGGATAAGCGCCCGCGCCGTTTATCGTCGCAACGCCCGTCATTTGGCGAGTGGTCGCCTCGGCGCCTTCCAGCGGGCCATAGGCGGTGATCGACGTGCTTTCGACCGTCATATTTCCGGTGACATCCAGATAGCTCAATGCCCCGGCAAAGATTGGCGCGTTACTCCCATCGATGATGAATTGCGAGCCGAAGACCGAGAACTCGGCTGGACTCTCCGAATCAGTGAGCACCGATCCGCCACCGGCGATCCCGCCTCCCGACTGAATTACCGGCGCGGCGGAGCCACCGCGCGCTGCCAAACCAAATGCCGCCATTGCGGCAGCGCCAGAAAGGACGAGGGTTCTGCGATTCGTAATGATTTCCGTCAATTGGATGGCCTCTCATAGTAGTGCACACGATTAGTTGCCATGAAAGCCCCTTCCCCTCTCTACGCTATCACGCTGTCCAACCGGCGTAAACGGGGAGCGGGTTTGAGTTTGCCTCTGGCCCTGGCAGGCACGTCATCAGCGTTCGAACGTGACCGTCCCTGTGGCGAACTCGCATCAAACGTGGAGACTGTGTGCGTATCCACCAGTTCAACAGAAGATTTTCAGCAACTTGGGCGGCTAGCGGGACGTTAACTGCTGTTCCACCGCCCAAACGGAAAGCTCTGTGCGGTTGGCAGACCCGGTTTTGGCAAACATGTTCCGCATGTGAGCGTTCACCGTGCGAGGAGAGATGAAGAGCAAGTCGCTGATCTCCTTATCGGAGTGGCCCTGCACCGCTAGCCGCAAGACTTCCACTTCCCGATCGGTGATTCCCGCGGGATAGGAGACCGGACCCATCTTCTGTTCGATCTCGGCGTGCAGCATGGCCGACCGATCGCGCCAGAAGGGCATCGCCAATCGCGCGAACTCCCCTATCGCCGCGCCAGCCAGCTCACCCGCGCGCACGAGATCCGGCCGAGCGCGCTCGACGAGCGACGTGGCCTGTTCGACGTCGGTGATCGCACGCAAGGGAGCCTGCCCGGATGCCTCGAGCTGGATGCGGGCAGACCCAAAGGCCGCGTCGGCTTCCTCGGCGCGGTCGAGGAGTGCGTACATGCGGGCCAAACTCAGAGCAAGCGAGGTTTGCGGGTAGTCCTGAATGCCGGCTTCCAGCATTCGGTCGAGCAGCCGGCGATAGATCTGAGCTCCCTTGTGGTCGCGGAGATTCCAGGTAGCCAGGGCGGCAAAGGCGACCGAACCATTGTGGTTCGGCGCGTCGAGCGGCAGTTGCTCCAGTAATGGGGTCAACGTCGCCAGGGTCGCCCGGGCGCGATCGGGGAGTCCGGCTTCGGTGGCTGCGAAAGCTCCAAATGCGGCGAAGAACGGTCCTAGCAGTGAAGCGGATTCACCCGCGCCCAGCGCGGGATCGTCCGCAAAGGCAATCCAGAAATCGCTGAGCTCATCGAACGGGCCACCGAGATAACAAGCGCGCGCGGACGCCATCTCCATGGAAAAGAGCTCCGGGCGGCGACCGGGCCCCAGGCGTACCAGCAGCTCATTGGCTTTGCGCTCGGTCTCGTTCGCTTCCGCCAGCTTGCCCAACGCGATCTCGATCAGCGCGCGTTGGTTGAGCGCCTGCGCTTGCCAGGCGACCGAGCCATGTCGTTCTGCCAGAGATTCGATCTCGTTCCAGACCCGTACCGCGTCTCGGAACGCGCCATGCCGGTATTGGAGGTCGTTGGCGACGACGGTGAGGACATGCATGCGGGCGTAGGGATTGCGGAAGCCTCGTCCAAGGGTGTGCAGAGCATCGGTTTCCGCGCGCGTGCGGCTATCGAACGACTCGAAGGAGCGGGCGATGTCTTCTTCAGTGCCTTTGGAACGGGCGATGGCAATGGCTTCCGGGTCGAAGCCAGTCCAGCTTCCGGCACGAATGCCGCTGCGCGAAATCGGTTCGACTGGTTCCAGCACGAATGACAGTCGGGCCCAACCGAGCCCGCGTTCTGTGCGCACGCGCTGCAAGCCAAGGGTCACGAAGGGAGTCCATTGCTCCAGGGTTGCCCCCGCCCGGTGCTTGAGCGCGATCGCAACGGCGGCCGAAAAGTCTGCGATTTCGTCGGGGTCACTGCCGGCGGTCTCCATCGTCTCGATGGCTTGCCAGGCGGTCGCGATGGCGGGTTCGATCTGCAACGAATCGGCTTGCGCGATCGCCAGCCCGCGCAAGATCTCATCACGACGGTCTTCGGCCGGCGCGCTCAGATCGAGCGCCATCTGCAGCAGGTTGGCGGTCAGCTCGTGCGAGCCGGTAGCGCGCGCTTCATCGGCGGCTTCGAGGGCAAACGGTACTCCCGCGGATGCACCCGGGAGCGGACGAGACAGGTGATAGAGCGATGCGATCTCGCCGGGCCGGTTGTTGCGGGGAGCCCCGGCGAGATATTCGGCAATGCGCCGTCGTTCTCGCACCAGCCGCGACGGTTGCCAGTTGGCCAGTACGGCGTGGCGCACGATGGCATGCGCGAAGACGAATTCGTCGAGTCCGAACCCTGGGCGCACGAACTCGTGGACAACAGCCGCTTCCAGCGCTTCGATCGTTTCCTCTTCCGGAAGAGATGCGAGCGCGGCAATGGTCGAAACATCGAAGGCATCTTCGAAAATGGCGCCGATGGAGAGCAGGCGCTGGCTCGGTTCGCCGAGCGCGGCTAGACGCTGTCCAATCGCCTGGCGCAGGGCGATGGGCACCCCGGAATCGTCAGGAGATTCCGAGCGTGCGAGCGCAACGGACTGATCGAGCATCTGGCCGACCGCAAGGGCGAAGAGCGGATTGCCGTTGGTTTCCGCCAGCACGCGGTCGATCTGGTTTGGTGGAGTGGCATCGAGCAGGAGCTGGAGCTGAGCGCGATCGAGGCCAGTGAGGGTGAGATCGAGGACGTCGGCTTCGTGTCGCAACCGACCCAGAGTGGTGCCCAGTGGCAAATGCGGGGCAGCCGCGCGGGTGCGGTAGGTCCCGACGATCAGGAGGCTGGAGCGCGCGGTAGCAAAGGCAATGTGGCGGAGAAGCTCGAGCGCTGCTGGTTGGGCCCAGTGGAGATCTTCCAGCACGAGCAGGGCCGGTTTGCGCTGTACTGCGGTCAACATCTGGCTGAGCACTCGGTCGTGAATTTGTGCCTGCCGGTCTTCTGGAGAGAGGTCGTCTGCGGTCTGGAAGAGGGAGGGACTCTCGCGGTTCAGGGCACCGAGCGCTTCGATCCAGGGTGCATATGGTCCTGCCCAGGCAGCTTCGGGGGTCCGTCCCCAGAGGGCCGAGAACGTGCGAGCTTCGGCTGCCGAGCGAAGCTCGGCTGCCAGGGTCGTCTTGCCGATACCGGCTTCCCCACCTATGAGCGCAACCGATCCACGACCGCCGTCCGCACGATCGAGAGCCCGGATCAGCGCCTCGAGCTCTTCCTTACGGCCGATCATGGTTGGCATCGCCGGTCCTCATGAACTTGACCTGGGGCGCAGAGCGGGAGGGTTGTGGTGAACGTTGGATTTGGGCGGGGGGAGAGTTTGGTACAGCGCATCGCCTCACCCCCAACCCCTCTCCCTCTGGGGAGAGGGGGGCACGCAAAAGGCATTGGGAGTGAGAGCGCGTGCTGACGAGAGCCTAAAAGGCTCCCAGCATTCCGTGCTCGTCAAAAGCGAACGGGGCTGGTTCGGTGAGTTGTTCGACGCGGCCCGAAGCGAGCATTTGCGGCAGCAACGGTTCGCTGATCCAGAACTCTTCCACATCTTTGGTGTTCCTGATGCGGGCGATCTTGGCGGTTTCGGCCTCCGTGCGCAGTGCGCTGCCGATAGCGAGATAGATCGCCTGGCGGTCGTTGTCGACCACCATGGGCATGCGGCCACCGCCAGGATATTTCGACGTGATGACGTTCATATAGGTAGAAAGCGGATCGAACTTATCGGCAAGCTGGCGCAGGACAAAGTCGCCCAATCCAACACCGGTGGCATTCCCTTCGGTATCGTCCGTGAGATCGCGGAAGATGATCCGGTGGATCTCCGGTTTGGGATGAATTTCATTCTTGAGGATCTCACCAGAGACGTCGCGGTTGATGACGTTCGGATCGGCGCCATCGCCGCTGATGTTCTTGCCGATTTCGTCCACCAGCAGGATGTCGATCTTTTCGCCCGGGAGGCGGCCAAGCCACTCGCGCGCCAATTTGAGCAGCTCTTTTTCGCGTTCCAGCATGCCTTTGGCAGGCACCGCTTCGATAATGCATGAGTGGCTGTAGCCGTTTTCGACAATGGCAATTCCGAAGGGGATGTTGACGTGACTGAGGGTTGAGAGACCGACCGCCGGGATGAGGGTGTGGAAGTCCGGGAAGCCCCGGGAATGGAAGGTGTCCGCTCCCTTTTGCTTGCCCATGCCGATGGCGATCATCTTCATCAGGCCCGATTCGATCGGTCCGTAGAAGTCGGTGTGCGGTTTGACCCGGCAGACCGGGATGACCGCGTCGGCTTCCTCATAGGCAATCCGGTCGAAATAGACCGTCACATCATCTTCGACGATGCCCAGGGTCACGGTGTCCATCGACGCTTTGATGGGGCAGCCCATGGACGCTTCGTTGATCCCATAGTGATCGAGGAGATTGAGTTGTCCTTCGGGGGTTGCGCCACCGTGGGAACCCATCGCCGGGAAGATGAAGGGTTCGCCCCCGCGCAGCTTGACCTGATCGACGGTGGCTTTGACCGTTTTGTCGATCCGGTCGATACCGCGGCTACCGGCGCCGACGGCCACCCGCATACCTGGTGTGATGGTCTCGCCAATTTGCGACCGCTGGAACTGCTCTGCCACTTCCACGTCGATATCGGCGATCTCGTCCGCGTAAAGCTGCTGCCGCACCTTGAGCCAGTTTGGCAGCGTGCCTCGTTCGAAAACCGAAAGTCCTTCGAGCGCCATCGTCGTGTCCTTCTTTGGGTGGAATCGATGCAAACGACTGAGCGGACCGCCTAATTCGGGTGATCCTGCGATCTGTTCATACTGGCTCCAGGGCGAAGGATTGTCAACGCACCGGTGAAAACTGGGGTCGACTGAACCTCGGCGTTGTCACGCCTGGTCATGTGCGAGCGACGTATCTGCCGGTTCGTTCACTTTTCGAAGAGATGGGTTCCGAATGTGGACGGAAGATCGCGATCATTTCTCTCCTCAGCAGGAGCACCCAGCCAGAAACGGCATCCGGTTACGGACCACGATCTCGTTCGAACGCACGAAGCGAGCGGGTATTTAGTCACTTTCAATTCGGATGTTCCATTGTAAATTGTGAACAGGCTGCGCTACCATCCAGGGCGTTCCAAATGGGCACAGAGCGTGTTCCACGATCAATATGCACGGTGTACCGGTTTGGAAGTTGATCCAGGAACCTGGATCAAGGATGGCTCCGAACGACTGTTCCTGGAGCCCACCGTAACGAAAAGGAGTAGGTCCACGATGGCGTTCGATGTACCGATCAAGACCCGCGTTGAATTGAAGGACTCGCAGCTCGCAGAGCGGCAGTGGGCCGAGTGGCGCGCGTCTCGTCGCCAACTCATCAAGATGGGCGCGCTGGGTGGCGCGGGAATCGCCGCAGCGGGATTGCTGCCGAGCAATGGGTTGTCTTCCCGCGCGCTGGCGCAGGATTCCGACCCCGTCATGGGTGGCACCGTTTCCATGAGTATGGCGGATGCTGATGCGGCTTCATTCGATCCGCCGGTGCCGGTCGACAACATGTCGATTTGGACCATGCTGCTCTTCTACGATCAGCTTGTGCGCGTGAATGCGGATGGATCCGCAATCGAACCGGGACTGGCCGAAAGCTGGTCGGGTAACGAAGACGCCACCGAGTACACATTCAATCTCCGCGATGCGACCTTCCACGATGGCTCGCCGGTGCTGGCCTCCGATGTTGCGTTCAGCATCATGCGCGCCAAGAATATGGAAGGCGGGGCCTGGAATTTCATCCTGTCGGCGATCGAGGCAATCGATGCGCCAGATGACAAGACAGCCATTATCAAGCTTTCCAAACCATGGGCCCCGCTGGAAGCCGACCTCGCCATGTTCTCCGCCTCGATCATTCCGCAGGCGCTGGTCGAAGCCCAGGGTGATGACTTCTTCCAGAGCCCCATCGGCAGCGGCGCGTTCAAGTTCGTCTCCTGGGAAAAAGACCAGGAGATCGTGCTCGAGAAGAACCCGGACTATTGGGATACCGGCAAGCCCTATCTGGATGGTGTGACCTTCAAGGTGCTTCCAGATTCGAACGCCCGCATGCTGCAGTTCCAGGGTGGCGAGCTCGACATTGCCACGAACGTGCCGTTCAACCAGCTCGAAAGCTTGCAGTCGAATGCAGATGCAACGGTGGTGCTCGATGCGGTTGCTCGCTTCGACTTCATCGCACTGAACACGCTGCGCGCTCCCCTCGATGATCCAAAGGTGCGGCAGGCGATCAACTACGCGGTCGACAAAGAGTCCATTATCGCGAACGTGCTGTTCGGGTTTGGAGAGGTCGCCAATACGTTCCTGCCGCTGATGCCAGGTCACGACGATGCCCTGCCACCCTATTCCTATGATGTGGAAAAGGCCAAGGAGCTGCTGGTTGGCACGGCAGCGGAGAACGGCTTCGATCTCGAGCTGATCACGCTAGCCGGGGACTCGGTCGACGCGCAAGTCTGCCAACTGGTGGCGGCCGGTCTGTCCACGATCGGTGGGAACATCACCATTTCGCAGGTGGATGGTGCGTCGCTCCTCGACGCGGTCTTCAACACAGAACCGAACTTCGATATGGCCAAGGTCTATTACACGACCGATATCCTGGACCCGGACGAGCTTGCCACGTTTGGCGTGGTGAGTGACGGCGGCACATTGGCGATCGGGACCAGCTACAAGAACGAAATGGTCGACCAGATGATCCTCGAATCGCAAAGCGATCTCGATCCCGAGAGCCGCCAGGCGACCTACAACGAGGTCCAGAAGATCGTCCAGGAGGACGCGCACTTCCTCTATCTCTACTACCCATCGGGCCGCACCGCGGTACAGTCAGCGATCCAGAACTTTCACGTTCTGCCGACGGGCAATTACCGCCTTTACGAGGTCTGGCGTACCGACGTCTAGACCCGACTTCCCCACCCCCGGCCGGACATTACGGCCGGGGGTTCGTCGCCTTCCTCGTCCTATCCAGAACTATGCGGGACTGTCGACATGCTGGGCTATATCATCCGGCGTTTTATCGCCATGATTCCGGTGCTCTTTGCACTCACGATCTTCACCTTCTTTCTGGTACGCCTGGTGCCAGGTAATCCAGCGTTGGTCATGCTCGGTCCCCGAGCGACCCCGGAGTCGATCGCGGCAATCGAACGATCCCTGGGTCTCGATAAGCCGGTCATCGTTCAGTACGGCTACTTCATGCGCGATCTGGTGCAAGGGGATATGGGAGATTCGATCCGCAAGAAACAGCCGGTAACGACTGTGATTGGCGATCGGATCGGCGCGACGCTCTTCCTCGTGTTTTACGCGCTGGTCCTCTCCGTCATCCTGACGGTGCCGATGGCGACGGTGGCGGCGCTCAATAAGGAGCGCTGGCCTGACCAGATCGTGCGGATCTTTACGCTGGGAGCGCTGGCAATGCCGGCCTACTGGGTCGGCATGATGCTGCTCCAGCTCCTCTCGGTGAAATATCAGATCTTCCCGGTGGCGGGCTACGGTGATGGATTCACCGGTCATTTGTATTACCTCTTTTTGCCTGCCTTTTCGCTGGCGCTGG
This sequence comes from uncultured Chloroflexia bacterium, assembly GCA_963750275.1. GTDB lineage: Bacteria > Chloroflexota > Chloroflexia > Thermomicrobiales > UBA6265 > JAMLHN01. The sequence continues at coordinate 798,827 of CAVVQC010000007.1, forward strand.
CCATCGCGGCACTCACGATTCGCAGTCTCCGCTCCAGCATCCTGGAAACCCTGGGCAGCGACTATGTGCGGACCGCCCGTGCCAAGGGGCTTTCCAATCGAAGCGTCTTTACCTGGCACGTGATGCGCAATTCGTCGCTGTCGTCGATTACGTTGCTGGGACTCGTCTTCGTCTTCCTGATTGGTGGCACCACGATCATGGAGACGATCTTCTCTATTCCGGGTATCGGGCAATTGATCGTGCGCGGCATCTTCGACCGGGACTACCCGGTCATCCAGGGAGTGACGTTGGTGATCGGCGTGATTGTGCTGGTGACGAGTCTTGTTACGGACATCGTGTATGCCGCGCTCGATCCACGCGTGAAGCTTTCGTGAGTAGTAGCGCAATTGCCACAGGCGAGATGGGGGCAATTCCCAATCCACCCAATCTGGCGCGCCGCTGGATCTCCAAGCGCTGGATGAATCCAGTGCTCATGGCTGGATTCTTCGTACTTGGACTCATGTTGATCTTCGTCATCGTTGGGCCGCTGGTGAGTCCCTATAGTCCGACTGATCCGAGCTTCGATCAGCCCACTTTTGCGGGGCCGAGTCTTGCTCATCCGCTGGGCACTGACAATTTCGGCCGCGATAACGCCACCCGGCTTGCCTATGGGGGACGGACCGATTTCGTGATCGCGATCGTGGGAACCCTGGTCACCGTGATCGTCGGGTTGCTGGTTGGGTTGATCGCCGGGTTTTTCGGGGGAAAGATCGACTCGCTGTTGATGCGTATCGTCGATTTCACCCTGGCCCTGCCGTACCTGGTGATGGTGATTGGCATCATCGCCGTGCTGGGCACCACCCCGACGGACGTACCTGGGCTCGGACCGCTGCCCGTCAACGTCATCATTGCGATTTGGCTGATTGGGTGGGTCACCTATGCTCGACTGGTGCGCGGCGAGGTCTTGCTCGCGAAGAACATGGAGTATGTCGACGCTGCGCGCGTCTGCGGGGCGAGCGTTACCCGGTTGATCCTGCGGCATATCACCCCGAACGTGATGGCGATCGTCATCATCTACGCCATGGCCGATATCGTGCTGAATATTCTGCTGCTCTCGTCACTTTCGTTCCTGGGGCTGGGGCAACAACCGCCTTATCCAGAATGGGGCTTGATGGTGTCGGAAGCGCGCGACTTTTTCCTGCGCGACTGGCGGTTGATGACGTATCCGGGGATCGCGGTGCTGATCACCGGGGCAGCGTTCGGATTGATCGGGGATGGGTTGACGCAGGCGTTGCGGCCGAAAGGGTAGGCCCCTGCGTAGTGGCGGCACCCGTGGCCGCCAATCGGGCACAGCCCGATAACGGACGTACGAAACGACCGTGCTTCGTATCTGAGACTCCGCTTCAGGCACGTACATGGCGGCCTTCGGCCGCTGGCGGGCACAGGTCCCGCCACTACGACGGAGCGGGACCGGCCCTCTTGCAAACCTTCTTATTCCAGCGGCAGGATGATCCTGCTGCCGGGGAGGATGGTGTTGGTTGCGGTCTTTGGATCGGACTGATAGCGGATGTGGCCGAATTGGTTCAGGTTGCGAGCGAACCAGGGGAAATCACTGCTGGTGACCGTGACGCGGATCTGGTGACCGGGAAGAACGGCGTGATGGGTGGGCCAAAGCTCGACATCGATCTCGAAGGGTTCGTTCGGTACGATCGGTTGGGGATCGGAAAGTGAGTCTCGGTAGGACGCGCGTTTGCAACCCTGTGTCACCTTCATGGAGCGGCCACCGGGGGACACGTCGGTGATCTTGACGTGGAAGTCGGTGTCGTCGCAGTCGCTTGTGGCAAGGAGTTTCAGGTGCGCCCAGCCGGAGATGGTGATGGGTTCTTCCAATGGAGCTGAGGTAAACGAAATCACATCCGGTCGTGCTTCGTTGCTGGTCTGATCGAGCGGCACATGCTCGACTGGGTACTTCTGAATATCGATCTGGGTCGGCACCGGGTCGAGCGGATCGTAGCGATACGACTGCGCAGGAGAATCGGTTGCGGGTTGTTCGGCCGAGAGCGAACCAGATGTGCCATCGAAACCGAGATAGAGCGATTCTTCTTTTGACGAAAGCGGCCAGGACTGCTCGTGTCGCCAGCGGTTGGTGCCCGGTTCGTACAACCGCACCGGAGCGGAGTCGAGCGCGCCGTTCTGCTCGCCTTTTAGCCAGTAGTCCATCCAGCGCAGATGCTCCGCGTCCATATCGAGCGCCGCATCGTCTGAGAGGAAATCGCCTGCGTAGCTGTGATGCGGCAAGCGCGAGTTGACATGACTCCAGGGGCCGACGATCAATCGCTGCCGGTCTTTGGCCGGTGAGGCGGCCATCATATGCTCATAGTGGTGGAACGCCCCCAGCAAGTCTTCAAGGTCATACCAGCCTGTCACGTGCAGCACCGGCACATCGAACGTGTCGTATTGGTCGTCATAACGAACTGATTCCCAGAAATCGTCCATGGTGTCCCGGCCGACCATGTTCTCCCAGATCGGCCCGGAGGGATTAATGAACTCGCCGATCTTTTCGATCGGCAGCCAGCGGAGGATCTCTTCCCAGTCATTCGTCTCGATTCCGTGGAATTCGGTAATGCGGCGCCGAACCATATAGGCCCACCAACCGAAATAGAGTTGGAGGCAACCGTCGGTATACGGGATTTCCTGTTGCCATCGTCCGGCAGCCGAGGTCGAAATCATGGCCGCCAGATGGGGCGGGTGTTGCGACAACGCGGCCCATTGCACCCAGCCGGAGTAGGAAAGCCCAGTCATGCCGATCTTCCCAGTGCTCCATGGTTGCACCGCAGCCCATTCGACCACGTCATGGCAGTCGGGAGCGTCGTACACCGGAGGGTTCCACTCCCCCTCGGATTTGCCACGACCGCGAAGATCGACAATGACGACGGCATAGCCACTTTGGGTGAACAGGCCGATGTCGTCGATCTGGAAGGCGCCGGATTTGTCGTAGGGCGTGCACTCCACGATAGTCGGGAGTGGTCCCGCATTTCCCTTGGGGAGATAGATATCGGCGGCGAGCTCGACCCCGTCGCGCATGGGAATGCCGGTTTCGAAAACCGACCAGGGATCGTTCGATTCGCGGGTGAGATTCTCGACAAATCGCTCGTGCGGAGTTTGTCTGGTTTCGATGCTCATACTCGCCTTTCCGGAATTCGACGCACACGTTCATTGTTCGTCGTGAATTTATCACGCGTTCGATTTCCATCGGAGCGGGAACCCCGTACGCGGGTAGAATGGCGGATGGTCGGGAAGTAAGGCATTCGGAGAGGACGCAGACGTGGGATCGATGGCACAACTGGAACCGTTCGTGCTCGAGCAGATGGAGCTATGGAACGTGCCCGGTGTGGCGATCGGGATCTACGACGGAGACGATGTCGAGTTCGCCGGGTTCGGGATCACCAATATCGAAACCGGTCAACGTGTCGCGCCGGAGACCTTGTTCCAGATCGGATCGATCAGCAAAATCTTTACTGCGACGTTGGCGATGACCCTGGTCGACGACGGCTTGTTCGATCTCGACGCTCCGATTGTCACCTATGTTCCCGAGCTGGCATTGGCCGACAGCGCGGCTCGCGAGCAGATCACCGCTCGTCAGCTTTTGACCCATACGGCTGGCTTTTATGGAGACCGTTTCGACGATCAGGGTGTCGGGGACGATGCCCTGGAGCGCGCGATTCGTGGTTTGGGCGATGTGCCACAGCAAACCGCCCCGGGCGAGCTCTATACCTATTGCAACGCCGGTTTCGATCTCGTTGGCCGCGCCATCGAAAATATCCTCGGTCGAACATTCGAATCCGCCATGAAAGAGCGCGTTTTCGAACGGCTCGGACTGGAACGCTCGACCTATTTCGCCGCCGAAGCGATCCGCCACTCGGTTGCGGTTGGGCATGAGGTCGGCGGCGAAGACGGTTTAACGGTGTCAGATCCCTGGCCGATTCCGCGTCGTTCAAATCCTGCGGGAGGGGTGTCCTCGAATGTGGCGGAGCTCATCCGATTTGCGGTCATGCATCTGCGGGGCGGAGCAATCGGAGAGCGGCGGGTCATTTCGAACGAGAGTGCTCGAGCGATGTGCACGGTGCAAGCCAAGGCCGACTTCATTCACGATCGCGGGCTCGCCTGGTCGATTCACGAGATCGGGAATCTGCAGGTCGTCGAGCATGGGGGCGGCACCAACGGGTTTATGACCAGATTGGTGCTGGTTCCCGAGCAGAACTATGTCATCGTGGTCTTGACCAATGGCGAGTACGGTGCATCGGTTCACGGTGCAGTGGTGGCAAAAGCCATCGAGAACCGGTTTGGAACCAAAGATGACGCTCGCGTGCGCGTCGAGCTCTCCGACGATGAGCTCGCACGATTCACTGGCACATTTGCCCACAAGCTGGCCGACTCGGTCATCAGCCCTCGACGCCAAAGGTCTGGTTATGAAGCGCATTGGGCACAATCCTTTTTCCGGGGATTCCAAGGATCTCGGTGACTTCCGCTTGAGTCCGCTTTCTGAAACGGTATTTGTCGTGGAGGACGGTTCGCTCGAGGGTTCGATTGGCGAACTGCTCCTGGACGAAGACGGTTCGGTGCGTTTCCTGCGTTTTAACGGACGCCTTGGACATCCAGTTTAGTCTCGCGCAAGTGGGCGGAAGCAGGGTCCCGATGGTTCGCAGAACGATAAAACTGCACCGCAGAGAGGAACGTTCCCTTGGCTTGGCCTGGTTTCAGCGCACGGCCACATGCTGGACGACATCTGTTACCGCCTGTGGCATTAAGAAGTAGAATCCTGTCCGTACAGGGTCGTTGAGGTGTGGGGACACGATCGTTCAATGTCGTTCGCGGACTCGCTGGAATCGCTGGTAGCACTACAGATCGACCGCTGGAAGGTCCCGGGCGTGGCGATCGGTATCCTCCACGAGGGTGAGCGCACGTATTCTTGGGTATGGTGTTACCAGCATCGAAACCTGCGAACCCGTTGCGCCCGATACGCTGTTTCAAATTGGTTCCATTAGCAAGATCTTCACCACCACGCTGGTGCTCCAGCTTTGCGATCAAGGGCTGCTCGACCTCGATGTGCCGGTAGTGCGCTACGTCCCCGAGCTCGGTCTCTCCGATCCAGTCGCCCGTGACCAACTCACCCTGCGTCATCTGATCACCCATCGGGGCGGCTTCTACGGCGACCGGTTCGATGATCATGGCGATGGCGACGATGCCCTGGCGCTGGCGGTACAAGCCTTCCACGACTTGCCGCAGCACGCTGCGCCGGGAGAGCTGTGGGCTTATAGCAATGCCGGGTTCGATCTTGCCGGCCGGGCGATCGAGAACGTCCTCGGCATGACCTTCGAGCAGGCGATGCGCGAACGGATTTTTCAGCCACTTGGAATGGAGCGTGCGACCTATTTCGCCAGCGATGCGGTGCTGCATTCGGTCGCGGTGGGGCATCTCGATGCCGGTCCGCAAAGCATTCGTATTGCGGTGCCGTTTCAGATTCCCAGGCGCGCTAATCCGGCTGGTGGAATCATTTGCACGGTTTCCGAGATGATCCGCTTCGCAGAAATGCACATCGGCGATGGGACGTACGACGGAACGCGCATCCTGGAACCGGAAACGGCCCGCCTGATGCGCGAGCTGCACACCGAAGCGGACTTCACCCGCCGCTGGGGGTTGGGTTGGTCGCTGCGCGAGATCAACGGTGTGCGTGCGGTCGAGCATACCGGCGCCACCAACGGGTTCATGGGGCGGCTCTGCGTTATTCCGGAGCGCAATTTCGCACTCGCCATCGTCACAAACGGCGAGAATGGCGGTTCGGTCCACTCCGCGATCTATTCCCACATCCTGCAACAGGTGGTCGGGTTCCGGCGCAATCCGCCCGCGCCGATCGCATTGACCCGCGAGCAGCTTGGCCGCTTCGAAGGGCACTATTTCACTGGTCTGGCGGATATTCTCATCGAGCTGGATAGCAGGGGACTAGTGATGCATCGCATGCACATCGATCCGTTCACACGCGAGATCACCGAACGCCCGCCGGCGCACCTCTCGCCGATTTCCGAAACGATTTTCGCGATCGAAGAAGGGCCGCTCTCTGGCGGCTTTGGCGAGCTTATCCTCAACCCGGACGGTTCGGTGCGGTTTCTTCGCGCCGGTGGGAGGCTCGGCATTCCGGTTCCGAACGGAAACGAGCCGGAGTAAGTACGCGGCGTTCCCGCTCCTCCAATCCTGTTCCCCGAAGATCGAGACGCAACTGAATCACAAGTGCGGAGCGGGTGCAGATGGGCTGAGGTTGCTCTGCCCTGTCCGACGCGTGCTCGCCCCTTTTGGGAAAAGCGACCAGTCGTGGAGCGGAATCACCAGTCTGCTGCGAGAGCTGTCTGAGGAGCACCGCGGACCGTCGCTCGGCACGGGCGGGTAACCACGATCGCAACGACCAACCGACATTGTGCCTGGACTCAGCGTGCCGTGATCGAGCCCTTTACATCTGCGCTCGACTTCGCGTATGCTCTAATTGGTCTGACAACCTGACAAGCAGGATAATCGAGCACGAAGATGAGCTTCTCCGCGGTCACTGTGGTCCGCCCTTACGAACAAATCGTCCGCCAGATTCAAGCGGCGATCCGCGACAACGCCTTGACAGAGGGCGACCGGTTGCCGACCGAGCGCGAGCTCGCGGAAACCTTCGGGGTGAGCCGCAGCGTGGTGCGTGAAGCGATCAAGGTGCTTACCGCCCAGGGCCTGGTCGAGTCCCGGCAAGGAAGCGGACTCTACGTTCGTAATCGCCCGTTCGAATCGGTCTCACGCGCCATCATCCTTTCGGTATCTCCCGATCTCATGTCCGTCGATCGGCTGTTCGAGTTTCGCAAGTTGCTCGAGGTCGATACGGCCAGACTCGCTGCGCTCCGCGCCACCCCAGAACAGATCGCCGCGATCGAGGTAACGCTGGAAAGCTATCAACCGGGCGCCGATGGCGAAACGGACTGGCAGAATTTCGCCGCGGTCGACAACGCGCTGCACGCGCAGATTGCAGAAGCAGCGGGAAATCCCTATTTGTCCGTCATGGTGGAAAGCGTGCGCGAGCTGATGCAGGACATTGTGGTGTTAATCGCCGACCATCCTGGCTCGGTTGACGAAGCCATGGAGCATCATCGTCGCATCGTCGCGGCCATTGCCAGGCACGATCCGGCAGTGGCATCCGCCGAAATGGATGACCACGTCGCCTATGCCGCGGGCGTTGTGAAACTCCAGGCAGATACCGCTGACGGGGCGCATTCGACTGCTTTCCCTGCCAGGAATGAACCATGACCGATTTGCTGTCGTCATTAAGGAGGAACCAGCTATCGAATGAGCCACATCCGTTGCTGACGGACGGGACGGTCCCTGTCAACGCGATCTGTGGATGGATCGCCGCTCAACTGCTTCATAAATCATTGTCGAAGGAGACCAATCGATGAAGAACACGTCAATTTCCCGCCGAAATTTGATCGGCGCTGGCGCCGGAATGGGTGCCGCGGCGCTCATCGGCACGGGTGCGATGGCCGCTCCGGCGTCCCCGCGGCGCAGCGTAAGCAGCCGTTTCCAGGAAGAGATCACGCTCAACGTTTTCGTGCATGCCAATCACCCGTTCGATCTGATCAAGCCGATCTACGAGGCGAAGTACCCGAACGTCAAGCTCAACATGATGGAGCAGAATGACGTTGCGGTGTTGCGCGCGGCGCTCGCTGCAGGCTCAGGGGTGCCGGACATCTTCTGGCCGGAAATCGAGATGGTGCAGGAGCTGGGCAAAACCGGCATTCTCCTCGATGTGACCGATATCGTCGACGCCAATAAGGACAATCTCTCCCCTGGCAAGACGGCGGAATGCTTTATCCCCTCCACCAATCTTTACGCAGCCTTCCCTGGCGACATCGCGACGGTCGGTCTCTACTACCGGCAGGACAAGCTCGATGAGGCGGGTGTCACCCTGCCCGAGTCGTGGACCTGGGACGAGTTCCTGGAAGTCGGCAAGCAGATCAAGGATGCAACCGGTGCAGCCTCGCTGGTTATCCCCACCGGAGGCACTGCGTCGTCTGCGTATCTCTGGTCGTTCATCCTGTGCCAGCTTGGTGGCGCAATCACCAATGCGGATGGTACCGAGGTCACCTTCGACAACGATCTTGGGATTGCCGCTATGGAGCAAACCGCGCGACTCTATCAGGCCGACATCGCCATCGACGAAGAGCCATTCGAAGAGAACTACTTCGCCGAAATCGCTGCGGGCAACGTGGCCATCACCCCGCAGGCGGTCTGGTACCGCGGCTTCGGTATCGACCCGAATGCCACCGACGAGGCTGGTGGGCTTGGCCAGTGGCGCACCGCGCTGCTTCCCTCGGCCGGTGAAGGTTCGTTGCTGACTGCCAATCTGGGCGGCGCGGCAATTGCGTCCACAACCTATACCGAGCACCCAGACGAAGTGAAAGCCTTCATGGTGCTGGCAATGGCCACCATGGAAGGCGCGGAAGCGGGCGGTAACTGGGGCATTCAGCCACCGTATCTTCCGTATCTGGAGAGTGACGAGTGGACCTCAGTACAGGATGAGGCGTTCGGCGAATTCTCGTTCAACAGCGTCTGGACGCAAGCGGTCGCACAGTATCCCGCTACCTGGTACAAGCAGCCGGTGTACCTCGAGGCGATGACGACCATCGGCGCCGGAATCGTGCCACTGCTCGATGGATCGACCGACATCCCCGAGGGTCTCAAGGCTCTGGGCGATCAGGTCCGCGAGCTCAACTCACGCTACCAGTAGGTCTGTCGTGCCGGGAACGGGCTTGCCCGTTCCCGGCATCCTGCAAGAGACGTGTCGATGTCCGTTCGTGAAGTCCCGTGAGCACGCCGATGAGCTCGATTCCCATGCAACCGATGGCCCCTCCCGCTCCACCGAGCCGGTGGCGATCGCTCCGGCGAGTGCTGAAAGAGCATTGGCAGGACTATCTCTTTATTTCGCCGTTTTTCATTCTCTTCGCGATCTTTTTTGCCTTTCCCATCTTTTGGGCGTTACAGCTCAGCTTCCAGAAATGGGACGGGGTGACCGATCCGAGCTGGGTGGGAATCGACAATTACCGGTTTGTGCTGCGTGATCCGGTGACGCGGCAGATGTTTTACAACACCTTCCGTTTCCTGATTCTGATCGTTCCGCTCGCGATTTTTCTGCCGCTCGTCCTCGGGGTGCTGCTGAATTTTTCGTTCCTGCGATTGCGCGGTGTCTTCCGCACCCTGGTCTTCATCCCGACGATCAGCTCGCTGGTGGGTATCGGCATCGTCTGGAAACTGCTCTTCGGCGCGGCCAATGGATGGATCAATGCGATGCTCGTCCATGTGGGGCTGGGGCCGTACAAATGGCTGAAAGACGCACATCTTGCGCAGGTACCGATCGTCTCGCTCACGCTGTGGGGAACGATCGGGTTTACCACGCTGATCGTGCTTGGCGGGTTGCAGGCGATCGATGACGACATCTACGACGCCGCGAAAATCGACGGAGCATCGGCGTTCAACCAGTTCTTCAAGATCACGCTTCCGCTTTTGCGGCCGATCGTTGTCTTTCTTCTGATCACCTCGACCATCATGGTTATGACCCTCTTTAGCCAGCCATACATCGTTACGGAAGGTGGTCCGTCGAACCAAACGCTGACGCCGTTGCTCCATATCTATCGCATTGGCGTGGGAAGCACTGGGGCGGCGCGCATCGGAGACGCCTCGGCGTTGACCTTCATTTTGAGCATCGTGATGATCACGGTGGTGGTGATGCAGTTCCTCATCACACGCCGGCGGGAGAGCTAGCCATGGCGACTCGCACAGAACAACTCAGCACGCAGACGGTGGCGAGCGACAACGTGCGCACCAGCAGCGCTGCCGGCGGGAAGGCGAGGCGTTTCTTCGACCGCGCGCTGGTCTACCTGGTGCTTATCGTCGTGGCGATCGTGATGGTGGCGCCCTTCTATTTCCTGATCTCTGGCTCGTTAATGGACCGGGGGGAGATGTTCAAGATTCCGCCGCGTCTCTGGCCCGCCACGCCGATCTGGGAGAACTTCCGCACCATCTTCACCGATTACAACTTCGCGACCTATCTCCGGAACAGCGTCATCGTCTCGGTGGCGCAGACCGGCGGTGTGCTCTTCTTTAGCTCGCTGGCGGGGTTCATTTTTGCCAAGCGGCACTTTCCCGGGCGCAACGCGCTCTTTATTTTCGTGCTCATTACGGCCGCGATGCCGAGCGGGCAGACGACCATCATTCCCTTCTATCTGTTGATGGTGAAGCTGCACTGGATCGACACATTCTGGCCGCTGATCATCCCCTGGTGGGCACCGCCGCTGAGTATCTTCCTGATGCGCCAGTACATCGCCAACGGCGTACCGGATGAGCTGATCGATGCCAGCCGGTTGGATGGCACCGGATTGTTAGGGACCTACTGGCGGATCGTCGTGCCGTTGTCGATTCCGGGTCTGGTCGTGGTTGGCATCATGCAGTTCGTTTCGATCTGGAACGACTTTCTCTACAGCCTGCTGGTGCTCAAGTCGGACAACATGCGCACCGCCACGCTGGCGATTGCGGTGCTCTCGCAACGGTCGCAGGCAGCCACGCTCTATGGTCCGCTCTTTGCCGGTATCGTGGTCGTGACGTTGCCGCCGATCATCCTGTACTTCATCTTCCAGCGCCGCCTGACGTCGGGGCTGCTTTCCGGTTCGATTCGGGGCTAGGTAGAGCCAACGAGAGGGCTCGGAGGCCCTCCGCTACGACCGCCAGTGTGGTGTTCGAGGCCGGGGTCTGTGGAATGGACAAAAGGACACGGAGGCCGTCCACTACGAACGGCGTCGTGTCCATCGAGAAATGGGGGAAGACGTGAAAATTACCGATATCAAGGTCGAAACGTCGATCGTGCCGGTCAAGCACCAGTTCGTCTGGCGCAAGGGGTTGCCGGGATCCGGGAGCGAGCAGGACGTTGCCAAGATCACCGTCGAGACCGATGAGGGGATCTCAGGCGTTTCGTACTCCACGCGTGGCATGGTCGTGAAAGAGGTGATCGACCGTGGGATCAAACACGATCTGATCGGGCACGATCCGCTGATGAAGGAGGACGCTCTGGCATCGGGTCTGGGAGCTCGACCGGTTGGTGGAGACTCCGATCTATGCGCTGGGCCTGATCGATATCGCGCTCTGGGACCTGAACGCGAAACTGGCCAATATGCCGCTTTACAAGATGCTGGGCGGATTCCGCGATCGCATTCCGGTCTATGCCAGCACGGTCACGTATTCCACGCATCGAAGAGTTCCTGGAGATCGCCGATCAGTGTCTCGAGCTTGGGTTCCGCGCGATCAAGCTGCACGCCTGGGGCGATCCGAAGCAGGACGCCAAACTGGGGCAGGCATTGCGCAATCATGTTGGACCGGACATCGAGCTGATGTACGACGGGTCGGCCGGGTTCGATCTGGTCGATGCGATCTATGTCGGGCGCGCGCTCGCCGAGGCTGGATTCTTCTGGTACGAGGAGCCGATGCGCGAGTTCAACATCGACGCCTATCGCCGGTTGCGCGACAAGGTCGATATCCCCTTGCTCTCCGGTGAAACCTCGGACGGCGCGCATTTCAATATTGCCGATTTCATCGCCTTCAACGCCTGCGAGATGGTGCGCACCAGCACGCACTTCAAGGGCGGGGTGACCGGCGCGATGCGGATCGCCCACCTGGCGCAGTCGTTCAATATGCGAGCCGAAGTGCATGGCGGCGGGATGGCGAATCTGGCGATCTGCCTGCGCGATTCCGAATACCACCTGGTACGAATCGCTGGTGAAAACCAACCCGGTCATCATCGAGCCGGGCATTGGCCCGGATGGGTGCATCTCTCCGCCAGACGTGCCGGGAATTGGGTGGGGTTTCTACGAAGAAACTGACTATTAGACGAACCAGGGAAGGAACGAGCCGAGCTGAGAAAATGGGTTTCGACTCGTAAGAATTCCCCCGATTGGTTGTGTGATACTGCCGAGGTTGATCACGAATCGCACTGGTACGCGTGGGCGATCCAGTAGAAGGAGGCGATCGGGCGGGCGCGGCTGGTATCGCGCCACTGGGGGTCGATTCTGTCGACCTCTAACGAATAGGAGAGGAACAATGTCGTGCGAAAGTTGATTGCGGTTCTCGTTGTCTGTTTCTTGTTGTTTGCTCCAGCGACGATGGCCCAGACTCCCGAAGCCGAGGGGGCCATCACGACATCGCAGCGTGCCAGATTTCGCGTGCACCGACACGTCATATGCTGACGCTGTCGCGAACGGGATCACGCTCGGAATCACCCCAGATTTCCCGTACACCTACCTTTCGGATACAAATGAGCCGGAAGGGATCGACGTCACGATCAACAACGCGGTGCTCGAATGGATCGGCATCACGAACGTGACCTACGAGATCATGCCCTGGGACTCGCTGATTCCGGCCCTGCAAGCGGATCAGATCGATATCATTGCCGACAACATTCATGAAACGCCGGACCGGGTCAAGGTCATTTCGCTTCACCAGCCCAGCCTGGTGGTATGGACCCGGCGTTGATCGTCACGAGCGACAATCCTGACAACATTCAGTCATATGACGATCTCACGCGGGATGGCGTGACGGTGGGCGCCGTCAGCGGTTCGGCTGCTGCGGAATACCTCAATTTCCTCGGTGCAGATGTAACGACCTTCAAGGACAATACCGCCGAGTTTGCCGCCGCCGAACAGGGTCGTGTTTCGGTGATTCTGGAAGACGACACGAAATTCGCGGCGTACCAGCTGCAGAACGACAGCACCAATCTTGTGGTCCTTGACGTCGACGCGCCCGAGATTCTGATCTCGGAATACGGGTACAGCTACGCTCGATACGGCCTTCGCCAGGCCGATTGCACCCTGAATTTCGCCTACTCGCGGGCCCTCGCGGAGATGCGGGGCAGCGGAGAAATTGGCCAGATTCTGGAGCAGTTTGGGCTTCCCAAAGACAACGTGTATCTGCCAGGAGTCTCGTAAGCAATCCGGCGGGCAGCGGTCATCAGCACCACGCTGGGGCCGCTGCCAGTCTGCCCTCCTCTGAATTGCCACCAGAAGGGCAGGGTTCGTGGAACGTCCGACTTTTGATGTGACCCTCGCGCGGGAGGCGTTGCCCGTGCTTCTCGAGGGACTCAAGATCACCGTCGAGTTGACGTTCATCGTCATCGCGATCTCCCTCGTTCTGGGCGTTTTCGTCGCGCTCTGTCGCCTGTCGAAAAACCGCGTTCTCCGCACGGTGACTGGCTTCTACGTCGATTTCATGCGGGCGACCCCGCTCCTCTTGCAACTTATTTACATCTATTTCGTTCTTCCAACCATTGGCATTCGTCTGGACCCATTTGTCGCGGGCGTTGTGGGGTTGAGCCTCAACTATTCCGCATATTTGTCCGAGGTCTATCGATCCGGCATTCAGGCGATTCCTCGCGGTCAGCTTGATGCCGCCGCCGCCCTGGGTATGCGGCCGTCTCTCGACCATGCGACGAATCGTGTTGCCCCAGGCGATCCGCATCGTGATTCCCCCGCTGGGGAATTACTTCGTCGCACTGTTCAAGGACACGTCACTGGTCTCTGTGCTGACTCTGCAAGAACTGCTCTTTAGCGGCCAGATCATCATTTCCCGAACGTATGACTATTTCACCATCTACACGATGGTGCTCTTCCTGTATTTCCTGGTCGGCTATCCGGCCCTGATACTCGTTCGCTACCTGGAGAAGTTGACGAAGGCAGGGTACCGGCGTCGCCTTGGCCCCGAGAGCCTGCGCCTGCCGATTGAGCCAACGTGAGAGAGCGGAATGAGATGATCCAACTCGAAGCGATTCACAAGAGCTTTGGCGACACGCACGTCCTGCGCGGGGTTACCCTCTCGATCGATCGCGGTGAAGTCGTCTGCATCATCGGACCGTCGGGAAGCGGAAAGTCGACCCTGTTACGTTGTATCAACTACCTGGAACAACCAGAAGGTGGCCGGATTACGATCGACGGTCAGAACGCGTATCGAGACGTGGTCAATGGCAAAATAAAGAACTACTCAGCGCGGCGGATCGCTGCAACTCGAGAAAAGATCGGTATGGTGTTTCAGCAGTTCAATCTCTTTCCGCATCTCACGGTCCTGCAGAACATCATGGAGGCTCCCATACAGGTCAAGCACGTGAGAAAGTCAGAGGCCGAGCAAAAAGCGCGGTCGCTGCTCGCACAAGTTGGTCTGGCCGAGAAGGCGGATCAATACCCGGAGGAACTTTCGGGCGGACAGCAACAACGCGTCGCGATTGCGCGCGCCCTCGCGATGGATCCGGAGGTCATGCTCTTCGATGAGGCGACGAGCGCGTTGGATCCGGAATTGGTGGGCGAAGTGCTGGAGATCATGCGGAACTGGCCGCTGCAAGGGATGACGATGGCGGTCGTCACGCATGAGATGGGGTTCGCGCGCCAGGTTGCGGATCGGGTGCTCTTTATGGATTACGGAGTGATCGTCGAGGAAGGAACACCGCAGGAGATTTTCGGGGCGCCGCGCGAGGAGCGGACCCGTGATTTCTACGACTGGTTCGAAGCGTGGGTGGGTAGCGAGGATCGGCCGACCTCAGGTCAGAGCATCAGGACAACGCGACGGGCGCATCACGGCATGCCATCCTCCTGGCGATCGGATAATTCAGGAGGCCCGTGATTTCGGGTTCACGCGATGCGAGTATCGCTGCGCAAATGCGCGATCGATCAGCTCGATCGCTAGAACGGCTTTGTAGACGTTGGACCGGGTGAGGGACAGAATGTCCACCGATTTTCTAGCTGCTGATATTGAAGTACTTGTCGCACGGGATCCCATTCCCGTCCGGGTCGAAGTCGGCATCGAGCTCGGGGAATTCGAGCCAGAAGTCATAGGCTTCGTCCCAGGTATTGAAGAATGAACAGATTTCTTCTTCGTCGCTGACTGGGGTTTTGGTGCGGTCGATCGGGGCAGTGTCCGGGACGTTATCGTCTTCCAAACTCGGATCGAGACTGACGGAGGCGTCGCAGGTCGTCCACATGCCCCGGCCTTCGCGGATGGCGTTGTCCTGCGCTTTATCGAGCCGGTCCTGGTAGAGGCCATTGGGCGCGTAGTAGCGCGCTATGGCATAGCCCTCGGCGACGAGTTGCTCGTTCAAAAGGTGAACCTTGCCGTCGATCTTGGAGATGTACCAGACATAGCGGAGCAGGCGGTCGTTGTTGTCGACCAGGTCCTCGTCCCGCTCGAGCCAGATTTCCGTTGCAGCTACCAGAAGGCTGTCGGTCTTCTTCGAGGCTTCTTCTCCATAGCATTCAGGCTTATTGCCGTAGGAATAATTGGTTTCCGGGGTGTCGATGCCGATCAGACGCACCCGGTCGGGATCCTCGCGGGGGCCGAGAGCGAAATCGACATCGATGGTGTCTCCGTCGATGACACGAATGAGCTCGACTTGCACGGCGTCGGCTGGAATAACATCTTCTGCCCCCGCTTGCTCCGGGGCAAAAATGCGAATCCCGGAGAGCAACAGGACGGTGATAGCGAGAAGGCGAAGTAAACGCATAAAGTTCCTCAGAGATACCAGGCCCGAAGGGTAATCCTGCGGCGCGCGAGTCGTAGTGGGCCATGGTAGGATTCGACCCGAACGTCCAATTCTGTATACATGGTACTCAGTCGCGCATGGCGCTGTACCCAGGAAAAGAGAATCGCATAGTGGGCGATCGGCCGGCAAGCACAGAAGCCGCCAGTGTGGGGGAGGCATCTGCTTCGCCTGATTCGCTTGTGCTCGAAATGCGGAACATCTCGAAACGTTTCGGTGCCACCCAGGCGCTGTCCGGCGTTTCCCTTCAGCTCCGGCGAGGCGAAGTGCATGCCCTGTTGGGGGAAAACGGCGCCGGCAAGTCCACCCTGATCAAAATCATGACCGGCATCCAACCGCCCGATACGGGTGAGATGCTGTTGGATGGACAGGAAATTCATCTCGCTTCGTCCCAGGACGCGCAACGCTACGGCATCGCCGCGATGTATCAGGAGCCGATGATCTTTCCCGATCTCTCGGTGGCGGAGAACATTTTCATCGGCCACCGGAACCGGGGCAAGATCGTCGACCGGCGGAAGATGGAGAAAGAAGCACGCGAGGTGCTGGGGCGCCTCGGGGTACAGATCGAGGTCGACGAGCCCGCGCGAGGATTGACGCTCGCCGAACAGCAAACCGTCGAGATCGCCAAGGCCATCTCGCTCGATGTACGTGTGCTGATCATGGACGAGCCGACGGCATCGCTTTCCGCGCACGAGGTGCGGCGCCTTTTCCGCATCATCGACAACTTGCGTGCAGAAGGCGTGGCAATCCTCTTCATCTCTCACCGTATGGATGAAGTCTTCGAGATTTCCGATACCGTCACCATCCTGCGTGACGGGCAGTGGATCTCCACCCGGCCTCGCTCGGAGCTGACCCCACGCGTGGCGATCCGCGATATGGTCGGACGTCAGGTGGTCGAGATCTTTCATCGCGAACGGCATACACCGGGCGACGTGCGGCTGAAGGTCGAGGGACTAACCAGAACCGGCGCGTTCGAGAATATTTCGTTCGAGATTCATGCCGGTGAGGTACTGGGGTTTGCGGGTTTGGTCGGCGCGCGGCGCACCGATGTTGGACTGGCGCTGTTCGGGATCGCCCCGGCCGAAAAGGGCACGGTCACGCTCGATGGAGAGCCGGCGAATGTGACGAACCCACGCCAGGCGCTGGATCGCGGTATCGCGTACAGCACGGAAGACCGGCGCCAACTCGGCCTGATCATGGGGCAGTCGATTTCCAACAACATCGTGTTGCCCTCCCTGCAACGTTTTCTGGACAAGTTCGGTCTGGTCAAACGGGAGGAGGAGCAAGCGGTCGCCGAGACCTATCGTTTGTTGCTCAAGATTCGGGCGGCATCGGTCGATGTGCCGACTGCCTCGCTCTCTGGCGGAAATCAGCAGAAGGTCGTTATCAGCAAGTGGCTGGAGACGCATCCCAAGGTGCTCATTCTCGATGAGCCTACGCGCGGGATCGATGTCGGTGCGAAAGTGGAAGTGCATCAACTGATCGATGAGCTGGCAGGCCAGGGAATGGCGATCATGCTGATCAGCTCGGATCTTCCTGAGGTGCTGGCGATGAGCGACCGCATTTTGATCATGCGGGAAGGGCACCAGATGGCGATCCTCGATCATGATGAGGCGAATCAGGAGAAGGTATTGGCACATGCCATGGGCCAGGCGCCCGAGCTGGAAGATGCGGATGCGCGTGCGGCGTTGCAATCGGTCGACGCGCTGATCGAAACGGAGAGCGGCAACGGTGACTGACCGTTTGTTGCGCCATATCCGACCCGAACAGTTCCGCGAGCTCATCCTGTTGCTTGTCACGATCGGGGCATTGCTCTTTTTCTGGACCCAGATTCCAAACTTTTTCGACCCCCGTTCGATCAACCGGCTTACGGTGGGATTTGCCATACCGCTGGTCGTTGCCGTCGGGCAAATGATGGTGGTGCTGACCCGAAATATCGATTTGTCCGTCTCCTCGACAGTCGGGCTGTCCGCATACGTCGTGGGGACGTTTCTGACCAAGAACGACGTTTCGCCGTGGGTTGCGGCGCTGCTGTCGATTTTGATCGGGTGCCTGCTGGGCGCTATCAACGGGCTGCTGGTGGCATACGGTGGAGTGCCGGCGATCATCACCACGCTCGGAACGCTGGCGATCTACCGTGTGGTGCTCGTGGAGATCTCCGGGGCCAAAACAGTTACGACCGGCGATCTGCCCAGTTGGATCGGAACACTTCCCAGCAAGTCTCTGGGGACGTTCAAGGACTACGACTTGCGCCTGATGGTTGGCATTGCATTGATCGTGGTCATCGCTGGCTATCTGGTGTTGCGGTTTCTGCCGTTTGGGCGGCGGCTCTATGCCATCGGTTCGAATCCTGATGGGGCCAAAATGGCCGGTCTCCCCGCGCAACGCAGTGTCTTCTCTGCGTTTGTCATTTGCGGCGGACTGGCCGGGCTGGCAGGGTTCATGTACCTGGTGCGTTTTGGCAACATCACGGTGACGGCGGCGCAAGGGCTGGAGCTCCAGGTCGTGGCCGCAGTCGTGGTCGGTGGCGTCAGTATCCTCGGCGGTCAGGGGACCATCTTCGGAGTTTTGCTCGGCGTGGTCCTGATCGAGGTCTTGCAGCAGAGCTTGCTTCGTTGGTCGGGTCTCAGCGAGTTCGTGAAGGATGCCATTCTTGGTCTCCTGATCCTGATTGCGATTACAGTCGACGCCGTGCTACTCGGCAAGCTGCGCGAGGCGTGGGTGAACACCCGCCGTCGCGACAAAGCCGCAGAACGGCTGGCCATGGAAGGGAGGACCGATGGGGCGGATTGACGCGAAACGCTATCTCCGTCGCTGGGAAGCGTTGCTGGTTGTCTTCCTGCTGGTCGTGTTGACCTACAACATCACGCAGGTCTCAAACTATTTGACTGCGCAGAATCAGGCGAACCTCTTCCAGCTCAGTATCGAGAAAGCGATCGTGGCATTGATCATGGCGTTCGTCATCATCAGTGGCGAAATCGACCTGTCTGTTGCGTCGTTGATGGGACTCTCGGCGGCAGTGATCGCGAGGCTCAACGAGTCCGGTATGAACATGGCGCTGGCTGTCGTGGTGGCGCTCGCAGTTGGGCTGGGACTGGGTGCGATCAACGGCTTCTTCGTCGCGAAAGTGGGTATCAACTCGCTGGCTGTTACGTTGGCGGGATATATCGGCTATCGTGGTTTGGCACAGGTGCTTGTGGAGGACAACTCGGTGGCCGGTTTCCCCGGATGGTTCACCCGCCTGGGTCAGAAGGGCATTATTGGCCCCATTACGTTTTCGATCATGCTTTTCGTCGTCCTGGCGGCAATTGCGATTGTGGTGTTGCACTACAGTGGCTTCGGGCGCCGAGTCTATTCCATCGGTAGTAGCGCGCCGGTGGCCGTTTTCTCGGGCGTACCGGTCGTGCGGACGCGCATCATCATCTTTGCGATGAGCGGATTCATCTCGGCACTGGCGGGGATTCTGTTCGCCGCCCGGTTGGGCGCGGTACGTGCGAGTACCGCGCAAGGATTCGAGCTCGACATCATTACCATCGTCCTGCTGGGAGGTGTCAGCATCTTCGGTGGTGTCGGATCGATGGTCGGGGTGCTCCTTTCGATCGTGCTGGTGCTCAACCTGCGCAATGGCATGACGATTGGTGGTATCACCGGCAATACGCAAACTGGCGTCATTGGATTGCTGCTTATTCTTTCTGTGCTCATTCCGAACATGGTGTCGCGGGCGCAAGGACGCTTCCGCCGTACACCGACCGATTCGCAATTTCAGACGCCGCGCGCGGAAACGACCGCGCCAGGAGTGAGTTGAGAGGAGGTGTCCCGCACACTCGTGAACATGGGTTTACGAACTTCCGATTCGACGACGATCAAGGAGAAACGCTGAATGAAACGACGAACATTTGTGATCTCAGCCGCGGTCGGCCCATTCTTGCCGGCCATCGCGACAACCGTAGCTGCCGCGCAGAGCCCGGTAGCCAGTCCGGTCGGCGATGCCGCCGTTGGAACGCCAGGTCAGGAGATCAACATGATGCTCCTGCCGAAGTTCCTGGGGATCGCTGTCTTCGATCAGGCGAACCAGGGAGCGCAGGAAGCACACGCGGAGCTGGAAAATCCAGGCAAGCTCGACTTTGTTGGACCGACCGCTGAGAACAGCGTTGCGGGACAGATCGAATTCGTGACCAACGCGCCAACTGGCGACTATGACGTGGTCATGCTTTCCAACAACTCCGGCGACCAGATCGCGCCCGCTGCGGTCGCCGCGCAGGAAGCCGGCACCAAAGTGGTTACCTGGGACTCGCAGATTCCCAGTGGCGAAGGCGAATCGCTCTTCGTTGCGCAGGTAGATTTCGACGAGACCGGCAAGGTGATGGCCGATATGGCCCGATCGATTCTGGGTGAGGACGGCGGAAAGTTCGCCATTCTCTCGGCTTCCCCGGATGCTGCCAACCAGAACGCCTGGATCGCTTCCCTGGAGGCCGCGCTTGCGACCGACGAATATGCCAATCTGGAACTGCTCGAAACCGTCTATGGCGACGACCAGTCAGAAAAGAGCTACGAGCAGGCGCTGGCACTGATCGACAAGTACCCCGAGATGGAACTGATCATGGCTCCAACTTCGGTGGGTATCGTCTCTGCGGCGAAGGCAATGCAGGACGAGGGTCTCTGCGACACGGTCAAGGTCTCCGGGCTGGGCGATCCGACCGAGATGGTCTCGTATATCGAGAATGGCTGCGCCCCTGAGTTCGCGCTCTGGAGCTTTGTTGATCTTGGTTACCTGACCTACTACGCCTCCTACCTGTTGTCGACCGGCGCCATCCAGGGCGTCGAGGGCGAGTCGTTCGAGGCGGGTCGTTTGGGTACCTACACGATCGAAGCCGACCCGACTCGACCGGACACGGGCGCCCTGCGCATCGTGATGGGTCCGTTCTCGATCTACAACGCGGAAAACCCGGGAGTCTAGTTCCTGGCGCATCCCGATACTTCGAACGGCAGGAGGGGCAACGGCGCCTCTCCCGCCGTTTTTCATTTCCGCCGCCGCGAGGTGGCCGCGTCGTGGCATGCTCTCTTCGGAATAGGCACTCCGGCCGGTCTGGAATCAATGCGAAAGGTCAATCTCCTCCATGCGTCCAATCGTCGATGTTGCCGCCGAAGTCGGGCTCACCCCAGACGATCTCGATCTGTATGGACCGTTTAAAGCCAAGATTCATCTCGATGTTCGCGACCGTCCCAGCGAAACGCGCGGACGCTATGTGGTGGCTACTTCGATTACGCCCACCCCGTTTGGTGAGGGGAAGACCACCATGGCCATCGGCCTGGCCCAGGGATGCCAGCGGATCGGTGCGACGTCGATTGTGGCATTGCGGCAATCCTCGATGGGCCCGACCTTTGGCATCAAGGGCGGTGGGGCCGGGGGCGGGAAGTCCACCCTGGAACCGGTCGCGGATATGAATCTCCACTTCACTGGAGACGGTCATGCGGTCACGGCGGCGCACAATGCCTGCGCGGCGATGCTCGACAACCATCTGCACCAGGGGAACGCGCTGGGAATCGAAACCGTCACCTGGCCGCGTGTTATCGACATGAACGACCGCGCGCTGCGGCAGATCGAAAGCGGCCTGGGGGCCAAGAATGGTCCCGCGCGGACGACCGGTTTTCAAATCACCGCTGCAAGTGAAGTGATGTCCATCCTGGCGCTCGCGAGCGACTATGCCGATCTACGTTCGCGGTTGGGACGAATCGTCGTTGGCTGGACCGGGGACGGTAAGCCGGTTACGGCCGAGGAAATCAGCGCCGCCGGGGCAATGGCGGTGCTGATGAAAGATGCCCTCAGTCCGAATCTGGTGCAAACGCAAGAAGGCAGTCCCGCACTGGTGCATGCCGGACCATTTGGGAATGTGGCGCTCGGTTGCTCGTCCATCATCGCCGACCAGATTGGACTTGGCTTGTCGGATCTGGTCATCACCGAGGCCGGGTTCGGCAGCGACCTGGGTTTCGAGAAGTTTTGCGATGTGAAGTGCCATATGAGCGGACTCTGGCCCGACGCGGCGCTGGTGGTGGTGACCATTCGCGCGCTGAAGGCGCAATCGGGCCAGTACGACATCAAGGCTGGGCGGCCGCTTGACCGCATGATCGAGGAGGAACATCTCGGAAATCTCGCCGATGGTCTGCACAACCTCGCGGATCATCTTGCTAATGTGGCGCGGTTCGGTATTCCGGCGGTGGTGGCGATCAATCGCTATCCCTCAGACACCGAGGCGGAAATGCAGGCAGTCATGCAAGCGGCGATGGCGGCCGGCGCCTTTGGCGTGTCGATAGCGGATGTGTATGGGCAGGGCGGGGCGGGTGCGGAAGATCTGGCGCGGTTGATTATGTCGGTACCGCAAAGCGATCCGCTGCCAGTTCGGCTCTATAACGACGACGATTCCCTGCCAGAAAAGATCGGCAAGGTGTCCGCAGCGATGTATGGAGTTGGCGAGATCGAATATCAACAGGGAGCGCTCGATGCGCTGGCGCGGTACGAGCAGGCAGGATTCGGGCACCTTCCGATTTGCATGGCGAAGTCGCAATATTCCTTTTCTGGAAACGCGGGCGAAGCCGGTAAGGCGAAAGCTGGCAAGCTCACGATTCGTGATTTGCTGCTCTACGCGGGTTCGGGGTACATCGTCCCGGTATGTGGAGCCATCAATCTCATGCCCGGTCTGGGGCGGCACCCTGGATCGAACGATTTCGATCTGCTGCCAGATGGAACAATCGTGGGAGTGACGTAAGCGACGATAGACTCGTCGATCGTCCAGCCGCTGAATCCCTTGGACAGAAGGTGTGGCACAGGATTGCGTGTCGCAATCTGGCATGATTGCGCACGTCGCCGCGTGGAAGCGACGAAGCAGTTTCTTGAGCATGGGAGCGAACAATGGACTATTTGCCGACGACACCAACGCCGACTCCAGTCCAACCATCGCATTCATTCGTCGAACGCATCATCGGCGCCGTCAAGCTGAGCCGGCCGATTTTCGACGAGGTGCGCCGAGATCCGAGCGCGATGATGCAGGCCACGGGAATCGTGGCCGTCACCGGCCTCCTGTCAGGTATCTCACAGTTCGCCGACGTGCGCGGTCAGAGTTTTGAGATCAATAATCGTACCTATGAAGTGACAGACTCGTTCCTGGGGCCATTGGCATCGGGGATCGTGATTGCCATTTTGGCGCTTATCTCCCTGGTCGTGGCCTCATTGTTGTTTCGCTTTGTCGGGACCAAGTTGCTCAAATCCCCGGAAACAAATATGCAGTGGCAGGAGGTCGCACGGCCACTTGGATTCGCGTCAGCGCCGAGCTTGTTGATCATTCTGACCCCGATTCCGATTCTCGGTGTTGTGGTCGGGAGCATCGTTGGGCTCTGGGCGTTCGCGGCCCAGATCGTGGCAATGAGCGAAACCTTCCGGGTGAGTAAGCTGAGGTCATTCGCCCTCATTTTGATTTCCTGGATCGGCTTGAGCATCATCCTGGGGGTACTACTCTGCACCTGCATCCTCATCGCTTCAGTAGCCTTCTAGTCAGGATTCGATGAACCAGCCGGGCCAGATGAGCTGGCAATCGTTCGGCGAGCGCGTGGCCGGAGCGTTGCGGCTCCGAGGAGACACGTACCGCGAGCTTGCCTATTCGCCAACCGCGTTGCCGCAAGCCATCGCGGTGATTCTGCTTGGCTCGCTGGCGAGTGCCATCGTCTACCTGGTGGATGGCGAATCGCCTGGGCTCAGTTTCGATGTGAACTGGGCGGACTATCCCATTGCCCGGGAGAGTAGCGTTCTCGCCGCGCTGGCCGGGGCTGTGCTCGACGCCGGTTGGGGGTTGCTCATCTGGGCAGCGCAAACGGCGATCATCTGGATCTTGTGGAATCGCTTTTCCAGCCGCCCGAGCTCATGGCGTTCGATCGCCGCACCGCTGGGTTTTGCCAGCGCGCCCCTGATCGTCTTCGGGTTGTTGGAGTTGGTTCCGGCGGTTGGCAGCGTGTTGGCCGCGATCGGATTGTTCTGGACCCTGATTGCCTCGTTGGTGGCGATTCGCGCGTCGCTGGACATCGGGTGGTGGAGAGCAATGCTGCTCCTCCTTTGCTCGACGGTTGTGCTGCTACCGCTCTCACTTCTCCTGAATCGCATGAATTGACGCGATTGCGCAACGAACGGTTTGATGTCGGAATTGCTAGAGCACGTGCAGGCTCGGAGCTCTGCAACCGCCGGGTCGAGTTTGGGTGATGCACGCGATTGATCCAGGTATCGACCACAGAGAGTCAAACGGCTGAGGCGAAGACCAGGTAGCGAGAGCCGACGAACGAATCGCGCCAATTGTAATGGCGCGATTCGCGGTTGATCACGGAGACGGAAAGCACAGGATTGCCACAAACAGCGGACCCGTCTCTGCATACGAAAACGTAGTGGGTCGACATTTGTGACGCTACTAAGGTCGACCTGGCTGTTCATGCCTCCGGTGAGGGGGACCCTTCCGACTCCATTTCCGGGAAACCGGCGGCGTCGACCGCCATGCGAATGCCGGTGACCGGGCGGCCGCTGGCATCCGGGGGAGGCTCCGCCACAACCGCGCCACTCGCATCTCGAATGGTTATGTGGGTCAAATCGATTCGGTCGACGAAGGTCATGTCTCCGCTCTGAACGCTGGGGTAGCCGTTGATCGTAACGCTACCGACATATGTTCCGTCGAGGGCTGATTGTGTTTGCACCACGGTGAAATGCCCAGTTTGATCGTCGTAAGGTTCCCAGATGCCAACAGGGCTCGATTGGATGACCGGTCCATTGGCTCCGATGCCGATCGGCGGGAAAGATAGGACCACGTACCCATCCGCCGTGAAGACACTGGGAGCCGGAAATTGCGGGTTCTCTGGCAAAGCTGGATTCGCCATCGCGAGCCAGATTCCTGTGAGCGGATGGCTCGAGTAGTCGGGTGCTTCCTGAGCAAGAGCGCGGATTGGCGCCCCTGCCAACGCAAGCGCCAATCCGCTGCCACCCATGGCCATGGCGGCGAGCACCTGTCGACGATTTGCAGGAGTCGGTCGGGATTCAGACATGATTGCACTCCTCTGCTTCAGATCGAGACGAACGCCACGTTGACGCACTGTCTAGGGTGAGGAGACGGTGCAGAGAGCACATCCGTAACGAATACTGATTTCGAGGGTCAATTTGACGGTAACAATCCGAGCTCCAGGGCGCGCTTCACCGCTGCCCGCCGAGACGTGGCGTCCAGTTTGGTCAGAATGTGGCTGACATGGGTATGTATCGTGCGTGGGCTGACGAAGAGTGCGTCGGCAATCTCTCGGTCGGTGGCACCCGACGCGATGCGCAAGAGCACTTCGGTTTCCCGTTGGGTCAGCACGGCTCGCTCGAAGAGACGTGTTTCAAGCGTGTGCATCGTCGTTTCGATTTCTGCGGCAGTGAGACGATTCCCCATCTGGAGTATTGACTGGTATTCGACAGTGCGGAATCGAGCATTCACGGCGGAGTCCACCCGGTCGTAGACGTGGCGGTATTCGGGGGAAAGGTTGGCGTTTGAGGCCCGGAGCCGGGCATCGATCACTCCCAGCAAGATGCCGGCCTCCTGCAATCGGCCATGCCGTGTCGCCAGCTCGGCAGCCATGACGATCGAACGTGCGATCGCCCAGCGCTCGTCGATACTGAGCCACGCCGAAATCGAGCGTGCGAAGCAGTCAAATGCATATCGGTCATCCCCGGCTTCGAGCGCCAGGCAACCGAGCCGGTGCAACGCAAACGCTGAGCCTGACGGGTGCCCGATCGATTCGAAAATCGTATGGGCGCGCTGCGCGTCGGCTGCGCGGTGATCTGGAGCCCCCGTGCGTAGTGGCAACCAGCTCCGGATATGCAGCGCCATTCCCTCGTCAGACGGGAGCTCGAGTGTTTGCCAGAGCGTAAGTGCCGATTCGATTCGCCCGCGAGCTCGCTCGAAGTCGCCATTGCTGATGGAGACGAGGGCCAGAATGTGAAGCGAGAGCGCCTGAAGCTCGGGGTGCGCGAGCGTTTCCGCAATCTCCAGTGCCTCGAACAGGAGAGGATCCACGTCGCTGGAGTTCCCCTGTGTCCAGCGAATCAGGCCCAGGCCCGTGAGTCCCCAACTCCGCGTTTCCGCCGGAGGGTCCGAAGCAGTAGCCAGGCCCAGCTCGAGCCAGCCTCTTCCCTCGCTCAGAAAACCGCGATGGTGCCAGAAGACGGCGCTGTTCCCTGCAATTTCCAGGACACGATGGGCGTCGCCGTGTGACGAACTGTACGTAAGGGCCGCTCGAATATTGGCATGCTCGGCATCGATATCCCAGAGATGGTCGATGAAGCGCTCGCCCGGCGAGAACCGGTTGGGGTCGAGCCACTCGCGGATGGAGGCATACCAGGCGGCGTGGGCGCGTTGCGCGATCGAAAGCTCGTCGTGTTTTGCAAGCATCTCCAGCCCGAACTCGCGCACGACTTCGAGCATTGCATAGCGGCTATCGTGGTTTCGTCTCATTTCCTTGTAGAGCAAATTGTTCGAGATGAGTGATCCGAGCGAATCGACGATGTCCTGAATCGCTCGGAGGTGGCTGCCCCGTGGCCACGTAGATGCTGGTGAGCGTGTCCTCGGCCGCAGGAAGCCGAAAACCGCCCACGAAGACCGAGAGGGAACGAAAGAGGCGTTGGTCGTCTTCGGAAAGCAGGTCATAACTCCAGGCGATGGTGGAGCGCATTGTTTGCTGGCGTTCGGGGAGGTCGCGGTTGCCGTGCGCCAGCATGGGTAGTCTTGGATCCATGCGTTCCAGTAGCTCGCGCGGCGAAACCGCGCTGATGCGCGCGGCAGCCAGCTCGATCGCTAGCGGAAGACCATCGAGGCGGCGGCAAATCTCCTGGATGGCTGCCAGATCTCGGTCATCGAGTGTGAACGTCGGCTCGACGAGCCTGGCACGCGCAATGAAAAGTTGCACGGCGCCTGGGAGAACGCCCTCAGTGGTGAGGGGTAACATGCCTGCGGAAAGTGGCATGGCATGGATGAGGTGTTCGGCGTCCAGCCGCAGCGGAGCGCGGCTGGTGGTTAGCACGGTGAGCTGCGGGCAGTTGCTCAAGAGGGACGCGATATCTGTCGCAGACTCGATCACCTGCTCGCAGTTGTCCAGCAGCAGGAGCGACCGTTGCTCATGCAGGCTGGCGGCCAATTGGGACGCGGAGTCGAGCGTCCCTGAAAGCTGAACTCCCATGCCGCGGGCAATGGCAGTCAGGACGTGAGCGGGATCGCGAACCGGGGCGAGCGAGATCGCGATAACTCCGTCTGGAAAATGCGCCGCTGTCTGGTTGACGACTTCCAGGGCAAGTCGCGTTTTCCCGACTCCACCCGGACCGGTGATGGTCACGAGTTGCACATTCGGGGAGCGCAGCAACGCGCACAACTGTGCGATCTCCCGGTCGCGGTCGAGCAGGGGTGTGCTCGGCCGTGGAACGCCGCGCGCGGCGTTTGGAAGGTGCTCGAAAAATTCAGATGGGTAGGTGGGGAATTCAGGGACGTCCGGTAGCGAACCGGCGGATCCATTCCCACGATCGTCTTGACGATACATTGCACAGGTATCGTGCGCCGCCTGCGGGTTATTGTCAATTCTCCACCGGTACCAACCCTTCCTCCCTGTCGGACACGCGGGGGCGTGCCGGCAAGCGAAGGAAGGGTTCAGTCCGCCCAGGTGAGAGAGGAAGTGCGCGGACCGGGTACGGTGGCGGTGCGATTGGCTAGACCCCGCGCTCCTCGCGCAAGACAGGCCGGGGTGCGAGGAGGGCGCGAAGCGATGCGGTCAGGCTCGACAGCCACGTAAGTTGTCGATTGCGGAGCCGCGCATCGACAACCAGATAGTGGTATTTGAGCGCGTTATCTCGCAATTCTCGTTCCACACGCTGAAGCTCGATGGCGGGGTGCATTCCGTATTGCATCGTCGTCCTCCGTTCTGTTCGATTCGCCGGCGTATCGCGGCGATTCCCGATCGAGATGGGTTGCGGAGCCATCTCGCACATTGGTTGGGGGACCAAATCTCCCGACCGTTGCGAACGATCGGGAGATACTCCTATCCTATGCGGAATACCCGACAAGACATGTCGCCTTTTGCAGGAATGTGGAACATATGTACGACCCATCGATGCGGGTATTGACGGTGCTGGAGCTGTTGCAGGCGCGTGAGCGCGTCACTGGGAAAGAGCTGGCCGAGCATTTGGAGGTCAGTGATCGCACCGTG
This sequence comes from uncultured Chloroflexia bacterium, assembly GCA_963750275.1. Classification (GTDB taxonomy): domain Bacteria; phylum Chloroflexota; class Chloroflexia; order Thermomicrobiales; family UBA6265; genus JAMLHN01. The sequence goes on from CAVVQC010000007.1 coordinate 826,701, forward strand.
CAGCGCTACATCATGCGGTTGCAGGACCTGGGCGTTCCGGTCGAATCGACCCGCGGTCCGGGCGGCTTTTATCGACTGAAGCCTGGGTTTCGCATTCCGCCGTTGATGTTCGACGCCGACGAAGCCCTGGCGGTTTCCATCGGGTTGGACGCGCTGGGCTCGATCGGACTGGCAACGATTGCCCCGGCCGCCGAAAGCGCGAAATCGAAGCTGGAGCGGGTGTTGCCCTTGCACTTGCGCGAGCGGGTCAACGCTGTACGCACCGCCATGGTGCTGGAACGCCCGCGCCGCACGGTCGATGCCGATTCGACCATACTTTCGACGCTGGCGATGGCGATCTACCAACATCGCTGCACGCGGATTGCCTACCAGCGGCACGACGGCCGCGCTACCGTGCGCACGATCGAGCCATATGGACTCATGCTGCACAACAGTCGCTGGTTCCTGGGCGCGTACTGCACGTTGCGCCGAGGGCAACGGCTCTTCCGGGTCGACCGGATCGCCAGTATCGAGCTGGAAAAGGAAACGTTCGAGCCGCCTCAAAGCTTCGACATGAAGGAGTTCGTCTATCGTGGACTCGCGTACGCGTCAGATGACTACAAGGTCGAGGTCTGGCTCGATCTGACCGTCGACGATGCGCTGCGCCGTTTTCCAGTGGCGTACGCCGAGCTCATTCCCGAGGGCGACGGCACCATCATGAAGCGCGGCTCCGATGACCTGGAGGAAGTGGCCCTCACCCTGCTCTTCGCCAACTGCCAATTCGAAATCCGCCGTCCGGATGCGCTGTATGACGCGTTCCGGCGTATTGCCAACCGCGCCAATGAACTTGCGATCAATGACACACGATCAGCTTGAGTGTCCCTAATTGATCCGGCACTGCCTGAGTGGCAGTGCGCACGATCGTCTGCTCGGCTCTGTTCCTGATTGCGCTGTGGCGGGCTCCTAAGCTGGAAAGCTACGGAACCCGCGTGCGCTAGAACCCGACCTGGTGCGCTCCCTTGGTGTGCAGCATTTCGCGGGCTTCGTCTGGGGTAGCGATGTCGAGCGAAAGCTCGTTCAGGATGCGGACGATCTTGCCGACTTGTGCAGCGTTGCTTTCCGCGAGCTCGCCTTTGCCGAGATAGAGGTTGTCCTCCAGCCCGACACGTACGTTGCTCCCCATGATGGCGCCCATGGTCACCAGATTGAACTGGTGGCGGCCGCCGCCGAGCACTGACCAGACGTAGTCGTCGCCGAACAGACGATCGGCGGTGCGGCGCATGTGCATCAAATCTTCCGGATCGGTGCCGATGCCACCGAGGATGCCAAAAATCGTTTGCACGAAGAACGGCGGCTTGATCAGACCCCGATCGACGAAGTGGGCCAGGTTATAGAGATGCCCAATGTCGTAACACTCGAATTCGAAACGAATCCCGTGTCCTTCGCCGAGATCTTTCAGGATCCGTTCGATGTCGGCCCAGGTATTGCGAAAGATGTAGTCGCGCGAGGCCTCGAGGTCGATGGCTTCCCACTCGTTCTTGAATTCCTTGATGCGCGTCGCCATCTGATAGCGGGCGAAATTCATCGAACCCATATTGAGCGAGCACATTTCTGGGGAGAGCCGTCGCGCCGCGGCGGTGCGCTCTTCCAGGGTCATACCCTGACCGCCACCGGTGGTGATATTGATAATTGCGTTACAGCGTTCCTTGATCTCAGGAATGAAGGTGAGGTACTGGTCGGGCTCCGGGGTTGGCTTGCCGGTTTCGGGATGGCGCGCATGCAGGTGGACGATCGCCGCCCCTGCTTCCGCCGCGCCGATGGCTGAATCGGCGATTTGTTCGGGAGTCACCGGCAGATGCGGCGATTGCGACGGTACATGCACCGCCCCGGTTACGGCACAGGTCACGATTACCTTGCGAGCGCCACTGGTCGCCAACTTGTTACTCCTTCGTTACGAACGCCATTCGCCTTGTCGCGCAACGCTACAAGGGAACGCTCGGCTTCGCAAGCGGGCACAAAGAAATCAGCAGGTTCTGCGTGGCAGGTACGTTGAACGGCGGAATGTCTGATGCGAGATTCCGCGACGAGCAATGGCTCACGGACCCGACAGTCGCCGTCCGTGTGTTAGAAGGCGCAGAATTGCTCGGGTGGGACGCAGCTTCCATCGAAACAGCAAACGTCGTTTGCCTGGCAACATGAGACCAATTTTCCGGTATCTCCCGAGAGACAAGGCGAGAGCTCATTGGAACACTGGCACGTCTCTCCGTTGGAGACTGCACCGGCTGGACACGTGAGACGGGAGAAGTTCGGGCCGGAAAAACCACGTCGTGCGGCCGAGGCATGGTCACGCTGGGTGATTCCGACCGCCGCGGCCCCAAGTCCGGCTAACGATTTCAGTGTCGCTCGCCGACTCCTGGAAGTTGACATCTCACGTGTGAATGCATCAAATGGGCGCTCGTTCATGGATCTTCCTTCAACGATGAACCGGATGGTAAGACGTTATCCGGGACTTCCGATCTTCTGCAGGATACCGACTCGAAATGCACGTTGCAAATGGACCAGCCGGCCAAAGCGCCCCATTTTCGAACGGCACGAATTTTGGAAGAATCGCGTCTCGTTTCCGTCCGCTTCGGGCGGGAGGGTGAGCGCGCGCGCGCAATACGACGACTGATACGGAAGCAAAACGACTGCTGTTGCACCCTCTGTGGAGTAACTGAAGAGACGATGGTTTAGTCCGAATTAATCCTCGCCCGTCCCGATTCTGATGGAGTAGCGGGATCTCGGTGGCTCGGTGAAAGACTGCTCCGTATTGGCAATCGTGCGGGGGGAACTCATCTCCGGACACCTGGGGTCGGGCTTTGGAAGTGCCGGTCGAGCTGATCATTTCGCATAGCGCATCGAGCGAGCGTAAAGCCATCCTGACGACAAATGGCGCTAGCATTGTCTCGAGCGATGCATATTGACGCTCGAAACCACTGGTGCAGAGGCTTAAGAGCGAATCCAGGGGCAGAACATGCCCCGGAAGGTTCCTGCGCGAAGAGAAGCCGGGTCACTCTGGTGGCGGTCCAACCAGCAGAATTGAGTGACTGCATTTTGGAAAGGATCGATAGGAGCATGCCTAAGGACGACCAGCAGCACAATGGAAAGGAGCCCGTGGAGCAACTCTCAGTCGCTGAGGTGACCGAGCATATTTTCCAGGAATCTCGCATGTTGTTGCCGGGCGCCGTTACGCTGTTTGGATTTCAGCTCGTGGTGGTGTTCAACAGAACATTTCAGGATCGCCTGGGTGTGTGGGACCAGCGTATTCATCTGCTAGCACTTCTCCTGATCGCTGTCACCATTGCACTCCTGATGGCGCCGGCGACCCTCGATCTTCAAGTCGAGCGCGAAGCAGCGACACGCAGGTTCATACGTATTGCTACCCTTCAGCTCAATGCAGCAACCGCGCCGTTAGCCGTTGCACTCACACTCGAAATCTATCTCGTTACCCACATCGTCATCTTCAATCGCGTGGTGAGCGCGTTGATCGCCGGAGGGATTCTGGTGCTCTATCTCGGGCTTTGGTTCGTATTCCCCCGATTGGTAGCACGATCGGTCCCTCCAGACGGTCCATAGCCGATGGAGCTGACCATTGCAGAAGCGGTCATGCCCGCCTGAAGGTCGATTTCATCCTTGGCTGCTGTCTTCAGATGAGACAACCTGAAACGTAACCGGGTATGTTTTCGATACATCTGCCTGTTCGACTTACCATCCGTAACCATCTCGTGCGACAATAGACTGAGTAGTCGATGGTGAACTCAGGAATGAGCGTCGCCCAGGAGTGCGGTACAGCGTGGTTGCGGTTCCGAAGCAGACAAATACAAGCGCTGCCCGGGTGCGTCCGGTCTTTGGCGGCATATCCGGTGGCGACCCAGCGGTGGTGCAAGCTATTGGCAATACCCCGCTCCTCAGTCTCAGCAGATTCGCCCAACGAATCGGCCTGCCGCCGTCAATCGAACTCTGGCTCAAAGCGGAGTGGGCGAACCCTGGTGGTTCGGTGAAAGACCGCCCGGCGCTGGCAATCGTGCGGGAGGGACTTGCCTCCGGACAGCTTGGCGATGGCCGGGCCCTGCTCGATGCGACTTCGGGAAACACCGGGATCGCGTATGCCATGCTCGGCGCAGCGTTGGGGTTTCCGGTCGAGCTGGTCATTCCTGAAAGCGCATCGAGCGAGCGCAAAGCCATCCTGACGGCATACGGCGCCAGCATTGTTTATAGCGATCCGTATGAAGGCTCGAACGGCGCCATTCTGTTGACCCGCGAGCTGTCGGCCAGCAAACCGCTCGACTACTTTTACGCCGATCAATACCGAAACCCCGCCAATCCGCGCGCGCACTACGAAACCACCGGCCCGGAGGTTTGGGACCAAACCGAGGGGCGAATCACGCACTTCGTGGCCGGGCTCGGAACCACCGGCACCATGATGGGCACCGGACGATACCTGCGCGAACAGAGACCAGATGTCACCCTGGTGGCAGTTCAACCAGCGGAATCATTCCATGGGATCGAAGGACTGAAGCACATGCCCACGGCCATCGTGCCGTCGATCTACGACGATCGCCTGCCCGATGTGCAAATCGGGGTCGATACGGATGATGCCTATGCGTTCTCTCGGGAGCTCGCCCGAGTCGAAGGCATTTTCGCGGGAATCTCTACCGGGGCCGCGCTGGCTGGTTCGGTCCGTATCGCGCGGGAATGTGCCGAGGCAGGAGAGCCGGCCACGATTGTGTTCATTGCGCCCGATGACGGGGACAAATACGTTTCCACTGAGTTATGGAGTTGAAGGAACGGTCGATTGTGACCGTCTAGAACCAAAGGACAGTAAACCGATGTCAACGACAACCAATGTGCTCGTGCTCATTCCCGCCCCGCTGCGCCGCTACACCGCTGGCGAAGCGAAAGTGACTGCCGGTGGCACCACGATAGCCGAGCTGATTGGCAACCTCGATACCGCCTATCCCGGGCTGAGAGATCGCATCGTCGAAAACGATGGTGAGATTCGCCGCTTTGTGAATGTTTTCGTCAATGGGAACAACGTGCGCAAGCTCGATGGCATGAACACCGCCATCAAGGACGGCGACGAAGTTGGCATCGTGCCCGCCATGGCGGGCGGTTGCTGATGACGGTAGTACGCTTGCCGGCCGCGATGCGCGACGAGATCTTCGCGCACGGTCAGGAGGAATATCCCCGCGAGTGCATGGGGATGATCGGCGGTGTCGGCGACGAGCTCGTCGACCTTTACCGGATGGTCAATACCTCCAAGATCGACAAGGCCTATGCCGACGATCCGGCCGAGAACGTCGAAGTCGGCGAGAAGATGGACGAACGCGGCCAGCTTCCGCTCGTGATCTATCACTCGCATCCTGAAACCGAGGCGTACTTCTCGCCAACCGATGAACAGGTTGCGCGTGAGGGGATTTGGGGACCGATTGTCTACATCGTCGCTTCCATTAAGCGCGATGCCGATCCCTACATGAAAGCGTTTCGCATCCCCTACGACGATGCACCGGTCGAAGAGGTCGAGATCGAGATTATTTGAGCAGGCAACCGGGCGATCGGCTTGCAAGAGAAGAAACGAAAGGCCCGATCCTGAATGGATCGGGCCTTTGGGTGTTCGACGGTTTCGGGGGTTATGCGGCCGCGCCGGCCAGGGCCGGAACGAAACAACCGACCTCGGTGTATTCGATATCGTCGAGCGTTTTGGGGCCGTGCTCGCCGCACATCGGGCAAGCTGGATCGCGGTCGAGATTCAGCTCGCGGAATTCCTCTTCCAGTGCGTCGTACATCAGGAGACGGCCGGTGAGCGGAGTACCGATCCCGAGCGCGAGCTTGAGCACTTCGGTCGACTGGATCATACCGATGGTCCCTGGAAGCACGCCCAGCACACCGCCTTCCGCGCAGTTGGGGGCAAGATCGGGCGGCGGTGGATCGGGGAAAATGCAACGGTAGCAGGGACCGGCCGGCGGGTTGAAAACGGTCGCCTGTCCCTCGAAGCGGAAGATGCTCCCATGCACATTCGGTTTGCCGAGGAGCACGCAGGCATCGTTGATGAGATACCGGGTAGAGAAGTTGTCCGTGCCATCCAGGATGATGTCGTAATCCTCGAAGATACCCAGGATGTTTTCTTTGTCCAGACGGGTCTGGTAGGTGATCACCTTGACTTCGGGATTGAGCGCCTGGATGGCTATTTTGGCCGACTCGACCTTGGGCATACCGATACGCTCAGTGGTATGCGCGATCTGCCGCTGAAGGTTGCTGTCATCGACGATGTCATCATCGATGATGCCGAGCGTCCCGATACCGGCCGCGGCCAGATAGAGCGCCGCCGGCGAACCGAGACCGCCGGCCCCGATCAGCATCACTTTGGTGTTGAGCAGTTTCTGTTGACCTGCCTCGCCGACTTCCGGCAGGAGGAAGTGCCGGCTGTAGCGGCGGCGCTGTTCCTGGGTGAAGCTGGCCGGTTTCGACCAGGGGAGGGCGGCGGTTTTCCAGGCGTTGAAGCCACCATCCATGCTGGCGACATTCGTGTACCCCAGTTGCTCCAACGCCTTTGCGCCGAACACTGATCGCGCCCCACCGGCGCAATAGACGACAACCGGAGCGGACTTGTCGGTTGCCACTTGCTCGATGCGCGACTCCAGAAATCCCCGGGGAATATGGACCGCGTCGTCGACCATTCCTTGTTCGACTTCGTCCGCTTCGCGGATGTCGATCAGGATCGCGCCGTCACGCCGCAATCGTGCGGCGTCGTTCAAATCGATGTTTTTGATCTCGGCCCGCGACTTCTGCAGCAGGTCCTGGTAGGTGTTTGCCATGTATCGACTCCATGTGCAGCCTTCGAGTCAGCCGCTATTGCTCAGTTCTTACTAAAGATAATCGAAATGGCTTGAAATCGCGACTCACTGGTCACTGGCTGTCTAATTCAGGCTGTTGACGTCTCACGGCGTGACGCCACGCTTGCTCATGGAACTGTCGGGTTGGGGTGCCGCAATTTGCTCGTTGCATCTGGCTCGATTCGGGCGTCGCGCTTGCTTCACCGAATTCGTGTAGGTCGCTATCGGTAGCCAAATCATCGTTTTCGGGGTTGATAAAGAAACCGACTGCGATCGATCGTTTCCTCAAGGGGAGGATCAGACTATCGCCAGAGAGCGGTGTCGTTGGGTATTTGAAGAATGTAGTTTGAACACATTTCGAACTGAGCAATACGTCTGTGGATTTGATGGGTCGACTGCCGTAGAGATCAGCAGTCGATCGATGTGGGGGAGACGCTTAGCGGACCTTCTCGACTGCATTGAATCGGGGCAATCCCCAGAATTCGCGGCGGGTCGAACCAGGCTCGGCTGCCTGTCGCAAGTTCGAGTACGCCCCTTTGCGACCTTTTGTCGACAGAACGGCGTCCAATGTCGGGGGTTTTGCCGAGCTGCTGCCATCGAGGAAATCGAGCTGGCGTGCCAACTCGCGCCGAATCTCCCGTTCACGTTCGGGATCGGATTCGACCTTGCAAATTGCGGTCCAACTCAGGACGGCAAGGCATTCCAGCTTGGGGGATTCTGGAGGATCTGGCCAACTCTGGCAAAGCATCCAACCGCGCAACCCGGGGAGGGTGAACTCGGCGTCGATGTTTCGACCATCTGCCAGATATTCATGGATACGATAGGTGAATCGTTGTTCCATGGCCGCGATGGGATCGATTGGAGTGAGTTTCTTGGGTGCATTCATTCGTCGAGAGCACCTCCTCATCGTTTGAGTTCTGCGCGGAGGGAGGATGGGAAGGGTCCCGTTCTGGCAACCAGTGCCAGAACGGGGTGGACGTGGCCACCGAGAAGTGGCCACGTCCGGGTGAAGACTATCCCTCGTCTTCGGCCAGGCGGACGTTCTTGGCGCGTGAGCGGCTCGGGTCGCGGGGATCCGGCTCCTGCTCGAACGTAACGGTCTGACCGACCTGGAGGGAATCGAAATCCCCGGTCATCACTGAAGAGCTATGGAAGAAGAGCTCGGAGTTGCGCGAGCCGTCTGTGGAGATGAAACCGAAGCCCTTTGCGGGAATGATGGTTTTGATAGTACCTGTTGCCATTTGGAATGGAGACCTTTCGAATGTGGTTTACCGGGGAACCAGTCGTCCCGCCGGTGAGGTGAATTATCCCTTGCGGCCTTTTTGCCGCTTCTCGACTTTGCGAGGTTTAGGCGGTTTCGGGGCTTTGGTGGCGCGCTGCGGCTGCGACTGGCCGGGCACTGGGGCCGGCGTCGGAGCTTCCGCTGTGGCACACACCCACCCAGACCGGGGGGGATGCATGGATATTCCTTTCGTGTCGGATCCCAGGAAGTCGCACCGGAAGGTGCAGGTCAATGGATCGGGCGTCCGACCACGACAGGTTCGTGGGGGGATATTGCTACTATACACCGGATCCGGTATCGAGACAATGCTGGTGCTGGCTGTGGCGACGCTGGCGCTCTCCACCGTGCATCGGTGTACTCCCGGGAGGGGTGGTTAGTTCTGGCTACCAAACGTGGCACAGAGCGTCATCATCATGCATGCCTTCGAGTCGCCATTGTTCGCCGGAAGGTTAATGCCGTCGATGTGAGCTGGGACCAAATGTCAGCCAGGCGTGCGTCGCCAGACCGACTCCCCAGTCGAGGAGCACCCACTTGATCCAGAGAAATTCTGGAGTCTTCCTCAGATTGACGACAAGCAGGATTAGATTCACGATCGCGAAGATGAGGGCGTGAATGGAAAAAAGCTGGACAGCGCGTTCGTGAGATACCGATTCGGAGTTTTTATCCAAAGCTGACATAGCGCATCTCGCGGATGTAGGGCCAGCTGAATTGGAAAGCGACCCTGCGGGCTTAAGCCGCCAGCATACGGGATCGAACGAGCCGAGCGCTGCCTGCGCCTTCCAGCAGTCGCAGCCGGGACGGGGGGAGAAGCGTTGTCCTGGACATGTGAAACGCCGTGTGACGAAATCGATTGCACGGAATTGGGAAGGTTCGGCGGCGCGGCGAGCGATACAACTGTCTAACGACAGACCTTGGTGATCAGATCGGATAATGTACGGAACCCTCCCAAAGAAGGGTTTCCTTGTACAGCCCATTGCCGTATGGTGATGAGCGTTTGGGGAGCAAGGCCCAGATCCGATATTCCGCGAGCAGCAATCACACAGAATCAGGGAGACATGTTGAACGATCCGCGTTTCGATTCGGTGACACGAGTGTTTGCGTCTGGACAGAGCAGGCGCGGCGTGCTGAAAGCACTTCTGGCAATCGGGGGAGGGGCAGTTACTGGCGTTGGGATTGGGTCCGCCAACGCGGCTCGGCGGCCGACTCCGACTCCCAAACCGATCACCTGTCCGGGGCAGCAAGTCTGGAATGGAACGGCCTGCGTTTGCCAGTCGGGAGCGGGATGCGGCCCAGATTGTTGCCCAGCGGAAGCGGTGTGCTGTGACAACGCGTGCTGTTACGGAACGTGCTATGCAGAGGAGCTGTGTTGTCCATCACCGCAGGAGTGGTGCGCGGTCAGCGGGGAGTGCTGCCCGGAGGGCTGGAGTTGTTCTGCAGAGTTCGGGTGCAGGGAAGCGGGGTGGTGTCGAAGCGATACCGACTGCCAGGAAGGGGTTTGCGCTCGATCGATCTGCATGGAGAATCAGATCTGCAGCGAGATGCTGGTGGACTGCAATTTGGGCGGCAGCAGCGTCTGTTGTGACGCGAACATGGTCTGTCACGAAGACGGATCGTGTTTACCTGCGTCGATCTCTCTCAGTTTTGTGCCCGAGATGGCAGGCAATAATTGCCTGCCCTTCGCGACACTCGCAGGATTCCTGCCGAACAGCACCTATGACATCCAATTTAGAGGAGACCGGGCCGGTAGTCCGATCTCTCCGATCTGGCGGCAGGTCACGACTGATCCGCTAGGGGCTTTCGCAGCGGAATTCAATATTTTGTATGTGAACGATCTCGATGAGGTTTTCGTAACGGTCGAAAACGTCACGTCAGCGTTGGTTCCCGTTACCTGCTAGGTGACGTGGATACGCGACAGCGTGCGAGCGGAGCTGCCCCGAGACGATTTCGGGTCGTTCCGCACGCACGCTGATCACCAGTTCAGATTGTCCGGTCGGAAATCAGACGCTGCGCCAGAGACGGTGTTTACTCCCCGAAGAGGGCGTCGCCAAGCTCGATACCGGCTTCGATCAGGTCTTCAGCATGGACGATCTCGTCAGACAGAATCTCACCGCTGCTCTCGCGGATCGCGCCCATCAGGCCGCGGGCCCAGGTCTGCTCGAAGGCAACGACGGCGGCCATGCCGCCGATCGGAATCTCGTCGGCCATTTCGTCGAAGAGCTCTTCGCTGTCGACCAGCTCGACGCCTTCTTCCATGCCGATCTCAGCGCCGGCTTCCATGCCCGCTTCGCCATCCGCACCGAGCCCCACCAGACCACCGATCAATGCCCCCAGCAACGGGCGTCCCGGAAGCAGTTCGCTGTCGATATCGATGAGGTCGAATTCTTCCTCTGACTGCCGCGCGACGATGGCGACATCGATGATGGTGATGAGTCCCGCTTCTTCCAGCTTGAGGAACTCATCGGCGATGCGGCCCTCCCAGCTCGGAGTGTGCAGCAGCACAGTCATGAATTGAATTGGACCGATCAAGACTTCCTGGTTTTCTGCCACGTTTGTGTCCTTTCGTAAGTTCGTGCGAGGCTGGGCAGCTCCCAACTTGCAAAGCATATGCGTTTGCTCTGCAGGAGCCATGCGCCAAAAGCTGCAGTTCAACGATACCGGCCAAATATGCGGTCAGGTCGTCGTGCGCGCCAACGCCTGATCGAGATCGCCGATCAGATCTTCGACATCTTCGATGCCGGCTGAGAGGCGGATGAGACCGGGGCGAATGCCGATCTCGGCCTGGGCGTCTTCGTCCAATGCGCGATGGGTCGACATGGGTGGCGAAACCGCGAGGCTGTAGACATCACCCAACGAGGTTCCCGGCAGAATGACCTCCAGCGCATCGAGGAAGTGAAAGACTTCATCCCGACCTGCGTCCGCAATTTCGAAAGCGACCACGCCGCCACGTCGTTCATCCTCGAAGATTGCAGCGGTTTGCGGTGAACAGGATGTGCCAGGGTAGTAGACGCAATCGACCGCGGGATGTTGCGCCAGCCACGCGGCGATGAGATTGGCGGTGTCGCTTTGCTGGCGTACGCGCAACGGGAGGGTCTTCAGTCCTCGCAGCGTTAACCAGGCCTCGAATGGGCCGATCACCCCGCCGGCCAGTCGACTGACTTTGCCGAGATCTTCCATCCGTTCGGCAGTGCCACAGACGACGCCGCCCAGCACATCGCCGTGGCCAGCCAGGTATTTTGTGGTGGAGTGCATGGTCAGGTCGACCCCGAACTTGGCGGGATTGACCAGCACCGGAGATGCGAAGGTGTTGTCGCAGATGACGGTTGCACCGACCGAATGGGCCAGCTCGGAAATCACAGGCAGGTTGGCGACGTTCAGCAGCGGGTTCGAGATGGTCTCGACCAGCACCGCGCGTGGCCGGATCGATGTAATGGCGCTGCCAATCGCATCCAGATCGAGCGAATCGACGAACACGGTTTCGACATCGAGCGAGTCGAAGATGGTTTGCAGCAGGGCATAGGTTGCGCCGAAGAGCTCGCGCGAGGCCACGATTTTCGACCCAGCGGTCACGCAGCTCAGGATCGCGGCGTGCAACGCTCCCATGCCGCTTCCGAAAGCAACCGCGTCTTCGGTCCCTTCCAATGAAGCGAGGGCCATCTCGAGCGCGCGGATGGTCGGGTTGCCATGACGGGAGTAGCTGTATCCGGACTGTTCGCCCGCAAATACCGCATCGAGCGATTCCATCTCGGGATGGATGAAGGTGGTGGTGGAAAAGATAGGAGTGGTGGTCGAGCGCTCGACTGGCATGGGAATCCGCTCGCCGGCATGTACCGCCCGCGTGGAGAGTCCCCGACGCGAGAGCGTCTCCAAATCGATCTGTTTCGCCACCTGATGCCGCCTTCGACTACCGAGAATGAAGCTGCCCGCAGAGCGGCGGACGATCAGTCGCACAGTATAGGCGGGTCCCAGTGATGACCCGTTCTGCCATGGCGCCAGTCGACAGGCGTTGCTGCCGATCAATCCTGGCTGGTTGGGGACGCCATTGGATCGAGCTGGAAGGTTCCGAGCGGCGTTACGCTCCGGGCGATGACATGCAACGGATCACGGAGCTGCTCGAGAAAAACGACCAGGTTCCAACGGGTTGAATCGCCCGGCGCCAGCGACGTTGGAACCACCAACCCATCTGCATGGCGGGTGTGTCGCAGGAATCCGGCGGTGGCACGCGCCGTCGCGCGGTCATCGAAGCATGCTGGCGCATCCGCGATACCAAGCGCGTCGATGGTGACAGCGTCCGTCAGTTCGAAGACGCGGTCGAGCTGAAGTTCGATCTGGAAGAGTTGCCTCGTACGATAAAGCGGTGCCAGGGACGCATCCCGATCACGCGCGATATGCCAGGTGAATTCCTGAATGGCGAGTGTCTGATCGCTGGCAAAGACCAGCGTTGGTTCGCCCGCGCGGTTCCAGCGGTTTTCCCGTGAACCGCCGGCGAAACGGGCGTCGAGCGGCCCATACGGCGAACCTGCGGGAATATGCCGGTAGACCGATCCCTGCCAGGGGCGAGGGGTAAGTGTTGTCACCGCAGTTACGGTCCGATGCCGTCATAATCGGCCGCCAATGCAGCCAGCACGGCGCCCGATTGGCGACGTTCGATGAGTTGGAGTGGGGAAGCTCCGTCATACCCGGGCAACGGCAGCGCCAGAAAACGCCGCATCCCATCGGAACCGAACACAACCGTGGCCAGATCGACGATCTCGCGCAGCTCACCGAGCAAACGTCGTCCCGCTGCGTCCTTGGGCAGCGACCCTTTCGCCTCCCACCGCTCGATGGTTTTGGCGCTCACATCGAAAACCCGCGCCAGTTTTTCGCGGGAGAGCTCGAGATCCGCCCGAATGCGCACCACATCGAAGGATTTGGTTTGCTCGACTATCGCGCTGGTCATAGGTGAAGTATAGACAAAAGTCGAAATGTCGTTGCGACTCGCAATTTCGAACCCTGGCACTATCGGCGAACATAAAACGAGGGCGCCGGCAGGCACCCTCGTTCGGAATATATCGGTTATGAGCCAGACGTTACTGCAGGTAGTCGCCCGCCACCCAGCCGGTGCCGTATGGGGTCGATACCCGGTACCAACTGTAGGTGTTGGCGAAGATCGGTCCCGAGATGATGGTCACGGTCGTACCTGCTGGAAGCACCGCGATGGTGCCATACCCTGTGCCAGCGCCGGTGCGTAGCCGCAGCGAGGTGGTCGTGTACGGCGTTTCCCCAGGAACAAAGCTGACATTGTTGTCCTGGAAGGCGATGTAGGTGCCGATCATGTACCCGGCCACCGTGCCGTACTGGACGTTGTACCAACCATTCGGAGTCGGCCCGGAGAGAATCGTCAATGATCCGCCGCTTGGAACCACCAGCAGTACGCTGTAGTTCGTGCCGGCGCCGCTGCGGAGGTTTACCGCAGTGGTGGCATAGCCCCACGCGGGATAGAGCAGCATGTAGTCGGCGAAGGCATAGCCGTAGATCGAGCCGTAGCGCACCCGGGCATAGCCGGTACCGCTAATGCCATATTCCGGATACCAAACTGGGGTCGAGCCTGCGGGCATGACGGCCAGAACGGCGGAGGAACTGGAGGCCGATGCGCGGAGGTTGAGACTCTCCGTCACGTACGCAGGGCACGGCCCGCACGATTGCGCGCTCGCTTGTTGCGGGTGTTGCACCGCACCAAGCGCCATCACGGCCAGAAGGAGTAACGCGAGGAATCCTCTCTTCATTGCACATTCCTTTGTCATGCCCGGCATACGCCAAATTTGCGGGTTGGCGGATGCTCCCAAAGTCCACAGCGTAATATCGCCGTTCCCGGCGAGCGCGTAATTCGACGGTACCGAACGCGTTCCCTGAAGTCAACTTGAACGTACGGCCAAAGCGAACGCAGAGCCCGAATTCCGGGCAGATTTCAAATAGTGAGCGGAGTCTCGCCGGACATGACGCGCGGTCGATTGGGACGAAATACCACTCCCGGATCTCTGAGCCGCTGGGCGAGATAGATTCATCGGCAGAAAGCTACATAGGGGACGGAGTCGAGACCCCGTGATCAGCGCGGATGGGGGCGTGCGGTGGTCGGTTTCAGAACGAATTGTTTGGGCAGCAACCAGGGGCATTCGAGGATCAGCGAACCTCGAAGCGTCCGTTCGGGTGTTTGATTCTGGCACTGCACCCGTTGTGAATCTGGTTAACCCGCTTCACCCGCCGACTGGGGCGACGCCATTCCCACGACCTTTACCCAACGCACGAGAAGGTCGGGCATGTTTCCATATCAGCACAACATCTGCCGGAGCAGCATTGGCTATTATCTTTGCAATATGCGCCCTTCGATCTGCACGCCAGATCGTCGATGAACACAGATACGGGACCAAGCGGTCCAACGGGAATATCGCTGGCCATCTCCTGGAATGAGGTCATCGCGTCGGAGAGATCACCAGTGACCGGTTGGGCCCGGTAGGTCACGGTCATCGTGCTGGTTTCCAACGCCGGATCGAGCAACTCGACCACGACAATGGTTTGCTCCCCGGACCTTTCGGCAACCAGTGCGGCATTCGGCGGATTGGCGACATCGAATGCGCGTTCATCGAGAAAGGATTCAGTTGCCAGCGCGCCCGCAAGCCGTTCCGGATGATCGGTGAAGTAGACGGTTTGGCCTGTGCCTCCCGCGAGCGAAAGCGCGAAGGATCCATCACCGCTGTCGGCTATTTCGCCGCTGGAGAAGGACTGCACATAGAGCACCTCGATTTCGCCCGCTCGCTTCGGGAGTGCCGCTCGCCGGTGTAGCGTCCTGCGCCAGCGCACGCATCCCCGGGATCAGCGCCATCGATGCAGCGGCCCCGAGCGCAGTCGTTCGCCGGGTGGCACGCGTTGCCAACAGTTGCGTCAGTCGATCGAATGCCTTGGGATCCATGCGTCATTCTCCTCGTTGCTATGATCTTCTGCCGTAACGTGAACGTTGCCTGCGAACCCGCCTCCGGGGGATAGTGATCATCGTACACTATCCCCCGGAGTGACCAAGACCCTGGTCGAGTGCGAACCATGGGAGGCTCGAGCTGTTAGCCAGCGCACGGTTGTTCAGGCGTCGGTCAGAGTTTGTTGACCCCTTCCATCAATCCCTTGGCATAGCCGATGGCGTAGAGGCGACCCATGACGTCATAGCCGGGAGAGAGGTTGGCCTCGCCGGCCATGGTGGGAACGTGGTCGACGCGGAAGGGACCGGTGAAGCCGGTGTCGCGCCAGGCGCGCATCGTTTCGAACATGTCGGTCTGCCCCGCATCGTGGAACGTTTCGCGGAATTTGGCCGGGTTGCCATCGACATCGCGGAAGTGAATGAAGAAGACCTTGTTTTGCCCGGCGAAACGGCGGATCTCCTTGGGCATATCGACGCCCATGGTCGAGATGGATCCCTGGCAAAACGTGATGCCGTTGTTTGGGCTTGGCACGAGGTCGATCACGCGTTGCAAGTTGTCCGGGCTGGTCAGGATGCGCCCGATCCCGCGTACGGGCGAAATCGGCGGATCGTCCGGGTGGACGGCCAGCTTGACGCCTGCTTTTTCGGCGACGGGCACAACCCGCTTCAGGAAAATCTCCATCCGCTCCCAAAGATGCTCTTCGGAGATTTCCCCGAATTCGGTGGGGCCACCGCGCTGCATCTGCTCGTGGTCGTAGCCGGTTACGAGCGCGCCGCCCCGGTCGGGGAGGGCCATCGAGGTCCGCAGCCAGCCGAGCCCAGCCATGAAGTTGTGGCACATGACCGGAATGCCGGCCCGCCCCATGTTCTCGATGAGCTCGCAGAAACGGTCGAGCGCCCAGTCGAACTGATCGGTTCCCTGCTTGATCGGCTCCATAAGCACGGCCGGGGCCGACTCGATGACCTGAAGATCGATCCCGTCGTCAGCGAAATCCTGCTTCAACCGCAGCAGGGTTTCGAAAGTCCAGCACGGCGGATCGTCCGGCCCTTCCGGCAGGCTGACCACCGCCGCGGTCACCCCGGCTTGTTTGGCCAGTTGCCAGAGCATCGACCGCTTGGCGGGGAGGATATCGGCAATCGTCAGGCTCCAGGTCATCGGCGGGTTCGCTCCAGTGCGTGGGATTCGGCTGAGATGGGCGGAATTGTCGCAGGATCGGCGCTGTCTGTACCTTGCCTACCGCAGCGGTCCCGACTGGTGCTCGTCGAACGTTGCCGCGATCTTCTCGGCCGCGGCGACGACCGGGAAATGGAGATTACCTCGCGGACCAGTGGGGAAGATCGAGGCGTCTACTACGAGTAGCCCGTCGAGGCCGTGAACACGCGCGTCGGCGTCGACCACCGCCGTCGGATCGCTGGCTGGTCCCATCCGGCAGCTACTCGAGGGATGGAAGGTGGTGCCAACCTGCGAGCGAACTTTGCGTTCGAGCTCCTCGCGGGTCGACCAGGTGAGGGTGCTTTCCGGGAGCGGCTGCACGATCTCCCCAAGAGGACCGGTAGAGACCAACCGATTGACCAGTTCGACGCCATCCGCCAGAGCGGCGAGATCGGCAGGATCACTGAAATAGGCGTGGTCGATCTCCAGCGGCGCTTCCGGGTCGCGCGAGGTCAGGCGCAACCGGCCCTGCGAGCGGGCAAATTGCAGTGAGATGGAGAGCCACACTCTCCATTGCCCACTCGAATCGTCGAACGACTGGCCCTGGTAGATGTGCAGGTCGATCTCGTCGTCGACCTGCCCACTGCGCGCTTTGATCATGAGCGGCATGAAGGTGACGGCATCGGGAGCGGCGCCTGGGGCGATAGCGCATTCCATCAGTCCGTTGACCAGGGGATGATCCATCAAACCCGCGCCGACGCCGGGGAGGTCGCGCACAACCGGAATGCCCAGCGATTCCAGATCGGCGCGCGGCCCAATACCCGAACGAAGCAGGATGGCAGGGGAGCCATAGGTCCCCGCAGACAGGATGACGGTCCGGGCACCAATGGATTCGCCATCGCCCGTAATCACACCGGTGGCGTGACCTTCCTCGATAGTGACGCGGTCGATCGTGGTATTCGGCACAATGGTCAGGTTCGGGCGCTCGCGAACGGGTGCGAGATAGGAAAGCGCGCCATTGAAACGGACCCCGTCGAGAATGTTCTTCGGCGTCGGGCCGATACTGGGACTCTGCTCCCGGCCGCCGTTCAGATCGGCGGTAATGTCGAATCCCAGCTCCCTGGCTGATGCGATCAATGCGCGGTCGAGTGGCGTCCATTGCGATGCCGGCACGCGGGAAACCGGAACAGGACCATCGGTACCGTGCAGCTCGCCTCCGAGCGGGTCGGTTTCGGCCATTTGGAACCAGGGCAGCAGATCGTCGAAACCCCAACCGGGATTCCCCTTCGCCGCCCAATCGTCGTAATCTGTCGCCGATCCGCGTATCCAGATGCAGCCGTTCATCGCCGAGGTTCCCCCGACCACCCGTCCGCGTGGCAACCCGAGCTGATGATCGAGCGCGGTCTGGTTGTGCTCGTATCCCCAGGAATGGGAATCGGTTGGGACCCCCAATGGATTCAGGAGCTCGGCTGGCCAATCGGCGAGGTTTGCGCCGTAGTCGGGTCCGGCTTCGATCAGGAGAACGGACCGTTCGGGATCGGCGGAAAGCCGGTTGGCCAACACGCACCCGGCGGGTCCAGCTCCGACGATGATGACGTCAACAGGCGAGATATCAGGCAAGGCAGTCGTCCCCGGTGCTCGGTCGGTTCAGTGTTGCAACTGTAGCCGACCGAGCTTGTCGATTATCGTGCCTCCGGTTCGGCTCAGGCAGCGCTCGGTGCCATACGATTCCCTTCCACCCGAGCCGGCGCTGCTTCGAAATGCCGAGGTAGAGGAACAGGCTGACCGTCGAAGTCGAGATAGCGCACAGGTTTTTTCCCGACCTCTTCAGTCAGCGGGCGATAGATGACGCGAATTGCCGCGACATGATCCATCACGAGCGAAACTGCGGGTGAGTGAAGGATGCCGGCCTGCAGCGATTCCGGTTCGGCATAATCGATGGTCGGCGGCGACCAGTCACTGGTTTCAGCCGATCGGTACCCGCGAGCGATGCGGGCGACATCCCCTGGAATCTCGGGCCAATGGAGTTGGAGATACCCGGGAGATCCATCCCGGGTCAGCCCGAGCGTCACGCTGGATCGCCAGACGGGCATTCCATCAACTGCTCGAGAGAGAAGGGCGTAGCGCTTGCCATCTCGAACTCCAGCAGAGGTGATCACTCCTGTGCGGCGGTCGAGTGATGCTGCTTCCACCTGCTCAGTGCCGACATGACGTTCGGCCACTTCAGCCGTGTCAACGCCGATATCGCCCAAAATTTGAACTGCCCGCTCGATGAGCTCGTCGTCGGTACCGTCGAAGACACCGGCTCCGGTGTGGGCGTGAAATTCTGTGTCCTGCAGGAAAACCGTGCGTGAGTCGGTGCGCTGGCTGAATTGATAGCGATCGGTTTGGAGTCCAGCCATATTAGCCGTTGTGCCGGCTCGATTCACGATGCCGAGATCCAGTTTGAGGGCGCGGATCGCCAGTTCCTGCAGCGTGCGAGCGTCGTCGTCGCTCGCGTTCCGGTAAGCAAACATAGACATTCCGGTCCTCCTCTCAGGAAACGCACATCCATTTCCAAACGAACCAATCGCCGGACGGGTCACCCCAGCCGCTATCGACACGTTCGAAGTCGACCCGTCGATCGGCTTCGGCCGTATCGCGACCATTGGCAATCGCCACGGCACAGCATCCGCTTTGGACATCGACGATGCCCGCCTGCATCCAGGCGTCACCGATGCTGAGCGTGGGGAACGGCCAGGGAAGTCCCGCGGTCAAAGCCGCAAACTGACTGGGCCGGTCGAGGCTATCGAGCGTGTCCTGGGTGGCCGTGCCTGAATGACCGGTTGCCACATGCAATCCCCAGAAGACGTTGAACCAATTCGCGCCAATCGAGTTGAGGTCCATGGGGCAGCTTGCATCGAGGAACGCGAAGTTGAGGGTGCTGGCCGTATTGCCCCACCGAGTCTGCTGCCCAATATCGGTCACATTCGGAGTTCCAATAGTGCTGCAGACCCCGATGAAATCCGGGTCCGTGGTGCTCGGGGAATTCTGGCAAATGCCGTGGCCTGAATAGAAGTAGATCTCTGGTATCTCGGTGCCGCCCTGTGGCTCACCGTCGGCATTGGCGCCGTCCCGGAAATCCGATCCCCAGACATCGGCGTTTTCCCAGTTCGATACGGCCGTGTGACCGCCCGCTTCGTACCAGGCGCGAAAGTCACGGCCGTTTTGACGGCAGCTGTTGAGGCTGGACCAGCCGCATGGGGCATAGTCGTCGACGCCTCCTGTAGAAAACCGCATGGTGTGTACTCCTTGGTAGAAGATGAAACAGCACTGGTGTACACCGTTCCCGGTCGCGATCCGGTGATGTCACCCTACGCCCCTGGAGCTTCCAGCAACACACGCAACGCCCACATTTTGAATCTTTTGCGGTGTGCCATCTGGCTGATTCTCCACACGATGTTCATAAATATTGAGATGACAGGATAGGCGTAGGAAGATCCTGATCGTCGATGATGACCGGGAAATCGCGCAACTCATGCGTGACTAGCTCGATGCCGTAGGTTATGAAGCCTTGACCGCTCTGGTGGCGGCGCGGCACGGGTTGCCGCGCGCAATGAGAATCTTGACCTGATCCACCCAGCCGGCAACCGAATCGGGTTGGACGCCGAGCTTATGGGCGACAGGCTCATGATCCTGGTCCGTGACATCAGCGAGAGAATTTTTCCCGATCAGCTACCCCGCGTTTTCGACCGCTCTGCGAAGTTGGCCGACTCGGAAGGAAGCAGGCTCGGGCGAGCCGTTGCCAAGCGGATGGTCGAAGCGCACACCGGAACTATTGATGTGGAGAGTGTCGAAGGAGTAGACGCCACTTTCACTATTCGGCTGCCGATACCAGAGACGAATCACTTCGATATCATTGTGAGATGCTGGTCAGATGCAAGAAATTCATTTGGCGCGATCTGCATCGTGTGATCGGGGGAGGCTTGTCAAAGAAGCTTGGGGCGGCTGCGAATGCAACCGCCCCAAGTGCCATTATTGCTCAGCCTAGAAGAGGCTTAACTTTGTGAGTCTCAGGCCCCCACCTGAGGACTCCGGTGACTTGGAAGGTCTTACCCGCTGATGATCTCTCCTGGCGCAGACATGTACTGGTTTACCAGTCCATCTCCGGTCAGGTAGGCCAGCGCCAGCACCGTGCCGGTGGGGTTCATGCCGGGATTCTGCGGGAAGAGGGTAGCGCCGGTTACGAAGACGTTCGGCGTGTCCCAAACCTGACCGTATTTGTTCGTCACGGAATTGCCTGGATCGGTGCCCATGATCGCGCCACCGGTGCAGTGGGTGCTCTGGTATGGGCCGATCGAATATGGCGTCAACTCTTCCTGGGTGCGAATGTTGGTCGCGCCCATGCGCTCGAGGATTTCCCGAATTTTGGGTGAGAGATAGCGAATCAGGTTGTAGTCGTTCTCGTGCCAGTCGAACGTGAGCCGCAACAGCGGGAAGCCGAAGCGGTCGCGATAGGTTGGATCGAGATCCAGATACTGATCGTCATACGGCAGGCTTTCACCCTGAGTGCCGATGCCGGTCAGGCTGTCCCAATTCGTGCGGAGCGCATCTTTCCACTCTTGGCCCCACGTCGCGCCGCTGGCGGTTGGCACGCCGCCGACTGAACTGATCGGGTTGCGCTCGCCGCTCCCCGCGCCGATCGAAGCGCCACCGATGAAATCCAGATCGGAGTGGTCGAAGTTATCGGCGTTGAAGTCGTGGATCAATGCCTGTACGCCACCGTTGGCCATGAACTGGTTCAAGCGTTCGCCGTCGAACAATCCGCTGGAGCCGCCACCTCCGAGCTGGTAGGTGTAATTTTTGCCAACAAGACCGCGATCGTTGCCGATGCCACCGGCATGAGCATTCGACGTCGACATGAGGAGCATACGAACATTGGTCAGGGTGTATCCGGATACGATGACGATGTCCGCTTCCTGGGTTTGCGAGCGACCAGCGGCGTCGATGTAAGAAACGCCAGTCGCCTTGCCAGCGCTGTCGACATTGATCTGGTAGACATACGAGTTCGGACGAATCTCGTACAAGCCAGTGGCGAACGCTGCAGGCATGTGGGTGACGAGCGCGCTCGCCTTAGCGGCAACCTCGCAGCCGTATCGTGTGCAAAAGCCGCAGTAGAGACAGCTTCCGCGCGTGTTCCCAGCAAGATCCTTATAGGCTTCTGAAAGGATGGCGGCCGGTTGCGGGAAGGGGTGATAGCCGAGGTCGTTCGAAGCGTCAGTGAACTTGTCAGCAACGAGTGACATCTCGAGCGCCTTCATTGGGTACTCGCGGGCGCGCGGTCCCTCGAAGACGTTTCCGCCCTCGATCAGATCGCCGTTCAAATTGCCGGCTTTCCCAGAAACACCGATGTCGTAGTCGACCGCGTCGTAATACTTCTCCATTTCCTCATAGGTCACGGGCCAGTCCTGGATCCGGTTTCCTATCGGCAGACGGTCGAGACCGTAGCGGTCGATGTGATGGGTGCGGTACTCGAAGTCGGACGGATAGAAGCGCCAATGCTGCGCGGCCCAGTGGACCCCGGCGCCACCGGTTCCCTTGCCGGGATTAAATGAGCCGTATTGCCGCATGGGCAACGCGGTTTCTTTGGGAGACGGGCGCCAGGTCCAGGTTTCGTCGGAGAGGTCGACCATCATATCGCGCCGCACCTGATAGCGCAGCTCGTCATGGTTGTGGCTGAAATTATTGGCGGTATCGCGTATTTCGCCTTGTTCGAGCGAAACGACGGAATGCCCGGCGCGGGTTAGCTGCTCGGCGAGAATACCAGCGGTCCAACCAGCACCAACGGTGACAACATCGACACGTGGAAGTTGCATTGGAGACCTCCTATTGACCTTCGGCGGCCATCATCTCGCCGAGCGATTGCGGCTCCCGGCTGAAGGACGTGTTCTTCATGTCATCCGGGGTGTAGAAACGTTGCGCGCCTGGATAGCCGATCAGCGACCATCCGACCTTGCCATTGTTTCCCCCATACATGGGATCGCTGAACATCCCCTTGATGGTGTCGTTGCGAAGCAAACTGAAGAATGCGGCCCCGCTTGGACCCTGGAATTCTTCGGTTTCGTCTTTTTGCATCGCGGCCACAACCTCATCCTGCTGCGATTCGTCCAGGTCGACGAAGTCGGCCTCATATTTGGCCTGTGTGTGCGCATCGAGGAACGCGACCCCGCGCCGGTACATGTCCTGCGGCGACAAGATCGACTGAAATCCATAGCGTGAAATATTGTCCGAGTTGATGGCAACAGCTCGGTAAAGATCAGGCGCGCTGGAGGCTTCCACCGGAGTTTGTGCCTCTTCCGTTACCGGGAAGGGCCCTTGGGTATAGGTCTTGAGGTCGTACCCCTGGTTCGTCCCAGCCAGCATTCGATCGATGAAGAAAACCACGCCTGCCTCTCTCGCACCGGGATCGCTTGCGTCACCAGGCAGGATTCGGGCAGTGATCGCTTCAACTGTAGCGGCCTCGTGAATAGAGAAGAACTCGGCAGCACGATGCTCCATCCCGTCCATGTCATGCGCGACCGCCTCGGGAGAGCCGGCTGCCGACGGTGTAGCGTCCTGGGCGAGAGTGGGGTGAAATACGGCGCCAGCCGCGGTCACTGATCCCGCCGCTACCGCTGCTCCGGTACCCTGGAGGAGGGTACGACGGTTGAGTCGCTGTTCGGCGAGGCGCTCCGCTGCGCTTCTGGTTTCCGGATCGCTCATGGAATGTCATCTCCTTGTGTGAGCTCTACGATCGGAACGCACGAAATTTCCGCCGCTACAGATAGACAGCGGCGAATCACACAAGGGGGGACCACGGGAGAAGGGGTCGATAAGGCATGGATCCACCCTGTAAAAGGCTGATCTCATGATGGAATTCCCGTTTGGCGGCCTCGACGGTCGCGGCTACCAAAGATGAGAAAATGAAGGCTGGCCGGGAAGCCTTGCCGGCCCCATTGCCGGCGTTGCGCTCCGGTGCGGCTTCGACAGGACGTCTGGCCCAGGGGAAGTCGTAGGGGAACGATCGAATCGTTCATTTCATTCTATACAGCCACGCAAGTAATTTGGGAATATGCGCAGGGTACGGATTGGACATGTCCTGACCGGAGACGTCAGGATCAAAGAGAAGGAACGCACATGCTCTTATATACCGGCGCCTATACCGATCCTCCCATGGGTCATGCACGAGGAATCAGCTCGTTCGAATTCGACGCAACGACCGGCAACTTCGGTCCCGTTGCGGCACATAACAGCAGCGCGAAATCCGTCCTACCTCACGCTGGCTGCCGACGGAATCCGGCTCTATGCGGTCGACGAACTGGACGAAGGTGCGGTCAGTGCGTTCCGGCGGGATCTCGAAACGGGAAGCCTCGAACGGATCAACGCACAATCAACGGGCGGGGCGCATCCGTGCTACCTGAGCCTCGATACATCCGGTCGATTTCTGCTGGCAGCGAACTACTCCGGTGGCAATGTTGCGGTCTTGCCGATTTCAGCGGACGGGTCGCTCGAACCGGCCAGCCAGGTGCTGGCGCACCAGGGGGCGAGTGTCAACCCGGATCGGCAAGGCGAACCGCATCCGCACATGATTCTGCCAACGCCGGACGGACGATTCGTCTATGTGTCCGACCTTGGCACTGACCAGCTTGTTTGCTACCGACTCGATACCACCGCCGGGACGTTGGGCGAAGTTTCCTCCACCGATGTCACCCCCGGCATGGGGCCGCGCCACTTCGCCTTTTCAGCCGATGGAACGACGATGGTCGTCATCGGCGAGCTTGATTCAACGCTCAACAGTTTCGCGGTGGAGGATGATGGAACGCTGACTCCGGTGTCATCGATCTCCACGATTCCTGAAGGCTTCACAGCGACCAACTCCTGCGCACACGTGCTCCTTTCACCCGATGGACGGTTCGTTTACGGTTCCAATCGTGGACATGACAGCATCGCGGTGGCCAAGCTCGACCCCGAATCGCGTGCGCTGGAGATTGTCGAGATCGTCCCAACCGGTGGGCAGGAGCCGCGAAACTTCACGCTCGATCCGACAGGGCGATGGTTGCTGGCGGCGAACCAGAACAGCGACACGATTACCGTTTTCTCACGTGATGACGGCACCGGCCGGTTGACGCCAACCGGCACATCCACGGCTTCCGATACTCCAGTCTGCCTGCTGTTTGCACCTGACCGCTGAGTTGGAACTCTTGCGCTTGGGGTTCGGTGGCTGCGGCGGCATGGAGTGTCTCGCCCCATTTCCTGGTTGTACCCATCGCTACCGCGACGAACTCTTATAACGTACCTTCCCGTGCATTTGAAACAGCAGGCATTGCCCGGAGCCAGAAATGACCACTAACCCTACCCGTGACCTTGACGTGATTGCCCTCGGTTCGATCATGGCCGAAATCTCGCCACCCGACAATCGCACCCGCGTTACCGAGGCAGATTCGCTGGTCATGGTGCAAGCGGGATCGGCCACTACTTTTGCGCTTGCCTTTCAGAAGCTTGGCGGATCACTCGGGTTTATCTCCCGATTAGGGGCGGATGAAGTTGGGGAATGGATCCGGCGATCGCTCGAAGCGGAAGGGGTGGATACCTCGGAAGTACGTACCGTCCCGGGGCAGCTCACGCCGATCTCGCTGGCCAGCGTCGACGCGAGCGGAAAGAAGACGTTTGCTTACTATCGTTTTCCGGGCTACAGCGAACCGTTGGGTACCCTGAAATCTGAGGAGGTGTCGGACGACTACCTCACATCGCTCGACCATCTTCGATCTCACCGAGAGCAGCCTGCGTTCGATCGATTCGCGCGAGGTGGGACTCGAGCTGGCTCGTCGTTGCCGTGCGCTGGGCGTCAAGGTCTGCGTGAACCCGAACTATCGCCCGACTGCCTGGAAAGGCGGACAACCGGAAGCGGTGCGGGTGTTGCAGGAAGCGATGGCACTCGCCGATCTGGCCATCATGAACGGCGAGGAGGCATCACTCATCTCAGGCGAATCCGGCTTTGACCGCGCTATCGCCTGGTTGGCGGCGAATGGTCCTGCGCTGGTTGCGGTCACGACATGGGGAACTTCCAGCGGCACTGATCGTGGACGGGCGAGTCAGTGAGATTCCCGCCGTGCCGGCAAAGGTCGTCTTCGATATCGGCGCGGGCGATACTTTCCACGCAGCGTTCCTCGCGCATTACACCGCGGGCAACGACCCTGAGACCAGCGGGCGGTTCGCCGCTCAGGCCGCCGCGCTCAAGATTCAGCGCCCGCCACTGATCGACCAACTCCCCACCCGAGCCGAAGTTCTTGCAGCTCTGGAGGGGGAAGATGTCTAGGGCTCAAGTCTGTTGACCCCGGGGACCCGGCTGAAATCTTGATCGTAGGTGTAGATCTCGCCGGCGCAGAATTCAAGACCGAGCGCCGGGTGGTAACAGTCTGCAAAGGACAATTGCGGATTCGCAAGATAGAGCGCAACGGTGCTCTCTATAAAACGCGCCTCATCGTTGAGAAACCGTATGCCAGGAGCTCGCGCAATTGCGAGGACGGAATGAGCGATGGGCTGGCGGTCGAGACGGTAGTTACGCTCCAGAACGAAAACCGTTTCAAAGAGCACCGTCATCGAGATCATCGCTTCGATCTCGCCGATCCCAATTCGAACCAATAGTTCTGCAGCGGCAGGGGACTGAATATTTCCGTGACAGCAGGCGCTCCTTCGCTTTCTCGCTCAAAATTTTGTGACCGAGAAGGGTATTGTTGATAAGTCGGTCGAAAAGTACACTTATGATTCATGATTGATTTCGACAGGAGTTCCCAATGGTCGATCAAAACGCGTTACGAACAAACCAGGTGGTCATTGTTGCGACAGTCGCAATCGCGTTTTTGCTGGGGGCGGAGCGCGGCGTCTGGCTGCTGGGGTTGCTCGCTCTTTGCATGGCGATTGGCGTGATCGCTCCCGGAAATGGGCCCATCCAGTTGCTTTATCGAAAGGGCCTGGTCCCCGCGGGGATCGTCAAGCCTCACCGTGAGGCGGGAAGTGCCGCGCCGCATCGATTCGCTCAGGCAATGGGAGCCATCTGCCTCGCGCTGGCCGCGATCTCGCTCTTCCTGGGATTCGACCTGGTTGGCTGGATCCTTGGATTCATCGTGTTGTCACTGGCGTTGGTGAATCTGCTCTTCGGGTTTTGTGCTGGCTGCTTCATCTATCTCCACCTGGGCCGCCTGCAGCAGAGTCTTCAGACATGAGCAATCAGCTCCTTATCCTGCTGCTTGTGTTCGGTGGGATCACCATCGGAGGATTTGTCGTGAAGCAGCTCGCACGTCGAAAGCGGGCAGCAGCGATCGAATCGATCCGGCTCGAGCCGAATGCTGAAGGGCAGCCGCGCATCCTGTCGTTTTTTGGACCGTCGTGCGATGCATGCGACCGGCAGAACGAGGTGCTTGTCGATCTGGAGCGTACTCGCGCGGGAGCCTTCTCGCTCGACCGGCGTGACGCTACGGTCGATTACGAGTACGCCCGTCAGTTCGGGTTGATGGTGGTGCCGACGACCATCGTCATAGCGGCCAATGGTTCCATTGCCGCGATCAACACAGGCTTCACCGCGCAATCCAGGCTCGAGGCGCAGCTTGACGCTGCCTGAATCCGCAAGCGGCGCTTCCTGGCTCTACCATCAGGGTGAGTGACGAAAGGAGCCAGCCATGCCATACGCCAAGAGAAGTGAGTTGCCGGAATCGGTGCAGCATGTCCTGCCCGCGCATGCGCAGGATATCTACAAGGAAGCCTTCAACCACGCCTGGGATGAATATGGACACGATGAGTCGCGCGCTCACGCGGTCGCCTGGGGTGCGGTAAAGAAGAACTACCACAAGAACGAAGAAAGCGGGAAGTGGGAAGAGGGACCGTCGGACGACTGAGTGGTTCCACCAGTACGATAGACTCCGGCGAGCAGGGGGACTGATCTGCGATTCTGTCGCAAGGTTTCGTCCTTCGCGAAAGAGGATCACATGCTCGTCGATATCACCCCGATTTCAAAGATCGACTGGGAGTCGAAAGGTGCCCGCGCGTATTCGGTTCCCTTTACGTCGGATGGTATGTGGGCACGTGCACGCATGCCCCTCTACGTCGCCTCGTCCGGCAAGCCGGGTAAGACCATCGTTGCCATCGGTGGCACCCATGGCGATGAGTACGAAGGTCCGGTTGCGCTCAAAAATCTCGTAAATACCTTCGATCCCAACCGTTTGGCGGCGGGTCGCCTGATCGTCATCCCGGTCCTGACAGTGTCTGCCTTCTATGCCGATCAGCGCGCCTCGGCGGAAGACGGTATCAACATGAACCGTGCCTTTCCCGGCAAGGCGGATGGATCGATCTCGTTTCGCATGGCGCGTTTTGTGACCGATGAGGTGCTCTCGCGTGCCGACGTCGTGATCGACATTCACTCAGGCGGTCGGGGCTATCAGATTGCGCCCTGCATGTCGTTCCACGCAGTCGACGATCCGGAGCTGAAGCAGCAATTCAAGGAGACTGCGTTTCTCTTTGGCACCCCCTTCACCATGATCTATACCAGCGGGATGGGAACCGGCCTGCTCACAGAGGAAGCCGAGAAGATGGGCAAGATCACCATCGGCAGCGAGCTCGGCTATGGCGCATCCACCGATATCGATGGCGTACGCTGGGCCCTGCACGGCGTGCAGAACGTCATGCGCCACTATGGTTTGATCGACGAACCGATCGAAGATTTGACGCTGGCGAAATGGGGAAATACCCAACGCCTGATCCAGAACACCGATATCGACAGCTGGGTGACATCGCCCATCGCGGGAATTTCGGAACCACTGGCGCCGCTTGGCAGTTTTGTGACTACCGGAACGCCGGTGGCGCGCGTGCACGACTTCTACCGCTGGGACGAACCCGGAGTCGATATCCTTGCCGATCAGGATGGCTATGTGCTCTGCCGCAAGTTCCGCGCCAAGACCGAGCAGGGCGAGGTCGTCATGGTGATTGGCAAAGAAGTCGACTAGGCGGAGCGTTCCGCCAGAGAGCGAGGATGGAGATGGACCGAAGCATCGTGCGTGTCGCGGGAATCCGCATCTGGTTAGCAGTCGCGGTGGCGCTTGTGCTCGTGATGACGGTTCCGGCGGGCGTGATGGCCGCCCAGGTTTCGACGCCAAATGCTGGCGAAGATCAGGTCTATGTGGATCCGGACAACCGCTACCAGATCCCAATTCCAACGAATTGGGTTGCAGAGGAATTTGATGGCTATGTTCGCATTGCGACCCGCGACGGCAAGATTTCGATATCCGCTGCCATCATCGAGGCGCAAGGCGCGACCGCAGGCATCGATGCGGCCATGCGATTGATCGAACCGGAGTTCGAAAACGTCGCGCTCTCGGACCTCCTGGCAACGCCGGATACCGAAGCCGACGAGCGCGCGTTCTACACGTTCGACGATGGCGCGGAAAGCGGCGAAATCAGCCAGGCGCTCGGTCGCAAGATCGGAGACGAATCGATCTTCGTTCTGGTCCTGCGCGGCGAGCTGGAAGCTGTCAAACTCCGCCAGGTGCAGGTCGACAAAATCTTCGCCGGAATCCTGATTCGCACCGAAACCGTCGCTACGCCGGTCGCGTCGCCAGCAGCCTGAGGTAACGATCCAGATGGCAACCGATCAGCATTGTCCCGTTTGTGGTTCCCCGTTGGGAGACGACGATCGCTTTTGTCCCAACTGCGGCGCGCAGATCGGTCCTGCCTATCTCTCCTCGAGTGAACTGGCGCGAATCGAGCCGCCGTCCGATGTCGCGCTCTGGCCGTCGAGCGACCCATTGCTCGGCCTGGATATCGAGTATCCCGATCGGCTGTCCCGCTGGAAGATCTTCGTCAAATGGATCCTCGCGATTCCGCATTTCATCGTGCTGTCGTTTTTTGGGATGGTGGTCAGCGTCATTGTCTGGATCGCCTGGATCGTCATCCTGGTGACCAAGCGCTACCCGGAAAGCCTCTACAAGATCGTCCTGACCTACATGCGCTGGACGGCGAATGTCAACGCATACGTGATGTTCCAGCGAGATGAGTACCCGCCATTTGGGGAAGGACCGTATCCAGTTCGACTGGAACTTCCCTATCCGGCCCAGCTCTCCCGCTGGTTGATCTTCATCAAGTGGCTGCTGGTGATCCCAAGTGTCATCGTCTATGCCTTCGTGGTTATCGCACTCTTTATCGGAATCTTCATCGCCTGGTGGGCCATTCTTATCACCGGCCGAATGCCGCGCGGTCTCTTCGAGTTCATCACTGGCGTGAACCGTTGGGGCTACCGAATCAATGCCTACACCTGGCTGATGACGGACAAATACCCGCCGTTCAGCCTGGACTAACGATCAAGCGACCACGAGATAGCGCAAGCCCGCGTCTGTGGCGGAGTTGAACGCTTCCGCTTTTCTGGTGCTCGTTTCGTCGCTGCGTGGGAAACATCACCAGATTTGGTCGCAGAGCTCCGTTCGTGCTGCAGTCCATGTGGACTTCATGTGAACTTCATGTTGCTTCTCGATTCTTCGATCAGTTGCCCTCCTTGGCGGCGATGCCCTATCAGCAGGAGTACTGATCGAAATGATGTACGTAAAACCAGCAATAGCCGCACTTTGCGCCATCGGTTGCATTCTTACCAGCGCCCTGGGTCCTGTGTCGTCCATTGGAGCAACGGACGCACTGTTCGACTGCGGCGTAGCGAAGACGACGCAGGACAATGCGACACCAGCCAACCTGGCGAACACTGTTGAAGCGATTCCCACACAACCCGCGGCCCAGCAAGAACAGAATCCCCCCGGCGACATTCCTGACAACCAGGCCTTCGTACCGTTCACATCCGGGGACGGCGGATACACCATTTCGATGCCAGAGGGGTGGGCACGTACCGAGAGTGGGGCAAATGTGTCTTTTGCCGACAAGTTCCACACCTTCAGTGTCGAAGTCAGCTGCGCAGCGGCGGCTCCAACCATCGAGAGCGCGACCACCGTTGACGTTGACGAGCTCATGCAACAGGAGCCAGCGTTCTCCCTGATAAACGTATCGACGGTCGACTTGTCCGCGGGTCCGGCCGTTCGCATCGAGTATCAGGCGAACTCTGCTCCCGACGATGTGACCGGGAAGACCATTCGCCTCGACGTGGATCGCTATGAGCTTTTCCATGATGGCAAGCTGGCAGTGATTACCTTTCGGGTGCCGGCCGGCTCAGACAACGTCGATGTGGCGAATCTGGTGTCGGAAAGTTTCCAGTGGAGCGCATAGCCGCGCTGGAGGCTCATGATCTCTATCGCTTTTTTCATGCGGGCGACGATGAAACGCTGGCGTTGCAAGGTGTCTCGCTCAGGGTGCAGGCAGGCGAGACGGTCGCCGTGGTTGGACCCTCTGGAAGCGGGAAATCGACCCTGCTCGCTTGCCTGGCAGGGTTGGACGAGCCTGATGGCGGTTGGGTAGCGGTCGCGGGAGAGCGGATCACACGCCAACCCCAGGAACGGCGCGCCCAACTCCGTGCCCGTCGCATTGGCGTGCTGATGCAGCAGGCCAATCTGCTCGACCATTTGACGGTCGCCGAGAATCTCTCGATCGCGCAGATGTTCGCGAACGGACGACACCCAGAACAGATTCATGCAACGCTCGCCACGGTTGGACTGGCGGAAAGACTCGATTCTTATCCATCGCAACTGTCAGGTGGGGAACTTGCCCGGGCTGGGATCGCGTTGGCGATGATCAACAGTCCCGATATTCTGCTGGCAGATGAGCCGACCAGCGAAGTCGATTCGGCGAATGAAGAATTGGTGCTCGAACTCCTGGCTCGACGCGCCCACGAAGGTGGCGGGTCCCTGGTCGTAACGCATAGCCAGACGGTTGCGGCCGTGGCGGATCGAGTTTTGCATCTGGTCGATGGGCGGCTGCGCAATGATTGAGTCAGGGCCGCTGGTCGTTGCCGATCGAATATCGCGAAGCTATCGCACCGGTCCCGCCTTGGTCGAGAGCCTGCTTCCGGCGACGTGTACGGTGAATCCGGGCGACCAGATCGTCCTGTTGGGACCGAGTGGCAGCGGGAAGTCGACCCTGATGCACGTGCTCGGAGGGCTCGATCTTCCCACTACTGGTGACGTTTCCTGGCCCGCGCTCGGCCGGCGGGAAGAGTTGCGTCCAACCAGGATTGCCGATGTGTTTCAGGGACCGAGCTTACTGTTGCCACTGTCGGTCATTGAAAATGTGCGCCTGCCACTACTGCTGGGCGGTACCGGGTCTATCGAGGCAACTAACCGGGCGAACGAGGCGCTTGCCCGCTTCGAGGTCGACGATCTCGCGGACAAGTTGCCTGAGGAAATCTCTGGTGGGCAGGGCCAGCGCGTGGCCATCGCGCGCGCGTTGGCGGTTCGTCCGCGCCTCTTGCTTGCAGACGAGCCAACCGGCCAGCTCGATTCGACGACGGCGTTGCTGGTAATGGATCGATTGCTGGAAACCGTCCGCGAACTGGGTGCTGCGCTCATCGTTTCGACCCACGATCAGCGGATCGCCAGCCGGTTTGTAGATATCTGGCGTATGGCGGGTGGGCAATTGACGACACCGGAACGTACGGGCGAAAGCATTGCGTACGACCCTCCCGGCGCGTTTCCTGTGACCAGTGCTAAGTCCCTATGGCCATCATCGGCCGTGCGAGAGGTTTGATCTCGCTATGTTATCGCCATATGGACTTTGGGCCGGCGCGGTTCTCAAGCGCCAAGGGTTGCGGCTTGCCGGAACCGCAATGGGTATTGCCATTGCGGTCGCGATGCTCGCTTCGTTGTTTGGTTTCACGGCTGCTTCCGAAAAGACGATGACTGCCCGTGCACTTTCGGACGTCACGGTCGACTGGCAAGTCCAGCTCGCCGCAGGTGCGAATCCGCAAGCGGCGATCGACGAGCTGACGGCGTCTCCGGGGGCGACGAATCTGGTTCAGGTTGGATTTTTCGACACACCGGGATTCCAGGCGACAACTGGCTCCACCGTGCAGACCACGGGCGCGGGCAAGGTGCTTGGGTTGGGATCAGGCTATCGCGACACTTTTCCAGCGCAGGTCCGCTCACTGTCAGGAGCGGGGACGGTGCTTATCGCGCAGCAAACCGCTGCCAACCTGCACGCCGAGCCTGGGACGGTGGTCACTATTCAGCGCCCGGGATTGCCTTCGGTCGATGTGACTATCGATGAAGTCGTCGACCTTCCGCTTGCGGATTCGCTCTTTCAACCGATTGGCGCCGCGCCAGGCACGGTTGCCCAGGCACCCCCTGACAATGTGCTGATTCTGCCGCTGGACCAGTGGCACGAGCTCTTCGATCCCGTGGCAGCGATCTCGCCGGATTCCATGCACATTCAAATCCACGCGACGCTGCCGCATGACTTGCCGGTCGCCCCTACCGCAGCCTACTCAGTCGTATCCGGACAGGAACGTAACTACGAGCAACGCATGGCCGGAGAGGCATTTGTCGGGGACAATCTCGCGGCCCGTCTCGATCGGGCCCGCTCGGATGCGCTCTATGCGCGCGTGCTTTTTCTCTTTCTCGGACTACCGGGCGCATTCCTGGCAGCGACGCTGACCGTGGTGTTTGCCGGTGCATCTGCAACCCAGAGGAGAAAGGATCAGGCGCTGCTCCGCCTGCGTGGCGCCACTGCCGGCCAAATTGTCGGATTCGCCGGTGTCGAAGCCGCGATTGTAGGACTTGCCGGCAGCGTACTTGGGTTGCTGCTGGCCGCTCTGGTCGTCCGTTGGAGCTTTGGACGATGGACATTTGGCAATGGCGTGCGGGGCACGTTGCTCTGGAGTGGTGTCGCGGCTCTGGTCGGATTGGCGTTGGCTGGGGTGGCGATTCTGTATCCCGCGTGGCGCGATGTTCACCGATCCACGATCAGTGGAGCCAGGGCGAGCGTTGGACGAGCCAATCGCTGGTGGTGGGAGCGTATCGGTCTTGATTTCATTCTGCTCGCGGTGGCGGCCATTGTCTTCTGGCAGGCCGGACGAAGTGGATACCAGGTCGTCCTGGTTCCAGAAGGCGTGCCCAAGGTCTCGGTCTCCTATACCGCCTTCATTGCGCCGTTACTGTTGTGGGTCGGCGCGGCACTGCTGGCTCTGCGATTGACCCGCATTGCGCTAATGCGACACGGATTCGTGACGCAGTCCTTGATCCGGCCAATTGCCGGCAGACTGTCCGGGTTGGTTGGAGCGTCTCTTGGCCGCCAATGGTCTCGGGTGGCGACCGGATTGGTCGTACTCCTCCTGGCGGTAGCATTCGCCAGCTCGACGGCGATATTCAATCACACCTACCGTGCGCAAGCTGCGGTCGATGCCCAGTTGACCAACGGCGCTGATGTGGCCGTGACGGTTGGCGGCAGTGGGGATCTCACGGCGTATGTCGATTCGCTCGCGCAGCTTCAAGGGGTGGGGTCGGTCGAGCCGATGCAGCACCGGTTCGCCTACGTCGGGGCCGATCTGCAGGATCTCTATGGGATCGATCCGGCCACGCTGGAGCAAACTGCAAGTTTGGCCGATGCGTTCTTCCTGGGCGCGACCGCGAACGAAACCCTGGCGACGCTTGCCGCTACTCCAGATGGCCTGCTTGTTTCACCTGAAACCGTTTCCGATTTCCAATTACAGCCGGGCGACACCATCAAACTTCGGATGCAAAATGCGTCCGATCATCAATATCATGTGGTTCCCTTTCGATTCGTCGGCACCGCGCGAGAGTTCCCAACCGCGCCCAGCGACTCGTTTCTGGTCGCAAACGCCGCGTACATCGCACAGCAGACGGGATCGAATTCGGTCGAGACAATTCTGGTGCGAACGACTGAATCGCCTGCCACGGTCGCCGATCGAGTAAGCATGACCCTCGGCTCGACGTCTGGCGCGACCGTACGCAGCATCGACGATGTGCGCAATACGATCAATTCGGGGTTGACTTCCATAAGCCTGAAGGGGTTGACCCAGCTCGAGTTAGCGTTCGCGCTGGCTTTGGCCGCGGCAGGTGGGATGCTCGTTCTGGCACTTGGATTGGAAGAACGGCGCCGCACGCTGGCCATTGCGAGCGCGTTGGGAGCCAAGCCGCGCCAACTCGCCTCATTCGTCTGGAGCGAGGCGATCCTGATCCTGGTGGGGGGGCTGGTTGGAGGCGCGGCGCTGGGTCTGGCAGTTGCGCATGTGCTGACCAAACTGCTCTCACATGTTTTCGATCCGCCGCCCCAGCATATTTTGATCCCCTGGGCGTATTGCAGCTTGATTGTGTTGGTTACGACCGGCGTGACGATGCTCGCCGCGGCTGGCATGGTGAGGCTCGGCCAGCAGAACGTGTTGCAAACGATCCGCCGGCTTTAGGAGCGATGAGTTGGGGAGGGCAGCGAGCGACCCGAGTGCTGCCTATCCCCGATACAGCGAGATCACGCGAGCGGCGCGGGCGAACATCCAGAAGGAGATCGGCAGTCCGAGTCCGAAAGTGAGCAGTGTGACCAGGTAGGCTACGAGCAGCCAGGCGAGTCCGAACCACCATCCGATCAGCAGAATCCACGGAATGCGAATCAGCCAGGAACGTTGTGCGACGTTCTCGCGCGCGATCGCGACGCTGGATCCGTCCTGGTGAACGGATATCGTTTGAGCCGGGGCGCGCAGGGTCATGATTCTGGGCAGTCGATCGAGAATCGCGATGCCTAGTGGCGCGGGAAGGATCAGAACCAGGCAGAGATAGCCAGCTACGATAGCCCAGAATCCGAGCCACCAGCCGACCAGCACGAACCAGAGAATGCGCAGGATAAGATTGGGGTTCTCCCGTTTGGTTTCGAAATCGAGCGTTTCGTCAACGTGATCCAATGCGGTCATGGTGCTCCTCATAGACAGAAATTCGAGCATCGAAAGTATAGTCGGGACGCACGGCGATTCGCGCGACCGATAGGGGAGAAAAACGGTGACCGATCCTCGAATTGAAAAATGGGCCGATGTGCTGACCGGCTATTGCATCGACGTCCAGCCGGGACAGTCGGTCGCGATCGGAGGAGGGGTCGCCGCCGAGCCGTTGCTCCGCGCCATCTATGCCAAGGTGGTCGAGCGTGGTGGGTACCCGGTGCTGTCACCAGACTTCAGCGGACTCAGCGCGAAACTCATAGCGCATGGCAACGATGACCAACTCGGCTTCATCACACCGTTCGAACAGTTTCTGAGCACCCAGGCGGATTGCTCCATCCGCGTCATGGCCGAAACCAATACCCGTAGCGCGTCGGCGGTCGATCCTGCTCGTAGCGCAGCCTTCACGAAAGCGCGTTCGGAGCTGCGACAAACCTCCATGCAGCGCGCGGGCA
Source organism: uncultured Chloroflexia bacterium (assembly GCA_963750275.1). Taxonomy (GTDB): domain Bacteria; phylum Chloroflexota; class Chloroflexia; order Thermomicrobiales; family UBA6265; genus JAMLHN01. Next base: position 862,262 of record CAVVQC010000007.1, read on the forward strand.
GCGGCGAGTACAAATGGAATCTGACCATCTTCCCGACCAACGCTTATGCGCAGGACGCGGAGATGAGCACCGACGACTACCAGGAATTCATTATGGAAGCCTGCCGTCTGAATGAACCCGATCCGGTTGCCGCGTGGGGAGCTATGCGTGAATTCCAGACTGGCATCGTCGATTGGCTGACGCCGCGCAAGGAGCTACGTCTGATCGCGCCGGGGACGGACTTCCGCTGCGCCATCGAGGGCCGACGCTGGATCAACTCAGACGGCAAGCGCAATTTCCCCTCCGGCGAAGTCTTCACGGGACCCATCGAAGATTCAGCGGAAGGCGAGGTGCTCTTCTCCTTTCCGGTCGTCACACAGGGGCGGCAGATCAGTGACATCCGCCTTCGGTTCGAAGCTGGAAAAGTGGTCGATGCCAGCGCCACCAAAAACGAGGACTTCCTGTTACAAAACCTCGACAGTGATGAGGGAGCCCGTCGACTGGGAGAGATCGCCGTCGGCACGAACTTCGGTATCACGCAGTTCACCGGCCAGATTCTGCTGGACGAAAAGATCGGCGGCACCGCGCATATGGCGCTGGGAGCCGGCTATCCCGAAACCGGCAGCACGAACACATCTGCTATCCACTGGGACATGATCTGCGATCTCCGCCAGGGCGGCCGCATCGAGGTCGATGGCGAGCCGTTGCTGATCGATGGTCAATTCGTTGTTTGACAGAGGAACGCAACCGACTCGACCATTGCGGTGTCGCTTCCAAAGCTTCCAGCCTTGGTGACGATCGGTAGCCCGGGCCGCAAGCCACCGGCCAGGGTGCCCCATGGGATGGCGGGCAAGACCTCGCCTCCGAGCCAGATCGCGTCTGCTTCGAGCCGGGCGCAGACCGCGCCCGCCACATCGCCACCGGTCAGAATCATCGCGTCATAGCGGTCGCGGATTCTGAGGTCGGTGGCCAGCGCGGCCAGGGCCTGCGCGATTTCTTCGCCGGGTAACCAGGAGTTTGGGGTATCCGAGGTGGTAATCGTGATCGAGCGTTGCTCGTCGAAAGCACTGGTCATGCGTTCGATCGCGCGTTCGGTGACCGACGGATCGAGATGCCCGCGCTCGAAATTGAGCCGTACTGTTTCCACCCCCGATCGTTCCAGCTCTGCCACCTGACGGGAGGATGAGGCATGGCGGCTTCCTGCGACGGTCAGAACTGCTCTTACCGGCTGGTCGAGCCCAGGAGTTGGCGATTTGCCATCACGCTCGCCTAACTTCATGGCGATCTGTTTCGAGAATCCTGCCGAACCGGCCAGCAAATGCGCCGAATCGTCGATGACGGCTTCGGCCAGGATCGCGAGATCGTTGTTCGTCTCGGCATCGACCACCACGATCGGCCGGATCGCGTGTGCGATTGCCGATCGAACCTTTTCCGCGCCGCCACGAACCGTTTCCAAGCCGATGGTGCGGCCAAGCTCTTCGGGTAACCCAAGCAACTCGACGACCGAAGCGGTGGACCGTCCGATGCCGAGCGCGGTATCGGTCAGTAACTCATCATGGGTATACACATTGCCGTCGACCGTCATGCGGCTCTGATCGGGGAGGGCCGCAGCCACGATGACGGCACGGCGCCCTGTTTGCCTCAGCAGAAACGCGATCTGCGGGCCTGGGTAGCCGCGGAAGACCGAGTCCACTTTGGCGTACCAGAGCGTTGATGTATCGGTTGGCGGCAGCAACGTCATCGATTGCGCAAAGCGCCCTTCGATGCGGTCAGCTGAGGCATCGCGCGTCCCGTTCGAGAGTGAAATAACTTCCGCCCCGAGTGGGGTGGACCGTAGAGGGACAGCCGTGGCGAAACCAGCCGTGGCAAAGGGCGCGCCTGCGTCGGCTGCGCCGGTCAAATCGTCCGCAATAACGATTGCACGAGGTGAGGTCATAGTCCGCTCAGGTTCCTAGCTGCAACCATCTGCACCGCCACGTCGATCGCGGCCAGCATGCTCTCTTCCCGGGCAATCCCCTGCCCGGCAATATCGAACGCCGTGCCATGATCCACCGACGTGCGGATCACCGGCAAGCCCAGACTGACATTGACTCCCGAATCGAATGCCAGCAGCTTCATGGGGATGTGGCCCTGATCGTGATACATCGCCACGACGATATCGTAGATCCCCTTGGTGGCGCGCAGGAAAACCGTATCGGGCGGTTGGGGATCGGAAACATCCATTCCACGCGCGCGCATTTCGGCGATGGCTGGTTCGATGACGGTTTCCTCCTCGTTTCCGAAGAGACCACCTTCGCTGGCATGCGGATTCAGCCCTGCCACCGCAATGCGCGGTTGTGTAATGCCCAGGGCGCGACACGCGTCCCAGGCGATCTGGATCACGTCGATGACGCGCTCCTTCGTCACCCGTTTGATGGCCTCGGTCAGCGCGACATGGGTAGAGACATGGACGATGCGTAGTTTCGGGCCGATCAACAACATGCTGACCTTCTCCGCCCCAGTCCGTTCGGTCAGCAGCTCGGTATGTCCCGCGTAGTGAAATCCCGCGGCGAACATGGCTGCTTTGTTCAGCGGTGCGGTTACGATCGCGTCCACCATGCCCGTCATCGCCATGTCACAGGCGGTGAAAACATACTCGACCGCCGCCTTGCCGCTTGCCGGGGAAATCTCACCCCAGGGACATGCGGCAGGATCGGCGTTTTCCAGATCGATGAGGGTGACGGTACCCGGTTGATAGACCGCCGTGGCCGGTCCGCCGGCGTCATCGATGCGCAGCGGCGCGATACCCAGATTGACCATCGCTCGGTCGAGAATGCGCCGGTCACCGATGACGAGCGGATTGCATACGTCATAGACCTCGGGATGCGCGAGTGCCTTCAGGACCACTTCCGGTCCGATGCCGGAGGGATCACCCATCGTGATCGCCAGAATCGGTTTTTGCCCGTCCATTGTTCGCCTTCCTCTGTGACCGCCATCGTACCGCGAACGGAGGATGGCAGCAGGCGGTTCGCAGCGAACCGATGGCCCGATCTGGTCCTAGTGATCGGCCACGTCGAGCCAGGGACGCAGCGCGCTGAGAAGCCCTTCGACGGTAGTCTCCACGGAACCCCCACTCGCTTCGATGAAGTACTGCACCTGCAAGTTCACGATCGAACCAGGGTTGTCACCGGCCAGCCGGAAATCGGTACGCAATCCATAGCAACGTTTGCCCATTGCGAATCCATAACCGATTTCGGACGCGGTGCCGGAATCGACATCGACGCCGTCCAGAATTGCGACGACTCCGTCGGCATTGCGGATCGATTCCGCATTGGCGCGACCGAGCTCCGTATTGATCACAGCCAGTGCGGCGTTCGCCTCGGCCCGGCTATCGATACCGGCAATGCGCGCGAACTCACCAACGAAGCGGGTGTCGTCCCAGGGGTTCGACACGTCAACATGTGGAGCCAGGCGTTCGATGAGATGCGCCATGAAATGACGGGTGGAATCGGCGAAACCGAGCGGTGATGCGAGGTAAATCCTTACCACACCAGTGTCTCGCGCTTGATCCCCAGCACTGTTTCGTGTTGTGGTAACGCCTCGACGATGTGTTCGTCCCAGTATTCCCAGGTGTGACCACCCGAATGCTCGGCGTAGAAATGCTCGATGCCAAGCTCGGTGAGCAAATGGTGAAAGTCGCGATTGCTTTCGATCAGCTCGTCTTCGATGCCACAATCGAAGGAGATGACCGGCAGATCGGTACGGCCTTTCAGCTTCGGCGCCAGCTCGTGCAGGCTGGCATCCTCGATCGTTGCCAATCCCAGTGCGGGAACCGCGTCACCGATCACGAACGCGGCTGAATGCGCCCAGATGGATGAGAACTTGTCCGGGTGGCGCAATCCGAGCCGCATGGCCCCATAGCCACCCATGGAGAGACCGCCGATCGCCCATTTTTGGTCGTCCACATGAAAGTTGCGATGCACCTCGTTCCAGAGGTCGTCGACGATCATCGTTTCATAGAGCTGGCGGTTGAGACGCTCGTGGGTTTGCGTCGGCCAGTCGAGATAGCCCGATGTCGCGCCATCCGGCATGATCACGATCAGCTCCATATCGCGCACATAGTGGGTAAGTTTCGATTTGTGGATCCAGCTATTGTGATCGTCGTAGAGCCCATGTAACTGGACCAGTACCGGGTACGGTCCCGTGCCGGTATCGGGCAGGATCGCTTCGTAGGTGGTGCGCCGCCCCAGCGCGTGGCTGTAGAACTGAACCGTCGCGACTCCCATGTTCCACCCTTCATTGTCCGGTATCGATTCGTAACGCGACGTACCGTACTGGGGGGCATGCTCTGGTGTCCAGTGTGGCGGAGCTTAGAGAGCGGAGCTTTGCAGCGAAAAGGAAGGAGCGCGACGCCCCTTCCTTTCCTCGATGCTGCTTTTACTTCGTCTGCTACAGCCGGCGTGCGCCGAGGTAGCGTGTGGAGTAGTAGTTGGAAGAGAGCGAGCTAATGCGGACGCCGGTGTCCTCGTTTTCGGCATGGATGAACTGATCGTTGCCGATGTACATCCCGACATGCGAGAGACCGACGGTATACGTGTTCTGGAAGAAGACCAGATCGCCCGGTTGCAGGTTGCCATATTGGATCGGAGCGCCGGTGCCCCATTGGGTCCAGGTGCCCGCGCCGATATCGCGGCCCATGACGTTGATCACTACCCAGTAGGTGAAGCCAGAGCAGTCGAAGCTGCTCGGCCCATGCGTTGCCCAGATGTAGGGATAGCCCACATAACGCATCGCATAGTTGACCAGTGCTTGTCCAGATGCTGAGCCCGAACCCGTCCCTGCGCCAGATCCTCCGCCCGTGCTCCCGCCGGTTCCATTGTTGGGACCTGTGGTGGAGAGTGCCGAGGTTGTGTAGCTCAGGTAGTCGCCGTGCATGAAACCGGCCACACCACCCCACTGCACCGGGTAGAACCCGCTGGTGGGGGAACCGGTGATGCGGACCACGACGCCAACCGCCGCCACCGAAATCACGCTGGCCGAGTAGCTTGCGCCGCTGCGGAAGTTGAGCGTATCGGTCACGCGGGCATTGCTTCCCGTTCCGAGATTGGTGCCACCTACCCCGGTTCCCCCTCCAGTGCTGCCTCCAGGGGAAGAGTTGCGACTCAGGAAATCGGCATAGACGAATCCGTTGCGCCCGCCGTAGGTAACCGCGGTCCAGCTGCCGACGCTGCCGGTGCGCAGACTGACCGATGTGCCTTCGGTGAGGACGGCGATCACTGAGCCGTCATAGCTCGCACTCGCGCGGAAGCGCACCCCGTCGCCATTGGTGCCAGATACGGTGGCGTTCCCGGTGCTCGAACCTCCCGTGTTCCCACCGCTCGAACCGCCGCTGGAGGTAGTGCCCAGGAAGTCGGTGTGCACGAATCCCGCGACGCCGGCACACGTGACCGGTTGCCAAACGCCGACCGCTGACCCGCGTGAGGCCACCGTGGTGCCTTCTGCAAGGACCGTGATGATGGACGCGGTCAGGCTGGCTCCCGAACGGCAGCGGACGCCTTCGCCGTCGGTGTTCTGCACCACACCGGAGGAACCGGTCAACGCGGACGCGGGATCGGCCGCTCCGTCATCGATCGCTTCCTCATCAGATGATTGCAGGAAGCGTGACGCCACGAATCCCGCTTGATCGGCACAGATCACCGGTTGCCAGCCGTTGCTGGCCCCTCCGGTGAGCGCGATCGATGATCCCAGTGGCAAGACGACCAACACCGAGCTTTCGAGCGAGGCGCCACTCCGGCAGCGCAGACCGCCCGCGCCGGTGTTGTAGACCACCGCCGAGCTGGCAATCGACGCTGGCGCAACATCGGAAACGGTCTGACCGATCACCGGGATTTCGGTCACCTCGGGAATCGTTTGTCCCACCACGGTGGTTGCCGTTTCTTCCACGACTGTTTCGGTTGCAGTCACCGTCTCGGTGACGATGACCTCGGTGGCGGTTTCCTCGGGAATGATGGTCGTTTCGATTTCGGTCGGAATCGGAGTTCCGGTCTCGGTAACGACGTCCGTGGTTTCAACGGTGGCCGTTTCCTCGATCACCACCTCGGTTGTCGTCGCTTCGACGTCCGGGATGGTCGTTTCTTCGATGATTGCTGTCACGGTTTCCTGGGGAACCACCACCGTTTCGATGACTTCGGGAATGTTGGTTGCTTCGATCGTTGCGACTATCTCTGTTTCCGTAGGAACAGGCGCGAATTCAGTCGGCTCAGAAGTGGGGAGGTTGCTGGGGTCGTAGACGATGCTCGCCGGCAGATAGCCAAGCTGAGCGGCGCAAAGCACCGGTTGCCAACCATCCGCAGGCTCACCAGCTTTGTCGACCAGACTGCCGCTGCTATACGTGAAGAGCCAGGCGGCATCCCAGGCGGGCGCGGCGAGGCAGTCGATCGACGCCCCATCTCCACTGATGACGACGCCGTTTCCGGTCACGGCAGGCAGGGTGGGGACCGGTTCGACCACCGGCGCGGCCGTCTCTTCGGAGGTGCTCCACGCGAGATCGACTTCGGCAATGTAGCCGGTCAGGCCACTGACTTCGACCTGGTACCAGAGGAGTCCGTCCGCTCCAGAGAGTGGGCCGGCGACGATATTTGCTGAGATGCCGTTATCGATCTGCACGACCTCGAGGGCCAAGGGATCGGGCGCACTCTTGATCGACGCGAAGGGCGCACTCAGGCTGGACACAACCGCGGGTGCGCCAGGATAGAGATCGGAAGCTGCGCGGGCTTCGAGCGACGGCAGCATCAGCGTGGCTACCAGCAGCGTCGCAATAACGAATCGAACAGTCCGACCGAATTCCGTGGGCACGGGCATCTCTCCGAGCGCGAACGCTCCGATTTCGGCGAATCGGTCGGGAGTGCCCACGAGGCGCGCGTAGGTCGGGGAACGCGCCAGGAGCCTACGCCTTGCAAATGTAAGAACAACGGCAGGAAAGCAGTACCTGCCATCTCCTAGACTACGAGTCAGCACAGCAGACAGTCGAGGCTCATACGTAGCCCGATAGTCCTAGATCGGTCCGGCCATTTGGCAGGCATGCGAAACGAAACGGGAGCATCGATGTCGACGGAGACGGTAAAGCAGACACTCGAGGTGTTGCACTGCAGCGGATCGCCAAAGGAACGCGGGATGCAGCAGGGCGAAGCGTTGCGCGATCTGATTCAGATTGGCATTGGAAGCTGGCTCGACAAGCTCGGCACACTGCATGGGATCGATCCCGATGCGTACATTGCGGAATTCCTGCGGAATACGACCTACCGGTCGTCGATCGAGCGCTGGGCGGCAGAGCTCCTTTTCGAGGTGCACGGGATTGCCGCCGGTTCTGGTCAGCCGGTCGATCGTGTGCTGGTCTATTCCATGGTCGATGAGGAATGGCGTTATTCCCAAACGCGCCGCAACTCCGAAGCGCCAGGCTGCACTGCGGTCGGCATCCGCGCAGAGAACGGCCGGCCGACCTTGATCGGCCAGACCATGGACCTGCCATCGGTTCACGACGGCACCCAGGTCGTCGTTATCCACGAAGAACAAGGTGCTCCGACTCAGGCAGTCTTAACGGCCGCGGGCATGATTGGACTGATGGGAGTCAACTCAGCCGGGGTCGGCCTTTGCGTCAACAACCTCGATGTCCTTCCTGCCGCCCGGACCGGTGTTCCCGTCACCTTCATCGAACGGAAACTCCTCGATGCGTATTCGGTCGAAGAAGCGAGCTATGCCCTGCAGGCGATGCCGCATGCCATCGGCCAGCATTACCTGATTGGCGATCCCACCGCGTTGGTTTCGTATGAAGCCGACGCGGCCCGGGTTATCGGCGGCTCGGAAGCGTTGCGCGTGGTCGCTCACGCAAACCACCCGATCTACGACCCGCCCGGGAAACCGGAATTCGAAGCGATCTACACCGCGTCCAATACCCGCAACCGGATGGCGTGCATGGCTGACCTGACCCAGGACGCCACCTCGCTCGACGATATCGCCGGCGCGCTCGCCGATACCTCCGCACCAATCAGCCGCGAACCTGCCCACGGATTTATGACGTTCGGGGCGATGGCCGCCGAGCTTTCCTCGCCACCGGTGGTGCGTTTCGCACCCGGCCCCCCGAACCTTCGCCCGTTCGTCGAAGTCACGGTTCCCGCGGGCGGCGAAGTCAATCTGGTGGAGACTCCGTGATTGGCATCGAGAGCTCAGGGGCGAGCGTCCTGAAGAGGACCGCTCCACACTGGACATTGGACTCGGGCCATCATTGCGCGACAATGACGCCCACAACGTAGTTGAGACCGATGGCGGGCGGACGCCAGAAGGAGAACCACACGATGGCGCAAGCGGATTACGAGGTTCTGGACGAGCGATTCGGCAAATGCATCAACACGAATGCCACGGTCGAAAAGCTCTTCACCGGATGCCGCTGGGCAGAAGGACCCGCCTATTTCCCGGCGGGCCGCTATCTCGTCTGGAGCGACATTCCAAACGACCGGATGCTCCGGTTCGACGAGACCGACAACACGGTGAGTGTGTTCCGCCACCCGGCGGGGTATACCAACGGACACACCGTCGATCGCCAGGGACGGCTCGTCTCATGCGAGCACGGCGGCCGGCGCGTTTCCCGTACCGAGGTCGATGGTTCGATAACAACCATCGCCGATTCCTTTGAAGGAAAACGGCTCAATAGCCCGAACGACGTGGTGGTGAAGTCGGATGGTTCGATCTGGTTTACCGATCCGACGTATGGCATCGATTCCGACCTCGAAGGCTTTCAGGCCGAAAGTGAGATCGGCGATTGCCATGTCTACCGGGTCGATAGCGAAACTGGTGAGGTCACGATCGCCACCGACGCGCTCGTCCGCCCGAACGGACTTGCGTTTTCACCGGACGAGCAGTTTCTCTATGTTTCCGATACTGGCGCTTCGCATGTGAAGGGCCACCCGGCGCAGATCCGGGTTTTCGAAGTCGTCGATGGAAAGACGCTCCATGGTGGTGGTGAGTTTGCCACCTGCACCAATGGCGCCTTCGATGGTTTCCGCCTCGATACAGCGGGCCGCATCTGGACCAGCGCCGGCGACGGCGTGCATGTCTACGATCCGGATGGAACATTGCTGGGCAAAGTGCTCGTTCCCGAAGTCGTCGCCAATGTCGAGTTCGGTGGTCTGAAGCGCAACCGGCTCTTCATCTGCGGGACGACATCGCTCTATTCCGTGATGCTTCCCGTCAATGGAGTGAAAAAGTTCTAGTTCACCAGCAGGTACGAGCAGCACGGACGGGTGCTCCAGCCGGAGCACCCGTTGCGCATGAAGTAGAAGGTCCGTCACGTGTCAGACAGCATCACGAACCCAAAGGTCGATGCCTTCATCGAACGCCAAACACAGTGGAAACCTGAAATGGAGAAGCTGCGGTCCATCGCGTTGCGTACCGGACTGGCTGAGGACCTGAAATGGGGGAAACCCTGTTACACGCTCGATGGCGCCAATGTCGTGCTCATTCAGGGATTCAAGGCGTATTGCGCGCTGCTCTTTATGAAAGGCGCATTGGTCCAGGATCCCAGCGACCTTCTGGTCAAAGTGGGGGAGAACAGCCGGATTGCTCGGCAAGCACGGTTTACCGATGTTGTCGAAATCGTCGCGGCGGAGCCCGCGCTGACAGCAGCGATCGAGAGCGCCATCGACGTAGAGCGCTCGGGCGAGAAGGTCGATCTGGAGGCGACCGACGATGTAGTCGCTCCTGAGGAGTTTCAAACCGTGCTCGATGCCGACCCAGCGCTGCGCGCTGCCTTCGACGCGCTCACCCCCGGACGCCAGCGGGCGTATTTGCTGCATTTCAATGGAGCCAAGCAATCAAAAACCCGCGCTGCGCGGGTCGAAAAGTGCATCCCCCAAATCCTCGACGGTCTCGGGCTGAATGACTGAGCGACCCTCCGGCCGCGCCGTTACTCCTGGAACGCCAGAATCTGGGTCGCCTGTACGATCAGATCGCGCAGACCGTATCCGTCGATCTCCCAGTTCGGGTCGGAAATCACGGCTGAGATCGAGAACCAGCGGCCGTCCGACGCGCGTTGCAACAGAAAATTTTCTGACATCACACCGGTTTCGTAGCCGCCCTTATACCCGACATAACTCCAGACCTGGGGATCGAAGACGATTTCCGGCTTGAGCGACAACGCGTTCAATATTGGATCCATCCCGGGTTGGGTGCCGTGTTCCTGAAGAAATGCAAGTGCGCGGCACAGATCGCCTGATGAGGCGAACCACTCGACCTCGGATGCCCAGCGCGAGCCTGGCCAGAGCTCGGTTTCGAGAATCGTGTCGGCAACGGGGTTTGCCACATCCTCCAGGAATGCGAGCTTTTCACCATCGTCGAGATCGAGATACCCCTGAATCTGATCGTCGGTGAACCGCATGCGGAGCGCGAACCATTCGCGCGTCAGCATCAACGGAAGATTGACGGTCGGATCGGCCTGGCCCATAGCGGCAAATGCCGACTCGACCTGCTCTCGACCCAAGCGGCCGATCAGGTGATCGGTCGCCGTGTTGTCTGACATCGACATCATCTGCTCGGCAAAGTGGGCCAGGGTGTATTCCGACCCGACCGGCAGGTTGCGCATCTCCCCATTCGGCTGACTGATGTACTGCGTGCTAATCGGCAGCAGCTCCGACCAGCTTGCTTGCTGCTCGCTCACCTGGCGGGCCAGCTCGCCCAGCACGTAGAGCTTGAACGAGCTTGCCACCGGGAGCACCAGTTCCGGATCGACCCGCGCAATGGGGAGGCATTCTCCGCTATCGAGCTCGGCGATGGTCACGCTCACGCTGGGGGCGATAGCGGCGAAGTCGCGTTTGAGATCACTCCAGGCACGCGGCGCGGTCGGCGGCGTGGTGGTGACGTAGACCGGCTCGAACCACATCGCATCGATCTTGTGCGGATCGGTCGGGGTCACGCCGAGCTCTACTCGCCAGTATCCGTAGGGCCCTTGCAAGATCGCATTGTTGCGCAGCTCGGTGGCACCGCCTTCGAATCGGATTACGGACATCGGGCCAGCGGGATTGATGTAATCGCGGAAATAGCCGATGAGCTGCGCTGGGTTCACGACTGCCAGGTAATCGTCGGAAAAGTGCTCGGCGATAACCTCGTCGGTTGTGCCATACGCGGCGGTGTTGACCTGATCGAGCGCCCAGGAGAGCTGGTTGCCGGCGAGGGTATCGGGAATCAGGAGCTCGGCTGCGGCCTGGCGATGCGGCGCGATCAACCCCGCGGAGAGCAGGGTAGTGATTAGAAGCAGAACGATTGAGGAACGAATGTGGGTCATGTCCAACCGGTACGAAGCAGAGGGCAAGAACTCAATCCTCACACATGCCAATACGACCAGGCAAGGGCGCTGGTTTCCAGGCAAAGTCCGTCCACCGGCTTTCCTGAAGCATATCGGGGAGGAATCTGGGAATCCGTGCCTTCCCAGCAGCCGTAGACACCGCTGACCAGCGTTTTATTCGAGAGGCTGTCTGGTCCAGTCTCACATCACCCATGGAGGTTGCATGGTTGGTAACGAGGGAAGTACCGCGGTGACCGTGGCTCAAAGGGCCGCGAGTCCTACGGGATGGGGGAAGACGCGCCAGCTTGTTGCAGCGCTTCTTGTTGCGTTCTCGCTGGTTTCGGCAGTGAGCGTTGTGTTTGCAGGCACGACCGCTGCCCAGACCGAATCCGACGCAGTCTTGCAGTGGCTGCCGGAAATCCAGGCGGCCGCGTCCGCAACCGGTGTTCCCGCCGAGGTGATCGCCGCGGTCATACGAGTTGAATCGGGTGGTGATCCGAACGCCGTCTCGGTTGCCGGCGCGCTCGGTTTGATGCAGGTCATGCCGGCTGAGTTCCAAAGCCAGGGGATTCCCGAAGATTCCTGGTTCGACCCAGCGACCAACATCATGGCGGGCTCGACGGAGATCGGGAAATTCCTCTCTGCGACCGGTTCGATCGAGCAGGCGCTCGCGAGCTATTTCGGCACCGGTTGCGACGCGGTCGGTACCTGCACCGATGGCTACATCGGCACAGTGATGGGCTACGCCGCGGCATACGCCACCGCCATTTCCAATGGCACTGCGGTCGATCTGTCGGGTGTCTCGGTTTCGACCGGTTCGGGTACGACAACCGATTATGGCGCTGCCGATACTGGGACGGTCGATTCTGGAGCCACCAATGACGACTCGTGGCAGGGCAGTTCCTCCCGCGGGCGGCGGCGGTTGGCACGCTGGCGACCCGAATGGGGGCGGCTCTGGCGAAACCGTCGATGGCGACACGAGCGGTGAACCCGTCGACAACGGAACTCCAACCGATGGTGGCGATGACACCACTAATGACGGAACAACCGACGATTCAGAAGCAGTCGGCTAAACGCACGTCGTTCTCGAAAACACCAAGTGGCACAATTTCGTGCCACTTGGTGTTTTGTTTCATTTGATTTCCGTTGATGGAGTGGCTTGCGTGGGATACCATGACATCTTGGGAAGGTGTGCATGAGAGTCACAAGTCTTCATGGTGATTGCTTCGGAGACTCTCGACTTCCCGAGCTGTTTTACCGGTGCCGCAAACCGGTGGGATGGCGTCAATCGGGCAAGTAACTGGGGTAGGGAACTATGGGTGCACGCTTTCGCCATTTTGGTTTGGCAACGACTATTGCCATCATCTTCACGCTCATCGCGACATTGCTGCCGTATCAGCCGCAAACCGCTAGCGCGCAAGGCGGGATCCTTCCGGATCTTTATACCCTCGAACCAGACAATATCCATCTCACCCGCGAGCGGCTTGCCGATGGGAATCTCCATTACCTCTTGCGATTCGACAACACCGTCGGAAATCTGGGTGGTCCCTTCGAGATCACGGCGCAGATTGGCTATGGCAGCCCGATCTATCAGAATTTCTATAACAAACTGGCCGGTGGATCTATCGTCGATAGCCGGCGTATCGCGACCGATATCGTCTATCACCCGTCCCACAATCACTTCCACCTTGGCGATTTTGCCCGTTACGACCTGCTGAAAAAGAATCCAGCCACGGGACGCTATCAGCAGACCGAGTTCCGCGGCACAAAAACCAGCTTCTGCATCATCGATCTCTTGCGCGTGCAGGGAAGCGCCCCGGTGAGTTCGAAATATCAGTATTGCGACGACACCGTTCAGGGACTCTCGCATGGTTGGGCCGACATCTATGACTGGCAGCTGCCCGATCAATGGATCGATATTGGCAGCTCGTTGCTTCCCAATGGCGAATACGCCATTCAGTCGCAGACCGATCCGTACGGCAAGTTGATCGAAACAGACCGGAGCAATAACACCGGCATCCACTATTTCACGGTATCGAATGGATCGATCGTCGGCGGTGACGAGCAAACCGATTGTTTCGCTACGCCGAATGCCGCACAGGTTGGGGCGACGATTCAGGTTTCCTGTAACCGTTTGAATCCGGGCGATATTGTCGATTTCCGTATCGACTCGAACAGTGGCCCAATTATTGGATCGGCCACCGTGAGCGTGGACACCAAGGCGCTCCTGCAACTGACGTTACCAAACGCCCCGCAAGGACAGCACCATATCTTCGCCAACCCGCGAGGGGGAGGCGGTCCCTATTCGGCAGTTATCAATATCCAACCGAACTTCACACTGGACGCGAGCTCCGGCCCAGTGGGAACCACGGTGCCCTTTACCCTGACCGGGTACGGCAGCTCTGAAACTGTTTCGATCAAAGTCAATAATGCCGAGGTGCTGCAGATCCCTGTGCAACCGGACGGGGGAATTTCTGGCTCGTTCGTGATGCCGTCAGCCAAGAGCGGGAACAACACCATCGCCGCAGTTGGCATCAAGACCGGCAACAGCGCGACCCGGCAGTTTTCGGTGCAGCCAACGCTCACCCTGGGTAACAACTGGGTGGCCGCAGGCGGGTCGCTCTCGAATGCGCTCAATGGCTTCGGAGCATCCGAGAACGTTGCCATCGTGCTCAGCGGTGGGGTAAGCCCGTCGGCGGGAAGTCCGGTGGCCGCCGCCGATACGACCCTGAAGACGATTCAGGTGTCAGCAAATGGCAGTTCCCCGGCTGGGCCGTCGACCGATCTGACCGTTCCCGCAAATCTTGCGCCAGGTACCTACTCGGTGACTGCGACTGGTCAGACGAGTGGGGGATCGTCCACGGGCTCCATTCAGGTTATCGCGTCCGACGCTGAAACACCCACGGCAACCACAACGCCTACGATAACCAGGACGCCGTCGCTTACTCCCACTCGCACTCCGACACGGACCTTAACCCCGTCGCGAACGCCGACGCGTACTGCGACTCCGGCAAACACCGTTATCGGCATCGGTAGCATCGTCGAGGTCGACGGCGCGACAAACGTGCGCACCGGTCCCTGTACGAACTACTCGGTGATCTATACGGCCACCGACAGCACGCGCTTCTCGGTCCTCTCGCTTGGGCAGGCCTGTGGCGACTACACCTTTATTCGGGTTCGCCAGACGTCGTCTGGTGCGAATCAAGGCACCATTGGTTACCTTGCAGCGCAGAATGTCCATCTCGTCGCCACTGCCACGCCAACGCGTACGCCGAGCCCCATCGGACCGAGTCGAACACCCACCGCTACGCCGACAGGGCCAACCCAGACGCCAACTCCGCTTGGAGGATGGAGCGCTGGGGATATTGCCCAAACCACCACGTCGCTGAATTTCCGTTCTGGGCCTGGCACGGGGTACTCGGTTATCTCGGTTCTTCCATCGGGCACGTCGTTGCTGGTTACCGGCACTGCGCAGGCCGGGGAGGGTGGAATCTTTGTTCCTGTCCGCTTCAACGCGCAGGACGGCTGGGTTGCTTCTACCTATCTGAACAAGACGGGGACGGCCACGCCGACTCGGACTGCGACCGCCACACGAACACCTTCGGTCTCTGTGACGCCGAGCCAGTCGGTGACAGCTTCGAATACGCCAACCGCCACGAACACACCGTCGGAGACATCGACACCGAGCGCTACCGCGACCAAGACCCAAACGGTTCCGCCGAGCGAAACGCCGACCGCGACTGCGACATTGAGTGCGTCATTGACGCCTACCAGCACCGCGACTTCGAGTCCGAGTCTCACCAGTACGTCTACTCACACACCGACGATCACCGCGACTCCGCCGGGTGGTTTCGGACCGGGCGATATCGTCGAGGTCCAGGCATCGCTCAATCTCCGATCCGGTCCTGGAACGGGTTTCTCCCCGGTTGCGGTTCTGAGCGTGGGTGACCGGCTTCTCGTTACCGGTACCGGCGTGACCGCCGGCGGGTATTTCTGGATACCGGTTACCTTCGGGAGCACGTCTGGCTGGGTTGCGTCACGGTACGTCGAGAACGTGGGGGTAGCGACTCCAACTCGCACAGTCTCGCCATCGCGCACGGCCACCATCACGAATACTCCAACCAGCAGCAGCACCCCATCGGTTACAACCACACCGCAGGGTGGCTTCGGAGCCGGCGATCTGGTTCAGGTCAATCAATCACTCAATCTGCGGCCGAGCCCGGGTACGGGTGGCGCCCCGATTGCCACGTTGCCGACCGGCGCAAAACTGCTGGTAACCGGGACAGGGGTAACGGCAGATGGGTACCTCTACATCCCGGTGAGCTACAACTCGCTGACCGGCTGGGTCGCTTCGAATTACGTGACCAAGATCGGAGTTGCCACTGCGACGGCTACGCCGAGTGCAACAGTCAGTCCGAGCAGAACCCCGATAGCAACGAGCACGGGCACCCGCACGATGACGCGCACCCCGACTCGCACACCATCGGTAACGCCGGTTGGTGGATTCGGAAACGGTGACATTGTTCAGGTCACCGAGGCGGTCAACCTGCGAAATAATCCGTCGCTCTCTGGAACCGTGCTCGAGGTCCTTCAGGTCGGCGATCAGCTTCTGGCCACCGGAACCGGTGTCTCCGCTGACGGGTATTTCTGGATTCCAGTTCGCTCTGGAACCACCACCGGATGGGTGGTGACGCAATACGTCACCAAGATCGGCGTTGCTACGGCGACCCCGAGCCGAACGGCGACGCGAACGGTGACCGCTGCCTCGTCCCGCACCGCCACCGGCGGCCCCACCTTCACGCCGGGACCGGGCGGATTCCTGCCAGGTGATATTGCGCACACCCGTGTTCGGGTGAATATGCGTGACGCGGCAGGTACTTCAGCGACGGTGGTGCAGGTGCTGAGCGCCGGGACCGAGCTACAGGTGACTGGTTATGGCCAGTCTGCAAACGGCTACTTCTGGCTGCCGGTGCAAACGGTTGGTGGCACAAGCGGCTGGATTGCGGACAGCTATCTCACCGCAGGCGTGACTCCAGCATTGGAAAGCACGTCCACCGCTCTTCCGACTGAGGCTCCGTCCAGCACTGCGGTGCCGAGCGAGATTTCGACTGCGGAGACCGTGAACGAAAATCCGCGCTACGACGATGCCGTCTTGCGCTGGCTGCCGGAGATCCAGGCGGCTGCAGCGAACAGCGGGTTGACTCCTGCCCAGGTCGCGGCACTCGTTGCGCTGATGTCGGGTGGCGACCCGGCGGTGATGTCGCCGCTCGGGGCAGTGGGGTTGACGCAGGTGAAGCCAGATGAATTTATTGCTGCCGGTATCGGTGAAGGAGCCTGGTTCGATCCTGCTACGAATATCTCGCTTGGAAGCGCGATCCTGGCGAACATGATCGGGAATGCAGGATCAGTTGAAGGTGGTCTCGCGACATGGTTCGGCGAAGGTTGTGATGACAGCGGTCGATGTACCGCCGATTACGTGCAGTCATACTTCTCGCTGGTCGCAACATATGATGCCGTGCTGAGCGATCCGGCAGCGGCGGGGTATCAGTTACTGCCGGCCGACTGGGTTGGGACAGTTGGAGAGGCATATGTCGGATCGGTTCCGTACCGATTCGCGCCGATCCCGCCGACCGACGTTCCGACGATCGAGGTTCCGCCCACTGAGGAACCAACGTTGGAGATTCCTCCAACCGAAGAGCCAACGCTGGAAATCCCGACCGAGGTTCCCACCGAGGAGGTCCCGTTAGAGGTTCCAGGGGCGGAGGAATCGCCGGTCGAGTAGGTATCGATCCGCCACGCATCAACACGAACCGCGGCCCCATATGGGGCCGCGGTTCGCTTGTCTCCAACTTCCCAGATGCCCGTTGCCGGACGACGCTCCGTATTTGGAGCAATGGTTTTTGGGGTCCTCACACCGGCGGCCAGGTCAACATCCAGCCACCATCGACATAATGTGTTTGGCCTGTGCAGTACGACGCGGCGCTCGACGCGAGAAAGAGGGCCATATTGGCGATGTCCTCGGGCAGACCAGCGCGGCCGATCACGATCTGCGCTTCGGCATCGTCCAGATACTGCTGATCGCTCATGGCGCGGAAGTTCATCGGGGTCAGGATCATTCCCGGCGCAATCGAGTTGACTGTAATGCCGTACTGGCCCAGCTCGGCCGCGGCCGAGCGGGTGAGGTTGCGCAAACCGCCTTTGGACACGTTATAGCCAGACGCGCCCGCATAGCAGGCTTCCTCGTGGACCGAGGTGATGTTGATGATGCGTCCACCTTCGTTCCGGGAGATCATGCGGCGCGCGGCCTGCTGGATGAAGAGCCAGGGGCCGAACAGGTTGGTGCGGATGACGCGCTCGAAGTCGGCGAAGGGTTGATCGACGATGTTTCCCCCCAGGCCGATCCCAGCATTGTTGACCAGAATGTCGACCCGGTCGAACGATTCGTCATGCTGCTGAAAGATTTCGCGCACGACGTCGGGGTTGCCAACATCACCTTGGATCACACGTGTCTTGCGGCCAAATGCGCGGCAATCTGCTGCGGTTTGTTCGGCACCCTCTCGATCCGAGTGGTAGCACACGGTCACATCCGCCCCAGATTCGGCTAGCCGGAGCGCAATCCCGCGGCCAATCCCACTATCGGCCCCGGTGACGATTGCCACGTTGCCGTCTACTCGTAGTTCCATGTAGTTCTCCTCGTTTCGATAATCATTCGGCGCCTATTGTCCATGAGCCGCGCAGAGCGGCGCACCCATGGCTGGTACCATCTCAGGACGGACTCTTGAATCTACTCCGGAGTCCGGTATTCGTGACGAAGCGAAGCAAATGTTCGGTTCTGGCCAATTCGCTCGGCCGCAATCAGCGCGAATCAGCGCAAGGAGTATCTGTGTCCATCGAAGAAAACAAGCGGATCGCCCGTACCTTTTTCGAGGAGATCTGGAACGAGAAAGACGAATCGGCGATCGATCGATACATTCCTGAGAACGCCGGCGGCAATGATGCCGATTTCGGCCAGGGGCGTGAGGGTTTCCGTACCCAATGGAAGCAATGGATTGCCGCGTTCCCAGATCTCCACTTCGAAGTGGTCGATCTCATCTCGGAAGGTGACCAGGTGCTTTCGCGTTGGGTGCTTACGGGTACCTTCGAGGGTGAGCTGCTGGGCGCCACAGGAGACGGGCGCAAGATTCGGGTAGAGGGGATGAGCCTCGATCGAATCGAGAATGGTCTCGTAGCCGAAGGATTCGACGGGTGGGACAACTACGGGTTCCGCAAGCAGCTCGGAGTCGTTGAGTAAATGACAGAACCATCACGACTCTATTTTCTCCGTCATGGACAGACAACCTGGAACGCCGATGGCAACCGGTACGCTGGTGTTTCGGACGTGCCGCTGACAGAGCTTGGTATCGAGCAAGCCAGGCGAGGGGGTGAACTGATTCGCGATCTCGAGTTCGATGCGGTCTTCTGCTCGGGTTTGAGCCGCGCGCTGGAGACCGCCAGGCTCGCGCTCGATGGACGCGATGTTCCCATCGTGCAAGACCCACGACTCAACGAGATGAATTATGGCGATTGGGAAGGCAAGACCCACCCCGAGATTCTGGCCGAGCCCGATAACCACTGGCACGACTGGGCACTCGATCCTGACTCCTGGCGTCCCGGGAAAAATGGCGAGCTTGCCAGCGAGCTGGTGGCGCGCGCGACCGCGTTTTTGTATGACGTCATGCAGCCAGGACATACCGTGCTCGCAGTGGCACATCACACGACTGGCCGGTTGCTGATCGCGCATCTGTTGGAAATGCCGCTGGCGAACTACCGCCGGTTGCAGCTTGATAACGCCAGCCTGAGCCTCTTCGAGCGCTCGGAGCGGGGCGACATCCTGCAGTTCGTCAACCGGGTGTAGTCGGCAGGCGGCACGCCGATGACCGCCGCTCGCAACAAGCATTTCAAAGCGAAACGCCCACTGGACAACCGGTGGGCGTTTCGTCGCTTCTGCCTGCTGAGGTCTATGTGCCGCGTGCTTCGCCTATTCCGCGGCTTTGCGGCTCATCGCCCAGTAGTTATAGGTGCCAATGTTGATGGGGTTGATGAAAATACCCTCGACATCGTTGCGGAAGAGAACGGTCCACGGTGGCTCGACGTAGTAGATCGAGGGCGGATCGTCTTTGGAGAGGATTTCCTGCATCTCGGACAGCGCGGTCATATAGGATTCGTTGTCGACCGCGTTCTTCGATGCATCGAGCAACTCCTGCACCCGGTCGTTGCAGTAGAAACCCATATTCGATCCCGCCGACCCCTGCGCATCGCAGGAGACCTGTGGATCGAGGTGATTCCAGGCATCGTTGTAGTCGGGCCACCAGCCCCACCACATGAAGTTCGGGCGTTCTTCGGGACCGGCCTCACCGTAGATCATGCCGGTATAGCTGGCAAGGTCCCATTCTTCGATTTGTAAATCGATGCCGATTTCTGCCAGGTTCTGCTGGAAAAGCTGAGCCGACGATTTCGGCTGCTCGAGTCCGGTTTCCAACGACATGGTGAGCTTGGTGCCTTCTGGCACGCCGGCCGTGGCAAGAAGCTCTTTGGCCTTTTCCAGATCGGTGGTGTACTGGAAGGTGTTGTCGTCATGACCGGCAAGTTCAGGTGGAACAGGTCCACGCGGCTGCCGGCTGCGGCCGCCATAGACGCCCTCCAGCACCTCGGTCCATGGCCAGGCAAAGTTCATCGCCTGGCGTGCTTCCGGTGTTTCCAGCGGGCCGGCCACGGCCATTGCCCAGTACTGGTTCCGGGTCACGAATTCGCTGAGTGTGGTGACGTCCGGGTTGTCTTCCATGGCGATGATCATTTCGGTGGTGAGGTCGTCGACGATATCGGCCTCGCCCTGCTCCAGCAACTGGCGCCGGGTGTCGACCTCGGTGACAACGCGAACAATCACCTTTTCGAAGTGCTCACCATCCCAACCACGCCAGTAGTCGTCGAACCGCTCCATTTCCAGGATTTGGCCCGGTTCGAAATTGGTGATCTTGTAGGGACCACTACCCGTGCCTTCCGCATTGGTTTGGGCCCAGATGTGCCCCCAGTCGCCGTCTTCCTCGTGTTCCTTCATCAACTTGGCATTGGCGATGAGCGGACCATAGGTAGAGGCGATCGCGAAGGGGAACTGCGGCTGCGGCGCACCGAGATCGAAGACGACGGTCGATGCGTCCGGCGCGGTGATCTGCGCCGGATCGCTGACGAACCGGCTGAGCACGCCGACTGGACCGAGCCCCAATGTCAGAAAGCGCTCGTAGTTCAGACGAACCGCTTCTGCGTCGACGGGATCCCCGTTTTGGAACGTGACCCCCGGGCGAATCTTGAACGTCCAGACGCTCAGGTCTTCATTCGATTCCCAGGATTCTGCAATAAGCCCTTCGAGCTCGGAGGTGCTTGTCCCTTTGAGCCCAATCAGTCCTTCGTAGGCCCCCAGGATCGTCATAACTGACCGGTAGTCGTAGGACGAGTGAGGATCGATATCGGATGGTGATCCACCGGCTGCGATGACCAATGTGGCTGGATCATCCTGAGCACGCAGCGGGCGAACGCTGGTCGTCCCAGGGGCAGCCATACTCAAAGCTGGTGTCATGGCAATGCCGGCCGCGCCAGCTGCACCGGCCCCTTTGAGGAGCGTGCGGCGATCCAAACGCCCTCGTAACACGTTATCGTCGATCATGGGCAAGTCCTTCCCGCGAGAGTCGACTCGTTCGATTCGTTTTTGCGTGCTGCACATGATAGCAGGCGCATGACTCGTCAACGTCGATTCGGGGCTCGGGTATCCTGACGCTACTGTCCGGTGAATTTTTTCCATGAGGAGCGCGCGCGCACAATGCTGACGACCCTGATTGGCCTGCCGATCGAAGAGCTCGACACCCCGGCGGTGTTGATCGATCTCGACGCGATCGAAACCAATATCAAAACCATGGCTGCGGATGTGAAGTCCCGCGGAGCAAGCTGGCGGCCACATTCCAAGTCGCACAAATGCCCGGCTATTGCGCATTTGCAAGTCGAAGCTGGGGCGATCGGCGTCGCCTGCGCCAAGCTCGGCGAGGCCGAGGTCATGGCTGCCAATGGGATCCGAGACATCCTGGTTCCGAACCAGATCGTGGGTCCGATCAAGGCGCGTCGCGTTGCGGCCCTGGCGACCCAAACTGACATCTGCGTTGCGGTCGACGCGATCGAAAATGTCCGCGAGTTGGATGAAGCCGCGTTGCGCATGGGCACGCGACCGCGAGCGGTTATCGAAGTCGATACCGGGATGATGCGCGCCGGAGTTGCTCCTGGCGACGCCACCCGCAAGCTTGCGCAGGAAATGGCGAAGTGCAAAGGACTTCGCTTTGCCGGTGTCATGACCTGGGAAGGTCATTGCTGGGCGATCGAAGATCCCGCCGAACGACTGGCGGAGATTCAGCGCGCGGTGGGTTCATTGATCGAAACCGCCGAGCAGATTCGGGCCGATGGTATCCCGGTCGAGGTTGTTTCGGCAGGCGGCACGGCCACCTATCTCGCCACGTCGGGTATCTCTGGTGTGACGGAGATCCAGGCGGGGGGCGGCATCTTTGGCGATCTGGAGTACCTGGAGCAGGGTGCGAATGTGAAAGCCGCACTCTCCCTGATGACCCAGGTCACCAGCCGTCCGACACTCGACCGCGTGATCGTCGATTCCGGTCGCAAGACCATCGATCCGAGCAATCGCATGCCCGAGCCACGCGGCTTGGCCGTTGACGGTCCGATCTCCTTTTCCGCCGAGCATGGCACCATCATGCTGGCCAACCCCTCAGCCGAGCCCCGCGTCGCCGAGCGCATCTTTTTCAATGTCGGCTATTCCGACCAGTGCAACCATTTGCACGAAAACTTCTACGGCGTCCGCAACGGAATCGTGGAAGCCATCTGGCCGATTCTGGGTCGAGGCAAAATTCAGTAGCTCAGGCTTGCGGTGCCGCTTGACCAGTGCAAGTGGCACCGTACAATGAACGAGCTATGCACCAGTCGAGTACGAGCCAACCTACAATCGAGAATCCTCGTCCTGACATCATCTCGGACGAATTTATCTCGATGCTCAAACATGCTGGCGTAGTTAAGGCCTTTCTCTTCGGAAGTGTCCTGCGGGGGGAGGAACAAAATGGAAGCGACATCGACCTATTTGTGGTATTCGGGCATGATCACAGTCTCGTGGAGCAACTCGATCTCATGATCAAACTGTCGCGCTTGACGGGACGCGAAGTGGATCTGCTGACCGACATACATCCTGTTTTCGAGCCCTACATCACGCCGACCCTGGTGCCGATTCCACTTTGAAGCGAGAAATCGGACCATACATTGAGATGATATTGCTGGCTTTGGATCGAATCGACCGATACATGCCCACGAGCAAAGAAGCATTCCTGGAATCCGAGATTCTTCAAGACGCCATATTGCTTCAACTCCTCCAGGTCGGCGAGAACCTGGCGCGGATCCGCGATATCGCGCCGGAGCTATTTGAAGTTGCGCCGGAATCTTGGCACCGGGTTGTCGGATTGCGAAATCTGATTGTTCACGAGTACCGGAGAGTAAATCCAAATCGTATCTGGCACTACCTGCACCAGGACCTTCCCGCGTTTCGGTTGACTATCGAGGCGCTGGATATTGCGTAGCCCGAAAATGTGCTCCGGCTACGGGGAATCCGAGCCGCGAAACCGTTCGATGTAAATCTCGAACTCCGCGAGCTCGTCCGCGGCATGGTCCTTCGACCATCCGAGGTGGGACTGCCCGATGCCCGCTGCGGCTTTGGCCACGGCTCGGCCGACATCAGGCGTCCAGGCAGCTACCGTCCGGCGAACGACGGCATCGGTCAGCCCGACCGCCATCTCGTTCTGAATGGCCCAGACAATTTCCGCTCCGGTCGTCGGCGAACCATCTGCAAGTGGCGCGCCCAGGGCAGCGTCCGACGCGCCCAGCTCGGCAATATCGCGCGCGCGGGTGCCGTAGATCGAGGTTAGTCGTTCCGCCTCCGCACCGGAGAGCCCAAACGATGACATCAACTCCTCGCGAAGTGATTCCAAACCCGCTCCCGGCGAGTTCGGGAAGGGAAGATCGCGCGTCAGGCAAGGTTCGTGGTTGCCGAGCTCGTTCGCGATCTCATCCACCACCTCCTCGGCGAGGCTGCGGTGCGTTGTCAGCTTTCCGCCAATGACCGAAAAAAGCCCCTGCCGCACCGGACTGTGGTCGATCAGGAAATGCCGGCGCGTCACGCCGCCGGGAGAAGCCGCATCGACAGCGGGTAACGGACGCACTCCCGAGTAGGTGAATAGCACGCAGTCACGCGAGATGTCGAGTGCGGGGAGCAGGCGTTTGGTCTCTCGCAGGAGATAGTCGATTTCATCCTCGGTGGCGACCACATCGTCCAGATCCCCCGTGAACGGCAAGTCGGTGGTGCCGATCATGGTTAGACCATTCCAGGGAACGATGAAGAAGGGGCGGCCGTCCGATTCGGCTTCGGCATAAATAGCATCTGACGGCGCGGCGTCGGTCGTTTCCAGGAAGATATGGGACCCCTTGGTTCCTCCGAGCTCCCGTTTTGGTTCCGGATCGAGCGAGGCCAGCACCTGATCGACCCAGGGACCGGCCACATTCACGACGGTCCGAGCCTGAACGCGGTGCGCCTGGCCGGTCAGCTCGTCGATGAATGTCACTCCGGTTACCACCGAACCGGAAGTATCGAACGCGGTAACCCGCGCGTAATTCAAGGTCACCGCACCGAAGGACATTGCCGATGCGATCTGCTCGATGACCATTCGCTCGGGAAAGGTTGCCTGCGCATCGAAGTACCGGAACGAGCCAAGCAACCCTTCCATGGTCAGCTCGGGCCAGCGGGCCCCGGTCTCCTTACGGGAGAACCAGGCGTGTTTTGGCAGGGAATCTCCACGTGAGAAGAAATCGTAAAGACGCATGCCGGCGCGCAGCTTCATGGGGGAGTGTTTGCTGCCGCGGAAGACCGGAAGCACCAGCGGCACCGGATCGACCAGGTGCGGCGCGTTCTGCAACAGGCGACCGCGCTCGACGAGTGATTCCTGGACGAGCGCGAACTCGAAATGTTCGAGATAGCGCAGCCCCCCATGGATCAGCCGCGTCGCCCAGCTGGTCGTACCGGAAGCGAAATCGTCTTTTTCCAGCAGGATGACCGACATCCCGCGTAGCGCGGCATCGCGCGCAATCGCTGCGCCGTTGATGCCTCCACCAATGATGGCAAGGTCAAAGCGTCGAGTATCGAGATCTGTGGGCATCATGCGTTTCATGCGCACATTGTCCGGCGAAACGGTCCGCTGCGCTAGGATTTGCTTCGATTCGATCGGCGATTGCCGAAGAGGAGCAGGTGGCGTGCAGGCAGAATTGACCGGACGAAGCGCAGTGGTGACCGGGGCCGCAAACGGAATTGGGCGAAGTGTGGTCGAGCAATTGCTCGCCGAGGGCGGCAATGTGGTGGCCTTCGATATCGAGGGCGAGTCGCTCGAAGCCCTGGCTGCCGAACTCGGCAACCCGTCGCAGCTTCGGCTGGTGCAGGGCGATGTCAGCTCTCGAGCTGACGTGAAGCGCGTGGTTGGAACGGCGATCGGGGAGTTCGGGGGTCTCGACATCATGGTGGCCAATGCCGGTATTGCCGTCGGCCAGAAGTTTCTGGAAATCGACGACGCTACCTGGAACCGAATTATCGAAACTAATCTGAACGGCACGTTCTACAGCGTGCAGGAAGCCGCGCTGGCCATGGTGCCGGCCGGGAAGGGCTCGATCGTGGTCACCTCATCGACCAATGCCTTCTATGTCGAATCTTCCCTGGCGCACTACAACGCTTCGAAGGGCGGCATCGATGCCCTGATTCGTTCGGCGGCGCTCGAGCTTGCGGCGTCCGGAGTACGCGTAAACGGGGTTGCACCGAGTATGGTGCGCACCCGTGCAGCGTTCGTGACCACGGAATCGACGGCCTCCCACCAATATCTGGAACGGGTGCCCATGGGCCGCTTTGCCGAGGTGAACGAGATCGCCCAGGCGGTGGCCTTCTTCGCGTCCGATCGCTCCTCCTATTGCACGGGCCAGGTACTTGTGCTCGATGGTGGCACCACGCTCGGCATCTTCCTGCCTGAGCCTGAGGCTTAGTGCCCCTTATGGCGAACCAGCTTTCACGGCGACGTTTCACCGCCGGCGCAATGGCGTCAGCGACCGGACTGGCGTTGCCCAGGCTGCATACGCACGCGCAAGATGAGCAGCGCGTCCTGCGGATTCTTGGATGGCCGAGCTATTTCGCGCCCGAGATCACCGCTCCCTTTCAGGAAGCGAACAACGTGCGCATCGAGATCACCGGCATCGCTACGCCGGATGACACCATGCTCTTCCTGCGTGCCGGTGGGGTTGGGCTCTATGACATCGTCGCACCGACGATGGGTCTTGTGAAACCGCTCGGCATGGGCGGGCTGCTGGCGCCAATCGATCCAGCGTTGCTGCCAAATCAGTCCGGGTTATTCCCGCAATTTCAAAATCGACCGGAAACGATCGACGGGGATCGCGTGTTCGGCATCCCACTGCTTTGGGGCACCTTTACGCTGGCCTATGCGGCCGAAGTGGCCGACCCGCCCACCGATTGGCTTGCCTTGCGTGATGAGGCATACAGCGGACAGCTCGTCATGCCGGACGATGGGCTTGGCCATTTCTGGATCTGGAATTGGGCGCTCGGTGCCGAGGACCCTACCCGCGTGAGCAAGGACTGGTTGGAAAACACCGCCAATGTCCTGATCGAGCTCAAGCAAAAGCAAGTCAGATCATTCGGCGGCAGTCCCTACGACTCGATGATGAAGGTGGCTAATGGGTCCGGCCAGTTTTCGACCTTCGGCTGGCAGTCGGCCCCGTTGCTGACCAGTCCAACGCAGCACGCGTTGGCGGTATCGCAACCGGAGCCGGGGGGCGTCAGCTTTTGCGACTGCATTGCCATGGTAGCTAATTCACATGATCCCGAACTGGCGCAGCAGTTTATCGACTACATGATCTCTCCGGTGGCGCAACGCGATCTGGTCGATCTTACCCGTTGGGCTACCGTCGCCCAGGGGGCTCCTCAGATGATCGATCCGGCGGTCGCTGCCCTCTACCCCTACGATGCTATCGACCGTTGGCTGACCACTGCGCCGATCCGAAACTACCCGCCCGTCTCTGACGATGACGATGGGATCGCAACCTATCTCGACTGGATCCTTCAATGGGACCGCGTCCGCCAGGCGAAGCTGTAGATCGTTTGGAAAACTGGTAACGAGCAAGTGAGCTCTCGCTTGCCCGTTACCTCTCGACTTGCGGCATACTTTTCAAGAGAGACTATCCGCGTATCGACGCAGCCAGGAGCACTTCGGCCGTACTATGGACCAGCACACAACGATTCCAAATCCCCTTTGCGAGGTGGGACGCACCCATCCGCGTGACAAGCACCGGATGAAGCCGGTTGATGGCTATACCGGCGTGTGGGAATGCACCAAACATGGCATTTTTGCCACCGTGCTGCCCGAGGACGTGGCCGATTCGATCGAGCGCGGCTCGGCGTACACCATGCACAACGGCGAACAAGGCTCCGCGGGACGCACCGGTGACGACCGGCCGGGTGGCATCGTTTTCTACTATCGAGCGGAACGCGAGTAGTAGCCCACGATGCGGTTCGCTCTTTCGATCGACCATGGCCGTTGGGCACGCGGCGGCGAGGCTGAGGCAACCCTCCAGTTCGCGCAACGAGCCGACGCTGCTGGCTTCGATGCGCTCTGGTTTACGGAAGATCCAGACGGCTGGGACGCGTTTGCCCTGCTAGGGGCAATTTCTCAGCGCACCGGGCGCATTTGCATTGGCACCGGCGTTACCAATCCCTACCTGCGCCGTCCCAATCTCATCGCCGCCTCAGTCGCCACGATTGACCGTCTCGCGCCAGGACGTGCTTTTCTTGGGCTGGGGCGCGGGCAACCGGAATGGTATGAACGATCGCTCGGCATGGAGATTGGCAGTCCGCTCGCACGACTGGAAGAGACGATCTCGCTCCTCCACCAATGGTGGGGGCCGGAATCGATAGCCTCGATCGATGGCGAATTTCATGTCGATGCCTGGAAGCGGGTCGTTTCTCCAACGACCCCTCCGCCGATCTTTCTCGCGGCTGCCGGGCCGAAGGCGCTCGAACTGGCTGGGCGAGTGGCGGACGGCGTGTTGTTCAATATGCTCGCGACGCCAGCCTATATGGAAAAAGCGATCAAACGGGTGCGCGCTGCTGCACAAAGCGCCGGTCGCGACCCGGATGCCTTGCAATTCATCGCGAATCCCGGCATCGCCGTAACCGACGATCCGGCGCCCTTTCTCGCCGGAGGCAAACGATTCGTTGCGAACGTGCTGACGCTTCCCGGTATGGAAGTGCTCCTCGAAAACCCCGATCTCGATGTCGCTGGCATCATGCAGCGGGTGCGCGTTCATATGAAAACCGACGAAGTGCTAGCCAAGGGAGGCGCGTTTGCCGACTTTGCTGAACAGGGCGACCTCGCGGCGGCAGTCGGGGAGATACCGGACGCGCTGGTACTTCCGGGAAGTGCGGTGGGAACGCTCGATGTGGTGCGCGAGAAGATTCAAGAGTTTGCCGGTCTTGGGCTCACGGAGCTGATAATGGCCAGGACCGGGCTACCGAGCAGTTCGGACGACCTCGCGCAATTGATCGAGACACTTCGCGGCTGAGCCGCGAAACGTTCGACCCTTGTCTTGCGTTTCAGCTTCAGTCGAGGAAGAGGCAGACTTGCGGTATGAGATGCCTCGGGTATGATGAAATGGACCCTGGCGTTCGGTGCTCGCGACACTGACTGCTTACAGGACCTTTCGCGGAGTCGATTCGGGAAACCGAATCACCTCAGCGCGTTCGTAACCGGGCGCGACGATACCCTTTCTTGACCGGGAAGTATCCAACCTATTGCTGACCATCTGGGAAGCACATATGTACATGAGTAACGGTTTGGAGCGGAGGAAACGTATGCGCGCCCGCAGTTCACGATCGACAAGGATGTCCGCCGCGAGCAGCCGGCCGGGACCGAGCCCGAAATCTCCCGGACGTGGGAGAGGACGAGCGTTTTCGTTCCTGACCGTCTTCATGCTCGTATTTGGGATGCTCGTTCCTTTTTCCATGATGCAGCAGGTGTCGGCCGCTCCCCTGGGCGACCCTGATCTTGCGGTCGAGGGCGAGGCGCTGCAAGGCGGCCCGCCACCGTTGCAAGGTGTCTACGCGGTCACGATTGGCGGCGATGTCGCTAACGTGGTTGGCCCGGTGTCCCTCGCGAACCAGGGCAGCGGGGTTTGGGGTGGCACTGCCCCCCTGCCAGCCGGTAGCTACGGGTTCACCGTCACCGTTTCCACCAATGATGGTGATGTGAATGCGGGCAGTTCCCAGGTCAATGTGACCGATGGCGCCGCAGGTGCCGTATTCCAATTCGATGCCAATACGGGTCAGATTTCGTCAGGACCGTTACTCGTCACGCTCAACACCGACTTCGGGAGCTTCCCGATGGTGGGTGATGGGAGTGGCAATTTCGTTTCCTACTTCGATGCCAGTCCAGGATCGCCGGTCAACGTGGAAACTGCCATCAACGGCACTCCAACGGGCAGCACTGCGCAACCAGTAGCCGGGAACGGTGGACGCGTGCAAGTGGTGTCTGATTCAAATGGCAACATCCTTCAGGCGGGTGGCGTCGATTCCGCTCAGTTGCAGGTCACTAAAACCGACGACCAGGGCAATCCGCAGGCGGGCGCCTGTTTCGCCGTAACGAGCGGAAACGGGGTGGCTGGCCAGGCGTGTGATTCCAGCGATGGAAGCCTCGACGGTAGTGCCACCATCAATTTCCCGAACGGCGTGCCGGGCGGGGGCAATCTCGTCGAGACGTTTACGCCGGACGGTCAGGAAGCTGCCGACTCGCAGCAAATTGGACTGTCGCCTGGTTTCAACCAGGAGCAGGTGCAGTCGCAGGGCGTGGGTGGGGAAGAACCGCAGCAACCTGAGGATCAGCCGACCGACCAGCCTGCTGACCAGCCGACCGAGCAACAGGGTCCGACCTCAGCGCAGATCAGCTTTATCTCCGTCGACCAGAACGGCAATGTGCTCCCTGGAGCCTGTTTCTCCGTCGATGGCGTTGGGCAGCAGTGCGACGACGATTTCGACGGTGTCGTGACCTTCAACGATGTGCCGCTCGGATCCTACAATGTGAGCTCGTCCCAGGCGCCGCAGGGCTACGAAAACATTCAGCCGACGCAGATCGACGTGCAAGGCGATCAGCAGTTCAATGTCCCGTTCCAGCAGCAAGCGGCCCAGACAGGCACCATCTCGGCCACCACAATCGACGAGAACGGCAACGAGCTGCCGAACGTTTGTTACAACCTTTCCCAGTTCGGCCAGCAATGCGACGGCGATGACGACGATGCGGTCATGACCCAGACCGATGTTCCCGCCGGCGATTACACGATCGAGCTCGTCGTGCCGGAGGGCTATCAGGTCTCCGGTTCGACCCAGCAGCAGATCTCGGTTCAGGCGGGTCAGACTGCGAACGTCCAGTTCCAGGTCCAGACCGCTGCGCCTTCCACTTTCTCGGTCAGTGTTACGACTGTCGATCAGAACGGAAACGTACTGCCGGGTGCTTGCTATCAGATCGACGGTGTCGGTCAGCAGTGCGATGACGACTTCGATGGCGTGACCACGTTCACCGGACTTCCGGCAGGCGGCTACAGCATCTCGCAGACGCAGGCGCCGGATGGCTACGATCTCGCTGCCCCGCAGCAGATCGATGTCCAAAACGATCAGCAGCTCGCCGTTACGAACCAGCAGACTGCCGTCGAGCCGGCATCTACTGAGACGCCAGAGGGACCGGTCGAACCGACCGGGGAACCGACGCAGGCCACCGAGCCGACGCAGCCTTCCGAGCCCACTCAGCCGTCTACCGAAGGTTTCACCATCGGTCTGGTTGCGCTCGATCCGGATAACAATGTCGTCCCGGGCGCATGCTATTCGCTCGATGGCGGATCCGAGCAGTGCGATGACGATGGCGATGGTGCGGTGACGTTCTCCGGCGTGGCCGCCGGTAGTCATACCGCCACCATGACCCAGGCTCCAGCCGGTTACCAGAATGTTGGATCGGTGGGAGTCGATGTTCAGGGCGATCAGCAGTTCGCTGTTCGTCTGGCCCCGAGCGAAACGCCAGGCGAGGGTACGGGCACCATCGCCGCTTCGGTCGCCGATGAAAACGGCAACCTGATTCCGGAAGCGTGTTTCGAAATCGTCGGTATCGACCAAGATTGCGATGGCGCGGACGATGACGCGCTCATGACCCAGCCGGATGTCCCAGTTGGGACCTACACGGTCAATCTGATCGTCCCGGACGGGTATACCGCGGTTGGGCCAACCAGCCAGCAGGCAAACGTCACCGCCGGCGAGACCACCAACGTTCAATTCCAGGTCACCTCACAGGCCGAGGTTCCGACCGACACGCCAACCGAACCCGCGGTCGAGCCGTCGCCGACCGAGCCGGGCGTCGAACCTCGCCAACTGAACCTGGCGTCGAACCATCACCAACCGAATCCGGTCCGGTGATCCCGGCGGAAGGGTTCGGATCGCTGCAAGTCGTGGTCACCGATGAGGGCTTCCCGATTCTGGGCGCCTGCGTCAGCTACGCTGGACCCGCCACTGGCGAGGTCTGCGATGGCGACGCCAACGACGCCGACCCGAACCAGGCCAGCATCCTGATCCAGGATCTCCCCTCGGGTGAGTACCAGGTTTCCATGCCGAACCCGCCTGCCGGGTTCGATCCCGCCGCTGCGGCACCGGCGACCATTAGCGATGGTCAGGTGACCAATCTGGTCCTGCAAACCGGTGGCCAGGTCGCGCCGCCAACCGAAGCAGCAACCGAAACGCCGGTGCCGACCGAGGAACCGACGCAGACTCCGCTGCCAACCGAGGAGCCGACCCAGACACCGCTTCCGACCGAAACGCCGACTCCTGAACCGACCACCGGAGATCTGGTGATCTCCAAGATCGATGAGAACGGTGCCCCGCTCGCCGGTGCCTGTTTCTCGGTCGATGGCAATGCGCCGGTTTGTGACAATGGCGACGGTGATGCCGATCCGGCCGATGGCTCGATCCGCATCGCAGACCTGAACGCAGGCGATGTCACCGTCACCGAAACCCAGGCACCCGATGGTTACCTGCCGGCTGATCCGCAGGGGGTTTCGATTCCCGCGGGTGGCGAAGCAGCCGCGCAATTCGTAAATGCTGTCGCGCCGCCGCCGACCGGATCCTTCCGGGTGGTCAAGCGCAACGATGATGGCAATCGCATCGCCGGTTCCTGTTGGGCGCTGGCCGGTGCCGAAAACCTCGGCCCGTACTGTGACAACGATGCGAACGATATCGATGCCCGTGACGGTGTCATCGAAGTCGAAAACATTCCAGTGGGTGACTACACCCTGACCGAGTCGACGACACCCGAGGGGTACCTCGCGGTTGCGGATCAGACCATCACCATCACCCAGGGTGAGCGCACCGGAGTTTCGCTGGTGGATGAGGCTGCCACCGGATCGCTGGTCATCACCAAGACGGACGACCAGGGCGCCGCGCTCGGCGGAGCCTGCTTCACAGCCGGCGATCGAACCGTGTGTGACGATGGTGAGGGCGATACCGCCAACACCGTTCCAGGCACTATTCAGATCGACGGTCTCGCGGCCGGCGACTATGACGTCACGGAAACGCAGGCTCCTGAGGGCTATGTGGCCTCCGCCGATCCGGTGAGCATCACCGTCACGGTTGGAGCGCAAGCCACCGCTACCTTCCAGAACAGCCGTGAATCTGGCTCGGTCGAGATCACCAAGGTCGATATTGCCGATGGGGCGACCACGATCGGTGGCGCCTGCTTCTCGGTAGCCGGTCTGACGGTCTGCGATAACCAGGAAGGTGACGGAAACGACGCCGAGGGCGTCATCCTGATCTCGGATGTTCCGGCGGGACCGCAAACGGTCACGGAAACCCAGGCTCCCGACGGCTATGTCGCCGGGCAGGATGTCGAAGTCACCGTGACGGTTGGTGAGACTGCCTCGGTCACGGTTGGCAACCAGCGCCAAACCGGCACCTTGCAGATCCTCAAGGTTGATGCCGCGGACGGTACGACCACACTCGGTGGCGCCTGCTTCAGCATTGATGGTGGCGACCCAGTCTGCGATAACGGCGAGGGCGACACTGACGCGACATCCGGCTCGATCGTGATCGATGGCCTCACACCTGGTGATCATCAGGTCACCGAAACGCAAGCGCCCGAGGGGTATGCCATCGCTGGAGATCCGCAGTCAGTGACCCTGACTGCCGACCAGCAAGCGACCCTCACCTTCGAGAACACGATCGCCCAGGGGCAGATTCGTATTCTCAAGGTCGATCAGGACGGCGGCGCTAACCTTGGTGGTGCCTGCTTCACGGTTGATGATGGGCTGCCGGTTTGTGACAACAACACCGGGGACCTTGATCCCGCCGAAGGCGTGATCCTCGTCGATGCGACTGCTGGCGACCGAATGGTGACGGAAGTCACCGCGCCGGAAGGCTTCGATCCAATCCTTTCGCCGCAGACGGTTGCCGTCCAGAGCGGTGAGACTGCGGAAGTTACCTTCGAGAACAGCGCCTTCACCGGTTCGGTGCGTATCGTCAAGACCGCCAATGACACCCAGCTCCCGCTTGGTGGCGCCTGCTTCACCTTGCAGGACGCCGAGGGCAACACGGTTGGACCGGTTTGCGATAACGGCGAGGGCGATTCCGATCCAGCCGAGGGCGTAATCGTGCTCCAGGGCGTCACGGCCGGTACCTACGATGTGCTCGAATCGACCACGCCGGATGGCTATGTTGCCCCGGAAGGTGCAGTTGCGACCGGCGTCCAGGTCACCTCGGGTACAGCAGCCGAGATCGCGGTCGGGAATCAACCGGTCGACGTGCCGACGCCAACGCCGGTCCCGGCCGGCTCGGTGCTGATCGATAAGGTCGACCAGGATGGCGCGTCACTCGCGGGGGCCTGCTTCCAGCTCTTTGGCACAACCAATGTCGGACCGGTCTGTGATAACGATGCGGCAGACACCGATCCCGCCGAAGGCAAGATCGGCATCGACAACGTGCCGGAAGGTACCTACACCCTTGCCGAGACGACAGCGCCCGACGGCTTCAGTCAGGCCGCGAATCAGGAGATCACCGTCACGGTTGGGAACCAGACAGCCGTGCAGGTTGTCAACGAGCCAACCGCTCCGCAAGTTGGCATCCTGGCCATCACAGTCAATGACGATGCTGGCAACGCGCTTGGTGGCGCCTGCTTCTCCTACGGTGGAATGAACATCTGTGACAACGGCGTCGACGACGAAAATCCGGCCGCGGGACAGATTCAGGTCTCCGGTGTGCGGGTCGGCAATTACCAGATCGTTCAAACCATTGCGCCGACCGGATTCCAGATAGCCGAAGCACAGTCCGCGGACATCGTCGCCAATGAGACCGCCACGGTCGCATTCGTCCAGACTGCGGCTGAGCCAGAAACCGGCGGTCTGCAGATCGACCTCACCGACGACGAGGGCAACCCGGTCGAAGGCGCCTGCATCACGGTCTCCCCATCCAGCAACGTCACTGGCGGCGAATCGATCGTCCTGTGCGATGGCGGTGACGAGGACACGAACCCCGCGCCGGGAGTCCTGGTCGTCGACGATCTCCCGGTCGGTACCTGGACCGTCAGTCAGACGTCCATCCCAGGCGATGAGGCGGCGCAGGTGGCCGGCATCGACTTCAAGGTCCAGCCGCTCCAGGGCAACGCCGGGTCCGCCGCCGCCGTCAGCAGCAATTCACGAACCGTGACGGTCAAGGCGAACGTCATCGTCATCGTGATCATTATCATCATCATCAACCCGCCGACCGAAGGCTCGTTGCAGATCGTCAAGCGCGCGGTGGACACGAACCTGCTGCAAGGTGACGCCTGCTTCAAGGTCACCGGGCAAGGCAACAACATCGAGGTTTGCGACAACGACGGGGTCGATCAGAACACCACGGTCGGCGTCATCCTGCTCACGCAACTGGGAGAAGGGGACTACACCGTTTCCGAAACCCAGGCGCCTCCGGGCTACGATCCGGCGCCGGATCAGGTGGCGACCGTGCTCGGCGGTCTCAAGACCTCGATCACGTTCAAGGATCCGAAGTCGAACACGCCGGGCGAGCTGACGATCCTCAAGATCGATAGCAATGGCAATCCGGTCACCGGGACCTGCTTCTCGCTCCGCCAGGGCAACAGCACGGTTTACGGTCCGGTCTGCGATGCCGACGACGGCGCCAACGACGGGCAAATCACCTTTACCAATGTGACGCCGGGCAACTACACCCTGCGCGAGACCACCACGGCCGGTCCGACCTGGCAGCCAATTGGCGACATCGCTGTCACCATCCTGGCAGGCGTCAACCCGGATCTCCCGGTGGTCAACACCCTGAAGACGGGCAGTATCCGCATCACCAAGCAGAACCAGGATGGCTCGCAAACGCTGGCCGGTTCCTGCTTCGGTCTCGATCGCGGCAACGGGCTCGAGTTTGTGACCTGCGATAACCAGCCGGGTGACGCCGATCCTGCGGTGGGCATCATTCTGATCAACAATGTGCCCCCGGGTGCGTTCGCACTGGTCGAAACCCAGGCTCCTCCGGGCTACGACGTCGGTCCGAATGTCAACGTCACGATCAACCCGGCCGAGGTGACCGCGGTCTCGGTGCGCAATACCCCATACACACCGCCGACCGACGTGGGCAACCTGACG
Organism: uncultured Chloroflexia bacterium; assembly: GCA_963750275.1. Lineage (GTDB taxonomy): Bacteria > Chloroflexota > Chloroflexia > Thermomicrobiales > UBA6265 > JAMLHN01. Next base: position 897,393 of record CAVVQC010000007.1, read on the forward strand.
ATCCAGAAGAAGGATCCAAAGGGTGCCGCACTGGCGGGCGCCTGTTTCGCCCTGAAACAGGGCAACGTAACCCGGTATGGCCCGGTCTGCGACGAGGATGACGGTTCCAGCGATGGCACCATCGTCTTCACGAACATCGGTATCGGTGACTACGGGATCGTCGAGACGCGCAAACCCTCGGCCAACTACCAGACGCCACCGGTAACGTACGTCACCATTGTCAAGAACCAGACCAAGACCGTCACCGTCACCAACGTGTTGCGACCGGGTCTGATTCAGGTCACCAAGGTCGACCAGCGCGGCAATCCGCTCACGAACGCCTGCTTCAAGGTGACCCCGGGCAACTTCGCGGTCCTGTGCACCGATGGCACCGGCACGGTGGTCTTCCAGAACCTGCCGCCGGGTGTCTACACGGTGACCGAGACGAAGGCGCCGTATGGGTACCAGCTTGCTCCGGCTGTTACGAATGTCGTGGTCAATCCTGGTCTCACGACACCGTTGACCATCGTCAATAAGCAGCTACCGCCGCCTGCCGATGCCGGTTCGATCAAGCTGGTGAAGTTCTACTGCCCGCAGTCGTCGCTGAGTGAGACCACCACGGTCTTCGACTCCTCCGACTCGGTCCAGACGCCGCTGGCGTTGACCGCCAACTGCAAGAAGGGTGACGCGACCTTCACGCTCAGCCGCAAGGACGGTACCGGCACGCCAATCACCTTCAACACCGGACCGGACGGCGAGGCGCACCTGACCTTGCAGGCAGGGGCGTACATCCTGACTGAGAAGGGCACGAACACGAAGGTCGATGTGATGGTCTACGTCGGTCAGCAAACTACCGTGGTGGTGCTGAACTACGTCAAACCGCCGAAACCGGCTCCCGTCACGGTCGAGGTGCGCAAGTTCACCTGCGATCCGGGCTTCAAGGGCCAGTTCTATCTCGACTTCATCAACTCCTGCGGTGCAGCGACGGATCTCACCAACGGTGTGGAAGTCCGATTGAGCGGCACGTCGGTCAACCAGACTCGCTACACCGGCGACTCGGGCTCCCAGGGCCTGACGCGATTCACCCAGCTCCCGGCAGGGAACTACTCCCTGCAGGAGAAGACTCCGGACGGCACCTCGGTCTACGTCTGGTGCGGTGCACGGCTCGATAGTTACGAGTTCGGCGCGATCGGCAGCATCATCAACTTCCCGATCGAAACCGGGCAGACGATGTACTGCGCGTACTTCAACGTTCCGGATGTCGTGTCCGACACCGCAGGCACGATCGTGGTCGAGAAGTACGGTTGCGAGCTCCCGAAGGTCAAGCGACCGGCGAACTTCGACTGGTTCGCCAACTGCGCTCCGCAGACCACCGGCGTCCGCTTCACCATCTCGAAGTTGATCGAAGGCAAGTACGTGCCGACGTTGGCTGGCGTCACGGATGTTAACGGGCAGCTCAAGTTCCCGAACCTTGCTCCGGGGACCTACAAGCTGCAGGAAGTTGGCGCCGACTGGTGTCACGCCGAATCCGATACCGTGAACGCCCAGGGCGACGTGGTCGTCACCGCAGGCAAGCGCTCGACGGTCTGGATCTTCAATTGCATCCCGACCAACCAGCCGCCGAACACCGGTGCAGGCACCACCGCCGGGATCGTTCTCCCCGGTCTGGCTCCTCCGGGAGCTGGTGGGGGCGCGATCCTGCCGCAAGGCGGTATCGCACTCGAATTTCACCGCCGCCTGGTGGCGATCTTCGGATAGGCCAGCGCTCGCGATAACTGAGAACGACGCCGGGGTGGCAACACTCCGGCGTCGTTGCGCGAGGTCCATCGCGTTGGGAAGCTGCGAGAATGGAGCGTACGTAGGGGTAGCCTTCGGCAAAAGCGCCCGCGTATGCTAGAACGCGTACGGTAGAGACCGGACTGTGTCCGAATTGCTTTCAGGAACAACGTTGGGGTCGCATCGCCTTTACGGCGCGCAGCCGGCCTCGGAGATCGGAACGGCAGAGATGGGTTCAGGGAATACAGGGAATCGCACGGTACTGCGTCGAAGTGTGGCCATCCTCACCGCAATGCTTTTGGTCCTTTCTGGACTTGGCAGTGTGGTCATACCCTCGCCGGTCGCCGCGCAGCAGACCCAGATTCCCTATGGGAATGTCATCGTCGTTCTGCAAGATGGCGTCGATCCCGCGCTCTTTGCCTCAGCCTCCGGGGTCTCCCCGGCCTTCGTGTATGACACACTCATCACCGGTTTCGCCGCGAATCTGACCCCGGAAGCCGCCCGCCGGCTGGCCCAGGTACCGCAGGTGGAAGGGATCTTCCCTGACTTGCCCGTCGATCCGACCGCGCAGATTATTCCCACCGGCGTCGAGCGAGTCAACGCACCGCGCAACCCATTCCAACCGTTCACCAATGGATCAGGCGGCTCGGTCGGCGGAACAGTCGCGGTGGTCGATTCTGGAGTTGCCTCGCTGGCCGATCTGAATGTCGTCGGGGGCTATAACTGCACCTCAGCCGACACGGGGGACTATGGTGACGGCTTCGGCCACGGAACGCATGTGGCAGGGACCTTGGGCGCCATCAACAACAACGATGGCGTTGTCGGCGTCGCTCCAGGCGTTGGAATCTTCTCTGCGCGCATGCTCAACTCTTCGGGCACCGGCAGTCAATCCAATCTCATCTGCGCATTGGAGGCAGTCGGCCAGCAATCTGGCATTCGAGTTGCGAACCTCAGCCTGACGACCAATGACTCGACGCCCGGTACGTGCGGTGTCGACGCGTCTGCACTTCATCAAGCGGTCTGCAGCCTCGTCAACAGCGGAACCTCGGTGGTCGTCGCAGCCGGCAACTTCGGCCAGCTTGTCACGTCCGACTCGATGGCTGGCTATCCAGAAGTGATCGCTGTTTCAGCATTCAATGACTTCGACGGCAAACCGGGCGCTCTTTCATCGGCACTTTGCGCGTCTGGTGGCGGTGACGATACCTTCTGGGCCAGTAGCAACTATGGATCGCTGGTCGACATCATGGCCCCAGGTGTCTGCATCCGTTCGTACAATCAATCGGGCGCGCAGGTCTATCGCAGCGGAACCAGCATGGCTACCCCACATGTCGTGGGTGCTCTCGCACTCTATTACGCGGCTAATTCTGGCGCTTCTGTCAGCGCTGCTCGAAGCTGGCTCCTTGGGTCGGGTGCGCGCTCGCAGTCCGCTGCTGGAGTGTCGGGTGCTCCGTCGGGTGAACCGGTATTGAGCCTTGGCGCCGATTTGCCAACCCCGACGCCAACGCCCAGTTCCACCGCAACTGCAACTCGCACCGCTACAGCGACTCGCACACCATCGAGCACTGCGACGATAACGAGTACTGCTACTGCGTCGGCTACCGCGACCCAATCGTTCACCCCGACGTCAACCTCGACCCCATCCATGACACCGACCCCTTCGAATACCGCGACCGCGACCGCAACCGCGACGGTAACTGCGACCGCCTCGAACACTCCCACCGCCTCGAACACCCCCTCTGCGTCGAACACCCCAACGGCAACTGCGACCCGGACGAATACGGCGACCGCTTCGGCCACATCGACGAGAACCCCAACGCGAACCCCAACCCCGCCGTCCGGACTTGGACCGGGAGTTGTTGGCCGGGTCACCACCGGTCTGAATATGCGATCCGCACCATCCACGAGCTCGCCGGTGATCGCGGTCCTACCGACTGGCTCGGAAGTCCTCGTGACTGGCTACGCGGTGGTTTCGGGTGGATATGCGTTTATCCCCGTTTCGACTGCACAGGGAGATGGCTGGGTGGCATCGAATTGGGTATCCGCAATCGGTACGGCTACCCCAACTCAAACGCCGATTGCAACTCATACGCCTTCGCCGACTCGAACAGTGACAACCACGCCGTCGAGCACATCGACGCCGTCCGTGACGTCGACGCCTTCGATTACGTTGACGCCATCGCTCACCCCCTCACCATCATCGACGGCGACCGCCACCGCAACAGTTCCCACGAACACTCCATCTGCGACCGCTACGCCAAGTCGAACTGCCACGATATCGAGTGGCTGGGCGCCTGGAAGCACGGTGCGCACGACGACCAGGGTCAATATGCGCTCAGGGGCCGGAACCAATTTCGGTGTCGTAACTGTGTTGCCAACCAATGCGATGGGCACCGTCGTCAGTGGACCAGTCAGTGGGAGTGGCTATCAGTGGTACCGGGTCAACATGGGCAGCTCCGGAACCGGGTGGGTCGCGAGTGACTTTTTGGCGCTCGTCTCCGGACCAGGCGCAACCGCCACATCGACGCGCACTCCTCTCGCTACTGCCACGTTCACTGCCACCTCCACCGGGGGAATCAGTATTGGCAGCAGCGTTCGCACGACAACGTCGGTCAATATGCGAAGTGGCGCCGGCACCAATTTCGCCGTTATCGCCTTGCTTCCCACCAATGCCAACGGTAGCGTGATCGCGGGGCCGTCGTCGGGAACTGGCTATCAGTGGTTCCGAGTTACCGTTCCTGGATATGGGACTGGTTGGGTCGCCAGCGATTTCCTGGCCGTGACCTCCGCTCCCGCTGCCACCGCGACCCGGACTGCGACGACAACGAGCGGATTCCCGTCCGGGAGCACGGTGCAGGTGACCGAAGACCTGAATATGCGGAACGGCCCGAGTACCGGCAATTCCGTCATAGCGGTTTTGGCCGCGGGAACGACCTGCGCCGTACTGGGAGGCCCGACCTCTGCGAACGGATATCAGTGGTATCAGCTGAACTGCGGATCGGGTCAGGTCGGTTGGGCGGTCTCCGATTGGTTGAGTCAGGTGTCGTCTGCTTCACTCCCGGAACCTTCGGCGACGGCTGCAGAATCTGCCACGATGGCGGCCACAGAACCGGTTACGACCGAACCCGCAGAGTCGACCCAGACGCCGGTTGCGACCGAGATTGCTGAGCCGACCGAAACCAGCACCGACGAGGTCCCAGTTTCGCCACCGGCAGTGGAAACCGAGACATCGATTCCAACCGAAGTAGTGGAAGTCGTCGAACCGACTCCGGCCTCTCCGGAAAGCGAGCAACCCATTCTGGTCGACACGCCCACGGAGATCCCCGCACCGGAACCGCAGTCATTGTCGATCGCGCGAATCCAGCGCAGCGAAGGTTCCAGCGCGGGTCAAGTGCTGGTGGACCAGAACCCGTCCACCGTCTGGATGACCGATGGCTCGTCAGTCGTTCCGCTGGCCGCTTTCATTGCCGATCTGGACTCGCCGCAGTATGTCAGTGTGCTTCGCTGGCAAAATGGTGACGGTGGGCTAGCCGGAACACTCCATGTCTCCGTGTCCACCGACAACGAAAACTGGACCGAGCTGACCGTCGATAGCATTGCCGCTCCTGGCGAGTGGCAAGAGCTGGCGATCGACGCCAGCGTCCAGTACGTTCGTTTCGTCTTTGTGAATGACGATGGCCTTCCGGTCGTAGGCGGTATCGCCGAGCTGGAAATCTGGCCATAAGTACACCAATGCGGGAGGAACCTGCGTTCCTCCCGCATTGTGCTCTCTAGCTGCCGGGACAGTAGATCAGTCCTCGAACCCGAGATTCGACGGTGCCGGCGGCAGCTCGACGTGCTGACCGAGCCGCTCGGTCAGCCACGGCTCGATATCCGGTGCATGCTCGCCGTGCACATGCGTGATCGAAAACCCGATCAGCGCTGGTCCGATGGGAAGATTCGCCAATGCTGGATCGGTCTCCGCGAAGGCGCCGGGCGTTAAGAGGCGCTCATCGGGAATGCGCTCGACGGCGTCACGCATCCGGTCGAGCAATGCGAAGGTTTCCGCGATCGTGTGGTCGAATGACGTCGCCCGGCTCTGTTGCAGGAACCAGGCATTGATCTCATCGGTGCCCAGTTCGGTTTCGTCGGACATCTCCGCCGGCCAGGGTGGGGTCGGGCGACCCGTTCCATCCGCCGCTGCCTCCAGACGGGCAACCGTCCAGCTCCGCCAACCGTTGATATGTCCAACGAGCTCCCGGTATGTCCAATACCCGTTCACGGCCTCGTTGCCAGTGACCGGTTCGTTCTGCGCCGCGAGATCGAAAACCGCTCGCCACCAGTCGCGTTCGGTTTCGATCGCTCGCTGGACATCTGCCTTCGTTGTCTCGATTTCCGTCATGTTCGCGTCCTCCCGTGTGTCGTGACTGCGCCTTTGCGGCCTACGGTATTTTCCGCAGAGTCTCGGACTCGTTTAAAATCGTGGTTCATCCGCGCACGTTACGCTAAGATTTGGTAGAATTAGAACAGAAATTCTAATCCACCGCTGAGGCTCCGAATGCGGGGAGCCCGCTCCACAAAGGACTTACCATGGCAAAAACTGACGACCGAGACAAAGCGCTTGATCTCGCTATCGGCCAAATCGAACGGCAATTTGGCAAGGGCTCCATCATGAAGATGGGTGATGCTCATTCGATGCAGATCGAGTCGATCCCCACGGGGGGCATCGCGCTCGATCTTGCTCTCGGTATCGGCGGCTTGCCGCGGTCCCGTATCACTGAGATCTATGGACCGGAGTCGTCTGGTAAGACGACGCTGGCGCTGCACGTCATCGCCGAGGCGCAAGCCGCTGGCGGTATGGCAGCCTATATCGACGCTGAGCATGCGCTCGATCCCGAATATGCAGGTCGACTCGGCGTCAATCTCGAAGAGCTGCTGATCTCGCAACCAGACACGGGCGAGCAAGCGCTGGAGATCGTCGAGGCGCTGGTTCGCTCGAACGCGATCGACGTGATCGTGATCGACTCGGTCGCCGCGCTGGTGCCCAAGGCCGAAATCGATGGCGATATGGGCGATACCCATGTCGGTCTGCAGGCCCGGCTCATGAGCCAGGCTCTGCGCAAGCTCACCGGCGCTATCAGCCGTTCCCGGACCTGCGTCATCTTCATCAACCAGCTTCGTATGAAGATCGGCGTCATGTTTGGTAATCCGGAAACCACCACCGGTGGTAACGCGCTCAAGTTCTACTCGTCGGTCCGGCTCGATATCCGCCGTATCGAAACGATCAAAAACGGTACGGATTCCGTCGGTTCGCGCGTGCGTGTCAAGGTCGTGAAGAACAAGGTCGCGCCGCCGTTCCGCCAGGCCGAATTCGACATCATGTACAACCAGGGCATCTCGAAAGAGGGCAGCATCCTCGATGTTGCTACCGATATGGGCATCGTCCGCAAGCAGGGCGCCTGGTTCTATGCCGATGAGGATCGCCTGGGCCAGGGCCGTGAAAATGCCAAGGAATTCCTCCGGCACAATCCGGACGTAATGAACGCCATGCTCGAACGGATCAAAGCGGGCTCGCCCGAGCTCACGAAGATCCCGCCCGAAGTCAAGGACGAGATCGCTGTCGGACCCAACGGGCTCGCAGAACCAGCGTTCTAAGTCCTCTTATTCCGACCCTCGCTCCTGTTTCGTCGCGGGAGCGGGGGTTTTTTACGCCCGCTCGATCGAGTCGATCGACAAGCTACCCGCGACTCGCACGAACCGGTAGATCTCGAAGCTTCGGTCTTCGTACCCAACGCGCACGCTGAGCATTTCTCCGGTCGAACTGACAAGTTCCACTGAACGAAGCGCCGGGCCATCGCCTGCGATGCTGGCACCTTCCAACGCGTGCTGCAATTCGTTCTCCGGGAATGCCCAGCTCGGTTGCGAGTCGCGCTCGATACGACGGCGAAAAGAGCGCGATCCCGCGCCCAGGTTCGCCGTTCCTGCGTGTCTCCAGTAAGGCTTCGACCACTCTGGTCGCATCAGACAATTCCTGCGCAGCGCGGGGGAAGGTGACTCCCACGAGCCATGCCGGTGTTGCTAGCGTTGGAGTCGTGCGGGGTTGCGCCGCCGCGGGTGGACGCACCGGCGGCGTTGGACGGATGTCCGAGAGTGGTTCCACAACTTTCGCGGAAGTGGACTCGTCTGGAGTCTCCTGCTCCCGGCGCAGAAGCACGATCGCAAGCGCCACCATCGAGATGACGAAGCCAACCAGCAGCACGAGCGTCACTCCATCGAGTGCGCTCTCGTCGAGTGCCGCAGTGGTTGTCTGAAATATCGGTAGCACCGAGCGGTGGTCCCTCGTTCGATGCAATGGAGCGGAGCGCCAGTTCCGCAGACTCTAGCCGATTCGGCCTCTTCTGCGACTCCAGCGCATTCCCATCCGTACCACATCATGACCAAAGTACCGGGTGTGCTTCGGACAACGGCAAATTCTCGCTACGCGGGCAGATTCGCGATCTCGATCGCCGGCACCTCATCGGCTGGCTCGAACCCAAATACTTTGCCGAAGAAGTAGAGCGAACCATCCAGGCTATGCTGGATGTTCTCCGCCTTGCGGAATCCGTGCTGCTCGCCCTCGTAGATCACCAGCGCAACCGGCATCCCTTTGGCATTCACCGCGTCGTACATCATCTGCGCCTGATTCGGCGGCACAATCTTGTCTTCGTCTCCCTGGAAGATCAGCAGGGGTACGTTGATGTTATCGACATAATTAATGGCGGAGCGTTCCTTGTAGCGGTCGATTGCTTCGGGGTAGGGGCCGATCAGCCCGTCCAGGTAGCGCGACTCGAATTTATGCGTATCGAGGGCCATCGCTTCCAGGTCGCCAATACCGAAATAGCTCACGCCGGCTTTGAAGAAGTCTCGGAAGGCCAATGCCGAAAGCGTGGTGTACCCGCTGGCGCTCCAGCCCTGGATGATGACCCGTTCCGGATCGACCATGCGCTCGTCGATCAGATGTTGCGCGCCGTTGACGCAATCGTCGATATCGACAACGCCCCAGTTGTCATTCAACCGCTCCCGATATTCGCGGCCGTAGTTCGTGCTTCCGCCGTAATCGACATCGAGCACTGCGAATCCGCGACTGGTCCAGTACTGAATCTGCGCCCGTTGCGCGGTAGAGGTCGCGCTGGTGGGACCGCCATGGCTTTGCACGATCAATGGGGGCAGTTCGTCTTCGGGCGCGTCGAAGTCTTTGTTCTGCGGTGGGTAGTAGTACCCAAACGCGCTCTTTCCGCCAGTCGTTGGAAATTCGATTGCTCCCGGCACCGAGATATACCCGCGCTCGAACTCCTGGTCGGTCGTGGAGCGCAACTTGATCAGTTTGCCCTTATCGACATCCAGTCGCACCAGGGCGGTTGGTTCGACCGGCGAACCTGCTTCGAAGACCACCACCCCATCGTGTGCATGCACCGTACTGATCATGGTCGATGGCAGTTCGATCGGCTCGAGGGTTTTCGTTTCCAGATCAATCGTGCCGAGCTGCCAATGGCCATCCTTGAAGAAGGAAGCCGCCACTCGCCCTTCATCCAGGAACCCGTAGGTGGTAATGGAAAAGACCCAGAGTGGTTGACCGAACTCCGCATTCTCCGCATAGACGATTTCCGGGCCATTGGCGTCATCTCGATAGAGGTTCCACCAGCCGGTCCGGTCGGAGACGAAGTAAAGCGTTCCGTCAGGCGACCAGGACGGTTGGAAAATCGATTCCTGCGTTCCTCCAGCCACCAGGCGTGCGTCCTGGATCGAGCCATCGTCTCCGATGCGTCCCACCCATAATTCGCAGCCGTCCCACGGCATATTCGGATGATCCCAGCTCAACCAGCAAAGCTGCGTCCCGTCTGGGCTCACCCGAGGCGTGGCATAAAAGTCGTGGCCACCCACCAGTACCTCGCCGCCCATCGAACCGTCCAGCGGAATCGCGCCGATCGAGTTGACCGCTTCCTTGGCCCCGGTGGTGTGATCCTCCCGAACCGCAATCAAGCGATGGTGGGTTGCGTCATAGGTGAAATCGGCGTGGCGGATATCGGATGCCGGGGTAAGCGGCGTGTTGTCGCCCTCGACAACAAGTCGATAGACTCGTTGATCGGCGTCATTGACGAAATAGACGGTGCCGTCGACCACCGTGAACGCCGACCCGCCGTATTCATGCACGCGGGTGCGAGCGCTCCAGGGAGCAGGAAGCAGCTCCACGATTTCTCCACCGGGCGACCACCGCTCGATCGCGTAGCGCCCTTTTTCGTTGGGATGCTGCTCCGACCAATAGATGGTCTCACCGTCGAGCGCCACATCTTCGAGGCGAATCGACGAGGCGGTAATGGCTTCAGAGGTAATCGGCGACTTCCACGACCCATAGGGAGCAATCTTCGGCATTGTTTCGTTCTCCTATCGACCGTAACGGTCGAATACACAGGCATTCATAGTACGCGGGCTACCCGCCCTGCGTTCGTGCCTTGCAGGAGGGGAGAGGAATCGGCAGGTAGCGCCGCGCTCCATACAGTTAGCGCGAGATCCGCACACCTTGCCGACAAGACTCGATTTCGGCTGTCTCCGTTACAATCCTTGGCTGCGGCCCCGACTGCCGCTCGCCCCATGGGAGGCTTTCGATGCCGAGGTTGCAAACCCGTTCAAATGACCGAATGCTGACCGCGCAGGATCTTTCGACGCTGCCGCTCCAGGCGTTTGGCACTGAGTTTACCGCTGGTCCCTGGAAGCTCACACTCTCCGATCTGGTGCGTGGAGCGGACGCGGCTGTCGAGATTGCCGCGGTGACCGATCAGAATGCGGCTCCCGACGACGGTATCGACTATCTCATGTTTCAAGTCAACGCCAGCAATGCCGGACAAGAGCGCATCTGGATCGACTACGACGACTTCGCGGTGTTCGGTTCTTCCGGGATCGTGCGACGCTCGCTCGAGCTGATGCCCCCCGATCCGATGTTGCAAGCGGCGGTCGAACCCGGCCAATCAACATCAGGCTGGGTCGTTGGGGCGATCGAATCCGATGACACATCGCCAGTCATCCTCTTCGACAGTCGATTGCTGACCGGTTTCTGGGCGGATCAACTGGTGGCCACGGTCGCTGGGGGAACGGTTCCCGCTACCGGCGTGCAACCGATTGCCGTCAACGACACCGGATCATCGCCGTCTGCGCCGGCATCGGCCAATCAGCCGGTCGTGACCTCGGATTGGCAGGTCGAGCTTCTGCAGGCGGTCTTCGGGCAGGACGTTTACGAGCTCACTGACTTTCGCACCCAGGCGGTTGGCGATTCCGATCCCAGCTATATCCCGCAATGGGCAGCGATTCAGGTGGAAGTTACCAACAATCGCGACGGCTCAGCGGTGTCCCACTTTCCGGTAACGGCCTTCAGTCTTTCCTACGGAGACGGCGAGGAAGTCCTCGATGTCTCGCGCCTCACCCCACCCCTGCCAGATATCTCGGGAGATTTTCTTCCCGGCGCGAGCCGAACCGGTTGGGCGGCATTCGAACGGCCGGTCGACTTCGATGGAACGATGGTTCGCTTCCAGCCCTATCGCACCGATGCCGACGTGCGCTATCTGACCTGGGGCGATGGATCGGCACCCCAGAATGCCGATGCCGCCGTGGTCCAGGAAGCTGAGACACCGACCGCCCCGACCGAAGTTTTTGCGAATGGCGCGACGGTATTTACCAATGAATCGGAGGTCAACCTCCGGGCCTCCGCTTCGACCTCGGCGGACATCATCGAAACGCTACCCGAAGGAACATCGCTCACGATCACCGGTGACTCTGTCGAGGCTGATAGCTACACCTGGTACCCGGTTCAGGATCCCGCCACGGGGAATAGCGGCTTTATTGTCGCCAACTTCCTGCGAGCGGCTGCCTAGAGTTGGAGATTACCTGGCAGCGCTCGATTCTGGTCGCCGCCATTCTGCTTTTTGCGGTGGTTTATTACGGGCTGGCCGCTATCGCGCTGCGCGATCTCTGGCGACGCCCCACCGTTCGGGGTGGAAACAAAACCGGTTGGGCGTTGGCCATCCTCTGTCTGCCCATCCTTGGCGCGGTGCTCTACGGTTACCTTGGAACGCCGGGTGGGCCCGTCCAGGCGGCCCGCCCCCCGGAACCGGAATTTACCCCCTTCGATCATCTCTTCGAAGATGACGACTTCTGGAGGGATTCGACTCGATGACGACCGCTCTCTACCGCTCTCCCGCTTTTGCCAAGCACGACGATCCGTCGCATGTCGAGAACCAGCGCCGGTTGGACGCCATCGACGCTGCGCTCGAGCAAAGCGGTCTGCTGGTTTCCCATCCGCAGCCAGCTTTCGAAGCCGCCACGTTCGATCAACTTGCACGAGTCCACGAACCGCATTACATCGACGCTCTGGCGCGTGCTGCCCAGCAGGGTGGAGGATGGATCGACAGCGACACCTACATGGGGCCGAGGTCATTCGATGTTGCCGCGCTGGCCTCGGGAGCAGCCATTGCCGCCGTCGATGGCGCGTTGAACGGAACTGCGAAACAGGGATTCGTTCTGGCGCGACCGCCAGGTCATCATGCCAGGCCCTCGATTGGTATGGGATTCTGTCTCTTCGACACCATCGCGGTCGGCGCGGCACATGCGCTGGCGTCAGGGTTACAACGCGTGGCGATCGTCGATTGGGACGTGCATCATGGCAATGGCACGCAAGAGATCTTCTGGTCCAGTCCGGACGTCTTTTTCACCTCGATACACCAGTGGCCGCTCTACCCCGGCACCGGAGCAGCGAATGAGACCGGAATCGATGCCGGATCCGGCTTGACCCTCAATGTTCCGCTTTCCGCCGGGGCCGGTAACGAACGCTATCTTGAGGTGCTCGATGAGATCATCCTGCCGAAGCTGCGCGCCTTCGCGCCCGAGCTCGTTCTGGTCTCGGCTGGATACGATTGCCACCGCGACGATCCGCTTGGCGGCATGCGCCTCGATGAAGACGGGTTCGCCGCGATGACCGGGCGATTGACCGACCTTGCGCAGGCGTCCGCGGATGGCCGCATCGTCCTGGTGCTCGAGGGCGGCTACGATCCGCCGGCACTCGCCCGCAGCGTCGTCCGCACGATCGAGACGCTCGATGGAGCGGTATAGTGTGCGCAACGTTTTGTCGATTTTCTCCATGCCCAGAGTGCTGCCTCGATGAGTGATTTCGGATCGTTGCCCCCACAGGGTGGAATGTCGCCGTACCGGCAGGATGACGAGCGCAAACGCGAGCTCGCCAGGCTGTCGACCCTGCAAAACCAGATCGATGAGCTGCGGACCGCGCTCCGCGAGCTGGCCAGCCGGCAGGTGCGTCTCGAAGAGGGTGTCAAGCAGACGGAAGGCGGAAGTGCCGAAAACCGTATCCTGATCGAGCAAACTCGTCAGGAAAGCCAGGTTTCGGCGCGGGCCCGCGCCATCGACGAAAACCGCACGCGGCAACAGATCGTCGATATGGACCAACGGCTGGAAGACGCCGTTCGCCCGATTCGCTCACTCCAGGCGCATGTCAGCGAGCTGCTGGAAGTCGCGCGTCGCAAGACCGACGATACCGGCGCATACAATCGACGTTTCGAAGAAATCCGCGCCGCGCTCGAGCATCAGCAAGCCATCGGCGATCGAAACACCATCGCCGCCCATCAACTGCGTGAAACGATCGAAAGCTCCAAAGGCGAGGTCGATCTCGTCCGGCGCGATATTTTGCGCAACGAGGATGCGGTCAAGATTGTCGACCAGGAGATGCGCCGCCGGATCGCCGAAGTCGCTCAGGCCCATGAGGGCGTCAATGCCCGCCTCGACGATATCCGGGCCGATGTTTCGCACGGGCTCGATCTCATTCAGGATCTGCAACGTGCCGGCGCCAGCGTCGATCCGAATTTCGAAGAGCTCCGCAAAGCGGATGCCGATATGAAAACTGAGGTCGCGCGCATCAACCAGCTCGCCCTCGAACGACACGAAACGATCGTGGACCGCATCGACGACTTGCGACAGTCGACCGATGCTCAGGTTGCCGAAGTGCGTACCTCGCAGGATCAGCGCTTCGAACGGGTAGGCGAGCGCATCGACGAGATCAACGAGCAGTACCGCGAGCTAGGCGTACGCATTGCCGCGTTCGTGCATCAGCTCGATGAGCTGCGCCTGGTCGACGAGTCACTGCGCCGAGATCTTTGGCAGCTTCATGAACAACGAGTCCGGCTGCGTTTGGAGCAGGCCCAGCAGGAGCTCGACGAGCTGAGCGGGACCCGCCGCGACTCGGAAGATGCCGCTCGGCGCCCGGTTGTCACGTTGCCAAGGCCGGCTGATCGCTAGGGCGAGCTACCGGGTAAGAGCACAGCTTCAAGCGCACGTCCCACGAGCGCACTGGAGACTGGATCCCACACAGGAGCAATCGTGCGCCGCCGAAACCGGAATCCGCTCGAAATCCTTCGAGTTGCCTATGTGCTGATGGCATCGGCTGCGTTGCTTGGCGGTCTCAGCGGCGCGGAAGAATCTTCGGTTGGCATGATTGCCGTCTTCGTGCTTGTCCTCGCTGCCACCGGTTGCTATGTGCGGGCGGCCGATTTCCTGCTCGATTTCGACTTCCGCCGCATTCGCCGGCAAGCCACGCTTTTCGCCATCATCGGGCTTGGGACGGCATTGGTCGGGTGTGGAGTTGCGTCGCAGTTGGTCGATGGGCGATCGTCAACGCTCGTGCGCGCGATTGGCTATGCGGGTATCGGCGGTGGAATCGCCGTTGGGCTTTCCGGACTGGTGGCACTGCTTTGGTCGTTTGCCGGCACGTATGCTGGTGAGCAGATCGACAAGCGGAGTCACGAGGAGTGGTAGCTCCCGCTCGACCTGTCACCACAGATGGATCGCCTCGCCCGGAATCGCGATTTGCCCGGCGAATGAGAGGCGATCGTTTCTGCCTGGGGATCCTGACGGTCATTCTCGCGCTCACGTGCTGGCGCTTGCTCGTCGGTGGCACCACCGCGGGGCAGGATGCCATCACGCAGTTTTATCCCTGGTACTCCTATCTGGGCGAACGGTTGCGGGAGTTCGGTATTCCTTCCTGGAACCCATCGCAGTTTTCCGGGGCGCCATTTGCATCCGATCCGCAATCGGGGTGGTCCTATCTCCCCGCCATGGTGCTTTTTACCGTCTTTCCCATTGGGATAGCGGTGCCGCTCTTCATCGTCTTTCATCTGGCGCTCGCCGGGTACAGCATCTACTGGCTCGCTCGCGTGCTGCGTATCGCGCCCTTGGGTGCCCTTACCGCCGGCGCGGCGTACATGCTGTCCGGACCGATTTTTAGCCGTTCGGTTTGTTGTCCGGCCCAGGTCCAGGTAGGCGCCTGGGTCCCGCTCTTGCTGGTCGGTATCGAACTGGCCCTCCAGCAGCCAATCTTGCGCCGGCGCGTTCCCTGGATCATCGTTTCGGCGCTGGCCATGAGCCAGATTCTTGCTTCATGGCTTGGTCAGGGTTCGTATTACGCGCTCATGCTGGTTGGCGGATTTCTCGCCTGGCGGTCGCTCGTGCAACCGGCCCGCCCAAACATTCCCTGGCGTGAACGCTTCTATGACTTGTTCTCCACATCCTTCCTCTTCGGAGCGCTGGCTGCGGGGTTCAATGCGATGGGCCTGCTTCCGCGGCTCGAATACAATCGGCTCTCCAACGTGGCGGGCGGCAGTTATGACGGGCTCGGCGACTCCGCCTCGGTCACCGGAGGCTGGCAAGCGGGGCAGACCGTCTTCGAACATGTCACGCGCAACTCGTATTATCCCGGCGGAGTCGCGATTTCCCTGGCCATCGTCGCCGTCATTCTGACCAGAGGCCGGAAGCTTTCGGTGTTCTTTACGATTGTTGTGCTCGGCGGATTCGTGCTCGCATCCAGCCGACGCACCCCGCTGCACGAGCTCCTTTTCGCGATCCTGCCCATATTCGAAAGCCTGCATTCCCACTGGCCGCAACGCATTGCGCTGGTGGTATTTCCCGCTGTGGCCCTGCTTGCCGGGGCCGCGGTAGACGCGCTTCCAAGCTGGGCTGGACGCTGGCGGCAGCTTTTGCTGATTGCACTCATTCCAATAGGAATAACCATTGCCTTTGCGATCGGTCTGCGCGGAGCTGGAGACGCGCTTCCGCTGGTGGTGATCTTCAGCGTGGCCGCAGTGGTTTGCACGCTGGCGCTTCTCGGCTGGCGGCGCGCGCAACCCCTCTGGCCGTACCTCCCGGGGCTCCTGGCCGGTCTGTTGATCCTCGACCTCCTTGCGGCGAATAGCGAGATGCTGGCGCATGGCGACTATGGCGGATTCCACAAGTTCGACATTTCCGCCTATTTCGCGATGACGCCGGGGCTGCAATTTCTGGAGGATCAGACAGGTGACGATGCGGGGCGCTATTTTGGGTTCGATCCCTCGCTCCGTCATTCGGAAACCGATCGACCCGCCCTCTATCGATTCCAATTTCCCAGCGACCAGGTTCGGCAACTGGGTGTCAACAACCTGGCCACGGCGCATCGCATGGAGGACGTGCAGGGATACAACCCGGTTCAGCTTCAGGCGTATGTCGACTACATGCATGGCATCAACGGCGAAGCGCAGGAATACCACGACGCGAACATCTATCCGAGCGGGCTCGATTCTCCATTGCTGGACCTTCTCAACGCGCGTTACATCGTCGTCCCTGCCGAAATACCAGAGGGGAGAGCCGATCTGCAGGCGGCCGTCGATCGCTTCCCCACGGTCTATCAGGATGACAATGTGCGCATTCTGGAACGAGACTCTGCTGCGCCGCAGGCATGGATTGTTCATGAGGCCCGGAGCGCGCAGGCCGCGGTAGCCCGCGAGCTGGTGGAGAACGGATCGATCGATCCCTACGAGGTCGCTTTGATCGATCGACACAGCGATCTGGATGGGACTGCGCCTTCGGATGGTACCGACACGGTGACGGTGCTCGAATCGGAACCGGAGATCATGCGCTACCAGGTCTCGACCTCCGCGCCCGGGATGCTGGTCACGAGCGAAGTCGCGTACCCGGCCTGGAAGGCGTATATCGACGGAGAACCAATCGAGATTGCGACGGCGTTCGGATTGCTGCGCGCGGTCGCGATTCCAGCTGGAAATCACGAAGTGGAATTTCGGTTCGAATCGCCAAATGAAGTCTGGGGAATGGCGCTAACCACCGCCGCTATTCTGGCCGCCGGTGTCTTGTTGGCATGGAGCCGATTGGAGAAAAAACCCCAGTAACTTTGCGGGAAACTCACAGTTTGGTGAGGTGAGCGCGAAAATTACACACAGCAATGCTTGACACTCCCGTCACCGTCTGATAGCTTGGCCCTCATCCCAAGCAAGAAACGCTGGCATAGCGTTTCCGTTGTCGGGTGAATTGCGCTGACAACAGGGACATACCGGCTATCGACATGGCTATCGATGCCGACACGCAATCTGGGGATTCCATGGCTGGGCCCCTGGGTAGAACTCGAACTGTGCGCCGTGGGCGCAACGCCTCAGAGGAGGTAGACGACAGGTTTTCCAAAACCCGACACCTGCGGGTCGATCAGCGGGCTGGCTGATTGGGAGTTTCACTGGAGGGAAGTGAATTGGCTGGCATTTCTAAACGGGTTTCGCTGGGACTCGTAGTCGCATTGCTCGGGGCTTCAATTGCCTCGATGCTCATTCCAACCGCCACATCGGCGGACACGAATCTGATCATTGGCCAACAGGCTGTGATTTCCTACGCTAACGGCGATCAGGTTCGATTGCGTCAGACTCCCGAATACGAAGGCACACTCATCGCCATGTACGATGAGGGCACGTATGTCACCGTCCTGGACGGCCCCCTGACTGACGCGGCAGGCAACTACTGGTATCAAGTTTCCATCGGTCCAAACGTTGGCTACATCGTGGCCGACTTCCTGGCGCTCGAGAATGGTGTTCCCCTGGAGGCAGTTGCAGAAGCCACCGAGGAGCCCGTGGTCGAAGAGACGCCGGTCGACGTTCCCGTAGCAGAGGTTCCCTCGGTTACGGATCCGGTCGCGGTCGTTCCCGAAGCCCCGGTTTCGGGTGCGGTGATCGCCTTCGGGTGGGTTGCCGGCACCAACGGCGACGGTGTTCGCTGCCGTGCGGCGGCCGATCCGAACGCGCCGGTGATCGCGGTTCTGCCGGAAGGCACCTCGATCGAAATCACGGGACCAGCTTTCGATATCTGGCAGCCGATCAATTGCATGGGTGGCGGCGGATTCGTCGCGTCCCAATTCGTGACCACCACCGATCCGGCGCAGGCACCAGTGGTGACTAACCCGGACGGTTCGACTGTCGGGGAAACCCCAGTTGCCGAGACGCCGGTCGCCTCTGAAACGCCGGTTGCTTCCGAGACTCCAGTTGTCACCAACCCGGATGGGTCGGTTGCCACTGAGACGCCAGTCGCTTCGGAGACTCCGACCGCTACGGAAACCGCTGTTTCCGAGCAACCAGCCGATGTCGTCAGCGAAAGCGTCGAACCGGTCATTCTCGATGAAAACCTGGTTTCCGGCTCGGCCGTCGTCACCGGTACGAACGGCGATGGCGTTCGCTGCCGAGCACGCGCCAGCTCCACTTCCAACACCATCACCATCGTTGTCGAGGGCACGAGCGTTCAGCTCACTGGCGTCCCGACCGGTGTATGGCAGCCGGTGTTCTGCAATGGCTCCGCTGGCTACATCAGCAACCGGTACCTCGGTTCTGGCGATGCAGTTTCGTCCACCGACGGTGGAACGGTGAGCTCGACCGACGGCGTGACTACGCTCTCGGTTGGCGCCGACGTCTCAGCGGCGGCTGTCAGCGGCGTCGGAATGGTGAGCGGCACCAATGGCGACGGAGTTCGTTGCCGGAGCAGTGCCAGCTACAGCGGCTCCATCATCACAGTAGTCTCCGAAGGCACCTCGCTTTCACTGCGCGGCATCGCCTCAGGTGAGTGGCAGCCAGTTGTGTGCGCTGGCTCCAACGGATTTGTTTACTCGACATATCTCAGCAACTCGGGAAGCACCAGCGGCGGATCGACCTCTGGGGGCTCGACCAGCGGTTCAGGGGATGTCGGTTCCACGGCCGTGACTGGCTCGGCAACGGTCAACAGCGCCCCAGGCGGCCTGAATTGCCGCACCAGCGGCAGCATGAGCGGTTCGGTTATTACCGTGCTGTCGCACGGATCGACCGTTAGCCTCCGCGGTGCCGCCTCCAATGGCTGGCAGCCAGTGGTTTGCGGTGGAAGCAATGGATTCGTATCGGCCCAGTACCTCACGACCGGAAGCACCAGCGGGGGTTCGACCTCGGGTGGCGGCACCTCGGGCGGTTCCACGTCCGGCGGCGGTGAGGCCAGTGGGTCCACCTTGTATGTCAGTGGCACCGGCGGCGGTGGCGTGCGACTCCGATCGAGCGCCAGCCTGAACGGCAGCATTCTCTCAGTCGTGCCGGAAGGCGCCTCGGTCTCTGTCCGCAACGGCAGCACCAGTGACTGGACTGCGGTCACTTACGGCGGAACCAACGGCTTCATCTCGGCAACGTATCTCGCCAAGAACGGCTCGACCAGTGGCGGCTCTACCTCTGGCGGTTCCACCAGCGGTGGTTCGACCAGCGGCGGCAGCACCAGTGGCCTGGTGAACGGCGATCACGCCGCTGCAACCGATTCGCTCAATCTGCGGTACTCAGCCAGTTACAGCGCCGGCGTGGCAGCAGTTGCTCCCTCTGGAACGGTTGTGCTCATCACGGGAGCTGCGTCCAGCGGCTTCTATCCGGTCGATTGGGCGGGCCTCAAGGGATTCATGGCCGG
Organism: uncultured Chloroflexia bacterium; assembly: GCA_963750275.1. Lineage (GTDB taxonomy): Bacteria > Chloroflexota > Chloroflexia > Thermomicrobiales > UBA6265 > JAMLHN01. The sequence goes on from CAVVQC010000007.1 coordinate 916,929, forward strand.
TCAGTACCTGACCAAGACCAGCGCGGCGCTCTCTGAGCGTGGTGGCTCAGGCAATGGCTCCGGTACGAACGGTGGCACGACCGGTGGTTCCAGCAGCGGTGGCGCGAGTGGCAATTCACTTGTGAGCTACGCCATGCGCTATGTCGGATACCCCTACGTTTGGGCGACACACGGGCCGTCCAGCTTCGACTGCTCCGGTTTCACCTACTGGGTGGTGCTGAACGTCCTCGGTCGCGACATTGGGGCCGGTACCTGGACTCAGGTCTCTGCAGGTTCCGCGGTTTCGCGTGGCAGCTTGCAGCCGGGTGACCTGGTCTTCTTCCAGAACACCTACGCTCCTGGGCTCTCGCACGTCGGTATGTATATTGGCAACGACCAATTCGTCCACGCCGAGAACGAGAGCACCGGGGTGCGCATCAGCGATCTGAATTCTTCGTACTACTCCAGCCGCTGGTATGGAGCCGTACGCCTCACCTAGGCCACGATCAATGTGAGAAGAAGCGCCCTGGCGCTCCGGAAATTCGCAAAGGGGATGGGCAAGCGCCCATCCCCTTTGTCGTTGTTGGCGCAGCTTGGGGCCGAGCTACCGTTCCGCGATCACATTCCAGACGGTCGACGCTGCTTGCTGCAAGGGAAGCGGCAAAGCGCCGGTGTCCAGACCGGCAGCGGCGTTGCCAGCATCGCTCCCAAGCGGGTCGAAGCTGCCCCATTGCGCTTTGATGGTCCACCCCTTCTCTTCCAGCACTCGGATCAACTCCCAGGGGGTGACGTAATTCACCGGTTCCGGACTGTCTGAGAGAAATCGCTTCCAGGAATGCCGATAGACCGGGGAGAGTGAGCCGGGCACTGCCAGCCAGAGTTTTCCCGCTGGGGCGGCTGTGCGTTGAAATTCGTCCAGCACCGCTGAGAGATGCGGAGAGAACTGGAGAGCCATTCGCGACACGATCACGTCGTACACGCGATCTGACGCGCTCAGAGACGACAGGTCTCCCACGGTCAGCCGAATGTCGACGCCAGCATCCTTCGCGTTCGCCCGAGCGCGCGCGATCATCTCCGGCGAAATATCGATTCCGTCGACCATACAGCCGTGCTCCGCAAAGGCGATCGCGAAATGACCGGTTCCACAACCGGCGTCGAGCACCCGGGATCCCGCCCGGACCCCAAGCTCTGTGAAGGCAAATCCCAACTCGATTTTGCGGTCGTCCGATTTCGCGTTCGCGGTCGAGAGCTCATCGAACATGTCAGCTCGTTCATCCCAGGAGGTGCGCGATTGTTCGAGCCAGCGTTGGGTCTTGTCTTCGGTAGTCATCGGTGCTCCTCCGCCGTCCAGCATGCGTGCCGTTTTCCGTAAGGGAAGCACAAGAGCGAGGAACGCGAAGCTCCTCGCTCTTTTCTCGGAACGATGGGTGGAGTTCCTTGCGATGAGTCAGAGCTAGACCGAAGTGAGCTCCCCGGTTGCAACTGTCCGGTCGACCGCCTGCGCGACCGTTGCCAGTCGCGGCATCAGATCGGCAAACTCGGCGAAGTTGAGCGACTGCTGGCCGTCGGAAAGCGCGTGATCCGGATTCGGATGTACTTCGAGGATCAGCCCATCAGCCCCGGCGGCCACTCCCGCCAGCGAGAGCGGCGCGACATAGGCCCGTTTTCCGGCGGCGTGACTTGGATCGACGAAGATCGGCAGGTGCGAGAGCTTCTGCACCACAGGCACAGCGGCAATATCGAACGTGTTGCGGGTCTGGGTTTCGAAGGTGCGGATTCCGCGTTCGCAGAAGATCACGTTCGGGTTGCCCTGCGCCAGCACATACTCGGCCGCCAGCAGCCATTCCTCGATCAACATGCTCATACCGCGCTTGAGCATGACCGGCTTTCCGGTTTTGCCGACTTCTTCCAGCAGGAAATAGTTCTGGCAGTTGCGCGCGCCGATCTGGAAGATGTCGGTGTATTGGAAAACTTGATCGACATCCGCCGGGGTCATGACTTCGGTGATGATGGCCAGCCCGGTTTCTTCGCGGGCCATGGCGAGAATTTCGAGACCCTTCTTGCCGAGACCCCGGAACTCATACGGTGAGGTTCGCGGTTTATAGGCGCCGCCGCGCAAAATTTTCGCGCCGGCCGCTTTGACCGCGCGCGCGGTGTCCAGCGTTTGCTCTTCCGATTCGACGGAGCAGGGACCGGCGATAACGATCACCTCGTCGCCGCCTATCTCGAAATCGAGCACCTTGATGCGCGTCTTTTGCGGATGAAAATCCCAACCAGAGAGCTTGTATTTCTTGGTGACCCGCAGGACCTGCTCCACATCCGCATAGGATTCGAGCATTTCGTCCAGGGTTGGGGGAAGGGGCGTGGTACCGACCACGCCGATGATGGTGCGCTGCTCTCCTGAGGAGAGATGGGCATCGAGGCCCAGGTCCTTGATGCGGGAGACTACGGCGGAAATCGACGTCTCGGCGGCGCCCGGCTGCATGACAACAATCATGGTGTTCCTCCAGCCCGCGACCTTTGCTGCCGGCGCGCGGTTTGCCGGATATCGGTCATGACTCCCTTGCGGAGACTACCCAAGGTTTGCGGCAGCGACTTCGTCATCGTCGTACGCCCATTCGGGACGGAGCTGGCGCGCTCCTTTGAGATAGACATGCCTGATCTCGGACGAGCTCCTGGTCGTGTTGATTTGCAACAACACGCGCACCGCTTTTTGCAGCGATGCGGGCACATCCATCTCATGTGAGCACATCAACGGAACCTCGCTCCAACCGATCTCGCGCGCCGCGACGGCTGGGAAGGTGGCGTTCAGATCGGGTGAGGTCGTGAAGATGGCGCTGACGACATGCTCCGGCTCCAGTTCATTGAGCCGGATGAGGATCTCCATCATTTCCCGAGTGGCCTCGAGGATATCCTCGGCCGTGTTGGCATCCGCTGTCGTTGCTCCGCGAATTCCCCTGCAAACCAATGGCCGCAGATCGCTCGCCGGTTGTCCGTTGTAACTCGTTCCCGCCATCTATTCCGCTTCCCTCACACCCCAGATTTTCCGGTAGCGTCCGCGAGCTCGCGCACGAACCGGGTGGCTGCTGCCGGCTGCTCGTCCAGCGGCAGTGTATCGAGATAGTTGATTAACGCACTGGCAACAACGACGCCGTCGCCAAGCGCCGCGGCCTGGCGCACATGATCGGGCGTCGAGATGCCGAAACCAATGGCTAACGGCACCTTGATCTGCGACCGTACCTTTTCGATGTACGAACCCAGGTTGTCGGCCATGTTGGCGCGCGCACCGGTGACTCCGGTAAGCGCCACGCAATAGACAAACCCCTGGGCACGTTCGGCGACCTGGCCGATACGCCGGTCGGTGCTGGTGGGCGCCACCAGATAAATCAGGTCGACGCCTTTTTCCGCCAGCGGCAGCCGGAAGTCGTCGCTTTCTTCGATCGGCAGGTCGACAATGATCACACCATCGACACCTACCCGGGCCGCTTCCGCGGCCAGGTTCTCGACACCGTACTGGAAGAACGGGTTGACATAGCCCATGAAAACGATGGGGATATCGACCCCGTTCGCCCGGGCAAATTCCACCAGCTCGAAGCCGTTGGCAAGCGTGGTGCCGTTTTCGAGTGCGACCTGGCTGGTGCGTTGCACCGTTGCGCCATCGGCAAGCGGATCAGAGAAGGGGATACCGATCTCGATCAGATCGGCGCCGCCCTCGGCGATCGCCAGGATGAGTGCCTTCGAGGCGTCCAGGGTGGGATACCCCACGGTCAGGAACGGCATCATGGTCGCCCGGTTTTCAGCCCTGGCTCGGTCGAATGCCGCAGCGGTCCGGTTACTGGTCGATGCGGTCACAGGGTCACTCCAAGCGACGTCGGCGACGGTCTCGAGGTCTTTGTCACCCCGGCCGGAAAGATTGATCAGGATGACATCGCTGCTGGGGCGGACACTGGCTTCCTTCATCCCGTACGCAATGGCGTGGCTCGACTCCAGCGCGGGAATGATCCCCTCGGTGCGGCAAAGCGCCTGGAAGCCTTCCAGCGCTTCATCGTCGGTGATGCGAGACATAGCGCGCGCGGCCGACATCGTGCAACCAGGCATGCTCCGGGCCAACGCCGGGATAGTCCAGCCCGGCGGAGATGGAGTGGGTTTCGATCACCTGACCATCGTCGTCCTGCAGGACGAACGAGCGCGAACCGTGCAGCACGCCCTCGCGTCCAGCGGTAATGGTGGCGGAATGCAGACCGCTCTCCAGCCCGTGTCCCCCCGCTTCGACGCCGATCAGCTCGACATCCTTATCCCCGATGAAGGGATGGAACATGCCGATGGCATTCGAACCGCCACCGACGCAGGCAATGACTGCATTGGGGAGACTGCCGGTTTTTTCGATGATCTGCGCGCGCGACTCCCGGCCGATCACCGATTGCAAATCGCGCACCATCACCGGATAGGGGTGCATACCCGCGGCAGTGCCGAAGATATAGAAGGTCGACTCGACATTGGTCACCCAGTCGCGAATCGCTTCGTTGATCGCATCCTTGAGGGTCTTCGACCCGGACGATACCGAGCGGACCTCGGCGCCAAGCAGCTTCATGCGGAAGACATTCGGCTTCTGCCGTTCGATATCGACCTCGCCCATGTAGACGATGCATTCGAGCCCGAGCAGCGCGCAGACCGTGGCGGTCGCGACGCCGTGTTGCCCGGCGCCGGTTTCGGCGATGATCCGCTTTTTGCCCATCCGCTTGGCCAGCAGTGCCTGACCGATGGCATTGTTGATCTTGTGTGCGCCGGTGTGGGCCAGATCTTCGCGCTTCAGAAAGATGCGCGCGCCGCCGGCTTCAGCGGCCAGACGTTCGGATTCGTACAACGGTGTGGCACGCCCCACGTAGTCACGAGCCAGGCGTCGTATCTCGGCCAGATAGGCGACATCATGTTTGGCGTCTTCCCAGGCCGCTTCCAGTTCTTCGAGCGCGGGCATGAGGGTTTCCGGAGCGTATTGCCCGCCAAACCGGCCGTACCGCCCCCGTTCGTCTGGATAAGGGGTGAGATTTGCTCGATCGGCGGTTTCTATGACCATGCTTTGCTCCGGGCTGCTGGAGCCGCGCGCAGCACGGTCCCCAGCGTCTTGAAAACGCAAGGACGAATGATACCCGGGTTACGCCCCCCGGCAGTCCAACCTCTCAGAATCAGGCATGGAATCGCCCTCTTAGCTAACTCGACATGCGATACCCGTCGCTTCTCACACGAAGAAGCAAATACGCGTGGGCCAGGACCGAGCGTGTAAGAAGACGAGTGCGTTCTGAGCTCGTCCCACAGGAGTTCAAGCCGCTTTGCCGCTCTCCAGGGCCGGGTCGTACCGGGCAAAGATGCGGCGATAAAGACTGCATCGTTCCAGCAACTCATCGTGGCTGCCCTGGTCGACGACCTCGCCTTTGCGGAGCACGACGATCTTGTCCGCCCAGCGAATCTGGGATAGACGGTGGGTGATGAGGATGGTCGTGCGGCCCTCGAGCACCCGCCGGATGGCCCGTTGGATTTCATCTTCGGTCTGGCTATCGATTGCACTGGTCGAATCGTCGATGATCAGAATGGACGGATCGGTGATGAGCGCGCGAGCGATCGCAATCCGTTGCCGTTGACCACCAGAGAGCGTAATGCCCCGTTCGCCGATCACCGTGTCGTACCCATGGGGGAGCTCGCGGATAAAGGTGTCGGCCTGGGCATCGCGCGCGGCCGCTTCGATGGTCGCTAGGTCGACATCCTGTCCCATGCTGAAGCCAATGTTCTCCACCACCGGGCGCGAGAAAAGCACGATGTCCTGTTCGATGGTGGAAATCTGGGAGCGGAGCGAATCGAGATTCCACTCGCGCACGTCGATCCCATCGATCAGGACGTGACCGGAATCGATGTCGTAAATGCGATTGATCAGCTTGGCCAAGGTGCTCTTGCCAGATCCCGTCTCCCCGACGATCGCAACCGTCTCCCCAGGCCGCGCGTGGAAGGAGACATCTTTGAGCACTGGTTCGCCCCCGTACGAGAAGGTGACATGATCGAAACGAATGTCGCCGGAGATCTTTGCGCTGTGTCCCTGGGCCTCGCTTTCCAGGTCGGATTCGTCGTTCAGGATGGCGAGAATGCGCTTCGCGCTGACCAGGCCGATCTGCACCAGCGAGAAGGTGAAGATCGAGATGAAGGTTGGGAACCGGAGCAGTGAGACCAGGCCGATATACGTCACCAGCTCGCCGATGGTGAGCTGATCTCGCGAGTGAAAATAGATGCCAAGCAGCAATGCACTGGCGATGGTCATGGCGAGCAATAACGGCGGAAGGTACCGCGCCTGCGCCATGCCTTGTTCGATGAACGCGTCCCGGTAGGCCGACGCGTGCTTATCGAATTTGTCGTCTTCCTGCTCTTCCTGCGCCATCGATTTGACAACTTCGACCCCGGTCACCGCCTCGGCGAGTCCGGAGTTGAGCTTTCCGAAGCTGGAACGCATGGTCATCGAAGCCGGCGTCAGCTTTTTCATGTAGTAGCGCAGGGAAAGGATAAAGAGCGCCGTGAAGATGAGCGGTGGTGGAAGCAGCTTTGGATCGAGCAGCGCGATCGTCACGATCGGCACGATCAGCGCCGTGAATGAATCGATGATCAACGCCATGCCCGGGTTGACCATCATACCGAGCTGGCGCACGTCGTTGGCCGTGCGTGCCATCAGATCGCCAACCTGCTGGCGATTGTGGAATGTCTGGCTTTTGCCCAGCAAGCTGACGTAGATCTCGTCGCGCGCGTCGCGGGAGAAGCGTTGTGCGACGGTTTCGTTCGCCAGGCTGGCCCCGAGATCGATCAGTCCGCGCAACAGCACCACGACCAACACGATCAAGGCGATTATCGTCAGGCGCCTGCCATCCGGTGGTTCTTCCAACACGGCGGTGAACGCCGCACCGACCAGAATGGGGATAACGCTGCCCAGCACATTCTGGGAGATCATTCCACCGATGGCCGCCACCAGCAGCAGCTTGTAGCGCGTCAGGCGCCAGCCGATCCAGCGCAATGCGCTACTGCGGTTGCTGAGTTGTTGCCCCTTGATGGAAAACTCGGAAACCGACACGACGTGACGCTCGATTCATTCTTTCCGCGGACGGATCAGGAAATATTGACCGGATCGCCGAACCCATAGATGTCCAGTCGTCGTACGACATCTTTTGAATCCTGCGAGACAAACGCGCCAGGTATGCGGACCGAGACAATCAATCCATTCTCGTCGATAGCGATATCGACGGGGCGCTCGCCCAGCGACTCCGCATAGCCACGCACTGCTTCGTCCTGCAGCAGACTTCGGATCGAATGTTCCGGAGACCCAGGTCAGTGTCTGGCCCTTCTTGTTGGTTTCGACCTTGGTGACGACCGGGTCGACAACCGCGCTCGCCAGATCGGGAAGCAGAAGCACCGGGTCGGCGATGATGTGCGCCAGGTCGCCCGGCAGCGTGTAGTCCTCTTCGATACCGACCGCCCGCACCTCGGCATGGTCGCCGTTGACAGTCGCGTTGACATTGATCTTGACGAACCCGATCTTGGTTTGCACCGTGGCCTTCATCTTGCCTGGCCGCTGAATCGCTCCCGACGCCTTGGTCATCTTGATGCCGGTATAGAGCTTGGTGCTCCCGTGCTCATAGATGAGATCGAACTTCATGGTGTCGTAGTCGAGCATGTTCTCGGCTGCGTCAGCCAGCAGTTGATCGGCTGGGTCGCCGACCGCCTGCGCCAGCGCGATCCCGTTCGGAGCGACAGTGGGCATCAGTCCAGTAGCCAACAAGATGGCGACCAGCATGGCGACGGGAAGACGGCGCAAACGCTTCATGCACGCTGTTCCTTTCGGCCAGTACGCCTACGCTGGTGGGGCGATCGAGATGTCGGTGTCGAAATTCGAGAAGGTGATGCGTCGCACCAACCGTCCCGACCCTTCCTCGAAGGAAAAGAGCGCTCCGACAAAATCGATTTGCACCAGCCGGTCCTGATCGTCGATCCACATCTTGACATCGAGTGGCTGACTGGCCGCGCTAATCGCCGAGCCAGCAATTGTGGTTGAGCCGGCCGATATCAACTCAGCAGGATCGAACGTGCCGGTCAGGACGGTGGTCTCTTGCCCATCCAGAGTTTCCGTTCCCGAGATCTGGGGATTGTCGAGGTGGGCAAGCGCCCCTTGCACCAGCGAGTCTGGGTTCAACAGCTCCATCGGCGGCAGTTCAAAGTCCGAATCACCGCCGGTGACCTGGATAAACGAGTCACCCCCGCCAATTGGGTTTTTCACCCAAAGATTTCCATCAACACTCACGACTTCGAACGTGAGGTCGAGAATGGCCAACTTCACGCCGACCGACGCCTGGAAACTTGCTGGTCGGACCACATCGCCTTCCACGCTTTTCAGCTCAAACGCGTCCTGGAAGATCGACTTTCCGGCAGTGGTTTCCAGATTGAAGTGGAACGACTGCAAGGCAAGCATGGCTGACGCGGTTGCGTCGAGCTGCGCCTGAGCGTCGTCCTGGGCGGTCGCAGAGTGGATCGGCGCGGCGACCAGGGTGCAAAGGACGAGGACGAGTGCAGTCCAGCGAACAATTCGAATCATGGGAGCTCCGAGATAAGATGAGCCGATATGGCGCGGTTGAAGGTAACTCGACGCTGGATTGTACGTCCATGGGGACAATGCCACCCGACGGGATACACCATCCGCTTCGATTCCGCCTGGCCGATCATCGCGGAAGCGGGTTTCAATGCCTGCAATAGCGGTTGCATGCCGAACGGCACCGACGACGCTGTCGCGTTGATCCGGCAATTGATGGGAATCTACCAGAGTGGAGTAGGGAATTATCCCGCCAACGGTAGGGCGGTTCGCACACGTAGGTCGATGTTGATCACGGTAAAGCGTGGTGACGAGTATTCCTCGCCCCCGCAGGAAGCGATGGTGGTCACCGAATCTTCCTGGAGGATATCGCCACTGAGCTCGATCCGATCGCCGTTTGGAGACTCGGCCACAATCTCCGCGCGGCGAATGCCGGAAGCTTCATCGACTGGGCTGATGTGACCCTGCTGCCGAAAATCGAGCCAACTCCAACCGAAGCGCAGAAAACCTTCTTGCTCCAGGAGCTGCAGGCCTGCGTCGGTGTAACCCGACCAGCCGCGATACGCCGCTGCCAACGGTTCGACAGGTGTATTGCGCTCGAGGATCGCTCGCCCGGTTGCTTCGTCGAGATACCCCCAGCTACGCCCATCCGGAAACGTCATCATGGTCGGGGCGAACCGATGGCCGCCGAAGTGGGTCGCACGCCAAACGCGCAGATGAGAACCCGCTGTACTGAGTGCGCGTAGTTTGCGGTAAAGGGGAAAGCCGAAGGTCGCGCAACAGGCGTCGTGACTGCCATGGGTGCAGATCATCGCGTCCAGATACGAGGTTTCGTCGATCTCGACGCAAGAGGGAACCGGGTGTCGCCTCGCCAGTGCGTCGATGGTGGCAGCAACCTGCTCGTTCGGAATCAGATAGTCCCGCCGTACCGCTGGTCCACCGGGGTTGGCGGCAAAATCGGCCGACATTACCCGGGTCTTTCCTGGCACCGAATACTTCGCGTCCGGTGCAACGCCGAAGAGCCCGACATCGCTGTTGTCGTCCCAGAGAGACATCAGGGTTTCCCGCACTCCCGGTGGAACCGACCGCGACTCGAGTGGATCCTCGCGCCAGGGGAGAGGCAGCTCGAGAATCAGGAACTGGCCCACGGCCCAGCCGGTGCCGCCTGTGCGGACCCCGGCTCCCCTGGAGCAAACCGAGCAAAAAGATTTCGAGGGGACCGTCATCGGTTGTCCAGGCTGATATCCGACTTATTCAGTCGGATATCCTCGAGGGTCCACCAGATCTGTCAACGCGAGCAGCGAGCATGTTTCAGACACGACTGAATCTGAGGTTTCTCCAGATCAAGGCGCGACTTCTTCGGCCAGATGCCATCCTCAAAACGAACGAGAAGCGACCCGTTGCCATGATCGAACAAGCTCGCGCTTTGACCGCTCCGAAACACCTGTTCCACGCTAGACTTCTCCGTCGCCCTGAAACGGGTGGGAGGGATTCCGCGTGGGCTTCATCATGGAAGGGCTCGGCGCCGAATCGTACGATCGAACGTACGATGACCGCGGGCTGATCGAGCGTATTCTCAGGTACTTCAAACCGCAACGGCGCCCCATGGGCATCATCGTCGTGATGATTGTGCTCAACTCGGCAATGGACGCCCTGCTGCCGGTGCTGATTGCGGGAACGATCAATCAGCTCGACGGAAATGGCGAGCTGTTCGGGACGCGGATCTGGGGGCTCGTCGCTGCCATTCTGGTAGCTGGCGGGTTGGCGTGGATCTTCAACTACGTACGACAGTCGCGTTCGGCGCGGGTGGTCGGCAACGTGGTCTTTCGCCTGCGGGTCGATGCCTTCAAGGCCGTTATGCGGCGGGACATGTCTTTCTTCGATGAGCAACAGTCGGGGCGTATCGTCTCGCGCGTGACTTCGGATACGGAAGAGTTTGCCAACGTCGTCACCCTCACGCTCAGCCTGGCCAGTCAAGTGTTGCTGGTTATCTTCGTCGCCGGGTTTCTGTTCTATCGAAACTGGCAGCTCGCCCTGATCGCGCTGGCCATCGCGCCGGTGATCATGCTCGTGGCGCTGGCATTTCGCCGGATCGCGCGTTCCACCTCAACCGGTGCGCAACGCGCAATGGCGAATGTCAATAAGACCATCCAGGAGACGATGCGTGGCATCGCGGTGGCCAAGAGCTTTCGCCAGGAAGCGCAGGTCTACCAGGAGTTCAACGAAGTCAATCAGCAGGCCTATGCCGTAACCCTGCGACAGGGGTATATCTTCAGCGGTATTTTCCCAATTCTCTTTATCGTTTCAGGACTTGGAACGGTCGCAATTCTCTACTTCGGCGGCCAGATGGTGGTCGATCAGAAGATCAGCGCCGGCGACTGGTACCTCTTCTTGCAGGTGATTGCCCTCTTCTGGTTACCGCTGACCAGCATTGCCTCCTTCTGGAGCCAGTTCCAGCAGGGACTTTCGGCCTCAGAGCGCGTCTTTGCCCTCATCGATGCGCCGCCGCGGGTAATTCAAGTCGCGGAGCACGAATTGGTCGATTTCACCGGAGACATCGAATTCAAGAATGTCGACTTTGCCTATGTCGAAGGACAGCCGGTGCTGCGTGACTTCTCACTCCATATCGCCCCGGGTGAAATGATTGCCGTCGTAGGACATACCGGCGCCGGCAAATCGACCCTGGGCAAACTGATTTTGCGGTTCTATGAGTTCCAGGGCGGCGAGATCCTGCTGGACGGCAAGGACATCCGCACGTTCGATTTGCAAAGCTTGCGCCGGCAAATCGGCATGGTGCCGCAGACACCGTTCCTTTTCTCAGGCACCGTGGCCGACAACATCCGTTATTCGCGACCGAGTGCAACCGACGCGGAAGTGGAGGAAGCCGCCCGGCGAATCGGCGGTGGCGACTGGCTCGATGTGCTGGAAAACGGATTGCAAACACAAGTTGGAGAACAGGGACGGGCGTTGTCAATGGGCCAGCGGCAACTCGTTGCGCTGGCGCGGTTGCTCATCCAGCGTCCACGGGTCGTGATCCTCGACGAAGCCACCGCAAGCGTCGATCCGTTGACCGAGACGCAAATTCAGGAAGGGCTCGATACGGTACTGGACGACCGCACCTCGATCGCGATTGCCCACCGGCTCGTCACCGTGCGCCATGCCGATCGGATCATCGTGCTCGATCACGGACGCATCGTTGAAGAGGGGAGCCACGATTGGCTCATGGGCCAGGGTGGGCACTACGCCGATCTGTACAACACGTATTTCCGCCATCAGTCGCCCGATTACCGTCCACCTGAAGTGGATGAGCAGATCGACCGCTCGCCTGAGCCGGCGATGCCCTCGTTTGCGCTCCCGGCCGATTATCTGGTGTAGCTCGGAAAATCTGGTACGCTTCCGTTTGAAACTAACGATTCGTTAGCGACTAAGCGCTTCGTATCCCACTATCCAGGAGGATTCACTGCATGTCGGACAATACCGTCGTTCCAGAATCACACAAGGACCTGCTCGAATCGACCGCGCTGGCGGAAATCGCAACCATCGGACCGGATGGTGCTCCGCAGGTCAATCCGGTCTGGTTCGGTTGGGACGGCACCTTGCTGAGTTTCAGCCAAACCAAGACACGGCAGAAGCTCAAGAATCTTGAGCGGGACAAGCGCATCGCGCTTTCGATCGTTGACCCGATCAATCCATACCGTTATATCGAGATTCGCGGCAAGGTGGTCGAATTCATCGAGGATCCCGACAAGGCGTTCATCGATTCCATGGCAAAGAAGTACCTCGGCGAGGACAAATACCCCTGGAACCAGCCCGGTGACGAGCGGGTGATCGTGGTGGTCGAGCCCGAACGCGCCCTGACGATGGGGTAAGCCAGACGGCTAGCCAATGAATCGAGCCCGGGGATTTCCCCGGGCTCGTTTGTTTCGCCTGTTTCCGCGGTTCTTTTGCTGACTACGTCGACATCAGGAGTGCGATCAGATCGGCTGGGTAATCATCGACCGGCGTGTTCGATTGGAACGGCCCCCAAATTTGAATGTCGAACGAAAAGTCTCCGGGTTGCGGTTCCCAGAGATCGTCACCCCAGCTTGTGCGACAAGCCAGCTCGGCATTGCGCACCAGCAAGGCAACCCCGCCATTGGACCGTCTGGCCGGATGGTCGCACTGCCCCGAACAGTGATTTGCACCTGAAACATGATGAACGCATGTACCGCATTTGCGGAGTACCGGCATCCTCTCCACCCCTTAGCCCGTGCTCCGGGCCTCTCCTAAATTCTTGACTCCCTCACCCCGAAGGAAGCGCTTTCAGGCTCACGAAAACCAGTACTCGCGTCCAGGACGCGAGCGCTGCCCTCCACATCGCTCTGCCTCAATGTCAACGATGCTATCGGAGTTGGCGGCGTTGTTCAACTGAACGAACACGTGACTTTGAAAAATTCGAATTGATGGCGGTGTTCGTTCTCAGTGACCTGCATCCTGGCGGATGAACGGACACAGGGTCATGTCCTGGAGGCAACGGATTTGTCGTGTACGACAATATCGCTGGCTCGGTAGACTAGCGACATGAACGGTGTCGGACGATGAAACTCGGGGAGAAATCGATGTCAGAGCAGACGACGCGGATCGAGCGAGACAGCATGGGGGAGATGGAAATACCGGGTGACGCGCTCTATGGCGCCACCACTGCTCGCGCCATTCTCAACTTCCCGATCAGCGGCATCACTTTCTCCCGCTCGTTTCTGCGGGCGCTTGGTTTGATCAAGGCGGCCTGCGCAACGGTGAACGGTGACCTGGGATTGCTGCCAGCGGAGAAGGTCGATCTTATCGTTGCAGCCGCAAAGGAGGTCGCCGCGGGCGGATGGGACGACCACTTTCCCATCGATATCTTCCAGACCGGTTCGGGCACCTCGACCAATATGAATGCCAACGAGGTGATCGCTCATCGGGCCAACACGCTTGCTGAGGGGGCGGTCAAGATCCACCCGAACGACGATGTCAACATGTGCCAGAGCAGCAACGATGTCATTCCTGCTGCGATCCATGTGGCTGCCGCACTGGAAGCGAGCGAGCTGCTGCTCCCGGCTATGCGTCATTTGCAAGACGTGACCAATGCCCGCGCCGATGAGCTCAAGTCGGTGGTCAAAACCGGCCGCACCCATCTGATGGACGCCACCCCGGTCACGATCGGGCAGGAAGCGGGCGGCTGGGCCGCGCAGGTGGAGCTCGCCATCGAGCGGATCGAATCGACACTCCCTCGGGTGGCCGAGCTGGCGATCGGCGGTACCGCGGTCGGTACCGGAATCAACGCCCCCGCCGACTTCGGCGCGCGCGTCGCGGCAGAGTTGGAGCGGGCGACCGGCTTCCCATTTGTGGAAGCGCGTAACCACTTCGCCGCGCAGGCTTCGATGGATACCGCCTCGGAGCTGAGCGGCCAGCTGAAGGCGTTCGCCGTTGGACTGATGAAGATCGCCAACGACCTCCGGTTGATGAATAGCGGACCGCAGGCGGGCTTCGGGGAGATCGTGCTTCCGCCGCTTCAGCCGGGTTCGTCGATCATGCCTGGCAAGATCAATCCCGTAATTCCCGAAGCGACCATGATGGTCTGCGCGCAAGTAATCGGTAACGACGCAGCGGTGGCGGTCGGTGCGCAGATGGGCAATTTCGAGCTCAATGTCATGCTGCCGATGATCGCGCACAACCTGTTGCAATCGATCGAGCTGCTGGCGAAAACGTCCGAAGTCCTGGCTGATAAGGCGATGGCTGGCTTTACCGTCAATCACGACCGCATTAGCGATCTGGTCGACCGGAATCCAATCATGGTCACTGCGCTCAACGCGATCATCGGCTACGACCTGGGCGCGAAGATCGCCAAGACCGCCTACGCCGAGAACCGGCGCGTCAAGGATGTGGCCGCCGAGCTTTCCGATCTCACGCCGGCGGAGTTGGACGAGCTGCTCGATCCGCTTTCGCTGACCGAAGGCGGAATCAAAAGCGGCGCCTCCGGTGGAGGCTGATCTCAGTTCGTCGTGTCTCGAACGGTCGTAGTAAAGGGCCTCCGTGCCCTCGTGCTTTGGCCTGGATCAGGCATGTCCCGGAACCGCGCAGGAAAACTCGGTGTATTCGATGCCTTCCAGGGACCGTGGACCATCGGGCCCGCACATTGGGCAATTGGGGTCCTTGCGAATCGCGATCTCCCGAAAGGTCATTGGGAGCGCGTCGAGCATCAGTAGTCGCCCGATCAGCGGTTCGCCGATACCCAGAATGAGCTTGATCGCTTCGGTCGACTGAATCAGCCCGATAATGCCTGGCACGACTCCCAGCACGCCGGCTTCCGAGCAATTGAGCGCGGTACCCGGGGGAGGCGGCTCGTCGAACAGGCAACGATAGCAGGGGCCGTCAGGTAGCGAAAAGACCGTTGCCTGGCCGCGGAACCGATCGACGCCGCCATGTACGTTTGGTTTGCCCAAGAGCACGCAGGCGTCGTTGATGAGATATCGGGTCGCGAAATTGTCGGCGCCATCGACGACGACATCGTAGCGACTCACCAGATCGAGCACGATCTCCTTCGATAATCGTTGCTCGATCGGTTCGACCACCACGCCAGGGTTCAATTCGGCGATCGCCTGCATGGCCGAATCGACCTTCGCGAGTCCGACATCGCTGGTGCCATGGATGACTTGCCGTTGCAAATTGCTCTCATCGACGACGTCGTCGTCGATGACTCCGATGTGACCGATACCGGCCGCCGCCAGATAGAGGAGTGCGGGGGAGCCGAGCCCGCCCGCGCCGATCACGAGCACACGACTTGCGAGCAGCTTCTCCTGACCGGCCTTCCCGATCTCCGGGAGCAGCACATGGCGGCTATACCGGGCGGAAAGCGCTGGTGATAGCGGTCCTGGTGTGATCCACGGCAGGTCCGCCTGTTTCCATCCGTTGAAGCCCGGCGCCAGGGAGATCGGATCGGCATAGCCTAGCGCCCGCATGATTTCAGCAGCCGCGAGCGAACGAACCCCACTGGCGCAATAGACAAGCACTGGTGTCGATTTCTGTGGCAGCTCGGTTTCGATCCGATCGGCAACCTGGCCAAGTGGAATGTGGATCGATCCCTCGATCATCCCCTGTTCGACCTCAACCGGTTCTCGCACATCGAGGACGGGAATGTGATTCGCGATGAGGGCGCGGGCTTCGTCGAGACCGACTTCCTGAATCTGGTCGCCGGTGGCGGATGGCGGTTGGTGGTAGTTTTGCGTCATGACCTTGGTTCCTTCGCTGGCAACTGAATGCTGCCAGAGACCTTACCGTACCAGCCCGCTCAGTCGCCATGGATAGCCTCGATGACCGATTCCACGCTTGCCACCCGTATTGCCGTTCGCGATGATCACAACTGTTTTGGATGCGGCGCGGGCAATCCCTGGGGACTTACGTCTCGTCTTTTTCGCCGAGCCGGACGGTTCGATGGTGAGTCACTGGACGCCCCAGCCCAACCATCAGGGCTACGATGGCATGGTGCATGGGGGAATCATCTCGACCGTGTTCGATGAGGTCATGGCATGGGCGGTCACCAATGCCGGGATCTGGGCGGTAACTGGCCGCTTGAGCACTACCTACCGCAAACCCGTCGAGATTGGAATTCCCACCATCGCCCGTGCCGAAGTTGGAGCGGTGACCAGCCGCACCGCCGACGTCACCGCCACCATTCGCCGCGCGTCAGACAGCCTGCTGCTGGCTGAAGCCGCTGCCCGGTTTATCCGCGTCTCGCAACAGCAAGCCGACGCCTGGCAGGAGCAATACGCCCGCGCGCAGAACCCCGAAACACCCTAGCGCGCTACGCTTGATCCGCGCCGTTCTGATTGGGAAGATCTGGTTTTGCGGACTGCACCATCAGGTTCAGCACCTGAAGGAGCTGGCGGATGTTGCTTTCATCCAGCAGGAAGAGGGCCAGCCCAGTTTCCTCAGCATGGAAATCGACCTGATCGGCACTGCTCGATTCCCCGGAGAGTTGGATCGCAGCGAGCCAGTCGCGCGCCTGCGCATTCGCTTCGGAGAGCAGTCGCAATAGGTTGGTGGCGGTTTCCTTGCGCACCTCGTCCCGGGCATCATCAGGGATGGTAGGTGCTGCTTCCTCGGATCCGGTCCCGGTCAGAGCGCGATGTGTTGCCGGGGTGGTGGCGAGAATGAAAGCTTCATCATCGGTTACCGCGTGGGCGATGATGCGCGGACCGGGGGTGTTCAAGGTGGCGGCACGTTCCAGGGTGCGCAAGTCGGTCTGGAAGAGCTCGCTTCCCTGACGACCGTCGTCATCCGCGGTGTTCAGCTCATAGTGATAGATGAGGAACGCCGCGACGCCGATCGAGGATTCGAGCTCGATGGTCGAGATGCCCGCGTTCTGATCGCGTTTGAATGGCAGAATCTCTTCGGCAAGATCGCCGGGATCTTCATCGAGCTCCAGCGCTTCATTGACGAAGGCCGCAAGACGCATGGCAATCGGTTCGAGCGGTTCGGACATGCTTGGATCGCTTTCTGAGGCAGTCGCAATAGTTCGAGCAAAGGATAACGGGTCGAGAAGAGGGGGCAAGGTGGGCACGAAACCGAGTGACGAGATCGTCGAACAATTGATGAATGCAGCCATCACAGCGGCGGAACAGGCCTATGTGCCGTATTCCAACTTTCCGGTCGGCGCGGCGGTGCTCACCGGAGAAGGGGTGATCGTGACCGGGTGCAACGTCGAGAACGCCAGCTACCCGATGACCAATTGCGCCGAGCGCGTGGCCATCGGCACGGCGGTTGCGGCAGGAGCGCGGATCATCCAGGCCGTCGCGGTTTACGCGCCACGGGTGGAAACGGTCACACCGTGCGGTGCCTGCCGGCAAGTCATCAACGAGTTCAAACCAGCCAATGACGAGCTTTGGATGATTTTCAACGCTGCCGATGGACCTTTCCTGGTGCCGTTCTCGGAAATCCTGCCGCGCGCCTTCGGTCCACGCGATCTTCAGGACTGAAGCTCCGATCCGGCAGCAGGCAGCGCCAGCGAGGAAGTGCTACCGAACCGCTTCCACGAGCGCATCGGACAACCTCGCCCATCGTGGCGGCACGAACGGCCAACGATGAAATGTCGCGCGGTTGGCAAAGATCGCCGCGGCCAGATCGATTTCCGGGTCGGCCCAGAGCAACGTGCCCGTCGCGCCAAAATGGCAGAACGTCTGTGGAGAGGTGAGGTTGCCGGTCCAGTGCCTGGCTTTGGTTCCTTTGATCTCCCAACCGAGACCCCAAAACGCAACCGGCCATTGCACCCGCGCGGCCTGCACTTCCCCCTTGAGGCCGTGTACCTGGTCGGTGATCATCTCCTCTGCCAGTTCGGGCAGAATGAATCCGTCCCCGTGAAGCAGGAAGGTTGCGGCGAAACGAACCGCATCATCCGGCGAGCCGTACAGCCCACCCCAGGGAATCGCGAGATCGCGCCAATACTGGCTGTTGTACGACTCGGTCGGCCGCCCCTGACCGTAGACATCGCGCACCCGGCCGATCCGCTGGTCGAGCTCGGGTCCTGGCCGCGCGATCGTGTCGTGCAACTCCAGCGGTTCGAACACGTTCTCCTGCGTCACCTCCCAGAAATCGCGGCCGGTCACCGCTTCTGCGAGTCGTCCGAGAATGCCATAGCCGGTATTCGAGTAGATCAGCTCGGTCGCGGGCGTGGTCCAGAGCGGTTGGCGCAACATGACATCGGTGATCTCGCGGAGCGTTGGTGCTTCCCGGCTACTGAACGTCCCGCGCGGCAGATCTTCCGGCAATCCCGAGGTGTGAGAGAGGAGCTGGCGTACGGTGACTTGTCCGCGCAAATGACGCAACGCATCATCCGGCGAGGTCGAGGAAGCGAACCCGGGCAGATAGGTTTCCACCGGTTCGTCCAGCACGATCAGGTCGCTTTCCACCAGGGTCATGATGGTGGCGGCGGTCATCGGTTTGGTCACCGATGCCAGCCCGAAGAGGGTGTCGGCGTCGACCGGGACACCTGGAAGCGCCTCGCCGGCGTAGCGGCGTCCGACGATCTCACCTTTGTGCCAGACAACGGCCGCAGCACCGGGAACACCGGATTCGCCGATCCAGCTATCGATCTGTTCGAGTGCGGTTGCGATCTTGTTCGAAATGGACATGGGACCGGTCGAATATCTCCTTGCTCGACGAGTTGCCTGCAGATGTTCGGTCGCACTGCGACAGGGTCTCGGAGCGTTACTGCGCCTAGCTCAGATGGCCGGGATATGCGAGCGCGGCGACGACGAAGTCTGAGCGTTGCGGGGTATTATCCCTTGCTGATGCATCGAAGGTTTGGACAGGAGCGAGCTTCGGGATGGCGCAAGAGCCCACAGTGGTGGTTGTCAAAGATGCGGATGCGATGAGTCAGATGGCCGCGGAGATCGTGGCCGAGGTGTTGACGATACGCCCAACCGCGCCCATCTCGTTGCCGACCGGCAGCACACCGGTCGGGATGTTCAACGAACTCATCGCCGCGTCGCAGGCAAACGAGCTCGACCTGAGCCGGTTTCAGCTTTTCTGTCTCGACGAATATCTGGGCGTGACGCCGGACAATCCGAATACGCTCACGTCGTGGTTGAAACGAACGCTGATCGAGCCAGCCGGTATTCCGATGGCGAATGTCCACACCTTGCCGGTGGATGACGCCGATCCCGCCGCCGGTGCGAAACGGTATGACCAATCCATTCGCGATGCCGGAAACCTGGCGCTGGCGGTGCTCGGTATTGGAAACAACGGCCATATCGCCTACAACGAGCCGGGTTCGGACGCCGATTCGCGTACACGCGTGATCGATCTTACCCAGGAATCGATCGATCAGGCTGCCGGGTATTTTGACGGCGCTTCTGTGCCAACCAAAGCCATGACCGTCGGGGTCGGAACCCTGATGGAATCCGACCGCATCGTGCTGATCGCCGCCGGTTCGGGCAAAGCCGAAATCCTGCGGCGTGCGCTGAGAGAGCCGATGTCCGCCGATGTACCCGCTTCCTGGCTGCGGCTGGTGCCGGAGCAAGTAACGATGATTCTGGACGAGGCGGCTGCTTCGCTGCTGTAGGGCTAGTTTTCGACAGCGAGCTCCAGCGCGATCGCATCGACAACGCGGGCATTGGTGATGGGATCGACGCTGAAGATCACCCCCCGTTCGTTGCGCGGAATCCGCTTGTTGTATTGGAGCAGGTTCCCCCGCAGGTTGGTCATGCTGCCGCCGGCTTCCTGAATGATGAGATCGGGCGCCGCGAAATCCCATTCCCAGGCAAAGGTCTGCTCCTCGATCGTCTTGCCGGGCTTGTAGCCGACGACCGCATCGGCACGCTGCCCTTCCGGCATGATGCGTCGGAGTGAGATACCGATATTCGAAACCTGCGGTGGGGGGGCGCCAAGCCGAATCGCCACCCGCTCGAAGAAGGTGACATTCTCCGGATGGCCCAGCCAGACCGAGGTCATCAGGCGAGGGGGCTGCTCCTGTGACAGTGGGGTGAGGTGCAGTGGTTCGCTCAATCCATGCCGCTCGATGGTGGCTCCCTGACCGGCAACTGCCGAGAGCAGCATGTCGGCGGTCGGCTGGTAGGTGACGGCGACGACCGGCCGCCCTTCGACGATCAGCGCGATGAGCATATCGAACTCGCCCGTGTGATCGACGAACTGGTTGGTGCCGTCGATCGGATCGACGATCCAGACACGCGGATTGCTCAGTCGCGTTTCGTCATCGACGCCTTCCTCGGTGAGCAAAGCGTCCTGCGGAAAGGCTTCGAGAATGGCTTCCCGGATGATCCGATCGGCGGCGAGATCGGCGTCGGTCACCACCGATCCGTCGTTCTTGACATATTGCTCAGCAGAGTGCCTGGTGTAGAACTCCATGACCGCAGCGCCGGCCGCGCGTGCGGCGGCCTTGGCCACCTGCAGCTCGTTTGTCCAGGTGGTTTGTGACTCGTCCATGTGCTTCGACCGCGCTCCTGCACTAAACTGCATGTATCTGCCCGCTACGTTTCGTTCTCCGCGCCAACCTGGCGGGTTGTTTCATGCCCGGATTATCAGACAGTCAGCGTCACATCGTAGAGTTCGAGCGTTTCGATCGGCATATGCTGGTCATTGCGCCTCCCGGCAGCGGCAAAACCCATACGATCTCGCAACGCATCGCATGGTTGCTGGAACAGGGCCATGCCGAACCAGAGCAGATCCTCGCGCTCACCTATACGAATAAAGCGGGACTCGAGCTCAAGGACCGGATTGCCAAACGCGCCAATCCGCATGTGCATGCCTCGACCATGCATAGCTGGGCGTTCGACATCCTTCGTAACCACGGGGCGGAGATCGGTCTGTCAGATGGTTTTCAGGTCTGCGACGAATTCCGGCGTGCCGACATCATTCGGCTTGCGTTGCAAGCTGCCGGCTACGATCAGGTGGCTGATATGGAAGTCACCCAGGTTGGCAAGTGGATTGCGCAGCGCAAAGGGAATCCCAATGTCGATCCGCTGCAGCGAGTCTCCTTCGGGACTGACACCATGTCTGCGGTTGTGGAGTCGTATCGCTACCAATTGCGCGATCTGGGGCTGCTCGATTTCGAAGATCTGATCTGGCAAGCGGGGGAGCTCCTGTGGACCCAACCCGATGTCGCCGAACCGTTGCACGAGCGAATCACCTTCATCTTTATCGATGAATATCACGATCTCTCCCCCGATCAGTTCCGCTTGCTCCATGCGCTGGCGCCGGGACGCAAAGCTGGCCGGCAGGTGCTCGCGGTCGCCGATCCGAACCAGGCGATTTATGGCTTTCGCGGTGGAAACGCCGCTGAAATGCTCAAACGCTTTCGCAGCGAGTACCGGCCAAATGAATTTTCCTTGCGTGAAAACTTCCGCTCGACCGGACGGTTGGTGCAATCGTCCAACCATCTGATCGCCGCGGGTGACGCTCCCGCAAACAGCACCCCGGTGCGTCCAGGAGTCGACCGCCCCCATCTGCACGGTCTGCCAACCGACTTCGACGAAGCGCAATGGGTCGCCAGCGCCGTCAAGGCAGCTAAGGCCAAAGGCCGGGATTTTCAGGACATTGCCATTCTCTACCGTACGCATAATCGCGCGACGCTGGTCGAGCATGAACTCCTGAAGGCCGACATTCCGGTAGCGCGCATTCAGGCGAATCGCTTCTTCGACGACCGATTGGTGATCGAAGGGTTCCGTTATCTGCAATTGATCGCTGCGCTGGACGACCATCGCTTCGAGCCAGCCATCAACTGGCCGCGCGTGCTGGTGGACGAGCTGACCATGATGCAGCTTCGCACCGCCGCTCGCGTTCACGACCTACGTTTGGCCGAACTGGCGACCCGCCCGGCATTGCTCCGGTCGATCGTTACTCCCCTGGCGGCGCTTGGTATCGAACAGTTCATGGGTGATCTCACCGGAGTCGGGACGATCGAACATGCGCGTCAGGGAGTCGATCGGATACTGCCGTTGGTGCGTCGCCGCCGGGATCCCATTCCGCAAAATGAACGCGGTAACTTCCGTTCGACCTTGCGCGAGCTGGCCAAAGTGGTCGATGGCATCGCGGACACCCTTTTCGATGCCGTGCAGGAAGGGATCGCCATCCGGGTGGTGCTCGATTCCGACGATGCCGATCACTGCATGGCAGCCGGAATGCTCAAACGCACGCTCGAGTCCGGGTTTGGAACGGCGGTTGTCTTCGAGGACGATCCTGACTGTCGCTCGATCGCCTTCTCGCTTGTCGACCTGGAGGCGCGCGCAGGTCACTTCACCTGCACGGCACTGATTTATCGCCTGTGCCAGCGGCTCGACGAACGCTTCGACCGCTCCCGGCATCAGCGATTCATCGTGTTCGATATCGAAGCCACCAGTACGCATATCCCGACCGCCGAGCTGCTCCAGATCGGTGCTGTCGTGGTGGAAAACGGCCGTATCATCGATCAGGAGTTCACGACCTGGGTGAGGCCCTCTGGACCAGAGTCCATCTCTCCCGAGGTTCAGCGGATCACCGGTATCTCATGGAAGGACGTGGCCGCGGCCCCGGAAGCGGCGGTAGCGTTGTCGAGATTCCTCGATTTCGTGGGTGATACGCCGCTCGTCGGGCATAACATCGACGCCTACGACCTTCCGGTGATTCGCCGGCTTTGCGACGAGCTTGGATTGGCCCATCCGTCGCGCTTCTCGATCGACACCTTAAAGATTCGCCGCCGCCTTCACCCAGGGGAACCGGCCAGCCTGGAAGCGTTGCTCACGCCTGAGGAGAAACAGCGGCGGCGTGAGCATCGTGCTGATCTCGACGCATGTCTCACCGCGCGGATCTTCATCGACCTGATGATCGAGATTGGTTCCGAGCGACGGGTCAGCTCGCTCGGCCACGAGCTTCCGCTGGTGGCTGCCTCAGTCGCAATTAAGGGCCGGACCGATCCGGACAGTGTTTTGCTCCAGATCGCTGGACGTCGCGCACTCGAGCTGGGGCAAGGAGTCTCGCCCGAACCGGGTCTCGCAACCATATTTTCCCGAGCTGGCGCTGAAGCCGAGGAAGCGCTCCGTGCGGTCGAGCTGGTCACCGATCCCGAGGATGCGCACTGGCAACGTATCGAACAGAAGTGGGCCGACGCGCTGGGTATTTTCGAGCGCACCCACGATCAGCACGATCTGCAATCCTTCCTGCGCTGGTTCCAGCTCGCGGTGTCGACCAATGTCGAGCATGCGGATGAAAACCGGGTGGCGATGATGTCTATCCATGCCGCCAAGGGTCGAGAATGGCCGGTCGTCTTCATGCTCGGTTCGGAAGACGACCAGTATGTTTTTTCCACCGATCTGGACGACGCCGAATCACGACGTATGTTCTACGTCGGTATGACTCGGGCGCAGGATGTGCTGGTGGTCACCCATGCCGGCCGCGTGAGTGGCCGGCCGAAGCGTCCCAGCCGTTTTCTGACTGATCTGGTCCTGCCCGACTGAAGCTATGTACGCAACGCCCGCACCCGGGGCGCGACTTCGCGGCCGAGGAGCTCGATGGTTTCGATATCGCTCGCGTCTTGTGTTTGCATGACGAAGTACTGCACACCCGCGTCGACCAGCTCCGCGCAGTAAGCGACGATCTGCTCGGGCGTGCCGAAGATGCGCGTGTATTCCTGTTCCTCGGTGAGCCCGTCCGGAAAGTACCTGGCTTTCTTAGCCATGACGTCGCGCTCGGTTTCCGCGACAAACACCCACGAGGTGAAATGCGTGCGCAGGATATCGTCGTAGGGACGGCCTACCGCATCGCAGTGTTGCTTCAATACCGTGTAACGCCGGGCGACGTCCTCGGCTCCGCGAATCCCGCCGGTGTTCGAGCTGGCGCCAAAGTTGCAGGCATCGGCATACTGGGCGACTTGCCGCAACGTCACGCGTTCTCCGGCGCCCGCGATCAGAATCGGCGGTCGCGGATGCTGAACGGGGCGAGGATAAATCTCGGTGTTTTCGGTCGAGAACGTTTCGCCTCTGTAGGTGAACGGCTCATGGCCATAAGCACCGTCGATAATCGCAACGTACTCCTCCATGGCGCTCTGACGTTCGGGGATTGGTGGCAGTGTCATGCCGAGGCGAGCGAACTCCGGACCGTTCCAACCGATACCCAGCCCGATAACTGCCCGACCCTGGCTGAGCTGATCCAGATCGGCAATCTGCCGAGCAAACATCACCGGATGCCGGTGGTAAATGCAACAGACAACCGATCCGAGCTCGATGGTGCGTGTCTCTTGCGCAAGCGCAGCGAGGTGAACAAAGGCCTCGGGGGAATTTCCCGGATGGTCGGCAATGAAGAAGCCATCCAGCCCGACCTCTTCAGTCAGCAATCCGGCGCGCATTACCACGCCATTCGGATCTGGGTCGGTCGCTGTCGCGCCGCCCTGCACCGAAAACCCGATGCGCTCCCGATATTTCTCCACCCATGGGTGCCGTGTCACAATCCAACTCCTTCGCGCTCGTCCGAGCGCATTTCCCGCACGAACACCCGGAACACCGTGGGTCCGTGCAGATAGGCCGCCTTCAGCCGATTTTCGGACGCGTCCGATGAGAACGCACGAGCCTTCCCATCACGCCCATACGCCGCGATCCACCAGACGGCTTCGGCTTCGTGCGCAACGATCTCCTCTTCCAGGGCGACCCCGTTGGGAAGCTCAGTGCAGGCATCGACGTAGTAGCAGGCGGTGCCGCTCACAGCGCGGTCGATATGAGTGGCTTCGTGTGCCAGGATAGCGGCGATAACGTCTGGATAGAGCCAGTCGACGTAATAATTACCGATGGTGATCTGGCTATTGGACCAGCCGTCGACCGGTGACCAGCGTGAAGTTGCATAGGCCGAATTGAAATCGAGCTCTTTGGTACCGATGCACACACCGTTTTCCACCAGCACATCATAAAGTCGCACTCCTTCATCGGTTCCGCGAAGCAACGCCACCCCATCGGTGATCGCGCGTTGCTGTGCGTCACTGACTCCTTCGCAGAAGTCAACCGGACGGTCGGCTGGGTTGGGGGCGAACGCGGGCTTCTCCCCCAGCGAGGCCACGCCCACGCTCCATGCCGCTGCCGCGCGATCGGGCAGGTTGCTCGCGTTCTGGATGATGGGAGAGCGGACGAACTGCACGCTTACCGCCACCAACCCAGCCGCGAACAAGAGCACAAGTGCAATTGCCCATCGCGACGTCCGCTGGGAGGAGGGGGGTACGACGATAAATTTGGTAGTCTGGGTACTCAAACGAAGAAGTTCCGATCTCGTGGACAGCCGATGACGCCCCACTCATCCATGATAGGCAAGTTCGGCACCCATCGGTCGATCGAAAAGAGTCTCGCGCAATGGTTCGGGCATCGCCGGCGTAGGAGATGTACGAGGTACGTGTGACCATCGACGAGGAATCCCAGTCGTTCGATATCGGATCGCTCGATCCAACTGATGGAGTCCCTCTCTATCAGCAGCTTCGTGACCGGCTTCGCGACAAGCTCTTCGAAGGCTGGCCGCGCGACCGGCCGATTCCATCCGAGCGGCAGATCATGCAGATGACCGGCCTGAGCCGGATGACAGTGCGCCAGGCGATTACCGAACTGGTGCATGAGGGAATGCTACGCCGCGATCACGGTCGCGGCACCTTTGTGGCCGATTCTCGCATCACGCGGCTCCTCACCGGACACTCTTCGTTCCGCGACGTCGTCCAGGAACGCGGCAGTACGCCGCACACGACCGTTGTGCGTCAGCGAGTCGTGCCAGCGAACCCCGCACAGGCAACCCTGCTGCAGGTGGAGCCAGAAGAGTCATTGTTCTATCTCGTCCGGGTGCGGTTGATCGACGCTGAGCCCGTTATGGTCGACTATACCCACGTGCCGCTGAGAATCTGCCCGAATTTGCCGGATGCAGACCTGAGCGGGTCGCTCTATGAATATCTGGCGTCCGTCTGCGGCACACCGGCGCGGCAATCGATCGATACCGTCGAAGCGGTGGCGGCGATGGGTGAAGTGACGGAGCTGCTCGATGTTTTTGAAGGTGCGCCGTTGCTCCTGATGCGGCGACTGGCGCGAACGATCGACGACATTCCGCTCGAAATAACCGATGAATATATTCGCCCGGACCGATGTGTCTTACGCGTCGAAAATCCTTCCGGGGACTCGGGTATCGATCTGGTCGATCGCACGCCGGCGTCGCCGGAAGCAACTTCATGAGGAGCGCCGTCATGTCCGACGCAAAGAGTGACACCGTTCGGGGGTATACCTATCGTCAGGTGGCCAAATCGATTGACCACTCCCTGCTGAGACCGGATCTGACCGAGGCGCAGGTAGAACACGGCTTGCAACTGGCCGTGCGCTACGATGTGGCGTCGGTCTCCTGCCGGCCGTGCGATATTCCGCTCGCCGCGCGCCTCCTGGCTGGCACCGATGTCCGCGTAGGCAGCACGGTCGGCTTTCCGCATGGCGCGAACACCTCTGCCACGAAAATCATGGAAGCCGTACAGGCGATGGATAGCGGCGCGGTCGAGTTGGATATGGTCCTCAATATCGGGCAACTGCTTTCCGGAAATATCGAATACGTGCGGACGGATATCGCCGGGGTCGTTGAAGCAGCCCGCGGCCGGGCATTGGTCAAGGTGATTTTGGAAAACGCGTACCTGACTGAGGATCAAACCGTCACTGCCTCGAAAACAGTGGCCATCGCGGGCGGGGACTTCGTCAAGACCAGCACAGGTTTTGCGTCGTCCGGTGCGAAAGTTGCCGACCTGATCCTGATGCGTGCCTCAGTCCCCCCGACCGTGCAGCTGAAAGCCGCTGGCGGGATACGCACGCTCGATTCCATGCTGGAGGTGCTCGATGTCGGCGTAACGCGCGTTGGCGCGACCGCGACGGAGCAAATTCTGGATGAATTCAGGGCGCGAGCAGCCGGGGAGGAACCACCTCCCGCTACCGAAGCCGCCTACGGCGACTACTAACCCAGGAGAGCGATCGATGACGAAAACCCTCAAGGCGGCAGTGATCGGCACCGGATTCATCGGGCCGGTGCATGTGGAAGCATTGCGCCGGATCGGAGTGGAAGTGGTGGGCATTCTCGGATCGTCGCCGGAGAACAGTGCTTCCCGAGCCGCGGCCATGCGATTGCCCCGCTCGTTCGATTCGCTCGACGAGCTCCTGGCGTATCCAGACCTCGACGCAGTTCACATCACCACACCGAACTACCTGCACAAACCGATGGCATTGCAAGCGATTGCAGCCGGGAAACATGTGATCTGCGAGAAGCCGCTGGCGATGGATACGGCCGAGGGGATCGAGCTGCTGGAAGCGGCCAACGCCGCTGGCATCGTCCATGCGGTCAATTTCAATCTTCGTTTCTATGCCCAGTGCCACCAGGCGAAATTTCTGGTCGAAAGTGGCGAGCTGGGCAAGGTGCTGCTCATGCATGGGCAGTATTTGCAGGACTGGTTGCTTAGCGAAACCGACTGGAACTGGCGACTCGAACCAGGCCTGGGTGGGGAAATGCGGGTGGTGGCCGATATCGGCTCCCACTGGCTGGACCTGATGACGTTCATCGGCGGTAAGCGGCTGAAAGAAGTCTGCGCCGATTTCGCAACCTTGATGGAAACCCGCAAGAAGCCGACCAAACCGGTGGCAACGTTCGCGGGTAAGACGCTCGACCCAGCCGACTACGAAGATATCCGGATCACGACCGAGGACTATGCCGCCATTCTGCTTCGGTACGAAGATGGGGTACACGGCGTCTGCACCGTGTCGCAAATGAGCGCCGGGCGCAAGAACCATTTGGCCTTCGAAGTCGATTGCGCCAAGGCATCGATCGCCTTCAACTCGGAGAATCCCGAACAACTCTGGATCGGTCGCCGCGACCGCCCCAGTGAGATGCTGCTGCGCGATCCGGCGCTTTTGTCGCCGTCGGCCCGGAGCACCACCGACTATCCGGGTGGACATGCGGAAGGCTTTCCGGATACGTTCAAGCAACTGTATAAGAAGGTCTATGCTGCGATCGAAGCAGGCGGACCTCCGGCCCAACCAGACTACCCAACTTTCGCAGATGGGGTCTACTCACTACAGATTGGCGAGGCGCTGCTGCAGAGCGCACGGGAGAACCGTTGGGTGACGATTCCGCCGGCGGCTGTTTAGCGACTGCTCGCAGACGTGGTCACGAAAGCTCCGATCAATGGGTCCGGTGTCCGCATCGCCAACCACGTCACCTGTGACGCTGGACCGAATCAAAACTCGGGAGGGGAGACGTCATGAAACTTGGATTGTTGACCGCCGCGCTACCGCAGATGTCGCTCGCCGATCTGGCGAATTGGGCGGCCACGAACGAGTTTGGCATGCTGGAAGTCGCGTGCTGGCCGTTGAGCAAGAGCGACCGGCGCTACGGCGGGGTCACGCATATCGATGTCGATACCCTCGATAAGCAGGGCGCGAAAGATGTGCAGGCGATCCTGAACGATACCGGGCTCGAGATTTCCGCACTTGCGTATTACCCCAACATCCTGGGCGTGGACGGTGAGCAACGCGCAAGCCAGATCGCTCACTTGAAGAAGGTCATCGATGCCGCCGTTCTGCTCGAAGTGCCGATCGTCGGAACCTTCATCGGGGCCGATCAGACGAAATACGCCTCCGACAATCTGGAGGAGTACGCCAGAGTCTGGCCGTCGATCGTGAAATACGCGGGCGAGCGGGACATCAAGATCGCGATCGAAAACTGTCCGATGTTATGGGACGATACCTGGCCGGGCGGTCAGAACGTCGCCTATTCCCCGTCGATCTGGACGAAAATGTTCGAGATCATTCCCGATGACAACTTCGGTTTGAACTACGATCCGTCCCATCTCATCTGGCAGTTCATCGACGAGGTTCGCCCGATCACCGATTTCGCGGACCGCATCTTCCATGTCCATGCCAAGGACATGCGCATCGACCGGGAGCTGCTCTATCAGGACGGCATTCTCGCTCCCGGCTTCCGCTGGGCGATTCCGCGCCTTCCGGGATTGGGCGAGGTGCGCTGGCCAGAGTTCATGGCCGCACTCTATGCGATCGGGTATGACTACGTCGTCAGCATCGAGCATGAGGACCGAACCTTCGAAGGCACTGAGGAGAGGGTCAAGCGGGGCTTTTACCTGACCCGCGATGTCCTGAGCCCATACATCAAATAGCTGGGAGCGAGTCACGGGTGGAATCGGTCAAAGTTGGGATCGTCGGCGCGGGCTTTATCGCGGATGTGCACGCGGACGCCCTCTCCCAGGCGCCGGGGTGTGAGGTCGTGGCGGTCGCGTCGCCCAACCTGCATCGGGTCGTCGATTTCGCCAAACGGCATGACATTCCGCGGGCGATGACCAACTATCGCGATCTGCTCAAGATCGAGGAGATCGATGTCGTCTCGCTAGCAATTCCCAATGACTTGCACGCTGCGGTCGCCATCGAGGCCGCAGCAGCGGGCAAACACATCATTGTGGAAAAACCGCTTGCAACCACCCTGGATGACGCTGATGCCATGATCGCCGCCTGCGAGGAAGCCGGTGTGCAGCTCATGTATGCCGAGCCACTCTGCTTCGCGCCAAAGTACGTTCGGGCCCGCGAGCTGGCCGTGAGCGGCGCACTCGGCGATATCTTCCTCGTGAAACAGAGTGAGGAGCATTCTGGTCCGCATAGCCCCTGGTTCTGGGATGTCGACCGCGCTGGAGGCGGAGCGCTCATGGACATGGGCGTGCACGGAATCGTCTTCGCGCAATGGCTCATGGGGAACTCCCGCATTTCGCATGTGACCTCGTCGATGGGAACCTTCGTGCATGGTGACAAAACCGATGGGGAAGACCATGCGGTCACCATTCTGAATTTCGAGGGCGGCCAGATGGCGGTGATCGAAAGTTCTTGGGCCAAAGGCGGCGGGGTCGACGATCGCTTGGAAATCTACGGCACCAAGGGGCACACGCGAGCCGATTTGGTGTTTGGCAACGCATTGCCGACCTGGTCGTCCGTCGGATACGTTGACGCTGCGGAAAAAGCGGGGGCGACGACGGGCTGGAGTTATCCCGGATACGACGATCTCTGGAACGGCGGATACTTACAGGAGATGCGCTACTTTATCGACTGCATTGCCCGGGATGAACCAGCGTGGCTCAACGGTGAAGTCGGGCGAGACGCGTTGGAAGTCATCTACGCCGCCTATCGTTCCGCCGGCATTGGCGCGACGGTGCGGCTGCCCGTCAAGATTCCCAAGAACGTGAAAAAGCCGATCGATCTCTGGATTGGAGCGAGTGCCCACTGATGCCTAGCTCGAACGCGTGTTACGTCGGTGTCGATCTGGGCGGCACCACGATCAAATTTGCTCTGATCGACAATGACGGCCAGGTATTGCAACGGAGCAGGAT
Organism: uncultured Chloroflexia bacterium; assembly: GCA_963750275.1. Classification (GTDB taxonomy): domain Bacteria; phylum Chloroflexota; class Chloroflexia; order Thermomicrobiales; family UBA6265; genus JAMLHN01. The sequence goes on from CAVVQC010000007.1 coordinate 947,399, forward strand.
TGCTACCGACGGCGAAGCGGGCCACGACGCCGTGCTCGATCGGATGATCGAGGGCGCCCGCGATATCGTCGAGCTGGCGGAACCGGGACAGGTCATCCGCGCCATCGGTGTGGCCGCCCCAGGTGTCCTCGACATGGAGGGCGGCTACACGATTTTTCTTCCCAATCTGCCGGGAGACTGGCCCATGGTGCCGGTCGGTCCGCGCATTGCTCAGGCGCTCGGATTGCCGGTCTATCTGATCAACGACGTACGCGCGTTTACCGTAGCGGAGTTGGAAATTGGCGCTGCAAGAGGGGTTCGCACGGCGCTCTGTTATGCGGTTGGAACGGGCATCGGTGGGGGGATCGTGGCGCACGGGCGAGTCAATATGGGGCTCGGCGGCGCTGGTGGTGAACTCGGCCATATGATCGTCAACACCGACGGGCCGCATTGCGGTTGTGGCAACCAGGGTTGTGCCGAGGCATACGCCGCCGGACCTGCCATCATCGGCGATGCCAACCGGCTTATCGTCATGGGTGAAACAACGATTCTACGTGACATGATCGGCGATGATCTGAACAAAATGACCCCGGAGCTGATCGAACGAGCGGCGAGTGAAGGCGATCCCATCGCTTGTCAGGTGTTGGACTTCGCCGGATTCCATATGGGCATCGCCGTGGCGAATGCGATATCGGCGCTCGCGCCGAACGTCGTTGTGCTCGGCGGCGGTGTGCTGAAACCGTATGGCTACTACTGGAAGCAGATCGAAAAGTCGGCACGCGCGCACTGTCATGTGACCGAGATCGACAAGATCGAGTTTCGGCCGGCGGAGCTTGGCTTCGAAGCCGGCGTCGTCGGTGCCGCGCTTTGGGCGAAAACCGAGTACGAACACTCCGAGGAGCATGAGGGGTGAGTGGGCAATCCGCTTCAGGACGCTATCTGGTCGAAGCAGCGGCTATCCTCGAGCGAATCTCGTCCACCCAGGTGGAGGCCATCGACCGGGCTGCCGCAATCTGTGCCGGGAGCATCGCCGCCGGTGGCCTCGTGCACGCGTTTGGAACCGGCCACTCCCGTATTCCAGTGGAAGAGTTGTTTCCCCGGCATGGCAGCTTTCCCGGATTCCATCCCATCGTCGAACTTTCGCTGACCAACCATACCCAGATCGTGGGGGCCAACGGGCAACGGCAGGCGATGTGGCTGGAGAAAGTCGAAGGCTTCGGCGAGGTCATTCTGCGCAACTTCAACTTCGGGCCTGACGACGCGATGATCGTCTTTTCGAACAGCGGCGTGAATGCGGTGGTGATCGACGTTGCGCTCGGGGCAAAGCAACGCGGGATGCCAGTAATCGCGGTGGTCTCCTTCGATCACTCGAGCAAGAGCGCACCACGCCATTCATCGGGCAAGAAGCTGGTCGATCTCGCCGATATCGCGATCGACAATTGCACGCCGGCGGGAGATGCGATGGTCGCGATCGAGGGTCTGGACGACCCGGTTGGACCCGGATCGACTATTGGCTTTGCCGCCATCGTCAACGCGATTAAATCTCAGACCGCTGAGAACCTGGTGGCGCTGAACGCTCCCCCGTTGGTACTTTCGTCTTCGGTTTTCATTGGAGACGCATCGGCCCAACGCTTCGAGGAGTGCTACGACGAGCAATCGCGCCGGGTCAGCCGGCTTTACGATTGGCCGCGATCCTGAAAACGTTTCGGCAGGTGCGGCAGCAAGCGCTCGCTAAGCCGATGGTTGAACATCAGAACAATCCAGAAGATCTGCCCAACTCCTGGCACCAGGAGAGAAAGAGGAATCGAGCAGAGGAAGATCAACGCTGTCACCAGATGGCGGGTTTTCGCACGGGCAAAGTCGAAATCCCGGCCGCCTCGCGTCATCAAGGTCCGATGCCCATCCAGGTGATCGATGATCGCGATATAGAGGATGGAGATGGCGGCAAGCACCAGCGCATAAAGAATCGAGGGGAGCGCGAGCGAACCGTATTGTCCGAGAATCTCGGTTGGGAAGGGCAGGAACGCGACGAGCATGAGCAGCACAATGTTCTGCTTCGTCAAGTAGTCGTCATAATCCTTGACTCGTGCGAAGAGACGCCGGTGAGCGGTCCAGAGAAACCCGATGACCAGAAAGCCGATGACATACGACAGCACTTCCGGCCAGAGGGCGGCAACGTCGTGCGTCAAACGAGTGCGCGCTTCGCTGGTGGACATCTGAGGCACATCGATACTGACGATCAGAAGCGTCATTGCGAAGGCGAAAACACCGTCGCTCAAACTGATCAGCCGATCGAGTTCTCCAGCGCGCTCGTCGTTCTTTTCGCCCGCGACATCGTCATCATTTGGGAGCGATAAGCGTTCGTCACGATCGACCATCGTTTCTTCCCGAGTTGCATCATGTTGCCAGTTCGCAGTGTATGCGACGAGCCTGTCCGCATACGGGATCATGCGTCGGCAGAGGCGGGGTAGGCCGGTGGTATGGTGCAATACCATCAGAATGATTGGTGAACACACGATATCCCTGGAGTTGAAACGATGACCGAAGGACTTCGACCTGGCGTGCATTGCATTGCCGCAACGCCGTTTCTTCCCCATGAAGCAGTTGATCTCGAGAGTGTCGGCACGTTGATGGACTATCTGGTCGCTGGCGGGTGCCAGGGCGCCCTGGTGCTCGGTGTCCTTGGCGAAGCTGACCGGATGAGCGACTACGAGCGCGACCAGGTGCTGGCCGCCGCGCTGGAGCGTGGCGGGAACGATCTACAGATCTCGGTCGGTATCACGCACAACTCGACCAAGATCACCAAGGAGCGCGCCGACGCCGCGCAAGCGGCTGGTGTGGCCGCCGTCATGGTGTCGCCTCCGCCGGGAAGCGCGGCCGGTCCGGCATTGAAAGAGCACTTCAAGCGAATCGCCGCCGATCTGTCCATTCCCTTCATCGTGCAAGACCATCCGACCTCGAGCGGTGTCAAGATGCCGGTCGAGTTCATCGCCAGCTTGTTCGAGTTCCTGCCGCCGGGTTCGGTCTGCAAACTGGAAGACCCACCCACCCCGGTCAAGATGAACAAGCTGCGTGAGCTGGAACCTGGCTATCAAATCTTCGGTGGGCTCGGCGGCGTTTCCCTGCTGCACGAGCTCGATGCCGGCTCAGCCGGTGCGATGACCGGTTTTGCCGCGGTCGAAGCACTGGTCGAGATCGTCTCCGCCTATCAATCCGGCAATCGGGATGGTGCGCGCGCCGCGTTCGATCGCGCATTGCCGCTGATGGTCTTCGAGGCCCAGCCTGGCGCCGGAGTAGCCCTGCGTAAGGAAATCCTGCGCCGGCGTGGCGCGATCGCGCACGCCACCGTTCGGCAACCGGCACCAACACCGGACGCATTTGCATTGACCTTACTCGACGATCTCATGGGCTCTGTTGCCACGGGCAGCGCATCCTGAGATGATCGCCGGGATCGAGCGCGCTCAATGCTCGAACATCGTCGTCATCGAGTTTCCCTGACAGAGAGGTCTTCCGTGGTCGAAGTTGCCCCCGGCATCGAACGAATCGAAAGCGTCTTCGGGCCACGCCCTTTCGCGCAATATCTCCTGCGTGGCGAAAAGTCGATGCTAGTCGATACCGGTATCGATTCCACCCCCGGCGACGTGATCCTGCCGTTCTTCGAGCAGGTCGGGTTTGCGCAGGAATCGCTCACCTACGTTCTGATCAGTCATGCCGACGTCGATCATTTCGGTGGCAACGCGTCGCTCCGAAGAGCTGCTCCACAAGCCATCTTCTGCGCTTCAGCCCTCGATGTCCCGATCATCACCAACCGCGATCGTGCCATGAGCGAACGCTATGGCTGGTACGCCGAGCACGGTAAAGAGGCCGATTACGCTCAGGAGGCCAAAGAGATGTTGGCCGCGGGCATGGGCCCGGATACTGCCATCGACCTCGAACTGACCGGCGGTGAGTGGTTTCGGCTTGGACCCAACCTGCGCGTGCAAATCCTCACCTTGCCGGGCCATTCTGCGGGGCATCTCGGCGTCTGGGAGCCAGAATCACGTTCGGCGATTGTGATCGATGCGGTTCTCGGACAGGGGCTCTACAACTTCGACCACGAGATCATTCATCCGCCGCCCTATATGGACGCCGCAGCTTACGAAGGCACGATCGAGACCGTGCGCACACTCCAACCTGAACGCCTCCTTACCGCGCACTACGACGTTATCGAAGGCTCCGAGGTCCATGACTTTCTGGAGGCCAGCGCGGCGTTTGTGGTGCGTGCGCGGAGCGGCGTTCGCGCGGCGACGAAAGCCAACGGCACGGTCACCCTGGCGGGACTGCTCGCCGAGCTGGGTCCCAGCCTGGGCCCATTCACCTCGTTCCCGAACGAGCTCGCCGGTCCGATCCGCTCGCATCTTGGCGAGCTGGTGGCGGAAGGCGTTGTCGTGCCCGTGCCGGGGGCGAATCCGCCGGCTTGGAAGTGGATCGATTAACAGGACACAAGGCGTCGACGTACGATGCCGGGAGGGCACCATGCGGCTGATCGAAGCAGCCTATCGCTTGGCCGAGATTGAATGCTCGGTCAAGCTATCGGAGATCGACTAATGGCCCAAACACCAGCGGAGGCATTTTCCCTCGAGGGGCGTGTAGCCATCGTCACCGGCGCTGGAGGTGGACTCGGGCACGGTATCTGCGATTCACTCGCGGCTGCTGGAGCGACGGTCATCGCCACCGGACGCACCGAATCGAGCCTGAACGATACCGTTGCGTTCGTCACCGCCAATGGCGGCAAGGCTTTCGCGCGCGTCTGCGATGCGTCCGACCAGGACGAGATCGACGCCCTCATGAAATCCGTTGCCAACGAGTTCGGACGCATCGACATTCTGATCAACAACGCTGCCATTTACCCGCGCCGCGAGTGGACCGAGATCACCGCCGAGTCGTGGGACGAGGTGATGGCCACCAACCTGAAGGGGTACTTCCTCTGCGCTCGTGCTGCGTTTCCGTATCTGAAAGCGCATGGAAACGGCCGCATCATCAATGTCGCGTCGATCACCTTCTTTGGCGGCTGGTCGATGTTGCTCGACTACGTCACCTCCAAAGGGGGCATCGTTGGGTTCACCCGCGCGCTGGCACGCGAGATCGGTCCGGATGGCGTGACCGTCAATTCGATCTCGCCCGGCGCCTTTCCCACCGACGCCGAAAAGATCCATCCCAATCAGGATGAATACAATCAGATGGTGCTCGATAATCAGAGTGTGAAACGACGCGGCACACCGAATGATATTGGCAATCTGGCCGTTTTCCTGTCGAGCGACGGTGGGTCGTTCATCACCGGGCAGCTCATCCAGATCGATGGCGGCTGGGTGATGCATTGATGATCGAGGAGCAAAACGCGTGAACCTTTTTGGGTCGGAATTCTCGCGGTCCGAGCTGCTTAAACGAGTCGGTCGCTTGGATCAGGCGGCTGGTGTTCGCCTGGTGACTCTGGGCGATGGTCTCGAACGCGGCGTGCGCGTGCTCGAATTTCGCACCGGGTCTGGCTTCGTGTTCGAAGTTCTGGTCGATCGCGCCTTCGATATCGGCCGCTGCGAATACCGGGGCATGCCGATCGGCTGGGAATCTGCCGTCGGATATGGTGGTCCCTGGTATGCAGAACAGCTCGGCCTTGGCTTCCTGCGCAATTGGGGCGGCGGTCTGCTGACCACCTGCGGCATCGATCATGCGCTCTTCATGGCGACCGATACCGCCGAGCAATACCACTATCCGCCCAAAGTGACGGAAGAGTTCGGGCTGCATGGCCGCATCTCGAACAAACCCGCGCGACTGGTGGGCTACGGTTGCCGCTGGGAGGGGGACGATGCCGTGCTCTGGGCAGAAGGCGAAGTCTCGCAGGCGTCGGTATTCGGAGAGAACCTGGTGCTTACTCGCCGCATCGAGGCAAAAGTGGGTGACGCGCATTTCACTTTGCGGGACGAGGTTACCAACCGGGGTTGGGATCCAACGCCGCACATGTTGCTGTACCACATCAATATCGGGTTCCCAGTCGTAGACGAAGGCGCAGAGCTCCTGGTTCCCACCTATAGTGCGACCCCGCGCGGGGACTTCCCGCTCGAGGGATATCGCACCCTCGAGGCGCCGCAACCCGCGCATGTGGAGCGGGTTGTCGAGCACGAGGTCATTGCGGAATCGGATGGCACGGTGCCAGTCGGTATCGTCAACCGAGCCCGCGGTATCGGCGCGTACGAGATCTTCGACGCCCGGCAGCTTCCGTTCCACTTTGTCTGGCGCATGCTCGGGGAAGGGACCTATGTTGTCGGCATCGAGCCTTGCACCAATCGCCCGGCTGGACGTCTCGACGCTCGTGAACGGGGAGAGCTGATCGTGCTCGAACCAGGAGAATCCCGCTCGTACGATCTGGAGCTTGGTGCGCTCACCACCGAAGGCGAAATCGACGCATTTACTAATCGTGTTTCGACACTTGGAGGAATCTAAATGGACTTGGGTTTGACAGGCAAGCGTTTCCTGATCGGCGGCGGTAGCCGCGGGCTGGGAAACGCGATCGCGCAGGTGCTTTCCGACGAGGGCGCCAAAGTCCTTCTGATGTCACGCGATGAGGAGTCGCTGAAAAAGGCGGCCGCGAAAATCGGAGCCAATGCCTCATATGTGGCGGTCGATATTGCCAGCAAGGGCGCGGTCGAAACGCTTTCGAGCGCGGTCGATGACAAGCTCGGCGGCCTCGACGGCATGCTGATCAATGCGGGCGGCCCGCCCCCAGGCGAAGTGCTGAGCGTGACCGATGAGCAGTGGGCGCAAGCGTTCGAACTGTTGGTCGGTGGCCCGATTCGCATTCTGCGCGCATTGACGCCGAAGATCGAGGGTGACGGGGCGGTGCTCTTCATCACCTCGTCCTCGGTTCGCCAGCCGATTCCGAATCTGGACACCTCCAATATCCTTCGGCCCGGTGTTGCGGCGATGGCCAAAGTGCTGGCGCGCGAGCTTGGCCCGAGAATCCGGGTCAACAGCCTGGCCCCCGGACGGTTCGATACCGACCGCGTACGCACGCTGGACAAGGGCCGTGCTGAAGCGCAAGGGATCACGATCGACGAGCAAGTCGCCCTGATGAGCAAAACCATTCCCCTTGGCCGCTACGGCGAACCGGAGGAGATGGGTCGCATCGGTGCCTTTCTGCTTTCCCCTGCCGCCTCTTATCTCAGCGGCATCTCGGTGCAGGCCGATGGGGGAATGGTGACCTCGATTCCGTAGTCGTCAGCGCACGGTCCAGCCGCCATCAACTGGCAGCACCGTTCCGGTGACGAAGCGGGCATCATCCGACATGAGATACAGCGCGGCGGCGGCGACATCCTCCGCTGCGCCGAAGTCTCCAGTGAGCGGTTGCAACCGCGGCAGCTTTGCCAGGATGACCGGGTCCTCCTGAGCCCGCACACTCATATTGGTCCGAATCAATCCTGGCGCGACGACGTTCGCGCGAATTCCCTTTGGAGCGTAGTAAGACGCGACAGCGCGCGTGAACGCGATGATGCCACCCTTGCTGGCCGCGTAGGCGTGGGTGGCGAAATCCTCATCCCCACCCACCATTCCCAATACCGATGCCAGATTGACGATCGAGCCTTGCCCGTTTGGCAGCATGGCCGTCAACGCGTGTTTTGTGCAGAGGAAGATGCTGGTGAGGTTCGCCTCGATGACCGTGTTCCAACCGTCGAGCGTGCAGGTCGCAGCGGGGCCGTCTCCGAACCGGCGTCCGCTGATCCCGGCGGCGTTGAACATACCGTCCAACCGGCCCCATCGCTCGAGAGCGGTGCCGATCAACTGGACGACCTGCTCTTCCTGTGACACGTCGGTAGGCAAAAACGCGACCCGGTCACGTCCCACATTCGATTCGATCTCATTGGCTACGGTTTCGAGCGGTTCCCGCCGACGGGCTGCCAAAAGCACTAACGCTCCCTCGTTGGCAAACCGGCTCGCGGCAGCGCGCCCGATCCCGGAGCTGGCGCCGGTGACGATGATGACGTTGCTCTGGAGGCGTTGCGACATTCCAGCCCTCTCGACGCGGATATCGGGACGTTTGACCGACAATAGTGACAGACCATAGGCATGCCGATGTCGCCGCCCTCGGCGTGTCGAGTGCGATGCAGGAAAGGACAACGATGAAGCAGACTCTTGACGATTTGCCCCTGTTGCCAACCAGTGCGGTTGGAAGTCACGCACCAACCGGGTGGCTGCTGACCGGGATCGATGCCATCGCTCGTGGCGAGCTCGGGCAAGATGACATCGACGAGCTGATGCGGGATGCTACTGACATCGCGGTCCTGGACATGGAGCGAGCCGGTCTGGACGTATTGGTCGACGGCGAAATGCGCCGCAACGACTTCAATCTTGGCTTCTATGTTCGCATCTCCGGCATCGAGCCATTACCGTCACCGCGCAAGCTCGGCCCGGAAGGGCACGACCAGCGCGGCAAGTGGCGGGTGTTCGAAGAACTTTCCGCTCCGAATGGTCTTGGCTGCGTCGAAGATTTTGCCTATGTCCAGTCGATCTCTGACCGGCCGGTCAAGGCCTCCGTCCCTGGGCCGTTTACGCTCTCTGGCCGCATTCAGACCGGTGGTATTTACAAAGACCGCATCGAGGCCGCCTGGGCGCTGGTTCCCATCGTCAATGCTGAATGCCGTGCTTTGCGTGACGCCGGTGCCACCTTTATCCAGGTCGACGAACCGTCGGCAGCGGTCTATCCAGATCGGATGGCGGAGTATGTCGAGCTCTTCAATGCAGCGGTCGCAGGCATCGATGCCAAAATCGGTTCCCATATCTGTTTTGGCAATTTTCGGGGACGTCCGGTGGCAAAGCGAACCTATCGTCCGATTTTTCCCACGCTCTTCGATATGCGCTGCGATCAGTATTTGCTCGAATTCGCCAACCGCGAGATGGCCGAACTCGACCTCTGGAAAGAGTTCCCCAATGACCGCGAACTGGGGTGTGGCGTGATCGACGTTAAAAACTATTGGTGCGAAACGCCAGAGGTGGTGGCGGATCGTATTCGCACGGCGCTGCAGTTCGTCGAACCAGACAAGCTCTGGATCGTGCCCGATTGCGGTTTCAGTCAAACCGCGAGGTGGGCAACCAAACGCAAGCTGGCGGCTATGGTGCAAGGTGCCAACATCGTGCGCCGGGAGCTTGCCGGATGACGGAACAGGATTTCGACTGGGGACTCGATCCCAATGAATCCTTCGAGCCAGATGAGCTAGAAGACGACCTGACGACCGATCAACCGCATGTCATGACCGCACTCGGACCGATCGCGCCGGGAGCGCTCGGGCTGACATTGCATCACGAGCATGTCATCGCCAAACCGATGGACGTTGGCGCTGCCGACCCCGATCTTCTGCTCGATTCCCCCGATGCCGCCATTGCCGAGCTGGAGGATGCGTTCTTCCTCGGATTGCGAGGAATCGTGGATATGACCCCGGCCGACTATGGCCGCGATCCGGGCACCATTCTGTGGGTCGCGCAGCGGGTACCCGTGCATGTCATTGTGGTCACCGGGCACCACAAGCACGTGCACGCCGCTCCCTGGGTCGGCGGCAAATCTGTCTCCGAAATAGCCGCACAGAATATCGGTGAAATTCGCAACGGAATCGGCGCAACATCGATGCGCGCTGGCGTGATCAAAGCCGGCACCAGCCTGAATGAAATCACCGAGGTCGAGGAGCGTGTCCTACGGGCGGCTGCGCAAGCGCATCTGGCAACCGGGGCGCCGATCTCAACCCATACCGACAAAGGGACCATGGCCCTGGAGCAGCTCGCGATTTTGCAGGAGGAGGGCGTTTCGCCAGACCGGGTCATCATCGGTCATCTCGACTTCGCACTAAATGAGGACTACCTGCTGCGGGTGCTTGCGACCGGTGCGTTCGTTTCGTTCGATCAGATATCCAAGACCAAATACGCGCCGGATGAAGCGCGTGCGGCCATGTTGGCGAAGCTGGCTGCGCACGGTCATCTCAGCCAGCTCCTGATTTCTGGCGACCTGGCTCGCAAGTCGTATTGGCTGGCCTATCGAGGCGGCCCTGGTTTTCGTTATCTGATCGAATCCTTTCCGGTCATGCTGATGGAAGCAGGGTTGGCCGCCGCCCAGGTCCGCGCAATTCTGGTCACCAATCCGGAAGTGGCACTTACGACCCAAGTCCCCAGCTAAGCTTCCGCCGTACAATACGCGCGGTATTCGGCCGCTGTGGCAACGGGCTGCACGGCAATAGGAGGAACACATATGGCAACACTTTCCGCATGGCTGTTCGATACGCCGGACGGCGCGACGAAGGCTGAGAACCTGCTGGTCGATTTGCAGAAGCAGCAAGTTCTGGTAGTACAGGACGCCGCTACGGTGAGCTGGCCGGAAGGTCAGAAGAAGCCGAAGACCCAGGAACTCACCAGTGCCGGATGGGTTGGCGCCAGCATGGGCGGACTGTGGGGATTGCTCTTCGGATTGCTCTTCTTCGTTCCTGTGCTGGGTGTCGCGATCGGCGCCGGTATCGGTGCGCTGATGGGACACTTTGCCGATTACGGTATCGACAAGAAGTTCATCGATTCGGTGAAGGAAAAGGTCGTTCCCGGCACCTCGGCCCTCTTCCTGATGTCCTCCAACGCCAACACCGACAAGGTGGCTGAGGAAGTCAAGAAGGCCGGTCTCAAGGCTGAATTGATTCAGTCGAACCTGAGCGACGAGCAGGCCGCAGAGCTGAGCAAGACCTTCAGCGACGGCGAATAAGCCTTCAATCATCGCTACAATAACGAACGCGGCCGGTTCCGGCCGCGTTCGTTTGTTTGTGGGAGTTCTCGATGGATCGAACCCAACCTGTTCAGGCGCTGATCTTCGATATGGACGGCCTGCTGGTCGATAGTGAGGGGTTGGCATCCGACGCGATGGACCGGCTGCTCGACGAGTATCAGCTCGACCGCAAGCCCGAGATCCACGACAAGCTGCTGGGTCGACGTCTGGTCGAGGCGCTGGCGATCGTGCGCGATGGGTACGGCATGGACGTCGACGTCGAGATCCTTATCGCTCGTTACAGCGATCTGCGCATCGAAGCGCTTCGGGGTTCAGTGAAGGCGATGCCAGGTGCCCAGGAAATCATCGCGCGAGCGCGGTTGGCGGGCCTCCCGATTGCACTTGCTACGTCTGGAATGCGCATTCACGCTGACATCTCTCTGGGTGAGACGGGTCTGGCAGACTTGTTCGATTCGGAAACAACCGGCGATGAGGTAACTCGCGGTAAACCGGCGCCCGATCTCTTTCTGTTGGCAGCCGAGCGACTGGGAATCGAGCCAGCGCACGCGGTCGTATTAGAAGATTCGCCCTTGGGGGTCGAAGCAGCGAAGGCAGCCGGGATGCGCGCGATTGCCGTGTTGGGTCACCCGGAGCGAACGGTCGATTTCCCGGTGCCCCCAGATGTGGTGGTCAAGAATTTGGATCAGGCGGCTGGCTGGCTGGGGCTGCCGCAAATCGAAGCGCCAGAGTCAATCGGCTCGTAACGACGCAGTTGGCCGGTCTCAGGTAAGATTCATCAACTATTCGCTTTGGATGTTTTCGTAATTGCTGGACGACCGCGTATGACGGTTCGGGTTTTCCTCCAGTCAGGCCGACTGTTACCAGGTCCTCCGCAGTCTGGGGATCTGCCGGCCGAACGTGTGTTCATCCATGCATCGGACGTGCCCGAGTTCTGGGTTGAGACCGAAAGCGCATCCGTTCCTACCGTTGGGCGGGTCGTCTCCTTTGCCCTTTCCCGGCCCCTCGACGTTGGCTTCGAGCGCATCGTCGGCACCGTCGAACGCAAGCTCAACAAGAGCAGCCGTTAAAGGGCCTCATCTAAAGACCATAACAAAGCGCGAAACTGCCTCTTGCTCGAGCGCGCGGCACCCCTGGTCGTAGCCGAAATCGTAGCTTCCCTGGGATTACGATGCACTAGCCAGCGCGATTCGAGCGTGCGCTGGTCGTTCGGAGAGCAGGAATACCACGATGTTCGACGTATACAAGAGGCGAATCACATGACGGTGGGGAAGAGCGGAACGGTTGATGTCGTCATCATTGGAGCTGGCGCGGCTGGGCTCGGTGCGGCAAAGGCGCTCCAGGCAGCAGGGAAATCGTTCGTCGTTTTGGAAGCGATGGATCGTTCCGGCGGTCGTGCCTGGACTGATACCGAAACTTTTGGGGTCCCGGTCGATTGGGGGTGCCATTGGTTGCATTCCGCATCGATCAACCCGATGCGCCAATACGCCGATGAGCTCGGTATTGCCTATCTCGATCACCACGTTCCCTCGCGTCTGGCCGGCAACGGCGTCCTCTTGCCCGAATCCGAAGCGGATGCGCTCAAGCAGGAGCTGCAGCAGCTCTATGCACGCGCACTGGGGACTGGCAACGAGGGGATCGATGTTCCGCTCAGCGATGTGATCGACACCTCCAGTCCCGCATTTTCGCTCTTTGCGTCTGGCGTACAGGCAGAGTGGGGCTTCTCCCCAGCGCAGGTGTCGACGCTCGATGCCGCTCGGTACAAGGATACGGATCAGAATTGGGCGGTCACGAATGGCTATGGCGCGCTGGTGCAGCAGGTTGCCTCGGGAATACCGGTTTCCCTGAGTACCACGGTGAAGCAGGTCATCCTCGAGGGAAGCGCGGCGCGGGTCGTCACCGATCAGGGACTGATCGACGCGCGCGCGGTCGTTGTCACGGTCTCGACCAACGTACTTTCCCGCGGGTTGATCGACTTCCAGCCGGTTCTTCCCGATTGGAAGCTGGCCGCTGCCGCAGCCGTGCCGCTGGGATCTGACAACAAGGTCGTTCTGCAGATCGATAGCCGCCACTTCGGTATCGATGAGCACATGAGCGTGCGCATTCCCTATCCAGGTGCGCCCTGGTTCCACGTACAGGTGCGACCCTTTGGGCGAGACATTGTCTCGATCTATATGGGCGGTCCAATCAGTGCCGAACTGGAAGCGGCGGGCAGCGATGCAGCCATCGAGGTTGGACGCCAGGCGATGATCGACGCGTTCGGAAGCACCATTGCCAAACATATCGGGAGCTCGGCCGCCTCTTCCTGGGGCACAGAGCCGACCATCCTCGGCGCCTACGGGGCCGCTCGCCCCGGCGAAGCCAACCTGCGCGCCGATCTTGCCAAACCAGTCGAAGAGCGCCTCTTGTTCTGCGGCGAAGCCACCCACCCGTACTTCTTTTCGACCTGTCACGGAGCGTGGCTGTCAGGCGAGCGCGCGGCTGGCGAAGCAATCTCGTTGCTGTAGCGCGCGCTGAGCACAACCAATCGAGGTACTTGCGCAATATACCCCCGGGGGGTATAATAGATGCATGATCCGATCCTCGAAAGGAGGGTGCTGATGAGCACCACGCTCGAACCTACCAAGATCACCATTACTGACAGTGATCGAAACGTGACTATGGCGATCGAGGGGATGACCTGCGCCTCCTGCGTACGGCGTGTCGAAAACGCGCTGGCGAAGACCGACGGAGTCAGCAGTGCATCGGTCAATCTCGCTACCGAAGAGGCGACCGTCCACTTCGATCCAGAGGTCGTCTCCTTCGATACGCTGCAAAAAGTTGTTACCAATGCCGGCTACGGTGTCGCGACGGCCGAGCTCAGCCTGCCGGTAGACGGCATGACGTGCGCTTCGTGCGTCAGTCGCGTCGAGAAGGCGCTTACGGCTGTTCCCGGCGTCGAGTCGGTCAATGTCAATCTGGCCACTGAAACCGCTACGGTGCGTTATCTCCCGGGCGCTGCGTCACGCGCAGGGATGGTTGCCGCGGTTGAAAGCGCGGGATATGCCGTGGCTCCTCAGGCTGAATCCGAGGATCTCGACGCAATCGAAACCCAGCGGGAAGCCGCTCGGGCGAAGGACCTGCGCTCACTTGGGATCATGGCGGGCGTCAGTCTTGCCGTATCCGCGCTGCTCATGCTGCTCATGTACTGGCCGAATTGGCTGTTGGGCGGCCAGCCGTTCGACAGCATGGAAAATCTCAACAAGCTGATGTTTGTGCTCGCCACCCCGATCCAGTTCTGGGCCGGCTGGCGTTTCTACAAAACGGCGCTCGCCGCCGCCCGTCATGGCTCGGCAAATATGTCCACCCTGGTCGCGCTTGGCACCTCGGCTGCCTACCTGTATTCGGTCGCGGTGACGTTCTGGCCCGAACGCTTGATGCGCAATAGCATGGAGATGCCGGAGGTCTATTACGAGACCGCCACGGTCATCATCGGCCTGGTGCTCCTCGGTCGCTGGCTGGAAGCGCGTGCCCGTTTGCAAACCGGCGCCGCCATCAAATCGCTCATGGGGCTTGCCCCCAAGACCGCGCATGTGTTGCGCGATGGGGTCGAGGTCGAGACTCTCGTCGATGATCTCCAACGTGGCGATCTGATCCGAGTCCGGCCCGGCGAACGGGTTCCCACCGATGGGGTAATCGTCGAAGGCGCTTCGGCGATCGACGAAAGCATGTTGACTGGTGAAAGCATCCCGACCGAAAAGGCGATCGGCGATCAAGTGATCGGTGCGACCTCGAATACCACCGGGTCGTTCGTCTTTCGCGCCACGAATGTCGGCAAGGACACGGCGCTTGCGCAAATCGTCAAGCTTGTCAGTGACGCCCAGGGCTCGAAAGCGCCGATCCAGCGACTGGCGGATCAGATCTCGGCCTACTTCGTGCCGGTGGTATTGGCGTTAGCGACGTTGACATTCGCGGTTTGGTACATCGTCGGCCCGGAACCCAAGATGACCTATGCCCTGGTTTCGGCTATCGCGGTCCTCATCATTGCCTGCCCATGCGCAATGGGTTTGGCAACGCCCACCGCAATCATGGTTGGTACCGGCCGCGCAGCGCAACTGGGCGTGCTCATCAAGAACGCGGAAGCGTTGGAGCAAGCACATTCGGTCGATACCGTACTGCTCGACAAGACGGGAACGATCACCCGCGGCAAACCATCGCTGACCGATATCGTGGTGAGTGGTGGTTTCGAGAAGGCCGACGTGCTGCGGTTGGCAGCCTCGGCGGAAGTCGGTTCCGAGCACCCGATTGCCCAGGCGATCGTTAGTTCAGCACGCGACGCGAATGCGACGCTTTCGAACGCGGAAACGTTCTCCGCTATTTCCGGCCACGGTGTCGAAGCGCGGATCGATGGCAAGCGGATTTTGCTTGGCAACGAATCGCTCATGTCTCGCGAAAACATCGATGTCGGTTCGTTACGGGAGGAGCACACGCGGCTTTCGTCCAGTGGCAAGACCGCAATGTATCTTGCCGTCGACGGGGTCTTGGCCGCGCTGCTTGGGGTGGCCGATACAGTGAAGTCCGAATCGCGGCAGGCGATCCAGCAGATGGAATCGCTTGGGTTGCAGGTGTGGATGCTCACCGGCGACAGCCGCGCCACCGCGGAAGCTATCGGCGCAGAGGTCGGCATACCCGCCGAGCGCATCCTCGCTGAAACCCGCCCCGACCAAAAGGCCGAGCGCGTCTCGACCTTGCAAGCTGACGGGAAAACTGTCGCCATGGTTGGCGATGGCATCAACGACGCTCCCGCATTGGCGCAGGCGAATCTCGGTATCGCAATTGGTACCGGCGCGGACATCGCTATGGAAGCGAGCGACATAACCCTGATCGGTGGAGATCTGCACGGTGTTTCGACCGCGGTTGCGCTCTCCCGGCGCACGATGCGCATCATCCGCCAGAATCTTTTCTGGGCATTTGGATACAACGTGCTCCTCATTCCGGTGGCAATGGGAGTGCTCTATCCCTTCACCGGGCACCTGTTGAACCCGGCCCTGGCCGCCGGTGCAATGGCGATCTCAAGCGTCTCGGTGGTGACGAATTCGCTCCGATTGCGCTCCTTCGAACCATCCGCCGATCAGCCGACTGGCCGGGGTGATCAGCCTCTTACGAAGCTCGAGCGGCAACCGACGAGCCACTAACCAATTCGGCAAAGGGGCATTCGCTACTATGCGAATGCCCCTTTCGGGTGATTCAGGATCACTTCCTCATTTGGTATGATCCAGGGGTTCTCACGTCAGCGCTACCCCCAAGGACCGCTATGGAGCTCATTGGACGATCGCCACTCAGCCTAATAACCGGCTTCGAATGGCTCGTCCTGATAGTGGCGCTCAGCGGAGTCGCGGTGAGTGTCACGCTCGCGTTCGACTGGCCAAGCGCGGCGTTGATGCTGTGCGTCGCGACGGTGCTCAGCTTTATCGATACATCGATTGCCGGACCGATCGGCATCATGCTGGCCGTGCTCGTTGTGGTCGTATTCCGTGGACGATCGCGGCAGGAGCTTTCGGGACAACGCGCAATACGTGAGGGAACGATCCTCGCTGGCGTGTTCGTCTGCTACCTGGCCGGAAGAAGCACGTCCGGGGGAACCGCGCACGACGCCCGCGTCAATAGCCAGGCGATCATAGACTTCGAGCGAACCCTGCGTATCGACCCAGAGCACGCCCTGCAAATCTGGCTGCTGGGTCACGATCGCCTCCTCCGGGTCGCCGATACGGCAGTCTCGTGGATCTTCCTCCCGTTCGTGGCCGGTACGCTTTGCTGGCTCTATCTGACTCAGGATCAACTCTTTCGGCAGTACCGGACTGCGCTCATTCTTTCGGCAATGATGTCCCTGGCCGTCGTGCTGCTTCACCCGGTGATTCCGCCCGGGCTGATGCCGGGAAGTGGCATGATCGATACTCACGCCCTCCTAGGGGGTTCGCAGGGCGATTCGAGCTGGTTCGGATCAGTTCCGAGCTTGCATGCCGGATGGGTGGCGCTGAGCGGAGCTGCGCTTTTCGTCGGGGTGAAGAGCCGCTTGCGCTGGTTCTGGCTGACTGGGCCCGTGACGGTCATGGTGCTTGCCGTCATGGCGACCGGTCAAAACTATGTGATCGACTGGATCGTCGGGATCGTCATTTCTGTCGGCCCATTCCTGGCAATCCTTTGGATCGATCGACGCCTGGGCGGTCCGTACTACTTCTCATTTGCCATGCTCGCCCCGCGGCAGATCGGCATGCAGATCAACGCGGTGGCGCGGGAGATCGCCGACGTCCCGCGATTGAGGGCGTCGGTTTATTCGCTCGGATTCCTGCTGACCTATCTGCTCGCTCGCCAGGCAGTCGACCCCGGATTTACCCGCTACTGGGGATACATGGTGACCCAGATCGCCCTGACGATACTCATCGTCGTGGTCTTCAGCGTGCATTTCCGAAAAGAAGGCGGATTCTCGGTACTCACGCACGGGATCGTGATCGTTACAACCTATGCCGACACTCTCGGCACCGCCGCGCATATGTACGACCGTTTCATCTCCTACGACAAGTTCACCCACTTTTTCGGATGCGCGGCGGTTGCCTCGGCCATGGGCGATCTCCTGATCAACATGTCTCGCAAGGGAACCATTCAATGGGCGCCGAGCAAGCTCATCCTGGTTGCGGTCGCATTGGCCATCGGCTCCGGGATGGTCTGGGAAATTTACGAGTTCGTCGGCGATAAACTGCTCGATACTGGCCGCCACAATGGCCGGGTGGATACGACCTACGACCTCATCTCCGATTCCATCGGTGCACTGGTCGCGGCCGTTTTCCTCTATTGGTGGCACTTCACGGCACCGGCTGAGGTTGTTCCAAGGCGGCAGCCGGTAACGGCCACTTCCGGCTCTGAAGATGACCGACCGCGAGGGGATACTCTCTCGCGATGACCCGTTGGCAACCGTTCCGGATCGAATCGGAGCAGAAAGAGCGCGTCTGGGGTGGCACTCGTTTGGGGCAGCACGAACCACCCTATGGCGAGGCCTGGATCGTTGGTGATCAGAATCAAATCGCCGATGGCCCTTTAACTGGGCAAACACTCGCCGAGGCAGTGAGTTCTTATCCGGTCGAAATTCTGGGCCGTCCGGTCTTCGACACAGAAGGAGCGGTCTTACCACTTCTGATCAAGCTGCTCGATCCCGCCGACTGGTTATCCATCCAGGTTCATCCCGATGACGCCTTGGCGCGGCAGATCGAGGGGGAAGGGTTCCGAGGAAAAACTGAGGCGTGGTATGTGCTCGACGCCGAACCCGGAGCGGAGCTGATCGCCGGCGTCCGAACGGGAATTCCCGCCGGCGACGCACACACTGCAATTCGCGACGGATCGCTCGATCCCATGCTGGAACGCCATCCCGTACAAGCTGGTGACGCACTGCTGGTCGAGGCTGGACTGATTCATGCGCTTGGGCCTGGGATTTTTATCTACGAAGTCCAGCAAAATTCGGACCTGACTTACCGCGTTTCCGATTGGGGCCGTCCAGCCGGTTTGGGCCGCGCGTTGCATATCGAGGAATCGGTCAAAGCATCCAAACCTGAACTGCGACCCCAGTTTTCCCCACTCGTGAAACGGGTGCCAAACGGATCGTTCCGCATCCTGAGCTGTCCGTACTTCCAGCTCGATCTGGTCGACTCCGACGGCATCGCTGTCGAGCGCGACACCCATGGGCGCTCGTTCCATGCGGTCACGGTGATCTCGGGAAAAACGACCCTGGTCACGGGCGGGCAACAACTGGAGCTCACCCCGTTTGAGTCTGCCGTCGTGCCAGCATCGACCGGCGTCTATCGTTTTGAGGGGATCACGCCCTTCCGGGCGCTGGTGTCATTCGTTCCGTAGTTCTGCATAGAGCCAGCCCAGCACGGCTCCAAAGGCGAAGTGGCGCGGCCAGTTCCAGAGGAAGCTTTTCAGCGACCAGTACGGACCAATCTCGCCGGCTTTGACGGCGGGATGGTGTTGTTCCAGTGCTAGAAGCGGGTAGAGGATGGTTCCTTCGATCGTGACGAAGATCAGGCCCTTGACGATCGGTGGGCCAGGCAGACGCGGTTCGGCCAGCACACCGTAGAGCGACCCCACAGCGGCCGAATTGCCGAAATGCATGAGCGTTCCCAGTGCATTGGCGCGGTTGCGTGATTTGACGAAGGGTCTCGCCAGGAGCTGCAGGTCATACAGACGCTGCCCTGAGATCTTGTTGTCGATCCCGGCAGTAACCAGATAGGCGATGCCCGCAAAGATGCCGGCAGTTGATCCAGCGAGAAATTGGGCGAAGCGGTTGGGCCGCTTCGCCGCAGAGTCATCATTCATACGGAGACTATAGGCGAGTCGCCGGCGAATTGCCTCTTTCTCGCGATCAGGCAATCATGACGTTCTTGAGAACGCCCAGCGTTTCCACCTCGACCGTGACTTCGTCGCCCGGCTTCAGCCATGGCTTGTCCTCACGACCCATGGCCACGCCTTCTGGTGTGCCCGTGACAATCAGGTCCCCCGGCTCGAGCGTGAAATAGCGAGAGATGTACGACACGATCTGGGCGACCGTGAAGATCATGTCGCTGGTGCTCGAATCCTGGCGGATTTCGCCATTGACCCACGTCTTGATGCTCAGCCGTTGCGGATCGCCAACCTCGTCAGACGTCACCAGGTACGGTCCGACCGGCAAAAAATTATCGAGCGTTTTACCAAGCAACCATTGGCTGGTGCGTGTCTGCAGATCGCGAACACTGACGTCATTCGCGGTGACATAACCGAGAACATAGTCGAGCGCGTCTTCTTCGCTGACATTACGGGCCGGCTTGCCCATGACCACACCGAGCTCGACCTCGTAGTCATACTCAGTCGCGACCGGTGGGAGCGACACGCTGTCACCATACGACGCAATCGTATTCATGAACTTCGAAAAGAGCACCGGGGTTTCTGGCACGGCCATCCCGGTCTCGGCGGCGTGCCGGCGATAGTTGAGTCCGACACAAATGATCTTGCCGGGATCGGCAACTGCCGGCCCATATTGCAAGCCCATTTCGTCGAGTGTCCATTCAGCAGCGGAATCCGACGCGGCGGCTGCATCGAGCACACCTTGCACTGCGTCGAGTGCTGGCTGGCCTACCTCGATGACTTCGATCAGCGTTGTCGGCGAATCGACACCCAGCGCCTCACCGGCGGCTGACACATCGACGATCCCATTGTCGGTCTTGACGCCGAGCTTTAACCCATCTCCACCCTGAAACTGGAGCAACTTCATTGGTCGCGGTTCCTTCCTCTTTTACTGGTGCAATCAGTCGATCAACCGGAGTAGGGTACCAAAAGGTAACCTTTTCAATCGAACAGACGTTTCGGACCTATGATGATCTCAACCTTGAATCGCAGAAACTTGCTCACATCATCGGCTGTATTCGCCTTGACAGCTATGCCAGGCAGCACACTCGCGCAAGCGCCCCGGGAAGACATCTTTCTACTCACTAACCCGACCGCAGATTCGTTAGCCTTTCTCGGAAGCAATGGCGTTGAACTGCTCGAAATCGCCCCGTCTCCCTGGGGAGCGACGGGTTCTGTCGACGGGAAGATGTATATCTCCTCGGCGCAGGACCTCACCATCGTTGATACTGAGAACCTGACTATTCACGCTGCGGTGCCATACCGAACCCTGATCGAGAGCGCCGGATATGGCGAATACCGGTCAGGAGGCATGGGCATTGCGGTGACGCCAGATGGGAGCATCGTCGCAGTCGGCATCAATATGAACGGCTCGAATGGGTTGGTCGAGCTTTTTGATGTCGCCGCGGGAACCTTTGTCGCGACCGTAGCGGTGGGCGTTCGCCCGTTCGATGTCGTGGCCGCTCCAGATAGCCGCCATGTCTATACGATCGACCATGACTCGTTCACGATCACTGCGATCGAGCTCGAAACGCTGACTGCTACCACGCTTGACGCTGCTCCTCTCGGGTATGGAGCGTTCGATAAGCCGCACTATGCTGCGATGCGCAGCGACGGCACACTGCTGCTTCCGTATGTGGGAAAGATCCTCTGGATACTCGATCCAGTGACCGGCGAGTCGAGCTCACTGCCCATGACAGCGAATACCCATCAGCATGGCATTACGCTTTCGGACGATGAGAAGAGTGCGTACATCGTGGGCACTGGCCCGGCTGGTCCAGCCAATGGTCCGCCAAGCCTCACCATCCTGGATCTCGAAACTGGAATGGAGCGCATCATCGAGCTTGGGCGGCCCCATGAGCAAGTTGCGCTTACGAGCGATGGCATGAGCGCTATTTTGACCGGAGGGTACACCTTCGCCGACGGAGGCTGGGATGGCATTACCTACATAGACCTTGAAACGGGCGCCATCCTGGAGGAGCTTATGCCCGGCCGCCCTCTGGCTATCCAGCCAGTGCGTTGATCTTTGGATGAATGAGGAAGCGGGGTGGTCTGTATAGCCACCCCGCTTCTTATTGATTTGCTTTTCGATCGAGACTAGATATGAATCGCGTGGCCGAGCCAGTCGTGCGCCGCTTCGCCAATGACCTCAGAAATGGTCGGATGCGGATGGACCGAAATCGCCAATTCTTCCGGGGTGCTTTCCAGGAGTCGCGCGAGACCACCTTCAGCAATCATTTCGGTCGCGTGCGGACCGATAATGTGCAGCCCGAGCAAGTCCTTGGTGTCGGCATCGGCAACGATCTTGGCGAAGCCGTCCGTGTGGCCCTCGATGACCGCCTTTGCGTTCGGCTTCATCGGGAACTTGCCGATCTTGACGTTGTAGCCCCGATCTTTCGCAACCTGCTCCGAGAGACCCACACTGCCGATTTCCGGCTCGCAATAGGTGCAGGACGGAGAGTTCATTTCCTCGTTCAACGGAAACGGGTTGAGCCCCATGATGTGCTCGACGGCGATGATCCCGTGGTGCATCGCGGTGTGCGCCAGCAGTTGCTTGCCGTTCACATCGCCGATGGCATAGATATGCGGAATCGTGGTCTGTTGCATGTCATTGACCGGGATGTACGAGCTCTTGGTCTCGATGCCCAGCTTCTCGAGGCCGATGTCTTCGACATTGCCCTGGCGACCGATCGCCACCAGCAGCGTCTCGCCTTCGACCACGCTCTCCTTGCCCTTGGCATCCTTGACGCGCATCTTGATGCCGTTCTTGCCGAGCTCGATGTCGTCAGCGGTCGGCCGCGCGCCCTGGATCACCGGCATTTTCTGTCGCTGGAACGAGCGGGCAAGCTGCTCGGAGACGTCTTTGTCTTCCATCGGGACAATATTGCCGACGAGCGTCGTAGGGGTGCCGTAGCGGTGATAGACCGAAGCCCACTCCACGCCAGTGGCGCCGCCACCGCGGATGATGAAGCTTTTCGGTAGCTTGTCCAGCACCACTGCATGGTCGGAGTTGATGACCTGCTTGCCGTCGTACGGGAGACCGTCGATGGGGCGCGGCCGGGAACCGGTGTTGATGATGATGTGCTTGCCCTTGAGGCTCAAGGGGGCGCTCCCATCCTTCGGGGTTACTCCGACGGTGTGATCGTCGATCAACTCGCCACGTCCCAGGAAAACGGGAATCTTGTACTTCTTGTCGAAGAGATAGAGGAGCCCCTTGTATTGCCCTTCGACCACTTTCAACGACCGGGTGAGTGCGCCATCGTAATCGAAGTCGATGTCGCCCTTGATGTTGACCCCGAATTCGGCCGCGCTCTTGACCTGGTCGAAGACATCAGCCGATTTGAGAAAGGCCTTGGTGGGGATGCAGCCACGATGGAGACAGGTGCCCCCGAGAATCAGCTCTTCGACAACCGCAACCTTCAATCCGAGCTGGGTGGCCCGGATAGCAGCCACATAGCCGCCTGTGCCGCCGCCAAGCAGGACAAGATCGAACTCGTGCGTTGCCGCCGATACGTCCGCCATTGGTGAAAATGATCCCTTCCATAGTAGCCGCGCGAATCTTGTTTGCATGCACGGCAGGTCGCCGCAACACGGCGATACGCTCAACTCAAAAAGTATAAGCCCGGTCGCCAACCGCCGGGCATTGACCGCGCCATGCCGCCCAACTACCCCGTACGAATGCCACTTGCAGCGAAAGGAAGACCCAGATAAGCTGAAAATGAAACGACACGAGCCTCGACCGGGGCGAAAATAAGAGAAGGAGCAATCCTGCATGGATGACCGACGTTTCGACCTCCTCAGCAAATCTCTCGCGTCCGGGAGCAGCAGGCGTAAGGTGCTGAAGGGTCTTTTAGGGCTGGGAGGCGCGCTCGGCAGTCGTGCAATCCTTCAGGGCGAAGCTGGCGCGGCTCGCAGACCGACACCAACTCCAAAACCGATTTCCTGCCCGGGTAACCAGATCCCGTGTGGTTCGGATTGCTGTTGTCCCGGTGACAGCGAACAATGCGGGCCTGACTGTTGTCCGGTAGGCCAGGCAGAATGCTGCGATAACGCCTGTTGCTACGGTACCTGTTACGGCGAAGAACGCTGCTGCCCGGCTGGACAGATCGTATGCGGGGGTGAGTGCCTCCCACCTGGCGTCTGTTGCTCCGATAGTGATTGCGATCCAGGATTCACTTGTATCGAGGGGAGCTGCGTCCAAGCCTGCCTCCCTGACTACACGGGACCATGCAGCGCGAACGCAGAATGCTGCAGCGGGGTTTGCCGGAACGAAGGGTATTGCGGTGTGCTTTCCGCGGGGTGTCCCGCAGGTGAGGATATCTGTCTAACCGAGGACCCGAATCTCGAGTGCGGATATTCATGCGGCTGCGGGCTGCTAGCAAGCGGCGCGAGCATCTGCTTCGATTTCGAAGGAAGCTGGTGCGGAGACAGTTGTGACGAGTGCTCATCTGAGCAAATTTGTTCCGGACCGAGCCCCTGTTGTGAGGGCGCCATGGTTTGCATGCTTCCTTGCGGTAATCCCTACTCGTGCTTTACCGGCGACACCCGAGTTGTCATGGCGGACGGCACGACCCGTCCGATCGAAGAGATCGCGGTCGGGCATTTGGTCGTTGGAGCAGAAGGCGCCATCAATCGTGTCGAATCGATCGAGACACCTCGATTGGGAAGCCGCCCGCTCTATGCGCTGAATGGCGGCCACTTTTTCGTTACCGCTGAGCATCCGTTCATGACCGATGACGGATGGAAAGCCATCGACCCGCAAGCGACGATCCGTGAGAATCCCGAGCTTGTGGTCGGCAAGTTAAAGGTGGGCGACCGGCTCCACGCGCTCAGTGGAGTCCTGGCCACTGTTGGCAGTAGCCCTGGCTTCAGCGGAGGCGCGGCTGAGATCGACGTCGAAATGATCGAGCTCCAGCAAATTGACCAGCAGGTCGCCGAATCGGACACGACGGTCTATAACCTGCGGCTCGATGGCAACCACACCTATTTCGCGAACGACTTGCTCGTGCACAACAAGTAAGCCAGGGAATACGAGCGTTGGTTTTCGGAGCAGCCCTCCGATTCCCGGATAGAGGGGCGATTGGCCTCCGGAAAACAACGATACTTTTAGCCTGTTGAGGATCGCCGGGGGTATCTGAGTCCCCGGCGATGACGCGCACCAGGAGGAGATTTCCCCGCATGTCGACCATTCGTCCGGAACTTTTTGAGGCCGTACGTGAGCTGAGCGAGCTCCCCGGGCCCACCGGTCACGAAGATGCCGTTCAAGACTGGATCGCGGACCGATGGTCACGCTTCGCCGATGTGCGGCGGACACGAGTAGACAACGTGATTGCGAAGGTCGGAGGTTCGGGCCGAAAACTCATGATCATGGGCCACGCAGACGAGATCTGCTACATGGTCAAAAGCGTGACGGACAACGGATTCATCCATCTCTGGCCGTACTACGGCGATTCGAGCGGGTATCCGCCAAAATGGATGCTTCCGCTCAACCAGCCTGCGTTGGTGCTCACGGAATCCGGGACGGTGCCAGGTTTCTTTGCAACGACAAGCGGCCATGCCATGTCGATGAAAGTTCGCGAGGCCGCCCGGTGGGAATGGAACGATTGGTTCGTCGATCTCGGGTTGAGCTCGCGTGCTGAAGTCGAGGCGTTGGACATTTATCCAGGATGCCGGGTGATCTGGAATCCAAAAGTACAACGCTACGGCCCCAACCTCATTACGGGGAAGGCGATGGACGACCGCGCGGCTTTGGCTATTGCAACCATCGCAGGTGAAGAGCTGGCGAAACGGGACGATCTTGCGTTCGAACTTCTGCTTGGCTCGACTGTGCAGGAAGAAAATGGACTGCTCGGAGCGCAAAGCATCGCCGATGAGGTCGATGTTGATCTCTGCCTGAACCTCGATGTCGGATTGGTTGGCGACAATCCCGGCCCGGATGAACGGGACTTTCCGAACAAGCTCGGGGCCGGACCTGCGGTCGTGTATCAGGATATGTCAGCGCACTATTCGCGCAAACTCTCCGATCGCTTGCTGGCGGTTGCGCGAAGCAACGACATCCCGGTGCAGCGGGCTGTTTATCAGCAATATGGCAGTGACGGTGCCGCATTGATCCGTCGTGGGATCGAAGCAGCGCTGCTCACCTATCCCACGCGGTATACCCATTCGCCGGTCGAATCGGTGGACGAGCGCGATTTGAACGGGCTGGTCGATCTCATCGTTGCGTTCGCTACGACCAAAGAGTCGTAGGCACCAGGCGCAACTATTTGAACGACGTGACGCGTGGGTGCACCTGCACCCACGCGTTTCTGTTGTCAGCTGTTTCCGTTGTAGGTGAGGAATCCGCGGATGACGTCGAAGAGCTCATCCGGTTCGTCATAGATGACTTCGTGACTGCTGCGTTCGAAGATGCGCAGGTCCGCCTGAGGAATCAGCGACGCGATCTCCTCTGAGTACTCCGGCGGGCAGATCCAGTCGTGACGACCGGCGACGACCAGAGTCGGGCATGTGATGTTGCTGAGCTGATCTCGCACATCATAGGTGCGTAAGAATCCGCTAAATCCTTCGTTGATGGCGTCGATCGAATAGATACCGCGTTCGAGTCCGTCCTTGGGCATATCGGGTTTGTAAGAGTACGAGTAGAGCGGTTCCATGACGTCGAAGTAGTGGAAGAGCTCTTCCTCGGTTTGGAAATTGCCTTCCCACAGCGCTTCACAGACGCGCTTTTGTTCATCGGTCCCACGTTCCGCCAGAAGCTCTTTCGCTCGCTCGAGTGTTCCCGCATGTGCCGAGGTCACCAGCGCAATCAGGTGTGAAACGTTCTGTGGATAACGAACGGCATACGAAAGCGCCACCATCCCCCCGTAGGACGCCCCAAAGAGCACGATCTTGTCGAGACCGAGATGGACGCGCAATGCTTCCAGGTCTTCGACATTGTTTTCGAGGGTATAGGTCGAGCGCTCGCCCCGGCCCGATCGGCCTTGTCCGCGATGGTCGATATAGACCAGCTGCATTTTGTCCGTAAGCGGATCGAGCCCTGGCTTGTAGTAGCTGTGATCGCCGCCCGGACCTCCGTGCAACACGAACGCAACCGGTTTCTCGACCATGCGAGGTCCATCCGGAACCAGACTGGAACCATTGATATCGAACCAAATTTCGGTTCCGCGAATACGCGCCTTCACCAGGATTTCCTCCGACGTTTCTTGCAAGGTACGAACGTAATTTAGATCCGCATGCGTGGATCGAGCACATCGCGGAGACCGTCTCCGGTAAGATTTGCTCCAAGAACAGTGATAGTGATTGCCAATCCGGGAAAGACCATGATCCACCAGGCGCTCCGTATGAACGGACGGCCATCGGAGAGCATGATTCCCCATTCCGCCGTCGGAGGACTAGCCCCAACTCCGAGGAACGAAAGGGCCGCGCCCACGAGAATCGCGCCTGCGATTCCAAGACTGGCAAGCACGAGAATAGAAGACAGCACGTTCGGTAAGATGTGTCGAACCATGATGCGCAAGTTGCTCGCGCCCGATGCGCGAGCTGCTTCGACAAATGTTGTCTCTTTGATTTGGAGACAACTCGAACGGACGATGCGAGCGAAGCTGGGGATGAAAGCAAATCCGACCGCGACCATGGCGTTGTAGAGACCGGGCCCAAGCGTGGCAGCGACGGTCAACGCAAGGAGAATTCCTGGAAGAGCCATGAGGGCATCGATGAACCGCATGAACACGCCATCGACCAACCCTCCATATGTCCCCGCGACAACACCGATGACGGTGCCAATCGATGCCGCGATGCCTACGGCAATGAAGCCCATCTGGAGCGAAATTCGCGCTCCGTAGATAACGCGACTAAAGACATCCCTGCCGAGATTGTCGGTCCCCATCAGATGATTCATCGAGGGCGGCTTCATGACGTCCCGAGAAATTTTGATTGGATCGTAGGGGGCAATTAATGGAGCTAAGAGGGCTACAACGGCCAGCACAATCAGGATGGTCAAGCCCAGCACTGCGCTCTTGTGGCGCAGAAGGCGCCCGAGCGTTTTTCGATATCGCGGGGTTTCCGCAACCTCCATCTGCCACCGAAACGGCACTATCGGATTGAACTTCAGGTGCATTTGCTGTTGCCTGTGCCAAGACTGATTGCTCGCTTATGTGGCGCGATGCCGACTTAGTGGCGGATGCGCGGATCGATAAAGCCGTACGAAATGTCGGTAATCAGATTTACGACCAGATAGACAACGGCGGTTAAAAGGATTGCTCCCTGTACCAGTGGAAAATCCTTGTTGAGAATCCCGTCGACGATGAGCCGCCCGATTCCGGGTCGAGCGAAGATCGTTTCGACGATGACCGCCCCGGCGAGGAGATAGCCGAAGTTAAGACCGAGCAGGGTGATCGAAGGCAGGAGCGCATTTCGTAGCGCATGACCGGTGAGGACCGTGCGCTCTTTGAGACCTTTGGCGCGGGCGGTGCGGATGTAATCGTCCCGCAGAACTTCCACCATATTGGCTCGGACAAGCCGGGCTATCAGGGCGATCTGTTCTACTGCCAGCACCGTCACGGGAAGAATCAAGGAGCGTGGCCCGTCGGTACCAGTCGCAGGTAGCCAGTCGCGCGAAATTGAGAATGCGAAAACCAGCATCAAGGCAAGCCAAAAACTGGGAATCGAGACTCCAAGCAAGCTCACTACCATGGCCAGGGTATCGATCCAGGAGTTCTGATGCGTCGCGGCGATGATGCCGAGCAGGAACCCAAGAACTGTCGCCACGATCAGGGCGAGAATAGCGAGCTCTAGCGTCTTGGGAAAGCGACCGAAAAACTCCTGCGTGACCGGTTGTTGCGTGCGGATCGACTTCAGATTACCGGTCGCCAGATCCGAGATGAAATGCACGTATTGCACTGGCAGAGAGTCATTCAGACCCAGTTGTTGCCGGAGGTTCTCGACTTCATCGGCAGAGGCCCCCGACCTCCCCAACATCACTCGCACGGGATCGCCTGGAGTGAGGTGGATCATCATAAAGACGATCACCGAGACGAGAAAGAGGACGGGCACCATCATGGCGATGCGCTGCAGCGCAAAACGTACGATCATGATGATGCCCGCCCTTTTCCTCGACTACTTCCTAGGAGCTGACTGACGCGTCGTACAACCAGAGATAGTTGCGGAAGTCCTGCTTCACATCGTTGTACCGGTTCTCGTACGCGATCGACGCGCCGGGATTACCGTACAAGGGAACGATGAGCGCATTTTCCATGATGATGCTCTGGATCTGCTCGTAGATCGCGGCGCGCTCTTCCTCATTCACGGTTGCTTCGCCGGACTCCAGCAATTGATCGAGCTCTTCACTCGGCCATTTGCTCCAGTTGTAGCCACCGTCGATGTTTGCACTGAGGAAGAGGTTGTTGAGTACGACTGGATCGCTGCTGACCCACGAATTGTCGTAGAGATTGACTTCGCTGTTTGCGATCGCATCGTCGGCTGCGGCGCCGTCCATGGGGACCAGCTCCAGCTCGATACCGACCTCTTTCCAGATCCCCTGGGCAAGCTCATCGAATGCGGCGGTGAAGTCCGTCGACGGAAGGGAAACCGTCAGGCGCTGACCATCCTTCTCGCGGATGCCATCGCCACCTTCGACCCAGCCAGCATCTTCGAGTACCTGCTTGGCGCGATCGGGATCGTAGGGATAGAGCTCCTCGACCGCGGCAGAGTAGTACGGCGTCGATTCCCAGAGCGGACCATAGGCCGGTCGTGACTGCCCAAACATACCAATCTGCACGATCAGCTCGCGATCGAGCGCAATGTTCAGCGCCTGTCGGACTGCAAGGTCGTCGGTTGGCGCTTTGGTCGTGTCGCAGAACATCGTCTCGGGAAGTCCCGGATTCAGCGGAACGTTCGTCAGGAAGTCAGAGCTCTCGCTCAAGCGAGGAATCTCGTTGAGCAGCGGTGTCTGGATGAGATTCGCATCGCCTGCTTCGAGCGCGGCCAGACGAGTCGGACCGTCCGTATAGAAGCGAAAGGTGATCTTGTCGAGATACGCGGGACCCGTATGAGCGAAGACCGGCGACGCCCAATCGTAGTCATCATTTCGGACAAGCGTGATGTGGTCGTTTGGCACCCACTCGACGAACTTCATGAAACCGGTTCCAACAGGATTACGAAGATACGCTGTCGGATCGGCCTGCACCGCGGTGGGAGAGGAGATGGCGAGGAACGCCTGGCTGGCGCTATCGAGGAACGGTGCATAGGGGTCCGTGAAATAAATTGCGGCGGTGTAATCGTCGATGACCTCGGTCTTATCGTAAGGACCGAGCAAGCTGGAAGCGAACCCCGACTTCGTCTCAGGATCGACGATATGGTCCATCGCGAATTTGACCGCATCGGCATTGAAGGGTGTCCCGTCGTGGAAGGTCACCCCCTCTTTAAGCTTGAACGTATAGACGGTGCCTTCTTCGTTGATTTCCCACGAGTCGGCCAGTCCGGGGTAGAACGAGCCGTCGGTCCCACGCCAGACGAGCGTGTCGAACATATTCATCATGACCCAATGCGAAACCGCATAGGGGGTCACCGCAGGATCCAGGCTGTCCATTTCGTAGTTCAGACCGACGACGATTTCGCCGCCCGATTCGCCATCCTGCGCTCCGGCGGACCGGACGAACAGGAGACTTGACGCTGCCGATGCGGAAATTCCCGCGGCAGAAGCCAACTGCATAAGCCGCCGCCGGCTCACTTCATGGCTGTCGAGTGACTGTGCGAGAACGCTTTTCACTGAATCGTTACTCATTCCATACTCCTCGAATCACCGGCTAAATGCCGGAAATGTGCAGCTTGCCTTGCTTCCTCTTCACAGCGTCCGCGTGAGTCGCGATCTCGACCGTTACTCATGATGGCTCCGAGATGTGCTCTACGCTGGAAGAACGGGCAATTGCTGGCAAATGGTAAGGGATTTCCAGACTGCTTGTAGGGAAAGCATCAAGCGAGGGAGGTGAAGGGCGTCGCTGTGCCTAGCCTGATTCGCCACGAAAACATCGGTTTGAAGCGTTGTTGCTGTATAGAACCCGCAGGAGATTGTGCAGCGATAGATCCACCATACCGCACACATACTGGCAGAGGCATGTCCAGGGGGAGATCGCGCTGGTTGGAGCGACGAGAAGACGTTATGAGATTGAAGATGCGATGATCGTGTGACAATCAATCATGCCCGTGAAGCGGAAGCAGGGCTGGCCAAACATGAGATTGCATACATGTTCCGGGTTCTTCGATATTCATGCGCTCACGTCGACGAGCACGGAGCGACGGGAATATGGGCATCGATCGCGTGGGGAATCCTGGAATTCGTACTGTGCCGCTGAATGTTGAGAGGGAGAAGGCAATGGATCAGCCGGAATCGAAACGCCCGACGCTCGTCGGCTATGCAAAGATCTTTGGGGTGGATATCCGGCCGGAAGATGAATCGCTCGAGGCAAGCGTTGACGACTTGATCGACTTCATCTCGGATATCGACTCGCTCGACCTCAACGGAGTGGCGCCAGCATCGATCTACGATCCGTCCTGGCAGCGCCTGAACGGTTCTCGCTCATGACCTGGCTCGATGGCGATCCCGCCGATCTGACATTGCGCAGGCGCAGACCGCGCTTCGCTCCGGACAGCTCACCGCAGCCGAGTTGGTCGAGGCGAATCTGACCCGTGCGGAGCGAACCGAGCCGCTGCTGCATGCGTATGTGAAGCTCATTGGAGACGATGCTCGCGCTGCCGCTGAACGGATGGACGATACCGCCCGCGGTGGAGTCTTTGCCGGTCCGCTGCACGGCATTCCGCTCGGGATCAAGGACATCTTTGACGTCGCGGGGTTGCCGACCAGGTGCAATTCGAAATCGCGCGCTCGGGTGAAAGCAGCATCTGAGGATTCCACGTCGGTGGAAATGTTGCGCCGGGCCGGTGGCATCGTGATCGGTAAGACGGTCACGCAGGAGTTCGCCGCGGG
The DNA here is from genome assembly GCA_963750275.1 of uncultured Chloroflexia bacterium. GTDB lineage: Bacteria > Chloroflexota > Chloroflexia > Thermomicrobiales > UBA6265 > JAMLHN01. The sequence goes on from CAVVQC010000007.1 coordinate 978,544, forward strand.
CGTGGTCAGCAACCCTGCGCGAAATCCATGGGATCCGAACCGTATTCCCGGTGGCTCGTCTGGTGGATCGGCAGCAGTCGTGTCGGTCGGTTCTGCCACCGCGGCGATGGGGTCGGATACCGGCGGCAGCATTCGTATTCCTGCCTCGGTCTGCGGCACGGTTGGGTTGAAACCGACCTTTGGCGTGCTCAGCACCAAAGGTGTGTTTCCGCTCGCCTGGTCGCTCGATACACTCGGGCCGCTGACGAAGACCTGCGAGGATGCCTACACCATGTACTGTGCGCTGACCGGCATCGAACGGGACACGCCGCTCCCACCGGTCGCGCTTTCGGATATACGCGTAGGGGTGTCCCATCCGCACTTTTTCGAGCAGTTGCAACCGGGAGTTTACGAAGCCGTGCGCCTGGCGATCGGCATGATCGCGGCGTCAGGAGCGGAAGTTGTCGATTCGCCCTGGAACGATGCGCGAGCCGCGCGAGCTGCCGGTTTCATCATCAATCGGGTAGAGACCGAAGCCATTCACCGGGACGGAGTGAGCACGAATCCCGACGGGTATGGCGCGACGTTGGTGGAACGCGTAAAAGCCTCTTCGGTCATTCCGGCCGCTGGCTACGTGCGAGCGCTCCAGGCCAGAACCGTGGTAAATGAGAGCATCGAGCAGGTCTTTCTCGATCATGGGCTCGATGTCCTGGTCTCGCCGTCCACCCCAGCGACCGCATTGCCCGCCGATGATCTCTACGCTGACTACCCCGATACCCCGCGTGAGCATGTCACCCTGGCATATACCCGCATGACGATGCCATTCAACACGACGGGTCAGCCGGTGCTTTCCATTCCGTGCGGGCTCGATGCCAATGGGCTGCCGGTGGGATTGCAGATCGCCGGTCGACCCTACGATGAGGAACGTCTTTGCCAGATCGGCATGGCCGTCGAGAACCTGTTGACCAATCATTTCGGCCCGGGTTGGACCCGACCGCCGCTCGCCGCTGAGGTTGCCCTATGAGTGATATCGATCGGAATGATTTCAAACGTGGCGCGCAGGCGCGGCAAAACCTCGTTTCCGCGTTGCGCGAGTGCGGTGAGCTCGCGGATGGCGTCGAGCATTTCGAGGGGCAGGAATTGCTCGACGTGCTGGTCTACCTCGACGGTTTGCGCTACGTGATGGCCGAATCGAGCCAACTGTTGCAGGGTGTTGTCCGCGGGTATGAGGGGTAACTGGGCATCGCGGGTCGAGAGATGTTCGCTGCTGCGTACCCTGTTGGGACTCCGGTTGCCTGCAATCGCTTCGTTCCGAGCTTGGTGATACCCCGGCAACAGATCGATTGTTGACACTTTACAATGCAAGGGCAACGAACGTAGTCGACACGTTTGATCGGAGTCGTTCTCGAGATGCCAACTTGCAGTGCCGATCGGCTGCGCGAGCTGATGACCGGGCTTTTCCAAGCCGTCGGTACTCCCGCAGATACGTCCGCATTTATTGCGAAGAGTTTGGTCGCGGCGAATTTGGCCGGTCATGATTCGCATGGGGTCATTCGCATCCTCCAATACATCGACGTCGTCGAAAGCGGCGCGCTCGATCCGACTGCAACACCTGAGGTGGTCGCAGTCGATGGGGCCACACTCAAGATCGATGGCAAGTGGGGATGGGGACAGCCCGCCTTTCAACTGGCGGTGGTGGAAACCATTGCCTTGGCGCGCGAGTTTGGCATCGCTATCGGCACGGTCGATCGCTGTTTCCATGTCGGTCGTGTCGCACCCTATGTCGAAACCATCGCCCGGGCCGGATTAGTGGGGATCGCCATGGCGAACGCTGGACCCGCGGTCGCACCGTATGGAGCGCGTACGCGGGTGATGGGTACCAACCCGTTCGCGTGGGCGGTTCCGGGCACTGACGAAGAGCATCCATTTGCGCTCGATATTGCCACCGCCCAGATCGCCGAAGGCAAGGTGCGTGTCGCGAAGAACAAGGGCGTGCCGGTTCCCCCAGGAGCAGTCGTCAATATCGATGGCGTGGCGTCGCTCGACCCGAACGATTTCTATGACGGTGGTGCCTTGATGGCCTTCGGCGCGCACAAGGGGTCGGGATTCAGCATCTTCGCTCAACTCCTGGGAAGAGGACTGGCCGGGATGACGCAGGAGCGGCTGAAATCGCATCGCGGGGGTAACGGTCCGGTGGTGATCGCCATCGACCCCGCTCGTTTCGGCCCGCTGGATGTCTTCCGCGAGGTCGTTAGCGAGGAAGCGGATCGCGTGCGGACGGCCACTCCTGCCGAGGGATTTGCCGAAGTACTTATGCCAGGCGACCTGGAAGTGCGCGAACAGGCGCGTCGCGAAGCCGACGGATGCGCGGTCGACGATACGACCTGGCAGGCGCTCGTGACCGTGGCAAAGCGTTTTGGTTTGCCGGATGCGATCGCTGATCTTTCCCCCACTGCCTGATGCAGCAAATATGCTCGGCTGCGAGACGATGTCGTTCGCCAGGGCATCAGATCAAGGCCAGCGAACGAAAGTGCAACCATCTACAATCGGCCAGGCGATCATCAGACGTCTTACAACAACGGACGATCCCTCGAAGGTTGTCGCGGCCGAATCAGTCAATCCCCGGGCAGAACTCATCGTCGTGCTCAGCAACAGTGGGACGGTAAGTGGAGATACAAAGTTCAAGTGAGTCCAGCCAATGATGCAGCTCTAGCCAAGTGAAATGATCACATCGAGCCGGGGATTTAGCATGGCGGTTGGCGTATCAGAGCTTCGCAAGGGGACACGACGGGAGGTGCAAGGCTGCAATACCGACGAAATCACCAGGGAACAACCAGTGTCCGGCGCACGGCGCTTCGGACGTTCTGAGCCGCTTCGGACCACTGAGGCTCTTATAAGGGAGTAAACGTGAAAAATAGAACGCTCGCCAAATTGAAGGCCGGCAAACCGGTGTATGGATTTGCATCGGGAATTGGCTCTCCGCTTGCCACCGAAACACTTGCCGCTTCTGGAATTGACTTCGTGTTCCTCGATGGACAGCACGGTTCGTTCGGAATGGACCGGCTCATAGACTGCCTGCTCGCGATCGGTGCCTATCCGGCCGATGCAGTGGCGCGCGTACCGGTCAATGACTTCACCTGGATCGGCCGAGCCCTCGATGAAGGATGCGTCGGTATCGTGGTGCCGATGGTCAATACCGCTGACGATGCCAAAAAGGCGGCTGATGCCGTGCGCTTCCCGCCGATTGGCACCCGTTCCTGGGGCTGGGGCCGCGCCGCCCGCTATGGCGCCACGTACACCGACGAGATCGATTCGGAAGTATTCCTGGCGGTGCAGATCGAAACCAAGACTGCGGTCGAGAACGCTGAGGCCATTCTCTCAACCCCGGGTGTGGACGGATGCTGGGTCGGTCCAGCCGATCTTGCGCTCTCGTATGGTGTGCATCCGCGAGACCGGTTCACCAGTGACGTCCATGCCGAGGCTGTTGAGAAAATTCTCCAGGCGTGCAAGAACACCGGCAAGTTCGCCGGGTATTCGACCAGCGGCCCAGACGAGGCACTTGCCTTGGCGTCACGCGGCTTCCAATTCTTGACAGTTGGCTCAGACGCCGGCTTCATCCTCAAGGGTATCGCCGCTGAGCTGGAGCAGCTGGGCATCGACCCCACGAAGCAAGAAGCGTACTAGCGTAGCCCGGAGCCGGACCACGGAATCCTGAGACGTATGAAGCACGGCCCGTTCGCATGCGAACGGGCCGTGCTTCACGTGGTTTCGCGTGGTTCAGGCGGCGAGAATCACCCCGCTGGCATCTATTGGCGTCTTTTACCCGTCAGGATGGATGAGAAGGCAACGCCATCACATGAGACATCGTTGGATCAACGCGCCCTATGGCCCTCCCGGTCCGAGGTAGGTCTTTGCCAGCTCCTCCAGATATTCCAGATACGCTTCGCGCTCCTCGGGAGTCATGCGGGCCAGTTCTTCCCGGAGCGCCTCATTGGGAAGCTGATCGTTCAAATCGCGATACGCAATAGGATCGTCGATCTCCTCGCGGTCGTCGCGCTGCTTGTCACTCACTGGGCGCCTCCTGGTTAGTTGCGTCGAAGCTGCGATCGGAGGTAAGTAAGGAGCGCGAGAGATTGCCGGAACGATCGAGACGCGGGTCTTGCCAGCGGCTGACGAGCACGTAATAGCCTTTGGCGCGTAATGCGGTGAGCAAACTGTCGGCCTGCGCTTGTGCCGAGATAGCGACGCAGAGCTCCACGATGCGCTCACCCATTCGCGGGTGCGCGTCTTGCCGGTTCACATCGACGTCGATGATGTTGACATTCAGATGCGCGATCGGCAGCAGCATGCGCATGAGCTCGCCCGGGCGGTCGGGCATCGACACCCGGATGACGAGCAAGTTGGGCACCGACTGTTCGTACAAAATCCGCCAGGAAAAGCTCGGATCGATATTTCCACCGGACACCAGCACAATGACATCGTCATCCTTGCCGAACGGCTTGATCGCCGGCACCCGCCCGAGCTGGATATCGCGCAAGCCGGCCAGCGCGGTTGCCCCTGCGCCCTCGGCAATGATCTTGGCATACACCATCAGGTCGGCAATCGCCGCCACGATTTCAGTGTCGGAAACGGTCATAACCCGATCCCGGCCGATCAGCTGGCTGGCGACCAGATAGGGTCGCTGGCCGATGCGACTGACCTTGATTCCGTCGGCGATCTGCGTGCGAGGTGGATTCGGCATCGGGTCGGGCGCTCCTTGCTCCAACGCCCAAACCAGACTGGCCGCTCCTTCAGCTTCGACGCCAATAACCTGGGCGGGTGCTTCTCGTTGGTCGACCGCGATAGCGATGCCCGCGATTAGCCCTCCGCCTCCGACTGGAGCCACGATTGCCTTGGCAGTCGGAAGATCGTCGAGCATTTCCAGCCCGATCGTGCCTTGGCCGGCGATGGTGCGCCAATCGTCGAACGGCTCGATGAATGCCCGGCCACTGGCCTCCGCTTCCTTGTAGGCCAGATCGCGTGCCAGATCGAAGTTGTCGCCGGCCTCGCGCACATCGACGCCATAGGCGCGGGTATTTTCCTTTTTGACCCGAGGTGTACCGATCGGCACGAATACCGTCGTTCGATCGGCGATCCCAAACGCCGCCGCCGCCAGCGCCACGCCCTGCGCGTGATTTCCGGCCGACGCCGTGACGATACCCGCTTCAGCTTGTGCGGGTGTCAGATTCGCAATGTTATTGAACGCGCCGCGGATCTTGTATGACCCGGTTTTTTGCAGGTTTTCCAGTTTCAGCCAGACCCGGCACCCAAGCTGGTCGCTGAGCGGATCGGAAAGAATCAGTGGCGTGCGCGTGGCGATCGGGCCATCTGGCCCATCGAACAACAACGTTCGCGCGGCTTCGATTGCTTGGAGATCGACGGGTATGTCGGAACGTGTGATTTCCATCATATGAGGTCTGGCCGATTCCGTTCCATTTTCGCCACGATACCGCGAACGTTCTGGGCGTGATCCCGGTCGACGATCATCAGGGCATCGTCCAAATCGATGATTGCCAGATTCTGCACGCCGACCAATGCAACCGGCCGGTCGTGTTCGGACCAGACCACGCATCCGCTCGACGCTTCCGACACGACAGTGCCCTTGATGCAATTGTCGTCTGCGTCTGCCTGGAGAAGCTCGGCAAAACCATTCCAATCACCGATGTCCGACCAGCCCATCTCCACGGGTACCACCACAAACTCATCCACATGCTCCATCAGTCCCTGGTCGATGGTTGTAACCGGCAGATCGAGCCATGCCCGCTCGACTTCGTCCTCCCGCTCGGGATCATCCCAGCATGCCGCAATTTGTTGAAGCGCGGAGAAAAGCTCCGGTTGCGCACGCGCGAACTCTCGCAGGAAGACATCTACCCTCCAGACGAACATACTGGCGTTCCAGAGGTATCTTCCACTCTCGATGAATTGCTGCGCAGTGTCGAGATCGGGCTTTTCCACGAAACGTCGCGCGAAATAGGCGTCGGGAAGGGCCAGATCGTGCGAGCGTTCGATATAGCCGTATCCCGTTTCGGGGTGACTCGGTTGGATACCGATGGTTGTGAGATAACCGGCTTCTGCCGATGCAATGGCCGTTCGCAACGCCTGGTGGAATGCGGCGGTATTGGCAATCTTGTGGTCAGCGGCAAAGCTCCCCATGATTGCGCCGGGGTTTCGATTCGCGATCAGGAGTGCGGCCAATGCGATGGCGGTGCCGGTACCGCGCATCCCTGGCTCGACCAGAAGATTCGATTCAGGGATCTCCGGAAGTTGGCGCGCGATAGCGGCCACATGCGCCTTACCGGAAACGGTGTAGATTCGATCCGCAACGGAGAACGGCGCGACACGCTCAGCAGTGAGCTGCAAGAGTGAGCTGCCGTCGATGAGCGGCAAAAGAAATTTCGGCCGGCTTGCGCGGCTGAGCGGCCAGAGGCGCGTGCCCGCGCCACCGGCGGGGATAACGGTATAGAAATCTCGGTGCATGGCGTCCGGATCGATACTCCCGATTCAACTGTCTGCCGATTGCGCGAATCGTACATGGAAAGGGGAGAACGATGCCCGAACCCGAACGTTGTCTTGTCCTTGCTTCAGCCTCACCTCGCCGGAGCGAGCTGTTGAGTCAGTTGGTCGGGGGCTTTACCGTGATCGTGAGTGGCGTGCCGGAACCGATCGATGCGAACCTCACCCCCGCGGAGAATGTGCTTTCCATCGCGCGGGCCAAAGCCGGTGCGGTGGCCCAGCAGGTAGCCGAGTGTCTCGTGCTGGCGGCAGACACCGATGTGGTGCTCGATGGTGAGATCCTGGGCAAACCAGCCGATGAGCACGAGGCATCCGCAATGCTCCGACGACTGCGCGGGCGGTCGCACGAAGTGATCACCGCAGTTGTCCTGGTCGATACGGCGTCCGGATCTCGATGGGAAGAAGCGGTGCGGAGTGTTGTGCACATCAATCGACTGAGTGACGACGAGATTGCAGCCTATGTAGCGACTGGCGAGCCGATGGACAAAGCTGGAGGCTACGCAATTCAGGGAGAGGCCGCGTCGATGGTGAACTCGGTCTCAGGGTGCTACACGAATGTCGTCGGGCTTCCGATCTGTGCCACGAAGCGGATGCTCGATCTTGCGCGCTTTCCCACACATTCGGCAGCGATCTGCGCTGGAGCAGACGGTCGACCAATGCCGCATGATCACTGAGGGTACGTCTGGCAAGCGCGACGGGAGCCTGCTCGTTTAGGTACCGCGGAGCGGCTAAGGTTTTAGGTATTTTTGTATAGACTAATGTCTATACATTTTACTTTACGTCCATGTTTCCATTCAATGACTCCTGAGCATTTGGACACTTACGGCCCGATGGCCAATGCTGGTCATCGGGCCGTCTAGAGAAAAGTGAGCTCGGAACTCATCTCCTTAGTCGCTGACTGAGTTTCGCCACTCGACCAGCGCATGCAGGGCATCAGTATCGAATTCCGGTGCAGAGTAACGAATGATGATGTGATCGAAACCATGAGCAACATACGCTTCGACCATCGCCTGGTCAAATGGCGGCGAAACCGTCACTGACCGCTCGATCTCCCTGGGGTCACGGCCGAGCTTCTCGCACCATTCGTCGAGAATCTCGTTCTTTTCGCCCGCTTCGTCCGGAGTACCGCCGCCGTTCCAGATATCGGCGTGTTGTGCGGTGATGCGCAGAGTTACTTTTGGACCGCTGCCACCGATCATGATCGGCAGCTTGCCGTTCACGGGGCCCGGGTTGAGTTTGGACAGTCGATCTTTGATGATTGGTAGCGCCGCATCGAGCGCTTTCAATCGCTCGGGGGCGGTGCCAAATTCGTAGCCGTATTCGTCATAGTCGCGCTGAAACCATCCTGCGCCAATCCCCAGAATGTGTCGTCCACCCGAAATGTGATCAACCGTGCGGGCCATATCGGCCAGCAGATTGGGATTGCGATACGAATTGCACGTCACCAGCATGCCGAACTGGACGTTCTTGGTAGCTTCACCCATGGCGGCGAGCAGGGTGTATCCCTCGAAATGGGTGCCCTCTGGATCGCCGCTGAGTGGAAAGAAATGATCCCAGCTCCAAAGGGTATCGGCGCCAGAGGCATCGACCGTTTTCCACGCGTCCCGAAGCCGGTCCAGCGGAACATGTTGTGGCGCTACCGTCGCGCCAACGCGAATTTTCGTCATGCAGAGCCCACTCCCTGGGGTTGATCTGATCTGGCGCTTTTGACAATTCGAGCACTCCCGCGTTGGGTGTCTCTTCCGAGCTGATCAGATAAGTCAGTACCTCATCATCGATAACTTCGGATTGGGTTATAGCGATGCAGGTCTTCCCCATTTTGCACCCTGTCACACGATCCACGAGCGTTTGACCCACTGCTGGTTCCGGAAACCATTCTGCATGACAACGTTCCACACCAACGTGTGAATAGCGCGTTCACTGGCAAGATGTCTTACACGTTACCGGGTGGCAAGCGAGAACCCTCTCGCTGTGACAAAATGCCGAACAACGCGAACAGTGATTTCACCGAGGAGCATCTTTCGCATGGCATGGCCAAATCGTGGACTCGCGCATCGTCCAATGGCAATGGGAACCCGCGGTGCCGTCGCTTCCGCGCATCCATTAGCGTCGCTGGCCGGCATGGAGATTCTCCAGTCAGGCGGAAACGCGATCGATGCCGCGTTGGCGACCGCCGCAGCCCTCAATGTCGTCGAGCCATACATGTCTGGCATGGGTGGTAGCGGCTACATGCTCGTCTACAACGCGAAAGAAAACCGATTGCGCGTGCTCGACTATATCGGTCCGGCCTCCCGCAATGCGTCACTCGATGCGTTTGCCCATGAGCGCGAAAAGAACCACGGACCTAAAGCCCCATTGATCCCAAGCGCCGCCGCGGGCTGGCTCACCGCGCATGCTGAGTACGGGTCGCTGCCCCTGGACGCGCTTTTTGCTCCTGCCATTGGCTACGCGACCAACGGCGTTCCGCTTACCGTAAAGAATGCCTTCTTCTTCGATATGGTCTACCGGGCCGGTAATTTGACCGAAATGACCAAAGCGGTCTTCATGCCAAATGGCCGCGCGCCTGTGGCGGGCGAGATCATCCACCAACCCAAACTTGCGGCGACCTACGCGCGGATCTCGCAGGAAGGAAAAGAATCCTTCTACCGGGGCAGTCTGGCGAAAGAAATCGTGGAGTCGATCCAGGCGCAGGGTGGCATCATCGACGCCGAGGACCTGGCGAATTACGAGCCTGTCTGGAAAGAGCCGCTGAGTGTCGACTACCGTGGATACTCGATAAATTGTCCGCCGCCGAATTGCAGTGGCTGGCAATACCTCCAGGCCTTCAAGATGCTCGAGTCGTTCGATCTGGCCGCAATGGGCCAAAACTCGGTCGAAACGCTGCATACATTGGCCGAGGTTTTCAAGGTCGCGGTGGCTGACCGCATCGCGTACACGACCAATCCGAATATCGATCTCGAAACGCTCCTTTCGGATGGCTACACCTCGCAACGGCGCGCGCTCGTCGATGCGACCAGCAGCGCGCGGGTGGAAGGGGAGCGTTACGGCGGTCAGCGGCCGGAGGGAACGCTCGCGCCGGGTGATCCCAGATTGGTGCTCAAAGAGTGCACGACCCATTTCGACGTAGTCGACGCGGAAGGGAACGCTGTCGCCATTACGCAATCACTGGGCGACGGATTCGGAAGTGGGGTCATGGTGGGCGAGACTGGCTTCATGCTCAACAACTTCGGTTACTGGTTCGATTTCGACCCAGCGAGTCCCAACGTCATCGGACCCAACCGGCAAATCGAGATGTGCATGGCGCCGGCCGCCATCTTCCGCGATGACAAACTGTTCATGCTCATCGGAACCCCGGGATCGTTCGGGATTCTGCAAACGACCCCGCAAATGATCAGCAACGTGATCGACCACGGGTATTCGATACAGGCGGCGATCGAGGCCCCACGTATCAAGGCGACGGTCGACACGCAGCTTCAGATCGAAACTCGTATTCCGGTCGAGGTTCGGGACGGTTTGACCGCGCTTGGGCACGATTTGCAGGAAATTGGCGACTGGTCGCCGCTGGTCGGGGGCGGACAGGGAATCATGATCGACCCAGACACCGGCGCCCTGGGTGGCGGCGGCGATCCTCGGCGGGATGGTTATGCACTCGCATGGTAGGAGAACAGATCGCACGATGAAGCATTACTACGTCACTGCTCCTGGGCAGATCGGGGTGATCGAGGAATCGATACCGGAGCCAGGTCCGGGCGAGGCCCAGATCAAGATGACACACACGGCGATCAGCCCAGGCAGCAATGTCTACATCTACCAAACCGGTTCCTATACCGGCGAATGGCTGGGAACCCCGCAAGAATGTATCTACATGGGCTCCGGCGTGGTCACAAAGCTGGGTGACGGCGTCGACACCGTCGAAGTTGGACAACCGGTCGCGCTGAATGGCGTCGGCCACCAGGAGTTCTACGTCGCGCCGGTGTCAAAGGTTCATCCGATGCCGGCAGGAGTTTCGCCAGAAGCCGCCAGTTTGTCCTATCTGGCAGGTTGGGCGGTGAGTGCATTGCATCTGGGACGCTATGCTGCCGCGGAGACCGTAGCCGTCGTTGGTCTCGGCCTGGTCGGCGCGTCGGCCGCACTCTGCGCGGATTTAATGGGCGCTCGGGTCATCGGGATCGATGTTGCGCCACAGCGAATCGAATTCGGCAAATCGCTTGGACTGACGGCAACCATCCGCGGCGGTCAGGACGACACTGAACAACTCATCGCGGAGGCAGCTGGCTCCCGCGGAGTCGATCTGATTCTGGAAACGAGTGGAGCCTGGTCAGGATTCGAGCAGGCGTTCGCAGTTTGCCGCGAGTACTCGCGCATCGCGTTGATGGGTTTGTACCGGCGTACGCCCACCGCCGAATATGCGCTCAAGCTCCATCAGATGCTCTACGGGTTTCCGAGCAAGCTGCACTATAAGAAGATCGACATCGTTGGCTGTGGATACGACCCGGAAGAGACGCTCGCCGATTCCCCATTTACCTTCACGCGCGAGTCCAACTATCGCTACTTGCTGGAGCAAGCAGGTCGCGGCAAGATCGATTTGGATAAGCTGGTGACCCATCAGTTCGCGGCAGACGAGATCGGCGATGTGCTCGCGAAGTTTGCTGCTGGTGACCGCTCCATGATCGGCGCAGTCTTTCACTGGGATGGTTGAGATGCGAAAACGCCGCGTGGCGGTTGTCGGATTGGATCACTACCATACGACGGGCTGGGTCGAGAGTCTCGAGCTCTTTCCCGACGAGCTCGAGATCGTAGCGATTTATGAGCCCGATCGCGAACTTTGGCCAGGACTCGCCCCACGATTCTACGATCCGCACCTCGCGCCAGCGCTTCATGAACGTCACCGGGACACCCCGTTCGTGGACGATTTGGAAACGCTGATCGCCACATATGAACCCGAGATCGCCCTGGTTACCTTGTCCAACCGTGACATGCCGGGAGCGATCGAGACCCTGGCCCGCGCCGGGGTGCATATGCTGGTAGACAAACCAGGCGGATCCAACCGGGCAGCGGCCAAAAACGCATTCGGAGTCGCTAACGACAACAACGTCAAGATTGCGACAGGGCTGCTACGACGCTACGGGCGCGGATGGCAATACGCCCACCAGCTTTGTCGAGAAGGACGGCCGGGGAGATTGCTCTCCACCGAATCCGTATTCAACACCTCATCACCGTTCGTGCGCGATCCGGGGAACCATCTCTTCTCGAACGAAATGCAGGGTGGGGGAATTCTTATCTGGCTCGGGGTGCACGAGATCGATCAGCTCCTCTGGATGACCGGAGAGCGGATTATCGAAGTCCAGGCGCTCGCGGGGCAGGTGAACCAGGCTGGAATCGATGTCGAAGATGTCATGTCGCTTGCGTTCCGGTACGAATCCGGTGCGATTGGCACGCTGCATTGCGCCTTCGTGCTGCCCCGCACGCTTTCGACCGGCTATTTTGCGATTCGCGGCGAACGCGGATCCATTTCAGTGAAGTTCGACGGCTCGGTGAGCTGGATCGGCGCGGGCGATCGCGACGATCCGATACGCGAGGAAACCTTTTCCTACAGTTCATCGACACTTCCTGGCTACGGCAGCATGGCGCCGGCAGTGATCCGCGATTTGCTCTCGTCCATTGACGAGGATCGCCAGCCACGGGCCAACGGCGATGCGCTCGTTGCCGCGCTCGGAGTTATCGATGCCGCGTACGAAGCGGCTCGCACGGGAACCAGAGTTGAAGTCGATTGGTCGTAATACGTTTCGAGAAAGGAATCCGATGAAATTTGTGAGTTATTCCAGGGATGGCGGCGAGATTCGCGCCGGATTGTCGATAGACGGCATGGTCGTCGATCTGGCTGACGGAGCAGCCGCCATTGGCGCGTCGCTTCCGTCCAACGTGGTCGATATTCTTGGGCTTGGCATCGACGGCATGACCACCGCTGGGAACGTCGCGGATGCCGCTGTCGCGGGGTCGATTTCCACCATGCCCGAGGCTGAGGTGACGCTCGAAGCTTCCGTGCAGACACCGCCCACCATCTTCCTGCTGGCTGGCAATTACCAGTCGCACATCATGGAAGGGGGCGGTTCAGCGGTCGAGAAGGAAAAGATCAATCCTCGTCCCTTTATCAAGCCGACTACGTCCATCATTGGTACTGGCGATCCGATTCTTATTCCGCCCGATTCGGAAACTCTCGACTACGAAATCGAGATCGCTGCGGTCATCGGAACGCAAGGTCGCCACATTTCGGCGGCCGATGCCAATGACTACGTTGCTGGCTACACCGTGTTCAACGATGTATCCGCCCGTTCGCTCAAGATCGCGGACGGACGTACCGAGCGCGCCGGCGATCTCTGGTTCGACTGGTTGCTCGGAAAGTGGTGCGATTCCTTTGCCGCAATCGGACCGTATCTGGTCACCAAGGATGAAGCGGGCGATCCGAGCTCGCTCGAAATGGCCTTGACGGTCAATGGTGAGCTCCGCCAGCACTCGGACGCCGGCGAGATGATCTTCTCGATCCCCGAGTCGATCGCGTTCCTTTCGCGATTCGTCACGCTTCGCCCGGGCGACCTCATCTGCATGGGTACCCCTGGCGGCGTGGGCGCCACGACCGAGACCTACCTGAAGTCCGGAGATGTGGTCGTCGCAAAGATCGAGAAGCTTGGCACCCTCGAGAACACCGTCCAGTAAGACCCGGGAGCCGGTGCGATAAAAAGACGACCTGCAAAGAGTCGGCCGGCGGATTGACCGCCGGCCGACTTTCGTTCGCGCATGTTTGGTTTCGCTCGGCTTTCCCTACGATTTCGTGCGGGGATCGAGCGCGTCGCGGAGACCATCGCCGATCAGATTCACCGCCAGCACGGTCAAGATGATCGCGACCCCGGGCGGGATCCAAAGCCAGGGCTCACTTTCCATAGTGTTGATATTGCGGGCGACATTCAGCATGTTGCCCCAGCTCGAGGTCGGTGGCTGAATACCGACGCCGAGAAAGGAAAGTCCGGCTTCCAGCAGAATTGCCGAGGCAATTCCGAGCGTGATGTAGACGATGATCACATCCAATACGTTCGGAATCGCGTGAACCGCAACGATCCGCCTGGCTGGAACCCCTATGGAGCGCGCGGCTGTGATGTATTCGGTTTCTCGCACGGAGAGAATCTTGGCCCGAACGAGCCGGCAAGGAATCATCCAGAAGAGCAATCCGATTACCAGAATGGTGTTGCGTAATCCAGGACCGGCAGCGGCCGCTACTGCGACAAAGATCACCACCGGGGGAAAGGTCATCATTACGTCGGTAAAACGCATGATGAACATGTCGGTCTTGCCACCAAAGAAGCCGGCAGACGCTCCCAACACCATAGCGATGACCACCGAAATCAGTACCGCCAACACGCCCACCAACAGAGATATTCGCCCCGCGTACACCGTCCGGGTGTAAATATCCCGACCGGTGCGGTCGGTACCGAGCCAATGGTCGAACGATGGCGGCTGGCTGCGGGCACGCAATTCGATCTGATTGGGATCGTACTGGGTCACCAACGGCGCAAAGATGGCCATCAGCGCGATGATCAGGAAAACGATCAGTCCGGTCATGGCAAGCTTGTGCCGCATGAAACGGCGCACCACCTCACGAGCCGGACTCCGCACAACTCCTTCCGGACCGAGCGCATCCAGATCGTCCGATCTGGTCAGCGCGGGTTGAACCATTTGTGATTCGTTTGGATCGGTCGTCAGATCAATCAAGGCGAATCCTCGGATCCACAAGCGCATAGGTCACATCGGTCAGCAGATTCGCCAGGAGCGTAACGACCGCCAGAACGAAGGTGACCCCGATGATCACCGGATAGTCGCGCGCCTCGACTCCACTAAGCAGCAGCCGCCCGACACCAGGCCAGCCGAAAATCGATTCGATGAAAATCGCTCCACCGATCAAGGCTGGAACGCTGGCCCCGATCAGGGTCACGATGGGCAGCAGGGCATTACGGAAGGCGTGACTCGCGATGACCACCCGATCATTCAACCCCTTGGCGCGCGCGGTGCGGACATAGTCCTGCCCCAGCACTTCCAACATGGCCGAGCGGGTGTACCGCATGGTCTGGGCGATGTAATTGATGGCTATGATGGTGGCGGGGAGGATCAGGTGTTCCAGTCGGTCATTCAGCGAGAACGGCTGTCCCGGCGTGGCATACCCACCTGCCGGAAGCCATCCCAGTCGGAGCGCAAAGACATAGAGCGCGATCAGCCCGGTCAAATACACCGGCATAGATATGCCTAGAAAGGCAAAAATCGTCAAGATCCCGTCGATAGCGGAATACTGACGCACCGCGGCCACCACTCCGAAAATCACCCCGACGGTCGTGCCGATGAGTAGGGCCGTGCCCATGAGAATCAGCGTGGCGCCTACCCGGGTTTTGATCGCGTTATTGACGGTTTCGTGAGTACGGATACTCGTACCTAGATTGCCCTGCATCGTCTCCTTGAGCCAGTAGCCGTAACGCGTCAGGAACGGCTGGTCCAATCCCAACTGACGCCGCATGGCCTCCTTCTGCGCTTCCGGCATCGGAAAGTCGGGAGGCAGATAGGCGTTCAGCGGATCGCCCGGGGTGAGCTGCTGGATCGAAAAGACGATGAAAGTGATGGCGAACAGGATCGGGATTGCAATTAACAATCGCCGCAGGATATAGCGTCCCATCTCGTTGTTGAGAAGTCCTTTCTCGCCATCGGGAGTGAGGGATCAGGTGGGGAGTCCGCTTGCGGACTCCCCACATTGACGAACGGTAGTTCGAGGCTTAGCTAGCCAGCGACCAGAGCTCAGCCTGATCGTAGTAGCGTCCACCACCCGGAGCGGGCACCCATACGAAGTTCTCGACATTGGTCGAGACGGCACCGAAGCGTGTCGGAACCCAGAGCGGCGCCCAGTAGACCTGCTCGTTCATGATCTGGCAGATCTGCTGGTAAATCTCGGCGCGTGCCTCCGGATCGACCGTTTGGCGACCTTCAGCGAAGAGCACATCGAGCTGATCGTCCTTGATGTTGGAGCGGTTCAGCACGTTCGGGTTCGCTTCAATCGACTCAAAATGGGTCGAAAGGACGTCCGGATCGGGGCCATTCGCGGCACCGGCAAAGGTCATATCCCACTGCGACGGATCCGGGGCGATCTGATTGTAGGTCGGGGTATCGACCGAACGAATCTCGACCGTCACGCCAGCATCGGCCATGAACTGCTGAATCGTCACCAGCACGTCCTGCGATAGTTGGTCGGCGTAGTAGGTGAGGATCTCAACCGGCTGGCTCGAATCGAAGCCCGCATCGGAGAGGAGCTGCTTGGCCGTATCGACGTCCTGAGCGTAGTCATTGAGACCATCCGGAACGTACTGCGGCAGGATGTAGGCGCAATTGGCCAGGGTGGCCTGATCGCCATAAAGCTGCTCGACAATGGTTGGGCGATCGAGGGCGTACATGAATGCCTGGCGAACCCGCTCATCGGCGAAACGCGGATCGGTCAGATCGAAGCCAAGGTAGTTGAGCACCTGGGACGGACCGGAAAGGACCGTGAATCCGTCCTCACCCTCGAGACCGAGCGCCTCATCAAGCGTCATATAGGTGAAGCCGATATCGCCGGAACGCAGCGCAATTACCGAGCTGCCTGCTTCAGGGAAGAAGCGGTTGATGATGCCGTCCAGTGCCGGGCGTCCGCGCCAGTAGTCGTCGAACGCTTCGAGCTCGATGTACTGAGCGGGCACGTAGGACTTCCATTTGAACGGACCTGTTCCAATCGGGTTCTCAAGCCACCAGGACGAGGTGTTCAGGTCGGCCAGGGGAATGTCCTTCAGCGCATGTTCAGGCAACATCACCAGGAAGGTGAATGCGTCGAGCAGCGTGATATTTCCCGTATCGAGATTGAGGACGACCGTTTGGTCGTCTGGCGTCTCGATCGAGGTCACCCCTGCAAACTTGGCGCCAATGTAGCTGGCAACCTCTGGGCTGGCAGCGGTCTCAATGGTGAACTTGACGTCTGCCGAGGTGAACGGCTCGCCGTCATGCCACGTCACGCCGTCACGCAGCTTGATCGTGTACTGAGTGGCGTCTTCGTTGATCTCCCAACTCTCAGCCAGCTCGCCTTCGATCGACGAGAAGTCTGGTGTGTAGAGCATGAGTTTGGAGAAGTATTTTTCGAACCAGGTGAATCCTGCACCCGCTTGCAGCGGGTTCGGGCACTCGGGACAGCCACCTGGCCCGACATCGAACGCGCCGACAAGGACACCGCCGCCGCCTGCCTCAGGTGTCGCATCCTGGGCGAGTGCTACTGATGGCGCAATGAGTGCTGCCATCAGCGCGAAGATACCGAGCCATTGCATCGGCCGTTGGAATCGAATTCGTGATCTCAATCCGTTCTCCTTCCTTGGAGGTTGATCGACGGGCCAAACGTTGGGCGCCGAATGGGTTTCGATCGAATCGACGAGAAAGCCGGAAATAAGCAATCCGGCGGATCTGCGGGTGGATCCTCCTTTCGAATGTATGCGATGCGCTCAGTTCAGCTGAGCGCCTATGGCAAACTCATACCATTTGCATGGTCAAGAGAATGTCACACGCCGATTACCGATGATCGTCAGACATCTTACAGTTGAATGGAGGGAATTTCAAACGTGCGTGAAAGTTGTAACAAAGATTCGGGTCCCATTAGTTGCGATCAGCGAAGTGAGGGAGCACTTTGCGGATGGCAGCCGCGACATCGATTGCGTCCGCTTCTGTCCATTGCTCGTCGACCGAAATCAGAATCATGCGCTCCCGCCGCGCTTCGAATTCAGGACAAAGCCCCGGCGCGTAGTCGAAGGGTCGGTTGGTATAGGGTGAATCGAACGGAAAACGTGATTTTCCGTACGTGTTCGCATCGCGCAGCACCGGCCACGTGTAGAGCGGGGTGACATAGCGGGCGGAAAAAGGAATTCCCTCGGCCTCCAATGCGGCGGCTACTTCGGCAGGATCAATATGCTCTTCGACGAAGAGATGCAATATCCAGTAACTCGATCGGGCTCCCGAAAGCGCCTCTGGAATCTCGATACCCGGCACGCCAGCGATCCGTTCGAAAATCGCCTCTACTGCGTTTCGCCGCGCCGTGACGTTTTCATCGAGACGGCGTAGTCCTACCAGGGCCACCGCGCCTTCCAGCTCGTTCAGCCGATAGTTCTGGCCCAGAAAGAGGCTATATCGTTCGTCCTCATCGCGCGGCCATGCCTTGTCAGCAAACAACCGGGCCCGGCGCGCCAGCACGTCGTCGTTGGTTATGACCATGCCGCCTTCGCCGCAGTTCAGATGCTTGGTGTTGTTGAAACTGAAACAACCGATCGTTCCGATCGTGCCGGCCAGTCGACCATCGAGCTCGGAAAGCTGCGCTTGCGCGCAGTCCTCGATAACGGGAATGCCGTGCCGGTCACCAATCTCCTTGAGTGCGTCGATATCGGCAAGTCCACCGAAGAGGTGCACTGCCAGAATTGCGCGGGTACGCGGCGTAATATTTGCTTCGACCGAGGCCGGATCGAGACAAAGCGTCTGCGGGTCGAGATCGGCAAACACCGGGATCGCGTTCTGGAAAAGGATGCCGAGAATCGTGCCGAAATCAGAGCACGGAGTGGTGATGATCTCATCGCCTGGTTCAGGATCGATCATGGCAATCGCTGTATGATCGGCCGCCGATCCGGACGATACTGCGATGGCGTGCTTCACTCCGTACCGCTCGGCAAAAGCGCGTTCCAGTTCCTTGACCTTGGTTCCGCCGTGGCGCCCCAGTTGCCCGGAGCGGATCACCGAAGCCAGCTCATCGAGCTCTTCCTGACCCATCATTCGGTCGTGCCCCGGAAGTGGCGTCGAGCGGACCGGTGCCCCGCCTTCGATCGCGAGCTGTTCGTGGGAAATGGTCATGCTTGCCTTTCCTGTTCTGTTGCTAACGTTCGATTCCAATACGGGCCCACTGCATCCCGATCACATCATCAGATCCGGCATACCAGGCGGCCAGTAAATCGCCCTCCGGCGTCACAACCGCGCGCGGATGACCGAACGGCCAAGCCATCATCGATTGCCAGAATTCCTGAAATGTTTCGCGATCGGTCGACGGTTTGGCCGGCGGTTCATACATACGCAACGGTTGGTCGTCACGCCAGCTCTTTCCAAAGTCATCGCTCATCCGAACGATGATTCCTCCAGGGGGTGTTCGCTCGGTGTGAATCGCAGCGAGTCGATCGCCGCCAAGCGCGAGCGGTTGGCAATGCTGACCAGACCATCCAGTCGACACCGGCCGGCTCCAGTCGGCTTCGACGGAAGGGCTCCATGCAATGTGATTGTCGATATCCGCGCCGCATTTGCGGTCATGGGTCCAGAACATCGCGACCAACTCGCCCGTTTCCGGGTGAACAGCGATACGTTGATCCCAATAAAAAATGCAGTCATCAGGGTCAGCCGCGACAATGCGCCGTTCCCCCCAGGTCAGCCCGCCGTCCCGCGACAACCGCAGGGAAGCCGTGTGCGAGCCGGGCGAGGGATCGTCATAGGACTTCCAGGTTTCGTAGGGAAAGGCGAGAACATTAGCTTCTGGCTCGAACATCGGGCCGGTGCACGAACATCCGTGTTCGGGTCCCAGGTCGAGCTCACGCCAGTCATTCCACGTAGCGCCACCGTCAATCGATGTGGCGGTTAGATTCCGCATCTCCAGGACGCCGGCGGTTTCCGGATGGACGAACGACAGTGCGGGATTGGAACGGTCGACCCAGACGAACGAACCCGTCAATACCCCCTGCGTTAGCTCCGCGAGATACCCGGCATACATATCGCCTTCGATCCCATCCAGTCGATGGGTCAAACCGGGATGAACCACTTCCCAATCGCGACCATTCGCGCTCCCCATGATGCGAACCTTGCCGCCGGGTAGATCTCGGCCCGGGGCTGCGCGAAACGAGCAACGAAAAGAGCCGTCGCTGAGAGCGGCCAACGATGTAAACGCGCACGAGCGTCGGTCGGGTGGAGCGCTCTTCGCGTCGTAGATGATTCCCTGATCGATGATGCGCATGGAGCTAGCTGATATCGATTCGGTTGTTTCCGTTCGCCTGTGACTCGAGGATGCCTTCGATGATTGCCACCACCTTGCGAGCTTCCCTCGGAGGCGATTGCGGTTCAGTCCCGTTTTCCAGGGATGAGATCAGATCGACGACTGCGGCCTGCATCCCGACCATGGAATAGCTCGGCAGGATCGGGCTCGTCATCACCCCTTCGTCCATGCGCTCGCGCAGCCAGGCTTGCGAATCACTGACCGTTATCGTTCCAGTAGAACCGATCAGCTCGACTTCGAGAAAGGGCACGGCTGTTTTCATTCCACTGAGAAACGCGCGAACGCCTGAGTCATATGCCCAAAAAGCATTGGCTGCCGGTTCGAGCGCGGCGTCACGTCCGCCATCGCCGTGATAGCGCGTGCCGTAGTCTGCATGCGCGGCTTCGAGCTCACCCACCACCCAGATTGGATTGGCCTCAGCGAAGAAGTTCATGATATCGATCAGATGGCTGTCGTTGCGCCAAAGCATGGCGCGCTCGCCACCAATCTTTCCGATGACGGTCACCAGGTCCCCGATTCGGCCCGCTCGCAACACTTCGCGAGCGGCAACCCAGGTTGGATTCCAGCGTCGCGTGTGATTGACATTGACGACGATGCCGTGGTCTTCGATGGCCACCAGCATGTCGTCGACTTCGTCGATATGGGTCGAAATCGGCTTCTCACAGAAGATCGCTCTCACGCCGGCGGCAGCCGCAGCTTTGACGACCGGGGCGTGCAAATGATCCGGAGTCGCGACGGCAACGATGTCCAGCGGAACATCTTGCAACATGGCGTTGTAGTCGTCGAAGACAAGCAGATCGGGCCAGGTCGATCCCCAACGCTCGATGAATTGATTTCGAGCCCCTTCGCTGATGTCGCATCCTGCAACAACCTGGACCTCCGGAATACGCGCCATGCCGCTGAGATGCGTCCCTGGCATGGCATTGCCGAGCACAGGATGCGTTCCGGGTCCAGCCAGATCGGCGGTAATCCAGCTCAGTCCAACGATACCGACACGATATGTAGTCATGTACGCTCCTTCTCGGGTGATTCGTTACGAAAACTGTGGGTCGATAAGCTCAGGAAACTCTGTTTGCAGCAACATCCGCAGCTCCTCGACATGTCGCTGGGTGCCACTGATATAGGGTTCCTTGATAGCCAGTGGCAGCTCGGGGAGAATTCCGGCCGCAGTCGCGATTTTGGCCAATGCAGATGACGAGTTGATATCGGCGCACATTGGCAACCAGCGGCGGAAAAACCGCCGGCAGAGCTTCGCGTGCTCGGCAGCCGCTCCCCAATCGCCTCGTTCGCAAGCGTCCATCATTTCGAGCGCGAACGCCGGTGATGTATTGGCAATGAACGAGTAGTAACCGGGCGAACCGAAAAGTGCGCCGGTTACGATATCGGCGTCCACCATGAAATGCGCCATGCCGGGGGTCGCATCGACAATGTCCATGAGCAGCGAGATGTTTCCGCCGGTGTGTTTACTGCCGGCCAGACCGGGCGCAACTTCATGGACGCGGGCAAAGTCCGCACCATTCAACATGCGGCCACTGCGCATGATGTTGTAGTGGATGAGCAAGAGATCTGGGAGCGCGTCGCCGATGGCGCCGTAAAAGCGCACCAATTCCTCATCGTTCAAAGGAATCCAGGACGGCAGCGTGACCTGGATCATGGCGATCCCGAACTCGGACGCGACACGAGCCCGCTCGATCACGCCGTTGGTATGCGACCAACCACAACCGACCTGAGCAGGTAATCCGACCTCGAGTGACGCGGTGGCGAACGGCTCGACGAGCTGTCGCAATTCGTTCACTTCCATGACGTGCACTTCGCCATCGGTTCCGGTGGTGTACGCACCGTGCAGTCCCGCCGAGGCATAGCGTTGTACCAGCTCACGTACGATTCCCGTATCCACGGTGCCATCTGACTGCCAGGGAGTCGGCATCGCCACCCAGACGCCGCGTAATGACTCTCTCATCATCGAGCTCCCTTGGCACCACGTTCCGTATCGATCGAAACTCGCCTCCCGCTGGTTGCGCTGGCATAGGCGGCATCGACCACCCGCAGGGCATTCCTGGCATCTTCACCGGTAGCAAGTGGGTCCCGATCGTTTGCGATCGCTTCCAGCATGTCGGAAACGATCTGGGCGCCGGCCGAGCCATAGCCTGGCAAGCGAACCACCTCACTCGATGTCGTTTCAATCCGCAATGGATCGGCTACGCTGCCGGGTCCGATCCATTCGATCGTACCGGTGGCATCGATCGTTACCGACGCATGCTCCCCTCGCAGAGCCATATATCCAGCACCACCAGTGCGGGGTAGCGCATAGGCAAAATGCATGGTGCCTACTGCGCCACCAGCCAATTGAAACTGAATCGAGATCGTGTCCTCGACATCGATCGCAGCACCACTCACAGTGGCAGCCATCGCTTGCACGTCGACAATTGGCTCACCCGAGAGCCACTGGATCAGGTCGATATCGTGGATGCCTAACCAATGCAGGATGCCCCCGCCCATCGCCGTTCGGTCGAAGATCGGGTTTTTTGGATCGCGCACGTGCACCGAAGACGTGACGAAAATGGCTTCCGACGAGAGGACGCGCCCGAGCCGTCCTCGTTCGATTTCGGCCGCAACTGTCTGCCAGGCACGGCCGTAACGTCGTGTAAACGCAACTGCCAGCTTCACACCATTCGCGCGAGTGGCCTCCACTGATCGATTTGCCCCTGCGGCGGTCAGAGCACCAGGCTTGTCAACGATGACGTGGCATCCCGCCTGCGCCAGCTTCACGATGGCATCCGGAGCCACGCGGTTCTGCAGGGTAACCATCGCCAACTCGGGCCGGGTTTCGCGGATCAATTCATCCAGGCTCGAGTAAAACGGAATGTCGAGGAACCATGCCGGAAATACCTGCGGCAAACCTGGGTCAGCGAAGTCAGGACGATCCCGATCGGCACGCGCTGGATCGGGGTCATAGCGACCTACGATCTCGATCCGCTGCGGAAAGAGACCGAGAGTTTCGACCCAGCCAGTGACGTGATAGTGCTCGTGACCAACAATGATCGTGCGCATCGTATGCGTCATACCGGCAGTGTCGCGTCCTGCCGCCGCAGCACTTTCCCGGGCAGCGCGCCGGTTGGCACGTTTTGCCGCACAACCGTTTCGCCGCCCACCATGACAAGCTCGATTCCCGTCGGGCTTTCGAGCGGTCGTTCCCAGGTGGCGCCATCAGCAATCGTGGCAGCGTCGAATATCACAAGATCGGCGGCATAACCATCTTGTACGAACCCGCGGTTGGGAACCCGGAAACGGGTCGCCGGGAAGCCGGACATCTTCCAGATCGCTTCCTCGAGCGAGACTGCTTGCATCTCGCGCACGCCCATTCGAATCGCGCGCGCGAAACAACCATTCGACCTCGGGTGCGAGAACGTTCCGTGATAGATGCCGTCGCTGGCGACCATCATGGCGGGATGCTGGAAGGTCTCGCGCGCAATCGGCTCGGCAACCTCGGGACCAAAGTTTCGGTGATAAATCATCAGCGCAAAGGGGTGCTCGGCCAGCAGCATCTTCATGGCGGCTTCGCCCATCGGCAGCCCTTCTTCCTCTGCGACCTCTCCCAGGGTGCGGCCGATATGGCTCCCACTCTGGTTGGCGGCAATGGTGAGCTTCCCCGGACGTCCTTCCGAAACGGTCAGGGATTCCTGGAGGAATTCGGTCAGCTCGGCCCGCGTCTGCGGATCCTGCAACCGCTCGTAGACGGCATCGGTGCCACCGGCCTGCGCCCAGGTCGGTAGCGTCATGGCAAGATGCGTGCATCCGGCCGGATACATATACGACTCGAATGAGACGTCGATCGTTCCGGCAGCTTCTTCCAATAATGGACGGGTAACGTCATCGACCGTCTCGTGCGAGATATGAATGGGAATACCCGCTTCTCGGGAAATCTCGAACGTCTCGCGCCAGGCGGCAGCACGACCCAGAATGTTGTAGCGAATGTGTGCGGCGTAGATCGCTCCGGCTTCCGCGACTACCTTGGAAAGCTCGATCAGCTCGCGGGTATCGGCAAAGGCGGTCGGCTGATAATCCAGCCCGGTATTGAATGCGACCGCGCCAGCATCGAGCCACTCCTGTGTGAGCTCTCGCATCACGTCGAGCTCGGTGTCGGTGGCCGGTCGATCGTCCCATCCCATCGCCGCCAGCCGTATCGGCAGGTGAGGCACCTCAGGAACCACGTTCACCGGGGTATGCCCTGGGAAGATGTCGAGATAATCGGTCGCACGTGGCCAGGGGCCACCCAGATCGGCATCGCCGGTGGCAAAGCGGGTGTAATCCCACATCTGCCGGAATAGCTCGCCATCCAAATGCTGCCAGCCGAACCCGTCTGGGGCCAAAAGTTGCGTCGTCACACCCTGGCGTACTGAGCCATAGCGATTCGGCGTAGCCGGAGAGATCAGTGCCACCTCGGAATGAATATGCACATCGATGAACCCAGGCGCTACGGTCAGACCAGTAGCATCGATCTCGACGGTGCCCTGCTGGTCGCTCAAATCGCCGATCGCGACGATGAGTCCGTCATCGATGGCAATGTCCGCCACATAACGTGGCATCGTGCCCGATCCATCGACGATTGTTCCATTGCGAATCACGGTGCCGAACGCCACCTTGGGCTACTCCTTCTTTCCTATATATGCGGATCGAGGGCGTCACGCAGTCCGTCGCCCAGAAAATTAATGCTCAGCACAGTCAGGGCAATAGCCAGACCAGGACCGATCCAGACCCAAGGCTCATTGATCAGCACCTGGAGCGATTGAGCGGAGTTCAGCATGTTGCCCCATGACGGAGTTGGCGGCTGGATTCCCAACCCGAGAAAGGACAACGCCGCCTCGGAGAGCATGGCGTTGGCCACCCCGAGTGTGCTGGCCACGACGATCGGCACGAAGCTGTTCGGGAGGATGTGGCGCGAGACCATCCGCCCCGTCCGCACCCCGGTTGACGTTGCCGCTTCGATATAGGGTTGGTTCATGACAGAGAGCACCTGCCCACGGACAAGCCGCGCAACGCCCATCCAACTAAAGAACCCAAGGATGATCACGACATTGCGCGCGCTGGGTCCGAGCATGGAAACCAAAACGATCAGCAGGACGAAAAGCGGGAACGCCATGAAGATATCGGTGATCCGCATCACGACGGTGTCGACCCAGCCTCCCCGGTAGCCTGCCAGGAGTCCCAGCACCGTCCCCAATGAGGAACTGATTGCGACGGCCGCCAGCGCGACCGCAATCGAGACTCGACCGCCGACGAAGACACGGGTGAGGGTGTCGCGGCCCAGCTTGTCGGTCCCCAATGGGTGCTGAAGGCTCGGTGGCTGGTTCGCGTCCACCAAACTCATCGCGTAGGGGTCATAGGGAGAGATGAAAGGGGTCAGCACCGCGGCGATCGCCATAAAAACCAGGAATGCCAGGCTGATCACTGCAACCTTGTGACGGGAAAAACGCTTCCAGAATCCGGGACGCGTTGTGATCTCGTCGAGGGCATGCGGCTGGGAACCGAACGTGGCGAGTGCAGCGCTGCTCATCCGAGGCGGATCCGGGGATCAGCAATGGAATACGCCAGATCGGCAAAGAAGCTACTGATCACCACCAGAATGGTTACAGCCATGGTCAACGCCAGAATGAGCGGGTAATCCTTTTGATTGGCAGCAGTTAGGGTCAGCAAGCCGAGCCCGGGCCACTGGAAGACCGTTTCGATGATCACCGCTCCACTCAGGAGATAGGGCAGACGGAACGCGATCACGGTGATGATCGGGATGAGCGCATTCTTGAGCCCATGTGAAATGATGACCACCCATTCCGTCAGCCCCTTGGCGCGGGCAGTTCGCATGTAGTCGGCGCGCATGACTTCGATCAAACTGGCGCGGGTATAGCGGGTCAAGGCTGCCGCCAGCTCGAGCCCGAGCACCGCGGCCGGCAAGATCAGATGGTGGATTCGGTCGAGTACCGGATGCGCGGCATTGGGCGACGACGCCCCAAACACGGGAAACCAGTTCAACTTCACGGCAAAGACATAGATCATCAATAAACTAAGGAAGAACCCCGGCACTGAGAGCCAGAAGAAAGAAAAAAACGTCGCCAGATAGTCGATGATCGTGTACTGCTTGATCGCTGAAAGAATGCCGGTGGAAATACCGACGACGATCGAGAACACCATTGCGGTCGCTACCAACAACAGCGTCTTTGGGAGCCGAGCCATGATGATGTCGGTGACCGGTTTTCGTGAAGTCAACGAGTACCCCATGTCTCCCTGGACTGCGCGTCCCAGCCATTGCACATAGCGAAGCGGGGCGGGGTCGTTCAGTCCCAGCCGCTCGCGCATGGCTTCTTTGGCTTCGGGGGTGGACATCGATTCCGGTGGCATGAGGGAGTCGACCGCGTCACCCGGCGCCAGCTCGACAAAAATGAACACCAGGATACTGACCCCGAGCAGGATGGTCAGGGCATGAAAAAGCCGGCGAAGGACGTAACTGGCCAAGGAATCTGATCCTGCGTGCGGTGACTCGAAAAATCAAAAGTTGAGAGCCTGGGAGCGCCCTATGCGCTCCCAGGCAATCGCAAACTACTCGACGACTTCCCAATCCTGGGCGTTGTTCAGCCACATGATGTGGCCCGGACCCCAGACGGAGTTCTCGAGTTTCCCCGTGTTGACCGCCACGAGGTTTTGGCGGTTGAAGAGCCAAACGTTCGGCGATTCTTCGTTGAGGATCTTGATAGCAGTCTTGTAGAAACCCGCCTGCTCGTCCTGGTCGTACGTCAGCAATGCGGCATTCATCGCCTCGTCAAAGGCGGCGCTGCTATAGCCGTAGGTGGGATAGCCTGGAGGACCCCAAACGGCGGTCAGGTTGCTGGGCGCCGGTTGCGCACCGAACGATCCGTAGATCATATCCCAGGTCTTGTCGGCAACTTCCTGAGTGCGTACGCCAGAACCGTCGTCGAATTTGAGTTCGGTGTTGATTCCGACTGCCTGCAGATATTGCTGCATCGCTTCCATCACCGAGGCGGTGATGGGATCGGTGTAGTAGTACCAGAAACCCAGGGTGTGTTCGCCCGTCCAGCCGGCTTCTTCGAGCAGCGCCATGGCTTTCTCAGGATCGTAGTCGTAGGGATTCGCGTCTTCGGGCTGCGTCCAGGTGACATACGGAATCTCAGTGGAAACGGCCTCGACCTGCCCCTGGAAGAGCGTTTCGGCGATCGTCTTTTTGTCGATCGCATACGCCATTGCCTGTCGAACCCGTGGATCGGCCAGGTAATCCTGGTAGAGATTGTAGGCAATGTATCCAACGCCAGCCGGGAAACCGATCGATTCGGCCCCATCGATACCGCTCACCAGCTCGACATCGTTGATTGTCATCGGGGCAGCCAGGCTGGAACCTTGCTGGAATGCAGCCAGCGACGTTTCGGCGCTGGAGAAGAAGAGCAGATTCAAGTTCTTGATGGCGGGTGCGCCAAAGTGATACTGCTCGTTGGCAACCAGCTCAACGCGCTCGCCTTCGACCAGGTTGGTGAACTTGAACGGTCCAGCGCCCACCCGCTCACTCGTTGTCCAGAATGGAAGCTCGGTGATGGTCGCTCGATCGGCCG
Source organism: uncultured Chloroflexia bacterium (assembly GCA_963750275.1). Taxonomy (GTDB): domain Bacteria; phylum Chloroflexota; class Chloroflexia; order Thermomicrobiales; family UBA6265; genus JAMLHN01. The sequence continues at coordinate 1,005,808 of CAVVQC010000007.1, forward strand.
TGCCCAGAATGTGTTCGGGCATGATGCTGATGAACATGAACCCGGCCAGCATGCCGGAATCAGGCTGCTGAAGGTCGATCTGAACCGTGTAATCGTCGGGCGCCGTCACGCCGGAGAGTGAAGTCGGCCCTGCCGTTGGAGTGGCCTGCGCTTCGGCATAGCCTTTGACGTTGCGGAACGACGAGCCCCAGCGGGACGTGGTGGCCGGATCGGTCAGCATATTGATGGTAAAGACGACATCCTTGGATGTAACCGGAGTGCCATCGTGCCATACCGCGTTGTCTCGCAGCTTGAAAGTTGCGGTGGTGTCGGCGATTTCCCACGACTCAGCCAGGTCTCCGACGTAGCCCTGAAGATCCGCGGAAATCGTCACCAGCCGAGCATCGACCATACGGTTGATCTCGAACTGGTTCCCCCCATTGATGATGTAGCTATAGTCAACGGCTGCCCCGTTCGGCTTGCCACCACCACCCTGGGTGGCGCCCGCATCGAAGCTGAGGGTCATTGTGTCCTGGGCGCCCACCGAGCCGGAATTGACCAGCGCCATCCCGAACGGCAATCCGAGGCCGAGGGCAACTGAACCCTTCAGGATGTCGCGACGGGAGAGCTCACCCGATTTCGCCCCCGAAAGTAGCGTATCGATACCAAAATGTTTCTCGTTCATCTGTACTCCTTTTGAACGTCTGACGAAGCGGTTGCTTCACAACGAAGAATCCGACGTGCCGGCGCTACACTGGGCCGGCGGCCAAGTCAGCTACGCTCCTTTCCATAGAGATTGCGCCAAAGCGGCCGGAAACCAATTCGATGAGCAGTAGTTTCAAAATGCGCGATTAGCGCCTCGCGCGCGGCTTCTCCGTCCCGCCGCACGGCGGCGCTGGCAATCAACTCGTGTTCGAGAAGATCCTGATGCGCCTGGGTGACAACGGGATGCCGATCGGGATCGCGATTAACGGCGAGGGAATACACCGCATCGAGCAAAGCGGCGATGATCGTGTTATCGGCACGGCTCATGATGACTCGGTGCATTCCAATATCGGCGTGCGTGTCAGAATATCCTTCTCTGTAGCTCGCCCGCATGTCGTCGAGATAGGCAAGCACTTTCGCACAATCCTCATCGGTGAGTTGTTCGACTGCACCGCTGACCGCGGCGATTTCCAGCAAGCACCGCGTTTCCGCCAGATCCTTGACGGAAAAGGAGCGGATGAGAAAATCCGAAGTCAGATAGCCAAGGTAGGACTCGACCGCGCGCGCCTTTACAAAGCGGCCAACGCCCTTGCGGGTTTCGATCAGGCCCACGGCTTCGAGTCCGCTCAAAGCTTCTCGAATGAGGGGACGCCCAACACCCATCTGCGAGGCGAGCCAAGCTTCTGAAGGCAGCCGATCACCCGGCTGCAGCTCATTCTCGACGATGTATTCCTGCAAACGCGTGTGCACCTCGGCCACGAGCGAAACCGATTCGATCGGACGAATGCCGTTGAAGGTCGAAGGAATAGACTGTGGCGCAGCGTCTGCCGTCTTGCTCACGTTTGCCCTGTTCAGTTGGTTTGTAAGATGTCTTACTAGAAATTCTAGCATTCATGTGAAGAATGTCAACTCATGTCAGACTTCGTGAAATCTTGTGAACAAAAGCCGACGTCTTCGAACACAATTCTTGACAAAACTGGATTCGAATCGTTTCTTCTGTCAAACTATGCAGGTTGCGCCGGTCGCCGAAGTCCGCGAATCTGGCGCTTTTTTGTGTCCAGCCGCGCATCCATCCCAACATGAGACCAACAAATCAGATGACAGCAGAAGTCGAATCCCGTTTAAAAGAGGAAGAGCGCCGCATGGGCCACGATACGCTTGCAACCAATCTCCGCAACGTCGCGATCATCGCTCATGTCGATCATGGTAAGACGACCCTGGTCGACGGCTTGCTCAAGCAATCGAATATTTTTCGCGATCCAGATGCCGCCGGCGAGCTCATCATGGATGCGAACGACCTGGAGCGCGAGCGGGGTATCACCATCCTCGCCAAGAACACCGCCGTCTTTTATGAAGGCGTAAAGATCAACATCATCGACACTCCCGGCCACGCCGACTTCGGCGGAGAAGTCGAGCGAGTCCTGAATATGGCCGACGGATGCCTGCTGCTGGTCGACGCAGTGGAAGGACCGATGCCACAAACCCGCACCGTCCTCCAGCGCGCGCTCGAGATCGGCCTGCAACCGATCGTGGTGGTCAACAAGATCGATCGCCCAGCTCAGCGTGCAGAAGAGGTCGTCGGCTTGACCCAGGATCTTTTCCTCGATCTGGCCAGTCATTCCGACCAGCTCGAATTCCCGGTCATCTACACCGTAGCCCGCGAGGGTCGCGCCGGATTCACACCTGAGACCTTGCAAGAAGATTTGCGCCCCCTGCTCGACACTATCCTGAAAGCGATTCCCTGTCCTGCGGTCGATGATCAGGCTCCGGCACAAATGCTGATTGCTTCGCTCGACTACGACAAACACCGGGGACGGGTCGCAATCGGGCGCATTCAACGCGGAACCATCAGGTCCGGCGATGTCATGCTGCAGATCGATCCAGATGGTGAGCAGACCCGCCAGCGTATTACGACACTCGAAACCTTTGACGGACTGCGGCGCAGAGAGATCCAGGACGCATCCGCCGGAGACATCGTTGCCATTTGCGGATTTTCGGATGCCAAGATCGGTGCCACGCTCACCGATCCGAACGCGCCCGATGCCCTCACTCCGGTCTTGATCGAAGAACCCACCCTGAAGCTTTCGTTCGGGGTGAATACGTCGCCGTTCGCAGGGAGAGAAGCAAAGTTCTCGACCTCCCGCCAACTGCGAGAGCGGCTCTTCCGCGAGCTCGAAACGAATCTTTCACTGCGCGTGGCCGCGACCGAGCAAGCCGATGTCTTCTCGGTTTCCGGCCGCGGTGAGCTCCATCTCTCGATTCTCATCGAAACCATGCGTCGCGAAGGATACGAGTTCCAGGTTTCTCGTCCCGAGGCGATCACACGCCAGGTGGACGGTAAAACGTATGAGCCGATCGAGCATCTGTTGATCGATACCACCGAGCCCTTCGTGGGACCGGTCACCGATCTGGTCGGCGGCCGTCGCGCGCAAATGATGAATATGGTCAATGACGGGCGCGGAAACGTACGCCTCGAGTTCGCTATTCCGACCCGTGGCCTGATCGGATTGCGGAACTCCTTTTTGACCGCCACGAAGGGGAATGGCGTGATTGCCTCCCGATTGATCGGCTTCGAGCCCTTCTATGGTGCAATCGATTCGCAGCGCACCGGTGCGTTGGTTGCCTCGGAAACCGGCATCTCGCTGGCCAACGGTATCGCAAACGCGCAGGAACGCGGAGTCATCTTTATCGAGCCGCAGACTGAGGTCTACGCGGGGATGATCGTTGGGCAGCAACCGCGTCAGGGCGACTTGGCAGTCAACGTTTGTCGAGCGAAGAAACTCACCAACATTCGTTCCAGCACCTCTGACATCGCCATCAAGCTCACCCCGCCAGTCATTCTGAGCCTGGAGCAATCACTCGACTTCCTGGCCGATGATGAGCTGCTCGAAGTCACGCCAAAAGCCTACCGACTGCGCAAGCGCCTCCTGAACGCGGACGATCGCGCCAAGGAACGCAAGCGCGCACAGGTGCAAGCGAGCGCGTAGACGCGACAAGCCGTAAGTGAAACGAAACTGAAGCGGGGTGGCCTTCCAGCCACCCCGCTTTCGCGATCTATTGATCCTCGCGCTTGTCCGCTAGTGGCAGCAATGCCCATTCGTATGCTTCGGCTCGGGCGCCGGAACGTCCAGAGCCGGATTCTGATCGAAGAATCCCGACGGCATAAGCATGAAGCGGGTATACGCCACCGGCATCACCGGCCAGTCTTCCGGGCGAGGCTGATGATGCGAGCCGAGTGAGTACCAGACGACGATGTCGGTATCTTCGATCGAGCGATCGTCCGCCGTCCAGGCAGGCAATCCATCGCCACCGGGGTGTTGGTTCGGATAATCGCCGGCTGCGTGCATTTCACCCTCAGTAAACGGCGTCACCCAGAGGTGCTTGGACATGAATGCTGCCCGTTTTCCGATACTGGAACTGGCTGGCGCGAACGATCCGACGTTGCCGTGCGGAACCAGCCGGTATCCGGTCGGTTCACCAACCGCATTCATCTTGTTCGGATTGACGACCTTCCAGGTTCGTCCACGCAACGGATCGATGAGCTGCTGCGCTTCCAGCTCAGTCTTGAGCGTCGTCCTGACGTTGCGGTAGGCAGAACCCACCGGGTTTGCTGGTCCCTGCTCGTCCGCTTCGGCGTGCTCCTCATAGATCGAATTGTCGACGCCGTCGATATCGAGATCGAGGCGGAAGTTGAAGACATGCTGGTGAATCGGTCCGTAGAGCCCGTCGGCATTCAGGAGCTGCCCATGTGTCGGTTTATCGCCCGGCTTCACGGCGCCAGTCGACAGAATGCCGGAGAGCTTGACCTCACACTCGATGTTGCCATCCTGATAGAAGTACCAGAAGAACCCGTAATCATAATTGCCGATGGTGGAAAAGGACGAGATGACGAGCCGGCGGGAACGGCGCACTTCGGTTTTCTCCGTGCGCCAGTTGTAGTGTCGCCAGAGCACACCGAAGTCTTCTTCGTGCATGCAGATTGCGTTTTTCAGGGTGTAGGGGTTGCCGTGCGCGTCAACCAGCGCGGCATCGAAGTAGTAGATCTCACCCAGGCAGTCGCATCCAAGCGTGAGCGAATTGGCGAGTGCTCCCAAATTGAGCTCACCGATATCGAACACGTTCTTGCGCGCGTGGATCATGGCCGGATCGCCATAGGGCACGATCATTTCCGAAACCGCACCACGGTACATGATCGAGCGAACCTGCTCGCCATCGTCCCAGCCAACGGTACGTATCACCAATCCTTCACGTGCCGTAAACCCAACCCGAATACGCCATTTCTGCCAGGTCACCAGGTTCCCTTCGACGTCAAAGCTCGCGCCGTCGGGCTGAATGATGTCAAGGGTCTTGAGGCCGGTCCGCATTGGGCCAACATCTTTCGGCTCGTAATTGCCTCGTTGCTTCGGTATGGGAACGATCGGATCGAAATCGTCGATCCGGATGATTTCCTGCGTGTTCAGATCGAAGAGGATGCAAAGATTCTCAACCGGATGGGCATAGCCATTGTCGTCATCGTGACCGTCCTTCACCCAAACAAGACCGCGCACCCAGCGACGATCGATGAAATCCTGCTCGTCATCGTAAGAACCTGTGGTCCAGGGATCGATCCAACAGAGATCCAGATCGGTGACTCCGCGTCGTGCCATAGCGGCTCGGAATCCGTCGTGCTGACGGACGGCCGTCTCGATACTGAAAATCTCTGGCATGGTGAACGGTGGCTGCCCCGCAGAGATGATCGAACGATCGAGGATCTTGCCATGAGTGAGCGACACGAAAAATTCGAGATTGCGACGTTTCACCTGGTCGATCACGACCGCTTTTGCGACACGGTCGATCTGGCCATTCGGCGATGCACCCTCCATGGCAAGGACGACCGCCTTGGGCGGTTCCATCAGCTCGACCGAGCTATAGAGGAATCCATCGGTTTCCTCTCCGGAGGCACGGACGAGTCGAACGACTTCCGCGATCTCATCGACCGAAAGCGGGTCGAGCACATGTGTAATTCGACTGGCGACGTCGACCATTAACTGCTCCTTGTTTTGCTGCTCATGGAACAAACTCGGGATTCGAGCCCGGCGAACCTTCCACTTCCTATCATACGCCGCCGGCCCCGGATCCTCTTGGGAAAGCCCGCTGAATAACGTCAGTGGAATTGGTGCATCGCGATGCATATCAGGTTTGATGCATTCCAGCAACGGAGTATCCTAGGCCGCTGAACCCGCTTGCTCATTATGTGCCGTACTGTATTCCTGCTGGACGTTCGATCGGATTCCCAAGTGCGTTCGCGCAAGCTCAATCAAAAGCTGGTCGTCGCCGTGGTCTACGTCTGCGGCATGATGATGAACTCGCTCGACTCGACCATGGTCACCGTCGCGTTCGCGACGCTCGGCCATGAGTTCGATCGCACCCCGGCGGAGATGCAGGGCATTCTGATCGGCTACCTGGTCAGTATGGCGATGTTTATCCCCGCATCAGGCTGGCTGGGAGATCGCTTCGGCACCAAACGCATTTTCCTGCTGGCGTTGGCGATCTTCACCGCCGGTTCGATGATGAGCGCCATGGCGCAGAGCTACGAGATGCTGGTCGCCACTCGCATTGTGCAGGGAGCCGGCGGAGGCCTGCTCATTCCCGTCGGAATGGCAATGCTCTATCGCACCTTTCCCCCGGAGGAGCGAGTACGCATCTCGCGCATGCTCATGTTCGCGCTCATCATCGGACCCGCGCTCGGTCCTTTGGTCGGGGGTTTTCTGGTCGAGCAATTCTCCTGGCACGCGATCTTCCTGGTCAACGTACCAGTGGGTGTTGCCGCGTTCACATTCGGAGCGCTCTTTCTCGAAGAGCACAAGGAAGAAGCTCCGGGCGGATTCGATATTGCGGGTTTCATACTGGGTGGTTTCGGACTGGCCAGTCTGATGTTCGCGCTCAACCAGGGCACTCGACAAGGCTGGACCGCACCGCTGGTACTCGGCGCTGTCGCGCTCGGTGCGGTGCTCATGGGGACGTTTGTCTTTGTCGAGCTTCGCAAGACCGAACCGATGGTGCAACTGCGTTTGTTCAAGAACAAGCTCTTTGGTTCGACCGCCGTGGTGTCGTTCTTTTCATCCGCGGCATTTCTGGGCATCCTCTTCGTGACTCCGGTGTTTCTCCAGGAGGGCCGTGGTGTCGGACCGCTGGAGTCGGGTTTGACAACGTTTCCGGAAGCCATCGGGGTCGTCTGCTCGACGCAGCTTGTTGCGCGGCTCTATCCCCGGTTTGGACCGCGCCGGCTCATGGTCGGGGGCATGGCTGGGCTCGGCTGTGTCGCGTTGCTGATGTCGCGGTTGACCCTCGAAGGCGGCCCGTGGCCGGTGCGCATCCTGATGTTTTCGCTCGGCATTTGCATGGCGTACATATTTCTGCCAAATCAGGCGGCCAGCATGGCGACCATTTCCAAATCGGAAACCGGCCGCGCTTCGACGCTCTTTTCCGTTCAGCGGCAGTTGGGTAGCGCAGTAGGAATTGCGGTGATCGGCAGTGTGATGGCCATTGTCGGAACGACCGTGGGTGGCACGATCGGCGGACCGCCGAACATCAATGCCTACCATGGGGCGTATCTTGCTGCAGCGGGAATCGCATTTGTGGGGTCACTTCTGGCGCTGCGGGTTCCTGATAGCGAAGCCGCACATACGATGGTGCGACACACGAAGTCCAGATCAAGAAACAAGCCCAAATCGTCCGAACCGGTTGCCGATCCATCCGGCGCTGGAGACTAATCGGATAGCTCCCGAGCCTGTGCGAGGCAGCAACTATTGCGATCGAAGTTGGTAGCTACGGTTGGGAGTCGGCTGCTTGCAGCGGAGTTTCGACCACCATATCGAAGAAGGCAAGATTATCCGTGGTAATCACGTCGACACCCATCGCCGTCAGCTCGACGAGTCGCGTGACATCGTTAACCGTCCAGGCATCGATAAGGTAGCCACGGGCTTTGAGCTCTTCCACCCGAGAAGGCGTAAGCGTCCACTCCGGAACCGAGATGCCATCCACGCCGTCGATGCGGCCATCGTGTTGGAGCAAATCATCCACATCGTTTCCGGTGGAGAGAGAAAGGATCTGGAGAGTATCGGGCAACTGCTCGTCCAGATAGGCAAGCGCATCCGGGCTTTTGGAAACGATGAGAAGCTGCTGTCCGGACGGTCGGGCAAGGATGAACTTGACCAGCGAATCGAGCGCGTTCTGCCCGGTCGATTTCAGGTCAAGCTTCAACACGGTTGCCCCGGCTGTATAGATCCAGGCATCGCGCAAGCGGGGCGCTTGCCAGGCACGTTTCGGCATGAAGCTCGCAGGAGCGCTGTGCGTGGCATAGAGAACGCCATCGACATAACGAACGTCGACTTCGATCCCGGCGGCGTCGTGAGTTTCTGCTCGAACCGCTGTCTCTTGCTGGTTCCCCGCGTTGTGCGCAACCAGCAAAACTGGAGGCAAATAGATCGGGGAGGTGCCAGCATAGGGGGCATAGAACTGGATCTGTCGCTGCCCAAAAATAGCTTGCCGCGCTTCGAGTGACCAATCTTTTCCGATGAGTACGGTCAGCGCGAGCGCTATTGCCACAACGATTCGAATCGTGTGCGCGATGAAGGGGGAAATTGTGCGATTGCGGTCGGTCATGGCAAGAGTGAACAGGGCAGACGGGAATCGAGCTAAGTAGACTCGGACCGGAATTCGTTATGATCATTTGGCCGCAGGTGACCACAGGAATGGTACATCCAGGGCTTGCAGCTGGTGGTATACGTTGGTGACCGCAAGTCGCGACGATAGGAACCAACCCGCCTCATCTTTTAGCGTCGATCAACGTCGCGTTGCGCTCAAATCAAGCATTTAATCAAAGAACAGGACTACATAAAGAAATGAATAATTTTCGATTAACTCGCCAGACCATGCTCATCGATGCAGACGACACCCTCTGGCACAACAACATCTATTTCGAACGTACCACTGAGGCGTTCATCGATTATCTGAAGCATTCCTCGCTGGGTCGAGACGACGTCCGACAAGTGATCGTCGAAATCGAGCTGGCCAATCTAAAAACTAAGGGGTACGGCGCGGAAAGTTACGCCGGCAATTTGGTCGAGGCGTATCGCCGTCTCTCCGAGCGGGAGATCGACCAGCAGCAGCTCGACGACGTTTTCAACTTCGGGATGAGCATTCTCGATGCAGACATCGAACTGCTGCACGGTGTCAGTGAAACGCTGGAGGAGTTGAGCACCCGACACGAGCTTGTGCTCTTCACGAAAGGAAGCCCAGACGAGCAGATGAGCAAGATCGAGCGGTCCGGGATTTCCCGCCATTTCAATCACGTCGGAATCGTGCCGGAGAAGGATGTCCGCGCGTATATCGACGTCATCTCCACGGTCGGAGCCGTCACCGACCACACCTGGATGGTGGGGAATTCACCCCGTTCCGACATCAACCCCGCCTTACGTGCCGGGATGGGCGCGGTCTTCATCCCCTACGAGCTCACCTGGGTTCTTGAAATCGAGGACATTTCGGACACGAACGGGCGTTTCCTCCAGCTCGAGCACTTCCCGGAGCTGACGAAACATTTCTAGCGCAATTTCACCGGCGCCCCGCTGCAGGGCGAATGTCCGTTGGCATGAGCGCACCCGACGGTCGATCACGTTGCACCACATATGACGAAGCGGGGTCCGTAAGAGCTACGGACCCCGCTTCCATTGACTCCAGGACTCCTATTTGACGACGATAGTCCCCTGCATGTTTGGATGATAGGAGCAGTTGTAGGTAAAGCTCCCGGCGGTCTTGAGATCGATGCTATAGCTTTCGCCCGGATTCAGATTGCCTGAATTGAACGCTCCCTCGTCCGCAGTTGCGGTGTGGGCCACCGAATCGAGATTCGTCCAGGTCACGGTCGATCCCACGGGAACCTCGAGCTCCTTCGAATTGAACGCGAAGTTCTTGATCTCGACCGACAACGCGCCGGTTGCGGTCTTTCCTCCCGCGTTCGCCGCGTCAGCCGCTCCAGCATCGGTTGTGTCACTGGCTCCCGCCGCGCTGGCAGCAATTTCGGTCGCCGCGGCGCTACTCACCTCGGGTCCCCCAATAGTGCTCGACCTTGGTTCCGGGGTCGGCACATCACAGGTGGACATCTCCACGATCTCCGGCGCGACGTGCATCGGCTGGTTTCGGCTCAGATCGACCCGCACGATGCCACCGAGATCACCAGTAGCGCCGAACGCTGGGGTCGACACGTAGAGTGCGCCATCCGGACCGGTCGCCATGGCGATCGGGTAGTCGAGTCCCGTCACCACCTCTGTCAGCGTCTTCGGGCCGGTTTGCTTGACGATTCGCCCGCTGTTCGGTTGAACATAGGGCACCTCCTTGGTATTCCCGGTCGACATTTCAAGCGCGTACAGATCGCCGGCCGGGCTGACGGCAAGCGCGGTCACCATCGTTAGTCCGCTCCACACCTCGGTTACTTTGCCGTCCGGTTCGATCCGTACGACCTTCGAGCCTCCATCGGTATAAGGAGCCGACATCAGGAAGGAGACATAGACACCGCCGCCTGGTGCCCGAGTCAATCCAGTGGGAACTGGATGCCCTTCCGACAAATCAGCAACGCGGGTAATGGTTCCATCCGGCGTGACCTTGAGCAACTGACCGCTATTCGATTCCAGCACCCAGAGGAAGCTGTCGCCCGCGATCATGGCGAACGTTTCGCCTTCCGGTCCCTGGTCGTAAGCCGGATTCGCAACTGGATTCTTTTTGATCCAGTCTCGGGTGTCCGCGACGAGATTGAGCGACCCATCGGGTGCCACCGAATAGACGCCGTTCGGGAAATCGGGGAAGAGCATGGCCGAATCGCCGCCATCTTGCAGGATGTAGAGCGTCCCTTCCAGCACAGCAACCGCGGCAGGACCCTGATCGTGTCCACTCATGCCGCGGGTCGACGGAAGTCCGCTCGCCACGACCATCGGGCAACCGAGCGTCACGACATCGTCCCGCACGACGATGCGTACCACGCTCGCGGTTTTGCCAGCGAAATCGGGAATCGGGGTCGCCAGGTCGCTTTTCGGACTGGAGAACGAAACCGATCCTCCGGTTCCGGCGAGGGCGACATACATGGTGCCGTCGCTGTCCCACGTCATACCTCGCGGGTTTTCCAGCCCTCCGGCATACAGGGTGATCCCTGGTGAGCTCGCCACGGGGGACGCAATCGTTACCGGAGACGCCTGGGGCGAACCTTCGGGAACCGGAACGGGAGTCGCGTCCTGTGCAGACAGCGACCGCGAAACAAGCGCACTGCTGAATAGCAGCGCTCCAAGAAGCATGAACGTTATCCAACGACGCATCGGTCAATCTCCGTCAATCTGCAGGGGTAGGGTGAAACGCTAGGGAACAACCTCGACGGTCGCCATCATGCCGAAGTCCTCATGGGAAAGGATGTGGCAGTGGTAGACAAACTTGCCGTCAAAATCGGCAAAACGCAGGCGAATCGTCACTTCGCTGTCGGGCGGCAAATTGATCGTGTCGTCATAACTGTCCGCTTCCACGGCTTGTCCATTCACCGCCACAACCTGGAAGTCGTTGATGTGAATATGGAAGGGGTGGTAGTGCGTGCTTTCGTTCTTGACGAGCCATTCTTCCAACGCCCCGAGCTTGACCGTCTGGTCGACGCGGTCCGGATCGAAGTGCTTGCCGTCGATCGCAAAGAACAACGGTGGCCCAAGTTCCTGGAAGGCGGTGACGCGATAGTGATCTGGCGTTTCCAGGCTCAGATCTTCGAATGGGAACAGATCGGTTGGCAGAGGTTGGGGCACAAGCGCCGGTCCTTCGACCACCATCGTCCCAAGCAGGAACTGTGGCTGCGTTTGGTAGTCGATGCCCCATGGCAGGCTCACCAGTTGATAGCTGCCCGGGGTTGCACTCGCCTGCACCAGGACTTCGACCCGCTCGGCGGGCCCGAGCAGGACCTGGCCAACCGGAACGACCTCCTTGCAGGTATTTCCGTCCTTGGCAATCTCATGCAGCGTGTGTCCCTGGAGTTGTAACAGGAGAAAGTCGTCCGAACAGGCATTTGCAATGCGCCAGCGCTGGGTCTCTCCCGGCTGAATGGAGATCGTCGGTTGGTATTGCCCATTGATTGTGTGCAAGCGGGTAGCCGGGGATTGCTGCTCGAACGGGACCATGTCGCCGTTACCGTCGTATTGCGATCCCTGGACATAGAGGATGCGATCGGTCAACCCTGCCACCCCGTCGACGTTGTCCAAACCGCCCTGGATGATGATCGCCCCGGTCAAGCCACCGGTCGTTTGGGTAGCGGTGTTGCCATGGCAGTGCGGGTGATACCAATAGATGCCCGGGGGATGGTTGGCCGGAATGTGATATTCGTAATCAATGGTTTCGCCAGGAGCAATATGCAGGAAGATGTTGTCCGAATTGTCCTTCGGCGAGACGTGAAACCCGTGGGTATGCACGTTGGTGCAGTCATCCAGCTTATTGACCACGGTGTTCTTCCAGGTATCGCCTGGATTCAGCACAATCGTCGGACCAGGGAAGCTCGCATTGGGCACCGCGCTACGGACGCTTTGCCCGGCGAACATCACCGAACTCACCTCCATGGTCATGGTGGTATCGAGCACACCGCTTTCGCTGGAGAGCCGTTTGATATCGACCAATGGTTGGCCGGTGATCGGGACGAAAGGCGGTCCCGCCGCCACCGGGCTGGCACTTCCCGACGGCGTGCCATGCCCAGCATGGGAGCCGGCGCTCGGGGAGGCGACCGGAGTGGCATCGTCTGCCAATGCAAACCGTTCCGCCCCGACTGCGAGCCCAAGTCCGGCGACGCCGGCGGCTCCAGTACCGATGGCGGCACGGCGAGAAAGACGACGCGGAGTTTGCGCGTCGCCGGGTCCTTGGGGTGACTGCATCTGTTCCCTTTCCGAAAGAAACACTGCAAGACCGATACCGGGCGAGACGGCCCTGGAACGTTGAACGGTTACCGTATCATCCTAGCAAACCCGGAACGCGTGGGTTGGCCAGTCATTTTGCCGAATCGCAACTCGCCCGAAGTCGCTTTCGTGCTGCAGGAACGCTTTGAGACATGACCGATCTGCCGTCGTCGTTTTCCATCCCCGCCGCACGCGCCTTCCTGCTCGCAGCCCAGGGAATCGAACCCGGTCCCAGCCGTCTCGCCACCCGAGCCACCGTGCGTGAATCGATCCAGCGCATGGGGCAATTGCAAATCGACACGATCTCGGTTGCCAACCGCAGTCCGTATCTGGTGCTGTATAGCCGAATTGGATCGTTCGATACGGTGTGGCTGGAACAGCTGCTGGCACAAGGCAAGATCTTCGAAGCGTGGTCCCATGAAGCCTGTTTCCTGCCGATCGAGGACTACGCGTTCGCGGCAGCACGCTTTGCTGAGGAAAAGCCATGGCGCAAACGCTATCGAGCGTTTATCGAGGAGCATCAGGACAAGGCTGCTGAACTCATCGAGCTCATCCGGGCCAACGGCCCAGTGCGTTCGGCGGATTTCGAACGCGCAAGCGCCGCGCAGTGGAGGATGGTGGTCAGAGCGCAAGCATGAAAAGCTCATTCTGGAAGGTCTGTTTGCTGACGGGCGCGTGATGATCGTACGGCGGGAGAATTTCCAGCGCGTCTATGGTTTGCGGGAGATGGTCCTGCCGGAATGGGAGGACCACCATGCGGCCTCGCCGGACGATTCGGATGACTTCATGGTAGCCAAGTCGATCATGGCGCTTGGGGTGACGACGAATCGGTGGATCGCTGACTACTACCGTATGCCGGTCGCGCGTTCCAGCGCTGCGTTGAAACGGCTGCTCGCTCGCGGCGTCGTGCGGGAAGCCACAATTGAAGGATTGGGGAGCGCGTACGTGCACGAGTCGAACGTCAATCTCGCCCGGAGAGCCGTTCGAGGGCGGCTGCAACCGCAGCGAACCGTGCTCCTTTCGCCGTTCGATCCGATCGTCTGGCATCGACTGCGCGCCTCCGAGCTCTTCGATTTCAATTATTTGATCGAGTGCTACACCCCGGCGGAAAAGCGGATCTACGGCTATTTCACGCTACCAATCCTGCATCGAGGCGAGCTGGTTGGTCGCCTCGATCCCAAGGCACATCGCACGAATGGAGTATTCGAGGTCAAGGCAATACACCTTGAACCTCGATTTACTCCCAACGAACAGTTCGTCTCCGAGCTGGCGCAAACCCTGAGCGAGTTCGCAGCGTGGCACGGAACTCCAGAAGTCCGCATCACGCGCACGGACCCAGTCGATCTGCGCGATGCATTGCAGAACGTGCTCTAACTCGCTCCGTGTATCCAGCCTGGGCCGGGCGCTGGTGCGAACTCAGCCGCCGGCAACGGCTCGAGGTAACTCTCCGCCTGCAGGTTGAAGAGCTCCGCGTACCGTCCACGCAGCAGCATCAGCTCGGCGTGCGTGCCGTCCTCGATCAGCTTGGCGTTCTCCAGTACCAGAATTCGATCGGCACGCCGGGTAGTCGAGAACCGGTGCGAGATGAAGATCGCCATGCGACCTTCCGCCAGCTCTTTGATTCTCGCAAAGAGATCGTGCTCCGCTTCGGCATCGAGCGCTGAGGTGGGCTCGTCCAGAATAAGAATCTGGGCATCGCGCATGAAGGCGCGCGACAGCGCGATTCGTTGCCATTCGCCACCAGAAAGCTGATGACCATCTTCGAACCACTTGCCCAGCACCGTGTCGAACTGATCCGGTAGCCCTTCGATCAGCCCCGTGGCTCCACCCCGGCTAGCGGCCGATTCGATAGCATCTCGGTCGAGGACGCGGTCGACATTGCCGACGCCAATGTTCTCCGCCACCGGCAGCTGATACATGGCGTAGTCCTGGAACATCATGCCGAATTGCGCACGTAAGGCACTCGGGTCGTAATTACGCACGTCGACTCCGTCGATGAGAATCTCTCCCTCCTGCGGATCGTAGAGCCGGCCAAGGAGCTTAACGATCGTCGATTTTCCGGCGCCGTTCTTGCCCACGATGGCCACTGTCTCGCCAAGCCCGATGGTGAAGGAAACATCATCGAGGGCGGGAGTCTCGCGGCCTGGATACGTGAATGACACGTTGCGGAACTCGATGCCTTGCTTGAAGGGGATCCCAACCGGAACGGGATCTTCCGGCGCGGCAATCTGCGGGGTTCGGTCCAACAGATCGTAGAGTGTCGAGAGATAGAGTCCATGCTCATAAATCGACTGAAACCCGCCCAGCAGCCCCTGGAACGAGTTCTGGACCTGCTGCGCCGCCTGCGTGAAGACGGTGAGCTGACCGAGCGAGATCACGCCTTTGACCGCCTGGAGCGCGACATAAAGAAAGGTTGCTGAACTGGCAACAATCGTCAGCGCTCCCCAGCCGAAGCCAGCCAGGTAGCGGCGGATGAGCAGGCTTCTCGTCTCTTCGTAATACTCCTGAGCAATCTCGTCGTACCGGCCGATGAAGTGATCGCCCAGGGAATAGAGTTTGATCTCTTTGTTGAACGAATCGGTGGTCAGGACGGTCGTCAAATAGGACATCATGCGCCGGGTCGGTGAAAGCCGGCGCATCTGTTGGAAACCCCACCAGCTATACCGCGACCCCGAAACAAAGGCCGGAATGGGGGAGATCAGCGCCGCCACCGCAATCCAGGGGGACAACCCAACCAATAACCCGACCATGGTGGCAAACGTGATCAGCGAACGGGCCAGACCGAACACTCCCGAAACCATCTGTACCGGCCGATTCGCCGATTCCCGCTGCGCTTGCTGCAACTGGTCGTAGTAGGTTGCGTTCTCGAAATCGGCCAAGTCGAGCGAATTGGCATGCCGCATGATCAGCTGTTGCACGTGGATTGTGAGTTTTTCCTGCAACAGTTGCTGGTCGATATTGCTCAGGGTTTGGAAGAGCGATCCGGCCAGGAAGAGCAGAAGCTGGGCGATCGCCAAAATGACGATCGAGCGAATGAACGGATCGATGTTGTCGGATTGAATCCCGTTGGCCACCTGGTCGATGAGCTGACCTGCGAGCCAAACCTGCAGCGCGGGAATAACCGCCAGCAGCAACGTCAGGATGGCGAGAGCGAGCGTCTGCCACTTGCTGGTTTCCCAGACAAGCCGAAACACCCGAACGGTCGAGGTCCAGGTCTGTGAGACACCCCGGCGCAGCGAATCCCATCGAGGCGGCTTTTTCGCCGGTTCCTGGTTGTCGTTCGGAGATTTGTTGGTGGACTTCGGTCGGAGGCGTGGTTGAGGGTCGCCGTGTCCGTGGCCGTGACTAGGTGGTGGGTGTTGCAAGTTCTGTTCGCGTGCCTCTTCTTGTTGGCCAGCCCGCCTGGGGCAGGACACACGTTACTGTTAGGTGTCGATACGACATAATTCTTCTATCTCGTTACTCGAATGCCAACTCCCTCTTCGGGGCTCCCCGATCGGCTAGTTGAATCGAAGATAGTGAAGCCAATGTTCAACTTTTTGCTCCGCTTGGTCGGGGGCCCGATGCCACGATGGGGTCTGACACTGCTGATACTGACAGGCGCAGCTTACTCGGATACAAGCGCTATGCAACGATCGGCTACCGAGTCGCTTCCGCTCTTTGGCGTCGCCATAAACTCGCGCGTGGCCGCGGAAGTTCCTGACTTCTTATCCTACTACGGGGTGGGTTCAGTGACCCCGGATAACGCGATGAAGATGGAGGCGATCGGTGGATGCGACGGATGGTTCGACTTCGCCGTGGCCGACCAACTGGTGGAATACGCGAGTTCGCGCGAGTTTCAAGTCCATGGACATGCCGTGGTTTGGCACAGGCAGACCTCGTGGTGCGCCGATCAGTACACCAAAGCGGATTATGAAACCTATGTGCGCACCGTCGTTGGTCATTTCTGCGGGCGAGTCGCCTCGATGGATATTGTGAATGAAGCCCTCGGGAGTACGACGCGATATCGCACTGCGGAAGAAAGCGTTTGGAAGCGGCTCTACGGCAATGAGGATTACATCCGAGATGCGTTCGCCTGGGCCCGTGAATCCTGCCCTGAAATGAAGCTCTATTACAACGACTATCTCATCGAATGGGGCGCGAAGGCTGATCGAATGCTTTCGCTTGTACGCCGATTGGCGAGCGAAGACCTCATCGACGGAGTGGGATTCCAGGGGCACTTCGACCGTCATGCCAAACTCGAGCGGTTCGCGGAGACGATGGACAAGGTGGCCGAATTAGGGCTGGAAATCGCGATCTCAGAACTCGATGTGCGACTCGGCGAACCCTACTGGGACTTGACCGACTCGGATCTCCAGACCCAGGCAGATATTTATCGAAAGGTCGCCGAGCTCTGTCGGGAACGCCCGGCTTGCGTTCGCCTGACGGTATGGGGAATCGATGATGGACATTCCTGGATCAATGTCGATCCCGAATTCGGCCAGATCCCGGACGCTCCACTCCTCTTCGATCGATACTTTTGGCCGAAACCTGCGTATTGCGATGGGCTCCGGGATGTGCTCCAACTTCCAGCGGGCGATTGCCAACTCGTGCAGAGCGCGTAGCGAAAGTCCCTGCCCCAAAGATTGAAAACATTTCGTTTCAGGCATTGTGGGCGTCAGATGAGCAATGCGTGCCGCCAGAAACGGCATGGTGGCAACCAGCAGAGAAGGGGATAATGACGCGCCGGGGAAGTCAGCGAGTGGCATTCGTCATCGCCGCCGCACTCCGCGGACCGCATCTCAATGGAGGCTGTCACATGAATCTACCTCTCGGAAAACCCTCATTGTTCCCTCGTTGGATGGAAGCGTGGACTGACATGTCACGTGCGATTGCACGCGAGTACGAACAAGCATGAAAGCAATAGACGTTCACGGGCATTTTGGCACCTACGATCGTGGAATGGGAACCAGGATCGATGGGTTCATGTCGGCCACGGCAGACCAGGTCGCGCAACGTGGTCTCGATAGCGGGATCGAGTTCACCGTGGTGTCCGCCATCCACGGCTTGATTCCATACCGCGGTAACGCGGTCCTCGGCAATCGCGATGCTGCCGTCGCGTCGGAAGGCAACCCCGCATTGCGCTTTTGGGCGATCATCGATCCGCGCATGCCGGAATCCTATGAGCAAACGGCACTCTTATTGGAACATCCAGGTTGTGTCGGAATCAAGATTCATCCGCATGCGCATGCGTACGAAATTCGCGAGCATGGTTCGGCGATCTTCGACTTCGCCGCTCAGCACAACGCAGTCGTGCTGACGCACTCCGGAGATATCGGAAGCTACCCGGAAGACTTCGTCCCATTTGTCGATCGCCATCCGAACATTCAGCTGATCCTCGCGCATCTCGGCAACAGCGATGACGGGTCGGTATCGCGGCAAGTGGAAGCGATCCAGCGCGCGACCAACGGCAATCTCTGGGTCGACACCTCGTCGTCCCGCTCGATGTACAGCGGTTTGATCGAATGGGCGGTCGAGCGTATCGGATACGAGCGGATGCTCTTTGGCTCGGACACGCCGCTTTATTGGGCAGGAGCGCAGAAGGGTCGAATCGAAAGCGCGGAAATCGATGAGGTCGCCAAACAAGCGATTCTCTGGAACAACGCGGCTACGCTGCTTGGGCTCGGAGCGGTATGAAGAAACGTCTCGCGCTCGTCGATTCTGGCATCCTCACGATCAATCCCGATCCTTCCCGCTGGCACCGCTGGGCGGCATTCGCGCACCCCATTGCGCTTTCAGAATCGGAATTCATTGCCACCTATCAGAGCGGAGCGGCGATGTACGCCGACGATTCGCGCATCATGGTCACGCGTTCCAGCGATGGCGGGCGGACATGGGCCGATCAGGGATGGCTGGTAGATGGCACCTCAGGTAAGCCGGCGTATTCCTATCACGATGCGCAGCTCAGCCAGATGCGCGACGGGACGTTAGTCGCTTTGCCATTTCGCATCGATCGCTCCGATCCCGATCGACCTATGTTCAGCCCTTCGGGCGGATTGCTCCCAATCGAAAGCGTGTTGTTCACGTCAAATGACTGCGGGCGTTCCTGGACGGGACCACAACGATTTCCGGTTCCGGATGGCCTCAATCTGACACTGGCCAGTCCAATCCTGGAGCTGGGCGACGGGCGCTGGTTGGCGATCTTCGACCGCTTCAAGTCGTACGACGATGAATCGCCATATCAACCGCTGATGCTTGGCTTCCTCTCCTCCGATCGCGGGAGCTCCTGGAGCGACCCCTTCATGGTTGCGGACGGTGCTGCCATCGGCAAAGGGTTTTGGCACGGGCGCACCATTCGGTTGCAGGACGACCGGCTCTTCACGCTGTTTTGGGCGGCCGATATGACCGACCAGGAACGCGGCGCGGTCGACCTGCCCAATCATGCTTCGATCGCCCCGCCGGATGCGTCAGATTGGCCGGCACCGCAACCCACAAACCTTCCCGGGCAGACGAACTATCCGGCTCAACTTCCGGACGGGAGCTTCGCTGCGGTCTACACCATGCGTGAAGCCGAGCAACCCGGCACGATGGTGGCGCTTTCTGCCGATGGAATCGAGTGGGATCTCGACCATCAAGTACGTCTCTGGGACGCTACCGGTTGGACGCACATCGGCATTGCGCTCCCTGGGAAGTACCCCAATAGTCACGACACCATCGCTTTCGGAGCTCCTACACTGAATGTGCTCCCCGATGGGGAGCTCTACGCGACCTGGTGGTGCACGTATGCCAGCATCACGCACATCCGCTGGGCAAGGCTGCGAGTCGAAACGACATAAACAGAAGCTTCAACGGAAACGCCTGGACTCCAGAAATTGAGTAGGGGAGTGCTTTGGCGGCTCACTTTCGGAATGGTGCGCATCAGCGAGATCCAGAGAATTGAGGGAGCAGCATGACGTCGAACATCGAACGAAACCTCATCGAAGGTCAACCCGTCCTGGTGGTGATCGACATTCAGGGGGGCGGGATAGCGCCAACATCAGCGAGCCCGATACCGCACATGCCGGACTATCGTGAACGTATGGCAGGCGCCCCGGATATCATCGCGCGAGCTCGCGCATGTGGTGTCCCGGTGGTGTTCTTCCAGGAAGCCCACCGGCGTGATCTGGTCGACTTCGGAAGGGAACTTGACGGCGTCGAAGGCGTCCATCTCCTCGAAGGGGATCCGACGACCGAGATCGCGCCGCGGCTCGGCGTACGACCAGACGATTACGTCATTCGCAAGCGCCGCTATTCCTGCTTCTTTGGGACCGACTTTGAAATCCTGCTGAAAGGATTGCGCGCTGACACACTCGTGCTCATCGGCGGACTCACCGACGTTTGCGTTCACTACACCTTTGTCGATGCCCACCAGCACGACTATTTCTGTCGGGTGGTCGAGGATTGTGTCGCGGGATCGAGCATCGAAGCACACGAGGCGTCGCTGCGGGCGATGGAATACCTGCAAACCGGCGCCCGCCGGAACTCGGAAGAGGTTCTCATGGCGTTCGAAGCGTTCCGGGACCGGAACGCAGAAATCACGACAACGCCGTAGAGCTTTCCTCGACGCTCGGCAGGCTGCAAAGGCTCCGAAGCCAACTTGCTTTGCTACGAGACGTGGGACATTTCCATCGGAATGACAATGGCGAATGCATCGAAATTGGATCTGATCCAGGTCGCAGGAACGTATGCACCTGATATGCGGCTTGCCGATGTCCACATTCATACCCGCAGGTCAGATGGCTGGTTCTCTGTCGAAACGCTGGCTGAAGCTGCACTGAAGGCAGGACTGGACGCGCTGGTCGTAACCGATCACGACGACGTGCAGGCCGGTTTCGCGTTACGGGAGTACGTCGCGCGCAACGCTCTGCCACTCATCGTTTATCCCGGCAGCGAGATCACCGCCCGCGCCGATGGACATGACATCCACATCCTCGCACTCGGTATCGAAGAGGACGTGGCTCCGTGGCAAAGCCCGCATTGGACGGTGGAGCAGATCACCAAACGCGGCGGCGTGACAGTGCTCCCGCATCCCTACAAAAGCGGTTCGGGTTATCTGCGGGTATTTGCCGATCTGGAACTGGAAGTTCCGGTTTCCCTGGAAATCTACAACGCGTCGATTGCTGACATCGACCGCTTCGATCCGCGGGCAAGGCGGAGCGGTAGCGATCGAAATTCGGCCGCAATCGCATTTCAGCGTGACCACGCCGGCCAGTTGCTTGGGCCGGTCGGTGGTACCGACGCGCATTTCCGTAGTGTCGGACGCGGCTTGACCGCGTTTCGTGGCGATCTGCTTGACGCGATTCGCAACAATCAAACCGTTGTCGTTCGCAGCAAGCGGTTCGAAAGCGCTCGACCACGCGACTTCATCACGTACGCCACCGGGCTCCGATCGATGAAGTATCACCGCGCCGCCAAATGGCGCGTTGCTACCCAGTGAGCGAGATAGCCCGGAACTCGCAGTGCAGGCGAGACACGCGGCGCATCGATCTCGACGCTGCGCCTGGCTTTCTCCAGTGATCTGAGACTTGAGCAGGAGGGAGCAGTTTGCCGGCTCTACTCATCTGCCTGATTAAAACGCTTTGCGGATAAGCAGCGTTGTCCGCAAAGTACCGCATTTGGTTTCGATTGAGGGAAAGCGACTTTCGCAGGCGAAATCTCCGGGCGTCTGCCCGAACGCTGAGTAAACAGCGACTCTATGCGAACGCTACCGAAGGTCGCGTTTGACCACTTGTCCGACTCCTTGGCGCACGAAGGACCTAACTCACCCAGCGACGTTTGTTCGCGACGTAATCGACCAGGATGTATTCACCCAATCGCTCGGGAGTTGCATAAAACACACGACCGCCATTGATCCGGGTCAGGTCGTTCACGAACTCGACCATTGCCGGTGTGCTCTCGAGCATGAAGGTATTGATCTTGATCCCGTCTCGCGTGCAACGAACGACCTCGCGCAACGTCTTTTGAAACGTACGCGGCATCGGCGGCCAGCTGTGATAGACCTCACCGTTGTCTTCGATATGCGCGGTCGGCTCGCCGTCGGTAATGATGATGATCTGCCGGTTGGCTCCCTTTTGCCGGCTGAGCATCTGCCGGGCCAGTTGGAAGCCGTGCTGCATATTGGTGCCGTACTGATATTCGTTCCATTGCAGCGTCGGGAGATCGGTCTGCTTCAGCGCCTCTGCCATGTACGAAAAGCCAATCAGCTCGAGCGTATCCCGCGGGTACTTGCTGCGAATCAGCGAATCGAGCGCGAGCGCGATCCGCTTCGCGCTGATGAAGCTGCCCGAATAGAACATC
Source organism: uncultured Chloroflexia bacterium (assembly GCA_963750275.1). Classification (GTDB taxonomy): domain Bacteria; phylum Chloroflexota; class Chloroflexia; order Thermomicrobiales; family UBA6265; genus JAMLHN01. Next base: position 1,027,749 of record CAVVQC010000007.1, read on the forward strand.
GAACGACTCATATCGATCATCAGGACGGTCGATGATCGCGTCGAATACTCGGTGCGATAGACCTCGAAATCGCTGGGTACGATCTTGAGCGGCGTTCCCCGGCCCTCGCGCTGCACCGCGTTCATCACAGTCGATTCCAGATCGAGCAGGAATGGATCGCCGAACTCGTACGGTTTGGACGTATCGGTGCGTTCGCCTGCTCCGCCCTGGCGATTGATTTCGTGCGTACCGATCCGGTCACGCTTGAGTTGGGCAAAGATGTCGGTAAGGGCTTTCTCGCCGATCTTGCGCACCCCCTGCGGCGTGAGCTCGAATCCGCGTCGATTCTTCTTTATGTAACCTGCGTCTTCCAGCACCTTGGCGAGTTGGCCAAGCTGGTCCATCTGTTCACGGGTGTCCTCGCCCAGAAGGTCCTGCACCTTGTCCTGGTCGATATTGGCGAAGTCTTTCCAGTCGCGCACATCCTTGAACTGCTTCTCGAGCTCATCGAGCTCGTTCATGCGGTCCATCATCCCCATCGCTTGCTGCATGGAAAGCGATTCGTCACCGCTGAAGTCATAGCTGCGCCGCCAATCTTCCGGGCGCATCGTTTGTTGCAGGTTTTGTTGCATGCGGGACATTTCCTGCTGCAGCCCAGGATTCTGCATGATCGCCTGCATCATCCCTTGCAGCTCGGAGCGTTGCTCCGGGCTCATGGAATCCATGAGCTGCTGCATCGCCGCGGTCTGCTGTCGCATATGCTCGATGAGGTCTTCCAGGGATCGAATGTTCGTTCCCGAAGTAATGTCCCCACTTGTGCATGAACTGCTCGAAACCCGGATCTTCGCCCCGGTTTTTCGCTTCCAGCATGTCATTGAGATCGCTCATCATCTGCTGGGTTTCGGCGATCTGCTCGGGCGACATCTCGCTCAGCGATTGCTGCATCCCCTGGAACGTCTGATTCATCATCTGCTGTTGCAGCTGATCCACGAGCTCCTGGAACTTCTGCCGCGCCTGCTGATCCATGAAATCGTATTGCTGGAGTCCACGGATCTGACCGGCCGGGTCGGATGGCAAACCGTCGAGCTGTTGGTTGCGTTTCTCGGCAATCGAGCTGAGCAAATCGCGCAAACCGTCCTGCTCCGACGCTCCTTCGTCGGTAGCTGCTGATTCTCCAGTTTCGCCGGCGTCTGGCGCGCTCTCGGTCGCGTCGTCGAGACGCTGCTGGATTCCCGCGCGCTCGGTATCGACGACATCCTGAATGCGTTCACGGATGTCGTCCAACATCGAACCGAGGTCGTACCGCTGCATTTGCTCCTGACGCGCCTGCCGCACCCGATTCATAAGATCGCGCAATCCCGGGAGCCGCTCGGCATCCGGCCGGTCCACCCCTTCCCAGAAGAGACGGCGCAAGGCGTTCATCAGATCGCCGTCACGCACGAGCTCATCGGACATGGCGCGCATCAGGTCCTCAGCGCTGAGTTCATCGATTTGCTGGGTGCCATCCCAGCGGGAATAGCGAGTGCCGTAACGGGGAAGTGCCATGGGTGTGTCCTAAGTCCAGGCGCCTGAGCTTGGAAAGTAGATTGCCGGCTCAGTGCGGACGATGAAACGCGAGGATCTATCGGTGATAACGGGCAGGACCGGAGCCGCCGTCCTTATTGAGTTTGCGGTTGAGGTGCAAACCTTCGAGCACGAATTCGACCGCCGAGGCCACCGCGGCCGGGTTGCCGCCGACACCGAGCTTGTCGATCGCTTCTTTCATACCATCGAGGTGACTGAGCTGGTGGACGTAGTCCATCGCGGGCATGAGCTCCGATGCATTGACTACGAGCCCGTTTTCGAACGCTTGCACTAGTGGTTCGAACTGACGCATCGAGAAGTAGCGATTGAAGGTTGCCACGATCGCAGCCGCCAGCAGTTTGCCCACAATCTGTTCTTCGCGGACCTCGCCGATCGATTCGATCTCGATCTTGCCAATCGTGGAAGACTGCACTGCCACAAGATCAGAAATACGAGGAACCGCATTTCGCTCACCAAGACGGAGCGACCGCCGTGTCGCGTTCGAAATCAGATTCTCATAGTTGGCCGAGCTCATGCGAACCGAAACGCCGGAACGCTGCGAAACATCGGGAGAACGGCGTGCCAGATGGGTCAGCTCGGCGACGATCTCTTTCATGAACAAGGGAACCAGGACATCGATACCATCGGTCGGGAAGGTGGAACGTTCCTGGTCCATGATTTCGATTTCGAGCTCGATCGTCTCCGGATAGTGCGTGCGAATCTGGGAACCGTACCGATCTTTCAGTGGTGTGATAATCCGGCCGCGGTTCGTGTAGTCCTCGGGATTGGCCGATGCGACGACGAAGACATCGAGCGGCAGGCGGATCTTGTACCCACGAATCTGCACATCGCGTTCTTCCATGATATTGAGCAAACCGACCTGGATCCGCTCGGCCAGGTCAGGAAGCTCGTTCAGCGTAAAGATCCCGCGATTGGTCCGGGGGATCAGCCCATAGGAAATCGTGAGCTCGTCGGAAAGGTAGCGCCCCTCAGCGACCTTGATCGGATCGACCTCGCCGATCAGGTCCGCGATGGTGGTGTCTGGCGTTGCGAGTTTTTCACCGTATCGCTGGGATCGATGCACCCAGGAGATCGGGGCTTCCTCGCCCGCTTCGGTAACCAGATCGATGGCCGCGCGTGAGATAGGTTCGAGCGGGTCGTCGTTGATTTCCGATCCCGCCACGATCGGTATCCACTCATCCAGGAGTTGCGTCATGCTGCGCGCCAGACGAGTTTTCGCCTGACCACGTTCTCCCAGAAAGATGATGTCTTGCCCGGAAAGGATTGCGTTCTCGATCTGCGGAATGACCGTCAGCTCGTAGCCCACGACGCCCGGAAAGAGGGTGTCGCCTTTGCGAATCTTTCCGATCAGATTGGCGCGCATCTCTTCTCGCACCGAACGGGTGGCATAGCCGCTCTCCTTCAGCGCGCCGAGCGTGGCGATTGCCGGAGCGTCGGAATGAATCTTGGTGGGGTCGATGGAACTCATGCGTTTGCGTAGCCTCGCGATAGATCAACAGGAGATGGAGCGGGATTCTCGATCAGGCTGGGTGCTGCGTGACCGCGCGTGAACGCCGGGAATCACCCTGTCAAGAGTAAACGTTGGCAACGCGATTAGTGACCTGATCGAACGAGGAGGAGCTGGTTTGTCTCGGCCAGCGGAGCAACATCGTGTGATGCAATGCATGCGCGGCGGCGCTCAGAACGAGCGAATCGGATCCGTGGAGCGTTGAAACGTCTCCACCCATACCGCCCCTCCAGCGAATGCCCGGTACCACCCAGGGACTATTCGTTTCCCGAAATCAGTTCGACCAGCGAAAGTGGCTTCGACGATTCAGTTTGCCGGTGCCAACTCCCGCTGTGCCGCATGAGTCACAGGGGTGCTGTCGATTTCCTCGGCTTCCAGCAGCGAAGCAATGTAAGGAAGGTCGCGATATTGCGGACAGGAGGAAAGCCCATACCCGACGAGTACTTCGTCCGGCGCCCGGAACCCAACGAAATCGAGCGGAATATCGATGATCCGCGCATCGGTCCGGTCGAGCAGTGTGCAGATGCGCACGCTCCGCGCTCCCTTGCTGTGTAGCCAATCCACGACGTACACCAGACTCAAACCGCTGCTGATGATGTCCGCCACCAGGACAACATCCCGTCCCGTCACCGGAGTTTTGATCGCCTGGCCAATGCAGACCTGTTCCTCATCATGACCGTTTCCATAGCGAGAGAGCATTAACCGGTCAGTTGTGACATGGCAATCGAGCAGGTCCAGTCGCGAGGCAAGATCAGCGAGGACTTGTTGCGTGCCCGACCCCACCCCGATGAGATGAAGCGTCGGGGTGGGGTCGTCGTCTCCAGGGTCAGAGTGGGTCGCGAGCTGGCCGCTGGAAGTCAGAATCTCGGTCGCCAACTCCGATATCCGCGCTTGAATGTCGCTCGCGCCGATCACAGTCTTCCCGATTTGCGGATCGGTGAAATGGTCAGGTGACGGGTATGCGCCGACCAACCGGTCATAGTCTTTGCGGTAGAGCAGCTTGATCTGGACCGAGGGGAAGATTTCGCGGAACCGGCGAATCTTCCGATTCTTGCGAGTTACCAGTCGCTGGCGCATGGTAGTCAATTCGATGAAGAGATCGTGGTCGGGAAGATAAAAATCAGGCGTTATCTGCTCGGCGGGACGACCATCTTCCCGGTACTTGAGGTGAAATGTCGTCGGCTCGTAGATCCACTGGATGCGATAAAACGAAAAGATGCGAGCGAGATCCTCTTCCGCTGGATGCGCGAACGCATGCTCCTCGACCGGTTGAAAGAGCCTTCGTTCGATCGGAGCGAACGACGGCCCCATCGGAACGTGAGCTCCTGATCCGCCATTTGGCATCCCAAGCAGTAGACCTGCTTCCCCTCTCCCCACCTTGTTACCTCATATTTTCTTGTGGTGCGACTCACCTGCGAGGTCCTGCAAGACCATCGAGCAAGGCTTCGACCATCAGCCAGCAACGACCGTTGAGCACGTAAAACGAGTTTGTTTCGCGGGGGGCGGTTTTTTGATTTTGGCACATGTCGTCGCATACCGCAACAGTTGTCTGGAGGTCATTGATGTGGTCTACCAGAATCGACACCATCGTACGCTGCCATCGAACGCGCGACGTCGCGTCCGGACATTGTGAACGGATATCAGAGAGTCGTTTTATCTTCTAAGAGATAAGTGCGGGAAATACGACTTTCGATCGGCCTGAAGGCGGCGAAATCCCCGCATGGCTGATCGCGTGACCTATGATTGGCGCGGCTTGTAGAGCAGGAGTGCGTCGATGATTATCAACAATGCCATCTATGTGGATGGCATTCGGGTCGCGTCTCCCGAATCCGTGGAAGAGACCACTGAGCTCAGCACTTCCCTGAAGGGGATGGCGTGGATCGGTCTCTATAGTCCAACCCGGGAAGAGTTCGAGACCGTCGCCCAGGAATTCGGGTTTCACGAGCTGGCTGTTGAAGACGCCGTTTTGGCGCATCAGCGGCCCAAGCTGGAACAATATGGCTCCACCTGGTTCATTGTCCTGCGCACGGCTCACTATGTGGACCCGCAGGAGATCATCGAGTTCGGTGAGATCCACCTGTTCATCGGACGAAATTTCGTCGTCTCGGTGCGTCACAGCGAGTATCAAGACCTTAAAAAAGTGCGAGGCCGGTTGGAAAGCCAACCAGAGCTCCTGGCACTTGGGCCCGCTGCGGTTCTGTACGGGATCATGGATCAGGTTGTCGATGAGTACCACCAGGTGGTGATGGGACTCGAACGCGACATCGACGAGATCGAGATCGAAGTATTCGGCGGCGAACCGGATGTTTCAAAACGAATCTATTCACTGAGCCGTGAGGTGATTGATTTTCAACGCGCTGTGACCCCGCTCAATCCGATGCTGACAGCGGTTCGCGGGGACCGCACCGGTCTCGCCTATGACCAAAGCCTGAATGAGTATTTTCGCGACGTGCAAGACCATGTCGTGCAGGTGCAGGAACAGATCGAGTCATACCGCGATATCCTGCAGAATGTCCTCAACGTCAACATTGCCATGATCGGCTTGCAGCGGAACGAAGAAGTGCAACGACAATCTGAAATTACGCTCAAGCAGAATGATGAAGTGAAAAAGATCTCTGCCTGGGCGGCGATCATCTTCGCGCCGACGCTGGTAGGCACGATTTATGGGATGAACTTCGATCATATGCCCGAGCTGCATTGGAAGCTCGGTTATCCGATGTCACTGTTGATGATGCTCGGGGTTGGATTCGTGCTCTGGGCGGCATTCAAGCGCAAAGGCTGGCTCTCTTCGGAATAGGGTTCAGACGCTGGTTCGATCGCCTGTTAGCCCTCTTGAAACTCGCTGCCCATCATCACAAAACGATCGGTTGTGAGGTCTGATTCGACCGCAGCTACCGAAATGTAGGATGATCACCGCACAGTATCGGGTCTCAAATGGACCGCTTGAATGTCGAGAAAGAGGGCAAATCGTGGGTGACGACCGAACGATCAAATATCAATTAAACGAAGACCAGCTTTCCAGCGCCTGGTACAACATCCAGGCCGATCTTCCGACCCCGCTCCCTCCGCCGCTCCATCCCGGCACCGGTCAACCCATCGGCCCGGACGATCTGGCGCCCCTCTTCCCGATGGAGCTCATCAAACAGGAAGTGAGCCAGGAACGCTACATCGAGATCCCACAGGCAGTACAGGACATTTACCGCCTCTGGCGGCCGACACCGCTTTACCGTGCTCGCGGGCTGGAGAAGTCGCTCGAGCTCCCGGACAACGTCAAGATCTTTTACAAGTACGAAGGCGTCAGCCCGTCCGGAAGTCACAAGCCGAACACCGCTGTCCCCCAGGCGTACTACAACAAAGAAGCGGGTGTTACCCGCATCGCCACCGAAACCGGCGCTGGCCAGTGGGGCAGCTCCCTTGCGATGGCATGTGCCTTCTTTGGAATCGATCTCAAGGTCTACATGGTCAAAATCTCCTTCGCCCAAAAGCCATACCGCCGGGCGATGATGGAGACTTGGGGCGCGGAATGTGTTCCCAGCCCCAGCATGGAAACCAATGCTGGCCGGGCGATTCTGGCGGCCGATCCGGATTCGACTGGATCGCTCGGCATCGCGATTTCAGAAGCGGTCGAAGATGCGGCAACCCATGAGGACACCAAGTACGCGCTCGGCTCGGTGCTCAATCATGTGCTCATGCACCAGACCGTCATCGGTCAGGAAGCCATCAAACAATTGGAAATGGCCGACGCCGAGCCAGACGTGATCATCGGCTGCGCCGGCGGTGGGTCGAACTTCGCAGGCTTGGTTCTGCCCTTCATGCCCGCCAAGTTCGCGGGCGGTGGTGCGCGCATCATTGCAGTCGAACCGGCCGCATGTCCGACGCTCACCCGAGGGGTATATGCCTATGATTTCGGCGATACCGCCGGAATGACGCCGCTCCTCAAAATGCACACCCTTGGACACACGTTCATGCCCGCTGGCATCCATGCGGGCGGACTGCGCTACCACGGAATGGCGCCCCTGATCAGCCATCTCTACGAGGGTGGTTATCTGGAAGCGCAATCAGTCAAGCAGGTCGCAGCGTTCGAAGCCGCGATCATGTTCGCGCGTTCTGAGGGAATCATTCCCGCCCCGGAGCCTACCCATGCAATCCGCGTCGCGATCGATGAGGCCCTGCTGGCCAAAGAGGCAGGCGAAGCGAAGACGATCCTCTTCAATCTCAGCGGTCATGGATCGGTCGATATGGCCGCCTACGATACGTTCCTCTCTGGCTCACTCCAGGACTACGAACATCCAGCGGAAGCGATCGAAGAAGCCATGACGCACATTCCGCAAGTCGGATAAGCCGTCGCCTGCTCCGAGGCAGCCCTTTCCGCGGAAGGGGCTGCTTCCCTCATCTGGGATTCGTTACACCAACCTGTTGGCACATGTCCAGCAACAGGCACGTCGAGCAGGCCGGTCGGAGCCGTGTGCAGATCGACTTGCCGAACGGCACCAGTCGTTCGTTGAGCTCGAGCCAGTATCGAGGCGGAAAGACCTCCTGCAACGCCAACTGGGTTTGCTCAGGCGACTTCGTTTGTACGACGCCCCATCGATTCGCAACCCGGTGGACATGGATATCGACCGGCAACCGCTCTTGCCCGCAGGCGATTCCCAGGGCCAATGCCGCGCACTTTGGCCCGATCCCCGGCAACGCAATCACCGTCGCCTCGTCACAGGGAAGATCGCCATCGAACCTCGTGGCGGTGGTGCGGGCGATCTCCAGAATTTGCGCCGCCTTACGTTCATGAAACGTCGAGGGAGAGATCAACTGGTCGATCTCGGTGATATCGAGCGCGGCAATCGCAGCGGCGGTCGATGCCCGCTCGAAAAGCCGCACCGAGGCGGGAAGACTGACCTCTTCATAGGTTCGCACCGAAATCATGCACGCGACCACCTGCTGGAACAGCGATCCATAGCCGAGCGAGCGCAGCTCGAACATTGAAGGCATGGGCATTCCATGAACCGCTTGTCGCAACAAGTGGATCGCACGATCGGCGTCGAAGGGACGTTTGGAGTCGTTTTGCATTGGAGAAATGCTCCGGATAGCTCCCTGTCAGCCTACCCGGATTGGCGGCAGAACGCAGATACCGAACGAAGTTTTGCTACACTCGTTGGCGTATCCGCGATCGAGCGTTGCTCTCGCGAAGAGTTTCGGTTCAGGAGGAGTCGTGCACGTCGCCGGTTGAATAGCAGAGGTCGCTTTTCCCTGCCCGTGCGAACCATCGCGCGCCAGCCAAAGATTTCCACATGGCGCTCTTCAATCCGCGTCGTTACAGCGTCTCGGCAGACGGGTGCGAGGCCCCTATCGTTCGCTGGTCGAACCATGCGCGATCGCCCCACTTCCTTTTCCAGAAAATTTTTTCCCTCGCTGCCAGTCTGCTCACTGCGTTTGTCTCCAGACAAGTGGTAAGACACGACCATCCCTTCGAATCGACAGGAGCCTGACATGATCCGTCCAAGCGTCGCGCCCGGAGCAGATGAACCTCCGTCTGCAAGCTCCGGATGGGTAACCAGCGTTGGGAGGAACAGATGAGCGATTGGCTTTGGATCGGGATTGGAGTGCTCCTGACGATTGGCACCGGCTTGTTCGTGGCAGCGGAATTTGCGCTGGTCAATCTGGATCGGCGCGAGCTCGAAGCACGTCAGGAGCGGGGTGAAAAGGGGCTCGGCCGCGTGATTGCCGCTGTCAAGATCACTTCGACCCATCTCTCCAGTGCGCAGCTCGGCATTACCCTGACGACGCTCCTGGCTGGCTATACCTTTGAACCTTCGATCTCTTCGCTCTTGCGGGACCCGCTTACCGCTCTTGGAATGGGCGAGTCGGCGGCCCGAAGCTTCGGCGTCATCGCCGCCGTTGTCATCGCCACACTTTTTTCGATGATCGCCGGGGAGCTCATTCCCAAGAATTTCGCCCTGGCGCTGCCGCTGGCCACCGCCAAAGCCGTGGTCCCATTTCAGGCTGCCTTTACGGCAACATTCAAACCGTTGATCGTCCTTTTCAACAACACGGCTAACCACGTGGTGCGTGCCTTCGGCATCGAACCAAAGGAAGAACTCTCCGGTGCGCGCAGCGCCGCTGAGCTGAGTTCACTCGTGCGCCACTCGGCGTTGGCCGGAGCACTCGACCAGGACCAGGCCTCGCTCCTGCGCCGATCGCTGGAATTCTCCGAGCATAGTGCCAATGAGGTCATGACTCCGCGCGTTCGCATGTCGACAGTCGAGCAAGAAACGACGGCGGCGGAAATCGTCCGGCTCTCGAGTGCATCAGGGCACTCGCGTTTTCCGGTGATCGGCGAGAACATCGACGACATTGTGGGGCTGGTTCATGTGAAACACGCCTTTGCCGTTCCGACCGATGACTGGGAAACGGTTACTGCCAGTCAGATTATGGGCAGGGTGGTGCGTGTGCCCGAATCGATTGGGATCGACGCGTTGCTGGGAGAGTTGCGCACCAATGGATCGCTGATCGCCGTAGTCGTCGACGAATACGGTGGTACCGCGGGAGTTGTCACCCTGGAGGATCTGGTCGAGGAGCTGGTCGGTGAAATGGCTGATGAGCACGAGGTCGATGTCGAAATCATTCAACGAAATGTCGATTCGGTCACCTTCCCAGCCGCGCTTCGTCCCGATGAGCTATTCGAGCGCACCGGAATCGAGGTGCCCGACGATGGCGACTACGAAACGGTGGGGGGGTACATCGCCGAGCAACTGGAACGTGTTCCGGAAGTGGGCGACGAGGTCGAGACCGAAACCGGCACCCTGCGGGTGGTAGAAGTCGATGGTGCACGGGTGGATCAAATCGAATACTTCCCATCGGATGTCGAATCCGACCGAGCGTTCGAATCCCCACACGACCGGTTGATCGACCAAATCCAGAAGGATTCGCTCGATGGCTGAGTATTGGAGCGGTCTGATCTGGCTCGTCGTGCTCCTGGCACTGAACGCGTTTTTTGTGGCGGCGGAATTTTCTGTCATCTCCGCTCGCCGTTCTCAGGTCGAGCCAAAAGCCGAGTCTGGCAGCCGAGCCGCCACGACCGCGCTCTGGGCGATGGAACATGCCACCCTCATGCTGGCAACCTGTCAGCTCGGTATCACGGTCTGCTCGCTGGTCATCCTGAACGTGGCCGAACCATCGATCCACCACCTCCTCGAAATCCCCTTCGGAGAGACCGGGTTGTCGGAGCGCGGCGTCACGCTGGTTTCGTTCGCGGTCGCGCTTGGACTGGTGACCTTCCTGCATGTGGTCTTCGGCGAAATGGTGCCTAAGAACATCGCCTTCTCGGTCCCGGACAAAGCGGTATTGATCCTGGCGCTACCGTTGGTTTTCATCTCCCGCGTCGTCAAGCCAATCATCTGGTTGCTCAACGAAATAGCGAATACCTTCCTGCGATTGGTAGGCGTCGAGCCGAAAGATGAAGCGAACAGCGTCTTTACCTTCGATGAGATTGCTACCATCGTGGAGCAATCAACCGAAGAAGGCTTGCTGGAGGATGAGTCTGGCACGGTTACCGCTGCCTTCGCGTTCTCCGGAAAGAACGTCGGCGATGTCGAGGTTCCTATCGGCACGCTGGTCACGTTGCCACCGGAGACGACCCCGGCCGACGTGCAAACTGCAGTGGCCCGGCATGGATTCTCTCGCTACATCATGGATGACCGGAGCGGAACGCCGATCGGTTATGTGCATGTGAAGGACGTGATGGATCTTGCGGGAACCCCGGCATTCCGCCAGCCGATTCCGTTCGAAGAATTACGGCCCCTTGCCCGGCTCGATCGATCGATCGAGATCGAGGATGCGCTCGATCGCTTGCGTCGTTCAGGCGATCACATTGCCATCGTGATCGACGAGCAGAACAGGATCGCTGGCGCACTCTTTGTGGAAGACATCATCGAAGTGCTGGTTGGCGAAGTGCACGATTCGACCCAGCGATCCCGCCAGGTGCGTTCACGGACGCCACAAGCGGTCCGAGTTTAGCTGCGGGCCGGTTCTCCTCTACGCAATCAGCGGGAGGAGGAAACCTCCGACTATCCGAGTTTGGGTGGGTCAGGCGGCTCGTTGGTTGGTGCCACCGGCTCAGGGTCGCCCTTTCCGAAGATCTCTCGGAACTGCGTACGCGCGACCTCCTTGATCCGATCTCCGTTTTCCTTCCAGATGTGATAGGCGGAAGGAATAACTGAGATGAAAAGGATCAGTGCGATAACGGGGAGCAGGTAATGGTCGACGCTCGGAATGGCATTTCCCAGAAAGAACCCCAGCAGTGTCACTCCTGCTCCCCAGAGGAGCGCACCGATGATATTGAACGAGGCGAACTGCCGATACGGCATGTGCGAGATTCCGGCAATCAGGGGAACGAAGGTCCGGGCGAATGGAATGAACCGGGCCAGAATGATGGCTCGGCCCCCATGCTTTTCAAAAAACTCTTCCGCTAAGAGAAGGTTCCGCGGTTTGAAGAGTCGCGACTCTGGTTTCGTAAAGTAGCCGCGCCCATAGCGTTTGCCCAGTGAGTATCCCGTTGCATCTCCCACGATGGCAGCGATAACGCAGACCGGCACCAGGATCCAGATGTTGAGAATGTCCTGCGATGCAAGAAATCCCGCTGTGAACAACAAGCTATCACCGGGCAGAAAAAACCCGATGAGCAGACCCGTTTCGGCAAAAATGATGAGAAAAATGCCGACATAGCCGACCGTTTCGATGAGGTGATTGAGATCGACTGGGAGCATCGTGAAACCTGGCCGAGGAGGGTCCTCGATTCGACCGGCAGTGTGACGGCCTCAAAAGCCAACGGAGTATAGAGCAACAGGCTGAACGAACCTATTTAGATTGCTGCGACGACGGACGCGCCGGGCCGAAGAGATCGATCCACAGCAGACGTGAGGCCCAGGCTCGATGCCCTGCCCAATCCTGCGAAAGGGCTCCCATCTCTTTCATGGTCATATCGGGTCTGTCGTACGCTCCGCGAGCGGCACGTAAAAGCGCCACATCTCCCATGGGAAATGCATCGCCCTCCCCGATTCCCCAGAGCAGCGCGGATTCAGCCGTCCACGGTCCCACCAGGGGAAGCTGCCGTAACATCGCCCGGAGCTCATCGACTGGCTCACCGGAAGGCTCGGTCAGCGTCCCTTCCAGGGCGGCTTGACCGGCTGACACCAGCGCCTCTGCTCGCTTCCAGGTCAAACCTGTCCTTCGCAATCGGCTAATGTCAGCGTGGGCGAGATCTTCGGGTCGCGGGAGAGGCCAGAAAATGCGATTTTCCAATTCGATGCCCGGATGAAAGTGCGAGGCTACCCGTGCCGAAACCACCGCCGCCGCCTGCACGGTGATACTTTGCCCGATGATCGAATCGACCAACCCGGCAAACAGCGATCCAGAAGCATGTGGCCGCATGCCGGGATAGCGGCCAGCGATGGCGGCAATCACGGGATCCGCTGGCTGAGGCATCGTCTTGTCGATGCCGAGCCGGCTGGCTGCCCAGCGAGCGTCGTCCAATGGATTGGCAGTTCCCTCGACGATCAATTCGTTTGCCGTCGAGCCGGATCGAACCCGGCGATAGACGACCCGGTCGCGCTCCCATCCCACCGCAACAAGGGTGCCGTCGATCCAATCTTCGTTCGCCCAGCGGCCCCGGGCCCAATCGACCGGGCCGCAAGTGGCATCCAGGGAAAAAGCCCCGGAAACCGTCAGAACGCGCTCCATCAAGATCAACTCCAAACTCCGCCGAAAGGTTCGCGTTAACGCCCAGGAACCCCGGGTGGTTGAGGTGAAAAGTGGGAGAACCAAAAACTGACATGCCTTTGAAACACCCAATTCCTCGATTTCTTTGCTTGCGACACTACAATTGCGCAATCATGCATATCCCCGACGCTATGGAGCGCCGGGCGAAGAAACGAGTGGAGGCAATGATGCACGGACGACTGTCACGAGCAACGTCGCTAGTCGTGGTACTTCTGTTGGCCATGACCTTTCTCGCAACCGGAAGCGCGCCAGTGACGGCGCAAGATTCAGGTTCTCTTACGCTCTGGCACGGCTGGACCGGCGCCGAAGCAGATACGCTGAACAATCAGATCGTTCCCGCATGGGAAGCGGCCAACCCGGGCGTCTCCATCAGCGTGCTGGCGGTGCCGTTCGATCAGTTGAAGAATAAATACCAGACCGAAGTCGCCACTGGTGGCGGTCCAGACCTGTTGATCGGCCCGGCGGACTGGATTGGAGAGCTGGCCGGCGCGGAACTGATTCGTCCGCTCGATGATCTGGTGACTCCGGAAACATTGGGCCAATACGTTCCATCTGCGGTTGACGCGCTTCGCTATACCGACGGATCGCTGTATGGGCTACCAGAGAGCATCGAAACCGTTGCGCTCTACTACAACACCGATCTGGTGCCGACCGCGCCGACCACGACCGCAGAGATGGAGTCGATGTCGGCTGAAATCGCCGCGAACAGCCAGGGCACCTACGGTCTCGCGCTGCTGTCGAATTTTTATCATCCGGCTGGATACCTCTTCGGTTGGGGCGGTGAGCTCTTCACGGCAGACAATCTTTCGGCCTTCAACTCCCCTGAGACAGTCTCGTTCCTGAGCTGGATGAAGGATCTGACCAGCCAGCCCGGCGTCTACTATCAGAATGACGATGGGGCTATCAGCTCACTCTTTAAAGAAGGCAAAGCCGGCATGGTCATCAACGGACCCTGGGCACTGGCGGACTACCAGGGCGCACTCGGCGCCGACAAGGTGGCCGTCGCGGTGCTGCCAGCCATCAGCGAGAACGGCGATGCCGCTGCCATGCCCTTCCTCGGCGTGAAGCACATCATGATCAACTCGAACGACAGCGACGAGCAGGCCGCGCTGGCCGCGAAGTTCGCCGAGTTCTTCACGGGTGCCGAAGTGGGCAAGATCCTCGCCGACAGTGCCGGTCACCTTCCGGCAAACACCGGTGTTGATGTTTCGGACAACGCGATCGCAAGCGCCTTCGTTGCCCAGGCAGCCAATTCGACGCCGATGCCCACGATCCCCGAGATGGGTCAGGTCTGGACACCGGCGGAGGACATGATTGGAAAAGTCCTCGATGGAAGCTCGACTCCAGAGGAGGCAGCGGCTGAAGCGGCCAAGCAGATCGATGATTCGATCAAGCTGATGGATTCGTAGCAACACGCATGGGCCGGTCCCGTCCGGGACCGGCCCATCATCTTCCACCGCAATCGAGGGAATTCGTCACCGCGAAAGGTGAGGAGGTATGGTCGCTCCTTCGAACCCAAAGAATTCGGGACCACTTGAGAGCCTCGGCAAAGCCAGCGGCTCGAGCTGGTGGCAACGATACAAACTTCCCTATCTGTATATTCTTCCGGCATTCGTCGTACTGGCGATCGTCACCTTCTACCCCATTGGGTATCAGGTCTATCTTTCGTTTACTAACTTCACAATCAAGAGCCTGCGCTCCGGTAATGCCGATTGGATCGGCCTCCGAAACTACGAGCGCATCCTGCGGAACGAGGTTCCGCTCCCCAACTTTGACTTCTGGAACATCCTCGCGTTCAACATCGTGTGGACCATCAGCAACATTTTCTTCCACGTCATCATCGGAATCTCGGTTGCGTTATTGCTCAACCGGAAGCGAATTTTTGGCCGCAGAATCTGGCGCGCGATCTTCGTCATTCCCTGGGCCATGCCCCCTCTGGTGGTCGCGACCATTTGGAGGAATATGTATGACACCCAGTTCGGGGCAATCAATCAGCTCCTCGGCAAGATGGGACTCCCAAATGACATCGGCTGGCTGACCTCGACGAAACCACCGATACCCGGGGTCGATCTCCTACCGCTCTCGTTCTTTGCGGTATTGATTGCCAATATTTGGCTTGGGTGGCCGTTCATGATGGTGATTGCGACCGGCGCGCTGCAATCGATTCCGGGCGACCTCTACGAGGCCGCCCGGACCGATGGCGCCTCGCGCTGGCAACAGTTCTGGGACATCACTGCCCCATTGCTACGCCCCGCCATGGTGCCCGCGATTATGTACGGCACGATCCTGACCTTCAATCAGTTCAACATCATCTACTTCATCACCAATGGCGGTCCCTACGGTAAGACCGAAATTCTGGTCACGCAGGCGTTCAAACTGGTCAATCCCAACGGTCTGTATGGACTGGCCGCCGCGTTCAGCCTCATGGTCTTTTTCATTCTGCTGGTGATAACGATGGCGCAGAATCGCGTCGCTCGTGGGCTGGAGGGCTGGTCCGATGCTTGATTCGCAGTTCTCTCAAACCGGGAGCCTGGCCGCCGAGGAAACGATCGTGCGATCGGAAACTCGCGTTCGCCGGGCTTCGAAACCGAAGGGACCGTTGCTCGAAGACATCCTGGCGCACATCGCGCTGGTCTTCGTCGCAATCACCGTGCTCTTCCCCGTGGTCTGGGTCGTGTCGATGTCGCTCGATGGGCGCAACATCAGCCGCCCGACCAGTTTGCAGATCATCCCGCCCTCGCCGTCGCTCGATGCGTACAAACGTGTATTGACCGAGCCGCAAGCGAACAACGTCATGTTCACCACGATGTTGAAGAACAGCTTGATTCTTTCGGTCGGCGTGAGCTTGATCGTGGTTGCCTTCGCAGTTACCGCGGCTTACGCGTTTGCTCGCTTCCACTTCCCGGGACGCAAGTGGGGCCTGTTCCTCTTCATCGCCGTGCTGATGCTTCCCTCGGTGGCCACGCTCGCGCCGCTGTTCGTGCTACTCAGCCAGATCAAAATTCCGGGAACGACCGAAAGTGTGCGCAGCACCCTCTTCGGGGTCGGCATCGCGTACACCAGCGGCGCATTGCCATTCGCCATCTGGAATTTGCGCGGCTACATCGACACCTTGCCGCGAGAGATGGAGGAATCGGCCCTGGTGGACGGAGCAAGTCCGAACCGCGCCTTTATCGACGTCATCCTCCCGCTGATCGCTCCGGCTATCGCTATCACGGTGCTCTTCGGGTTTATGGCCTCGTGGACCGAGTTCGTGCTGGCCTGGACGTTCCTGACCGATCCAAGTCGTTTCACCCTCGCTATGGGGTTGAATGGTATGGTCGGACAATATTCGTCCAATACGCCCTGGTCTGACTTTGCCGCGATGTCCATCCTGATTACGCTCCCGATTCTGGTTCTGTTTTTCCTCCTGCAACGTTGGATCGTTTCGGGCCTGGCGGTCGGCGCGGTCAAGGGATGATTCGTTTTCTCGATGCACCGCTGCCTGGTCACCCAGGCCGTACCCTGCTGGCTGTCGGGTCGGATTTGCGCGATACGCTCGCGACGATTGGAACGCAACAAGACTGTATCGGCTGCTCGACGGCAATTGCTGCACCAGATACGACCCCGGCTGGAGCTATTGAGGAGGTTCGCAGCGTTTTCGCGCCGCTCGCACAAGCGGGCCCGGTTGTTCGGCCGGGATCGAAAGCGGCCGGCATCTTTCGCCGGGGTGACTACTGGGCCGAAGTCGATATCGACGCGCGTGCGCAAAAATTGCGCACAGTGCGTATGCCGGCCGAACTCGTGGGCGCTCAGCGACTACTGGCGATCAACGATCTCCGCGCCTTGAAGGATGCTCGACCCATAATCGCTATTGGCCTTTGGGCGCTTTTCGCGCATCCGGTGGTGCGCATCGGAGCCCGTTTCGCTGGCACCACCGATGGATTGACAGCGGAGATCGCGTTGTCGGTACATCCTGATCGGTATACGGTGATCGACAGCGAGGGCAAACTCGGGCTTACCTATCTGGTGGCAACGGACGACATCATCATTGCCGAGCTCTTGGTGCTCGCGCTGCGTCAACGTCGCACGCGGTCCCGCGGTGTTGGTCCGTGGGAGGATCCGCTGGTGCAAGCGGCGACCGAATTGAACCTCGGTGTGCGCAACGCTGAGCAGATCGACATAGATGCCGTTGTTTCCCCTACCCTATCCTCACAACAGCGCGAGGCAGCCGCCTCGTCGATCGTGCAAGCCGCCGAACTGATTGGCGTTCATCAGGCGAGCTAGCGTACACTTGTTCTAAATAGACGTTATGACGACTACAAAAGACAATCTCTCCCAGCGGCTGTCCGCGCTCCCGACCGGGCCGGGCATCTATCAGCTCAAAGATGACGACGGCACCGTGCTTTACGTAGGCAAAGCAATCGTGTTGCGTAACCGCGTGCGCTCCTACTTTCAGACGATGCGCGGTCGCGATCCGAAAACCCGCGAGCTGATGCGGCATGTGACCGATTTCGAGTTCATCCGCACCGACTCGGCCACCGAGGCGCTGATTCTCGAAAACGAGCTGATCAAGAACTACTGCCGAAGTACAACGTCATGCTGAAAGACAGCAAGACGTATCCCTATCTCAAGATCACCAATGAAGAGTGGCCTCGGATCATCTCGACTCGGCGCATCGTCAACGACGGTGGTCGCTATTTCGGTCCATACACCTCGGCCGGATCCGCGTACAAGGCGCTCAATCTGCTCAACCGGCTCTTCCCCTATCGCAAGTGCGAGAAGAAAATCACCGGGCACGACGAGGTTTGCCTCTACTACCACATGCACCAATGTCTCGCCCCCTGCATTACGTGCGACCGACCATGAAGACCTACATGCATAGCGATCGATAGCGCGGCGCTTTTCCTCAACGGTCGGGGCGACGAGATCCTGCGGCCACTCGAAGAGGAGATGAAGCAGGCTGCTGATGCCTGGAATTTCGAACGCGCTGCCGAAGTGCGTGACCGGATCGACGCGGTCAAGCACGTGCTGCGAACGGCAAAAAGTCGTCAGCTCCGAAACGCACCAATGCCGACCTGATCGCGGTTGCGCAGGGCCAGGGCGGCGATGCAGGCGTACAGGTCGGTTTCCTGCGCAATGGCAAGATGATCGGATCCGAGTTCTTCCCAATGCAGCGCACGCATCGAAGATGCGCCGTCCGAGCTCATTGGTGGTTTCGTGTCTCAGTTTTATGCCGAAGCGGCAATGATCCCCTCGCGGCTCATCCTGCAACACCCGTTGCCCGCGGGTGATGATGAAGTTGTCACGGCATGGTTGCAGGAGCGTCGGGGCGGCAAGGTAGAGATCGTTGTTCCGCAGCGTGGGCAAAAGCGCGCGTTGGTCGAGATGGTGGCCAAGTCAGCCACCGACAATCTGGAGCAGAACCGCGTCAAATTTCTCTCCGACGAGATGCGGATGACCGCGGCGATGGCCGAGCTTGCCGAAGCGCTCGATCTTCCCCGGCTGCCACGTCGGATCGAATGCTTCGATATCTCCAACCTGCAGGGGACCAACCCGGTGGCCAGCATGGTCGTGTTTGAAGACGGTCGACCGGCCAAGCGCGAATATCGGCGGTTCAATATCAAGACCGTTGAAGGGCCGAACGACTTTGCCTCCATGAGCGAGGTCATCAAGCGCCGCTTCAAGCGAGCGGCGGAGCACGATGAGGAGACCGAAGGGAAGTGGACCACGCTCCCCGACTTCGTCATCATCGACGGAGGCAAGGGGCAGCTCAATGCTGCCTTGGCGGCGATGGAAGAAACGGGCTTGAACGTGCCCATGGCGGGACTCGCCAAAGAGAACGAGGAACTGTTTTTGCCCGGCAATCCAATTCCCGTCATCCTGCCACGCGATTCCCAAGCGCTTTATCTCGTCCAGCGAGTCCGTGATGAGGCACACCGGCTTTGCGGTTTCATTTCACCGGCAGAAGCGTTCCAAGCAAGCGTTCACGTCGAGTCTGGACGACATTCCAGGCATCGGCCCGAAAAAGAAGAAGGCGCTCATCAAGCAGTTCGGTTCGGTTGCGGCGATTCGTGGAGCCACGGAGGAGGAGCTTTTAGCAGTGGATGGTATCAACCCAAAGCTGGTGGCGACTATTAAGGCGAGTCTCTAATGCGCGCCGACAATCCTGCGCCCTACGATCGAACAATTGAAGCGGTATCGGCGCACGCCGAGGCGACGTCGAACGATCGGGGTCGCGTCGTGATGCTGGACCAGGCCGCTTCACGGGCGATCGAATGGACGGCTGAACGTATCGCGGAGGGCGGGGTCGTCGCGATCCCAACCGATACGGTCTACGGCATTGCTGCCTCCCTTGCCCACCCAGCGGCCATCGAGCGCATTTACGAGATCAAGGGCCGGCCGGAAAGCCAACCGCTTCCGGTGCTGGTCTCATCCATCGAAGCACTTTCTCACCTTGTCTATCTCGACGATGTCATCGTGGCCCTGCTCGACGCATTTTGGCCCGGTCCGCTCACGGTCGTCTTGCCCGCCGCTACGCGACTCCCGAACCATGTACTCGGGCCGGGGAATCGGGTGGGAGTCCGCTTGCCGAACCACTACATCGCCATCGAAATCATCGAAAAGGCTGGTGGGGCCATCGCCTGTACAAGTGCGAACCGATCTGGCGCACCGGCTGCGGCGACTGCGCAAGCGGTGGCCGAAACAATCGGTCCTGACCTGGATCTGATCCTGGACGGAGGAAGCGCTCCGGGTGGCGTCGCGTCGACCGTGGTGGCAATTGACGGATTGTCGCTGCGATTCATCCGCGAAGGAGCGATTTCGATGGAGGAGTTATCCGAATTTGGGACGAGGTAGTCTCGAACACATGACGCTGGGTACACTTCCGAGTACGATGAGAGCGGACAGGAAGGGTTGAGCAGTCATGTCTGCAGGGCGTGAGATTACCCCGGCGGTATCCGAAGGAATGCCGGAGGAAGACGCCAACAAAACGACAACCGGGTTGAGCAGCCGTTCCGACGCCCCCGTCGGCTCGGCTATTGAGCGCTCCCGCCAGCCTGTATATGGGCAAGGAATCGTCGTCAGCCTCATTGCTGCCGCGTTCTTGCTGATCCTCGCGATACTCGCTGTTCGCGAACGGGAAACGATTACCGGCACGCCCGCAACCGAAACCACCGGTCCCCTTTTCTGGGGTTTGGCCGTCCTTTTCACCATCCTCATCGGGGTGGGTGCCCAGTTTTCGGAATTCTCCGCATCGCGTTCGGCCACCGCACTCGGTCATCCTCGTCGCCATCGCGACTACCCGACGGCCTGGATCATCCCCGCTTGCGGGATGTTCGCCGCGATCTTGCTCGTTGCCACCCTGCACAGCACCGCCATGTTTGTTGCGGGTCCGGTCCTTGCATTCTTCGCGGTCGGTGGATCGCTGCTGGCGCGCGACTTGCTCGACGACGCCACTGAAACGACCCTCCGCACCGCCGCAACCGTGCACACCATCGTCATCCACGTCGTCGCCTTCCTCGGCCTCAGCGCCATCTACCTGAATAAGATGTCGCTCGTCTGGGGAGTGCCACTCGTGGCAATCTTTTCGTTCCTGCTCATCCTGGAAAACCTGGAACGAGGCAGCGCGCACATGCCGCAGCGGGCCTTCTACGCGTTCCTCGGCGCGATCGTCATGTCAGTCGTCATGATCTATGTGAACTGGTGGCTGACCTACGGTTGGACCGGTGGCGGTGTCTTGCTCGTCGCTTTTTATGCAGTTGCCGGGGTATTACTGGTACAAACACAGCAGGGCGTCGTTCGTCGGCGCGATCTGGTGGAGTTCCTGGCAGTCAGCGCGGTCGTGCTGGCGCTCTTGATCATCACGATGTAACGCACTGCGAGATTTGCCGTGGCCAATCCCAAACAGTCAAAATCGAACGCGCTGTACGAGCACTATGAAGAGCTCGATCGGCTCGAGGAGCTTCTGGAGGATATGAACGAGTTAGGGGTTTCGTCGATCACGGAGATCGAAGCTCGCATGCTGCTCCTCAACGAGCGCATCGACGAGCTCGAACCCGAGCTCGAGTCTCCCTGAGCAGCCCGTTGCGTTCTCCCTCATCCAACTCCTTTTCCGGCGATTTATTTAGCGCGAACAAGGAAGAGCAACTTGCGCGGAAGGCGCCCCTTTCGGCGCGCATGCGTCCGCGTACGCTCGACGAGCTCGTCGGGCATGAAAAGCTGCTCGGCAAAGGAACGTTGCTCCGCCGCGCAATCGAAGCCGACCAGCTCTCATCCATCGTCTTGTGGGGCCCGCCTGGCACGGGCAAGACCACCATTGCACGCATTATCGCCAATGCCACCCGCGCGCATTTCGTGGCTGTCAGCGCGGTTTCCTCCGGCGTGGCCGATCTCCGTGCGGCCATCAAGGACGCGAGCGACCGGCTTGGCATGCACGGGCAACGAACCGTGCTTTTCATCGATGAGATCCACCGCTTCAACAAGGGCCAACAGGACGCCATCCTGCCGTACGTCGAAGATGGCACCGTCATTCTGATCGGCGCGACCACCGAGAATCCCTCCTTCGAGGTCAACTCTCCGCTCCTTTCGCGTTCCCGCGTGATCGTGCTCCAATCGCTCACCGATGCCGATATCGAACGCATCATCCTCTTGGCGTTGTCCGACAACGATCGGGGTCTCGGTCGCCGGGGTCTGTCGATCGAGCCGGACGCGTTGGCGATCCTGGTGAATCTCGCCAATGGCGACGCGCGCTTTGCGCTGAACACGCTCGAATTCGCCGCCGCCGGAATGGACGGGGGATCCATCAACACCGATCTGGTACAGGAAGCTGCCCAGCGGCGTGCCTCGACCTACGACAAGACCGGTGAGGATCATTACGACACCATCTCCGCGTTGCACAAGACGATACGCGGTTCAGATCCGGACGCAGCGCTGTACTGGCTGGCGCGGATGCTGGAACGCGGCGACGATCCATTGTTCGTCGCCCGCCGCCTGATCCGCTTCGCCAGTGAAGACATCGGGCTGGCAGATCCTCAGGCATTACCGCTGGCGATGGCCGCGCAACAATCTATTCATTTCCTCGGAATGCCGGAAGGCGCGCTCGCACTGGCCGAATTGGTAATTTATCTGGCGTTGGCGCCGAAGAGCAATGCGGTCTATAAGGCCTACAACGAGGTACGGCAAGACATAGAGTCGACCCGCAACGATCCCGTGCCAATGCACCTGCGAAATGCCCCAACCGGGCTCATGCGCAATCTCGGGTACGGGCAAGGCTATCGCTATGCGCACGATTATGATGAAGGGATCGTGGCACAGCAGAATTTGCCCGAGAACCTTGCTGGACGGCGGTATTACCAGCCGACCGATCGCGGTTTCGAACGTGATCTTGCCCGCCGGCTCCAGCGCGTACGTGAAATCTATGATGTACCAACAGAATCAGAGGAGCAGGAATGAGCGTGGGACGATTGGGCGGACGAAGCCCGGAAGAGCTTCGGCTTGTCGACATTATTGCCGGCGTGGCGCCTAATGCCGAGGGTTCCGCACTCATCAAAATGGGGAACACCCACGTGCTGTGCACAGCGACGGTGGAAGAGAAGGTACCAGGCTGGATGAAAGGTCGTGGGAACGGATGGGTGACGGCGGAGTACGCCATGCTCCCTCGTGCCACCAAACTGCGTACCCAGCGCGAAGCTGTGCAGGGCAAGCAAGGCGGCCGCACCGTTGAAATTCAACGACTGATCGGCCGCTCCTTGCGTTCGGTCGTGAATCTGAAAGCCCTCGGTGAGCGGCAGATCATTATCGACTGCGATGTTATCCAGGCCGACGGTGGCACGCGCTGCGCATCGATCACCGGTGGCTACGTGGCTCTGGCGCAGGCAATGCACAAGTTGCGCGATCAGGGCCGCCTCTCAGGCGATCCCCTGGAAGCCGCCGTGGCCGCGGTGAGTGTCGGAGTCGTTAAGGGAAATCCCCTGCTCGATATCGACTACTCGGAAGATTCGTCCGCCGATGTTGATTTCAACGTGGTCATGACCGACCAGCAGACCTTTGTCGAAATCCAGGGCACTGCCGAGAAGTCTCCCTTCTCCCATGGAACGCTGACGGAACTGTCTGGTTCTCGCGAGCACCGGACTCGACGGTCTCTTCGAAGCGCAAAAGAAAGCTATCGCCCGCTTCTAGTCGTGCCAAATCCGCCGAGTGCTACACAGCCAGAGTTTCGTGGAGACTCGGCACGCGCTGATGTCATCGGCAAAGATCAGTCAAGCTCTGTTCGACTGATATCAACCAATGCATCCTGCAACTCCCGCGTAGCTGCCGGAGAGATGGCCGAGAACCGCAGGGTCTGTCGCAGCCGCTCCTGCGGTGGTGCATACACGGCGATCCCTCGCTCCGCCAGCGCATGCGCGATCATGTCGCGTTCTCCGCGAATCACCAGCGCCAGCACGTAACCGGCGCTACTCGGTAACGGTGTCAAAAAATTCAGCTTGCGCAGCATTCGATAGAGCCGCTGCCGCTCGATCCGTACCCGGTATGCGATCGCATCCAGCTTGGAAGCGTTGCTGACCGCTGCCAGCGCCGCGTGCAGCCCAGGTGTTTCCAGCTCGTTGGAGCGATCGATAGCCGCAGCGATGCGGTTCGTGGTTATGGCGTACCCGGGCGCGTGAGCGCCGAGGCCTGCCCAGTCGGAGAATGACCGCATCAGCACGATCGAGTCGAATTCTTCCACCAGCGGGATCATCGAACGGCGTTGCATCTCCGCCGAGCGCTCATCCAGCACCAAAAGGCTGGACCTTTGCCCGAGCTGGGCCGCTGTGGTGGCACTGAGAGCGTTGCCAGTCGGATCATTTGGCGTCATGACGAGAGAGACCGATCCGGGCGGCGTCTCCCTAATCTGTTCGGCTTCGATACGAAAATGAATATTCCGCTCGACCTCGGTCGTCTCGATAGCATTGGTCGCCAGCCCTGATGGTGGTGTCATCGGGGGATAAACGACCCACGGAACGCCGGGCTGTAGCCCCGCTAATCGATCGAACCGAAGCTCATCCTGCGGAAAGACGGCAATACGGCTGGGGGTCACGCCGTGCAAAAGGGCGAGCCGCTCGCGCAACATGCGAGCCAACGCAGCGGCAGAATGCTCGCCAATCGAAGTTGCCTCGATCGCACGCAAGATCTCCTTCGTCGGAAGGTATGGGGAGATGGAACCGTCGAGTGCCAACATGGTCGACTACACGTTCGCCATCATGAGTGGCGTGATGGAAATGGGAAGCGTTGGGTCGAGTGGGATCTCATGGATCGTGACACCGCCCGTAACACCGGCGGCAACGTTGAACACCGGTACCCCTGCCGGAGTAAGTCCGTATGGCGATCCGATATGCGCGTGACCATGGAGCACCAGATCGACATTGTGCTTCTCGACCACATGACCCAGGGCAGAGTTGCCGAGCAGCCAATATTTCAGGGGCGGTTCGCCGACGAGGGTCGAAGTCGTCGGGGCAAAATGCAACAGGGCGATCTTACGCTGCGTGTTGAGCGATCCGAGCGCCTCGTCCAGCCGCGACGCTTCACGCCGGGCGCGTATCGCCAGGGCTTGCCATGCGCGATTGGATACCGGATCGGTCGGTTCGTCCGGCCAGAACCCTCCACCCGATCCCGAGACACCAGCAATGCCGATTCCCATGTACTCCCAGGTTTCCCCGTCGAGCATGCGAACACCCGCCTGCGCGAGGATCGATAAAAAGTAGCGCCGTCGCATGGTGCGACGATCGTGATTCCCCATGACGCCGACGATCGGAATGTGGATACGCTGAAACAATTCAGCGGCAAGTTCGGCTTCCTGAATTCGCCCTCCGTTGGTAATATCACCGGGCACGATCAGCAAATCCGCACGCTCTTCGATGCCAATCAATTGGCGGACGAAATCCGAGGGAACGGTAGTGCGAATGTGAAGGTCGCCAATAGCGGCAACGCGAACCGATTGGGGCATGAAAATCTACTAGACCAAGGCGGATCGAGACGGCTGTTCCACGTCAGGAAGATATACCGTCTATGGTACCCCACCACCAGGTTAACGCCCGGGACGAAGCGTCTGTCGCACGAGTCGGTATACTCCGCAGGTGCAACGCCCGACACTCTTTCTGCCGGGCGCTCTTTCTTGCCGGGAGACGAGTTGTGTTCGAGACATGGGGATTAAAATATGGGCGACTCCTGCTCCTCATGATGGCGGTCGTTGCTGCCATCGGCAGCGGACTCCCAACTTCCGCTGCTCAGTCGGCTCCCCCTCCCGCTACGACCTTTGATCCACTCGGTCCGCCCGCGGCCGTCACCGCCCAAGCCGTCTTCGTCGAAGATGCCACTGCTGGCTCGACGCTCTATGCACTCAATCCCGACGAGCGTCGATCCCCGGCGAGCACCACCAAGCTCATGACCGCTCTGGTCATTGCGAACAACACGTCTGACTGGCAAGAGCTGGTCACCGCTGATCCGTCCGACGTGCTCGATCCATCTGATGGCGAATCGATGATCGGTCTGCTGGACGGTGACATCCTGACGGTTGAACAGATGATGTACGGATTGATGCTCAATTCCGGAAACGACTCGGCCCATGCCATGGCCCGCTTCATTGGTGCCAAACTCCTGGCGGCAGAGGGAGCGACCGGAGATCCGTTTGAGCGCTTCATACAGGAAATGAACAACACTGCCGCGAACCTGGGCTTGCAGAATACCCATTTCACGAACCCTTCAGGGCTTTACGATTCGGAGCACTACACCTCGGCCCACGATTTGGCAGTGATTGCCTCCAAGGCCTACGGATTTCCAGAGATCGCAACGCCGTCATCGGTCGCAACCTACGAATTCACGTCGCAGGGAGCCAACCCACGCGTTTTCACATTGCAAAACACCAATAAGATGCTCGGCGAAGACGGCGTGATTGGTGGCAAGACCGGCACGCTGATGGAATCCGGCGCTTGCCTGGTGGTGTTGCTCGATCAGGGCGGTGGAAATATGGTCATCGGAGTCGTGCTCGGGAGCGACATCGACTTTGGTGAAGATCAGGTGCAAATCCCCGAAACTGACCAGCGTTTCAATGACATGCGTTCGATCATCGGTACGATGTCGCAGGACTTCCGCTGGGTGCAACCCGACGATGAGGACTTCCCCGGCTTGGCACAAGAATTGTCTGTCTGGAACGTTCGCCTCGGAGACGAGCACGCGATGGTGCTACCGGCAGCCAACACCGGTTCGCTGCGCTACCTGTTACAGCTCGGCCCACCTGCGCAAGCTGACACTCCCGTGGGAACCTTACTTATCTTCAACGGCGACCAGGTCGTCGCCGAGCGCCCGGTCTTGCAGGCCGGGACCGCATGACCCCGTGCAATACGATTCTTCGCCAGTCAGGCACAAATGATGGAACGGCTCCAACGTATTCTCTCCGCCAGCGGTGTCGCCTCACGGCGTGCGTCCGAACAACTCATTGTCGACGGTCGCGTCCGTGTCAACGGCAAAATCGTGCGTGAGCTTGGCACCAAGGCAGATCCCTCAGTCGATCGGATCGAGGTCGACGGCCGGCCGTTGGTGCAGCCCCATCTCCGCTACATCATGCTCAACAAACCTTCGGGCTACATCACCACAGTGAGCGACGAACGCGACCGTCGCACGGTAATGGATTTGGTCGAGACCAACGAGCGGGTCTATCCGGTAGGCAGACTCGACCGGGAGACCGAGGGTCTCCTCTTACTCACTAACGACGGCACACTGGCCAACCGCATCACCCACCCGCGCTACGAACTGGACAAGGAATATCAGATCCTCACCCATTTGCGGCCACCGGAAGCCACCATGGCGGCAATCCGTAAAGGCGTAAAAGTCGATGGCAGCCTCGTCCTTCCCAAGGAGTTCCGCATGCTGCGGGAAACCGCGGAAGGGATCGAGATGAAGTTGGTCATCCACGAGGGGCTCAATCGCGTCGTGCGCAAGATGATGGACCAGTATGAGATCGAGATCGTTCGGCTCCGTAGAACCCGAATCGGACCGTTATCGTTGGCTGGTGTCAAAACGGGGCAATGGCGCGAGCTTCGCGCCGCCGAGGTCGCCGGGATGTTCGAGGCGGTTGGTCTGGATGCCGGTCCCCGGGAGACCGTATGAGTAGTTCCTCCTTCGCGCAGGTGGTTGCCATCGATGGACCGTCAGCTTCTGGCAAAACGACGGTGGCACGCGCGGTAGCTGAAAAACTTGGTTCGACAGTCTTCGATACGGGCGCTCTCTACCGGGCAGTGACCCTGGAGTCGATTCGCCGAAACATTGCGCCGACCGATGAAGCCGCCTTGGCAGAGCTGACCAAGGCACTCGACATCGCTATTACCGAATCGGGTGCCGTGTTGGTCGACGGTAAGGATGTCTCCGCCGAGTTGCGCACGCCGCAGGTCGATCGTTGGGTCTCAGACGTCTCAGCGCATCCGGCAGTCCGCAGCGCCTTACTCCCGGTGCAGCGTTCGATCGCCAGCGGACGACCGGTCGTAATGGTAGGACGGGATATCGCCACGATCGTGATTCCCGAAGCTGGGCTCAAGGTCTATCTCGACGCCAGCGTGGAAGAGCGTGCGCGACGCCGATTTGCCGATCTGAACCGCGCCGGCTCAAACGTATCCTTCGAGGAAGTTCGCAGCGAGCTGGATCGGCGAGATCGTCACGATTCTTCCCGCACGACATCGCCCCTGAAGCTGCATGAGGATGCATTGGTGATCCAGACCGACGCATTGTCGGCGGACGAGGTTGCAAATGCGATTGCCACCGCCTACGAGGCACGATTTATGCCCACGCAACCCGTTCTGGTTCAAGCCCCGTTCACGGTGAAAACCAAACCGGAGTTCTTTGCCCAGAGCGCTCGCCGTCGCAAGCGAGGCAAGCTCGCCTATTGGGCAATCTGGCCCTGGCTGCATCGTGCCGCCGATATTACGCAGGAAGGGATCGAGCATATCCCGCCGTTTGGACCCCTGCTCTACGTATCGAACCACCTGCACAATCTCGATCCGGGTATCGAGTTCTATTCGTTCACGCGCCCACTGAACTTCATGGGCAAGCAGGAGCTTTTCGAAACTCCGGTGGTTCGGCAAATTTGCGAAACGTCGGGAGGATTTCCCGTAGACCGAGGGAAGTTCGACCGAGATGCGATTCGGCAAACCGAAGAACGACTCGAAAAGGGGTTGACAGTAGGTATCTACGCCGAAGGAACCCGAAGCGTAACCGGTGCCCTGACTGAAGCCAAGGCAGGCGTGGGGTTGATCGCACTCAAAACTGGGGCCCCTGTTCTTCCGGTTGCCCTCACTGGCTCGGAGCGGCTTCCCTTCAACGGCTCAAAAGCTGGCACCTCGGTCGTCCACAAGGAGGATCGACCAGGGGTGCACATCGTCTACGGCGAGCCGTTCTATCTCCCGCGCATCGTCGACGGCAAAAAGATATCGGCGACTGACGCAACCAATATCATCATGCTGGAAATCGCCCGCCTGTTGCCAGAAAGTTATCGCGGGTTCTACGCCGAAATGCTGGCGGCACAGGAGCACCGCCTGATCATTCCTTATTCGTCGTCGTGTTGTCGTCGTCTTCGTCTGCTTCTTCTTCAACGAGCACAAAGTCGTCGGCGTTGAATTCCTCGTCGTCGAGATCTTCGTCCTCGTCTTTCGGCTCGTAATCCTCGTCGTCCAGATCAAAGAAGTCGAGTGGTTTCCCCCCGAGATCGTCGGGCGCTGTTTGCGGTCCGTGGCGCCGTTCCTTGGCGGTACGCCGGTCAGGCAGCTCGGCCAGCTCGAACTCTTCGCCCCAGCTCAGCTCGTGCCCGGCAATCGTCACGACATCGCCGGGTTCGACTCCCTGCTTTTCCAGTTCGTCCGATATACCGCTTCGTTCGAGCACGCGTTGATAGCGTTCGACCGCATCCATGAGGTCGAAATTGGTCATCTTCGTGAGTCGCTCGATGGCGATTCCGGTCACGTTGAACGCCGATTCCCCGGTTCGCTCGATCTTGAAAGTTCGCTCGTCCGCCTCACCCAGCGTGTAGACACGCCGTTCCTGCGGCTTTTGCTCCTGTACCGCCCGCTCGCGTTCTTCCCGCACGGTAACGTCGGCCACTTCGAGCAGCCGCGGCACCCCCTCGCCGGTGGCGGCTGAGATTCGGAAGGTTTTCCACCCGCGGGCATGAATCGCAGCCTCGAGCTCAGGAATACGATCTCGCGCTTCGGTGAGGTCGAATTTATTCAGCGCGACCAGCATCGGTCGGTTGGCGAGTTCGGGATCGTAGGAGCGCAGCTCGTTGTCGATGGTGTCGAAGTCGACCATCGGGTCACGACCTTCCAGACCACCGGAGGCATCGAGCACGTGAATCAACACAGCGGTGCGTGAGATATGACGCAGAAAGTCATGCCCCAACCCGGTGCCGTCCGCAGCCCCTTCGATCAAACCGGGAATATCCGCCATGACAAAGGCGGGACCGTCACGGCCTCCAATTTGCACGACGCCGAGATTTGGTTCGAGCGTGGTGAACGGATAGTCGGCGATCTTGGGAGTCGCACGGGTAGAGGCAGCAAGCAGGGTCGACTTGCCAGCGTTTGGCAGTCCGACCAACCCAACATCTGCGATGAGGCGTAGCTCCAGCCGCAAGTTGCGTTCCTGCCCGGGCTCTCCGAGCTCGGCAATACGCGGTGCCTGCCGGGTCGAGGTCTTGAAGTGAACATTCCCAAGACCGCCTCGTCCACCACGAGCTACGCGGAAGATTTCGCCGTCATCGGTAAGGTCGGCGATGATCTCGTCTGCGTCGTCGTCCCAGACAACCGTGCCAGGTGGAACGTTGATGACGAGGCGGCGCGCCGACTTCCCGGTCATTTGCCGACCCAGCCCCTGCCCGCCGCTCATTGCCACGAACTTCTGGTTGTACTGGAACTCGATCAAGCTCGTGATGTTTCGCGAAACCTTGAATACGACGTCGCCGCCGCGGCCACCATCGCCACCGTCGGGTCCCCCCTTTGGTGCGTATTTTTCCCGGCGGAACGACATCGAACCGTTTCCGCCGTCACCGGATTTGACATATATTTTGGCGCGATCGATGAGCAAAGGAGGCGATCTTTCAGTGAAACAAAATCAGGTCCATCCCCGGACGGGGTGAACCGGATAAGCATACGCGAGTTGCGAAAAGGGCCAGTCGGCTACTCCAGAAAATCTTTGAGCGTTTTGGCACGGCTTGGATGGCGGAGCTTTCGCAGCGCTTTTGCCTCGATCTGGCGGATGCGCTCACGCGTGACGTTGAACTCGCGACCCACTTCTTCCAGCGTGCGTGGCCGTTCGTCAACCATTCCGAACCGCATCATGATCACGTCTCGCTCCCGCGTGGAAAGCGTGCCCAGCGCATCTTTGACCCGCATCTTGAGATCCTCGTTGCTGGCGATGTCAGGCGGTGCTGGCGCTTTGAGATCTTCGATGAAATCACCCAGGCTGCTGTCCTCTTCTTCACCGACCGGCATCTCCAACGAAACCGGATCCTGACTGATTTTGAGGATCTCGCGCACCCGGTCGGGTGACATTTCCAGCGCTTCACCAATCTCTTCAGAGGTTGGCTCTCGTCCCAGTTCCTGCTGGAGCTGACGGCTCTTGCGGATCACCCGGTTGATCGTCTCCACCATGTGAACGGGAATTCGTATCGTGCGCGCCTGATCGGCAATCGCACGGGTGATCGCCTGACGGATCCACCAGGTGGCGTAGGTGCTGAACTTGAAACCCTTGTGGTAATCAAACTTCTCGACGGCCCGGATGAGTCCCAGATTCCCTTCCTGGATAAGATCGAGCATGCTCATCCCGCGTTGCGAATAGCGTTTGGCCACCGACACCACGAGGCGCAGGTTCGCTTCGGTCAAAGCAATCTTTGCGCGTTCACCAGAATCGATCGTGCGGTACCAGACCCCTTCCAATCGGCTCGCCCGTTCCCGGAAGATGTTGTCGACGAACTCCGCTTCGGGCCACTGATACCGCAACCGGCATTCGCCTTGCAGGACAGCAGGAAAGAGCTCCCACTCAACGAAGCGTTGGCGGATCGACCCTTCCAGCTCTTCGGGCGAAAGCTCGTACTGCCCGGTGATCACTTTGACATGCTCGCTCGGCACCTGACTCAGCGGGAGCACAGACCTCAGCATCGCGTCCTTATGCAAATTCTCATCATCGCCGTATGCCCGGGAATAGAGATGTTCGATGTGTGCCCAGCCCTGCTGGAAGGAATGGAATAATGCCCGGCCCAGTACATCCGCCAGTGGCGGCTCCCCGAAGTCGTTGGTGAGCTGGGCTCGCCGTTGCGCCAGATAGGACCCGCGCTCCATCGCTGATGCGAGCTCGATCTCTCGCGCTGCGTCGAGCAGTTTGACCTGACCGATTTCGCGCAGATACATGCGAACCGAATCGTCCAGGTTGGATGGACCAACATCGAAATTGACCTGTTCGATCTCGATTTCGAATGCTTCGACGACATCGCCATCGAGATCAGCCGGGGAGTCAACCCCGTCCATCGGTTCGATGGCGCTCGTCAAGTTTGGATCTGCATCGACCGCTTCGATGATTGCTTCGAGAAAAAGCGCTTCGTTGCTCTTGCCATCGAAATCGTGAAGCAGCTCATCACCCGAAGCTCGATCTGCTGTATCCCCGTTCATTGGAGCGGTGTCGCTGAAGTCGTCGAAAGATCCATTCGAAGCGGGATGGGGCGCATTCGTATTTGCCCGGATCACTGGCTCGTCGTCTTCGAAAGGTTGGTCTTGCGGCGTTCGATGGGACATCTATGGCTCCGGACGCTAGCTGGCTCGTTCAGAGAGATTGGGCGCTACGGCGCGGTTCAGGCGCTAGATCCTCCAGCATTGGTCGGAAGGGAATAGCAAACGCTACTACCAATTGCGAATGCGTGCAAAGTGGCAACAGGCGCCTCATCAATCGCCGACCGGACGAACATCGAGTGTCAGCAGGTCGGCGTAGGTCTCCCGCCGCCGGATGAGTGTCGCCCTTCCCTCAGTGACGATCACAACGGCTGGCTTGAGCGCAAGATTGTAATTGCTCGCCATCGGAATGCAATAGGCACCTGCCGCCGGAACTGCCAGCAAATCGCCCGGTTCCAGTTTGGGAAGCTCGATGTCGCGAATCAGGACATCACCCGATTCGCAATATTTCCCCGCAATCGTCACCGTCTCCGTTCCCTCTCCAACTCGATTGGCGAGTTCGGCGGTGTAGGCCGCGTCATACAGGGTCGGCCGGATGTTGTCGGCCATACCACCATCGACGGAGACATAGCTTCGTACGCCGTCGATATCCCGCCGTGAACCCACGCGATAAAGCGCGACACCAGCAGGTCCGACGATCCACCGGCCCGGTTCGAACACCAGGGACGGTTGCGGCATTTTCGCCAGAGCACAGCTTCGCTCCAGCGCATCGGCGGTGGCCCCCATCCATTCGGCAATGTCCATCTCTGGCATCCCCTCCAGATATGAAATGCCCATACCGCCGCCAGGTGAGATGACGGCGAATTCGATCCCGTATTCCCGCCGCATGTCGGCGGCAAACGCCACCACCATTTCGATCGCGAGGACCGCCACCTGTTCGTCGAACAACTGCGAACCCAGATGGCAGTGAAAGCCCTTGAGCGTAATTCCGGGGATCTCCAGGGCCCGAGCCACCGCGGTCGCCGCATCCCCGTTCCACAAGGGGAACCCGAACTTCGAATCGAGCACCCCGGTGGCGATCTTGTCGTGCGTATGAACGTCGATACCCGGATTTACCCGGAGGAGTATCGGAACCGGGTTGTCCCGCCCCTTCGTCAGTTCGGACAGCAGGTCGAGCTCGTACAGGTTATCGACGGCAATGAGCTCGATACCCGCATCGATGGCTTCCTGAAGCTCCTGCGCGCTCTTGTTGTTGCCATGGAAGGTGATTACGCTGGGGTCGATTCCGCTTTGCAACGCGACAAAGAGCTCTCCTCCCGAGACGACGTCGATCCCCAGACCCTCATCGGCCAGGAGAGAAAGGATGACTGGCAGCTCCAGTGCTTTGGATGCGAACACCGCCCGGCTTCCCGGACCGCCTGCAAACGCGGCAGCCACCGCGATCTGCGCTCTCTGTCGCAGCGTCACCTCATCGAAAACATAAAGCGGGGTTCCGAATTCTTCGGCCAGCGCCACGGCGGAGATTCCGCCGATGACCAGCTCGCCGTCGTCATTGCGGTGGGTACGTTCGGGCCAAAGCATGAGCAGTCCTTGTCGTTCGTTTAACGTTCACAGGCAACGGGCGTGAGTCTACGTATGGGCGGGTGCGCATACAAGCGCAGCCAGCTTGCCGATCCGCCTTTGTATACTCTCTGGCTGATAGTCGAATCATATTCAGAGTGCCCAGGTACCATCGATGCCCCCTACTCCGACAATTCTTTCTGTTCAGAATCTCGCGAAGCGTTTTGGAAGCGAAAAAATCTTCTCCGGTATCTCGTTTCAAGTCGCGGAGCGGGAGCATGTCGCGCTCGTCGGTGTGAACGGTGCGGGAAAATCGACCGTGCTGCGCATCATCGCCGGAATCGAAGAACAAAGCGACGGTCTGGTGGTCAAATCGGACGGCGCCCGTGTCACCTATCTCCCTCAGGAAGCCAGGTTCGACTCCAACCGTACTGTGCTGGAGGAAGCTCAGGAAGCCTTCGCCCCGGTCATGGCCGCGGCCGACCACATGCGTGAGCTCGAGCATCTCATGGGTGAGGTCGATGGCGATTCGTTCGAGGCGCTCATCGAAGAGTACGCCCAACTGCAGCAACGCTTCGAAACGCACGGCGGTTTCGAGATGGAGCACCGCACCGAAGCCGTACTTTCCGGTCTCGGTTTCGACGATGACCAATTAGAACAGCCCGTTAAGCAGCTGAGCGGTGGTCAGAAAACCCGTGTGGCGCTCGCGAAAGCTCTCCTGGCCGATCCCGATCTTTTGCTACTCGACGAACCAACCAACCATCTCGATCTCGTAATGCTCGATTGGCTGGAGGATTTTCTTCGCGGCTGGGGAGGCGCTTGCCTGATCGTTTCTCATGACCGGTATTTTCTCGACCGGGTGACTACGCGCACCCTCGATCTCTCCTTCGGGCGCGTGGAAGACTATCCAGCGCCGTATGCCGGCTATCTCAGGCTGCGTGAAGAACGGACGGCGCGGCATTGGAAGGAATACGAGGAGCAGCAGGAATACATCGAGAAGACCGAAGATTTCATTCGCCGGTTTCGGGCTGGGCAGCGATCTCGTGAGGCGCGGGGCCGGCAAACCCGGCTCGACCGCCTGGAGCGCATCGAACGGCCCCGGGCGCACCAGGAGCTCAGTATCAACATCACGCCGGTCACCCGGAGTGGTGAGAACGTCCTGCGCACGTCACGGCTCACCGTGGGCTATGCCAATAGACTCCGCGGCAATCTCGACGAACAGGACATCCTGGTCAAGACTCCTGAGCTCATGATCGAACGGGGCGACCGCGTCGCTTTGATCGGTCCGAATGGCGGTGGCAAAACCACCCTGCTCCGTACCCTCATGGGAGAGATTCCGGTCCTCAAGGGTCATTTCGAATTCGGCACAAACGCTCAAGTCGGCTACTACGCGCAATCACATGAGCAGTTACCGCCGACCGGCACCCCCCTTTCTGTGGTGCTCCAAGCCCAGCCCATGGGCGAGGAATCGGCACGAACCTTTCTCGGCCGCTTTCTCTTTTCGGACGACGATGTCTTCAAGCCGATCGGAGCCCTCTCCGGTGGCGAGCGGTCCCGCCTGGCACTCGGGTTGCTCCTTCTCCAACGCGCCAACGTTCTGGTGCTCGACGAGCCAACGAACCACCTCGATGTTTCGGCGCGTGAATCGCTGGAGGAGATGCTGTCCGGATTCCCCGGCACCTTGCTCTTCGTCTCGCATGACCGGTATTTCATCGATAAACTCGCCACCCGGCTCTGGATTGTCGAAGATGGCACCGTCGTGCAGTTCCTCGGAAACTACTCTGACTACCAGCGCAAGAAGGCAGGCATGGCCTTTCAGCAACCTGCCAAACCGGAACCTGTCAAAGAGATCCAGAAACCTGAGCCACCTCTGCGTCCGAAGGACTCGCGTTCAGAGAGCGCTGTGCGGAAGGCGATCACCAATGCCGAGCGCGAGATCTCCAAGCTGGAGAGCCGATTGAACGAGATCAGTGACGCGCTAACGATCTCCGAAGTCGACCAGGATTTCGAGAAGATGGCTGAGTTGAGTGATCGCTTCGACACGACTCAAGTGCAATTGGAGCTGGCCTACGAATCGTGGGAAAGCGCCAATGCCAATCTGCAGCTCCTGCTCGAGCAGGCTGCCGCTTCGTGACGCGTCCCTATCTGATCGGCGTGACGGGAAATATTGCCTGTGGCAAAACGGCAGTTATGACGGAGCTCGAACATCTGGGGGCAACGATCATCGACGGCGATCTGGTCTATCGCGACTTGACGGGACCCGGATCGGAACTGGTGCAGCGGCTCGCGGCGGTTTTTGGCGATCAGATCGTCAATGTGGATGGCTCTCTCAACCGCCATGAGCTTGGAGCGATCGTCTTTTCCGATCCTGTGGCCTTGCAATCGCTCGATCGCTTGACGCACCCAACAATCGTGGATGAGGTCATTCGCCGCATCGATGCCGCGTCGACTCCAGTGGTCGCGACCGATGGCATCAAGCTGCTCGAAACCAGGCTTGGCGATGAATGCGATGAGATTTGGGTTGTTACCTGTAACCCTGAAAGGCAACGAGAGCGGCTGATGGCGCGCAATGGTGTGACCCAGGAAGAAGCCGATCGGCGCATCGCTGCTCAGCCGCCAGTAAGCGAAAAGATCGACCGTGCCGATGTGGTCATTGCCAATGACGGAACCTTGGAAGAGCTCCGGTCAGCGGTACGCGCGGCATGGATGAAATCCAGCGCAATGGCCGCATCCGGACGATACTTACCAGGCGGCTACAAATTGTAAGTGGCTGATACTGCAATAGTGCAATCGGAGGAACGCGTGTCGAAATCCCTCGTAGTCGAGGTCTACTACGATTATCTTTGTCCTTATGTCTATGCTGGATCGCTCTGGGTGCGGGATGTGAAAACCGCCCTGGGCGATGAAGTCGAGTTCATTTGGCGTTCGTTCCCGCTCGAGCAAGTCAATTCCGCCGAGGGTGACGATTGGAAGCTTTGGGAGCAGGAGGAAACCTACGTCAGCCGAGGACTCTACGCGTTCCGCGGAGCTGAGGCGGCCAAGCTCCAGGGTCCAGATCATTTCATCAACTATCATTATTCGATCCTCGAAACACGCCATGTCGAAGATAAAAACATCGGTCGCAAAAAAACCGTGATCGAGGCCGCGCGCACCGCGGGTCTCGATGTCGATGCGTTCGAGGCTGCTCTGGCAGATCGTGCACTCCTGGCCAATATCGGTAAAGATTACGAACATGCGAAAAAGGCCTATGGCGTTTTTGGCACGCCGACTTTTGTTTTCCCTGGCGGTCAGGCAGCGTACATGAAGATGCATCCGAAAGCCCCGGAAGAAGACGCCGTTGCGATTTGGCGCGATTTCGTGACCACCACGGTCGATCGGCCGTTCGTTCACGAGATCAAGCGGCCCGCTGTTTCGGAGTAATCGCAATCCCCGCTCCAACTCCCGACATCGAGAACACCTTGAGCAAGGAGCGTGTCGCGGCTATCCGCGGTGGGCTCCTTGCCTGGTTCGAGGCGAATCGCCGTGATCTCCCGTGGCGTCGTACCCGGGATCCCTATCGCATCCTCGTCTCAGAGGTCATGCTGCAACAGACGCAGGTCGATCGGGTCATTCCCTAC
Source organism: uncultured Chloroflexia bacterium (assembly GCA_963750275.1). Classification (GTDB taxonomy): domain Bacteria; phylum Chloroflexota; class Chloroflexia; order Thermomicrobiales; family UBA6265; genus JAMLHN01. Next base: position 1,064,423 of record CAVVQC010000007.1, read on the forward strand.
TACGAACGATTTCTGGAGCTCCTGCCGTCAGTCGAGGCTCTGGCGGATGCGCCCACATCCGTAGTTATTACCCTCTGGGCCGGGCTCGGATACAACCGTCGGGCGGTCAATCTCCAACGTACGGCACAAGCAGTGATGGAACGTTACGGCGGAGTCTTCCCGCGCGACCCGGCGGAGCTCCGGCAACTCCCTGGCATCGGGCCCTACACGTCGGGAGCCATCGCCTGTTTCGCCTTCGAAGAGCCAGTGGCGTTTCTCGACACCAACATGAAACGCGTGATCCACCGTCTGATCGCCGGACCGGATGTGCCCAGGCAAACGCTCTCCGACCGTTCGCTCATCGCCTATGCCGAGCAGCTCGTACCGATCGACGACGCCTGGCGCTGGAATCAAGCGTTGATCGAGTTCGGGGCGTTGCAATGTACCGCCCGCAAACCTGCCTGTGTGATCTGTCCATTACAAACGCAATGCGCGGCATTCCCCTCGATTCAAAGCGTGCTCGCGTCCCTGCCGGTGGGCGCTCGTAAAAAGCAGGAAGGACCGTTCACAGGATCGAATCGCTACTACCGGGGCAGGATCGTCGATGGTTTGCGCGCTGCCGAAGGCAGGAAAGTTTCTCTGAGTGCCCTGGGACCAGTGGTGCGGGAAGATTATGCGGAAGAGCACGTAGAATGGCTGCTCAAGCTTGTGCAGGATCTCCAGCGGGACGGGTTGGCTCAGATTGCCGAGACACGTGCAACCTATTCCACCGAGCACAACGACGAACCGCTGATCTCCTTACCGGAGACCAGCGGTTCGCAGTGAGACCATCGCGGTTGATCTATCCGAGCATCGTGTCGATACCCGTGCAGGAGGCTCCGCGCTCCGGCGTTTGCGCACCCTGGATGAAAAAGTTCATAAACTGAGTTGCCCGTTTGTCATCCAGGGAGTCGAGCGGCAACTGGTTGTTCCATGCCGTGAAGACAAAGGGAGACGCCTGATCGTCGTACTCGCTCACCATGAGATACGATCGATCTTTGGCCCAGTTTTCGAGTTTTTGTTTATCCGAGTCGGAAACGTCCGCTGTGTAGGTTATCCAGACCGCACCATGCTCGAGAGAATGAACCGCATTCTCGTTCGCAATCTTGCCGTCGTAAAACTGACACGTCTGCCAGGTCGGATTGTGGGTTCCTCCCACGGGAGGCGATTCGGTATAGGTCACCGCATCGTTTGAATGCTCCCCACCCGTGTAGTTGTAGGCAACGACGTCTGCCGGCTTCCGGTTTTCATCGCGTGTGGAAATCCAGTGAAACGCGGCATAACCAATGCCAACGATTACCAGGACTGCCAGGGCAATGCCAGCCACTTTCATCAGCTTCTGATTTCGCTGCTGTTTCGCAGGAGCGGATTTGCGTTCGATTCTCTTTTGCTCGAATTCGGCCCGGCGGCGTTCTCCACGGGTAAGCGGAATGTCGTGATGTTGATCTGCTCCGGGATTGTGCGCCTCAGCCTGAATCGACTCTGGACTATTCGCGTCGGGTTTTACCGATGACGATTTGCTCGACTTTTTGCCACTAGATGCCATGCGTGCTTTGCTCTCCAGGAAAGCCAGCCCGGCGTGAACCACGCCCGGCTGGATTGATGTCAAGTGCCGCGATAATACCACCCGTAACTGAGGATTCCCTCACCGTTAGTTCACCCTCGAAAAGACCCAGGAGACAACATCGTCGATTGCGATGCGCTCCTGTGCGGTCGTGTCGCGGTCGCGCACAGTTACCCGGCCGTCCTCGAGAGAATCCGGATCGACCGTGAAGCAGAAGGGGGTTCCGATCTCATCCTGCCGGCGGTAGCGTTTGCCGATATTGCCCGTTTCGTCGTAATCGATCAGGAAGCCAGTATCAGCCTGCAGTCGATCGAAGATCTGTCGTGCGATCTCGATCTGCTCCGGCTTTTTCATCAGTGGCAAGATAGCGGCTTTATACGGAGCCACCTTCGGATCGAGCCGCAACACAACGCGGGTATCCGGTTTGCCATTGACATCGACGGTCGACTCTTCGTCATACGCGTCGAGCAGCACCACAAGAATCGTGCGGTCAACGCCGAAGGTCGGCTCGATGACGTACGGAAGGAACCGGGTTCCCGATTCCTGGTCGAACCAGGTCAGGTCTTCGCCACTGAATTGCTGATGCTGCTGGAGATCGAAATCGGTCCGGTTCGCGAGCCCATACAGCTCCTTCCAGCGCATGGGACCCGGAAACTCATATTCGAAGTCGATGGTGCGATCGGAATAGTGCGAGAGCTCGGCAGTCCCATGTTCGCGAATACGGACATGCTCTTCGCGCAAGCCGAGCGCAGCGATCCATGCTTGCATGGCTTCGATCCAGCGTTCGAACGACTCAGCCGCCGCCTCCGGCCGCACGAAATACTCGATCTCCATCTGCTCGAACTCGATGTCGCGGAAGATGAAGTTGCCGGGAGTGATTTCATTTCGGAACGACTTCCCGATTTGCGCAACGCCAAACGGCAGCTTCACCCGCGAGGTCGCCACAATGTTCTTGAACTGGACGAACATCGCTTGGGCTGTTTCAGGGCGCAGATAGACCTCGACTCCAGTCTCCGAAACAGGGCCGATGGTGGTCTTGAACATCATGTTGAACTGCCGTGCGTCGGTCAACGTGCGATTCCCGCACTTGGGACAAGCAGGATTCGCATCGCGGATGATCGCGCTCATTTCATCGGGCGTCAGACCGGCAGCTTCTTTTCCGAGCCGCTCTTCGATCAGATGATCGGCACGGAAGCGCGCCTTGCACGTTTTGCAGTCCACCAACGGGTCGTTGAAATTGACCACGTGCCCCGATGCTTCCCACACACGGGGATGCATGAGAATCCCCGCGTCCAAACCAACAATGTCTCGACGCCGGTGGACAAAGGTTTTCCACCAGAGTTGCTTGATATTGTTCTTGAGCTCGATCCCTAACGGGCCGTAGTCCCAGGTGTTCGCCAAACCACCGTAGATGTCCGAGCCGGGATACACAAATCCGCGCCGTTTGCAGAGCGCGACGATTTTCTCCATGGATGCGGCTCGTTCAGCGGTGGTACTCATCTATTCCTGCTCTCTTTTGGACACACAATCGGCGGGACCACGACTCCGTGACCCCGCCGCGCTCGTGCAATTATGACAAATCAACCATCGACGCCGGCAACCACCATCTCATCGACGATCAATGTTTCGATCTCGACCTCCGACGTATTGTCCATCGATACCAGGCGATAGACCTGCGTTGTGGAGATGCTGACATGTCCCAGCAACTGCTGGACATCCCGCAGCTCGGCACCATCCCGAAGGGCATGCGTGGCGAACGAATGCCGCAAAGTGTGCGGCGTGATGTTGTCGATTTTCGCGTCCTCGGCGTACGCCTTGAGGATGAGCCAGAATCCCTGGCGCGTCAGGCGAGATCCCCGGTGATTCACGAAAAGGGCAGTCTCGTCAGGGTCGGCCAGATTGGGACGGCCATTTTTCAGATAATCATCGATCGCTTCCATCGCCTGCGCTCGCAGGGGAACCTGGCGACGACGACCCGCCTTACCGGGACAGGCGACCTGATTGACCTGAAAATCGACATCGTCGATATCCAGGGCTACCAGTTCACTAACGCGCATTCCCGACGAATAAAGCGTTTCGATCATGGCAAGATCGCGGAGCGCGTCTGGCCGGCGCGAGGCCGCCGCCTGGCGCGGTTCGTCCAGCAATCGGCAGACTTCTTCTTCGGAAATGGCGCGGGGCACGTAACGAGCGACCCGCGGCGATGCCAGCGAGAGCGCCGGGTCCTCGCGCAACACACCGGAATTAGTCAGATAGTGACAAAACGACTTGAGCGCCGCCGCTTTCCGTGCCACCGTCGAAGCCGCATATTGCCGCCCGTACATGTACGAGAGGTAGCGACCGAGATGGTCGGATGTCAATCCGCTCCAGGAGTCGAGTGGCGCGAGCTGATCCTCGACTGGGGGCGAAGAAAGGTATGCCGCGAATTGACTGAGATCGTTCCGATAGGCGGCAACGGTGTTGACAGAGAAGCCTCGTTCAGTTGTGAGATCGTCGATAAACGCGGTAACAGTTGTAGTTAGGGTCTCTTCCGAATGCATGCCTTTGCTTCCATAAGCCTGGACCACCAATGAGTCGGCCAAGCTTCGACTCAGGCAACCGATTGCCAGGGTGAGTATGGCAGATCGAAGGCCTCGGCCACCGCCTGATACACAATATGTCCATTCAATACGTTGATCCCAAGTGCCAGCGCCGGGTCAGCGGCCGCCGCTGCGGCCAACCCATTGTCTGCAAGGGCGAGAACATACGGTAACGTCGCATTGGACAGGGCAATTGTGCTCGTGCGAGGTACCGCGCCCGGCATATTGGTTACGCAATAGTGAATGACGCCGGAGACTTCATAGGTGGGTTTGCTATGGGTGGTCGGCTTCGCGGTTTCGATGCAACCGCCCTGATCGATCGCCACATCGACCACCACCGACCCGGTGCGCATTCGCTCGATCATGGCCGTAGTGACCAGCTTCGGTGCCCGAGCGCCCGGAAGCAGTACGCCGCCGATCACCAAATCCGCTTCAGCGACGGCATCGCCAATAGAGGTGCGGTTGGAAACGAGGGTGGTGAGGCGACCGTGCAACAGAAGCTCGAGATGGCGTAGCCGGTCGACGTCGAGATCGACAATCGAGACAGAAGCGCCCATTCCCAGCGCGATCTGCGCTGCGTTGGTTCCAACAACGCCGCCGCCGATCACGACGACTCTGGCCGCTTCGACCCCTGCCACGCCACCCAGCAGGACGCCATACCCACCTTCATTACTCTGAAGATAGTGCGCGCCAACCTGGACCGACATACGACCGGCGACCTCGCTCATCGGAGTCAGGAGCGGAAGAGACCGATTCGGAAGCTGAACGGTTTCGTAGGCAATTGCCTGCACCTTGCGCTCCATAAGAAAACGCGTCAGCCCTTCGTCAGCAGCCAGGTGCAAATAGGTAAACAGGAGTTGGTGCTCACGCAGCAGGTTGTATTCGGCCGAAATCGGCTCTTTGACCTTGACAATCAAATCGGATTGATCGAACACCGCCGCATGAGAGGGAATGATCTCGGCACCGGCCTGGAGATAGGCATCGTCGAGGAAACCACTCCCCTCGCCTGCTCCGGCCTCTACCAGCACGCGATGCCCGTGCGCGGCGAGTTCCGTAACACCGCCTGGGGTGATGGAAACCCGGTTCTCCCGGTCTTTCACTTCTGTGGGAATACCAACGATCATCTTTACGTTTGCCTTTCCCGCCACTCGTCGAACGGTTCCACTCGGCGATGGCTGATCCGAGCATCATCGTCTCGCGCAGTTACGAAACGTGCTCTGGCGGAGGGGAGTATGCCGGAAAAATGGCGAATTCAGCCAGAACAGGATTCCGAGACCAAAAGGAAACGTGGTGAGCCAAGAGCGATCCATTCCTCGAACCACCTTTTGGAGGCCCGGATCACGGCGCCGCACTGGCAAAATCGAGCGTAACCCAAAGCACCGCACCCTCCTCTTGCGCCGAAGACGAAGAACCTCCAGTTCACTCGCTTGCGGAGTTCTTCAGGCAATTGCGGGTATCATCCCGGGTCACGAACGCTATGGGTTCACGCGTGCCGCGCTGATCCTGCCAACATCGAGGGAGTTCATGGACGTGCGAAGCGGACCAACCGCAAATTCTTCATGGGTGGGACTAGGTCGGTTGCTGTCCGTTAGTCTGCTGTTGATGGTGGTTCTGGCCGCCTGTGGCGGTGGCGGCGATAAGAAGGACGAAACCCCGACCACGGCTCCGCAGACCCAGGCGAGCCCCATCGCGCAGCGGGAAACCTGCATGGCCGCAGTCACCAACACCTCGGGTTCGCCCACGGCTGGCGTCGCGTCCCCTTCATTGCTGGAATCACCGACCCGGGAAGAGTTCAACCAGGAGATGCTGGCCGCATGTCCGATGTCGGAACCGACGCAAACCGGAGGCACCGTGCTCCTCGCCGAGGCCGGCGACATCAGCACGGTGAACGGTCTCCTGACCAATGACACGACCACCCAGCTCATTACCGGTGCGATTTTCGAGTCGTTGATCGGCATCAGCCCACTTGACGGCCGCCCGGTGCCGGGCCTGGCAGACTCATGGGAGGTCGCGGACGACGAGCTGACGTATACCTTCCACCTCAACCAGGTCGCCAAATGGCACGACGGTGTCGATTTCACGGCGGACGATGTGGTATTCAGCTTCGACGCCGCGCTCGATCCGAACACCGGGTTCCCCTACCGCTCGATCGTGAACGACGCCGTCGCAAGCTACCGGGCAGTCGATGAAAACACGTTCGAGATGACTGCCCGTGAGAAACTCGTGACCTTCCTGTACGAGGGCCCAGGCGCCATCACCATCATGCCCAGGCACGTCTGGGGTGACGTCGACCCCGCGAGCTGGTCGTTCGATGGCGGCAGCACGGGACAAGACCCAGCGCGCGTCATCGGCACCGGCCCCTTCAAATTCAAGGAATGGGTTCAGGGCGATCATGTCAGCGTCGTACGCAACGACGATTACTATGACAAGGTGCCCTATATCGATGGACTCACACTCCGAGTGCTTCCCGATTCCGATAGCTCGGTACTCGCGTTGAAGCAACAGGAAATCGACATTATGGAATTCGTGCCGCCGGCGCAGATGTCGTCGGTACAGGCCACCGACGGTCTCACGGTCGATGTCTACGACTTCTTCAACTTCACCTATTACGCCTTCAATCTCGACCCAGCGCAGACCGAGCTCTTCCAGGATCAACGGGTCCGGCAAGCGCTCTTCTACGCACTCGATCGCGACTCGATTACGCAGAACATCTATTTTGGTTATGGCGAAGCGGCGATCGGGACCCAGCCACCGATTTCGCCGGCCTACGCTCCCGATCAGATGCAACCGCCCTACGACTTCGACCCGGACAAAGCCGCGTCGTTGCTTGCTGAAGCAGGTTGGACATTGAAGGACGGCGAGCTAACCAAGGATGGACAGCGGCTCGAATTCGACTTTCTGTACTCCGGTGGCGAACCCGTGGTCGATCAGCTCGTGACCTATATGAAAGAGGCCTGGGAGGAGATTGGCGTGAAGGTCAATTTGACCTCTATCAATGGCGCCGCACTGATCGAACGATTGGAATCGGGCGACTTCGATGTCGCGCTGCTGGCCGTTAGCCTTTCACCGGATGGCAATCAAACGGCGCTCTTCTCCTGCGATTCCGCCACGACCGGCTTGAATTTCTCGAGCTACTGCAGCGAAGAGTGGGATCAGCTCGACGCCGAACAGCGCGTCGAATTCGATGCCATCGACCGAACGCAGCTCCTGATAGATGAATCCAAAATCATTTGGGAGGATCAGCCAGTTGGGCCGCTTCGCTTCGGCGTGGCGCGTACTGGCTACTCCACCAAGCTTCAGAACTTCTATCCAAATGGATTCGGCCTGCTCTGGAGTCTGCCGTACGTCTGGATCGATGGTGCTTCGAGCTCGTAATCAGGACGGAATAGGCCCGGGATAGAGCCGGTCCAGTGGTAATATTGGTTGTTGCGTGCGGTGCTTATCGACGCGGTCGATGAGCACACGTACCTATGGAGCTTCACGTTGCTTTCCCTAAGCTGGTTTTACATTCTGCCGATTCTCGGCTTCCTGATCTTCATCCATGAGGTTGGCCACTTCGTAGCCGCCCGCATGTGCGGAGTCAAGGTCGAGGAATTCGGCATGGGTATCCCGCCGAAGCTGTTCGGCTGGGTGCGGAATGGCGTGGTCTATTCCGTCAATGCCATCCCGTTCGGCGGGTTTGTCCGCGTCAAGGGTGAAGACGGCGACGACATGGATTCCGATTCCATGAATTCCAAGTCGCCGGGACAGCGCGCCTTCTTCCTTTCTGCCGGCATCATCATGAACATTCTGTTCGCGATCCTGCTGATGATCGTGGTTGTCGGTATCAAGGGTGTTCCGCACAACCAGGTCTACATCGCCGGGGTCGGTCCCGGCTCACCGGCAGCGACCTCTGGCTGGCAGGTCGGCGATCAGATCATTTCCGTTAATGGCGAAAAGGTCCAGACCGTCCAGGAGCTCATCAAAGACACGCGCTCCGAAGCTGGCAACCCGGTGCAATTTGTACTGGAGCGAGGCGGCGAGCTCTATCCCAGCACGCTCGTCCCCCGGGAAAACCCGCCCGAGGGCGAAGGCCGCATTGGTATCAATCTCGCCGATCCGCTGGTCGCATCGGTTACCGTCACCGACATCGCCGCAGGGTCGCCAGCCGCCGACGCAGGCATTCAAAGTGGCGACATGCTCATCAGCGCAAATAACCGCCCGATCACCAACACGTTCGTGCTACAAACCGAACTGAACCGATTCCAGACCTCCGAGATGCCGATCGCCTACGAGCGAGACGGCCAGCGCTACGAAACGACGTTGCAAGTGCCGCCTCGGCAAAACGACGTTTCGCCGGTCGTCGGCGCAGGGTTCGAGGCCGTCAATCAGACGCCAGTATTCGAGAATGTCGGACTGCTCCACGTCATCCCGCGCGGTTTCCAGGAAGCCTGGCGACAGACAACGCTGATGGTGGATGGCATCCTGGAGCTGTTCCGTAACCCTGGTCTGTTGCGACAGGCAGCCGGGCCAGTTGGTATGGCGCAGCTAACGCATGAATTGGTGGAAACCACCAGCTTGCCCGTCTGGTACACCCTGGCATCGTTAACCATTCTTCTCTCACTCAACCTCGCATTCCTCAATTTGCTTCCGCTGCCTGCGCTCGATGGCGGGCGGCTTCTGTTCGTCCTGATCGAGCTCATTCGTGGCCGGCGAATCGCGCCGGAAAAGGAAGGGCTCGTTCACCTCGTCGGATTCATCGTGCTCATTGGCTTTATGTTTATCATTATGTTCAATGACATCCGGCGGATCATCGGCGGAGATTCATTCTTCGGTTAACTTTTGGAGTCACCAGACATGCTCGTCGCACCACGCCGCAAGACCCGCGTTCTCAACGTCGGAAACGTCAAGATCGGTGGCGACAATCCCATCGTCGTTCAATCGATGGCGACTGCCGACACGCGAGATCCTGTGGCAACCCTCGCACAAATTACTGAGTTGGCGGAAGCGGGATGTGAAATCGTTCGCATCGCGGTTCCGGACCGCAAAGCCGCCGCTGCGCTGCCCGACATCGTCCCCTACTCACCGGTTCCGCTCATCGCTGATATTCACTTCGAGCACACCCTGGCAATCAAGGCGATCGAAGCCGGTATCCACGGACTTCGACTCAATCCGGGCAACATCCGCAAACCTGAGGATGTGGTCGAGGTCGTCAAGATCGCCAAAGAGCGAATGATTCCCATTCGCATCGGAGTCAACTATGGCTCTGTCCCTCCTATGCCGGAGGAATTCGTCGACGAGATGGCGCTGTCGAATGCCACGCAGTCCGAGCTGCGGGCCGAGTGGATGGTTCGCACGGCGCTGGGTCACATCAAGATTCTCGAAGATCTCGACTACCACGAGATCAAGGTCAGCCTGAAAGCGTTCGAAGTGCCGGTGATGATCGAAGCGTATCGTCGTTTCGCCGCGCTGCCGAATGACTACCCCCTCCATCTCGGAGTAACTGAAGCAGGCACCCCACGAGCAGGAAGCATCCGCTCGGCAGTCGGTCTCGGCACCCTGCTCGCGCTCGGCATCGGCGACACGATTCGCGTTTCGCTGACCACCGAACCGACCGAGGAAGTCTTTGTCGGCTTCGAAATTCTCAAAACGCTCGAGCTGCGGCAAAAGGGCGCGACGCTCATCGCCTGCCCGACCTGCGGACGCGTCGAAGTCGACCTCTTCAGCATTGCCAACGAGATCGATGTGTTTCTGAACAAGATCGACGAGCCGATTCGGGTCGCGGTTATGGGATGCATTGTCAACGGCCCCGGCGAGGCGCGCGATGCCGATGTCGGATTGGCCGGCGGAAACTCCAAGGGCATCATCTTCCGCAAAGGCAAAATCGTCCGCACAGTGCCGGAAGAGGACATGGTCCAGGCGTTGAAGGATGAGATCCTGAAGGTCGTGGAAGACCGGCGCAACGGCGTCGTGGAAGAATCCGCCAACGAGTTCCAGTACAAGCCGATGCTCACGTTGACATCGGTCTAACAGCTTTGCATTTCGACGAGGAGGTAAACGTCGCCGATGGCCAGTTTCGTCGCGCCCGAACGTGCGTACACCGACGAGCAGCTCGCGTTCCTGAAGTCAGTCGATAGCCCGACTATCGCGAACGCGGTCGAACCCTTCGAGCTGCGAGACCGAACCGATGGGTACATCGGCGGAAATATCGGTTGCCTCTATCCCGATCTGGGCGTGATGGTTGGCCAGGCACTGACGGTGAAGGTTTCCAACCCTGCGGGCCCAGTTGCCGGCCGTGACGGGTATTGGGCCATGTGGGACGCGCTCGAGCAGATGCCCAAGCCCGCGGTGATCGTCATGCAGGACATCAGCGGCGCTCCGCATCGGTGCGCCTATGCTGGTGAGGTGATGGCGACGCTGGCCACCAAGTTGGCGCGGTCGGTATGGTGAGCGACGGCGGATATCGCGACATCGAAGAGGTCCATGCATTGGGCCTGCACTACTTCTGTCCGTTCGCGGTGGTCGCCCACGGGAACTTCGCGATACAGGACGTCGGTCAGCCGGTCTGGATGGACGGCCAGCGCATATCCACCGGCGACATCCTGCATGGTGATGTGAATGGCATCGTCATCGTGCCGCAGGAAACCCTGGATGGACTGCCAAAAGAGGTCGAGGAGATCCGCGTCCGTGAACGTCGGGTGATGGACTACATCAAGAGCGATAAGTTCAATCTCGCCGATTTCAAGGTTGGCAAGACGTACTAGCAGTGCGTGGCGAAGATTGTGCATACCGTCACGATCTTCAGCCCTGACTGATAGAATGGCCGACTGTGGCCACAGCCAGCCGGGCGGTCTCGAACTTGCATCGCTGGTCCGATTCGACACTTTCCAAGAGAGGGAGCTTCGCACCTATGCAGCGAATCCTCAGAATTCTTCCCGCATTAACCATTATGTTGGCGCTGGTCGCAGCGCCATTCCTGGCCGGCGCGTCTGTCGCACGCGCGCAGGAGTCGTCGCCAGTCGCGTCACCCATCTCTTGCGAAGTCGCTCCCAGGGCCGAGACCACCATCGCGCCTACGATTACCCCGGATGCGGCCGGTTCACCGTCGGGAGATCTGCAAAAAATTAAGGTCGGGTTCGTACCAGTCTTGGTATTTGCGCCGGTTTTCGTCGCGCAGGAACTTGGCTATTACGCTGAAGAAGGCCTCGACGTGCAGCTCGAGCCATTTCCAGGTGGATCCGATCCAGTCGTGCTGACCGCGACCGGCGAGTTAGATGCCGCTTTCGTAGGCGTCGGACCCGCGTTTTGGAACGGCAATGCGCAAGACCTGCCGATCAAGATCATTGCTCCCGGCCACGCTGAAGGCGATCCCGTGGCCACCCCGATCATGATTTCCAAAAAGTCTTGCGAGGATGGCTCGATCACATCGGTCGCTGACCTGAAAGGCAAGAAGGTTTCGGTCAACGCGCGTGGCGCAACCGAGTACTGGCTCAATGCCGCTCTTTCTACCGGTGGACTCACCATCGACGATATCCAGCTCGAAGTACTTCCCTTCCCGGATGCGGTCGCCGCGCTAGAGTCAGGTGCCGTTGATGCGGCCATGGTTGGCGAGCCGCTTGCCACCAAGGCAGAACAGGATGGCATTGCGGTTCGGCTGTCGACCGATTTCCCGGTACAAGACATTCAGCCAACTGCCATCATCGGGAACGAGCAGTGGTTGAACGACCACCCGGAGCAGGCAGAAGCCTTCGTCACCGGCTACATGCGCGCTTCCAAGCTGCTGGCCGAGGGTGGACTCGACGATCCGGCTGTGCAGGCAATCATCGAGGAATACACCGGGGTGCCAGCCTCCCTGGTCGCGACATCAGTCCATCCGGTCTTCTCCTCGGACGGCTTCATCGCTTTCGAAGGTCTCAGCAAACTGCAAAGCTTCTTCCGGGAGCGAGACCAGCTCGAATACGACACCGACCTCGATCCCTATTCGCTGGCAGACGAAACATTTGTGATGGCTGCGATGGCGGAGATCAACCCCAACAGTCCGTAACCTATCGGGCTGGCGGTCCAGCTGGAATGTTCGAATGACAGTCGCAGTGGCAAACGCATCGGTGATCGCGCCTGTTCAGGGCGTGATTACCGATCGGTCATTGGTGTCGGTTTACGGTCTCGGTCGAGTTTTCGAATCAGCAGCCGGGCCGGTCACTGCCATCCACGATGTCGATCTGGAGATCAGGCAACATGAGTTCGTTGCGATCGTCGGTCCTTCTGGCTGCGGCAAGACGACGCTACTCCGTATCATGGCCGGGCTGGAAACACCCACCAGCGGACGCATCGAAACTACCGGACTCGCCAGCGATCGGCCCGCCAATGCGATGGTGTTTCAAGGCCGATCAGTTTTCCCCTGGATGACCGTGCGGGAGAACGCGCAGTACGGGCTTTCGATCCGAGGCGTCAATAAACGCGAACGAGAACACACGATCGACCGGTTGCTGGAAACGGTCGGATTGAGTAGTTTCAGCAAAGCCTATCCCCACCAGCTTTCGGAAGGCATGCGGCAACGCGTGGCCATCGCGCGCGCGCTGGCCGTCGATCCGGAACTCTTGCTGATGGATGAGCCCTTCGGTTCACTCGATGAGCAGACTCGCTTCATCTTGCAAGACGAGGTGCTCCGTATCTGGCACGAAACCGGCAAAACGGTGGTCATGGTCACGCATTCCATCGACGAAGCGCTGACGGTAGCGGACCGTGTCGTGGTCATGACAGCACATCCAGGCACCATCAAAGATGTTGTTCCAATAACGCTGGCCCGCCCGCGCGACCAGGCGACCATGCGCTCCGACCCGGAATTCGCACGGCTCTTCGCCCGTATCTGGGAATCGCTGCGGAGCGAAGTGCTCGACGCGCGCGCTACCGGCTCACCCCGGTGACGATCAAACAGCGTCGCATTGCCGAAATTGCGCTGACGATTGCTTCGCCCATCCTGCTCTTCCTCCTCTGGGAAAGTATCTCCCGCAGCGGAAGCGTCGATCAGCGGTTCTGGCCGGCGCCCTCCTCCCTTTGGAGCACGATGACCGATATGTTCCGCTCCGAAAACTTGCTTGGTGAAGTCTGGACCACGCTCGAGCGGATCCTCGTCGGCTTCGCAATGGGAGCGATCCCTGGGGTGATCGTCGGCTTGCTCATGGGCATCTCCTGGCCCGTGCGCGCCTTTCTCATGCCCATCGCCACCGCGATATACGCCATTCCGAAAATTGCCCTCCTGCCGTTAGTCCTGATCGCATTGGGAACGGGAGAGATGTCACGCTGGGTCGTAGTGGCGCTATCGATCTTTTTCGTAGTCGCGCTGAGCACAATGGGCGGGGTTTTGGCGCTCGATCCGATCTTTACCGACGTGGCCCGAAATCTTGGTGGCAGCCGCTGGACGCTCTTTCGCACGGTCGCGCTGCCCGGGGCGACGCCTGCCATTTTCACCGGCCTGCGCCTGGCGCTCGGATTCGCCTTGATCGTGGTAGTTGGGACAGAGTTCGTTCGTCCCAATGGGGGGATCGGGAGCCTCATCTGGGAGAGCTACAGCATTCTTTCGATCAAAAAGATGTATGTCGGACTGATCGCCACGGCCATCCTCGGCTGGCTGCTGGTGCTCGCGCTCGACCTGATCGAGCGACTGCTGGTGCCATGGCGCAACACCCAATGAGTGCCGCCATTCCCACCGCAAAACTCCCGGCGCCCGGATCGCTCGGCGCCTGGCTGCGAGCGATCCGCTATCACTCGTTCACCGCATCGATCATCCCGATCCTGGTCGGTTCCGCGTTGGCGGCTGTCGATGGTGCGTTCTCGCTTCCGCTGATCGTTGCCATGCTGATCGCATCCGTCGCGTGTCACGCCGGAGCGAACCTCGCGAACGACTTTTTCGACGACCGAAAGGGCGTCGACAATGAGCGCAACCTGGGGCCGCACAAAGTCATCCAGCTCGGCTTACTCTCACCCCGCCAGGTGCGCAACGGAATGATCGCCGCGTTTGCGCTAGCGACGGTGGTGGGGGTCTACATCGTCTTCGCGACCGATTGGCGCGTATTTGTTCTGGCCGTCGCGAGCCTGGCGGCTGCGTTTTTCTACACCGCCGGGTCCAAGGCGCTCGGGTATGTTGCGCTGGGCGAAGTAACGGTTTTTCTTTTCATGGGACCGGCCATGGTCTGCGGTGCGTATTACGTCCTGACGGCAACCATCACCTGGCCGGTGGTCCTGCTGTCCCTGTCGATCGGCGCGCTTTCGGCCGCGACACTGCATGCCAACAACATGCGCGACATCGAGCACGATCGCCTGGCTGGGAAAACCACGCTCGCTACGATCCTGGGCCGCGAGCGGTCATCGACGGAATATCTCGTCTGGATCGTCGCCTCGTTTCTGACGGTCGTACTCACGATTGCCATCCAGCCCGTTCTTTGGCCGGTCCTCCTGGTTCTGGCGACGGTTCCGAATGCGATTCGTCTGGTGCACCTCGCTTACGCTGCGCCAGATGCGCCGGCGCTGAACCGGCTGTTGCGCAAGACCGCTGGATTGCACTTGCAATTCGGCAGCCTTTTGACCGCCGGACTACTGGTGCGCCTAGCGCTGGAACATCTCTAACCCATGACTTCAACCCGCCTGGCCACGCTTATCGCTTTTCTGTGCAGCCTGCTCGTGATTGCCTATTGGCGAGTTCGGCATGTCAATCCGTACCGTCCAATGCTGGAACGAGTCGAGCTCCCCCTACCCGCCGATGCCAAAGCGCTCGATGGAATGCGCATTGCCTTTGTGACCGATACCCATGTTGGCCCATTTACCAGCACTACCGATATCGCACGCGGACTCGGATTGTTCGACCGCGAGCAGATCGATCTGGTGTTGCTTGGTGGCGATTATGTCTCCGAGTCGAACTTGTACGCGGAATCGATGGCGGATGCGCTGGCTCCGCTGGTGGCTCGCGCGCGGCTCGGTGCTTTTGCGGTCATGGGTAATCACGATCTGCCACTGGGCGCCGACCGGGTTCGCAGAGAGCTGGAGCGCGTTGGTATCACGGTCCTGCGAAACAACTCGCATCTCGTCGAATACCACGGTTCCTGGATGGCGATTGCGGGCATAGACGATACCGTGGTGGGTAATCCCGACCCAATTGCTGCCTTCGCTGGTATCCCCAGCGATGTTCCGGTGCTCGCCCTTTGGCACGAGGCAGATTTCGCGGAAGAAGCTGCTCATCTCGGAGCCTTCGCCCAGCTTTCCGGCCATACCCACGGCGGGCAAGTACGACTCCCGCTGATCGGTTCGATCTGGTTGCCGCCCGACGGGCGCAAGCGAGACCTTGGTCTTTACAATGTTGACGCAATGCCGGTGTACATTTCACGCGGTTTGGGGGTCTATCGGCCGCCGGTTCGGTTATTCGCTCCGCCAGAAGTCACGCTGGTGACGCTACGTTCCGGGATCTTGACGGCTGCCATCGTCTGAACGGATGTGCGTTTCGATTCCATCTGCGATCCCTCTACACTTTTGTCCGCTCGTCATGCCGTTTTACATTGGCTGGCAGTATCTTTCTGAACACGATTTACTGAGAAGGACGCATTAAAAGATGGAAACAGTCGGCGTCGGCGTGATTGGGTGCGGAATCGGCAAGTGGCACCTGGAGGGGTACGACACCGACCCCCGAGCCAGGGTGCTTGCAATTTCTGGGCTCGAAGATCGCTGCAAAGAGATCGCCATCGCACATAAGGTTCCCGATGTGTATACCGATTACCGCGAGCTGCTGGCGCGACCGGATATTCAGGCGGTTAGCATCGCGGTACCAAACTTTCTCCATGTCTCCATTGGCATGGATGCGATCGCTGCTGGCAAGCATGTACTGATCGAAAAGCCGTTGGCTCGCAACACCGCGGAAGGCGCGCGGCTTGTAGGCGCGGCTGAAGATGCCGGACTGATTCTCGGCATTGTCTTCAATCGCCGATCACGCTCGGACATGCAGGTGCTCAAGCGTTACATCGACCGGGGCGATCTCGGCGAGATCTACCACGCCCGCGCCTATTGGAATCGCCGCGCGGGCATTCCAGGTCTCGGCACGTGGTTCACCAGCAAGGATGGTGCTGGCGGTGGGCCGCTTATCGATCTCGGAGTGCACGTGCTCGATATGGCCCTCTGGTTGATGGACGAACCCGAGGTGATCCGCGCCTCAGCCGCCACCTATAACAAGATCGGGGTACAGGGGATCGGAAACTGGACCGGCAACCGATTTGACGCAACCACGGAAAAACCGTACGAGGTCGAGGATTTCGCCACGGCGTTCTTGCGCACCGAGAGCGGTTCCACTCTTTCGCTCGAAGCGAGCTGGGCCGAGTTCTCCAGTCGTTCGGATGAATTCGGAGTTTCGCTGCTTGGGTCGAAGGGGGGCGCAGAGCTGGATGTGAAGGATTATGCGACCGTCGGCACGCTCAAGATCTTCATGTTTCAGGACGGCGTCCAGTTCGATATCGAACCGCATCTCCCACAGAAGGTAGCGTCAGCCGGACACGGAGAGATCATTAACGCGTTTCTCGACTCAGTCATCGACGGCGTCCCCATGTCACCGAACGGACGCGATGGTCTGGAACGCACCGCGTTGATCGATGCAATTTACTCGTCAGCCTCCGAGGGCCGTGAGGTCGAGGTGCAGTCTATCGAGAGTCTGTTAGGAGTCGAGGTAGCATGACTATGAACGTAACCGTCTGGAACGAATACCGACACGAAATCAGCAGCGAAACCGTCGCCGCGGTCTACCCAAACGGCATTCATGGCGCGATCGCCGAGGGCCTGCAAGAGCAACCCGATCTGGTTGTGCGCACCGCAACCCTTGACGAGCCGGAGCACGGCCTGACCCAGGACGTATTGGAGAGCACCGATGTCCTCGTCTGGTGGGGACACAAGGCCCATGATGAGGTTGCCGACGAGATCGTCGATCGTGTGCAGCGGCGCGTGCTCGACGGGATGGGCCTGATCGTACTGCATTCGGGCCATCACTCGAAGATCTTCAAACGCTTGATGGGCACAAGCGCGAACCTGAAGTGGCGAGAGGCGACCGACAAGGAGCGCATTTGGGTCCTGCAACCCGGGCACCCGATTGTCGACGGGATCGGCGAATACATCGAGCTCCCCCAGGAGGAGATGTACGGCGAGTTCTTCGATATTCCGCAACCGGACGAGCTGATCATGATGAGCTGGTTCAGCGGCGGCGAAGTCTTCCGTTCCGGCTGCTGCTTCTTCCGCGGACGCGGCAAGATCTTCTACTTCCGCCCAGGTCACGAAAGCTATCCGACCTTTTTCAATCCCGAGATCCGTAAGGTGATTGCCAACGGGGTCCACTGGGCAGCACCGGTCGATGGCCCAATACCGAATTTCGGGCTGGACGGACCGAACGCCCCGCTCGAGAAACTTCCGTAGAGAGAAGGGGAATCATGCGCGAGCGCACCTGGGATGTGATTGTGCTTGGCGGTGGCACCATGGGCACCGCCGCCGCCTGGGCGCTCTCGGCGCGCGGTGTCAGCGTGCTGGTGCTCGAACAATTTGGGCACATTCACGCGCTGGGATCACACGGTGGTGGCACGCGCATGTTTCGGCATGCCTATGCCGAGGGAGCGGAATATGTTCCCCTTATGTTCCACGCTGACAACCTCTGGGTCTCGCTGGAGAATGAGCTGGGAACCAGCATCGTGCATCGCAGCGGCATTCTCGAAATGGACGCGCCCGGCTACGATCACGCCAAACGCGCGCGTGCCTCCGCCGAAACAAATGGCATCGAATTCGAATGGATCGATGCCGCCGAGATCCGCAAGCGCTGGCCGGCATTCGATCCACCCGAAAGCTGGGAGGGTGGGTTCAGCCCGTTGGCGGGATTCATCGATGTCGAAGCCGGACTTGCTGGGCTTGCTGCGCTCGCCCAACGTGGCGATGTCACATTCCGCACGGACGAGCCAGTTCTGAGCTGGTCATCCAGCGAATCGGGAGTCGAGATCCTGACCGCCCAGGGCCGCTACAGCGCGAGCAAGCTCATCGTTACTGCCGGTTCCTGGGCCGGCACCATGTTGGCCGAGCTGGGTCTTCCCTTGACGATCGTGCGCAAGGCGCTCTACTGGCTCGATGTCGATCAGCCAGCGCTTTTCAAGCAGGGGACCTTTCCCGCGTTCGCAACCGCATCGGAGATTGGTGAGATCTACGGATTTCCGATTTTCCGCCGTCCGGGAATCAAAATGGCAGAACACCGCGGAGGCGAAACGACAACACCGGAGACGATCGACCGGAGGGCGCGCGACGAGGAAGCCCAGAGCTGTATCGATCTGGCTGCCCTGGCCCTGCCTGGAGCTTCGAATCGGGTGATCAATGGCGTCGTGTGCATGTACACCCGCACCCCTGACGATCACTTCATCGTCGATCGACATCCCACTGCGCCAAACGTGGTGATAGCGGCTGGATTCAGCGGGCATGGATTCAAGTTCACCCCGGCCATCGGCGAACAGCTCGCCAATCTGGCACTCGATCCTGCTTCGGAACCATTCGCACTCTTTGGAATCGACCGGTTCGTATCTGGGGCGTAGTTCTGGATCAGGTGGTTGTCGGAAAAGCGCTCGCGGCGAAACTCAGCCGACCCGGTTGACGCCGACGCGTCGCCTGAGCGATGAACAATGCTCATCAGTCGCGCGGGTAGCCGACCATGGCATCTCGGATCAATCGTGACGAACAGCACCGAGTGCTTGTCGGACTGATAAAGCGCTTTTTCGCTAAGGTCAGTTCTGGTCTTGATCGTCCATCGCCAGGCCAACCGGGTTGTCAGGATCAGACGTGATCGGCCAGTCTCCACCGGCCATAGCCCAGACGCGCACGATACCGTGCAACGTTGAATCACTCGTGATAAACCCCGTTGCCGAGGTCTTGCGCGCGCTACCGCTGTCCTGGATTTCAGAGAGCGCCACTCGCAGGTCGTGGATGAAGGCTGCCTGGCGCGCCTCATCGAACTTTTCCGTAAAGGGAAAGATCCGACTGTCACGGGTTTGCAGATAAAGCGTTACCCATTCGACGAGCCGGTGATCGTAGTTCGGTTCTGGATCGAGCTGCGCCACGAAATCTTTTCCTCCGAGCGAATGACTGCCCTAGAGATCGTCCGATCCGGGCATGGGTTTGAGATAGATCAGGAACTCGTTGATGCCGACCTTGAGCACACGAGAAATCTGGTAGCGGGTCTGGTTGGAAAGATCTTTGTAAATCGCTCCCGATTGATAGCGTCCAAGCCGCATCTCGCGAGCGGTTTTGGAAACCAGTTCGTACGTCACCTTACCGCAGCTCTGGCAGGTGTAGTACTGGTTGATCTCGTCGGTGGGTCCTGTGTACCCCCGCTGCACCAGTTTCGTCTTACGACTCCCGCACCACGGACAATCTCGAGTCTGCGGACTACTCGACGCCGCCATGAAAAAGAATCGCTCCTGCTCTGGTCCTGTGCCTTCCATCGTTTGCGGATTGTACCAGTGCCATCGCCCTCGCTTCATCCATCGGCACCGTGCCGACATAGTGCGATTCCACGATGCAAGTCAGGCTCACCCACATTGCCATATGCGAACCGGTCATACTATGGGGAAGATGTACGAAATTGTGCATCCCAGCGGTGAGCGCATAGAGACCTCGCCACGGGGCGAGGCAGCTCGCGGAGGCACGGCCCCGCTGCACGACCGGTTCTTGGTCTTTGAGGAAATCGGGGGCGTAACAGTATGGAAGTCGAATCTCGCCCACTTATCGTAGCCTCGAACCGGGGCCCGGTCACGTTCACGCGGGAACCAGACGGTTCGTTCACTTCGAAAAAAGGCTCGGGTGGCGTAGTCACAGCCGTGACCGGCATCGCGAAGGGATTGCAACCAATCTGGGTAGCCTGCCCGATGACGCTCGGCGACCGGCGACGCGCGGAACAAGCCAGAGAAAATGGTGAAGAGTTCATCGTGCCAGAAGGTCTCGACCCCGCGTTTCGCCTGAAGTTCGTGCTTCCCGATTCCGCGACCTATCACAAGTACTACAACAAAATCAGCAACCCGCTCCTCTGGTTCCTTCAGCATTACCTGTGGGACACACCGACCGCGCCCGATATCACCGCCGATACCTACGATTCCTGGACCAACGGCTATGTGGTCGTCAATCAGCTCTTCGCAGAAGAAATCCTCGCGGCCGCAGACTCGCTCGATGAAGAGCCGCTCATCATGCTCCAGGATTACCATCTCTACCTAACGGCCGGGATGATTCGCGCGCACCGGCCCCAGGCGATCATCCAGCAATTCGTGCATATTCCCTGGCCCGATCCCGACTACTGGCGTCTCCTGCCGTTGGCCTGGCGGCAACAGATCTGCGAAGGAATGCTCGGCAACGACATCATCGGGTTCCAAACCCGTGAGCACGCCCGCAGCTTCCTGTACACCTGCGAAGCTTATGTGCCCGGTGTGCAAGTCGACTACGTCGGACGCGGTGTGATCTGGAACGGGCGCCGAATCGAAGTACGTCACTATCCTATCTCCATCGATGTCGATACGGTGCGCCGCAACGCCTACTCCAAGGAGGCGCGGGTTCACGATCGGTACCTTCCCACGTTTTACAATGAGTACACCGTGCTGCGGGTAGATCGGGCCGAGCCAAGCAAGAACATCGTCCGTGGGTTTCAGGCGTTCGGTCGTTTCCTGGAAGCGCATCCGGAGTTCGTGGGACGAGCGAATTTCGTCGCGATTCTGGTGCCATCGCGTATGGATGTGGCCGAGTATCAGAGTTATCTGGACGACGTCAGCTCGATCGCTGGACGTATCAATGCTCGCTACGCCAATGTGGAAACCAGCTGGCAACCGATCAACCTGATTCTGGGGGAAAACTATCCCCGCGCCCTGGCCGCAATGAAGTGGTACGACGTCCTTATGGTCAACTCGATCATCGACGGTATGAACCTGGTTGCCAAAGAGGGATGCCTGCTCAACGAACGGAATGGAGTGCTCATCCTTTCCGAAGGAGCGGGCGCGGCGGTGCAGTTGGGCGAGGATGCGTTGATGATCGCCCCAGCCGATGTCGAAGCCACCGCTGACGCCATATATCAGGCGCTTACCATGCCACTCCCCGAGCGCCGGAGACGTGCAGATAACTTGCGCAGGGCCGTCGAGTCGGACGACGTGTCGAAGTGGTTCGGCGAACAGATTTGGGACGTCGATCGCTACGCGGTGAGAGGCGAGCGCGACTCTAACGCGATCCTTCCAGGGGGCAGAGATGCCGACGACGATGGTTCCGAATCGCCGGAAGAATCAGCCCCAGCGCAACCCGTTACCTCCTGACACGTTACCAACTCGAGTCGCTTTCCCAATGAAAACGTCCTCGAATTCGCGCCTGGAACCTTAGTACGTACGCATTAACTCGAGTGTACGTACATGGTTGATTTATGCTATTGTTGACTCTGGCGGTGCGTCTGAATCTTGGACGCCCGGATCGTTTCGGATCACCCGCTGGAGCCAATCTCCGCCATGACAGACCAGTTCGACGACCATACTCCGGCGTTGTCCAGCGTCCCTTCCGGACAAGGACATGAAGCCTTCACGCGACGCACCCTGATGATCAGCGTGATCGGTGGGGCGTCGGCTATCGCGCTGGCCAGTCGCTTTGCTGGCGCATTGCGCGGGCCGTCCAAACCAGCCGCAATGACGCAAACTGGCTCGACCGGCCAATCGTCCATCGGTGGGGGCACTCCGTCCCCCGTCGCTTCCCCAGTGGCTTCCCCGGTTGCAACGGCGACGTCCACTCCTAGCCCAACTCCAGTGCCCGATCCGTTTGGGGAGATCGATCTCTTTCAAGGCGCGGAATGGGTATACGAAAGCGAACCACTCGCCTCGGAAACCCTCACCCTCTTTGTACAAGGCACCAGGAACAACCTCGACTTTAGCCCTGTCTCCTATCAGCAGGATGCGCAAATCACGACGGCGTATCTCGATCCCCTGGTTGCGATTGACAAGGTCACCATGGAGCCCATTCCATGGTTGGCGGAGAAGTGGGTATGGGACGATGGGAACCAGACCGTTACGTTCACGCTTCGAGACGACGTCACCTGGCATGATGGCCGTCCGCTGACCGCCGAAGACGTCGCATTCTCCTTTATGGTCTATCGCGACGATATCGACAGCGCGGTGCGCAACTTCTTCACCTCTCTGGATTCGGTCGAGGTCGTCGATGACCGCACGGTGCGTGTCAATTTGACCGTACCAGACGGAAACTGGATTCTGAACGCTTCGAGCCTGCCCATCTTCTCCAGGCGGCAGTACGAAAAATTCTGGAACAGCCAGCCCGAAGGTGAGCGTACGCTGACCGGGTACAACTGGGGTGACAATCCGCCTGTCGGAACTGGCCTTGGCTGGTCGCCGAGCAGAAATCTGACGATATCGTGCTACACCCCTATGAAAAATATTGGCAAACATCGCCGAACTTCGAAAAATTGGTCTATCGCTTCTCAGAGTCGCAGGAAGAACGCGTTGCGCGTTGGGTGAATGGCGAAGCCGATCTCCTCTGGCCGGTATCCCTCAGCAATATCCCCGCCCTGAAAGACACCGAGGCACGGCTTTTTGCCGCTCCGGGCGCTCAAGTCGCGTTTGCTGGATTCAATTTCGAGAATCTGGCGCGCGAGCAGTTCCCGCAACTTCTGGGGGACACCCGTGTGCGTGAGGCGCTCAATCTCGCCGTCGACCGGGACAAGTACGCTGCCGATACATTCCTGGGTCTGATCGATCAACGCGCGGCCGGAACCGTCGCCCAGCCATGGGCGAACGATCCCGCGGTTACCAACCCGCGGCGCGATCTCGCCAAAGCCAAACATCTCCTCTCCGAAGCTGGATTCCTCGACGTCGACGGAGACGGCATGCTCAACGATCCCACCGGCGTCCCATTCGTACTCACAGCGATCGTACGAGACGACGCCAGTCCCGAGCTGATCGAGACGCTCGATGGGTTGGTAGCCGACTTCGCGGAGCTTGGAGCGGCGCTTACGGTGAACCAGCTCTCACCTGAAGTCTTCTTCGATACCTGGGCAAACTCACGCGACTGGGACTTGATCGCCTACTCCTACGGGCTCTATCCCGGCTTCACCGATTACGATCTTTACGGTTCGAATTGGGATATCCGTATCAATCCCCAAGGCTGGAATCCGGGCGGCTATAACAACGAGGAGGTCGACAATCTCCTCAAGAAGATTCTGATCTCACCCAACCTCACCTCGCAGGCCAACCTGCTCGATCAGTTGCAGCAAATCGTCAACGGAGAGGATCTGTTCGGGCTCTGGTTCGGTTTTCCCAACGATCTCGTGCTGGCGCGTACCGATATCCAGGGATACCAACCGAACAAATACCTGCCTGTCATCGACACACGCATGCTCTGGCGAGACGAGAACGGATCTGGTCCAGAAGTACCTGCGCGTCCGGCCGCGTCTCCAGTCGCGTCACCCGTAGCCTCCCCGGTTTCCTCGCCTATGTCCTTCCCAGTCGCTTCACCGCATGCAGCAACGCCGGTTCCGTAATCGGAACCGGCGCTATCTCGTACGTCACCTAAGCGAATAACCGAAACAAGTTTCGATCGTTCGCAGGGTTAGCTGCTGGTTTTTGCGGTGGACCGGCGGCTAGTCGTGCTCTTGGGAGTGGTCGTCGTGCTCTTGGCAGCAGGGGTGCTGCTCTTCGCCGCCGCTGTTTTCGATGCAGACGATCGTGATCGCGTAGTCGAGCTCTTGCGGGCCGGAGCCGTGCGCCGTTTCGGCACCTTGACGTATTCGACGGCCAGCGGCTTGAGATCGATCAACGCGTTTCGAATTCCGATCGAATACGCATCATGCGCTTCGAGCAGATCCTGAATATCGAGCGATCGATCAGAAAGCGCGATCATCACGTCGATATCCCGTGGATCTTTGCGAGCCGCCGCGACTGTTTGGCGCAGACCGTGGAACGTCTCCTCGTCAGCTTCGCGATTCTTGATCGCTGCTTCCATGGCCGCGATCGCCGCATTGACCGATTGCGCGCGGTCGATCGACCAGGCCGAGAGCTCAGGTAATAACTGCCGAAGGGTTTCGACATGATAGAGCGCGATGTTCACTTTGTTTTGCGACATGTCGACCAGGGATTCCTGATCATCGTTATATCCCGCGGTTGCCGCGACGATCTCATCGATGGGATCGGTCGCAATAACAGGCGGCGCATAGACCACGTCCGACGCAGTTTCGACGTCGACCACTTCAGTCTTCTCCTCTACGCTTTCGACAACCGGCGCTTCGGGCCAGGTGGCAGCAGCCACCGGTTCGGCTGCCGTTGCTGCTCCGGTCGATTCCTCGATCCACGTCGAGGAGAAATTCGTGTTGCTGGTCGATGTCGACCCCTGCGCGCGCTCCGGAATCCGGTATCCACAGCTCGTGCAAAAGCGGGCTGTGGCCCGAACGGGCTGTCCGCAATTAGGGCAAGGCTCCACTATTCATCCCTTCTGGTGCGCGCGGGTACTTCAAATCGCGCCAATCGAATGCTCTGTGAGCTTCACGTTGGCGCAAAGTATCGCAGAAACCATGGCGACTATCAGCCGGGGGAAGCAATTACGTGAAGTGCGTTAGTGAGCAATCCTCGCAAAGCGGGAACCGGCACGATGTTCTTTGCCAGCGCGATCACTCCGAATACCGCTACCAGAATGATGAACAGCGAGGAATCGGCATCGCTCGAAAGACATTTCGCCTGGACAAGCGATCCCGGACCGAAACGCGAGGTCGTGACTGGCCGCACCGAGAATACAGCGAACCCTTGTGGCCAGAGAGCGATCGTCCAGGATGGGTCAAGCGGAGCAATTCGCGTAACTGTGGTTGAATACGAGAAATCCGATTGCGCCACGCTGCGAGGTAATTGTCAAAACCTGCTAGATTTGCGCGCGACGCAAGCGGAACGCGTCTTCTTGAGAATCAAGCAGAGAAAATCCGCCGGGGAGGCGTTCGTTCGTGAGTGAACAATTGGTCGGCCGGGTTGCCGTCAAATCGAAGCAGCTTAAGCCCGGCGAAGCAGTTGGTTTCGAAGTCAAGACGGGCGAGATCGTCCAGATCTCTACGCTCGAAGGGAAACAGGTCGCCGATTTCGTTGCGGTATCACTGAGCGATCCGAAAGAGATTTCCTCCACCGCGCATACGCGCAGCCAGAACAGCTCGATCATGTTGCAGAAGGAAATGGGAATCTATTCCAACCTTCGCAATCCAATGCTGACACTGGTAGAGGACACCGTTGGGCGGCATGACATCCTCTTTGCCGCCTGCGATCCGATTCGCTATTCGACCGACTATGGTCTGGAAGGTCATGCGAATTGCCGAGAGGCATTGGCCGGCGCGCTTGCGCCATATGGCATCTCGTATGAGACGGTGCCAGATCCGGTGAACTGGTTCATGAATGTCGCGATCCTGCAGCGCGGCGAGATCGAGCTGCGCGAGTCACTCGCGGAGCGTAACGATTTCGTGCTGCTGGAAGCCAATATGGACTGCGCGGTAGGCGTATCCGCCTGCCCCCAGGACCAGAATGACATCAACGGCGGAAAGCCGACTGACATTCTGGTTCGCATATTCCGCTAGCGGCAGTGAGATCCCCAACGGTCACCCGTTGAATCATGAAGGGCCTGGTACGGGACACTCCCATTGAGTGAGTCGTTTCTGGGCCCTTCGCCCTTCCGCCGTGATCTAAAGGTAAAGCAGCCACACCTGCGCGACGAGCACCACAGCCATGAGCACGAGCAACCCCCAGATTGCTGGCCGGCGAAGTTCCGCGCTGATCGAAAATGCGCGCGGGGTAATCGCTGGGGGGACCACAGACGCTTTCGCTTCGCCCGCTATCGATTCCTGCTCGACCGGTTCATCTACCGGGAGCGCGCTATCTGGCAACTCGCCAGAATCGTTCGGCGTTTCGTCCATTCCCAACCTCCCTGCTGTACGCGCTCATCACGGCGTCGATTTCTTCCCGGCTGCTTCCTGCGCCGACATACGCTTCGAAGATCACTTTCAGTTGCGATGGGTACGCCATGATGGCGTCGATCTTCCTGGTCCAGACCGAGGAAACATCGACGATTCCCGCGACTTCCATCTCGATCTGAGTCCGTGACACTCGGTCGGCCACTCGGTCGGTGAGGAGCGAATAGGGCAAATCTTCGTAGAACCAGACCTCCCAACCCGCCCGATCCAGCAGCACGGCCGCCAGAAAAGCTATTTGGTGATCGACATGGAACCCGCTCGCCAATGGGGCATAGACGCGAGTACCTTCAGGCTGGAACCCCTCCGCCGCGAGTGCCAACTCGATGCGCTCCGGCAGATCGAGATCAGAGCCTTTCGGCGGACCAAAGAGATCGTCGTCACTCAGATAGGTATCACCGCGGTAGATGGCGTCCCGGAACGGAAGAAAGACATCGCGCATTCCCAGAATGCGTGTTGCAGCGGCTTCCTCAGCCCGCCGCCCGGCAATCACCTGGTCCGCGCTCATTCCCCATTCAGCGTGCATATGCTTCGCGAAGGCCGTCATCGGCTGGGTAGGATCGGGGTGATCGCCGAAGAGCAGCGCCACGACCGCATCCTTTCCCGCTTCGGAAATCAGCGCCGCGGTTCCCCCGCAGGAAAGCGCGATATCGTCGTAATGCGGCGAAATGAACAGATGCGTGTCCGGCGCGGTCAAGACAGTTCGCGAAACGACGTCGTTCATGGTTTGGCTGCATCCTCTCGAAGCTCGATGGGTCGACGGGCAACGCGCCGGTCACCAATGCGGCGGGTCACCCCTTGCCGGTCGAAGTATTCCAGAAGTGCCTGCGCATATCGGCGGGTCGTTCCCAATTGCGTCGCGAAATTCCGCCAATGAGACCGATTCGTGCTGCGAAAGCTCAGATACCAGCGCCTGCTGCGCTGCCGACACCTGTTCCGGCAGGAAGACAATCCCCTCGCCGACTTCGATGACCATTCCGAGATGCGCCATCGCCCGGATCAATCCCGGATCGACACCAGCCTCTTCCGGCGTGGGCGGCTGAAAACCTGATTGGCGTAGTTGGTCCAGGTAGGCATCGGCCCGCCGCTGTCGTTCGGGATCGAGCGCAATGCGATACCCCACCCGGCGCACCAGCGGACCAGCCAATTCGACGTCGGGCGATTCTGCCAACACGGCATCGAACACGCCGCGGTCAAGCTCAACCGAGACGCGCAACGATTCCCGCGTCATCCCCAATTCGAGCGGGTTGGCGTGATGAAATCGGTCGACCGCAGCGAGAATCTCAGTTTGTGCTTCGCTGAGTCTCGAGGCTGTACCCCAATAAGGACCGATCTGTCGGAGCACGCCTTGGTCGAGCAGCCGGTCTCGAATTAGACGAGAATCATCTTCCCCGAGCGGAGACGCGAGCACCTGACGCTCATCCAGAAAGCGATGTCCAATCCAGGCCAGCAAGCGGTCTGCGGGATCGCCCGCGAACAACCGGTTCAGCCGCGCAATGACCTCCGGCTGGTATCGCTTATGTCGGGGCGGGTCGAGCTCGATCACCGTCCCCCCGCCGATCGTTTCGGCCGGCGATGGACGTCGCACGATAAAACGATCTCCGACAAACGCCACGACCGGGCGCGCGCACCGAAGCTGCACCCAGCCAACACTCCCGGATTCGATCCGATCGCCATCCAGAACCGCAACTCTGGCCGGAACTTCAGATGAACCGGTGAAGACGATCACCTCATCGTTGTGGGTCAGGGATCGGTCGGACGAACCAAGCAGCCGTAAACGCGCATCGAAACGCATGGCAGGACGCAGGCTACCGGGATTGGTCAGCACATCGCCCCGTTGCAGGTCGTTTGCCTCCAGTCCAGAGAGGTTGACGGCTATCCGAGCGCCGGGTGTTGCGAGATCGACAGATTCCCCGAACGTCTGCAGACCGCGGATACGTGCCAAGCGGTCGCCTGGCAAGATCTCGACCCGATCTCCCACCCGCAGCAAGCTGCCTGTCAGCGTTCCGGTGACAACCGTGCCAAATCCGGCCATCGAAAAAACTCGATCGATGGGAAGCCGTGCCGGTTGCGACGTGACAGGACGTTGAAACACGCTCAGCGTCCGATCCAGCGCCTGTTGAAGTTCCTCGAGTCCCAATCCACTTGTTGAAGAGACCGGCACGATCTCACAACCGGCCAGCACGGTCTCCTCGATCAGCTCACGAACCGAGTCTTCGATGAAGCCGAGCCATTCGTCGTCGACCAGATCCGCCTTGGTCAGCGCAATCACGCCATGTTCGATACCGAGAAGATCGAGGATCGCCAAATGCTCGCGCGTTTGCGGCATCGGGCCATCGTCAGCCGCAATAACGAGCAGAGCGGCATCGATGCCACCGGCACCCGCCAGCATGTTGCGCACAAATCGCTCGTGCCCCGGCACGTCGACAATATGAACTCGATTCCCAGCAGGTGTCACCAGCTCGGCGAACCCAAGATCGATCGTCATCTGCCGGCGCTGTTCTTCCTCCAACCGATCCGGGTCGGTACCCGTCAGCACGCGCACCAGCGACGACTTACCATGATCGACATGTCCAGCGGTACCGACGACGAAAGTGCCCGGCATGATCCCTCAGCGAGAAAAGAACGGCGGAAGATCGTGACCTCACGAAATTCCGCCCATTGTAATGAGGTCGGTCACTGCCAGGGTGCTCGCCGTTCTTCCGTCACGCAAAGGTGTGAAGAATTACTCCGCCCGGTAGTTGGACTCCTGTCTAGACCGCCACCATCTCATCCACGCGCAACAACGCGGAAATCGCCATCACCTTACGTACGATCGCCGCCAACTCGACCGGCTCGATGGTTTGCGAAGCATCGCATTTGGCGGAATCCGGATTCGGTTCCGATTCCACGATCAACCCATCTGCTCCAGCGGCGATCCCCGCCAGCGCCATCGGAGCCACCAGCGAGCGTTTCCCCGTGCCATGACTCGGATCGACCACAATCGGCAAATGAGTCAACTCCTTGAGGTACGGCACTGCGTTCAGGTCGAGATTGAAGCGCATCGAATGATCGAAGGTGCGGATACCCCGCTCGCAAAGCACAACCTGCGAATTCCCTTCTGACAGGATGTACTCGGCACTCATCAGCCACTCTTCGATCGTGGCGGAGAATCCGCGCTTCAGCAAGATGGGCGTGCGAGTTTTGCCGACCTTGCGCAGCAACGGAAAGTTGGCCATGTTCCGCGCGCCGATCTGTAGCATGTCTGCATATTCGGCGGTGACCTCGACCTGGTCTGGCTCCATCACCTCTGTCACCACCGGCAAACCGGTAGCCCCGCGCGCGCCAGCCAGGATTTGCAAACCCTCTTCCCCTAACCCCTGGAACGAGTAGGGCGACGTACGCGGTTTGAACGCGCCACCACGCAGAATGGTCGCGCCGGCTGCCTTGACCGCATCGGCAGCATTCACTAGCTGCTCGATATCGGAAACTACGCAGGGTCCCGCCATGATTACCGGAGTACCGTTGCCGATCTCCACATTCCCGACCCGCACGACCGTTTTTTCCCGATGTTCCTTGCTGGCCAACTGGTACGGCTTGGTTACCTGATGCACCGCGGTGATCCCCGCATGGGTCAATGCGTCTGGCTCGATCTGCCCGAGGACATTGACCGAAAGCGACCCATCGTTCCAGTCGATGACCCGGATCGTGGCGCCACTTCGTTGGCTGGCCGCCCCGAGCGATTCGAGTATTCCGTTCGCGTTGCTTTTGTCGATGGAAATGATCATGGCGTTCGTCCTCACTCGTTCCGACGATTGGCAACAAAAAACCGAGACCTCCTGGCCTCGGTACCCCCTGCTTTCCTGGTCCTAGTGGAGCGTCTCGTGCATCAGCACCCATCGCCCCGCCAGCAAAGCCGGGGGGTAAAATAGAAGTAATACCAGGCACCGGAAATCGGACTGATTCCCGTGGCGCGGATGACTTCGCGATGGTGCGTTTGCTGGGTGTCCATGGCCGATACACTAGCGGCTGCATGGTGACCTGTCAACCACCACTTTATTCACCTGATCCCAGAGGACCCGTAATGGACGTCAATCCGCTCACCTTTTCATTCGATGCCGCGCTCGATGCTGCCCTGGCCAACGGCTGGGAAGGCTGGATCGCGGTAGCCCGGAAGAAAGGGGTGGAACGCACGGCGGAATGGCTGCTACGGCGCGACGAAGCTGGTCTCGATCCTTCGGATCTGGAGCCAATTCTCCAGAACCTCCTCGAGAGCCCTTCCCCCTTCGAGCGAGCAATGGCTGCTTCCGAGCTGGCCGAGCTGACCGAAATCGAAGATGACGCTATTGCGGCCACACTCTGGGAAGGTGTTCTGGTTTCCGGGCGTGAAGCGGCGGATAGCGAGGTCTACTTCGAGGGCCTTTCGCAACTGGCGGAAATCGAGCGGGAATACGGCGATCCGCAGGCGGCCGCGGCGCTCTATATCGACTTTCTCAACTGGACCCGGGAACCGGATCATTCGACCGAGGCAGAAGCGATCTTGACCGCGTTCGACAGGATTGTCGAATATGCCGAAGACGATGGCGCGCCTGCCGCATCGGCCGCGTACATCCATGCGCAGAACCGGTTTTTTAAATCTGTCGATGGCGATGAAAGCCGTGTGGTGGCAGGTGACTGGGAGTCGAACCGCGAGCCCTTCGTCGTGTGGAGTGACTGATCGAACCCGCTAATCTCTCCCGAAGCATGGTAAAATATTAATTGAAATCGTAAGCCTCTCAGACGAGTTCTGCGTGGTGCAAACCCCGAGATTCGTCTCTGAATTCATCTCTAAGGAGGATAAATTGGCCTTCGAACTTCCCCCTCTCCCATATGATTTTGCTGCGCTCGAGCCGACGATCGATGCGAAGACGATGGAGATCCATCACGACAAGCATCATCAGGCCTACGTCACCAATTTGAATAACGCCATCGCCGGCAACGCCGAGCTCGAGGCCATGTCGATCGAGGACCTGGTGAAGAACCTCGACAAGGTGCCAGAAGACAAGCGAACGGCCGTGCGGAACAACGGTGGCGGTCACCTCAATCACTCCATGTTCTGGCTCATCATGAGCGGCGACAAGACCGAGCCGTCGGGCGCTCTCAAACAAGCGATCGCGGATTTCGGCGGACTTGATGCCCTCAAGGAAGCCGTGAACAAGGCTGGCGCGGGCCGCTTCGGCTCAGGTTGGGCTTGGGTCGTCACTGGCGCGAACGGCAAGCTGGAAGTCGTCAGCACCCCGAATCAGGACAACCCAATCATGGACTCGGACAAGACTCCAATTCTCGGGGTCGACGTCTGGGAGCATGCGTACTACCTGAAGTATCAGAACAAGCGACCGGACTATCTCGCCGCCTGGTGGGAAGTCGTCAATTGGGAAGAGGTCGGCAACCGTTACGACGCTACCCTCGTCTAGTCGCCAGACACGAAAACTCGGTAGCATGATGGGGAGCGCTGACGCGCTCCCCATTGTCATTTCAGGGAGGTTCCAATGGCTCACGATCTGGTCATTCGCGGCGGCACGATTGTTACGGCAACTGAAACGTATGTCGCCGATGTGGGCATTGCTGGCGAATCGATCGTCGAAATCGGAGCCAATCTGGACGGCGAGCGCGTCATCGACGCCAACGGATTACTGGTCATGCCAGGGGGCATGGACGCCCACGTCCATTGCTCGTTCTGGGAAGATGTGTCGCCAGGCGAGCCCCAGTGGAGCGACAACTACGAGACCGGAACCAAATCAGCGGCGGCCGGGGGAATCACGGCCATTGGCAATATGGTGTTCCCGCATCCAGGCGAAACCATGCTCCAGGCGGTGACACGGGAAATGGGCATGGTCGAATCAATGGCGGTCGTGGATGTCTTCCTGCATCCGGTCCTGTCCGATCCACCAACCCAGCCGCTGTCCGATATCCCCATTCTGGCCGAAATGGGCCACCGCACGCTCAAGTACTTCATGAGTTACGCGGGCTTTGCCGAGGATCCAGCTCCGTACCTGGAAGCCACCGATCTCGCGGCCGCCAACGGCATGCTCACCATGATTCACTGCGAGGATTCAGTCATCATCGATCGATCTCTGGAACGCCTGGTAGAGCGTGGCGAGGTCGATTTCAAATACTATCCGCTCTCCCGCCCGGTCGAAGCTGAGGTCGCCGCCACCGCTCGTGCGGTCGCATTCGCTGAAAACGCCAATGCGCCGACGTACATCGTCCATCTCTCCTGCGAAGGAGCGTTAGACGAAGTGCGCAAGGGCCGTGAACGCGGTGTGCCCCTGTGGGTCGAAACCCGACCGCTCTATCTTTACTTCACGAGCGAGCGCTTCGCGGATCCCGATGGTCCCAAATATGCTGGGCAACCTCCGTTGCGCGAACAACCAGATGTCGATGCCCTGTGGGAAGCCATGGCTTCTGGTGAGATCGATACCCTATGCACCGATCATGCACCCTGGCTCTTCGAGTACAAGGTCTTCCCCGGTATGGACATCACCAAGCTCCGCCCTGGGGTTGCTGACCTCGAGACGATGCTTCCCATGCTGTGGTCGAAAGGTGTCGAAACCGGACGCTTGACACCCAACCGCTTCGTCGAGCTGATCTCGACCAATGTTGCCAAGCTCTTCGGCATGTACCCGAAAAAGGGACAAATTGCGGTAGGTTCGGACGCCGATATCATGCTCTGGGATCCGAACGATACCCACCCGGTCGAGGCAGCCACTTTCCACACCGCTTGTGACTATTCCCCATTCGAAGGCTGGGATGTCACCGGCTGGCCACGAATCACGCTCAGTCGCGGAGAAGTGGTCTACGACCGCAATAGCATCCTTGGCGCTCCCGGCCGCGGCCGAGTCATCTCACGCAAACCATTCACGGCCCCAGCAACGCATCACTAGCACTCATCTTCCCTGCCGTAATCTTCTCCGGACTCCGGCCCTCGTCCTACCGTTTCCGCCGGTTCGTCCAATACGGCCGTTTCGGCGCAGTCCAGACGGCCACCGGTACATTGGCCTCTTCGATCATTGGTTGGAGCACCCTTATGAAGGTCTCCATCCGTTCAGCGATGATGAGCGCCCGCTCGCGTGTCAGCGGGTCGATCGGATGGACCTCGACGAAGTGTCCCCAGGTCTTGGTCCAACGTTCCAGCTCGACCCCTGGCCCCGTCTTTTCCTTGATCTCGACGATGCGTTCGTCGAAGAAGGCAAGATAGGCTGCCGTACTTTCGGCTCCATCCTCGAAATCGAGACCGATCTCGATCTGTTGACGCACCGAATCGACCCAGACTTCGAAATGAACCCGCTCGTTCTGGTAAGAGAGTTTCATGAGAAACGGCGTCTGGCGAACCTGAAAGTTGCGCAATTCGGGGGGCAGCTCCAGCCGCAGATACTGCGTGATGTCTCGGAAAAAGACCGCCCGGGTATAGGTGGGAGCTTTGGTGCTCATCGAAAGGCTCCAGCAAGTTTTTGCAGAAGAACTGCCACTTTTCCTAAGATAGACCGATGCAATGCCCCTGAGCCACGGTGTAGAATGCAACGCCGGTCAGTCATCGCGGTGACGCGACCATAACCCACGAATCTAAATCGTATTGCCTGGCTCGAACCCACGAGCCTGTCGGTGCGTGCCAATCACGGCGCCGGATCTTTCAGGAACCGGTCGAAAAAGTATTGAGGAAGGGTATGGCGGAAGACAACGCTTCGAGTAAACAAATCACCATTGGCGTGCCACGTGAGACGGCTCCGAACGAACGCCGCGTCGCGCTGACCCCAGACGGGGTGAAAAAGTACGTAGCTACCGGAATCACGGTTCTCGTCCAGAAGGACGCGGGCAAGGACGCCTTTATCAGCGATGCTACCTATGAGCTTGCTGGCGCCAAGATCGTCGATGAAACCGCCGGGATCTACAAGTACTCTGATCTCGTCCTAAAGGTCCAAAAGCCAACCTTCGAAGAGATCGACTTCATGCGGCCGGGCTCCACCCTGATCGCGTTCCTCTCTCCGATGGTCGACACCGATCTGGTCAAGCATTTGCAAGAGCGCAAAATCTCTTCGATCAGCATGGACGCGATCCCGCGCACGACCCGCGCGCAATACATGGACGCGCTTTCCTCCCAGGCGACCGTCGCTGGATACAAAGCGGTTCTGATTGCCGCGAACGAGCTTCCGAAGTTCTTCCCGCTGCTCACTACTGCCGCGGGCAATATTCCGCCTGCCAAGGTGCTGGTCATCGGCGCTGGCGTTGCCGGACTTATGGCGATTGGTACCGCACGCCGCCTGGGCGCCGTGGTCGAAGCCTACGACGCCCGCTCGGTCGTGAAAGAGCAAATCGAAAGCCTCGGCGGCAAATACGTCGAGATCGATACCGGAGCGGACCTTGCCGGTGCCGGCGGTTACGCCAAGGAAGCGACCGACGAGATTCTTCGCCGTCAGCAGGAGGGCCTCGCGGAGCGCGCTGCCAAGTCAGACGTCATCATTACCACCGCCGCCGTGCCGGGCCGCCCAGCTCCTCGCCTGATTCCGGCCTCGACCGTCGAGCGAATGGTGCCGGGTTCAGTGATCGTCGATCTGGCAGCCGAGACTGGTGGAAATTGCGAACTGACCGAAAAGGGCAAGATCGTGCACCGGCATGGTGTCACGCTCGTCGGCACACTCAATCTGCCGAGCCAATTGGCCGTCCATTCCAGCCAGATGTATTCGAAAAACCTGCAAAACTTGCTGGCCTTGATGATCGACAAAGAAGGCCAGTTCACACTCGATATGAACGATGACATCATTGCCAACTCGGTGATCACCATGTCTGGCAACATCATTCATGAAGGCACCAAGCAGCGGATTACGCCAACCACCACACCGAGCTAATCACGGACCAACCCGACGATTGCATTGGGGAAAGAAGGGAAGATGGATAGAGAAGTCTTATTGGCAATTTACGTGTTGCTCCTCGCCGTATTCCTGGGCGTTGAGCTCATCGGCAAGGTGCCTGCAACACTGCATACCCCGCTCATGTCGGGGACAAATGCTATTCACGGGATCGTGCTGTTGGGCGCGATGATCATCCTGGGCCAGGCCGATAGCTGGTGGCTCCAGGTCATGGGGTTCCTCGCCGTCGTGTTGGGCGCGGCCAATGTCTTCGGAGGCTTCGTGGTTACTGACCGCATGCTCGAGATGTTCAAGAAGCGGCCGGGAGCGGGGCAGAAATAATGATCGATAACTGGCGCGATGCGCTCGTCGATGTCGCATACATCGTTACTGCAATCTGTTTCATTCTTGGGCTCCGGTTCCTTGGTAACCCCAGCACCGCGCGGAAGGGCAATCAACTCGCCGCGCTCGGTATGGGAATCGCCGTGGTCGCCACCCTCTTCAGCACCGAGCTGGAAGAAGGCGGAAGCGTCAACTGGACCAATATCGGTCTGATCATCGCGGCCATCGCCATCGGTGGCCTGGTCAGCTCGATCATGGCGCGTAGGGTCCAGATGACCGCCATGCCCCAGATGGTTGCCATCTTCAACGGCATGGGCGGTGCAACCGCGGCCATCGTCTCGGTTGCCGAGTTCATGCACAAGGATGGGATCGGACGAGGCGAAGTTACCTCGATCGTTCTCGGCGCCATCATCGGCTCCATCTCGCTCACCGGTAGCTTGATTGCATTCCTCAAGCTTCAGGAGATGATCTCCGGTCGCCCGATTACGTTCCCAAGTCAGAAGGCCGTCAATGCCGGACTTGGTATCGCGATCGCCGCCATGGGTGTCCTGGTCATCTGGTTGCAGGACGGGTCCACGGCCAAGCTGCTGATGTGGATCATGTTCGCCGCGGCGCTTGCACTGGGTGCCTCGATCGTCCTGCCAATCGGTGGCGCGGACATGCCGGTCGTCATCGCGATTCTCAACTCGCTCACCGGTATTGCAGCGGCATTGACGGACTCGTCCTGTCGAACATGGCAATGGTGATCGCTGGCGCGCTGGTTGGCGCCTCGGGAGGTTACCTGACCTTGCTCATGGCCAAGGCGATGAACAGGTCGGTACCCAGCATCATATTTGGCGCATTTGGAGGCGGTCCGGAAGGGGTTGCCGGTGCGACTGGAACGCAAGAGCAACGCCCCT
Source organism: uncultured Chloroflexia bacterium (assembly GCA_963750275.1). Classification (GTDB taxonomy): domain Bacteria; phylum Chloroflexota; class Chloroflexia; order Thermomicrobiales; family UBA6265; genus JAMLHN01. The sequence continues at coordinate 1,100,680 of CAVVQC010000007.1, forward strand.
ACAAAGAGACGACACCGGACGATGTGGCCATCTCGCTGGCCTACGCTCAGAACGTGATCGTGGTCCCGGGCTATGGACTGGCCGTGGCACAGGCGCAACACGCCGTGCGTGAGCTGGCCGACATCCTGGAAGACAAGGGTGTACATGTGAAGTACGCGATCCACCCGGTGGCGGGTCGCATGCCTGGACATATGAACGTGCTCCTCGCCGAGGCGAACGTGCCCTACGACGAGCTTTTCGACATGGAAGACATCAACGACGAGTTTTCCAACACGGATGTGGTCCTGGTGATCGGCGCCAACGACGTGACCAATCCGGCGGCCAAGAACGATCCAACCAGCCCGATCTACGGCATGCCGATTCTGAACGTCGAAGACGCCAAACAGATCTACGTCTTCAAGCGATCGATGAAGTCCGGTTTCGCTGGTATCGACAACGATCTCTTCTACAACCCCAAGACCTCGATGGTCTTCGGAGATGCGAAGAGTGTGGTCACCGCGATGGTCGGAGCTGTGAAGCAGGTCTAGTCTTCGGACGAATACGTTTTCACAACGAACGGCCGCGGGAGTTCTTCCTGCGGCCGTTTCGTCTATGAAAGGGATGTCTGTGACCAGAGAAGAGATCATCGCCAGTATCGACACCGCCTGGGACGCCTGGATTGCCGCACTCGACGGCATCCCGCCTGAGCGGACGAGCGAGCCCGGAGTCTGCGGGTACTTCTCGATCAAAGATTTGATCGGACATATCGCTTTCTGGGACGAGCAGGATCTCGCTCGCGCCCACAAGCTGGCCGCTGGCGAACAGGTGGCTCCCAACGACTGGGAGACGATGAACGATCTGGACTACGCGGCCCACAAGGACGACACGTTCGCCGTGCATTTCGCCCGTATGATCGACGCGCATGCCCGTCTCCATGCTGATCTGCGCACCTTTGAACGACTCGACGATCTCCGACTGAACGATCTATGGGAGCACTACGATGATCATCGCGACGATGTCCTCGCCTGGCGTGCGGCGCAAGGCGTTTAAACCATGAACGACAACATCATCGCGCGCATCGATACCGCTTGGCTGGAATTTCTGCCGTCTTTCGCCGGCCTGACTGATGACCAGGCATCAAAACCCGGCGTCGCCGGGTACTACTCGGTCAAGGACATCCTGGCCCACCTCGCCTGGTGGGAAGATCACACACGGCAAGTCATCGAAGAGGGCCGTGATGAATCCATCGATGTCGAAGCGCTAAACGACCGGATCTTCGCCGAGAACAAAGACACGACTTTCAGTGAGCTCAAACAGCGGCTGCTCGATGTTCATGCTCGCGCGCGGGCGACGATTGCTGCCGCGACCAACCTGACCGAAGACGACGTCAGGGAAGATACCTGGGAGCATTGGGAGGAACACGGTACACAAATCCGTGCCTGGCGCCTGGCTAAAGGCTTGTAGCGATCGCCCTGCTTCAACGCAATAACAAGACAGGAGCGTGACGAATATGTCATGCTCCTGGTTGTGTCTGCGCATAACCGTCGCGTACCGAAGTTGTGCGCCCCCGCCGGTGAAGCATGAAGAAACTGGCACTGATTGCCGCGTCGATCCTGATCCTGATTGCGTCCGCCACGCTTGTGGTGTCGCTTGGGCTGGTGTTCGACAACGGTGAGTCGTCGTCGGTCCCCACGGCGGTCGGTCCGGTCCCTGCCGCGCCGAGTTCGGTCGAAGGGATCTTTGTCCTTCCCGAGGATGGTCCTGCTGCGCTCATCGAGGAGTTCGACGCCGCCCGATCCTCCATCTCGATAGAGGTGTATCTGCTCACTGACGATTCGGTGCTAAGCGCGATCTTCCGGGCGCGGGATCGGGGCGTGACCGTGCGGGTCCTGCTCGAAAAAGACCCTATGGCGGCTCGAATCAACAACCGGAGATCTTCCAAACGCTCTCTGAGGGTGGCATTCAGGTCCGGTGGAATACCGCCGCCAACCGTTTCTCTCATGTCAAGATGATCGTCATCGACCAACGAGTAGCAATGATCATGAATCTGAATCTCACCTACTCCGCGTTGAACAGGAACCGCGAGCTGGCGGTCATTACCACCGACCCCGCTCAGGTAGACCACGCCTCTCGCATCTTCGAGAACGACTGGCAAGGGAAAGACGGGGCAATCCCCGGACCCCTCACCCTCAGCCCGGACACGAGTCGCGAGACCATTCTCGGGTTGATCGATGCTTCTCGGGAAACACTCGATATCTATGCTGAGGTCATCACCGACAAGCAGTTTGTCGCAGCGGTGAAGGCTGCTCTCGATCGAGGGGTCCGCGTACGGATCGTGATGACGCAATCCTACGGTCAGGACCTTCTCACCGAGCCAGTCGGCGAACTGGTGAGAGACGGTGCCGCACTCCATATCCTGGCCAGTCCCTATATCCACGCAAAGTTGCTGCTCGTCGATAACACCCGCGCGTTCATCGGCTCCCAGAACTACACCTCTACGTCGATGGACCAGAATCGTGAAGTTGGCGTACTCATTTCCGGGCCGTCGAACATCGAACGCTTGCGGCGAGTGTTCGACAAAGACTTCTCCATGGGCATCCCAGCCGGTCCGCGCGTCGGCAGGATTGATTCTGGCGTCTCCCGAACCCGAATAATTACGTCAATATGGTGCGTACCTACGCACTCTTGGCGGAAATTTCACCGAACTACTTGACAACGGATTCAACTTTCGTTAATGTGTACGTACATGGTCCCGAGGGGCACCTGAGGCGAAACACCACGTTTCAGCAGAGGGCAAATTTCCGGAGTTAAACCCGGTTACGCGTTCGAAGCGAAATGGCTAAATCCGGGGGGGAAGATCGGAAGCGTTGCGGGGCGCGTTTCGATCCGAAGCCAAGGGGCGGTGGGTCGAGTTCAGTGGTTCGTCGGGACTATGTTTTTGTGTCGAATTCACAGACTCTGCAATCTGACCTGGCGACGCCACAAACCACGTCGCTTCCAAACGGAATCGGACGTCCCGCAATGCGCGCGTTCGAGCTGGCAGGTTTTACTTCACTCGAATCAATAGCGGGCGCTCGTCGATCCCAGCTTCATGCGCTTCATGGCGTGGGACCCAAGGCGATTCGTGTCCTTGAGGAAGCGCTAGAAAGCCGAGGACTGCCGTCGTTAACTGAGTGATCGGCACACATGCGTGGCACCCGCCTCGCGCGTCACGACCGATCCGTTCCGACGTCATGGTTTTCGTTCGCATTATTTCAAGGAGAGAAGGGAATCGGTATGGATTTTGCCAAGCTTTTTAACGCCGAGGGCCGCGTTGGCCGTAGGGACTGGATCATCTGGATTGTTGGGATCGCCATCATCTTCAGCATCCTCGCCTGGATACTCGGTGACCGCGCTTCCTGGGTACAAGGGCTCCTGGCAATCATCGCGGGAATCGCCGGTATCTTCATGGGCATCAAACGCCTGCATGATCTCGACAAGTCCGGTTGGCTCTACCTGATCGGGCTCATCCCGATTGTCAATTTCTTCTTTGCCATCTATCTGATCGCCTTCAAAGGCACTGAGGGCGACAACAAGTACGGCGCCCCGGAGAGCGGAAGCCCGTTCAAGTCCTAGGCGAAACTCCTTTTGCACACGTAAAACCGCTCGGACCAATTGGTCCGAGCGGTTTTGCTCTTGTGCGTCACCGCTGATTCACATCTGGAACAGTTGTTTCCAGTGAGTTAAAACGCCGCCTGGGTCTTATCGAACTCCACGACATCCGCGAATGCTGGACACACCCCGGTGGCTGCGGTTCCCGCAAGACCAACCGCTTCGCCCATCGCCCCAAGCTGATCACCGAACATGTCACCAGCGGTGGTCAGATCCGACGTGCTCATCTCCTCGAAAACATCCGCCGAAAGCCGGTACAACTGAACCTGGAGATCGTTGTAAAACGCCGCGACGGCTGGCGGATCGATTGCTTCGATCTTGTTCGCCACGCTGTCATACGCTTTCGCCAACTCGACCGACTGATCAGGAGTCATGGTCATAATCGCACCAAAGAGTTGATCGCCGTTTTCCATGATCGGCGTCGCCACACTCGGAAAGATCTTCTCCATATCAGTCAAAAGCTCGCTCATGATCTTCTGGCGGCTCTCGAGATAGGCCGGAACCTGATCGCACCCATCCGCAGTTGCGGTCGGGATAGCAATTGCGGTTGGGCTCTGCGCAAGCGTTGCCCGCGCACCGAGCATAAGCATCGAAGAAGCCAGGAACATCATGACGAACACGAATCGAATTTTCTTCACAGAACCCTCCTCTACATGCCAGCGTCACTCGGAACTGAAAATGATCGACTGAGCAACTATTCCATATTCCATAACTGGTTTGCGCTTCTCTCAGCAGACCAGAGCCGTTGCACCGCTCGATAATCGACCAGCTCGATCTTGTGATCAGCAATCAGATTCTTGGCTTCGTCTGACGTGAAAAAGTCGAAATCGGTCTTGCGCACCCGCCAGGCGTTGGGTTCCATAGCCTGCGCTTCCGAGTCGCCTGTACTGACGTGAGCCGCCCATTGGTGAAACCCTGGTTGGAGCTCGCCGAGCATCCTGGCCCAGATCGCATTTTTCTCCTCCACTGGCAGGCCATATCCATCGATAATCGGCGTGTCGTTCGCTGGCTTGCCGGCGGCAATCAGCGTGTCTCGCAGGTCCGGATTATTTACGCGCATGGCGAATCCATATTCATCGCAAAGCTGGAGCGTCAATTCCAGAATGTCCGATCGGCCGCCGTCCAGAACGCAATGCCAGTCGAGATGCGTCGGTTGAAGCCCAAACCTCAGCACGCGCTCGATCTGGGCGCGAAATTCACGCTCGACATCGCCGATCTCCGCCTGGGCATACAGCTTGGGGATTTCCGTATGAGCGAAAAAGAAGCCGTCTGAGTTCACGATTGAAGGCACGCTCTCCTTCGAAGCCACCGGTCCCCAGCGATATCCTGGCATTTCGTTGACCAGCGTAAGGTGCACCCCGAACGGAAGCGACGGATCGTCCCGCAACATCTGCATCGCCTCCCACGCCCATGGGCAGCACGCCATCAGACTCGTGGTCGTGACGATGCCATTGCGCATTGCTTCGACCGTGGCGACATTGATCGAATGGCACATTCCAAAATCGTCGGCATTGATGATGAGCAGGCGAGCGTCAACCGGATATCCCAGTAGCTCGAGATTGCCGGGGAACTGCACCATTCCGATTCACCTTTCGATTCATGCAGCACAGAGGTCTCAGGCGACCAATTCGATGGCAGCATATCCTGCGGAACCACACCGGTGGACTCAGCGTGCACTGCCAGGAGTCCGTGAAATAATTCCGCAGTGTGCCCCAAAGGTGCACCAAAGTAGTATGGACATATCTATCCAATTCTGTGCAAGATGGAAGCCAATCCGGCTCTGTCGTGACAGCCCCGGAAAAGTTCCATGTACGAATTCTTCGTACCCCGAGTATTACGTCGCGTAGCCGAGACATTCGACCCTACGATCCATGACGCAGGAAGGCCAATTCAACATGAGCCCATCCAGTTCGCCCATGCATCGCTGGGAATCGGCGGCGGCATCGAGTCCCATCCTGACATTCATCGATGCCATGCTCCGCGGGTTCGGACAAGTCATGTTCCAGAACAGCCCCTTTACAGGGCTGTTTTTTATTATTGGCCTCTTCGTCGGAGGATTGGAGTTTGGCGCCTACGCGCTCCTGGCTTGTGCGGTAAGTACCGCCACGGCCTATTGGCTGGGTGTGCCAAAAGACTCCGTGAGCTCCGGGCTCTACGGATACAACGCGGTATTGGTCGGCGTGGCGTTAGCCTTTTATTTAGACGACACCTGGATGTTGGTGCCCTACACCGTGCTGGGCGCGTTTGCCGCTTGTGTTGCATCCGCTGCCATTGGCAATCTCCTCGGCACATGGCAAATTCCCGCCCTCACGGGGCCGTTCGTCGTCACCATCTGGTTATTCACCATGGGCATCTATGGCTTCTCCCAGATCGAAGCAAGCGCCAACTCGCAAGCTCCGGCACTTCCCGCATTGATGGAAGGAGGCCGGGCATCGTTAAGCTTCACGAACATCTATGAAGGATTGTTCAAAGGCGTTTCCGAAGTCTTCTTCCAAAACAGCATCTGGGTCGGCATTCTCTTTCTCATTGGGATTTTTCTCTCGAGTCAGATCGACGCAGGGATGGCCATCGCAGGTAGTGTGATTGGCCTTGCGGCTGGCTGGTTCCTGGGCGTCGATCAGAACTCGTTGTCGCTCGGGCTGATGGGCTACAACGGCGTGCTCACCATGATTGCGCTGGCGGGGCTCTTTTACGCGCTCGATATCAACTCCATCATCGTTGCGGCAATCGCTGTGGTCGTATCAGTTGTCGTTTCAATCGCATTGACCACCTTCGCTGCCCCCTATGGCGGGCATATCTATACGGCACCGTTTGTGCTCACAACCTATGGGTTCATTGCGGCCAAACCGTTCTTGCATCGGTTGAAAGCAGTTGCTCCGGCGGATTCGGCCACGCCGGAAGGCTCGATCAACCTCTACCGGCGCGCTCATTGGTGGGATAGCCGACGAAAGTAGACGCGCGTCAACCCATAAATGTTTCGCTAGTTGTCGCGAAGCGATCGTATAAAGGCCGAACCAGTATGAAGGGAGCAGAAAAGTGAATCTTGCACCTCGAGAAATCGACAAGCTGATCGTCTATCAGGTGGCGGACCTGGCGCGAAAGCGTATGGCCCGGGGAACGAAATTGAATTATTCCGAGGCAGTGGCGCTCGTAACCGAGGCGATCCTCGAAGGCGCTCGCGACGGAAAGAACGTTCCAGACTGCATGGTGATTGGCCAGAAAGTACTCACCCGAGACCAGGTCATGGACGGCGTTCCCGAGCTGATCCCGCTCATTCAAGTCGAAGCCACATTCGTCGACGGCACGAAACTCGTTTCGTGTCACACGCCGATCGCCTGACGAAAGGGAGGGTAATCGTATGGCAAGCATTCCTGGACAGATCATTTTCGGCAAAGGTGACATCGAGCTCAACGCCGGTCGCCGCACTATTTCACTGACCGTCAGAAACACCGGCGATCGTGCATCGCAGATTGGTTCGCACTTTCACTTCTTCGAGGTGAACCGCGCGCTGGAATTCGACCGCCCCCAGGCAATGGGGATGCATCTGAATATTGCCGCGGGCACCTCAGTTCGCTTCGAGCCGGGTCAGGAGCGGGTGATCGAGCTGGTCGAATACGGCGGTTCGAAACGCGCAATCGGATTCAACATGCTCACCATGGGCAGCACCACCGGCAAATGGGACGTCAAGCTGGCAATCGACAAAGCCAACGAGCTCGAGTTCAAGTCGACTCCCGAAGCCGAGATGCAGTCGGAAGCACGAGCCTCCACGGCGGCTGCGAGTAAGGCAGCTGGCAAGCAGACGAAAGGAAGCAACTAATGGTTTCGATTCCTCGCAGCCAGTATGCCGACATGTATGGCCCGACCACGGGCGACAAGATCCAGCTCGCGGACACCAATCTGATTATCGAGATCGAGAAAGATTTCACCGTTTACGGTGACGAGAATCAGTACGGCGGTGGCAAAACCTCCCGCGACGGCATGGGTCTCAAAGCTGGCGCCACCCACGCGTCGGGTGCGCTCGACCTGGTGATCACCAATGCGGTCATCATCGACCCGCTCCTTGGTATTGTGAAAGCCGACATCGGTATCCGGGACGGCAAAATCGCGGGTATCGGCAAGTCCGGTAATCCCGACATCATGGATGGCGTCCATCCAGACCTGGTGACCTCTGCCAACACGGAAGTCATCTCGGCAGAGGGCCAGATCGTCACCGCCGGTGGCATCGACCCCCACATTCACATGATCTCGCCACAGCAGGCATATTCCGCGCTCTCGAATGGGATCACGACCCATATCGGCGGTGGGACCGGCCCGACCGACGGCACCAATGGCACCACCTGCACCCCGGGGCCGTGGAACATCCAGCGCATGCTGGCTGCCTATGACGGCATACCAGTCAACGTTGGCCTCCTTGCCAAGAGCAACAGCTCTCTGCCGGACAACTTGATCGAGCAAGTCAAGGCCGGTGCTTGTGGTCTCAAAGATCATGAGGACCACGCCTCGACTCCGGCGGTCATCGACTGCACCCTGAAGGTTGCAGACGAATACGACGTTCAGGTCTGTATTCATACCGACTCATTGAACGAAGCCGGATTCGTCGAAGACACCATCAGTGCCATCAATGGCCGCACCATCCACACCTACCACACGGAGGGTGCAGGCGGTGGTCACGCGCCGGACATCATCAAGATTGCCAGCCAGCCGTGGGCGCTTCCGTCCTCGACCAACCCCACCCTGCCCTACACCGTGAACTCGGTCGCCGAGTTGCTGGACATGGTGATGGTGTGCCATCACCTGAACCCAAAGGTGCCGGAAGACGTTTCGTTCGCCGAGAGCCGTGTTCGCGCCGAAACGATCGCCGCGGAAACGGTCTTCCACGATATGGGCGTTCTCTCGATGATTTCGTCTGACTCTCAGGCGATGGGTCGGTGCGGTGAGAACTGGACCCGCGCGTTACAGATGGCCCATCTGGCCAAGGAGCGTCGCGGCAAGCTGGCAGAAGATTCGCCAGACAACGACAACTTCCGCGTTATGCGCTATATCTCGAAGGTCACCATCAATCCGGCCAGAACGCACGGAATCTCCCATGCGGTCGGTTCGCTTCAGGTTGGCAACATCGCAGACATCGTGGTCTGGCCGATGTGGTCTTTCGGCGCGAAGCCGCGTCTGATCGTCAAGGGAGGACTGGTCTCCTGGGCGCAAATGGGCGATCCCAACGCCTCCCTGCCAACGCCGCAACCGGTCTACTTCCGCCCGATGTACGGTGCGTTTGGCATGGCCAATGCGTTGGGTCGAGTCAACTTCATGTCGCAGGCGGCAATCGACGAAGGCGTTTCGGAGAAGCTCGGCTTGCAGTCGCAGGCTGTGGCGGTCAAGGGATGCCGCACCGTGAACAAATACGATATGGCGTACAACGACAAAACCCCCAACATCGAAGTCGATCCGGAGACCTTCAAAGTCACGGTCGATGGGGTTCACGCTCATATCGATCCGGCGGAATCGCTTCCGTTGACGCAGCTCTACTATCTCGTTTAGCCATCTAGGGGTAAGGAGCAGGATGGATCGATCCATCCTGCTCCGGTACCTGGAAAGTTCTACATGATTTCGGGGAACCCACCTTCGTCGAACGGCCGGTCGCACTCGGAACCGACATCCATGCATACGCAGCTCGGGCCGTTCCTCGGAAGTCTTCAGCTTGCGGATTCGTTCTTCCCGAGCGGGTTGTTCACCCTCTCACACGGAATCGAATCATTCGCCCAGGCAGGACTGATCACACCGCAGTCACTCGCTGGGATCGTGGCCGATCTTGTACGCGCCAGCGTGGGCCCATCAGACGCGACTGCTGTGGCTATCGCCATGCGCGCCGCCTCTACTGGGGACCTGCACGCGGTCACGCAGGTCGACCAGCGGCTCACGGCCATCAAGATCACCCGCGAAACACGAGAAACCTCTCTTCGGCTAGGGCGCCAGCTTCTCGGTCTCTCCCGTGATGTCTTCGACAGCGCCCTGTCTCGTGACTATCTGGCGCTGGTCAACGATGGGTTGGCCCCGGGGAATCAGGCCATCGCGCTTGCCCTGCTCAAAGTCGAATTCGCTATCCCTGTGGCAGAAGCAGTCGCTGGCGAGCTCTATTCATTCGCCGCCAGTTGCATTGGCTCTGCTGTCCGCATGTCAGAGATCGACCACCGCAACGCACAGCGCATTCTCTACCTCTTGCGCCCGGTTCTCGAAACAGCTACGCACGACGCGCTCTCGCGCTCGCTACATGAAATCGGAGGATCAGCACCATTCGTGGAGCTGATGTCCATGCGACATGAGGAAGCCGAACTTCGTCTCTTCTCATCCTGATTGCCCACCCCTGTTAGTTCAGAAAGGTCTCTTCGAAATGCCCATGAATGGCGAGCGAAATGTTTTCAAAGTAGGGGTTGGTGGCCCGGTCGGCTCCGGGAAGACCGCCCTTATCGAAGCGCTGATCCCCATGGTGATCGAGCGGGGATTTAGTCCGGTAGTCGTTACGAACGATATCTACACCCAGCTCGACGCCGAGCATGTGCGTGCCGCGCTCGATGGCATTCTGCCTGCCGACCGAGTTGTCGGCGTCGAGACTGGCTCCTGCCCGCATACAGCAGTGCGTGACGATCCCACCGCAAACCTCGCCGCAATGGAAGAACTTTTGAATAAGTTCCCTGACGCAGATCTCCTCTTTCTCGAAAGTGGCGGCGACAATCTCACGCTGACTTTTAGCCCAACATTGGTGGACGCTTATATTTTTGTCATTGATGTGGCCGAGGGAGATGACATTCCCCGCAAAAAGGGTCCGGGCATCACCCATTCGGATCTCCTGGTCATCAACAAGATCGACCTGGCGCCGTATGTGCGGGTCGATCTGGCAGTCATGCGCGCCGGAGCAGAAAGTGCGCGTCCCGACGGGTCGCCGTACATTATGACGAACAGTCTGACCGGTGACGGGCTGGATCAGGTCGTTGCGTTCATCGAAACCACGAGCAAGACCGGACGCTCGGACGATGTCCGGCAACTGCTGGACGCTCTTCCGGCGCACGATCATAGCCATAGCCACGAGCACGCTCACTCACACTAAACCGATCGATACGGCAGTACAGAACCCGGGAATCAAGCGAACCCTATGGCAAATACCTTCAAATCCTACGCTCACGACGACCCTCGGCACGCGTTGCCGGTTCCGGTTCCCCACGTGTTCGACCAGTTCGATACGGAGCTGTACGGGTCAGGCGCTGGCGGCCACGGCAAGATTGGGCTCATGGAGCTCGAGTTCAAGCGCCAGGGCGACCGCACCGTACGGTCGAGCCACTCTTACCGGTCACCGCTCCAGATGTTTCAGCCGATCTATCTCGACATCCAACGCCCGGACATGCCATTCGTCATGATCCTGCAGAATGGCGGCGGTATGGTCCAGGGAGATCGTTACCGGATCGACATCCACGGCTTACCGGGATCAGCCGCGCACGTCACGACCCAATCGCACGGCAAGCTCTACAAGTGCGAAGAGAACTACATCACCCAGGTGGTCAATATCACTGCGGAAGCTGGCAGTTTCATCGAGTATCTACCAGATACGACCATCCCCTACCGCGACTCCCGATTCTTCCAGCACACCGAGCTGCACCTTGATCCCACGGCAACGGTGATCATCGGCGAAATCCTCGCCCCCGGCCGCACTGCGCACAAGGGGGAGCACCACCACTACACCATCTATCACTCCCAGCTCGAAGTGACCGATCTCGACGGCAAGCTACTGGTCGCCGATACGATCAAGCTCGAACCGAACCTGCATTCTCCCAAGAGCCCGGCGATCTTGGGAGAAATGGACGCGCTCGGAGTGCTGTATATCTTCACCCGGGAGCTTCCCGCAGAAGATCTCACCAGCGTCTTGCGGCAAGCGTTGGCTGGTCACGAGCAGTCGATCAGCGGCGTCAGTTCGCTCCCCAACGATGCTGGAGTCTCCGTTCGGATCCTTGGGTCGACCGCTTACATTGTCGAGCGCGCCCGAACCATAGCCTGGGATGCTGCGCGCCAGGCACTGTTCGGTGTTCCCGCTCCAAATCTTCGCAAAGCTTGATCAACGGCTAGGAGCTCAGTGAGATGGATCCCGTCCGGTTAGTTTCGACACTCATCGGACTGCTGATCATCGTATCGGCCATCTACTGGGCGGCTCGCATCCTGATGGTGAAGGGAACCGACCCTCCGTACCTTGCCCGCTTCATTTTTCGCACATGTCGGAACGGCCTTCACGTCGTGGGCGATGCCATGCGAAACACCGAAAAACGACGCCAGCTCTGGGCTCTCTATGTCCCCTTCAGCCTGCTGTCTATTCTGGGATGCACCATCGCGATAGCGACGCTGGGATACACCTTGCTCCTGTATGGGGTGACCCAGAACTCGATGAGCACTGCGTATGTCAATAGCGTCTCTTCGATGTCGGTCCTGGGTATCGCCGGCCAACCGAAGACCCTGCTTGAAACCACCATCGGGGGCATAGAAGCATTCACCGGACCGATTTTTTTGGCGTTATTGATCGCATATACCGTATCGATCTATTCAGCCTACTCGGACCGCCGGGAAAAAATCGATGAGATGAAAACGTTGCAAGGCGAAAGTGACAACGGCGTTGAACTCCTGCTCTCGGCGGTGCATGGAGACGGAATACATTCTCTTGACAGTCTCTGGCGTTCCTGGGCAGCGGAGTTCAAAAAGCTGGAAAAGATCTATCGCACCGTCGATGGATACCTGCTTTTTTTCGCCCCGGAAATGAGTACCCACTGGTCAGTAGATGCGCCCACGGTCCTCGATGCCGCCGCGCTGCGAAACACGCTGGTTGCCGGTCCCCCCGACCAGGAAGCGGCCGATTGCCTCGACCAGGGATCGATCGCCATCGCATCCCTCGCGCAGCACTACCGACATCGAGTGATCTCGCTGCATACCTATCCCGAGCGCCGGCCAATCGATCGACTGGAGTTCGATTATTGCGCTGAATCACTGGCCGTCGCTGGTGTCGCGACGTCCTCTGATTTGGACCGGGCCTGGAACGAATTCCAGGCATTTCGGAGTCACTACGCCGAGCATGTTGCGACACTGACTCGCATGCTCCCTCATTATGAGAAGGTCTAAATCGGCGTCCTGACGCGGCTAAGGATGCCGGGGCGAGACACGCATCCGCTCTCAGAAGTCGACAGGGGTTTTCGTGGACTGACGACCGGCCCAACCGAGACATCAGGTTTCTCAGGTATGAAAAAGCGCCCGACCCACGTTGGAGTCGAGCGCTTCCGAAAGTAGCGCGTACGGGATTCGAACCCGTGATCTCCGCCTTGAGAGGGCGGTGTCCTGGGCCGCTAGACGAACGCGCCAGAGTCCCAAATTGAGCGAATGTAATAGTACCAATCTGGTGCAGTTCGGTCAATGCTCGCTCAATAGTGTGGTGCGGTTCGGATCGTCGCATTTCAAAACGTATTGCAGTCTCTGGCGTCCGAAAGTGCGCGGTTTTGAAATAAGACTCTCCGCCGCAAACCGCAGAAATGTTTTGGTCACAGAAGCCAGTTCCGGTCATTCGAACCGCATCGTTTTTCTTTGGGTGTTTTATTTGCCCCTTGACAAGAGAAGAACGTATGTTCTACACTACGATCAAGCGGCACGTTCGGCAACGAGCGCGGGCCTGGGCAGCAGATCATCGTGCCCGGGCTGGTTACCCGTCATCCTCACCCGGTGCTGGATCCCGGCTTCTGCAGAGCGTCACGGTCGATCCCACCGCCTAATGGCTTGCTACCTCTATGTTCCACAACTGAATCACCATAGTCCCAGCACCCACGGATTCCGGCTCAAGCCACCGCCGTTCCCCGGAGTTGCCTCGTACAATACCGGCTGCGAACCCATGCCCAGCCGCTTCGACGGCTCTCCAGGACGATTGCCTTGAGTCAAACTCATCCTTCGAGCGACGGACGCGCTTCCAATCCGGCCAATTCCGCCAACGAAGCGCGAACCGACGACGACCACATCTTTGGGTTCGATACCCTGGCAGTGCATGCCGGTCAACGGCCCGATCCGACCACCGGTTCCCGCGCGATGCCGCTGTATCAGACCTCGTCGTACGTCTTCGAAGATACCGATCACGCCGCCGAGCTCTTTGCGCTGCAACGGTTCGGGAATATCTACAGCCGCATCATGAACCCCACCACCGCTGCCTTCGAGGAACGCATCGCTGCGCTGGAAGGAGGAGTCGGCGCATTAGCTGTGGCATCCGGTCAGGCAGCGCAGTTCATCGCGCTCACAACCCTGCTGGCTCCTGGCGACCAAATCGTTTCTTCGTCGGCGCTCTATGGCGGGACGTACACGCAGTTCGATATCACGCTACGCCACTGGGGCATCGATGTCGTCTTTGTGGATCCGTCCGACCCGGAGAACTTCCGCTCGGCGATCACGCCGAAAACAAAGGTCCTGTATGGGGAGACGATCGGCAACCCGCGCATCGACGTCTTCGACATCAGCGCCGTAGCGGCCATCGCGCACGAAGCCGGCCTCCCGCTGATGATCGACAACACCTTCGCCAGTCCTTATCTCTGCCGACCTATCGAGCACGGCGCCGACATCGTGGTCCATTCGGCGACCAAGTTCATCGGTGGACACGGCACCTCGATCGGCGGAGTCATCGTCGAATCGGGACGCTTTCCGTGGGATAACGGCAACTTCCCGGGTATGACCGAACCCTCGCCGGGCTATCACGGCATCATGTTCACCGAAACCTTTGGCGAATACGGCTATCTGATGAAAGCGCGGGTGGAAAATCTGCGCGACCTGGGACCGGCGCTCAGTCCATTCAACTCGTGGATGTTCCTGCAAGGACTGGAAACACTGCCGCTACGCATGGAGCGTCATTGCCGAAACGCGGAGCAGGTCGCAGTCTGGCTACAGCAACACCCGTCCGTAAGCTGGGTGAGCTACCCCGGTTTGCCAGATAGCCCATATCGCCCACTTGCTGAAAAGTATCTGCCGAAGGGAAGCGGCGGCATTCTCACGTTCGGTGTCGAGGGAGGCCGCGCGGCTGGAGCGCGCTTCATCGATTCCTTAACGCTCATCTCGCACCTGGCGAATGTCGGCGACGCCAAATCGCTCATCATCCACCCTGGCAGCACCACCCATCAGCAGCTCACTGACGAGCAACAGATCGCGGCCGGCATCAGCCCAGATTTGATCCGATTCTCAGTCGGGCTGGAGGACGTGGACGATATCATCTGGGATCTCGACCGCGCATTGCGCAAGTCGCAGATTGGTGAGCCGAGCACCTTGGGAGCCACTGAATGACTGATACCACCGACCAGGTCGCAAGTTGCACCGTACCCTGGGTGAACCAGCATGTCGCAACGGCTGGCGCCTACGAGCGTCTGCGCCTCCTTCAAAATGCGAAGACGATCGCCATGGTCGGACTTTCAGGCGATCCGATGCGCCCGAGTCACTTCGCCGCCATCTATATGCAATCGGAGGGGTACGACATCATTCCGGTGAATCCTCGTCTGGCAGGGCAGAAGATCCTGGGTGAAACCGTCTACGCCTCACTGCTCGACATCCCAAAAGACCGCGAGGTCGATATCGTCGATGTCTTTCGAAAATCACAAGATGTTCCAGCAGTACTGGAAGACGCGATTCAGATTGGCGCGCCCATCTTCTGGATGCAATTGGGCATCGTCAATGAGGAATCCGCCGCTAGAGCCCGGGCCGCCGGAATGGACGTCGTCATGAATCGCTGTGTCAAGATCGAGCACGCCCGCTTCTTTGGTGGTCTCAATCTGGTCGGAATGAATACCGGGGTCATCACCTCGCGCAGGACGCTTGGCTAATGCTCGATCCACTCGAACCTCCCGCGCTCAACAAACCGCTCATCATCTCGGCCGCGTTGACCGGTTCCTGGCCAACCAAAGAGCAGAATCCCAATCTTCCCATCACCGAGGAAGAAATCGCCCAGGCAGCCGTCGAAGCCGCCAAGGCCGGAGCAGCCATCGTCCACTTGCACGTTCGCAACGAACAGGGCAAGGTCACCTGCGATCCGACTCGTTATGCCCAGGTACGCGATCTGATTCGTGCGGCAGGCTCCGACGTGATCATCAACATGAGCACTGGTGGCGGAGCAGGACAAACCACCGATGAGCAGCGCGCCGAACCTGTGACCCTCTCTCCCGAGATCGCCTCGTTCGACTGCGGCTCGCTCAACTTCGGCGCCGGCGTCTTCGTCAACTCGCCCAACTTCTTGACCAAACTGGCTGCCTCGATGATCGAATTCGGCGTCCGGCCAGAGATCGAATGCTTCGAACCCGGACATGTCGCTAACGGGTTGCGCTTCATCGCAGACAACGCCATCGAGCCTCCCTATTGGTTCCAGATGGTGCTCGGCGTCCGCGGTGGTTCGCCCGGTACGATCCAGCAGTTGGTCAACATGGTGCAAATGCTTCCGCCCGGAGCGCTCTGGTCGGCCTGCGGTATCGGCCGATCTCAGCTTCCGCTCGGCGTAGCCGCCATGACGATGGGAGGTCACGTCCGCACCGGCCTTGAAGACAATCTCTACTTCCACAAGGGTGAACTGGCCAATAGCAACGCCCAGCTTGTGGAACGGCTGGCGCGCATCGCCGCTGAGCTCGGACGCCCCGTCGCTACGCCCGATCAGGCTCGCGACATCCTCGGCATTCCCCAGCTAGCCTGAACGATGCGAATCGCCGCCGCGCAGCTTTCCCATGAAACGAATGCCTTCAGCGCTGTTCGCACCGACATGGCTGCATTCGAAGCGTCCACCATCCGGCGCGGCGACCGCATCGTTTCCGACGAGCGCGGCACCAACTCCGCCTTCGGAGGCTTTGTCTCCGGCTCGGAGAAATATGGGTTCGATCTGATCCCCATCATCTCGGTCTGGGCAACGCCAGCCGGTATGGTCGACGGATCGACCTTGCGTGAGCTCGTTTACGAGTTCGTATTGGCGCTTCAGCAAGCCGAACCGATCGATGGCGTGCTGCTTGCGCTCCATGGCGCCATGGTCTCCGAGCTGGATCGCGATGCCGACGCAT
The DNA here is from genome assembly GCA_963750275.1 of uncultured Chloroflexia bacterium. Taxonomy (GTDB): domain Bacteria; phylum Chloroflexota; class Chloroflexia; order Thermomicrobiales; family UBA6265; genus JAMLHN01. The sequence goes on from CAVVQC010000007.1 coordinate 1,117,389, forward strand.
TCATTCTCGAAGCCGTCCGCGATGTCATCGGCAACGAACGCCCACTGGTCGCAACGCTCGATCTGCATGCCAATATCTCACCACGCATGGTCGATGCCGCCACTCTGCTGATCGGCTATGACACCTACCCGCACGTCGATATGGCCGAGCGCGCCGAAGAGGCTTGCGCGCGCATCGTGCAACTGGTTACGGGGAGAACTCTTGCCGGCCGCCGCGCTCGTCAAACCTCCCATGCTCCCGACGTCGCAACGCATGACCACCGACCGCTCTCCCATGCGCGATCTGATTGCGCTCGCGCACGAATGGGAAGCCAAACCAGGAATGATCGCAGTGACCCTGGCCGGTGGATTCCCGCCCGCCGATGTCGAGGAAGCCGGGCTGAGCGTGCTCGCGTATGCCCACGACGATGCTCTACTCGCCATCGACGCAGCCGAGGCTATCGGCGATCTCGCATGGGCGCTACGAGAGCAATTTCTTGGCGGCGTCGCATCCTTTGAAGAAGCCGCTTGCGCTATTCAAAACCTGAAACCCGACGACAACCCCCTGGTGCTGGTCGACATCGGCGACAACCCATGGACCGGTGGCCCCGGCGACAGTGTCGAGTTACTACGATTCTTGTTGGACCAACGCGCGACGAATGCCGCGCTGGCACTGGTTTGTGATCCTGGGGCTGTGCGCGCGTGCATCGACGCCGGTCCGGGAAGCACGGTGCGACTGAATCTCGGCGCAAAAACCGATACCCTCCATGGTGATCCGATCGAGATCGAAGCTTATGTGCGACGCATCACGGACGGTCACTATGTCAATGACGGTCCGATGATGGCCGGGGTCGACGTCGATCTCGGCCCAACCGCCGTCATCGTCATCGACGGAATCGACGTGCTAGTCTCGAGCCGTGCGGAAACCCCAATCGACCTCAACATCTTTCGCTCGCACGGCATCGATCCCACCAGCAAATCGATCATTGCGCTCAAGGGAAAAGGTCACTTTCGGGCTGCATTCGAGCCGATTGCGTCGCACGTCATCCTCGTTGAGGGCCCGGGTATAACCGGAGCCGATCTCTCCCGTCTTCCTTTCGAGCACATTGCTCGACCAATATGGCCGCTCGATCCAGATGCCGAGTGGTGAACAACCGATTTCAGGCGTGGTTTTGAACAGAGAAAGGTGCGAGATGCGCGAAATCCATCAACCCGATGAGAAGTACTACTACGTCTTCGGTGCGAATCCGACGCCAATCGCTCACGTCGCGATTGGCGAGGAAGTCGAGATCCACACAGTGGATTCGGCTGGCAACGTCCTGACTTCTGAGGATCAGAAGCCAAGCGAGGTCCTGGGGCCATACCTCAACCCACAAACTGGACCGATCTACATCGAAGGCGTCGAGCCGGGCGACACACTGGTGGTGCACATCGATGCTATCGAAGCCACCCGCGACTGGGCGTTCTCGGCGTTGGTTCCGTTCTTCGGCGGCTTAACTTCGACGCGCTGGACGCCCTCGCTGCAACCTTCCCTGGAAGAACGTGTCTGGATCTATCACCGCACCGAACGCAATACTTTCGCATGGAAAGACCGGTGGGAGGTCCCCTGGGCACCGTTCTACGGAACCATGGGCACCGCGCCGGCCATCGAATCGATATCCTCGCTCTCCCCCGGCGATCATGGCGGCAACATGGATGTGCCCGATGTCACCGAAGGCAATACCCTCTATTTTCCCGTGCATCATCCCGGCGCATTGTTCTACGTTGGAGACGCGCATGCCGCCCAGGGACAAGGCGAGCTCTGCGGGGTGGCATTGGAAATCTCAGCCAAAGGACGGTTTCGCTTCGATGTCATCAAGCAGCAGGCGATCGCCTGGCCGCGGATTGAATCGCCCACCGAGCTGATGTCGGTTGGCAGTGCCCGCCCCATGGAAGATGCCGCGCGGGTCGCCTACCGCGACCTGATCGATTGGATCGTTCGCGATTACAACTTCGATCCGCTCGATGCCTATCAGCTGCTCACCCAGCTCGGCAAGTGCTACGTCGGCAATATGGTGGACACGACCTATTCGCTGGTGGCGAAAGTGAACAAGGAGTTCCTCAAAAAGGTGGAGTAGCTGCTTTCTCGACGCCGGATAACGCGATCACTCGTTGCTCCACCTGTGCGGTCAATGCAGCCGATCGCGCATTTGAGAGAGGACCGATCGGTGCACCGAAGCGAAGATCCACCTGCCAGCGATCCTCCTGCCGATAGTGCAGCCCAACTGGAACGACCTGGACTGGGATCCCGCTCCCCCAGGCGTCTATGGCGATACGCGCAAACCCAGGGTGAAACGGTAAGAATTCATCCTCGCCGGTCTTCGGCGAACCGTGGGGGTCGATGGTGGGATATCCCTCCGGAAAGACCAGCAGCACGCGTCCCTTGCGCAGGATCTCCTGCGATTCACCCAGCGCAATGCGAAGCATTGGCAACCAGACAGAACGGTCTACTTCTGTGGTATTGCGAAATACGACCGGCCAACTCGCCGACCGGCAGGCTGCCTGCATCCCTTTCAGCGCGATTGGCCGCTCGATCCAATCGAGCCCAACCAGCACCTGCACCTGGCGCGGAATCGTCGCGAAGATGGCGCACCCATCGTACAAATGATGGTAGTGCCGGGCCGCGAGGATGACCGGACCGGATGTCGGAACACTTTCCAACCCCCGGACGCGCAGATCGACGTCTTTGGCAATCCCCACCTTGCCAAGCGTCCGTATCGAGCGCCAGGCGGCTCTATCCATCATTGCTGACGGAAAGCCTGGGCCGTCTTGTCGCAGTTCGCCCCTCGTAGCGCGCTATGGCGAATGGCGCTCCCGCAACCACGATGGCAATGCCGATCGGTGCCCACAATCCAACTGATGCGCTGATTACCATGGCGAAGATCATGTTCGCCACGAACACGACGGCAGGAAACTTCAATCGAGAGAGACTGAGTTCAACATCCTCACGCCAGATCCATCGACTGATGGCCATGAAGATGAATCCGGTCGCCACCCAGCCGGCAAAATTCTTAACGGGCATACCAAAATACGGGCCCTGCTCGTCCCAGATCCAGAACTTCACCCGTAACGACTCGTGCGCCATCGCAGGATCGAGCACCAGATCCCAGGCAGTGAGCATCCAGGCTCCGGCCAGCACGCCCCAAATCGCCCGCCGGCTACTCGTCAGCCGATGCGCGATCCAGGAGCCGATGAGATACGAGGCAAGTCCCATGTAGAACCAGGAGAGCGGAATGGTCCAGGGCACATGCCCCAACACCTTGGTCCCAAGAAAATCGGTATAGGCGTAATTCCCGAACGGCCAGCCAGTGCTCGTGCCAAACAGCTCGAAGCCAAGCGAAACGCCGGTGGAGACTACGAAGAAAATGGCAGTCTTCCGCAATCCGATCGACAGCCAACCAAAGAGCGCCATCGCCAGGGCACCGAATACGATATGCGTCGCACCGGCATGTTCCATCGACCAATTGAACACCTTGACCGCGTTCGGATCGCTCGACCAGAGGTCGGGGTGCGGAAGCATGATGAGCAAACCAATGAGACCAAACACCAACGCACCCAGATGCGCAATGAGCACGATCCAGGGCAGCTTCTCACGATCGAAGCGGTTCATGACGCATCTCCAGAAGTGATCTTCCGTCCACGCCACATGTGCGATTTCAGACGGGAACGACGAATGATTTCCAGTGTGACTGGGAGGTCGGCCAGCGGCGAAAGCCAATAGGTCCACGGCCGCGAGAAGTATGCCCGGCGTATGCCGAACAGCACTCCCACTCGCGCGATAATCAAACCCAATTGAAGTTGAGTCACCAAATTGCGCGCTCCAAACAGATACGCGCTGCCGACAAGAAGTAATGGTGGAGCTGCTTGCACGAATAGGACTTCAGCCATTCCCAAGTCGGATTGCCAGGTTGCGTGGCGGTCGCGCAAGGGTAACGAGCGGGGCCAGTTCCGCCAGGCATCTCGCCCATCGGAATACATCTCGACTTCCACAAGGTCACCAGATTCGAAAAAGCCGACCGGTTCGCCGAGTTCGACGAACGAGCGAGCCAGTGTCACATCTTCCGCGATCGTTCCCAGGACGCTCTGAAAGCCACCAGCACGTTCGAGCAGGGCGCGCTGGACGAGAAAACACTGACCATTAGCCTGAACTTCGTCGATGCGATTGTTTGCCCCGCCGGGAATTCCAAAGCGATAGACCAGCGTGGCAAGCATAGAAGGATGGAGGAATCCAAGCAGCGAACCTTGAATCCGTTGCGTGGTGGCAACACTGAGCGATTTTAGTCCGCTTCGCTCTGCATGCCCCACGATAGCGTTGATGGCTCCAGCCCGTGTTCGCACATCGGCGTCGACGATGAGCAGCCAATCCGTATCCTCCGCAATGGAGTCGATACCGACCATAAGGCCATAGGCCTTGCCATTGACTCCGTCCGGAACTGGAGCGGCATCCACGATGCGAATTCTTGCATCGCCACCGGCCCGTTCCCGAATCATGGCCTGGGTTCCATCCGACGATCCGCCATCGATCAGGACAATTTCACGTACCTCTTCACCTTGCAGACGCAGTCCATCGAGACAGGGACCCAATCGCCCGATCTCGTTCAAAATAGGAATCAGCACAGTGACCGCGTTAGGCGAAACGTCGCTCGAATCGTTCGGATCGATCTGTTGCCCCCCGCGGGTTCGCACCATCCGCGCGAAAACACGTGCGGCCAGAACCAGCTGGATGGAAGCAATCAACCAGAAAAGCTGCCTCATCGCCACAGTGCCCCGAAATCCGCAGTCCCACCCCAACTACGCGTATGATCAGATCGATGACTAGTTTGAATGGGCAACGGGCGATCGTTATAGGAAGCGGATTTGGTGGCCTGGCAATTGGCATCCGACTTGCTGCGCGTGGATTCCAGGTCACTATCTGCGAACAGCGAGATCGACCCGGTGGCAGGGCATACGTTTACGAGCAAAATGGGTTTCGTTTCGACGGCGGCCCCACGGTAATCACAGCCCCCTGGTTGATCGAGGAATTGTTTGCGCTCGCCGGTCGTAATCCAGCCGACTATCTCACCCTCTTGCCACTTGATCCGTTTTATCGAATCTTCTTCCATGACGGCGACAGCTTCGAGTACACCGGCGATCAAGCGCGGATGCTGGCCGAGATTCGCCGGACCTCGCTTTTTCCAGCCGATCCTGCGGGCTACCTCGAGCTGAGTGAGCTGACCGAAAAGATCTTCGCCAAAGGATTCACCGAGCTGGCCGACACGCCGTTCCTGAATCCGCTCGATATGGCGCGGATCATGCCGGACATGCTCCGGTTGCAAAGTTATCGGTCGGTCTACGGTTTGGTGTCGCGATATATCCAGGACGATAAGATTCGCCAGGTACTTTCGTTTCATCCACTCCTGGTTGGAGGAAATCCGTTCGATACCACCAGTATCTACGCGTTGATTCAACATCTCGAACGCGAATGGGGCGTTTGGTTTGCATTGGGTGGCACCGGAGCACTGATCGACGCGCTGGTACGTCTGTTCGAGGAGTTGGGCGGAACCCTGATGCTGAACGCGCCGGTGGCTCAAATCTCCATGGCAGGGAACCGCGCGTCCGGCATCGAGCTCGAAGACGGACGTCGTATTCCCGCCGACGTGGTGGTGAGCAACGGGGATGTCCGAAACACCTGGGAACATCTGGTGCCTGCGCAAGTTGATCGATCGCTGATGACGCAACGCCTCGACGCCCTGCGCTATTCGATGTCGCTGGTCGTCATTTATTTCGGAACCGATCGGACTTGGCGAGACGATCCGGCTAACCGCCTCGCTCATCACAACATTATCCTGGGACCACGGTATGAAGAGCTGTTGCGTGATATCTTCGATCGAAAATTGCTGGCGGATGACTTTTCGCTTTATTTGCATATGCCGACAATTACCGATCCGTCGCTCGCGCCGCCCGGCGGAGAAGCCTTTTATGTGCTTGCGCCGGTACCGCATTTGGGTGGCACTATCGATTGGGAAGCCATCGGTCCGCGTTATCGAGACCGGATCATGGAATTCCTCGAAGAACGCTACCTGCCCGGTCTCCAAGCATCTATCGTCACCGAGCACATGATCGACCCGCCGCATTTTCAGGACGTTCTCGGCAGTTACCTTGGATCGGCGTTCTCGTTCGAACCGATCCTCACGCAATCGGCCTGGTTTCGCCAGCACAATCGTGCGAACGAAATCGAGAACCTGTACTTCGTGGGAGCTGGTACTCATCCGGGAGCCGGCGTACCGGGCGTCCTCTGCTCGGCAAAGATCGCCGACGGATTGATTGCGGGCTAGGATCTCCGATTTCAAGGTATCCAGCCCTCGATGTCACGCTCCGTTCGATGCGCCGGGCATGAGGGTGACGAATCGTGACGCCGCGCGGTCCAGGCTGAGACAGTTGTCAGTTGCATGAACCGCATTGCGGCGCCCGCAGTCGAACGGGCCTTTTGCCGCCGGGGCACCACTGCCCGGATGGAGAACACCTGGTAATGATTCGCCTCGATCTGATCCAGAATCCCGGCGTAAAGATGAGCGGCCGCCAGAGTCGTTAATTGCCCACTCGGGGAAAGCGCAGACACCCCGAGCAATGCCGACTCATAGAAGTCGCGCGCACGCGCTATCTGGAAACGCATCAAATCGGAAAACCCGGTGCCGAGTTCTCCTGCCAACAAGTGTTCGGGATCCAGACCGAAACGGTCCAGCTCATCCAACGGCAGGTAAATTCGGTTCATTGCCGCGTCTTCCCCGACATCCCGCAGAATGTTTGTGAGCTGCATGGCAATTCCGAGATCCGCTGCGTAAGGAAGAGCAGATTTATCGGAGCAACCAAGGATCGGCGCAACGATCAATCCCACCGTACCGGCAACCTGGTGACAGTAGCCCCGCAATTCGGGCCAGTTCTGATAACGATTGACGAACAGATCGGCCCGCATGCCATCGAAAAGCTCTCGTATTGGCTGGTCTGGAATCCCATAGCGGTGTCGCGCATGAGCAAACGCGACCGAAACGGGATGCATGGGACGATCGAGTTCGTTCTCCCAGGCTGCGAGACGCTCCGCTGTGAGAACCCCATCACCATCGGCTCGGTCGACGATGTCGTCCGCCAAACGGCAGTAAGCATAGGCAGCAAGAATCGATTGACGTCGTTCTGCGCCCAACATTCGACTCGCAAGAAAAAACGATCGCCCGTGACTCCGGGCTATCCGCTGGCAAATGTCCCAGTCTTCTATGCAGACGTCGCGCAGCGTATCGACCATGATCAGTTTGCCTCGCCTTCACGGGAAAGCAACGGAGCGTCGAGCTCGAAAAGGAGGTTCGATGTCAGATCGCTTATGCGAGCAGCGCCCACGGCGAACATCGTCACTCGCAATTCCTCGATCAAACCTTGCAATGCCTGGACCGCCTGATCTTCGCTTTGCGCGGCCGCTCGCAAGAGCGGACCAGCAATCCCGGAGAGGGTAGCCCCCAGCGCGAAGGCCTTTGCCGCGTCGAGTCCGGTTCGCATCCCTCCGCTAGCGATGAGAGGAATCGTCGGGAGCGCTCTGCGAACATCGACAAGACAACGGGCGGTTGGTACACCCCAACCCAGAAACGCGCGCGAAACGTTGCGGCTTGCTTCGTCCTCACTACGCATGTGTTCCACGGCACTCCAAGACGTGCCTCCAGCTCCGCTCACATCGATCGCAGCGACTCCGCAATCGGAAAGCGTCCGGGCGACCTCCGCCGTTATCCCAAAACCGACTTCCTTGACGAGGACCGGAGCGTCAAGGTGCCTGCAAACCTGCTCGATCTTGTGGGCCAGATCACTGAAGGCCGTGTTACCGCCGGCCTGCAACGCTTCCTGAAGAGGATTGAGATGCAAAAAGAGTCCATCCCCTTCGACCATATCGATTGCCCGGCGACATTCATCGACCGAATAGCCGTAGTTGAGCTGCACCGCGCCTAAGTTCGCGAATATAGGAACCGTCGGAGCGACATCGCGAATGGAGAAAAAGCGCTCGCGGCTGCGATCTTCGAGCGCCGCGCGTTGGGATCCCACCGCGATCGCACATCCGAACTCCTGCGCCGCGGTGGCCAGCCGACGAGTAATTTCCCAACCTTTCTCTACTCCCCCGGTCATCGAAGAAACCAGAAAAGGAGCGCCAATGGGTTTGCCCAGGAACTCGAGGCTGGTGCTCACTGAGTCGAGATCGATCTCAGGAAGAGCGTTGTTGGTAAATTGCAGACGCTCGAAGCCAGTCGAAAGTCCACTGACTTCGACGTTTCGCTCGAGGTTGATCGCAATATGATCGAGCTTTCGCGTTTCAATCATTGACGGAAGACTCACAACGTCCTTGCTCGTTTTAGGAGATTCTCCAGGGATTCCGAATTGAGTGGTCATTCAATTATGACGCTGGTTCGGCGATTGAGCTATTTATTGTCATTTTGCCCCTCTTGGCTTGGTCCCAAAATGAGCCCTTCTTTAATGGAGGATGGAACGCAAACTCACTCTCCTGCCGTCCAAAGCAGCGATCCCTGACACTGAACGTATTGAGCGTACTCTCGCCGTCCTTCCCTGCTCGAGTCGTTTCAAACGCCGTTGAAACCGTTCTGGATCCGAAGGCCGAGCGACCAACCTCCACCAACTTGTGTATAAACCTATAGTTCATATTCATGTTTGTCAATATCGCTTCGCTCTGCCCACCTCGATCGATTAGTCTGCTCCTGTGGCCTTCGATGTCTCGGCGCGATTGCCGCACAACGAACCTCATGATAGAAATACGTGATGTTTAGGTTTAGATTTTGGAGGAAATGGCTATGACCGAACGAGAACCGGACCAACTGGTTTCGATCGGGGACGCGGTTGATCTCCTTCGGAATCAATTTCCCGACGTTTCCCACTCGAGTCTGCGGTTCCTCGAGCGGGAGGGATTGTTGAGCTCGTCTCGTACGTCGGGAGGGCACCGACTCTATACCAAGTCGGACATCGATCGTGTCGCGCTCATTAAAAGGTGGCAACGGGAAGGCCGGTCCCTCCAGGACATCCGTCAGTTGCTTGAGGTTCGAAACCAACTCCTCGATCCAGCGCAGCTGAGCGATCGATTTCTGGAGCTGGCGATTGCCTCTCAGCTCGAACAGGCCGGACAGCTCATTTTGCAGGCGGATCGCGTAGGAATGGACCCACAAGTTGTCTTCCTGTCGGTGCTGCAACCCGCTCTCTTCCACCTGGGTGAGTTGTGGGCGGCAGGAACGATAACCGTCCATCAAGAGAAGGAAGTGTCAGTACTCAGTCGGGAGCTCGTGACCGAAATCACCTTGCGCCATTCCCCTGATTATCCCACCGGCTCCCTCTTTGTCTCCGCGTGCGTAGCTGGCGAAAAACACGAGATTGGGATGTGCATGGTAAATGGGCTCTTACGACAGCGCGGACATCGCGTCCGTTATTTAGGCCCTGACGTCGCCACCGTTTTTCTCGAGCAATCAATAGGGGCCAATCAGCCCGACGTGGTTCTCCTCTCCTCGTCGGTCGAGGAAAGCTACGCCGGTTGCATGGAAGCGGTGAAGATGGTTCACGAGTCCTGGCCCGGCATCCGATCGCCATTAGTGATTGTTGGGGGCTCGATGTCCGAGACCCGAGCTATCCGAGCTCACCGATCTTGGCGCAATGCCGATGAGTGATGAGCGCTTGATGCGCGAGATCGACGGCTTGATCGCAGCGGTGTTGTAATCCCGAAATTACGTCATCTCGTCTTCGAGTCGGCGTTCCAGTTCAAGTCAACTGACTTAGCATCACCATCCCGTCGGCAGCGATTGTCTCAAGTTTGCGCGCAATCATGGCGACAATTTCAACGAAACGCAGTTTCGATCCGATTCGCTTAGCGGTGTCGAGAACCAAATGCCTGAATCCTTCGACACAGGCTGGAGCAATCGGAATGATGATGAGAAACTTAGGAAATGCTTCGTGGTCCGAGGAAAGGTGGCTTGGGTGGGGCCGCAGGCTGGGTGGTCTGAATCTGCGCGCGGACTCGCTTCACTCGCGCACCGACCGCATCGAGATGGGCGCCCCGAATCGTCGCCTCCGGCTTTCTCACGGTAACCACGACGGCAGTAATCAGCAGAAACGATTCGAGAATCGAACTCGCGGCACGATCGGCGACCGCTTCCACGAGCATCATCGGCTCGCCTTCAACTACCGATCGCACCACGTTGTAGATGCTGTTGTAGTTCACGGTCTCTTCGAGCTCATCATGCCGACCGGCATTACGCAGATCGAGCTCGGCTACCACATCCACCAGGAAACGCTGTCCGAGCGTGCGCTCCTCCGGATGGAGACCGTGGTAGCCGAAGAAGCGCAATCCTTCGAGCAGGATGGCATCAGACAAGTTTGTAAAGCTCTCGCGCATTTTCGGACAGAATGCCGGCTGCTGCTCGTTGCGCATCGGACTCCGTCAGCATCCGCTTGGCGACCATTCCATTGAGGGTGTCTTGCAGCGCCTGCTTGCCGAGCTTCGCGCTGGTGTACATGATCTCGGGTAGCTGATACCCATCCGAGCCGTAGCAAATTTTATTGAGGGGAGCCATGCCCATCGTTCCTTCGTAGATCTCCCATGCCGCGGACGACGCGAACGGAATCCCCTCGGATACATCGAGATACACCCTTGGCAGAACGTTCGCCATGTATGCGGCTTCGCGATGATACGGATAGCCGGTGTGGACCAAAAGCACGCGGCAGGAGCGGTAGGTCGGAAACCGAAGTAAATCCATCAGGTACGCCGGTCGACACATCACAAGATTCACCTCGAAGTCGCCCATACCGGTGTGGATCTGCATTGGCACGTCATATTCCATGCAGAGCTCCATAGCGCGACAAAGCAGATGGTCGCGCAGCTTCTTCATGCTGCCACCGCCCAGTCCACGCTTGATCGCATCGAGGGCCTGGAATCCCTGATCGGGTGTGCGAGAAAGCGGCGAGACTTCCAAGCCGGTGCGATAGGCGATGATCGATTTCACCCCCTTGTACCGGCCCGAGCTCAATCCTTCGGAAATTGCCGTATCGTAGGCGTTTTTGAACTCGTCCCAGCTGAGGTCTTGCCTGAGGAGGTCGGCGATCAGCGGTTCGATGCGATAGATCGGAATGACTTCGATCGGAAGATCGGCATTGACCTCATCGATATCGAGCATCGGCAGCGGTACACCAAAGTCGAAGATCACCGATTCGAGACCAGCGTCCGCATAGAGACGTTTCACGTACTCCTGGTAGGAGACAGCCACTTGCGCGTTGCGCTCGTTGAGGACCGACTCGATATCCGGCGATGTGCCGAGAAACGTCGCCAAGTCGTTGACCATTCGGGTGAAATAGAGCGTCGATCGCTTGACCCGCTGAAGCTCATCGGAGACCTCCGGCGACCACTCGATGCCACCTTGCTCCATGTACTCGCGCGACCCGCCGCCAAACGCGGTGAAATCGGTAAATTGCTCGGCCGAAACCGCGCCTTTGTTCAAAAAGGGATGCGCGTGAACATCGAGAACCGGCAGCCCGCTGACATCGACCATGACGTTAGATCACCTCCAAATAGGTTGCCCGTTCCCACGGATGCACGTGTAGCTCGTACGCAGCTAGCTCAGAACGCTTGACTGCCAGGAAATGCGCAAGGATCGTTTCACCCAATGCGCCAGAAACCACTTCGTCGTTTTCGAGCGCTTGCAACGCTTCCGGAAGGGTACGCGGAAGGAAGGCGAGCCCAGCCTCCAACATCTCGTCCACAGCCATAACTCCGACATCGCCGTGAAATGCTGGCCCGGGGTCGGTCTGTTTGCGAATCCCATCGAGTCCGGCCGCCAACAGACCCGCCAGGAAGAGCGCAGGATTGCAGGAGTTGTCGCCGGAGCGGTATTCGATATGGCGCCGATCTCCCACACCCGGGATACGCGCGACACCGGAACGATTCCCGAGTCCCCAATAGATATTGGCGGGAGCCCACGACCCGGGTAGCAACCGTTTGTAACTATTGACGGTTGGCGATCCGAGACCGGTCAGGGCCGAGGCATGCGCGAGTAAGCCGCCCAGGAACCACCGCCCAAGATCAGACAATCCTTCGTTATCCACCGTACCCAGCGTCAGGTCAGTTTCACCAGCCTGATCCCAAATGCTGAGATGCACATGCAGGCTGTTGCCGGCCCAGTGTGAATAGATCTTGGGCATGAAACTGGCGACCCAGCCATTCGCGCGTGCGAGATCGCGCACCGTCATCTTGAGCGCCCAGTAGCGGTCGATCGCTTCCATGGGCGACCCATGTTTGACCGACATTTCGTACTGGCCGGGACCGTATTCCTTTCCCAGTTGCCCAACCGGGACGTTCATCGCCTCCAACTCGGCAACGACATCCGACGAAAACTGTTGCGCTTCCTGCAAACCAGCGGTGGTGAACATGCGCGTCGAATTGATCGGGGACCATTCGCCGTTCCCCTCCGGCTTCAGGAGATAGAACTCAGGCTCGAGTGCGGCCATCGTCGAAAACCCTTCGTCGGCCAGCTCGTCGACCACCGCCTTCAGGCGGGTCCGCGGACAGCCAGCCCAAGGGGTCCCGTCAGGGGAGCGCATCCAGCCGTTCGCAATGGCGGTCTTCGGGAAACGTGGCAGCACGGCATAGCTCTGCGGATCGGGAACGACCAACATGTCACCTGAATCCCCAAGCCAGGTGGCACCAGGTGCGACGTGATCGAGGATGTCCATATCCAGATTCGCGACCGCGAAGACCAGCCCATCGTGCGAGGCGCTGCGAAACCCACTCGGTGGAACCGTCTTTGCCGATCCAACTCCGCTGTAATCGTGATAGGTAACCCAGAAGTTCTCGATCTGGTCGTCCCTTAGTCGGGACAACAGCTCGGCGGCGTTAGCCGGCGCGCTCGGCATAGTCGAATCCCTCTCCATCTCCAATTCGCTGCAAAAGCTTCGCCAGTAATGCGGCCCGCGGCGCAATGCTACTGACCAGTATGTACTCGTCCGGGCTGTGATCGAGACCGCCAATGGGTCCGAGTCCGTCCAGCCCCGGAGTGCCAGCATGACAGGCAAAACTCACATCGGAACCGCCACCGGTGGCCGCACCTTTCAGCGGAAATCCAAGTTCTGCCGCAATTTCGATGGCAGCAGCCTCGAGCCGTCTGGTTCCAGCGCTGTATTCCATCGCAGGACAACCGGAATCGGGATCGATACTTAGTTCAACCCTGGTCCCCGGCACGTAATCCTGGTTCGCTACTCGCTGAATTGCTTCGATCAGCTCATCCAGGTCGGCGTTCGACCAGGCACGCACATCGAGCTCGACCTTCGCATAGTCGGCGACCACATTTGGTCGGCTTCCACCCGAAATCTCACCCGGATTGACCGTCATACCCGCCTTCATCGCGTTGAGGGCGTAAACGTCGGTGATGATGTGCGCCAGCGCCAGGGTGGCGCTGGCTCCCTTTTCCGGTTCGACCCCAGCGTGCGCCGATTTGCCGAAGACCTCGATGTTGGCCCATTTGCCGGCTTTTCGGGAGGTGACGATATCGCCATTCTCGCGCGCAGCTTCCAGGGTGAGCACGGCATCCATTTGCGGACCGAGCCCTTCAAGCAATGAATTCGAGTGCCGATCGTCGATTTCTTCGGCGGACACGATAAAGAACTGCAGCTCTCCGAGTCCGTTCCAACCGGCCTGATCGAGTGCGCGAATGGCGTACAACCCGGTCAGAAGCCCAGCTTTCATATCGCAGGTTCCGGGACCCAGCAGGACGTCACCGTCGATACGTATCGGTCGCTCGGCAGCGGTCCCGAGCGGGAAGACCGTATCGGCATGTCCAAGCAGCATCACCTTGCGGGTGCCGGTGCCTTTGCGAACCGCAAGAATATCGTCGCCGGCTTTGTCTTCTTTCAGACGCTGGACCTCGAACCCAAGGTCGGAAAGCTGTGCCTGAAACCAGTCCTGCACCTTGTCGATCCCGGATTTGTCATAGCTGCCGGAATCGATCCCGGAGAGGTAGCGCAGATCGTCGATGTATTGCCCGACCTGCGTTTCGAGCCAGCTCAAAATAGGTTCACTCACGCGTTCATCCTTTGCACTTCACCATCCGGCAAACGGCGCGACGGTCTCATCACCGACGGCTCCGTCGAGTACGTCTGCAATCGCGCGATCGAGGATGTCCACACCTTGTTCGATGGCCGCTGACTCGATCACCAGCGGCGGGGTAATCTCCAGGACATTGCCCCAATTTCCCGCGTAGTAGAGAATCAATCCAAGTTCCCAGGCGCGATAGACGATCTTGGCGGGCAAGCTGGTGTTCGGCTTCTTGCTCTCGCGATCCTCGACCAGCTCGACTCCGCAGATCATGCCCTTTCCGCGTACCTCGCCGACCACACCATATTCCATGAGTCGATCGGTCAGCAGTTGTTTCATGAGCGCGCCGTTATTTGCCGACCGCTCGATCAGCTCCAATCGCGTGACTTCATCGAGCACCGCAAGTCCCGCGGCACAACTATTGCCATTTCCAGCCATAGTGAACAAGGCGCTGCCCGGCTGGTGGTCCAGCACATCTCGGCGTCCCACAATTGCGCTCAACGGCAATCCGCCACCGAGCGATTTCCCGAGCAACACGAAGTCGGGTTCGATACCACCGTGGTCGAAGGCAAACCATTCCCCGGTTCGTCCCAAACCAACCTTGATCTCATCGACCACCAGAAAGATGCCGTGCCGGTCGCAAAGGGCGCGTAGCTTCGGCATGAAATCTTCTGGTGGAACAATGTCCCCGCCGTCGCTTTGCACTGCTTCGACGAAGATTGCCGCTACCTGATCAGCGGGACAGATCGTTTTGAAAAGGTAGTTCTCCAAATACCCGAGACATCGATCGGTCAGCTCCGTACCGTCACCACCGAATGGATCGCGATACGGGTTGGGATAAGGAATCTTGGTGACATGCGCACCACCGATCGCCCCACCCAGTGATGGATGCGCACTGAGCGCCATCATGGCATCGGTCGTGCCATGCCAGCCACCAATAAACGAGACGATGCGCGGTTTGCCAGTTGCCTGCAGGATCATCCGTTGCGCAGCCTCCGCCGCGTCCGAACCCGAGAGACCGAACCAGGTCTTCTTTTCGATCTCGCCCGGTACCAGCCCAACCAGCCGTTCAGCCAAATCGACCGCCGGCTGGTTGATGCTGGACAACAGGCCAGCCATGGTGGCTTTGTCCATTTGCGCGGCGACCGCTTCCTTCACGTGCGCGTTAGAGTAGCCAAGCCCGGCAGCCGCCCAGCCGGCGCCGAAGTCGATAAAGCGCCGGTCGGATTCGTCGTACAGATACGCGCCCTCACCGCGAGCAGCGACGAAGGGGGTGTAGCGCATCTTGATCGCTTCCGCGACAAAGCGCGCATCGCGGTCGACCAGATCATGCTTCATCGATGTTTTCCGCGAGATCAGTGACACCCGGCTGTGACTTCCCCCGCGGCAAGCGGAGCTCGCGCCCACTCAATAATCCCGAGGGCCGCACCACCAGTACGAGAATCATGACGGTTGCGAGCACGATTTCGGTGAATCCGATCAACTGAAATGGAAGCAGATTTCCGAAAGTTGTTCCGTCGTTGCGTTGCGTATTAAGCCAGTTTTCGGTCTGACGCAACATCTCGGACGAGAGCGCGACCGCAATGGCGCCGACCACTGCACCGCTCACGCTGGCTGCACCACCGATAACCAGCATGGCGACGATGAGAAAGGTCTCGTGCAGATAAAAATTGTTCGGCGTGAACTGCACGATGAAGTAAGCCCAGAGCGCTCCACCGATTGCCGACAGGCCGCAGCTCAGCGACCAGGCGATCCATCGCATCAGCTTCACATTGATGCCAATGCTGGCAGCCGCGTCTTCATCTTCCCGGCTTGCCCGAAGCTTCAGTCCTATCGACGATTCTTTGAATACAAATGCGATCAGAATCGCCGCGCAAGCCCAGGCAACAGTGATCCAGATGGTAGTCTGCTTGGGAACGCCGATGACCACGCGCGACCCGCGGGTAACCTCTTCCCACTGCAATGCCACCCGGTTGATCACAATCAGGAACGCGAAGGTCGCGATAGCAAACGACGCTCCCCGCAAGCGCACGAATGCTGCCCCGATCGCCGCACCAACGATGGCGGTCAATATCGCCGCTGCCACGATGGCCAATTCGAACGGATAGTGTTGCTTGTAGATCCACCAGGTAACGGGCATATCTGGCAGGGTGACACGCTTTTGTTGTTCGGAGAGCCCGAACCAGAGCGAAGCATATGCCCCAATGGCAACAAAGGCATATTGCCCGAACGAGCCGAGCCCGGAATTCCCCATGAAGGTTTGCAATGCCACGGCCAATAGCACGCTAATGAACATGACGGTGACCACCCGCAGGAAAACGGCGTCGTCCCGCGCAACCGCGAATGCGGCGATCAACACACAGATTCCCATGAGGATGACCGGGGTGGACCATTTTGAGACAAGGGAGCGCGTCGAGGCGTTGCCCATCATCGAGTCTCCCGCGAGAAGGCTGGCTTGATAAGACCCTCCGGCCGTAGCAGCAGCATGAGGATCACGATCGCGAACATGATCGCGTCACGGTAGGCGTTGACATCCTGGGGAAGCCAGGTCTGCAGTCCAATCGTCAGGAATCCAAGGATATAGCCGCCCAGCACTGCGCCCTTGATCGACGACAGGCCGCCAACAACCGACGCGATGAAGGCGATAAGCACCGGTTGAAATCCAACCGTCGGAAGTACCTGGCCAATTCGCCCAATCCAGAAGAGCGCCACGATTCCCGCCAGCAACCCACTGATCGCGAAGGCCGTGGCAATGACTTTGTTGGCGTTAACGCCGACGAGCCGAGTCATGGTGAAGTCATCGGCTGCGGCGCGCAGGGAGAGCCCGACGATCGTCTTGCGGAGAAAGAGCTGCAAAGCTGCCAGCGCCACAATGCTCACCACGAGCGCGATGACATCGACCACTTTCATGCGAATACCAGCGATCTCCGTGCTCTGAACGAAGATCGAAGGCAACCGCGGCGCCCTCGGTCTCGGAGATATCACCAGTAAAGCGATGCTTTGTAACAAAGTACTGACTGCGAACGAGGTGATAAGCATGGTAGTCGGGCTGGCATTGCGCACCGGCCGGAAGGCGATTCGGTCCATACCAAGCGCCACGATGACCGCGCAGATCACACTCATGATCGCGACGATCACCCACGGAAGCCAACTTCTTCCGAAGATGAGCAGGCCGTAGCCCGCTACCATGATCAGCTCGCCATAGGCGAAATTGATCAGCTGCGAAATGCCGTACACGATGACGAGCCCTAACGCCATCAGCGCATAGAGCCCTCCCACGGAAAGAGAGCTCACAAGATATTGCACGAAGTCGCTGATCGATCCCATGGTCAGCTCGCTGTCGGAGTCGCGGAAGGTTTCTGCACCTGCCCGCCGCCAAGATAGGTTCGTTCGATGTCTGCTTCAGACCGGATCTGATCGGGCGTGCCCGAAAATTCAACTCGGCCCAGATTAAGCAAGTAGGCCCGATCGGCGATATTCAGCGTCATGCGCACGTTCTGCTCCACAAGCAACACCGTCATTCCCAGCGCACGCATTTCGGAGATGAGTTTGAAAATTTCTGCGACCAGCAGTGGCGCGAGTCCCAGCGAGGGCTCGTCCATCAAGAGGAGTCGTGGGCGGGACATCAACGCTCGCGCCACTGCGAGCATCTGCTGCTGCCCGCCCGAAAGATTGCCGGCCGGACGGTCATACCGCTCGCGAAGGATTGGAAAGAAGTCGCACCACCGGTCGATATCAGCGGCAACCAGGGATTTGTCAGCCACCGTCGCTGCGCCCATCCGCAAGTTTTCGCCGACCGTTAAGGAGGGAAAGATGCGCCGTCCTTCCATAACGGGCGCGATGCCCTTTTTGAGAATCTGCTCGGGAGGAAGCCCGGTGATATTTTCGCCTTCGAAAACCACCGCGCCGGAGCGCGGTTTGACCGCGCCCATGATGCTCATCATGGTGGTCGATTTGCCAGCGCCGTTAGCGCCGATAAGTCCAACGATCTCACCCTGTTCGACCTGCAGGTCGAGATCGCGCACCGCGTGGTTCGCCCCGTGGTAAACGTTGAGCTGCGACAAATAGAGGAGGGTCACGCGACTGCCTCGGCACCGAGATACGCCTCGATGACATTCGGTTCGTTGCGAATCTGTTCGGGCGTGCCGTCGCCAATCGATTTTCCATAGTTCAGTACATGGATACGATCGCAGAGATTCATGATGAGGCGCATGTCGTGATCGACGATCACCACGCCGCACCGAATCGCATCTCGCAACCGCAACAGGGTTGGGAGAAACGTCTCGATCTCCGCGTCGTTGAGACCGGCGCCAGGCTCATCAAGTAGCAGGAATTTGGGTTGCGTGGCAATCGCTCGCGCAATCTCGACCAATCGCTCTTCTCCCTGAGGAAGCACGCGAGCGGGAAGCTCTGCCAGATGCAGGATGCCGAGCTGACGCATAGCCCGGGTAGCACGGTCAGATGCTTCCCTACCTTTGGCCCCGCCCGAAGCTACGACCGCGACCTCCACGTTCTCGCGAACAGTGAAGTCCTTGAAGAGCCGCACGATCTGAAAAGTCCGCGCCAATCCGGCACGTGCGATCTTGTGCGGCTGCCACCCAGTCATATCGAGCGGACCGAGGTGCACCGATCCGCTGGTGATGTTGAGCAGTCCAGTGATGACGTTGATCGTCGTGGTCTTGCCGGAACCGTTCGGCCCGATCAATCCCATAATTTCACCCGGCTTCACGCTGAAGCTTACGCCGTCGACCGCTCGCAACCCGGCGAAATCTTTCGTCAGGTCACGAACGATCAACGATCCAGACTCGCTGCCATTCGAATCGGTCATTGGATTCCTGTCCAGAAAAGCGACCGGACACAAGATACGGGACGCCTGGTCGCCCAGGCGTCCCGTATTCGAAGCTAAAGATCGGGCGTCCAGGAAGGCGCAAGCCGCTGCACGAAGGTGGGCTTGCCTTCTACCACCTCGATGATGAAGGCTTCCTTTTGAGGAATGTGTCCGGTTTCCGCGTCCGACCAGGTGAGCTTACCGCTGAGGAGATCGAATTCGTGATTCACCATCTCCGCGGCGAGCGCATCGCCGTCGGTGGTACCGGCGCGTTCGATCGAATCGGCGAGAATCTGGATTGTGTCCCAACCCATCGCGTTGAATGAAACTTCCGGCGGGTTACCGTATTTGGCGGTGTAATCCGCAATGAACTGCTCCATCTCCGGTCCGGCTTCGGGACCGATGAACGAGTGCGTCGAGATATAGACGTCGTGGCCGAGATCGCTCCCGAGCGCGATGTAGAAATCTGCCGTATCCATCGAGTCGCCGCCCATGATCGGCGCAGTGATGCCGGCCGAGCGAATATCGCGGATGATCGCCGAGTAGTCCGGCATATTGGTCGAGATGAAGAGCACATCCGGTGGGGTTTCCAGATCGATGATCCGCTGGGCCTGAGCCGACGCCTGCATATCGTTCTGCTGATAGGAATCCTCGCTGACAACCTCTCCGCCGAGATGCTCCCAAGTCTGGACAAAGTAATCGCCCAACGACTTCGTGTACTCGGTGCCCTGGTCGACGATGGTGGCTGCCGTCTTCCAGCCCTTCTCGTTATACCCAAACTCAGCCGCCGCAGCCGCCATGGTTTGGTTCCACATGGAAACGGTGAACTGCTTGTCACCCAGGGTTGCCGAACCGTAGAGCGGTGATGAAGCGCAGAATGACACGCCTACTAAACCAGCTTCCTGCGCCGCCTGCGAGGCAGGTGCCCCATAGTCGAAGTCGCACGGTGCAACGATGACGTCCGCGCCATCATCGATCACTTCCAACGCGGCATTGCCGACGGTGGCCGGGTCGGTTTTCCCATCGATCTCGATAATTTTCAGCGGTCGTCCAAGCACGCCGCCTGCTTCGTTGATCTTTTCCACCGCCAGCTTCGCGCCGTCCAGCGGCGGCTGGTCGTACGCGGCCATCCAACCGGTCAGGTTAACCGGAGCCCCAATAACAATGGGATCGTCATCCTGGGCAATCACAGAGCCTTTGGCCAGCAATGGAGCCAGCATGAGCGCAAAAGCCACGAAGAACATCAAGTACCGGTTCCGCCGCATAGAGCCTCCTTGCGTTGTTTTCGTCGATGATTCGGGGTTTGACTCGTCCTTTCTACGCTGTTTGGGACACTGCTGTCAACGGTAATCTTTCACAAAACCATTGTTTTCGATGTTTCGATTTGTGGTTACGACCGACTTTTCGGTCAATTAACAAACCGATAACACCCCGGAGTGGCAGCAGCCGATCGAGCTGATGCAGAATTGCGAAGAGCCTGGACCGGTGCAGGAAACCAGCGGCCGATAGCGCTCCGATGCGCAGTTTCGAACCCCGTGAGGAGTGTCTTCGATGTCGGAACAGCCGGTGGTTAGTTTTTCGAAAACGTCGCAAGCCATCAGTGCGCGCGTCCTGGCAGAATGCCGCCGGACCTATGGTACGGTGGCCGACGATAGCATCATTCAGTCGTGGGTAAGCTTGGCGCTGAGCGGGCTGCTTACCGATGAGACCCGAGTGACGCAGTTCGTTCCCGTGTTGGCTATGCGCGAGATTCGCGAGTTCGCCAACATTTACGTTTCCTCGAAGGCCGCCTGACGCGAGCGTCGCCGGCTTCCCTCTGGAGTTAGGCGACCGTGAGTGCGCGGCGAAACTCGAAAGGTCGACGCAGCGCAGCCTCTCCCAAGGCAGAGCGAGATGCTAAGGCCGCATCAAACGGCGATGCTTCATCGCTCACTATTTTGGTCCCTCCGAATCTTCCCACGCTTTCCGCTGAACTCTTCATCAACCGTGAGCTGAGCTGGCTCGATTTCAATGCCCGGGTCCTAGCTGAAGCGCGCGACCCCCTCGTTCCACTCCTCGAACGCGCAAAATTTATCGCCATCTATTCGTCGAATCTCGACGAGTTTTTTATGATTCGCGTTGCTGGCGTCCTTCGCAAGATCAAGGCTGGACTCACAGAGCCGACCGTCGACGGTCGTACCCCAACCGCCCTGTATCTCGCCATTCGCGAGCGCACCCGGCGGTTGCAGTTCGAGCTCACCACCTATCTCCTGAAGGAATTGGTGCCGGAGCTTCGTCGCAACGGCATCGAGATCACCACATTCGACGGATTAACCGATGCCGAACGGGATTCCCTGGGCGGATATTTTCAAAAAGAAGTTTTCCCCATTCTCACCCCACAAGCGATCGACCACGCTCGTCGCTTCCCGCATATCTCCAACGACAGCATCAGCCTGATCGTGCTCCTGCGATCCGGTGGGGCGGACAAGCTGGCCCGTATCAAGTTACCCAGGGTTCTTCCCCGCCTGGTTCGAGTCCCCGAAACGGCCGATCCCAACGTCTGCCGGTTCGTCTGGTTGGAAGACTTGATCACCGCGCACCTGCACGAGCTCTTTCCGGGACATCAGGCCATCGAGGCATACCCGTTCCATTTGACGCGCGACTCCGACATCGAAATCGACGACGACGATGATGCGCACGATCTGATGGCAACGATGCGAGAGCTCCTTTCCGAGCGCACGTTCGGCTCGGTCGTTCGACTGATGGTCGATACCCGAATGCCCACCTCGGTGGTGACTTGGCTCCTCGATCAACTTGGCGCCACAGACCGTGAGCTTTATGTCACCGAAGGACCATTGGCTCTTGAAGATATGATCGAGCTGCTTCGCCTCGACCGGCCCGATCTCAAGGACCCTCCATTTACTCCCTCCACGCTGGGAGGCAATCCAGATTTGGGGGCGTGGGGAGTACCGGATATCTTTGCCACCATCCGTGAGCAAGATGTCCTGGTTCACCATCCCTATCAGAGTTTTTCGATCTTCACGGATTTCCTGAAAGCAGCCTCAACCGATCCAAATGTGGTGGCGATCAAGCAGACACTCTATCGCATTGGAAAGGACTCACCGCTCATTCCAGCCTTGATCGAGGCACGCGACGACGATACCCAGGTGGCTATTCTCGTCGAGCTCAAAGCGCGATTCGACGAAGAGAACAACATCAGCTGGGCGCAACAATTGGAACACCACGGCGTCCATGTCGCCTATGGAATCGCCGGCCTGAAAACGCACTGCAAAGTCACCCTGGTCGTTCGTCGCGAGGCCGACGGCCTTCGCCGTTACGCTCACCTTTCGACTGGTAACTACAATGCTGGTACCGCCCGACTGTATGAGGACGTGGGCGTCTTCACATCAGATGCTGACATCACCAGCGATGTTTCCGAGCTCTTCAACGTGCTTACCGGGTATTCGGAGCAACAGCGGTATCGCAAAATCTGGGTCGCGCCGCGCCTGCTGCGGCAGCACTTCCAGCATGCCATCGAGCGCGAAATCCTGGCTCATCAAGAGCATGGCAATGGGCGGCTGATCTTCAAGATGAATTCCCTGGTTGATCGCGAGCTCATTCGCTCGCTTTACGTCGCATCGAAAGCAGGGGTGCAAATCGATCTGATCGTTCGTGGCGCCTGTTGCCTGCGCCCCGGTGTGAAAGGCTGGAGCGAAAACATTCGCGTCAGGAGTGTTATCGGTCGCTTCCTGGAGCACAGCCGCATCTTTTACTTTGGGAATGGCGGGAACAACGAGATTTACATGGGAAGCGCCGACTTGATGGAGCGCAACCTCGACCGCCGTATCGAAGTGGTGTTCCCGGTCGAAGACAGCCGCCTCGTCGCGCATATTCGTGACACGATTCTTCCGCTCTATTTGAATGATGTCGAAGGCTCCTGGACGCTCGGCAAAGACGGCAGTTGGTCGATGCTCCGCACACTCGGCATCGCATCTCAGCATGATGCTCATTCCGAGCTTATGCAGCTCTACGCCCAGGCCGGAATCGCCGCCACGCCGCGCATCCCATAATGACTCGAACAAAATCGAGGTTTCGCCCGTGGATCTTTCGCTCGCGCTCAAGGGCGTGTTGATCGGATTGTCGGTCGCTGCGCCCATCGGTCCCATGTCGATGCTGACGATGCGCCGCGCCATCGATCGTGGTCTCGCCGCCGGGCTTGTTTCAGGGCTGGGCATCGCACTGGCAGATGCAACCTATGGCGCTGTCGCGGCGTTTGGCCTCACGTCGCTCTCGGACGTGCTGATCGATCATCAGCGGCTCATTCGCATCGCCGGGGGCATCGCGCTGTTGTACATCGCCTGGCGCATCCTGCAAAACGCGCGTCATCCGGTCGAGGCGCGCCCCGAAACCGCCGTAGCCCACAGCCTCGGGCGAATCGTTGGGACGATGTATCTCCTGACGCTTTCGAATCCGACCACCATTCTGGCGTTCGCTGCGATTTTCGGCGGACTGGGACTCGCACTCGGTTCGAGCACGCTCGAGTCCGTGCTTTTAGTGGCAAGCGTCTTCGCGGGCTCGATGCTTTGGTGGCTCATTCTCTGCGGGATGCTTAGCCGCCTGCGCCATCGCTTGACGCCAATCTGGATCACCCGCATCGACATCTCGGCAGGCGTCATCATTCTGGCGATGGCATCGATTTCGATGGTGTCCGGGCTTCGCTAGGAAGCTACGATGGCGACTCTGCGCCTGCTTCTTCGACACTCTCGAAACCTGACGTGGCAAGCGCGTCGATCACGCCCTGGAGCTCGTCCCGCAAATCGATGAGATCGAAGATATCGAGCCCGGCAAGTACCGCGTCAACTTCTGGGTCGCCTTCATCCGCGCTTCCTGGCACGATGCGGAACTGCACCTCGACGAACTTCTCGGAATCGCCATTGACTTCGCTCGACAACTCGTCCATGTAGAGATTGAACGTTTCCACGGTGGGGCCTTTCTTTTCCGAAGTTAGATCTCGTCCATGGGCCAGATCGGCCGCGTCAGCCGTTGATATGGAAAGCGAGTGTAGTCCAGGGAGGTCAGCCCGGGAGTATCCACTTCCAGAATTCGCGAGGCGATTGGCATAAACGCGCCACGAAAGTGAACTGCGGACTTCAATGCGATGATCTTGCACTCCGTGGGTTCGATCCCTTGGGACCGCAGGACCGCGGTGTCCAGCGATTGCACACGCCGCTCGCAGACGATAACCAGCACCTCATGTCCGTACCGGCCATGCACGCTCAGCACTGCTGTCCGCCCAAGGGTGTTGTGCACGCCGCGATCCATCGGGCCTTCATAGACAAAATCACCGTTGCTGAGGCGCAGCACCGTCGCTTTGATTGGGATGGGATAGCCATGGCGTTCGTCGGTTTTGCCGCCCAGCAGCGTATCGATTTCTGCTGCTTCTCCCGCTTCGAACGCAATCGCGACCACCTCTGGATCGCGGATCGTTGACACCACTGCGCCCTCAGCGCCGAGATCCATCAGCCCCCAAAGGATCGACGTACCGTCTGCGGCGGTCCCTCCGCCCGGGTTATCCCCCAGATCGGCGAGCACGACAGGTCCGAGCTCGGTCGCCATCGCCTCGTGAATTGCTTCCTCGACACTCCAGAGCTCAGTTTTGAACTCGGTATGGCGGCTCATGATGTAATCGCGGATCTCGTCCGCATATGCCGATGCCAATGCAAGGTCGCCATCGCTCACGACCGTTACCGTCATGCCGGGAAATGGACAATCGGCCCAGGGGAATGCGAAACAGACGCCGGCCGTCAGCACGCCGGGTCGAGTTTCGACCTCATGCACCAGCGCCATGATGGACTTCGTCGGTTCCGCACCTGAGAATTGGCGTGGCCCGTCAGGAAGCACCGGTAGTTTGCGCGACGCCATGACCGGCGCAATCTCACCGGTAGCGGCACGCACCGCCAATCGCACCGCTTCGTTTCCACGCTCGGCATTGTCCACGTGAGGGTAGGTATCAAACGGGATTAACGCGGTGGCGTGTTCCAGCATCTCGGGGCCGATATTGGCATGCAGATCGAGCGTCGCGACAATCGGCATATCCGCACCAGCCGCCGCACGCACCCGAGCCAGCACGGCACCATCGCCGTCGTTGTGCGACTCCGTCACCATGGCGCCGTGCAAATCGAGAACGATCGCGTCGGGCGTTTCCTTCGCAAGCACGTCCTCGATTGCGCTGACCACCATCTCGAAGGCTCGATCGGTTACCAGCCCGCCCGGAATCGCGCTCGTCGCGATCACAGGAATCAATTCGATCCCGAGCGCTGTTGCCGCTTCCACCGCTCCACCGATCACCGTGTTCGTTCCGGCCAATTGCAGCAGTTCCTGTCCGCGAAAAATTCCATTCGCCTCGAATTCGTCGATGTCAGTTCGTTTTTCCGCGAAGGTATTGGTCTCATGGGCGATTCCAGCCAGTAACATGCGCATCGTTGGGTTGTCCCTTTTTCAAATCCATATTGATTGGACCAGCGGAAACACCGGTGATCGGCATCCTACCAGCCCGGAATTTGCCGCGAAGCAACGTACTCTTCGTGCGGTCATCCGCTATGATCGCTGGAAGCGCGGACCGATGTGTCCGGGAATGGGGTCAGGTGCATGGATGCATCGGCCATAGCTTGGATACATGGGTCAATTTGTGGGACTTTCGCGACGTTCGGTACTTTCTCTGGGAGCAATCGGACTCACCGCCGGCTTGACTGGTTGCTCACTGGATGGCTCGCCCTCTCCCGACGAGCCGACCAACACGCCGGAACCGTCTCCCACTCCAGAGCTGACTCCAACCCCCACCCAGCCGCCAGTGGCTTCGCCAGTTCCAGCCTATACAGATTCGACTCGCTGGAAAGGCCGCACCCTCAACATCGCAGCCTGGGGCGGGGACTATCAGGATGCCCAGAATGAGGCCTTCTTCAAACCATTCTCCGCCGCGACCGGTGCCTCTATCGAGGAGAAGGTCGCGGATATCGGTGGATTGCGTGACCAGGTCGAATCAGAAGATGTCATCTGGGATGTAATGACCGTTCCGATGGAACAAATGGTCCGCCTCGCACGTGACAACGTCATCGAGCCAATGAACTATGACGTGGTCGACCGCACCCCGCTTTATCCCGACATTGCGCTCGAATATGGCGTCGGAGTTGCCTACTTCTCGGCCACCATGATCTATTCATTCGACTCGACCAGTATCCCGCAGGACTGGAGCAATTTCTGGGATGTCCCGCCACTTGCCGAAGGTGCCGACATCTCCCCTGCCGATCTCCGTTGCCTTCGACGCTATCCCATTGGGACCCTGGAGTTTGCGCTGCTGGCGGATGGTGTTCCAATCGAGGAGCTTTATCCGCTCGATACGAAACGCGCCTTTGCGTCGCTCGACAAGATCCGTAGTAATGTGCTCGTCTGGTGGCAAGAGAGCAAAGAACCGGCAGAGCTCATTGCGGCCGGGGCAGTTGCGGTTGCCAGCAGTTGGAATGTGCGCGTACCGCAACTCGATCTCACCGATACGGTGCGCATTAACTGGTATCAGGGGATGCTCTCGGCCGATGCCTGGATCGTTCCTCGGGGTGCGCCGAACCCGGATGTCGCTTTCGATTTCATCAACTTCGCGACACGCGCCATTCCTCAGGCGAATTTCGCGCTTCTGGTGCCCTATGGCCCGGTAAACGTCGATTCGTTCCCACTCATTCGCAACGATCGGCTCGCTATCCTCCCAAGCGCTCCTGGCAACAAACCGTTGCAATTCGTCGAGAACTGGAGCTATTGGGCTGAATACGAAGAACGACTCACTGCCGAGTTCGAGGCTTGGCTTCTTTCACCGGAAGGGACCCCCGCAGCTACCGACGAAGGCTGAGTCTTGCCCGGTTGGCCTGGCGCATCCTCTGGTCGATCGGGAAATCGGCAATCGCCCGGCGTCGCTTCATCTTCCTGTGAAGTAACGAAAGCCCGAGCGGTATGTCGCCCGGGCTTTTTCCATTCTTAGAGATTTCCGCCCGATCAGCCGACCGCGGTTGCGGTCGGTTCAGCCACAACCGGAGAACCATTGTCAACCGGCGACGCCTGTGGCGACGCCGCAGGTGAAGCGGGCGGTTCTTCGTACACTGGTGGCAAGATCGGCGAAAACTCGAGCACCGCATTTGCACCAGCGTCGGTCACCATCATCATACCGTTGGCGCCCTGGGTGATACCCATTGGCCGTTGGAATTGTTCCTGACCGGTGCCATTCAGGCTGGTGACATAGCTGCCTTCGAGGTCGTACACCTCGACGGTGCCGGTCGCCGACGAGGTGGCGTAGAGCAGCCCATTGTTGTCGAACGCCAGGTACGGCTCAAAATAGGCTTGGCCCTGCCATGCGTCCACTGGCCATTGTGCGATCGCAGTTCCATCGCGTTGGAACACGCTAATGCGCCCATTGCCTGAGTCGGCGACGTAGACGCGACCATCGGGGCCGACCACAATGCCCACCGGCTCCACGAATTGGGTCGGACCGTTTCCGTTTCCACCCCAGGAACGCAAGAACGTCCCATCTGGCGAGAAGACCTGCACCCGCTCGTTGCCGGTATCGACCACGAAAATCTCGTCTGCGGTGACAGCCACCGCACGCGGTCCAAAGAAGAGTCCCGGTTGCGGTGAAGAATCGACCGAATCGGCTGTGTCACCGAATGAGCCGAACTCACGCACCACATCGCCATTGCCGCTCATGACAACCACACGATGGTTCCAGGTATCAGCCACGTAGACCAAGCCATCGAACCCAACCGCAATGCCGGTGGGCCCCAGCCCCTCATCTGTTGAACCAAAGGAGACCGAGCCGTCCAGACCTCCCCAGCTCCCGGCAAATGCACCGTCGGCGCTGAAGCTTTCGACCCGATCATTTCCCATGTCGACGATATAGGTGTTGCCGTTGGTGATGTCAGCCGCAATTCCCCGCGGTTCTTCGAACTGGCCGCGTCCGGCACCCGGACCTGGCCGATCGCTCAGACCATAGGGACCCGAGCTGGGTGCGAGCTGGTTCGAAAGGCGAGGTCCGTATCCCGCCACCACGGTTTCAGGATCCGGCAGCGTAATCTCATCCCGGAACAACAGGAAGCGAGCGCCATCTTCCCAATGGCTGGGGAGGAAGATCCCCTTGAGCACATTGCCAATCGATGGCGTGGCGTACTGGGGTGGAACACGATTGCGATACGGGAGTGTTTGCGGCGTGTAATTCGCCTGATCTATCGACGCCTGATCTTGCACAATGACCAGATCGGCACCGGTTTGCCCAGCTTCACCTTTCGGCACGATCGAGACGTTCGGGAAGTCGCGGAAGTACCAGCGGAGCGGTGATTTCACACCCTGCTCGATATCGATGGTGATGGAGTGACCACCTTCCGGGTCTTCAGGCGAGCCGCCACTCACCGACAGATCCCGCGACGTATTGGTAATTCTATTGGCAAAGACCGAAACCGCGGCCGTCGAAGTCCGTTCTGCCAGCAGCTCGGAACTGCCGTCGGCCCGATAGTAGTTGAGCATAACGGTGGAACGAATGGTGTAAAGCCCCAGCAGCAAGATGACTGCACCAGCTAACGCTAGAAGTGGTATTCGCCAGTCTCGACGGGACGGAGCATCGGGATCACGAGGCGACCGCGGGAGTTGAAGGAACGCCAGGTACGTCAGAGGGGCTACTGCGATGACAGCGATCATGAGCGACTCGACCGTCGCGCGGGTAGAGTCCACACTACTACCGATACGTCCAAGGGCAGCGATCAACGCGACGATCGAAAGGATCAAACCGAAGAGGGTAAGCACCAGCAAGGCGGCTTTGCTACCGGTTATTTCTTTCCAATCGACAGCTTCCAGCAGCGAACCGGCTCCGTATCCACCCCACAACACCAGCGGCAGCACGACCAGCACCGCCTGTGATGCCGAACGCCCAGATGAAAAGCTGAAAAGGACGAGGGACGCCACGAACCAACCCAGGAAAAAGAGTGAGCTGAGTCGCCCCGGGCCGTCTTTGCCTTCAACAGCAAAGCCAATCAACGCGCAAACCAGCGCTACGATCTCGTAGAGCAGAATGACCAAGAGGAAATATTGTGTTGGGATCGAGCTTTCGCTGGTGACGATCGATCGTCCCCAACTCGAGATCGTTTCGGGGATGCCACGCAACGCGCTCACTGAGCTGAATCCATGCGTGAAAAAGATCAGTAATGTACCGACAAAGCTCAACCCCAGAATGAGGAGGTGATGCAAGCCGGTGCGCAGTGCGCCGATCGCTTCACGCGCCGCACCGTCCCCGGTCGAATCGACTAACCACGCCGCTACGAACCCAGCAGCCATGCACAGCAGCACGGAAATCGACGCTGGGCCGGAGGCGAACATTCCGCCCAGACCGACTCCAACCCCCGCTGCCCACCATCCCGAGGGATTGCGACCGTGATAAAGCAGGCTAACCAGCAGCAGCATCGCGAAAAAGGCGATCAGCACTGGTGGATCGGCCACCCGAGATGCGTAGAGCAGCGTCGGCGAAAAGGTGGCCAGGATGGCCATCGCCATGGCCTGCGCGCGACCAACGAACGGGCAAAGTGCGAGGCTTAGCAGTACGATCCCCGTACCGGCGAGCGCAACCATCAAGCGCGCGACGCTATCCGACACGCCAAAGAGGAACATCGACCCGGCCTGGCCGAGTAGCATGACTGGCTCGAGCCGCGTGAGGTGCTCGCCGGGTGCGAGTGGACGGCCATCTAAAAAGGAGAGTGCCTGGAACGCGCGGTTTCCTTCGCCGGTCGAGAGCGGCACATTTCCCAGATGGAACATGCGCAATGCGAAGCTCACCAGCGTGAGCACGACAGCGCTCGCTTTCCACCATGAGACGTTGGTCAGATCGATCGATCGGCCGTCGTCCCGTTCGAGAGTGATATCGGCAGTTGCTTCAGCCACGCGAAACCTTTCTAGGCGGGAGCGCTATTCGGCATAGCGTATTGAGTTATAGAGCGGGAGCAGATCGTTTCGGACATACAACCGGAACGGGGTTTGCCCGATCTCCCAATCGAGATCGCGATACATCAGGAGTCGATACAGGCGAAGCTGATTGTCGATATTTTTCTCGCCCTCTACCGTGTCGAAGATCGAGCTCAGGATATCGAGCGGTCCATGTGGCTGATCGGCCGACAACCACGCGCTACGCCCCGGAGGAATCTCTGGAGCAATCGCGAAGTTTCGATACGTCTCCTCCGGGAACCACCACCGTAAGACGTAGTCGGTAGCGGTGTAATTCGTCAGATATTCGGCCGACATATTGCTGTTGCCACCGAGCAGCAGGATCGGCGCATTTCCAGGATCCTGGGTGAGCGACGCGCCGATGAAACGCGCTTTGTCATAGTTGCGTAGATACCACTGGAACGGCCAGGAAACACCGCTGTCGTACCAGATCTCGAGATGCTCACCGCCGGTCAGCTCGTCGGAAAGTGCATCGATTTCACTCATAACGCGGGTGACATCTGGAGACGTCTGGGTATAGATCAGCATGTCCTTCGGCACATCCGCGTCGTGCATGCTCAACCGCCAACCCGCGTGGACCTGGAGCAGCGACAAGCCAAGCACCAGCGCGGCCATCACGGCCAGCGACG
Source organism: uncultured Chloroflexia bacterium (assembly GCA_963750275.1). Lineage (GTDB taxonomy): Bacteria > Chloroflexota > Chloroflexia > Thermomicrobiales > UBA6265 > JAMLHN01. The sequence goes on from CAVVQC010000007.1 coordinate 1,147,953, forward strand.
TGCGTTGAATCCCACGCCAGATTACCCAGCCCACGATTAGGACCGCAGACAATAAGAACGGAATTGCCAGCCACCACCAATGGTCGGCAGCGGTTTCGGTCACAAACCGTCGTATTCCCGCATGCGACCCGTCTGGCGTTTCGAGCATCTGCCCGAAGGTGAGCGGTGCGGCAATCCAGACGAAGGCAGCTCCGATCACTACCAAAGCGGCGGCCAGGGCCCAGTCGCGGAGCGTGAGTCCAAGCCAATTCCACGCACCGGCATCGTCCGCGACATTGCGTTGTCGCGCTTCGAGCCCAGCATCCACGATAGCCCCCACCATCGCCCCGGCAAGCAACACGCCCGGCAGTGAGATATGCACGAGCAGCCAGGGCATCTTTTCGCCGGCATACGAGAGTCCGACAAAAATCCCCAGGAACCAGAGCGAGAGAAAGAGGCGGAAAAAGAGCTGCTTGCCGCCCGACCATCCCAGCAGCGACGCCCCGGAGCGAACCAGCGTCACCACCACCAGCAATGCGCCGAGCACTGCGACGATGTATTCATATTGTGGCAAGAGCACCAGGAAATAGAACCAGGGTTGCTCGCCGCGTTTGAAGTCGTGCTGACCGAGCCAATAGAGCAGTGTGCCATCGGTATCGATGGTCGAGGATCGCAATCCGGCCATATTGGTAAACATGCTGGTATAGAGCGGAACGAACACGACCAGATAGGCGAAGATCGCCAGCATCAACCCGGTTTTGTCTTCCCAGATCGAGCGCACAGCGTTCGTCACAGAAAACCCGTCGGCGGGCGTCTGGTATACACGCCCATGTACCGGGGTGGGTTCCAGCTCGTAATCGCCATCCCAGTCGACCGCGACCACTGGTTGCGGCTGCTTGCGAATGAGCACCCACCAGAGTCCTGCCAGGAACGCAATCGTCAGCACCGTTGCGCCGATGATCAGCGGATTGGTCAGAAACATTCTGTAGTAGGCGTTCTCTTGGGCCTGAGTCGGGTTTTCCCACGGGATATCGAGTAACTCAGATCGCGTCGCATGCGGAATGAGGGCATAGAGCATCACCATCCCGATGATATAGGCGGCGTGAAGTCCCGCCAGCATCCAGGCTCGCCGGTCATGTGTACGGCGGAAGGCGGTGAACTGCTCGATCATCAACGCGCCGTACAGGAAGCCATAGAAGATGGCCACGATGGCGAAAACGATCTCGTGATTGGTGAAGAGGAACGCAAGCGTCGCCGACCCGAGGATCAACCAGGACCGCTTGGGCCGATCCAGATACCGGAAAATGCAGATGAACAGAAAGAGCGTGCCACCAATCGTGTAGATGTCGTGGCGAATGTATCGGCTTTGATACAGGATCGATGGCGAGATCAGCAAGAAAAAGCTGACCGCGAGCGCGCCGTATTTACCCAGGAAATGCCGTTCCCGCAAGAACCAGGGCATCCCCACCATCAGAACACCGAAGAAGGCGGCACCGTAACGCGCGGTCGCATCGGTATCGCCAAAGAGCAGATAGATCAGCGCACCGAAGTGAAACAAAAACGGCCCGTGCATGAGCGGGTCGTGCTTGTATCCATCTCCGATGTAATAAACCCAGGAGTAATACGCGTGCAGCGATTCGTCGTGGTGGAGCGCCTTCTCTCCAAGATTCCAAAAGCGCGTGCCAATTGCCAGCAGGATCATGACCAGATAGGCCACCGTCTCCCAGCTGATCGAGGACGGCAACTTGCCCGACTTGGCAGGAGATGGAACGGGGATTGCGGGCTGGGTGGCTAGCGATGTGGGAGCCACGGATTCAACGACTGCTACTTCTTCGACGATGTCGACACTGCCACTGCCGCGACGCCTGCGCGGCACCGTCCGCAGCGCAGGCGCCTCGGCATCTCGGTCTTCGCCGTCGGTTGCGCTCACGAGAACGGGGTCATCGTGCAGATCGCCGTTCTCTGATTCGTGGGACACCACTTCGCCTCAATAAAATAAAAAAGCATGGAACGACGAAACCCTCCCGCCCCAGGCTCCGCGCGAGTATACGATGGAAGTCGGATACAGTCGGAATCCAGATTCGCCCCTGCTTACGACGGCACTCGCCTGCAACCCACACCCAACCGCTTAGGCACAGCGCACTATTCATTGCCTGAATCGCTCAGCTTCCCTGTATTTCGCGTGCAAGCAAATAGGCGAGCCGAAGGAGATTTATTCATTTTGAACATAATTGCAAATGGAACTCATGCCCTGGACACATATGAATAGTGCAACTCGCTACCTAAACTCCACCATGTGTATTCATCCCAACAGGCAGGAGGGCTGCAATGGAGCTCAATACCGGCAATACCGCTTGGGTCTTGATGTCGTCGGCACTCGTGATGCTCATGACACCGGGTCTTGGTTTGTTCTATGGCGGACTCGTTCGCAAAAAGAACGTGCTATCGACGTTGATGCACAGCTATTTCATCCTCTGTCTCGTCGCCGTCATCTGGGCACTTTGGGGTTATTCACTTGCGTTTGGCGGCACTGGCCGCTTCATTGGCAATCTGGATTTCATAGGCTTGCGTGACGTAGGCGTCGAGCCGGGCGCGACCGGCGTGCCAACGATGGTTTTCATGTTCTTTCAGATGATGTTCGCCATCATCACGGTGGCGCTGATCTCGGGTGCTTTCGCCGAGCGGAAGAATTTCAAGGCGTTTATCGTCTTTGCGGTCCTCTGGTCGACACTGGTTTATTCGGTGGTGTGCCATTGGGTCTGGACTCCCGGGGGCTGGCTCTCTGAATACGGCGCAATGGACTTTGCTGGTGGGACCGTCGTTCACATCACTTCAGGAGTGACCGCTCTCGTCGCCGCTATCGTTATTGGACGCCGAGTAGGTGTCGAAAAAGATGGCATCGCTCCACACGACATCCCCATGACCCTCATCGGTGCCGGTCTGCTCTGGTTCGGCTGGTATGGGTTCAATGCTGGAAGTGCTCTTGCAGCAGACGGTCTTGCCGCCAATGCGTTCGTTGCAACGACCCTGGCCGCTGCCGCCGCCGGTCTTTCCTGGGTCAGCGTCGCCTGGTTTCGCACCGGCAAACCGTCGGTGCTCGGCACCGCAGTTGGCGCGGTGGCTGGCCTGGTAGCTATCACACCGGCAGCCGGGTATGTGAACCCGATGTCCTCGATCATGATCGGCCTTGTGGCCGGAATCATCTGCTTCTTTGCGGCCGAGCTAATCAGGGCCGGAGGACAGGTCGACGATGCACTCGATGTCTTCGCCGTCCACGGCGTCGGCGGTATCTGGGGTGCGCTCGCTACTGGCATCTTCGCTGACGCATCGCTGAACGGCATCGGAGCGAATGGCCTGCTGTATGGCAACCCTGAACAAGTCATCAAGCAAGCGGTCGCGATTGGAGCGGTGATTCTCTATGTGTCGGTTATGAGCTTCGTCCTTCTGAAGTTGGTCGATGCGCTCTTCGGTCTCCGCGCATCTGAGGATGCGGAAGTCGCAGGTCTCGATCTCTCGCTCCACGGCGAAACCGCGTATCAGATGTAGCTCCTGCCACATTTCCACTTGCGTGCAAGCAAACGGCCGGCGGATCGATTCGCCGGCCGTGTCCTCTTTTCGGCTACAGATCGAAATCATGACGGAACATTGAAAATGCTCCAGACAAAGCGCCGTATGTCCGCGCTCATGCGTCAGCCGAAATGGCGAAACCCTGCCTCGGCCATCGTGAGTGGGACGCCATCACTGAGCACCCGTGCCTCCATGACCTCCGCAACCAGCACGACTGAATCGCCAGCGACGACATCGGAGCGGACCTCGCACGCCAGCCCACCGAGCGAATCCGACAGCGCAAATCCACCGGTTTCCATCGGCACCGTTTCGAGATCGAATTCCGCGATCTTGTCACCGACGCGGGCTTTGGGACGGCCGAGGTCCCCTGCCAGCCCACGCTGATCGGAGCGAAACGGCCCGATCACGAATCGCCCACTGGCACGAATGAGTGGCAGGGTCGAGCTTTCCTCTTCGACTGAAAGCATGAGCAGTGGCGGATCGAACGATGCCTGGCTCACCCAATTGGCGGTAAAGATCCCGCGCTGACCTTCATGCTCGGCGCTCACCCAGAAAAGCCCGTAGGTGAACGACCGAAGCAATCGCTTGCGCGCGTCTGGATCGAGCATTGCTGGTTACGCGCGAAGGGCGGTTCCAAGCTCGAGTGAGAGCATGGCCGCATTGACGATCTCGTCCGCGTCGATACCGGTTTGGTCGTAGAGATCAGCGCGCGAGCCGGACTGGCCGAATTCATCGACTCCTAACGGCACGATCGGAACGCCGAAGATCGAACCCAGGAAGCTCATCGCGTGAGACGCGCCATCTTGCACGGTCACGATCGGCGCGCGTCGCTCGCTCGTCGGAATCAACGTTTCCAGGTGACCGAGATCGAGGGTCGCACTCGCATTGCGAAGCAGCGAACGGCGGGAACTCTGCAACGACCCGAAGAGCTTGTCCGCACTGGTCGTGACGATGACATTCGCGGCCACGCCTTCATCATGCAGGCGATGTGCCGCCTCGATCGCCTCCGGAACCATGATGCCCCCGACAAAGATGTTGACCGCGTCGGATGCGGGCAGCTCCGGTGCATGGACGGTGCGGTCGATCAGCCGATACCCTCCGGCCAGCACTTGCCGTCGTAGCTCTTCCTCGCCAAACCGCGCGAGCGGTTCGCGCATCAGGGTCTGATCGACTGGTTTCGTCGACAGGCGCAAATAGGTGGACAGCCCGTTCTCGCGATCGCTCACCTGCTTGATCGCCTCGAGCAGAATCCACTCGAGCTCGATGGCGAATGCCGGCTCGTACAGTACCAGTCCAGGCAGCTCCATACCGATCGATGGGGTAATCGTGCTTTGATGCGCCCCGCCTTCCGGGCTCAGCGACACGCCCGCTGGAGTCCCGGCGAAGATCATCTTGGAACCGACATAGAGGCTGTAAATAAGCGCATCCAGCCCCCGGCAAACGAACGGGTCATAGACCGTGCCAATGGGAATAAGATGCTGTCCAGTGAGCTCATATGACAGCCCGAATTGCCCCAGGCACATGAAGAGGTTCATCTCGGAAATGCCGAGCTCGATGTGATGCCCTTCCGGAGTTGGGTGCCACTTGAGCATCCGCTGGCCGGCTATCTCGTATTCGGGGCCCTCTTCGAACGCAAAGACGCCAACTTTATTGATCCAGCCAGACAGGTGAGTCGAAGTCGCGACGTCAGGCGACATGGTGACCAGACGATCGCGCACGGCCTCGATGTCTGCCAAACGAGCCAGCGCACGGCCCAGGGATTCCTGGGTCGATGTCGTGTCCGGGTGCCGGGCGTCGAGCGTGGCAGGCAAATCGACAGGATTGAAAAGCGTATCGACATCGTGCGGATCTCGCAGGCGATCGGCCGAGCGCTTCGCCAACTCCCACGCGGGCGAGCCTTCCGGCAGCCCCGCCCAGACATCTTCGATACCGTCGCCCAGCGTTTCCTGCAGTGCATCCATTTGCGATTGGTTCAAGAGTTGCGAATGATTGAGCGGATCTCCGGCCATCGGCAGCCCGAATCCCTTGACGGTGTATGCGAACACCACCGCCGGAGAGTCTTGAATCGCGTCTGCCTGATTCAATACTTCGATCAGCTTCGGCAAGTCATGACCGCCCAAATTGGCGATCAGATCGCGCAGGTCGTCATCTGAGGTTGATTTCAATGACAACAAGATGTCGCCGCGATATTTCGCATCTGCCACGGCGGAGATGCGCGAGCGAAGCTCTGCGCCGTCCTTGAGCCGAATGAGCGCCTGATATTCCTCGTTACTCATGTCGTCGATGCGCCGCCGCAGGGCGCTCCCACCCGGGGCGTCCATAGCCGCTTCCAGGCGAGTGCCGTACTTGGCTTCGAATACATTCCAGCCCGCACCCGCGAAGAGTGCCTTTAACCGGTCGGCACGTACGCCGGGAATAACCCGGTCGAGACTTTGGCGGTTGAGATCGACAATCCAGATCACATTGCCGAGCCCGCGAATCGCCTCCTCGGCCACCGTCTCCCAGACATTTCCTTCGTCCAGCTCAGCATCGCCCATGAGCGCAATGAAGCGGCCGGAGTTCACCGAATCCTCACCCCAATGCAACTGGGCGTATTTGCTGGCAAGCGCGGCGTACACCGGCGCGACCGCCCCAAGACCTACCGATCCGGTCGAGAAATCAACCGGATCCGGGTCTTTGGTGCGACTCGGATACGCCTGGAGCCCTTTGTACTGGCGAAGTGTTGGCAGATAGTCCTTATCGAGATTTCCGAGGAGGTACTGCGCCGCGTGATAGATGGGCGAGGCGTGTGGTTTGATGGAAACCCGGTCTCCCGCTCGCAGGAAGTTGAAATAGAGCGCAGCGATGATCGAGCTGACCGATGCGGACGACGCCTGGTGACCGCCAACTTTGGTTTTTTCGGAGCTTGGCCGTACGTTGTTCGCGTAGTGGATCATCTGGGTCGAGAGCCAGAGCATCCGGCGTTCGATGGCCTTCAGCGCGTCGAGCTCCTCTGCGTCGATGGCAGGGAACTCATGGGTAATGTTGACGTCTGCATCAGCCAACGGAACGATCCTTTCCCGGAAAAACCTGCGTCCAACCGCTCCCTATAGTATGCCGCAACGGGAACAGTTCACGGACGCTCAGAAATCAGTTTTCGTCGGTGAGCCGGATCTCGAAGAGCGTGGGCCAGAATTTCCCGGTAACGTAGACAGTCCCGCTGTCAGGGTTCCACGCGATTCCGTTGAGCACATCGATTCGCGCACCAGTGGCCGCGACCTGCTCCTGCAACGACGTGAGATCGAGCCAGTCGATCACGGCGCCAGTTTCCGGATCTATCCGCGCGACAAGGTTCGTGCGCCAGATATTCGCCCAGATTACACCGTCGATATATTCCAGCTCGTTGATGTTGGCGATCGCATTCGCGCCATCTCGCACGCTGATCTGGCGGACAACCGCGAACGATTCGGGATCGCGGAAATAAATCTCGTCGGAACCGTCGCCCATGATGAGCGAGGTGCCATCGTTCGTCAGACCCCACCCTTCCGTTTCGTAGGAAAAGGTGCCAGTTTGCTCGAACGTTTCCCGGTCATAGACGAACGCGATCTGCGATTGCCAGGTGAGCTGATAGATCTTGTCGCCGAGAACCGTGACCCCTTCGCCGAAGTACTCGTCGCTCAGCTGGTACCGCTCGAGCACGTTCCCCGTTTGCAGATCCACCAGCCGAAGCTCCGACCTTCCGTTGAGTCCGGTCCCCTCGTACAACTGGCCGTCCACCAGCAGCAATCCCTCAGTGAACGCTTCGGTATCGTGTGGATATTCAGCTACGACTTCGAATGAGCGTACTGGAGCGACCGGCGTGATGGCCTGTCCTTGCGCAGCCACAGTCGAAACCATGGCTGCGCCCAGAACCAAACAAACGAGCGTAAAGAGTGTGCGGAATCGCGTCACGAATCAGCGAGCCCTACTCGGCCGCGCCGATGGGCGATCCGTTCAAATCGACACTCACGTGTTGCTCGTCAGCTGCGCTGTCGAGCGAGATAGGCTCGGCACTCCGGGCTCCGGGACGGGGGCCCAATATCGCAGTTACTTCGGCGGCGTCGAGTGTCTCTTTCTCGAGCAATGCCGCGACCAGCAGCTCCAGCTTCTCGCGGTTGCCACTCACCATCGATCGCGCCCGGCCCAGCGAGTCCTCGACCAGTTCCCGTACCGCATGATCGAGCCGGGTAGCAGTTGCATCGGAGAACGCTTTCTCCTGCACGATCTCGCGTCCCAGGAAGACATGCTCTTCACCCGGTGCCGAGATAGACCGGTCCGAGCTCGTCGCTCATGCCCCAAAGTCCCACCATGCGTCGAGCCAGTGCAGTCGCCTGCTTCAGGTCGCTCTCTGCCCCGGTCGTGATTTCATCGAAGACCACGATCTCTGCCGCGCGACCAGCCAGCGCCGTGTCGAGACGGCCCAGCAAATACCCCTTCGAGACGTTGTAGCGGTCCTCTTCCGGCGATTGAATGGCAACGCCCAGTGCGCGACCTCGCGGAACAATGCTGACTTTCCGCAGCGGATCAGTACCCGGCGTCAGATGCGCGACCAACGCGTGACCACCTTCGTGATACGCAATGACTTTGCGGTCGTCCTCGTTCATGATGGCGGCTCGCACGGTACCCAGCAAGACCTTATCGAGCGCATCTTCGAAGTCGCTCTTGTCGATCAATTTTTTGTTACGCCGTGCGGCCGTCAATGCGGATTCGTTGACAAGGTTGGAAAGATCCGCACCGGAAAACCCGGTAGTCCCACGGGCGATGCTCGCGATATCCACGTCTGCGGCCAGCGGAATTCCGCGGCTGTGAATCTTGAGAATCGCCTCGCGGCCAGAACGGTCCGGCAACCCAATCGTCACCTGTCGGTCGAAACGGCCTGGGCGCAAGAGCGCTGGGTCGAGGACGTCGGGGCGGTTGGTCGCCGCCATGATGATGACTTCCTGGTTGGTATCGAAACCGTCCATCTCGACGAGCAGCTGGTTTAGCGTCTGCTCGCGCTCGTCGTTGGACCCGCCCAAACCAGCGAATCGCTGGCGGCCGACTGCATCGAGCTCATCGATGAAGATGATGGCGGGCGAGTGTGTTTTGGCTTTCTCGAAGAGATCGCGCACACGGCTGGCGCCAACGCCGACGAACATTTCGACAAATTCCGAAGCGGAGATGCTAAAGAACGGCACCCCGGCCTCCCCGGCGACAGCACGTGCCATCAGGGTCTTACCGGTACCTGGAGGTCCAACCAGTAAAACACCACGCGGAAGGCGCGCGCCGAGCTGATGGTATTTGGCGGGATTGCGTAAGAAGTCAACGACTTCCGTCAGCTCTCGCTTCGCCTCTTCTTCTCCTGCGACGTCGGCAAACGTCACCTGCGGTCGTTCCGGATCGTGCTGCCGGGCACGGCTCCGGCCAAACCCGAAGACGTTCTGCTGTCCACGGGTCATCTGTCGGCCCATGAAGAGAATCAATCCGAGGAAGAGCAAGATTGGCAGGAAGCTAACCAGCAATCCCGTCCAGAGTGAGCTCGATTGCTGCTCGCCATTGACGATCACATCTTGCGCCGCAAGTTGATCCATCAGCTGTTGATTGTTGGTTTGCACGACGGGCGGGATTGTTGCCTTGAGCTGGTCCGACTCGGTATTGTCCGTGCCGCTGGCAGTCTCAATCGTCTGGTCAGTCTTATTCCAATAGATCGGACTGTCCAGCTCGATCTTGATCGATGAATCGGTGATCGTCGCTTCTTTGACATTGCCGGCATCGATTTGAGCCGTAACCACCGAATACGGCACCGAGGTGGTGGCCGGATCGGCACGAGGCACAAAGTTCTGATAGAGATACCAACCGATGAGCGCGAGAATCAGCAGGCCAATGAGCCAGCTAGGGACACGCGGCCGAGACGATCCGGGTTCACCGTCTTTGCCTTCTTTTCCGTCTTTGCCATCATCGCCATTGCGATTCCAGACACGATCTATCCAGTTCTTCTGGTCGTTCCCGTTATTTCCTGGTTTGTCTTGCATTCGGTGAGTCCATGTAGATGTAAACGGACGGGGAAATCCGGGCGAGAGCCACGCTTCCTGAGATCGCGCGCGTCCGCGGTGCACTTGCGTCCTTGAGGTCTGGCTACTGCGCAGTCCGACGCGGTCGTTCCGCGAACGCCGCCATCGCTGAACGATAACGTCATCCGTCAGAAATCCAAGTATATACGGGACCCGGTCACCAACCTACTCGATTTATGGTGAAATCCCGAACCACAGTGTCTGATTTAAGAAACTCGTCAGGAAGGTGCCGGAAATCTGCGTTTCACAATGCAGGGAATCCGTCTCACTCGGTTTTCAGCTTCCACCAGGCAGGAACCGCCCAGGGATCTTCCTCTTCGTACGCGAACCCAATCCACTCGACCATGCCGGTGTTACGCATGGCAGCCGGAATGACCTGCCCATGAATAACCATGCGCGCATTATTTGGATTTTCGCCCCACTCCACCAACGCCTGCTGATAAGCAAGTTCGCTCTGTGGGTCGAGGTGCATGATCTCGATGAACTGGGTGGTTGTGAATTCGTCAGCGTCAACCCGTTCGAGCAACGAGCGGATCGGCGGAGTGAGGAAGATAATCAGCTCGTCGACCTTGTCATTGGAAACTTGCCGGCGGTCGCGCATTTTTGTCATCTCGCTCATTGGACCGCTCCGTCGGGCCGTAAAATCCGCCCAGGAGGGAATCGCCATGTCGTTCGAAACCAGGTCGGCCGATTTTCCAACCGCCGCCGAAGCAGTCGTCATCGGCGGCGGGGTCAACGGCCTTTCAACTGCCTATCAGCTTACCCGCAAAGGGATACGGCCCGTCGTCCTGGAACGGAGCCACATTGGCGCCGGCGCTACCGGGAAATCGGGCGCGCTCGTGCGTGCGCACTATTCCAATCCGGAAGAAACCCAACTTGCGCTTGCAAGCATGCACATCTTTCGGAACTGGGCCAGCCAGGTTGGTGCTGGCGATCCTGGGTTCGAACCGGTGGGATTTCTGCGGCTGGTCTCACCGGAGGATGAGGACGCATTGCGGAAGAATGTCGCCATGCAGCGATCGCTCGGCAGTGACACGATCATCGTCAACCGAGACGACATCGCCTCGATCGAACCGTTCATTACCACCGGCGACATCACCGTCGCAGCCTACGAGCCCTCCTCCGGCTTTGCCGATTCGAATGCCACCGCCTTTGGCTTTGCCAAGGCAGCCGTGCAGCATGGCGCCACCATCCACACTGGAGTCGAAGCCAGCAAGGTTGTCACCGCGGGCGGCAAGGTGACCGGTGTGGAAACCTCACAAGGTTTTATCTCGACGCCAATCGTTCTGATCGCGGCCGGAGCCTTCGCTAACCTGCTTCTGCTCCCACTCGGGGTCGACCTTGGAATGTTCCCTCGTCGGTCGCGAGTGGTCATCTTTCGGCAACCGTACGATCTGCCCGCCTATCGCCGGCATCGAGTGGTCATCGACTCGCTCAACCGGGCATGGATCGCTCCGGTGACATCCACTACAACGCTTATCGGTGTCACCGTCGGGGATCGGGACGGAACGCATCCTTCAGACTTCGAAGAATCGCTCGAGCAGTCCTACATCGATATGGCGCGCACGGTACTCGCCAGGCGATTCCCCGCGTTCGCCAACTCCACCATGCGCGGCGGTTGGACTGGCGTCTATATGCAGAGCCCTGACGGTCACCCGATCATCGACAAGCTCGATCAGTACGATGGATTGTTCATCATGGCGGGCGACAGCGGATCCTCGTTCAAAACCGCACCCGCCATTGGGCTGATTCTGGCGGAGTGGATTGCCGAGGGGGAGCCGAAGTTGATGGACATGACGGCTTTCCGTTCGAGCCGCTTCGCGGAAGGCAAACCGTGGATCGACGAATTTCAGTACGGCGAGACCCCAGAAGAATCGATTGTCCGGTAGCGGAATCGAACATCAATCGCGTTCCCCGCGCCGGAGCGCGGCGTAACTCTCGTAGCGCTCCTGTCCGATAAGCCCGTTCGCCAAAGCCTCGAGTACTGCGCAACCTGGTTCGGACAAATGCTTGCAATCGGCGTAAAAACAGCGACCAAGAAAAGGCCGCATCTCTCGGAAGCACCAGTCCAGCCGGTCGGGATCCACGCCGTGCATCGCCAACGACCGGATGCCCGGTGTATCGGCAACGAAGGTTTCTGCGTCGAGCCGGATCAGCTCGGCCGAGGTCGTCGTATGCCGTCCCTTTCCGGTGGCCTCGGAAATCGCCCCGACTTCCCGAATGCGCTCCGCTCCCAATGCATTGAGAATGCTTGACTTGCCGACGCCTGATGGACCGGTCAATACCGTTGTCTTATTCTGCATGGCGGCCCGCAGCGGCGGAACACCAGCACCGCTGCGAGCGCTGAACATGAAAACGGGATAGATCGACTCGTAATCTCCGAAAAAGGATCGGGACAGCAATTCGCCGTCGGGCAAGACCTCGTCCAGATCGATCTTGTTGACGCCGATCATAGCGGTCAATCCGCGATCCTCGGCGAGCACGAGGAAGCGATCCAGCATGCGCCGATGCGGTTCGGGATTCCGCACCGCAAACACAAAGAGGGCTTGATCGAGATTGGCGAGCAGGATTTGATCGTTAACCTTTGAACCGCGCTGCGGACGCGTGAGCACTGAGCGTCGTTCGGCAACTTCCTCGATGCGGGCTTCCCCATCACCAACATCTACGATTTTCACCCGATCGCCAACCACCACAGGGTCCGAGCGTTGCCGTCCCCGTTTCAATGTTCCCTTCGGTGTTGCCAGCCAGATCGTGTCGGATCCCGGTACTTCGACCGTGAACCACTTACCGTGGGCACGCACCACAACCCCGCTCATGAGTTCGCCCGGACCAAAATTCGTTTCTGTCAAAACGCCGCCTTGTGTTCGATCACGTCGTCATACCCTACCCATCCAGATAGGTCCTCTTTTCCTCACTACGCGAGGAGTGTACGATTCATAAGATGCTAGAATCCTGTAACTTTACAGCCGCCAGATTCGGATCAGCGAGACCTTGTTTGCGGTTGTACCGGGGTAACTGATGGAATTCCTTCTTCTTCTCGCGCGAATTGTGCTGGCAGTCACGTTTCTGGTTTCCAGCATAGGGAAGTTTCTCGATCTTCAGGGGTCACGCAAGGCCATGCGCGATTTCGGCGTTCCCGAATCGATGGCGGGACCCGCGTCCTTCGGACTGCCGATCGTAGAACTCATCACTGCGTTGCTACTCATTCCCACGAGTACCGCGTGGTGGGGCGCTATTCTTTCCTTCCTTTTGCTGGCCACGTTCGTTGGTGGGATCGCCTACAACATGAGCCAGGGGCGCGCGCCCGATTGTCACTGCTTTGGGCAAATCCACTCAGAACCGGCGGGAACTCGCACGCTGATTCGAAACGGCCTTTTGGGCCTCGTGGCACTCTTCATTATTCTCTTCGGCACGGATCGTTGGTCGTTTTCGTACGGTAGCGCAGGCGCGAGCCTGTTTGGATGGATGGGCGATTTGAGCACCTTCGAAATCATTGCAACAATTCTCTTTATCGCGCTGATCGTGGCAGTAGCCGCTATCGGTTACATTCTGGTCCATCTCCTTGGTCAGAACGGACGCGTGCTGCTTCGGCTCGATTCCATCGAAGCCGGTCAACAAAATAGTGGCGCACCTGGCATCGCGGCCGCACCGGCCGCCGCGGCGGCAGCCGCTCCTGCTCCGGGCCTGCCAGTAGGCACAGCTGCACCTGCATTCAAGCTCGAAGGACTCTTCGGCGAAACGCAGACCCTGGATGCCATCCGCTCCAACGGTTTGCCCACCATGGTTCTCTTCACTGATCCGACCTGTGGGCCGTGTAACGCGCTCTTGCCTGACGTTGGCAAGTGGCAGCGGGACAACATTGGCAAACTCAACATCGCGGTCATCACGTCTGGATCTGCCGAAGACAACAAGGCGAAGGTCTCCGAGCACGGTATTTCGAATGTTCTTATCCAGCAGAATCGTGCAGTCTCCAACGACTACAAGGCCATCGGCACTCCATCCGCGGTGCTGATCGATCGCACCGGCAAGATCGCCAGCCCGGTTTCGGGTGGCGGTGAAGCCATTCGCACATTGCTGGCCAGCTCGACCGGGCTTGCAGCGGCCCGCCCAGCGGCCCCTGCTGCCGCGGCAGCAGCCGTACCTGCGGCCGCCGCCGCGAATGGTGGTGCTCCCGCTGCCCCCGCTAAGCCGGCGGCGCCTCAGCGGCCGAATCTGGTGGGACAAGCCGCGCCGGACATGGAGCTTCCTGACCTCGATGGCAAAACCGTCAAGCTGTCGGACTACAAGGGCAAGCAGGCATTGCTCGTCTTTTGGAACCCCGGTTGCGGGTTTTGCAAGAAAATGGTCGACGACATTAAAGCCTGGGAAACGGACAAGCCCGACGGTGCTCCCGAAGTCATTCTGGTGTCGACTGGCACGGTCGAAGCCAACAAGGCAATGGGCTTGAGCTCGACCACGGTGCTCGACGACGGATTTGTCACGGGTCGCAAGTTCGGCGCCACGGGTACGCCGTCCGCTATCTTGATCGATCCGACGGGCAAGATCGCATCGGAAATCGCCGTCGGCTCCCCAAACGTGATCGCACTTGCCTCGGGCAAGAAACCGGCGCCCTCGGCACCCGCCGCGAAAGCCGAGCCCCCCACCAAGAAGGGCGAGAAGGCACCAGAGGTCAAGCTAAAGGACTTGGATGGCAAGGAGTTTGATCTCCAGCGCCACACGAAAGATACGTTGCTCGTTTTCTGGAATCCCGGTTGCGGCTTCTGCAAGCGAATGGCGGACGATCTGAAAGCGTGGGCTAAAGACAAGCCGAAGACCGCGCCAGAAATGGTGCTGGTAACCACTGGCACCGTGGAAGCGAACAAGGCGTTGGAAATCCCGATGCGCATGCTAATGGACGAAGGCTTCTCCACTGGGCGCAAGTTTGGCGCAGGGGGCACACCCTCAGCCGTGTTGATCGACGGCAAAGGCAAGATCGCGTCAGATGTCGCCGTTGGTGCTCCGGCGGTCATGGCACTAGCCGGGCAACCAGTTTCGGTCTAACTTTTCTTTTCGGGATCTGAACCGTTCGAACCGGCGCCTTCGGGTGCCGGTTCGTCTGTTTTTGGAGTGCGCGGACGCGCGCGGGAATCGTCGCGAGCGGGCCGGGGTAGCGTCGGCCGGGCGACCAGGACCCGTCGAATGTGCGGCCCTGCGGCGCGTTCGAGTTGGCACTGGTCAAGCCGAGAGCGCGCCTGTTCGAACTCGCGCCGTCGACGCTCAACCCGCTGCTGCGAACGTTCCAGCTTTTCGAGCGAATGGCGATACCGTTTTTCAGCCATCACCAGTTGTTGCTCGGCGGCAAATTCTGCATCGATGAGGGACCGCTCAGCTTCGGCGGACTCGCGCAAGAGTGTTTCTGCTTGTCCTGGCTCTTGGGTCATGCCGGGCACCTCCTGCTTCCTCGTCATTCGCCATTCCTTTATCTTTCTGAATTATGATACCTAGAAGAGTTTGACCCGGTACCCAACCAGCAGGTGGTGGGAAGGGCAGGTTATGACATCTGAGAAGCCCCGAAATTGAGCCTTCCCGCTGAACCAGGTGAAATCATTGCGGTTTTCGATCTCGGATCGAATTCGGTGAAGATGTCTGTCGGCCGTTGTGGTGCTGACGGGACGTCCCGCGAGTTCGCATGGCGGTCCGCCACGACCAGGCTTTCGGCAGGCGTCGACCGGAGCGGATTGCTGGAACAGGATCGCATGGATGCTACGGTGGCAGCGCTCGAAGAGATGGCGTTGCAGGCCGCCGCCCTTGGCGCAGGGCGCAAGATTGCGGTGGCAACTGAGGCTATGCGCATTGCCAGTAACGGACCGGCATTCATCGAACGCATAGAAGAAGCTACCGGAATCGTTGTGGAGACCATTGCCGGAGAGCGCGAGGTAGAGCTCACTTTTCTCGGGTTGTCCCGCTCGATCGACCGCAATGGCACCATGGTCGTGGCCGACGTTGGCGGCGGCAGCACTGAGCTGATTGTCGCGATTGATGGTGAAATGATCTCGGGAATCTCGCTCCCGATCGGATCCGGCCGGCTCACTGATGAGTTCCCTCCTGGGGACCCACCCAATGCAGACGTAATTCAAAATATGCGCGCGCAAGTGCGTAGCCGCATTGCGCACCTCGAGCTGCCCGCTCGGTCGGCTCGGCTCGTTGTTGTCGGGGGAACCGGCGAATTCCTGGGCCGCCTTCTCCCGCGTGATTTCCCGGTGCCAATCGGTCTTGTCGAAACTGCACTTGAATCGACAAGTGCTGTGACCTCCGCCGAGCTCTCGCGCAAAATCGACGTCACTATCGATCGAGCCCGAGTGCTCCCGGCCGGCATTGCAACCGCGATGGCCATCGCCGATATTTGCCGTCCAACGCTCATCGTCGGAGCACCGAGCGGGATCCGAGCCGGGCTCCTGCGATTGGCTTGTACGGGCGAGCTGTAAATGACACAACCCACCTATCGTGACGCCATGCGCACCTTGATTGGGGCGCGCTGGGAGGAAGTCTGGATAGCGGTGCCACGCGCGGTCGAAGGCACCGACATCGAGGGTGTGCACGACGTCCGCGTTGCATCGAGGCGGCTACGAGCAGCAATGGACGTAGCTGCGCCTGCCTTTCCGGCGTCCTGGTACCAGCCGCTTCATGCAGTCGCCAAAGAAATCACTGCTGAACTGGGTGCCGTGCGCGATCGCGATGTCATGTTGGAATACCTCACGTCCGAGCGGGAGGACGCCCCACCCAACGAGCGCCCCGGCATCGACCGGCTGATAGCGCGGATTGAACGAGAACGTATCGCTGCCCGCGACGAAATGGAAGCATTTCTCCAGGAGTTGAACAAGCGGGAAATACGCGACGAAACCCGACGCCGCTTTCCAGCGGATGAATCTGGTAAGCGCGAATGACGAAAGCATGGCCGGTCGGTCGACTCGATCCCGATGCACCGCTCGATCTCAATGCGCGCCGCATTTTGCGTGTACGGGTCGGAGAGCTTTACTCCTGGGAACCGATTATCGCCAATCCGCTTGCTACCACCGAATTGCATAACATGCGTATCTCCGCGAAACGGCTGCGCTATACCCTCGAACTCTTCTCATCCGTCTTCGGAGACGAAGGCAGTCGCCAGATCGAACGGGTCAAGGCGTTACAGGAGCAACTGGGGAATCTCCACGATCTCGATGTTCGCATCGCATTGATTGCGGATGAGCTCATAACGCTGACCGCGGAGGAAATTACCAGTCTCAACGCGGCGCTCGCCTCCTCCCACCCATCGACCTATCGTGCGCTCACCACCGCCATGCTTCGCCGGCCACCCGATGCGCCTCAAAGTGGGCTGTATGGGCTGCTCTCCCGGCAACACGCTGAACGGCAGCAAACATATCGGCAATTCAAAGCGCTCTGGGACCAATATGCGCTCGAAGGGATGCGAGATGACCTTGCCCGGCTCTCGGCGACCCGCGTTGCTATCTTGTAATCGAATCCCCGTGAGGAGACAGATATGACCGCAATCTCCGATCATCAGGTGATCGAGGCTGTCGACCGACTGGCCCCGCGCGCAACGGCACTCCTGCAGGAGCTCGTGCGAACGCCCAGTTTGACGGGAAATGAAGATGCCGTTCAGCAGATCGTTGCCGCGGCAATGCGCGAGTTCTCCCTGGAGGTCGATGTCTGGGAGCCATCAGTCGCCGAACTGGCCCCCTACGCCGAGCATGTTGGCGAGTTCGAAACGCTCGCTGGTCGGCCCAATGTCGTTGGCATCTGGCGTGGATCCGGTGGCGGAAAATCGATGATCCTGAACGGCCACATCGATACCGTCGAACCGGGCGCTCCGGATCAATGGGAGGTTGATCCTTTCTCGGCGGAAATCATCGACGGCCGAATCTTTGGGCGCGGATCACTCGACATGAAGGCCGGCGTCGTTGCCAATATTCTGGTCGCGGCCGCCTTGCGCGAAAGCGGTTGGCAACCGAAAGGTGACGTGATTGTCGAAAGCGTCATCTCAGAGGAGGACGGCGGTGCCGGCACACTCGCGACAATCCTGCGCGGATATACCGCCGATGCCTGCATCATCACCGAACCGACCGCGTTGAACATCGTCGTTGCGCAGGGTGGCTCGCTTGTCTTCCGCATTCATATCGCTGGCAAATCCGCCCATGCCGCAACGCGCAACGAGGGTATCAGCGCACTCGATTGCTTCCTGCCGATTTACGCTGCTCTGAACGAATTTGAAGCTGAACGCAATCGCACCATCGACCACCCGCTTTACGAAGCAATCGCGAACAAGATTCCCATTAACATCGGTGTGATCCAATCTGGATCCTGGCCCTCCTCAGTTCCCGATTGGTTGATTGCGGAAGGGCGTGCCGGGTTGGTTCCGGGGGAAACCCTCGAGCAATTCAAAGCTGAACTCGTTGCCGTCGTTATGCAGGCAGCCGCCAGCGATCCGTGGCTGGCAGAGCATCCCCCCCGCGTCGAATGGTTCAGCGGGCAATTCGCACCGTCGGAAATCGAAGGCGACCACGCATTGGTCGGCACAGTCTCAGACGCGCATCGGGCAGTAACCGGGGCCTTTCCCGCCGTTAAAGGTGTGACCTACGGCGCTGACATGCGCCATTTCATCAACATTGCCGGGATCCCCTGTCTTATGTACGGCGCCGATGATGTCGGCGGCGCGCACGCACCGAACGAGTCTGTCACCATCGCGAATATGCTCACATGCGCGAAGACGGTTGCCCTGGCTACGCGCAATTGGTGTTCCTGAATAGCCAGCGCATCATCTCCCCTCACGTTTCATCGCCCGGCGTCACCCGCGTCCCCGCCTGGTCATGCACGTCGTTGTCACTTCACCTCAGCGTTACTCGCCGTCACAAGAAGTTCACCGGCAGCGGGATTTGACGACCAGATTTCCCATCGTGAGCGTGAATCTGCAGGCGAGTCGAATACTGGCACCTCACAGAACGACGCTCATTGCGATAAACCTTTATCATTGGTTGAGATTTAATCCTACTTTTCAACAACGACATGAAACTTATATGGAGTCAATTCCCCATGGCAAGCAACGATCGGATCTTTATCACTGGTGGAACCGGTTTCGTAGGCACCGAAATCCAAAAAGCCCTCAAGGGACGCAAGCTCCAGGTTCTCGTTCGTGAGGGCGACGTGGGGCAGCGCAACCCTGATGCCACGTACGTGACCGGAGACGTTACCGATGCAGCCTCCCTGAAGGGCACGATGGAAGGTTGCAAAACGGTTATCCATTTGGTGGCAATCATTACCGAATCGGATGGCGCGACCTTCGATACGGTGATCCGCCAGGGAACCGAGAATACGGTGGCAGAAGCAAAGCGAGCCGGTGTCGAGCATTTCATTCTCATGAGCGCAATGGGCGTTCGCGACGACCCCGAGTATCCCTATTTCTATGCCAAGCATCAGGGTGAGGAAGCTGTCAAAGAGAGCGGCATCCCTTACACGATATTCCGCCCTTCGATCATCTTTGGACCGGACGACGGCTTTATCAATCAATTGGCGGATTTGGTTCGGAGCGCACCAGTTGTGCCAATTGCCGGTTCCGGGAAGTCGCTCTTCCAACCGGTCAACGTCTCCGAGGTCGCCCGGTCGTTTGCCTGGGCGGTTAGCAACCCGGCATCCTACGGCCAGACCTACGAGCTGGGTGGTCCCGATATTCTTTCGTACGATGAAATCATCGACATCATCCAAAAGCAGATAGGCACCTCGAAGAAGAAGGTGCACATTCCTGCCGGATTGGTCGGCGGAGTCGTCGCGCTTTCGTCGCCACTGCCGAAAAAACTGCGCCCACCGGTCACCAAAGACCAACTCAAGATGCTGGACATCGATAACTGCACCGACAACTCTGCAACTGCAGAATTGGCTGGGAAGCCGCAGCTTCGATTGCAGGATGGAATCGGATACCTGAACGCAAAATAGCCCACCGTTTGGATAGCCCGTTGCTCAGCCTCGATAGCTCGCCTATGATGCCGTGAAATTCGGTTTCATTTGAAAGAGGTGACGAGCTAACGTGTCGGTCTACCAGGAACTCGGTGTAACCCCGGTCATCAACGCTGCGGCCACGCTCACTCGTCTCGGTGGCAGTCGCATGGCGCCCGACGTCCTTGCGGCCATGAGCGAAGCGGCTGCGTCGTTCGTGCAAATCGACGAGCTGCAAGCAAAAGCTGGTGCGGTGATCGCGGAGATCACCGGAGCGGAAGCAGGCTATGTGACGACGGGCGCGGCAGCCGCCCTGACGCTGGGCACTGCTGCCTGTCTGGCAGGCATGGATGTCTCGAAAATGGACCGCCTGCCGGACACTACCGGCATGAAAAACGAAGTGGTCGTGCAAAAGGGCCATCGGAACGCGTACGACCATGCCGTGCGCGCTGCGGGGATCACCTTCGTCGAAGTGGGAACTTTGGGCTATCCGGGTGCCGGTGGAACCTTCGGCTGGCAGATCGAGGACGCGATCACCGACAAGACGGTGGCCGTGTTCTGCCCCATTCTCGATACTCCGGGCACCCTCTCCCTCAAGGAAGTCGCAGAGATCGCGCATGCCAAGGGTGTGCCGGTCATTGTCGACGCCGCCGCCGAGCTCCCACCCCGATCCAACCTCCAGAAGTTCATTGCCGATGGAGCCGATCTGGTCGCCTTCTCCGGCGGCAAAGCAATTGGCGGACCACAATCGAGTGGCGTGCTTGCTGGTCGTGCCGACCTGATCGATTCAGTTGCCCTGCAACAGCAGGACATGGACGTCCGCGCCGAAACCTGGTCGAAGCGGCATTTCATCGACGAGGGTCGCGTTCGCGGCGTACCCACGCAGGGATTCGGTCGTGCGCTCAAGGTCGGGCGTGAGGAGATCGTGGGTCTGCTCACCGCACTCAAGACGTTCGCTGCCGGCAAGGACGAGGACGATTGGGCCCGCTGGGACCGCATCCTCGATATCGTGCATGAATCGCTGGACGGCGTTCCCGGAGTGACTGTGCATCGCACCAGCGCACCGCCGGCACGCTATCCCGCTATCTGGGCGGAAATCGAAGAGTCGGTCACGGGCATAGGCAGCTACGCACTCGTCAATGCGCTGTTGACCGGCGACCAGCCTATCGCCGCTGCCGAGTCTTATGCCGATAAAAATCAGGTAGGCGTCCTGCCGCATGGATTGACCGAGGAAGAAGCGGTCATCGTTGGCAGCCGAATTCGCGAACTAACACTTCGGAAAAGCTAGGAGAACACGCAATGCTTATTCGCCCACCGTCCGGGAAGAAAGTGCTCTGGCAGGAGATGCACCGCCACGAGCTCATGTCCGCCCTCGAGAACCGCCCGGTCGTTATCGTTCCGGTCGGATCGATCGAGCAGCACGGTCCCCATTGCCCAATGGATGTCGACATCTCGATTCCGTACCACCTCGCAATCCGCGCAGCCGAAGCGATCGACGACTTCCCAGTCATCGTCGCTCCTCCCGTGAACTACGGTTTCACCCATTACAACATGGGAGAGGTCGGCACCATCACGCTCGGACTGGAAGTCTTTATCGGTATGCTGTGCGATATCTCCCGCAGCATCTGGGCGAACGGCTTCCATCGCATCATTCTGCTCAATGGTCATGGCGGTAACGAAGCACCCACGTGGGTCACGTCGGTCAAGCTCGCCGAGGAAGATGTCTGGGCGCTTGCACTCACCTACTGGAACATGGCACTCGATGAGCTGAAAGCGATGAGCGACGCCGACGACAGCATCGGTCATGGCGGCGAATGGGAAACCAGCCTTCAACAGTATTTGCGAGGCGACCTCATCGATGACTCCCTGATGGTCAAAGACGAGTGGCGCCGGCACTTCAGCCCGGAGGTGCAGAAATACGCCATCTTCCCCGAGCGCCGTCGAGAGATGGCCAACGGCGTTATGGGTGATCCCTTCGTTGCCTCTGCGAAAAAGGGGAAGCTCTCTTCAATGTCTTCCTCGATCGCCTCGTCCTGCTTTGTCGAGATTACCATGCTGAAGAGCCGCCTCGTTACAAAGAATTCGGCTCGCACTGCAGCTAGTGCGAAGCAGCGATCGAATTTTTCAGCAGGCAGCGACGCATCGTCCGTAATCCGGACGATGCGTCTTCTTTCTGGATATACGTATGCGCAAATACGTCATATGCCTGATGCCAGCGCAGCGCATTCGACGCATCATAGGATTGTGACAAATAAGAGGCGTCACGCATCGTTCGAGCGGTTTCAAAATACATTGGATCGTGTGGAAGAATAAGGAGCAGCTAAGGTGCAGTTCGGACCCGGCGTCGAAGTGTCGATGCGCAACCATATGTTTGAAATGCAGCGCGAAGTGTCGAATCGTACGTTGCGGTCTGCCGCCGCAACACGCCAGGCAAAGTCCGGTTCCCTCGCCGGTCTTCGCGTATACGTCGGGAATCGATTCCTGGCGGTTGGCAAGCAGCTTGCCAACCCGCAGGCCGATTTCCCGGCCGGAGAATCCAACACGGTGATCTGTGCTGGATAACCCGCAGCCGTCAAGGCAGCTCCCATCGATCGAGCTCGCGATCCTTTCCGATCTCGTTCTCGAAGCCCTGGTCGCGGGCTCGATCGATCGGGCAAGCATCGCCTTTGGGCGCGACCTTCCTCCCGTTCTCCTCGAAGATGACTGGCTCTGGACTTATCGACTGGATCAGATCCGCAATGACCCGTCGACCAGCCAATGGCTTGTTCGTGTCATCATCGACGGGGAAACTGGCGACATCGTCGGGCATGCAGGTTTTCATGGCCCACCAGATGAGCTCGGCATGGTCGAGGTTGGCTATACGGTTCACCCTGCCTACCGCCGGCGAGGCTTCGCCACCGCGGCCCTCGGTGGACTTATCGCGTATGCCGCAGATCACCCTGAGGTTCGTACCGTTCGCGCGTCGGTGAGCCCGGACAACCCGGGGTCGCTGGCAACCATCGCTCCCTATGGTTTCGTTCAGGTGGGAGAGCAGATGGACGAGATTGACGGTCTCGAGCTGATCTTCGAGCGGCCAGTTCGTTAAAACAAGCAGCGCCGGGTCGTTCGACCCGGCGCCTTATCCTCAAGTTCGCAATTCGAATTGTCAGTCTTGGCCGCGCGGGTCGAGAGCGTCTCGCAAACCGTCGCCCACAAACGTAAATGCCAGGGTGATCAGTGCAATCGCCAATGCGGGGCCAAGCAGCATCCAGAGCTGCGATTGATAGAACTTCGATCCATCCAGAATCATCTGCCCCCAACTGGTGGGGAAAGGCGTATCCGGATTGACACTTGGCGCGAGACCAACGCCGAGATAACTGAGTACCGCCTCAGCAATGATTGCACTCGGAATCACGAATGCGGCTGCCACGATGATCGAATTGAGGGTGTTCGGAAAAATGTGTTTCCGGACCACGCTGCTATGCGATGCGCCTGACGCCCGCGCCGCTTCGACGAACTCTTTCTCTTTGAGCGAGATCGTCGATCCGCGCACAAGACGCGCGACTCCCGTCCAGTTGACGATAGAGAGACTCACGAAGAGCAGGACCAATCCGTTCAACAAGCTGCCGAACCAGGTATCGCCAAACGAGATCTGCATGATGATGGCCAGCAACAATGCCGGGAACGCGTAGACGACATCGGTAATACGCATCATCAGATTGTCGACTCGACTACCGCTATATCCAGCAATAAGCCCAAATGGAACGCCAATTGCGAGAATGACCAGCATCGGGATGAAACCGACGATCAGCGATACCCGCGTGCCGTAGATCAACCGGCTCCAGACATCGCGGCCGATGGAATCGGTGCCGAGCGGATAGGTCCATTGCCCAGTTTTGAGCGGATTCGGATCTGTCACCCAGGCGGCTTGCCGCAGCGTTCCAGCATTGACGACATCGGCTTTTACGGGATTGTTCGTAGCCAGCCACGGCGCAAAGATCGCGACGAAGATCAAAAAGATCAGATATCCCAGACCAACGAGCGCTACCCGGTTCTTCTTGAAGCGACGCCAGGCGTCAGACCAGAGACTGCGTGGCTTCTTGGTCATCGAAAGATCGCCCAGCACCGGCGTTGCCAGCGGCGTATCTCCCGTCGATGCGACGGACGGCCCTTCAAGAACGAGATCGGCAATTGGTTCGCGAGCGGTCATCGTGAGGTCCGGATGCGCGGGTCGAGGAACCCGTAACTAATATCCACCAGCAAATTCGCAAGCGCAATCAGTAATGCGTAGAAGATCGTAATGCCGACAAGCGCAGAATAGTCTCGCTTGCCAATCGAGGTAACGAACGTGCTGCCGAGTCCAGGAGCGCCAAAGATCGTTTCGATGATGATCGATCCGGTAATGAGATCAGCTGCGGCTGGACCAAGAATGGTGACCACCGGCAACAGAGCATTGCGCAAGATATGCCTGCGGGTAACGGTTTGCGCGCTCAGGCCCTTGGCTCTTGCTGTTCGCACATAGTCCTGTTGTTTGATCTCCAACACGCTAGCGCGAGTCAAACGCGTGACATACGCCGTGGTGCCGAGGCCAAGCACGATGCCCGGCAGGATATAGGCCGTGCTGAACAGGCCGTGCCACTCGTCCGGTCGCCTGATCGGAGAAATATGAAGCATCCGGCTCATAAATATCAATAAGATGAGCCCACTCACGAACGTGGGCACAGCAATGCCTAAGGTCGAAGCAAACATACAGATATAGTCGACCGGTGAGTTTTGCCGCAAGGCCGCGGCCACCCCAAGTGGTATTCCGATGATGATGGCGAAAAGCACCGCCACCACCCCAATCTTTAATGAGACGGGGAATTTGTTGATGATGACCGATTGGACGCTTTCCGTCCCGCGAGAGGCATAGGTCGGACCAAGATCTCCACGAAAAACATTAGCCAGGTAATTAAAGAATTGGGTGTCGACCAACACATGTCCCAGTTTAATGGGATTGCGTGTTCCGTCATTCCACTCGTCCGCGAGACCCACGGTATCGAGCCATGTCGGTTTATCGAGCGAGAATTTGCGGTTCAGCTGTTCGATCGTCGACTGGGGAAGCGGCTTCTCCCGATCCCAGGGCCCGCCGGGAGCTCGGTACATCAGGAAAAAAGTGACTCCGGCGACCACGATCACAACCGGAATCATCCAGAGAAGACGATTGATGATAAAGCTCAACATGAGACTGCTCGCGAGTGCGCATCGATGCGCGTATTCAACTGTGGGGTTTGACGAGTGAACGAAGTATGCACGATGAAGGGACGGAGGTTGGCACCTCCGTCCCTTCGATCATGTGCGAGTTACGACGACGTCTTGTCGATCGTCAGAAGGGATGTGAACTGACCAGGCCATTCGACGTCGAGCGCCGTGGCGGTGTAGCCGGTCACATCCGGGTTGACGAGGGCGACATTGGTTCCGTTATAGAGGAACGGTCCCGGAATGTCGTTCACCAGCATCTCACCGGCTTGCTCGTAGAGCGCAAGCCGCTCGTCCTGATCAGTCAACGTGTCGGCCTCATTCAGGATTGCATCGAGTTCCTCGTTGCAATAACCGAAGCGCAGAGCGAATGCAGCGTCACATGTCCAGTAGACACTCAACCAGTTCTGCGGATCCGGGTAATCCTGGATCCAGCCACCAACAAGCAACATCTGCGGGAAGGTGGTCGGGTCCTTGCGCAGCGCCGTCAACGCGGTGCCTTCGGTCGGAGACAGCTTGATATCGACACCAAGAATCTCTTTGTACTGTCCAGCGACCCACTCCGCGCGAGCGGTGTTGGCTGAGTCATTGCTGTTGAAGTACATGGTGATTTCCGGAAGAGCCTCGGCGCTGCCATAGGATGACTCAGCGAGGGCAGCCTTGGCGGCTTCTGGGTCGTATCCGTAGAGATCAGTTTCGATCGCGCCCGGCAGGCCGAGCGGAATCCAGCTCATCGTGGGATTGCAGTCGCCATTGCGGATGATTCCACAGTATGTATCGCGGTCGAAGGCTTGCGAGAACGCCTGGCGGACCTTGATATCAGTGAACGGCTCCTGGGTCAGGTTGAATGCCAGGTTGTAGCTGGATGCAACCGCGTACTGGATCATGTCAGGCGAAAGCGTGCTATCGGCCGAAACCGCCGGGATCTGGGCGGCATCGACGTCGACAATGTCGAGGTCCCCGGCACGGAACGCCTCGATGGCAATGGCGGACTCACCCTGGTAGACATATTCGATGCCGTTCAGGAGCGGCGAACCACCCCAGTAGTTCTGGTTCGCTTCGAAGGCAATCTGCAGCCCCTCGTCGATGCTGGTGATCTGGAAGGGACCGTTACCGATTTGCATGGCCGGATCCTTCCACCAGTCCTCGGCCGCATCGGTGATGAGGTCGGCACGAGTCGGGTAGAAGACCCAAAGGCTGGCAACAGTCGCGTAATACGGAGCCGGAGCGCCGAAGTTCAAGACGAGGGTCTTGTCATCCGGAGTGGTAGCACCCAGGGCCGCCTTCGCGGTGTCGTAGGCGGTGGTGTCTGCCGGATCGATCGCGGCGAAGTCGGCGCAACCATTGATCTCGAACAGGATGCCCTGGTATTCACCAGCCGTGTTCGGATCGCAGGTTCGCTCGACTGCGTAGCGGAAGTTCTCCGACGTGATCGGCGTTCCGTCGCTGTACATCAATCCATCACGGAGATGAAAGGTCAACTGGGTAGCGTCTTCGTTGAACTCCCAGCTCTCGGCCGCGGCCGGGACCGTGTTCAGGTCGTTGTCCTGCCGGGTCAGACCCTCATAGTTGAGTGCCAGCACGGCGATTTCCGAGGAAAAAGACGACTTCTGCGGATCGAGATTCTCAGGAAAAGTCACCTGATGCACCCGCAAAACTTTCTCGTCCTGCGCCTTCGCCCCATGCGAGAACGCGGCAAAGAAAGACCCCGCCAACAGAACAACAGCCATAAGGCTGTACAACCACGCGCTACGATGCGCAAATCGCTTCACAAAAAACCCCTCTCCGAAAACGAAACCGTTTTCTCATACGTTTGAGTAAAAGCAATTATGACCAAATCTCATGGAAAGTCCAAGAATTCGACCAGCTAGCTAGTGTTTGGGCACAATGAACCATACGTTCCGGGCGGAATTCCGCGCTCAACCCCTATGCGCGTCCGTTTTGTCAATAGGTTTGTTTCTCCAGGAAAGTGATTCTCATCGATGCGTCTTATTTCTTCGTCTTTTTCGCGCCGCAACCTGCTGACCGGGGCCGCCGCAACGCTGGCCGGGGGTTTGGTACTCCCCATCCCGGGCGCTGGCAGAGTCCGCGCCGGTTCTGAACGACCCCGCTCCCTGGCGCAATCCATCGGAATACATTGCGTACGTCCGGACTGCCAGCAAGACCGGTCCCTTTTATCAGTACTCCTGTGAATTCGATGCTTCGTGGGCCATCCTCAAAACCTTCGACATCGACGTCACCATGGCCGAGCAGCTCCAGCTCATTCCGATCGACTACCGGTTGGAGCCGTATTACGAGTGGAGCGACAATGGGGTTTCCATCTACGGCGGCGATATCACCACGTCGTATTCCGGTGACTACAGCTGGAACTTCCTCTGTCGCACCACCGGACCGGTCATGCGCCAGATCTTCCAGCACTACGGGCTCTACACCAAGGTGATCAAGTCCCAGCAGCGCATCAAGAACCATCTCGACCGAGGCCGTCTGATCTGGATCAAGATCACGGTCGATTTCAAGGATTGGGTCCCAGCAACCTGGATCACCCCGGCAGGTGAGCAAATCCAGGTCGTGCTAAGCAACGATCACGCTATGGTGGTCATTGGCTACAACGACGAGGTCGTCGTCATCCGCGATTTGCTTGGCCCAACTGAGACAAACTGGGACCGGCAATATGAGCTCGAAGTACCCTGGGATCGTTTCATGGCCTGCTGGGGCGCCCAGGGAAATGACGGCCTCTCAGTGGGGCTGGCAAACTCCTGATCGTTGCACCTGCCGTCAGGTTCAAGTGAGCCCGGATCGGCTCCGTGCTGCGGCGTAGGTCAATGCGTTACCAGGACCGAACACGGAGCGACACGCAGTACCTCGCGAGTCGTGCTCCCTGATACGAGATGCCGGATACGGGACTGGCTGAATGCGCCCATGACGATCAGTTGCGCTGATAGTTCGGTCGCAGCTTGCACGATGGTTTCCGCCACCCTTCCCGTCCGGTGATCGACCTTCACGGAAACTCCACTCGTTCTCAGTTGTTCAAGGACCGCTGCTCCTGGTTCGTTCTGGTCGCCCCGTTCGTCGACGTGCAGTAACGTCGCCTCGATTCCTGCGAGAAATCCGGATGCCGCGATAAATCCAACTGCCTCCGCGACGTTGCGTCCCCCATCCCACGCAATGACCGCACGATCGATTGGTTCGAAGGTCTGGGCGGCAACCAACACCGGCGAATGGGCGCTGCGAACCACTCCTTCAACAGTCGACCCGAGACGACGCGAATCGCGTCCTGCCGTCTCACCCTGTTTCCCGACGATCACCATCGCCGTGTCGGCCTGGTGCTGTTTCATATGTTCAGCGATCGTTCCTTGATAAAGTCGCTCGGCCACGTCAGCGACACCCTCGCCTTTGACTGTCTCCGCGGCCACATCCAGCAATCGATGTCCCTCTTCCAGGACCGCCCGATTACGGATTTCCTCTTGCGCGACACGATCCTCCAAAACAGTCTCAGGGGCGTCTATGGCGAAGTACCCGCTAAGATCTCGCCCCTCCGGGCTGATCGGATGCTCGATCGCATGGACCAGCGAGACGGGAAGTTGCAGCTTGGTAGCTGCCCAGGCCGCATGCCGGCAAACGCTTGATGCGTAGTCTGACCGGTCGATATAAGCCACGATACGCATGGTTTCTTCCTCCTGGCGGAGCACCTAGTGGCCGGGAACGTAGTCGATTGCGTCTGCCTTATCATGCACTGCCAGCCGGTCCACCATCGTCGAACTGGCCTCATTCATGCCAATAATCTCGACGACGGTCCCGTCGCGGCGGAACTTCAACACGACTTTGTCCAATGCGGAAATTGCTGAAATATCCCAGAAGTGTGCTCTTGTGAGGTCGATGACCACCGTTTCGAGCCCTTCCTGAAAATCGAACGCTGCGACGAATGACTGCGTCGAGGCGAAGAAGACCTGTCCCGAAATGACATAGGTGCGTATCCGGCCATCGTCAGTAATCGACGACGTCACCTGGAAGAGCTGGCCGATCTTCCAGGCGAAGAAGATCCCGCTTAGAAGAACTCCAACGAGCACCCCGTACGCCAGATTGTGGGTGGCGACCACGACGGCGACGGTCGCCAGCATGACCACACTCGATGTCCGGGGATATACCCGCAGATTTGCGATCGAGCGCCAGCTAAAGGTGCCGATCGACACCATGATCATCACCGCGACCAGGGCCGGCATGGGCATCTTCCCGACAAGATCCCCAAGTACCACGATCAGGATCAACAAGAACACGCCCGCTGAGAGCGTGGAAAGCCGGCCTCGCCCCCCTGATTTGACGTTGATAACGGACTGGCCAATCATGGCGCATCCAGCCATACCGCCGAAAAATCCGGTGACGACGTTCGCGATACCCTGGCCGGTGCTTTCTCGATTCTTGTTACTGCCCGTGTCCGTAAAGTCATCGATGATGGTCGCGGTCATCAAGGACTCGAGCAAACCGACGATCGCCAGCGGAATCACATACGGTAGGAGAATCCGCAGCGACTCCAGATTCCACGGAATATCGGGGATGAGAAATGTTGGGAGGGAGCTCGGGAGCTCGCCCATGTCGCCCACGGTGCGCACGTTCAGGTTGAACGCCATGGATATGGCCGTGAGCACAACGATGCAAACGAGTGGTGAGGGCAGCAACTTCGTAAAGCGCGGCAGGATGTAAATGATTGCAAGGCCCGCCAGCACCATGGCATAGGTCACCCAAGTAACGCCACGCAGCTCTGGTAGCTGTGCCATGAAGATAAGTATGGCCAGGGCGTTGACGAAACCAGTCATGACGGAGTTTGAAACGAATCGCATCAATCGCGGGATTCTGGCAAGCCCTGCCGCAATTTGGATGAGGCCGGTCAATATGGTGGCCGCGAAGAGATATTGCAGTCCATGGTCTTTCACCAGATCGACCATGAGCAACGCCATCGCACCGGTAGCTGCCGAGATCATGCCCGGGCGGCCCCCGGCGAACGCGATGATGACCGCTATCGAGAATGAGGCGTAGAGTCCGACCTTCGGATCGACCCCCGCGATGATCGAAAATGCGATCGCCTCGGGTATCAATGCCAGCGCAACGACCGTCCCGGCCAGCACGTCCGCGCGAATATTTCCGAACCAGTCTGCCCGGGTTCCAACTATCGTCATTCGTGTCCCAACTCAAGAAGCGGTTGGGCGATAACCACATCGCCCAACCGCTGATTCAACGGCAAAAATTCGTAATGTTGTTTGATCGAAAGCAAAAGCCAGCTTGCTGAGCGAATCACCCGGGTTATGAGCTTGCCAGGATTCTCAGCGTGTGAACGGTGGCTGATGCCAAAGAAACCATTTTTGTATTTTAGAGGGTAGCAGCGATTGTCGCCACGCGAGCAACATATTCGCGGAAATCTAACCTTCAGAGGCGGCTATCGGAGTCAGTCTTCAGTGCAGAGTGTCATAGCGGCCTGCAACTCTTCATAGTGTGGTTGCAGCGTCTGATAAACCTCGAAGTCCGCCGCTTCCCGATCTGCGAGCGCCGCCACATAACGATCGAGGTAGAACTCCCAGCCTGTGCCGACCAGTGCCGGAGAGAGCCCGTTGCTCATCTGTTGACGGAACTCCACGCGTGTCCCGTCTTCGTCCTCGAACAGCTCCAGAGTCACGAGCCAGGGTGCCGACGGATCCGGCCCTCCGGCCAGCGCCAGGCGATGCGGCGGATCGCAACTCAAAATTCGGATTGATTCTGATGGGCCGCCCTCTTCGGCGAGCCAGGCCAATTCGATCGTTTTGCCAGGTTTTGCCTCGCCGGTCCAGCTCCCAATCCAGCGCGCCGTACGCTCCGATTCCGTTAACGCCGCCCATGCCACTTCGCGCGACACGTGCAATTGGCGATCGAAAACGAGCTCGGGAATCGCGGATGAGCAATCGATTCTTCCCGTTGGCACGAGGGTCATGAGATTCGTTTCTCCTGTTCTTGGTTGTTAGTTTACGCCGCTCAAGCCTGCGGTGAATCCGTTTGCAACGTCCATTTGCCTGAAAGGGGCTTCTGCCGTATAAGTGACCTCATCGACATTCTTTACCTGCGACGGAGGCAGCCAATGACGACTTCCCTTCCCGATCGAGATCGACTCCTCGATGCGTATACCAGAATGGTGCAAATCCGCACATTCGAGGAAGCGGCCGGCAAAAATTTCGCTGACGGGCTGGTTCCCGGATTCGTGCATCTTTATGCTGGCGAAGAAGCGGTGGCCGTCGGTATCTGTTCCCATCTCACCGATGACGACTACATCACCAGTACCCACCGAGGCCACGGTCACTGTATTGCCAAAGGCGTCGGCATCCCCGGCATGGTTGCCGAGCTCATGGGCAAATCCACTGGCGTCTGCCATGGCAAGGGTGGCTCGATGCATATCGCCGATGTCGACAAAGGGATGCTCGGCGCAAATGGAATCGTCGGTGCAGGCCTTCCCCTGGCCTGTGGTGCAGCCCTGACAGCTAAAGTGCGGGGTCAGGGCGCGGTCGCGGTTTCCTTCTTCGGAGACGGCGCCTCCAACCAGGGCACTTTCCACGAATCGCTCAACCTCGCCGCCATCTGGAAACTTCCAGTGATCTTTGTCTGCGAAAACAACGGCTATGCGGAAGCGACTCCCGCGTCCTATGCCGTCTCGGTGGGCGATATCGCCAACCGCGCCGCCTCGTACGACATCCCTGGCATCATCGTCGATGGTCTCGACTTCTTCTCCGTCTATGAAGCCGCTGGTGCGGCAATCGAACGGGCGCGCAAGGGGCACGGCCCGACCCTGATCGAAGCAAAGACGTATCGCTTTTATGGTCACTTCCAGGGCGACACCATCACCTATCGCACAGACGAAGAGGTCTCTCGTCATCGCGATCGTGATCCGATCATTGGGCTGCGCAGCTACCTGATCGATCATGACCTCGCCACCATCGATGAGCTCGCTGGTATCGATCAACAGGTGCTCGAAGCGCTCGATCAATCCTGGACCGATGCCAAGGCAGCGCCATGGCCAAAGGCCGAAGACGCCTTAACCAACGTCTACGTTTCGTACTAGCCGGATAAAGGAGTACCGCCGCTATGGTTGCTGTGGCCCGTGAAACCCGAACCATGTCCATGAAGGACGCGCTTAACGAAGCCCTGCAAATCGCTATGCGTGAAGACCCCAATGTCATTCTGCTGGGCGAAGATATTGCTGGCGGCGCGAACGTCGACCATTTGATCAACGAAGACGCATGGGGTGGCCCGATGGGTGTCACCAAGAATCTCGTCCAGGAATTTGGGCGCAATCGTGTCCTCGACACGCCGATTACCGAGGCAGGCTTCATTGGAGCGGCGGTTGGCGCGGCCGCAACTGGGCTTCGGCCAGTCGCCGAGCTGATGTATGTCGACTTTTTCGGCTGCTGTATGGATCAGATCTTCGATCAGGGCGCCAAGCTCCGTTTCATGTTCGGCGGCAAAGCAAGTTGCCCGATGGTGATTCGCACGCAGATCGGCGCCGGCGTGAATGCTGCTGCCCAGCACTCGGGTTGCCATTATTCCGTGTTCACGCACATGCCCGGTATCAAGACGGTGATTCCCTCGACCCCAGCCGACGCCAAGGGCCTCCTCCTTTCCGCGATTCGGGATGACGATCTGGTGATGTTCTTCGAGAACAAAGTGCTCTACGGCATCCGTGGCGAAGTGCCCGATGGCGATGAAGGGATTCCTCTCGGCAAAGGCGACATCAAACGCGCGGGCGACGATGTCACCATCGTGGCGATCTCCCGAATGGTGAATCAGTCGCTTATCGCGGCCAAGACGCTGGCCGGCGAAGGTATCGAAGTCGAGATCATCGATCCGCGCACGCTTTCTCCGCTCGATGAGGACATGATTCTCTCTTCCGTCGAAAAGACACACCGGCTCGTGATCGTCGACGAGGACAATCCCCGCTGCTCGGCGGCCGCCGATATCGCCGCATTGGTCGCGGACAAGGGTTTCGACCTGCTCGACGCGCCGATCAAGATGGTGACCGCGCCGCATACGCCGGTGCCGTTTAGTCCCCCGCTGGAGCAGCTCTATGTGCCCAGCCCGGAGAAGATCGCCGCGACGGTCCGAGAAATCGTCTAGTCCGGGAGCACACATGGCAACTATCGTGAAGATGCCCAAATGGGGCCTGACCATGACCCAGGGCACCATCATCGACTGGCTGGTCGAGGAAGGCGCCGATGTCTCTGAAGGAGACATGTTGTTGACGGTCGAGACCGAAAAGGCCGTCGACGATGTTGGCGCGCCGGCCAGTGGCACCCTCTATCGCATCGTCGCTCCGGCTGGCAGCGAAGTCGATGTCTCCGGCCCGGTTGCCGTCATCCTCGCGGCGGGTGAATCGCTTTCGGATGACGAGATAACTGCGCTTATCACTCCTGAAGCCAAAACCCCCGTTGCAGCGGCAGCCACGACATCTGCCGGTTCCACCCGTGAACGGCGTACGGCATCCAAGGATGGTGGCGGTCGCATCAATGCCTCACCTGCTGCGAAGAAACTGGCGGCCGAGCTCGGAGTTGATCTCACCGAGGTCGACGCGAGCGGCCCCGGCGGTCGTATCACCAGCGACGACGTGCAACGGGCCGCTGACGAGAACGTCGATCCGAATCCAGTGGATGGTTTGGTCCAGCTCGAGGACGGACGATCCGTTCACGTGCTCGATGCAGGTCCGAAATCCGACCGGCCCATCGTCTTCATCCATGGTCTCGGCGGCTCACTGAGCAGTTGGCAATTGGTCATGGGAGAATTGGCGTCCAACCATCGCATGACAGCGGTCGATCTTCCCGGGCATGGCGGATCGAGCAAAACCTCGCCTGATTCGGTCGACTATTCGGTGGGTGGTCTCGCGAACGACGTTGCGCTTGCGCTCAACACTGGCAAGCGCAAACCGTCAGTCCTCGTCGGGCATTCACTGGGAGGCGCGGTCGCGCTGAAAGTTGCAATCGACCACCCTGAGCTGGTTGCTGGTCTCGTGCTGATCGATAGCGCTGCGCTCGGCTTGACTATCGGGCAGGAATTGCTCGATCTCATGGCAGGCGACGCTGGAGCAGCAACCGCGCGCGCGTTGCTTTCGCTCTTCTTCGAGGATCAAAAGCTCGTCTCCGACCGTGGCGTCGACGAGATGGCCGGCTTTCCAGGAAGACGGTGGATGGGCAGCACAACAAGCGGTTGCGCAAGCGGCGTTCACCGGTGGCCAACAGTCAATCGAATTGGAAGCCGCGCTTGCTGCCGTCGACATACCGGTATTGCTCATCTGGGGTGAGAACGATCGAGTCATACCCCTCTCCGATGCGGTCGCCGCTTTGACCGTATTTCCGGATGCGATCCTGAAAGTTCTCTCCGACACCGGACATGTGCCGCAGGTCGAGCGTGCGACAGCGGTCGCCACTGCGATCGACCGGTTCGTCAGGTCGATCGGCTAATGTCGCGTGGATCGTCGATCGGGATCATTGCGAATCCTGCCTCTGGCAAGGACATTCGCCGCATCGTCGCTCACGGATCTACGTTTGACAACCACGAAAAGATCAACATCGTCCGGCGCGTCTTGTTAGCCGCGTCGGACCTTGGCGTCGAGCGGGTGCTCTATCTTCCGGATCTGTTCGGCATTGTTCCCCGAGCTGCCGAAACGATCGAGCTGCGTTGCTCGCTCGAGCCGCTTCCTATGCCGGTGCTCGGGAACCCTGGCGATTCGCTGGAAGCCGCCCAGCGTTGCGCCGATCTCGGTGTCGGCGCTCTTGTCACACTCGGAGGCGACGGCACCAACCGCGTGGTCGCGAAAGGCTGCCGCGACGTGCCGTTGATGCCGATTTCGACAGGCACCAACAATGTCTTTCCACGCATGGTGGAAGGAACGCTGGCCGGAATCGCCACCTCGCTGGTCGCAACGGGGGTAGCGCCCGATGCGATCGAACGCCAGCCGAGGCTCGATATTTCAATCGACGGCGTTTCGCGCGATCTCGCCTTGATCGACGTTGTGCTTTCCGCGCATCAATGGGTTGGCGCAAGAGCCCTGTGGGACGCCTCGCATATTACTGAAGTGGTGGTTTCCCGGATCGTTCCGTCCGCGATCGGCATTTGTAGTATCGGTGGTTTGCTTTTCCCCGAATCCGCGGACTCATCATCGGGAGCGCACGTCATGATCGGTGGGCAAGCTGATTCACTCCTGGCGCCGGTTGCCCCCGGGTTGCTTCGCGCTATTCCGATCGCGTCGAAACAGTTGCTCGACTTCGGCGATTCGGTCACGTTCCAACCCGCTGCCGGAACCATTGCCCTCGACGGCGAGCGCGAGATCGAGGTGAAAACGTCACACCAGGTGCAGATCACGCTCTCGCCTGATGGCCCTTTCACCATCGATATCGATCGCGCCATTTCCACCGCGGCTGCCAAGGGTCGCTTCCTCACAACCACGCACTCGTAGACCGAGTGGCCACCTCGTCCCCGTGGCTACCCGAGCGATTCGAGCCCGGCTTTCACCTCGTCGCGGGTCAACCCTCCAACGATCAACTCTGGATCTGAGAGTTCCAGCAAGCGCGAATAGAACTTCGTCGCGAAGTCGAACGATTCGTCCGATCCGCCACCGACCCAGTCGAGCACCAGATTCTCGACTTCATCGAATCTCCCCTTCTCCTCCAGGTATTCGATAAGCAGAAGGCGAGTTTCGGGCGTGATGGGGTAGCCCGCCATCCAGCTTACGGTTTGATCGAGCCCGGGAATCGTCCCTTCCCGCAGCGTGTCCGACCGTTCCCAGGCTTCCAGATAGAGACGCAGCGCCTTCTGCATGCGTGGCAACGCCTGGGCGATATCGTCGCGGTCTGAATAGATGTCACCTTCCTCGTGCAGGAGGATTGCCATGGCGACAAAGCGCTCCGGATGAATCGAACCCTGCGCGGTCATCATATTTACCAGGTCGTCTTCGCTCAGCCCATGCACAAGGGAGGCGTGCAGCCCGGTCATGCGCCCATAGGCTCCTTCGATGTCGATCAATGCTTGCTCGTCATTGCCATCTTTGCGACTTTTCAAAATGCCCGTCACGAACAGTCCCATTTGCTGGATCATCCGCAGGATATAGTCCTGGTGCATGGAAGCCTTTCTCCACGGTACGATTCCGTCACATTGGAAGATTGAAGTAAAAAGGAGAGCCCGTGAGCGACGACCTCTGTTTCATGCCCGCCACCGAAATGCTGGCGCGCTATCGCGATCGCTCACTTTCCCCGGTCGAAGTTACCACAGCGGTTCTCGCACAGATCGAGCGGGTCGATCCGGCCGTCAATGCCTATGTCACCGTCACCGGGGAGCTCGCGCTCGAGCAGGCGAAGCTGGCCGAGCAATCGTGGCAGGCGGGTATCGCCGGCGATCTGCTCGGCGTGCCAATCTCCATCAAGGATTTGACCCCTACCAAGGGAATCCGCACGACTCGCGGGTCGAAGCTCTACGAGAACTGGATCCCGGACAGCGACGCCATTTTCGTCGAACGGGTCAAGAATGCCGGTTCGATCATGCTTGGCAAGACCAACTCCCCAGAGTTTGGTTGGAAAGGCGAAACCACTAATCTCGTTTCTGGCACCACACGCAACCCGTGGAATCTGGAACGTACCGCCGGAGGATCGACCGGTGGAGGATCGGCAGCAATAGCCGCTGGCATGGGTCCCCTCACCCAGGGCGGTGATGGGGCCGGCTCGATTCGCATCCCCTCGTCATTCTGTGGAATTTACGGACTCAAACCGTCGTTCGCGCTTGTTCCGACATTTCCGCCCAGCTCGATCGGCGATGTCGCTCATCTCGGCCCGATGACGCGGACTGTGGCCGATTCAGCGTTATTGCTCAATGTCGTAGCCGGCGAAGACGCTCGCGATCGCTTCTCCTGGTCCTCTAACCTCGATTACCTCAGCTCGTGCGAAAACAGATCGCTCAAGGGATGGCGCATCGCATGGAGCCCAGATCTTGGCTATGCGGCGATCGAGCCAGAAGTCGCGGCAATCTGCGAGCAACAACTCCAGGTGCTGCGTGATCTTGGCGCTGAGGTTGTCCAGGCACACCCGAAGCTCTCCGACCCCTGGCAGATTATTGATGACATGTGGTCCGCGGCCATGGGTTCGATGCACATGGACGACCTGTCCGAGGTCGCTGAGCAGATCGATCCGGGCCGGAAAAAGGTTGTCGAGTATGGCCTGACCATCAGCGGCGCAATGCTGACGCGCCAGCACCAACGCCGCGCGGAGTACTACGAGGCATGGCGGCAATTCATGCTCGACTTCGATCTTTTCGTTTGCCCAACCATGCCATGCACGGCGTTCACTGCGGGACTCGACTTTCCACCCGAAATTGCCGGCCGCGCCATGACCTACCTGGGATGGACCGCGTTCACCTATCCGTTCAATCTCACAGGGATGCCCGCGGCCACCGTACCGTGTGGTTTCGCCACGGATGGGATGCCAGTCGGTTTGCAACTGGTTGGCGGTTGGCATGATGACGCTTCGGTCATCGCGGCTTCGGCCGCTTTCGAAGCCGCCGCACCCTGGGCCGGTAATCGGCCTCCGGTCTAGGAGCATTCCACCAATGCGCTTCAATCGGCGAACGTTTTTGGCTAGCGCGGTCGTCGCGCCAGCCCTTGGCCAGTCAGTTTCCGCCCAGGAACCACCAAACCCGCCCTGGATGATCCTGGCCGGTCAGGGAAGCGGTCCACTTGGTCGCTGGGGCCACAACCTGATCATCGATACCTGGCACAACCGCCTGCTCGTGGTGGGCGGCAAAGATACCGATGGAACAGTGCCAGGCGATTTCTGGGGTTTCGATCTCGCAACCTACACCTGGTCGCAGCTCGATCTCAGCGGACCAGGTGCTCGATCGGGAAGCGCCGCCGCCACTGCGCTCGATGGATCTGGCTTTTTCTACTTTGGTGGCGAATCGAACGACAGTCACTTCGACGATCTCTGGTGGTTCGATTTTGCAACCACGGCATGGCAGCAAATCGATCCCATGGGAACTGGACGCCCGGCCGCTCGATCCGGGACCCGCGGGGTCATCGACGGCCAGGGGCGCTTCATTGTTTCGCACGGATGCAATAGTGACGAGCTGTACGATGACACCTGGGTATTCGACCCCACTTCCCGCACCTGGCTTGACATTTCCCCCGGTGAAGGAGCGCGACCGATGGCGAGGTGCGATCACGATCTGGTGTCGCTTCCCGACTATGGGATTCTCTTGCTCTCGGGAGGATGCTCGGACCCCATTGGCCCGTGTCCCCAAGGCGATCTTTGGTCGTTCGATCTTTTGAATGGCGTCTGGACCGACGCCACCCCAACGATAGGGCCGACCCCACGCACCGGAGCAGCCATGTCTCGGCTGGGAAACTCGATGTTGCTGGTGGGCGGTGAATCCGATTTGGGATTGCAGTCCGACGTATGGACTGGCGACCTCTTCGATGGGTATTTCTCCTGGACCGAATTGACTGCGGTCAATCATGGACCGCTCGGTATCTTTCGCCGGGCATGGCACGACATGACCGCCGCCAATGGCGAGTACTACGTTTTCGGCGGTGCCGGGGTAGAGGGCGCGCTCAGCGACCTCTGGAAGTTCTCGCCGAACCGGATCAGCCATCCCGGAGAAGACAGCGATTACATCGAACCGGCTTGACGAAACAAGCATTGCTGATCCAGATCCTCGGCGACTTTCGTACCTTTGGTGCGAAGGACAACCATACCTGGAGGCAATTTCAGTATGCAATTGAACCGCCGAACCCTTTTGAGTAGCACGTTGGGAATATCGGGTGCAGCGTTGTTGCGCGACACGGCTGCCCAGTCTGGCTCCTGGATCCTGGTGGACGATTCCAGCGGACCAGCGGCACGCTGGGACCACGCGCTACTGGCTGATCCCAATCAGAACCAGCTTTATCTCTTTGGTGGCAGGGACGGGAATGGAGCAGCATTCGGGGATCTTTGGTCGTTCGACATCGCGTCAAATAGCTGGAGCCCGGTCGAATCGACGGGCCCATCTCCCCGCTTCGGCGTTGCAGCCGGGATTATTCCCGATGGCTCCGGATTCCTGTTGTTTGGCGGCGAAACCGTCGACGTTTTTTTCAACGACACTTGGGCGTTCAACTTTGAGAGCCAGTCCTGGAAGCTTCTGGACGATGGCGCCAACATCGCACCAAGTCCCCGTTACGGTCTCGGTGGTGATTTCGATGCTGACGGGCGCTTCGTCATTTCCCATGGATTCACCTTCGAAGGACGGTTCGACGACACCTGGGCCTTCGACTCGAGGCAGAGCGTCTGGACAAACGTTACCCCTCTGGAATCAAAGCCCCTTCCGCGTTGTCTCCACGAGGTGCAATCGATCGACGGAGGGGATCGGCTGCTCCTGTATGCGGGCTGTTCCTCCGGCTACGGTCCCTGCCCGCAAGGCGACCTTTGGGTCTTCGATGTTGCCACCAACACCTGGACGCAGCTCATTCCCGATATCAATCCCGCGCCGCGATCGAATCCCGCGATCAGCACGTTTGGAAACGACGTACTACTTGTCGGGGGCCTCACTGAACGGGGACCCTCCTCTGACGTTTGGCGCGGAGCGGTGGATGGCAAGGGGTTTGTCTGGAGCGAAGTTTCCGACGCCAGCAACGTGATCCCGGCGCGATCGAGTCACGATCTCGCAAGAATTGACGACAACTACTTCGTCTTTGGCGGTCTCGGTTTGAACGGCGTATTGGCGGATTTGTGGTCCTACTCGCCAGCTCAATAATTCACTTCGCTTGATCCTTTCAGCCCACAACTTATGAACGTTCGGCGATACTAGAGAGATCGCAAGCTGCGCGGTATCGATTACTGAACCAGGAATGCCCACGTGTCTTTACAGTCTGGCGATCGAATTCCCGACCTAAACCAATCCTTCCCCGACACCGAAGGTAACGAATACAACCTCGCCGACGCCCTGCGCGACGGACCCCTCTTGCTCGGTATCTACAAAAGCTCGTGCGGCGCCAGTAAGGCGATGATGCCAATGCTGAACCGCTTCGTCGACCAGTACGGCATCTTCGGCTTGAAGGTG
Organism: uncultured Chloroflexia bacterium; assembly: GCA_963750275.1. Classification (GTDB taxonomy): domain Bacteria; phylum Chloroflexota; class Chloroflexia; order Thermomicrobiales; family UBA6265; genus JAMLHN01. The sequence continues at coordinate 1,187,828 of CAVVQC010000007.1, forward strand.
TTCGGCATGGCGCAGGATTCAGCCAACGTCACCAAATCGTTTATCCGGCGCAGTGGGGGTTTCGACTACCCGGTACTTATCGAGGGCGACGACTTTCCGCTTTCGATCGAGTTCGATATCTTCGCCACCCCAACCGTCTACGTCATTCGGCAGGACGGCACCATCGCGTATACCACGATGGGCTTTCTTCGAGTACAGCTCGAAGAGTTTTCCCGTGCCGTCGCCGATGTGCTCGGCGTGGCCTATTCGCCGATCATTCACGAGGAGGTGGACGAAGAGATTCCTCTTTTCGTCCCTGGCTGACCAAGCAAGCACTTGGACTAGGGTTCCTCGTCCGTCACCAGTTGCAATAAAGGAGAATCCCCCGTGGCTACTATCGGCGTCATGACCGTGCTCGCTTCGGGTTTTGATACGCTCGAAGGACCTGCTTTCGACCGGCATGGCAACCTCTTTTTCGTCGATTGGGAACGCCATTCGATCTTGCGTCGATCACCCGAGGGTGAGATTCGCGAGTTTTACAACACCGGGGGCGTTCCGGCTGGTCTGGCCTTTCATCCGGACGGCTCTCTCTGGGTGGCCGATGAAGGGGATGACATCCACGGTCTCATGCGCATCACACCCGATGGAAAAGCAAGCATCGTGGTCAATGCGTACCAGGGCAAACCACTCAACGGCGCCAACGACTTGATCTTCGACGAGGTAGGAAATATCTACTTTTCTGATCCCTGGCGCTCGCACGCTGAGAATCCGATCGGCGGATTCTATCGCTACACCATCGACGGCGAGCTCCAGCAAATCGACTCCGGTCTAGCATTTCCCAATGGCGTCGCGCTCACGCATGATGGCCAGCATGTGATCCTGGCCGAGACCTATCGCGATCGTTTGCTCCGCTATCGCATCGAGGCCGATGGCACGATCGGCCCACGGGAAGTGTGGGCAGAAACCACGCTTCCCTCCGGTGGCGATGGGATGGCCTTCGCCGAGGATGGCACGCTTTATGTAGCGCATCACGGAGCTGGCGCGGTGGATATCTTCGATTCACACGGAAAGCAAGTCGGATCGATCCAGGTTCCCGGGGCTCAAGTGACCAATTGCGCGTTCGGCGGACCGAATCGTAAGACCCTGGTCATCACCGAATGCGCCACCGGCTCGCTCTATTCCATCGAGCTCGATGTGGCCGGGCTTCCGCTCTACGATGGCTTTAGCCGCGAAAAGTAATGATCAGTTGAATTGAGAAGCGAGCGGGTCTCTGGCCCGATCATAAGTCAGGCCGGTGACGTGGCTCCAAGCACGCCAAGTTGCTGAAGCAGACCCAGCGTGTCGAACTGCATCCATCGTTCGATGAACTTGCCGTTCTCTATTCGATCGATACCAAGACCATCGATGTGGATCGGGCGGCCGGTTGGCTTGAATCCAAGAAACGCGCCCTGATGTGTTCCGGTGGCCCGGAACCGGTACGCCACCGATTCGCCGGCATCGAACATCTCTTCCAGCGCGATTTGCAGATCTGGAAAGGCCTCGAGATATCCCGCGATATCGATACGCACACCCTCAGGACCGTAATGGTCGCCGCTTGGCAAGTGACTGACGTGGGAATCGGCATGGGTCTCCTGCAGCGTGCGCATGCAGTTCTGGCAAAATGCCACCTCGAAAAAGTTTCGGACTCGCTCTACATTCTCTCGGCTCATGAACTGACGCTCCGACAACATGCTTCGCTTCACAGCCGGTCGCCGGCGCGTGTCATGCGCTTCGACCGTATGCATATGATCGTCGCGACCGCAACGTCATCCCATCCTTAGGAATGCGTATTCGCCGACGTATTTCACGTGGGTAGGGGTTCCTCTACTGCTTGACGAGCGAAACGTCCTGAAAGCGCAAGGTCACCTGTTTGTCGCCCTTGTCGAGCAGTGTCAAACGCTCGACACCGCTCGAGGAAACATTGAGCAAGAGGCCGTCGCAGAGTACGTGCATGCGGACCGTCGGCCCTTCGAAAACGATTTGCTCGACCGTTCCAGTAACCAGCCCATCGCCCTCGCGCCGCGTGTGTTCGCCCACTACCTCGATATTCTCTGGCCGCACGAAAGCCAATACCGCATCCCCGACCGAGAGTGAATCAGGCGCGAATCCCAGAAGTTCGAACGTCCCCGCTTGCACCCGTGCGGTTCGCTGACCGTCCTCCCCTATATCAATTGACTCGATGATTCCGGGAATTGCGTTGTTATCGCCCACAAAATTGGCGACGAACTCGGTAGCTGGTCGCAGATAGATATCGAGCTGATTACCCGCCTGCTCCACCCGTCCCTTGTTCATGACGAAAATTCGATCGGAGATGGCGAACGCCTCGGATTGATCGTGCGTCACATAAATTGCCGTCTTCTTCGTCCTCCGTTGCAAATCGAGGATCGAGTACTTGAGCGTATCGCGCAGGTTTCGATCGAGCGCGGAGAGCGGCTCGTCAAAAAGGAGTACTCGAGGATCGGTCGCCAGCATGCGCGCCAAGCGCCACCCGTTGCTGCTGGCCACCGGAGAGCTGACCCGGCATACGATCGGCAAAATCTGCCATCTCGATCATGGAGAGCATCTCTTCGACGCGCTGCCGGATCCGCGGGCGCGGCATACGCTGCATTTGCAAACCGAACGCGATGTTCTTTGCCACCGTCATATGCGGAAAGAGTGCGTGACTTTGAAACGCGAGCCCGACATTGCGCTTGTGGGTCGGAACTCGGTTCACCATTTGATCGTCAAACCAGATCTGCCCAGACGTGGGTTCGATCAGCCCTGCCACCATCCGGAGCGTCGTCGTCTTCCCGCATCCGGAGGGACCCAGCAATGTAACGAACTCGCCATCAGCGATATCGGCGCTGACGTGATCGACCGCCACCGTTTCGCCATATCGCTTTTCGACTTCGATGAGACTGACCTTCGCCATGCATGCTCCGCCAGACCTGAACGGCCTAGGTGAAATAGGTTCCCTTGAGATAGCGTTGTGAGAAGAGCTTGAAGAAGAGCAAGACCACGATAAACGAGGTAGCCTGCATGATCGTGGCGAGCGCCGCAGTAGACTGCGCGAACCCGGCCGTTTTGGTCAAGTTGTACACCCGCAAGGCAGCGGTCTCCGTCTCCGGTCCGGCGATGAAGAGCGTCACCAGAAACTCGTTGAAGACGATGACGAAGGTCATCAACACGCCCGCGCTGATGCCCGGTCCGAGAAGCGGAAGCTCGACGCGGAAAAACGTTTGCAATCGGTTCGCGCCCAGCGTGCGTGCAGCTTCCCCGTAAATCAGCGGTTGATCGCGCAGTGCCACAATGATCGGCACGAGCATCAGAGGAAATGTTCCGACCACGTAAGCGGCAACCAGCCCTTCGCGGGTTCTGGGGATGCCGAGCAGATAGGCGTAGGTGATCGCCAGCCCAAGACCCATAACCGCCGCTGGGGTATAGAGCGAAAGATTCAGTCCGGAGAGAATCAATCGTTTTCCCGGAATGTTATGCCGCACGATCGCATACGCTGCCGGGATCGCAATGATCAGATTGATCAGGATTGCCAGCACCGTCAGCTCAACGGAGAGGATGAGGCTGTCCTTGAAGGAGCCCATGGCATCGCTATACGCGATGGTGGAATAGCCCCCTCCCGGCGCTTCGAATGAGTGCAACGCAGTTGCTGCGAAGGGGAGAGCGAACAAGATCAGCCAAATCCAGATGTAGCCGTGCTGCAGCACCTTCACCAGCGTTCGGACACTGAGCCATTTGTGTCCACTCATGCTCCCAGCGCTCCTCGCGAAAAGCGCAGCGACGCCCACGTTACCGTGAACGCCATCGCCAGCAGGACGATGCCCATAGCGGAGGCGAGCCCATAGTCGAACTGCACCGTCGCCTTTTGTTGCAAGGTCAACGAGAGCACGCGCTGTTGCGGAGTACCACCTAGGAGGATCGGCACCACGAAGACTCCGAGATTCCAGCCGAAGCACATCAGGAACCCGGCCAGGATCCCTGGCCAGGAGAGTGGCGCCAGAATTCTCTGGAATACCCGAAAGGGATTGGCTCCTAACGTTTGCGCGGCTTCTTCAAGGATGGGATCGATGTTCGATAAGGCCGCCGACACGTTCATGGTCATGAACGGGAACGTAAAGAGCGCCATGCCGAAGACCGTCATCGCCTCGGAATAGAGCAGCGTCGTCGGATTGACATCCAGGAATTCGAGCACGGGATAGAGCGGCCCATTCGGCAAGAGTACGTAATAGAGCCCAAAGGCCAGGTAGAGCGGACCGAAAAGGGGAAAGACCATGAGGGTTCGCACCAACCCGCGATAGCTGATCTTTCGTACCAGAATGTAGGCAAAGGGAAAGCCGAAAACGAGATCGAACAACGACGACAGAGTTGCCAGCCGCAACGTGGTGTACACGTGCGGCATATACCGGTCCCAGATTTTCCAGTAATTGTCCGTCGTGTAAACGGGATGGTGCAGGAAAAAGGTCGACTCTTTCGTGAAGCTGACCAGAATGATGTAGCCGAGCGGAATAAACGAGAAAACGATCGCCACGATGACCGCCGGCGTCAGCAGTCCGTAGCCGACCATCCACCGTCGCAGGCGCGACTCTCCGGCAGGTGCCGGGAGCGCGGCAACCTCGCTGTCGGCTGATACGAGTACAGGTTCACGCATGTTGCGAAGTGTTCCCAGGGCGCACGCGGCTCCGGAGCATTACACGCTCTGGAGCCGCGCCGGAGGGTTGTCGGTTCTCTCGCCTAGAGACCGATACCCTGCAACCATTTGTCGTACCAGTCCTTGCTATGCTCGTTGTAGTAGGCCCAATCGACATTCTGGTAGAGCGTCGAAACTGATCGATGGATGGGTAGTAATCGAAGTAGACGTCCGCAATCCACTCCGGGATGGCGGCTTCGTAGGAGGGCCCCATGAGACCTTCCTGCAGCTCCGACCACCAGCCTTCGCTGATACCCCACGCTTCGAGATCGGGGAATTGCGCATCGTCGCTCAGACGCCAGTCGATGAAGAGCTGGGCAAGCACCGGATGCTTCGGGCCGACCGGAATCCACATGAAGCCATTGACCGCGTATTGGCCCGACTCGGCGATCATAAAGGTGAAGCCTTCGGTTCCGTCGAAGTAGAACTTGCGAGCAACACCGTTCCAGAACGTTGCCGCGTCGACCACGCCTGACTTCAACAACTCCTCGAGCTCCGGCTGCTGATTGGTGTACTTGAGGGTATTCGGGTGCACTTTGTCGACCAGGAAGGCAATGGCCTCATCCATCTGGGCCGGGTCCTTGTAGTCCAGCCCAAGCGATGCCGCGACTCCGAGCAGGACGCCACCGCCGGTGATGTCGCCCGGAAGCCACATCAGCAGCTTGCCTTTCAGGCGCTCGTCAGCGAGATCCTTCCAGTCCTTGAGATAGTCGACATTCGCCGAGTTATAGGTAACACCGGGAGTGGCCGATGCCTGGAATCCCACCGACGTTGGTACATGAATGAGCGTGTCAAGCACTCGGTCGGCGTTGGGCACCAACGGAGACGGCAGGAAATCCTCCATGAGCGGAGTCCCGTTGGCGTCCCCTTGGGCGACCGCTTCAGCCCAATAGTTCTCCTCGATGGCGAGTACGTCGTAGGGTGCCTTGTCCCCAGCTCCAACTGCAATGGTCAAGTCAGTGATATAGGTACTCGGCGTCTGCGATCCTGAGTAATTCAGTTTGATCTCTTCGCCATAGACATCCTTGATGTAGTCCTGGAACCGCTTGATCAACGCGTCGTTGGCCGAATAGGTCCAGTTGCCGACGTTGACTTCGCCTTCCTCAGCGATTGCGGCCTTGATCTCGTCGAAGCTCATCTCCTTGCCAACGATTGGTACCATCACTGGTCCATCGGCAGCGGGAGACGCCGCGGAGTCCTGGGCGAAGGCCGGCATTGCCAGCACGGCGTTGACTGCGGCGGCCGAAAGTCCAAGGGCTGCGCCCGCACGGATGACCTGGCGACGGGTGTATCGTCGCTTGCCGGCGTGCGATGCGAATTTCTGAATCAGCTCGTTGTCACTGGACATGACCAGATCACTCCTTCTGTTCTTATGACACGTCGGACGTGTACAAGTCTTCGACTGTCGGGAAATCTCTGCTGACATTGCAACTTAACGGGTGCGATTGTCAAGCAACGGCGCCGGCGGCTTGTATGGCACCTCGACCAGCGGGATCATCTTCGCACGCTGGTTCTCGCTCAAAACCGCCCACGGTTGCAGATCGGGGTACGGCACGCGCTCCAGTTCTTCACCGTCGATCCAGGTCGCGTCATTGACCAGGAGCTGGTCCCCCTTCTGCTCGTTCATAAAGACATCCTGGAATGTGTAATCACCGGATTCCAGATGGAACATGGCGATGTCTGCGGCGCTCCCGGGCTTGAGCGAGCCGAGGTGATCGAGATGAATCGCTTTGGCGGCTTTGCTGGTGGCACGCTCGATGGCGTCCTCGATCGACATGCCAATGGCCAGGAATTTGGAAAGAGTGGTCGGCATGTCGAAACACGGACCCTGGATCGCCAGTTGGTGAATGTCGGTCGAAATCACGTCCGGCAGTATCCCGTTGGCCAACATGGTCCGCGCTGTGTCAAAGCTGAACGATCCGGCGCCATGTCCGATATCCAGCACCAGTCCTTGCTCACGCAGCTCGGCGATGCGCGGATAGAGCTGCCCATTTGGATCGAGCAGGTTCATGCTGTGCCCGGTGAAGCAGTGGGTAATGATGTCGCCAGGGCGCATCCGTTCGATGACTTCATCGATGGTCGGGGGGCCAACGCCAATATGGATCATCAGCGGCAGATCAACCGCCTCGGCTAACTCGCGCGCAACATCGAGCGCCTTGATGCCCACCCCGCGCGTGGTGTTGGAATCGATGCGCGCCTTGATGCCAATGATGACGTCGCGATTCGCCTCGATGATGGTTTGACCGAGGGCGACATCGAGGTAATCCGGATTCGCCAGCTCCCAGGTGGGGCCAGTGAGACCGATCGACGAAATGTTCAGGAGCGCGTACACGCGGGACTTCGAGGTTTCGATGACGTACTTCCGCAACCCCGGGAAGTTGTAGCCGCCGGCGCTGCCGACATCGAGCCAGGTGGTAACCCCGGTGCGAGCCGCAACCGGGTCCGGCAAGATGCCCCAAAAGGTCGATCCCCAGTAAACGTGGGTGTGCAAATCGATCAAACCCGGGGTAACCATTTTCCCACTGGCATCGGTGACGCTGGCAGCGGTGGATGGATCGATCCCCGCTTCGACCGCGGCGATCTTTCCATTCTTTACCGCGACATCCAGCTTGCCGCTATACCCCGATCCCGGGTCGACGACATCACCGCCCTTGATGAGCAGATCGTATGTTTCCTGGTTCGTCACGAGTCCTCCCTTTGATACGGATCCAATTTCGATGTGTGGGTTTCGCTACGTCTCTTTCTATTTCGTGTCCTTGTATCGATAGATTTCCGGGTCGTCCATGTCGGGCGGTCCGAGCGCATCGATCTCGTCCCACACCTCGGCTGGGATTTCGATCGATGCCAGCTCGACGGTACTCTCCACCCGCTCCGGGCGGCTCATCCCGACGATCGTGACAGTGATGCGCGGATCGAGCATCGAAAACTGCAACGCCGCCGCTGCCAGCGGTACACCGTAGCGGTTGCAGATCTCCCGAATCTTCTCGGTCCGCCGGATGAGATGATCAGGAGCTTGCTGGTAGGCATAGCGAGGATACGATTCCGGTCCGCGCGAGAGCATGCCACTCCCATACGGTGCAGCATTCAACACCGCAAGTCCTCGCGCTGCTGCAGCGTCGATCAGTGGGTCGGCATTTGTATTCAGCAAGGTGTAGCGATTATGAGTGATGACCGCATCGAAGAGCCCGGTTTCGAGGTACTGCAGCTCGACCTCATTCGGACCTGAAGCCACTCCCAGATAATCGAACACCCCTTGCTCCTGATACCCGCGCAGTACCTCAACCGGCCCGCCTTTGGCCATGGCGGCTTCGAAGGTGGTCCACTCGGCATCGTGTAAATAGACGATATCGACTCGATCGACACCCAGCAGCTCCAGGCTACGTTCGAAACGGCGTTTCACGGTGTCGCCGCTGTAGTCATTGTCAACCGGATTGCGGCCAGCTTTCGTCTGAAGCACCGCCCCATCAGGAAGTCCGCCGATCTCTTTTAATGCCTTCCCCACGCGCCGTTCGCTGACACCGTCGCCATAAAGCGCCGCGGTGTCGATGTAATTGAACGGGCTGGACAGGGCCGCTTTTACTGTTGCAACCGCTTCGTCCTCGGGCACGGAATAGAGGAATGTATCGGCCATGTCTCCCAGGGGAGCGCAACCCATCGCAACGGACGGAACCTCGAGCGAGGTGTTACCAAATTTGCGGCGTTGGAGAAGCTCACTACTCACGTTCTCTCCTTTGATGCACGGTTCACATCTTTCATTCGGCAGTGGGATCGGACGTTTCCGGCGACCCGAGCATTTTTATCTCGTCCCAAAGTGCGGGCGGAATAGCAAGCGATGCAAAGTCAATCGTCTGCTGAATGCGCTCGGGACGACTCATACCAGTAATAGTGACGGTGATGCGCGGATCGCGCAGGGAAAACTGCAAGGCGACTGCCGCGAGTGGGACGCCGTAACGGGCACAGATCGCTTCGATAGCGAGCGCGCGTTCGATCATCGACGGCGAGGCAGCGCGGTATGCATAGCGCGGGTACGCTCCGGGGCCATGGGACAGCATGCCACTCCCATACGGCGCCGCGTTGAGTACCGCGATACCTCGCTCTGCAGCGTAGGTAAACAGCTCATCCGAGTTCGTGTTTAACAGCGTGTACCGGTTGGACGAAATGACCGCGTCGAACAGTCCGGTCTTCAGATATTGCAGATCGATATCGCTCTTGTCCGACGCGACACCGAAGTGGTCGAAAACGCCCTGTTCATAATACTTACGCAACACCTCGACCGGTCCGCCGGGTGCCATTGTCGCTTCGAACGACGTCGCCTCGGGGCCGTGGAGAAAGACTGTGTCGAAATGATCGACACCGAGAAACGCCATGCTGCGTTCGAAGCGTCGCTTGACGACTTCGCCGCTGAAGTCGAGCGAATCCGGCGATCGCCCAACCTTGGTCTGCAAGATTGCACCCTTCGGCAAACCACCGAGTGCTTTCAGCGCAATCCCGATGCGCCGCTCGCTTTCTCCATCGCCGTACCAGCCAGCGGTGTCGATGTAGTCGATCGGGCTACCAAGCGCGGCTACCACCGTAGCGATAGCCTGGTCCTCGGGAACGGAATAGAGAAAGGTTTCTCGCATGTCGCCTAACGGAGCGCAACCGACTGCGATCGGTGGGACCTCGAGGGACGACTTTCCGAACGTGCGAGTCCTCAGGAGTTCGGTTCCCACTTTCGCGTGAAATCCCCTCGTTCGTAAATGCGGGAAATCGGTTAGGCGAACTTTCTCACAATTTCGCTATCGAGCAGCTCCACCAATGCCGGTTCGTAGGCAACACGGGTGACATACATGATCACGTAGTCGATCCCTACCCCGGCCATTTGCTCGACCTTTTCCGCCACGTCCTTCGGAGTACCGATCAGGAACCCGCTGGAAAATTCATCGAACGGAATCCCCTGGCGCACCTCTTCGGTCGCTCGTTCAGGATCGTCGCCTTCCTCGATCAAGTGCACCCGAATCTGGGTTGACTTCACCAAGTCGTCATAGTTGCGCCCGACGGTGTCGCAATGCCCTCTCAGAATGTCGAGTTTGCGCCCCACGGTCTCGACGTCTCCCATGACGTTGCATGCGTCGCCATATTGGGCGACGAGCTTGAGTGTCACCTTCTCGCCACTGCCACCAATCCAGAACATTGGATGCGGCTTACGGATGCCCTTTGGTTCGTTGATCGGCTTGTCGATGGTGTAGTACTTCCCGTGAAACTCGGGATAGTCTTCGGTCCACATCTTCTTGATGACCTGAACCGCCTCGCGGAACATTCCCATGCGTTGCGGCGTCTCGACCCAGGGATAGCCATAGGCTTTCCACTCGGCCTCGTACCATCCAGCCCCGATCCCCGCGTACAAGCGCCCGTTACTCGCGACATCAACCGTCGATGAGATCTTCGCATAGAGCGCGGGATTGCGATAACCGTTACACCCCACCATCTGCCCGACGTTGATCCGCTTCGTGTCGCGTGCCAGTGTCGACGATATGGTCCAGCATTCGAAGGTCGTGTCCATCTCCGCGGTGGGTGTCGTATGAAAGTGGTCATACACCCAGATCGAGTCCCACGCTCCCGCATCAGCCACCCGGCCAACATTGGTCATCGCCTCATATTGTTCGTATGGATCGGAGATTTCGTTTAGGTCCCTGCGCCATCCCTGCGGCGTGAAAATGCCAAATTTGATACCCATTCGTCAGGTCCTTTCTAGATTCCGTACAAATCCGCGATCTTGCCTTCCAGGTACCGCAAATACGGTTCCGGATCGAGCGGCCCCCCGACCGCTCGCTCGATCGTTTCCTTCGGTGTGAACTGGCTTCCGCTCCTGTGCACGTGCTCCTGCAGCCATCCGCGGAGTGCGCTGAACTCCCCGTTTTCTATCTGCTCATTGAGATCGGGAATATCGACCAGCATGCTTTCCCAGATCTGGACAGCGAGCACGGAACCGAGCAGATAGTCCGGGAAATAGCCGAAATACCCCTCCGACCAGTGGACGTCTTGCATCACCCCCATGGCATCGTCGGGAACATCCACACCGAGATATTCCTTCATGCGAGCGTTCCAGACCTCGGGTAGATCCTTTGCTTCCAGCCGGCCCTCGAAGATGTCCCGTTCGATCTCGTAACGCAGGATGATGTGCAACCCGTACGTCAGTTCGTCCGCTTCGACGCGAATGAACGATGGCTGCATCTTGTTGACCGCACGGTAGAAATCCTCAGCGGAATAAGCATCGAACGCATCGGGAAAAGCCGCTCGAATCTGGGGCCAGGCAGAGGAAATAAATGGGCGCCCCCGACCGACCAGATTTTCCAGCAACCGGCTTTGTGACTCGTGCACCGTCATCGACACCCCAGACGCCAGTGGGGTTCGGTTGAAGGCTGGGTCGATCTGCGCTTCATAGAGCCCATGACCGAACTCGTGGATCGTTCCATAGAATGATGTGGAAAAGAAATCCTCGTCATAGCGGGTTGCCAGGCGTATATCCAGAGTGCCGAAGCTCTGTTGGAAGGGATGGATCGTCTCGACAACCCTCCAGCTCGCTTCAGTCGCCCCCAGCCTGGCGGCAATATCCTCCGAGAGCTGCTTTTGCGCGTCCTTCGGAAATGAGCCGTGTAGCATGGCGTCCTTGACGCTTCCCTTTTTGGCCGCTACCGCTTTGGTGAGCTCGATCAGACGCGGTTTGAGACGGTCGAATATTGGGTCGATCTGTTTGACCGTTGACCCTTCTTCGAAGTTGTCGAGTAGCACGTCATAGGGCGAATCTGTCGGATCGAAGCAAGCTATGAATTCTTTGCGGAGCGCGATCTGCTGCTCCAGCGCTGGCAAGAACGTCTGAAAGTCGTTCGCCGCACGGGCATCGCGCCAAGTGGCAAATCCCTCTGCTCCCGCTTGTGCCATCCGACCCGCAAGCTCCGTTGGAACCCGCTTGTCGAGATCGTAGTTTCGATGCACGACGCGCACCAGCGACGCTTCATAGGAGCCTCGTGGAGCATCGGCGGTCTCGATCAAACTTTTGGTGATGAGGTCGCCGAGGGCATCATTCGTCCTGCGCTCATGGATCAGTACGGAGAGAGTTTCTAACTGGCCCGCTCGCTGATCGTTGGCAGCCACGGGCATCACGCATTGCTGGTCCCAAGCCAGCAAGTCCCTCGCCATCTCCAGATCATGAATGGTTTGAATCTCGGTTTCGAGCGCCTTAAATGCGTTTGTGTCCACCTAAGCTCCTTTGATTATGTCCGGTAGAAAGTTGTCGCACGCGATCGCTCGAATCATTGTCGCAACTCATTTCAGGCAAGGTCCCAGGATCGTGCATACTCTCAGAATTGCTGTGTCCGATGCAACCGAGCGAGAGTTATGCCCAGTACGGTCATCAAGAACCCACGACAGTTGCGTGGACAGAGTCGAGTTGGCGATTTCGATCCCACGTCGCCTTCCCATCCAGAGCACGAACCACCCCAGCGCATCGAAATTGACATCCCCTGGCGCACGATTATCCGCATCTTGGCGACGATCGGCTTCCTGCTGCTGGTCATGCGCCTCAGTGAAGTCCTCTTCCAGATCTTTCTGGGTTTCCTGCTCGCCGCTGCGCTCTTTCCTTTAGTTCAGCGACTCGAACGAAAAGGAATGCGGCGTGGTATCGCCGTGGTCATCGTTTTGTTCGGGGTTCTGCTGGCTCTGTCGCTGGTCATCGCAGCCATCATCCCGTCACTTATCCAGCAAGCCGCAGACTTCTGGAACAACACGCCACAACACGCGCGCGACGCTTTTTCCTGGCTCCAACCGCGAGAGCCGGAACTCTACTACCGCATCATCAATTATGTGGACCGGCAGACGAGCGGCGCTGATGTCACTGATGTTGACATCAACGTTGAACAAGCTATTAGTGGCGGACAAACGGTCTTCACGGTGCTGGCTGGCATCGTGACCGCTTTTGCCGTAGCTGCGTTTACCCTGACCGGTGGAGACCAGGTGCTCCGCTCTCTGGGGCGCATCCTTCCCGAAGGTCAGGAGAACAAGGTCCGGCGAATGGTGCCGGAAGTCACTCGGGTGGTCAGCGGCTATGTCATTGGCCAGGGCATCAATTCGACCCTCTTCGCGGTTTACACCTTCATCATCTTCACGGCGCTCGGTCTTCCATCTCCGTTGGTTGCGGCGGTCATCGCGTTCGTGCTGGACGCGATTCCCATCGTCGGCGCAACCATCGCGACGGTGATCTTCGCGATTCTCGCGCTCACGGTGAGTACCACTGGGGCGTTGATCGTCATCGTTGCTTGCGTGATTTACCAGCAGTTCGAGAACTATGTAACGTCGCCACGCGTCTTCGGCCGCACGCTGAATATCTCGCCGTTTACCAGCCTGATCTCGGTGCTGATCGGAGGCAAGCTCCTGGGAATTCCCGGGGTCTTGCTCGGTCCCTCTATTGCGGCCATGATCTCGGCAGTCCTTCGCGTCTGGGCGGACGATATCGAGGTCGTAACCGGACCGAGTGGCCCCCGACTGACGGAAACCCTGGCCAGAGATAAAGAACCAGAAGACGTCGCGGCGCTCGAGGAGTTGATCGAAAAATATGATCAACCCGAAGATGACGCGGAAGGACCGGTCGATCTCACGCCCGACAAACCGAAGGATTCCCCTGCGTGACCGAAGCCTTTGACGCCATCGTGGTCGGCGTGGGCGGAATGGGCTCGGCCACCTGCTGGCAGCTCGCCCGACGCGGCAAGAAGGTATTAGGGCTGGAGCAATTCGATATCCCGCATGCCAGCGGATCGTCGCACGGTATCAACCGGATCATCCGCCTCGCCTACTACGAAGATCCCAGCTATGTTCCGCTGCTCAAGCGCGCGTACGAGCTCTGGCGCGAACTCGAATTTGCCTGCGGCGAACACCTGCTCCACATTACTGGTTCGATCGACGCGAGCGAACCGGATGGCATCGTTTTTTCCGGCGCGCTCGAATCGTGCAAACTCCACGACCTGTCGCACGAGGTACTCACCAGCGCCGAGCTGACCAAACGCTATCCCGGCTACCAGCTTCCCGACGACTATCTGGCGCTCTATCAGGAAGAAGGCGGGTTTCTCCTCTCCGAACGCTGCATTGTGCAACATGTGGAAGAAGCGATGAAGATTGGGGCAGAAATTCATGGCCAGGAAACAGTGCTCGACTGGTCGGCCACGGAAAACGGCATTTCAGTGCGCACCACTCGTGCCGTCTATCACACGGAAAAACTGATCTTCACCGCAGGGGCCTGGATGGGCATCTTGCTCGACGAGCTTGCCTCGTTGCTGAAACCGGAACGGCAAGTTCTTGCCTGGCTGCAACCGATCGAGCCTGCTCTCTTCGCACCTGAGACCTTCCCGGTCTTCAATCTAACGGTTCCGGAGGGACGCTATTACGGGTTCCCAATTTACGGGAACCCTGGATTCAAAATCGGACGCTATCACCATCTTGACGAAACGATTGATCCAATGGAACCGTTGCGGGCGGCGGATCTGGCAGATGAGGAAATTCTACGGGCGTTTGTGAGCCGTTACACGCCGGCAGCCAACGGACCCGCGCTCGCGTTGCGTACCTGTATGTTCACAAACTCACCTGACGAGCACTTCATCATCGACACGCTTCCGGGTGACGAACGGATCATCCTGGCGTCACCATGCTCGGGTCATGGATACAAGTTCTGCTCGGTAGTTGGCGAGATCCTGGCCGATCTCGCGATCGACGGTTCCACCCAGCACGAAATCTCGCTCTTTTCACTCGACCGTTTTTAGACAGAGAAAAACCCCGACCCCAATGTTGGGGTCGGGGTCTGACTCGACCACCATTTGGATCAGGCCCGCAGTCGGATTTCCAGTACGATCGGTTCACCTTCCGGGCGCTGGGCGATGAACTCGTCCATCCCAGCGAAGGCCTGCGTGAGCGCCTGCATGACGCTGTGCAATGAAGAATCGGGGGCAATCACTTCGGCGTTGTATCGCTCTTCCTCGACCCGACGATGATCGATGAACCGCTTGGTGCGTATCTCAGCCTTGGCCAGAATACCGGTGCGGCATTCATTGTCATTCGTTCTGGGCTCTGGCTGTAGCGGCCAGGGGATGATGCGTCCCAGGGTGCGCAGCCGGCGCGGCTGCGCCATCTCTTCGACTGCTTGAACTTCGACGGTATATGCAGGTTCAGCCATTGACGATCTCCTTTAGAACGTTCCGGCAACTTCGGCGCTTGTTGTCTCGCCGGCACATCGGTCAGCTCGCGGGGCAGTTGTCAACCTTTCTCCAGTATGGCGGGTGATTCCGCCTGCCGCAGAAATGTGTACGTACACAGTGTATCAGAACACCTGATCTAAAGCAATGATTTTGTGACATATCGTCAAAACATCCGTTCTGGTCGATACCGTCTTCTACAATGATCTTATGAGGAGCCCCCTATGACCGAATTCGACCTGCGTCCTTCGATAGCGGATCACTTCCGATCGATCGCCAGATGGCGGCGATCGCGCTATCAGGACGACCTGCGGGATCAACGGAATCTGGTGAGCGCCGCCGGTCTCGATGCAATGGCCGAGTGGGTGGTGACGTTGCCGGTCGACGATTCGCGCCTGATGACACTCTCCCGCTATGCGGCGAGCGGCTCGTCGTTCACGCCGGGCCAGCAAGCGCTCATCGAGATCGGACGTTTTCGCTTTTACCAACCGGATACCGAATTCGACATTTTCTTCGATCAGCTCGCGTTGCTGGCCGAGGCGGACCACGGCGAGCGTGGACAGTTCGGTGGTCAACAGGTTCCCGGCGATGAACCATGGTGAAGACAGCGTGAAGTCATTGCCGGCCACAGGACGGGCGGTCGCGATCCTGGCGATTGCCGCGATCGTCGCCCTTGCGGCAACACTGACCGTCGCAGCAGTCTGGCTTGCATCTGGGAGGGCGCGATCTGCTCGATCTGGCACGCTGGCTCGCCGCCGGCGCCGGTCTCGCGTTGATCGCCGGCGTCTTCCTTCTCTGGGTAGTCGATCGCGCCGCCGATGGCCGCTATACCGTTCGCCTGGCGATCTCCGGAATTCTCACCACGATCGTGCTCGCGACCACCGCGATCGTTCCGATCTGGCGCCATACGGATTCCACCACCGACCGCCCGCTTATCTGGCTGATGCTTGCCTTCGCGGTGGTGATTGCCGTGATCTTCGCAATCGCCTCCGCTTGGCTGGACGCACGGCCCCTCAAAACTCTGGCAAACAGATCATCCGGCATTGCTGGCGGGCATTTCGAAGCACGTCTGCCTGAGACGGGGAACCTGGAGATCGCACAGACCGCGATCGCAGTGAACCTATTAGCGTCGCGGGCGCAATCTTCAGCGATCCGGCAGTCGAATCAGGATCGCACCAGAGAAAGCCTGCTCCTTGCCATCGCGGCCGATGCGCAAATCCCGATAGACAACCTGCGCAGCATTACGCAATCGATGTTGTCCAGCACGACAGGCGACCCAGGTAGTCACCCGGCGACATCTTGAAGCGCTCGACCGGGAGACCGCCAGTTTGCAACGACGCATCGATGAGGTCGAGGAAATTGCGCAGCTGGAAAGCGGACAGGTGACCCTGCGCATGCGGCCGGTATCGCTGGCCCATTTGGTCATTGCGGTCTGTGATCGATTGCAGCCAGGTGCATCCACTCGCAACGTCATGATTGGACCGCGAGTCGATTTTTCGGCGCCGCGCGTGTTGGTCGACCCAGATCAGACCTTGCGCGCTCTCGAAGCGTTGATCGCGTACGCACTCTCCGAAACGCCCGATGGCGCGCAACTTGCTGTCGAAATGCGCGAATCCGGTCAATTCATCCAGATCGCCGTCTTGGAGCAGCCCGGAGAGGAACCGCCGGATGTCGCGACCCGTGTCCGTTGGGAATCTGCCCATCGACGTAGGGAATCAGCGCTGAGTCTCGCGGTGGCCGGCCGGCTGATCGAAATTCAGGGTGGCAGTTTTCTCGTCTCTCGCGGCAACCCCGGTTCGCCCATGGTGATTGTTTCGTTACCGAGGAGTTAGCAAAAACACAGGGCCCAGATGGCAGGTCTCATGCTGACCAAGCCCTCTCCAGCAGATTCTAAATTCCCAGCCGGCGAATGTGCAGCAAGTTCGTCTTGCCAGCGACCCGCATCATCGGAAGTGAACCGACGATCAGGGTGTAATCGTCCTTTTGCGCCAATCCCAACTCCACAATCTGCTTGCCAGTTTTCCGGAACATGAGGTCCGGATCCTGTTCCAGCGGAACCACAATGGACGTAATACCCCAAACGATATTCAGCCGCCGCGATGTGGTCTCGTCACTGGTCACCGCAATGATCGGCGCGGAAGGGCGATATTTTGCCAATCGCTTTGCCGCGTTCCCTGTCAGGGTAAACACAACGATGCGTTGAATATGGGCACTCTCGGCGAGCTCGTCAGGCCGCGCGCGCGATGGCATCTGCGATCGCAAGCGCCGTATCACCACGGGTCGGAATTGGCTCCAGTGCCGCCGCCGTGCGAATCGGGCCGTCCCGTTCCGCCTCCTTGATGATGCGCGCCATGGTTTCGACTGCTTCGATCGGGAAAAGCCCAACCGCCGATTCGGCGGAAAGCATGACCGCGTCAGTACCATCCCACACCGCATTGGCCACGTCGTTCGTTTCGGCTCGCGTGGCCATCGGCTGCGTGATCATCGATTCCAGCATTTGTGTAGCGGTTATGACCGGCACGCCGAGTGCATTCGAGCAGGCAATGATGTCTTTCTGAGCACGAGGCACTTTTTCCGGCGGGAGCTGCACTCCCAGGTCACCGCGGGCAACCATGATGCCGTCGGCTTGCTGCGCAATATCGCGCACGTTCTGCAATGCATCGGGACGCTCGATCTTTGCGATCAATCCCGGTGGGCTGGCCCCATGAGCTGCCGCCACGCCACGCGCCATCACCAGGTCGCTGGCATCGTTGATAAAGCTCAGCCCTATGTAATCGACATCCTGTTTGACCGCGAATTGAATATCCTCGCGGTCCCCAGGGGTCAACGGCCCGCTACCCAGAAGCGCCCCCGGAAGGGTGACGCCCTGACGACCCATCAGAAGACCACCACGTCCGACTTTACAGATGGCCCGGTCTCGCTCTACCCGATCGACCAGGAGTTCGATCAGGCCGTCAGAGATCAGCAGACGGCTGCCCGGCTGCACAATGTTCAATAGCTCCGGGAAGTCGATGCCGATCCGTTTGGATGTAGCGGGCACAGGTTCGGGCACGATCTCGACCACGCTGCCACGGCTAATGGGAATTTTCTCGTCGTTCGTTAGCGGCCCAGTGCGGATCTTGAGACCGCGCAAGTCGAAAAGAATCGGAACCTGCTTGCCGATCTCGGCGCTGACAGCCCGCACATCCTCGATCAACTTGGCGCGCTCATCGTTGGTCCCATGGGCAGCGTTGACGCGCACCATGTCCGCCCCGGCGACGATGAGCTCCCGCAATTTTTCGCGGCCAGCGACTGCGGGTCCGAGGGTGGTTACGATTTTGACATGTCGGTCACGGGCCAATCGGATGCTCTCGCTTCACGCAAACGTGCTGATCCCGACCCCAAAAAGGGATCGAATCGAGCGGATTGTAGAGGGGCTCGCTCCATGAGAAGCGGGTTTGCTCCTGGCAAATGCTACCAAGGTTTTCGAAGAGGAGTCGCCGAATTGGGTGCTTGGCATCACGATCACGCGCGACAATGCCGCGATGGGATCGGTCGCTCGGTGCTGCCCGTCGCGACGATCGCACCCGGCTGCACCCTCAATCTCAAAACATCGGGCACATTGTCTTGCTAAATCGGTACTGGCGCGACTAATGTCGAACTGAGGAGTTTCGAGTTCTCCGTCGTTCTGCATCTCTCAGATCTCGGAGCCAGTCGCACCAAAGTCACCGAGCCCGCGAAAACCTGACCGCCTAGAAAATCACGCCGCTCCGCAGAATCGCGTTTGCAAACGGGCTGCACTCCCCTGTGCGAACTACCGCGCGCGTCTCGCGCGTCAACGATTTGAACTCGACGTGCGGCACGGCATTGATCGGAACGCCCGGAAAGCACGCTTCGATGGCATTGAGCACGTCCGGATTGGCGTCGAACGCCTCGCGGGCAATCACGATTTCCTCGACTCGCAATTCCGACGCTATCGCTTCCAGCGTCTGCTCGAAGCTCGGAATCCCGGGACTCAATGCCAGATCGATGCGATCGACACCCTGCGGAACCGGTAAACCGGCGTCAGCCACGGTGAGACCATCGGTATGTCCCATCTCGGCAATGACCATCGACAGGCGATGGTTGAGAACGCCACCCAGCTTCATTACTACAAGCCTCCAGGAGTTCGGCAATAGGTGCCCGGGACCCAGGAACTCGCTTCCTGGTCCCCGGACATTGGCATCTTGTTTCGAATGTTAAATGCTATTCGTACCGTAGCGCTTCAGCCGGAGAGAGCTTCGACGCCTGCCGCGCCGGGATGAGCGTCATCAACAGGGCGGCGACCACCGTAAGGATGAGGATCCCGATGATGAGGGTCCACGGGACAACCAAGCTCACCCCGCCCTCGATGAAGGAATCTCCCGCAAAAAGATTGCGCGCCAGGAGGAGTCCCAGGATCGTTCCAGACAAACATCCAAGTAGCACGATGAAAGCGGTCTCGATGAGGAACGACAACGACACTGCCCGGCTCTGAAAACCGATTGCGCGCAGCACGCCGATCTGCTGCCGGCGCTCGACAACCGCCCGGAACGCGATCACACCGATAGCTGCCAAGCCAACGATCAATCCAAGTCCCATGAAGCCCTGAAAGATGTACAGGAAGCTGCGCGCCTGCGACTGGAAGTCCTCGAGCTCATGCTTAATGGACACCACTTGCACACCATTGATGAGCAGCTTCTGCTCGATCTCCTTAGCCACCGCCGACGATTGTGCCGGGTCGTTGAGTTGAACGAAGTACGACGTGAGTGTTGGCGTTGGAAGCACCTGTTCCATGGTGGCCATCGGTGCGAAGAGCCCGATGAGCGAGCTGATCTTGGAATCGATGATGCCGATAATCTGAACGTCAATCGTAATTCCGCCGGGGCCCTCGACTTGCACAGTAACGGGCGCGAAATCATCATCGCCTGAGTGCACCGCCTTCTGCGGACCGTCTCCATCGGGGTCGCTCAACGTGAAGGGGTCCTCGACCGCCCCACCAAATCCACCTTGTCCCGCAAGCGCGGTCGAGTCGATGACGGCCAGATTCGGATTCGACTTGAGAGCGTCGATGATAGAAGCATCATCGGGATACCCTTCGGCGCGTTGTTGGAAGGTGAGCGTCGAATCCGCGATCAACCCCTCATCCATACCATGAATGAAGAGATTGCCCCATTCGGCACCACCACGGCGAACCTTCCCGCCGAATCCGGTTGTTCCCATGCCGATCGCCGAGATTTGACTGGTGTCGAACCCCCGGTCCTGCAGCAGGGTTTCGAAGTCTTGCGATGTGCCGATCGGATTGGCGCCGCCCTGGTCCGCACGCACGTCCCAACCGGCATTGGCATCATCTCCCAGGAATGCCTTGGAGAAGTTTTCGTTGATGGTGCTGAACATCACCAGCGAGAAAATGATCAGACTGAACATGGCGATAGTCATGCCGGTGCGCGAAGGCGTTGCGCCCGGAAACGCAATCGCGGTCCGCACCGAAGGCAACGCCCCTCCGAAAAGCCCACCGATCCGGTTGACCAATCCGAGGAGTACGTCCAGGTTCTGAACAATCAGAATCGTCGAACCGGCGACCAGGAAAATTCCGGACAAGAAGAACATCTCGATGTCGCCGTTGAGTGTCCCGAAGATGGCCTCCGATTGCTTTTCAGGAAGCAGCCAGAGGGCGATGAGGTAGATCGCCAGGATTGAATAGACGATCCGGCTCGAAACCCCGAAGTATCGCAGGATCATTGCCACACCGAAGGGCAGAATGCTGAGTCCAGCGTACGCCGGAAAAGCACTGTTATTACTCAGGCCGGCAATTGTGAGAAGCACCCCGACGATGAGCGCCAGCGCGGCGATGACCAGGGTTCGCTTTTTGCGTACCGGGCTGGAGATATCAGGAATATCGCGAATCGCGGCCACGATATTCAACCTGCTATTGCGGATCGACGCGTACACCACCGCGATGAACGTAATCACCACGCCCATGACAGTAGGCCACGATCATCGAGCGAAGGCTGACATACGGTTCGATATCGAAGAAGTCGCCGAAGAGGCGCCCGAGTCCAAACGCGATCAAATACGCCGCACCGACCCCGAGTAATGCACCGACAAGACCAGCGAGCAGGGCATAGATCGTCCCCTCACTCATAAACTGCTGTACAAGCTGGGCTCGTTGCGCGCCTACTGCGCGCGCCATACCCATTTCAGAGCGCCGCTCGGCTGCCAGCATCGAGAAGATCAGGATGATCAGCAAGATGCCAACACCGATCGAGAAGAGACCGAAAACGACGAAGAGCGAGGTGAACGCACTGGAAGCCAACGCGGCCTGGTCGAGCGTGTCCTGCTTGATGGCGTTGACCCCGATCGGCTCGCCATCGAAAGCGGCTTTCAAGGTAGCAACAATTTCTTCGCCATTGGAAAGACTGTCGTATGTCGTACCAGTGTTCGAGATCGCGACCATGCTGACGGCGTCTTTTCCGGTTATCGCCCGCAGCTGTTCAATCGGCATCACCATGCCATTCATCTGCCCACCGGTTTGCCCGCTGAGCAAGGAATCCTGTGCGATGGCGACTACCGATGCCGACAGTGGCACGTTGTCGTAGCTGAAGCCAATGTTCGATCCGACCGTGGCTCCCAGGTCATCCGCCATGGACTCGCTGATGACAATCTGTCCCTCGGAAACCGTACTAAGATCGATCTTCCCACCATCGACCGAGGTCAGACCGCCGAATTCTTCTGCCTGTGCTGGGTCGATGCCCAAAAGGTTCGCGTTTGGATCAGCCTGCAGGATGCGGCCGTCCTGTGCTGCCGCCACCATCTCCGCTGAGCTGGCCGGTGCGTCCCCTTCGAAGAGGAACACAGGTACCTCTTCCCAAAGCATCGGCATCGTTGCATGGATCAGCCCAGTGCCCTCGAACAATTGGTCGATGCGTTGCCCTGTGTCCGCCGGGACGGTCTGATTCTGGCCGCCGTTCAGGCTCGCTTCCCCGTCTTCGGAATTGCTATAGAGCATCAGTTCATCGACGGGACCGAGGGTTTTGTAGGCCACAGACGTAACCGAATTGTCGATCGTGTCACCAGTGCCGAACGCTGCTGCGATAATCAGTGTCGAAAGCATCAAGCCAATGATGACCAGGATCGTCTGCGCCGGGCGACGTGGCACATTGCGTAGCCCCATCTTGAACAGCAACGTTCGCCGCCAGGCGATCCAAAGAATCACCAACAGGCAGATACCGAGCATGACCAACAAAACGGCCATGATCGAGTTCATAGGAATGCCGAAAATTTCGTTCATGGATTTCGCTTACTCCCGAGTGAAAGATCCGGACGGAAGGACGGACAACCGACCGCCGCCCTAGGCGCCGACGAGCTCGGGAATTTCCGCGATCTGGGCGTTGTCGCCGATGATTGCCCCATCATGCATGCTGATCAGGCGTTCGCATTGCGCGCCCACATTTGCGTCGTGGGTGACCAGAACGATAGTCAGACCCTCTTGCTGGTTGAGCTGGCGCATCAAGCCCATGATTTCGTTGGCAGTCGAGGAATCGAGTGCGCCGGTGGGTTCATCCGCCCAGACGATGGCCGGGCGGTTCACCAGGGCACGTGCGATGGTCGTGCGCTGTCGTTGTCCACCCGAAAGCTCGGCTGGGCGATGCGTAGCCCACTCTCGCAAGCCCACCTGATCGAGCGCGCCCATTGCCTGCTCTCGGGCGGACTTTGGCTTCACCCCAGAAAGCAGCAACGGCAGCTCGACATTTTCGACCGCGTTCAACACGGGCAAAAGGTTGTAAACCTGAAACACAAATCCCATCCGCAACGCGCGGTAATGCGTGCGCTCCCGATCGGATAGCGTCGCGAGGTTCTTGCCTTCCAGCCAGATCTCTCCGGAGTCGACTTTATCGAGTCCGGAAAGGCAATTCAGTAAGGTGGTCTTCCCACAACCAGATGGTCCCATCACGGCAACCATCTCACCTGGTGAAATAGCCAGATTGACGCCGACGAGGGCGGGAATTTTCGCGGTGCCAGTGTCGTAAGTCTTGTAAATATCAACGGCCTGAATGCTGTACTGGTGCTGTGTGTCGGCCAATGTCCTCTCCCAACTTACCTTGTTAATCGAAGTTAATCGAATTCGCCATTCTGCGAGGCGGGAGAGGAGCAGTACTGCGATCTTCTCAGCAATTATCCGCCGTCCAGAACAATCGGAAATCCTAGCACAGGCTTTTCGCGCGTCAGATGACCGTGGAGTTCGCTTTCTGCATGCTGTTGGCGCTTTCCTATACAGATATTAGGGTCAAATCTCACAAAATCACTTGTTGCGCGCTAGGGTAAGGTAGGCTCGAAAGCGGTTTGGACCGCTCACACCGAACCAGGCGAGCTTGATTGTCTACACATGAAGATGCGATTGCGGTAGCCAGAAAGGACAAAACGTGGACCTGCTGCGCGGCGCAATCGAATACATCCAGGAAAACCAACAGCGCTTTATCGATGCGCTGAGTTTGCACATCCAACTCAGTGTGTATGCGCTGGTGCTCGGTATCGCTATTTTCGTGCCCACTTGGGGTGGTCGCATCTCGCTGGAACGGTGGTCCCGCCCTGGTTGGGTTCGTTTCGGCAGCGCGGGTGGTTCCCAGCATCTCGGTGCTCTTTCTGCTCTATCCCTATCGCCGGGAGATCGGCCAGATCGCGCCGTTCTGGGATCGCAACTTCGTGTTGGCGCTCATCGCGCTCACGCTTTTGGCAGGTCCGCCCATCATTATCAATACCGACGCTGCCCTGCGCGGCGTTTCCCCCGCCATTCTCGAAAACGCCGAAGGGCTTGGCATGACCGGGCCCCAGGTGTTCAATCGGGTACAGCTCCCGCTGGCGCTGCCCATCATTACCGCCGGCGTGCGAACCGCCGCAGTCGAGGTTATCGCCAGCGCCACCTTTGCGGCGTTTATCGGCGTAGGCACGCTCGGGCGGTTCATCACAAGTGGTCTCACGCTTTACGACTTTAGTCTCCTGCTCGTGGGGGCGATTCCCGTCACCCTGCTCGCTCTCGGAGCTGAAGTCTCGCTAGCTGGAGTGGAACGACTGGTTTCCACCCCGGCGTGACGACGTAGTCGGCCGACGTGCCGGCATTTAGATTTGATTCGTGAAAGGACGATATCAATGCAAACGACTCGACGAACCCTCATGAAGGGTGCTGCGCTCAGCCCGTTGGCGCTGGCGCTCACACGTTTGCCAGTTGGGGCGCAAGACGCAATCAAGGTGGGGTCCAAGGACTTCCCCGAATCGATCATCATCGGCGAAATCTACGCCCAGTTGCTGGAAAACGCTGGTTTCTCGGTGGAGCGCAAGCTCAACCTGGGTGGTACCGTGATCGCGCAAGCAGCGTTACTCTCAGGCGATCTCGATGTCTATCCGGAATACACCGGCACTGGACTACTGGTGGTGCTGGAAGAGTCGCTCGCCGATGTTCCCGGTCTGGGTGACGCTTCAGCGGTCGGTACAGCCGTTGCCTCTCCCACCGCAGTCGATCCTTCTACCGCTGTTTATGACTATGTCAAGCAACGATACCAGGAAGAATTCGATCTCATCTGGCTCGATCAGACGCCGATGAACGACACCCAGGCACTGGCGGTGACCCGGTCCTTCGCTGAAGAGAACGACCTGACCACGGTGTCCGATCTGGTCGCGCTCGCCTCATCCGTCGATCTGGTCTTCTCCGCGCCGGTCGATTTCGAAGAGCGCGACGACGGTCTCAAGGGTTTGCGCGCGACCTATGGCGATTTCCCCGCTACGGTCAATGGCGTCGCTCCCGGCATCAAATACCAGGCGCTGGTTGACGGTGACGCGAATGTCGTGCTCGCATTCTCTACCGACGCCGAGATTGGCTTCAACGATCTCGTCGTGCTCGAAGACGATCTCGCGCTCTGGCCGCCGTATCATGTCGCGCCGGTTGTACGGCAAGATACGCTCGATGAGAATGCGGGTCTGGCAGACGCGCTCAACGCGGTTGCCCAATTCATCACCAATGATGTCCAGATTGGGCTCAACGGTCAGGTCGTTGGACCAGACGCGATGTCGCCTGAAGATGTGGCGCGCGCGTTCCTGCAGGAACAAGGCCTCGTCCCAGCTTAGTATCGGAGCAATACCAACCGCTTGAACGCGCTCGACGGACACCAGAGTGAACCGGAAATCGCGATCGCGTACGATCGCGTCAGCAAGACCTACCCAAATGGGAACCGGTCTGCGGTATCCGAGCTTTCGCTCACCGTCGAGCGCGGCAAGCTCGTTGTCCTGCTGGGCCCCTCCGGGTGCGGAAAAACCACCCTGCTCAAGATGACGAATCGGCTGATCGAGCCGGACAGCGGCTCGATCAGCGTCGACGGCGTCAATATCCACTCGTTGCCGGCGCCTGAGCTGCGCCGCCGCATTGGGTATGTGATACAGCAAACAGGACTCTTCCCGCATATGCGGATCGAAGAGAATATTGCCGTCGTTCCGAAGTTGATGAAATGGGATAAGGCTCGTACCAACGCCCGCATCGACGAGCTGCTGGAACTCGTAGACCTGCCACCCGACGACTATCGACGCCGGTATCCGGCCCAGCTCTCCGGAGGCGAGCAGCAACGTGTTGGCCTGGCGCGGGCGCTTGCCGTCAATCCTGACACGATGTTGATGGACGAGCCATTTGGCGCTCTGGACGCGATTACTCGTACGAGACTGCAGCTCGAGCTCCTCCGGATCCATCAGGCGCTGGGGCAAACGATCATCTTCGTCACGCACGATATCGACGAAGCCGTCCGCCTGGCCGACGTGATCGTGGTCATGCGCGAGGGAGGCATCGTCCAGGCCGGCGAACCGCTCGAAATCGTCACCGACCCGGCGGATGAGTTCGTGTCTGAGCTTGTCGGAGCAAGCGATGCCTTACGCCGCTTGAGCCTGATCGAAGCGGGCTCGGTGGCTACGCCGATCGATTCCGGCCGCGTTCCGGCCGAGCTTACGCTTCCCGCTACGACCGATGTGCGTTCCGCTTTTGGCACCATGCTCAGCGCCGGAATCACCAGTATCGGACTCACCAATGACGATGGTGAAGTGATCGGCTCGCTCGAGCTCGAAACGGTCCGCGAGATTGCGCGTACCCATCCGGTTGGAGCCACCGCATGAACTTCGATTACATGATCGACCACTGGCAGGAGGTGCTCGAGCTGACGCGCGAGCACATCGTGCTCTGTGCGATCGCAATCGGCATCGCGCTCATCGTCGCAATCCCTATGGGCATCGCGGTGGCGGCGTATCCAGGCATGCGGACTCCGGTGCTGGTGTTCCTCGGCGCGGTGTACACGATCCCGAGCCTTGCCTTTCTGGCGTTTTTGATTCCTTCGTTCGGACTTGGCGACAAACCGGCCATCATTGTGCTCGCCGCCTATGCCCAGCTTGCCCTCGTCCGCAATATCCAGACCGGGCTTTCCGGAGTCGATCCGAACGTCCTCGATGCCGCCAGCGGCGCGGGCATGACCGCCTGGCAATCGCTCATGCGCGTCCGGCTCCCACTGGCGCTTCCCGTGCTGATCGCCGGGTTACGCATCGCCACCGTTACCACGATCTCGCTCGCGACAGTTACCGCATGGATCGGCGCGGGCGGCCTGGGCACGCTCCTGTTCAATGGCATCACCTTCAATCGTCCGTCGATGATCCTGGCCGGCACAGTCGCCATCACCGCGCTCGCACTCTCTGCCGATCTCTTGCTCCGCTTCGCCGAGCGCATCACCCCCGCCAGCCGTGCCTTGCATAGCGCCCGAGGCTAACTTCCCCAATCGGGTAGCATCGAAATCTTGAATATCGAGACATGCAGACAATCGAAAGCAGGGGAATCATGACGGCAGTTGCAGACGTGCTGGCACGCGCCACTGAAGGCACTATCGATGTTCCAGACGGTAAGGTCTGGTATCAGTCGGTCGGTGAAGGCGAGCCGCTTCTGCTGCTCCACGGCGGTCCCGGGGCAACCTCGACATATCTGGAAGCGCTCATGACGCTCTCTAATCAGGGATATCAGGTGGTCCGCTACGATCAGCTCGGCAGCGGACGCTCGGACCAGCCCGACAACCCGTCGCTTTGGACCGTCGACCATTTCTGTCATGAGGTCGATGTCGTTCGTCAGGCGCTCGGGTTTGAACGAATGCACGTGCTCGGCCAATCTTGGGGCTCGTTTCTCGCGCTCGAATACGCACTGGATTTCTCCCATCACCTGCAATCGATGACGCTCTACAGCGGTGCAGCTTCTACCATGCAGTGTTTCGAGGGGATGAATCGCTTGCGCAATCAGCTTCCACCGGAATCAGTCGCCACGATGGCCCGGTACGAGGCGATGAACGACTACGAGAACCCTGAGTACCTCGCAGCAGTGCAGATATTGCTCGATCGGCATCTCTGTCGCGTTCAGCCGTGGCCAGACGAGCTGACGAGATCGATGGAAAACATGGGCACCGCTGTGTACAACACGATGTGGGGGCCGAACGAGTTCACCCTCACCGGCAATCTCACCACCTGGGACCGCCGAGATCGCCTCGATGAGATCGACGTGCCAACTCTGATCGTGTGCGGCCGATACGATGAAGTCGTCCCGGAATGCTCCGAAACCATGCACGCCGGGATTCGCAATGCTCGTCTGAATATCTTCGAAAACTCCTCCCACCTTTGCCACATGGAAGAACCGGAGACGTTTTTCCCGCTCCTGATCGGCTTCCTGAAGGATCACCCGATCGGCTGACCATCTGTCGTCCTGACCGAAGCGGCGGGACCTCTCCTTGTCTAGGCCCCAATCGATAGGCGCCCTCCGTTTCGAAAGAGGCGACTCGCCGTGGACACTTCTTACGCATCGAAGACTGAATCCACCTATCAGTCTTGCGATCTCTTCGTACGAGCCAGGACCGCGTCCACCAATCCAAACGAGCCGGTGAGCATCATGTCTCCATGCGGTGCGGCCTCGTGATACCCCAGTTCGCGGGCAATGCCACGATTTGGACCAGTGATCGCCACGAACTGAAAGGGATCCAGGTCGCGATATGCGTCGTCGAATGCAGCGCCGTGACCATCGAACTGCTCGCGAAAGGTGGTGGGATCGAGCGTGGCATTGCGCAAGCCATCGACCAGGCGCGCGATGGTCGGCGCGTCGATACCCCCGGTGTGATGTTCAAATAGCCCGAAGAGCCGCCCTTGCCGAACCAGCGTGGCGAAGGTGTGCATATTCCCCACATTCACCAGAATCGCCCCCGGACCCTCTGCCGCTTCGCTCACACGCGGATCGCCCAGCGATCCCATGACTGCCGCGGTGCCGGTATCCATCAACCAGGCGTCGGGCCACGACTCCTGGACACCAGCCATACGGGTCATGTCCTCCGGCGGCGTGTCGAATACCATCGACTCGAGGAGCCCTCCATCAGCGATCAACGATTGCAGATAGTCGAAACGCACTTCGTTGTTCCCCGAATCGGGACGGTAGCCGTGATCCTGCACCGCGATAGCCACGACATCAGGCAGCTCCACACCGAAGGGCGCCAGGCTGGCGCGCAGAACGGCGGGATCGACATCGGCCATTTCGATGACCATCGCCCCCTGGGGCGGATCAGCACGCAGCTCGATCCCCATCGACTGAACTCGAGCCAGATCGTTATGCATCGTCCTGGCCGCGGACGGCGTCGCGGTCACCCGCAGACCGACAGTCAGATGCGCTTTGACCGCTTCGCTCGATGCGCCACCTCCCATTATCGTTCCCGCCAGATGGATCGGAACCCCGGCATCGGTCGCCGCGCGAATCCTGTTTCCAACAATCTGGGTTTGCGAGGGAAGCACCAGCTTGATCGCGTTTTCGTAGGGTGTGCCCTGCTCGTAAATGAGGATGTCCTGCGTCCCGGCCCCGACATCGATAGCTACGACACGCATCGGCAACTGGTCATGGTCATTCGCATTCAAGCCGTTCATCGCCTACCTCTTCCGTACCAATGCAATTCGCAACGATGGCAGCCTTGCGGCTGGAGATTTATCATCAGTGGTCAAGGGCGCGGCAGATCGTCGTATTCCCCGGCTCCGTTCGGACCGGATCTGCCGCCTGCGTGTGTTCGCCCATGGCGAATCGCTACGCCCTAAGCAACGAGGATACCCTCGCTGCTGCCCCCGAAAGGTACACATGTCAATGGCTAGTCTCGACTCGATTCAGGATCCGTCCGATCTCAAGAGCTGCTCGCTCAATGATTTGGAGCAGATCGCCGACCAGATCAGGGCAGAATTGATCGATGTGGTGACGCAAACCGGCGGCCATCTCGGTGCCGGACTCGGCGCCGTCGAGCTCACCATCGCCCTGCACTATGTCTTTGACTCACCCGACGATTTGCTTGTGTGGGACGTGGGACATCAATCCTATCCCCATAAGCTGCTCACGGGCCGCCAGGATCGCTTTCACACCATTAGGCAGGAAGGTGGCCTCTCCGGCTTTCTCTCGCGCGATGAGAGCATCCACGACGCTTTTGGCGCAGGGCACGCCAGCACCGCAATTTCTGCCGCCCTGGGCATGGCCGTCGCCAAGCGTTTGCGCGACCCACAGGATAACAATCGTGTGGTAGCCGTGATCGGAGATGGAGCGTTAACCGGAGGGATGGCCTTCGAAGGGCTGAACAACGCCGGCAATCTCGACATTCCCTTCATCGTCGTGCTCAACGACAATGAAATGTCGATTGCGCCCAACGTTGGGGCAATGAGCAAATATCTCGATCGCATTCGCACCGACCCGCGCTACACCCGTGGCCGCGACGACGTGCAATCGATGCTCGAACGTTTGCCGCAAGGGGATTTGCTTGTCGAGTTTGGCAAGCGCTGGAAGGACTCTTTCAAGGAATTCATCTATCACCGCATGATGTGGGAGGAGCTTGGCTTCACCTATCTAGGACCGGTGCCGGGGCACGATGTACGTGAGCTTGTGCTTGCTCTGCGCCAGGCTGAGCGGATCGAAGGTCCAGTCTTCTTGCATGTGGTTACCGAAAAGGGCAAAGGCTTCCCGGCCGCAGCGCAGGACTACGAGCGGAGTCACGCGGTCGCGGCCCCGGCCAAACCACGTTCCAAAGATGCCCCCCCGGTCCCGCCCAAGTACCAGGAGGTTTTTGCCAAGACCTTGATCGAACTGGCTCATGACGACGATACGATCGTCGCGATCACTGCGGCAATGCCGACCGGCACCTCGCTCGACAAGTTCCAGAAAGTGCATCCAGAGCGTTTCTTTGATGTCGGAATCGCCGAGCAACATGCGGTTACCTTTGCGGCCGGACTCGCCACGCAGGGGATGAAACCCGTCTGCGCAATCTATTCGACCTTTCTGCAACGCGCATTCGACCAGGTGCTCCACGACGTCTGCCTGCAGAAGCTGCCGGTCATCTTTGCCATCGACCGTGCCGGGTTCGCCGGTGATGACGGTCGCACTCACCACGGCATCTTCGATCTGAGCTATCTCCGTTGCCTGCCGAACATGACGCTGATGGCCCCAAAAGACGAGAACGAGCTGCGCCTCATGCTCGCAACCGCCGTCACGATCGAAGGCGGTCCTACGGCTATCCGCTATCCACGTGGGGTCGGTCTGGGTGTGTCCACTGACGAACCACTGCATGCTTTGCCAATAGGCAAGGGCGAAATCTTGCGTGAGGGCGGCGATGTCGCCATTCTGGCGATTGGCTCGATGGTCGATGTCGCCAGCCAGGCAGCCGACGAATTGGCGCTCGATGGGATCGAGTCATCGGTCTTCAATGCACGCTTCGTGAAGCCACTCGATCGCGATGCCATCGTCGATCTGGCGCAACGCTGCCGTGTAATCGTGACCGTCGAAGAGAACACTGTGGTGGGTGGATTCGGAGCCGCGGTCCTGGAGCTGCTTTCGGACGAAGGGATCGAGATTCCGGTTCGCCACCTTGGTGTCCCCGATCACATTTTCGAACAAGCTTCGCAGGCGCGCTTGCGCGAAATGGCGGGCCTTTCACCCTCGGGCGTCGTCGATGCAGTCCGTCAGGTTTTGAAGACGCACCCTCCGGCCCTCGCAGCCACCGAGGCATTTTCTACTCTCTAATGTCTGATTGCTGGCCCGATGTCACGTCCGAGCAGGCCGACCAGCTTGCCGCCTATCGCGATCTCATTTTGGAATCGAACCGCAAATTTAATCTCACTGCCCTGCGCGACCCTGCGTCGATCGATGGACGGCTGATCGCGGAGTCGCTGCGTCTGGGACCGTTCCTTCCGAAACGATCTGGAATGCGTGCAATCGATATCGGGACCGGAGCGGGCATTCCAGGGCTTCCTCTTGCTATCGTGCGACCAGATACCCACTTCACCCTCGTCGATGCCACGGGGAAAAAGGTGCGCTTCATCGAGCTGGTCATTAACGAGCTTGGTCTCTCGAACGTGACCGCTATCCATGACCGCTCCGAACAGCTTGCACACGATCCTATGCATCGAGAACTCTACGACCTTGGTTTGGCGAGGGCAGTAACCCAGCTCGCCGCACTCGCAGAGCTGATCCTGCCCTTTCTTCACATCGGTGGTCAGGCGCTGTTACCCAAGGGCGACAACCTTGACGAAGAGCTCGCACGAGCACAATCTGCCATCGAAATCCTGGGCGGAACACTCAAAAGTGCCGATCTTCTCGCGCAAGCTCCCTGCTCTGGGGTGACGCGGCTGGTCATTCTGGATAAGATAGGTTCATCACTCGTTCGATACCCGAGGCGTCCAGGCATCCCGGAACACGAACCACTCGGGGGGTAAACAATGGGAGACCGAATCTACTACCGGAAAGAAAAGCTGCGCGGCGCATGTTGGGAATATGAGATCGACGGTGGATGGATCGATGTTCCCAGTGACGCCGGCGAGCGCCATTTGCTGCACCATAAATTCACGTTCTATCGGCCGAAAGAGGTCGACGTTCGCACAGCAACCGGTGTCGAGCGCATGGAGCGTACGGGTGCTGACCAATGGTTCTTTCCCGATCGCTGGTACTCACTGTTGCGATTCCGGACCAAGGACAATCGCACCGTCGGATATTACGTCAACTTTTCCTTGCCACTCAGCGAGCTTCGGAAAAACTATTACCGCGATGTGGATCTCGAGCTCGATCTCTGGGTCGAACCGGACGGCACAGCTACGGTGCTCGATCAGGATGAATTCGAGATGGAGATCGAGCAAGCGCGGATGTGCGACGAATGGGTGCGCTCGGTCAATCAATCCTTAGCCGAGGTCTCTGCATCAGTCGCCGAAGCTGTCGAACAGCTGGGCCCCAATCTCGACACGCGGAAAGATCCGAACCACGGTATCCCCAGATTCATCCTGACGATTTGAGCCAAGGGTTTTCGGGCCAGGTAAGTGTAGCGGCCAATTCTGGCGTTACCTTGCATGTTCGACGTTGGAGACTGGGCGCGGTTTAGACATCGCTCGCGCGCATGGCCGGTGGCAGCTTTACCGGGTGGTGAATACCAATACTCCGGTCATACCGCTCGCGCTTTTTCGGATCGTTGAGCACGCCGTGCGCCTCAATGATCTCGCGCATCCGCTCTGGGGCATCTGGAGCTTTCGACGTATCCGGGTGATATTTCAACGCCAGCCGTTTAAAGGCCGCATCGACCACTTCCTGCTCGGCGGCTGGATCGAGCTGGAGAACCTGATAGGCCGTCTTGCCGCGCGGAACCGCCGATTGCTGCTGCGTCATCTGCTGATGGACACTGCCACCGCCATTAGAGGCCATGCTGGCGAGTTTGTCCGCGGTGATCATCTGTTGTTCAAGCTGCTCACCCTGCTCCGGGGGAACTCCCATGCGCACACTGCACTTTGGGCATTCGACCACCATTTGTTGTGACAGCGGCACCGACACCAATGCCGCCACAGTCAGCCTGCGCTTCGATTCGTAGACACTGAAGAGCCCTTGATGCGCGCACTTCGGGCACTTTGCAGGGACGTACCCCACATGTGCCATCTCTTCGCGACTTCCTAAAAACACCAGGTTCGAGCCTCCAGTCGTGTACCAACTGACAACTCTAGCGTATCGATCGACCAATTGGTTCTGATCTGGGCTTCGCTCGATTCAGACCGCGCGCTGGCGCATAGCAGAGGAGCGACCTCTCACCGGATGGCGACAGCTGCCTCCACCGGGAGTGGAGCGAGCACTCAATGTGATGAAGAAAACAAGACCGATTGACTAGAGTGTTTGGTGTTCAGAGTTGCTTCGATGGTGACACCGACGGATAGGAATTCGGATGAGGCGTCACCGTGACAGACTCGGAATTGATCTCTCGTCAGATCCACTTGTCCGGGCGCGGGTCCACGTCACTCGACCCCGAGTAGTTGCGCGAGAAATGCACGATTCTTGATATTCGAGACGAACGGCGCCTGCCGGCCGGGGACCAGAATCTGATCCTCTTCCGCGACGACCCATCCCTGATAGCCATTTTGATCGACGGCAGTGGCGAAACCGTCCCAGTCCACAATTCCTTTGCCCAGATCGCAATAGAGCCCTTGCCCAACCGCAGTGTCATAGTCGATCTCGCCGGCCTGTAGGCGGGCCAGCAGGGTCGGATCGACATCTTTGGCATGAATATGTGTGATCTGCGAGCCTAAACGGCGCATGAGTGGGATGGAGTCGGTGCCGCCGATACGAATATGACCTGTGTCGAGACATACCGTGACCGGCGTGCCATCGATGGCGGCGAGCGCCTTTTCGATTTCCCGACCGCTCTCGATATGCCCCCCTACGTGGGGATGCATCGCTACCGGGATCCCATATTCGCGGCCAAGCTCGGCAATCGCGATGAGGGAACGACGGACTTCCACCCAGTCATCGTCCGACCACCAGGTGTCCGGAAAACCCTCAACTCGTGAAATAATCTTCAGCCGCTCCGGATCGCCGAAGTCACTCACGATCAGCAGGTTTGCGCCGATAGCCTTGAGAATCCCAAGGGCCTGGCGAATCTCGGTTTCGACCTCGCCCCCAAATGGCTCTTCCAGCGGAACTGCCATCCAAAAGGCGACCGCTTCGAGCCGATAGCGCTTCAGTCTTGCGGTGATCTCGTCCGCCTGTTTCCCGAGAAAGAAAAGTGGCCCGAGCTCGAAACCGGTGTAACCGGCTTCGGCCGAGTTCTGCAGAACCTCATCGACCGAAGGGTTGCCGTCACCATCAGCGGACTCGATTCCCCAGTTGATTGGCGCAGACGCCAAACGCACCTTTGCTGCCATCTACTCTATTCCTGCTTCAATCGCCGGCGGAGTCGTTTGCGTGATTGATAGCACGAAGTGCGCGTGGCCGGAAGCGCGTGCGAAGGGTGGCGGTTAATGCAGCAGCATCTCGTGCGCGATTGGCATCGTGCAATGCAGCCACTGCGACGTCATGCGCCCGACGGGGAAGGTTCCAAAACGATGGCAGGAGCGCAAGATCGAGCCGAGGATCGAGACGAGCAGCGGATGCAAACGACGTTTGCGCTCGCTCATACTCGCCATCCCGCGCCTGTGAAAGCCCGCGAAGCGCCATCACGCGTGCGCGTTGCTCGTGCCCAGCCAAACCGGTGTCGGGTTGGTTCACCCGGAGTTGCGATCGGAAACGCATCAGATCCGGTTCGGCCAGCGATTCTGGGACCACTGGGCTTTTGGGAAGTTCGGCAGGTTGCCAGTTCACTTGATACGATTCGTCGGCAGGAAAAGAACGTCCTAACACGATTTCGCCAAAACGCGCCGAAATTCGCTCTCGCAAGAACGAGATTTGGTGGACACCGCTGTCTGTAAGCAACATTGCACGACTCCCAGGATCGGTCGCCGATCCGGATGGGTGAGTTCGAAACATTGCGGGGAAAACAAAACGTGTTTGCGACGCAGCGGGGTGCGAAACGAGGAGCTTTACACTGTTCTGCCTTCGCCTAACTCTAGCAAACCATGCGTACGTACACAAGTGTTCGCCAGAAAGTCAACTTTTTGTCCGATTCATTGCTCGAACCTGTTGAACCCAATGCACACGAGATCGCCGCATTGGCGAGTCTTATTCGGGAGGCCAACCGTATCGTCGTTCTCACGGGAGCAGGAATCTCCACCGAGTCCGGCATTCCCGACTACCGTGGCCCGAATGGTGTCTGGTCGACTGGCAAGCCCCCGACCATCGGCGATTTCATGGAAAACGAAGAGAGCCGCCGGACATATTGGCAACGGCGGCTGGAGTCGTATCCTAAATTGCTGGAAGCGTTGCCAAATCCGGCGCATCGCGCATTAGTCGATCTTGAACGGAAAGGCAAGCTTAGCGGGATCGTCACGCAGAACATTGACGGATTGCATCAGCGCGCCGGATCGCATCCCTCATTGGTCATCGAACTACATGGATCGGCGCATATCGTCCGTTGCACGAATTGCGGTACGGCCTTCGCAGGTGATGAGGTGCAACAATGGCTCCGTGACGGTAACCTCTTTCCCCATTGCCCAGTCTGCGGTGGCATTCTGCGCACCGCGACGGTGCTCTTCGGCGAGCCGCTTCCTCGCCCCGCGCTCGATCGCAGTATCGAGCTAACCCGGGACGCCGACCTTCTGCTGGTCGTCGGAAGCTCACTGGTCGTGAATCCTGCTGCCAAGCTACCGCTCATTGCGAAACGCAACGGCGCTCCGGTGGCCATCGTCAACCGCACCGAAACTCGCCAGGACGCACTTGCCGACCTTCGGCTGGAAGGCTCTGCCGGCTTCGTCCTCCCCGCTGCAATCACTTCGGCTCTGAGTTCTGGGACTTGAATCCTCGTAGGAGAATCGGGCCCAAATGCCTGCTTGCTGCAGACTACCCGTTCTAGCGCGGCAACCCGATATCACTCGCGGTCGCAATCGCCGTTTTGCCGCGCGCATTCTCGAAGCGGACCGCGGGTGAATCACTTTCCAGCAGTATGCGAGCCGTCTCCAACAAAGTGGAATCCAGTTTGACCTCTGGTAACCCATCCATCGGGATCATGACGTCGGCTATGGTGAGCGCCTCCTTCCGGTGCCCAACCCCAGCCCGCATTTGCTGGAACTGCATGATTCCAACGGCGTTCCCGGCCGCATCGCGCACAACGGCAACCGCACGCGGACCGTCGACCGTAAGGACCGAGACCATTTCGTCAAGCGGACTCACCGCTGACACCCTGGCATGTGGGGCTTCCAGCAAATCGCCCATCGTGCGCACTCGCGCGGTCTGCAGCCAGGTCGTTTGCCGTGTTGCCAGCGTCGCCAGTACGCCAAGATCGATACCCACGGCCGCAATACCAACGCCCCAGAACCCGGCTTCTCCCTCCGAGGCAAGCAGCACGATTCCCGTCAGAAAGACCACGGTCGCTACGCCATATCCAATCAGTCGCGTTCCTCGCAGGGCGTCCTCGTCATCGTCGAGCGTGAAACCCAGCATCCAGCGCAGCACGCGACCGCCATTGAGCGAAGGGGCCGCCAGAAAGCGCAGACCTGCACTGCCCCCGATCGCAATCGCCGCGACTGCCACGAGGTCGCCTAACTGTCGATCGCTCGATTGAACGAGCAAGTAGACGGCAACTGCTACCAGGCCGATAGCCAGGTCTATCCCCATCCCGGTTAAGCCGCCTCGTGCCGAGCGGACACTGGACTCTGACTCCGAGACGTTGGGGCCATATGCGGTTGGTATCGAAAGTGTGAGTGGAAGCGCAGTCGGACCAGCGTGATTGAGCCGCAAACGCAAGTGCTCGCTCAAGAAGCCCACCGCGAAACATAGTGCGACGAGAACGATCCCCCCGACCGCGACCGACGCAGGCGCAACGGGTGCATCGAACCGTTCGCGCAAAACGCCAAACATGATCAATACAGCGAGCACGACATCGATCACGCCAATCGCGATGCGTGTGCCGAACATACGAAAACTGACCCGGGGACCGACCATTGGGACGCCCGCCGATTTTAAGATTCAACGTCCGGGTTCAGGTGTTCAGCGATCGACGTCGGTCGACGGATATAAAATCGTGCTGAACACGAAACGCTGGAGCCTGGACTACTAGTAGCGCTCGTACTCTTCAAGGTCGAGCACGAATACGGTCGCCGCTGCCGGTGGGGACACACCGGGACCCTCGTCCTCGCGTGCGATCCCGGTGCGCGCATTCTTGCGAATGAGATCGAGCACGGTATCGACCTGATCGGTTTGCGCACCGATCATCAACGTCGTGTTCCCGCGCCGGAGAAATCCTCCGGTGCTGGCCAGACGTGTCGCGCGAAAATCGGATTCCAGGAGCGCATCGACCACGGAATCAGCATCATCGTTCTGTACGATGGTGATGATGAGCTTGTTCATCGGGTGTCATCCTTTCCGGTTCGCAAGCCCGCTACTTTCGCTTGTGCGTAACGGCGGCGAGTATACCTGACGATCTACAAGGTAGGATTTTTCTGAGAAGCGGCATTCCACCGCCGACGATGCATTCGCGAATCAAGATAATTCTGCAACATTAAGCTGGCTGCCAGGGCATCGATCTCACCCCGGCGCTCCTTGCGGCGCATTCCAGCGTCGATCAGCATTCGTTCCGCCTGGGATGAGGTCAACCGCTCATCCCAATAACTCAATGGCAGACCGAGCTCCTGCTCGACCTCGATGGCAAACCGACGGGTTTCGGCCGCTTGCGCACCTTCCCGGCCGGACATCCCGGTCGGCAATCCGGCCACAATAGCGACCGCGCCGGTCTCGCGGACAATTTTGCCGATTTCCGCAATAGATTTCGTTCCTTGCTCGACCAGACCCCATGGAGACGAAAGGATCTGCCCCTCGTCACTGATGGCAATACCGATTCGCTTCCCACCGACATCGAGCCCCAGCAGGCGACCGGCATTTGGGAGAGTTGACATTCAGTTGGCCTCGATCGATGATACGTCCCGCCGATCGGGGCACCCGATCGGGCAACCATGCCGGCGTATATGAAACAGTAAAGCCATCGGCATAATCGAGGCTGTAAAGGATCTGCTCGGATTCCTCCACGCTTTTCCCAGCAAGGGCGTCCGCCAAGAGCTTCGCGCTGGTCTCATCGAGCGTGGGAACAGCTTCGCCGGTGATGGTAGCCAGCAAGGAGATGACTCCGTCCGCGTTGCCTGTTTCGGCTGGTGTGTTGACTTTCACGGACTGAGCATCGAACGTTGCTCCGCTGGTCACCTCAGATTGCAGCAACGGAATCGCCTGATCGGTGAGCGGCGTGGGATCGTATGCTGTGGCCGTAAATGTCACCGTTGCATCGAGGTCGATAGCCTCAGCTTCGTCCCCTACCTGCTGGCTGAAGGTGTAGGCATCGCCACTCGGCGTGGCAGTAGCGGCCGCATCAATCGGTTGCACGGTGGACGGAACCAGCAACATCCCCTGAGCCAGCTCGGTGGTCGTTGCCAGCGCGAGGAGCTCCCGATCGATTTCGGCCCTCAATTGATCAATATCCTCTTGCGACACGGTTGTGATCGTTTTCTGCGTACCGCCCGAGACTTCGCCCATTCGATTGCTGTAATAGACGCCGTTCGGAAGCTGTCCGGTGAGCATTCCGGTTGCGGCGTTGCCAGCTTCACCTCCGTCGGCTGCCTGAATTTTGGCGGACACTTCACCTGGTTGGCCATTCGCCGCAGGAGGGACATCCACTGACTCGGGAAAGGTGTAGGAGACGCCACTGAAACTGTCGAACTGCGTTCCACTTTCAACCGTGATGGCGGCATCAGTCGGATTACGCAGAATGACATCGCCGCTGGCGACTTTGTCCGGAATGATCGTTTGCCCGGTCGCCGGAGCGGACAAGCTGCGCGACAGGGTGAACTCCACCTGCTGGCCGGGAATAATGATGCCCTCGCCGTTTGCCGCGCTCGGATCGATTCCCGGCTGCGTCACCTGATATGCAAGCGTCGAGGCCACGTTTTCCCGTTTGAGATGCAAATCGACCGTCATCGAGGAGAAAAAGAACCAGTAGACGCCAATCGCCAACGCTGCCAGCGCGACGACACCAAAGAGCGCGCCAATCATCTTTAGGAGCGAGCTGGCTCCGCCGCCTCGTTTTGCGCTAACTGGAGTGCTGTCTGCCTCGTCCTCGCCGAAGTCATCGTCGCCTCCGGTCTCCGGCGTGTCTGGATGGATCTGCGCGATCGGTTCCAGTTCCGGTGCCTGGTACGGCATCGGCTCGGGAATCTCGTTGACCAACGGCACACCGAACAAGGTCGCGAGCTGACGCCGCAACGGATCGTCAGTGTAGAGCGACACCTCGACATCGTCACGTTCGGCCGCGATCGACAACGCCCGGAATTCGTTCGCGGTGAGCAAAACCGAGGCATCGGCGGGAATCTCGATGACGAGATCGTCACCGGCTGCGATCTTCAGCGCCGAGAGCACCTCGCTCATCGATTGCCCAGGTACGACCGTGATGCTTCGGGTCATACGCGCCCGCTCGTTCCGGCCCGATGCCCGGGCGTAGCTGGATCACCAGGATGCATTGGGATTAGGACTTGCTCGCCAGCGACCGCACCAGCTCAGGCACCCCCGCCAGCGCGTTGCCAAGACCGCTCGGGTTCTTCCCGCCGGCTTCCGCCAGGTCGGGACGCCCCCCACCCCTGCCCTCGATATGCACGGCCGATTCCCGCACAAGGTCGCCCGCCTTTACCCCCTTGGCAATTACATCCGCGGTTACCAATGCGATCAGGCTCGGTTTCCCATCGATCTCCGCGCCGAGCACCACCACGCCCGAGCCGAGCTTGTCGCGCAAACGGTCGCCCGCGGTCCGAAGATCGCTCTTGTCACTCACCGAAAGCTGGCCGGCGACGACAGCGATGCCGTCAACATCGACCTTTTGCTCGATCAGATCACCCACGGACGATCCAGCCAGCTCTGCGCGCAGCTTGCCAACTTCACGTTCGGTGGCACGCAATTTTTCACGCAGCGTCACAACCTGTTCTGGCAGCTCCGTCCACGGGGCACGGAAATCACGTGCGAGCGCATCCAGCACTGCCTGTTGCCGCATCCCACGCTCGATCGCCGCCGAACCAGTGACGGCTTCGATTCGTCGCACCCCGGCCGCCACCGAGCCTTCTGAAACGATGGCGAATGGACCCACCTGACCGGTGTGGTCCAGATGCGTGCCGCCGCAAAGCTCCTGAGAAAAATCGCCGATCGTGACGACGCGTACTTCGTCGCCATACTTCTCGCCGAATAGCGCCATCGCGCCCCCTTCGACCGCCTCGGCGTAGGACAGCACGTTGGTTTCGACCGGCGTCGACGCCAGCACTTGTTCGCTAACGATTTCGCCGACGCGCGCTACTTGCTCGGGCGTCATGGCATCGATGCTGGTGAAGTCGAAACGCAATCGTTCCGGGGCGACCAGTGATCCAGCCTGATGCGAATCGGTACCAAGCACCTCACGAAGCGCGCGGTGCAGGAGATGAGTCGCGGTGTGATTGCGCTTGATCGCCTGGCGCCGTTCAACATCCACCCTGGCAACGGCCACTTCGCCTATTTTGATGAACCCTTCCGCCACGATGCCCCGATGGACGAAGAGCGAGGGGGTCGGTTTGAAGGTGTCGTCGATGCTGACCACACCGGTATCGGTGCGAATCTCACCCTTGTCGCCAATCTGACCGCCCGATTCTCCGTAAAACGGCGTGCGGTCGAGAATGATTTCGATCTCGTCACCTGCTTCCGCCGTGTCGGTGAACCCCGCAGGATCGAGAAGCGCGAGAATCGTCGCGTCGGCTTCGGTCGACTCGTACCCGAGAAATTCGGTGGTGATGACTCCTCGTTCCGCGTAGAGCGCGTTGCGCTCACGTTGGTTGTCCTTGAAGGCCGCGCCGCCCCGGCTGATCACGCGTTGCTCAGCCATGGCCGCATCGAAACCTTCGATATCGACCGCCATGCCTTGTTCGCGCGCCAGATCGACTGTCAGGTCGAGAGGAAACCCATAGGTGTCATACAGTCGGAAGGCGACCGCGCCCGGCACCGTGAGCTGCATCACTTCGGCATCGGCCGGGGCTGCCGCGCGGAGCTTGGCAACCTCGTCCTGGAAACGATGGATTCCTGTGCTCAGCGTGCGTCCGAAAGTCTCTTCCTCATGCGTGAGCACCTTTTCGATCTGCCGTTGCCGCTCGACCAGGGTCGGATAGTCCTCGCCGAACTGCCCGATCACTACTCGCGCCATTTCCGCCATGAACGGTTGCGTAAGGCCGAGCCGGCGACCGTAGCGAATCGCTCGCCGCAGAATGCGCCGCAGCACATAGGAGCGACCCTCATTCCCTGGAAGCACTCCGTCGGAAATCAGAAAGGTCGCGCTCCGGGCGTGGTCGGCGATGACGCGCAACGCTACATCCGATTCAGCATCGGCGCCGTAGGTCACCCCGGCCAACTCGCCGGCGCGGGAAATAATGGTTTGGTAGAGGTCAGTGTCGTAGATCGAGCTGACGCCCTGCATAAGGGCCGTCAAACGTTCGAGTCCCATACCGGTATCGACGTTCTGCTTTGGCAGTGGCGTGCGGGAACCATCCGGAGCCTGGAAGAACTCCATGAACACGTTGTTCCAGATTTCCAGGAACCGTGAGCTTTCGCCCGGGCCATCCCCGAATTCGCCCGCTTCCGGTCCAAGATCGAAGTAGATCTCCGAGTCCGGACCGTTCGGTCCGGTTGGTCCAACCGGTCCCCACCAGTTGTCCGAAAGCTTCCCGATGCGCTCTTCTGGGACGCCGATTTCGTCCCTCCAGATCGCGAAAGCATCCTCGTCCGAGGGATGCACGGTGGGGTAGAGCCGCTCGGCTGGCAACCCCATGACTTCGGTCAGAAATTCCCACGACCAGCGCAACGAATCCGCTTGAAATAGTCTCCGACCGAGAAGTTCCCCAGCATGAAGAAGAAAGTGCAGTGGCTCTCGTCGCCGACTTCGTCGATGTCGACGGTGCGGAAGCACTTCTGCACCGAGGCCATACGCGTACGACGGGCGGTGTTTCCAGGCCCAAAAAGTAGGGAGTCATCTGTTGCATGCCGGCTGTCGTCAGCAGCACGGTCGGGTCGTTATGTGGCACCAGTGAGGAGCTGGCGATCTCTTTATGACCCCGTTCCTCGAAGAACTCGATGAAAGCGCGCCGGACCTCGGAACCGCTCATCCATCGGTGGCCATGGCTCCGTCGTTCGGTCGCTGGTTGCATGATGTGGTGTTTCCTTGTGGGTCTAACGAAGAAAAAGGCGACACGAACCAGACGCCGCCCGGCATTGCGCACGACGATTCTGCCAAACAGAACGTCGCTCTCGCAAACTTTTGCGATTTGCTACCCTCCAACGTTCACGTCAGACGGAAGGGAATGATGTCACGCTCGCGCAATCAACCGGATTTCCCCGAGGGTTACCGGCTCGGCGTTTGCTTTTATCCCGAGCAATGGTCCCGCGATCGCTGGTCCAGCTACGCCCGGCAAATGCGCGCGCTTGGACTCACGTATGTGCGGATTGGCGACTTCACCTGGAGCGACATCGAACCACATCCTGGAGATTTCAACTGGACCTGGATGGACGAAGCCATCGACACGATCGCGGCGGAAGGCCTTCGCGTTGTCATAGCCACGCCTACCGCCGCACCGCCCCCCTGGCTCACAAAAGCGTATCCGGATAGTGTCCCGGTCGACCGGGAAGGACGGCGCCTGCGCGGCGGATCCCGGCGGCACGGCGATCTGGCCGCACCCGACTACCGGCGAGAGGCTGCTCGAATCTGCAGCGAGTTCGCTCGCCGATACGGAATCCATCCCGCAGTCGCCGGCTGGCAAATCGACAACGAGCTCGGCGACCACGAGACCGGGCGCAGCTATAGCCCTGCCGCCCTGCTTCGCTTTCCGTCATGGCTCGAGGAGCGCTACAGGACGATTGACGGTCTCAATGACGCCTGGGGCACTCGTTTCTGGAGCCAGCGTTACAGCACCTGGGACGAGATCGACCTGCCGAACCTGACCGTCGCCGGCCCGAATCCATCCCACCTGCTCGACTTCTACCGATTCAGTAGCGACCTCATCGCCGAGTTCCTTATCGAGCACGCCGGAATCATCCGTGCCCATTCCCCCAACCGCTGGGTGACCCACAATTTCATGCGCTTCTGCGATCAGTTCGATCACTATCCCGCATCAGTTCCGCTCGATTTTGTTACCTGGGACTCTTACCCCACGGGTGGCGTCGAGTTTTCGAATCTATCGACCGAAGAAAAGGCACGCTGGGCTCGCACGGGCGAACCTGACCTGGTTTCGGTGAACCACGATCTCTATCGGGGCATGAAGCCGGCTCCGCACCACCCCTGGGTCATGGAGCAGCAAGCCGGTCAGATCAATTGGGCACCGTCCAATCCGCTACCCGCGGACGGTGCTGTCGACCTCTGGGCTGCGCAAACCTGGGCCCACGGCGGAGCGTGCACCAGCTACTTCCGCTGGCGCGCTTCCACCATCGGCCAGGAATTGACACATTCTGGCCTGCTTCGGCACGACGAGTCCTTCGATCGTGGCGCGGAGGAGATTGCGACGTTTGCCCTGAGTGATGCGAGCCTGGTCGATGAACCACGCAAGGTCGTCCTCCTGCACGACTACGAATCACTTTGGATTTACGATGAGCAACCGCAAAGCGCTGGCGCTTCCTACTGGTCACAGTTCATGCTGTTTTACGTCGCGCTCCGAGGACTTGGAGTGGATGT
Source organism: uncultured Chloroflexia bacterium (assembly GCA_963750275.1). Lineage (GTDB taxonomy): Bacteria > Chloroflexota > Chloroflexia > Thermomicrobiales > UBA6265 > JAMLHN01. The sequence goes on from CAVVQC010000007.1 coordinate 1,231,414, forward strand.
CGATATCCGACATACCGACGCCGATCTGAGTGGCTACCAGCTCATCATTGCTCCTGCGCTACAGCTCATCGGGACCGAGCGCGCTAGTCGCCTGGCGCGTGCTGCCAAACATGCTCGTGTGGTTGTTGGACCGCGCACCGGATTTCGCGATATGCACGGGAAGGTCCACCCGGGTGGTCAACCCGGTCCACTCGCCGAGCTTGCTCGGTTGGCGGACTGTTGAATTTCGATGCCATGCCCCCGTGCGTGGCGACCTCGGTGGGCGGTCATCCGCCGAAATTTGGGCCGAAAGCTATCAACCAACTACCGGAACGAGTGTGGTCGCATACGACGACGGCCCCCTCCGCGGCATGGCCGCCGTCGTGCGTAACGGTAATTGCCTCACCATTGGCGCATGGAGCCGCTCGTTGATCGTCCACCTGTTGGGAATCGAACTGCGTGCGGTCGGAATCGAACCGGTGAACCTCTCAGATGGACTTCGACGTGTTTCGGTTGGCAATCGTACGATCTGGCTCAACTTCAACCAGTCGAAGGAACAAACGCCGGCTGGATTGACGATCGATCCCGTTTCCTGGCGCATCGAACCGTTACGAAAGGATTAAAGTCATGGGCTCTCCGCGTATAGCCTTTGTCGGCGCAGGGAGCGCAGTCTTCGCGCGTGCGCTCATTCGCGACACCTATACCTTCCCTGAACTGCGCGATGCCGAGCTTCGGCTCATGGATATCGACCCTGCCCGACTAGCCGACACAGCCGCGATCGCTGGCCGATTGCGAGAAGAATATGGCGGCACGGGCAATATCACCTCGCACACCGATCTTCCTTCCGCGCTCGCAAACGCCGACTTCGTGATCACCATGTTCCAGGTCGGCGGGTTCGAACCCGCTACCGTCACGGACTTCGAGATCCCCAGGAAATACGGCCTGCGTCAGACGATCGCCGACACGCTTGGCATCGGCGGCGTCATGCGTGCCTTACGATCGATCCCGGTTCTGAAGGGAATCGCCGAGGAGATGGAGCGCTCATGTCCAAACGCGCTCTTGATGAACTATGTCAACCCGATGGCGCCGCTCGTCTGGGGGGTTTCCCAGGCAACGTCGATCGAGACGGTCGGTCTTTGCCATTCGGTGCAAGGCACCGCCGCCGAGCTGGCTTCGTTCCTCGACATTCCCGCCGATGAGATCGACTACGACTGCGCCGGTATCAATCACATGGCGTTCTACACGCGCTTCGAACGGAACGGCGAAGATCTCTATCCTGCCCTGCGTGCCCTGGAAGCCGCCAAGTCTTACCCCGCCTGGGAAACGCCGCGGTTCACCCTCATGCGTGATTTTGGCTACTTCGTGACTGAATCGAGCGAGCACTTGAGCGAATACGTTCCCTGGTTCATCAAGGACAATCGCCCCGATCTCATAGACCGATACAGCATTCCGCTGGATGAATACCCTGCTCGCTGCGTCGACCAGATCGCCGACTGGTCCTCCATGCGCGCTGCGCTCTTGTCCGACGGTCCAGAGGCGATCGAGACCTACCAAACCTCCAAGGGGGAATCGCTCAGTGGCAATTGGGAGCGCAAGCTTGCTCGCGAGCGACTCCGCGATCCGGAGAGCGAAGCACGTCTGCGCACTCGACTGCTCGACGAGCGACACGCGCATCAAACCGGTCACTCCGGTGAATATGGCACCCTCATCATCCATGCCATGACCACTGGCCAGCCGTCGACCATTTGGGGCAACGTTCCCAATGACGGCTTGATCGCCAACCTGCCGGCCGATTGCGTGGTGGAAGTCGCCTGTAATGTCGATGAAAGCGGAGTTCATCCCCAGCCGTTCGGCATGCTGCCTCCACAGCTCGCGTCGTTGATGACCACCAACATCAATCCGCAACGAATGATGGTCGATGCCGCGCTGAATCACTCTCGTGCGTCGGTTTACCAGGCTGCGCTGCTCGACCCACACACCGCCGCCGAGCTCGACCCGGATCAGATCCGCGCCATGGTCGACGAGCTGATTGCCGCACATGGCGATCTCATTCCTGAGCTGGCATGATCTCGCTGGAAGAACGCTATCTCGGTTGTCTGATTGGGCTTGCCTGTGGCGATGCGCTTGGCGGCCCCGTCGAATTCGATACGCGGGCACAGCTCGACGAGCGATTTCCTGATGGGTTGCGCGATTTCATCGGCGGCGGATGGCTCAAGCTCTTTCCTGGTGAAATCACTGACGACACGCAAATGGCGCTCGATGTCGCCCGCTCGCTCGTCGCCTGCCCTGACGCCGATATGAGCGATCTGGCCGCACGCTTTCTGGTTTGGCGCAATTCCGAGCCAAAAGATATCGGCAACACCACACGTGACGCCCTCGATCGGCTCGCCCGTGGGGTTCCCTGGGACGAAGCAGGTGAGCAGGCGCACCTCAGTCGCGGCCCGCGCGACTCGGCTGGCAACGGGGCAATCATGCGCTGCGCTCCGATTGCCATGCGGTTCCGCAACCGTCCCCAGCGCCTGCGGGATGTCTCTATCGATGTCTCCCGTATCACGCATGCCAATCCGCTTTGCACGTGGGCCAGTGTCGCCGTCGATCAGGCGGTCGCCGCATTGCTGCGCGGGGCATCAATCGGAGACGCCATCGATCGATCATCGGCCGGCATAGACAACCGTGAAGTTCTTGCCACCATCGAGCGACCGCGTTCTTTGAGTCGCGAGCAGATCAAGTCCGGTGGCTACGTACTAGATACCCTCAGCGCCGCGTACTGGTCGATGCTGCAAACCGCGACGTTCGAAGAGGCGGTCGTCAGCGCGGTCGGTCTCGGCGGCGATACCGACACGACCGCGGCCGTTACCGGCGCACTTGCCGGAGCCCACTACGGTCTTCTCGCGATCCCCGACCGCTGGCGCTCGCAGGTCCAGTATCGTGACGAGCTCACCCAGCTTTCGCTCGACCTGCTGAAACTCAGCCAATTCTGAGCTTTAGATGGTCGCTGCTGTTTCCGGGTTTGCCACTCGCTCCATCAACGCGGAGGTTTCCTTCGAGCTCGTCACTGGAATGATTTCGCACCGAGTGAGGCCTTCCCAGCGCACCACCCACTCCTGCAACGACGCTGCGTCGTCACACTCCATGAGTTGAAAACAGACATCCAGCGACGCCGCAACCCAGGAGTCCACATACCGCAGCCCATCCGGCATCTGCCGGCCGCTTTCCCTGAACTGTCGATAGACTTCGGAGGTCTTTCCTTCGGCAAAATGCTCGACGACCATGAATAACATGTTTGACTCCGGTCAGCGTTTACGCTCCAGCAATTGCCGCTCTATGGCGACAGCACTCAGCGCATTCGAATAGATCACGGGAATATTCAGCCGCTCGGCCACTTTACGAACCTGATCGCTGGTACTGTGCGTGATCTGTCGTACCAGCAATATGGCGAGATCACACCCTTGCAAAAGCCCAATGATGTCCCGCTCGCGCCGAACTGCTTCGCGAGAGGACGGAATTTGCACGATGCCGATACCATGCCGCTGCAACAGTACTGCTGCCGTCCCGCGCAATTGGGCGTGACCTCCCGCAATAGCTACCATGTGATATTTCGAGGCGACAACGTGTGTCTCACGTATCGTCCGTTGCCCTCTGTGGGCGGCGCGGCGTTGCTTGCGGGCTGATTCAAGGCGATAGGCATGCGTGGTTGCGCCAATCGCGTGCAGCAAGCGCTCGAACATCCGGCTGTCATCTCCACGACCGAGCGCTCGTGTACCGGCCAACTCAATGGAATTGACGGCAAACCCGCGTACGTCCACGTCCGGCGCGTAGGCAAGCAGTTCCAGCAACTCGATTCTGAACTCGGACGTCAGAGCGAGCCGCTCGATTTCATCGATTCGCGGGGAAGCGAGAATCGCCATCCAGGCGGAACCGCCACTTGCGATTGCGCAGGTCAACAAGCTTGCGGCGGTTTCAGCCTGGAGTCGATTATCGGTCGTCGATACCACCGCCAGATCGAAACAGAGCACGCGATGCCCGAAAAGGCTCAGTGGATCGATCTGGCCACCCAGGCGATCGATCGACGATTGCACGCGCGCCAGCTCGATCTCGAAATTTCCCATAGCCGCTGCATCGAGCAATGCTTCCGCCAGCTGTTGGGTGTCGGGTAGTGCGCCGCCGGACGATTCGCTATCGAGATGACTCATCTACAATTTGCTCCGGCGACGTCCAATCTCAGACCGAGGAAGATCGAGATGCAAAACGACGAGATTTCGAGTCCCGTGATCTGGGGGAACATCAAGTCGATGGCCAGTCTGAACCCCATCCCTGGTGTAACGATGTGGCCCACAGCGGGCGAAAAGATGATGATCAACTTTGTACGGATCGAGCCAGGCGCGGAAGTCCCCATGCATCACCACCCGCACGAACAAGGGGGCACCGTGATCGAGGGAATGATCGTCATGACGATCGACGACGAAACCCGCGAACTCCGCGCCGGAGATGTCTACATCGCTCCGCCAGACTCGATCCATGGCGCGACTGCCGGACCGGAAGGTTGTCTGGTCGTCGACATCTTTGCGCCACCACGCGAGGATTACATCATCCCTTCCCGCTAGTGCCGATCTTGCGCCCGATGTCCATTGCGACGCTCAGGGAACGAGCATATTCTCGGAAAATTCGTTCACTACATCCAGAGTCCTTGACCTTCACATTGCGATGCCGATATACTCATAACGCTATGTCAATAGAGCGGCTTTAAGCCGCATCGTATCTGGATGCTGTATGGGTGAACTCGTTCTCGGCCGACCGACATTTCAGATCAAGTATGCGGTTTCGCTACCGGTCGACTTGGTCTCGTATATGTCGCTCGTTTACCGTGCCGTCCCGGGAAGCGGGCTCCATCCGTCTCTCGTAGCCGCGAGACGCGCGCTTTCCGATCCGATTCAGAGTGACCTGGATCTCCTGCACGGGTTTTCCGGCCGGCTGTTGTACTACATGGAAGAGCCGTCGATGCGCTTCCAGCCGTTGCGTCCAGACCGAAAGAACTCCAGTTACGAGGAATTCAAGCAATTTCTCATACAGCTCTCACCCGAAGACTACCGGGAGATGGCCTTCCACTCGCTGCAACGTGTCCACCAGGACTTGCAGACTGGAGCGACCACCCCGCCGTTGAGCGACGCCCGTGCGTGGCGGGAATATGTACTGCCAGCACTGACAACCGCTTCTCCGGAAGATGTGTTCGCGCTGGTGCTCGATCCTGCTGATCTGAAGCGTCGCACCATCGGGCTCATCCAGGGGATCTGGGATGCCGGCTACGCCGCCGATTATGCCAAGCATCACGAAATTCTCGAAAAAGCGGGCGAGCTCGCCTGCAAGACCACCAGCCAGGGATTCGGTCTCGCCTTCCCGGAGCTGACCGGCAACCGCCTTCCGGCACCGCTGATCAGCCGGTTGAACGATATCGAAACCGTAACCTTCTGCCCTTCCTACTACTTGAACAACTTCGTGAGCTACATCCTGTACCCGCCGCAGCTCATCGTGTTCTTCGCGGCACCAGAGTTCATCAATCGCTCCCGGGCCGCCATCTCACAAAATGGGCACGCATTGCGTCAGGTGAACGAAACTAGTATCGATCTGACTGACGACCAGTTTCTCGATGCGCTCCGTGCTCTCGGCGATTCGAATCGGCTCAGAATCCTCGATCTGCTCTCCGCCCGAGAACTTTACGCACAGGAAATCGTCGGCCGGCTCAATATCGCCCAATCGGCGGTATCGCGTCATCTCTCGCTACTGGAACGAGCCGGTCTTGTCCGGGTTCGACCGCGGGGTGGGATGAAGTATTACGAAATTGACAAGAAGCGCCTCGACGATGTGGCTCGCGCATTACAATTTCGAGCAGGAAATTAGGTAACATTAGTCATGTCGACGTTGTCACATCCGCTATGTACATATCACGAAACCGTGTTATAGTGATGACACGTTAGCAACAGAAGAGTGGCGGACGATGTAGTTCGGGCCTCGGCTGACTTTAACAACTGAGACGACACGTAGTGAGTCCACTGGCTCTCGGGTTTTATCCCGGTCGAGCCGCCACGCGGGAAACACGTTCACGCAGTTTTGCTGGACCCGCGGAGGTTTTTTTCCTTAGCCGCCTTGGGCGTCGTTAGCCGGTCGCCTGGCAAGATATACCTCTAAGTTCCCTCCACCACGCGTCGCACTGGTTTTCTTCGGAAGATCTGCGATCGCTTCGCTACAAATCCTCTCCGAAGCCTGGCCTGGGTCGCGGCCAAGCTGGTAATCCTCGGCAGCGATCGAACAGAGCGGACGCCCGGTGCAAATGCACCGGGCGTTTCGTATTTCTGGGGTATATCGCCAATCGTAGATATTGCGGATAAAGGCCCGTAACGTACGGTGCAGCGGATAGGTAGATCGCACATCCTCGTTTCAGTGAGCCGAAGTGGCAATCCGTGCTCAGCGCCATGACTCAAGGGAGAGAGGCTCCTCGCTACGAGGGATTGGTGATTGGGCAAGCGGTGGGATCGACCTTGACGCTCTGCAGAAGCCGGGATCCAGCACCGAGTGTGGATGACGGGTAACCAGCCCGGGCACGATGATCTGCTGCCCAGGCCCGCGCTCGTTGCCAAACGTGCCGCTTGATCTCAGTATAGAACATATGTTCTTATTCGTCAAGGAGTGTTCTCCGCACGCGCCGAAAAACGAATGACGGCCATTCCGTGTGGCGCGGTCATCCTTTCTTCCCAATTCCGGACGAGTCGATTTCCTACTCTTCCCACTTCGGGAAAAGCGGGGGAGACGGTCGCACCGCGCCAAGCTCGACGCTTCCCCATGTGGTCTTCTGGACCAAATCCCCAGCCGCAACCGGATCGAGCCCGAGCTGACCCATCAGCTTGTCGCTCGTCGACGGAATGAAGGGCGCGAGCAGTAATCCGGCGATGCGTGTCGCTTCCGCAGCAGACCAAAGGGTCGTATCGAGGTCGCCTGCCTGCTCGGGGTTCTTGGCGAGCTGCCAAGGTTTTCGTTCTTCCAGATACTGGTTCGCCCGCCGAACGAGCATCCAGATGCTCTCCAGCGCGACGTTTAGTTCCCATTGCTCAATCAATTGTTGTGAGGCCCGGGTGGCCTCAGCGGCCACTGCTTGCAATGACTGCTCGAACTCGCCGGACATCACCGGGGTCGGAATGACCCCGTCGCGATACCGTCCCACCATGCGCAACGATCCGGTTGAGCAAGTTGCCCAGGTCGTTGCCCAGATCGTCGTTATAGCGGCGGATCAGATTTGCCCGGGAGAAATCCCCATCAGAGGCAAACGACGTGTCACGCGTCAGATAGAACCGGATCGGGTCCGGCCCGAATTCCCTGGCCAGCTCGACTGGATCGACCACATTGCCGGTCGTCTTCGAGATACGTTGACCTTCCAGCGTCAGGAAGCCATGCACCACCACGCGCCGCGGCAATGGCAATCCGGCTGACATCAGCATCGCTGGCCAGTAGAGGCAATGGAAGCGAGTAATGTCCTTGCCGATCACCTGCGAATCTGCCGGCCAAAAGGTTTCGAAACGCTCCATATCGTCCGGGAAACCGATGGCGGTCAAATAGGTCGTCAGCGCGTCGAACCAGACATACATCACCTGGCTCGGATCGCCCGGCACCGGAATGCCCCAGGTATCGCTACCTTCTCTTGCGCGGCGCGAAACTGAAAAGTCTTTCAATCCCGAATCGAGCAGCGCTTTGACTTCCTGAAAGCGCGAGGATGGCGTCACGAACTCGGGATTCGCCTCGAAATGAGCCCGCAGCTTGTCCTCGTACTTGCTGAGCGAGAAGAAATAGTTCTCTTCTTCGAGCCATTCCGGCGTGATGGATGGATGGTTGGGGCAATGCCCACCGACCAGGTCACTGTCGGCATAGTAGTTATTGCAGTTCGGGCAATACCAACCAGCATAGACATTCTTGTAAATATCGCCGTTCTTCTGCGCCCGCTCGAACAGCTCGACCGACGCTCGCAAGTGGCGCGGCTCGGTTGTCCGTGTCCAGGAATCAACGCTGATGTCCAGCGCATTCCAGGCCTGCATGAACTTCTCGTCCATGAGATCGGTCCATGCCTGTGGGGAGACACCATGCTCCTTCGCCGCTCGCACGATGTGCTGGCTATTCTCGTCCAACCCCATACAGAACGCGGTGTTGTCGCCCAGCAACCGGTGATAGCGCGCCACCACATCGGCAGCCACCTTTTCGAGCGTATGCCCGATATGCGGCTCTCCATTTGGATAGTCGATCGCCGTCGTGATGTAAAACGATCGCTCGCTCACAGGTCATCTCTCTTTCGGTTCAGTGTCGTACGTCAGAAATTCGGAGCCGAAAGCCGGCGGATTTATTCGTCCCCGCCCGCGCGGAGCATGGCGTAGTACTTCGCGTTGGGATGATGCACCACAATCGCGGCGGTTGTTTGCTCGGGGTTGAACTGGAAGCCTTCGGTGAGCTCGATGCCAATCGACGCCGAGTCGAGCAGCTTCGCAACCAGTTCGTGATGCGAGAGATCCGGGCACGCGGGATACCCCCACGAATACCGGTTTCCTTGCTCTGGACCTATACCGAGTTCCGAGCGTACCCGCTGATGGACGAACTCTGCCAATCCCTCCGCGGTCTGCACGCTCAGTCCATGCGTGAAGTAGCTTTCGGAATAGTCACCCCGGGCCTGAAGCATTTCGGTGAGTTCTGTCGCCTTCTTGCCGGCGGTCACGATCTGGAGAACGGCGGTATCCCGAACGTCCACCTCGAGCGGCGCGAAGTAATCGGCCAGGCAGAGCCGCTCGCGCGCCGGCTGACGCGGGAAGGTCATCCGACCCAGCTCTTTCTCCGGATCCTTTGGATCGAAGAAGATGACATCGTTGCCGTCGCGGTTTACCGGGAAGTACCCGTAGCGCACGCGCGGTGCCAGCCAGCCGGTTGCCTCGGCATCGGCCTGCATAGCGCGTAGCCGGGGCAGAAACTCCTCATTCTGGAGCGTCTCCCACGCTTCATCCTTGACCCCTTTGCCACCCCAGTGGAGCCGGAAGAGTGTCTTGAGATCGAGATGCGGCCAGACATCCGCCAGCGTGAAGTCGTCCGGCTCCACTACACCCCAGAAGGGCGGGGACACGATAGGCGCGAGCGGTACGGTCGATTCCGCGACTTGCAGGAGTTCTTCCTGCAAGGTGAACGATTGGCGCATCGGCTTGTCGAGCGCTTTCGTCGCGTCTGCGAGTGTCAGGGTGAGAAGCTTCGAACGCTCTTCCGGCACGATCAGCCGATCCATGATCGACAGCCCCTCGAAGGCATCTTTCGCGTAGAACACTCCTGGTTCGTATGCTCCGTCGCCGCCGGCAAAGAGCGTGCGCTGCGCATAGGGTCGATTGATGGCCGCACCGCCAATCATCACCGGAAAGTCCAGGTCGCGATGCCGCAGCTCTTCCACGCATAGCGGCATTTGCTTACTGGTGGAAACCAGCAGCGCCGAAAGACCGATCGCCGTGGCACCAACCTCGACTGCCTTGTCGACGATCCGGGTGACAGGAACCTGTTTCCCCAGGTCATGCACGGTGTAGCCGTTATTGCTCAGGATCGTGTTGACCAGATTTTTTCCGATGTCGTGTACGTCGCCATAGACCGTGGCCAGAACGACCACACCCTTCGAGGTGCCTTCGACCCGGTCCATATAGGTTTCCAGCTGCGACACGGCCCGCTTCATTACCTCAGCGGATTGCAACACGAACGGAAGGATCAGCTCCCCGGCTCCGAACTTGTCACCAACCTCTTTCATCCCTGGTAGCAGGACGTTATTCAAGACATCGACTGGATCACCGGCTTCAGCGACCGCCTGATCGATGTCGGCTTCCACGCCCTCTTTTTTGCGATAGACGATACGGTAGTGCAGTCGCTCGCGGACGGTCATTTCCGCCATCGGATCGGGTCCGGTGCTGACGGCAACGTCCTCTCGTCCCTCGAAATGCTGGATATATTCCTGCAACGCTTCCGGCTTGCGATAGAAGATCAGATTCTCCGCCAGCTTGCGCTCTTCTTCCGGAATCTCGGAAAACGGAATGACGTGCGACGGGTGGATGATCGCGAGATCGAGTCCCGCTTCCACGCAGTGGTAGAGGAAGACGGCATTGAGCACTCGTCGTGCCGGTTGCCCCAGGCCGAAGGAGACATTGGACACACCCAGGATCGTGTAGACCTCGGGCATCGCCGCTTTGATTGCACGGATCCCTTCGATCGTTTCCAGGGCCGATTCGTTGAACTCGGGATCGCCGGTTGCCAGCGTGAAGGTCAGCGCATCGAAGATGAGGTTGTCACCGCGAAGCTCATACTCCTGCGTGACGATGTCATAGATCTGCTGCGCAATCTCCAGCTTCCGCTCGCGCGTTTTGGCCATGCCGATTTCGTCAATGGTCAGCGCAACGACCGCCGCGCCATGGGCCTTGACCAGAGGCATGACCGACTCGATACGCTTGCGGCCATTTTCCATGTTGATCGAATTGACGATCGCACGGCCGGGATATTGCTCCAGCGCATCTTTGATGACATTCGCTTCGGTCGAGTCGATCACCAATGGGGCTTCGATGTTCAGCGCCAGCTTTTTCACCAGCTTGCGCACGATATCCTGTTCGTCAGCTCGCTCGGTGAGCGCCATACAAACATCGAGGGCGTGCGCGCCCTCTTCGACTTGCTCGACGCCGATCGCCACCATGCCGTCGAAGTCATCCGCCAACGCCAGGCGTTTGACCTTGCGCGACCCCTGGGCATTCAGTCGCTCTCCGACGATCATCGGCGCCGGTTCCTGCGTCAGATCGACCGCCCGGATCATGGACGCAATCTGTCGCCGCGGGGTTTCCGGGCGCAACGTGACTGGCCGGGTACCAATCTCACGCAACGTTTCCTGTAAATGTTCTGGCGTCGTGCCACAACATCCGCCCACGATGCCAACCTGGAAGCTTTCGGCCATCTCACGGAGCTGGCGCGCCATCGAATCCGGCTCCAGCGGGAACACCGCCATGCCGTTCTGATTGCTCGGAATTCCGGCATTGGGAATGATCGCGACCGGTTTGGTGCTGTATTCGCCGAGATATCGAGCCGGCTCGCGCATGTACTCCGGGCCGGTGGAGCAATTGAGCCCGATGAAGTCAACCGGCAGGTGCTCGAGGATGTTCAGTCCCGCGGCGATGTCAGTACCGAGCAGCATCCGCTCCGAGGTGTCGAGGGTCAGGGACGCATGAATCGGCACCGCACGGCCGCCTGCCTCCCGTAGCTTCATGGCGCTGTAGATCGCTGCCTTGAGCTCCAGGATATCTTGCACAGTTTCGATGATCAGGATGTCACTACCGCCGTCGATAAGACCGCGGATTTGATCGGTAAAGAGATCGACGATCTCGTGGAATCCGTGATTGCCCAGCATCGGATCTTCCGAGGCAGGGAGCAGCCCGGTCGGGCCGATCGAGCCGGCCACGAAGCGCGAACGGCTCGCAGTGGAATACTCATCAGCGACTTTGCGTGCGAGTTCTGCCGCTGCACGATTCAGCTCATAGGTCATTTCGCCAAGCCCGTATTCTTCGAGCTTGATCAGGCTGCCGCCGAACGTATCAGTTTCGATAACGTCGACGCCGAGTTCCAGATAGGATGCATGAATTCCCTCGATGATTTGCGGCTGCATCATCACCAGGTATTCGTTGCATCCCTCTTTGCCGCCGTAGTCCTCGGCGGTAAGCTGCATATTGAGGATGGTGGCGCCCATCGAGCCGTCGTACACCACCACGCGCTCGCGAGCGAGTTGAAGAAGATTATTCATAACGAGAATTGTAGGTGACGCGCCTTGATAAAATGGCGGAAATGGTCACCGCGCGATGACCGTGCCACCATGGGTGGCAGAACTATTCGAGAATCCACGAATTTGCCATGCTAGAATCGCGAATCGTGCAGCGAATTCGCGGATTTCGCGGTCGGATCGGGTAACCGGCAGGCCGAATCGGGGCAAACCATGAGCGCCAATAAAAGCAGGAGCCAGGTCGAAACCGATCTCGATCAGGCCCGCGAGCGGCTTTCCTTCTATGAGCAATTCGACGAGATCATCCGGCAGAACATCTCCTCCTCCAGCGCGTTGCTCAAAGAAGCGTCTGCCCGATTGGATAACGACTTTGCCGCCGAGCGCGATCGGTATCGCGCGCTGCTCTCAGACATCCTCGACGACCTGACCGCGCTCCAGTCGCAGAGTGAAAAAGTTGCTCGCCGTGTCACCGACGCGCTCGATGAGCTGGACGGCAGCGCAACTCACTCAGTAGAGAGCGTTGCTCCGCAAGCGACTGCTTTGGGGCTGACCACGGAAGCGCCTCCTGAAGCTGCAGCAGTCGTCAACGCCGCTACAGGTACAGGGTCATCGCGCAGAAAGACAGAGAAGTCAAAACCGGCGGATGACGCTCCGGGCGAAGTCGAGGCAGCAGTTGAAGTTGTCGTGCCCGAAGCGCCTGCAGTTGCGCCGGTTGTCGCAGCTGCGGAACCGATCGATTTCTCGAACCCGGCATCGACCACGTTGCTGGTTCATGGCGTACCACGCGCATCTGCAGCGCTGGCTCTGAAGACCTATATCGAGAAGCTGGACTTCGTTACGACCGTCGAACCGCGCGAGTTTGCCGCTGGTCTCCTGCGCTTGCAGGTTGACGGCGCGCGCCCTCTCTCCGTGGGCGATCTCTCCGGCTGGACACTGGCCGACCGCATCGAGCTGCGCAATGCCAGTAACGAGCTGCTGGAGCTGAATCTCATCCCAGCCTGATCGCCACTCACCGAACCTCCCCTGCTTGGGGCATCATGACGCCATATTCGTGGGCGTCTATAGCGACGCCTATGCCGCTCGTTCCGAGGAGGACAACACCATGACTCGTGCTGCCATCAAGGACTACCTCGATGCTCACGCCGGGCAGTTCGATGCCGAGCTTTATGAGTTTCTCCGCATTCCCAGTGTCAGTACCGATCCGAAACACGCGGCCGATACGCGCAATGCCGCGGAATGGGTTGCCGACCGCGCCCGCAAGGCCGGTGTCCCCGATGTCTCGCTGATCGAAACGCCGCTGCATCCCGTGGTCTACGGTCGCTGGAAGACGTCAGAGGAAAAACCGACCTTACTCATCTACGGTCACTACGATGTCCAGCCAGTCGATCCGGTTGAGCTGTGGGAATCGGATCCATTCGAGCCAACCGAGCGCGACGGCAAGATTTACGCTCGCGGCTCATCAGACATGAAGATGAACCTGCTCGGGATTCTGCAAGGGATCGAGGCACTGGCGGCAGTCAAAGGCGAGTTGCCGATCAATCTCATCTTGCTGCTGGAAGGCGAGGAAGAGATCGGCAGTCCGAACTTGCCGAACGTCGTTGCCGATTACGCAGCGGCACTGAAGCCAGACATGATCATGTCCGGCGACGGCGGAATGATGGGGGTCAACAAGCCATCGCTCGCCGTCGGCCTGAAGGGGCTGGTCGGCTGCCAGGTCAACCTGACCACCAGCTCCACCGATCTGCACTCTGGTTCCTACGGCGCCGCGGTGCCAAACGCGGTCCGCGCCATCGCCCAGTTAGCGGCTTCGTTTCACAATCCGGACGGTTCGGTCGCTGTCAAAGGCTTCTACGACGATGTGCGTCCGTTGACCGACGAGGAGCGTGCCGATATCGCCGCGGTCGCCGAAGGCGGAAACGATGAGCGATTCATGGAAGAAGCCGGCATCACTGCCATCCTTGGCGAGGAGGGATACACCGTGCAAGAGTTGCGCTGGACCCGCCCGACCATTGACTTCAACGGCATCTGGGGTGGTTTCACCGGTGAGGGAAGCAAAACCGTTACTCCTGCCAAAGCGCATCTCAAGATCACCAGCCGGCTGGTGCCAGATCAGCGCCCCGAAAAGATCCTCGAGCTCATCGAAGCGCACATCGAGCAGCATTCTCCGGTCGGGGCAACGATCGAAGTCGTTCCCGGCAAGGGGTTGGCCAACCCATTCCTCCTTTCCAAAGATGCTCCTGGTATGGCCGAAGCGGTCGCGGTGCTCACCGCGGTGTTCGGTGTGGCACCGGCATTTGTGCGCTCCGGAGGCACCGTCCCGATCACCGACGTCTTCACCGAAATTCTTGGCATCGGACCGGTCACGATCGGCTTTGGTCTGCCCGGCAACCGCGCGCATGCTCCGAATGAATGGATTCGCCCGGAGGAGGTTGCCATCTCTCGCCAAGCTTACGCGGAATATTTCGATGCCTTGGGTGGCTAAGAGATCTTTTGCCCACGAAACGCAAAATAGGCGCCCGAATGGGCGCCTGCTTTTTTGTGGGTCCATTACTGGGTTGTCAGGAACGACGATTGGTGTTTTCGGGTAGAGGGCTTTCCTCGTCCTCTTGCCCGGTCAGGCGGGCATCCGGCCGCCATTTCGCCAGTCCGACGCCTTCGAGCTGGTCAGATCCGAGGTCGGACAGCAGGGGCGAGCGATATCCACCTTCCTCCGCCAAGCTCCCATCGACATCCAGCAAGAGTGACGATTCGAAAGCCACCATCGTTCCGTCGGTCTCGTCAGTCGGCGGTTGCTCTTGCTCCTCGTCCGGCGAAGTTGGTGCTTCGAGCTCGGCGACCAAAGCCGTGTCATCGACCTTCATATCCTCAATCGGCGCTTCTTCTTCGACTGCCACTTCAGGTGGTGCGGGATCGACAGCCTCCGCAAGCAGCCCATCCTGCACTACGACCTGATCCGATGGCTCCGTGAGCGCGGCCGGCGGGAATTGGCGAAGGTTAGACGGGAGTTCCGGGCCGAGCATCTCCTCATCGGCAACTGGCTCAGTCGACGCTGTATCCTCAGCAATGGCATCCGCTGATTCGACTTCGATCGCCTCGGGCTTGTCAGAGACTGTCTCGATCTCAGGTGCGAGATCAGGGTCAACCGCTACCTCCGGCTCGAAGCTCGGCAGCGGCTCAGTTTCTGGCGGGTCGGCACCTTGTTGTGCTTCCTCCGCGGTCTCGCGTTCGGGCCAGCTATCCCAGGCGGTGAGCTCGACATCCTCTCCCGCCAGTGTCGCTGCCGATGCTGGGACTACTGCTCGGGGTACCGAACGGTTGGTGGGACGGGGTTGGGAATCGGCCAACATCCGTTCGGCCCGCCAGTACCAGAAGGCACCTATGGCAATCGAGACGACGGTGACCAGGCTGGTCAAGAGCACCAGGTTGGAGCCAGTGGAGTCATCGATGTGGGAAATGAGCGAGACGCAGGTTACTGACCAGATCACGAGCGACCCGAGCATGAGGCCAATCGCGGCCCGTCCCAGCCAGCTCGTGCCCGGTTTCTCGACATTGCCGAAGAGTTCCCAGAGGGCAAACCCGATCAGCGCCAGAATGGCGCCAATTCCAAAACCGGCAACGACGTAATCCAAACCGCGTGAATCCTCACCCGCCCCATCCTAATCAGAGCGCGTACAGTATCGAACATTTGCTGCAACATGCGTCGAGTCATCGTGGTCCATTCGTAACATTGGGTGGGTACGGGTTGGCATCGACAGATCCAGGAGGAATCGGAATGACCCCAGTTTCGCCCGCCGACATCAAAGTCGGGCTCTACCTCCCAAACGGTGACGGCAAGATGAGTCCCGGCATCCACCGTTGGTCCGACGTTCTGCGACTGGCCCAGAAAGCCGAGGATGCCGGGCTCGATTCCGTCTGGGTGGCAGACCACATGATTTTTGAGCTGCATGATTCGCCCACTGAGGGTCGGTGGGAGTGTTGGCAAATGCTGGCAGCCATCGCCGCCTCCACCTCACGGGTGGAAATTGGTCCATTGGTCACCTGTATGGGTTTTCGAAATCCCGCGTTGTTGGCCAAAATCGCGGAAACCACCGATGAGATCAGTGACGGGCGGCTCATCCTCGGTCTTGGTGCCGGGTGGCACGAACCGGAATTCACGACCTACGGGTTTCCCTTTGACCACCGTGCCTCTCGCTTCGAAGAAGGTTTCGACATCCTCTACCACCTGATTCATGAGGACGGATCCACGCTCCACGGGGAGTACTACACGACCGATGGCGCCGTCGTTCGCCCTCGCGGTCCTCGGCGCGGAGATCTGCCGATCATGGTCGGCACCGACGGTCCCCGGCTCCTTCGCCTCACTGCCAAGTACGCCGATATCTGGAACACCACCTGGACCTATTCCGTCGACGAGATCTTGCCCCGTCTCGCAGCGCTCGATGCTGCGTGCACCGAGGTGGGACGGGACCCGGAAAGCATCGGTCGTTCGTGCTGTGTCTTCATCGATGTCGAGGGGGCGAAAGGGGTCTACACACAATATGGCACCGGCACGCCAAACCCTCGCACGACCGATGAAGTTGCCGCCTTTATCAAAAGCTATGCAGATGCTGGTATCGATCATCTGATGGTTTGGCTGGACCCATATACGGAAGAGGCAATCGACTTGCTCGCTGAAGGTGTAAACAGCCTTCGCGGATAATGTTGTCGTATACGAATGGACTGTCCGTACAGTCCTTGACACGCCCCGAACGTACGTATATTCTGTACGTGCAGTCCCGAGGAGCCGAGTACGTTAACGGCTCTCCACCGGATCAGTCAACGGGCGAAGGACCAATGCGGGGTAGCCCTTCGAAACCAGACTGAAACGGGACCGGCAAGGGAACCACAACCGTTGCGGGGCGTGTTGTGGGAAACGAACCGGTCAGGGGAGTCTCAGTGCAAGGCTTGTCGGGACTTCTTTTTTCCCTTTCAATGACAACTTATCTGAACCAAATCGAGAAGGGCGAGTGCATGATGCACTCGCCCTTGATCGTGGAATGATTTCGCCAAGGGAGTCGATGGATTCGTCCTGTGTAGAACCCAGGCCTGGTCTTCCACCTAATCCATCGCTGAGCGATTCGGGGATCGAGTCCTGGAACAGAAGAAGCTGCATATCGGACTGCGAACCTCGTTCTGTGCGATAGTCGCGCAGTCGAAATTGCCGCGGTGCAACGGGAAAGGATACGTTCGGGAATGTCGGAGTCGCCGTTTCGTCTGGTTTACACCTCGGATCGCTATGACCTTGGCTATGAGGTCGCAGCGCTTTCGGAGCTAACCGATATCGAGGTCGAGCTGATCACTGGAGTGGTGAATACTCCCGATGAACTCCTCGCTCTGGCCAAAGACGCCGATTCCCTCGTGGTTTCCTCGCGCGAAGCGGTGCCCCGATCGGTGATCGAGCAACTGGACC
Organism: uncultured Chloroflexia bacterium; assembly: GCA_963750275.1. Lineage (GTDB taxonomy): Bacteria > Chloroflexota > Chloroflexia > Thermomicrobiales > UBA6265 > JAMLHN01. Next base: position 1,248,645 of record CAVVQC010000007.1, read on the forward strand.
ATTGCCGCGCCATCACACGAATGTCGGTCGGTATCGACCATGTCGATCTCGACGCCGCCACCGATCACGGTATCGTCGTCAGCCACTGTCCGGACTACTGCACTGACGAAGTCGCCGACCATGCCATGGCGCTCATCCTGGCACTCAATCGGCGCATCGTCGAAACCAATGAAGACCTGCACAAAGGCGCCTGGGTCGACCGTTCCTATCACACACAGGAGATCTTGCGCGGACCGATGCCGCCCCTCCGCGAGCTGACGCTCGGCATCATCGGATTTGGTCGCATCGGACAATCGGTCGGTCAACGAGCAAAGCCGTTCGGGCTGCGAATCATCGCTAACGATCCCTATCTCGACCCAGCCGTTGCGACAGCGGCCGGGGTGGAGCTGGTCTCGCTGGACGAGCTGGCCACGCAATCGGACATCATCACGCTTCACTGCCCACTCACCGATGAAACCCGCAACCTGATCGACTCGGAATTTTTCGACAAGGTCAAGCCGACCGCCGTTCTGGTCAACACCGCTCGGGGTGGACTCATCGATATGGATGCCATCGCGGCTGCCTTGTCGGATGGCCGGCTCGCGGCGGCAGGTCTGGATGTGGTCGTGCCCGAACCGCTCCCGTCCGACTCACCGCTCTATGCGCTACCAAATGTCATCTTGACGCCCCACGATGCCTACTACTCGGAGCGCTCTCGCGTTCAGGTGCGCATCAATACTCTGGACGCGGCATTGAGTGTGCTCCGCGGGATGTATCCGCGCACGGTCGCGAATCCAGCGGTAATCGAGAAGCTGGACCTGCGCCCCTGGGCGCCAGGCTGAGCGTCGCACCATGGTTTTCCGCCGCGGCAAGAACGCGGATCCGCCGGCCGATCCTGCACAGGATCAGGATGAGCGGCTGATCTTCGCCGCCGCACGCGGAGACCTCGATGCTTTCAACCAACTCGTAACCCGGAATGAGCGTCCAGTACTCAACTTGTGCTGGCGTATGCTCGGCACGCTCCCGGAAGCCGAAGACGCTTGCCAGGATGCATTCATTAAAGCCTGGACCAATGCCGGCTCATTCAAAGGGGGCGCTGTGCGTCCCTGGTTGTTCCGTATCGCTACCAACACCTGCTACGACCTGCTGCGATCCAGGAGCCGCAAACCGACCGGGTCGCTCGATGCTATCGAATTCGAAACCGAACCGGGGTGGAGCACGCAAAGCGATTCCGTCGATCCCGTGCGCTTCGCCGAAACCGGAGATCTGAGCCGCCTGCTGGAATCCGCGCTGGCGCAGATTCCTGACGAGCAACGGCTGGCGGTCACCCTCTGCGACATTCAGGGCCTTCCGCTCTCCGAGGCCGCGCTGGTGATGGACACCTCGCTTGGCACGGTCAAATCGCGTCTCTTTCGAGGGCGCGCCAAGCTGCGCGATCTCATCTCCGCTTCGCCCGCTGGCCGGGAACTTCTCCTGCACGGAGCACGTTCCTCTACCAGAGAAAGCGAATGACGATGCCACCCAGCGAGCGCCAACCAAATCGCCATGACGAACACCTGACCGACGCCGAGCTCAACGAGCTGGTCGATGGCACGTTGACGGGTCGCGCACTGGAGCGAGCTCAGGCCCACCTGGCGTCATGCCAGGAGTGCGATGCGCACTATGAGGCCCTGTTGGCAACGGTTACCGCACTCAAACAAGCCCCGAGCCTGATGCCACGCCGCTCGTTTCAACTCACACCCGAGCAGGCGAAACGACCGGAGTCCGTGCCCAGCCGGTTCGACCGATTCGCCGATTGGATCGTGCCGGGCATTCCGGTCATCAAATTGGCCACCATCGCAGTCGCACTCCTGTTTATCTCGGTCACCGCATTCGATGTGCTGACGAACCAGAGCAGTCAAGGCAACTCTAGGCGAGTCAACCTCAGTGCAGCGACAAACCGATCTTCCCGCTCCGGCTGACCAGAATGCGCAATCTGAGCCCACGGAGGCTCAAATTCTCGGCGAGTCGAACGCGTCGATTTCCGACGATTCGGATTCAGAATCCGCGTTCGAAGCCAGTGACGCCACCGGTGGCGCTGTGGAGTCGGACTCAGCGAGTGACGCCGACTCGAGTTCGGTCATGCAGGAAGCTCCTGCCGCGCCTGCCGCCGCAATCGGACAACCGGCTCGCTCGGCCTCCCCCACGGCCGAATCGACCTCCACGCCATCGCCAACCGCTACCCAGGAGCCAGCCGGCACCCCTTCGCCAAGCGCGACACCAGCGGCAGGGTCCAACGGTTGGAGTGCGGACTTCTCTCTCTCCGGATGGCGCATTGCCGAACTTGGCCTCCTCATGGTGCTGATGTGGTTATTGGTGTCCTGGGTTGGCCGTTCACGTGTGGGACCGTCCGACGAATAGCGCGGAACCTTTTCCTCTCGTTGTTCGTTCTTTCTGCAGGTGAAACGCTGGCCCGGAATCGCCCGGACCGGCCGCCAATAAGCAGAGGCCGAATAGCGGCCAACGGAGGAATCGATTGAACGTTCAAAGATTCTCGTTACGTAAGTTCGCCACGGTCGGAGCGGTTGCCCTCATGGCCACCACCCTCCTCGCCGCATCTCATCCAGCGTCCGCGCAGGACGCCACGCCAGTCGCTGGGAACTCGACTGCCACTGTCTCTGTCAGCGGCGTCGGCATCGTCACCACCACGCCCGATACGGCCTCCGTGCAACTCGGCGTGACGGTCACACAAGCTACCCTCGCAGATGCCCAAAGCCAGGCCTCGACCCAGATGCAGGCAGTCATCGATGCACTGACCGCAGCCGGTGTGGAGGAAAAAGATATTCAGACGTCGTCGTATTACGTCTCGGTCGTCCAGAATTACGATTCCAGCGGCAACCCGTCGGAAGTCACCAACTTCCAGGTCCAGAACATGGTCAACGTCGTCGTGCGCGATATCGACACGGTTGGACCAATCCTCGACGGCGCCGTGGAAGCCGGTGCTAACACCGTCTACGGTGTGAACTTCTACCTCGAAGACTCCTCAGCAGCCTCCACCCAGGCTCGTGCGCTTGCCGTGCAAGACGCTCAGAAGCGTGCTGAAGAACTTGCCGCAGCCGCGGGCATGACGCTGGGCCCGGTGGTCTCGATCACCGAGGGCTATAGCTCGGGTCCGGTCTACGGCAAGGGCGGTGCAGGGATGGCCGCTGAGTCCGCTGGACCAGCGCCCATCCAGGTGGGGACCACTACCATCGAAGTGGACGTCAACGTCACCTACCAGCTCATCTAATCGCACACACCTGGGAACAGCGGTGACGGGAATTCCGCTGCTGTCACACATAGAACGGCGCAGCGGTGCGGAGCCGCTGCGCCGTTCTCTCCTTACATCAGGATCCAGGATGACCGCGAAGGTCCAAGGCGGGTGGCCGGAATTACCGCGCGCCGAACTTTTGCAATCGATTGAACGTGACGACTTCGGTCACATAGATATCGCCAGCCGGCGAGATCCAAATCGAATGTGGGCAATCCGGGAACTCACCCGGACCGACCCCGCTTACGCCAGTAGCACCAATCCGTTCGCCGTCCGCGGTAAGCTCGATCAACGGGTTCACTGGCATCTGCTCGTGATAGGGTCGAGAATCGTCGTCTCGAGTGGCGCAGTCCGTCACGATGAACGTTCCGCTGGCGGTCTGGTAGATGTCATGCGGGAAACAAAACCCGTCCCAGATCGCCAAAACGTTACCTACGTTGTCGAACACCTGTACTCGGCCATTGGCGCGGTCCACGACGTAGACACGCTCATCGGTATCGACCCAGATGCTGTGCGGTGTTTGAAACTGTCCAGGCTCAGATCCGTCCCCACCCCAGGAGGTCATCAGCTCGCCATCGGCACTGAAGCGGTGCACCCAGTTCTGGCCGTAGCCATCGGAAACATAGATGTCACCTGAAGGTCCCTCGACGGCGCGAGTGGGAAGGTTGAATGGTTTGCCGGGCTCGCCCTGCTGACCGGGAGTGCCAATCGTCTGCAGCACGTTCCCATCGCGATCGAAAATTCGAACCACATGTTCGTCGGTATCGGTGATGAAGACGCGGTTGTCAGGGCTAATCCAGAGGCCATGCGGGGCCGGAAAGGGAAACTCCCAATCGCCAAGCCAGGTTCCATCCGCTGCGAACCGATGCAACGCTCCCTTCGGCACACGGCTGAGCACATACACCCCACCGTCCGAATCGGTCGCAACCGTGGATATCAGCCCGAAATCATCGATACCCGTCCCGAAGCCCCAATTCGGCACCGCCGCCGCCGGATCGACTATCAACCCCATGGTCTCTCCCTTTCCTGCTGTTGCAAACTTCGTTGCGGACAATCGGCCCCGCTTTGAGCATCCAGTTGCCCGTGTGACGTTTCGCGAATAAGCACCGAATTACACTTCCCCGGTGACCACGATGCGCAGTATGAACCTCGAATCAATCTCTCGCCGAACGCTCCTTTGCGCCATAGCAGGAACCATGGTGAGCCGTGCCATACCATCGAGCGCACGCGCTCAGAGCACAGCGTTCCCCTTAACGGTTGACCTCGATTGGTTGAGAGCGCGCGCAACCCAGCCTGGCCTGAAGCTTGTCGATGTTTCGCCATTGCATGTCTTTCGCGACCACCACATCGAGTCTGCAACCCACGCCTGGTGGCGAGACACGGTCGATCCTAACTATCCCGTCTTTGGGGCGGTGCTTACCCAAGGCGACAATCAATCTCACCGGCAGCGCGTGCTCGATTCGCTCGATCTCACGAAAGACGACGCTGTTGTCGTATACGACAACGAGAGCGGGATTCGCGCGGCGAGACTGGTTTGGTTCCTTCGCTTCCTCGGATTCGATCAGGTGGCACTCCTTGATGCGAGTTATGACGATTGGAAATCCGCCGACTTCTCGATCGAGGCTGCCCCACTGGCATCTAGCCCACTTACTGTTGCCCCGCAGTCTGACTACTACCTGGTCACCGATCAAGTGCTGACGCGGCTCCACGATCCATCTGTGCAAATCGTCGACATCCGTACCGACGTCGAGCGTTCCGATAGTCTCGATGGTCAAATGCCGCCCGGGCAGATTCCCGGCACGATTCGGCTCCCCTGGATCGAGCTCCTCGATGAAACCGGGCATCTCAACACGAGTGACAAGCTCCTTACTCGCACCGCGGGCCTTGGGCTTGACCCAACAGACGAGACTCTGATCTATGGCAACTTCGGAGTCGATACCGCATTGAGCTGGCTCGCCTTACGAAACGCCGGATTCGAAAATGTGCTCAGCTACGACCGCGGATGGGCAGAGTGGTCAACGATGCCTGGACTTCCCCGGGAGCCGCTCTCGTGAAACCCCTCATGCGGATCCTGCTCCTTTTCATTCTCTGTTTCGGCGTGCTCCTTCCCGTCGCCGCGCAGACGGAATCAGAAACCGAAGGACTCATCCTCGAACCGGTGACCATGCAGATGTCGACCGCGGAAATGATGCGCGCGCGTCCGTTCGTCCTCCCCGACCATCTCAGTCCTGCCTTCGAATTCGAGACCATCGCCGACGTTCCCATCTCCGCAGCCGAGAGCCGGGCCGCATTGCAGCGCTTTTTGCAACTGCGCAATCTCGCAGACGAGCGCATTTCCGCCACAGTCGCCCGGTTCGATGACCCCGCGCTCATCACGGTCATTCCCGCCCCGAATCTGCGGGCGGCATTGCTCATGCTTGCGGACTGGGACCCCTACCAGGCCACCATCGATGCCATCCTCAACGGCAAGAACGAATCCGGACACGCATTCGAAACGGTGGATTTCCGGCCGCTCGAGTTCGGCGCCGCGATCGCCACCTTACAAGTCGCCTACTCCACCGGCGCTCCCCGTTTGCTGCTGAGTGATCGATATCAGAATGAGACACCGCAACAACTCATTCCGGTGCTGGTGCACGAATCGATGCACGACGGTATCGACAACTCATTCGAAGAAGAGATTATCGCTGGACTGCTCGACAGACTCACCTATGCCGAAGTGATCTCCATCGATCCAGATGCTGCCAACACTGGGACCGAGCTCGCCGCCTATAACAATGTGCAGCTCTTCGCGCTCATGAACTCGATCGGGCGGCGCGGCGCCGGATACGTAGGGGTGGCGACCTCGTTCGACGGCGACGTTTATGTTGGACCAGGGCTGGAAGCCTTCGATGCGGACAGCATCCGTGCCGGAATCGCCAGCGATTCGTGGTACGCGCAGCTTGCGAGTGGCGGCAGCAAGGGTGGGGCAGTGCTCCAGGCGCTTATCGGCCGCTTCCCTGAAAGTTCATCGTTGGTCAACACGAGCCGGTTTTCTGAAGAAGCCATTGCCGTGATCGATCAAGGCATCGGACTGGTGTTGACTCCACGGAAGGTACGCGCTCTGGCCGTCGATCTCGGTCTTTCGCTGGTGAGCGGCGCTGCGGTCGATACCACTGCTGGCGATCTGCAACCGTCCATCGATCTCATGTCCGCGCGTCCTTTTTTCCCTGAGGATCCCTCGATCTTCGACCTCCGCGCGATGCACGCAACCCTCGATCCGCTCGATAGCGAATTCGCCCGCGCCGCCCTGCGTGAGACGCTCCTGGAGGCGGGATCAGACCCAGCTCTCATCGTATCGGCGCTTGCGCAGTTCGACAACAAGGCTGAGCAAGCGCTGGTGCCCGACCCCACCTTGCGAGCCGGACTGCTCATGCTGCACCGCGACCCGCGCTGGATCTCGCTCCTGGCATCGGCGCTCGAGGGCGTCAACAATGCCGGCGCACCGGTGCGTATTGCGTTTCGCGATCTCCCCGCCGCGGTCCCGGCCATTTGGGAAAACACCGGGTGGGGCGAATCGCCAGCCGTGTGGATCAATTCCATGTTGATTGGCGAGCGTCCCGAGCTTCTGGCAACCGCCATTGCCGAGGGATTACTGCTGGAATCTGCCGATCGCTGTGCCGACCAGGCGATCCTTGCCGCCGCCCTTTCATCACTGCTCTGGGCAGATCTGGTCACCGTCGACCCATGGCTTACGAGTGGAAGCACCTGGGGAACCATCACTCGCAATCGCGATCTTTTCGCACTCCTTAATTCACAGCCTTTCGATCCAGGTAATCCGGATTCCGCCACGTTCGGTTTACGCCTGGCAGCCGGTTCTTCTGGCGACATCCTCCCCAGACTGTCAATTACTGCCGGTTCGTTCGTTGACTATGTGCTGGGTTCGCCGCGCGTTTCAGACGAGGCGATTGCGCAGACGAGTTCCTCTCCGGAGGTACTGACCGATTTATTGCAGGGAAGCGGTCTCGACTCAGGTGCTCAGATAGAACCGGTGATTATCGACAGCGATCTGCTCGCTGCCGTAGACCTCGGATTTCCTCACCTCTTACCGGCTCAGGTCGGAATCGACGCCGCGCTGGCCCTCGGCTTGACTATTGCAAGCGAAAACCCCTAATCCCTTACGACACGAATAATGATTCCGCATATCAAATTTCCTCCGCCGCCGCATCCGTGGCAGAATAGAAATCGCACTTTTTCCCGATTCCGTTAAGGAATCCCCCACCTCGATTGGTCCGCATCGATGCGACCGGAACCCAACAACCGGATCGCCCGACTCTCCCTTCGCAATCTCTCCCTGCCCAACGGTTTCAGTGCTCTCAAACACCGGAACTATCGCCTCTACTTCTTTGGACAGGCGGTATCGGTCACCGGTACCTGGATGCAAAGTCTGGCGATGTCCTGGCTGGTGCTAACGCTGACCTCCTCGGCGATCAGCCTCGCACTCGTCAATGTGCTGCAATTCGCCCCCACTCTCGTGTTCGGACTCTTCGCCGGCGTAGTGGCTGACCGGGTACCAAAGCGCAATCTGCTCGTGGTGACCCAGTCGATCGCCGCGCTCAGCTCGGCCACACTGGCCACCCTGATCTTTCTGGATCGCATCGATCTCTGGCAGATCTACCTGCTGGCCCTCATCGTGGGTATCAATAATTCGTTCGATATGCCCGCCCGGCAGGCGTTCGTCTCTGAGATGGTCGAGGACCGGCGGGATCTTCCCAACGCGATCGCACTCAACGCAACGCTTTTCAATATGGGACGGCTGGTCGGTCCGGCATTGGCGGGGCTGGTGCTCGGCCTCTTCGGCGTGGCGGTCTGCTTTGCAATCGACGCCCTCAGCTACCTGGCAGTGATCGCCAGCTTGATCATGATGAACATCGTGCCGGCGGCAAAAATCGTCCGCAGAAGCAACCCTCTGGAATCGCTGAGGGAAGGACTGGCGTATGTGCGCGCCACGCCGGTGGTCGGCTATCTGGTGATCTTTGCCGGACTGGTCGGGGTCTTCGGCGTCAATTTCAACGTCTGGATGCCGTTACTCGCGAAACAGGAGCTCGGCACCGGGCCCGGCGGATTCGGGCTCCTGATGTCCTCTCTCGGGATCGGGGCACTGGTGGGCGCACTGTCACTCGCGTTCCGCAGCAAAGGAGCCAGCGTCGACCGCATGGTCGCGACCGGCATGGTTCTTGGTCTGGGAGAGATCGTGCTTGGTGTGGTCACCGATGTGGCGCCCAGTCTCATTCTTGCCATGTTGATCAGCGCGGTCGTGGGATACGGCCTGACTTCAACGATGGCCATGGCCAATACCGTGGTGCAATCGACCGCGCCGGATGAGCTCCGCGGCCGGGTCATGAGCGTCTATATCATGGTCTCGGCCGGCGTTTCGCCGTTGGGGGCGCTCCTGGCGGGAGCAGTTGCCAATGCAGCGAATACCTCGGTTTCGATCCTGATGGGCGGTATCATCACCACGTTCAGCGCAATCTGGTTGGCACGTCGCCTCCAGGTCCGAACGCTGGGTCTGGCACGCGCGCGTTCCTGACGCCGCCCACTGAGCGCTCCCTGGCGCGAAAAGGATTCGAACTCGATGCCCCTGGGCGGATTTGGGCTACTGTCGCTCTTCTATGTCTTCATTGGCATACGCTTTCTCTTTCAATTCATTCCGCGCCGAAAAGCAATTTTCGACAACAATTTCACACCTTATGACCGATCGATGCTGGGACAAGCAGCGTTTTTCATCTTGCTCCCCCTCTCGGTCGCGCTCCACGAGCTGGGACACGCTATCGCGATCTGGGCGATGGGCGGGCAAGTGCTGGACTTCGGCTTCTATTTCTTTTCCGGCTATGTGTCGTATAACCCCACCGGGTTCTCGGCGGTTCAGCAAACGCTGATCGCGTTCGCCGGCACCTTCGTGAATCTGCTCCTGATCGTGCTGGCGCTGGCAGTTGTCTTTCTCAAGCGACCGCCCCTGCGGGCACCGTGGAACGAGCTGCTGCTCCAATTCGTCTTCATCTCCGGTATCAATGCGCTCGTCTTCTACCCGGCCATGGATCTCCTGCTCAATATCTCCGGCGACTGGTCGCAGATGTATCGCAGCGGTATCCCCTGGTTGACCGCGATCATTGTGATCATCCAGGTTGGATTCATTGCAGTCGGATGGTGGGGAATGAAAAACCCCGGAGTGCAGGCTCGCATTGCTGTGCTCACCGGTTTGCCATCGGGTTCGACGATGCGCATGGCTTTCGGGGGCGGTGGCCAGCAAGCCGTGCAAAAGGTCGAGCAAATCGACGCCGCGAAACTCTCCGGCGAAGAAAAAGTCGTTGGAAGCGCAATTGGCCGGGTAGCCGCAGGGTGGCCGGGCAAGACCGATACCCGGATCGATCGGGGTCAAGGCAACTCGGTGAGCTCGATGAATTGGCAATCGAAGGATGCCAACCGCACGGTGGCCGTCATTCTTCGTCCAAGCGGTGAAACCGCGATCGTCGGGAGTGCCCGAGCCATCCGCGATCCAGGGGCCCCTGCCAACCAGGGAATGCTTCGCAGCTGGCCTGCGATCCCGAATGAGGACGATCTCACGCTCGCCGTGCGCATCGCTTCCGAACAGGTCGAAAGCTGGGCTCCCACCCCGCAAGGAGCACGAGGCTAAGCGAATGGACCGGTTCTTGTGGCCGATCCATTCCAATGTCTATTTCACGAAGAGAGGAATTTTTCTACGCGGGACGGCAAGCGATAACTTATGCCTCGCACATTCCTCGTTTAGAATCCCGCCGACTTATCCACGACGTTGATGAGTTCTGCTCCATCCTGCAACCGGCGCACATTCTCGACCAGGATCTCGACACAGCGCCGTTCTTTTTGCCAGGACGAACCAGCCAGGTGATGACTCATCACCACATTCGGCATATCCCAGAAGAGGCTGTCCTCGGCCACTGGCTCGATTTCATTGACATCCAGACCGGCGCCCCAAAGATGTCCTTCCGTGAGCGAATCAGCCAGCGCCGCTTCATCGATGATACCGCCGCGCGAAACCGCGATCACGATCGAGCCCGGCGGCATGGTTGCGAACTCCTTCGCGCCGAGCATGTGATGGGTTTCCTTGGTCAACGGAGCGGCAACCATCAAAATGTCAGTAAGCATCAACATGTCATGTAACCGGTCGACCGGCCAAACCGTCTCGACGTGGCGATCACCTCCACCCGGATGGACATCGACCGCGAGCATTTGCACTTCGAAGCCTGACGCCCGTTGCGCAATGGCTCGACCGATCTGCCCGTAGCCAACAATGCCGACGGTGCTTCCCATGATCTCGCGCGGTTCGCGATACGCGCCGTCCCAACGCCATTGGTGCTTGTGCTGATAGTCGAGCGAGGCAGGAATCTTACGAGTCAAGGACAGCAAAAGCGCGAAGGCATGCTCAGCAATCGAGGGCGCGTGTGCTCCACGCGTGTTCGACAGCACCACATCGCTTTCGACCAATTCCGGGAAGTTCATCAGGAAGTCGACACCGGCGCTTTGCGCTTGCACGAGTTTCAACTGCTTTGCGGCCGCGAGGAGCTTCGCATCCGGCCGGCCATAGAGAATGTCCGCGTCGGCGATCTCTGTGAGCAGCTCATCCGGGCTGCTGACCCGCACAACGTCGAGATCCGGAATCCCCTCCAGCAGTCCGAAATACGCGTCACCCTCTTCGGTGGCGATGACCAATTTCATACAGAGATCCTTTTTCACGCAATGGGAGCGAACCGGCAGCGTTCCTCAACGCTGTCGGGAGGATACCAGTGAATCTCTTGTGATCTACCCTCCTCTATACTCCACGACGAATATCGGAACATTTGGACAACCACTCCACAAAGGAAGCGCTCGCGTGCGATCGTGGTTCACGAAAATGGTCCCGCGCGATCCTTCCGAAGCGCACCGTGCCGCCACCCCGCTCGAACTCTTTTTCGACCTGGTCTTTGTCGTCGCCATCAATTTCGCCGCTCAAGCATTTCATCACGACCTGGTGGAAAACCACATTCGCCATGGACTGACCAGCTTCTCCATGATCATCTTCGCCATTACGTGGGCGTGGATCAATTTCACCTGGTTCAACTCGGCATACGACAACGACGATGCCCTCTTTCGTTTGGCCGTGTTCGTCCAGATGACCGGCGCGCTGGTCCTGGCTGCCGGCATAGAGCGCGCATTTTCCGAGCTCGATATCCGTATCGTGGTGGTCGGCTACGTCATCATGCGGCTTGCGCTGGTGGCGCAATGGATCCGTGCTGGCCATGCGGACCTCACGCACCGTGCCCAAGCCTATCGGTACGCAATTGGCATCACGATCGTGCAAATCGCCTGGATTTGGCTCGGATTCTGGGCGAACAGTGTCACGCTCTGGATGTTCGCCGCGCTGGTCGTTTGCGAATTGCTTGTTCCCGTCATTGCCGAACGAGGAAACATGACGCCCTGGAATCCCGAGCACATTGGTGAGCGTTATGGTCTGTTCACGATCATCGTGCTTGGTGAGGCGGTGCTCGCGTCGGCACTTGCCATTCAAATCGTAGTCGACAATAGCCTGTTCGACCGCGAGATGTTCGCCATCATCGGTGGAAGCATTGTGACGCTCTACATGATGTGGTGGCTCTACTTCGAATACACCTATCAGGCCCACCACATCCTCACTCGGGCTCGGCGCACCTTTGCGTGGGGATACGGTCACATTATTTTGTGGGGCGCCGTCGCCGCGGTGGGGGTAGGTATTGGTGTTTGCATCGATTTTGCTATCCATCATTCCGAGCTTTCCAGAACAGCGTCTCAAGGCGCCCTGGCTATTCCCGTCGCCATTTATCTCCTGAGTCTCTGGGTCTTTCACGATATGGGTCATGGACACTCAACGCTGCACCGTTTCGCTACCCCACTTATTGCGATACTGGTGGTCGCGACGGTATGGCTCCCGTACGCGCCAGTCTGGATCGCGCTGCTGCTTATCTCCCTCACTATCTATCGCACCACTCAGGAGCAAAACCATCCCGACGCCGCACACGCGGCTCATTGATCGACCGGAGAGGACACATTCGTCGTGCGCATTACCGATGTCACCTGTTATCCCGTCTGGGGCGGATTTCGTAACTTCCTTTTCGTCGTTATCGACACCGACGAAGGCGTCTCCGGTGTCGGCGAATCCGGCCTCACTGGCCGCGAGCTGGCGGTCACCGGTACCATCGAGCACTTCAAGCCATTGCTCATTGGACAGGATCCGTTCCGCGTCGAGCATCTCTGGCAAACCCTCTCCCGCGGAGGGTTTTTTCCGGCAGAAGGAGCGGTTGCCGCCGCTCTCTCCGCGGTGGATATCGCTCTCTGGGACATCAAGGGAAAGGCGCTGAATGTGCCGATCTACGAGTTGCTGGGAGGTCTGGTGCGTGACAAGGTCATCGCGTATCCGCACAACGGATCGCATGATCCCGGCACCTCGGCTCTAGTCGAGTCTTGCCTGGAAACCAAAGAGCTCGGCTGGAAGTTCGTCCGATTTGGTTTGCCATCGGAGGGTGACATACACGAGCCGCGCGTCGCGATGAAGACTGCCATCGAGCAGTTCGCGGCGATTCGCGAAGCGGTAGGCGATGAGATCGAGATCACCTTCGATATTCACACCCGCCTGGACCAGCGTGACTCCGTCTATCTCTGCAATGAGCTGGAACCATTCCGGCCGTACTTCATCGAAGACCCGGTGCGTGCCGAAAGCATGCAAGCGCTGCGCGCCGTCCGAGAAGGGACGAACGTACCGATTGCGGCCGGCGAGCAGTTCACCTCAAAATGGCAGTTCCGCCAAATCATCGAAGAGGACTTGATCGATTTCGCGCGAATCGACCTCTGCCTGGCCGGAGGATTTACCGAGTCGCGCAAGATCGCCGGCTGGTGCGAAACCCATTACATCCCGTTGGCCGTCCACAATCCTTTGGGTCCAGTTTCATCGGCTGCGTGCTTGCAGCTCAACCTGGCCACCTCGAACTTCGCGGTGCAGGAGCAACCCCGCATGCCAGGAACCATGTTGACCGATGTGGTCCCGGTCCAAATCCCATGGGAAGACGGGTATCTCTTGCCACCGGATCTCCCGGGGCTCGGCATCGAGTTCGATCGTGCCGCCGCACTGGCAAACCCGTTCCAGCTCACCGAGATCCCTCATCTCCACCGGGCTGACGGCTCGTTTACGAACTGGTAGCCACTTCACCTTCGATCGTGGCTACAGCTCCGAAGTTATCCGGACCGTCGGCGAAATGAGCGCGATGTATGCGCACGCGCAATCCTTCGCGCGCGAGTTCTCCTACGGTCAGATTTGAGTCCTCCTCGACACCACGCACCGAAAAACCCAAAGAATTTTCCTTTTTCGTTCAAATAACGTAGGATAAATTCGAACACGTATCGACAAGTAATAAGTGGAGCGCGGCGTTCCGCGAAAATGGGATCCCATTTTTCCTGTGACGTAGTTTCCCCTCTCGTCGATATACGGAGATCGAGTACCGGAAGATCGAACTTTCGGTTTCAGCGCACATGGAGGTGCCGTTCGATGAATGATCGCCGAATCACTGATCTTGTTTCCGAAGCCAGAACGCTTCGCTACTCTCGTCGTCAGGTCATGCGCCGCGCCACGGCCCTCGGGCTCGCGGTCCCCGCGGTTTCGGCGGCCCTGTCGGCCTCGGCCTATGCCGCTCCTGGGGAAACACGCAAGTTCGGTAAAGCTCCTGCCCAGTTGGACGGGACCAAGCTCAACATCCTCGGTGCTTCCTATTTCGTTCCCGCCGGGCAGGAACGGTTCGACGCTCAGCTACAGGAGTGGGGCGACCAAAACGGGGTCGAGGTGAATGTCGACTACGTTGCCTGGCCCGACCTGCAGGCCAAGATTGGCGCGTCGATCCAGGCACAGTCTGGCCCGGACATCGTCCAGCTCTGGGATCCATGGCCGTATCTCTACCAGGATAATCTCGTGGATGTGAATGACATCGCGACACCCCTGGGCGAAGCCTCCGGCGGCTATTACGAATGGGTCGTCAATACGGCTTCAGTCGCCGGGTCATGGCACAGCATCCCGTACGGCACATCCTCCTCAGCCTATGCTTACCGGCCCAGCTACTTCCAGCAAGTCGGTGCCGAGACGTTCCCGGATACCTGGGAAGAACTCTTCACGGTCGGCAAAGCATTGAAGGAGATGGGGAAACCCCTCGGCCAGGCGCTCGGACACAGCCTGGGAGACCCGCCCAGCTTTACCTATGCCTATATGTGGGCCCACGGCGCCATGGAGGTCGAAGAAGACGGCACCACCGTCGCCTTCAACAAACCTGAATTCGTCGATGGCATGCAAACATTCATTCAGGGTTGGAAAGACGCCTTCGACGAAACCGGTCTCGCCTGGGACGACGGTGCGAACAATACGGCGTTCCTGTCCGACCAAATCTCTGCCACCCTCAATGGCAGCAGTATCTATCTCAAAGCGATGGGTCCCGAAGAAGACGGCGGCGTTCCCGCGATCGCTGAGGATATGAACCACGCGGACTTCCCGCAGGGTCCAGCCGGTCGCTTCACCAATATCGGCGCGCAGTCCTGGGGTATCACCACCTACTCGAAGAATATCGACGGTGCGAAGTCGTTCCTCGAGCACTGGTATTCCCCCGATCAACTGACATCCTGGTACGAGGCCAACGGCGGCTATTACATTCCCGCGACGCCGGACTACACTTCACTGGAAATCTTCACCGCCGATCCAAAGCTCGCACCGTATCTCAACCTCGTGAACTACGGTCGCAACAAAGGCTACGCCGGCCCGTCCGACGACAAGGCCGCACTCAGCTACTCCAAGTACATCGTCATCGATACCTTTGCCAAGGCCGTTCAGGACGGTGACGCGCAAAAGGCGATCGACTGGGGTACGGATCAACTCGAGCGCATCTACGGCGACTAAATCGAGGTCGAATCGGAACACCAGAACCGGCAGCGCAACGCGCGCTGCCGGTTCACGCGGGCAAAGGTAACCGCCGATGGCACTCGTGCAAACCTCGAAGCTGGCTGAGCAACGTGAGATCCCGCCCGTTCAAGGGCGCGGGTCACTCTTTCAGCGGGATGGCGTACTCGCCTGGCTCTTCATGATCCCGGGTTGGACCATTCTGCTGCTCTTTATGGCGTACCCCTTCTTTCTCGGCATTTACTTGTCCATGACGGACAAGATGCTGGGATTCAATGACTTCGAGTTCATCGGGTTCGAGAACTACCGCTATCTTTGGACCGATTCGATCTTCCAGCAAACCTTGCGCAACACTGCCATCTACGGGGTAGGCACCGTTCCGTTCAAACTGCTGTTTGGGCTGGGACTAGCGTTGCTGCTCAATCGGCAGTTCCGGTTCAGCCGGTTCTTTCGTGCCGGGCTGCTGCTCCCGTGGATCGTGCCGACTGCGCTGAGCAGCCTCGCATGGCTGATGCTTTTCAGCGCGGTGTTGAGTCCCATCTCGCTCGTTCTGCGGCAGTGGGGGCTCATCGATCAAAACATCAACTTTCTTGGTGATGCATGGAACGCGCGCATCTCGCTCTGCATCGCAAACATCTGGCGTGGAACGCCGTTCTTTGCGATCTCCATCCTGGCTGGATTACAAGCCGTTCCCACTGAGCTCGTCGAAGCCGCGGCCCTCGATGGCGCCAGCCGCTGGCAGCGCTTTCAATCCGTAGTCTTTCCCGTAATCAAGCCGATCGTGATGATCACTACTCTCTTCTCGATCATCTGGACTATTTCTGACTTCCAACTGGTATACGTCCTGACCAAAGGCGGACCGGCCAACGAGACCCACGTCCTTGGCACGTACGCCTATCAGATAGGCATGAACGCGACCGACATTGGTCAGGCGGCTGCCATTTCGCTCTACATGTTCCCGGCTCTGGCACTGGGTGCGATTCTGCTCTTGCGATCGGTACGAAGTGGAGGAGCTCGATGAACATTGTCGGCGAGAACCGATGGTGGCAACGTCTCCTCTATTTTTATCTGCCGCTTGGATTTTTTGCGGTCATCCTGCTCTTTCCCTTTTATTGGATGCTGCTCGTTTCTTTCAAGCCGGATGGGGACCTGCTCAATACGCAGGCAAATCCGTTTTTGCTCCATGTGCTCAGCCGAACCGAAGGGTTCCCCTTCATCAGCTTCGACTGGAGCAATATCACCCTGAAACACTATCGTTATCTCTATAACGACACGGAGTTCACGCGCTGGCTCTGGAACACGATCATCGTCACCGTTGGCGCGACGGCGATTTCCCTCATGTGCGCAGTATTCATTGGGTATGCGCTTGGTCGTTTCAAGTTCCGCGGCGGCAATTTCATGGGAGCCGCAATCTTCAT
The DNA here is from genome assembly GCA_963750275.1 of uncultured Chloroflexia bacterium. Lineage (GTDB taxonomy): Bacteria > Chloroflexota > Chloroflexia > Thermomicrobiales > UBA6265 > JAMLHN01. The sequence continues at coordinate 1,265,287 of CAVVQC010000007.1, forward strand.
CGCCTATCTCGTGCCTCCCACCCTCCTGTTCATTCCCCTGGCGGAACTCGTTTCCCGACTCCATCTCTACAATCGCTACTGGGCGCTGATCCTTACCTACCCGACGTTCCTGATACCGTTCGCGAGCTGGCTGCTGATGGGGTATTTCCAGACGATCTCCGGCGAGCTCGAGGACGCGGCGCTGGTCGACGGCGCTACGCGATTGCAGGCAATGTGGCAGATCATCCTGCCACTGGCGCTACCAGGAATCCTGTCTGCCGGCATCTTCTGCTTCACGCTCGCCTGGAACGAGTTCCTCTACGCACTTGTCTTCATGGGTACCGGTGATATGAAAACTGTGCCGGTTGGCGTGGTCAGTGACCTGATCAAGGCCGATGTCTACTTCTGGGGACCGCTCATGGCGGCGGCAATTCTCGGCTCGGTCCCAGTGGCTATCGCCTACTCTTTCTTTGTCGACAACTATGTCTCCGGACTCACCGCCGGCGCGACCAAGGGGTAGCCTTCAGGCTGCACCTCGTTGACGCGACCGGCCATCGCCGAAGACGGTTTGACCAGCTACGGCCTCCGGTCTGTTACCGCGATTCAAGCAATTCCTGGAAGAGACGCAGCGTTTGCGATGCTGAACGTTCCCATGCGTATTCGTCCTGCAACGCCCGCACCGCATCCGATCGATCATCGAGTGTCGAGGTATCGAGCTCAGACAGGCAGCGGCCCAAATCGTCCGCGGTCGCGCCGTAGACCATCGCCGCTTCACCAAAGGTTTCCGTCAGAAATGGCCATTCAGAAACGATTGACGGTTTCGCAACCGCAATCGCATCTCCGATCAAACCAGTCGTCAGCATCGCCCCGTCCGGCCGGATCGGTAAGAGCAAGATGTCGAGAAAAGCCAGCCGCCGGTTGTAGTCATGCGGACTAGCCACTTTGTACGGTCGGCCAAGGATGCGCGGATGCTTAGGAACCGACTCATGCTCGGCCAGCGAAAAGATGGACAGATCGAGATCTTCCCGGCTGCTCGCCAGGAAGCCGTCGACCGCCAGCTGTATATCCTTCGACGAGCGGGGTGCGCCCAGCACGCCCAGGTGAGTCCTTTCCGGCGCCATCTTGTACGGTCGAGCGAGCTCTTCCCGATCGAGCACCTCGTCATTGATGCGCAGCGCGCCCCAATGACCATGCCGAATGACACGATGGACGGCATCCGGCCGATACGTCCTGAACGCAAGCGTCCGTTCCATCCCCCAGTGACTATGGTGAATCAGTCCTCGCGCGGCATCGGCCCAGAGTTGATAGATCGCTTTCCACGATCGGTCTGGCGCATGCGGGAGCAAGTTGTGCTGCGTCCAGACTATGTCGATCTGGCGTTTCTCAAGGATCTCGATCAGCCGCTCGTGGGCAGAACGGTCCGTTCCGAACGTCAGCTCCGGCCAGTGCATATGGAAGTGCGCGACCCCATCGAGCGCAGCCAGGAGCTCGGTTTCGTCAGCAGGAAACGACTTCGGCAGGGGAACCTGGTCGACCTTGCCGATCAAGGGGCCATACAAGCTGGCGTCATATCGATGTCCCTGCACCGAGGTCATCACGCGAACTGAAGTCGCCACGTTTTTCCTACCTCGAAGGGCAACCAAAATCGCTTCGTTTCGATTTCGATCCAACGTACCAGCCGATAGCGTGATTTCGCAGGCTGGTATCCGCCCATGCGAAAGGCCCGTTACCGGTTGGCAAACGGGCCTTCGATCTGGAGCGCGCTCGACTGACTCGAGCGGGCAGGTTATCGCTCTGTGAGATCGAGCGAAACCGAGTTCATGCAATAGCGATTTCCGCCGGCCGACTTCGGACCATCGGGAAAGACATGTCCAAGGTGGGAATGGCAATTGGCGCAGCGTACCTCTGTTCGTACCATTCCATGCGTGGTGTCCTGAATATACTCAGTTGCGCCCGGCAACGCCTCGGTGAAGCTGGGCCAACCGCATCCAGAATGGAACTTGGTGCCACTATCGAAAAGCTGGTTACCGCAGGCAGCGCAGCGATAGGTGCCGTCCGCCTCGGTGTCCACATACTCGCCGGTGAACGGACGTTCGGTGCCCGCCTCGCGCAGAACATGGAACTGCATCGGATCCAACCGCTGGCGCCACTCGTCCTCGGTTTGCGGAAGCTGGAGGTCGAGCACATCGACTTCGTCGCTCCCACCGCTCACCGGTGCGGTGGCCCAGGGAACCGGGCAGGAAACACCCGTGCCGGCCAAACCGCAATACCCGTTCGGGACCTTCTGCAAATATTGCTGGTGATACTCCTCGGCGTAATAGAAGTCGCCGGCCGGTTCGATCTCGGTCGTGATCGCACCAAACCCAGCCGCGGTCGAGCTTGGGGCCGAATTCCTCGACGACGGCGCGCACCGTCTTTGCCTGCTCGTCTGACGTTGTGTAAATCGCTGAGCGATACTGCGTACCCCAGTCGTTGCCCTGGCGCATACCCTGGGTGGGATCGTGCTCCTCGAAGAAGGTCTTGAGCAGATCGGCATAACTGACAATCTGCGGATCGAAGACCACCATCACGGCCTCGGTGTGGCCGGTCTTTCCGGAGCAGACTTCCTCATAGGTGGGATTGGGTGTATAGCCACCCATGTAGCCAACCGCGGTGGTGTACGACGCCGGGGACCTGCCAGAAGAGCCGCTCCGCGCCCCAGAAACATCCAAGCGCGAAATAGGCGACCTCGAGATTGGCCGGAAATGGTCCCTGGATCGGCGTGCCCAGTACCTCGTGGGTAGGTGGGAATGGCATAGCGGGGCGTATCGCTTCCGCGAATCGCCTGATCGGAAGCGATCATTTCGGTCTTGCGTCCGCCAAACAAATTATCGAGTAAAGACATCGTGTTACCTCCCGCGCGACAACCGCTGGCTGCGGATCGCGCATGGTGCTGTCGTTCCATTGAAAGGATACGTCAGGAAGAAGTGGGAATCAGGGTTGGTCGATCTGCGCCGATGGGTCCGGCTCCGAACTTCGTGCGCCAGAAGCTATCAAGGGAAATTGGAAGCCGATTCTCCCTACTCATTATACGTAAGCTCCCTCGGTGCGGATCAGCTATCCGCACAACCGAAGGTCGATCTGGTTCTTTCCATCTAATAAACATGCACACTGCGATTCAGGATCGTTCACGGGATTGTTTCTGTTGGCAGGCATGGTCGTGCTGCGACTTCAACACAGGCGCCGGCGATGTTGGCGCAACAAGCAAAGCGAAGCGGATTTTCCGGTTTGGCAAGAGGTTCACCGTCTCCTATTGCCAGAACCACAAGCACCTCAGCGTCACTGCGCGTCTCATCCAAGCAAGAAGGAGGCTCGACTCCCCGAAAGTGAATCGAGATATATGACTCAACTTGTAACAAAATGAATTCTTTCGTCATTACTTGCGATCGCAGTTGTGAATCGAGCCAAAGATGCTGCGGATAATGCGACAGTTTTGGGCGTAGCCCCGACTAAATGGCCGCTTGCAATGGCAGACTGGGAGCGGTACTCTAAAGTGATTAATCAAGAAACCCGTGCATTAACTTGTCACAGACGGGGGGACTATCTTCATGGATGATAAACGTTTCGATTCGATAACCCGGTCGATGGCATCCGGAGCCAATCGCAGATCGTCTTGAAAAGGTCTGCTGGGGCTCGGAGGCGTCGCAGCTGACCGGGGGTGTCGTGCTCGACAACGGGGAGGCCGAGGCGGCGCCCGTCGCTCGACTCCCAGTCCCAAACCGGTCAACTGTCCCGGCCAGCAATCCTGGAACGGGGCCAAATGTGTCTGTCCCGCTGGGCTCTCACAATGTGTGCCCGGTAGCGGACCCGATTGTTGCAACGACCAACTCGTGACGCCCGGTACCCCTGGCTATTCCACCTGCTGTGACAACGCGTGTTGCCAGGGCACCTGCACCTCGGAAGAAATCTGCTGTCCGACCAATCGGCGGCAGTCAGGTTCCCAGACGCTCCCGCCCATAGCGAATGTCTGTGCCAACGGTGCGTGCTGTTTCCTGCCGAACGTCTGCTTCAACGGCGTTTGTGTCGCGCCGTCGCCGACTCCAACGAATACGGCGACGCCGACGAACACGGCCGACCAACACGCCGACGAACACGCGCCACCAACACGCCGACGAACACGCCAACCAACACGCCCACCAATACGGCGACAACACGCCGACCAACACGGCCACCAACACGCCGACGAACACGGCCGACCAACACGCCGACGAACACGGCCACCAACACGCCGACCGAACACGGCCACCGAAGACGCCGACCAACACGGCCACTAATACGCCGACGAACACGCCACAATACGCCGACGAACACGCCGACCAACACGGCCGACGAACACGGCCACCAACACGCCGACCAAACGGCGACTAACACCCCGACGAACACGGCCGACCAACACGGCCGACGAACACGCCCACCAACACGCCGACCAACACGGCCGACCAACACGCCGACCAACACGGCCACGCAACACGCCGACCAACACGGCGACGAACACGCCGACCAACACGCCGACCGCACCAATACGCCGACCGAATACGGCGACGGTGACCCGGACACCCACACCGGCTGCCCGCCTCCGACCGACGACTGCCCCGAGGGTCAGATGGTTGCCCATGCACGTCAAACGGATTCCCGGGGGTTTGCTCAGGCGGCGCTTGCGAATTCGCCTGCCCAGGAGGGAGCAGCGACTGTTCGCCAAATCCGATCGATGACACAATGTTGTCGACTAGTAGGAGGCGTCCTCACCTGCAAACCAGGTGAAGGTTCCTGCGTCTGCTTCGACAACGGTGACTGCGGACCGGGCGGCAATCCGGCTCGACCGGGCGATTGCTGTGCCACCGATGGATTCTGCACGCAGAATCCTGCGCCGTGCCCCGCTTCATTCGCTGAAGAGGCCATCACGTGCGAACCAGAAACCTGCAAGTCGCTCAAGGTTCAGTGTGGCGTCCATGAAGACGGTTGCGGTTCCGCGATCGACTGTGGTGGCTGCATCGGGTTGCCGAACGCCTACTGCACCGAAGATGGTTTCTGCAGCTGTGCCGCCTTCGACTGCACCACAATCGGCACCTGCGGTTACGGTCTCGACGACGGCTGCGGACGCTTATCGATTGCCCGTGCGTGGCATCCCCGGAAGCTGCGCCCGTCGCTGGATAATAAGTAAACATCGAACGGGCCTGGGCAACTGCCCGGGCCCGTTCGTTTTTGCCGTACAGTTACGCAGATTCCGTACCCCTCGTTGGGCTGATGCCTTCGACCAGGCGAATACATGATCACCAGAGAAGCTGCTCAAGATTTGGACGCTTTTGATCCGCTCGCACGCTTTCGCGAGCGATTCCATCTCCTCCCGGGCAAGATCTACATGGATGGCAATTCGCTGGGCTTGATGCCAAAGGACTCCGAGGCTGCCATCCTGACCGCGCTCGAGCAATGGAAAACCCTCGGCATCGATGGCTGGATGTCAGCCGATCCCCACTGGTTCACCCTGGGCGAACGGCTCGGAGCGATGATGGCTCCACTGGTCGGCGCCGAGGCTGATGAAGTCGTCGCCACCGGCACCACCACCGTCAATCAGCACGCCCTGGTCTCGACCTTCTACCGGCCGGAAGGTGATCGTCGCAAGATCGTCGCCACCGAGCTCGATTTCCCGTCGGACATCTACGCGCTCCAGAGTCAGATCCTCCTGCACGGCGGCGATCCCGAACGTGACCTCATCCGCGTCCCGTCCCGCGATGGCCGCACGATCGACGAAGCCGACGTCATCGCCGCAATGACGAACGACGTCGCGCTCGTGCTTTTGCCTTCGGTGCTCTATCGCTCGGGTCAGCTTCTCGACATCGAGCGCATCGCCGCTGCCGCCCGCGAGCGCGGCATCATTGCCGGGTTCGATTGCGCCCACTCAGTTGGGGCGGTACCCCATCGATTCGATGACTGGGAAGTCGATTTCGCTTTCTGGTGCTCCTATAAATACCTCAACAGCGGCCCCGGAAGCGCGGGCGCGCTCTATGTCAATCGCAAGCATTTCGGCACGCGTCCCGGACTCTCGGGCTGGTGGGGGTATCTGAAGGACAAGCAGTTCGATATGGTGCACGAGTGGGAAGGCGCTCCAGGCGCAGGTGCCTGGCAAATCAGCACCACGCCCCTCTTTTACGGCGCATCCATGCTCGGTTCGCTCGGCATCTTCGCGGAAGCCGGCATCGACGCGATTCGCGCCAAGTCGCTCCAGATGACCAACTACCTGATCGAGCTGATCGAAGATGCCGGTCTCACTGGCCCCGACTACGGTTACGCAATTGGCTCGCCGCGGGAGGACGATCGCCGCGGCGGCCATGTAGCCGTCGAGCATCCTGCAGCGGCAGCTATCGCCCGGGCGCTCAAACAGCGTGGCATCGTGCCAGACTTCCGCGCGCCGAACGTGATCCGGATCGCCCCGGTCGCGCTCTACACCACCTATGAAGAGTGCTGGCAAACGGTGCAGGCTCTCCGCCAGATCGTCGATGCGGGCGAGCACCTGGCCACAAATCAGGGGCGCGAGCTCGTTGCCTGATCGACCACCGCACCGGCAAATTCTTCCCCGCACGCTCGATGAGTGGATATCGTTCGGACGGTTGTTGCTGGCCGCCCTGCTCTGGATCCCTGCCCTGCTGCGAAAACCACGCGTCGTCGCTGCTGGTGTTGTCATTTCAGCCATTTCGGATACAGCGGATGGCGCGGTTTCGCGGCTGCAAGGTGGCCGCTCGAACTATTCCCGCCAGTTGGATACTTTGGCAGATTGCGCGGTCGATGCTTTCCTCCCTGGGCTGGTTGACGCTCGCCCGTCCCGGCGCCCTCCAACCCGTGAAGCGGACCATTCTGGCGATTGGGGCAGTCGCCGGAGTCCTGCTTGCCATCGAATGGCGTCGTTACCGAAAGCTGGGAGCGTTGCATATCGGCTCGGCTCGCGCGGCCGCGGCGATCGGGCACCTCTATGTGCTCGATCTCTTCTGGCGCGGGTCTGCTTCGCGCGCATTCCTGCGCCTGTTTCCAGTTACTCGCGATCGGGGCTATGATCGAATCTGCCTGGGTTATCCTCGGCGATCACGATCTCGACGATCATTCGTCACTTCCGCTTTTGAAACGCTTGCATGTGAAAATGCGATCATGACGCGTATGGATCCCCAACCTGACCTGGTTCTTTTCGATCTCGATGACACCCTCTGCGACTATGGCGGAGCGCGTGTCGGTCGCCTGCGGATTGCCTTCGAGCTCGCGGAAGAAACCGCTGGCCAGTCGTTCGCGTCGCCGATCGATGACATCGTTTCCGAATCGATCCGCATTCAGCCCCACGGGGTCGACCACTTCCCGACGCTCCTGGCTGACCATGGAATCGACGATCCAGCCGCCGCAGACGCGGCCACACGGTGGTATGTCGCGAATCGGTTCCACGGACTGCAACTCTTCGCGGACGCCATCGAAACCCTGAACTTCGTCCGATCGTCCAGACCCGACCGCCGGCTGGGCATGGTCACCAATGGTCCAGCGGATGTGCAATCGGCCAAGATCGATCTCCTCGGATTGCGTCCCTATTTCGATTTCTGCCTGATCTCTGGAGCGTTCGGATCCTGGAAGCCAGATCGCGCGATTTTCCTGGAGGCGCTTTCACTCGGTCGGGCCGCGCCCCGGCAGGCGGTGATGATCGGCGATTCCGCGGAACACGACATCGAAGGTGCGGAAGCGGCCGGCATTCCAACGATCTGGATGAATCGTCACGACCTCTCCTGGCCGGATCAGATTCCCCCACCAACGTTCATCGCACGCGACCTGGGAGATGTGCGGCAACTGCTTGGGTGAGCCGAAATACGGTCCGGAAGCATCGAAGCGACGGTCGTCAGCACCTCTACCCGGCTCGCGGAATATTCGCCACCTGCTCAATTCGTGACATGGGGTGGCGTACATCCTGTACTCTTCCATCGTCACGTTCGCTCGGCGGCGCGTAGCGTGCGCATTTCGGTTCATCCGACTGCGTTGTGCCCGAACTTCCGGCGGAGGGCCCGGTTTCTTGATCTCTTCCACGTCGAACATGTTTGCACGTATGCGTTGCGTTCTTCCCTCCACGAATCGCTGGCTCCACGTCGTTGTGCTCTGCCTCGTCCTGCTGCCTCTGCTCGCTGCGTGCGGATTCAACTCTTCCGACAACGATGGGCAAATCTCCTGGGTGGAAGGTACTCGCCCTGCGGACGGTGTTGCGCCTGCCGCGACCGAGCCAATGCAGCCGACCGTCGCCACAACCCAGGTCGCCGTCGCCACGCAGGATCCGCTCTCATCTGCGACGGAAGCACCTGCTCAGCCGGCCGCCACCCAGGCCCCGACCGTTGCGCCGACGGTTCCCAGCGAACCGACCAAACCGATCGTTACCGGTCAGGTGCTCTCGCCAGATCAGCTCCAGGAGTATCAGCCCAATGAGCTCGGCTCCGTGCCGGTGTTCATGTATCACAACATCGTGCAGCAGTACAGTGAGGGCGAGGAAGGCGACGTCCTCTTCCGCACCGAAGCCGAGTTTCGCGATGACTTGCAGTTCCTTTACGACAACAACTTCTATATCATCACCTACCGGGAATACATCGAGAACCGCATAACTGCCCCGGCTGGCAAACACCCGGCAGTGCTCGTCTTCGACGACTCGCGCCCCAACCAGTTCTCTTACAACGTTGGTGCGGACGGTTCCCTGACCATGGACCCACACTCGGCGGTCGGCATTCTGGAAGACTTCTTTGCTACCCACCCTGACTTCGGGCATACCGCCATGTTTGCCGTGATCGAAATTTGGTGCTTCGACTTCGAAGCCCCGGACCAGACCCAGTACTGTCAGCAAAAACTACAATGGCTGGTCGATAACGGCTATGAAATCGCGAACCACACGCTGGATCATCAGGATCTGAGCGATGTGACCACCGACGTATTCAAGGAGAAAGTCGGTGGGACCACGCTCTGGCTCCAGGAGCAAACCGGGCAAGCCAGCGCCTCAGGTGCCGTTGTGCTTCCCTATGGTCTCTTCCCGGATACCGACATCAATCCCGAAGCGCTGGACCAGTGGAAAATGGTCCGCAACGGATTCGAATATGAGGGGCAGCAAGTCCAGTTGACCAGCTTGCTCGCGGCTGGGGCCGAACCAGCGCCCTCGCCCAACTCGATCAATTTCGACCCGATGTCAGTTGCCCGCATTGGCGCCAAGGACGAGCCATTACCCGGCGAAGGGAATCTCTTCCTCGACTACTGGTACGGTCAATTCGAAGCGCGACCGGATCTTCTCTACACCAGTGACGGCAATCCGGACACGATCACAGTCCCCAGCGTCCTTCCTCCCGAACAGGACGGTCTGCTCGACACCGAAACCATCGCCGCTGAAGGCAAAGAGCTGATCGAGTATTGAGGAATTCGGCGCTCAGGCGACGCGAAACGATTCCAGCGTGGACTCATCGATCGACGCGCCCAATCCCGGAGCGTCCGACAGGAGCACGTTCCCGTCCCTGAAGCGAAGCGGCTGATCGAGCAGATCCTCTGCGAGGAGAAACGCTCCACAGAGCTCGGTCGAGAAGACGCCCGGCATCGCCCTGGCGACATGCGCCCCCATGAGCGTGCCGATTCCGCTCTCGATCATGCTGCCAATGACCACCGGAAGATGCGCGGCAGCCGCAATCGCCCCCATCGCCAGCGACTCCAACGCGCCGCCACTCTTGAGCACTTTGATATTGACCATATCGGCCGCCGACGACCGCACGCACGTCAGCACATCGTGTGCGCTATGGATCCCCTCGTCGGCCAATATCGGCATGCCCAGCGACCTGCGCAGGAGCGCCATCCCCTCCCAGTCCGTCCGTGCCACCGGCTGGCTCAGGAGCTCGAGATCGTATCGCTCCAAGCGGCGACCGACCTTCAACGCCTCCTTGGTCGTATAGCTCTCTTCCGCATCCGCCCGCAATAAGCACTCCGGCCCCGACCCGCTCTCGAACGCGCGCGACCTTTTCTTCATCCTCATCGGCGCCAAACCCAATCTTGAGCTTCAGCCGTGTCATTCCGGAGGCCACCAGCTCTGCGGCCTCCTGCGCCATCGTCGCCGGCTCGTCGTTGTGGAGGACGGTCAACACCGGCACCTTGTCCTGTGCGCTCCCACCCAGGAGCTGGTACACCGGTAACCCGTGCTGCTTCCCGAACAGATCCCACAACGCCGTCTCGACAGCCGCCTTGGCGAACTCGTGACCATCCAGCACCGAGAACTGCTTCATCAGCGATCGAACGTCCGGAAATTCGCGACCCTCGAGCTGCTCGCGCATCACATTCGTGACGAACGACGCGACATCCTCGGCCGTCTCCGGCGCATAGTAGAGAAACGGCGCCGCCTCACCCCAAGCCGACGATTCCATCGCTGGTTTCGATCCGCACCAACACATGCCGTTTACTTGCGATCGTTCCCCGCCACACCACGAAGGGAACTCGAAAGGGTATCTCCACCAGAAGGGCGTCTACCGACGAGATCGTTGTCAACCGCTTTTTCTCCAATAGCTCAGGCGACTTGCTGCATGACCGTGCGACGCTGCTCGACGATCACGCGCATGTATCCCCGGAGCGCGTCGTCCATTGCAGGGTCTCCGGTGTCTACCAGGAGCGGCGCTCCCGCCAGATCGGCCAGCTTCGAAGCTGCCGCAACCACCACGATGTTTTCTCTTCCCACGCGGCGGAGGACTTCAGGGCTAAGCTGCTGGTTCCCGCGACCAAAGATGTATCCCTGACCGCCGATCGGCGTGACGACGATTCGTGCTGGTCGCCCATCGAGCAACAGCAGCAAATCCCCTTCGTTCGCGTCTTTCTGAATGAGAACGCCGTCGCTGTAGACATCGACCCCGATCAAGGTCTTTTCCAGTCCGAGCGCAGTGGCAATATGCTGCGTCGTCGACCCAGGTCCGAGGATCCAGAGCGCCCCATCACCCATACGCTGGTTGATGACCGCAGCGATTCCCGCCAGCTCGCGTTGATCGCGCCCGCTACTTCCCGATTTCAGCCCCTGCACCAGCGATCGTTCATACGGAACCCGGAGGTAGCCGTAGAGTCGGGCCGTGACGTGTCCCTCCCGAAACGCGTCTTCATCGATGTCCATTACCTCGGACTCGCGGCACGTCCCCCCCGGCGAAGCGAGAAAACGAGCCGCGAGCTCGCCTGCCGCCCGGGGACTCGTCGCGAAAACCGATGAATGCATCTTGACGCCCGTCGGAATTCCCAGAACGGGGATTTCCATACCGACCGCCTCGACGATGTTCCGTGCGGTTCCGTCGCCTCCCGCAAAAAGCAACAGGTCGACACCTGCCTCGACGATCCTTCTCGCCGCTCGGATCGTATCTTCCGCCTCACCAGTTGCTGGTTCGACCAGTTCGATGTCGATTGTCTCGATCCCGCTCGACCGCGCCACATCTGCGCCCAGCGCCCCCGGAGCCGCGAGTAACATCACGTCGTTTCCCATTCGCTCACGTAGCAACGCGAGTGCAACCTCGGCGCGCGTGCCCGAAAGCGGCGCCGCGCCCAGTTCTCGGGCACGCGCGACCGCTTCAGGGCCATCGGTTCCTTTGAGACCGACCCGTCCGCCCATTCCGGCAATGGGATTCACAATCAAGCCAGCGCGCGGCACTCTCTTCACGCAACGTCCCTCATTCAAAGCATCGCCGGGAACGATCTCGCACCCCTTGACCTGTCATCCTGACCAACGGGAAGGATCTCCTCGCCGCGGCGAGTGGTGCAGTAAACGGTGCTGCCCGATGCTCGAAAGATCCTCCGGCAACCTCGCGAGCGTAAAGCGTTCTTTTACGACATCTCTACGAAAAGACGCCGGTCAGACGGGCTGGCTATTCGTCACACCCGCTTCATTCTCACCGTACTTCCGTTTCCAACCTCGCCACGTCATCGCCCATTGCGACGGCGCGTCGAGGGCGGCTTCATGAATTCGATGTATCGACGCCTGATATGGCGCATTTTGAACGAGCTCTGGATTCTCGCGAGCCTCGGAATCGATATGCGTCAACACATCCCGATACTCCTCGAGGTCTCGCATCGACCAGCTCTCCGATGGCTCGAGGGTGAACGGCTCCGGAATGATCATCGGGTGATGACTGGTGAAATACCCCTGCAACCCGAAGTCCACCATCCTGCGGCGCACGTCCTCGGACGATACCCCCGTTTCCTCGAAGAGCGGCTCCCAGCTATAACGCACTTCCTGCAATCGATGACCCGGTGCGTCGTAGCTGATCGCAACACCGGGAATCTCCTTCAGCATCGACTGGAGGTAGTTGTTGTTGAGCACCGCGGTCTCGGCCACTTGTCGCAGCCCGTCGCTCCCGTGCGCCAGAATCCAGGCATACGAGCGAAGCACGGCCTGCAGGTTGCCGTGGAACGAGCGAACTTTGCCGATGCTGTCCGGCCGGTCGTAATCCCAGTAGTACCGTTCGCCGTCGAACGCAACCATCGGTGCTGGCAGGTACTTCGCGAGTTCTTCCGTGCAGCCACCGGCCCCGCATGATCCGCCCGTCGAGCCATGCGGCACCGAAAACGTCTTGTGCAGGTTGAACTGGCAGAGATCGAATCCGTTTTCCCGAGCCCGCGTGATCCCCAGGATGCCGTTGGCGTTCGCCTGGTCATACGCGCAGAGACCGCCCGCTTCGTGCACGATCCGCGTGAATTCCTCGACGTGCGGGTTGAAGATGCCGGTATCTTCCGGATTGGTCATCATCAGTCCCGCGGTTCGCGCCGAGACCGCCGCTTTCAGGGCCTCCAGCTCGGGATAGCCGTTCGGCCCAGGCATCAACGTGATCACCTTGAACCCGGCCACCGCCGGAGCGGCGCAGTCGATCGGATGCGAGAACGCGGTCGAAATGATCTCGTCCCGCTGTTCCAGCTCACCGCGATCCTCGTGATAGGCGCGAATGATGCAGGCATTGGCGAAGATCGCTGTCGAGCCACCGGCTGGCTGGAACGTAAAGGCGCTCATTCCCGAGATCTCGCACAGCATCTGTTCCAGGCCGTAGATGATCTCCAGCATCCCCTGCGTCGTCTCGTCGTCTTGCAGCGGGTGCAGGTCGCTCATTTCTGGAGTGCGCGCCAAATGCTCGTTGATTTGTGGGCTGTACTTCATGGTGCACGTGCCGAGGCTCGCATCGGGTGTGATGTGGCACCCCATGGTCATTTGGGACAACCGCAGATAGTGGCGCAGCACCCCGGGTTGCGAGATTTCCGGCAATACCGGTGCCTCGCGGCGCCGCATGGCCATTGGAATCAGATCAGCGGGATCGGAAAACGCGTCCTGGATATCGCTCTCGACCGCCGGTGGAATATAGCCGCGCTCACCTGGAGCGCCCATGTCGAGGATGAGTGGCTCATCCCATTTGGCAGCATGAAACTTTCGCAGCTCGGTCACGCGAGCACCTCCGTCAACGTCGCGACCAGCAGGTCGATATCGGCTTTCGTATGGACCTCCGTCACGCAATACAGGGCGCTCTGCCCCAGATTTGGAAAGTCGTCGCTCAGGTCATGTCCGCCGAAGATTTCTCGCTCCAGCAATGACTTGTTGATTTCGGCGACAGATTTGCCCGTGTCATCAAAATTCACGACGAACTCTTTGAAATGCGCTGCGTCGTACACCGGTGCCTTCACGCCCGGGATCGCACCGAGCTGGCGCATCGCGTAATGGGAACGCTGAAGGATCCCCTCACCAACCTCACGAATCCCGACTGGTCCCAGCAACGAGAGATAGACCGCCGCGGTAATGCCCCACAACCACTGCGTGGTGCCGGTGTAATCGGGCGCATCTTCCCGTAGGTCATATGAAGTTCGTTCCATCGACGACCAGCCGAAGCCCCACTCCTCTCCATTGCGGGAAGGGGCAATTGACACCATAAGGTAGGGGAACTCGGCTACGATCGCTGGCTCGTCACGCGAGGCAATGAAGCCACACAGCCCGCCGCTGTACATCATGTGCACGCCCAGCGCCTGCGCTTCGCCAACCACGATATCCGCGCCGTAGTCCGCCGGCGCCGCCAGTACTCCGAGCGAAATCGCGTCGACACCTACCACCAACAATGCGCCGGCTGCGTGGGCAATTTCCGCAATCTCCGCCACGTTCGGCTCGATACCACCGAAATACGACGGGACTTCCACATAGACCGCTGCCACATCGGGCCCGATCCTCGTCCGCAAATCATCCAGATCCAGAAGACCTGTTGTCGGATCGAGTGCAATGAACTCCTGATCGATCCAGAGTCCGGCGGTGGTCGCCAGATTGGAGCGTTTGTCTCCCTGGAGCGAACCGGTGATCAGCGTCCGGCGGCGACCGGTGATCCGCGCAGCCATCATCAAACCGCTCGTCAACGCCGCAGACCAGTCGTAGACCGGTGCGCTCACGACTTCCATGCCGACGAGCTCTCCGATCATCGACTGAAACTCGAAGATCGCCTGATGTTTGCCAAGGTCGGCATAGGTGTCTCCACCGTACGCAGTCAGGAACTCGGCCCGGCTGTTGATCTCGTCACACACCGCGGGAATATCGTGCGGCCAGCAACCGCCTCCCAGAAAACTGAGCGCCTTGCTCGCCGGCGTGTTCTTCTTCAGCAGGCGGTCGAGCGTTCGCTTCAGGTCTCGCTCCGACAGAATCGGCTCCGGCAGATTCAGCTCCCGATTGAGCTTCAGCGACTCGGGAATGGCATCGAACAACTCCTCGATGGAGGAAACTCCGATGGCGTCCAACATTGCCTGCCGGCTCGCTGGAGCGGTATTCGGTATATACGGATGGGTTTGCGTTTCTTCTGACACCGACGATTCGTCTCCTCTTGGTCGTTTCACGTTACGCAACGTCGCACCACTCGAGAGCGGTGGTCGCATAAACCTTGCAGGCGTCGATCACGTCTGCACATGTGACATATTCATCGACCGCGTGCGCCATCATGATGTCGCCCGGTCCATAACTCACCGTGGGAATTCCACCCCGCTCCAGGTAGGTTGCGTCATCCACAGCCGGGAATCCCTGGATTGCTGCCGTCCGGCCCAGAGCGCGGTCGTGCGCCGCCGAAAGCGTCCCGATCACCGGATGTTCCACCGGTGTGTCATAGGCTGGCCACTGGTGCACCCATTCGAGCGTCGGCCGGTGCTCCCGCAACCAGGGATCCTGGTCGAAGACGCCATTCAGAAACCCGGTAATCTCGGCCTGCACATCCTCCGCCCGGTCGGTTGGTGGGTAAACGACGATGTAGTCCATCACGCACGCATGCGGAACGATGAACGGCACCGGCGGACCCGGCGGATAGCCATGCAGAAGATTCAGACCAAGGGTGAAATGGCCGGGCGGAAAGAGCGGATGGTTCTTGCGCATGCCCCAGTCCGCTTCCAGGCGCCGCATCGCCTCGTACACCAGGTATCCCTTATCGATGGCGTTGACCCCGTACCGTTCTCCCTCTCCTCCCGGCCAAATGAGGTTCCCGCGCACCATCACGTGGGTGGCTTTCCCCGGCACCGTAATGCGTAGCCAATAGGTTCCCGGCGAGCACGGGGCGATGACCGGCGGACCAGAAAATCCAGACGGTTCGGTCACAATCGCGGCGTCAGCGGTGTATCCCCGCCGAACGGTCGACGTGACGCCACTCTCGTGATCCATCGTCTCTTCACCGACGACGCTTTCCAGGATCAGGTCGCCTTTCAACCGGATACCGGACCGGGTAATCGCCTCGGCGGCTTTCGCCATCGCGACCAACCCAGCCTTCATATCGACCGCGCCCAATCCAAAGAGCTTGCCGTCCTCGATCTGCCCACTCCACGGATCTCCCCAGCGCCAGGTAGCTGGATCCCCAGGTGGCACGGTATCGATGTGTCCATTCAGAATCAGCGAACGGCCGCCCCCGGCGCCGCGCAACGTGCCGGCCAGATTGTCCCGGCCCGGCTCTTCCGCCCAGATGTCGACCTCACACCCTGCCGCGTGAAACGTACGGCTCAGCGCATCGTTGCACCGGGACTCGCCACCAGCGAGTTCGGTATAGTCGAGTCCGGGATATTTGGGAGTAATACTCGGGATCCGAACAAGCTCGGACAATGCCTCGAGAATCTCCCCTTCCATGGCGTCGATTTGATCCAGTACCGCTCGCACGGCGTCTTCGGTCACTGCGTGGTCGTTCCTTTGCATTTCATCGACGCTATCGCGTCCGCAAACTCGGATCGAAAGTGTCCCGGAGCCAGTCTCCCAGCAGATTGATCCCGACCACCGTCAGGATCACTGCCATCGCCGGGAAGAGGGTCATCCACGGACTCTCGGCGAGATAGTTGCGCCCCTCGCTCAGCATGAATCCCCAGGTTGGAGTCGGCGGCTGGATCCCGAGTCCGAGAAACGTAAGGGACGCCTCGAAGATGATCACGAACGCCATGTCCAGCGTCGCAAGCACCAGGATCGAATGCAGCATGTTCGGCAAGATGTGCCGGGTCAGGATCCTCCGGTCATCGAGCCCCATCGCTCGCGCCGCGAATACATATTCCATTTCGCGAATACGCAATGTTTCGCTGCGCACCAGCCGGGCGTAGTTCACCCACAGCGCCAAGGTCAGCGCAATGGCGACACTCACGAATCCCGGCCCGAGCACGGCCAGTACGATCATGGCAAGCAGAATGAACGGAATAGAGAGCTGCAAGTCGACTGCCCGCATTATCAGGGTATCGACGAGACCTCCCCGAAATCCGGCCAGCGCGCCCAAAACCGACCCGACAACTGCTGCAACCAGGGTCACGAGAAAGCCAATCGCCAGCGAGGCACGTGCCCCATAAAGAATGCGGCTGAGCGTGTCGCGACCCAGATTGTCTCCACCCAGCGGAAAATCCGAACTCTGATCGATAAAGATCGGTTCTGCGAACTTGGCGCGAACCGACGTCTTCGTTGGGCTGTGCGGCGCGATGATCGGCGCGGTGAGAGCCGCAAGGATTGCCAGGCCGACCAGCACCGCACCGGTCAACCCCTTTGTGCTGTGCAGCAGCGCGCGTACCAGTCGCCGCGCTCCGGTGCGTCCACTGGGAGCGCCCTCATCGTAGTCACTCACGGACTGGGCAATCTGCACTCCGCTCACCCGACACGAATCCTGGGGTCGAGCACCGCGTAGAGAACATCGACCAGCAAATTGATCGTCAGAAAGATCAACGCCGTGATCATCACGATTCCCTGAATCGTCGGGTAATCCCGCCAGGAAAGTGCCTGCACCGAAAATCGACCAATTCCTGGCCACGCAAAAACGTTCTCGACCACGAACGCGCCGCTGAGCAAATAGCCGATTTGCAATCCCAGGATGGTAATCACCGGAATGAGGGCATTTCGTAGCGCGTGACGCAGCACCACCGTGCTGCGCTTGAGCCCCTTTGCTTCCGCCGCCCGGATGTAATCCTGAGCAAGCACCTCGATCATCGCCGAACGCACCATGCGGGCGTTATAGGCTGCGGCCGCCACCCCAAGGGTGATACCGGGCAGAAAGAGATAGCGCAGGCTCTCGCGCATGGCGCTCGGATCGCCCGTCGTCACCAGCTCGCGAACTGACCCGGCCATCGATCCGCCATACCCCGCCGCCGGAAAGATTCTCCACTCGACTGCAAGCAGCATGATGAGCAAAATACCGAGGAGGAAGGACGGGATCGAAATTCCGATCACAGCGACAATCGACCCCACGTAATCGGCCGGTCGATCGCGCTTTAACGCGGTAATCATGCCCAGTGGGACCGCGATCAGAATCGCCATGAGCATGGCGAACACCGTCAGCTCGATCGTTGCCGGCAGCTTTTCCATGATCAAGGGGAAAACTGGCGAGCGGAACCGCAACGAATCTCCCATGTCGCCCTGCAGGAGATCCAGCGAGTAATTCATGACCTGGACATACATGGGATCAGACAAACCAAGCTGATCGCGCACAGCGTCCATATTTTCCTGCGTCATGCCGGGATTGCCGGACATCATCGCGTCCACCGGGTCCCCAGGAATGAGGCGGAGCAGAAGCGACACGATGATGAGCACCGCGACCAGCACGGCGAACATATGCATCAGTCTGCGAATCAGGAAACGACCCATGTCCCTACCGGTCAGCGCATCGAGACGCCGGGAGCGGCGGCAGCGTGATCGGCTGCCGCCGCGAACGATCTACTTTGGTTGAACGGCCAGATCAGCCGTCCGACAACGACATCTCCTGGAGGTGAATGAATCCCACCAGGTCGATCGCCAGCCCCTTCACGTTCTCCTGCATGGCTGCCGCATAGACACCTTCGAAGAGCATCAGCACATATGCCTGCTCGTTGATGCGTTGCTGAGCATTGTGCAGCAGCTCCAACCGGGCATCGGGATCGAAGGTAACCCGCTGCTGGTCAAGCCAACCGTCGAATTCGTCGTCGTTGTGGTCACACCACGCGAACGGCTGACCGGTTCGCAAGATCAAATGCAGGATGTCCGGATCGCTGTACGTGTAATAGAAGAAGGTCATCCCATATTCGCCGGACGCCCCTTTCGGAATCAGCTCGCCAACCGGATACGACTCGACCTGCAAATTGATGTTTACCTCGGCGAGGTATTCCTGCAGCACTTCTGCGACACGCTGGTAGACGGGAGACGCAATGTTCAGATAGGTCAGGTCGAACCCATCGGCATATCCCGCTTCGGCCAGCAATTCCTTTGCGCGCTCAGTGTCGTAAGGGTATTGCGGCAGATCGTCTTTATATGCACCGAATGCCGAGGCCAGCGCGCTTGTGGCCGGAGCACCGTGACCATCCAGGACCAGCGTGACGATAGCTTCCAGGTCCACTGCGTGCTGAATCGCCTGGCGCACTCGCACATCGTTCAGCGGCTCGATCGCTTGATTGAAATACGCGTAGTAGACGCCGACTGCCGGACGGGTGTAGACCTCTATCCCCGGTTCTTCCTGCAGCGACCCCAGCTTGTCGATCGGGACCGCATCCGTTCCGGCAACCACGTCGATTTCGCCGGCGATGAGCGCGGCCAGACGTGTCGCATCTTCCGGGATCACCACGAATTCCACGCGATCGATCGAAGGCGCCTGCTCCGTTTCGTAAAACGGTGTCGACCAGGTGTGCTCTGCGTTCTTCTCAAGCACGATGGTATCGTCCGCAGTCCATTCGACGAATTTGTACGGTCCGGTGCCCACCGGGTTCCGCCCGAAGTCGTCACCAAGCTCCGTTGCAGCGGCGATGCTGATCGGCGCGCAATAGGAATATCCCAGGCCAACGAACATCGGCACGAACGGCTCGCTATACACATAGGTGGCCGTGAGATCGTCGACGACCTGAACTTCAGTGAGGGGTCCCAGATAGGAAGCGGTGGGAGAAGCAGTCGCCGGGTCCAAATGCCGGGCAACCGTATCGGCTACGCTCTGGGCATTGAACGGAGTACCGTCATGGAAGAGCACATCCGGCCGCAGGGTGTAGGTGACGGAAAGACCATCTTCCGCGATGTCCCATTCGGTCGCCAGCCCCGGATAGACCGTGCCATCCTCATGCAGATAGATCAGTGAGTCATAGATTTGCCACATGATCTCATGGGCAACGAGCAGGCCCGAGGTTTTCTGGGGATCGAGTGTGTCGGAAACCTGCCCTCGGGCGATCTTGATCTCAGAACCACCCTCCTGATTCCGGCGAAGCGCTGTCCGCGATCCGCTCGGTGCCGCCCGCAATCCCGACGGGCTCATGGCAGCAGCGCCCGCTGCTGCGCCGAGCGCCCCAGCTCCCTTGATCAGATCACGACGATTCAGCGACTGCGCCCACTGACGGGTGTATTCGTAAACTGCTTGCTCGAACTTGTGCATGCTGTTCCTTTCCTGTCGTAGAACGACGCCAACTCGATTTCTCGCCGCTCAAATTGTGATTCCTGCGAGAAGGCGTACTGAACTGTTCGTTCCGGGTGGACGAATGGTATCAGCAACGTACGATCACGCAAGTTTCCGCAACTACGCGTGTGAATTCCTACAACGTTTCGGATTTTGCTCATTATCTACGGCATCGAACATTCGTCAAGCGTGCCCTGCTGACTCCCCTGATTGGATTGGCGCCTTCCCCGGAGTCTATCGACCGCTACATAACCGCTATACTTTGTAGTCGGCATAGCCCGGTCGAGCGCGCACGGCGCTCCCGGCAATGACCTCATCGAAACGAGTAGCAATTGACTATCAATCTTTCAAACAATCTTCCAACCGAAGTCGGAGCCGAGCGGCGAATCGTCGTCGCGGATGAGCTCGGTTACTGCTGGGGCGTCCGGCGAGCGCTCGATATCATCGAAGATGCCGCGGACCCAGAGGCTCCCGTTGCCCCGATTGGCGACATCATTCATAACCCCCAGGTCGTCGCCCGCCTGCGTGAGCGCGGCGTCGTTGGGTCGGAATCGGTCGACGCTGCTTCGCGAGAAGGCTTCAAGCGGGTTGCCATCACCGCTCACGGGATGGGTCCTCATCTTGCGCAACAAGCCTCCGATGCGCATATGGAGCTTATCGATACCACCTGCCCCTTGGTCACCAAGGTGCAGCGTCTCGCCCAGAAGCTCGTGCGGCAGGGATATTTTCTCGTCGTCTATGGCGACGCGTACCACCCCGAGGTCAAAAGCGTGCTCGGGTGGGCCGCGACCAGCAAATCGGTGGCCGCCAAGCACCTCGAGGATCTCCCGTGGAACGCCAAGCGGGGCGCGACCGGCGAGGGATTGGTAACCCCTCCACGTAAGGTGGCACTCGTTAGCCAGACGACCAAGAACGTCGATGAGCTGATGAAATTCGCGCTCGAGCTGCAAGCGATGGTGGTGCCCGAAGGTGGGGAATTCCGCCTCTGCAACACCATTTGCGAGCCGACCAGCGAGCGCCAGAATGCACTCAAGCGACTGATCGACCGAGATCACTGCGACGTTGTCTTCGCCATTGGCGGACGCAAGAGCAGCAACACCGCTCGCCTGGCCGAGGTAGCCTCCCTGCTGGGAGTCGAGAGTCACCATATCGAGCGGCCCGAAGACCTTCAGGCTGAATGGTTAGCGGGTAAGAACATCGTTGGCGTCACCGCTGGCGCGTCCACGCCAGATCAGGTCATCCAGGATGTGGTGGATACGATCGCCCAATACGGCTTTGCTCCCCCTTCAGGAGGCATCCGAGCCGTAGATCCGGACTACGTTCCGGCCTATTAGGCGAAAGGCCAAGTAGCTCGTCGGCGCTATCGATCGGTCACCAGGTGCGCAGCAACAAAATCTCGCCATTCGTCCGAATGGCGAGAGCGTTCCCAGTTTCTGCGGCGACATGCACCGATGAGCAGGGACAGCGCAAGTGTCCCAATCCGGAGCTGATTAGGTGGAATGAAGCCGTGTGGGGCGTGATGGATTTCCACACCCTCAGGGTCACGAGCAATGGCAGCCAAGACGTACTTGTCTACGCTTCATTCTCCTCGGTTGCTGCTGATTTTTCTCCAATCCGGTTTATGAGAATCTCCGCGTTTCATTGACGCAACCCTTTTGCACGATCAGTGAACTTCGCTTGTAGTAGCCAACGCGCACCGTTGACAACGCGCTGGCGGATTGCGTACTGTATGTTGCATGCAATATGCAACTGATTTCCGCGTCGACGTCAAGACAAGGGAACAAGCCGCGTATGAAGCGCTTCGCAGCGCGATCACGAGCGGACGTTGGGCCGAGGGCCAGCCACTGGTCGGCAGCCGCATTGCCGAAGAGTTGGGCGTCAGTCGCATCACGGTCGCCAATGCATTCAAGCGCCTTTCTGCCGAGGGCTTCATCACTCTCGTTCCGCATAAGGAAGCCATCGTCGCCCATCTCGACCCAGCCGACATCCGGCAGATCTACCTGATGCGCGCAGAGCTCGAAGCCCTTTCTGCCCGCGAATCTGCCCTCCAGATCACCGACACCGATCTCGCCGACCTTATCGCTATCAACGACGATCTCTCGCAAGTGCAGAACGGACCGGATCCCGACATTCGTGCGCTGCGCGGCGTGGATATCGAATTCCATCGCCGGTTGCGGCGTATTTCTCGCATGCCTCTGCTGATCACCACGCTCGACAATCTTGCTGATCAGGGTGAGGGATACCGGGCCCGTTTGCTGGATACCCGCTTTCTCGTCGTTCCAACAGAGCAACGCCATCTGCCGATCATCGCCGCGCTGGAACGTCGCGATGGAGAGGCGGCCGCGGCCGCTATGCGTTTGCATGTCCAGGAAGGTCTCGATGCCTTCATGGAATTGTTAAGTCGCCCCTAGCCAACGCTCCGAAACGCTGCCCTAAACCGGGGCGACTCCGCTGGCATGGTGCCAGTGGATACGTTACAGAAACCGGCAGAGCTGTCGGAAGAAACGAATGGAGGAAACCGCGCATGTCATCGATCGACAACGCAGTCACCCAGCGACTGAACCAGCTCATACAGGATAGGAGAGCAGGAGCCCTCAACCGGCGCACGTTCCTGAAAGCCACCACGGCGCTCGGTCTGAGCATCCCGCTGGCGACGGCTTTCGAATACGGTGCCCTGGCGACATTGCAGGATGCACCCGAGGGACAGCTCGATATCGCCATGCAGCGCGTACTCGTTTCGCTCGACCCGCATGGGCCCCAGAGCGTCGAGGAACCAACCGCGGTCATCGCGACCCACATTTTCGGCACCCTTCTCACTCGCGACGCCGCGACCAGCGAGTTGCTTCCCTCCCTGGCTACCGACTGGTCCGCCGAAGGCAACTCCTGGACCTTCAATCTGCGAGAAGGCGTGACCTGGCAGGACGGCACGCCGTTCACCTCAGCGGACGTGCAAAGCTCATTACAGCGCGTGATCGATCTCGAAGGTCCGCTTGCTCCGCTCTGGGCAACCGTGACCGAAATCGCCACACCTGACGATTTGACCGTCACGATTACCACCAGTGAGCCGTTAGGTACCGTTCCCGCCAGCTCGACCCTGCTCTTCATTACACCCGCCGCGGGATCGAATGAAGAAGGATTCTTCGACGATCCGGTCGGTATCGGCCCGTATGCCTTTTCGTCCTGGGAGCGAGACTCGCAGATCGAGTTGGTCGCCAGTGAGAGCTACTGGGGAGAGCCAGCGTCGGTTGGCACGCTTGTCTTCCGTGACATTCCGGAAACCGCCGCCAAGGCGACAGCCATCGAGACCGGCGAAATCGACTTCACCTGGGGACTGCCGGCCGATCAGCTTCCGATCCTCGCTGAAAACGACGATTTGGTGATCGACAGTACGCCTTCCTATGCGTACTACTTCAACTGGTTCAACTCGTCTCGCGAACCGTTCACCGATTCGCGCGTCCGCCAAGCCATGAACTATGCGATCGATCGGGAAACCCTTGCCGCCGACCTCCTGCAGGACGTTGGCGTGGTCGCGACCGCACCGATTCCTTCCACTATTTTCGGCTGGTCCGAGCAAACGCCGTACACCTACGATCCCGAAAAAGCCAAAGCCCTGTTGGCAGAGGCCGGCTATCCCGACGGCTTCGACACGCACGTTATCTGGGTACCGGGATCGGGACCGCAGGATCGCGAGCTGATTCTTTCGTTCATCTCGAACTGGGCCGATATCGGCGTCAATGTCGAAAGCATGGAAATGGAGCAGGCCGCCTGGCTGGAGAAACTTCTTGCGCTCGACTGGGACATGGACTTCCAGACCAACACCGTTCGCACTGGCGATGCTGACTTCACCTTGCGCCGCCTCTACACATCGACGGCGAATCGCAATGGGTACGCCAACGAAGAGTTGGATGCCCTGCTGCTGGAGGCAGCGGCTGAATCGGATCAGGACGCACGGCTTGAACTCTACGACCAGGCCAACAGGATCATCTGGGACGATGCCGTTGGCGTCTTCCCATTCGAACTCCAAACCAACTACGTCATGAACAAGAACATCGAGGGATTCGAGCCCACGCCGAGCACGATCCCGAACTTCGCGACGGTGACCATCTCAGAATAGGAGAAGAGCGCGGGACGGGTGATCCGATCACTCGTCCCGTCGCTCGATCACCATGGCGCAGTACATCCTCCAACGTCTCTTCTATGCAGTCTTTGTCCTGTGGGGAGCGCTCACCGTCATTTTCCTGGTCGTCCGTATCCTTCCCGGCGACCCGGCGTCGATGATGCTTGGTGCGGGAGCCACACAAGCAGAAATTGCATCGCTCCAGGAAGAGATGGGACTCGATGCGTCGCTGCCCGAGCAATATGTGAGTTTCATGAGCGAGGCCGTGCGGCTCGATTTCGGCGATTCCCTCTGGTTGCGCCGCCCGGTCCTTGAATCCGTCGGGGAGCGAATCGCCGCCACGGCCCGCCTCGCGCTCGCGGCAGTCGCCATCGCCCTGCTCATCAGCTTTCCGCTGGGCATCCTCGCGGCGCTCCGCCAACGAGGGCCGATCGACTATTCCGTTTCTGTCATCTCTCTTATTGGGCAATCAGTTCCAGGCTTCTGGCTTGGGATCATGTTGATTCTTATTTTCGCGCGGCAACTGAGATGGCTTCCGTCTTCCGGCTCGCAAACGCCAAAGCATCTCATCCTGCCCGCGCTCACCCTGGCGCTGCCGCTTGTCGGCGTGCTGACCCGGCTGGTGCGGAGCGGACTTTTAGAGGTCATGCACGAGGATTACATCCGCACCGCTCGCGCCAAGGGATTGTCAGCTCGCACGGTACTCTCACGTCACGCCATGCGCAACATGCTCATTCCGGTCATCACGGTACTTGGCATCCAGCTTGGTAACCTGCTCGGTGGCGCGGTCATCATCGAAACCGTCTTTGGCTGGCCCGGCATCGGACGACTTCTTGTCGATGCGATAACCAAGCGGGACTACCCGTTGGTGCAGGCCTCTATCCTCTTCATCACGACGATCTTTGTGCTCATCAACTTGCTGGTCGACCTGAGTTATATCTACCTCGATCCCCGGATTCGGTTGCGCTGATGTCCAGCGTTGCTACCTCCGCAGACGAGCAGATCGATTACGTGCCACTGGACAGTTCGGCCTTATCGGACCGCCCTCGGCGCAAAGGTCGGCGCAGCGAGGTCTATCTTGCCTTTTGGGGATTACCGATCTTCCTGTTCATGCTGATCGCCATCGTAGGTCCAATTCTCGTGCCCTACAACTCGGTCACCGTGCGTACTGGCGATCGTCTGAAAGCCCCCGGCTCCATTTTGCGAGACGGCTCGCGCGCATGGCTTGGTACCGACCAAGTTGGCCGTGATATGGCGGCACAACTTCTCCAGGGTGCCCGGATTTCTTTGCTCGTCGGAGCCGTCACTGTGGTCCTCGCCGGCCTGATCGGGGTGTCCTTCGGAGTCATTGCGGGGTTTCGCGGCGGGTTCCTGGACAGCCTCCTTATGCGGCTAGCCGATATCCAGCTCGCGTTTCCCTCAATCATCTTCGCCATCATGATCGCGGCCGTCATCGGCCCGAGTGTGATCAACGTCATCATCACGCTCGCGCTCACCCGATGGGTCGTGTTCGCGCGTATTTCGCGTGCCGCGGTGCTCGGCGTCAAAGAGCAGGAATTCGTCACCGCCGCCCGGGCCATCGGCGCTACAGCGCCGAGGCAGCTCGTCAGGCACATCATTCCGTCAATTGTGGCGCCATTGATCGTCATTGCCACGGTCGAAATTGGACTGGTCATCATTGCCGAGGCATCGCTCAGCTTCCTCGGGCTCGGCACGCCTCCCAGCCAGCCCTCCTGGGGTCAGACCATCGCACAAGGGCGGGACTATCTCAACAATGCCTGGTGGATTTCGACGCTTCCCGGCATAGCGCTCTGTCTTGTTGTCATTTGCGTCGGTGTGTTTGGTGATCGTTTGCGGGACTATCTCGACCCGCGTATGCAGAAGGGGTAAGCGTTTTCGTGAGTACCAGTGAAACATCATCCATGGAACAGCGATGCTTCGGTAACTCTGGCATCTGCTCTTCCGTCGTCGGGTTCGGAACCTGGCCCATTGGCGGGGCCCGTTACGGGCCAACTGATGATGCCGACGCTATCGCGGCAATCCACGCCGCGCTCGATGCCGGCGTCACGCTCTTCGACACCGCCCCTTCCTACGGCAACGGTCATGCGGAAGAGCTCCTGGGCTATGCCCTGCTCGGACTTCGGGAAGAGACCACAATCGTCACGAAAGGCGGCATGGTCTCAGATGAGAACGCATTCATCACCGGTCTCGATAGTAGCCGCGCTCATTTGGTCAAAGGACTTGACGAGAGCCTTGCCCGCCTCAAGACCGACTATGTCGACCTCTTCCTGCTTCACTGGCCCGACGGTCACACCCCGATGTCCGAAATTGCCGACAGCCTTGGCTACCTGGTGCAGTCCGGCAAGGCAAAAGCCATCGGCGTCTGCAACTTGAATCAGCTCCAACTCGAAGAAATCGCCACCGCTGCCACCTCCGCTCCGATCGTCGCCAGCCAGGTCGGATTCAGTTTGTTCGACCGTCGCTGGGCACATGAGACGTTTGCCCTCTGTAAGGAACTCGATATTGGCGTTATGGCGTACGGACCGCTCGCTCACGGTCTTCTCACTGGGTCCTATTCCCGCGACACCGTCTTCGATGAACGCGACTGGCGCAAGGCCGGAGTCATCTTCGGGCAACCTCTCCTTACCCCCGAGAACCGCAACCGCAACCTGGATGTGCTCGAAGCACTCGGCGGCTTCGCAACTCGACGCGGCATCTCACTCGTGCAACTTGCCATTGCCTGGGTCCTGGCCCATCAACCCGTTTCAGTCGCCCTGACGGGCGCGCGTAACTCGGAGGAAATCCTTGGCGCTGTCGCCGCAGCCGGAGTCACCCTTACCGCAGAGGAGCTGAGCGAAATCGACGACATCATGAAAAACGCCGTGGGCATGACCGATGTTCTTCCCGCTGGAGGCACCAGTAAGGGCACAACTACCGCGACCAAGCAAGGAGCGTAAAACGACTGTGTCTGCAACGATGCATTATGAGAGTGAAATTCCGATTGTCGACGCCGGTGATGTGCTGGTGGTGGGCGGGGGACCGGGTGGGATTGCTGCCGCGATTAGCGCTGCCCGCTATGGCGCGCGCACCACACTGGTGGAGCGCTTCGGTTACCTGGGGGGCAACCTGACCGCGGGCCTCGTTGGTCCATGTATGACCTCCTACAGCCTCGATGGCGAAACCCAGCTCATTCGGGGCGTCTTCGAAGAGATGGTTGAGCGCATGGAAGCCCAGGGCGGGGCCGCGCACCCGCGCAATTTCCCCGCTGGCAGTCCAGAGGCTGGGTTCATCGAATATGGCCACGCCCGCGTAACCCCCTTCGATCCCGAAACCGCCAAGTTCGTCGCGCTGGACATGGTCCGCGAAGCAGGAGTTCAGCTTCGCTTCCACACCTTCGTCGCCGATGCCATTGTCAACGACGGCAGGGTCACCGGCGTCGTAGCCGCCAGCAAATCAGGGCTGGAAGCGCTTAAAGCCCAAATCACCGTCGATTGCTCCGCCGATGCCGACGTGGCCGCCCGTGCGGGCGCTGCTTACGATAAAGGTCGCGACGAAGATGGACTTCTCCAGCCGATGACCCTCTTCTTCCGGGTCAAGAACGTCAACAACGCCGTCGTCGAAGCGTACGTTACCTCACATCCGGATGACTTCCGGCCATTCGAGTCGCTGGTGAGGAAGGGGCGTGAATCGGGCGAATTCCCAATTCCCCGCAAGGGTATTGGCATGTACCGCACGGGCGAAGAAGGGGTTTGGCGCATCAACACCACCCGCCTGCATCGCCTCGATGGCACCAGTGTCGAGGACCTGACCCAGGGAGAGATCCAAGGGCGCGAGCAGGTCAAAGCGATTCTCAAGTTCATGCGAGCTCGCCTTCCAGGCTTCGAAAACGCCGAACTGCTCGACACCGCTTCGATGATCGGGGTCCGCGAAACCCGCCGCATCGTAGGAGAGTACCAGCTCAATCTCGACGATCTCGCCACTGGCCGCGAGTTCCAGGATGTCGTCGCCCTCTGCGGCTACCCCGTCGACATCCACAGCCCAACTGACGATTCCGGCGGCACCGATGGCAAGCTCAAAACCGCGAACATCTACCAGATTCCGTATCGGTCCCTGGTACCGAAAGAGATGGACGGCCTGCTCGTCGCTGGCCGGTCCCTCTCTGCCACCCATGAAGCCCAGGCAGCCGTGCGCGTCATGCCGCCCGTCTTCGCGATGGGTCAGGCGGCAGGTACCGCTGCCGCGCTCGCGATCGAATATGGTGTCGAACCCCGTGCTGTCCCGGTCCCACAGCTCCAGCAAATGCTCGTCCGCCAGAAAGCCTATCTCGGCGACAAATATGAGCTGACTGCGGCCGGCGCCTCCCGTTAGTCAACAGGCTCAGTATGGGCCGCTCGAATTGACATTCGAGCGGCCCGTCCACTACAGGCTTCTCTGTGCGTAGCGGAGAATTCCTTCATCGTTGCCGCGCTACGAAGCTCTTCGACTACTGATGGAGCCTAGCGCTCGAACACGATGTTCCCATCGATCATCGTCATATCGGCGTGCAGGGTGTTCAGTTGTTCAGGATCCACTCCACGCGGATCCTCGCTTAGCACGGTCAGATCTGCCAACTTGCCTTCGGTGATGCTCCCCTTGATCGACTCCTCGAACGAGGCATAGGCGCCATTGATCGTGAACATCTGCAATGCCTCTTCGATCGTCACGCCCTGGTTTCGGCCCATGTATTGCCCGTCCTGCGTCAATCTTGTCACCGCCGAGCGCAGATTCACGAACGGGTCGCACGACACTACCGGTACATCCGAGCTGCCCACCGCCACGATCCCCTGGTCGAACCACGACCGTCCTGGATAGGACATCGCCAATTGCTCTTCGGTGAAGTTCTCGATATAGGAATCGCCGAGGTAATAGATGAACGACGGTTGCGGAATCGCCAGCGCCCCGATCGCTTTCATTCGGTCCAGGTGCTCTTGCGTGCACATCCCGCAGTGCTCTATGCGCGGGCGCGCATTCGCGCGGGGATTCGCTGCCAGTGCAGTCTCGTAGGCGGTCAGAATCATCGAGATCGCCAGGTCGCCGATCGCGTGTGCCGCCATTTGGAATCCGGCTGCGTTCGCGCGGGTGAAGCGGTCGTTCAATCCATCCTGGTCGTAGATCGTGATCCCCTTATTACCAGGATCATTGCGGTACTCGGTCGTCATCGCCGCGGTGCGCCCACCTCCCGAACCGTCCTGGAACACTTTGGCGGGTCCGATCCGAAACCAGGCGTCGCCAAATCCTGTCTGCACCCCGAGGTGTTCCAGATCGTCGAGCGTATCGTCGATCAGCATCATCGTGAACGTGCGCATCGGCAGCTCGCCCTCTCGCGCCAGTTCCTGATACGCCGAGAATTGCCGCGAATTGCTCACCGCGGCCTCGCCGACACTGGTGATGCCGTATTCGTTGAAGCGCTTCCCGGCCGCCCGCAGAAAGTCCTTCATATCGGCAGTCGTCGGTGGGGCAATCTGATCGGAGACCAGCTTCATCGCCGTCTCGCGCAGCAGTCCGATCGGTTCGCCATGCTCGTCCCGGTCTATCTGCCCGCCCACGGGGTCGTCGGTTTGCGAGGTAATGCCGGCTAGCTTCAGTGCCGCCGAATTCGCCACCGCAAGATGCCCGCAGGTGCGTACCAGATACGCCGGTCGATCTCCAGTTGCCTCGTCCAGCTCGAACCGCGTCGGATGCCGATGGATGTTTAGGCGTGTGTCGTCATACCCGCGCGCGATCAACCAACCGTTGGGTTGCTCGCCCGCCCGTCTGCGAAAGGCATCCTGTACGGCTGCCAAGGTTGGGGCCGCGCTCGGCGATGCATCGATCTGGCTCAGTCCCTGACCGAAAGAGATCGGGTGGTTGTGGTTATCGTTCAGACCGGGGAGCAGGGCCCGTCCAGCAAGATCGATGGTCTGGGTTTGCGGTCCCGCCTCCGCAAGGACCTCGTCCAAGCTCCCTACCCGCGTGATCCGGTTTCCTTGTATCGCCACCGCTTCGGCGCCAGCGGTCGCCGGGTCGATGGTGACGATCGGTCCATTGCGAAAAATGAAATCAGCAGTCAATTGGTTCAAGCTCCTTTGTTACCCAGTGCGCCTTCACTTACTGCGATAAACTTTGACAGTTAACCGCCGTCCCTTCGAAGCGACGAGGCTTTCGTCCGATGATCCCAGAAATCGAGCAGCACCTGGACGAGATCATCTCACTCTGTAAGGAGTTCGGCGTCGAACGACTCTACCTCTTCGGATCTGCGACCTCTACATATTTCGATCCCGAGGAGAGCGATGTTGATTTCCTTCTTCTTTATCCTGATGGATACGAATACGGACCGTTCGGTGCTCGCCACCTTGAGTTGACGAATCGCCTCGAAGCAGTCTTGAATCGACAGGTCGATCTTGTTATGGGGCGCAACCTCAAGAATCTCGTCTTCATCCAGTCGCTTCAGATCACACAGCAGCTACTCTATGCCGCATGATGCCCGGATGTACCTGTGGGACATCTATGACAATGCGTCGTTCGCGATCTCGATCTCATGATTGCAGGTCAGTTACCCGGCCTTGAAAAGGCAGTTGGGATGCGAAATATCCTTGCACACGAATACAGCGAAATAGACTATGGACTCGTTTGGGAAACGGTGGGTCAGCACTTGGCGGTTCTGCGAGATTCAGCGCTGAACCTTTACGAAGAGAGTCACTAAATCGTGCGCATCACACACATCCGCGTCGCCTCTGTTCCGATCAGCTCTCCCATGAGCAACGCCTATATCGACTTCAGCAAGATGGACGCTGCCGTCGTTGCCATCGTCACTGACGTCGTTCGCGAGGGCGAACCGGTTGTCGGCTACGGCTTCAACTCGAACGGTCGCTACGCCCCCATCGGGCTCCTCAGGGAACGGTTCGTCCCGCGGTTGCTCGACGCCGATCCGGACTCCATCCTCGACGATACTGGCGAAAACCTCGATCCGCACAGGATTTGGGACAAGCTGATGTCCGCGGAAAAACCGGGTGGTCACGGAGAACGCTCGGTTGCGGTTGGCACGATCGATATGGCCGTCTGGGATGCGGTCGCCAAGATCGCGGGCGTGCCCCTCTATCGCCTCCTGGCCGACCGCTACAACGGCGGTATGGTGGGCGCGCCAGTTTGGGTCTATGCCGCAGGGGGTTACTACGCTCCCGGGAAAGGGCTCGCTGCGTTACAAGACGAGATGCGTGGGTATCTCGACCTTGGCTACGAAGTGGTCAAGATGAAGATCGGTGGCGCGACACTGGCGGATGACCTGAAACGCATCGAAGCCGTGCTCGACGTGGTCGGCGATGGAATGCACCTCGCTGTTGATGCCAACGGTCGCTTCGATCTCCCCACCGCTCTCGCCTATGGCGATGCCCTCGCGCCCTATGGTCTCTTCTGGTACGAAGAAGCTGGCGACCCGCTCGATTACGCCCTCCAGGCCGAACTCTCCCAGCACTATCCGCATGCGATGGCGACCGGAGAAAATCTCTTCTCCATGCAGGACGCCCGCAATTTGATTCGCTATGGTGGGATGCACCCAGAAACTGATTGGCTGCAATTCGACTGCGCGCTCTCGTACGGTCTGGTCGAGTATCTCCGCACGATCGAGATGGTGGAGCAACATGGCTGGTCCCGCACGCGGATCGTTCCTCATGGTGGGCATCAGATGTCGCTCAACATGGCGGCGGGACTGGGGCTGGGTGGGAATGAAAGCTATCCCGGTGTCTTTCAACCTTTTGGCGGTTTCGCGGACGGGATTCGCGTCGAGCACGGAAAGGTCGGTCTGCCGGAGAGTCCAGGAATCGGGTTCGAAGAGAAGAGCGCATTGATCGATATCATGCGACGAGTCGTTGCGGACCAGTGACCAGACAATTGACGGTATGATGCGCTTATCCCGTATCCCCGCTATCGACTCAAGTGGCAGGTCCGTTCGCATGCGAAGGGTCACATGAAGTTCATCCGATTCTGGACATTGCGGCTTTTCGACCTTTCGCCGATGATGATCATCCTGGCGGTTATTGGGTCGCTGCTGGCCGCGTTTACGCTGATCATCTTCGGCTTTCTGCGCGTTCTGGTCGTGATCTGGGAGCTCATCACCGAACGAGAAATCAGCGACAAAGGGGGAGAGCGACTCTCGATCGAGCTCATCGAACTCATCGATATCTTTCTCATAGGGGTCATCCTGCTCATCGTGGCCCTTGGACTCTTTCAACTGTTTATCGACGAAAAATCGACGCTCCCTTCATGGTTGAGGATTCGCAATCTCGACGAGCTGAAGCATCGTGTCATCGGCGTGGTCTGCGTGGTGCTTGGGGTCAATTTTCTGAGTAATGTCGCTGAATGGACTGGTGGCAACGACATCCTCTATCTGGGCGCGGCCATTGGGATCGTGCTGGCGGCACTCGTTTTGCTCCTGCGAGCGGTAGACGATTCGATCCAGGAAGAGGTCAGGATGCTCAGGGAAGAACACACCCTGGAAAAAGACATCCTGAACACAGATCGCGAGTAAGGTTTTCCTCGTGGGTCCTCGGATCCACGTTCGTCAATCCACCACGGAGAAAAATCCCTATGCCAATTCAAGGCGAGTACGCACCATCTACCTCAGATTGGGCGCGTAAACAGGCCGAAGCTTTCGAGGCATCGAACGGCACTGAAGCGAACGAGCTGCGCGGAATGCCAATCATTGTCGTGACATCCATCGGCGCGAAATCGGGCAAAGTCCGCAAAACCCCGCTCATGCGAGTCGAGCATAACGGCGAGTACGCTGCGATAGCGTCGCTCGGAGGCGCGCCAGAGAACCCCGTCTGGTACTACAACCTCAAGAAGAATCCCCTTGTGGAGCTGCAAGACGAAACGGTGAAAAAGGAATACACCGCGCGAGAGGTCTTCGGCGAAGAGCGCGACCTCTGGTGGGAACGCGCCGTCGCCGCCTTCCCCGACTATGCGAATTATCAGAAGAAGACTGAGCGCACCATCCCGGTATTCGTTCTCTCCGAAACTCTGGAGAAGTAATTCTGCCCAGAGGGATGCGTTCGGGAGTTGGTCGATTACAGCTCGACCGTTGGATTTCCACGGTCGAGCACGGACACGACAGCAGTTCCTCCGAGATGCCGGGTGACCAGTGCCGCCAGATCGTCGATGGCAACGCGCGTGGCCTCTGGAGCGAGCGGTGGGACTGATTCGATCACCAGCACCGCATCGGTTGTCCCCGGCGTCAACATGGTGCGCTCAGCTTCCCGCCAGTTCCAGCAGGAGCAGATGACACCCTCGTCGTCCCTGTAGATCACCGCTCCGACTGGCGGTGGCTCTGGGCCATCGGCGCCGAGTGGCACGAAATGCTCGTCTCCAACGGCACGGGTTAGACGCACATCGCCGCTGACCTTAGCCAGATCTTCTCCGCCTACCGGGAGCCGGTGACGCAGCGAGATGGTGTTGTAGAGATCGACCAACGGGTTGATCGATCGCAGTCGTCCGGATTGCGCCGATCGCAACATGCTTTCGATCGACGAGCGGTACTTGGATGGCTTCACGCCAAACTGCCCGAAAGCCGCCCGCCACGGCGCCACCGCTGCATGCTGGCTTATCTCGCCCGCGTTCGCCGAAGCGGCGGCTCGTTCGATCTCGATCTCCAGCATCGGCCAGATTTCTGGATCGTCGACCGTATTGTCCACCCCTCGCACCACCGCAATCGCGACCGTCGCTTCAGGAAAGAGCTCGAGAAAATCAGGTTCGAGCAAAAGTCTCGTCATGGGAGACACCTCTTGGGAACGCTCGCATTTCAGCGATCAGGCGGGAACAATCAGACCAAGACTACTCGTAAATCCGTGGATAAAGGATTTCGATCCCACCGGTCCAATCTCGCCAGCGGCGATCAAACCTGCCAGCGGCAGGCCAGGGAATCTCCGTTCGATGGCAGCCGCATCATGGTGCGGGAGATCGAACAACGAGGTCCCACGCCCGTTACACGAGGCCAGTAGCCCGGCCACCGGTACCCGGTTACCCAAGCGCAGTTGCGCCTCCAGGAGAGTCGCCATCAGATCGAGGTCGGCGGTCGCAGCATCCCGGAGCTGAAACTGAATCGTCTGCCCCACCCGCGGTCGCGCGCCCAGGGCGATCGCGCCCGATTCTCGCTTCACGCCGATCACGTTGCGAATCAGGAAATCGCCTCGACCGAAATGCTCGCGGTACTCATCTGCCGCCAATCCCGCTACCAGGTGCTCGCGCGCTTCTTGCTGCATATCGACCGGGAGCGTGTTGAGGGTTTCGGTCAGCATCTGCAAAGCTGGGCGATTGGAGATTGACTCGATCCACTTTTCGTCGACACCGGTGATCGTCCAGGTATCACCGATTGGCTCGCAGCCTTGCGACACGATGGGGAGGATGTCGAATTCTCCGCCGATCGAAAGTCCAACGCCGCCGTCGTTATAAATCCGGCCGTTCAGCATGACCCACGTCTGACTCTGACCGGCGCCTGGCGCTAGTAAGCCTCCGATAATCGGCAGTCCCGGATACGCCTCGTTGAGCTGCTCGAGCAGCAAAGCGCCATCCATGCGAAACGGATCGGCAAGTAGCATCCAGCCGTTCACCAGCGCCGGATCGACACCAATACGCTCCGCCAATCCGCCGTCACGCGCGTCCTGCAACATTCCCTGCGTGAATCGCACCGGTCGCAGGATCGCGCCCGGCAGCTCGAGCGACAGCAACGAGATAGCTGGCTCGTGCTCCATCTCCGCACCACGACCGATTACGCCACTGCTGGAGCATCCAATGACGATCATCGAACCAGCGTGATGCCAAACGGCTTCCGCAATTTCCGGCAGGTCCTCGTCGAACGCGGCCGATGCGAATACAAAAATCGCGTCTGGAACGATGTCGCGAATGCCCGCCAGCGCCATATCGAGTGCCACTTGCCAGTTGGGGCTGATACCCACTGACGATCTCGCAGTACCTGGGCGTTTGTGACCCTGGTTCGCTGGGGGGCTGGGTTGAGAAATTGGGGAAGGTCCACTTGCGCTCATGCTCAAAAGCCTACCAGACCCGCATCATCCGCCTCTTACAGATGCCGCAGATAGGCTTCGGGATCCTCGAGAAACGACCGCATAATCTGTACATGTTCCAGCAGCTCATACGTTGCGGGCCGAATCTCGCCTCCGTCGAAGCTCAGGATCGTGGCACCGGGCAATGCGAGCAGAATGGGCGAATGCGTCGCGACGATGAACTGCGAGCCGTCCTGGGACAGCGCCATCAACATGGACAGAAAGGTCAGTTGCCTCGCAGGAGAGAGCGGAGCTTCCGGCTCGTCGAGCAGGTAGATTCCACGAGGTTGGCACCGGACGGAAAAGAGCTCGAGGAATTGCTCGCCGTGCGAACGTGCATCTAGCCCACTAGCGCCGTATCGCGCATCGATTGCGCTGGCCTGTCCAGCAAGCACGCCAGCGCCCAATTCACGCGCATAGCGAGATCGAGCCAGATCCTTGCGCATCGCTTCTGCTTCGGAGAGCAGATCGGTCTTCAGACTGTCCATCCGTTTGGTGAAACCGAAAAAATCTTCCGCACGAAAGTAGTACCCCCGGCGAGGATGCCGCAGCCGCCAGCGCAGCTTCATGGCATCGGCCAGCGTTCGACCATGCTCGAGTGTCGGGTCAGTATCCGGATTGTCCGAACCAATACCCGGTAGTGAAACCGCACAAGCGATTCCCTCCAGGAAGGTCGACTTTCCGCTTCCGTTCTCTCCCACCAGAAAAGTCACCGGCGAGGGAAATGCCACCGCATCACCGATGTGTGTCGCGATAGCTGGAACGGTAAACGGGAATCGCTCCCGCCGCCCTTCTCCGGGATCCAGAAGTTCCACTCGTTCGAGAAATGACATTCAGGGTCCGATCGAATGCGCCATCACGATAAAAATGACCTTGACAAGCTAACGACGTTAGCCTACTCTATAGCTAACGTCGTTAGCCTGGAGGTTGTACATGCACATTATCGAAGTTTCGCAGCAATTAGTCTTCAGTCGCATACCCTGGCGTCGTCTCGGCTGGGGAGCTGTGTCGGCAACGCTGCTCGTGGCTACCGCGCTTCAGGTGCAGGAGCACGGCGGCGGGTGGCTGGCACTCGGATTCGCCCTGATGCCCGATATCGGGCTTGTTGCTGGTATGGATCGCGGATTGCAAAAAGGGCAGCTTGCCCCTCGGGCTGTTCCCGTCTACAACGCACTTCATCGTCTCATCGGCCCAGTCGCTCTGGCGGTCCTGACCTTGACCGGTGTATTGCCATCCCTCTGGCTGGCCGCCGCGCTTGGTTGGGCGCTACATATCGCCATCGACCGAGCTGTCGGCTATGGCTTGCGAGGGTCCGATGGATTCCAACGCGCCTGAGCTTCAGTCTCTCAGGCAGCAGCAGATCGTCGAAGCAGCCTGGCATCTCCTCGCGACCGACGGGCCGGAGGCATTGACCATGCGTCGTCTTGCCGCCGAGCTCGGCATCAAGGCACCATCACTCTATAAGCACTTTCCCGACAAACAGGCAGTCGAGGCAGCGCTGATCGATCGCGGTTTTCTGCTCTGGGGCAATATTGCGCGCCATGCCATCGAACAATCGGGGGATCCGCTGGCGAACCTGGCAAACGCCTATCGTTCGATGGCTGTCGAACAACCGCACCTCTATCGTCTGATGACAGCAGGCACACTCGATCGCGCTCGGCTCACGCCCGGCATCGAGGAATGGTCTGCCGAGCCGATGGGCACCCACTTCTCCGACCCCGAAACCGCGCGAGCGTTTTGGGGATTTCTGCACGGGATGACCATCCTCGAAATCGACGCCCGGTTTCCTCCCGGGGCCGATCTCGATCGCAGCTGGCAGCAGGGCGTCGCCGCGTTTTCTCTCTCAGCGCAGACCTAGGCGACTTGAAGCGTACGGTCCACCTTTGGGAGGAGCGCGATGTCCAGCACTTCGTCGAGCGAGGCCACCTGGATGAGCTCGATACCGGCTTTCACCACCTCTGGGAGCTCGGAAAGATCCTTCGCGTTGCGCTTCGGCAGGAGGAAGGTTTTGATGCCGCCCCGGTGCGCTGCCAGCGTCTTCTCACGAAGCCCACCGATCGGAAGCACCTTGCCGCGCAAGGTGATCTCACCAGTCATCGCCACATCCTTGCGCACTTTTCGCCCGGTTAAGGCGGAGATCAGCGCGGTCGCGATCGTGATCCCCGCAGACGGACCATCTTTCGGAATCGCGCCTGCCGGAATGTGCACGTGAATGTTGTGCTTATCGAAGAAACCCGCTTCCAGGCCAAAATCGCTCGCGCGCGAGCGCGCGTAGCTGATCGCAGCGCGGGCCGACTCCTGCATGACTTCGCCGAGCTGGCCGGTCAGGATCAGGTCGCCCTTGCCTTCCATGACCGTCACTTCGATGGAAAGCAGATCGCCACCGACGCTGGTCACTGCCGCGCCGGTCGCCACGCCAACCTCATCCTGCTCTTCCGCCAACCCGAATTCGTAGCGCGGAATACCAAGATAGGTTTCGACGGTATCGCTATTGATGACGATCAATTCAGGCGGATCATCGCCAGCCAGCTTCCGGGCCGCCTTGCGGCAGAGTGAGCCGATCTCGCGTTCCAGGTTGCGAACGCCTGATTCGCTGGTATATTCCCGAATCACCCGGAGTAATGCATCCTCGGTCAGAATCAATTGCTCGAGTGTCACGCCGTGAGATTCCATTGTTTTGGGAACCAGGTAGCGCTTGGCGATCTCCAGCTTTTCGACTTCGGTATAGCCGGGAACCTCGATGACTTCCATACGGTCGCGCAGCGCCGGAGGAATCGGTTCGAGCAAGTTGGCGGTGGTGATGAAAATCACTTTGGAGAGATCGAACGGAACCTCCAGGTAGTGATCGGAGAAGGTGGAATTCTGCTCCGGATCGAGCACTTCCAGTAATGCCGACGAAGGATCGCCCCGGAACGCGTCGGAACCGACCTTGTCGATCTCATCCAGAACGATCACCGGATTCCGGCTCTTGGCGTCGCGCAGCGCCTTGATCACTCGACCTGGCATCGCGCCGACATAGGTGCGCCGATGCCCGCGGATCTCGGCTTCATCCCGTACGCCACCCAGCGACATGCGCACGTAGTTGCGTCCGATGGCCCGCGCAATGGACCGACCCAAACTGGTCTTGCCGACGCCTGGAGGGCCCACAAAGCAGATGATTGGAGCCTTCTGCTTGTCTCCCGCCAGCTTGCGCACGGCGATATATTCGATGATGCGGTCTTTCACCTTCTCGAGTCCGTAGTGATCGGCCTCGAGAATTTCCATGGCCTCGTTGAGGTCGAGCCGGTCCTCGGTTTCGATCGCCCAGGGGAGGTCGATCAGCCATTCGAGATATCCGCGAATGACCCCGATCTCAGGTGAGAAGGGATGCTGCTGCTCCAATCGCTCGACCTGTACCAGCGCCTTCTGCTTGGTGTCTTCTGGCATGCCGGCTTCTTCGATCTTGGCACGCAGCTCGCCGGCCAGCGTCTCTTCCGCGCGAACCCTCGCCAAGTTCCTTCTGGATAGCGCGAATTTGCTCACGCAAGAAGTAATCTCGTTGTTGCCGATCCATCCCGGCCTGGGCTTCGGTCGCGATCTGCTGCCGCAAGTTCAGTACGTTGAGTCGCTTCTGGATCATGACCGACAGCCGGCGCAAGCGCGCGACTGGATCGAGGATCTCCAGCAGCTCCTGTCGTTGTGCCGAGGTGAATTCGGGCGAGAATGCGATCAGATCGGCAAGCCAGCCCGGCTCTTCCACACTCTGCACCATCGCCAGCACTTCTTCCGGAACGTTCGGAAGCATGGCAATGTAATTTTCGACCTGCTCCAGCACCGCCGACATCGCAGCTTCGGAATCGCTCGATCCGGACACCGTATCGTCGTGGCGCGAAACACGCGCTACCAGATACGGATCTTCCTGGATGATCTCTTTGACCACTCCACGTGCGATCCCTTGCAGGATGACATGCGAGGTGCTGCCCGGAGGCGAGATACGCTGCCCCACTTCGGCAATGACACCGACCGTGCACAACTCGAACTGAACGGTTTCATCCTGGTTTTCCGGAGTCCATCCCCCCGGTTCATCCGTGTCCGAACTGGGAACGGTATCGGTTTCCTGGAGAAGATCGGAAAAGAGCGGCGCGAACTCCGACTCGGCGTTCTCGTCGAGCACACTCTCCTGCACCATGCGCTCCGTGAGCACCAGCACTTGCCGGAGGGGCATGCGCAAGCTTCGATCGATGACCATGGCCGATTCGTCATCCTCGATGGGATACGGGATCGACATGTGGGGCAGCAAAAAGGTCTCGTCCACGACCAGGACCGGCAACGCAATCGGCCGGCTGCGCGGAGTCTTGGAGGTACTTTTGCGCACCCGTTTCGTTTTGGCTTGAGCGGGAGCATCGTCGCTCGGAACGACGGTTTCGTCGCTCGCAGTTGATTGGGATGGCATTGGGGCTATCCGATGCGTCTAGGCCACCAGCTGGAACCGTGATTTTTGTGCCAGCGGAGATCGTCGAAGGCGAAAAACGAACTGTCTGCAATGGCGCTGCACGCGTTCGTCCAATCGGTAATTCTAGCCCCACCTCCTAAACAGGGCTAGCAAGACGCCCCTGCCAGGGTGGGTTTAGCGCAACGCGGCGGAGCAGGACGGCTACGCCTCTGTTCGCGAATTCGAATATTTCAGCCGGCCGCGAAAGCAAAGCCAGCAATTGTCCTGTAGCTCCGGGTTGGTCAGACAGACACTACATGCGAATTTGCTCGCCGGTAGGGGAGGGAATCCCGCGCCCAATGGTGCCAATCGAACAGCAGCGGGCGCCTCGATTCCCTGGTTCCGACTACGCAGAGCGGGATGGGTGCCCAATATGAGACGATCGAGACGTCCAACGGGGATGCGTCGTTTCGAACCTTGATGCAGGACGATCCTAACGGGGTAGGCAC
The DNA here is from genome assembly GCA_963750275.1 of uncultured Chloroflexia bacterium. Taxonomy (GTDB): domain Bacteria; phylum Chloroflexota; class Chloroflexia; order Thermomicrobiales; family UBA6265; genus JAMLHN01. The sequence goes on from CAVVQC010000007.1 coordinate 1,305,270, forward strand.
TTTCGTCACAGCGACGCCCTTGCAGGAGGTCGATGACGCTATCAGCCGGCTAGCGCACGATTACGTGACACAATCCGGTATGAATCGGTCTGAACCGACCGAGTCAATGAGCGAAGGAGCAGACGGTGTCGGAACAACACGACCAAATCACGCAAGCCATAGCAGAGATAACGGCGCCGCTCATGGCGATGGACGAGGACGCGGTGGCGCGTCTTGCCGATGAGGTGCTGGGTGCCCGGCGGATCGTTCTGTTCGGCATGGGCCGCGAGCTCCTCCAGCTCAGGGCGTTCGGCATGCGGCTGGTCCATCATGGAATCGATGCCCACATCGCCGGGGATGTCACCGCCCTCCCGGTGACGCAGGGCGATCTGGTCATCATTTCGATCGGCCCGGGCGATCTGGACATGCACCGGGCAATGGCGGGCCTCGCTCGCAAGACAGGCGCCCGCCTGGTGGTCCTCACCGCTCAACCACAGGCGGCGATCCCCCAAATGGCCGATGCGGTCGTGGTCATCCCTGCGCAAACGATGGCCGATGACACCGGCAGCGATATGATTTTGCCGATGGGCACCGTGTTTGAGATTGCGTTGCTGATCTATCTTGATCTGGTAGCCGTCAGGCTTCGCCAGCTGACCGGCCAGTCGCTGGATGATATCCGCGCCCGGCACTCCAATCTGGAATAACGGCCGGTTTACGGCGCCAACCGCACGATCTGCCAGCCATTCGACTCGCGGGTGTAGAGCACCCGGTCATGCAAACGGCTCGATCGGCCCTGCCAGAATTCGATCCGTTCCGGCGACACGCGGAATCCACCCCAGGTCTCCGGGAGCGAAACCTCTTTCCCCTCGAACTGTTCGGTCAACGCTGCGACCTCGAGCTCCAGCGTCTCGCGCGTCGCCACCGGCTGGCTCTGCCGTGCGATGTTTGCCGCAATCTGGCTGCCGCGTGGGCGGCTATGAAAATAGTCCGCGGTTTCCTGCCGGCTTGTTGGGGTGACCGTGCCTTCGATGCGCACCTGACGCTCGGTTTCCGCCCAGTAGAAGAGCAAGGCCGCGCGAGGGTTCTGCTCGATGTCGACTCCCTTGGGGCTGTTATAGCTGGAGAAGAAGACAAATCCGTCCGCATCCCAATGCTTCAGCAAGACCATCCGTGCCGACGGCCGCCCGTCCGTGGAGGCGGTTGCGACCGTCATTGCGTTGGGTTCACCCGAGGTGACCTGCTTTTGTTCCTCGTACCAAAGCCGGAACTGTTCCAGCGGATTGGGATCGACATCGCTGGGATCGAGCGATGCCCGCTGATAATCCTTGCGTAGCTGTCCCTGGTTCATGGCCATGTCGATTGGATCCATTCCGGCAAACGACGCGTCTCTCAACATAGTTTCCCAGTCAGACCCACTTCCTCGCACAACGTCATCCACCGTTAGCCACCCGTTGCCGAACACCCGGTTCATTTGCGTGCCGAAGGTCAACGATCCCGCCAGGACTTCACGAGTCCCCCCCTGCGCCACGATCCCTCGGTCGCCGAGCAACATAACCCGGGTCGATACCTGCGCCACCAGCTCCACATCATGGGTCGCCATCAGAATGGCCACCCCACGTTCCCGGAGCTGAAGGAACAGCTCGGCAAGCTCCCGCTTCCGGAGAGCGTCCATTCCTCTGGTCGGCTCATCGAGTAGAAGCACACCGGGATTACCTGACAGCGTCACTGCCAGCGCCGCCCGCTCCTGCTCACCGGCGCTGAGATCGAGCGGAGAGCGGTTGCGCAAATGCGTTAACGCGAAGCGATCGAGCACGGAGTCGAGCTCGTTCGTATTAGACCCTCGGCTTGCCAGCGCTGCGGTCACGTCGTCGGCAACGGTCTCGTGAAACAGCAGGCTTGCCGCTCGTTGCGGCAGAAATCCCACCCGCTTGCCAATTTCCTGAGTACGCGCCGTGACGGGATCGAGCCCAGCAACGCGTACGCTGCCAGCTTCGATCTTGTGCAATCCCATCAAGGCTCGTAACAGGGTCGATTTCCCTGTGCCGTTTCGTCCCATAACTGCGACCAGCTCACCGGGTCGAAGGTCGAAGGAGACCGATTCCAACACCCGCGCCTTTTCGTAGCCAATCGACAAGCGGTCGACGTTAATGGCCGGTTCGGTGTCAGGACGCGCGGGGTCGACCGGCGATGGTTGTGCCACGAACCCGGTGCGCTGAACCGCACGACGCGCATCCTTGACCGTCAGCGGCAATGGCTCCCAGCCTTCCAGTCGTCCAAGAAGCGCCACCGGCGGATCGAGCCGTGGATCGCAGCGTTGCAACACCTCGCCCGGTGAGCCGTCGAGATCGTGCCATCCCGGTCGAAGCAACCGTATTCGGTCGGCAAATCCGACCACCCGCTCCAGGCGTTGCTCCGCCAGCACGACTGTGATCCCCAGCTCTTCGTTCAATCGCCGCACCGCGTCCAGCACGTCTTCGGCGCCGGAAGGATCGAGCTGACTGGTTGGCTCATCGAGCGCCAGAATGCGCGGTTGCAATGCCAGCGCCGCCGCGATAGCCACTCGCTGTCGCTCACCGCCCGACAGGGTTGCGATTCCTCGCTTGCGAATCCGCTCTGTACCGGTGAGATCAAGCGCTTCTTCGACGCGACGTCGCATCGCAGGAACTGGCACTCCCATTTGTTCGAGTCCGAAAGCGACCTCATCCTCGACGGTGGTCGATACCGAATGCGCCCCGGGATCCTGGAAAACAAATCCCACCGATCGCGCCAGGGCACGTGTGGGAAGCAACCGTGTGTCCTCACCACGAATGAGCACGCGGCCACCAAAGGATCCACCAGAAAAATGCGGAACCAGGCCGTTCAAGCAACGCAGAATGGTCGATTTGCCACTGCCCGACTCTCCGGCCAGCAGCACCATTTCCGCCTCATCGATCTCCCAATCGAAATCACGCAGCACCGCGCGATCCGCATTCGGATAGTGAAATGAGACAGATTCGAACACAATGTCGCGCTGCACGTTCATCGGCTGAGACCGTTCCTGCCAAAGCATGGCAACCACCGGCCCCAGAAGCCCCAACATACCGATGGTCAATGGAAGACTGGCGATCGGCCAGGTAAGCATTGGATAGGGGTCATAGCGGATCGCATCGACGCCGCCAACCAGCACCGTCATCGCCGCGAAGATCGCACCCCCAATGACGATCGCGTCCGTTCGTTGCCATTGCAGGTTGCGGTACCGGGTTCGGCGCATCGCGGTCCGCCGGCCAGCGCGCAGCGCCACCGCCAGTAACGCGCCTGCCGCCACTGCGCCAACCAGCGCGACGAGAGTTTCACCGACAGCAAAGAGATAGACCGCAACACAAATGAGCGCAAGTCCCGCGGCCGGAGCCAAACGTGCGAATGGCGATTTCCGCTCTGCCGGGACGCCTCCAAATCCTCGCGATTCCAGCAGCTCCGACATGGTCACGGCTCGTTCGATTCCGCCAGAAAGCAGCAATGGACCGAGATTCAGATAATCGCGCGGACCTTTGAGCTCCTGGCCGCGAATTGCCTGTGCATCGACCACTTCCCGATACGTGGCGACCATCTGCGGAAAAAAGGAAAACGCCACCGATCCTGCCACCCCGGCACCCATCAGCGATTGCGGCATCAACCGCAACATGGCGCTCCAATCGAGCACCGCGGACAGCGTCACCCCGATCAGGACCAGCGACAGAATCGCCAAGCCGCTCAGGAGGCCATAGACCACGGAGTTCAATGTCAAATCACCATTGAGAAGCGGAACCCAGTCCGGCACATGTCCGATCACGAGATTACCGACCCGCACGGTCAAGCATATTGAACATGACCGAGATGGCGATGAAGACGATCCCCAGCTTGATCACCCATCCCCAGCCGCTTCGCACCTCAGCAGGCAAGGCTTCACGCACGGTAATGACCGCCAGCAGTACCGAAAGCAACGCAAATGGATTGCGACCCATGAGGGGTACGAGCATGGCGGCCCCCGCCCAGCAGAGCCATGCTCGTGGATCGATTCCCGGCCGGTAGCTCATACGGGTGCCCTCGTGGATCGCATGCGCAGCACCAGCGCGAGAACAGCTACCGCCGCCAGTACTCCGATAACGGCGAGATACGACCGTTTTTCGGGACCAAGCACTGTCGCGTTCGCGACCTGGTTGCCGTTCATGTCGTATCGCGCGAAATGAGATTGGTCGAGCGCGGTTCCCGCTCCCGCGAGTTCCGGGATTTCCGAGATATCGACACTCGGAAGCAGTGACTCGTCGGGAGTCCACGACCATCCGTCGACCCCACCAGGTTCGACCCTGGTGGCACTACCCCCCAGCGGCGACGCTACCCATTGGCCACTTCCGTCAAACTGGAAGTACCGCCAGTAGGGAGAATCGCGATCGCCCGTTTGGCACAGTCGGCTCCGGCAGGGACCGATCTCGCACCCGGTCTCTTCGATCTGGCAAACGCCTTCGCCAAGACCGCCAAATCCCACAGTCACCAGTGAAATCCCTGACCGGCGCAACAACTCGATGCCGGAAACGGGTTCATCCAACGGCACGTAGCCATAGGTCACGGTCCCGTCGCCGGATCGAATCACAATTCCCGCGTATGGAACCGGTTCCTGGGCGACTGCCTCCGCTGGAACTGCACTTCCGAATCCAAGAAGCAGCAGCACGAGGAGCCGGACCCAAAGTCCGGCTCCCAACGCGCGCAGCCTTGGAGAGGCTTGGCCCTGTGGGTCCCTGGCGTTAGCCTGGGGAACTCCAAAACACACCATGCACTACCCGGCTGGGGTCGCCTCCGGAGTGGCGAGCACACGTGCCATGGCTGGAATGGGGAACGCAACGCCGACGAGGGCCGGGATCGCCTGCACAGTTGCAAACTGATTATCGTCCGGTGCCGATGCCATATAGGCGAAGGCTCCGCTCTCGTTTTGCATTCCCAGGAGCGCGGCCAGTGCCTCGTCCTGCGCGCTGGCAAGGGCTGGATCGTCGGCGGCAACGAACGCCTGCATCACCAGAGAAGTTGAGTTCGCGTCCGACTCCGCTCCGGGCTGGTAGGGATAGCCGCCGTCATCGTTCGCCAAACCGGCCAGATAGGCAACTGCTCGATCGACCGTCTCATCATGAACACCAGCGGCGATCAATCCCATCACCATCATGGCGGTGGTGTTGCTGTCGCCAGCGCCGGAGTGGTCGTTCCATCGAACGCCCAGGAGCCATCTTCGATCTGACTGTCACGCGCCGCCTGAATTGCGGTGTCGGGTACCGGTTCACCGGTCGCGACCAGGGCCTGCAATCCGAGCGCATGGTCGTAGGGGCCCATGCCGATCATGCCAAGGTTCGAAGCGACCACGACGATCGACATCGGATCGACATGATCGATATCGTGCGGATTCATCCCCGCCGCTACCAATGCCATCGAAAGTTTGGCGGCAGCCCCCGGGCTGAATTGCGCATAGACCAACGCCTGGGATTCCAGGTATTTCATGGCCGATTCGAGATCGACATCGATACCCGCGCTTCGCGCCGATGCGAGCGCCAGCACGGCGTCGACCGTAGCTCCGGAATCACTCTCACCGGAGAAGCCGATGAAGCCGCCGTCATCCGCCTGTTGGGCCAGCAGCCACTGGACCGCGCTTTCGACCGAAGCGGAGTTGTCCTGCGCGGAAACTGGCGCAGCAAACGCCGACAGCACCAAAGCGACCAGCAGCAAACCGGTCGCGGTCAGGCGTCGAACCTGCCTGGCAACAAAAAACCGCTCTTGCGAGCGGCGAATCGAAACTACGGGAACGCTCGAGTCGACTGACTCAGATCGCGTCGTTTGCATTCCGTCCTCCCTCTCTTTTCACGAAGGGCGTCGGAGCGATATCGGACAGGTAATCTGGCTCCGCCGGACAGTAGCACTGCCTGGCGATACAGTTGCGGATCAGCGCCGGCATCGCACCGGCTTCCCCTTGCTGCGCTCAAAAACGAGCGCTCCGAATCGCACGGACTCGATTGTTAAACATTCGTCAAATGACGATGATTGCAGTATCCCTCCCAGACTGCGGCGCGTCAAATATCGGATTGCCCCCTTCCCCCACGCGAAGGTTCGTGCGATAACTCCTTGAAACCAGAAAGGATCCCAAACATCGTGGACTGGACACAGGCAATCGAGCTCAGCGTCGTCGCGGCAGGGGCGGCAGTCCTCGGTTCGATGCTCGGGCCTGGGGGCGGGGTATTTCTCGTCCCCATTTTCACGCTCTTCTTCGGCATCGATCCCAAACTCGCCATCGGCGCAAGTGCGGTGGCAGTGGTGGCCAATTCTGTCGTCGGTTCCACGGTACACCTCCGTTCGCGCTTCACCAACCTCCGGCTTGCGATGATGTTGCAGATGCCGACCGCGGCTGGTGCCCTAGTCGGTGCCTTATTGCCGTCCACGCACCGGACCGGCTCTTGACCGGCATTTTTCGGCGCAGTCCTCACCTACGCTGCGGTTTCCATGTTCCTGCGGCGAAAGACCCGCATACTCGACACGGGCAATGATCCCGATCCCATGTTACTGGGCTGCACGTATTACGATCCGGCCGACGAAAAAAGAGATCTCCTATGTCCCCGCAAGGTCTAGAAACCGGCATGGGATTGGCGGTGTGGCTGGCATGATCTCGGGCATGCTCGGGGTCGGCGGCGGCGTTATCAGGTTCCGGCGATGAATCTGATCATGGCGGTTCCCGTTAAAGCGGCTGCCGGAACCAGTGCGCTCATGGTCGGCATCACTGCCGTCGGCAGCCTCATTTGTCTTCTATTCAGGGGATAAGATCGATCCTCACATCGTCCTTCCTGCCATGATCGGCATCGTGGCGGGTGCACAAACTGGCTCCCGCCTCACTCGCCGGGTGCGCACGGAGCGGCTGACTCTCGTGTTCGTCGTTGATGTTGATTTATCTTGGACTTCGCCTGGTTCTGGAAGCATTGAACATTGAACTCCGGGACGTGATTCGCTGGTGACTGGACACGAAACCACCGCGAAGAAGTTATCTACCATGCCGACCGCGCAGCGTCGCTGCGAATCGTTTGGCCTCTGGGCAATCCTCTCCTCATCGGCGCCGTCTGGTCGCTCGTCGATCGGCAGCCACTCCCACCACGTGCTTCCATTCCGCGAAATCCCAGGGAGAATTCGCGACGGTAACCCGGCCGCCGATGATCGACATCGGGTATTCTGGGCAATGATGTTACCCGGTAATCACGGTCTCGTCATCGCTGTCGAGTTTCTTCCGACTCGGTGAGCGCAAATATGTATCCTCTCGCTCGCGCGTGCTCGCCATTTTGTTCATCTCGATCGCCATTTCGGTGCTCCGATGACCATTGGCATCATCGTCGCCATGTCGAGCGAGCGCATACAGCTCGACCCTCATGCCACCACGCAGACCGTGGAACGGAACGGCCCTTGGCGCATCGACCGGTATCTCATCGGCGGCAAAGACGTGGTTGCGGTCACCTCGGGAATCGGTATGGCGAACGCTGCCGCCGGAACCGAGTTCCTGATCCAAACGGAACGACCGGGTGCCATCATGAATTTCGGGTGTGCAGGCGCGCACCGGCGCGATCTCGTTCCTGGCGATGTCATCATCGCTAGCGAAGTGATCAACCATTCGCTCATGCAAATCCTGCCCGATGGCTCCGAGCGCTACACCGGGTACGCCAACGAGACCGATGGTGAGCACCAGCACGGTATCGAGCTCAAACCCGACCCCGCTCTTGTCGAGCTCGCGCAGCTCGCTGCCGCAACGAATCCGCCCGAGCCGTGGCCGCAGGAGCTTTTCTGGCCAGCGACGGTCGCCTATCGACTGCCAAATATCTATCTCGGTCCGGTCGTTTCCGCTGATACCTGGACCCAGGCGCATAGTCGTCTGGATATCCTGCACGATCGCCATGGATCGTTATGTGAAGAGATGGAAGCCGCCGCCATCGGTCGCATCGCCGGCATGCATGGGATTCCCTTTCTGTCGATCAAGGACATCTCGAACAACGAGTACCTGCGCGAAAGCGACCTCGCCGAGTTCTCCGATTTCCCAGTCGCTGAAGTCGGCAAACGTGCCGCCGCCCTTCTCGCCCAAACCATCACGCTGCTGTAGACAGTAGTCGTCTCGTGCGATCAGGCCGGAGCTTGCATGCTGGAGGCACTGGGTCTTCAGAACACTGGCTCGTTCCCCGAGATTGCGTCACCGGTAAATCGAGGCTAACCACGCGAGCGCCAGAATTGCGGTTGATGCGGCTACGCAGGGAAACGCCGCCATCACCCCGGTACGCGGACGCCTATGGTAGAGGACGACATCGAGGGCAATCAGTCCCACCACAATAAGCCCCGCCAGCCACATAGGCGATTGCCAGGCATCGCGAAGCATCTCGGCGATCACGGCCAGAAGCACCGAACCGAGTACCGACATCCAGCACAACATGAGCGCACGCTGTTCTCCGAGCCGGGTCGTCAAGCTGTCGATCCCGGCAGCACGGTCGGCAGCGATATCAGGAAGAGACTGGGCCAGTTGCACACCGAAAACCGCCAGTCCCCCAAGGGAAAGAGCAGAAGAAGCGCCGGTTCGAACTGGTCGAGCGTGACTGCTACCCAGACGGGAAGGAGCGGCAGTGCGATCAAATACGGGAGCCAGGCAAACCGGCTGCGCTTGAACCAGAGACTATAGGCAACCCCGAGGCCCGTGCCCAAGAGCAGGATCAAGAACGATGCAGTCCCGAGCGTAATGCCCGCGGTCACCATGAGCGCGAACCCCGCCACCCCGAACGCCTTGGCCCCGCGTTGGCTTGTGAGACCCACGGACATCGGTTTCGATGGCTTCGTCAGCCGATCGTTTTCGGCATCGACGAGCTCATTGACGACCCCCACCACGATCTGCCCACCGAGCATCGCCAGCATCATCCGAGCAAGTTCCCCGGCAGCCAGGGACGCCCCGGCGATCATCCATGCTAAAAGACCGGTAACCACGACGACGGTTGCCAATGGGGTGACATGCGTCAGCGAGATATACGCGACAGCTCGCGAGCGAAGTTGGCTCATGAACTTAAACCGGGGGAAGGTGGGACCTGATGGTCTTTCCGCCAGGTCTGGAAATCCCTGCAAGCGGAGTTAGAGATATTCGAGCATCCGGACGACCATCCGGCGCTCGGACGGCACGATCTCCAGTACCGCGTCCTCGGTATTCGGCAATAGAATTGCCGCGCCCCCGCCTTCGGGCTGAATGACGAACACATCCCGTGAACCGGTCTCGATCAAATCGACCGTGGTGCCAATCTTGACACCCGCTTCGTCGAACGCGTCTAACCCGATCAACTGGTAGAGCAGGAATTCGCCCTCTTCCAGCGGGATGGCGTCTTTCCCGGAAATGCGGATGGTCTGCCCACGCAGCTCATCGGCTTCCTCTGGATTCCCGACGCCACGCAGCTTGAGCAATACGTTCCCGGAATGGAAGCGTACGTTTTGCACCTTGCGCGGACGGGTCTCGTCACCAAGATAAATCTGCGTCAAACCTTCGAACTGCTCGGGAGCATCGGTTACCGGGCGAACTTTGAGCTCGCCTGCGACGCCATGCGTGCCGATGATGATGCCGATCGCCAGGACAACATGATCGAGCGGTGCATCGGGCTCTGGTCCAGCGCTGGTGATAAGGGGTCCGGTGGGCGGTGAAGGCCGGCGACGCGCGGCAGTCGCAGGGGGTTGCTGCGCTGGGGCGGGAGCGAGGTCCCGTTTTGGGCGCGGCGCAACGGGCGCCGTTCGGCGCCGGGGAGGATCGGGATTCGCGGGGCTATCCTTCGATGTCGAGGCTGGCACGGACGTTATTGCGCGACCCGGTGATCATAACCAGCGTGCGCATCGCCTTGGCAATACGCCCTTGCCGGCCAATGACGCGGCCCATCGCCTCTTCTTTCACCTGCAGAGTCACATGCACCGATCCGCCGCGTCGCTCCGACGTGACCTCGATATCTTCGGGCGAATCGACGAGCTCGCCCGCGATGTATTCGATGAGACCCTGTAGCTGTTGCTCGGGGGTAACGACCGACATGGTGCGCTCCGAATTCGATGAACGAATAGCGTGAAAACGGGCGGCTCGCGCCGCCCGCAGAACGTTTAGCTGGCGGCTGGCTTGATGTGCTTCGCGGCGCGCTCCGCTCGGTCATCAGCGATCAGCCCCTGCTTGCGCAGCAGGATATGCACGGTCTCGGTCGGCTGTGCGCCGACACCGAGCCAGTACGATGCGCGCTCCTCATTCACCGTGACGGTAGCCGGCTCGGTCAGCGGATCGTAGAACCCGATCTGCTCGATGATGCGGCCGTCACGCTGCGTGCGGCTGTCGGCCACCACGATGCGATAGCTCGGGCGCTTCTTGGCTCCCATGCGGCGAAGACGAAGTTTGATCACGAACGACTCCAGTTCGATATCGAAAAGTTCAAAAATCTCAAAGGAGGCTCGTCCAGGACCGTGGCAGTATCACGTGAGAAGGCGAGCACAACCATAACGCACCGCTTCCGCAGGGCGAACAGGTAATTCTCACACGCAACGGCGTCTTGGTCAAATTACTCCGCGTTGGGGATGTCTGAACCCTCGCGTCCAACCCTGAACTCCTACAATGCCCGCATGATCTTCATTGGTGTCGAAGCTGGATCCATTTCGGTCCGCGCAACCGCATTTGACGAACGCGGCCAGATCGTTGCGGCGGCTGCGCGTACCCTGACGCCATCTACGCCGCATCCCGGCTGGGCCGAAGTTGATCAGGACGCCGTGATCGCTGCAGTCGGACAAGCGATCCAGGAGCTCCTACCGAAACTCGACCAGACGCCCGAGCTCCTCTGCCTCACCGCGCCAACCGATGGCGTCTGGCTTGTCGATGCCGACGGTGTTCCGGTTCGTCCTGCGATTCTGTCTACCGATCGCCGCGCCGCCGGCTATACCGAGGAATGGAACGGGCTCGGAATCCTCAACGCTGTCTACCGCAGCGCCGGGTACGCGCTCCTTCCGGGAACACAGGCCGCCCTCCTGCGCTGGCTGCTCGAACACGAGATCGGCGCACTGGAGCAAACGGCGTCCGCCTTTTCCTACAAGGACGCCTTACTCTACCGACTCACGGGGGCACGAGTCACGGATATCACGGACGCCTCGGCTCCCTTTCTGGACATTCGCTCGCGCACCTACGACGAAGAGCTGATCGACTTTCTTCGACTGCGAGCGATCCGCCCGTTTCTGCCCGACCTCGATGTTCCCTCGGGTTCTCTCTGGCCGTTGAGCGAATCTGGCGCGGAGTTGACCGGTTTGCCGGCTGGATTGGCAGTGCACGCAGCACCCTTCGACGCCATTGCAACCGGGCTCGCCGCAGGGCTGCAGGGCACGGCTGACGCGTTCATCATCCTGGGACCGCAATTGGTCACCGGGGTGCAGATCGAACGCCTCGAGCTGGCTGGCGAGCCATCCGGCCGCACTGTCTGCCTTCCACGTTACGACCGGTGGGTTCGCCTGCTCACCGCAGCCAGTGGCATGACCCTGCTCGACTGGCTGCTTCCGCTGGTAGGAGTTACCTACACCGGATTGGACGCCGCCTTGAAACGCACCCCGCCGGGATCGAATGGTGCATATTTGGCGCCCGCCTTTTCAGAGGGTGGTGAAACCGCCCCGCACCTTGATACCAGCGCCCGCGGGCAAATCCTCGGACTTTCCACCAGCACCACCAAAGACGACCTCGCCCGTGCCGCGTGCGAAGCACTTGCCATGCACGCCCGGTATTGCATCGGCAGCGTCGACCTCTCTCCTGGCGTCGTCACGCTCACTGGTGGCGGTTCCCGCGCGCCCGCATTCCGCCAGCTTCTTGCTGATACGCTCGGCGTACCGGTTCATATTTCCCCGCAGCCCGAAACCGCTGCCCGGGGAGCGGTCATCGCCGGCATGATTGCCGCCGATATCCCCTACGATCATGCCGTCTGGACCGCTGCATCAGCTGAGATCATCCCGAACCCGGAAATTGCAGCCTTTTACTCCCAGCTCTTTGCTCGCTACGCCGCCGACCAGCTCGCCTCACGGTCCTAATTCGCTTACGACGCTGTTTGCTGCCCATAGCCTGCATTGAAGCGTTCCGTCATCTCCTCGACCAGCTCATCGGGCACCAGGTTTGGTTCTCTGCCGCCGTTCGCCGCCAGTGCCTGCACATAGACTTCGGCAGCTTCCTCGACCAACATCGAGTACAGCATTGCGAGCTCGAACGTCTTCCCGAAGGTGATCAAGCCGTGATTGCGCATGATGACCGCGCGTGATACCGGCGTCATCACTTCCACCACACTTTGACCAATATCGTCGAGCGCAGTCAACCCATACCGCGTCACCGGGACCTTCGCGCCCACCACGACACAGGTTTCGGTCAAAATCGGGGGCAAACACGTGCGAATTGTGCTCACCACCGTCGCGTAATGGGAGTGGGTATGCACGATGGCATCGACGTGGTCGAACTGCCGCATGACCATCGTGTGCATGGGTGTTTCGGAGCTCGGCCGCCGGTGCCCCTCGATCACGTTGCCGTCGAGATCGACAACCACGATATCCTCCACCGTCGTATCAGGATAGGGAATGCCGCTTGGGGAAATGGCGATCAAGCCCGTCTCACGGTCGCGCTCGCTGAAATTCCCGGCAGTGCCATGCACGATCCCGCGTCGCAACGCTTCTAACCCAGTCTCCACAATTCGCGTTCGCTGACTCTCCAGCAACATAACGTGTCCTTCCCTCTCGCTTGCGCTAAACCGGTCTATTTCTTGTCATGCCATCCGTTCTCGGGATGTTTCGAGGTTTGCACCACCTCCCATGCCGGGATACGATTAAACCAGCGACTGAATCCGCAAACGTTCGGCACGCAATTTCGCCCCAGAGAAACGAGCCAGTCCCGTGGCCCATGCCCGAAACATTTCAATAGCTTTGACCGTTCTCGGTCTGCTGTTGACTGTGGTTGCGGCAGTTGCCGGTCTGAGTCCAGCGGTGACGTTGACCGGCATGCTTCTGTTCGTGGCGGGCATTATAAAGATCGCGATGGTCGCAATCTGGAAGTCGTTCTTTTCGATCCCCATCGAAACCCCCGCCCAGTCCGAAGGTTCGCCTCCCGCCGGCGGACCAAAGCAAGGGAAGGTGTGAGTCATGGTGAATCCGTCCAACGATGATGCGAAGCAGCGGTCCAATCGCGCGCGACAGGTGATCTCTGGCAGCGATATCCGTCCACCCAGTTCATCCCCTGCCTATCCTGGCGCAACGCAACGGTATGTCGCTTACGAGGATGAGGGCCCGATGTCGAGCCCGCAGTGGATTTATCTCGGAATCCTTGCGGCGCTGCTGGCGTTCGCCATCATTCTTTATCTCATCTTCGGCGGTGGCGTGGCCAGTGTCTTCTTCTTCCTGCTGGCGCTTGCGCTCTTCTGCGGCTGGTTCGTCTTCTGAACTCGCCAGCCGGGACCGAACCCGCGGCCATAGACTGGAGCGCGATCCCGGTCGAGCATCCGTTCGACGGCGTCGCGCGACAAACTGTCCACGGTGCGAACCAGACCCTGGTGCGGTACGTTTACCAACCCGGTTCGGTCTTTCCTGTCCATAGCCATCCCGAAGAACAGATCACGATCATCTTGAGTGGCTCGATCAATTTTACCGTTGACGGTCGTCCGCTTATCCTTTCCACCGGCGATGTAGCGCTCATCCCAGCGAATACCGCTCATGGCGCCATGGTCACAGGCTCCGAAGTGGTCGAGACATTGAATACAATGTCCCCACGACGATCTTCGGCTCCGATGAGCCACTCGACGGATGAGGGAGTCACGTGAGCGAAGACGATTCCAAGCGACGGTTGCGCCTGGTTCGACCGGGTGAAGAACCGCCGGCCCCGGTGGCCGGGCCGGCGCCTGTCGCGCAGGATGGGATGGCATTCCCCTACCCGGCCGGCGTCTTTGCCGACATGTTCGATCTCACTGGCAAGACAGCACTCATCGTCGGCGGTGGAGGCGGGCTCGCACGAGCCATTGCCAGCGCAATGGCCGACTTCGGCGCGCGTATCGCCATCGCCGATCTTAATCTCGATAACGCCGAAATTACCGCTTCCGCGTGCGATCGACCCGGCATGGTCGCATTGGCAGCCATGTTGGATGTGACCGACCCGGACATGGTGGAAGATGTCGTTTCGCAGATCGAAGCGCAAACCGGTGGGATCGATATCCTGCTCAATGGAGCAGGAATCACGATCCGTAAACCAGCGGTCGATTTCACCCCGGACGATTGGATGGCCGTGATCAACACCAACCTCTCTGGTGTGTTCTATGTCACCCAGGCGGTCGGGCGCTCCATGCTGCAACGCGGCTACGGTCGAATTCTCTCCATCGGGTCAGTCTCGAGTCTCCTCGGCCATCCGGAGAACGCGCCGTATGCGGCCGCGAAAGGCGGTATCGCGATCATGACCAAATCGTTCGCGACCGAGTGGGCGCCTTTCGGGGTCACCGTCAACGCGATCGGTCCTGCGTATACCCAAACCGAACTCACCAAAAACATCCTCGCCGATCCTCAGGTGCAGGCCAAGCTAGTTGGCCGGATACCTACTGGCCGTTTCGGATTACCGGAAGATCTGGTCGGCGCCTCGGTCTTCCTCTGCTCGGAAGCAGCCCGCTTCGTTACGGGACAGACGCTTTACATCGACGGTGGGCTAACCGCCGACTAATCGCTCCGACGTCGAGCGCACACACCTCTCGACATCGCCTCGTAGCATGCGAATCTTTCTCGACGACGGTGCGCACATTTTGGCTCATCAGGAAATCGCCCGAATGTCCTCTTCAACAACGTCTCGATTCATCTCGGCCCCGATCGATCAGGTGTTCGCCGCGTTCACCGTCCCAAGCGTGCTCGTCCAATGGCAGGTGCCGGACAACATGACCGCCCGCATCCACCGCCACGACATTCGCCCCGGCGGCTCGTACGAAATGTCCCTCTACTATGACGATCCGGAGACTCCCGGTAAAACTGGTGGCAACGAAGATCGCTACACCGCCACCTTTCTCGTCTTCGATCCGCCCAAACGCATCGTCGAATCGATTTCGTTCGACGCGGATGATCCTGCTGGTCGCCAACCCATGACGATGACGGTCGATTTGAGTCCCGACGGCGCGGGGACGCATGTCACTATCACCTTCGATGATCTCCCAGCGAGCGTCTCCCCGCAGGAGAACAACGACGGTACTCGACAATCCCTCGCCAAGCTCGCCCTGCTCCTGGCGCACGACTCATGATTTCGAGAATCCTCATTCCCACTGAGCGATCAAAGTGTCGACCGGCATCCGCGGACGTCGTACCGGATCTTTGGCAGCCTTCCCCACGGGCAAGAGCGCGTGCGGGATCAGACCATCCGCCAAGCCCAATGCGCCCGCCACCACCTCGGGACAGAACAAGGGCGCGCACATCCAACCTGCATCGAATCCTGAGGCATAGATCGAGAGTAGGAAATTCTGAATCGCCGCTCCGATGCTCTGGATCGCCATGATCCGCTCGGCCTCCTGCCGGTCCGGATCGGGGTAGACATCGAGATCGTTCAAATAGAGGCAAGGGATGACCAAAACTGGGGCCTCGGTCAACCGCTGCTTGCTCTTTTCCAGCCGTATCCGGACGATCTCCTCGTCCTGCCCGTCCATCCTTAGCTGCGCATCCCAGGTCGCGGCCATCGCTTCGGCCAGCCCGGCCCGTCGCTCCTGCGATTCCACCACGGCAAACCGCCACGGTTGGCGTCCGTGCGGGGAGGGCGCCCAGCCGGCCGCTTCGATGGCAGCACGCACGATCCCTTCGGGCACCGGGTCGGATAAGAAGGCTCGCACCGATCGTCGCCCGCGAATGACCGAGTCGAGATCGTCTGGCCGGCTCTCCCATGATGCAGATGCACTCCACGAAAACGCCGAAAGGTCACCGATCTCGATCACCGGTGCGCCATCCAGATCCATCGCGCGGTACTGCGGATACTTCTCCCTGAGAACCGCGATCGCTGCTTCAGCAGGGTCGGAATTGCCTTCGAGCAGACGCGCGCTTCCGCGCAACTGCACGAAACGAAGCTGCTCCCAATCCTCCGCGTAGTCATCGACCGTCAGGCAGACGGCCGGATGCGCCACGATATTTCGCACGCGGGCCAGGTCCTGCACGTCGACCGATTTCGGCTTGGCGTCCAGCACCGAGACCACCACCGGCATGCCATCCCGGTGCGCGACCGCGAAACAGCAGGGAACCACCGTCGGCTGTCCCGCCGGTGACACCGTTGCCAACCGCCCGACCCGATGCCGCTGCACGAACTCCAATTGATCCTTCGTGGGAACGCGCAAACTCATCGAACGCCTGCTATCTCCGGATTTTGGGCTCAGGACTCCGGGCTCATTACCCTCGGTACGTCGCGATCAAATACTCATCTGCCCGCGGTGTCCACGGCGGTGTCCCCTCGGCCACACCGTAAATTGCGGTGAGGTCGTACAGGTAGATTGCGGCTGGATTGTCGTGCATTTCTTTGCCGAGCTCCCGTCCAATCGCTGCGCGCGTATCCGGGTCGGCTTCGCTCGCGAATGCATCGATCAATCCCTGAATGGTCGGATCGTCGAATCGTGAGAGAAAACCGGTGTTCGAGAACATCAGACTCAACAACGTATACGGATCGAACAGGGGCCGCCATGAAATCACGCGCAAGGCGGCAGAATCCTCTGCCGCGCCAGACCACTGGTCGGGCGCATTGAAAACCGCCAATTCCTTTTGCGTGAGCTCGACTTCGATTCCGACTTCTCCGAGCTGTGCCACGACCGCCTGCGCGATATCCAGCCGCTCGGACGCTGATACATCCATCGTCGTTGCGAAACCATCGGCAAACCCGGCGTCTGCCAGGAGTTGCTTCGCCATTTCGGGATCATAGCTATATGCCGCCAGATTCGCGTCGTAGCCGATGCTGCTGGGTACGAAGAGATTCGCCAGTGGCGTGCCATTGCCCCCAATGAGCGCGTCGATGATGGTCGGCACATCGACTGCGAAGTTCATCGCGGCACGTACCTGCGGATCGGTAAATGGTTCGATGGTGTTCGGCACACGCACAAATGCGCTTCCTGAAATCGGCTGCGCGATGACGAGCTGGCCGCCATCCTCGATCGCACCAACCTGATCGACGGGAACACTCTGCACGAGCTGAGCGCCCCCCGAGAGCAGATCGGCCACTCGCGTCGTGGCATCCGGCACGAAGCGATACGTCACCGCATCCGCAATCGGCACACCCTTGGGACTCGTCGCGAAATAGTCCTCATTGACCGAGAGATCGATTTTCTCGCCAGCGGACCAATCATCGAACTTGAAGGGACCGGTGCCGACCGGCTGGCGCGCAAAGTCGTGACTCGTCGCATAGTCCGGCGGCAAGACGGCCAGCCAGGCGGCAATTTGCGACGGCAACCACGGGGCAGGCTGGGACAGCACCAGGTCGAACCTCAGGTCGTCGATCTCGTTAAACGATTCAATTACCGCGAAGTTGGCCCGAACCTGTGAAGCGGTTTCTTCGGCGGTGAGATGTGCCAGCGAAAATTGCACCGCCTTGCCCGTGAGCGGCTCGCCATTGTGGAAGACGATATCAGGTCGGAGCTTGACGGCTATCGTCGTCGGGGACGTCCACTCCCAACTCTCGGCCAGCAACAGCTCCAGATTCCCCTCATTGTCGAACTGAAGCAACGAGTCGTAGACCGAATGGACGATCGACCATCCGTTGGGGGCATACACCAACGCGGGGTCGAGGGTGTCTGGCTCGGAACCGATATCGATGGTCAACGATTCCACTCGCGAAACTTCGGCCGCTGCTGGGCTTTGCGCCGAAACTCGCGCATGTGGAAGCAACGCCGCTCCTAATCCGACTCCCAGCGTGCCAAGTAACGCCCTCCGGGTCAAATTCCAGTCATCTATGGTGCGCATCCAATGCTCTTTCATACTTCGTTCCTTCCACTCATGACGACGGCCCGAGTGACCGTTGTGTTCCAAACCATTCACCAACGAGATTGAACCCAAGTACAGCGACCGCGATGAACGCTCCGGGCACGACCGATACCCACCAGGCATTGAGGAGCGTTTCGCGGCCATCGGAGACCATGCGTCCCCAGGTTATTGCCCCAGCCGGCATGCCCAATCCGAGGTAGCTCAAGGCGGCCTCGAACAGGATCACCGCCGCCATCTGCTGGGTGGCCAATACGATTACGGTTCCGCGCAAATTGGGAACCAGATGCCGCCGTACGATCCAACGCTGGTCTGCGCCGATCGAGCGACTGGCCTCGACGAACTGCGCCTGGCTCAGTGAGCGAGTCTGAATGCGAACGACTCTCTGATAGGCCACCCACCCGGTCGAAAGGAGCACCAGAAACACCAGCAGAAACCCGGGGGAGAACAACGCCGAGGCGGCTATCGCCACCACCACCACCGGCAACGCAATCTGCACATCGACCAGAAAACCGATTCCCCGGTCGACTCGACCGGGCCTGAGCCCGCCCAACAGCCCAAGACCGGTTCCGATGATTAACGACGCCAGCGACACGACGAGCGAAAGGAGCAATGTCACCCGACAGCCCGCGATCACGCGCGCCAGCTGATCGCGGCCCAACTGGTCGGTACCAAGTGGATGCTCCCAGGTGCCGCCGAAGAGGACCGGCGGCAGGAGGCGGTCACGGAGAACTTGCTTGTCGGGATCACTCGCGATCCACGGGCCTGCTACCGCAAGAAGCGCCAACAGGACGACGATGAAGAGTCCAAACCAAGCTCCGGCACCCGGATGCGGTAGCGACCGCAACCGCGCGTGCTCATGTTGCGCGGGTGCTGGCTCGATCTGCGAAAGTGGAGCGGAGAGCAGGCTCGCGGGCATCATCGCAACGCCCCCGAGACCGCTGCTTCACGCAAGCGCGGGTCGACCGCCATAGCCATCGTCTCCGCCAGGAAGTTGGCGAGCACAATCAGCACCGCTACGACGGCCACAAACGCCTGGATGACCGGCAGATCGCGGCTCGCAACGGATTGCAGAGCGAGCTGCCCGATTCCCGGCCAGGCGAATACCGACTCAACCACCACCGCCCCCGCAACCAGAAAACCACCAACCACACCGGCATAGGCGATCGCTGGCAACATGGCGTTGCGAGCAACGTGCCGCCAAAGCACAACGCGACCAGGCAGTCCTTTGGCATTCGCTGTGCGGATATAGTCAGCTCCGGTCACGTCGGCCACTGAAACGCGCACGATTCGCATCAGGGTCGCTGCCGGAAACGCGGCCAATGCCACTGCCGGGAGGATCAATGAGCGCAACCCGTCTCGCCCAGATGACGGAAGCCATCCGAGCCGCACACTGAACAAGAAAATCAGCACAGTACCTAACCAGAACGCCGGCAACGCTTGTCCGAGCACTCCCACGCCACTGGCTAACCAACCGATGGGACCGTGCCGCCGGGAACCTGCCAGTACCCCGAGTGGAATTGCCACCAACAGCGCGATCAGGAAAGCCGACACGGTGAGCAAGAGCGTGGCACCCAGCCGGTCGATGACCAGTCCCATCGCTGGTTCGCCCGACCGCCAGGAGTCACCGAAATCTCCGCGCGCCGCATGGCGCATGTAATCCAGGTATTGCTCGGGGATCGATTTATCGAGTCCGAATTTGACCCGAAGGGCCGCTACATCGGCTGGGTTGCTGCCTGGGGGAATCAAGGCATCTTCCGGATCGCCCGAGAGGTGGAGCAACGCGAACACAACGCTCATGGCAGTCAAAACCACCAGCACCGTGTACAGCAATCGTGTTGCGAGCGATCGAACCATGTCCAGCGATTCCGTAATCAACGAACTGATCAAAGACCAATTCGCGATGGCATACGACGATGCCTTCGGAATCGCCCGCGCGGCGACGGCTAGACGTGGGGCAACAAAAAACGCCCACTACGGCTATCCGTCGGGCGTTGAACGATTTCAAGGGATTCGCAAAGTAGAACCGACTTCAAGCCGGTCCACCATTGCGCCTTCTCCCATCCGGACTTTACCGTCGGCTCCAGGATTTCACTGGATCATGCAACTGGTGCAACCAGCCGCTCGCGGGCTTTCACCGCCGGTCGGGACTTGGCCGTCATAAAACGCGGCCTCACCCAAACCCCGAAGGCTTATTTTCTATAAGTGTATCGTATCGGACGCAAGATGGCGAGAGGGTTGGTTGGAACTGTCGACTCACGCCCGCTCCTGCCACCAGAGGTTCTCACCGCCGAGAATGCCGACACCGCACGCCCAGATTGTCTCCAGGTCTCCGTCAGTTCGGATTCACGAGAGCCTACACATCACGGTGATGGAGGAACATGGACCCACCAATGTTCTCCGAATCTGTGCGATTGACTTGTTCGTAAGACGAAAATTGATGACGTTTCTTACGTTCCCGTAAAGTTGGTCGTTCAAGGTCGAAGCGAAGCAGCTAAGAATCAGCGATAGCCTCAAGGAGAATCACATGGATCTGCTCGAACGCCTGCTCGCGCATGACCGATGGGCCATGAATACCCTCTTCGATACCTGCGCGCCACTTACGGACGAACAGTTCGATCGCTCCTTCGACATCGGCCACGCGGATATCCACACCTCCTTCGCGCACATCATCGGAAGTGTTTTCTACTGGACAGACAGCATGTTGGGCGTCGATATCGATCGCTCCAAGCAGGATTGGTCACGCGCCAATCTCCGCCTTCAATTCGACCAGGCGTACACCGAGTTCGAGCGACTCGCGCTGAGAATTCGCGACGAAGACCGGTTCGATGACATCTTTACCGACGGTTGGGGTGAGCCGCAAAGCTTTGGCGCCGCCATCTTGCACGTAATCCTTCATGACGACGAGCACCGCCAGGAAATCCTCCACATCCTCAATCGGCTCGGAGTCGAGAACGTACCGGAAATCGATCATGCGCTGTGGGATTTCGTTCGACGAGGCCTCTTCGTACCCGACCAAATTCGCTGAAGAAGCCGGCGGAGTGTTACTCCACCGGCTATCTCACACGCGTCCGAGGCGTTGGCACGAACAGCTATCCAGGTTGTCCCGCGGAACCGTTAGAGCCGCTCGTGCTTGAACCCGTCGTGACCTTCGGCGTCGGTTGCACCGCAGGAACCGGAGTAGGTGGAATCGTTGAGGGGCCTGTAACCACCTGGCCTGTCACGACCGAAGTCGAATCCTGCCCGTAGCCCGGCTGCCCTACTGCGTTGGCACCCGGTGCCCCATTGGCGCCCGTCCCCGAAGTTCCCGTGCCTGGTTGGCCGGTCGAGGAGGTACCAGAAGCAGCACCGCTCGAGGTATTGCCCCCTGTACCAATTCCACTCGTGCCCGTCGCTCCCTGACCAGTCGACGATGCGCCTGTACCGTTCGAGCCCGAGTTCCCGGTATCTCCGTTGCTTGCGGTCGTGACCCCACTTCCCGTGTTCTGACCGGATGTGCCCGAGCTTCCAGTGGAGCCGGTACTCGGATTGACCGGTTGGGAAACCGCGGTTTTCGCTGGTTTCGGCCGAGCTCGGGCCAAGGCAGAATCGCCCTGCACAAAACTCAAACCAGCGATGAGGGAAAACATGAGCAAGATCGTGCCGGCGACTTTGATGTTTCGGTGCATGGAGACCTCCGAAAATGATGCGAGAACGCCAAGAATCGGCCGATGCGCGCACCGGCTCAGTACCCTTTTGAACTGTTCGATTTCGGCATTTTATACCAGGGAAGGTGCTTTTCCACGCCACTGCGACTATGCGCTGTTCCCGCGTGCGGACTCCTCAAGGTCACGCATGAAAAACGAACAGGCGGGACGTATGTCCCGCCTGTTTCTTGGCTTGCTCTTTGAATTTACGCGCTGCGGAAATCGCCTATTTCGTCCACTTCAGCTTCGGAATCACCTTCTCGCCGTAGGTCTTGATGAACGGCTCCTGATTCCGGTTGACATTGTGAACGTAGATTTCGTCGAATCCGAGATCGATGAAGTGTTGCAAGTATTCGACGTGCTTATCGAGATCGGCGGTGGTGAGCACGCGGTTTTTGAAGTGCTTTCCCTCCACCATCTTTGCCATGATTTCGAAGTCTTCGGGATTGCGAATGTCTCCCTTGGGAAAAGCCATGCCCCCGTTCGGCCAGTCCTTGACCGCCAGATCGATCGCTTCCTGCTCGGTGTCAGCGAGAGAGACCTTGACTTGAATCATCTTCGGCATGGTGCTTGGGTCTTTCCCTGCTTCGGTGGCACCCTTCTCGAAGCGCTCCATGAGCATCTTGAGCTTCTCGTCTGCGGCACCGACCAGGATGAGTCCGTCGACCATCTTGCCGGTGCGATAGGCCTGGATCGGTCCTGCGGTGGCGATATAGATCGGCGGCGGCGAATCTGGCAAGGTGTAGATCCGTGCGCTTTCGACATTGAAGTGCTCTGATTTGTATTTGACCACTTTGCCAGTGAAGAGCTTCTGAATAATCTCCACCGACTCAGCCAGCCGAGTCAACCGCACCGGCGCCTCCGGCCAGTACTCTCCGGTGATATGTTCGTTCAGCGCTTCGCCCGCGCCCAGACCGAGAAAAAACCGGCCAGGGAACATGGCTTCCAGCGTGCAGGCCGCTTGCGCCAGGATGGCCGGATGATAGCGATATCCCGGCGGTGTCACACCTGTGCCGAACTTCAGCTTGGTCTCGACGCCCAACGCGCCCAGCCAGGACCAGACAAACGCCGACTGTCCCTGCGATGGCACCCAGGGATGAAAGTGGTCCGACGCCATGACTGCGCCAAACCCCTGCTCCTCGGCCAGTTTGGACCAGTTCAGCAGGTCTGTCGGATGAAACTGTTCGAAGCTCGCCGCATATCCAACGATACTCATAAGTTCTCCTTCAACTCTCGCAAGAGACGAATGTCACGTACATCCATGATACGAGGAAGCAGCATCCGGGGTCCTCGTTATCAAGGCGCATTCGTGCACTACCGAAACATATCCCGCCCCGGGTCGAGCAACAGATCCCGCCCACTGCCATGTGGCATGGAGAGCGGGGGTTGATACCCCCGAATCAAGGTCACCGGTCGACGGTCGAGCTTGTTGGACACCAACTCTGCCGCGCATGCCAACTCGTCTGCAACGGCTATGACCGTCACGTGCAACTCGTATCCCGCGTCGTCGTATTGCCCACGGTAGTCGATCAGTGCTGCCAACCCGGCCACCCCAATGGCGACATTCACGATACCGACTCGCCACGGTCGCCCGAACGAATCGGAAATAATCACACCCGGCTGGACGCCAAAACGCTCGCCAAGACCGTCACGAATCGCCTGCGCTGAACCGTCCGGGTCGATCGGAAGCAGGCTCACGGTGTCCGCTTCCACGTTCGACGCATCGACACCGGCATTGGCACAGACGAAGCCGTGCCGAGTTTCGGTGATCAACACGCCCCGATCCATGCGGACGATACGTTTCGACTCACGCAGGACAACTTCGACCTGACGTGGATCCTTATTCCACTGCTCGGAGAAATCGAGCGCGAACGCGGATGGGTCGATCGTCCGGAGATCGACGAGCTGCCCTTCGGCCTTGCTCACAATCTTCTGCGTCACGACCAGCACATCGTCTACTCGCAACCCGTTTCCAGACTCGTCGATCGCATCGCCGATCATGCCAATGATGTCGTCCCCTGGCCGCACCTCTGGCAACCTGGGAAGTCCGATGATTTCCAACGCCGTCATTTCCTGGCTCATCGCGCTACCCGTTCCGCACTCGCTGGCAAACGCAACGCATCGAGCTGCGCCAAATCTTCCGGGGTGTCGAGATCGAACGATATGCCGGGTGCCGTTGCCGTCATCGCATCGACCCCCAACCGTGCAGCTTCATCCTGATGCTTGCCAAAGCTTCCCTCGCCAAACTGGAAGACGAACGGTTCTCCAAACGCATCGAGTCGCACCATCAACGCGTTGGTTCCGGTTCGATGACGGTCCGGCGCGATAACGACGGGCGCATCCCGACGCAGCAGATTGTCGATATCCGCCCGCGAAACCAGTGGGAGATCCGCTGGCAAAATCAAAACAGTCGAAACCCCCAAATCGCGGAGCACTACCGCCGCTTGCTCGAGCGCAGGATTCAATCCTGGACGGGCCGGGTCTTGCAAAATCAGTCGGATCGCAGGATCGAGGCGCTCGACCTCCGCCAGCGCATCCCGATCGGGGCTGATCACCACCACCTCAGCGCGCGACACCGTTTCCAATGCCGACCGCACCACCCGGTCCAGCATCTCTCGGGTCAATGCCGAGCGCGCTGCCGGATCGAGCACTGTCGCCAACCGGGTCTTGCCATCGCTCAACGAACGGATGGGAATGACAATTGCCGCGCGTGCGCTCATGCCGGCACCGTGTTCGAGCGCAAGGACAAGCCGAAATCGATGACCTCGCGGCCCAATCGCGCGCGGTCGTCCTTGTCGCCCATGATGGTTTGCAATGCGCGCGCGGGTATTCCCATTGCCTCGATTGCTGGAAGCGAACTGGCATCCTGCTCGTCCAGGACATAGCCGTCGATCACCGATCGGAGAATATGCGCTACCCCAACCGCGCTGGCGTCGAAGCCAAGACTGGACGAGCATCCGGTCTGCCGGGCCCTTCAATGCCTTGCCCTGGATGATCGGGCTGACCGCCACACGCGGAGCGCGACTTTGCTCAACAGCAGCGCGAAGCTCGGGGAGAGCCAGCAGCGGTCCGATGCTCACGATCGGGTTCGAGGGGCAAAACACGATCAGCTCAGCCGACCCGATTGCTTCCAACGCTTCCCGGGTTACCCTGGCGGATTCGATTCCCGCAAATCTGACGCCAGTAACTTCGTCTTGCTGTTGGCGGCGCACGAAATAGTCTTGAAACGTCAGCTCACCATCAGGCGTCTGGACCATGGTAGCCACTGGGTCGTTGGTCATTGGCACGATATCGGCGGAAATGCCGAGACCCCGAGACAATCGTCGGGTTACCTCAGCGAGGGTTTGACCCTCGCGCAACCAGGCGCTCCGCAGGATATCAGTTGCGAAATCCCGATCTCCCACCAGGAACCAGGTGTCGATCCCATATGCCGCGATACCGTCCAGGGTCCTACGGGTGTCTCCCGCAATCCCCCACCCGGTCACCGGGTTCGCGATCTCTCCAAGGGTGTACATCACCGTGTCGAGATCGGGAGAGATTCGCAAACCAAAGAGCTCGAAGTCGTCGGCGGTATTCACAATCACGGTCAGGTTGACGTCATCGAAGGCGTGCATCAGCCCTTGAGCCATCTTCGCTCCGCCGACTCCTCCCGCCAGCGCCACGATCCTTGTCATGCTCTTCCTAACATTCTGCGTCGCGTATGCAGCTCACATCGACGGCAGCCCACGGTCGCATTATCTCGAGCGAGGCACAGGACATTACCCTGGATACCTCGCCGCAACCCAGAATGCTCCATCGGCTTCCCCAGATCGAGCTAATCCTCGAAGCCGTGAGTGTCGACTGAATCGATCTTCAGCGTCAGCGCGATGCGATGCTGCTTGCTGTACATCTCGTTCATCTGCTTTTCGGCTTCCGCTTCACCGACATAGCGCGTCGTCACGGCGCGCATGGTCTCCTGTCCGTTCTCCGGATCGTTGTCGACCACGATCGTGCCACGCATCGAAACATATCGTTGACCGTCTTCGATGCAGAGCGACGCCCGTCTGTCCCGCTCCAGATTCTTGTCCTTGACGCGACCCTTTTTGGTGTTCATCAGTATCGTGTCGCCATCGATCGGCAAGTACCACATCACGGTTTGTTGCGGGGCACCATCGGCGTTCAGCGTCGCCAGGACACCGAAACGAATCTCGTTCAGGAAGGCGAGTTGTTGTTCAGAAAGCTTCATAGGTTGGCATTATCCCGTTCTTATCTTCGATAAGTCCTCAGTCGCTAAGTATGACGGTTTTTGCCAGCCCGGTGCGGACTCGTTCCCGCTTATTGGTTCGCCTGCGAACTCGCCCACCGACATGGCTAGTCGAATCTCTATCTGGCAGTTGCGTTCCGATCCAGCCGAAACTATGCTGCGCGTGTTGGCACAATGAGGGCTTTACGTGCGTCATCACCGTTCATCGAGGAGTCATGCGCGATGGTCGATCGTCGATTCGATTCAGTTGCAAAGGCGGTTGGCGGTAGCGTCAGTCGGCGGTCATTGATCAAAACCGTCTTTGGATCAGGAGCCGTTGCCGCAACAGCCGCGGTGGCCCACAATCGCGCCGAGGCAGCTCGGCGCGGCTTCAGCGGCCCGACCTTTCCCTGGGCCCCCACTCCGACTCCGACATGTGAGCCGGACGGGCAGTTCTGTGACCTCTCTCAGCAAGCTTCTTGCTGTAGCGGTAAATGCATCTATAACCCTCTTTCACCCACCGGTGGGTACTGCGTGCCGTAGTCCTCACCTTCGCGGACGCTTTCGCACCGCTACACTCCCCGCATGATCATCTGGGGAGAATGCAGCTGACATGTCGATCTCGGTACTTCCCGTCGATGCCATCGCACCGTTCGTGTTGGCCGTCGACATCGGCACGTCATCCGCTCGCGCTCTTCTCTACGACGCGACTGGCCGTGCGATCCTGGATCGCCACGCCCAGATCCCATATGAAATCGACACCGGGCTTGACGGTCGCTCCACGTTCGATGCGATTGAACTTCGCCACCTGACCGAAACGGTGATCGACGAAGTCTGTGTCGAAATGGGGAACGTGGCTGTCGCCGCGGTCGGCATCTGTTGCTTTTGGCACAGTCTTGTCGGCCTGAATGCGAACGGCGACCCCATCACCCCGGTCTTCTATTGGGGAGACAACCGATCGGTCGAGCAGGTCGACCAGCTCCGCGCCGTCCTCGATGAGCAGGAATGGCGCACCCGTTCCGGATGCATGTTCCATTCAAATTATTGGCCAGCCAAGCTGCTCTGGTTAAAGCAAACGGATCCGGATACCTTCGACCGCGTGTGCCTCTGGAACGCCCCGACCGGCGTGATGGCCCGAGCCTGGCTCGATTCCGACGCCATGTCGCTCTGTATGGCATCTGGAACCGGCATGGTCGATCTCGTCAGCGGCCGATGGATCGACCAGTACGGCGATCTCCTTCGACTCGATCCCGCGACATTGCCGCCCATTGTCGACCGCGACGAACCTGCCCGGCTCAACATCCTATACGCATCCCGATGGCCGCAACTTGCCAGCGCAGAATGGTTTCCCGCCCTGGGAGATGGTGCCTGCGCGACCATCGGCTCCGGTTCGATCGACGCGTCTCGCATCGCTATGACCCTCGGGTCGTCCGGTGCGACCCGCATTCCTGTGGAAGCGCCGATCGGCAGTACCCCTCCGCTCTACGACGATCTCTGGATCTACCGTATCGACCGCAATACCGCGCTCTACGGTGCGGCAATCAGTAACGGCGGGCTTATGCTCGACTGGCTTCTCGCGATGATGGACGATCCGGAAGGCTCACTGCGCGATGTTGCCGCCGCTCTCGAACCTGGCGCGCATGGGCTCAGCATCCTTCCGTTTCTTTCCGCGGAACGATCGCCGATCTGGAATGACCGCGCGCGCGGCGTCATTGCCGGTCTTTCGCTTGCCACCACGCGTGCCGAGCTCTTGCTCGCGGCGACCGAGGCGGTCGCCTATCGCCTCGCTGAAACCTGCGATGCGGTTCGTGCTATTGCCCCGAAGGACGCCGCCATCGTCGCCAACGGCGCTGCCCTGCTAAAGTCGGATCTTTTGCTGCAGATCGTGACCGATACGCTCGATGCGCCGGTGATCGCGCTCGACGAATCGCTGGAATCGGCTGCCCGTGGCGCGGCTATCCTGGCTCTCTCCAATCTCGACCCATCCCTTGTCCCCTTCGATCCTGTCGACGGCGCACCAGTTTCCACTCCCAATCCCGCCCGTGTTGCGCGTTATGCGAACGAGCGAGCCCGCCAAAATGCGCTCCTCGCCCTCTTTCAACGCCCCGATTCACCCTGGAATACCTTGGCATAAAACTCTTGCTGCGGGTCGCAATCGTCCTACACTAGTGTGAACGTTTGCTCATGCGTTGAGACATATTTGAGAATCGTTAGCAAGGAAGATACCTAAATGATCGATTTGACTGGAACCCGTGTCGCCGCCATCTTCGCCCATCCAGACGACGAGGCTTTCACTGTCGGTGGGGTCCTCGCTGCGTTCATCGATCGCGGCGCAACAGTTACCCTGATCTGCGCAACACGAGGAGAAGAAGGCGAGATCGCGCATCCCTCACTGGCCACTCCTGAGAATCTCGGTCAGATCCGTGAACAGGAAATGCGCGACGCCGCCGCGATCATCGGAAGTAGCGATGTGCGTTTTCTCGGATTCCGCGATTCGGGAATGTTCGGCACCGATGCCAACCAGAATCCGAACGCGTTCATCCGCCAATCGACTGACGCTGTTGCACAGCAGCTCGCTGAGATCCTTGCGGAAATCAAGCCAGACCTGATCTTGACCTTTTCCGAAGAGGGGGGGTACCTGCATCCCGATCACATACATATCCACGACTCGGTTGTCGCGATGAGCAAGATCGCGCCGGAGTTGGCGCCCAATCTTTATTTCTCCTCATTTCCTCGTGAGTTCTTTCTCGAGCTGGCCAACCAGGAGAGTGGCGTCCTTGCGGGAATGTCCGAGGAACGCCGCAATCAGTTGGGTCAGCCACTCTCCGCATTCACCGTCATCGCGGACGTCGGCCCGTATTACGAGCGTAAGACCTCGGCCTTTGCCGCTCACAAAACCCAGCAGCCAAAAGAAGGCGAGCCCAACTTCCTCGAGAACGAAGAGGACCGCCGCCGCTTCGCCAGAAACGAGTACTACATTCAGGCCTCTCCGGCAACGCACGGGCCCGATCCCCTTGTGCGCCTCGCATCCGACCTCCCCAGCTCGACGATCGTCTAACGGTTCCTGGACACGTTTTGGCATTTCACCTCATGTGGTGATATCCAGGCAGACTGAGTGCCGCAGATCGAAACCAAAGCTCAGAATATGAAGAAGGGGGCGCGGAAATAGATCCGCGCCCCCTCTTCAACCGATTGAAATCAAGAAAGATTTACTGCTTGGCAACCTGGATCTCGAGCGAGATCTTGATCTCGTCGCCTACCAGCACGCCACCCTTCTCAAGTGCGGCGTTCCAGTTGAGACCGAAATCCTTGCGATTGACCTTTGTGGTTCCCTCGAAACCGACGACATCGACACCCCAGGGGTTCGTACCCTCTCCGGTCTGCTCGGCCTTGATCTTCACCGGCTCGGTGACACCATGCATCGTCAGCTCGCCGAGGATCGTAAAATCCTCAACATCTTTGAAGTCGATCGAGGTGCTCTTGAACGTGATCGTCGGGTAGGTTTCGACGTCGAAGAAGTCAGCCGATCGCAGATGCTCGTCGCGCTTCAGATCACCCGTCGTGATGGTCGAGGCATCGATCGTGACATCAACGCTCGAATTGGCTGGATTATCGTTGTCGACCACGATTGTGCCTTCGAACACGCGGAAGTCGCCTCGCACCGTCGAGAACATCATGTGCTTCACGGAAAATCCAACCTGAGAGTGCGACGCATCGATCGCGTATGTGGTTGTTCCGGTCATGGTAGTGGTTGCCGTCATTGAAAAATCCATCCTTCTCATAAAAAACGCTACTTGTAAGTCGCTTATCCAGTGACTTACACTTCGTCAGCGACTATACCCTTGCGACTAACTAATGTCAAGGGTCTTACGATATATTAGGATCGACCTACGATGAACGACACACGATTTCAGGAAAGCTTCTGTCCCAAGTTTCATAAGTCGATCGAACTTATCGGTCGTCGTTGGACCGGTGCCATTTTGCGTGCCCTTCTCAGTGGCGAGACCCGTTTTAGTGACATCGCGCATGCTATCCCGGGATTGAGCGATCGCCTGTTGTCAGAGCGCCTGAAAGAGCTGGAAGCGGAAGGCGTGGTGACCCGCGTGGTTTATCCGGAAACACCGGTTCGCATCGAGTATCAGCTCACAGAAAAAGGACAGGACCTTGGCCTGGTCGTCGAAGCGATCTCCGACTGGTCCGCCCGGTGGGCCTGCGAAGACGTCCCTGCTGGTGACGAGGTCGAGCGCGTTCTCGTCACATCTCACTAGCCGCGATCAGCAGAACTTGGACACCAGGAACGCCGCCCGTAACCGGGCGGCGTTCTTTCGTAAGGGATCTGATCGCAGCTTGCTAGATCTTTGTCAAGACTGGCAAGATCAACGGTCGGCTCTTGGTATTGCGATAGAGCGACTTCGCGACCGATTCTTTCATGCGCCGCGCATAGAAGGAGGGCTCGACTTCACCCCGCTTTTGCTTGGCCATCACTTTGCGAAGTTCATCTTCAGCCTGATCGAGTCGCTGCGGCGTCAAATCCGCTTTCAACGAACGTCCAATCAGGTCTGGTCCGGCTATGATCTCGCCCGTCTCCCGGCGAACCACTACGGTCGCCAGCACGATGCCGTCATCGGCCAACGTGTCGGGTGAGCGCAGAATGACCTGCCCGCCATCTCGATCGCCGAGTCGATCGATGAGTATCGAACCCGACTTCACGCGACCCTTTGGCATCAACTTATCGGCGGTGAACTCCAGTACACCACCAATCTCCGGGAAGAAGACGTGGTCATACGGGATGCCAGCCGTCTTCGCCAGTTCCCGATAGAGCGCCATGTGCCGGTACTCACCGTGGATCGGCACAACAAACTTCGGTTGCACGAGCTCGATCATTTTCTTCAGCTCGTCTCGACCCGCGTGACCGGAAACATGCACGCCGCGCTCGATCGCGCTGTACACCACTTCGCAGCCACGCCGGAAAAGGTTGTCGATCGTGCGTGACACCGTTTCTTCGTTACCGGGAATCGGCGAAGCCGAGATGATGACGACATCGCCACGCGCGACCCGCAATTTGGGATGCGCTCCCATCGCTATGCGCGCGAGCGCTGCCGCAGGCTCACCCTGGCTCCCGGTAACGACCAGCAGCCGTCGCTCGGGTGGCAACCGGAGCGCCTCTTCCAGGGAAATCAGCAGTCCAGGCTCGGGATCGAGATATTCCAGCTCCTGCGCCACGCGCGAGCTCTGCTCCATGCTGCGACCCGCAACAGCGACTTTGCGGCCGCTCTGCTGCGCAGCGTCGAGCGCCATCTTGAGCCGGCTGATGTTCGAGGCGAAGGTGGCGATGATGACCTGCCCCTTCGATCGCTGGATCACTCGCCGCATGGTGTCATAGACCACTCGCTCGCTCGGGGTCGATCCTTCGCTCTCCACCCGGACGGTGTCCGAGAACAGCGCGAGCACCCCGGTTTCCCCCAGCTTGCGCAAGCGTCGCTCGTTCGTCGGTTTCCCCATGATCGGGGTCGGATCGAACTTGAAGTCCGCCGTATCCACAATCGTCCCAACGGGCGAATGCACCGCAATCGCGTTGGTATCGGGAATCGAATGCGTCACATGTATAAACTCGGCCGTGAGCTTGCCGAAGGTAAGTCGCTGTCCCAGTTGGATCGGGCGCAAGTCGACATACTTTTCGGTGCGGCTTTCCCGCATCTTTGCGTCCAACAGGCCAATAGCCAGCGCCGGTCCATAGACTGGCACGGGATCCTTCGGCCGGAGCTGCATCATGATGAACGGCAGCCCGCCAATATGGTCCTCATGCCCGTGCGTGATCAGAATCGCGCGGAGATTCTTTTCCCGTTCTTTCACATATGAGACGTCGGGCACGATCAGATCGACGCCAAGCTGATCGTCTTCCGGGAACTTCGCGCCGGCATCGAGCAAAATCAGGTCGTTCTCGTATTCGACGACCGTGCAGTTTTTCCCGACCTCGCCCACACCGCCGAGCGGAATTACTCGCAAGCGTCCTTTCGGGCCACTCACGCCGGACGGCTCATTCGCCTTTTCCGACTTTGTTGATTGACGCTTGTTTCCGCCATTAGCGTTCGCTGCAGACTGTGTTGACGAGTCCGAGACGGCCGCATCACTGGATGCTGGTCGCCGGCGGCGGCGTCGCTGCGGTTTGTCTGTTTTCGGTGTTGAGTTATCCAATAGTTACTCCGACTTTGTACATTCGCGTTACGTTAGGGCACGGATGGCTGCAACGATCCATGCAAGGTTGTTGAGAAGTTTACCGGGAAAGTCCGCTTCCCGGTCTTTCTCGGGCCGGGTGGTTGACAATCCATCGTAGAATTCGCGTTGCGGTCGACGCTGACGCTCGACTTTATTCACCCAGAATCTCACCGAGGACACGTACGTTGGAGATCACGATTTTCGGCACGGGCTATGTTGGCCTTGTGACGGGCACTTGTTTTGCAGAAGCCGGAAACCACGTCGTTGGCGTCGATATCGATCCCAACCGCATCGCACGGCTGCGACAGGGGGAATCGGTCATCTTCGAACCCGGTCTGACTGAGATGCTGCAGCGTAATCTCAAAGCCGGCCGCATCGAATTCACGACCGATGCCAAAGCGGGGATCCAACATGCCGCTGTCGTGTTCATCTGTGTCGGTACGCCGCCGCTGCCAGATGGGTCATCCGACTTGTCGGCGGTCGAAGCCGTGGCTCGTTCGATCGGACAATCCATCACGCAACAGACCGTGGTGGTTGACAAATCGACCGTTCCGGTCGGCACCGGCGACCGCGTTGCCGAACTCATCCGCGACGAACTTCGCAAGCGAGAAGCGGACATCCCGTTCGCGGTCGTCTCCAACCCGGAATTCCTCAAAGAAGGAGCGGCTATCGACGATTTCATGCGGCCAGACCGCATTATCGTCGGGAGCAACAACCCCTGGGCCACTGAGCTCATGCGTGAACTCTACGCCCCGTTCAACCGCAACCATAACCGATTGATGGTTATGGATCTCCGATCGGCGGAGTTCACCAAGTACGCGGCCAACGCCCTGCTCGCCACCAAGATCTCGTTTATGAACGAAATGGCCAACATTGCCGAGCGCATCGGAGTCGACATCGAGAATGTCCGCGTTGGCATAGGCTCGGACCCACGCATCGGGTATTCATTCATTTATCCCGGGTGTGGCTACGGCGGCTCCTGCTTCCCCAAGGATGTCTCTTCGCTGGAAAAGGTCGCTGAATCTGTTGGTTACGACGCTCAGCTGGTGCGTGCAGTCAACCAGGTCAACGCCCGGCAAAAGGACCAACTCTTCGAAAAAATCTCGTCCCATTTTGAGGGGAACCTCACGGGCAAAACCTTCGCTCTTTGGGGACTCGCTTTTAAACCGAATACCGACGACATGCGCGAAGCGCCCAGTATCAATCTCATGACAGCGCTGTGGAACGCTGGCGCCAAGGTTCAGGCCTACGATCCCGTCGCCATGAAGGAAGCCGCGCATCTCTTCACATCGGAAATCGATAACGGCGATCTCATCCTGGCCGAGGATGCCGAAGCCGCATTGTCCGGCGCCGATGCGCTCGCGGTCTGCACTGAATGGCGCACCTTCAAGATGCCCGATTTTGACCTGCTCCGCTCCGAGCTGAAGACCCCGGTCATCTTCGACGGCCGAAATATGCTCGATCCGGTTCGCGTCGAACGTGAGGGACTCATCTATTACGGGATCGGCATCGGCGCAAACCAGCACACCCGACGGCTCGCCAACGCCTGACAATTCCGATAATCGACGCTTGATCCCAATCTACTGTCCACCATTACAGGTCACTAGATCTGGGAAAGTGGGAAGCCTGAGTTGGGAACCGTGTCGATGCTTGCTTGCGAATAGGTTCTGCCTGGATCTCGGGAACGCCTCTGGCGACGCTGGCGAGTTCGCAAACGTAGCCCCGTTCGTACATCCCGGCACGCGCTACTTCCGCCAGAACCCGCCCTCCGAGTTCATCACCTGACCGGTAATCCATCCGGCTTCCTCGCTGCACAAGAACGCCACCAACCTTGCGGGATCTTCCGGATTTCCGATCCGACCCATGGGAAATTGCGGCAGCAAGATCGCTTTGAGCTCGTCGGTCATCCAGCCGGTATCGGTCGGCCCTGGATTGACCGCGTTGATCGTGATCCCTCGTGCCGCTAATGTCGGGGAAACCGAGGTCGTGAACGCTTCAACCGCGCCTTTGCTGGCCGCGTAAGCCAGTTCACCCGGCATCGGTCCAAGGCCCTGTCCGGAGGTCATGTTGACCACCCGTCCTCCGCTCTCGCCAGACCATTGCCGCACGAACGCTTGCGTCAGCAATGCCATCCCTCGCACATTCACCGCATAGTGATCATCGAGCTGTTTAGCCGTCAGCTCGTCGATGTCACCGTGGGTCGAGAACGCCGCATTGTTTACCAATATGGAGAGCATGCCAGCTCGATTGCGCACCTGTTCCATGAGCGTATGGATCGCCGCTGGATCGGAGAGATCGACCTCCACGCCAAATGCTTCAACCCCAAAATCCTGGAGCTCCTCCGTAAACGATTCGTGCCAGGTTCGGTGCTCACCACCATAGATTTCGACGTCATAATGTGTCCAACCTGCGAAGCAGAGAGAGACGCCATTGCTCGCCAGCGCTCGACAAATGGCTGCCCCAATGCCGACCTCTCGCCCCACTCCGGTCACCAATGCCCATCGCGAGTCGTTCATGTTCTGCTCCATTCCGGGAAACTAGTTACAGCTCCCTTGTATACTGCGCCCAAAGGCCAGACCAGTCGGGGTCCACCTGTGATTGTTGCCGCGTTCATTCGTGTTTCGCGAGGTTTGGGTTGCCCGTGCCAGAGAATCCGTTGAAAGAGCTCTTCCTCCTCGATCCCGAGGTGACTTTCCTCAATCATGGCTCCTTCGGCGCTTGTCCGATTCCTGTCTTCGAATCCTATCAACGATGGCAACGCGAGCTCGAACGGCAACCGGTTGAATTCCTCGGCCGGCGGATCGACGATCTACTGGCGACGGTTCGTGACGAGGTCAGCACGTATCTCCACTGCCCGCCGGACTCGGTGGTCAACATTACGAATTCCACCTGGGGCGTCAACCTCATCATCCGCTCCCTCGAGCTCGAGGAAGGCGACGAGATCCTGACTACGAATCACGAATATGGCGCCTGCACGATGGCCTGGGATTGGCTCCTCGACAAGATGGGCGCTCGCCTGGTGAGCCACGATATCCCGCTGCCGGTCACATCGCAGGAAGAGATCGTCGATTCGCTCTGGTCGCAAGTCACCCAGCGGACCAAAGCCATCTTCTTTAGTCATATCACGTCACCCACCGCGCTCACACTTCCCATCGAACTGATCTGCCAGCGCGCGCGTGAGGCCGGCATTCTGACCATCGTCGACGGTTCGCATGCTCCTGGGCAGATCCCGCTCGACATGCACACGCTGGGAGCCGATGTCTACACCGGTAATTTCCACAAGTGGCTTTGCTCTCCCAAGGGTTCGGCGTTTATCTACGTGAGGCCCGAGGAGCAGGGCTGGGTCGAATCGCTCATCATCAGCTGGGGTTGGGGGAAACACGGCGTGCTCGAGCCATCGTCTTTCGTTCAGCGAAACGAATGGCAAGGCACCCGCGATCCAGCAGCTTTCCTGGCGGTCCCTGATGCCATCAAATTCCAGGCTGAGCATGATTGGCCAACGGTCCGTGCCCGCTGTCATGAACTCGCCAGGGAAACGCGCCAGCGTATTGCCGACTTCAGCGGTCTCGAACCAATCCATCCCGATTCGTCCGAGTGGTACGCCCAGTTGGTCGCCTGCCCGATCCGCACCGACGATCCCGTCAAACTCAAACAACGCATGTACGACGACTACCGAATCGAAGTCCCAATGACGTCGTGGGGTGGACTCGATATGGTGCGCGTCTCCTACCAGGGATACAACGACCATGATGATTTGGAACGGTTGATGGTTGCCATCGAAGCGCTCACGCAACGTGGACCGCGACGGTCGTTCAACGTGGATCGCGCAGTTGGGGATCAACCGCTGGCTCCAGCTTCGGCAGGATAGTCGCCAGCAGCGTCGCCACGTTGCGATCTTCGAAAATCGCGATTTATCTTCGCGCTCGATTTCTGCTTCGGAAACTCTTCTCACGCGATCGGTGTAATCGCGCTTACAGACGGTGCACTACGCACGCTCTACGGTGGAATCGACCCACTTTTGGGCTATGCGTGATGTGGGCATCCCGCGGGGTTGCCGATATTACGAATCGGAGTGCATTATGTCGATATCGTCCATTACATCGCTAAAGCTCAATCGCCGTCTGCTGATCGCATCGGGACTCCTGGCAACTCCCCTCCTGGCCCCAATCAGGGGGGGCGTGGCCGCCCAGGACGAATCCCCGTCACTCGAGATCCTCTCGCCCGCGTCGGGTGATGTCATTACGACCGATATGATCGATGTGCAGGTCAAGATCAACAATTTCGTGGTCGATTGCACCCAGTCCGGTCGACCCGATGAAGACGGCGTGGGCCACATTCACGTCATGGTCGACGGGATGACGATGGCGAACCTGACCAACTTCTACTGCGGCGATACCTTCTCGGTTCCGGGCGCGGGACTAGCAGCAGGCACGCATACCCTCATCGTCGATCTTGCGTCCAATACCCATATGGACATGGCGGACACGGCGCAACAGGTAGAGTTCGATTACCAACCCGCCAACCCGATTCCGCTGCCGGAGCCAGAGGATCTCGGCGAACCGGGAGTGACCCTCGTCTCCCCCACCGATGGCGCGGACGTCACATCGGTCGTCAGCATCGAAGTGGAGCCAGTCAACTTCAACCCGTCCGAGGAGTTGGAAGGCAAGCAAAACGTTCCCGGCTACGGGCACTATCACGTCTTCGTCGATACGCCTATGGGCATGATGGACAGCATGGACGCGATGGCCTCTCCTGAGATGGAGATGAGCGGAACCCCAGCCGAAGGTCATTCGGATGACATGGGCGGAGAGATGGCCATGATGTCGATGGCGGGTATGGTGCTTATGCCTGGGGCCAATACGTTCGACCTCGATCTCAGCGCCTGGGGTCCCGGCTTGCATACAATCTGGATCGAGCCCGTGCAAAACGACCACACGATGTTCGAATCCTTCGGCCACGTCGAATTCACTGTCGTCGTCGGCGAATAATCAATTCTGCTCGAGGCAGAAGCCCGAACTGCATGCGGATCGGGCTTCCGCCTTGGTCGATCCGTAAGAGAGATGAAAAGAATGAGCCAAGAGCTGCGTGCGCGAAAACCCGGAAAACTGGTGCTCAATCGAAGGAATCTGCTTCAGCGATCGGTGGCAGTGGTGATCGCCAGTGTTATACCGTCAGTCGCGTTCTCACAACGAACGAGCGGCCATTCGTCGACCCTTGAGGGCACGCCAGTCCCCTGTGCGTCTCCCGGCGCTTCAAGGTCGGTCCAGGGAACTCCCCGTCCGACGCACATCGTCAAGATGACAAACCAGCTTAGATTCGATCCGGAAAACATCACGATCAAGTCCGGTGACACCATCGAGTGGGTCAACGACAGCAGCATGCCCCATACAGCTACCGATGATCCGGAACAGAATCCGGTCTCCGAGAGTCACCCGGAGTACGTGCTGTTGCCAGACGGTGCGGAACCTTGGGGTTCCGAGCTCCTGCAACCGGGCGAACACTACCTC
The DNA here is from genome assembly GCA_963750275.1 of uncultured Chloroflexia bacterium. GTDB lineage: Bacteria > Chloroflexota > Chloroflexia > Thermomicrobiales > UBA6265 > JAMLHN01. Next base: position 1,342,874 of record CAVVQC010000007.1, read on the forward strand.
CACACGTTCGATACGCCTGGAGCTTACAAATACTTCTGTGTCCCCCACGTGCTCTCAGGAATGCGCGGATCGATCACCGTGGAATGTTGATTCAGATACGGAAGCCGATGGCCGCAGAAACGGACGGAGGACTTTCGTGACGCCAGGCGTGGACTTCTCCCAGGTGGAACGAGAGTTCGTCAGCCAGCGCCTCTTTCCGGGATTTGACTGGCGATCGTTCGACGAATTTTCCCCGCTCAATCCAATGGCTGTTCCGCTGACCGAGGCCCGCATTGCGCTCGTCACGACCGGCGGCGTGCATCTGAGATCCGACAAACGATTCGATACCAAATCGAAAGCGGGTGACTCGAGCTTCCGCGCATTTGGGTCCGAGAGCGCGTTCAGCGAGCTTTCGCTGACCCACGTTGGATACGATACCAAGCGCGCCCTCGAAGACCTCAACGTCGTGCTTCCCTTGGACCACCTCAGGGATGCTGTGGATCAGGGGAAGATACGCGGGCTGACCCCGACTATGTATTCATTCATGGGATACATTCCGGACCCAACCGAGCTGCTCGAAGTTACGGCGCCAGAAGTGGCGCGGTTGGTTGCCGCCGAGCAACCCGACCTCGTCTTGCTGGTTCCAACCTGACCGGTCTGCCAGCAGTCCGTGGGACTGCTTCAGCGCGTTTTCGACGAAGCGGGGCTGTGCACCATGTCGATCACTCAGGTTGCCGAAATCACCGCCATCATCAAGCCCTCACGTTCGCTTTTCGTAGCGACGCCGTTCGGATTGACATTCGGTGAGGTCGGCGATGCTGATGGTCAGCGTGCCGTTGTCACAAGCTTGCTCGCTGCCGCGCAAGACATGACCTTCGCTGGCATTCGCAATAGTGGGATCGTCTGGACCAAGGACGACACGCGCTATCGTCAGCTTCGCAAAATATCCTGAGAATCCATGCAGCCAGTTGAGAGCGAACTCGAAAATCCAGTGCCGACCTCGCGCGAGCGATTGAGCGCTGCCATGCCGGCACTGTTGCTGGCGCTCAACATCGTGCTTGTGGGAGTCATCGTGGCCCGGCCCTGGGAACCCACGCTGCACGGTCCGGTTGCGCAAGTTCGGCCGGTGAACGTAGCAGCCAATCTGGCCACTGGTCCGGCCGTCGGGCAACTTGCGCCCAACTTCCGTCTTCAGGATCTCGGAGGCAACCTGGTGGAGCTGGCAGACACACGTGGCCACCCGGTCGTGCTGAACTTTTGGGCCACGTGGTGCATTTTTTGCGTGAGCGAAATGCCGGCATTACAACGATTGGCCGAACGTTATGGGTCGGAAATCACGATTGTCGGCGTCAATGTTGGCCAATCGCTCGCCACTGCCAACGCGTTTGCCACAAATGAACAGATCACCTATCCGCTCGTGCTCGACTCCAAGGGAGATGTCACCCAGATGTACCAGGTGTATGCCATGCCTTCGACCTTCATTCTCGATCGCGACGGCGTCATCCGTGTGGTGCGGTATGGCACCCTCATGCCGCCCGACGTGGTCGCCGCGCTCGAGCCCCTATTAGCCGCCACTCCGACGGCCCCCTGAGAACGGAGCAGATCGATGTTGCTGTTACAACCGCGTGCGCAAATTCAGCACCGGCTGGATATCTATATCGCCGCTGGGTGTTATGCCTGCGCGGACGCGCTCGCTTTGGCCGCGGTCGTCGCCAACTGGAAAATCTGGAATCTGGACATCCATGTCGTAGACTTGGATGATCCCGGCACCATCCGTCCCCAATCTGTTTTCGCAGTTCCCACGTATTTGCTGGATGGAAAAGTCATAAGTCTTGGTAATCCAGACGTGGAGGAAATTCGGGAGCGGCTTAGTCGGATCATGGAAGAAGACCGATGCCCCTGACACCCATCATTCAACAAAAACTTGATGAACTCAAAACCCGGCGTCGTAAGACCCCGGCCTGTCCTCCCCCCCGCTGGATGAGCTGGAGACGAAGCTTTGGCACTTCCGTGAAACCGATATCCTCGCGTCACTCTCCGCGCAGGAACGTGATTGGCTCGCGACCAGTACGGCCATGGTCACGTGCGAACGAGGGCGTGTCTTCTATTCGCCTCTGGAAGCCAGCGAGGTCGTATTCATCCTGAAGAAGGGCCGGGTCAATCTCTACCGCACAACGGAGGATGGGAGGAAACTGGTCGTCTCGACGCTGGATGCTCACACGATTTTTGGAGAGATGAATCTTATCGGCCAGGGAATGTACGGGTGCTTTGCCGAGGCTGCCGAAGACTGCGTTATCTGCGTGCTCAGCCGGAACGACATGCAATCCCTGATCCGCCGAAATCCAGACGTTGGGCTTCGCTTGCTGGCCGAGATGGGCGACCGCTTACAGGCGCGCGAGATCGCCCTCGAGGCGATTGCGTTCCGGGGAGTACCGGCTCGACTGGCGGCGCTGCTTCTCGAAGAGGCGGATGCCGATGGCGTGGTCACCGGGTACAGCCACCAGGAGCTTTCTGAACGCCTGGGTATTTACCGGGAAACCGTCAGTCAGATCCTGGGCCGCTTCCGCAGCGACGGGCTCATCGAGGTCGAGCCGCGCATGATCAAGATCCTGGATTCCAATGGATTGGAAGCGTACCTTCTCTAAAGGTTGACTAAAGTCGAACATTGACCCCGTTGTCTCATTGCGCTGTCAACCAGCCACGTCTCCAGCATGGGCGCCGTGGGCGCCTGCAAACCTCAGCCTATTGACGAATTTAAACCCAAAGTCGGAAAACGGTTCTCTCGAGGTAGAGCAGAGCAGCGAAACTGCTTTGAAACGTTGCCTTCAGACATGTTTTTCACGCGGCCTTCACCAGAGGGGTTGTCGGCGACCCGCTTGCGTTGGTGAACAACGGCGGAACAATGATTTGAGCTAGTTCGAACGCTGCCCAAAATACCGCTTCTGAATTTGTTGGATAGGGATGAACGGTCTCGGCAATCGCCGAGACTGGAAGGCGCATTCTCATGGCAAGCGCGATTTCACCCACCAGCTCACCACCACCCGCCGCCAAAATATGTCCCCCTCAGAATCTGGCCCGTTGCACGGTCCGCAACTAGCTTGACAAGACCATCTGTCTCGCCAGACGTTATTGCGCGTGCCATATCGCCCATCTTTACCGTCGCGCTTACCGCGTCATATCCTGCGTCGATTGCTTGCTGTTCGGTCAACCCCACGCGGGCCAGCTCTGGGTCGGTAAACGTTACCCAGGGCAACGCATGCTCATCGAAACGCTGCGGAATCATTCCGCTGAGGGCGTTGAACTCGGCGATGCGTGCCTGGTAATCCGCGACATGCGTGAACGGGAAACGACCAGTCACGTCACCCGCCGCCCAAATGTGGTCCGCGCTCGTACGGAGATTTTCGTCGACGACGATCCCCTCTTCACCGTAGTCGACTCCGGCCGCTTCCAGACCAAGTCCGTGCACGGTAGGGGTGCGGCCGGCGGCGACGAGAATCTCCTCCGCCCGGACTTCCATTCGTCCGCCACCCCGCTCGCAGCTCAAGATCTTGATGCCATCTTCCTGACGTACACGGGAAATTCGCGCGCCAGTCTCGATACGAATGCCTTCTCTCCTGAAAACATCCTCCAGTGCTGAAGAAAGGTCCGGATCCTCCCGTGGGAGCAGGCGGTCTCGAGAACCCACTATTGTGACGGTGACACCAAAACGCGCGAATATCTGCGCAAACTCTGCGCCGATTGTGCCGCCACCGATGATCGCCAGTGAAGCCGGCAACTGTGGCAGTTCTACGGCTTGAACATTTGTGATGAAGCCGACTTCCTGTAGCCCGTCGATAGCTGGCACAACCTCGCGTGCGCCGGACGCAATGATCACTTTGTCGCCTACCAGCACCGACCCGTTGACCTCGATCTCATGCGGTGAGCGAAATCGACCATGCCCCTTGTAGAGCACGACTCCCGAGTCACGTACGTTCTGATCTCCGTCGCCGCCCCGTATCGTGTCGATCACATGCTGAACCCGGCTCATCACGGTCGGCCAATCGACGTCGACGTGACTGGTCCGAATCCCGAATTGGTCGGCGTTACGACTGAGGTGCATCACTTCCGCGCTTCGGACCAACGCTTTCGTGGGGTCGCATCCAACGTTCAGGCAGGTGCCCCCAATTTTCCAGCGCTCGATCATCGCGACGCGGGCGCCCCGTGATACCGCAGACGCCGCAGCGACGCTGCCAGCGCCCCCTCCGCCAATGATGATCAAATCGAACACGTTTTCGGGTTTAGTTCGCTCCACGATGCTTCCTTCGTCTGTCGTGTGCCACCGGATTCGCCTTGCCCAATCGCAAAGCAGCAATGACCAGCAGCGTGATTCCTCTTCAGTTTGCATCGCGTGTCACGATACCGATGTAGTCGTGATTACCGTGCCCAGGCGTTCGTCCAAACGTGGGGAGAGGATTGCGCAACTCTTCGCTAATTGCTCCTGACCGGCCAATCGATCCCATCGTTCCGAGCGACCATCAGGCAACTTTTCGTGTCGGTAATTCTGTGATCTCAAGCGCCTCCCTGGCGGTCTGATTCCCATAATCGCGGCTGGAAATTGACCGAGTAAGCTCCACCCCGGACGGGCCCAGGCAGTCGAAGATTCATCATTAGAAAAGAGGCACAACTTTTGTGCCTCTCTTTTTAATGAGAGCGTGCCGGCTGTCGCCCGGGTTATTCGCGCGTCACGGCAGGAGTCGGGTTACCTGGCGAGTTGTTCGTTATCTTCCACCGAAACAAGAGCTGGCAGAGGAATTCGAACGTTGCTCCGTCAAAAATGTCCCGCAGACTATTCGTGGATCCAGACTTCCGTTCCGAGCGGCGCCCAACCGTAGAGCCACTCGGCTACCTGCAATGGCAAGTTGACGCAACCGTGGCTCATTCTTTGTCCGAAGTTGTTGTGCCAGTAGGCACCATGAATCGCTTCCGCGGCCATGCTGAAATACAGGACATTCGGAACATCGCTGACCTCGTACGGAGTCGTCCCCGGAGGCGCGTCGCCAAAACCGAGCACCTCACCCGTCTGATCGGTAAATCCATCCATGTCCTGGACGGGAAATCTGAGCCGAACGTGAAAGAAACCGAGCTGCGTGTCATTCGGTGACAGTCCCGTGCTCACAAGTGAGCTGGAGATCAACGTATTGCCCTGGTAGGCGTAGAGGGTCTGCTGCGTGATGCTGATCTCGAGCCATTTGCGGCCCTGCGCGCGCGGATCGCCAAGCGGTGTCGGATTATCGATCTTCCAGAACAAAAGCTCGTCGTAACGCGGGAGCCCATTCTCGTCAACAGGCGTCGTGTCGATACCCAGCTGGCCGGCCAGCTTTCGTCCAAGCGGGACTAACTTGACCTGACCGTCTTCGACCGCGACGAGCCCACCTTCAAAGTACTGAAATGTCTGCTCGTTCTCACGAAACGGCTCGGTCAACGGCGCTCCGAAGTAGAACGCCCCCTCATTCATGCGATACCAGGCGAGGATGTCGCCAAAGATCGTGTGCCCCGATTCTTCAACGAACACTCCTCCCTCCGCCACGATCGATGCGATGTCGGGATCCGCCACGCTGCGTGACGAAACTGCTTCGAGCAACTGGTCGCGCCGACGGGCCGAGGCAGGCCCCTCGAACCAGCGTCCAACGTCCCAGCCTAAGGCTCCCTCGAGGGCAATTCGCCCGATCGGCATGAGCCGCATGATCGGATCGTGCGTATACAGAAACTCCTCGCGATATTGCATGACGACGTTCTCGAATGCCTGGCTGTAGTAGCCATCGCTCGCCGCGAAAGGCTCGGAAATGGGATTGCCGAAGACCGACGCTGCGCCATTCGCTCGCCAGTAGTCGAGCATGCTGCCACGCAGGGTGTGAGCGGTTTCCTCGATGAAAACTTGAATCGCTGCTTGTCCGATATCAGGAGGGAGGGAGACGGTGGCCAGAGAATACGAGTGGGCGTCAGCCACGTTCTGCCCGATGTTGGACAGAAGAGCGCTGGTGCCGACTGCGGCAACGCCTGCACATCGAAGCATGTCTCGTCGTGTAACAAGTGAGTTTGTGTGCATCTGCTTCTGAGCGACTCCTCCGATATTCATCAGTAACCTTCTCATTGAATGCACCCGGAATGCACTCGGATAAATCGATTCGGATCGTCGCTCGGATCGCCGACGAACTTCGCCCTCACAAGATAGTGTCGACGGTAGTGGGAATGATGTAATCAAGCCTACACGCCTTGAAATCGGCGCTGACTGTGAAATTGCCGGCCTCATTCCCGGGTGCCTTCGATGCACGGGTTCGATCGAAAGATGTGCCTCAATCGATCAGGGCTTCAATCACGTATGGTCTCTCACAAGGGAAACCTCGCTACCAGTCCGAGCACGCCCATCTCAATTCTACCGAAATCCCGGTAGCTGATCGAAAATCGTCCATACAAATGTGGCGCGTGACAACTGTGAAGGACTCACCGCTTAGGCGCTGCCAAACACGATCGCGCCACGTCAATCTTCGCTTTTGCGAGACCGTCTCAGACTGCCCAGGTGCTCGCCCCGTTCCCAGCGCGCTTGTGCATCTGCAAATTCCTGGACGGAACGAGGTCCGTTACGTTCCAGGCCAGCAGCAAATGCACTATTGCTCACCCATCGAGAACCTTCGATCTCCGCATAGAACGGAGCGAGCCGTCGGCCCTCGCGCTTTTCCTCCCGCATGGAAAGTAAATAGTCGACAGCAGCGCGAACGATTGGCGGGTCGGTCCAGTCCGACCGAAAGACAACGCGATTGCCCTTATCCAGGATGTAGGTCATGTTTGGCAACCGGCCAAATGCGTTATGAGCCGTGCCTTGCAGGTCATCGACCAGAATTGGCCGACGCACGCCAAAGAGTTTCTGAAATTCCTCGGCGAGCGCTAGCTTCTGCTCGAATGTCTCGTGGTGCCCGTAATGCTCCCCGGGATGCGCTTCTCGCACATACACAAAAACAGACGCTACGCCTCGGTCGGCATACATCTCACCAATCTCGTCAAGGGCTGGGCACCCCAACCCGCAGTATGGTCAGGTCAGTGACCCAAACTCGATGATCGTGAGACCTTGGCGCGTGATCTCACTGAGACGCACGTTCCGGCGATCCTGGAGTCTCGTGAGCACGGAATCAGAAGCGAAATCTCCAACCGGCAGATGACTGGAAAATCCAGCGAATGCGTCGACGTCATCTTCGGGTGGAAACACTGCGTAGTTGTAATCACTCTGAGACATGGCTGGCACGCTCCCCTGCGGTCTTCATAAACGAATTCAACACCGATGGTCGATGGTGGGTGCGTTTCTGCGATGTGGTCTCAACGCAACTTGTTCCGTCACCCTCTGGCGATCGCGCACCAGATTGGGATGAGATTCTACATCGGCGGATCCTGGTGAGGTGGACTCCGACGGCCGAAACAGGGAATTTTCAACGGTCCTGTATCGGCTTTATTGCAGTCGATTCTCGCCGAAAGTGGGGCCATTTTTCCGAGTGGTTGGAAACTGTAAGACGCCTTCCGTTCGATGACGTGTCGTTCTGCTGAGCACGAATCCCTTCGGTAGCATTCACGACCAGATGTCGATAGCGTCGCATGAGCGAAGTTCTACCATCCGTAAGCTTCCTTACAGACGACGGTCGAATGACGGGCGAAGGTGGAACTAGTCTCCGGGCATGAAGCACCGCGACAGCCAACCGGGGTTACCAACGGACGGTCACCAATAACATGATAGGCGAGAGACGTACTTCTACCTCCCCCATTCATTCCCTACCCACCGATTGAGCAGCATGGCGTGATAGGCGATCGCCGCACGGCCGCATTGGTGGCGGCCGATGGCACCATCGATTGGTGGTGCTTGCCCGATTACGACGGCATTCCCGTGTTTGGGGCCCTGCTCGATGCGGATCAGGGAGGCTCATGGCGCCTGGGGCCGCCGGATCCGAAATTCGGTACCCAGCGGTACGAACCGAACACCGCAATTCTCACCACCGAATGGCAGACCGACGATGGGATGCTCCGCCTTACCGACGTTATGCTCTGGCCGGAGGACGATCGTAGCGATGCCAATGCGAAACGTCGCGTTCTGGTGCGAACACTGACTTGCATATCTGGGGAATGTGACGCGATGTGTGATGTTCGGCCACGCGCAGGGTTCGCGGGTATCGAACCGCCACAGACGCTGGCTGGATGCAATGTCTTTGCTGTCGGAGAACACTCACTCGGACTCTGGACCAGCGCGCCGCTCGCGACTGACGACTCTGGCTGCACCGCCGAACTCAGATTAGCTGAAGGCGAGCAATTCACAGCGGTGCTGTCGCTGAATGAGTCACCATCAGTCTGGAGCGATTCCAGAGTGCAGCTTGCAGTCGAGCAAACGCGCCGCACCTGGCGAGATTGGAACCGTCACATCATTTACACGGGCCCGCGATCGGAGCGCGTCCGGCAGTCGGCTGCGACCGTCAGATTGCTCAGCTATGCGCCGACCGGTTCGCTCGTAGCTGCACCGACGACATCGCTACCGGAACGAATCGGTGGAGATCGTAATTACGACTATCGGTTGGCCTGGGTCCGCGATGCGTCACTTTCTCTGGCAATCCTGTCATTACTCGGCGAAACCACTGCGGCTCAGCGATATATGGATTGGCTCGCCGACCTCGACTCCGCAACCGATTCTCCCCTGCAGGTCGTCTACCAAATCGATGGAAGGATCGACGTCACCCAGCACGAACGAATTGACCTCGCCGGCTATCGGAACTCCCTGCCGATCCGGTTCGGAAATCACGCATTCGAACAGCGACAACTCGATTCGCTCGGATACTTCAACGACTGTGCTTTCGTCTATCTCACCCAGGGTGGCGAATGGCGAGATGCCTACTGGAACGTCGTGCAAGCTGCCGCGGAATACACGCTCGCGAACTGGCGGCTCCCCGACAGTGGAATCTGGGAGCTTCCCGTCGAGCAGCATTATGTCATCAGTAAGGTGATGAGCTGGGTTGCGCTCGAGCGTGCCGTGAAAATCGCCAAAAAGATCGGCCAGGTCGATGAACTCGACCGGTGGACGACGGAAATGGAAATCATTCATCAGGAAGTCATGGAGCAAGGTTGGAGCGAGACGCTCGGAGCCTTCACCCAGCGTTATGACGCCGACACGCTCGATGCGGCAGCGCTTCTCATCCCAGTCATGGGATTTCTTCCAGGTGACCATCCGCGGGTCGTCGCCACCACCGACCGAATTGTCGAAACCCTTGCTATCGACGGTCTCGTCCACCGCTTCCTGCCATCGGAAACGCCAGGACATCCCAACTTGCCGCTGGGAGAATTCGAAGGGGCCTTTCTGCCGTGCACCTTTTGGCTAGCCACAGCCTACGCGCGGGACGGCCGGGTCGATGCGGCCGAGAAAGTCCTGCAGAAAGTAGAGGAGAGCGTCGGAGAGCTGGGGCTGCTGGCAGAGGAAATCGACGCGCGAAATGGCTCGTTTCTCGGCAATATGCCGCTGCTATTCTCCCAGGTGGAATACGTCCGGGCGGTCATGGAAGTGGCAAAAGCACGTCCAACTGACAGAGCCAGACTCATGGTTGGCATGGCCGAGAAGCGCGTCAGGCGAATGCTCCCATGAGGCGGACCCTGCCAGGCACAGAGCGATCAAGAGGAGAGAGCAATGGCTATTGACCAACACTTTGCCGGATGTCGGCAATCGACGATTCCTTCCGTGACAGCGGAGCAGATGTCATTGATCGATGACATCATGATTCGCGACATCGGCATCGACCTTCTTCAGATGATGGAACTCGCGGGAAATCATCTGGCAGATCTCGCCCGGACGCGATTTCTCGAGGGCGACCCTCAGGGAAAGCGCGTTGCAGTCCTGGTGGGAACCGGTGGGAATGGCGGCGGAGGACTGGTTGCCGCTCGACGGTTGCACGGGTGGTGCGCTGACGTCGAGGTGTGGCTCTCCAGGCCCGCTGAACGATTCGATGGGGTGCCGGCTCATCAGCTCCATACTCTCCAGCGCCTGGGTGTCCCTATCCACAATCCTGGGGATGCGATTTCGCTGGGTGCGCCTCAGGTGATTATTGATGGGCTCATCGGCTACCGTTTGGCTGGGGAGCCGACCGGGACGGTACGTTCATTGATCGACGCCGCGAATGACAACACCGGTCCCATTCTGAGCCTCGATCTTCCCTCCGGACTGGACGCGACCGATGGTCACATCTCGTCTGCATGTATTCGCGCAACCGCAACACTCACGCTTGCCCTTCCCAAAACGGGGCTTTGGAAAAATGGCGCGCATGACGTGACTGGTGAGATCTATCTGGCCGATATCGGGATTCCGGATGAAGTGTATTCCCGAATTTCTCTCGAACCGGGCCCCATTTTCGCGAGACAGGACATACTTCGTATCGGTTGAAAACGACGGAATTGCAAAACCGCGTGGTCCGGGTCGACCGACACAAGCGAGACATCAAATCTGCAATACAGGGAATCGTGACACCTACGAAAACCCTTTGGATGAGGACTAACCATATGTTCAATTCGTGGAACTCGTAATTATTGTTGCCGCCATCATCGGCGGCTATCTCCTTCTTCGAAGTGTCAACAGCTTTCGGCGCAGGGATGAGCTCGGAGTAGGTTCAGTGCAGCCCGAAAGATTCAAAGAAGTCGATCTCGATGATGTGTTCGCGGCCTCGGTCGAACATCCTCGAATGGTGTTTCTCGACGATCCGTATTGTCCGGTCAGCGCCTTCGCACGAAGGCAGGTTGCAGGATCCGAACTCGATGTCGTGACGATCGATGTCAGTCGGCAACAGAACCTGACACACGACCTCGAGCGACGCACCGGAGTTCGGCATGAATCTCCGCAGCTCCTGCTCATCGATAAAGGCGTTGCCGTTTGGCACCAGTCCCATTGGGGCATCACCAACAAATCCATGCATCAAGCGCTCGATCAGTTCAGCCCGAACGGGCAAAGCGCAGGTTTGGATGGCTTGCCCTCCAGGTGAAGAGCGGGCAGGACGCGTCGGTCCTTCTTATTGCGAAATCCAGGGTGTGAGTAGAGCATCGACACCGCCTCTTCCCTGTGCACCAAGGGGGACGCTGGCATTGTGAACCACACCGATTGACTACCGTTGATCGCGCAATCGGGGATCCACGACCTGCTCCATAGCCAGTGCCAGCAACGTAAACGCCAGCGCCGTCACGATGATCAGCACGCCCGGCGGGATAACCCACCACCAATAGCCCACGTATAAAGCGCCGGTGCGGAAACCTGATTCCAACATCTGTCCCCAAGTCGGGATCGACGGGTCACCCAATCCCAGAAAGCTGAGTGAGGCTTCCGCCAGAATCGCCGCCGGGGCCGCAAAGATCATCTGTGCCACGATGAATGGCGCCACTTGCGGAAAGACATGCCGCGTCATGATGCGCGTGCGCGATGCTCCCATGGCTTTGGCCGCTTCGACGATATTGCCGGTTCGCAACGACAGGACCATCGAACGCACCAGGATGGTCAGCCCCGGCCAGCTAAACGCCACCAGCACCAGCAAGATGACGGCAAGATTCGGTCCGATGATGAACACGAGAAAGATCAGCAACGGCAACAGTGGCACGTTCGAAACGATGTCCGCCCCGCGCTGAATCACCGAATCCGTTTTGCCGCCCGAGTAGCCACTGATGATCCCCAAACTTGCGCCAAAAAACGTCGACAACACCGACGTCACCACGGCAATGAGCAACGCCACAGGAAACCCGTAGAGCAACCCCTCCCAGAGATTGCGCCCCAGCGAGTCGGTGCCCATCCAACCGTAGACATTGCCACCGTAGACATTTGCAATCGACTGCACCGAATCGTCGGGATCTGCGGCCAGCATTTGCACCTGCAAGGTGTAGTCGCCCACCAACGCGGCAAAACCGTCGCTGGTAGGGATCGCAAAAAGCGCCTGATTGAGATCGCCGATATCGACGATGGCCGCGCCGGCGTCGGGGTACTCCTGCTGGAACCAGCTCTGTATCGACTGCTGCGCCGTGTCCGACTGCGTCAGGAGCAGGCGTTCCGGCGTATCGAAAAACCGTTGAATCGGCTCCGTCTCCCCAGCGCGTGCCGCGGGAACCGCAAGATTGGCCAGCCGGATCTCACCTCCATCCGGCCGCAGCAAGGTCACTACGATGACCGGAGCGCGTCCGGTATAGGTCACCCCGGTGATCGTGGTCGAGAGGAAGGATGGGAACGCGCTGCCACGCTGTACGATCGTCCAATCGAAATCGTAGACCGTCGCCGGTCCGCGTTCGCTCGATCCACTCGGCTCGGTTAGCGTCGTTGCCTGATTCTCAACCGCATCCTCGTTCCAAAGCGCGGTCCATTTCGGCGCGACCGTTTTCGGATTATCCGACCAAGCCTTGGGAGAGCTCCAGAGACTCGAGCCGAAGTCACGCGGATAGGTGGTCACCACATAGATCGAGATGCCGATCATCACCGCGAACATCAGCAGCCCGACCCGGCCCGACCAGCTCCCGATCAGAATTCGCCAGGCGCCACGCACCGAGAAAGTTGCGACGTCCCGTATCGGTGCCTCGATCTCGTCGACCGGGGTAGCCTGATCCAGCGCGGTCCCAAGTTCCATGCGTCTAGGACCCCACGCGGAAATGGCAGGCAAAAGCGATCAGGCTGGGAATCGATCTCGCTGGTAAAAGCGTCAGGTGAAGAGGAAGGGCCATTACGTCGATCACCCTGTCGTCGATTGAAAGCAACGAAGCTCAATCGTATCAGTCCGGCGAGTTCCGACTTCTCTGCACATTTCAACGAGCTTGCAGGAGGGCTCCGTGAGAAGAGAACTCGAATCCCCAGATTTATGATGAATTATGTATTCGTCGCATTTCGAAGGTCGGTTTTGTTCTAGGCTAGTTGTAGATATAGCTTCAGCTAATCCGGGTCGCAGAACTCTTCGCAGCGATCCATCAGGCAATATTCGCATCCTCATGGGCGACGAACAGAAATCCGATGAAGCGTTAGGCCGGAGACGATACGCCGGCGAAGAAGTAGGGAGTGGTTTCGATCATTCCACCGTTTCCTCTGCTGCCAGTGTCCTGGAGGGTGGGCAGTCGAGCGGGCGGTTGCGCCGCATCCTGCCGTTTCTGGGACCGGCGTTCATTGCCTGCATCGCCTACGTCGATCCCGGGAACTTTGCCACGAACATCGAAGCGGGTGCGCGATACGGCTACCTCCTGGTCTGGGTTGTCGTGGCATCGAATCTCATGGCGATGCTCATCCAATCTCTTTCCGCCAAATTGGGTATTGCCACCGGGCTGAATCTGGCCGAGTTGATCGGTCAGGAGTTCCCGAAACCGGTTGTCTGGGTCTTTTGGGCTGTTGCCGAAGTCATTGCCATGGCCACTGATTTGGCGGAATTTCTTGGGGCGGCCATCGGTATCCAGTTGGTCTTCGGACTTCCACTGTTCCTCTGCGGTGTGATCACCGGTATCGCCACCTTCGCGATTCTTGCCCTACAACGATTTGGCTTCCGCATGCTGGAAGCGATCATTACCGTCTTTGTGGGGATCATCAGCCTCTGCTACCTCCTGGAAACGATCCGGGGAAAACCCGATTTTGAGGCGGTTGGGAATGCCTTCCTGCCGCCAAGGTTCGACGGCACAGAAAGCGTGTTACTCGCCACCGGTATCCTGGGCGCGACCGTCATGCCGCATGTGATCTTCCTCCATTCGGCGCTCACCCAGGACCGCATCATCGCGCGGAACGACGCGCAAAAGAAACGGCTCTTTCGGTTCGAGGTGATCGACGTCGTCATTGCCATGGGGCTGGCCGGATTCGTCAATGTAGCCATGCTGCTGATGGCCGCGGTCACCTTTTACGGAACGGGCGTGCTTGCACCTGGCGACGATCTCATCCTGCGCGCGTATGAAACCCTCACCCCGATTCTCGGTGGACATGCAAGTCTCATATTCGGGGTGTCACTCATCGCGGCTGGACTGTCGTCGTCAACGGTGGGGACGATGGCCGGTCAAGTTATCATGCAAGGATTCCTGGGCTGGAAGCTCCCGCTCTGGGTCCGCCGCGGTGTGACGATGGCCCCTGCGCTGATCGTGATTGCCCTGGGGGTGAACACCACCGACACCCTGGTGCTAAGTCAGGTCATCCTTTCCTTCGGGATCCCGTTTGCGCTACTGCCCCTGGTGATCTTCACGACCCGCAAGGATCTGATGGGCGCATTGACCAACAAACGCAGTACCACGATCATCGCCTGGTTTGTTGCCGCCATCATCGTCGCGCTCAACGGCTTTCTGTTGTACGAGACCGTCTTCTAACGAATCGAGGTGCCATGATGCACTCAGATTTCACGCACTTGTTAGTGGCGCTCGATGGTTCCGGGCTGGCGGAGGTCGCGTTGCCGGTTGCGATCGCGTTCGCACGGAAAAACGGTGGTGAGATCACCCTGCTTCACGTGGTTGAACCAGATGCGCCTGCCACCATTCACGGCGACCACCACCTCAGAACGCAATCCGAAGCAACCGAATATCTTGACACTCTTGCCGATTCGTTCCGACGGGAAGGGCTGGCAATACGCACTGCCGTTGTCATGGCCGGGGCACGCGGCGTGGCCGCGACGATCTCGGACGCGCTCGACGAGCATGGTTGTGATCTGTTGATCCTGGCCACGCATGGAGAGGGTGGCCTGCGCGATCTTTTGTTCGGCAGAGTGGCCCAGCAAGTGCTGCAGCTTGCCACGCGGCCACTGGTGATTGTCCCAGCCGCCCGAAAGCTTTCGACGTTTGACTGTGCCACCATGCTGGTGCCGCTCGACGGATCCGAGAGCGGAGAAATCAAGCTCCCGATGGCCGCCTCGGTTGCCAACATGTTCCAGTGCAGAATCGTGTTGATTCGGGTTGTTCCAACGCCCGGAACATTACAGGGAACAGGAGCGGCTGTAGGGATGCTATTGCCAGGCACCACAGCGGCCTTGCTCCGCTACGAGGTTCCTGAAGCAGCTCGCTATCTGCGAGTGATCGCCGCCGAATGGTTTCCGGACCACAATGTTTCCATCGAGGTGCTGCGCGGGCAGGTAGAAACAGAGCTCGAGCGATCGCTCATCCAGCACAGGGCAGATCTGCTCGTGATGAGTACCCACGGGCGATCGGGATTGTCCGCCCTGCTGGAGGGAAGCATTGGTCAGCGCATGGTAAGCCGCGCAGTGTGCCCGATCCTCCTCCTGAGATTGCCCGACCAGCGAAATCCGGCAACGACCAGTGACAACCCGAAACAACGTCCACTCGAGTCGACCTAATATCGCACCCGCGGATCCAGTACGACATACAGAATGTCGAGCAGAAACCGCGCCAGCAAGTAGATCAGGGTAAAGAGAAACGTAAGCGCAACAATCACGCCCTCATCGGGCGTGCCGACGATCGCGTCGTAGTACAACCGTCCCATTCCGCGCCAGTTGAACACCGTTTCCGTAAGAATCGAACCGCCCAGCGATCCTGCCAGTCCAAGCACCAACCCGGTCACAATCGGCGCTGCCGCGACGCGCAAAATATGCCGCCGATTGATATGCCCGTCGGAAAGTCCTTTTGCTCGCGCCAGTTGCACATGGTCTTCCATGGCGGTTGTCACCGTCATAGTACGAACTGAATAGATGTATGGCCCCACACTCACCAGCACCAGCGTGGCCACTGGCAAGATGGCGTGCTTTGCCAGATCGAGCCAGCGTTGCAAACGATCGTCCGGCGGCGGTACCCCATACATTCCACCTGGCGGCAACCAATCAAGCCGGAACGCGAAGACCAGAATGAACAAGATTCCGAGCCACCAGGCTGGTACCGCGAAAGAAACTGCGGCGAAGTACGCCACGCTACGGTCGATCTTGCTCCCAACCCGGGTTGCCATGCGCACCCCGACCACTAATCCGATGGCGGCTGTAATTAGCGAGGCCGACGTCAACAGCAGCATCGTGTAGGGCAACCGCTCCAGCACGATGTCGGAAATCTTCGAACTCCCCTCAGCCGTGCGCAACGAGCGTGCCTCCCCCAGATCGAGGGTCAACACCCGCCAAATCTGTGCGGGCATCCGCCGCCCCCACGACTCGTTCAGCCCATAGAATTCTTCCAGCTCGACTTTCCGCTGGCTCACTGCCTCTTCCAGCTCGGCGGGATCCTTGATCGTCTGCGCCTGTGATTGCCGGAACCCACGCAGCTCCTCATTCACTTGTGCTGACAGCAGTCGATCGGAATATCCTGTCGCTCCCAGCGACACGACCAGCAGCACCAGGACCGCCACCAGCACCCCGAAGAGTGTCAATGCCCGCATCCCAAGCGTCTTCGCAACATTCATCGCATCGCGGCACTATCTCCCCTCTCCCCAGAGGGAGAGAGGCAGGGGGGTGAGGCGATCCGGTTGCCTGTGACCATGGTTTGGTCTATCCCCAGTGTTCCTAAAGAGGAATTCCGCTAAACGCCGATCTCCAGATCGAGCCGCTGGGTCGCCACCTTTGCCAGCTCGCTGCTCGAAGCCAGCACCACCAACTCGTACAACCCTGGGAACAAGATCGCGCTCACGGCTGGATCGATTTCTACGGTGAAACTGTTGCCCTCACCAGTGGCGCTCTCTGATGCCAGAACTTCACCGGTGGCTGAATCGGTAAACGTATATTGCACCGCCAGTGTGCCCGGACCTTCGACGGTCACCGGGACAGAAATATCTCCACCCAGTTCGATGGTCTCCGGTGCATCCACAGACACGGTCAAGCTCGGCGGCTCGCCGAATCGGAAATCCTCGACAGTGAAGGGATAGCCTTCTGGCCGGAAGGCGTCGAGCTGCGCGAACTGGGCCGGCGGATCGTATCGCGTGAGCTGATAGGGGCCGTTCGCGATCACCAGCAGATTCGTCTCATCGAACCAGGCGTCCACCGCGTCAAAACGCGCCTTGGCATCGTCTTCGGTCACGATCGGAGAACCGGCAATGTCGAAGACTCCCTCGGGTAGAGTCCCCTTCCGCCCGAATTCACGCACGGACCGCAGCACCAACCGCGCATCGGATTCGGTTACCAGACTGATCCACGGCACACTGAACCGTGCCGCGGTGGTATCGGAATAGGCGCCAGTTCGTTTTTCGAACACCACATCGTCCATCGCCGCAAGCAACTCCCAGGGCGTGGAAACCGCGCTCGGAGAGGCATAGGATGCGATGTATCCATCCTCGAAATGCCAGTAGTCGACATAGACGTCCACCGTCGACGCGCCGAAGAGATATCCCTTGAAGGTCTCCAGCAACGGACGCGACGTAATGCCAATGGCCGTTTCGATCTGGATCTTGTCCTGGTCGTACGCGATCTCATACGACTGAGCGATCGGATAGATCACATCAGCCATCGTGATCGGTTGCCCATGCTGCCAGGTCGTGCTGAGGAACTTCGAGTAATCGAAGGTCACTTTGCTCTTGGCGGTGGTGCCACCAGCCACCGGCACCCAGGCGTTGCTCGACGCATCCCAGGTCACCGCATCGGCCGGCACGTCAAGGGTCCCATCCGGTCCGGCAGTTTCGACCGTGAAGTCTGCGCGGAACCCCTGCGGTATTCCGGTGAACGGATGGTTGATCATCGGCGGATCGATCAGGTTCTTGTAGATGTCGGAGCTATAGGCATCACCGAATCCACCAACCGGGTTCCAGGTTGTCCGCTCGGTCCAGACCCACAGATTGCCAGCCTTGATATCGCTGCGACCCGGGATCTCCGCGCCACGTAAGGCGAAAAGATTGCGCGGTCCGCTGACGATATCGACGGTCAGATTCTCGACGTCATTACTGACAGGGAAGCTCTGAAGGGCAGTTACCAACCAGACCCGCACCGATTCGTCGAGCGCCATCTGCGTCATCTGCTGGTAGAGGAGATCGCGATCATCCTGACTGGCAAACTCGCCCCGATAGAGCTTCTTGCCAATCTCGTCGAGCTCATCGTTCTGGTATTGCCAGAAGCCGACTTCCTGCCAGCCGGGCATGTTGCCGAGCCACGGCGCCGCGAACTGATTGATTCCGGCATCGTCGTACCGCACTGGAGCGCCACGACTCCAGCCCTCGGTATAGATGTGCCATTGGAACGTAATCGGATCGCTGGCGTAGACCGCAAGCGTGGCCGGTCCGAATTGCTGATAGACCGGCGCCACCTGGAACCCAACTTGTTCCAGCGCTGACCGCATCAGATCGCCGATGTCGCGCCGTTCGTCTTCCACCCGCGTGATGATCTTGATCTGAATGGGCTTGCCATCGTAGGTCCAGAGATCGCCATCCCTGGTCGCACCAGCGGCGGTCATGGCATCGCCGATCTGCTGCGTGGCCAATTCAGCGTCATACCGGATATTCGCCTGGCTAACCACCGGGAAGATGGTCAACTGGTCGTAGTCGGTCGGGCTAATGTTCGTGAGCATCGGCAGTGCCCGGCCCTGATAGATATCGTTGGCAATAAAATCCCGGTCGATCAGGTACTGCATGGCTTGCCGCACTTCTTTGATCGAAAACGGGTTGAGCTGTCCTTCTGGTGCGGGCGCGGGGTTGAGAATCAGCGAAAGCGTCGACGCCGGTGCATCGATCAGACGAATATTCTCGTCACCGTCCAGACTCTGCGCGCCAGCCGTCTTGAGCCCGAACAGATAGAGATCGATGTCCCCGTTCTGCATGTTCAGCGGCGCCTGATCGACATTGAACGCGCCAAACGTGATCGTGTCCATCGCTGCGCCGATGCCGCCACCGGACGTGGGTGTTGCCTCTTGCGCACCCGCCAGCATCGGGTCGCGAAGTATTGCGCCGATGACCGGCGCACTCAACCCGAGACCGATCGCCTGGCCAATGAATGAACGGCGATTCAGCTCACCTTTGGAAAAGCGTTGCATCAAATCGGAAAGTTGGCTCTGTCGATTCATCTTTGAACTCTCCTGAAACACCGCGATCACGTCATCGTCATTTCGAGCGAGGCACGCCCATCATCCTGGGCGAAGTACGCCTGTCATTCTGAGCGAAGCGAAGAATCGCTCCCAGCGCCACCCGGATACGCATTCGTGGCCGTGCCGGCGCAGTTGAGTCTGGCCGTCCCGACCCTAGCTCGTCGGAGTCCCGACCGTTTCCACGTCGTTCGCATCCTCAGCTGACCCTTCCGAGCCACCTCCAGACGCTTCCGGGGTGCCATCCGCCGGTGGAAGAGATTCCGCCTCCGGGGTCATCCCCAAGCGCAGTTTCGATCCCCTGGAGTTGCTCCTGCAAACTATCGAATCCGAACTCGGTATAGAACGAAGCTGTCGCCACGTTGCCGGTTTCGTCGAAGGCCCGGATCTCGGTTGGACCCTCACCAGTCAATGGCATGTAGATGCTGGTCTGGAACTGCCCGTCTTCGTCGGATCGCAGCTGCGCCGTGATAACCCCGCTGACATAGAGCTGGATTCCGCTATCGGGCTGGAATCCAAACCCCTGGATGTCCACTGTTCTCCCGGCCGAGCCAGACGGCGGGCTCAGAAAGAGACTCGGCGGTTCGATCGCGGTCTTGCGCGCAAATCCAATCTGCTGCCCATAACCGCCGTATTCGCCCAATCGGGTATCCGGCCAGACCAGGAACACATCCTCATCGGTTGCCACGATGCCCATGTAGTCACCGATGAACCGGCCACCCGGGAATCCCTTCATGGGATTCGATGGAAAATCAGTCACCCGCGTATCAGGAACGGTGAATCCCTGCTCTTCGATCGTGAAGCCAAAGGTCGCTCCCTGATCGATCGATTGCGTGTAATAGATGTGGTACTTCAGCCCGATCGGATCGTCCCGCTGATCCCCCCACATGATGTGCACCGTCCCATCAGGACTGACTGCCACCTGCGGAAAGAACTGGTTCTTGCCCGAATCGTCCTGGTTCACCTGCACCCCCGGATCCCAGGTCGTGCCGCCATCGAGGGATCGGTAGAGATAGACATCGCTATCATCGACGGAATTCAAGTACGAGCGGCTGCCCTGGACGACATAGAGCTCGCCGTTCGGACCAGCGGCCATGGAAGGCAATGCGCCATAACGGAAGCTGGCGGTACGCAGCCGATACGGCGCTTCACGATAGGTGGCAGCCACAGACGGACGTTCGAACGAGATAGCACCATCGGATGAAGTCGAAAATCCGATCGTGGCCAACCCGGTATCGTTGCCGTCATCGGTCGAGTCGTACCAGCAAATAGCCAGTGTCCCGTCCGGGAGGACCGCGATCTGCGACCCCTGCACGACTCGCGACGAGAAGGTGCCTTCACCGGTCTGTTGCTGAGCCGCGTCTTGCCC
The DNA here is from genome assembly GCA_963750275.1 of uncultured Chloroflexia bacterium. GTDB lineage: Bacteria > Chloroflexota > Chloroflexia > Thermomicrobiales > UBA6265 > JAMLHN01. Next base: position 1,363,185 of record CAVVQC010000007.1, read on the forward strand.
AGGCGCCGCCAGGCTGAATCCGGCAAAAACTTGATCGCTCACTGGAACCGGAGCGCTCCAGGTTTGACCGCCATCCTTCGAGGCAACCACCTTGATCTGCGTCCCAAGGAACGGATTCGACAGGAAGGCAAGCTCATCCGCGTACAGGACCGACGAGGTCTGCTCGAACTCGGTGTAGGAGAGATAGATGATGTCGCGCTCTGGATCGTCCGGGTTAGGGCCGACCGTCAACCATTCCTTGTCCAGGTCGACGGTCGTGATCGTTCCCCGTTCTTTCCCTTCCGCGTCGATGTTGCTCACGGTTGACACTGCGCCGGACGCCGCCAACTGTGGCTCGGACCAGTTCAGACCGCCGTCGTACGATTTGGCGACAGCCATGTTGAGCACTGCTACCTGAGAGGAAATCGAGCCCAGCACGAAATCTCGCACCCCGATCGAGATCATTGACAGGTACACATTCCCGTCCCGGTCAAATGCCACCACCGGGTCGCCCGCTCCGCTGATGTCGTCCCGGAAATAGACCACCTGGTTGGGTCCATCCCAGGTTTCACCGGCATCGAACGACACGTACACCGAGACGGTCGATCCCATGTTGTAGTCGATCGTTCCCATCACCAGGTGATCGGGATCGTCCGGGTCGACCGCGATGCTCGGTTCGGTCTGAAATGGCGAATATCCGTAGTTGCGGGTAATCAGCAGATTTCGGCTGAACCCGGGCGCCGGGTTTCGGAAGGGAACTTGTTGGTTCGCGCTCGGTTCCTGACCGCCGCTTCCCGCTACCGAACTCAGGTAGGGGTCGCTGACAATGCCACGATCGACGTAGAACCGCTCCAGCGCCAGCTGCGCCCCGTTGGACGCGAACTGCCGGTCGATCACCACAAGATCGCCAAAGTTCAGCGGACGTCCCGCCAGTTGGTTACTCTCCTGCGCCCGAGTTATTTTCGGTGCCAGCAGGGTCAACATCGGCGCCAGCGCCAGTAGCGCAACGATGGCGATCGTCGTGATCCGCCACCCCTGGCGCCGATTCGATGCGAAACGTGGAATCATGCAGCTCACCTCGTCGACCGGTGCTGTACTTCGTAGGGTACGTCCCTGATGGATACGCCCCGGCTCGCCATCGAGGCGAACCTGCTTCCTGGATGCGGCTCGTTAATATCCTAGTATGGCGCAGATTGCTGAACGATTCCTTTAGAAGAAGGCCATGCTAGACTCTCGCTGATGCTCAGTCTATCGCGCCTGCTTTGCGTCGCGCCTCGCGATACGCAGCATGGACCGTACATCCCGAGTCCATCCGCCGCGCGCACGGACCTCATTCGCCCAGGAGCCGCTCTGCGATGCACCGTCCCATGATTCGCGTCCGACTCTTCGCCGCCATCGCGTCCGTTGCCCTTGTCGCAACGCTGGTCGGTTCGGTCATTGCCTTCGGCCAGGTCCGCGCCCAGGACGACAGCCCGGTTGGGCAGTGGTCCGTTGCTCTGGCCCGCACCGACATGCCGGTCGATATTGCCAGCTCGATGTCCTATATCGGTCGCTGGCGACTCGGCATCGAGGCAGACGGTACCTATCAAGCAGAGCGAACCGATGTCGGCACGGTTATCGAAGGAACCTGGACGGCCGACGGCGACCAGATCACATTTACCGACGAATCGGGCATTCTCTCCTGCAGCAACCCCGCGGCCGCACCCATCGTCGATGAGGACATCAACTCAGGAACCTATACCTGGGCGCGATCTGGCAAGACCCTCACCTTCACCCAGGTCGATGACGCCTGCCCTGGTCGCATCATTCTGCTCACGACCTTTTCCTTTACATCCTATGTCGCCTGCTCCACACAACCGTTGAGCACCGGTGAACTTCTCGGCACTCCGCTGGCCAGTCCGGTAGCAGATGAAACGGTTGCGCCTTCGCCGGCGCCGGACTCTGCCTCCCCGCTGGCAGTCGGCAGCCCAGCCGCTCTCGACGATGAGGCCACAGCCTCGCCCGAACCGCTGAATCAAACCTTTGAAACCGAGATCGACGACCTGCTCGCCCAGTTGACCGCATGCTGGGCCAGCCGCGAACCAGAACGCTGGCTTCCGCTTCTGAGCGATGAATTCCGCGACGCGCTGATTACCTCCGACCCGAACTTTCTCGAAACCCTCAGCATTTCGATGTCCTCCCCAATCCTTTGGGAGCGCGCCGGAGAGATTTCCATCGTTACCCCGAATCAGATAACTGCCCCAGTCAAATCGACGGTCGGCACGGAGCAAGACTTCCAGAACTTCATCTTCATCTTCGAAGACGGTCAATGGAAATGGAACGGCTAGCACGCGTGGCCCGGGGTCTTCAGCCCGGAGCCCTGAGACCCGAAGGTTTCCATGGCTGTATGTTCGCGCCCTCCTCGACCTTGACCGTTCTCCGGAGCCCGGACCGCGGCCACCGGACCTATCTCTCCAATGCCTGACCTCGACCCCATCGCGCCACCTGCCAACCCCGAGCTCGAGCTCGACCCCACCCCGGACGAATCGACGGTCGGCACCGGATCGTTTCTCGCCATTGGCTGTTCAGTCATCGTGCTGCTCATCCTTTTGATCGGCATCGCGTTATTTGTTTCTCGTCAAATGAGCTGATTTGGCAAACTAGAGAGCAGAACATCATGGCGGTCCACAGTTGGACCCTGCCAAAAGGAGCATGTGCATATGGCAACCGCCTCGACTGAAAAAACCTGGGGAAATTACATCGGCGGAGAATGGGCCGCCTCCGAATCCGGCAAGACCTTCGAAAGCCGGAATCCTTCCGATACCACCGAGCTGATCGGTGAGTTCGCCTCGTCGACCGCATCTGACGTCGACGCTGCTATCCAAGCCGCAACCGATGCGTTTCCCAAATGGCGAGACACCACGGCCATCGCCCGTTCAGTCATCCTGCTCAAGGCCGCCGAGATTCTCGCTTCGCGGCAGGCAGAGATCGGCCGAGAGCTCGCCCGGGAAGAAGGTAAAACGCTCAAGGAAGGCGTCGGCGAAACCGGTCGCGCCGTCCAGATCCTGCGCTACTACGCTGGTGACACGCAGCAACCCAACGGCGAGCACTATCCGTCCATGAATCCGGACACCCTGCTCTACACCACCCGGGAGCCGCTCGGGGTCGTTGGGATCATTACCCCATGGAACTTCCCGATCGCCATCCCTGCCTGGAAAATCGCACCGGCGCTCGCATTCGGTAATACCGTCGTTTTCAAACCAGCCAGCGCCACCCCGTTGCTGGCGGCACGGTTCGTCGAAGCGCTCGCGGACGCCGGGCTCCCAGCCGGTGTGCTCAATCTCATCACCGGCAGCGCGGCTACCGTCGGCGATCCGCTAGTGGAAGACGACCGGATAGCCGCCATTTCGTTCACCGGCTCCAGTGAAGTCGGCCGCCAGCTAGCCGTCACCGCCGCCAAACGTGGAGCCAAGATTCAGCTCGAGCTCGGCGGGCAGAATCCCGCCATCGTGCTTGCCGATGCCGACATGAATCACGCGCTCCAGCACGTCATGGTCGGCGGGATGTGGTCCAGTGGCCAAAAATGTACCGCCACCAGCCGCGTCATCGTTCAGAGCTCGATCGTGGATGAGTTCACGACCAAATTGCTCGAGAAGATCCAGGGGCTCAAGGTCGGTAATCCGCTCGATGAATCGACCCACCTCGGTCCGCTTATTTCTGCCGACGCCGCCGACGGTGTCGTCGCCGGTTCCGACAAAGCGAAAAAGGACGGATCCGAGCTCTTGGCCGGTGGTGTCCGGTTGACCGACGAGGGCCGCGAAAATGGCTTCTTCGTGGCTCCGACCCTTTTTGCCAACGTCGATCCCACCTCACATCTCGGGCAGGAAGAAATCTTCGGCCCGATTATGGGAGTCATTCCGGTTGACGATATGGACCAGGCAATCGACATCGCCAACTCGGTGAAGTACGGTCTGTCGGCTTCGATATTCACTCGCGATCTGGGGCGTGCCCTGCAATTCGCCAAAAAGATTCAGGCAGGCATTGTTCACGTCAACAGCGAAACCGCCGGTGCCGAACCTCAGGTCCCCTTTGGCGGGTATAAAGGCTCCAGCTCCTATTCTCGCGAACAGGGCAAATCGGCCCGCGATTTCTACACTCAGGTGAAAACGGTCTACATCGATCCGCCGCCTGCCGGATAGCTCGCGGTCACGCCGATCCTGTCATACTTAGTGACGTGAAGAGTCTTGATTCACTTCACAGACAAATCACCTGAAAACCAGACAGAAATCATCACGCGTTTAAACCACTACCAGACTCCGGGCACCTGACTCGGGACACGCAAAAGGAGGATCACAGTATGGCTGAGCGTTCAGCAACGACGATTTGGGAGGGCGGCCTTATGGAAGGCTCCGGCACCTTCACGGTCGCATCTGGCGCCTTTGGGCCGCAGGATGTCAGTTGGGCACGCCGCACCGAAGAACCCGAAGGCGCGACCAGCCCCGAGGAGCTCATCGCGGCAGCGCACGCGTCGTGCTATGCAATGGCCTTTTCACACGTGCTCGAGAACAACGGCACCCCTCCGCAAAAGCTCGAAGTCACTTCGAAGGTTGGTTTCGGTCCCAAAGAAGGCGGCGGGGGAATGGAGGTCAAATACTCCAGGCTCAATGTCAAAGGCAAGGTCGACGGCCTGACCGCCGAGCAATTCGCAGAGATGGCCAAAGCTGGTGAAGCTGGCTGCCCGGTCTCGAATGCTCTCCGCAATAACATCACGATCGAGCTGGAAACCGCACTCGATTAGATCCGACACCGAGTTTCGAACTCCAGTCACCAAACCCCGCCCCTACCACGGTGCGGGGTTTCCTCTTTTCTCTAACTAATCCTATGATCTTCTCTTCAAACACGGTGTCTGCGCCACTCTTTTGCCATCTTCTCCGCTCTGGCACCGTGGCCGTCGCGACGCGGTAAACTGAATCATCATTCCGCTGTCCTCATCGACCACCTGGAGCGCTCATCCATGTCCACCACTGATCGCCTCATCGTTCGCGGCGCTTGCGCTCACGACTGCCCCGACGGTTGCTCCTTTATCTCGGAGGTCGAAAACGGTCGCGTCGTCGATTTCTACGCCAATCCCGACCACCCCGTTACGCAGGGTTGGCTGTGCGCCAAGGTGCGCCCATATCTGGACCGCGTCTACGCCCCCGACCGGCTCGAATACCCATTGCGTCGCACTGGTCCCAAAGGGTCGAACCAGTGGGAGCGCATCTCCTGGGACGATGCCATCTCCGAAATCGCCACCCGTTGGACCGACATCATCGACCAATACGGTGCAGCCGCAATCCTGCCGTACTCCTTTAGCGGCACACTCGGATTAGTCGAGAATGCGGTTTCCAGTACGCGCCTCTGGAACCGAATGGGCGCATCCGGGCTCGAACGAACCATCTGTGACGCCGCCGCAACCATGGCATGTAAAACCACCCTCGGTGGCAAACCCGGCATGGAACCACGCGACGTCATGGAGAGCAATCTCATCCTGATCTGGGGCCACAACCCGTCCAGCACCTCGCCTCATTTCGTTCCCGTCCTGCGCGAAGCTCAACGTAACGGAACCTTTGTCGTGGTTATCGATCCACGCCGCACCCGCTCGGCGCGGTCCGCTGATCTGCACATCCAACCCAATCCCTCGACCGATGCCGCACTCGCGCTCGGCATGATCAACGTGCTCTTCTCCGAGCAGCGGCATGACGAATCCTTCCTCGATGCCAACACCGTTGGCTGGCGCCAGTTGCGCGACCGCGCTGCTGAATACCCAGTCGAGCGAGTAGCTCACATAACGGGCCTGGATCAGGACGTCATCATCTCGCTCGCGCGCCGTTGGGCCGATGCGAAGACGGCGCTGGTGAAGTTCAACGACGGCATCCAACGTCACCAGAATGGTGGCCAAACGGTACGCGCGCTGCTTGCCCTTCCGGCCGTGACAGGTCAGTACGGCAAAAAAGGCGGCGGCGTCTTCTACTCTCAGGGTAGTTCGGTGGTCTGGAATCGCGAAGCAATCGGCAAAGCCTCCGAGTGCCCACCCCAACCGCGAATCGTGAACATGAACCGGCTCGGCGTCGCGTTGAATGGCGAAGCCAGCGATCCGCCCATCAAATCGCTCTACTGTTTCATCGCCAATCCAGTCACGTCGACCCCGAACGCTCTCCAGACCGTACGCGGGTTGTTGCGCGAGGATCTGTTCACGGTTGTCCATGAGCAGTTCATGACCGATACCGCGCGTTTTGCCGATATCGTGTTGCCTGCCACGTCCCAACTCGAAGTCGACGACATCGTCAAACCATCTGGTCATCGCCATATTCATTACAACAAGGCAGCAATGGCGCCCCGCGGTGAAGCGCGTGGCAACTGGGATGTCCAGCGCCAGATCGCCAAAGCGATGGGGTACACCGAATCCTGGTTCGATCAAACGAACGAGGAGGTCGCACGGGAGGTCTTCGAAGCGACCAAACGCACGAATCCCTATCTCACGGACATCACCTTTGAGGATTTGCAGGACAAAGGCTGGCTTCCCTACTCCTATCCGGAAGGCACATCCCGGGTTGCGCTTTCCGATCTGAAGTTCAATACCCCCTCGGGTAAGATCGAGCTCTACTGCGAAGCCATGATTCCCCTCGGCGTCGATCCGCTGCCGGCGTATGTGGTTCCCGACGAAATGATCGATCGCGAAACCGACGAGCTCGTGCTCGTCAGCGGTGCCGCGCATCACTTCGTCTCCAGCAGCTTTGCCAATCAACCCGCCCTTTTCCGGAAGGAGGGCAAACCCGCCCTGGAAATCAACCCCAAAGACGCCAAAGCTCGCGGGATTTCGACTGGGGATCCGCTCCTGATCGAGAACGAGCGAGGCTGGTGCCTGCTGCAAGCCGATGTCACCGACGATGTCATCCCCGGCTTCACGGTCTCACCCAAGGGCTATTGGGCACAGAGCTCACTGGCGGGCCGTAACGTCAACTGGCTCACGACGGACGTCCTCGCGGATCTTGGCAATCAGGCATCCTTTCACAGCAACCTCGTTCGCGTTCGAAAACTTTCGCTCGAGGAGTACGAAGCCCGCCTGGCCGACAATGGCCTCCAACCCGCCTTCGCTACCGTCTGACCCGATGGGTCGAACACGTCGTCATGGCGAAATTCCTGGAGGAGCACAATCCTGCGGGTGCCGTGTTGCGCAGAGATTCCGCGCCGGTACGGGAACCGATCGAAGGAGACGGGTTCGCAATCCATGACCTCCCCCCTCCTCCGCGTCGAGGACCTCTTTCTCTACTACCGCGCTGGCAATCGTCCAGTCCATGCGGTCGATGGCGTCTCCTTCACCATCGAGGACCGCGGGCACGCGGTTGGCATCGTCGGCGAATCTGGCTCCGGCAAAACCAGCATGGCCAACGCACTCATGCGCATGCTTCCAAAAAACATCGAGCTCTTTCGCGGGTCGATCCAACTCAACGGTCGCGAGCTGACCACCCTTTCCAACGACCAGTTCAATCGAGAAATACGCTGGAAAAAGATCGCAATGGTCTTCCAGGGCGCCATGAATGTGCTCAATCCGGTGGTCCGCGTCGGAGAGCAGGTCGCCGAAACGCTGGTCCATGACGGGATGGACAAAAAACCCGCCCTCGCCCGCGCCGAGCAGCTTCTCGAACGGGTCGGGCTCCCAGCCAGTATCGCTACTCGCTATCCCCACGAGCTCAGCGGCGGCCAGCGCCAGCGCGTCGTGATTGCCACCGCCCTTGTCATCAATCCCGATCTGTTGATTCTGGACGAGCCGACCTCCGCGCTCGATGTCAGCGTCCAGGCCCAGATCATGAACCTGCTCAAGGACCTCAAGGAAGACCCCGGCATCTCGATGATCTTCATCACCCACGACATCGGTCTGGCCAGCGATCTTTGCGATTCGATCGCCGTCGCTTACGCTGGGCAGCACGTCGAATTCGGTCCGGCCGAACGGGTGCTGGTCGAACCGCATCATCCCTATTCGAGCCTGCTCTTTCTTCAGCTGCCGCGTCTGCACGATCCTGAGCCGCCCACGCCCATGCCCGGCGAACCGCCCGATCTCACAAGCCCACCCGCCGGGTGCCGGTTTCATCCTCGCTGCCCCTATCGTTTTCGATCCATGTCCGAACATCGTTCCGCCCGAATACCAGATGGCAGATGGCGGTCACGCCCGTTGCTTCCTGAACGATCCGGACCTCGCTGGCGACCGCTACCGCATCCACCTCCCCACCGGCCACCATGTCTGACCATTCGTCATCCCGACCGGAACGCAGCGGAGTGGAGGGACCTCCTGTCGCTACCAACTCCCCCTTCGCCGAAGCGACCCCTCCCATGATCCGCGTCGAGAACGCCTCGGTTGTCTTCGAAACCCGCAAAGGCATCTTCAAATCCGGCGAAGTTCACGCGCTCAATGGCGTCTCCATCGAAATCGGCGTGGCCGAAACGCTCGCGCTCGTCGGTGAATCCGGCTCCGGCAAAACAACCCTCGGCCGCCTTACCCTCCGCCTGGTGGAACCTGCGACCGGAACCGTCTCGTTTCTTGGCCGCGAAATAACCCACGACTCCGAGCACGATCTGAAGTGGTTCCGCAAACGCGCCCAGATCGTCTTTCAGGATCCCTTCTCTTCGCTCAATCCGTACATGCGCGTCTGGGATCTGATCGAGGAGCCGCTCCAGATCGATCATGTGAAGAGCGCGTCAGAACGTCGCGACCGCGCCAACGAAGCGCTTGCGGCGGTCGACCTCATCCCGGCGATACGCTTCGGAGGCAAGTACCCGAACCAGATGTCGGGGGGCCAGCGCCAACGGGTGGGCATCGCGCGGGCACTGGTGCGCAATCCGGACTACATCGTGGCCGACGAGCCTGTTTCGATGATCGATGCCTCCAGCCGGATCGAAATCCTCTCCCTGCTGGCCAACCTCCAGACGACGCGTGGTGTTTCGTTCGCCTACATCACGCACGACATTGCCAGTGCTCGCTACTTTTCCGACCGCATTGCCGTCATGTATCAAGGCACCATTGTCGAAACTGGCCCCATTGGCACCGTGATCGACAATCCGTTGCATCCGTATACGATCGCGCTGATTGCCGCCATCCCGGAACCCGACCCCGCCAACCGCCATCGCCGCCGCAATGTCGTACCGGGTGAGCCATCGACCTCCGCCGAAGCCCCGACCTATTGCCCATTCTTTTCCCGCTGCCCGCGACGTATCCCCGGCACCTGTGACACCGCCCGCCCCGCCCTCGTCGAGACCGCTCCCAGCCACGCGGTCGCCTGCTTTCTCTACTCGTCAGAGACCGTTCCGTAACGAATGGCGGCTCTGGCTTTCTGCTTTGCTTCTCCTCTGCTGCTTGCAGCCTGCTGCGTGTGCTCGGCCCCGGTGTACACTCGAATTCGCGATTTCACTCCTGAGGACAACACGTGAATAACTGGCTGAGCGACAACGGGAAAAGCGATGGACTCGAGTATCGGCGTCGCTATCGGGGCCTTATTGGCGTCAATAGCAAAGTCCCGTTGCGAGACCGCGCGATTCTTTCACTCGTCTACACCCCTGGCGTTGCCGAGGCGTGCCTGGCGATTCAGGAAAATCCGCTCGAATCGTTCGATCTCACCTGTCGGGGCAACACGGTCGCGCTGATCACCGACGGGTCCGATCTTTTCGGTCGGGAAGGCGGGCCGCCAGAATCGGCCATTCCCATCGAAGAAGGCAAAAGCGTTCTCTTCAAAACTTTCGCCGGCGTCGATGCGTTCCCGCTCTGTCTCGGCACCCGCGATATGACTGAGATCATCGAAGTTGGCACTGCTATGGCTCCCACCTTCGGCGCGATTTGTATCGACGATATCTCCAGTCCACGCACCTTTACCATCGCCGACCATCTCGAACGCGCCACCGATATCGCAGTCTTTTCGAACCAGCATCACGGGACGGGCGTGCTCGTTCTCGGTGCGCTCATCAACGCCCTCAAGGTGGTAGGCAAAGAACTCGCAAACGTCCGGATCGTCATCAGCGGTGCCGGCATCGCGGGTGTCGGCGTTGCCCGGTTGCTGATCCGCACCGGCGCGAAAAACGTCATCGTCTGCGACCGGGCCGGAGCTATCTACCTGTATCGTCCTGAACGGATGAACTGGGCCAAGTCCTACGTCGCCAAGGAAACCAACCTCGAGCATCGCCACGGTTCATTGTCGGAAATGCTCAAGGATGCCGATGTTTTCATCGGCGTCTCGACCGGTGATATCGTGACTGAGGACGATATTGCCAGCATGGCGCCGGACGCGATCGTCTTCGCGCTCGCGATTCCCACGCCGGAAGTCGATCCGGCGGTTGCCCGAGCGGCTGGCGCGCGCATCGTTGCCACCGGGCGCTCCGACTATGCCAACACCATGGATATCTCGCTCGTTTTCCCGGGTGTCTTCCGTGGACTGCTCGATTGTCGCGCGCACAACATCCGCCTGCGTACCCTCGTGGCGGCAGCCCACGCGCTCGCTGACATGGTGAAACCCGACGAGCTCCATGCCGATCATATCGTTCCGAATATCTTCGACTTCCGGGTTGCGCCCAATGTCGCCGCCGCGGTCGTTCGCGCCACCATTGATGCAGGCGAAGCTGGGCGCATCATTTCGCCCGACGAGGTCGCCGAATCAACCCTGCGATACGTCTACGAAGGACGCCGCCGGCCAATAGTCGTCGATGCATCCGACAACGACACAGACATTCGGAATCGATCGATCTCCGTCGCCGGCATGGCGGGGTGCTGGAAATTCAGAGCAAAATCCCGATCAGGGATCACCACATTCTGAATCTCATCTATGTTCCACCCGCTGCGCTGGAACCGGCCGCGGTCATTCGCGACGATCCGTCTCAGGTCACCGAGCTCACCTCGAAGGGCAACCTGGTGGCAATCGTCACCGATGGCTCGGCGGTGCTCGGGTTGGGCGATATCGGCCCACAAGCCGCCCTCCCGGTCATGGAGGGCAAGGCCGTTCTCTTCCGGTCACTGGCCGGGGTCGAGGCCTTCCCGATCTGCCTGGCCGCGCGCGAGCCGGACGATATCGTGCAGCATCGTTCGGGCAATCGCCCCCAGTTTCGGGGCCATCAACCTGGAAGATATCTCGGCGCCGCGCTGTTTCGAAATCGAGCGCCGACTCCGGTTGGAGCTCGAAATGCCGGTGTTCCATGACGACCAGCACGGCACGGCCATCATCGTTGGCGCCGCGCTGCTCAACGCCGCCAAGCTGCGCGGCACGCCGTTGGAGGAGCTGAACGTCACCATCAATGGCGGTGGCGCCGCCGGGGTTGCCGTCACCAAGCTGCTTCTGGCCCTGGGCATTCGCGACATCGTCGTTTGCGATCGCGCAGGCGCCATTTACCATGGCCGCACTGATCACATGGACTTCTCCAAACTGGATATTGCCGAGCTGACCAATCCAGACATGCGTATGGGAGATCTCGCAGAAGTCATTGTCGGCTCCGATGTGTTCATCGGGCTCTCTGCTCCCGGCGTGCTCACCCCGGAAATGATCCGCACAATGGCCCCGAATCCAATCGTTTTCGCCCTGGCCAACCCGACCCCTGAGATCATGCCGAATCTGGCCAAGGAAGCGGGAGCGTTCGCGGTCGCAACCGGCCGGTCGGATTACCCGAATCAGGTCAACAACTCGCTTGCCTTTCCCGGCGTGTTCCGCGGCGCGCTCGATGTCAAAGCGCGCGAAGTCAACGACCAGATGAAACTTGCCGCGGCCCGTGCGATTGCCGAGCTGGTGCTTCCTGGCGAGCTCACCACCGAAAACCTCATCCCGGACGCACTCGACCTGCGCGTCCCTCCACGCGTGGCCGCGGCGGTTGCGCGCGCAGCAATGGAAACTGGCGTAGCCCAGCTCGAGATCGACCCAGGCATCATCGAAGCCCGCTGCCGCGACCTCGTGTATGAAGGCGCTTCAGTCTATTAGCCACTTGTCATTCTGAACGTAACGAAGAATTTCTCTTGACATCGCCAAGCGAGCGGTTTGTGGCGAATAACCTCCATTTCATTCAAGGAGAAACAGGCGATGCGTCGTTTCCTTCCCATCACCGTATTCGTGCTCCTTCTCCTTGCGCTCGGACCTGCTCTTGCCTACGCGCAACCACCCGGCAAACCGGCCGACACCTCACCAACGCCACCCGCAGAACCGGTCGGACCGGTCATTGCGCTCCCCACTGAATCCCCTGTTTCCGTTTCGAATACAACGGCGCCCCGGCTCGATCTCGCGGCGATGGTGCTCGATTCCACCAATATGCCTGAGGGCTACACGCTCTTTTATGAGGTCTATGTTGCAGGCGACCGGGTTAGTGCCGATCTCACCGGTGGCCAGATCACCCCGGAGGAAGTCGCCGAATCTGGACTCGAGTGGTACTACGAGAGCGTCTATCTCAGCAGCGACGGCAGCACCCGCATCCGCTCATATGTCGAGCAGTACGCGGACGTGGAAGGCGCCATTCGCGGTTTCGATCTCCTCGAAGACGAGAACCGCCTCGCGCCGGAAGGTTCGATCTTCACCGACGGTCCCGGCGCGGGAGTTGGTGAGGAGCCATCCGAGATCAGCGAAGGGTCGCTTCAAGCGACGGGCACGACGCCGGTGGTGAACTCTATCGACTCCACCTTCCGCACCGGCAGCCTCCTCGCCGGGGCTTCCGTCGACACCCTCCCCGGCACACTCGCCGACCGACAGCTCGCCATCGATCTCAGCGGCGTTCTCTTCGACCGAATCCAGGCTGTCCTTGCCAATCAACCGATTCCACTCATCGACTATGCCCTCCCGGGCCAACTCGTCACCCTCGGTCCCGCTTTCCAGGGTCATGACGAGGGGTACCTTTCGGCTGCCGAAATTTTCGGCCCCGAGGCTGCGGCACCGGTTGCCACCAGTTTTGTCAGTGGCTACTTCACCAACCAGTCGCTTATTTCGTCCAACAATCCGGTTTTGCCGATTCCGCTCGTCAGTGTCACGGTTGGGAAATTCCAGGACGCAGCGGTAGCACTGCAAATGCTGGGCGACTCCACCGTTCTGCAACCTCCTTTCGACGGTGTTGAGCCGCTCGAGATTGGTTCGATTCCCGGCGCCAGCGTGGTGCAAGCATTCACCTATACCAATCCGATGCTCTCCGCGAGTTCCAAGGACAGTGTCCGCATCGTCATGGTGGTCGGCGGCGATCTTGTCATCCTCGATGTCCAGGCGAACAAGACGCTGGCCGGCGCGCAAGAGGCCGCCATCCTGATCGCCACCGCGCAGGTGTCCTGCCTCCAATCGGGCGGCGTCTGCCCGCCATTAGAGCTTCCGGCCGGACTATTGGAAGCTCCGGACCTCCCGGTCGAGACTCCCTCGGAAACGCCGCTACCTGTAGGCTGAGCATTCTCAGACAGCCGGAATGCCAGACCGCATCCACACTCTCATTGAGCGGATGCAGTCTGGCAACGGAGAGTTTGCTAGACCGGTCGCAGTACCACATGGTGCGCCGTTCCCGCGCTGTCCTGCGCTTCGCCGACCAGGACGCCCGAGTCGTTGATCCCGTTCACTTCCATCAGGAACAGATCCGGCCCTGGCACAATGAGATCGGCAATCGCGATCGGTTGATCGTTCGTCCAGAGCGTGGGGATCGAATATCCGTTGAGCATCGATTGCCCCACCATGGTTCCGGACGCATTCGCATCGCGAACGAACATCCCTTCGCCATTGAGGTCTGCGATGGGAGTCTGCGTCCCATCCACGGCATACCGAATCCCACGACCATAGAGATCATTTAACCCGCGCACCACTGCGGCAAAACTGTCGTCAGCCTGAAATCCAAAAACTTGCAACCGTCCCGGCCACTGCGGATCGTCCATTCCAGGGGGATCGAGCAAAATAACCTCGCCGCTTGCCCGCCAGATGAATGGCACTCCGCCCACAAGCGGCTCTTCAGTCAGATAGAGGGTGCCCGCCATATCCCCGGTTGACGCCTGTGACCGTGCCCCTCCCGCCGTGAATCCCGCAGGCATCGTCACCGCTTCATAGACATCGTTGACCCACCGGGCTGGTATGCCCTCGGCACCACCGGCCAGTGTCCCCAAATCGGCAAGACTGTTGAAAAAGTATTCGGCTGGCATGGATGAAAGCAGCTCCGTATTGAGCAGTCCTTCATCCCAAACCAGATAGGGGTCTGGTAGCGTGCTGGCATTCGCGCTCGCAACCGCCTGATCCTCTGTAAGCAACGTGCCGATTCGAGACAGCGCCCCCGCGGCGCGCCCACCATCATTCACGAAGAGCACGTTGGCGCTGTTTCCGGTGTACTCACCCATATCGAGGAAACGCATCGTCATCGACGCGTCCCATGTCACCGGAGTGAGGAGTCCATCGTTGACGATCTCACCACCAATCGTTCCGTTGTTGGAGATGTCCCGGGGAATTCCCCGGAAGTTCTGACCGTTATCGACGACGAACGTGTCACTTACGAAAAAAGACTCGATTTCGTACATCGGCAGTTCTTGCTGAATCAGCCGAAACTCGCCTGGCGGCTGCACTTTTCTGCGGCCTGCGCATGCCGATAACGCCAACCGCGCCAGTCGCCGCGGCCCCCTTCAACAATGTTCGTCGGTTCATGGTGTCTCCCTGCGTAAAGAATTGCCGGCACCGAACGCCGATGACGTCTACGATGTCATCCCGCCTCACGACCGGCTGTGCCGCAGCGCACAACGACGCGGTGCTCTTCCACACACCACGTCGGTCTGGACGCGAAACACCGGAGTAGTTGCCCACTCCGGTGCTTCCGAACACTGCTCTTGCGTTACGAGGTTACCGCTTGCGGCGGTTGCGGCGCTTCGGTTGGGCCGCCGGAGCAGCAGTAGACTCGATCGCATCGATTCGGTCAGGAGTCACCGAGCGAACCCGGGTCGACGCCGACGGATCGGGTGCCGGAACCGGTGCCGATTTGTCCATCAGAAACAAGTCATAGATCAGCGCCGCAGCCAGACCACCCAAAACGGGTCCAACAATCCAGACCCAGGCGTTTGCGAAATCCTGCTGAATAACGGCAGGGCCGAACCAGCGGACTGGATTCATCGCAGCACCACTGGCCGCCACACCAGCCATGTTGCCAATCGCGATCGTAGTACCGATGGCCCACGGCGCCACCCAGCGACCGATGGATCGTTTGTCAACCGCGGTGCCAAACACCACCAACACCAGGAAGAAGGTCAGAATGAACTCCATCGCCAACGCATTAGTGGCAGTCAGGTTGACGCCTGGGTCAGCGACGATCGAGGTTCCCACGGCCGGCAGGCCAAGGTTCACACGGTTGCGGTCGACATCGAGGTACGCCAGCGTGATCGCGCCCGCTCCGAGCACTCCGCCCACCAACTGCGCGATGATGTAAGCGATTCCGTCCGGAACCGGAATGCGCTTGGTCACCAGCATCCCGGCGGTGATTGCCGGGTTGTAGTGTCCACCGGAAATGTGTCCTGCGGCGGCAACCATGATGCCGATCGCCAGACCGGTGGCCAGACCAATAGCAACGATATCTTGCCCCTGGGTCAAGATAACCGCGCCGATCGAGAAGAAACAGAGCGCGAATGCGCCCAATGCTTCTACGATCAACTTCTGAGCGATGTTCTCAGACAATTCACCCTCCTCCTGTACCAGCTTTGGCGAAGCCACCCCACACCACTCACGCTGACAGAATCCTTCCGGGTGACTATAGGGACAAGTACCTGAGCTTCGCAAGAGGAAAACGGCGCAATCTCTTCATCTTTCCGCGCAGCCGCGCTCGCGGGAACATCCGGAGAGTGCTCTGTGCAGAAAAAAGTCCGCTACACAATCCGGAACGTGATCGAGTTCAGCAGCTCACCATTCACGCGTACCGCTGCCGCATAGGTTCCCGAAGGTACGCCGCCCGGTTGCCAGGTGGAGGTAAACCACTTCGGTCCGTTTGTCGTGGTGGCTTCCTGATCTTGCGACGCCATAACCACCCCATCCGCGTTCAACCATTCGACCGTGATGGTCTCGCCACCCAACAAGTTCGTCAGCCGGGCTGCCAAAATCACCGGCGATCCTTGTGAAACTGATGCCAGATCGGTTGTCGGAGCGCCAGACGCATCGACCGAGTTCGTGATCACTAATTCGGAAAGCAGCGCGCGGGGTGTGTAGGTTGCCTCAGGCGTACCAGTCGGTTGAAGAAAGGTTTCCGCAAGCTGCGTTTTCTGCGCTTGCGGCACTTGCTGCGTCCGTTCTGCCTCCTGCGCCTCGAATTTCCGCTCGTCGCGAGCGTCTCCGGTGGAGCAGGAAACCAGCATATAGAACGACAAGCGCGGAGCCTATCGCTCCGCGCCAGCCATTCAGATGCAACCAGGCAGGAATCGACCGTCTAGCTCGGTGGTCGATATTGCCCGAATGCATCCTGGTATTCGTCAGCCACGTCCATGGCCGTTTTGTGCACGTAGATGCGAGTCGTTTGCGGTGAAGCATGTCCAAGGATCGTTTGTACCGTCGATTCGCGCACCCGGCGGCGGACCATTTCGGTCGCCAGCCCGTGGCGGAATGAATGAGGCGTGACATCGCTTTCGATTCCGAGCTCCCGGCAGAGTTGGGCAACGATGTGCTCCACGGTCCGCGGGCTGATGGCCGAGCCAGGCTCGCCAACCTTGTCTCGCCCGCTGAAGGCGGGAAGTCCACCCGAACCACGAATATCGTCTTCGCGATTCTGCCAGTACGCGGTGACCGCCTGTGCGGTCTCGGCATCGAAGTGTACGGTACGGCTCTTGCCCCCCTTGGCACGGTAGACATTTGCGGTCCCGTTGACGAGATCGATATCGCGGCGTCGCAATGCGCACAGCTCGGAAACGCGGACCCCTGTCCGGTAGAGGAAGAGGATCATTGCCCGTACCTTGAGACGTCGCAGCTCAAGGTGTGGTTTCTCCTCCGGGTGCGTGGATTTCACAAACTCCACGATTCGCTCGAGGTCGGAAATCCGCACATCGGGTGGTGGCGGGGTGAACCGCGGCATCAATGCGGCGATCCGCACGCGCAACCGATCCGTCGCCAGATTCGGATGCAGATCGTACGCCGAAATGTATGCGCAGAACTTTCGCACCGCCGAGAGGTTGTTCTGCGCGGTCCGCATGCGCGAGACCTCTTCCGGGGTACGGATGTCGGCGGGAACGATCAACGTTGCGAATGACGTCACATGTTCCGAGGCCAGTGCCGAGATTGGCGCGGTCTTCGGGTCGATCCCTTCATGCTGCTCGATATGGCGCAGGAACTTGTCCAGTCCATGTCTGTAGGTCTTTTTCGATCGCGGTGCCAGCCGCATATCTCCAAAGAACATTTCGACCGCCGCCTGTATCGTCACCACGCCATTGGCTGGTGGGGGCGGATCGGTTGCACGTAGGTTTCGATCGAGCACCAGGGACATCGCACAAACTCCTTGTTCCGGGGACCTTCCAAGAGTGTACGTACACTGTACGGTCACTTGCGCATTTCGTCAACATTTTCCGAATAATGCGTCTGGAGTCGCGTTCCGCCTTTCACCTTACCATCTTGATATGAGTCCCTACCTATCTCTCGAACTCCAGCGCGGATGGTTGAAAAAGGGGCTTTGACGTTTTACCTCCACCTATCAGAAAACACCCGTGGAAGGCAGTCGACCTTCTGCTCTGGACTCCAGCCGGCGGCGATCAGCATTACTTGCATTCGACTATGCCAGCTACCTCCCGATCCAGCGGCTCCACAATGGCCACACTCCCGTATCCTTCACCTCAACGACTCTTCAGACCGCGTGGAGGTTCCCAAACCAATGCAGGTAGCGATTCAGCTCTACACCGTCCGCGACCAAACTGCAGAAGACATGCTTGGCACCCTCGCAAAACTGGGCGACATTGGCTACCAGGCGGTGGAATTTGCCGGCTATGGCAACTCTGAACCCAAAGCTATCCGGGAAGCGCTCGATAAAGCAGGGATCGCTGGCGTTGCCGCTCATGTTCCTCTCACCCGGATCGATGCCGAATTCGACACAGTCGTCGAAGAAATGCACATCATCGGCGCCAGGCACCTGATCATCCCCTGGCTCCCACCCGAGCAGCGCAACCAGGCCGGCTATGACCACGTTATCGAAACGCTCAACACGCGCGCACCCGAAGCCCGCGCAGCCGGACTTCGCCTCGGTTATCACAACCACGACTTCGAGTTCATTGCCGTCGATGGCATCATGCCCTTCGACCGTATCGCGGAGAGCACCGATCCCAGTCTCGTCTCACTGGAGATCGATGCCGGTTGGGTCACATACGCCGGGCAGGACCCGGTCGCCATCATCAAGCAATATGCTGGGCGAGTTCCGCTGATTCACGCGAAAGAAGAACAGGTGGACGGCGTGGATGACCTGCCGGCTCCCGGTTCGGGACCATTGCCATGGGAAGCGATCGTTGCCGCCGGCAATGCCAGTGGCGCGGAATACCTCATCGCCGAGGATGACAAACCGCTCGACTCGATGAAAACTGCCGCCGCTGCCTATGCGAATCTCACCAGGCTCGTCGGTTAGTGGCTGGCCTACGGGCGATCCAGAGGTGCGCCCGTAGGCAGAAGAGACCGTCCTGGGATATTGTCACAGCCTTACAATCGACCCTGGACTCTTGACCACAACTGAGGAGCCCCGCCATGCCCGACCGTAACGTACTGATCGCCGGCGAATCGTGGATCATGCACACGATTCACCAAAAAGGCTTCGATAGTTTCACAACCACTGCCTACGGTGAGGGGCATCAATGGCTCTCCGCCGCGTTAACCGCTGGCGGCTGGAATGTCGAGCATCTGCCGAACCATCTCGCAGGTGAAAAGTTCCCCGCCACGGTCGCCGATATGGCGAAGTACGACCTGATCATTCTCAGCGATATCGGCGCGAACACCATCCAGCTACACCCGGATACGTTCGTCAAATCCACCGTGCTTCCCAATCGGTTGCAGGAGCTACAGGATTACGTTGCCATTGGTGGCGGACTCATCATGGTCGGCGGCTACCTCACCTTTCAGGGAATCGAAGCCAAAGGCAACTACGCTGGCTCACCCCTCGATCCTGCTCTGCCCGTGACACTGCAAACGAGTGACGACCGCGTCGAGATGCCGCAGGGCGTCCGACCAATCGTCACCGCGCCCGATCACGAAATCGCCACCGGACTTCCGATCGAGTGGCCAGTGCTTCTGGGATACAACCGCCTGACGCCACGTGACGGCGCTATCGTCGTGGCGACGGTCGGGAACGATCCGCTGATCGCTGCCTGGCACTACGGTGAAGGTCGCAGCGTCGCCTTCGCGTCCGACTGTGGACCCCACTGGGCACCTCCGCCCTTCGTCGAGTGGGACGGATACACCACTCTTTGGCAAAACATCGCTGACTGGACCGCCCGGGGCTAACTTCTTGCCCGAGATGGTGATCGCCGCGGGCCATACGTGCCGTTCGAACTTGGGTGTCGGCAGATCGCAAGGGCCGCTGGCGATCTGCAGGCCGAGCGAACCATGCTGCAAGTCGGCAGGTGGACGACGGCGACACGCCTCGGCTAGCACCCGACGCTCGTCGAAAGCCCCCGGCCGATTCAAAAGTGGTAGGATCGATCAAAGCAGTTCGTTATCTCGGTGGTCTCGCTGCCTCAGCCCGATTGCCGGGATTACCAGCAGAGAGGACGCACCGATGCATCCCAGCAGAGACGAAAGTCTCGAGACGTTGCTGTCAACCGGAGATGATCGAGAGGATTCGGTCGATCCACGTATGTCCCGGCGGACGTTGTTCGCAGCGGCCGGAGCCGTGGGTGGTGCGGCACTGGTCGGTGCCGATGTTGTGGCCTCATCATCCATCGCTGTAGCGCAGGATGCCTCCCCCGAGGCGACCCCCGTGTCCGATAACTTGCCGCCGAATATTCCCCCGTGGACCACGGAATGGGGCCCGCTTCCTTCGGAATATGGTTCACGTTCGCCGTTCGAAGATGGCGTCGTCCGCGATCCTAGTGCGACCAGTAGCCGCTCTCCGTTGGCCGATTTGCGAGGGATTATTACCCCGAACAGCCTTTTCTTCGAACGCCATCACGCGGGCGTCCCCCAGATAGATCCCTCCGAACATCGACTGATCATTCATGGCATGGTCGATAACCCGGTGGAATTCACCCTCGACGACATCAAACGATTTCCATCGACCTCCGTCATTCACTTCCTCGAGTGCTCGGGCAATACCGGCAGCGAATACAAAGAGGAAACGATTCGCGAAACCGTCCAGAAAACGCACGGGCTGGTGAGTGCTACCGAATGGACCGGCGTTCCGATGCGAACGCTTCTCAACGAGGCGGGTATCCAACCTGGTGGAACCTGGCTCCTCTGTGAAGGGGCGGATGCGGCCGCCATGACTCGAAGCATTCCTACCGAGAAAGCCATGGCGGACGGCCTCCTGGTCTATGGCCAGAATGGAGAAGCCCTGCGTCCCGAGCAGGGATACCCGATGCGAGCGATCTGGCCCGGTTTCGAAGGGAACTCCAACATCAAATGGCTGCGTCGCATCAAGGTCGGCAATGAGCCCTGGGAAACACGAGAAGAAACCTCGAAATACACCGACCTGCTCCCAGATGGTATCGCCCGACAGTTCACCTTCATGATGGAAGCCAAGTCGGTGATCACCGCTCCCTCCGGAGGGCAAACAATTCCAGCCGAGGGTTTCTGGGAGATCTCAGGAATCGCCTGGTCCGGCCACGGCAAGATCGCGATGGTGGAAGTTTCCACTGATGGCGGAAAAACCTGGGAAGAAGCCGAGCTGCAGGATCCCGTGTTGCCGATCTGCCTGACCCGCTTCCGCTATCCATGGACGTGGAATGGTTCGGCAACCACGATTCAAAGTCGTGCCACGGACGAGACTGGCTACGTTCAGCCCACTGTGGATGCGATCACCCAGGCTCGGGGGCTCAATTCGACCTATCACATGAACGCAATCAAAACCTGGGCAGTTGCCGAGAACGGGGAGGTGACCAATGTCTACAAATAACGGGAAGCCATTCGGTTTTGGCGAGCCGGCCACTGAGGAAGTGATCGCTGGCTGGAATATCGACATTGCTCCCGATGGGACTGGACTCCCCGAGGGCAGCGGAACGGTCGAGCAGGGACGCGAGCTCTTCGCCAAACTGGGAGCCGCCTGTCATGGCATGAACGGCGAGGGTACCGATGCCGCTCCTGCGCTCGTTGGCGGGCAAGGGAGTCTGGCGACCGATTCCCCGAAAAAGACCGTAGGCAGCTACTGGCCGTATGCCACAACGCTCTACGACTATATCCACCGATCGATGCCGGCCACCGCGCCACAATCGTTAACCCCCGACGAGGTCTACGCTATCGTGGCGTTTCTCTTGAACGCGAACGGCATCATTCCTGACGATGCCGTGATGGATCAAGACAGCTTGCCTCAGGTCATCATGCCGAACCATGCGGGCTTTACCAGCCCGGATCCGCGGCCGGATGTCTATTCGTAACCGAAACTAGAAAACACCCTGTCCCGGAAATCCGGGACAGGGTGTTTTTATTTTCTGAAGCCTTGGCGTTGATCGAGGGTCTGCTTGTGACGACGGAAGATCCGAGCTCACGCTGAGACCGTGCTGACCCTCAGGCTAGATCCTTGGATCCCTGGGCCAGACCTGATCCTGCACATCCGGCGCGGCGAAATCGTGCCCAATGCCCAACTGCATGTCATGCCGGTTGGCTCGCACGCGTGGCATGCCATCGATGCGCGAGTGCATGGGATGCTCCAGCGCCGCTACCCTCCCGGGCAGCCTCGCTGTATCTGGCCGCCGAACAAACCGGGCCGCACCCATCTGAAATCCAAAATTCGCGAATGCGAACCCTAACGTCAATACTGCAACTACCGAAACCGTTTCCATCAACATCTCCTCTCACGAGACGGCGATGTCCCCAAAATCGGTTCGGACACGTCATGGTCCATCTCAACAGTACCGCAAATCGGCTGCAATATCATTAAATGCTGATTAAATGATATTCCAGTCTGGCTCCCGACAGTCCATTCCCGCAGAGAAAAAGAACTGGTCCGAGCGTACGCCCGGACCAGTTCCAACTTCCGTTATACGCGCTCCCTGAGCCTCAGAGCCACTCAGGTGTGAGACGCGGGCTCTTTACCCTGGGATTCGGAGATCGAGCGGACCCTAGTACCCACTCTCGTTCCCCCCGCCGCCGGCATAGACCTTGTAGTAGATCTCGCCGTTGCTACCGGTGTAGGTCAGGTGCAGCGTATCGTCGTAGGTGTACTGATACGGGTCATAGGCATAGTTGTCGCCCAGGTCCGCCCAATCGCTCCAGCCTTCTGCGCCATATTCGATGTAGTACGCATGGCCGTCGGTACCGGCATAAACGAGTTGCACCGCGTCGTCATAGACCGTAGCGCTCGGCTGAGCGGTTACGGTGTAGTCGCCCGCGATCGGCTCCCAACCACTCCAGCCTTCGCCATCGAAGGTGTTGTACGTCGCCTGTCCCGCGGTATCAACCGAGTAGGCGTAGAGATTGTCGTCATATCCGACCGCGTATGGCGAATAATCGAGCTGGTAGTCGCCCGGGAGCGGTTTCGCTTCGCTCCAGGTTGAGCCGTCGTATCGGGCCCAGTAGACGGCGCCGTCGGTGCCGTGCCAGAAGACTTGCTCGTAGTCACCCCAGGAAACGGCATATGGCTCGTAGGCCGAACCGATGTTGCCACTCACCTTGTACCAGTCAGTCCAGGCTGAACCGTCGAAGCTCTTGGTGTAAATTCCGCCATCCTCGACGGTCGCGTACAGGTACTGGTAGTCGCCGTCGACATTCACGTACGGCGCGCATTTGAGCTTGTACTCACCGGCCAGATCGTTCCAACCCGCCCAACCGGCCCCGTCGTACGAGTTCTGGTAGAGCGAACCGTCCTTCCCCGCGTAATAAACGTAGTTTGCGTCCTTGTAGGTCACCGCGGTAGGTTCGTACCAGTATTCTGTCGGCTGGTTTTCCCAGGCCGACCAGTCGCTCCATGAATCGCCACCGTAGACGGAGTAATACCCTGCGCCGTCCGCGCCGGTCGCATATTGATAGATGCTTCCGTCATACGGCACCGCCACGGTGCTGTATTCGAAGTCGTAATGCTCCGGCTCCGTAACCCGAGCCGGTCGGGATCTTTTGCGGTTCGCCATACTCCCCGGCCGCCGACACTGCGCCCAGTATCGACCCTCCGATCACCGCAGCGGCTGCTGCCGTCGCGATCAGCTTGCGAACCCGACCGTAACCACCTTCGTCGAACATGGACATGGGAACCCGTCCTTTCGAATGAATCAACCTCCGGTACGGACACTCCGTTCCGGTGTGATGTCATCCTGGTGGAATCGATTTCCCGTTTAATCGGCAAATTTGCCTAATCGTGTTCGTGCCCGCAAAGGATAATGACGCTGACACATATCCCGAACGAACTGATGGATCGCGGCCGCGCCTAATGCTTTCCATTCATCGAGATCACATCCCGGTCCTGGGTCTCTGTTACTAAATGCGCTAGCCACGAAGCGTGCATCGACGTGCTCCACCAGCGGCGTTGGCACGTTCCAATCGATCGCGCCGATTGCATCGAGCGCCACTGCCACGTCCTCCAAATCCGCCGTTGCTTCACCCGCCACGACTCCCCACGCCGTCGCCCCATTCGCCCTTGGCAACCAGACTCTTACCGGCGCAATCTCATGGTTGCCATCCACGACAACGACGCGTTCCGCCCGGCCATACCGCTCCGGCAGATCGACTTCCGGCACCCACTCCCAATCTGGCAGCTCGGCCTTTCCACTGACGATCCTGGTATCTGGCTTGACGATCTCGGCAATCTGACTCCGCAAGCTCGGCGTCGTCATACGCCACCAGCAAGGTTCCACTCCGTGGCTCATTCCATTCCTGTGGACAGGACCGCAGGCTGATAGGACGTTATGGTCCGACCTGCGATCCCCTGCTTCAGCACCGATCCGCCAGCGTCGGACTCTTCCCGAAAATAGCGCACACCAGCTGCCTCAAACTGCTGGAACCCGTTCGCTATGACCTCGGGGCAACCGATCAGCGCCACCGCTGCACTGGCGGTGGCCAGAAATTGCCCCGCCCATGACGACGCCTGGAAGTTCGCTGGCAGATCGATCGTCCGGTATTGCAGTTTGGGATACGCAGCCAGAAAGGCACGAGCCGGCTCCGACCCGCGCGCCTTCAGCAATCCAATGAACGACTCATCGTGCCTTGGTTCCAGAAACGTCGCTTCGTGCCCGAGCTCGATGAGCGCGGTCATGACCGCCCGGTTGGTCGTGGCCGCCGGATTCCCCCAGTCGGAAACGATCGAGGTCCCTGCGAAGACGAATCGAAGTCCTTCCTCGGCAATGTCCGTCACGCCGCCACACCCAGACCACGCTCGACTGCGCCAATCGAGTCATCCAGAATCGCAATCATCTCGTCGATTTGTTCCTTCGTGATGATGAGCGGCGGCGTATAGAGCAGGTGGTCGCCTACCACGCCATCGACCGTTCCCTGTCCTGGATACGACACCATCCCGCGCTCGAACGTGGCTTCGCCAATCTGCTTGCTGACTCCCAACTCTACCGGGAAGGGTGCTTTTGTCTCGCGATCGGCAACCAGCTCGATCCCTTGCATGAGTCCCAGACCGCGCACATCCCCGATGATCGGGTGCTCGCCCATCAACGCAACGAGCTGTTCCCGGAAATACGACCCCACGATCTCCGAGTTATCGACCAACCGGTGCGTGACGGTGTAGTCGAGCACGGCCTTGCCAACTGCGGTCGAAAGCGGATTCCCGCCGGCCGTATGTCCAATCACAAACGATCCACCCGTGCCGCGCACCTGTCCAACGATCTCTGGCTTGACCAGCACCGCGCCCAACGGCGTGTACCCGCCGGAAATCCCCTTCGCGCAGGCGATCAGGTCAGGGGTTGCCTCCCAGTGCTCGATCCCAAACTTCTTCCCGGTCCGCCCGAATCCGGTCATCACTTCATCCGCGATGAAGAGCACATCATGCCGGTCGCAAATTTCCCGGATCCGCTCGAAATATCCCGCGGTTGCCGGTACTGCCCCCAACGTCGCGCCGACCACCGGCTCGGCGATGAACGCCGCCACGTTCTCCGCCCCTACCTGCTGGAGCACATAATCGAGCTGATCGGCCATCGCCAGCCCGTACTCGAGCTCGTCGCCCTTTGCGTTCCGGTACGAATAACAGGGCCAGATGTGCTCTGCGGGTGAGAGCATCCCCTGATACTTCTTGCGCCGCCCAGCATTTCCGCCATAACTCAACGACGCCAGCGTCGCCCCATGAAAACTCTGCCAGCGCCCGATCACGAGCTGTTTGGTTCCCTTGCCCCGATCCCGCTGGTACTGCAATGCAATCTTCACCGCGTTCTCGGTCGCTTCCGACCCACCGGAAACGAACCAGACCCGCTCCAACCCGGCCGGCGCAAATTGCTCGACCACCGTCTGCGCGCACGCCTCGATCGCTTCTGTCGAGAAGGCATGTGTCGGCGAATACGCGAGCTGCTTAGCCTGCGCAATCATTGCGTCGAGCACCTCGGGCACGCCATGCCCGATATTTGCCACCGACGACGATCCTGCCGCTCCGTCGATATAGCGCTTCCCGGCCGCGTCCCAGAGATAAATTCCTTCGCCCCGCACCACGGTCGGAAATGCCCGCTGCAAATCGCGATAGATAACCGGCGTCGTTTCCTGATCGATTAGCTGCACACCCATGCTCCTCTCACCACAACCAAGTTCCGTCATTCTATCCTCGTCAACGCGAAAGCCCCCTTCCCGCTTCCAGGATTGGAAGCAGGAAGGGGGTTGAGGCTTGAACAACAACAAAATCCCTAATCGCCAGCGATCCGCATGTTCTCAGGACCGCTGGGCGGCTCGCTCATTGGCTGCTTGCTGGGTACCGGTGTTCCTTCGATTCGCAGATCGGGCAGCCATTCCAGCCAGGACGGCAGGTACCAATTCCATTTTCCGAGAATGCGCATCACTGCTGGCACCAGAATCGTTCGGACAATGGTCGCGTCCAGCAAGACTGCCACCGCGAGCCCGAATCCGACCTGCTGCAGGAAGACCAGCCGTCCAGTGCTGAATCCCAAGAAGACAGCCACCATGATCAACGCCGCTCCGGTGATGATTCGCGCCGTCGATTCCACACCATGCGCCACCGATTCCGTGTTCTTCCCGGTCTGATCGTAGAACTCGCGAATGCGACTCAAAAGGAAAACCTGATAGTCCATCGATAACCCGAAGAGCACGCAGAAGAGAAAGATTGGAATCCACGCTTCGATCACCGGCGCCCGATCGAACCCGAGCAACCCGGTCAAATGTCCGCGCTGAAAGACCAGCACCAGCACCCCATAGGCCGCGCCCACCGAGAGCAGGTTCATAACGATTGCCGTGGCGGGCACCACGATCGAGCGGAACGCGATCATCAGCAAGCAGGAAACTCAAGCCGAGCACAAAGACAAAGACCCGCGGCGTCCAGGTATTGGTGGTGTTGATGAAATCGAGATTGCCCGCCGTCTGCCCGGTGATCAGTACGCGACCCAAGTCTGCCGGGAAGGACGACGGAATCGCATCGTTGCGCAGATGCCGGATCACCGCATAGGACGCCTCATCATCCGCGGAGGTCGTGAGGGTCGCCTGGATATGCGCCAGATCACCCGCGTCGTTCCACTCCACCTTTCCGACCGTGGCGACCCCTGGCTCATTTGCGAGCAGCTCGGCCAGCGCGCTCGCCGCCGCCTCACCGCCCGAACTCTTCGGGGCATCGACCACGAAATCGACTGGCGCCAGTCGTCCTGCCGAGAACTTCTCCTGGAGAAGCACGAAAGCGTCTTTGACATCGCTCTCCGGTAGCGACTCTACTCCCGCGAACCCAGTGTTCATGCTGAAGAATGGAATCGAAAGCGCAATGAGTAGACCTGCTCCCAGCACGAGCGCCGGCCACGGTCGCCGCATCACCAGATGCGCCGCGCGACCCCAGAAGCCGTGCTGTTCCGCGACCTCCTCTTCGTGAATCACCTGTTCGCGGTCCAGCGCGTCATAGTTGCGTCGGCGCGGCCAGTCGATACGGTCGCCCAGCAGGCTAATGAGCGCCGGAATGAGCGTCAGGATTGCTCCGACCGAGACCATGACCGCCAGAATTGCACCGAGCCCGAGACTGCGGAAGATCGAGTTCGGCATCAGGAACAGCCCAATGAGCGCGAAAACCACCGTCAATCCCGAGAAGACCACTGCTTTGGTCGCAGTTCCCCCGGCAACTTCGATCGCTTCGAGTTTGCTCCGACCATGTTTGCGCTCTTCCCGGTACCGCTCGACGACGAACAACGCGTAGTCGATACCGACCGCCAGACCGATAACTGAAATCATGTTGACGATGAAAAAAGAGAGCTCGAAGCGGGTTCCAATGATCGCCGCCAGTCCAGTCGCGATTGCCACCGCCGCGAGTGCCATGCCCACGGGAATCAACGCCGCGACCAATGCGCCGAACACCACGATCAGGATGATCAGCGCAATCGGCAGCCCAACAATCTCAGCCCGCTGGAGATCCTCTTCCGAAATGGTGTTGAAGGTCTCGTTGATGGTCATATCGCCGACGCTCCCGACGGAAACCGCGTCGGTTGCCTGCGCGTCGATCGCGTCGAGATACGGTCTCCGCTGCGTCCTGCGCCTCGTCGGCTTCGCCGAGCAGGGTCACCGGGATCAGCAATGTCGATCGGTCTTCGGAAACGAGTTGCTCGGCTTGCGCTGCCACCTCTGCGTCCGGTGCCTGCGCAACCAGGTAGTAGTTCACGGTCTTGGACGGATCCTGATCGACCAGATCGGTCAACGAGCCAAGCTGAACGAAGACGTTGTCGACCACCTGCTTGAACTCGGGAGCGTCCACCGTCAGACTATCGGATGAGACGATGATCGTCTCCGTAAGCGGGGTTTCATAGCCCATCCGGTCTGCGAGCAAGTTTTCCCCCTGAATCGACTCCGGATTGTCCAGCAGTTGGATATCGGTCGTCAGAGCATCGGAAAGGAACATGCCGGCAAACATCGCCCCGGCCACCAGCAAAGCCAGCCAAACGCCGAGTGTCCGCCACGGATGCCGCGCGCTACCGGCAGAAATTCTGGCCGTCGATGGAAAACGCATTACGAACCCCCAATACAGATCTCTCTTACTTAACGTCGTTCGGCATTACCTAACATCGTTATCCTATGACACCAACTATGCAAACACAACCCCCCTCCCCCCACGAATTTGAGACACACGAACCGGTCGTGCTCGTCCTGAACAAGGACCTGTTCTTCGGCGTGACCATCACCAACACCTTGCGCACGCTTGGCTACGCGCCGATTACGGCACGCGCTACCGAGGCGCTGAGGTCGGCAGTCACTGCCAATCCCGAGTCTTCTCTGGTCATCATCGACATCTCGGCCGTCGACGATTGGGATGCCCTCAAGACCATCATCGATTCAGCCATCGGCATTCCTTCCATCGCCTTTGGCTCGCATACCAACGTCGAGGGCCTCCGCGCCGCCAAACGCATTGGTCTCACCCGCGTCTTTTCCAACGGCGAGTTCCATCGCACCATGGGCGATACCATCACGCGCTACGCCCGCCTACAACCCTGAAACCCATCTCCCGTCGAATGTGACCGCCATTAGCGGTAATCACTTGAATGGTCGTTTCGCAGGTGCCTCTGTGCCCCGCGATCGGCTACATGCCGGTAATGGATCGGGCCGACTGCCCACGCCCCACGTGCCAACGAATTCGAGAACCGCTTTAATTCCCGCGAGACAACCGACTCGATGCAGCCATTCCCGCGCGGAGCCCAACCATGCAGACAAACTTCCAGACCATCATCGTCGGCGCCGGTATCGTCGGTGTCTCCGCCGCCTGGGAGCTGGCCAAGCTCGGCCGCAGCGATATCCTCGTCATCGACCGAGCGCCCCTTTTCGAGACCGGCGGATCGACCTCTCACGCGCCCGGTGGCATCTTCCAGAACAACAGCTCGCGCACCGTCTCCAAACTCGCCCAGTGGACCACCGGGGCGTTCGCAGAGGTTTCACCGGCAGACACTCCCACCTGGTTCCCAACCGGGAGTCTGGAAATCGCAACCACCCCTGAACGCTGGCACGATCTGAAGCGGAAAGTCGGCTACGCGCGCTCCTGGGGTCTCGATGCCCGGCTTCTCGATCCAACCGAAACCCGGAATCTCGTACCTCAGCTCGACACCGACCTCATCCTCGGCTCAATACAGGTCGACGGCGACGGTATCGTCCGTTCCGTGCCGACTGTGGAACAGATCGCCAAACGCGCCGAAGCGCTTGGCGTCACATTCCTCGGCGAAACCGAGTTGCTCTCTGCCGACATGCCCAATCGCATCGTCCGCGGTATCCACACCAATAACGGCGACTTCACCTGTGACGAGCTCGTCCTGTGCGGTGGTATCTGGGGGCCGCTCCTCGGCGAGCTCACCGGCACGCCCATTCCCCTGCATCCCTGCGCTCATCCCTATATCCGCACGACGCCATTGACCGAGCTCGAGCACTTGCGCGGACAGCAGATCGTGCAACCGCTCTGGCGGCACCAGGACCATTCGATGTATCTCTGGCAGGACGGCGACCAGATGGGTGTCGGGAATTACCGCCACGATCCTGTGCTGGTTGCTGCCTCAGCCA
Source organism: uncultured Chloroflexia bacterium (assembly GCA_963750275.1). Classification (GTDB taxonomy): domain Bacteria; phylum Chloroflexota; class Chloroflexia; order Thermomicrobiales; family UBA6265; genus JAMLHN01. Next base: position 1,392,902 of record CAVVQC010000007.1, read on the forward strand.
TCGACAATACTCGCCGCCATGCTGCCGAGCTCGATTTCGATCCCACGCCCATGGATCCCGGCATCGACGAAGCGATGCGCCTCGTGCCCGGACTGCGCGATGTTGGGATCACCGACCGGGTCTACGGCATGTTTTCGTTCACTGTCGATGCTCAGGCGGTCGTCGGTGAGGTCGCCAACGCTTCCGGACTCTGGACGGCTATGGCTATCTGGGTCACCCACTCGACCGGAACCGCTCGTGCGCTCGCGCAGCAAATGGTCACTGGCGATTGCGAGCTCGATATGCGCGAGCTCGATGTCAACCGATTTCGCTCCGCATCACGCCAGCCCCGCCTATGTCCATGCTCGCGGCTGGAGCCAGTATGCCGAGGTGTATGACATCATCCACCCCAAGTTTCAGATCTCGAAACCGCGTGGTCTGCGTCGCGCTCCCTGGTATGCCCAGCAGGTCGCTCTCGGCGCACATTTTTTCGAATCGAACGGCTGGGAACGACCGCAATGGTTCGAAGCGAACGCAAATCTCCCCTTGCCGCCGGCAGGAACCGCCCGCGACCCATGGGGCGCCATCGAGTGGTCGCCCATCGCGGGAGCCGAACACGTCGCCACCCGTACCACCGCCGGGCTCTTCGACCTGAGCACCTTCATGCGTATCGAGCTCTCCGGACCAAACGCCCTCACCGCGCTCGAACGCCTCTCCTGCAGCAGGCTCGACCGTCCCGCTGGCCGCGTGACCTACAGTCTCATGCTCGATCCGCACGGAGGGGTCGAATCGGATGTCACCATTGCCCGTCTGGCGAACGATCGATTCATGATTATGTCCGGCAGCTCCAGCGGCCCCCGCGATCTCGGCTGGATCGAGAACCATCTGCGCGATATGCCCGACGTCGCGGTCCGCGACGTTACCCCTGCCTGGGCAGCACTTGGACTCTTCGGCCCCAACGCGCTCGATCTCCTCTCCTCGATCGTCGACGAGCCCCTCTGCCTCGCCGATCACCCACGCTACAGCGCCAAATGGATCGCGGTCGGCGCGATCCCGGTGCTTGCCATCCGCATGTCGTACGTCGGTGAAGAGGGCTTCGAGCTGCATACCTCGACCGAATACGGCTCCGCCCTCTGGGATCTCGTCTGGGAGGCCGGACGGCCATACGAGCTCGCCGCCGCCGGGGGCGCGGCCATGGATTCCCTGCGGATCGAAAAAGGCTTCCTCTCGCTCGGCACCGATCTCCGTGCCGAATACACTCCGAATGAAGCCGGCCTCGCCTTTACCATCGATAAATCCCGCACAAACTACATTGGTGCCGGCGCCCTCGCCGCCTCCACCCCCAGGAAGAAGCTCTCCACCCTGCTCCTCGATCCAACCGCCCCGGTCCCTCTTGGTAAGGAACCAATCCTGTCCAATAGACTTGGTTGTTGGCTACGTCTCCAGCGCCAACTTTGGTTTCACGGTTGGACAGCCCATCGCCCTGGCCTATCTCCCGATCGACCTCGCCATCCCCGGCACCCAGCTTGCCGTCGAGTACTTTGCCACCCCCTACCCGGCCACCGTCGTCGAAGGCCCGCTGCTCGACTAGCAACGCCCACCCCAAACCTCCGTCATCCCGAGCTTGTCGAGGGACCTCTCTTTGCCCGGAGACCCCGCTCCGGCTCAGAAACCGTGCCACAGACGCAGCATTCCATCATCGATCTCTCGCTGGAGATCGAAACCCGCAGCGCCTACTCCTTATTCGGCGTTCCGTACGCCGTCACCTTTCCGCCGCCCGACTTGAAATCCTTCCAGCTATCCGAGCCCATCGCCACAACCACCCATCCCGCTGTCGGCAGATGCCCATGCTCCCGCTTGCCGGAAAAGCTGTTGGCGAGCTCCTCCAACCCAGGATTGTGTCCAACCAGCACGATCGAAGAAAAGTTCTCGGGGAACGCTTCGATCACTTGCACCAACTCAACTTCGGTTGCGCCATAAATCTCTGGAACCACCCGCCGCTCTCCGGCAAAGTTCATCGCTTCGGCGGCCAGGTCCCCGGTTTGTAATGCGCGAATGGCATTCGAGGTCACCAGCAAATCCGGCATTCCCGTGGCTTCGAGAATCTCCCGTCCCGCCTCGGTTGCCCATCGACGTCCCGGCTTCGTCAACTCCCGCGACTGGTCTCCCGCCGGATTGACCTTCTCGGTTTTCGAATGTCGAAGGATGATCAGGGTTTTCATGTTCGCCAACTCCACGGACCGAGCGAATTTACGTCGCGCCAGTCTACGCAAACTGAGCGCTGCTCGCTGACGCGTTGCGGGACCGAGTCCGACGGCGACATTGCCTTCGTTTCTCTTTGCCTCCATTCACACCCGGGAATACGCAATTTACCCCATAGTCTGACGCGTCCTACCCGAGCACACTGGAACTGTCTTCGGACGGTCGACCGGCGCCGATTGACCGTCCGGGACAGGGTTTCAATCGCAAACTCCAGAAGGAGCAAAGATCATGCAACCAACCGTTTCACGACGATCCGTTATCGCAGGCATGTTCGCAGGCGCGGCCGTTCTTGCTGTCAACCGGGTCGGCACATTCGCGCAGGATGCAACCCCAGGCACGTCCCCAGCTTCCGGGGGGCCCGACATGTCCGCCTACCCCCAGCTCGATGTCACGATCACGGACAGCGAACTTCAGCTTTCCATGACGACCGTTCCAGCCGGCTGGGTCTTGCTCAACGTTACCAACTCGTCCAAAGACGATAATGGCGCCGGCGTCCTCGGACCAGCCGCGGGCCAGACCATGGATGATTTGATGGCCGCCGTGGCGACGCCTTCAGCAGATCCTCAAGGCTTTCCGCCATTCCTTTACGACGCGACTATTCTAGGCGGCCCGGGCTCGATGGCTGCCGGCCAGTCAGCCCAGGGGCTGGTGCATATTCCCGCCGGAGATTGGGTCGTGTTTCCAGAAGGGAATCAGCAACCCGTTCCGATCACCGCCGCGGAGAGCGCGGATTCGAACACCACCGCGCCGACTCCGGACCTGACAATCCAACTGGTTGACTTTGCCTTTGGCGGTTTCACCGATGTCAAGACCGATCCACAAATCTGGGAAGTTACCAATCTGGGTAGTCAGCCGCACATGTTGACGATGGCGAAAGTTCCAGATGGCACCACCGTCGCTCAAGTGTTGAATACGATCTCGGCGATGGACATGGGAACGCCGTCCCCGGACGCATTGTCAGAGGACCAGATACAGGGTGTCCCTGATGGAGTCCTTCTCCTGTCGACAGGACAAACCATGTATCTTCCCGTCACCCTCGACGCGGGCACCTACATGGTGTTGTGTTTCGTCACGGACCCAATCACGGGCATGCCGCACGTAATGGAAGGGATGATTGCGGTCTTCAAGACCACGTAAGCCCTGGCGAAGGCGGCGCTAACGTCCCTGAACAATTCGAAATGACCGGGGAGCGGCTGTCATCGGCCGCTCCTCGTTCTTCCTTCTCACCACCGGTCTTCGGATCGATCCCGTATCCTCCCTCTCACTGATCCGTGCCAGAGCAAAGGGAGTTCGATGGACCGCAACAAGCGCTTTGAAGACAAAGTTGTCATCGTCACCGGTGGCGCCGTGGGTATCGGCAATGGCGCAGCCGAAGCGTTTGCCCGGGAGGGCGGCTCGGTCGTCATCGCCGATATCGACGCCGACAAGGCGAATCTCGCAGCCAACCACATCGTCGCGGCCGGAGGCACCGCAATTGCGGTCGCCACCGATGTTCGCTCGAATGCCGCGGTCGCCAACATGGTCGAAACAGCGGTGGCTACTTTTGGAGGGGTTGATGTGCTCTTCAATTCCGCAGGCATCAACCTCTATGGCACGGTCGATACCTTCTCTGAAGAAGACTGGGATCGTCAGATCGATGTGAACCTCAAGGGGATCTTCCTCACCTGCAAACATACGATTCCGGAAATGCGCAAACGCGGCGGCGGCTCGATCGTCAACACCGCCTCTGTGCAGGCCCTGGCCTCCCAAAAAACAGTCGCTGCCTATGCCGCATCCAAGGGTGGCATCGTCAGCTTTACGACGACGGTCGCGCTCGACCACGCCGCCGAAAACATCCGCTGCAACTGCATCCTCCCCGGCTCCATCCGCACCCCCTTGCTCGAAATGGCGGCTACCAAGTTCAGCGACGGGGATATCGAAGAGACCATTGCGCTCTGGGGAAGGGCGCATCCGATTGGCCGGGTCGGCACGATCGAGGAGGTCGCCAATCTGGTCCTCTTCCTGGCGTCCGATGAAGCCTCCTTCTGCACCGGAGGGGCGTACCGAGTTGATGGTGGCCTCCTATCACCGCTTCCGGTTTGATCTTGCGCTTCACAATACTTTCTGGTGAGGTAGCGCTGCCGAAGGACGAACCACGTGCAGCGCCGAGCCCTGCTCGGCCAGGAGGACTTTGTGTCGGGATTGGTGTTCCGGAGCATGCTCGACGAGCGCCAATCGGTCATAGGCGAAGTCGCGCCTCCAATTTGATTTACTTCTCGCCGATCTCCTGATAATGTGCGTTTGCGAACTATCCCTCAAACTGTTGATCCGATAGTTCAACAACAAAAGACGAGGTCGTCCATGTCAGATTCCGCAGATTCCTCGCTCGTAAATAATCAGGTGCCGACTGCAAATTTCGCTCCGCTGATGCAATTCGGCGGCGGCGACCAATGTACCTTGCAAATCAGCGCCACCGTCGAGCTCGGCCCAACCGCAGGTCAGTCCTTCCAGGGCACCCTTTCGATCACCGTCGGTGACGACGGTGCTATCGACTCCGGCACCCTGCAGTTCTCTGACGGCACCAGCGTGCCCGTTGTTGGGCAGGCCACGGGTCGTTCTCTCCGCTTGCGCGCCGGCTCCGCCCCGGATACCACCATTACCTTCATTGGTAGCGGAGTCTTCCCGGTCGAGCAATGCTCGGGCGATGTCACGGGTGCGTTCGCCGGACCCGGTCTGCAAACAATTGGCGTCTGGATCGCAACTGGATCGACGGGAGCCTGATCACCATGGATGGGAAGTCATTCGATAGTTGGACACGCTCGCGCGCGGCAGCGTCCAATCGCCGCACCCTCCTGGGAGCGACAATGGCGGGCGGAGTCGCTGCCCTCTTTTCGCGCAAGTTGCCCGCATCAGCCCAGTTCGGTGGCGGGGGAGGATCCTGCACCTACACGGTTACCTTGACGTCGTCGCTGACGACGGGCGCAACCGCGTCCGGCACATTGGAGTTCACCATTGGAGACAGCGGCGCGATCGACACCGGCACGCTCACGCTGTCCGGGCAGCCACCGGCGTCCGTGGTGGGCCAGGCCACCGGCGTGGCCATCGACCTCTTGGCATCCCTCTCCGATGGCACCATGCTCTCCCTTAGTGGGGTTGCGTCATCCGCAGTGAGCGACTGCTCCGGATCGATTCTTGGTGTGCTCTCCAATTCCGGCACCGGTCAGGTCGGCACCTGGCAAGCCGCATCCGGCTCCGGCTCGGGAGCCAGTTCAGGATCGGGCGCCCCGCCGGTCACCTCGGGTCAATCCGGCTCTGGTTCTGGTTCAGGTTCCGGCTCTGGCAGCGGATCGGGATCGGGATCCGGCAGCGGTTCAGGTTCTGGGAATGGATCGGGTTCCGGCCAGCAACCAGCCTGTCTCGAAGAGCAGAGTCCCTGTGACGATGACAGCCAGTGCTGTTCCGGCTTCTGCACCGACGGCGAGTGCCGCAGTTGCGGCGGCATGATGTGTGGCGGGAAGTGCATCGATCCTGGTCTCGATCCAGAAAATTGCGGTGGCTGCGGCATCGTCTGCAATGGCGATTGCATCGGCGGCACGTGCGACGATGGCGGCGGGGGCGGAGGTGGCGGTTGTGTCGATCTCGGCGGCGGCTGTGCCTTTAGTGCGCAATGCTGTAGCGGCTGGTGCAACAACGGCACCTGCGACAGCTGCGGCATGCGTGTTTGCAATGACATGTGCGTCGATACATCGTCCGATAACAACAATTGCGGCAACTGCAACAACCAGTGCATCGGAACGAACTGCCAAAACGGATCGTGCCAATAGCGCGCATCGAGGTACAGCCGGATGGATCCGAAGCGTTTCGACAATTGGACACGCAGCCGCGCCGCGCGCCTCTCGCGGCGCAATGCGCTCATAGCGGTGGGAGCGGGCGGTATTGCCGCGATGCTCCCCCGCGTCGCAGTGGGACAGCAGGCGTGCAGTCTGAAGGTCCATGCCGAAACCATCGGCGGCCCGTCCGCTCCAGTCGCTTACGACGGTGTGCTCCAGTTCACGATCGATAGCGCAGGCGGCTTTACCGCGGCATCGTTTACTCCGCAAGGACAAGCAGCTGTTTCCGCCACCGGGAATGCCACTGGCCGTGCAATTGATTTCCAGATCGAGTTGGGTTCAGGGCAAACGCTGGCGTTTTCTGGCGCCGGCGCGCAACCGTTCTCGACTTGCCCAGACTCAGCGACGGGAATCTTCAGCGGCCCCCAGCCCGGCGATATCGGGGGATGGCAAGCGAGCCTTCCTTCGGGCGCGGCTGGCTCCACCACGACAGGTCAAACCTCGACCGCGAGCCAGGGTGCGTCATCGAGCTGTCCGCCACCACAAACCGCGTGCGGCCAGAATTGCTGTCCGGGCGGCGCGACCTGCACCGACACCAATCAGGGTCTCTGCTCCTGCCCGTCTGGCACCACGCAATGTAATGTGAACTGCGTACCGAACTGTTCGAATGGGCAAACCCTCGATCTCGATAGCTGCTCGTGCGTATCTGGCTGCGCACCCGACGGCGGTAGCTGCAATTCCGACTCCAATTGCTGCTCCGGTGCGTGCATCAGCGGAGCTTGTCAAACCTGCCAGTTTCTCGCCTGCGATGGCGTGGGCTGCGTCGATCCCTCGTTCGATTCGAACAATTGCGGTGGCTGCGGCGTCGTTTGCAGCGCTCCCACCGCCTCATGCACCGATGGAGTCTGCGCCTGCCAACCCGACGGCCTGCCCTGCGTCAAACATTACGATTGTTGCTCGGATAGCTGCCTCGCCGGCATCTGCGGTTGCGTGACCGTTGGCAACGACTGCTCGGACTTCGAATCGAAGTGTTGCGACAACGGCGTATCCACCATCTGTATCAGCGGTTTTTGCCGCTACATCGATCCCTCGGTCGGACACGCCTGCTTCAGCAATAACGAATGCGTAACTGGTCTGTGCCAGAACGGCGTCTGCACATAAGCCCATGACTGCCCCCTTGCTTGGCTGGCAAAACGCCACATTCGACGTTTCCCAGCAAGCAAACGATGCGAAAGCCAAGGTTCGAGGATGGAATCGAAACGATTCGACAACTGGACCCGCAATCGTGCGTTGCGATTCTCCCGCCGTGACGCTTTGCGATTGGCGGGTTTGGGTGGAGCGTCCGCTGCCGTGTTGGCTGTGCACACTCCCGCGGCGCTGGCTGAATCCACTTGTTCGCTAACTCTGCATGCCGTGACCGCAGGTGGCCCGAGCGCACCGGCTACCTACGATGGCATGCTGACCTTCAGCATCGGCTCGGATGGGCCCCTCGCCCAGGCATCTTTCACTCCCGACAGTGGCGCCACCACGCCGGTCAGCGGCTCGCGCTCGGGCCGGTCGTTCGATCTGACCATCGCGTTGAGCTCCGGCGAAGCCCTCGCTCTCTCAGGCGTCGCCGACGCAAACAGCCCGGATTGTCCCAGCGTCCTTGCCGGAATCCTGTCCGGTCCGCAACCCGGCGATCTCGGCGCCTGGCAAGCCACCCTGGGTAGTGGTCTCAGTGGATCCTCATCGTCCGGATCCGCTAGCTCTGGTACCGGCTCGTCCGGGACCGCTGGTCAGTCGACACTGAGCTGCCCGCCACCCCAAACCGCCTGCGGTCCGAATTGCTGCCCTGGTGGCGCGACGTGCACGGATACCAACCAGGGCCTCTGCTCCTGCCCATCAGGCAGCGAGCAATGCGGCACGGGCTGTGTTCCCATTTGCACGGACGGCCAAACGCTCGATCTCGACACGTGCACCTGTCCAAACCCCGAATCCGCCTGCATCCAGAATCAGCAGACGTGTCAGAACCACGGGCAATGCTGCTCCGGCTATTGCGGCGGGGGAACCTGTTTCGACTGCGCTGGTAAAGTCTGCGGCGACTTCGGCTGTATCGATCCCAGCCGTGACAGCCAGAACTGCGGGAATTGCGGCGTCACCTGCATCCTTCCTCAGGTCTGCAGCAATGGCGTCTGTGGCTGCGCGGCGGATGACGCGCCGTGTTCCGATCACAGCGAATGCTGCTCGCAGCTCTGCTTCGTCAATACCTGTAAGACGTGTACCAATATCACCACCGGCGGTGGGGTGCCGCTCACCTTCTGCGGCGAAGGCGTCTGCGTCAACCTGCTCACCGACATCGATCACTGCGGTGCCTGTTTCAATGCCTGTGCGCGCACGTCGGGCGGCATCGTCTGCGACACCGGCGTCTGCCACGACATCAATTCCGACCCGAATTATTGCGGTTTCGGTGCCGTAGTCTGCGGCCCGGGAAAAATTTGCCATCTGGGAGACTGCATTGCTGCTTGACTCCGCTTCCTAAAGCAGCATCACAAGAATTGGCGATCGGTGCAAGCAAGAGATGGATGGTGCAGTTGGACCGTGAGCGACTCGATGGATGGACCCGCAATCGAGCTGCCGGCGCCCTCTCCCAGGCGCTTCCCGATTGGGCCCAGCTCGGGGGTGTTGGCTCCTGCACCAACGCGATCACGCTGACTCCAACCATCACCGGAACAAGCGTGGTGGAAACATGGATCGTTCTTGATGCAAATCACGGAGCCATAGACACGGGTCCCCTCATCCTCACCGGGCTAGCGATCGCCTAACTCGTACGTCAAGCAACCAAATCGGCCGTCGACCTCCTCGCATTTCGGGCAGTCGGCACAACCCTTTTCCATGCCGGTGCGGCCGATGTCGCAATGAGAACATGTCCCAATAGTGTCAGCGGCCTCCTGACAAATACAGGATCCAAACAGCTCTGCACCTGGCACGCACAAACCTCCGAATTGCCTACTTACGCAGCGCCCCGACCTGACAATGTCAGTCGTCGTCGGCCTGCCACTCGGCATCCTCGGAGCGTCGAAGCACAACACCTTTTGCGACTTTCTCAGTGGGTCGCTCGCGATCGTGGGTATCTCCACGCATGCCTACGTTAGCGCTTCTCTGCTGGTGATGGTCTTTGCCAATACCTTCCATTCCGTGCCGACCGCCGACTAGTATGGAATCTTCAGTACGAAGTCCCTCATTCCAGCGGTGGCGATGGGTCTCTATCCGGCAGCCGTCATGTCGCACTGCATGCGCTCCAGCATGTTGGACGTGATGTCGGCAGACTACTTCCGTACCGCCCGCGCCAAGGGATTGTTCGAATGGTTGGTAAATGCCAGACACGCGGTGCGCAACGCGCCCCTACCGATTCTGATAGTGCCGGGGATGGTACTCCCCAACATCATAAACGGTTTCTTCTCCGTTGAGGCGCTCCTCAGGTAATTAGCAACGGTCGCTATATCGTGAATAGCATCACCGAGTCCGACTATCCCGTCATGCTTGGCACGGTGTTGCTTTACCGCGCCGTCGATTTCCTCGGCGACGGCCTGCGCGACGCCCTCGACCCCTGGATGAAGAGCTAACCCTTCCTGACCCGGTCATCGCGAACCGACTCCAGCCTTCCCTATAATGACTTCCCGTCATTGCATATCGATTCATCGATGCGGATCGGGTGTTCGGCGTACAATGCCCCTCACCAGCAAACAATGAACCGTCTTGGTCAATTCCGAGGAGTTCGATCCTGTCTGCTCAATCACAACCAACTCGCTGCCCAGTCTGCGACGCCCCGGTTCAGCCATCCGATCAGTTCTGCGCACGTTGCGGGACCGCCCTTCAGCCCACGCTTCCCACAGGCGCTGAGCACTTCGATCTTCCGCAATCATCGGAAGCCCAGCTTGAGTATGAGCGTAGGCGCAAAGCGAAGAAGAAACGCTGGTATCAACGCTGGCCAGTTCGCATCGCCGCCATCCTCCTCATCCTGCTCGGCGTTGCCGCCATCGTCGGTGCCTGGCGGCTCGACCGAACCATGGGCAACCTGAACCAGATCAGCTCCTTGCCCTCGCAGATTCAGGACCAAACCGCGTCCGATCTTGTCGCCTCCCCGGTGGAAGGCACAAAGGTCGCGCCACCGACCGCGGCTGCGAGCGGCCCCCCACCAACCGTGGTCATCCCACAATACGAAGGCGCCAGCCCAGGCGGACCCGTTCGCCAAACCGCGATCGCACTCGCTCAGGAAACTGCCACCCAATCAGCAGCCGTCACTCCCGCAGATGCGACGCCAGGCTCGGTATCAGTCGCATCGAGTGTCATCGCCTCACCGACTTCAGTCGTCGACGGAGAAGCCCAGGCGGAGCAAACAATGGCCGCCGGTAAACCCTTCGACACCGGTCCCGCCCAGACCGCCCTCGCTGAAGCCGATCAAAACAAATTCGCGCCCGTCCCAACCCCAACCCCATCCGGCAGCAGCCTGGTCCATACCAACGCATCCCTGCAATCGACGCAATCCACTCCCACCAGCGATGACGAAAAAAAGGACGGCGACTCCGGCGGCGGCATCCTCGATGGACTGCGCGACGCTGGTGGCAACATCCAGGATGCTGCCGAAGGCGCCGCGGTCGCGGTCGGCGTCAAAGACCCCAAGACGGAACCCATGACCATTCTGGTGATGGGTGTCGACGCCCGTCCCGGTTCCAAGATCGACATCGGCGTCCGGCCCGATGCCCTGATGGTCCTCCGCCTCGACCCCGAAACCGGCGCCTGCCGCGGTCTCGCCATTCCCCGCGACTCGCTCGCCGAGCTCCCCGGTTACGGCGAAACCAAGATCAACCACGCCCTCATGCTCGGCGGCATCCCCTATGAGCAGCTCGTCGTCGAGCTGTATCTCGGCATCGATATCGACCACTATGCGCTCATCGACTTTACCGGCTTCGAAGAGCTCGTCGACGCGGTCGGCGGTGTCACCATCACCGTGCCGGACAATCTCGCCAGCCCCGCCGTCCCCGCCGGCACCCACACCATCGACGGCGAAACCGCCCTGCGCCACGCGCGTTACCGTGGCGGTCCCGACGGCGACTTCGGCCGCATCCAACGCCAGCAAGAACTCATCCGCGCCCTCATCGCCTCCGCGAGCGGCCGCGACCTCCTCTCCGAAGCCAACCGCCTCCTCCCCGCCCTGGAGGACAACATTCGCACCGACCTCTCCCTCACCCAGCTCGTCACCCTCGCCCAGTACTACCAGGGCAATTGCTCGGTCGAAGGCCTTACCCTGCAAACCATCCCCGGCGACGTCGTCTACGGCCCGATCATCGATCCCCTCTTCGGCCTCCCCCTCTCCTACGTCGTCTCCACCCCGGAAGACGTGCAAGCCAAGGTCGACGAGCTCATGGGTGAAAGTAACTGAAACAACTTCCCGAGAAGAACCCAAGAATCGCCCAAATTTGCACGCCTCCAAATTCGGATTTTCCGGATTTCGCTCTGAACTATCAATCTTTTGGATGGATCCCCTTGAATCTGGGAATTTTCTCGATATAATCCAAATCAGCCCACATTGAAGTTGAGTCGTCTGCCCAATGGCTGCAGCAGTGCACTGTTGTCGTCGTCACTGTGGTTCACTATCAGGGGCGTTCAGCAAGCGAAGTTCGACTACACCGGGCACACGTACTTGCGTGTGATCCGTCCCGTTACGCACTCGTCCACTAAGGGGAGGGGACCAGTGGCAACTCGACCGGACATTTCCATGCACCCATCGCCTGTGTACGCCACCGACGGCGCAGGGCACCGCATGCCCCTGCCCGCATCACCGTCCGTGCCCGAGACGCGCCCCCTGCTCGTACCCATCGCCCCCACCGATCCCGCCTACGCCCGCACCAAGCGCGCCACTGACATCGCCCTCTCCGCCCTTGCCCTCATCGTCCTGGCGCCCATCTTCCTGCTCATCGCCCTCGCCATCCTCCTCACCTCCGGCCGCCCCATCATCTACCGCCAAACCCGCCTCGGCCTCGGCGGCCACCCGTTTACGCTCTACAAATTCCGCACGATGGTCCCCAATTCCGACCGCAATCTCTCCATGCTGCTCCATCTGCAGGGACGGGATGGTCTCAACGGACCCATCTACAAACCCGAACCCAACAGCACGTCCGTCACCCAGATAGGACGGTATCTGCGCAAATCCTCGATCGACGAAATCCCACAACTCGTTAACGTCCTGCTCGGCAGCATGTCCATCGTCGGTCCTCGGCCACCTCTGCCCGAAGAAGTCGATACGTATACGCCCCACGAGCTCCAGCGCCTCTCCGTCGTCCCCGGACTCACCTGCATCTGGCAGGTCTCAGGTCGCTCCAATATCCCCTTCGACCGTTGGGTCGATCTCGACCTCGAATACATCGAACGCCGCAGCACCGTCGAGGACTGGAAGCTCATGTTCAAAACCATCCCTGCCGTTCTCACCGGCCGAGGAGCACGCTAACTCAGCATGCAAGATTCTCGAAGACTCTCTATCCGTATCTATGGGATCAACTACGCTCCCGAGGAAACCGGTATCGCTCCGTATACCACCGGGCTAGCTGAACACCTCGCCTCGAGTGGTCATCGCGTCACCGTCGCGACCGGTATCCCGCACTACCCCTCCTGGCACGTACCCGACGAGCACCGCCACTCCCGGTCCGAAAAATCTGGCACGGTCGACGTCCACCGGCGACGTCACTACGTGCCCAGCCGCCCCTCCGCCATCAAACGCGGTCTCTATGAGCTCACCTTCTTTGCAAACGGCGTTGCGGCGCGCGGATTGCCCGATGCCGACGTCGCCATCGGCATCACCCCTAGCCTCTCTGGCGCGCTGCTCGCCGCCTCATGGGCCCGGCGGCGCAACCGTCCGTATGGCCTCATCGTTCAGGACCTGATGGGCCTCGCTGCCGCACAAAGCGGCACTCCCGGCGGCTGCCGAGTTGCCGACGTAACCTCCCGCCTTGAGGCCTTGGCCGTCCGCCATGCCGCCGCTATCGGCGTCATCGCCGACGGCTTTCGCCCACATCTCCACACCATGGGCGCCGACCGCCATCGCGTCCATCGCATTCGCAACTGGACCCATATCCAACCGTCGACGCTGGACAAAGCCGCCGCCCGCGCGCGGCTCGATCTGCCACCTGGTGCCTTCATCGCGTTGCATGCCGGCAATATGGGTCTCAAGCAGGGATTGGAAAACGTGGTCACCGCTGCCCGCCTTGCTGCTCAGCAACCCGATCCGATCCAGTTCGTCTTCGTTGGCGATGGCAACCAACGCAAAGTCCTGGAGGACTTGGCCAACGGGCTTCCCAACGTTCGATTCATTCCGCCGCTGCCCGAAGCCGACTTCCCCAACGCGCTTGCCGCCGCTGATGCCCTCATCGTCGCGCAGCGCCCGACCATCACCGACATGTGCCTCCCGAGCAAGCTGACCTCCTACCTGGCGGCGCATCGACCCGTGGTCGCTGCCGTCGCTCCCGACAGTGAAACCGCCCGCGAGCTGACCACCGCCAATGCCGGTCTCGTCGTCCCATACGGCGAACCGGATGAGCTATTGGCAGCCTTCGAAACCCTCCGCCGCTCGCCTCAGCTCGCGACCGAGCTTGCCGACCGCGGCATGCGCTACGCTGCTGAACAGCTCACACCGGCGGCCTCGTTCGCCGCTATCGACGGCTTCGTCGATTCGATCGTCAACGGCGCACGCAATCCGCAATCGATCCCGCTCGAATTGCTCCAACCCGAGGGCACGGTATGAGCAAACGCGCGCTCATCACCGGCATCACCGGCCAGGACGGCTCCTATCTTGCCGAGCTGCTGCTCGACAAAGGCTACAAGGTCCACGGCATCATCCGCCGCGCCTCCACCTTCAACACCAGCCGGCTCGATCACCTCTATCACGACCAGCACGAATCCGGCCTCCCGCTCACGCTCCACTACGGCGATCTCACCGACGGTTCCCGCATCGCCTCGCTCGTTCACAACATCCGCCCGGACGAGATCTACAACCTCGGCGCCCAATCGCACGTCAAGGTCTCCTTCGACATGCCCGAGTTCACCACCGAGGTCGACGCGCTCGGGTGCGTTCGGCTGCTCGAGGTCATCCGCGTCCGCCTCCTGGCCGATCCGCTACTACCAGGCTGGCTCATCGCGAAATGTTCGGCACGCGTCGCCGAAACCCCCCAGCGCGAAACCACCCCCTTCCGCCCCAATCGCCCTACGCCGTCGCCAAAGTCTTCGCCCATCAGATGACCGCACTCTACCGCGACGCCTACAACCTCTTCGCCACCAACGGCATCCTCTTCAACCACGAATCCCCCCGCCGCGGCGAAACCTTCGTCACCCGCAAGATCACCCGCGGCGTCGCCGCCATCAAGGCCGGCCAACAAACCAAGCTCTATCATGGGCAACCTCGACGCCTAGCGCGACTGGGGCTACGCCCCCGAATACGTCGAAGCCATGTGGCGCATGCTCCAGCACGACCAACCCGGCGATTTCGTCATCGCCACCGGCGAGCAGATCAAGGTGCGCGATTTCGTCGCCACCTGCTTCTCCCTCGTCGGACTCGATTGGAACGACTACGTGGAAATCGACGCACGCTACTTCCGCCCCGCCGAGGTCGACACCCTCCTCGGCGACCCAACCAAAGCCAAATCCGAGCTCGGCTGGACCGCGCAAACCCATTGGGATACACTCGCCCCCATCATGCTCTCCAACGATCTACGCCACGCTGGCATCGACCTGCTCCCCTACCCGGAGCTCGCCGCCATCCCGCCCGATCGACCGCTCTCGCATCTCCTCTCCGCCTTCGCCCAGGAAAACACCCGGTGACCCATCCCAACGGCAACCACACCACCCACCCGTCATCCCGACCAACGCGGAGGGACCTCTCTCTCCCGTCGATCTCCGACCGACGCGGAGGGACCTCTCTCGTCTCCGGACCCATCCTTCTGGCCCACCCGCCGCGTCATGGTCACCGGCGGCGCCGGCTTCCTCGGCAAAGTCATCGTCCGCAAGCTCGAAGAACGCGGCGCCGGACACATCTTCGTCCCCCGCAGCCGCGACTACGACCTGCGCGAAAAACCCGACATCCTCCGCGCCCTGCACGACAGCCAACCCAATCTCATCATCCACGCCGCCGCCTCCGTCGGTGGCATCGGCGCCAACCGCGACAACCCCGGCCTCTTCTTCTACGACAACGCCATCATGGGCATCCAGCTCATGGAGCAGGCCCGCCTCGCCGGCGTCGACAAATTCGTCACCATCGGCACCGTCTGCTCCTATCCCAAATTCACCCCCGTTCCCTTTAAAGAGGAAGACCTCTGGAACGGCTACCCCGAAGAAACCAACGCCCCCTACGGCCTCGCCAAAAAAATGCTCCTCGTCCAGGCCCAGGCCTACCGCGACCAGTACGGCTTCAATGCCATCTACCTCATCCCCGTCAACCTCTACGGCCCCGGCGACAACTTCGACCCCGCCAGCTCCCACGTCATCCCCGCCCTCATCCGCAAATGCATCGAAGCCCGCGATTCCGGCGCCGACCACATCGACGTCTGGGGCACCGGCAACGCCTCCCGCGAATTCCTCTACGTCGACGACGCCGCCGAAGGCATCCTCCTCGCCGCCGAAACCTACAACGGCCCCGATCCCATCAACCTCGGCACCGGCGAAGAAATCACCATCCGCGACCTCGCCACCCTCATCGCCCAGCTCACCGGCTTCACCGGCGAGATCCGCTTCGATCCCTCGAAACCGG
Organism: uncultured Chloroflexia bacterium; assembly: GCA_963750275.1. Lineage (GTDB taxonomy): Bacteria > Chloroflexota > Chloroflexia > Thermomicrobiales > UBA6265 > JAMLHN01. Next base: position 1,408,727 of record CAVVQC010000007.1, read on the forward strand.
ACGGCCAGCCGCGGCGATCGTTAAGCACAGATTCGTCCAACTGCATGTTGACCTGGTCTGCCGAGATTGACCTCCATTCCGGTCTCTTCGAAACTATTAACAGCGTTTGGTCCGCCCACCATTTAGCTGCGCCACACGCCTAAAGAATCACCATCTTCCTGCAACACCTCAATAGACCTTTTAGAGGATTATGAAAGCATCGCACTTGAAGCAAACAATCAAGTCTCTGCCATTCTACGGGCCAGTCCGCTATGCTCCATCCAGTTTGGCTGCAACAGCGCAGTCACCTCGCTCCAACTTTCCCCAGCTCATACTTTGGTCGAAGTCTTGGGCCTCGCCTCCCGGAACGCCTTGGTTCTCCTATCCGGCCATAGACGCATTGGAACTCTTCCTACACCCTCGAAAGAAGCAAGCAAAGGTATTTGAATTCGGATCGGGACTGTCCTCCAGATGGCTTGCAGAACGCTGTGCCGAGCTTGTGAGCGTTGAAAGCGATCCGGCCTGGTACGAAGCGACATCATCACAGCTCCGCTCGTTTGTC
>CAVVQC010000008.1:0-4077 GCA_963750275.1 uncultured Chloroflexia bacterium
GGTCATGGTGTTGTTGGCTAGCGGCGTACTCATTATTCTGGCTCTGCTGGCAATCACTGTTGAGGCCTGGTGGACAGGCGGATTCCTCGTGGGTAGCGCAGTGTTCCTGCTTGCCATCGCCATCAGGGATGCTGGACGCGCGGTGGGAGCCATGGCCGCGTGTTGCCGCGCGGGGGGCATATCGCCATGAGGCGCTACCTCCCTCTTCTGCGATTTGCTCGGCCGCATTTGCTGAACGTTTTGGTAATCATCGTAGCGATGCTGATCCAAATTGGACTCAGCGTTCTGCAACCGTGGCCGCTGACTATTTTGGTCGACAACGTTCTTGGTGATTCCACTTTACCGAGCTGGTTGACGTTCGCTTCGGAGCGAATGCCGGGGTCCTCGTCTCAGCAGCAACTCCTGGTATTCGTCGTCGGCGCGACGCTGGCAATTGCCCTCCTCGCCACCATTACGTCCTACTTCCAAACGATGGCGACCGTTCGGTTCAACCAACGGGTCACCTACGATCTCGGGGCGGACCTGTTCGCACATCTTCAGCGACTCTCGGTGCGCTATTTCGTCAAGCATCCGCTGGGTGACTCGATCTCGCGCGTTACGCTCGATCCGTACTGTATTCAGATTCTGGTGACGGGTGCGTTGCTGCCCGTGTTGCAGTCGGCCATTTCGCTGATCATCATGTTCGCCATCATGTGGAGAATCGAACCGACCTTGACACTGGTGTCACTTTCGGTCGTCCCAATCCAGATATTGACGATTCACTTTCTAGCGGGACCCATGAAGCGCCGTGTTCGACTGCGCCGGGACCTCGAATCCCACATGATGTCCCGGGTGGAACAGGTGCTCTCGACCCTTCCTGCCGTACAAGCGTATGGGCGCGAGCGGCATGAGGTCGACAACTTCCGACGCGAGTCTGCCGCTACCGCCGATGCCTACCTCAGTGCCACGCGCACCGAAGTCTCCTTCAGCGAGCTAACCCGATTTGTCACGATCGTTGGCTCCGCAATCATCCTGCTCCTGGGGGGAAGTTACGCCATCGATGGCCGAATGTCGGCAGGCGCGATTCTTGTCTTCATCTCCTACCTCAACTCGTTGTATGCGCCGCTCAATGCCATCACGTACAGCGCAGCGACAATCCAAACCGCTGCTGCCAATGCCGACCGCGTACTCGAGGTGCTCGACGCTACGCCGGATGTGCAGGAATCTCCAGGGGCTATCGCAGTAGCTTTAAAGGGGAATATCGTATTCAGCGACGTTTCGTTCAGCTACGAACCGGGACGGCCCGTGCTGGATCACGTCTCCTTCACCGCGGCGCCTGGTGAGGTCGTGGCGATCGTGGGGCCGAGCGGCGCGGGAAAAACCTCGCTCGTCAATTTGTTGCCACGATTCCTCGATCCCACCAGCGGACACATCGAGATCGATGGGCACGATGTGCGCGAGCTGACGATCGAATCCTTACGCGAGCAAATCGCAATAGTCATGCAGGATCCCTATCTGATGCCTTTGTCGATCGCCGAGAACATCCGGTATGGGCGGCCAGAGGCAACTTTGGCGGAGGTGCATGCCGCGGCAACCAATGCGAGCGCGAACCGGTTCATCGAGGGATTACCAGAGATGTATCAGACCGTCATCGGGGAGCGAGGCATCGGACTGTCCGGCGGAGAGCGCCAGCGCATTTCGATCGCACGGGCATTTCTTCGTGACGCGCCGATATTGATTCTGGACGAACCGACCTCTGCACTTGATGCCAAGACCGAGTCGGCGCTACTCGAATCGCTCGGCCAGCTTATGCGCAACCGCACGACTATCGTGATCGCGCACCGGCTCTCGACCATTCGCAACGCCGACAAGATCGTGGTGCTCGATCAGGGACGGATTGTCGAGGTCGGTCCACATGCCGACCTGATTCGCCAAAATGACTCCTATGCCAAGTTGTATTTCCAGCAGATGCGCGTTGCCAATCACGAACAGATCGATGCCGTTGAAATTCCGTTCCCCTCAGAGGTTTAGATGCGCATCGTCATCGCTGGGCTAGCCGCTACATACCCACTCGGTGGTGTCTTTTGGGACTATCTGCAATATGCCCAAGGGTTGATCGATCTGGGTCATGAGGTGCTGTATCTGGAAGATACGGGCAGCTGGTTTTATGAGCCAGCAAGTCAAACCATGATCGAGTCGGGCGCGGCTGCCGCTCGTTGGCTTGGCAGGGAAACCGACCGCCATTTGCCAGTGCTCAGCAATTCGTGGTTGGTACGGGATTTGCGAGGATCGACCTACGGGGTCGACGAAAAAATTGCGAGGCAATTCTGTCAAGACGCGGAATTGTTCTTGAATGTATCTGGCGCGACGATGCTGCGGCCCGACGATTTTCCGCGGGCCAAGTCGGTATTTATTGATACCGATCCCATGTATAACCAGCGTTTTGTGCCAAATGCATTGGCTGGCACACTCGTTCTGGAAGAGCGCAAGCGGCTGGACCGCATACGTGCATATGATTTGACCTTCACGTTTGGTGAGAACATCGGTCAGCCCGACTGCCTCATACCAGACGAATACTTCGATTGGATCCCCACCCGCCAACCAGTGATGACCCAGATGATCTCTCGCCATCGAATGCCGATGATTCGCCGCATCCGCAAGCTGACAACGATTGGGTCATGGGACCAATACGCAGAGCCGATGACGGTTGCCGGAAGGGCGTATGGAGGGAAGGTGGGCGAATTTTTGAGGTTTCGTGATTTACCACGACGGAGCGAGCTGCCGCTTGAACTGGCAATGGCGGGCGGCGGCCCAGAAGTAGAAATGCGATCGTTCGGTTGGGGGTTCAATGACCCAACTCCGATGAGCGCGACTGCGGACGGCTATCTGAATTTCCTCGCGACATCATACGCTGAGTGGAGCGTCGCCAAGCACGCGTATGTTGCCAGTAAAAGTGGGTGGTTTTCAGGTCGTACCGCGCTCTATTTGGCGCTCGGGGTGCCAGCGATCGTACAAGACACCGGGTTTTCCCGATTTTTTCCGACGGGATATGGGCTGCTGGCGTTTTCCACATTAGAGGAAGCCGCCGACGCGATTTATCAGGTCACCGCCAACTATGCCCGTCATTGCGATGCGGCTGAGGAGATCGCTCGGACCTATTTCGATTCGAAACTCGTTCTCTCGAAGCTCCTCGACGATGTCTTTTCCAACACTTCGGCAGACTCCAAACGATGATCGGAAGATCGGCTCCTCGAGTCGTGGTCCTGGGCTATATCGTTCGCGGACCGATGGGAGGCATGTGTTGGCATCACCTGCAGTATCTGCTCGGACTGCACGCGCTTGGTTGCGAGGTCGTTTTCTTCGAAGATAGCGACGATTATTCTTCCTGCTACACGCCAGCGCCTCCCTATCTTTCCACCGATCCCACGTTTGGACTAGCCTTCCTGAATCGGCTGTTGAACCGAGTTGGCCTGCGGAATCGATATGCCTATTACGACGCGCATACCGACACCTGGTTCGGCCGTTCCCAAGCCGATGCGATGGCCACGCTGAAATCAGCAGACGTGCTTATCGATCTCTCCGGCATCAATCCGTGGCGACCTTGGTTCATGCAGGTTCCCATGCGCGTGCTGGTCGACACGGATCCTGCGTTCACGCAAATCAAGCACCTCAACAATTCCGACCGGGGGAACCTGCGCGATCGATACCAGGGGTTCTTTACGTTTGGGGAATCGATCGAGCCAGGAGTTTCCACTGTTCCGGACGATGGCTTGCCCTGGCGCAGCACGCGCCAGCCGGTACATCTGCCGAGTTGGCCACTCGTCCCGCCTCAGTCCCCTCGATCCTACACCACAGTTATGCAATGGGAGAGCTACGCGGCTGTGGAATTCATGGGGCGACGGTTCGGATTGAAGCGGGACAGTTTTCAAGATTTCGCCGATCTTCCCAATCAGGTGCCCGCGCGGCTGCAGCTTGCGTTAGGGGGTATCCGAGGGAATGGCGACCCACGACCGGACCTCCGCTCACGAGGCTGGAGTGTCGTCAATCCACTTCGAATCGCGCGCACGCCCTGGTCGTTTCAGCGATATGTTCAAGAAT
>CAVVQC010000009.1:0-152321 GCA_963750275.1 uncultured Chloroflexia bacterium
ACCGTCAGCCTTTCCGCCAATCAGAACGTTGGCTCCCTGAGCGACTGCATCTTCGATCCACTTCTGACTCTCTCGCCGCAGCTTTGGCGTCGATCATCGGTCCAACATCGGTGGCTCGATCGAGCGGGTCACCGAATTTGACCTTGCTCGTCTCCGCAATCAGTTTTTCTTTGAACTTTCGTAGACCGATTCGAGAACGAAGACCCGTTGCACCGAAATGCAGACTTGTCCCGCATAGGCAAATGCGCCGACTCGGACTCGTTGTGCAGCAAACGCGAGATCGGCATCTTCATCGACCATGACTCCCGCATTTCCGCCAAGCTCGAAGACGACTTTTTTCATGCCGCGCGTCTTTTCATGTCCCACCCAACATCGGGAGAACCAGTGAACGAGAGAAGTTTGAATCGCTGGGTCCGCGACCATCGGATCACCGACTTCACGGTTCATCGGCAAAACGCTGACAGAGACCCGGTTCGAATGCCAATTCATCGAGCATCTTGGCGATCAGGAGCATAGTCAGCGGGTCGCGAGACGGTGGCTTTAACACAATCGGGTTGCCCGATGCCATTGCCGGTGCAATCTTGTGAAGCGCGAGATTGAGCGGGAAGTTGAACGGCGAGATACCAGCAATCGGACCGATCGGGAAACGCCGCACCATCCCGAAGCGACCTTTCGACGATGGCAGCAGATCGAGCGGGATCACCTCGCCTTCAATACGCTTTGCCTCTTCGGCAGCGGTGTCGACGGTGAAGATCCCGCGATCGGTTTCGACCTCAGCATCGCGGATGGGTTTGCCCGCCTCGAGGCAGATCATGCGCGCGATGTCATCACGACCTTCTCGCATTTTCGCTGCCAGGCCCTCGAGCAACGTCACACGCTCGAAGGTCGGCATTGCTTATGAGCATGGCGTGACGGCTTCTCCGCGGCCACGATCGCTTGTTCCAAGCTTCGAGTTGCTTGAAACGTGGTCCCGATCACGACTGTCGTCGTAGGGATTTGTGATAACGGCTCATAGCGGATTCAACCCATTCTCCCGCCAAATAGATCGGATACTTCCTGGTCCTTCGTATTGAATACCATCCATCACCGCCAACGACGCGGGGCACTATTTGCTCCCCGTGTTCGCGTCGAATACATGCTCAAATGCGTTAGGACTATTCGCGACATCGTTCAGGGTGGCTCGATCCATCTTCCCACCAGGTCGCGCTTGGCCTCCGATGGTGGCGAGTTCCGTTTTGGTGTAGACCAATCCGTCACGATCCTGAACCGAGAGTTCGTATTCCTCGCTCATGGTGATCGCGTCGACTGGACAAACTTGGGCACAGAGACCGCAGAACATGCACCGTCCGGAACGCAGAATGAACTCGCCGAGTTCGCGGTCGCCTTCTTCCGAAGGAACGACGTGCATTTCCAGGCACGAGGTCGGGCAAATCCGGGCGCACAAGCCCACAAGCCACACACAGCGCCTCGCCCGAATCAGGATCGGCACGTAGCGAGGGAAGGCCCCGGAAACGTGGCGCCATGTCCCGCTTCTCGTCGGGATATTGAATGGTCAGATTTCGGCAGGCGGAGCGTTTGAACGTGACTCCGAACCCTTTAACTTCTTCGAACATGAATCGAGCTCCTCGAGGCTAGTCCGCCGCTATGGAGACAGTGCGGGTGAAAGGGATGCCAGACCGTCCGTCCCCGGCACCAGAATCGACGCGCCCGGATCGGAGAAATTCCTGACGGGAACATTCAGACCGTCGCGTTCCAGTCGGGCGAAGTATCACGCCGCCATACTCCGGGACGATCGCGACAATTTCATCCATCACGCGTGCAACGGGCAAGCAATCGAGATCAAATCCCATGCGCTGCGCCAGCCAGCGAAAATCGCGCCGGTAGACCTCGCCTCACCGGCGGCGGAACGGCGATCGAACACGCTGGACGGTGCGATCGAAACTGGTAAACGTCCCGTCGACTTCCAGAGAAATCGCCCGCGGGAGAACGACATGAGCCAAATTCGCGAGCGGCGAGTCGTACCCACCGGCAACAACCAGGAAATCGAGTTTGGGAAGAGCCGCGAGGAGCTCTGGATCGTTCTCGCTTCCTGCGCCAAATGCTTCCAGATAAAGGGCTTTGACTTCGCCGACCTGGATGGCACCCGCGATTTCATCAATCGGCGAAACCCTGGATCGGTCGGAACCAACTGAGCCACCCCAACGCTGCTCGATTTCCGCGCGCGCGGCGCATCGGCGATCGCACGAAGCCACCCGGAAGGAAGGCCGGATGCACGCCCATATCGGTAGTGCCCTGATAGTTCGCCGCGCCGCGCGGCGTGGCGACGCCGCCGCCAGCCCGACCGAAGTTCCCGGTCAAAATTGCAAGATCGTTGCAGAGTTCAGTGATTTCGGAAGGATTATCGAACCCGCCGCTGGTGATCGGCGAGCCAATGTGCGCCGCCGTGTTGAAGATCACCGAGGAGGGATATCCGTTCTCGACCGCGGTATCCGGCCCGACACCACCCGTGGCATAGAGCATGGCGGCGCCTTGAATTTTATCGCCAGAGACTCCAGTGGAACGCGAAACTTTGTCGAGATCGTAGTCGGCTAACGATCTCGGTCAACCGAGCGAGGGCCTATTTGTCGAGGCCCTCGGCGGCAAGACTCAAATCGATGATCTGCCGGGCGATGCCCTTCAGCAGCGTCCCGTGGAACCTTCATTCGGCTTGAGCCAGAGCTCGGCGCGCCAGCACATCGGGAACTCGTCCTGGCAGATCACGACGACCTTGGCTTCCGCGGAAGATGATTGCGTGGTAGAGCCAGTAGGAAGCAACCGGCGCGGTCTTTCCATGTCTGGACCGACCACCATGGCGCATTCACCGCAGTGAACAATTCCTGATTATTGTTCGTGCTACTGACATCGCGGCCGAGCGATGCACGAACCGAACGTTCCACCGCAACCTGTGACGGAGTCAGCAGGCGATCGACGTTGTTCGACTCCATGATCGCGCGCGTGAATTTCTGGGCGAGGTACCCATCTTCATTGGTGTTGTCGGGCGTGATCAGCGCGGCGAACTGGTTGCCTTTGTAGTTCGCCAGAGTCGCAGCAACCGAATCGAGCGCGTCGTCCCATGTCACTTCGTAGCCGAAGGTGCCTGGTTGATTGATGCGGGGATAGCGCAGTCGGTCGGGTGATTGCTGGGCCTCGTGGCCCCACTTGCCCTTTTCACAGAGGTAACCGTGATTCGTACCTCGCTCCCACAGATTGGTAGCGCGGCGCACGATGCCCTTATTGGATTCGACATTGATCGTGCAGCCGGTGTCACAAAAGCCACAGATTGTTTCGGTGCTGTCGAGATCCCAGGGATGACTGGCGAAAGTGGCGGTCCGTCAAGCGCACCGACCGGGCAGACCGCGATGCACATTCCGCAGTTGGTGCAGAGGGTGTCTTTGAGTTCGAGACCGAACGCGGGGCTGATGGAAGCTTCGATACTTCGATGTGTCGATTCAATCGCGGTAACACCGATGACTTCGTCGCAAACTCGGGTGCAACGGTTGCACATGATGCAGCGATCGCACTTGTAGTCGATGAGTATCGCTGAAATGCACATAAGGCTGCGCGAATTTCGGTCGCCGGTAGGGGTTCGTATTGAGGTTGCTGAGATAGGTGTTGTCCTGCAGATAACACTCGCCAGATTTGTCACACGTTGGACAGTCGAGCGCATGATCGATCAGGTACATCTGCAGTACGAACTGGCGCGAGTCCTCAGCCGCTTCGGAATGGGTGAGGACTTCCATGCCTTCGCCGAGCGGCGTAGCACACGATTCGATCAGGCCGCCACGCTTGCCGAGAATTTCGACAGTGCAAATACGGCAGGAACCCCAGGGGCGCAGCAATGGCTGATAGCAGAGGTTGGGTACCTCGATGTTCGCCATGCGCGCGGCCTCGAGGATCGTGGTCCCGGCGGGAACGGTCACATCTTGACCATTGATCTTCCCTGTGACCAACTTTGTTTCAGCTCGGGTCGCCATCGGCTCGATTCCGCCTCAATTTCTCTCGGTCGAATCCCCGGAAACGGCCGGAGAAATCCGCTTAGTTGCCCGATTGTTGCACTGGACAAGGCAGGGTCGCACCGTCCCGATTGACGGTCGAATTCGTTAGAGATTCTACCATAGCAGCCTATTTCTTCCGCTGATATTTCACCAGTTGATAAGGGTTCGCGTGCTAAAATTTCGGTTGTTTCGGCTATTAGGCTGAAATGTCGCAAACAGGATTTGGTGTTGACTGCAACGGCCACAGAACTCGCGTTTCGCACCGTCATCGGGCTCGAGGTGCACGCTCAAATTTTCACCCAGAGCAAAATGTTCTGTAGTTGCTCCGCTGAATACGCTGATGCCACGCCAAATACTCATGTTTGCCAGGTGTGTATGGGGCTGCCGGGTGCGTTCCCGGTGATCAATCAGGTAGCGATCGAGACGGTCATCCGCACCGGGCTGGCACTGGGCTGCACGATTCCGCCATATTGCAAACTCGATCGAAAGAACTATTTCTATCCCGATCTCCCCAAGGGATATCAGGTTTCCCAATATGACCTGCCCTTGTGCCTTGACGGGACGCTGACGTTCGTCAGTGAGGGGGTCGAGAAGCAAGCGGGAATCACTCGCGTGCATATCGAGGAAGACACCGGGCGATTACTTCATCGCGAGGAAGCAGGCGAGAGCTTGTCATTCGTCGATCTCAATCGCTCCGGCGTTCCGCTGATGGAAATCGTCGGCGAACCAGACTTGACCAGTCCGGTGGAGGCCAGGGACTACCTGATAGCCATGCGGCAGATTTTGCGTTACATCGGCGCATCAACCGGCAACATGGAAGAAGGCGCCTTCCGCTGCGACGCAAATATCTCGACTCGCAGTCTCGATGGATCCATCGTTGGCGAAAAAGTCGAAATCAAGAATATGAATTCCTTCCGAGCCGTTGAGCGCGCCCTCGCTTTCGAGGAGGAGCGCCAGCGCGAGGTGCTTGCCCGGGGAGAATCCATCCCGCAGGAAACTCGCGGATGGGTCGACAACAAGGGCATCACCGTCAGCCAGCGCACCAAAGAATCGGCGCACGACTATCGCTACTTTCCTGAGCCAGACCTCCCGCCGATGACTATCGGAACGGAGTTTGTTGACGAGATTCGCGGATCCTTGCAAGAGCTTCCGGCGGCGCGCATGGCGCGCTTCCTTGTGGACTATGATCTCGGCCCGTCTGAAGCGATTGCGCTCACCCAGGAACGCGAGACGGCCGACTTCTTCGAACTGGCTACTCGCTCTGCGCCCGAGCGATCCAAGCAAATTTCCAACTGGCTGCTGAACGACATCTTCGGACTACAGCGCGAGCGCGGACTGCCATCCGACCAGTTTCCACTCGAGGCCGATCAACTAGCGCAGCTGGTCGTTTTGGTCGAGAGTGGAGATTTGACCGGACGTGGCGGCAAAGAGTTGCTTGCCGGGATCGAACCGGGGGAGAATGCCCGCAAAGCTGCGGAGCGGCTAAATTTGATCTCAGTGAGCGATGCCGACGTCATCCGAACGGCGGCCAAGGAAACGCTCGCTGCGAATCCTGCGGCCGTGGCCGACTATAAGGCCGGAAAGAAGGCAGCAATCGGTCGCCTCATAGGAGAAACGATCCGCGCGACCGGGGGGCAAGGTCGTCCCGATACCGTGCGCGCGGCGCTGGAAGATTTGTTGGCAGAATAGTCCCGTGCTGCTCCGGGCAGAATGTACTGACCGTCGCGGCATTCGACGACGAAGAAACGGGGAAATGACGTGTCCGTAATCGAAGCTCCTGTTCGACCAAATCCACCGGTGGAGCGCGTCGAAACCGATCTGTTTGCCAATGCGGTTCGACAGTTCGATATAGCTGCAAACATTCTCGATCTCGAGGAGGGAATGCGGCAGATCCTGTCACATTGCCAACGCGAACTGACCGTGAATTTTCCGGTCGAGATGGACGACGGCTCCGTGCAGGTCTTCACAGGACATCGCGTCCAGCACAACAATGGGCCCGGGCCAAGCAAGGGCGGAATGCGGTACCACCAGTTAGTGACGCTCCCCGAAGTCAAAGCGTTAGCGATGTGGATGACCTGGAAATGCGCCGTCGTGGGGCTTCCGTTTGGCGGCGCCAAAGGCGGCGTTTGCGTGAACCCGAAACTGCTCTCCATGAACGAGCTGCAGAATCTGACCCGCCGGTTCACAACCGAGATCCAGGTCGTCATTGGTCCCAATCAGGATATTCCAGCTCCTGATGTCAACACGAATCCACAGATTATGGCCTGGATGATGGATACCTACTCCATGAATGTAGGTTATTCGGTACCGAGTGTGGTTACCGGGAAACCGATCGGTCTGGGAGGCTCTCCGGGAAGAAACGAGGCGACGGGCCGGGGTTGCGTTTACGTTGCCGAAGAAGCCGCTAATGCTGCCGGGTTTTCATTCGACGGTGCGACGCTGGTGGTGCAAGGCTTCGGCAATGTCGGAGGTGCAACCGCGGCCATAGCGCAGGACCACGGCGCCAAGGTACTCGCCGTCAGCGATGTCAATGGCGGCATCTACAATCCAAACGGTCTCGATATTTCCGCGCTTGCTACGCACGCCGCAGCATCCGGGAGCGTCGTTGGTTTCGCCGGCGGTGACTATGTCACCAACGAAGACCTACTCGAACTCCCCTGCGACATCTTGGTTCCAGCAGCAATGGAGAGTCAGATCACTCGGGAAAACGCTGGAGACATCCGCGCTCGCATGATTGTGGAAGCCGCGAATGGCCCAACGACGCCGGACGCCGACGAGATTCTGGACGATCGGGGAATCATCGTTGTGCCAGACATTCTCGCCAATGCGGGGGGAGTGACGGTTTCGTACTTCGAATGGGTGCAGGCGATGCAGTGGTTCCCATGGACGCTCGACGAAGTGAATGCTCGACTGAAAACGATCATGCAGGAGTCGCTTGCGAAGGTGCAAGCGCAATCGCGGGCGCGTGGGGTGGACTTGCGCACCGGCGCCATGTGCGTAGCGGTCGATCGGGTGGCGGAGTTCACGCGGCTGAGAGGTATCTACCCCTAGTTCGTGGATCGACCTTCGGGCACCCGCCGCAGCTTGACTAATCTGATAATTGCTTTGATTCATGCCGAAAGGGCGTCGAGTAAGTCCGACGCCCTTTTTCCGCTTGCGCGATTTCATTCAGGCTGCGTTTTTGCGTGCGTTCTCCGCTATCGGCTGTTCTTCGTCAGCAGCTTGCGCAGGTCTTCTTCGATCGAGCGGTGGGCGATTGCGATCAAATCGTCACCTTCCTGAACGACCGTTGTTTGCGAAGGGATAATGAGTTCGCCAGCTCGGATGATCGCTGAGATGTTGCATTTCTCGGGGATGGGAATATCACCGATCTTGCGGCCAGCAATCGGCGAACCCGGCATCACCTTGGCATCGACGATGGCCATATCCTCATGAATGAGATTGACCAGGTGGACGAATGGCTGATCCGGAATTGCCTGCTCGATGAGGGTCAGGATGTAATCGGTCTGGCTGACGGTAATATCGACTCCGAGCATACGGAAGAGATATTCGTTTTTCGGATTGTTGACACGCGCGATCGTTCGGGCGACATGGAATTTGGTCTTGGCGACCTGGCAGATGACGAGGTTGTCTTCATCTTCGCCGGTCACGGCGATCACGACATCGGCGCGTGCAGCTCCCGCTGCGGCCATAACCGCCGCTTCCGCGCCGTCCCCCGCAACGACCACCGCCCCGAATTGCTCGACGAATTGCTCTGATTTATCGGGATCGCGCTCGATCAAAAGTACTTCGTGCCCTTCCGAGAGCAAGGTCTTGGTGAGGTAATAGCCGACTTTTCCGCCCCCGACGATGATGATGTACACGCTCAGGACTCCTGCGGGCGGGCGCCCTGGGTAGAAGCGGCCATAACCACATCGAGTATTTGGGCGGAGATCACCGTGGTGGGGCAGACCGTGTTCATCCCAAGCCGGCGGTACGTGTCCTCACGCACAGGATCGTAAATACGGCAGATCACCTCCGGTACGGCAAAGATGTTCTTGGCCACCTGGGCTGCCATGATATTGCGGTTGTCTCCATTGGTTACCGCGATAAACGCGGTTGCCTCGGAGATCCCGGCGCGCTTGAGGACGTCTTCGTCGATTCCGGTCCCTATCAGAGTATGTCCCTGAAACTCCTCCGGCAATCGTCGAAACGCTCGAGAGTTGACATCGATCACGGTCACTCTGTGGCCGTTATGGTCGAGAACCGATGCGACCCGCGCGCCGACTCGGCCGCAGCCCATGATCACGACTTTCACCCTTCAAGGGCCTCCTGCATGTGCAAATCGCCGGCCGAGCGAACGAGTATCACATCGCACGGTGCATTTCTGATGACATACGCCGCCGCTGCGCCGATTACTTGCTTACCGTACTTGATCGTGATAGCGGTTGCCATAAGGATCAGGTCAGCATTCTGTTCGATCGCTTCGTCGACAATCGCCGCACCTGAAGAGCGAGCTTGCAGGAGGTCGGTGGAAATGAGATCAACCGACGTTGGCAGTCGCAGTCGAGTCATCCGCTCAGTTCGGACGAGTACATCCTCACCACGAGCCACAGCTTCCGGGAGCTCAGCGTCGAGGGGCATCGCTTGCTGTACTTCGACGACATAGACCAGAGTGATGCTCGTGGGATGCCGCTGGGCAAGCTCACCGACCAGCTCGATCGCCCGGTCATCTTCTGCTCCGCCTGAGACCGGGATAATTATCCGGTGATAGTGCAATGGCATGCGGTGTCGGTGTCATCCTCCGGCGTTGCTCGGGTGCTCGCCTACGAACGAGGGCGAAGTATGTATGGATCTTGAGAAGTCCGCAACAAGCGACGACACAAAGTCAGCGGCCGCGGCTCAACCGCGTAGCCAAATCTTTCGGGAGTCCCGCAGATAGCATCGCTTTCTGGGCTCGTTCGATGTCGTAGGGAATTCGTACCCAGGTTGCAGTGAAGGCATCGGTATCGAGCCTCAGCACCGCGGATCGCGGATCGCCATCACGCGGTTGCCCAACGCTTCCTGGGTTGAGCAGCGCGCGTGTGCCAACAAGCGAATATTGCGTATCCCACGCTATGCGAACAAGGCGAGGGGATCCCCCCGCATCGAGTTCAGCAAACATGGGGACATGGGTATGGCCGCAAAGCACGAACTGCGCCGCCACGGCTCGAAGACTGTCGACAGCGTCATCGAGCGTTTGGACATAATCGCGCGCGGGATCGCTAGGGCTCCCATGTACGAGGTAAAACTGCCCGATCGACTCCGACGTGAATCCGGATCGAATACGAAGTCTGTTTTCCTCGGTGAGTTGCAGCATGGTCCAACCAGCCGCGGTAGCCGCGGCCGCATTGAACCACTTGATAGGCATGAGACCAACGGCGGCAAGGTCGTGATTGCCAATCAAGCTCGGGTTTGCTCCTGCGTCGGCCAATAGATCGATGCATTCGTTGGGATTCGCACCGTAGCCGACGGTATCTCCCAGATTCCACAATGCGTCATATGGTTCCACCACCCGGAGAACCGCTTCGATCGCCGGTAAATTGGCGTGCACATCTGAGAGAACCAGGATTTTCATACTGCAACGAGAGTTCGATCAAACCGCTTCAAGAAGATGAGTAAGGCACCGATATCGGACGGCGTGACGCCCGCTAAACGCCCCGCCTCTCCGACGGTCCTTGGTTTATGCAGGGCCAGTTTGTTCGACGCTTCGATACGCAAGCCGGGTATTTCGCGATAGTCGATAGATTCCGGCAATACTCGGTCTTGCAGCGCAGCGTGGCGAGCGACCTCCTTCGACTCTCGTTCGAGAAATACCCCATAGCGAATCTCGGATTCGATTCGTTCGGAAGTCACCAGTAGAGCGTTGCCCAGGTCGCTGCCAAGGTGTCGAATGGCGGCTGCAACCGAAGCAAAATCCGATCCAGGGCGACGCAGAAGCTCGGTAGCGGTCATTGGTTTGCTAACGGGAGCCAAACCGTACGTCGCAAGTACTGCATCGTGTTCGGCACGGGGGAAGATGGTGACCATTTCGAGCCGCTGGAGCGTCTCTGTAAGCTCGACTCGCTCGTCCCTCATCTCGTTCCAGCGATCCAAATCGATGAGGCCATTCTGATAGGCGATTTCGCCCAATCTATCCCGAGCGGTGTCGGAGCGGAGCAGAAGCCGGTATTCGCAACGCGAGGTGAGCATTCGGTACGGTTCGTCGAACGGTCGATTGGCGAGATCGTCGACCATCACCCCAATGTATGCCTGACTTCGGGAAAGCGAGGTTTGCGATCGGTCCTGCGCGACCGCGGCGGCGTTCATGCCGGCCAGGATTCCTTGTCCCGCTGCTTCTTCATATCCAGAAGTACCGTTGATCTGTCCGGCGAGAAACAGCCTCGAGATTCGGCGCGATTCCAGAGTGGTCGAAAGCTCGATTGGGTCAACAGCGTCATATTCGACCGCATAGCCGTACCGGGTCAATCGAGCCTGGCGCATACCGGGGATCGTCCGAATCGCGAGCTCCTGAATCTCTGGTGGCAGACTGGTGCTCATGCCCTGAACGTAATACTCGGTTGTTCGCCACCCCTCCGGTTCGAGGAAGATGGGATGACTCTCTTTGTCCACGAATCGCGCGACCTTGTCCTCGATCGACGGGCAGTAGCGCGGCCCTACACCATCGATTGAGCCATTGAACATCGGCGCCCGATGAAGGTTTGCTCGAATAATTTCGTGGGTGCTCAACTGGGTGGAGGATTTTAAACAGGCTAGCTGGGACCGCCATTCCGTGTGCGAATTCACATGAAGCGGCAGCGGTGGCAAGCGAAGCGGTTCGATGCGGCCCAGCTCGCCGTCGCGGCTCAACCAAACAGGTGCATCGCTGCCATCCTGCCGCTCGATCTCACCGAGATCGAGCGTTGTGCCATCGACGCGCGGGGGAGTTCCGGTCTTGAGTCGGCGCAGCTGGAAACCGAGTTCGAGCAAGCCGGCTCCAAGATCGGCATCGGCGCGATCGCCTGCTCGCGCTCCCTGGGTCCGCGACTCACCTGAGATGACTGCGGCACGCAAAAACGTTCCGGCGGTGATAACGACTGATCTCGCCGGAATCATCCCGGCGGCGCGACAGATTATTCCCGTCACCGCATCATTCGCGTCGATCACCAGACCGATCGCTTCGTCTTGCAAGAGTTCAAGGTTTGGCTGAAGCTCGAGAGTCTCTTTCATGGCGAGGGCGTATAAGCCCTTGTCCTGCTGAGAACGTTTCGCCTGGACCGCTGGTCCTTTGCTGGTATTCAGGACTCGGACATGGAGGGAGGTGCGGTCAGCAACCGTAGCCATAGCGCCGCCCATGGCATCGATTTCCGCAACAATCTGCGACTTACCCGGCCCGCCGATGGATGGATTGCATGGCATATAGCCGACTCGATCGAGATTTGGTGTGATGACAAGGGTGCGACAACCAGCGCGCGCGGCCGCGAGACCGGCCTCGCAACCAGCGTGGCCCGATCCGACTATGACAACATCGATGTGACTTGGTAGGTTTATGGGGATTGTCTGCATACTTAAAAGTATAGGCAGTCGTTCGCTAGAGACCATGGAGATGGCCTTTCAATATGAAGGATCTACCAAATGAGTAACGATCTCGAGACCAAAGTGCGAAATGCATTGGAAAAAGGGAAGCCCTTGTTCGAGGCGCTCATCGCCGATCTCGAGCGGGAGGCGACGCTGATCAAGGAACGCGATCTCGATCCGCGCAAACTGGCCGAAGAACCCCGCGTACAAGACGCACGCAGTGGCGCGGTCGATGCGTTGGAGCAATTGGCGACGTTCGCGAAGTCGCTCGACAGCCTCGTGAAATCCTACGCCAAGGATATCGAAGATCGGGTCGATCTCGACAGCATCAAGGAGCAGATTGCTTCGGCGCCGGCTGCCGGCCGAACGTTGATCGACGAGCACCATGGGCAAGCTACTGCTGAACGTATCAAGGTTGCCGGCGAGGATGCCAGGGATCGGGTTGTTTCCCGAGCCGACGAGGGCAAGGAAACAGTCCAGGCCGCCGCCCAGAAGCGGAAGGATGACGCCCAGGCCATCGCCCAGCAAGCCCGGGATGACGCGCAAGCTGCCGCAAATAAGGCCAGAGACGACGCGCAGGCTGCGGCGCATAAAGCGAAAGAGGACGCGCAGGCTGCTGCGCACAAGGCCAAAGAGTCGTCCAAGGAGATGATGGCTGCGCTCGGTTGGCTGGCTGCCGCCGCAACGGTCATTTACGTCGTCTTCATGGACGAAAAGCGCCGGCGGCAGGCCAAATCATTGGCCAAGGCCGCCGGCAGCGGGCTCATCGTGGTTGCCAACAGCGCCAGCAAAAAGAGTTAGCGCTCTAGCTTCTACGTCCTAGGCGGCGCGACTACGAACTCGCCCATGGCAGTGCTTGTATTTCTTGCCACTGCCACACGGGCAGGGCGTATTCGCGCCGACCTTTTTGCTCGCCGCTTGTGGCTTGGCTTCTTCGTCCGAGCGGTTGGTGATAGTTGCTTCTTCGGTGATTCTCGTCTGCACCGGTTGCTCGATGATGGCGGGCTTGACGCGGAAGATCGTATGCACGGTGTCGTGGCGGATATGTTCGGTTAACGTCCCGAACATCTGGTAGCCCTCGGTCTTGTAGACCACCAGCGGATCTTTCTGCCCGTACGCTTGCAGCCCAACGCCTTCGCGCAGCTCGTCCATGGCGGTCAGGTGCTCGACCCAAAGACGATCGATGACACTGAGTAACACGTGCCGCTCCACCTGCCGCATTGCTTCTGCGCCAAATCGATCTTCGACTTCCTGATAAGCCTCGTCGGCGTCCTCTTGCAGCAGGTCGATGAGATCGTCCTGTGATAACCCGACAATCTCATCGCTCGATACACGTTCTGTTTCCGGCTCGAGCGGGAAAAGCGCGTTGTATTCGGAGGCGATGGCGTCGTAGTCGATCTCCCCGCCTTTGGACGTCACGTTCCGATGGACGATGGCTTCCAGCTCTTCGGTGACCAGCTCATCCATCTTGTCGGACATGTCGTCGCCCGCAACAATGCGACCTCGATCTTCGTAAATGACTTCTCGATGTCGGTTCATCACATCGTCGTACTGCACGACGTGGCGCCGAATGTCCGAAGTTGTGACCTTCGACTTTGGTTTGCGCACTCTCGATCGACTTGGAGATGATTCCGATGCTCGATCGGGGTCTCATCATCCATGCCAAGTCGCTCCATCAGGCCGCGGATGCGGTCGGTGCCGAAGCGCCGCATCAGCTCGTCTTCAAGCGAAAGGTAGAAACGGGTGGATCCCGGGTCGCCCTGGCGACCGGCACGACCACGTAACTGGTTGTCGATACGGCGCGACTTCATGTCGTTCGGTGCCGATGATGTGGAGACCGCCAGATTCGGCCACGCCAGTCGCCCAAGCTTGATGTCGGTACCGCGGCCGGCCATGTTGGTGGCGATGGTGACGACTCCTGGCTCGCCGGCGTCGGCAATGATCGCTGCCTCACGCTCGTGCTGCTTGGCGTTCAGCACGTCGTGGGGGATGCCACGCTGGGTCAGCATAAAGCTGAGACGTTCGGACGCTTCGATCGAAGTCGGTACCGACCAGGACTGGGCGGCCCACTTCGCGCATCTCCTCGATTTCATCGATGACGGCGTTGAATTTGGCCGTCTCGGTTTTGAAGACGAGGTCGGCGAAGTCGTCGCGGACCATTGGGCGGTTCGTCGGTACGACCACGACACCGGCAAGTTGTAGATCCGGAGGAACTCTTCTTCTTCGGTTTCGCGGTACCGGTCATGCCAGCCAGTTTGTTGTACATGCGGAAGTAGTTTTGGAAGGTGATCGTCGCCATCGTCACGTTTTGACGTCGAACTCGCACGCCTTCCTTGGCTTCGATCGCCTGGTGCAGACCTTCGCTGTAGCGGCGGCCGACCATCATGCGACCGGTGAATTCGTCGACGATGATGACTTCGCCATCGCGGACGATGTAGTCCTTGTCGCGATGGAACACCACCTCGGCCTTCGAGCGCCTGTTCCAGGTAGTGGGTGAGGTCGATGTAGCGATCGTCGTAGATGCTTTCGCCCGTCGGAATCGCCGGCCAGTTCCTCGACCCGGTCGACGCCTTCTTCGGTCAATGCAGACGGTCTTGTGCTTGAGATCGAGCTTCGTAGTGGCGCTTTCGGGGCGGAGCTGTTCACGATCTGCGCGAACTGGTAGTACTCGTCGGTGGCGCGCTCGGCCTGACCGGAAATGATGAGCGGCGTACGCGCTTCGTCGATCAGGATGTTATCGACCTCGTCGACGATGGCATAGTTCAGTCCGCGCTGCACTATGCTGTTGCGCCGAAACGACCATGTTGTCACGGAGGTAATCGAATCCGAACTCGTTGTTCGTGCCATAGGTGATATCGGCCGCGTACGCCTCACGTCGTGTCAACGGGTCGCAGGTATTCGAGCCGCAGGATCGGTCGATTACCCAATTCTGATCGAAAACGAATGCCTGATCATGCTGGATACAACCGACTGCTCAATCCAAGCTGCGTTATAGACCTGTCCCATCCATTGCGTGTCGCGACTTGGCCAGGTAGTCGTTGACAGTGATGACGTGCACGCCTTCCTGGGTCAACGCATTGAGAGCAACTGGCGAGGTCGCGGTCAGCGTCTTGCCTTCACCGGTACGCATCTCGGCGATTTTGCCCTGGTGCAACACGATACCGCCCAGTAAGCTGTACATCGAAGTGTCGTTGTCCAAGCGTTCGTCGGCTTGCTTCGCGGACGTGAGCGAAGACTTCAGGCAGCAAGTCATCCAGACTTTCCCCAGCGTTGTATCGTGAGGTGAAGACGAGTCTGAACTGTCGAAACTCCTCGTCTGACGCATCGAGCATCTGAGGTTCGAGCGCATTGATCTGAGCAACGATGGGTTTGAGTTTGTTTGCGTTGGTGTCGGGGGCGGTGCCGAATACTTTCTTCAGCAGTGATCGCATTGGAAGTCTCGCCTTTAGTGGTGATCGTCGATCGGAATGGGAGGGCCGCTTTGGCGCAATGCCCCGCAGAGTATAGCGTCGTGGTCCCGCCGTACGGTTTTATGAAAGCTGGAGATTGGCTGAAAACATGCAGACAGAAGAACATGATGTGCCAGACGAATCTCGGACACCATTCTCCGAGCAGGTCTTTTCCATCGTCGCCCAGATTCCTCCGGGAATGGTGACGACCTACGGTGACATTGCACGAGCATTGGGAGATCCTCGTGGCGGACGGCAGGTCGGCTGGGCAATTGCGGGTTCACCAGGCGGACGCGACCTACCATTTCACCGCGTGGTGAACCGGGACGGATTTCTGAGTGGCGGTTGGGCCTTCGGGCATCCCGACGTCATGAAACAGCGGCTCGTCTCCGAGGGGATTCCATTTGCCGATGAACATACTGTCGACATAAAGCGATGCCATTGGATCCCGGGCGACGACTCAGCCCCCGCCAACAAAGTGGACGATCTCGAGCAAGTCACCCTCTTCGATGACCAGCTCGGGAAAGGCGCCCCGCTTGATGATCTCGCCGTTTCGCTCGACCACGACGAGGCGTTCGTGGAGCTCGCGCCCCGCGAGGAACGCAGAGACGGTCGTTCCCGACCGTAACTGCACGGGTTTGCCATTGATCGTCGCGGTGATCGTTTCACAGGTCGAGTCTGACATTGCACGCTCCAGTGCATTTCTATACGCCGTAGCCGTTGCTCCGACGGTGCTAAGCCGCGTGAGGGGACTCATCACCGCGATCCCGGCGGCTCCGCGCGCCATCACCTCGGGTACTCGTTCTGGAGTAATTCCGCCGATAGCCAGAACTGGGACCGGCGACATCTTCACGATCTCAGCAAGTCGATCGAGACCGATTGGCTCACGACCCTGCTTGGAATCAGTATCGAACACGTGTCCGGCTATCAGGTAGCTGGCACCGGTGGACGCCGCAGCGGCCTCAGGCGAGTGAACCGAACGCCCGATCAAAGACTCTGGTCCCAGCTTCGATCGCGCTTCCTCGATCGAAGGTCCGGCTTCAGGAAGGTGAACTCCAATCCCAAGCTTCCGCGCCAATTCGATCCGACTATTGATCACGACAAGCGTCGATGGTTCGATGACTGACTTGATCGAGCGTGCAAGCAGCTCTTCCGGTAACAGGTCGAGGTCAAGCTCCCGAATTTGTACGAAGTCGATCCCACCATGAGAAGCGGGTCTAGCAAGCTCCGGTAATGTCGCGTCCGATCTTTTACGATCGGTCACCCACATCAATATCGGACGATTAAAGAGCGCCATCGACCGCCTCTCGCAAGGCTCGAGCGGCCGTCTGCGGGTCAGAAGCGTTCAAGATCGCGCTCATGACTGCGACACCTGATGCTCCCGCCTCGATCACCGAACCAGCATTCCCGGCATCGATGCCGCCGATGCCGATGACCGGCAGCCCGGAAACCTCGATCCGCCGTTTCATGACCGAAACCCCGATCGCGGGCCCAGCATCATGCTTGGAACGGGTGCCGAAGATAGGTCCGACCCCGAGATAGGAGGCTCCTTCGATCCGTGCGGATCGGGCGCCAAGATCGGTTTCCGGCGAAAACCCAATCACGAAATCCGATCCAGCGATTCGGCGTGTGGCCGGGATCGAGAGATCGTCGACTCCCAGATGAATGCCATCGGCGCTGGCGGCCAGCGCCAGATCGAGACGGTCGTTGATGAAGAATGCGGCGTCATGCTCGAGACAGAGTTCCCGTACCCGCTCCGAGGTCGCTAAAATTTCTCGATCCGAACCGCTTTTTTCCCGCAGTTGCACAGCCGTGACTCCACCTGCCAACGCCGCCTCGATAGTTTCCAGTAAACCGTAAGGCGCATCTTGGGATCCGGCAACGAGGTAAAGTCGGAGATATTCTGGCAAAGTCTTGTTGGTCACAATCGGGCGCCAACCACTCCTTCGAGCGGGCTGCTGGCAGAAGCGTAGGCCTTGCGAGCCATGCGTCCGGCCAGGTATGCCTTGCGACCAGCCGACACCCCTTCAGCCATGGCGGATGCCATCAATGCCGGATCGGTAGCCAGGGCGACGGCCGAGTTCGCCAGCACCGCGTCGGCGCCAGCTTCCATGGCCTGAGATGCGTCAGACGGAACGCCGATACCTGCATCGACAACGACGGGGACCTCAGCTTGCTCGATGATGATGCGGATCGCCTCGATGTTGATCAGACCTTGGCCCGATCCGATCGGTGAACCTAAAGGCATCACTGTCGCGGTGCCAAGTTCCTGCAGGCGCTGCGCCAGGATTGGATCAGCACCGATGTACGGCAGCACGGTAAAACCTTCCTGCACCAGAACCTTGCATGCTTCGTAGGTGCCAATCGGATCTGGGAGCAGATATTTAGGATCGGGAATCACTTCGACTTTCACCCAGTCGGAAAGCTCTAGCGCGCGGGCCATACGGGCAATTCGAATCGCTTCCTCTGCGGTTTGGCAGCCGGCGGTGTTCGGAAGAATCGTGTACTTCTTCCAGTCGACATCTTCGAGTACGGAGCGGCTCTTCGGATCGTCGAAATCGATCCGTCGCAATGCGACCGTGATGATCTGCGCTCCAGACGCTGAAAAGGCCGCATTCATCTCTGCTCGAATCGCGGTACTTCCCGGTCCCAAGCATCAGGCGGCTGGCGAAGGTCTTGCCCCCTATCGTAAGTTCGGTGTTTTGGATTGCGTGGCCATTGGATCCCAACGACATGGTGCGCTCCTTCTAGCGGTGCGAGCCAACTGGCTCGAGTGTATGCAGATGATTGACAGGTGAATGACCGCCGCCAACGCGATAGCTGCTTCGCAATGCCTCGGTCAGATAGATCTTTGCCCGGGCAATCGATTCCAGCGGACCGAATCCCGATGCCAGGTTTGCGGTAATGGCCGCTGAAAAGGTGCAACCGGTGCCATGGGTGTTTTCAGTATCGATCCGCTCGGAAGAAAGCTCGCCGAACGAGGTCCCGTCGAAGACCAGGTCGATCGGATCGCCCGGTCGATGCCCCCCCTTGATGACTACGATGCGCGCTCCCATGTCTACCAATACCCGGGCCGCCTCTCGGGCATCCTCATCGGACTGAATGTCGATACCGGTGAGCACCGTAGCTTCGTGATAATTCGGAGTCACAATCAATGACAGCGGAATAGAGATCCCGCTTCACGGATTCGACGGCCTCGGGTGAGAGCAAATAGTTGCCGCTCTTGGATACCATCACCGGATCGACGACCGTGGGAATTCCCCAAGCCTCGATGCGCTCGCAGACCGTTGCAACGATCTTTGCGCTGGAAAGCATTCCCGTCTTGATCGCGCCTGCGCCGATGTCCTCCAGGACGGAATCGATCTGCGCAGCGACCACTTCCTCGGGCACCTCGGCAACTGCGATGACCTCTCGGGTATTCTGCGCGGTAACGGCCGTAATCGCGCTCATGCCATACACCCCATGGGCGGCAAACGTTTTGAGATCGGCCTGGATTCCGGCGCCGCCGCCAGAATCTGATCCCGCAATCGTCAACGCTTTGGGGATATCCGCTTCGGCATCGAACGAGGTCACGAAGTACTCCTGAAAAAACAAAACGCCGATGGCAGTTGCCATCGACGGAGTCGGATCGTTGCCGTCCCTTCGCCGGAATGACCCGGATCAGGTTCGGAGGGTTGGCGACCGCTTCTGGCCGCACTCTCAGCGTTGTCCGCACCCCTGGCAACAGCTTCTAGCATAGCACGAAATCCGAGGACCTCTATGGAAGGCGTCCCGAAAAGCCGATGGTACAATCATCCAATCTCCGTGGTTACGGAATCAGTCATTTCCCACATTTCGAAGGATGACAAATGAACGTTCTTGACGGGCTTCAAAACATCCGGGAGCGGCTCGTCGAGAACGACGCCGAATCCGCCACACTGGCTACGGTTGACCTTTTCATCAAGCGTGCATCGCTGCCCGCGGCGAAGAATGCATCGGTCAATTCGCAGCTTCAGCTCGTGCGCATGCTCATGCGCACGGAAGAATCCAATACCAACGTGCGTGTTTACAACGACTTCGTGCGTTTGGAAGAGGAAATGGAGTCGAGCGCTGTGGAAGCGCAGGCTCGCCGCGCAGCCGAGGACGCCAAGCCGGTCCCAAAAACCAAGAAGTTCTACAAGGAACAGAAAGAGCGAGAGAAAAAGGCTTCGACTGGCGACTGATTTTCGTTTGAAATCGCTGTCTTTGCATCGTAGAGGGAGTTTTGAAATGGTCGCAGAAATCGCGCTCGATCCACAAACACTGGTCCCCCGTGTTATTGGCCGGTACACGCCGGTCTTTGTCGATCACGCCGAAGGAATCTATGTCTGGGATCGCAACGGTCAGCGGTACATGGATTTCACGTCTGGCATCGCGGTGGTCAATGCGGGTCATTGTCATCCGCGGGTCGTCGAGGCCATTCGCGTTCAGGCCGGGAAGATCATTCACGCGCAGCAAAATATATTGCTACATGAGCCCATGCTCGATGCGGCTGCTGAATTGACCGCGACGCTTCCGTCCACCCTCGACCAGGTTTTCTGGGCCAACAGCGGCGCGGAGGCTATCGAGGGAGCGCTCAAGCTAGCGAAAATTGCCACTCGCCGTCCCGCGGTGATCGCGATGCGCGGTGCATTTCACGGTCGCACACATGCAGCCATGTCGGTCACATCGTCCCGCGCCAAGGTACGCGGACACTACGAACCGCTCCTGTCCAGCATGTACTACGCGCCATACCCCTACTACTATCGCTCGCCGTTTGGATCCGCTCCGGCGGAGGCAGACGATTACTACCTCAGCGAGTTGAATGCGCTCTTCGACACCATGGTCATGCCGGACGATGTCGCGGCGATTCTGGTCGAAACGATCGCCGGCGAAGGTGGGTATCTGGTTCCCTCATCCCACTGGTTGCAGGAAGTCAGAAACATTTGCGACGAGCACGGCATCTTGCTGATTTTGGACGAGATTCAGACTGGTGTCGGCCGCACCGGGGCCATGTGGGCCTTCGAGCATTTCGGGGTCGTACCCGACATCATGACCGTTGCCAAGGGGATCGCTTCTGGCCTCCCGGTAAGCGCTGTAGTGGCCAACAAGTCGATTATGGATAAATGGCCTCCAGGAGCGCACGGTGGAACCTATGGTGCAAATGCTGTGGGCACCGCGGCCGCAGCAGAAACACTGCGCGTGATGCGGGACGAGCGCCTTCCGGAAAACGCTGCCGAAATCGGGAACTTCCTGACGCAGGGATTGCGGGAGATCCAGGCGAAGTATCCAGTTATCGGGGAAGTGCGTGGTTTGGGATTGATGCTCGCGGTAGAGTTTGTCGATAGTCAAGGCAATCCGAACCCAGCAGCAGTATCCCAGGTGATCGCGAGCTGCCTTGCCGAAAACGTGTTGCTCATCAATTGCGGTACGTACGATCAGGCGATCCGAGTGATTCCGCCGCTGGTGATCGATCGCCAGCAAGCAACGGAATTCCTGACGATCTTCGAGAACGCGGTCGCCTCGCTCTAGAACATCTGCCACACGAACAAAAAGAGAAGTGCCCGGTCGATACATCGACCGGGCACTTCTCTTTGCCGGTCACATCGCGTTGGCAAAGATCCCGTCGTCGCAGCAGAGATTGGCCCGATGTCCTTTGGCCAGCTGTTCATAGACGTGCAGAATGGAGGACGCCACCGACGACCATGAGAAACGGAGTGCGCTCTCGTGGGCAGCTTGACCAAAGGCCGCCAGCTTCTGCGAATCGTCCAGCAGCGCGAGAATGCGAGTGCCGTGTGTCGCGCCATCGCCAATGGGCGCCAGGTAACCGGTGAGACCATCCTCAACCGTGAATATCAATCCACCCGCACGCGACGCTACGACGGGTGTCCCGGTCGCCATCGCTTCGACGGCTACAAGCCCAAATGACTCGTAGCGTGACGGAACAGAAACGACATCAGCCGCCGAGTAGAAGACAGGTAATCGATTTTGCGGCTGGGATCCCCATAAGGTAAAACGGTCTACGATACCCAGCTCTCGGGCACGATCTCGGAATTCCGCCAGTGGCCCAACGGGTTGACCGGCTCGATCCAAATCTCCACCCACGATATGCGTTCGCGCGGCAGAACCTGAATTCTTCAGGAATTGCGTAGCGTCGAGCAGGGTATCGAGCCCCTTGATCGGGTCGATGCGGCCGACGAATAGAACGACCTGCTCATCAGCAGGTATATCGAGTTCCTGCCGGCATACCGCTTGATCGAGCGGCCGAAAGAGCTCGGTATCGACTCCGGGAGGAATCGTGCAGATCTTCACGCTCTCAGCGCGCTGACGCCAGATCAGGTCCGCTGCCTCGTCAGGATTCGCCGCGATCAGACTGTCCGCCAGTCCAACCAGCTTCGATTCGATGACACCGCGCAGACCAGTTTCCTGTTCGCTTTCAGGAGAGACGATGTTCTTCATATGCGCCGTTGTGTGGAACATAAGAGAAAAAGGGGTATTCCAATAGCGTTTCAACAGATGCGCGGTCCAGCCGGAAAGCCAGTAGTGGGCGTGAATGACGTCGTACCGAACGCCCGCTCGGAGCGAGTAAAGCGCCATGTTTTCCGCGAATTCTGGAAGAAGATCGAAGAGTTGGTTCTTGTCGACCGATTCTGCAGGTCCGGCATTGATGTAGACGAGATTTACGCCCGGGCAGATTTCGACAACTTCTGGGGAGTGAGGATCGGTGCGTCGGGTAAAGATATCGACCGGGAGGCCGAGTCGAGCAATGTGGCAGCTAAGCTCTCGAACATAAACGTTCATGCCGCCTGCGTCTTTGCCACCAAGAGTGGCGAGCGGTGAGGTATGAACTGAAATCGCAGCTATCCGCCGAAGGTGGTCGGTCTCGTATCCGAAGACCGCCGGTCCGGCATAGGATCGTGTCGTCACGACGCGCGTTCCTCCAGGATGACAGTATCTGAGTTGATACGTTAAGTTGAGCGCGTTACCTTTCGTAAGCCTCGCTCAAGGGGCACTATAGCAGCATGCTGAAACCTTCGTTCGAACGGATGATATTTTTTTAAGAGACGTTAGTTCTCGTCGTGTGTGCTAGCATGACTTCTGGCTATGAGCCCGTGTAGCTCAGCGGATAGAGCGCCGCCGTCCTAAGGCGGGCGTCGGGGGTTCGAGTCCCTCCTCGGGCACCGTAACAGAGTGAAAGTTCCGAGACACACAGCCACGATAGGTGGCTTCTGTGCTATTCTGACCACCGCCCTCGGGGAGTAGCGCAGCCCGGTTAGCGCGCAGCGTTCGGGACGCTGAGGTCGGAGGTTCGAATCCTCTCTCCCCGACCAATCCCGACTGGGGGAGTGCTATGCACTCCCCCTCGTCATTTCCAGCAGTGAGTGAGCCAAGCCGAAATGACTTCGTCCTCACACGATCCTGCACCATCCACGGTGACAGACAACCCATATCGGGTACTTCCATCGATCTCAGTCGTACTGGACGCGCTCGCCGATGTGCCGGTGTCGTCATCTGTCCGTCTTCGCATCGTACGAAGCGAGCTGGACCGCATTCGAATGGAGATTGGCACGGGCGCTCAATTCACCAGCCAGCAAATTGTCGATCGGTGCCGCTCCGCCATCGACACGTTGAGCCACACCAGGCTCGATGAGGTCATCAACGGCACAGGCATCATCCTGCACACGAATCTCGGGCGCGCACCAGTCAGCGAAGCCACCGCGGCAGCTATGGCCAGGGCAGCCGGTTCGTATCTCTCGTTGGAGATCGATCCGGAGACGAATCGTCGTGGGGGCCGCATGACTGAAATTGGTCGTCTCATGCACGTTCTGACCGGCGCTGAGGCAACCTCGGTCGTGAACAACAATGCTGCCGCCGTGCTGCTGACACTGGCGGCCCTCTGTTCTGGCCGTGAGGTCATCGTCTCTCGTGGAGAAGCGGTCGAGATCGGGGGTGGATTTCGCATCCCTGACGTGGTGAGCCAAAGCGGCTGTCGTCTGGTGGAAGTCGGCACGACGAATCGGACCTACGCGTCCGACTACGCAAATGCGGTAACGGATTCCACCGGAGGGTTGCTCCGCGTGCATCCGAGCAACTTTCAAATCGAAGGATTTGTTTCCTCGCCGACCTCGTCTGAACTGGCAGAAGTTGCCTCGAATCATGGGACCATCCTTATCGATGACCTGGGCAGCGGTGCGCTAATCGATACCTCCAGCGTCGGACTTCGCTCAGAACCAACTATTGCAGAGGCATTGGAAGTGGGAGCTGCGATCGTTACCTTCAGTGGAGACAAGCTGCTGGGAGGTCCGCAGGCAGGAATGATTTGTGGCCGCTCCGACCTGGTCGCGCGCATCGAGCGACACCCGCTCGCGCGAGCTGTGCGTGCCGACAAGACCACCTTGGCTGGTGTTGCTGCCACGCTCCGGCACTATGTCGCAGGCGACGACCCAACAAGCATTCCCATCTGGAAGATGCTCCGAACTCCGGTGGAGGAGCTGCGGAACCGGGCTGAGGCGATTTGTGTGGGAATGAAAGTTTCGATCGTCAACTCGACGAGCTCGATTGGTGGCGGATCCTTGCCAGGAGAGACCCTACCGAGTGTCGCGATTGCGTTTGTGGCGTCCAATGCCGATGACCTCGCACGCCGCTTGCGCACGGGTTCTCCGCGAGTGTTTCCTATTATCCGGGATGGGAGCGTCCGGATCGATATGAGGACCGTGCTACCGCATCAGGACATTGGGCTCGGCGCAGGCAATTCGCCAGACGCTCGAGTGATCGCTACTGAAACGAGCTCGGCTTTTTCGTCGTGATGCGTGTGCGCGAGTCCTTGAAATACGGACTCAGCGGCGGGTAGGTGCGCTTGTGCAGAATCGAGAGACGATCGTACTGCGCCAACAGGCTGGGCAGGAGATCAGAGTCTCGTGTTGCTTCAGCCGCCGCGATCTCGCTGCGAAGGTGTGCTGAGAGCGTTTCGTAGCGTTCTCGTTCCAGCCGCATGAGCGTTTGCAATACCTCGACCTGAACCTCCGCTGGAAGCTGACTCGGTCGGTTCCCGAGAATCTCCAACAACCATTTAGCATGATCCGCAATAGCTGGATCGAGGTTCGCTTCGAAACCAGGCGCAAAGTACTCATCTGGAATCGAAGCGTCCCGCGCCAATCCCAACAAGTAGCGGTTCCGGGCGTCGAAGATGTCGTCGGTTGGCACTTCTGTCAGCAACTCGAAGGCAATCGGCCGATACCTCAGCAACAGCGCAATGAGGTGATCTTCTACGGAAACCGAAGTCGAGCGGTCGGCGATCGCCGAAGGTCCAGGACCGCGTCGCGACACCGGGGATCGATGATTCTGGAGTCGCGACTGAACATCCTTGAATGGCAGATCGAGACGCCTGGCTACCAATTGGGCGTAGTGACTGCGGGTAATCTCATCCGGAACAAGTTGCAGCACCGGCGCTAAACGGTCGACAGCATGACGCTTCGCGGTGGGGTCCTGCAGATCGACGCCTTCAGTGACTTTGGATATCAAAAACTCTGCGTAGGGTCGCGCCGAATCGATCACGCTGTTCCAAAGCTCGGGAGAGGTTCGAATCAGCTCGTCTGGATCCTTGCCGACTGGCATTTCCGCGACGGTTATTTCGGTATCGATCCGACGTGCAATTCGAAACGCCGTTCGCGGATCTGGCACAAATTCCTCGGTCTGATCGAGACCCGTATGGATCGATT
This sequence comes from uncultured Chloroflexia bacterium, assembly GCA_963750275.1. GTDB lineage: Bacteria > Chloroflexota > Chloroflexia > Thermomicrobiales > UBA6265 > JAMLHN01. The sequence goes on from CAVVQC010000009.1 coordinate 24,775, forward strand.
CGATAGTGCGCAGTGCGGCCATCTGGCCGGCGGCATCGGCGTCCAGCGCCAGCACGATCCGCTTCGTCATCCGCTTGACGAGTTCGATCTGCGATTCCGTAACCGCGGTGCCCATGGTGGCAACGACATTGCGATGACCGAACTGATGGGCTGCTATGACGTCCATATAGCCTTCGACGACCACAATGCGATCCTCTTCGCGGATGGCGTCCCTGGCCAAATCGAGACCGTACAGAATGCGACTCTTATCGAAGAGCGCCGATTGGGCCGAGTTCAGATATTTGGGCTGGTCATCGCCCATGGCTCGAGCGCCGAACCCGACGACCGCTCCGTCACGATCGCGGATAGGGAAGATGAGACGATTGCGGAAACGGTCGTAGAAGCCGCCGTTATCCCGCTCCTGTAGCAATCCAGCGTCTTGCATGGCACGCGGGTCGATGCCACGAGCAGAGAATTGTTTGAGCAGGTAATCCCACGAATTTGGGGCAAATCCAAGCCGGAATTGCGTAATGGACTCGTTATCCAGCCCACGTTTGGCGAGATAATCTCTACCGGCTTCGCCCGCAGATGAGTTAAGCAGGACATGGGAGAAGAGCTCGGCCGCCAGCTCATTGAGGTTGCGCGACTGTGCAATGACTGGATCGGCTTCAGTGGATGCCTGCGGACGATGGGTTTCCACTTCGACGCCGGCTCGCTGCGCCAGCTCGGTCAACGCCTCGCGGAAGTCGACCTTCTCCGCGAGTTCGTAGAAGGTGAAGAGATCGCCACTCTTGCCGCAACCGAAGCAATGGAAATGCTGCGAATCGGGGAAGACGACGAAGGATGGCGACTTCTCCTGATGGAACGGACAGAGTCCTTTAAAGCTGCGCCCGGTCTTTTTGAGCTGTACTTTTTCGCCAATGACATCGACGATGTCGAGACGATCTTTGATGAGCTCGACGCTGTTTCCCGCCATGAATGTCAATCCCAGTATTTTGGAAGAAAGAGTTCCCGATATCGATCGATTGCGTACCGATCAGTCATGCTGGCCACAAAGTCCGCGACGAGGCGCTGGGGCGGGTCACCATCGCGCTTACGGTACTCGGCCGGCATCTCCTCGAAATGGTTCACATAGTGTGCACAAAGCGCGGCGATGATTCCTTGCGCTTTGACGGTATTGGGGGTGCGGTTAAGAGGATAGTAGACGCGATCGAAGAGAAACGCACGCATTTCGTTTGCCGCAGCCAGGGTATCTGCGGACATCTGCACCGTGCCGTGGGGTGCATCGACCTGCGAGCTCCGGATGACATCGGTGACCAAGGTATCGATCCGTTGCGCATGGGTGAGCCCAAGGTGGTCGACGACAGACGGCGGAAGATCATCGTTCTTCACGATACCGGACCGAACCGCGTCGTCCCAGTCGTGGTTGATATAGGCGACCGCATCGGCGAGTCGCATGGCCTCACCCTCCAGTGACGCGGAGATGCCGGTGAACGACCGACTGAGCTCGTCATCAGGTTTGGAATGATGAACAATGCCGAAGCGTACCTGGTCGGTCAGATTGAGACCGGCGCCGTCCTTCTCCAGCAGGTCGACCACGCGCAGGCTCTGTTCATTGTGTCGAAAGTTCGGCAGAAACTCTGCAAGCGCCATTTCGCCAGCGTGACCGAAGGGGGTATGCCCAAGATCGTGTCCCAACCCGATGGCTTCGATAAGGTCTTCGTTCAATCCCAAACCTCGGCCAATGGTTCGGGCAATCTGCGTGACTTCCAGGGTGTGTGTCAAACGCGTGCGGTAATGATCTCCGGCGGGAGCCACGAAAACTTGCGTCTTATGCATGAGCCGGCGAAACGCCTTGGAGTGGACGATCCGATCACGGTCACGTTGAAACTCGGTGCGCACGTCCGACTTGGGTTCCGGTCGCTGACGGGTAGCAACGTCGCTGAACGACGCACGTGGCACAAGCCAGGCCCGCTCACGAAATTCCAATTCTTCCCGGATCGAGCGTTCCGACCCCATGTGCTGCGAAACCTCAGTCCGAGATCAGGTCGAGTGGAGCGAGACTGGCGAGCAGGCGCTTCTGACCATGTCGCTGGAACGAAATCGCCAGCTCCTGGTCGCCGCGGCGCTCGACGACTTCCGTGATCGTACCCTCTCCAAATTTGGAATGGAAGATTCGTTCACCGGCCGCCCAGGAGCGCACAGCAGCTTTAGCAGGAATTGGGGACGACTTGAGACTCGACTGGGGTAGTCCCGAGAGCGTCTGCACGCGGCTAGTGAGCGAGGTGCCCCCCTTCGGCGAAAGCGAGGAACGGCGTCCGAGATCCTTGATGTGTTCCTGCGGCAACGAATCCAGAAAGCGTGAGGCGACGCCGGGTTGGTACCGGCCCCAGGTCATTCGGTTGGCGACGTAGGTAATGTAAAGCAGCTTTTCTGCTCGCGTGATACCGACATAAAAGAGCCGCCGTTCTTCTTCGATCGCTCCCGGATCGGTGAACTCTGCTTCGACCGCACGCGAAACTGGAAGTAAGCCTTCTTCGAGACCAGTGATAAAAACCACTGGGAACTCGAGCCCTTTTGCGGAATGCAGCGTAATTAGCGTGACCCGACCCTTCGTTTCGTCGTCCAGCGAATCAACATCGGCCACCAGGGCAACTTGTTCCAGGTAGGCGGCCAGGGCCTCGCCTGGATCGAAAACCTCGAATCGCTCCATGTCGGCACGAACTTCGAGCACGTTCTCCCATCGATCGAGATCGTCGTCATCGTTCCGCGTCAGATGTTCTCGATAGCCGGTCAACTTCACCAGAGAGTCGAAGAGCAACGTCAGTGGTTCGGTCTGTTCCAAGGCCTGAAGCTCGGCGAACACCGCTCCAACTTTCGCTGCCGCAACTTGGGCTGCTCCCGACAATTTCGGGGCATCGAGCTCGTTGCGAGCGAGAGCGATGAAACCGTCCAGGATCGGCCGCCGCGCGAAGACCGCCCAGGTATCGATCGCCTCCATCGCCTTGGGGCCGAGTCCGCGCCCAATCGGCATGTTCTCGAGTACTCGTTCGAAGCTGACCGTGTCGCTGGGATTGATGATGAGCTTGAAGGCTGCCAGGACGTCCTTGACCTCTTTGCGGTCGTAGAAACGGACTCCGCCAACGATCTGGTACGTGAGATCGCTCATGCGAAAGGCTTCTTCCAGCACACGGCTTTGGGCGGTCGTGCGGTACATCACCGCGAAATCCTCGCCCCTCAACCCGTGCTGTTGCATAACTCGGCGGATCTCGCTGACGACGAATCCGGCTTCATGCTGTTGATCGGCCAGCTCGCGGATCGACACCTGCTCGCCGTCATCGTTATTGGTGCGCAATCGGCGATCGATGCGATCGCGATTCAGCTTGATGACGTTGTCCGCGACCGCCACAATGCGCGCGGTCGACCGATAGTTGACCTCCAGGTCGACTCGCTGCGCTTCATGGAAGGACGTCTGGAAATCGAGAATGTTGCGAATGTCGGCTTGCCGCCAGCGATAGATAGATTGGTCCGGATCGCCGACCACAAAGAGATTCTGGTGCTTCTGCGCCAATGCCTCGACCAACACATATTGCACGCGGTTCGTGTCCTGATACTCGTCGACCAGGATGTATTGAAAACGCTCCTGGTAGCGTTCGAGCAAGCGAGGCTCGGCTTCGAAGAGCCGGAGTGGCATGACGAGCAGATCATCGAAATCGATAGCGTTCGCTTTGCGCAGCAGCCTCTGGTATTCGACATAAGCTCGCGCCATGATCTCTTCTCCGAAATTCGCGGCGGTGTCTCGCGCTTCTTCCGGTTTGATCATGCTCGACTTGAACGCGCTAATGCGAGATCCCACTCGCCGCGGCGCGAGTTGCTTCGGATCCTGACCGATGTTGGCAATTGCCTGCTTCACAATTGCCTGCTGATCGGAGTCGTCGTAAATGGTGAAGTTGCGCAAGATTCCAAGTCGGTCCGCGACCAGGCCAGGATTTTCACGGAGCACCCGAACTCCGAAAGAGTGGAAGGTGCCCATCGTCATTCCGGCGACGGCATCCGCAGTGAGGAGGTGCTCCACCCGTTGGCGCATCTCACGTGCAGCTTTGTTCGTGAACGTCACCGCCAAAATCTGTGAAGCGGGTATGCCCTTTTCAGCAACCAACCACGCGATGCGATGCGTGAGCACGCGGGTCTTTCCGCTGCCAGGACCGGCAATCACCAGAATGGGACCGTCCGGAGCGGTCACCGCGCGAACCTGCTCGGGATTCAAGCCAGCCAACAAGTCGAGCGAAGTGGTCTGCATGTTGGGGCAAACTCCAAATGTGCACTGAAAATGAGGGTGACACACCCCGAACGGCTCGCTGAGAAACGACTGCCGACTCGTGCGAGGTTCGCGGGTGCGGAGACGAAAAACGCGCGCCAGAGCGCGCATTTCTCATGGCTGGGGAGCAGGGATTCGAACCCCAACTACTTGGGCCAGAACCAAGCGTCCTACCGTTAGACTACTCCCCAACGCGGCGACAAAGTGTAGCACAACCCGCTAGCGGTTCACCTGAGGTCCTCGCGCTATTTCACCCTATCCACTGGATCTTACCGGCTTCCACCGTGGCATACCGCTCGATTGGAATAACCGCGGCTCGCACAACGGCCTCGTCCGTCGAGGTCACGATGGTTTGCATGCTTGCGCCCGCGATCGAGCTCGCTAGTAGCCCGCGATGGACGGAATCCAACTCTGAAAACACATCATCCAGGAGCAGCACGGGCGGGTCCGCCCCGGCGGAGGTCATGAGATCGGTTTCCGCCAGCTTCAAAGCGATCACCGCGAGGCGCTGTTGCCCTCGAGAACCGTAGGCGCCGATGGGATTGCCGTCGATGGTAACCGTCAAATCGTCACGATGCGGTCCGACCAAAGTCACACCGCGCCGCCACTCTTGCTGTCGCTCCCGGTCGATCGACTCGGAGATGTCATAGGCGAGGCGGTGTTCCATCTCGTCCAGGCTGAGCCCCAGGGCATTCTCGAACACACGTGATTGCACCGTCGATTCGTACGAAACGCCGAGAGTGGATTCCTCGGTGAACGAGGTGAATCTCGCCGCGGCTAAATTCGTCAGTTCCGCAGCCGCACGAGCGCGACGGGCCAGGATGACTGCGCCGGCATTGATGAGCTCTCCGTCCCAATAGTCGAGCTGCTGGCGTGTCGACGCAGCGCTCCAGGACGAACCGCTTTTGACGAGGTTCTTGATCAGGCGGTTGCGCTGCTCGACGGTACGGAGATAGCGGCTGAGCGAGCGGAGATAAACTGGATCGAGCTGAGACAGCATGATATCCAGGTAGCGTCGGCGCACCGAGGGAGCGCCGGACACGAGCTCGATATCGCCTGGCTCGAAGAGCACCGACCGCAGTACTCCGACGGCGGTTCCCGCCCGGACGTGCTTTCCATTGAGACTGATTTGTTTTTTCAGATGATTTCCGCGTTGGGGATCGAGCTGCATACCAATGGCAATTTCTGCCGGCCCAGCTTTCCGCTCCACGCTTGCTTCGATGCGAGCAAATGGTGCGATATCACCGCCGTACTCTGCGCCACTCTCCCACGCGATCAGCTCCCGATCGGCTTGGGCACGGTTCGACCGCATGGTGGAAAGCATGGCGATCGCTTCGAGGAGGCTCGACTTACCGCTGGCATTGCGGCCAATCAGTACGAAGCCTTCAGCGGGAATCTCGAGGTCGAGTGAACCGTATCGTCGAAACTCGGTGAGACGGAGAGACTTCAGGTACACGACGGTCCTCTGGCCAATGCCGGCGGGACCGACACCTTATTGCGCGCCGATCACCATCGGCATGATCACGTGCGTGTAGTTGTCACTATCGCCGGCACGGATGACACCCGCCTGATTCGCGCCATTCAATCCGAGCGTAGCGGTTCCCGTTCGGATCACTCCAAGAACATCGTTGAGATACCGTGCATTGAAGGCGATTTGCACCGGTGGGCCAGATATCGAGGCATCGACAAAGCTATGGGAATTGCCTCGCTCTGCGGCATTGGCCGACACTTCGACCGTGCCTGGGCTCGATTCATCCTCGGATGTCAGTACGTCAAATCGAATGGCATCGTTGTTGTCGCGTGCAAAGTAGCTTGATCGCCGCACTGCGGTGAGCAGCGCGTCTCGTCCCATATCGACCTTGGTCGAGAAGTCGTTTGGAATGATCTGCCGGTAATCCGGAAACGTCCCTTCGATCAGGCGAGAGAGGAATTCGACCTCGCCTTCCCCATTCTCACCGGAGAAGTGAACGATCAACTGACTTCGATTCGGCGTCACATGTAACGCCACCTCGTTCTTCGCTTCCCCAAGAAGCCGTCCCAGCTCTCGCATTGAACGTGCCGGGACGATGATGTCGATGGGGGAGAGGAGTGCGCGACTCATGCGACCTTCGCGTACGGCCAGACGGAAGCCATCCGCAGCGGCAAGCACGATGCGGTCACCATCGATTCGGACCAGCACACCCGCAAGCACCGGGCGGCTCTCATCCGACGCAGCAGCGAACTCGACTTGCGAGATCATCTCGCGGAGCCCGGCCGGATCAGTCGAAGTGGATTCCACATCGTCCACGACCACCGGAATTTCCGGGAAATCGTCGGCATCGATCCCATTGATCTCGGCGCGGTCGCGGCCGCACGTGACGGTCAGCAAGGTTTGCCGGCCACTGCTGGCCAGTTCGACCTGTCCAGCCGGCAAGGTATGCACGAAATCGCTCAATAGGCGAGCGTCTACCGCCAGGCGACCCTCTTCGGCGATCGATGCGCCGATCCAGGTCGTAATCGCGATGTTGAGGTCGGACGCCACGATTTTCAGGCGACCGTTATCGGTCACCAGCAAAACATTGCTGAGAGCGGGAAGCGAAGTACGGGTCGCAACGGCGCGGGTTACTTGATCCAGCGCATGCTGGAGCGTTTCCTGCAAACAAGTGACTCGCACGTTCTGAATAGCTCCTCGATCGAAGAAGACAGTTAGCTGGCAAATTGTACAGCGTGATTGGGAAGTTTCCCCGGTCTCTCGATTTTCCGTCGCGCTAAATAACGTTGACTTACCTATGCCCTCTTGACACAAGAGAACACTTGATCTACTATTAGTCGTAGAACACGCGTTCGTATCCCGTTATGAACCCGAGGCAATGGCACAGATGGAAACTGCAACTACTTTCAATCCCCGTAGATTTGTGACCCGAGTGGGCGGCGCCGATTATCTCGAAGTGAAATGGCGCGTCCTCTGGCTTCGCACTCAGCATCCTGACGCTGTGATTACGACCGAACTGATTTCACATGAAAACAGTGTGGCCGTCTTCAAAGCGCACGTTGCTATTCCAGGCGGGGGTTCGTCCACCGGCTGGGGTAGTGAAGGGTATGACGATTTCCGGGATTATCTGGAGAAAGCGGAGACCAAGGCGCTCGGTCGCGCGTTGGCGGCGCTTGGTTTCGGAACGCAATTTACCCCTGATTTCGATTTCGCCGAAGGTCGCGAGAAGGTCGTCGATGCTCCAGTGCGCATGGCTCGTCAGCGCCAACTGGTCGATCTTTCCGAAGAGCGACGAAGCCAGACCGCTGACCTGCAGTCGATGACCGACAAGCAGATGAGTTTCATTCGGAAGATGGCCCAATCAAAGGGTATGTCGGATCAGGAGCTCGACGTTCATGTGACGGAGCTCTTCGGAAAACGATTCGATCAACTCGATCGCCGTGACGCATCGGCGCTGATCGAGCGACTCAAGTCAGTCGAGCCTCTGGCAAAGGCGTCGTAGCGCCGGACGGTGAAAACAGGAGATCAAGATATGGCTACTGCATTCAGGTCGATTCCCGGTCAAAAGCAGGCTGCAAGTGCCGAAACGATTGAGGACCGAGTTACAAAGCTCGAGCTACGTCTCCAGGATGGCTTCGCTCGCATAGGAGATGCGATGACTCATGGCATCGAGGTCGAGAGTTGGGAACGCCACTGGGTCGAATTGCTCCGTGAATACGAGTCGCTCAACGACGATTACGCCGCGGCGGCCTAAACGATCCACTCCACAATCCATTGCAAGACAAATGGGACCGGCATTCGCCGGTCCCATTTGGTGCGTTCAGCGGGTTTTCCCGACCTAGCTTTCGGTGATCGTGACCTTCTCGATCGTCACAGGATCGACTGGAGTCGACTTCTCGCCAGAACGCCCGGTCGTGGTTTGCACCTTGCCAAGCGTGTCCACCACATCCATCCCGTCAGAGACTTTTCCGAAGAGGGTGTAGTTCTTCGGTAGCTTGCCCGTCAGGTTGTCCAGCACCACAAAGAACTGGCTTCCGTTGGTGTTTGGACCAGCATTCGCCATAGCGACGGTTCCCTTGACGTAGTCAAGATTGACCGGCTCATCGCTGAATTTATAGCCTGGTCCTCCGGACCCTGTGCCGGTCGGGTCGCCGCCCTGAATCACAAATCCGGAGACGATGCGATGGATCGGCGTGTTGTCGTAGAATCCGGCCCGGGCAAGGCAGACGAAGTTATTCGCGGCCAACGGAGCTTCCGAGGGCAGGAGCTCGATGGTGAAACTTCCATGGTTCGTTTCGACGAGCGCGCTGTACTTCTTCGAGCCATCGATCTGCATCTCGGGCGGCTTCGACCACTGCTGAGGGTTCGCCAATTCAGAATCTCCTTCTGTTTTTACGCGGTCTGCTGCAGTCCAGCAGCCGCTTTCGATATCCGCGTCGCTCGAAGCGAGCGTCGTGGGAGCGGGAGTTTGCTCTTCTGCCGTCTTGTCCTCGGATTTGCCGCAGGCGGCGACCAGGGAAACGAGGAAGAGAATCGCCAGTAGGCTGGCAATGCGGCTAGCTCGCATCGGTCGCCACTGGGATCCCAGCCAGACCGAGCGCTTCGGCGTTCTCCGTCATTGCTTGAATGACGAACGCGACATGGTCGTCGAAATCAACGCCCATCAACTCCGCCCCATGAAGCATAGCCGCACGGTCAATCGCCCTGGCAAATGCTTTGTCCTTCATCTTCTTGCGTACGGACTGCGGCGTGACCTCGGCCACAGACTTGCTCGGTCGTACGAAAGCGACAGCGGAGATGAAGCCGGTCAGCTCATCGACCGCATAGAGAGTAATCTTCATATCTGTGTCTCGCGGGACGTCCAGATGGTCTGCATGGCTCAATACCGCGTCGATTGCCCAATCGGGATACCCACGTTCCCGCAGGATCGGTACACCATCTTGCGGGTGTTGATCGAGCGTTGGATGGATCTCGTAGTCGAAGTCATGAATGAGTCCAACCGCACCCCAATCTTCCGCTGACTCCCCGTTCTTCACAGCATATGCGCGCATTGCCGTCTCCACCGAAAGGCAGTGGCGTCGCAAGCTTTCGCTCTGGATGTATTCGGTGACGAGTGCCCATGCCTCGTCTCTGGAAAGCTCGGACACGAAATCCTCCACTTGACAAATCTGGGCCACAAGCCCGCTAAAGGATAAGCATCGCATCGCCGAAGGAGAAGAAGCGATACCGCTCGCGGATAGCCTCACGATACGCAGCGAGGATGCGCTCACGCCCAGCTAACGCACTGACCATCATCAACAATGTCGATTTCGGCAAATGGAAATTGGTGAAAAGTCCATCGACGACCTGCCATTCATAGCCGGGAGTGATGAAGATGTTGGTCGCGATTTCGAACGCGAATGGTTCTTCCCCATCCCAAATGGCACCTGCGGTCTCTAATGTCCGCGCGGCAGTTGTTCCCAGCGCGATCACCCGTCCGCCGCGTCGTTTGGTGTTGGCGATGGCGTCGGCACAATCTGAGCTCATGCGACACGTTTCAGAATGCATGACGTGATCGGCAATATTATCGACAGAGACAGGGCGAAAGGTATCCAGTCCAATATCGAGGGTAACTTCGGCCCAGTTGACCCCGGCTGCGCGGAGCCGATCGATCAGCGCTTCTGTGAAATGCAAGCCTGCTGTCGGCGCCGCTGCCGATCCGGGTATCGTCGAATAGACGGTCTGGTATCGGTTCGCATCGCTGAGCCGTTCGTGGATATATGGGGGTAGCGGTACGGTGCCGAATCGCTCGAGCTGACTGAGGAGCTGCGGGTCGACCGCTATCTGCACCAGTCCCATATCTCCCCGTGCGAGCACCTCGATGGCGTAATTAGAGTCATCGATGATCAAGCGAGTTCCTGGATGGAGCCGTCGCGCTGGTTTGGCCAGTGCCTCCCAGGTGGCATCAGCGAGCGGATGGAGCAGGAGGAGCTCGATTTTCCCGCCGGTATCGGCCTTGTGCGTCGCAAGACGGGCGGCCAGCACTCGACTATTGTTCGCGACCAGCAAATCTCCCGGTCGCAAGATATCGGGAAGTCGCTCCACGTTCGTATGTTCTACGTGGCTGTTCGATCGGTCGACTACCAGCAAACGCGACGCATCGCGCCGTTCGAGCGGTGTCTGGGCGATCAGCTCCGGAGGGAGGTCATAGTCGAAATCCGCGGTGCGCATGCGACGCTAGTCGATATCCTCGAACAGCACCTGCTGCTGCGTATCGAACGTTGCGGGGGGAGCGATCTTCAAATGATCGTAAGCCCGCCGGGTCGCGATCCTGCCTCGCGGAGTTCGCTGGAGGAAGCCGAGCTGGATGAGATACGGTTCGTAGACATCCATAATCGTGTCCGACTCCTCGCTGGTTGCGGCAGCGATCGTATCGATGCCAACCGGACCCCCATCGAACTTTTCGACGATGGCGCGCAGGATGCGACGATCGATATCATCCAGACCCAGTTCATCGACATCCAGCATCTCCAGAGCCTCAGCGGCCAGGGCAGCATCGATTACCGGCGCGTCGCGGACTTCGGCCACATCACGCACACGTTTGAGCAGGCGGTTCGCAATACGTGGAGTTCCCCGGGAGCGCACTGCGATCGCCAGCGCGCCATCATCGGAGAGATTGACTCCCAGAATCGAGGCCGAACGCTTGATGATCGTCTGCGTTGATTCAATATCGTAGAAATCGAGCCGCATCACTGAGCCGAATCGGTCGCGCAACGGTCCAGTCATCATTGCGAGTCGAGTAGTTGCGCCGACCAGCGTGAAGCGAGGCAAGTTGATGCGCATCGATCTCGCTGCGGGACCCTTGCCGATGATGATATCGACCGCAAAATCTTCGAGTGCTGGATAGAGGACTTCTTCGACGACCCGGTTCAACCGATGAATCTCGTCGATGAACAGCACATCACCGGCTTTCAGATTCGTCAGAATAGAGACGAGATCGCCGGCCCGTTCGATAGCCGGACCAGAAGTAATCCGGAGGCTGACAGACATTTCGGTCGCAATGATCGATGCGAGCGTAGTCTTGCCCAATCCTGGGGGACCGTACAAAAGGGTGTGATCGAGCGGCTCGCCGCGGCGTTTGGCGGCCTCGATAAAAACCTTCAGATTCGTCTTGACCCGATCCTGACCAATGTATTCAGCCAAGCTCTTGGGGCGCAGCGAACCATCGACCCGCTGATCTTCATTGCGCTGACGCGCTGAGATAATGCGGTCTCGGCCATCCGCATCTGGAGTTGGGGTCGTTGGAACAGCGCGTCGTTCGGTCATAGGTAAAGTATACCCCGTCGCCGAACATCTGTTCGTACTATTCGTCGACGACCATGTTGGGGATTCCATCGACGATTGGATAGGTGCGAGTGCATTTCGTGCAGATCAACTGGGAATCTCGCAGATCGAGCTCTCCGTGGTCTACCGGGCAAACGAGCAAGGCCAGCAGGTCAGAATCGATAACAGGACGAGTTTCTGTCATTTGGTTATTGCCCTTTCGATCAGGTAGCCGGCGAGGGACTTGCTTCAGGAGTTGCTACCCCAAGTTCGATTAAACGCTCCTGTGCTCGCACAGCAATAAACGAATCGGGAGCAAGTTGAACGGTTCGCTCGTATTCGTCGATCGCGGCGACGGTGCGCCTTGGGTTCAATCCGTAATAAAGCTCTCCCAGATAATAATGCGCTTCTGGATTTTCTGGAGCCAGCTCGATCGCTTGCTGAAACTGGAGTTCAGCGTCTCCATTCATGTCGCCTGATGAAAGCGAGCGTGCAAAGTCGATTCGCATATTCGCATCGTTGGGAGCCAGCGAAATCGCTTTCTCGTACCAGGGGATTGCGCTGGCCAGCTCGCCGGTGTTCGCGAGATAGTTCGCATAGGCCGCCGCAGCGACCGCATCGGAAGGATCTGCTTCTGCCGTTGAGCGATAAGAGTCGCCAACGGAGGCGTCGATTTCGACGCTATTCCCCCCACCATCGTCCCCGCCGCTGAACGCATCGAACACCAGCGGGCCAATGATTCCGAGGCCCAGCGAGACGACCATGATCCCGGCCATGAGGACGAAAAGGATCTTGTATTTTTCTCCGAGTTTCGGCATATCGTCCATTCCGGGACCATTTCTCCTCGCCGAGGAAGCTACCACATGTGCACGCAATTTCTGTCACCAGCGTCATCGACATGCCAGCAATCGCTCATAAGAAGCGCAGGAAAGCGTACGGGTTTGATCCTCACTTGCGCACATGGTAAATTTGATAGGCTCAAGCGGCAGCTGCGCGCTTGCCGGCCTAGCTCAGTTGGTAGAGCAGCTGTTTCGTAAACAGCAGGTCCGGGGTTCGAGTCCCCGGGTCGGCTCCGACCGAGCCGGATCGGAGACCTTTCCACGCCGAAGTGGCGAAATGGCAGACGCGCTACGTTCAGGGCGTAGTGGGGGTAACCCGTGGGAGTTCAAATCTCCCCTTCGGCACCGGGTTACCGCAGAGTCTTCGGATGTCCGCGGCAATCACGTTGACAACGATCGACAGTGACAACTGAGACGGGAAGGATGATCGCTGGACCTGTTACGCGGTCTAGAGGAAAGTCCGAGCTGCATAGAGCGAGGGTGCCTGGTGAAAGCCAGGGAGACGGCGTTCGGACGTCGACAGTCCAGATTGGCGCGTCGGGAAACGCGCGAGAGCAACAGAAACCATTCCGTTTCGGCGTTGAACGTCGAAGCCGGCTGAAAAGGGCAATCCTCCCCGCAGCAATCTCCGATCCGGCCGCTATCAGGTTGCTCGCCGAGGCCGAAAGTCGAGAGCAGCCGTCGAGGCGACGAGTGGCCGGTCTGCAAGGACCGAGAGAGATGATCGTCAGGAACAGAACTCGGCTTACTCTCCCTTCACGTTCTCGATCTGCATGGTGCCTTTAGCTCAGTTGGCAGAGCGCTTGTCTGTGGAACAGGAGGTCACGGGTTCGAGCCCCGTAAGGCACCCCACAAATGAAATTGTTCGCATTGTTTTTTGCGCGAGTAGCTCAGCGGATAGAGCACTGGTCTTCGGAACCAGGGGTCGCGGGTTCAAATCCTGCCTCGCGTACTGTCCGGCTGCGCCGCGATAAGGCCCATACCGCAGTTGTCTCAATCCCCGGTGCTCCATCACGTCATGACAGCCATCCCATCAGAGAGCGAAGAAGCGGCACGCGCTTTCTACGTCGATCTGCTTGGCCTCTCCGAGATTCCCAAACCCTCCGTTTTAGCCGCCCGCGGCGGTTTGTGGCTTTCGACCGGTTCGATCGACCTCCATCTCGGGATCGATCCCGATTTCCTGCCCGCACGCAAAGCTCACATCGCGTTGCGGGTGGGAGATCTCGACCAGTTGCGAGAGAGACTTTTGTCTGCGAAAGTCGATCTCGGCCCGATCGAGATCGAGCTCCCAGGTTTCCGCCGGTGCTATGTCGACGATCCCTTTGGAAACCGTCTCGAGCTGATGCAATCCCTTTGAGTCCGTTGTCTGCGAAAATCTCGCCGACACGTAATGAGAGGGACCTCCGATGAACGCATATATCCTGTCGATTGGGGCCGAGCTACTTCACGGGCATATCACCGACACCAATGCCACATTTCTTTCCCAGGAGCTGGATGCGCGCGGCATCGAGCTGATTCACGTCATTCAGGTGGGAGACGATCGCAATCGCATTCGAGAGTCGATCGAGCGCGCGTTGATAGAGGCAGACATTGTCATCTGCACCGGCGGCATAGGACCGACTGAGGACGATCTGACTCGCGAAGGAATTGCCGACGCCGTGGGAGAAACCCCCGAGGTCGATGGCGAGCTGCGCGCGGAGGTTGAAGCGTTCTTCTCGAAACGTGGGCTCGCCATGCCCGAACGGAATGCGAAACAAGCCTGGCTCATTCCGTCGGCTGAAGCGCTTCCAAATCCGGTCGGCACGGCTCCAGGATGGTTCGTCCAGACCAACGGCAAAGTGATCGTCTCGATGCCCGGCGTACCTCGCGAAATGAAGCGCATGTGGTCGGAGCAAGCCGCGCCCCGTATCGGTGCCAAACTCTCCGGGCGAAGCTACAGCTCGATTACCCTGAAAACTATCGGAGTGGGTGAGTCGGCGCTGGAAGATCTGATCGTCGACCTGGTGGCCAAGACGAATCCTATCGTGGCCACCTATGCAAAAGATGACGGCGTCCATGTGCGGGTGGTTGGCATCGGAGACGACGAGAATTCTGCGCGAGCCATCCGAGACGAAGCTGCGGCCGAGGTCACTCGTCGCCTGCAACGCTGGTTGTACGGAGAGGATGACGTCTCGCTGGCGGGATCGATCGCTGCTCAGCTGCGCAGACGAGAATTGAAGATCCGAATCGTCGATCACGGGGGCGGTGGGCAGTTCGCTGCGCTAATGATGGGTGATCAGGACGGAGCGGCAGCGACTATCGAAGCCATTGCCCGCCCCGCGGACGACACTTCAGCCGTTGAGCTCGCAAGACTGGCCGCTGACGGAGCCGCGAACGTCTTGGGCGTAGGGATCTCACTGGCTACATCGCCTGCCGGCACCGTTTACGAGGGTGTTATCAGCATCGCTATTGAAGGAGCGATCGCGGGAGCGCAGGATTTCCCTATGAAGTCATCCATGCCGGAGCTTCAACGGCGTTCGATGCTCTTCACGGCCGATGTGCTTCATCGGCTGCTGAACGGCTCGCTCGATTGATATGAGGCGATGATGTCCCGCTGGCGGGAGAGCATGTCCTCTCGCTCGCGATCGGAAGCATCATTCCACCCTGCCAAATGCAATGCGCCATGGGTGACCAGGAAGCTCAGCTCCGCCTTCATGTCCCAACCGTCATCGTGCCGTTGCCGCTCCGCTTGCTCGGTCGAGATGACGATATCCCCGCCCGATTCGCCGTCGGCTGGAAACGTCATGATGTCCGTCGGTTCAGCGATGTTCATGAACTCGGCATGGAGATCGGTCAAATGCGCATCTGTCGTCAGCACGATGGTAATTTCCCAGTCGCCTTCCATATCTTCCTGTTCGAGGGCATAGCAACAGAGTTCGCCAAGATCCGCCAGCAGAGCTTGGTCGAAGGTTTCAGTGAAATCGACTGGTTCCACTGAGCAGGAAAATCGCCGGTCCACGAGCTAGCTGGAGGTAAGCGCGCTTCGTGCGGCTTCGTTGAGCCGTTTTCCGTCTGCTCGCCCGGCAGCACGTTGGATCAGCAGCGGCATCATCTTTCCGAGTTCTTTTTGCGATGTCGCTCCGGTTTCGGCGATTACCTCGGCAACGATCGCCGCGACTTCTTCGTCCGAAAGCTCCTCCGGCAGGTAGCGCTTGAGCACTGCCAACTGGGACTCTTCCTTGTCGACCAGATCGGTTCGACCGGCCGCGCGGAATTGATCGATCGATTCCTGGTGCCGTTTCGCGTCACGCTGCAGCACGCCAATCTCTTCCTGTGGCGTCAATGGCCGGCCCTTATCGATACGGGCATTCTTTAGTGACGACATCGTAAAGCGGATGGTGTCCCGGGTCGTCGTATCGCCGGACCGCATCGCGTTCTTCAGGTCTTCCTGCAGCTGTGTATCTAATGTCTGATCGCTCACGGAACCCTCATCAACCCATGCGCCCAAGGCGCTGTCCGCCCAGGACGTGGACGTGCAAATGAAAAACGGTTTGCCCGGCTTCTTTCCCGTCATTGATGACCACACGATAGCCGCCCTCGAACAAGCCGCGCTCGTTCGCGACCTGGCTCGCGAGTGAGAGCAGCTCGGCGGCGACGACGGGATTGTCGAGCTCGCGCAAGCTACTTACGTGGCGTTTCGGCACGACGAGCACATGGACAGGGGCCGCTGGCTCGATATCATCGAAGGCCACCGCGTGCTCGCTTTGCGCAACAAATTCGGTGCCCATTTTGCCATTGGCAATTCGGCAAAAGATGCAGCTTTCATCCACCGTTTGGCTCTCCTGTACCTTCCCGTCGCCTATGGGGCGACATGCTCCATCATATTCATCAAACCCTGCATATAGCCAATCGCATGCGCTCGGCCGCGATGTTGCCAGTCGCTATCGTCGTCCATATGCGGAACATGGTCGTCGAGCAGGAAACCCTCGAAACCGACCCGCCGTAGAGCTAGCATGACTTCCGCGGGGTCGTAGTTACCTTCGCCAATAAAGCATTCCTGGAATGTCGGTACGCTTCCCTGCACATCGCGGAAATGAATATAGAGAATCTTACCTTCTGGGCCAAATCGCTCGATCATGCGCATGACATTTATCCGGCCGCCAGGCATCTCCGAACAGCAGCCGAGGCAAAGGTCGAGTCCGAACGCCGAGCTGTTCGCGATATCGACGCCCTTCTCGAATCCTTCGACGCTACCGAAGATCCGCGGCACCCCGCCCAGCATGGGAACCGGGGGATCGTCGGGATGCAACGCGATCTTGACGCCCGCTTCCTCCGCGATTGGTAGCACCGCGTGCATGAAATAAGCGAAGTTTTCCCACATTTCTTCATGGGTTAGCACGGGTTCGTCCTCGACGACGAGTGTTGCCAACCGCTCGTCAGCTTTTGCCACAAAGGACTTGGCTCCGCCCGCATGTTCGATCACCCGCGAATCGAACGCGGTCACATGAGCGCCTCCGCGCCCCGGAGCCTGGCCGGTGGTTCGCCAGACCGAGTTGGGCATCCAGTGAATGCCAAGAATAGGGATGCCGGCTGCCCCCATATTGCGCACCGTTGTCTGATAGTGCGCAATTTGCTCATCTTTGCCGGAAAGTCCGAGCATGGCTCTGTCATAAAAGTGAATCGGGACATTCTCGATAGCTTCGAGCGTGAGGTCGAAGGAGGCGCACTTTTCTACCAGTGCCCGCAAATCGTCGGCTTCCCAATGCGTTTCGCCAGGAAGCTTGGGAGTGTTCATCTGAACGCCGCTCACCCCGATTTGCTGGGCGAAGCGAAGTTTTTCATCCGTCAGCCTATTGAACTGTCCGATCGCAATGCGCAGCATCGTGCGACTTTCCTTTCGACGGATCCCGGCGTTCCACATCTCGGAACGGATCGAAGTGCAGTAACAATGAGGTCAGCGGACGATGCTGTCAATCGTGGATGGTTGACAAATGCCGCAGCCATTGCTAGGTTCCCCGTACCGGCTTCGGACCATATGGGGTTCGCACACAATTTACGAGAGGAGACGGTCAAAGATGACACGGCTTTCCCGACGACGATTTCTCGCGACTTCTTCCGCGGCGGCCGCCGCATCAACGGCAGGAGTTTCACGGCTCGATGCGATGCTCTCCGCCAAAGCGGCACCTGCGGTATTGCAGGACAAACCGAAGCTGACCTATTGGGGCGGCCTGATCTTCTCAGACGATGCGAACAACTTGTTGGTCGACACTATCAACCAATGGGGTGAAGACAACAACGTCAAGACCGAAGTCGTCATGATCAATCAAAACGAGACGAATCAGAAGGTCTCTGCTGCAGTTGAATCCGGAACGATGCCCGATGCGCTTGACCTGGGTCTCGATCTTCAGCTTCTTCTGAGCAACACCGGACAGTTATTGGAGCTCGACGACCTCTTCGCCAAAATCGGAGAGGCACACGGCGGCTGGTTTCCATCCATCGAAGCTGCCGCGGGATTGGCGGGAGCCAAGACCGGCATACCGTTCGGACCTTCGGGGAATCTCCTCTTCTCTCGCCAGGATGTGCTGAGTGCAGCCGGGTTGAACCCGCCACCTGCCACTTGGCAAGAGATGAGCGAATGGGCGGCGCAAGCGCAGGATCCCCCGCTTTTTGGCATGGGGCTAGCGCTCTCGAATGTTGGAGACGGAAATTTGCAGATGTCAGTTCTGCAGTCATACGGCGGCCGCATCGCTGACGATGCCGGGACGACGGTGACAATCGACTCGCCCGAGACCCGCACGTATATGGAATGGATCACTGGCGCGTTCGCTGATGGTCTTTTCCCACCAGGCGCAACGACCTGGGACGGAGGAGGCGACAATGCCGCTTATCTGGCAGGTCAGGCCATCTTCATCGCCAACACCGGCAGCGTGCATATTGCCGCGTCGAAAGACGATCCTGAGCTCGATGCGGCCACCAACTTCGCGGCACTCCCGTCTGGACCGGTGATGCAGGTCTCACCGATCAATCCAAATGCTCGCGCCATTCCGACATCCACCAACGATCCGGACACCGCGAAGGCGCTCATTGAGTATCTGGCGAATCCCGAGTTCATGGAGGCCTATCTCAACGTAGCGATTTATGGACCGGCGTTGAACGAATATGCCAGCTTCGCCATATTCCAGGAGCCAGTCCACGCCGGGTTACTGAATCTGGTCGAGAACGGAACTGCGCCGGGCTTTCCCGATGTGTACAACACCGCGTATGCCGATTTCTCCGCCAACTTCATCGTTCCCAAGATGGTTCAACGTGTAGTGGTCGATGGCAATTCGATCGATGACGCCGTCGCCGAAGCACAAGAGCAGGGTCAGCTTATCTACGACAAATACAAGTAAGCCGCTGCCGGACGCTGGCATCGACCGGGTTCCCGCTCGCAACGGGAGCCCGGTCTCGCTTCTCTGGAATTCATCATGTCCACCGCAGTTCCACCTGATCAACTCTCCAGTCAGCGCCCCTTTATGACCTTTGCGCGTCGGAACGCGCTCTGGGGTTATCTGCTCGTGATCCCGGCGATCATTCTGTTGATTGGGTTGGTGGCCTATCCGTTTTTCTATGCCATCTTCATTTCGTTCACCAGCCGAATCGTTGGTGACGCAGGCCATTTCATCGGGTTAGACAACTTCCGCTACCTCTCCAAGTCATCCAGCTTCGAAAAAACCATTCGCAATACGATCACGCTGGTAGTCGTTTCCGACATTCTCAAGCTGACCGTCGGTCTTGGCCTGGCGCTCATTCTCAACGAGCAAATTCGAGGACGGGGGTTTTTCCGAGCGTTCATGCTCCTGCCCTGGGCGATGCCCGGCTTTGTGGCCTACCTGGTCTGGCGGTTGCTTTTCCTGCCGATCGGTGGCGGAGTGAACCTGATCCTGTCCGGCACCGGTATCAGTACGGAGTACATCGATTGGCTGGGGCAAAAGTCGACCGCTTTACCGGCGGTCATCTTTGCGACGGTCTGGCGCGGATTTCCTTTTTGGTGCATTTCATTTCTCGCGGCACTGCAAACGGTGCCGCCTGAGCTGTACGAAGCCTCCAAGATCGATGGAGCCAACGCGCTCCAGCGCTTCCGTTCCGTGACCTTGCCGCATCTGCGACATGTCATTCTGGTCGTTGTGTTGCTCTCTTCGATCTGGACTGCCAACAGCTTCGAGAATATCTGGCTTATGACCCAGGGCGGTCCGTCGGACGCCACCATGGTCTTCCCGGTACTGGCCTATTTCGGGATGCAAACTCAACGGTTGGGCGAAGCCGCGGCCGTTTCGGTCGCAATGATTCCCGCCCTCCTGATCCTGGTGTTTCTGGTGACTTCCTTGATCGAGCGGGGGGATGACTGATGTCCGCGCTGCCCGCGACTCCACGCCGGCATTTCCCCTGGCGGAGCATTGGCATCTATCTGATCCTGGCCGTGTTCGTCCTGGTGATCGCGTTTCCAATTTACTGGATGCTTACGATCTCGCTGAAGATCCCACGCGATATCTATCGCACCCCGGCGCTTTGGCCCGATTTTGTCACCTCGGATAACTATCGTGTGCTCATCGAAGAGAAAAAATTCCTTGTCAATATCAAGAACAGCATTATTGTGGCCGGCTCGGTCACCATCGTGTCGCTCTTCGTGTCCTCATTTGCCGCCTACAGCATCGTTCGCTTCAAATATCGCTTCAAAGGGCTGATCGGACGATTGATTCTCTTCGCCTATCTGACGCCCGTGTCGCTGCTCTTCATCCCGTTGTCCATCATCGTGGCTCGGCTCCATCTTGGGAATTCGTTATTCGGACTGGTGGTCGTCTATCTGACCTTTTCCATCCCGCTCAGCACCTGGTTGCTTTCTGGCTATTTCCGCGGAGTTCCAGCAGAGTTGGAGGAGCAAGCCATGGTCGACGGCTCTGGCAGGCTGGGAGCACTTTTTCGCATCCTGATTCCGCTTTCGGCTCCCGGCTTGGTAGCAGTGTCGATCTTCACGTTCACTGGCGCATGGAATGAGCTGCTTCTGGCGCTCATCTTCATCACCTCGGAGAACAAGCGAACAGTGCCGCTGGGACTCAATTACCTTATCACTGGCGATGTTTTCCTTTGGGGACCGATCATGGCCGGCGCAGTGCTTTCGTCCCTGCCAGTCATCATTCTCTACTTCATGGCTCAACGGTTCATGGTCGCTGGAATGACCTCGGGGTCAGTCAAAGGCTAACGCGACTCTTGTCAGTCAGCGATACTCCTGAGATGAAACGAGCACATGAAGTAAACCCCCATGCCTGAGCTCCCGGAAGTCGAAACGGTGCGCCGATCGATGATCGACCGTGTGGTCGGAGCGCAAATCACCAAAGTGGATTTTCGTGACTTTCCCGGCATCGTGGGAGAGATGGCGCCAGACGCATTTACTGCTCTCGTAGTAGGGGAGCGTTTCGACTGCATCGAACGACGGGGCAAGCACCTTTGGTTGCGATTCGACGAGGGGAACGGCCTCTTTGTGCATTTGATGATGACCGGGCAGCTCCTGCTGGTCGAACCGGACGACGAGCGGGTGCGCTTCGAGCACCTGCGTGTCGGACTGGACAACGGTTGGGCGCTCGCGTATGCCGACCAGCGCAAGTTTGGGCGAGTGCGACGATTGACCGACGAACAATGGGCTGCCATTGCACGCCGCATCGGTCCTGAACCACTGCAGGAAACGTTTACCAGCCAACTTGTATTCGACCTGACCCGCAACCGGCGTACATCCATCAAGGCGCTGCTTCTCGATCAACGGCGCGTTGCCGGAATAGGCAACATTTATGCCGACGAAGCTCTGTACCGCGCGAAGATCCATCCTGCGCGAGAAGCCGGTTCGTTGTCTATAGAAGAAACATCGCGGTTGCGCGACGCCATCTGTATCGTGCTCAACGAGGGATTGGAACGCAGAGGGACCACGCTCTCCGACTATCGGGATGCGAACGGAGAAGCAGGGAACAACGCTGCAAATCTCCGGGTCTACGGCCGCGGCGGAATCGGCGTCTGTGAGGAATGCGGATCCCCGTTGGTGCGACTGGTGGTTGCTCAGCGCGGCACCACAATTTGCCCGACATGCCAGCCCGATCGCTAGTTCGCCAATTAGTGGTCGAAACACTCCGTGCACAGATCGATCGGCACTTCGACCTGGATGTGGCTGCCGTCCAATGGAGCGCCGTCAAAGCCGAAAGCGGAGTCAGTAACCTCCGATTCTTGACGCCGCTGTATGGCGAGAACCTCTTTCGCGGCGCTATGGTCTTGACTGCGTACCACCGAACGTTTACTCAGGAGCTCTGATCCGGCGTCGAGATCGCATCGGTTGATTCCACAACCGGCGGGGTTGGCGTGGCAATCGTGGTTTCCGACGGAGTGAGAAAGATCAGATAGCCGACGATCAGCAAGGAAAGGGCCAGAATCGCCGCAGCTATGAATCGTCGTTGTCGATGCTCCACCGTGAATTCCTCCGGCCCCAATGCCGAATCTGGCAAGGTCAATCACTCGCCGCCATTGCATCAGACGAGGGAGAAGAGTAGGGTAGCAAGCACACGCCCGGAATGGTCCGGACGCGATCTTCTTTCTTGCGGAGGTCGGGTATGTACGAAGTGTTTCCCATCGTCGCTGGTGCCATTATCGCGCTGCTCGTTCCAAGATTCGTCACGGCGGCGCAGCAGCGGCGCTGGATCTACGCGTTTCTCGGCATTGCTGTTGCGGCGCTGGCAACCATCGTCGCGGGCGAGGCGTGGTTTTTTATCGTTATTGATCTGGCCGAGGTCTTCCTGGCAATAGGTGTCACGCGATTTGTAATGGACTACCTTTCCCGCAGGAACACCGCTCCAATTCCGTAGCAAAGCTTCCGCCAACGCGGCGAAAAGTTAAGATTTGAAAGGACTGGTCATTGATCCCCAACGATCTAAACGATGGCGCGCTCGACCGACGCGCCATCTTGAAAGTGGCAGCCGGCGGGCTGCTGGTAGGGGGCTTGCTGTCGGCAGCCCCGTCGTCTTCTCAAGAGGCCGAGGCCGCCGACGTCCCCAACAACTTCCGCGCAGTTGTGCACATCACCCGACAAGATGACTATGCCTACGCATTTTCGAGCCTGGATACGATCGCTCAGCATTATAAGAAGGCGACGGGTCGGTTTCTCATCGATGGTGAGGCCGTCAAAGGGTTAACCGATAGCGGCATCCTCGATCAGCTCAAAAGTGCCAACGATGCCGGAGCCGAAATTGTGGTGGCCAATGACGCGCTCAGCGCAAACGGGATCGATCCCGATTCGCTTCCCGACTACGTCAATTCGGACAACCCTGGCGTTATCGCCGCGGTGGAGGCCCAAGTCAAGGGCTACCACTACTACAAACTCTAGGCTGCAATCCGGCGATCGATGAGCACAAATGGAGCATTGGTCTCGGGGTCGACCACGATTGTCGCTTCGACCTCGAATACCTGTGCCAGCAATTCTTCAGTGATGACGTCGCTCGGGATTCCGGCCGCGACAATCTCGCCATCTTTCATGGCGATGATCCAGTCGGAATACCGGGCAGCCAGATTCATATCGTGCAGGACGAGGGCAATCGTGCGGTTCTGCGTACGATTGAGGTCGACCGCCATCTCCAGCAGCTCGATCTGGGCGCCGATATCCAGGAAGGTAGTTGGTTCGTCCAACATCAGTACTGCCGTGTCTTGCGCAATGGCCATGGCGAACCAGGCACGTTGCCGTTGGCCGCCGGAGAGGGTATCGAACTCCCGATAACGAAGGTGACAGAGATCGCATTGCATGAGGGCTTCTTCCACGGCGCGTTCGTCTTCCTTTCGCCACTGCCGTAAAAACCCCTGATGTGGCATGCGACCGAAAGCGACGAGGTCTTCGACCAGGAATCCTGTTGGCGGCATCGAACCTTGCGCCATATAGGCCATGCACCGCGCCAGCGATTTGCGCTTCATCGAACGCACGTCGACGTCTGCGATCAGCGAGCAACCACAAACGGGTTTGAGCAAGCAGCTGCAGCACCGTAGCAGCGTCGATTTTCCACAGGCGTTCGGGCCGATGATCGTCGTTATTTTTCCTGGCGGGATCTGCGTTGAAATCCGGTCGAGAATACGGCGCTTACCGTAGGCGGCGCCGAGTCCATCGAAGTTGATCGAGGGACCCACCGATTCACCCTGGAGCGCAATTCGCTCCTGCACGATACGGGAGGCCGGCACGACGTAAATAGAGTCGTTGATCGGATGTCGGCGCACTGCGCAATCCACATCGTAGAGTCGCATCAAGAGTGGATTGGTGACGACTTCCGCCGGCGAGCCCGTCGCCTCGATATGCCCATCGACCATGGCAATCATCTGGTCGCTGATACGGGCCGCCTCGTTGATGTCGTGCAGCACCATGACGATCGTGCGTCCCTCTTCCCGGTTGAGCCGCTGCACCAACTCCATGATCTCGAACTGATGCGCGACATCGAGATAGGTAGTTGGCTCATCGAGCAGCAGGAGCGGCGTTTCCTGGGCGAGCGCCATGGCAATCCACGCACGTTGGCGCTGTCCACCAGACAGCTCGTCGACTACCCGTTTCCGCAGCTCGGACACGCCAGCCAGGTGAAGGGCCAACTCAACCGCTTGCTCGTCATGCGCGGTCGGGGTGTGCATATACCCTTGATGCGGAAATCGACCCCTCTGAACGAGACCTTCGACGGTTAATCCGTCGGGCGCGGAAGCTTGTTGCGCCAACAGACCCAGTCGTTTCGCGACCTCTCTACTTGGTAGCTGATGAATAAGCTGTCCATCGAGAACGACCGCTCCGCCTGCAGTTCGGTGAATGCGGGCCAGACCACGGAGGAGCGTCGACTTCCCACACCCGTTCGGACCAATAATGCTCGTGATAAGCCCATCAGCGATCTCGATCGAGGTGTCGACGACGACTGCGTCATCACCGTAAGTTAACGTAATGTTTTGACCTTGCAGGCGACTCACGGGCGGATCACATCCTCGTATTCGAACGATAGAGCAGGAACAGGAAGTAGGGAGCGCCAAACGCGGCGGTCAAGGCGCCAACCGGTAATGAGACCGGGAGAAAGTGCTGGGCGATAACATCGACCAACAACACGAAAAACGCACCTATAGCTGCGGTGAAAAGGATCATGGCCCCTGATAGTGGACCAGCGAGCATCCGAGCGAAGTGGGGCACCATGAGCGCAACGAACGCGATCGGTCCAGCGAGCGCCACTGCCACACCGGCAAGAGCGCAAGCGATGACAATCAGCCCAAGACGGGTTCGCTCGAGTGAGAGCCCAAGGCCACGAACGACATCATCGCCAAGCTGCATGGCACGTAACGGCCAGGCGAACACTACGCTCAAGGGAAGGCAGATCGCCAGGGTTGCGGCTAGCACCTTCACATCGAACCAGTTGCTGCCGTAGATCGAACCGATCGACCAGACGATGGCAGGGCGGACCTTTTCGAGTGGATACTTCACGAGCAAGTACTGGTTGAACGCGAAGAGAAATTCTCCTGCGCCAATGCCAATCAGGATCAATCGATTGGGCGAGATCCCTTTCTTCCAGGTGAGGAGATAGACAGCGGCAGCAGCGACCGACGCGCCCAGAAAGGCAGCCAACGGCATGAGACGATACGACAAGCCGGTGACAATCCAGAAAACAGCAACAAGGGTTGCCCCCGCGTTCACCCCAATGATGTCCGGCGATACCAGCGGGTTGCGCACCAAACCCTGAAAGATTGCTCCTGAGACCGCTAACGACGCGCCGACCATTGCGGCTGTGAGCACGCGCGGCAAGCGTAGTTCGCGGACCACCAGGAGTTGGTCGTCGGAGCCGTATCCGAATATGGCCTTTGCTACACCCACGAATGAAATGTGATAGCTGCCCAGGGTCATCGCCCAAACGAAGAGCAGGGCAAGCAGTGCCAGCGCTATTCCGGTAAGAAAAAGAACGTGAGCATTGACGCGCACTGCAATTCCGCCGCGCCGTACCGTGCGGTGGCCCGCGCGAGAAGTCGGAGGTGTCAGTTGCATAGTTGCCATCGTCCGTTAGCTCGCAAGGGTTCGCCGGCGGGCAAGCACAATCAACACCGGGGCGCCAATAATCGCGGTCACAATGCCTACTTGCACTTCTGACGGCCGAGCTACCATGCGTCCGATGACATCCGCGCTGGTGAGGAGGATGGCTCCGACGACCATCGAATAGGGGAGGACCCAGCGATAGTCGGGTCCGATGACTGACCGTACGAGATGTGGAGTAGCCAGTCCAATGAATGCGATCGGACCCGCTGCGGCGACACTCGCTCCAGTGATGACGACTACCAGCACTAACGCCACGAGTCGAAGCGTCCCGGTACGCATGCCGAGAGCGCGCGCAGTTTCGTCGCCGAGACTGAGCACGTTGAGCTGGTGCCCCAGAAAGAGCCCGGCAATTGAACCGCCGATGATGAAAGGCGCCAACCAGGAAAGCGTGTGTAGGTCCCGTCCCGCCAGCGACCCAGCCATCCAAAACCGCACGACGTCCATCGTCTCGCGATCGAGTAACAGAAGCGCGCTGGTCCATGAGCTGAGCATCGCCGAGATCACGATACCCGCGAGTGCAACTTTGGCCGGAGTCGCACCGGCGCGACCGGCCGATGACATGATGAAGACGAGAAGCGATGCAAGCATCGCTCCCACGAATGCAAACCAGACATATTGATACGGTGCGGTCAATCCAAAAAAGTAGACAGCGATGACAACGGCCAAGGTTGCTCCACTGGAAACTCCCAGGATCGACGGGTCGGCAAGAGGATTGCGGGTGATTGCTTGCGCAATCGTGCCGCTCAAACCGAGCCCGGCCCCCAGGACGATGGCATAACACGTACGTGGCAAGCGCAGCGTTCGCACGACAAGCTCAGCGTAATTGTCAGGATTGTAGTGAACGAGCGCGTTCCACGCGTCTGCAGTATTGATCGCTAACGAACCGACTCTCAGGCTGAGCAGGCTGACTGCCAGGAGGACACCTACCAGGGCCACAAGACCGAGCGGCAACAACGAACGGGTATGCCCGCTCGGATGTCTGGCCAGGGATCCCGTTGCGCTTAGCTGAGTAGCCATCAGGTGTCGTGCCTTACCCGGATCACTCGTACCAGACTGAAATCGCGGACCGATCCGAGTCAGAAAAAAGAACTCGCACTTCAATTGAGTCGCGTGTCGACCGAAAATCGGACGCCTGGACCGTTATTCGAGATCCGGGGCTGTCTCTTTCGGCTAAGCGAAACATCAAAATTTGCAAAGCTTCTTCGTAAATCGTGCGAAAAATCCTGATCGATACGCACTCGCTGATAGAGTGCAGGACGTGCTGCCGACTATTCCGACTATATTACTCGGATATGATGTTTCTGGCGTTGCAAAAATTCACGAGCAGGAGATCTGTTCTCGATCACGAAAGTATTTCGCGAACCCACGAACTGATTCCGAACCTCACGCCGCCATACATTGGGTTGGTCGTCGCGACCCTTGGGCTGCCCGCAGGAAGAGAGCAGGACAAAACCACCGAAGGCACGTGTGGATGAACATCGCCTCGAGCGATGCGTCAGACTGTTTGAGTCTCCGAGCTCGCGTGGAAGGCTGGCTCGAGGAGTTGATGGGTCGCGAGAAATTTCCCGCCTCTCATTTGACGTCCGCTTCGCTTCGCGAGTTCTTTTTTGCTTGGAGCCCATGCAATGCCCAAAGGACCGATCCCCACCAGCCATCTCGACCTGCTGGACGCGCCAGTTCTCGGTCACTTATCCACGGTCGACCACTACTGCCGGCCCCAGGTCAACCCGGTCTGGTTCCTCTGGGACAGCTCGCAGTTGCTGCTGAGCATCAAACCAGAAACGATCAAGTACCGAAACTTAAGGAAAAATCCTGCAGTAGCAATCTCGATTCTCGATCCAACAAATTCGTTTCGGTACCTCGAGCTCCGCGGCACCGTCGCCGAATTTGAGCTTTACACCACGCTTGAATTTGTGAACCAACTCGCTCGCAAATACACCAACTCTGACTTCACTGGCGGGCAGCATGGCGAAGAACGGTACAAAGTCACCGTTCAGATCGACTCCTGGACCGCCAACGGACGCTAACCCGTGCGCGTCGAAGCAAAGGTGTCGGTGGCTGCGATCAGCGCGTCCGTGATGCCTGGCTCACCCATAGCGTGCCCAGCATCTGGGATGATGTGCAACTCCGAATTCGGCAACGCCGCGTGTAACTCCCATGCGTTACGCACCGGGCAGATGACGTCGTAACGACCGTGAATGATGACCGTCGGAATATGCGCGATCTTGTGTGCGTCTTCGATAAGTTGATTGGGCCGTTCGAAGAATCCGCCGTTGACGAAATAATGGTTCTCGATGCGCGCGAAGGCGAGGTATTGCTCGTCCGTGCCGCCTTCGACGACCGGGATGAGCTGACTGGTGGACCATTCCCAGGTGGTCCAGGCTCGCGCCGCTTCGAGCTGGGCAGCAGGGTCGTCACCAAAGAGCCGCCGGTGATAGGCCGCCATGAGGTCGTTGCGTTCGTCGACTGGAATCGGAGCAAGATACGATTCCCAAACATCGGGGAAGATATTGCTGGCTCCCTCCTGGTAGTACCAGGCGAGCTCATACGGCCGCAACAGGAAGATGCCGCGCAACACCAGCTCGGTGACCCGCTCGGGATGCGTTTCGGCATATGTCAGCGCCAGAGTGCTTCCCCACGACCCGCCAAATACCTGCCACTGATCGATGGCGAGCTCTTTCCGAATTCGCTCGATATCAGCAACGAGCTCCCAGGTCGTGTTGTGTTCGACCGATGCATGCGGCGTGCTTCTTCCACAACCACGTTGATCGAACAGGACGATGCGGTATTTGTCGGGATCGAACAACCGGCGTTGCCGCGGGTTCGTTCCACCCCCGGGGCCACCGTGAAGAAAGACCACCGGCTTTCCCTCGGGATTACCACTCTCTTCGACGTAAAGAGTGTGATCGTCTCCAACTTCGAGAAAAAAGGTATTGAACGGTTCGATCTCGGGATACAGTTGCCGCATGCTTATTCCTCGGTCTTCGCGCCGATGCGCGGAATACCACCATCGCTCGGGAGCGACACCAATCCGGTTTCCGCGTAAAACACGAGTTTTTCACGCGTGTCTGCAATGTCGTTGTTCCGCATGGTCAATTGTCCAATACGATCCTGCGCATTGAATGAGGCTTCGCCTTTTTCCATGGTGAGCCGGCTGGCGTCGTAGGTCAGCTGGGGTGATTGCGTATTGAGAATCGAATAATCGTTCCCGCGTCGCAGCCCGATAGTGACTTCGCCGCTGACGACTTTCGCTACCCAATTCTGCAACGACTCGCGCAGCATCAATGCTTGTGGATCGAACCATCGTCCCTCGTAGAGCAAGCGTCCGAGCCGCCGGCCGCTGCCCCGTAATGTTTCGATCGTGTCCTCATTGTGGATTCCGGAAACGAGCCGGTCGTAGGCGATGTGCAAAAGAGCCAGACCCGGAGCCTCGTAAATGCCACGGCTTTTCGATTCGATGATGCGGTTTTCGATTTGATCGCTCATACCGAGCCCGTGCCGTCCACCGATCTCGTTCGCCAGGGTGATGAGCTCGACCTGGTCGCTGTAGACCCTGCCATTAATAGCAACGGGTAGTCCCTGCTCGAAGCCGATCGTCACTTCCTCGTAGGGGATGTCGATTTCTGGTTTCCAAAAGGCGACGCCCATAATTGGGTCGACGATGGTGATGCCGTTGCTGAGCTCTTCGAGATCCTTCGCTTCATGCGTCGCTCCAAGGATGTTGGAATCCGTGGAGTACGCTCGTTCGGCCGACATCCGGTATTGGAACCCGGCTTCCGCCAAATAGGCCGACATTTCCGCTCGACCGCCGAGCTGGTCGATGAACGCGTCATCGAGCCAGGGTTTGTAGATGCGCAGCTCCGGATTGACCAGCAA
The DNA here is from genome assembly GCA_963750275.1 of uncultured Chloroflexia bacterium. GTDB lineage: Bacteria > Chloroflexota > Chloroflexia > Thermomicrobiales > UBA6265 > JAMLHN01. The sequence continues at coordinate 54,144 of CAVVQC010000009.1, forward strand.
CCCATAGCGGTAGAACCGCTCGATGTCGTTGCCTTTGTAGGTGCTGCCGTCACCCCAGATATTGACGCCGTCTTCCTTCATGGCGGTAACCAGAATGGTGCCGGTAACCGCGCGCCCCAGCGGTGTCGTGTTGAAATAGGGCACGCCGGCAGTCGAGATGTGAAACGCTCCGCATTGCAGCGCGATCAGTCCCTCCCGCACCAGCTCATGACGACAATCGACCAACCGAGCCACTTCAGCGCCGTACTCTCTTGCGCGTTTCGGGATGTCGTCATAGTTGGTTTCGTCCGGCTGGCCGAGATTGGCCGTGTACGCGTATGGGATGGCGCCTTGCTCGCGCATCCAATAGAGCGCGGCACTCGTATCCAAACCACCTGAAAATGCGATTCCGATCTTCTCGCCGACCGGAAGACTTCCGAGAATATTTCCCATTTCACCCGCCATCAAGTTGTGAATCGCGCAAATTTGTACCAGGGCGATTTTACGCGTTCGGCGCGCACGCTTTCTCCCTCTTGTGTTCCGGTTGGCATGACCGCAGAATAAATCGATCATTTGATTACCAGTGAACTGGAGCAAGCATGATCGAAGCCGCAGATGGACCTGTGTCGCCCGTTTGGATCGAGGCAAGCTCGATTCTCGTACAAGCCGGAATTCTTTCGAGTGCCGCTGAACGTCTGGCGAGTGATCGCTCAATCAGAGAGAGGACCGCTTCCGAAGAGGAAAGCGCGTTCGAACAGCGGATCGACGAATCGCGGGAGAGCATCCAGTCAGCCGTGGCTGTTGCCCGTGAGACCGCCGTAAACCAACCTACACAGGTCAACTCTGGTGTCGCGAGAATGCTCGAAGATCCGCTTCTCGCCGATGGTTTCCGCGATCGATTCGATACTCTGCTCGGCGTGTCGGATGGCGAATACGCCGAGCGCATGCTTGCGATCTGCAAGCAAATCGACCTTCAAATGCGACTCCCGACTTCCGACAGCGACGAAGTTCCCCCAGTTTCTGGAGGAACTGTGACCGGTTGCGACCTCATAGCACTCGGATCGATGCTCGGCGGAGCAACCTGTGTCGTCGGCTGCGGGCCGTGTTGCGTGGCGGGTGCAGGAGGCGCGCTCATCTACGTCGGTACGTGCACGTAGACTCGGTCGCTATCTGAGCTTCGGTTGCGGTACTGGCTCACCCAAGGTCAACATCAGGCGATTCGCATTGGCAAAAAACGCGGCGTAGTTCAGGATGTCGAGAATTTCGGTATCGGAAAGTCCCAGATCTCTCAGGGGCTCGAGATCCGCACCGGACAGCGATTCCGGATCGTTCGTTAGCTTGGCCGAGACGTCGACTACAGCACGCTCGATCGGTGGCAGATCGGCATCGATTCCTTCGTCCAGCACGCGGAGCGCCAACGGGCGGTCCTTCAAGTAGTTGGCCACATGCCGCGCATGTACTGAGGCACAAAAAACACAGCCATTGATGCGTGAGGTGGTGGTCGCTCCCAGTTCCCGGTACCCCGCCTGGGTGACATCCTCATCGGCATAGACGTGCCGGTGGACGAAGGCACGTGCTTGCAACGAATCGAAATCGTTCGCAAGAACGAGCAAATAGTCTGAAGCGTTCTTTCCCTCGACAAATCTTTCGATCTCGTTTCTCCGCTCGGGGGAGAGATCGGTGTCAACCGCGCGCGGAAGCCACGGAACCCAATCGAGAAAGTCGAGCGTGAATTGTTGTTCGGACATCATGACGCTCCCAACGCGCGTAGTGTGGCAATCAAGCGAACCTGATAGGAGACATACGCGACCACTTGCGAAAGCGCCACGATCGCCATCGAAGAAAGTTCCGCATTCGCGAGCGCCTCGATATCAGTTTTTGAGCTATCGACAGGGTGGGTCACGATCAAATCCACGTGGCGCATGATCGCGGTGGTTCGCGGATCGCCATTCCAGGCTTCGGCCGTGTTGTTGGCTTTCGTGATGAGTTCCTCGCCGACACCGGAGTTCAAAGCTTGGGCAGAGTACCAATCGACTGCTGACTGGCTGCGCGTGTGAGACGCGGTGCGAATGGCGATGAGCCAGCGCTCCGCGTGTGGCAAGGTTGCCGCGGAATCGGCGGAGGGCCGAAAGACAGCATCGTAATAATCCTGCATTTGAACGGCCAGCTCCGGCTTTTGTGACCGTAGCGCTGCTACCGCACCGGCGCCGGGTTGTCCCAGGATAGAGTCGATCACGTCGACGTGTGTCAATGCAGTCCTCCCGTGACCATTTCGAGCTCGATGACCATGATTTCCATGCCCCCGCTTCTGTAAAAGCGCATATCAGCAATCATGCAAGATGCCCCTTTTTCTGCGATGCGAGCAAACTCCGATCCTCGAACGCCGAGAATCGGACTCTCTTCAAGAAGACACCAACGAAAAAGTTTCCAGCATGATGGCCTGCATATTGGTCGACACGCCAAATCTGATGGACATCGAAGCTGTCAGGCGTTCCTGGTAATCGTAGGTGCGGAGATGGATCTCTTAAGATAATTCTCACTCGCTGGTAGGCTCCTCGCACTGTTGCGGCAAGGAATGCACGTTACAGACCTCCAAATCAGACAGTTTGTTCGACCGTTGGTCACCCGTGATGAACTTCAGAGCTGCACAGGCTGCCACATGCCGAGTCGCAGCACTTTAATTCGAGTGGGGCATAGTGTCTCAGAAAGGGAGAGGCGGTAAGCGCATACGTGATAGTGGGGTCCCTCTACCTTCGGGTTGCAGACACGCCTTTTTGCAGCCTTACCAAAATAGACAAGGCAGCTGCGTGAAGCGAACGCTCGTCATGATGCTGTTAATGCTCTGTCTTTCCTGCGCACCGATCTCCGCGGACCATGGGCCGACGTTTGAGGGGTCCTGTCCTACCGGAACGGCCCAGATCGTGCTCGATCCTGGACATGGAGGTTCAGATCCGGGTGCTGTCTATGAAAGGTTTGGCCTCGTCGAGGCGGAACAAAACCTCATCATCGCTTTCCGCGTTGCCGACCTGCTGCGCAGCAACGGGTATTCGGTCGCACTAACCCGAGAGGATGGCGATACAGAACTGGGCAATTCTCAGCGTGGGGAGATCGCCAATGCTTGTGAAGCCACCCTCTTCGTCGAGATTCACCTCAACGCCTCGGAGGACCGCACCATCGACTACGCTCAGACCTTCTGGGGTGAAAAGGAGAAGGACCTGGCATTCGCTTTAACCATGACCAACGCCTTAGCTGATCTGGGGATCCCGGTAAGCGGAGTCGATCGCTTCGACAATGGCGGACTATTGCGGGCGAAAATGCCGAGCGCTCTAGTCGAAGCGGTCTTCATCTCGCATCCGGAAGAGGCGAAATTGCTCGCGAACGGAAACCGCCAGGAAGATATCGCTCAGGCAATTACCTCGGGGATCGTGGCGTGGATGGGCATCGCGGGTGGTTAGCGGCACAGATGAAGTGATCAGTCGCGATCGAGGAAGAGAGTAGACGTGCGGACTGTCGTCTTTCGAACACGGACCATCCTGCTGATTCTTTTGTGCCTGGGCGGGGCAGCGCTTGCGTCCCTTGTTTCTTTGCGACTGCCGTTACCGCAATATGGTGGGCACGTGTACGCTCCCGAGGAAGTCGTGGCCGGTGCGACGCTCGGGGAATGGAGTGCACGCCATTGGCAATGGACGTTTAGCCAGCCAATTGGTTCCAACCCGGGACAAGACGTGACCGGCAAGACGTGCGCCGACGGTCAGACCGGGCCGGTGTTCTTTCTGCCCCGCAATTTCGCGCCGTGCCTTGTGCCAACCGATACCCTAATTCTTCTGCCGATAGTTGGAACTGAGTGCTCAACGGTCGAGCCACCGCCATACAATGGCCAAAGTGAGGAAGAATTGAAGGCGTGTGCGAGCCGGGACACCGACCGCTATACCAACATCAGCGTCCGGATCGACGGTCAGGCCGTTCCGAATGTTGCAACCTTTCGCAGGGTATCGCCTTATTTCGAGGTGACGCTTCCCGAGCACAACGTACTTGGAGTCCCGATTGGAGATGCTGAGGCCGTTAGCGATGGGTACTACATGTTGCTAGCGCCCATGCTGCCTGGAGAACATCAGATCATGGTGCATGTCGAGCTGATCGACGGAACTGTGCTACCGGACAAGGTCATCCACATAACGGTCTTTGATCATTGAGATGTTGTGGAGCGGCGGCGAACACACTAATCCGCTGATGAGACGATTTGCCGACGACGAGGCCTTGGTTGTTCTGCTTAGAGCGAGAGATGGGACTCGAACCCACGACATCAACCTTGGGAAGGTTGCGCTCTACCAGCTGAGCTACTCTCGCATTGGGCCGCAGTATAGCCCTGACATGAAGTCAAGTCCAGACCCGAGTTGGTCAAAGTTGACACAGCTTTGACTCGACAACGGGCCGCCTTGGCCGCTCCAAGGAACTTTTCAGGCAAATTTGAGCGTCTTACAAGTTTGACCCGCTTTACTCATAAACGTATACTCGGGCCGTTGCCTTGTCGCGGGGGCGTAGCTCAGTTGGGAGAGCGCTACAATCGCACTGTAGAGGTCGGGGGTTCGAGTCCCCCGCCTCCACCACATAGGAATGAAGAAACCCCGGTCCGTTCAGACCGGGGTTTTTATCGTCATTTTTTTGTTGTTGCGGGCAATCTACCCCGCCGGTTGCGGAACCATGGCGCCACCGAATGGAGGACGGTCCGGTCGTCGGAGTCGGATCGTTGTCCATGGCTCTCGGTCTCGTCGGCCGGACGTGATCATCGACGCCGCTGGACTGGTCGCCGGTGGTCCCACCAAGCTTGGCTTGCGGTCGTGGGCTGTCGAAGAGTGCTTCCAGTTCTTCGCCCTTCGATCGTTTCCTCGCGCATCAGCAATTCGGCAATCGCCTCCAGCTTGCTCGAAGTTGGTAGTCGACAACTTCCCGTGCCCGCTCGTGTGCCACGTCGATCAGCTGGCGGATTTCCTGATCGATCTGGAAGGCGATTTCATCGCTGTAGTTGCGCTGCTCACTGATCTCGCGGCCCAGGAAGACCAGTTCTTCCTTCTTGCCGAAGGCCCGCGGGCCCAGCGTCTCGGCTCATCCCGAACTCGGTCACCATGCGCCGGGCGATCCCGGTGGCGCGCTCGATGTCGTTTGCCGCTCCGGTCGATTGCTCATCGAAGACGATCGATTCGGCAACATGCCCCGCCATGAAGACGGCCAGCTCATCTTCGAACTGATTCTTGGTTTTGAACAGCCGGTCCTCGTCCGGAACAACTCGCGTGTAGCCACCCATCATGCCGCGCGCCACGATGGAAACCTTCCGCACCGGATCGGCATTGCGGAAGCATCCGCGCAACCAGCGCGTGTCCAGCTTCGTGGTAGGCGGTCATCAACCGCTCGCGCTCGGAAATAACTCGGCTCTTGCGCTGCGGGCCGGCGAGCACGCGATCGATCGCCTCGGTAATTTCGTCGCGTCCAACGGTTTTCTTGTTACGGCGTGCCGCCAGGATCGCCGCCTCGTTGACCAGGTTCTCGAGATCGGCGCCAGAAAATCCCGGGGTTTGGCGAGCGAGATTATCGATCGAGACATCGTCTTCGAGCGGCTTCCCACGAGCGTGCACTTCCAGAATCGCGCCGGCGTCCGGAAATATCTGGACGATCGAGGATAACCTGGCGATCGAAACGACCCGGTCGCAGCAACGCGGGATCGAGCACATCGGGCCGGTTGGTGGCCGCGATGACGATCACATTCGTGCTGCTATCGAAACCGTCCATTTCGACCAGTATCTGGTTGAGCGTCTGCTCGCGCTCGTCGTGGCTCCCACCGAGACCGGCGCCACGTTGCCGGCCGACGGCGTCGATTTCATCGACAAAGACGATGCAGGGGGCGCTTTTCTTGGCCTGCTCGAACAGATCGCGAACTCGGCTGGCGCCAACGCCAACGAACATCTCCACGAACTCGGACCCGGAAATGCTGAAGAATGGAACGCCTGCCTCTCCGGCCACAGCTCGCGAGAGCAGCGTCTTGCCGGTTCCCGGAGGTCCAACCAGCAAGACGCCGCGCGGAATTCTGGCGCCAAGCGCCTGGAACTTTTCCGGATATTTCAGGAATTCAACGACCTCGACAAGCTCTTCTTTCGCCTCGTCGACGCCGGCGACATCGGCAAAAGTCACGGAGGGCTTGTTGCTGGTGAAGAGGCGAGCCCGGCTCTTGCCGAAGGACATCGCCTGATTGTTCGATCCCTGCGACTGGCGCATCATGAAGAGGAAGATGCCAATCAGAAAGAGGACCGGAAGCAGGAAACCGAGCGCTCCCAAGCCAGCTTCCCCATCGACTTCCGGGTTGAACGTCGATCGGCGGAGCGGTAGCAACGTCGATTCCGTACGCGTCTAATGCCTCGAAAATGGTGGTGTTTCCGGGGAGGATCGACTTGGCATCGTTAGTGTCGGGATCGATATATTCGACCCGCACCGTGTTGCTGTCCTCACCAATCGTCAATTTCTGCACCGAGCCGGCCTGAATATCGGCAGCGACGGCGGAGAAATCCTTGTTTGTCGTCGAATCGTTGTCGTTGACGACGAGAAACCAAAGTGCGATAACCGCAACGATCAGGACAAGCCAAATCGCGCTGCTTCGCAATCGTCGAATATCACCCATGTAAGGATCTCCGGCCAGCCCGCGCTTTTTGGATTTCGCCACTAATCCTAAGAGGGCGGCGTATCCAAAAGTATACCAGTCTTACTTTTCGTAACTTCGATCTCGACCGGATCGAGGACCCCGATATAGGGGAGATTTCGATAGCGTCCCGCGTAGTCCAGACCGTATCCGATAACGAATTCGTCAGGAATGTCGAATCCGACCAGATCGGCTTGCACCGCTAATGCCTCGGCCTTCGGTTTGCGCAACAGCGCGACCACCTTGATATCGGAGGGATTTCGCCGCCGGAGCACATCGAGCAGGTATTGCAGCGTCAATCCACTATCCACAATGTCTTCAACAATCAGGATATGGCGCCCCTCGATATTCTCGTTCAGGTCCTTGAGGATCCGCACCGCGCCAGAACTGGTCACATCGTCCCCGTAGCTGGACACCGCCATAAAATCGACCTTGAGTTCGGATTCCATCTCCCGCATCAGGTCGGTCATAAAGGTAATCGCGCCCGTTAGAACGCCAATGAGCAAAGGCGTCTCGTGGACGTACAACTTGTCCAACTCGGCCGCGAGTTCGCGAACGCGCTGCTGTACCGCGTCTGCTTCGATGAGCACTCGCTCGACGCCTTTGTCCTTACGTTTCAGGACTGCCTGTTCCATCGAACCCCTACCACTTTAATCGGACCTTCGTAGACCGCTCTGCGAATGTTGGGATAGATCCCCGGGATCAACAAGACTCCATCGCCTGTCGTCAAAGCAAGGAGATGCGAACGCAACTGTGGATGAATGCGGGATTGTCGCAGGTCTTCCGTCACTAATCGTTGCGTCCCGTGCCAGAAATCTCCGTCTTGCAGTGTGCGGACCTGGAGCTCGAGGGATTCTGGAAGCATGAGCTGGGCATCCGTATCGGTTATTTCTTCGGAATACTGAAGCTCCCATCGCATTCCGTTCGCGTCGGAATCCATTGGCATGTCGATCGCGGCCGATTGATAAAGCCGATCGAATGTCGTCAATACGCCATCAGCCATGATTACGGTTTGCCCGGCGCCAATTTGCACGGAGCGCTGTTCGCTCTGACTCAGTGCGAGATCGTAGATGCGTGCGACAACATCCATCCCGACCTCTTTTACTCCGAGTTGCCTTAGCCAGTGCCTGAGGACTCGAAACGCGATCGCTTGATCCAGTGTTGATAGCGCTTCGGTGGATAAATTTCCGTCGCTGAGAGCCATAGTTTCGAAAGCGCGCTCACACTGATTTTCGAGCAGCTCCCCATCAAGCGCAAAAGCGAACGAGGAACGTTGAATGCTCTCTACCGCCGAGGGCCAACGTTCGACGATAGCCGGCAGCACCTGATGGCGCACCCAGTTCCGATCGAAATCAAGTGACGAGTTTGTTGTGTCCTCGACTGGCTGCAGTCCAGTGGCGGCCAGGTACTCCTCGATCGAAGCCCGAGTCTCGGGGAGGAGCGGTCGTAACAGGGTCACCTCATGTGTGGGGAGATCGTCTTCGATCCACCAGGGCACCCGACGCCGCTCGAACGTCTTCATGGAAATCAATCCGTCCAGGCCAGATCCCCGGAAGAGATGCATCAGCACCGTTTCGGCCTGATCGTTGGCGTGGTGACCCAAAGCGACAAGGGTAGACTCCCAATTCGCTGCTGCAGTAGCCAACGCCTGGAATCGCTCGCGCCTGGCGACTTCCTCCAAACCTAATTCTTTCGTTCGCAGTCGCAAGCCTGGGGCGAGCTGCACAGCTTCGAATCGCAAATCCATGGAAGTTGCGAGTCGCTGGCACGCCAACGCATCCGCAGCCGATTCCTTCCGCAGTTGATGATCGACATGCACGAGCAAGAGTTCGAGATCGAGTAGCGGAGCAATTCGTTTCAGGCCAGCAGCCAGCGAGAGCGAATCGCTCCCGCCGGAGAATCCGACAGTCAATCGCTGCCCTGAAGCCAACCCGACACCGCGCAGCGTCGCTAGCAAACGCTGCTCGAATCCGGATCGGTTCGGCCGCGCTCGAGTCATGGATGAATTTTCCTGGAGATACCGTTGGGGAGAAGGTGCCGACGGGTGGATTCGAACCACCGGCCAAAGGCTTATGAGTCCTTTGCTCTGCCACTGAGCTACGCCGGCCAAATCAACGGTCCGGAAGCCTAGCAACCAAAGGGTGGTTGCGTCAACCCGTCTCGCCAGATAGTTTGGTTTGGGAGGTCAATTTTGTTATTCGTCGGGTGTGTCAGATTGCCAACTCTCGAAGGAGGGAATCAAATCGAGATCATCGTGCAGGCCGGCGATTCCCGCCGCGATGGTGTTTCGCGCCAGCATCAGTGCCGTTATCGGACCAGTTCCACCGGGTACTGGTGTAATCGCTCCGGCCACTCCCTGAAGCGCTTCGAAATCGGCATCGCCGGTGATCCGCTCGTCACGCACATTGATTCCAAAATCGAGCACCGTCGCCCCAGGTCGAATCAACTCGGGCGTTAAGAAGCCCGGATGGCCAATGGCCAAGGCAACGATGTCTGCCTGTCGCGTGTAGGAAGCCAGGTCGCGTGTCCCGCTGTGGCAAACCGTCACTGTTGCATTTCGACGTTGCAATAGCGCAGCCAACGGACGTCCGACCACGTTGCTCCGTCCGATCACGACAACACGGGAGCCATCTATCGCAATTCCATAGTGATCGAGTAACGCCACGCCACCATTGGGTGTGCTGGGAGCAAGGCAAGGGAGTCCCAGATGCAGACGCCCGGCGTTCACGACGGTGACTCCATCCACATCCCGTAAGGGGTTGAGTTGCTCGGAAACGATGCCTTTGTCGATACGGGTGGGGAGTGGCATGAGCACGAGCACTCCCGTGATCTCTGGGTCGGCACTCAGTTCGGCGAGCGCGCGTTCCAGGTCGGCGTTCGTGCTGCCGCCTGGAAGATCGATCGGGCGATGCTCGATCTCCACTCGCTTCATCGTTTTCGCAATCGATTTCCGATAAGCATCGGCCGATGCATTCGGCTCGGCGGCCAGTGTCACCAGAACGGGCGCGCGTCCACCATCGCGCAGGAGTTTCATTCGGGCTAACTGTATTTGGCCCCGGAGCGTTGTCGCGAGCTCGCCTCCGCGCAGCAAAACGGTCTCGGTGTGAATGGAAACATGTGCGGTTATGGGAGATCCCCTTCCGACTGTCGAAAACGGGTCGTGTGATTCCCCATCGAACCAACCCGAATTAAGCCACAGATCGCTCCAGAACGGCCACCAAATCCAACTTCCGATACGTGGACCCCACCGATTTTCGGCCCTTCGACGGAGTTCTGCCACCAAACGCCAGCTTAACGACACTGCGGGGAGAGCAGTCGAGTTATCCGCACACGCAACGACAGTTCGGGTTTTCCACTGTGGATAACCTGTAACCGGAATTGACGGCCCGGCAACGTACTGCTAGCATGGTGTCAACAAGTCAATGAACGGTCCGGGTGATCGTTGGTTGCCAGGTCACAAATGTGTCTACTTGTCACAGGGCGGGGGTTTCGAATGACAGAGTTCGGTCAGTTGTTGAAGTCGCTTCGCGAGCGACGAAGTGTTTCCCAGAGCAAGCTCGCCGAGCGGGCAGAATTCGATCACAGTTACGTCAGCCGTCTCGAAGGCGGTGCCCGCATGCCAACGCGCGATGCGGTCGATCGCCTGGGAGACGCGATGGACTTGAGTGAGGGCGAGCGAGACATGCTTCTGGCCGCGGCGGGGTTTTTGCCGCGGGACTTCGCCAAGATTCTTTCTGCTGAACCAGTGCTCGGAGAGGTCTTCTATCTGTTAAGTGACGAGCAGCTTCCGGCTGAATATCGGGAGAACATGCGGCAGGTCCTGCACCTGCTGGCCGAGCAAGCTCGCATTGCAATGCAAATCTCAACGATTTCCCGCGTGTCCGCCGCAGCCGCGTAACGTTTCCTGCACACCACGAGCAGCGACTCCGCACTGTCGATCGACACCCCGCCCCGATCGTCACCGGAGTCGCTTTTATTTGACGAGATTTTGGGGTCGTCACATCCAGCCGGCAGCTAGACTATGGATGTACCTCCCGGCCCCACCGGGACCCCGGTTTCAGCCGGGCTAGAAACAAGAGTTTTTCGTTGCCCGATTTCGCTCATCTTCATTTGCACACCGAGTTTTCTCTTCTCGATGGTATGGGGCGCATCCCCGAGTACATCGAGCAAGCCCAAAAGTCTGGTATCCAGCACCTGGCGGTCACCGATCACGGTGTCATGTACGCCGCGTACGACTTCTACAAGCAGCTTTCGAAAGCGGGTCTCCACCCCATTGTTGGGATGGAGGCGTATTTCGCCGAAGGTAAGGCAGGACCGCCGCCGCCAGACGCATCGGACTCCGAGCGCAAGAAACGCCGCAAGGCGTATCACCTGTTGTTATTGGCGGAAAACGAAACTGGTTACCGGAACCTCATGAAGCTCGCCTCGCAGGCGAGTTTGAATGGGTACTACTACCGGCCGCGCATCGACATCGACATGTTGGCCAAGCATAAAGAAGGGATCATCGCCACATCTGCCTGCCTTGGCGGCCCGCTGGCGAATAATCTTCTGTACGAACGCCCGGACATGGCCCGCGATTACGCTGTCAAGCTCGCCGAAATCTTCGGTCGAGAGCGTTTTTTCGTTGAAATCCAGGACCATGGGCTCAAAGAACAACTCCAGGTCAACAAGGATCTGATCTCACTCGCCAAGTCGTTCGACCTTCCAATGGTCGTCACAAACGATGTCCACTACTGCAAGCAAGTGGACTCACCCGCTCAGGAGCTGCTGGTCTGCATTCAGACCAACACCACTCTGAGTGATCCGAAACGACTCAAACCCGAAACCGATGAACTCTATCTCAAGAGCCCACAAGAGATGTGGGACCGGTTCGGGGAACTGCCCGACGCGCTCATGAACTCGATGCGCATCGCAGAGATGTGCCATCTGGATCTCTCGCCGACAGGATTCCAGCTTCCCGATTTCGAGGTTCCCGACGGCTATACCAATCACGAATATCTGGAGCATCTGGTCAGGAAAGGTGCTGCTGAGCGCTACGACGTCTCCGATAGTGATGTCGAAAACCGGCTTGCGTACGAGCTTCGGGTGATCGGCAACATGAAGTTGACGAACTACTTTCCTGGTGGTGTGGGACTTTGTCCGCTTCGCCAAGGAAAACGACATTCTGGTCGGACCTGGGCGTGGTTCCGCCGCCGGGAGCATTGTCACGTACTGCCTGGCCATCACCTCGCTCGATCCGCTCAAGCACGGCTTGATCTTCGAGCGCTTCCTCAATCCCGACCGACTGTCATTGCCCGACATCGACATCGATTTCGCTGACGACCGCCGCCAGGAAGTCATCAATTACGTCGTGAGCAAATATGGCGACGATAGGGTCGCGCAAATTTCCACCTTTGGAACCATGGCCGCTCGCGGATCATTGCGCGACGTTGGCCGCGCCATGGGCATGCCCTTCAACGAGATTGACAAAGTCGCGAAGCTCATTCCCGCTGAACCGAAGATGACGATTGAGAAGGCGCTCGATCAGGTTGCTGAGCTCAACACCATAATCGAAGCGGATCGGCGGCTGCGCGAGCTGGTCGACAACGCCAAAAAGGTTGAAGGGATTGCCCGTCATGCGTCGACCCATGCGGCCGGCGTCGTGATCGCGCGCGATCCATTGATCGAAACGGTCCCCCTGCAACGAGCGGGTGGCAAGAGTGAAGGTGAAGTCACGACCCAATACCAGATGGGTCTCCTTGAGGAGATTGGGCTCCTCAAAATGGACTTTCTCGGTCTTACCACGTTGACCATTCTGGGACGTGCCGTCGATCTCGCCAGGCACAAGGATCCGACGATGACCATCGACGGTCTCCCCCTCGAGGATGAAGCAGCATTCCTCCGACTGCAGCAAGGTGACACGGTAGGCGTCTTCCAATTGGAAGGTGCGATGACCACACGCATGACGATCGATGTCGCACCCAATTCATTCGACGACCTGATCGCGTTGATGGCGCTGATTCGTCCAGGACCGGCTGGTGGTGCCGCCGAGTTCTGCGATCGCAAGCATGGCCGCTCGCAAGTCACCTATATGCATCCGGATCTGGAGCCGATCCTGAAAAGCACCTTCGGTATTGCGGTCTACCAGGAACAGATCATGCAGATCGCCAATGCGATCGCTGGCTTCTCGATGGCGGATGCAGACGGTTTGCGTAGCGCCATGGGTAAGAAGAAGCAAGAACTCATGGACTCCTACCGCAAGCCCTTTATCGAGGGCGCAGTGGCTCATGGGTTGACAAAGCCACTTGCCGATGAGCTCTTCTCGATGATGGCACGGTTCGGAGGATATGGGTTCAACAAGGCACACAGCGCTGCGTATGCGGTGATCGCGGCACAAACCGCGTATCTCAAGGCCCACTATCCGATCGAGTTCATGTGCGCCCTTATGACCACGGATGGTGACAATCATGATCGGTTAGTTTCCGATGTCACTCATGTCCGACGTATGGGTTCCGACGTGCTTGGTCCAGATATCAACCGGAGCGAATTGGACTTCAAGCCCGAGCTCAATGAAGAGGGTTCGGAATCGATCCGTTTTGGACTTGGCGCGATCAAGAATGTCGGCAAAGGAGCAGCGGAGTCTATTCTGCAGATCCGGCGCGAACACCCAGGTGGAGAATTCAGCAGCCTGGAAGATTTCTGCTCGGCCGTCGACTGGAGCAAGGTATCGCGCAAGGTCGCAGACTCCCTGGCCAAAAGCGGTGCGCTCGATTGTTTCGGACCGCGCAGCGTCATCATCAATCGCCTGGAGCCAGCTATTTCAGGTGCGATCGAGCGGCAACGGGCGGCGGCTAAGGGTCAACTCGGCTTCGACATGCTCGGTGGACAGGTCACCAAGCCAGTTGAGATACCCGAATCGGTAACCAAGAATCTCGAGCTGCCGCTCAGTCAGCGGCTCTCATGGGAGCGTGAGCTTCTGGGCATCTACTTGAGCGATCATCCGGTCAATGACGTTTTGCAACGTGCTGGCCTCGAAGGTCGCCAGCAAATCCACGACGTCGAAAATCGCTTCCCGGGCGACCGTGTCCGCATCATCGGAAGGATCAAGACAGCCCGTCGCATTCTCACCAAGGCCAGCAAGACGATGACCATCCTTGACTTCGAGGATATGACCGGCTCGATCGAGGTCGTCGCGTTCCCCGAGACGTATCAAGCGTTTCAGCATGCGTGGGAAGTCGACAACATCATCGAGATCGAAGCGAAGATTGACCGGCGCGGGGAACAACTTCAACTCATTTGTGAGCGGGTGTTCGATTCGATCGAGCTGCTGGGCCCCAAGCCGAGCACCTTGCAGGTGCATATCTCGCTGGCCAGCGACCCATCCGACGCGAACGCCCGCATCGATGAGATGCAGCGTGTACTTGCGATCATCCGCGAGCATGACGGCGACGATGAGCTCGTGGTGCACTTGCGGTTGGGAGAAGACGACCTGCCAATGCGCAGCCGCACGCTCAAAGTTGAGTGGAACGAGATGCTACAGTCCGAGCTGGAGCGTTTGCTCGGTCCAAAAGCCGTCTGGATCGAGCAAATTGGTGCCCCGGACGTGCTTGCCGCGTAATCGAACTCAGGGCCGCACGCTTCGCAATGCGGCCGCGGCTGGCGTGAACTTCACCAGCGGGCCGAGCTTCGTTAGCTCGGCCCAGAGGTCCGCCGGATCATCTGACAGAATGTAAATCACATCCCTTGGGCGAGCCAACCCCATTGCCCTTCGCACTCCCTCGATTTCCGACTCCACTGGAATCACCATAGGCGGGAGCTCGTTCCGGCGAGCGCCCTCGGTGGCGTGTGCGATTCGATCGATATCATCAGGATCGTCATCGCTAACGATCAAGATGTTGCTTATCCTCCCAAGGAGACGGCCAATCTCCCCGGTATCGCTTTCCAGCGCTCCTTGTAATCCGCTGAACACTGTGAGCAACCGTGACTTGTGGTAATCACGCAACGCCCGGAGCACAGGACGCAAATACCACGAGGCCGAAGGGCGATCGAGAATCACCATCGAGCTGCCGGTGGTGAGTAAATTGAATGATCCGGGGATCGAATTCGGATCGCTCGCGAACGCCCGCAGTCCACAACGAATTGTGTCCGCATCTATGCCTAACACCGTGGCAAGCGACGCAGCCATCAAGGCATCGAATACAACGAAGTTGGCTCGTCCATCAAGCGCGAATGTCAGCTCATTGCGATTTCCGAGTTCAAAGATTGTCCCGTTGTGTGCAATGACGAGCTCGTCGTCTGCCAGCCAGGCCAGATTGTTGCTTGTGGCGAGGTGGAATTCTGTCAAGGGCCCATCGAGGCCAAGTCCGACGAGCAGTCGATTGTGGCCCGTGCTGGCAAGATCGGCAGCGACCGCCAGGTCATCGCCGTTCAGCACGAGCCATCCCTGATTGACCACTGCCGTTAGCAACGCCGGCATCGCCACATTCGCGAGCTGGGCATCACCCGCCAGGATGCAGTCTTCCCGGTTGGCGCATACGTTGGTGACGGCCAGGAGCGGCAGGCGAGGTCCTGTCGCAAGCAACGATGCGGTCGCCCAGTCGACCTCACGTATTCCGAGGTCGATCTGTCCATCTTCCAGTGCTGCTTCGATATCCTGCCATGGGCCAAGCTCGCCAACCTGACGCACCCCATCGATATCTACACCATGGCTCGACCAGGTCGCAACTCGCAACCCAGCCGTCTGTAGAATTGCTTCCAAAATCTTCGCGACAATGGTTTTGCCACGTGAACCCGCGATCACGACAACCGGCTGCAGTCCAGCAGTAGTGACCCAGGTTCTCCAATCGGTGAAGCTCGAAATCTGTGGAGGAAGCCGGTCAGGCATTGCCGGTCGCCCCGGAAGACTCGTCCATCAACACCGGCAACATCGACCGGAGCGCGTTTCCCCGATGGCTCACACGATCCTTCTCTTCATCGGTGAGTTCTGCCATGGTCGCACCAGATGGGAAAAGAAATACTGGATCGTATCCAAAGCCGTTCGAACCGGCGGGTTCATGTCCTATCACCCCTTGGCAAGTTCCTTCGACAGAGGCAATCAGTCCATTGCGACCGGCCAGCGCTAACCAGCAGACGAAGCGCGCGGCTCGGTCACCAGTCGGATGGTCCGCGAGCGCGGAGAGAAGTTTGTCGATGTTACGTGCATCGGAAACAGGCTCACCGGCATAACGCGCAGATATGATTCCGGGCATCCCGCCCAATGCTCGCGCTTCGATCCCCGAGTCGTCTCCCAATGTGAGTCGTCCCGTTGCCGCCGCCACACATATCGCCTTTGTCTCCGCATTTTCGCGGTACGATTCGGTGCCTTCCTCAGGAAGTTCGATGTCGATCCCGGCCAATCCTTCGACCAGAAATTCGTCGCCTAGCAATCGCTCGAACTCGGCCAGCTTGCCGGCATTTTTAGTAGCGATCAGAATCGACGGCTTCTCGTCGCTCATCGAGCTCCTCCGACCACTACACCAGCATGCAAACGAAATAAATCTCGAGCATTGGCGGTGGTCTGTTCCGCTATCTGTGCGACCTCGATTCCTAGCAGATCCGCAAGCGCGCTGGCGATGATCGGGAGGTTCGCCGATGTGTTCCTCCGGTCCTTGACCCCTTTGGGTGTGAGATAGGGCGAATCGGTTTCGAGCACAATCGAGGTTAGGGGCACCGCGCGAATCGTCTCCCGCAGCGCTGAGGAGCCCGCACGCGTCATCAAGCCGCCGACGCCGAAGAAGTCACCACGATCGAGCGCGAAATCTCGCAATCGAGGCGAACCGTCGAACGAATGAAAGACAACTCGTACATCAGAAAACTCCGACAGCGTCAGGATCATTTCGGTCTCGACATCACCGCGCATGTGGATAACCACGGGAAGAGCGAATTTGCGTGCAAGCTCAAGTTGATCACGAAAGGCTGCCCGTTGCGAAGATCGATCGACCGATTCCCGATAGTAGTCGAGACCAGTCTCTCCGATTGCGACAGCTTCTCCACTTGCTAACAACCGTTCGAGCGCAGAGGCGATGTCGTTGTTCCAACGATCGGCGGAGTTAGGGTGCATCCCCAAGGCGTAGGAGACATCAGGATAGCGATCGGCGAGCGCGCTGGATCGAACCCAGCTTTCCGGTTCGTACCCGATATTGATGAATCGACGAACGCCGACCGCTCGCGCAGCATCCAGAACCTCAGGCAAGTCACTAGCGAACGCATCGTCATCGAGATGACCGTGCGTTTCGATAAATTCCATTGTGATCCTCCGGCGTCACTTCACTGTGACACTCTTGGCCAGATTGCGCGGCTTGTCGGGATCATTCCCGCGCAAGAGCGCAGCGTGATATCCAAGCATTTGGGCCGGCAAGGCCTGCACCAAGGGAGCAGCATCGCCGACATCGGGTGTTGGCAACCATGAATCGAAGACGGGATCTTCGGTCGGTCCAACTCCAATGATATGCCCGCCGCGTGCCTTGAGCTCCATTGCGCCGGAGATGATGTCCGCGTGGGTTTCATCATTCGGGGCGTAGACGACGCACGGGGTACGGTCTTGCACCAGAGCGATCACCCCATGCTTGAGCTCTCCGGCGGCAAAACCTTCCGCATGGATATACGAAACCTCTTTGATCTTGAGCGCCGCTTCCAGCGCGGTCGGATAGGAGAGGCCGCGGCCGATCACGAAGAGATGTTCCGCGTCGTAGATATTCGCCGCGATTTGGCGTACTCGATCGATCCAGGACGGAGCAAGCATGTCGCGGATTCCTGCCGCCGCTTCCAGCACGAGCCGGCGCCCTGCCTCAAATGTACCGGCCAGCGCGTGGGCGGTCATCAGCAGAACGGCGACTTTGGCCGTGTATGCCTTGGTCGAAAGAACGCATTGCTCCGGACCGGCATCGAGGTCAACCCGCAAGTCGACCATCCTGCCAAGGCTGGAGCGGGGCGCATTGACCACACCAGCAAGTTTCGAACCGCGGTTTCGCGCGGCCAGCATGGCTTCGATGATGTCAGCGGTCTCTCCGCTTTGCGAAAACGCGATGACCAGCGATTCCGGCGTCAGAAAGTGCTCGTAGTATTTGAATTCGGATCCGGGCGCGAAGTTCACGTGGCGCGAAGCGATGCGGCTGAAAAGATAGGAGCCCGTCAGCGCTGCGTATGAAGCCGTTCCGCATCCAACCATATAGGTGCCGTAGGACTCATGAATCGCCTCAGCCAACGCTTCGATCTGATCCACGGCATCGGTTGCCAGCCGTTCCAGAACATCTGGCTGCTCGGCCATCTCTTTTGACATAAAGTCAGGGTATCCGGCCAGGCCGTCGCGACGCTCGTCGACGGTGATGGATACCCAGCCATTCGCCTGTGAAGGATGCTCGATCGTGACACCGTTCATGGCCAGCGTCGCAAGTTCTCCATCCTCGAGATAGTGGATCTCAGTTGCGTGTTCCGCCAGCGCAATCTCATCTGAGGCAATCGTGACACCGGAGCCGTTCCGTCCAATCACAAGTGGCGACGTGCGTTTGGTGGCGACCATGGTTTTCGAAGCGAGATCGAGCACGATGACGGCGCCAAGCCCGTCGAGACGCGAGAACACCCGCTCGAGCGCCTGCTGAGGCGTCGCGCCAGTAGAGAGCTCATCTTCCATAAGATGCGCGATCACTTCGCTGTCCGTTTCCGATCGAAGCAGATGGCCCCTGGATTCAACGTCGCGACGTAGCTCGCGAAAGTTTTCGATGATTCCGTTATGGATGACGGCAATCGTACCGGTACAGTCGAGGTGGGGGTGGGCGTTCGCCTGCGTCACGCCGCCATGGGTCGCCCAGCGGGTGTGGCCGAAGCCGATTTCCGCCTCCGGAAAATCGACCGACGCCACCGAGATTCTTCCTGGAGTTTTTGTAACCGCGAGCTGACCGTCCACGCCGATCGCCATTCCCCAGGAATCGTACCCCCGATATTCGAGCATTTTGAGCGCCGTCAGAACCGCGCCACCAACATCGATCGATGTCCCAACATAACCAAAGATTCCGCACATGCGGCAACGCTCCAGCTCCTCTTCGTCGTCCGGATTTGAACGAGTGGAGGCAATGCGCGACCAGAGGCTCAGCACAGCCGGTCGCATTCGGATAGATTCCGATGGAGCAATCTTGGGAAAGGCAGTTCGGAAGGGCCTCTGTCGATCCGTTACCGAATCGGTTTCTCCGTTCCGTGACGACTCTGCCAGCCGGGAAGCGACCCGCCGAAAGGTTCGATACGCTTCCACCTCGTCAACCTGCATCCTCCTAGCAGGTCCGGGCGCTATGTAATCGGGAATGTCCGCAATCGATTGCTCCGATCTGACTGCGATTGTACGCATCTGCTGCTCGGTTATCAACGGAAATGGGTATACTTTGGAGGCCGTTCAGAGGCATCCCCGTTTGTTCATTCGGAAAGGACATTGCGTTCGTGATCGGCCGGTACACCAGGCCCGAAATGGGGGCGGTGTGGAGTGACGATCACAAGCTGCAGGTCTGGCTGCGAGTTGAGCTCGCAGTCTGCGAAGCATGGTATCGTCGCGGCCGCATTCCCGAATGGGCGATCGAAGCGATTCGAGGAGCAAGCTGCAACCTCGAACGGATGCAGGAAATCGAACGCGAGACCGATCACGATGTCATCGCGTTTTTGCGCGCCACCGGCGAGACCGTGGGTGAAGCATCTCGCTTTATTCACCTCGGTCTGACCTCATCCGATGTCGTCGATACCGCCCTTTCCATCCTCGTGCAGGATGCCTGCGCAATTCTGGAAGTTGAACTCGAGCGCCTTATCGAGGTTGTCGGCCGCCAGGCGCTCCGCTACCGGCACACCCTGATGATCGGCCGGACGCATGGAGTCCATGCCGAACCGACCACATTCGGTTTGAAGCTGGCGGTGTGGTACGACGAGCTTCGACGGCAGCGAGAGCGTTTGCGCTTTGCCCGCGAAGAACTGCGGGTTGGCAAACTTTCTGGCGCAGTCGGAACACACGCCCATGTTCCACCCGATGTGGAAGATGAGGTCTGCGAAGCGCTCGGCCTTCTCCCCGCTCCGGCATCGACTCAGATCATTCAGCGCGACCGGCATGCCTTCTTCCTCTCGGTGCTTGCCGGCATCGGGGCAACGATTGAAAAGTTCGCCGTCGAGATCCGTCACTTGCAACGCACTGAAGTGCGAGAGGTCGAAGAACCATTTGGCGAAGGGAACCAGGGCAGCTCGGCCATGCCCCATAAACGCAATCCACACGAATCCGAGCGATTGAGTGGCCTGGCCCGCCTGTTGCGCGGCTATGCCGTGACCGGGCTCGAAAATGTGGCCCTTTGGCATGAGCGCGACATTAGCCATTCTTCGACCGAACGGGTGATTTTTCCAGACGCCTGCATCGTGCTCGATTATTCACTCGACCTGATGGCCGAAATTCTCGAAGACTTGACCGTCAATGAAGATCGCATGCTAAAGAACCTTGACCTCACCGGCGGTTTGATCTTTTCCCAGCGCGTGATGCTGGGTCTCGTCGATGCAGGCATCGATCGGCAAGTCGCGTACAAGCGGGTCCAGGCACATGCGATGGATAGCTGGCTCAACGGTTCCAATTTTGAAGCTGCCGTGCGTACCGATCCGGAAATAGCCGATCGGGTCAGCCAGGAGCAAATCACTGAGCTCTTCGATCCCTACCAGCAACTGGACCATGTCGACGCAATTTTCGAGCGACTTGGCCTGCTCGAACCGGCGGTGAGCCAGTGAGTTCGGTCGTCGCCACACGGCTGCTCGATTCCTTGCCGCTCATCCGACAAGGCAAGGTTCGCGATTGTTATCAGCTCGGAAACGATCTCCTGTTCGTCGCCAGCGATCGCATCTCGGCCTTTGATGTCGTGCTTCGAAGCGCCATTCCCGGAAAGGGCGCTGTACTGAATCAGCTCTCAGGCTTCTGGTTCGAGAAGACGAATCACATCGTGCCGAATCATCTGATTCAGATCGGACTGCCGGACTCAGTGGAATCTGCTGAACGCGCATGGTTCGATGCCCGTACCACAGTGGCGAAAAAAGCAGAGCGAATCGACTTCGAGTGCGTGGTGCGAGGCTATCTGGCTGGGTCGGGTTGGAAAGAGTATCGACAGTCTGGCGCCATTGCCGGACACAAACTGCCGGGTGGACTACCGCAATCGGCTCGTTTGCCAGAACCGATTTTCACACCCGCGATGAAGAACGATGTTGGTCATGATGAGAACATTACAGTCGAACGCCTACGAGATCTGGTCGGCAGCGATCTCGCCGCCCAGCTTGAATCCCTGAGTTTGCGTTTGTACGATGCTGCCGCCCGACACGCTCAAACCTGCGGCATCCTGCTTGCCGACACGAAATTCGAGTTCGGGATGGTCGACGGAGAATTGACCCTTATCGATGAAATTCTGACACCGGACAGCTCCCGATACTGGGAGGCGTCCGCGTTCGCACCGGGCAGCGATCAAGAGAGCTTTGACAAACAATACGTACGTAACTGGCTCGACTCGACCGGCTGGGATCACGAACCGCCAGCTCCCGAACTTCCGGCCGACGTGATTGCGGGCACGCAACGACGCTATATCGAAGCGTTTCAACGAATCACAGGCCACGATCCGATCTTCTGAGAGGAGCATCCTACGAACTCTATTGAGCAAACCCTGTGGCAGGTCGATGTGCTTGTCATGCCCAAAGCCGGGGTCAATGATCCAGAAGGTGAGGCAATTCGAGGTGGGCTGCTGAGCCTGGGATATGAGGGCGTTCAGAGCGTCCGCGCCGGCAAGCACTATCGGTTGCGAATGCTGGCACCGAGCGCCGAAGCCGCACGATCGAATGCTGAGGATATGGCGAACAAGCTGCTCGCCAACCCGGTCATCCAAACGTTTGTCATCGAATCGGTGACGGAAGCAGGAGAGGCGTAACCATGTCGTCTCAGATCGGCGTCATTACCTTTCCAGGCAGCAATGGCGACCAGGATTCGTTCGATGCTTTCGCGCTGAATTTGGCCGTGCCTACCCGGATGATCGACTACCGCGAAACTGACTTAAGCGGACTCGCGGCCATCGTGCTTCCCGGCGGGTTTTCCTATGGCGATCATCTGCGCTGCGGTGCCATCGCTCGTTTTGCGCCGGTCATGGAGTCGCTCAGCTCATTCGCAAACGCCGGTGGTCCGGTGCTTGGACTCTGCAACGGGTTCCAGGTATTGACCGAAGCGCACCTGCTTCCCGGTGCGCTCCTGCGCAATGAGTCGCTTCAATTCCATTGCCGCTGGGTCGATATTCGCGTCGAATCGACGCGTACCGCCTGGACCCACGAAGTGTCCCACGGCGAGGTGCTCAATCTCCCGGTGGCCCATGGGGAGGGCGCATATTTCGCCGATGAGAAAACGCTCGACGAACTCGAAGCCAATGGACAAATCGTCTTCCGATATTGCGAGCCAGACGGCACGGTGACGGCGGACGCGAATTTCAACGGTTCGCTTCGTTCGATTGCCGGGGTTAGTAACGTACTAGGGAACGTGGTCGGAATGATGCCCCACCCGGAGCGAGCCTCCGATCCCATGCTCGGAACGACCGATGGGCTCAAGATCCTCTCATCAGCACTCGAATATTTAAACGTGGGGGTTTAGGTGACGGCTAAAGCCTCTATCGCCCCAGGCGCCTGGCGAGAAGTCGCGCTCAGCGATGATGAGTACGCCCGTATCCTCGAGCTCCTCGAAACTCGCGAGCCGACTCCAGTCGAACTCGGCATGTTCGGTTCGATGTGGAGCGAGCATTGCGGCTACAAGCACACGCGCCCTATTCTCGGCCGCCTGCCAACCGAGGCCGATTGGGTATTGCAAGGACCTGGCGAAAATGCTGGCGCCATCGATATCGGTGATGGTTTGGCGGCCGTGTTCAAGGTTGAATCGCACAACCACCCAAGCGCAGTGGAGCCGTACGAAGGTGCGGCCACCGGCGTCGGCGGCATCGTCCGCGACATCTTTACGATGGGTGCTCGCCCAGTTGCCATCCTCAACTCGCTTCGCTTTGGCCCGCTCGACCAGCCACGCAACAGCTACCTCTTTAAAAACGTCGTGGCCGGAATTGGCGGATACGGGAACTGCCTTGGCATCCCGACAGTGGGGGGCGAAGTCTTCTTCGATCCCTCGTTTTCGGGCAATCCTCTCGTCAATGCCATGTGCATCGGCATCGTGCAAGCCGATGGCATCGTGCGCGCCAAGGCTTCCGGTGTCGGAAACCTGATCATGCTGATCGGCGCCGACACTGGTCGCGACGGGCTGCACGGCGCGACCTTCGCCTCGGTCGATGATCCGGAATCCTCGCACCGCGGGGTCATTCAGGTTGGCAATCCGTTCTTGGAAAAACTCTTGCTGGAAGCCTGTCTCGAGCTTCTGCAAACGGGCGCGGTGGTTGCCATGCAGGATCTTGGGGCCGCCGGACTTACAAGTTCGACCGTGGAAATCGCGAGCCGCGGCGGAGTCGGAGCCGAGATCGACGTTGCCAAGGTTCCCAGACGCGAATCGGGCATGACCCCCTATGAAGTGATGATGAGCGAAAGCCAGGAGCGCATGCTTCTGGTGGTCACCCCTGAAGCAGCAGACGAAGTCAACCGCATTGTCACGAGATGGTCACTCCATTCCGCCGTCATCGGCACAGTGACAGCGGACGGAATGGTTCGCATTCTCGACGATGGCGTGATGGTGGCTGAAGTGCCTGCCGAGTTTTACACCGACGCGTGCCCAACCTACGTGCGGACGGCAACTGAATCGCCTGAGATCATCGCAGTACGCGAAACCGATCCGCGCCGTCTGCCGGATCTGGACCCAACTGCGATCGGAGACACGCTTCTCGAACTGCTCGCTTCTCCGAACGTAGGCAGCCGAAAGCCCGTCTACGATCAGTACGACCACACTATCCAGACCAACACGGTCGTCGCCCCCGGAGAGGGGGATGCTGCTGTATTAAGAATCAAGGGTTCGCAACGCGGTATCGCCAGTGCCATCGACTGCAACCCGCGCTATTGCTACCTGGATCCGTATCTCGGTGCTATGCACGCGGTCGCGGAATCCACCCGTAACGTGAGTTGCTCAGGTGCCACGCCACGCGGGGCAACCAATTGCCTGAATTTCGGGAATCCTCAGCGCCCAGCGGGGTATTACCAACTCGACCGGGCTGTCTCCGGACTTGCCGACGCTTGCCGCGCGCTGGAAGTTCCCATGGTAGGTGGCAATGTTTCGCTGTATAACGAGACCGCTTCAGCGCCCATCAAGCCGAACCCAACTGTGGGAGTTGTCGGCGTCTTCGAAGACGTTCGCCGCCATGCCACAATGAAATGGGAGGCGGGGCAACTCATCTATCTGGTTGGGAACGCGCTCCCCTCGCTCGGTGGAAGTGAGTACTTGAGCGTGATCCACCAGGAGGTTACCGGCCAGCCGCCGGCGCTCGATCTTTCGATTGAGCAGGCAGTCCAGGCAGCCGTGCGAATCCTTATCGAAGAAGGTATCGTCGCTACCGCGCACGATCTTTCACTCGGTGGACTCGCCGTCGCGCTGACGAAAATGGCCGTCGCTTCCGGTATCGGGGCGAAGGTTGACAATAGCGTCATACTTAAGCGTTCGAACC
This sequence comes from uncultured Chloroflexia bacterium, assembly GCA_963750275.1. Taxonomy (GTDB): domain Bacteria; phylum Chloroflexota; class Chloroflexia; order Thermomicrobiales; family UBA6265; genus JAMLHN01. The sequence continues at coordinate 78,444 of CAVVQC010000009.1, forward strand.
GCGTTGACGAAGCGTGGTTCGGTGAATCTGCCTCGCAAGTTCTCGTGACGTGTGACCCTCTATCTCGCGTCAGGTTCGAGTCGACACTCAAAAACGCTGATGTGGCGTTCACGTATTTGGGTGACACCGGTGGAGATCAGCTCGATTTCGACCTCTTTGCCTTCGACCTTTCCGCCCTTCGTGCTGCACTCGATCGAGCTTTCGAGCTCCCGGACGTCTCCGGGATCGCCTGAGACAGGAAGAGGACGCGTGATTCCCGAACAATCGATCGATCTCTGGAGTTTGTTGGATGACAAGCCCCACGAAGAATGTGGCGTTTTTGGCTATTTCGCGCCCGGTGAAGACGTAGCGCGCATCACTTTTTTCGGTCTCTATGCGCTTCAGCATCGCGGGCAAGAAAGCGCAGGTATTGCTACCACCGATGGGCAAACCATCCATCGCCGTGCTCACCTTGGTCTGGTCAGTCAGGCCTTCACCGAAAACGACCTCGCGTTCTTGCCGGGCTTTGCTGCCATCGGCCATACCCGTTATTCGACCACCGGCCAGAGCAGTGAGCGTAATGCCGGTCCGATGCTTACTGAGAGCAGCTCGGGACCGATAGCCGTCGGACATAACGGCAATATCGTCAATGCCTTTGCACTTCGAGACGAGCTCGAAGCGCGAGGTGAAAAATTCAACACCACTACCGATAGCGAAGTCCTCGCACGACTGATCGCCGTCGCACCAGGCGACGACATGGTCATGAAGCTCCGGCAAGCCATGCCGCGGCTGAACGGGGCCTACAGCCTCGTCATTCTGACCACAGAAAAGCTCTACGCTGTACGCGATCCCAAAGGTGTTCGCCCGCTTTGCATTGGTCAGCTGGGTGGAAAATGGATTGTCGCATCAGAGAGCTGCGCACTGATGACCGTCGGGGCTACGTTCGTGCGCGAGGTCGAGCCCGGCGAAATTATTGAGATCGACGGCAATGGACTTGTTTCGCATTTGCCGATCGAACAGAGTAAGCACGCCACGTGTCTTTTCGAGCTGATCTACTTCGCCCGGCCGGACAGTACGCTTCTCAATCAACGGCTCCATCTGATGCGGCAACGCATGGGCGCTGTTCTTTCCGAAGAGCATCCAGTTGACGCCGATGTCGTTGTCGGTCTGCCCGACTCAGCCACGCCTGCCGCCATTGGGTATGCCAAACAATCCGGCATCCCCTATGGGGAAGGACTCATCAAGAACCGTTATATCGGCCGCACCTTCATCCAACCTGATCAACGCCTGCGAGATATCGGGGTTTCGTTGAAATTCAACGCTCTCCCCGAAGTCCTCGAAGGGAAGCGGGTGGTTCTCATCGACGATACAATCGTGCGCGGCACAACCAGCCGCCCGATCGTGAATCTGTTACGCAATGCCGGTGCCAAGGAAGTACATATGCGGGTGCATGCCCCGCCGATGATGTGGCCCTGTTACCTTGGCGTGGATCTTGCCCGTCGGGAAGAGTTGATCGCAGCACGAATGACCGTCGAGGAAATTGGCAAACATATCGGTGCCGATTCGATTGGGTATCTTTCGCTCGAAGGGCTGCTTAAGGCCATCAATGCACCGGGAGGCGGATTCTGCACAGGTTGCCTGACAGGGAACTATCCGATACCAGTGCAACTTGAAATGGATATGGAGAAGCTGGTGCTCGAACGTGAGGCCGTTCCGGCCTAGCTGTTCAAAGACGAAACGGGGAGAAACGTTGACCGAATCCGATACTGAGATTTTGTATACGCCGCTTTACGACCGCCATGTGGCGCTCGATGCTCGGCTGATACCTTTCGCCGGATGGATGATGCCAGTCCAGTACAAAGGGATCTTGCACGAGCACAAGCAGGTTCGTACCAAGTCCGGGCTCTTCGATCTCGGACACATGGGGCAGGTCGACGTCTCTGGACCCGACTCGCTTGCATTCCTCCAATATGTCGCTTCTAACGACATCTCCAAAATCGAACCTGGTCGAGCGCAATATGCGTTGTTGACCAATGAACAAGGCGGTGTCGTAGACGACATCATCATCTATCGTCCCAATGAAGGCGAGGGTTATTTCGTCTGCGTGAACGCGTCGAATAAAGATAAAGACGTCGCCTGGATGCAGAAGTGGGCAGCGGCACGGACCGATCTGGACGTGACGGTCACTGATATTTCTGACAAGACCGGCATGATCGCCATACAAGGTCCGGACGCAGAACGCATCATGACACCGCTGGTCGCAAACCCGATCGCTGATCTCGAAAATTTTGCCTGGATGCCGAATGCAATTGGTGGTATGCCGGTCCGGCTGGCTCGTACCGGGTACACCGGAGAAGATGGCTTCGAGATATACACCGATATTTCAGACATCGGTGCCATCTGGGACATCGTCTATGACGCCGGTCAAAGTTACGAGTTGGAAGCGATCGGCCTTGGAGCCCGCGACACCCTTCGCCTGGAAGCTCGCATGCCGCTCTACGGCAATGAGATGGACGACGTCATAACTCCGCTGGAAGCCGGTCTCGGCTGGGCAGTCAAGTTCGACAAAGGCGATTTTATCGGCCGCGACAAACTCGTTGCTCAAAAGGAATCGGGCGTTCCGCGCAAGGCCATCGGTTTCGTGATCGAGGGCCGCTCAGGCGCTCCACGTTCACACTGCGCGCTCGCTGTGGACGGCAAAGAGGTCGGTTACGTTACGAGTGGGGCATTTTCGCCCACATTAGAAAAAAATCTGGGTCTGGGATTGGTCGACACGGATATGGCCGGTATTGGGAAGCCAATCGATGTCATCATTCGCGATCGTGCGGTTCCGGCTACGCAAGTCAAGACGCCGTTTTACAAGCGCGAGCAGAGCTAGCTCGTTGTCGATGACGCTTTAAGGGAGAAATGCACCGTGTCGTCACCTACTGATCTGAAATACACCAAGTCTCATGAGTGGGTCCGAGTCGATGGCGATGTTGTCGCGATTGGTCTCGCCGACCACGCGCAAAGCGAACTGGGCGATATCACCTACCTCGAACTTCCTGATGTCGGAGATTCCCTCACGGCTGGCGATGCGCTGGGTGTCATCGAGTCGGTAAAAGCCGCATCAGATATTTATGCCCCGGTGGGCGGCGAAGTCGTCGAACGGAACGAAAATGCCGTCAATTCGCCCGAGCTGGTCAATAAGTCGCCCTATGGCGATGCCTGGTTGATCAAGGTCAAACTGGCCGATCCCGCCGAGCTCGACGCTCTGATGGACGTCGATACCTATGACGCATTCCTCGAAAGCGAATCGGGTCACTAGGCCACTCGCACTGCGAGTCGTTCACTAGGTCAACCAAAAGGAATATAAACGAGATGGCCTTTAATCCTCACACCGCTGAGGACCGCAGCGAAATGCTCGCGGTGATCGGAATCGACGATCTCTCCGAGTTGTTCGAGCCGATCCCGGCGGATATCCGCCGACCGAAGCTCGATCTTCCGCCGCGTCTCACTGAAATGGAAGCGGCAGATTATCTCGACCAGCTCGCGTCGAAAAATCTGGTTCCGAACGGTGCAGATTCGTTTCTGGGTGCCGGATCGTACCGGCACTATTCCCCGGCAACCGTATCGCAGCTCCTCCTGCGCGGCGAGCTCTTTACCGCTTACACGCCGTACCAGCCGGAAGTCGCTCAAGGCACGCTGCAGATCATTTATGAGTTTCAATCTCTGGTGGCAGCACTCTTCCAGATGGATGTCGCCAACGCGTCGATGTACGACGGTGCCGCTGCTCTGGCGGAAGCCGTGCACATGGCGATCACGGTCTCCAAAAAGAAAACGAAGGTCCTGCTCAGCGGCACCCTCCATCCAAACTATTTGGAGGTCGTCGAAAGCTACTCTGCCGGTTCCACGTTCGAGATGGCGTCGCTCCCCTTGCCAGCAAATGGGCTCGCCACGTCAGCGGAAGATATCGCTGCCGCTATCGACGACAACACCGCGGCAGTTGTGGTGCAATACCCCAACTTCTATGGAACGATCGAAGATATGGAGGCGATCGCCGAAGCAGTTCATGCTGCAGGATCCCTTCTGATAGTCGCGACCTATCCGGTTCCGCTCTCGTTGCTCAAACCACCCGGCGCGTTCGGAGCCGATTTTGTCACCGCGGAAGGGCAATCGCTCGGCGTTGCACAGAGCTTCGGGGGACCGTATGTCGGACTCCTGGCCACAAAACAAGAGTACGTTCGGCAGATTCCCGGCCGCCTGGTTGGCATGACCAACGATTCGGAAGGCAAGCGGGGTTACGTGCTCGCGCTTCAGACCCGAGAACAGCACATCCGCCGCGAGAAAGCCACCAGTAACGTCTGCACAAACCAGGGACTCATGGCGACCGCCGCAACGATTTATATGTCGCTCCTGGGTCCGGAGGGTTTCCGAGAAGTGGGACGGGCGTCGTACAACAACGCTCACTATCTCGCTGAGCAACTCGCCGCGGTTCCTGGTGTTTCGATTGCCAACAACGGTGAATTCTTCAATGAGTTCACGATAATGACGCCGGTTCCCGCTGCGAAAATCAATGCGGCTCTGCTCGAATCCGGCATCATTGGTGGCTACGATTTGGCGAACGTCGACCCGTCGCTGACCAACGCATTGCTCCTCGCCACGACAGAACTGACATCCCCTCAGGGAATCGACCGTTTTGTCGAGATCGTGCGGGCTACCATCGCCTGAGCGGCGTCTAACCGTCGCGTATACTTCCGGCGCTGCCGGCCGATGGGGGCCGGTCTTTTTGATATGTCGCGATTTTGCGGGACGCGTGCCAATCGAGGCTGCGCACCGGCGACTTCCCGAATGAAGTCGAGGTAATTGACCGTGACCAAGCCAATAGTTGCGATCGTCGGCCGTCCAAATGTCGGCAAATCCGCCCTCTTCAATCGACTAATTGGAGAGCGGCTTGCCATCGTGGAGGACGAACCGGGTACGACACGAGACCGTGTCTACGGCACAACCGACTGGCGCGGACTGGAGTTCACCCTGGTGGATACCGGCGGGCTTCAGGACGAAGAAGAGATCGAGGCATCCAATTTTACCGAGATCGCCCGCCGGACACGTGATCAGGCCCGCAGCGCGATCACCGAAGCCGATGTCATCCTCTTCATGGTCGACTCGAAAACCGGGCTCACAGCAGGCGATTACGAAGTAGCCGATCTTCTCCGTCGCACAGATAAACCCACCATCCTGGGCGCAAACAAGGCCGACAATCTCGAACGTCGTGATGCAGTGTTCGAGTTCTACGAACTAGGCCTGGGCGAGCCGATTGCGCTCTCTGCTTTTCACGGCACCGGTACCGGTGACTTGTTAGATGCCATCGTCGAAGCCTTGCCTCATTCCGATGAGGAGGAGGACGACTTCGATGGTCCGGCGATTGCCATCGTCGGACGGCCAAATGTTGGGAAGAGCCGCCTGGTCAACGCGTTACTTGGACAGGAACGGGCCATTGTCAGTGACGTGCCGGGAACGACCCGGGATTCGCTCGATACGCATTTGGAGTGGAATGGCGCACCCATGACGCTCATCGACACGGCCGGGATACGCCGGCGTGGACGGGTCGAAACTGGCATCGAACAGTACAGCGTCCTGCGATCGATGCGCGCCATCGATCGCAGCGACGTCGTGATGATGGTGGTCGACGCTGCGGAGCCATTTACGGCGCAGGATCTTCACATTGCCGGTTACGTCGAAGAGCAGAAAAAAGGCATCGTGATCGTTGTCAACAAGTGGGACCTTATCGAAAAAGATAACTACACCATGGACGAATACCGAGCTCACGCGGCAAAAGAGCTGGTCTTCGTCCCCTATGCGCCTATAGCGTTCATTTCGGCGAAATATGGCCAGCGAGTCAACCAGGCGATGGAACTCGCGTTAGAGGTCGTCCAGGAGCGCAAGAAGCGCGTTGCGACGTCGGCGCTCAACAAAATGTTGCGTGAAGCTGTCGCAAAGCATCAACCCTCCAGCAAATCCGGCAAGCAGATCAAATTCTTCTACGGAACCCAGGTGGACGTCGAGCCACCGACATTTGTTTTCTTCTGTACCGACCCGAAAGCGATTCACTTTAGCTATCGGCGGTATATCGAAAATCAGCTCCGCGAGCAGTTCTCGTTCATTGGCACGCCCATCCGCATCAGTTTCCGGGGTCGAGAAGACGCCGAGCTTTAAGCCCAGGCATCGAACGACAGAAAAGTTTGACGGCTATGCGTTGCCATAACCGTCGGGATTCCGCTCCATCCAGTCCCAGGCACTGCCAATCATCTGATCGAGCGTAGACCGCTTCGGTGACCATCCGAGCAATTCACGCGCGCGTGTCGCGTCAGCTATCAGGATCGCCGGATCGCCGGCACGGCGATCATGGTAGTTGCGGGGAACCTGTCGATCCGTAACGGCTTCGACCGCATCGATCACCTGCGCCACGCTCGCACCAGAGGTAGTTCCCAGATTGAACGGGCCAGAAACCTCATCGATACGTTCCAGTCCCAGAAGATGGGCATCGATCAGATCTTCGACATGAACATAATCTCGAACTGCGGTTCCGTCCGGGGTCGGATAGTCACTCCCATACACATCGAGCGGCGGTCGGCGTTCCGCAACCGCAAGCAGGGCATTCGGAATCAGGTGCGTTTCTGGTCGGTGATCCTCACCATGTTTGTAAGTTGCGCCAGCAACATTGAAGTAGCGGAATGCGATCCACCGTGTTCCGTAAGCGGCGGCATAGGCTTCCAGCATCTGCTCGAACATCAGCTTTGAACGTCCATAGGGCGAGACTGGGTGTGTCGGTGTCGACTCCACAATCGGCATCTCCTCTGGAGAGCCGTAGACTGCTGCCGTCGAAGAGACGATGAACCGCTCGACCCCAGCGGCTCTTGCGGCTTCGAGCAAATGGAAGCCGCCAACCGTGTTGATTCCGTAGTAGAGATCTGGTTTTGATACCGACTCCGGAACGATCGTCGCTCCGGCAAAATGTACGACTGCGTCCGGTCGAATGCGCGCGAGAATGTCATGCAGCTCGGCGGAATTACGCAGATCCCCCTGAATGACGATCGCATCGGACTCGATAGAAGGGGGTTGGCCGGTTCGCATGTTATCCAGGACCACGACCTCGTGCCCCTCAGCCAGGAGTTTCTCGACTCCCACGCTACCGATATATCCAGCTCCGCCAGTGACGAATACGCGCATCGTTCCTCCGTGATTCATTACCTTGCTAAAAGCTCGAACCCCTGAGCGCAGCAAGCCCGATGGTACAATGCGGGCGCTTCAAACCGCCGATTCCCTGAATCGCACGCGTAATTTTTATTGAAAGGCGCTCATGGTTACTTCCGCGATCGACATACTGGCATCAGACCCTGAGGTCGCGGACGCGATTCGGCTGGAAGAGCAACGCCAGCGATTCGGCATCGAGCTCATTGCCTCCGAGAATTTCGTCTCCGCGGCAGTTCTTCGGGCGGTCGGCAGCGTGCTTACGAACAAGTATGCGGAAGGCTACCCGGGCAAACGCTATTACGGTGGTTGCGAGTACGTCGATGTCGTCGAGACCCTGGCTATCGAGCGGGCCAAAGAACTGTTTGGCGCTGAGCACGTCAACGTACAGCCGCATTCCGGGGCTAACGCGAACCTGGCCGCCTACCTGGCGCTCATCAACCCAGGTGACAAGATTTTGGGTCTGAGCCTGTCAGAGGGTGGTCATCTCACGCACGGTCTAGCGGTCAACTTTTCCGGTCGGCTGTTCGATGCCCATTTCTATGGAGTCGATCAGGAATCAGGCATGATCGACTACGACGTCGTTGCCGCACGAGCGAGAGAGGTCCGTCCTCGAGCGATCATCGCGGGCGCCAGCGCATACAGTCGCACCATCGATTACGCGCGCTTCCGTGAGATTGCTGACGAAGTCGGTGCCTATCTCTTCGCAGACATCGCTCACCCGGCGGGGTTGATTGCGACCGGGTTGATTCCGACCTCCGTCCCATATGCTCATGTCACAACGACAACAACCCACAAAACACTCCGCGGGCCGCGCGGGGGAATGATCCTCACGAGCGAAGAGTTCGGCAAGCAGATCAACAAGACGATCTTCCCGGGATTGCAGGGTGGTCCGCTGATGCATGTGATCGCTGGGAAGGCGATTGCATTCGGGGAGGCGCTCACTCCTGAGTATCGCGCCTATACCAAGCAGGTTATCGAGAATGCCGTGGCTATGTCGAATACCTTCCTCGAGCGGGGCATGCGGGTTATTTCCGGTGGCACGGACACCCACCTGCTGTTGCTCGATGTCGATTCCATGGGCATGAGTGGCAAACAGGCTGAAAAGGCACTCGACAAGCTCGGAATTACGGTCAACAAGAACACGATTCCTGGTGATACGCGACCGCCGACACAAGCCAGCGGAATTCGCATCGGCAGCCCGGCGGTGACCACGCGCGGGTTTGGTGTTGATGAGTCCCGTTGGATTGCCAATCTGATCGTCGATGTGCTGCAGCAGCCGGAAGACGACGCCTTGCTGGAACGAGCTCAGGAGGACGTGCACGCAGTGTCGAGCAAATTCCCCCTGCCCGGTCTTCCTTCCTGAGGTTGACACCACCGGGTTAATCGAAACTGGAGGCAACCGATGAGCCACGCCCAAATTGCGGTGCTGCTCTTCGTTTGCGTTGCTAGCGTTTCGGCTGGGCTCGTCTGGCGATCCATTCCAATCGGCCGGCAGTTGGCAATCGTCAATCGCTCGGGCGTCCCCGTCCCGCGCATCGGCGGAATCGCCGTCGCCATAGCATTCTGGTTTGGCATCGCACTAAGCTTTGCCCTGCCGGTCAACCGGTTTCCCATCGAAGTCGAGCGCATTACGCTGATTTGCCTGGCAGGCGCGGCGATCGTGCTTTTCATGCTGGTCGACGACGCGATCGGTTTGGCACCGCGCACCAAGCTCATCATTCAGATGGCAGTGGCCGCCATCATGATCGTGCCTCGGTTTCGCAATGAGTTTCACGGCATCGCGATCGAGCAATTCAACGCACCGATCCTTGGTCCGGTGCATCTTTCGCTACCAGTAGCAGCCGCAGTCACCATCGTCTGGTTCGTGGCGATGATGAATGCCATCAACTGGATCGACGGCATCGACGGCCTTGCCCCGACCGTTACCTTGGTAGCCGCGATCATCCTTTTTTTGCACACCTATTTCTGGCCACGAGAGAATCCGCAGTTCACGATCTCGATCCTGCCGCTTGCACTTGGCGCGGCGCTGGTCGGATTTCTTCCGTTCAACTGGTTCCCCGCCCGGATCACGTTAGGAGACGCCGGCTCGAACTTTATTGGACTCACGATTGCAGCTATCTCGATAGTTGGCGGAGCAAAGCTCGCGACGGCGCTCCTGGTGTTGGGGCTGCCACTTCTTGATCTCTTGTGGGTGACGGTAGCTCGCGTGGTTCGCCGGCAGCCGGTCGCTGGAGGAGATAAGTCACATCTCCATCATCGTTTGCTGGCCCGTGGATGGAGCGTGGGGAAGATCGTCGGGTTCGTGGGCGGGGTTTCGCTCTTTTTTGGCGTGTTGTCGCTGCTGCTCCCGAGCAAGGAAGCAAAACTCGGGGCTATGCTCGCGCTAGCTGTCGTCTTGCTTCTTACCGTTGGGCGGCCAGGCTTTCGGGCTCCGAGTTGAGAAACTCGCCTTATTGCAGCAGAAGCTCGAATTTGGGTTGATCGGATCCGCCGCGACGAATCAGCTTGCCGGCAAGTGATTTGATGGCAGAAAAATATGGTGCCATCAACGTACCAAAAATCGCACCGCCGAACCCGCCCACAAGCGCGCCAAGCAGGAACGGCAGCAAATACGAAACTTCTTTCCGCTTTTTTGTCACGACGATTTCACCCTCTAACTCGACAAACCACCGTCGATCCGCGCGGGCGGAAATGCGTGCTCGCTACTGGATGGCCAGGAGACGGGGAGCTTCGGCCCAAAGTCGTTCCATTTTATAAAATTCGCGCAGCTCGACGTCGAACACATGCACGATGGCGTCATTGAAGTCGAGCACCATCCATCCCGAGCGCGGAGTTCCTTCAATTCGTCGGGGCCGGATGTCATCCTCACGAAGCTCTTCCTGCAATCGTTCGGCAATGGCGCGCAACTGGCGCTCATTTTCGCCTGAGCAAATGACGAAAAAATCAGAGAACGTCGACAAACCACGAATATCGAGGACAACCGTATCCGTGGCCGGGGTCTCTACAAGGATGTCGGCAATGCGAAGCGCGAATTCGCGTGGAGCATCGCGCGTGTCAGTCGAAGGAGCAATTGCAGTATCAGTCAAAAGATCTTTCCTATAACGATGCATGTAGAACGGTTACATACGTTGCCAGCGCGCCAGGTGGGCCCGGCAGGATTCGAACCCGCGACCCTGGGGTTATGAGCCCCGTGCTCTACCACTGAGCTACGGGCCCCCTGCGCAGCGCATGACGCAGCGTACGCCGATGGTACACGCACAAGCCTGTTTCGGACCATAACTACCCTCAGAAGGCTCGTACGATGCGTAGTCAGATTCCTTCCCCGTGACGTCGATGATCGCACGATCATCATGCAGCACATCGCCGCCGACTGTCTGCTAAAGGTACCAATGACGATCGGCGTCCGGCTGACCCTCGCACATCACCGTGTCGGAGCTCTTCCCTACACCATGACAGCTCAATCTAGCCCGCTGTGCGAAGGTCAAAGCGGAGACCCAGGAGTTAGGCCGGCACGCAGATACTCTTTCCTAATTGAACGGTGAGGGCCAGCTGAGAACATCAACCGGCCCTCACCGTATCGTCCTATTTGGCAGTGTGAGCGATCATCCATTGAATCCCGAAGGAATCAGCCAAGGCGCCATAGTAGTCGCCCCAGAACTGATCGGCCATCGGCATTTGCACCGATCCACCTGCACTCAATTCAGCAAAAAGCCGATCGGCGTCCTGGCGTGACTCTGCATGCAGCATGATCGACACGTTGTTACCTGGCTTCAGTTCGTGGCCCCATTCGGACACCGTGTCAGTTCCCATCAGAAGATGGCCACCGGTGATCGGGAGCTGCACATTCATCACCAGATTTTTCAGATGTTCAGGTACGGGCTCCATTCCCTCTTGGGGAGGCATATCGCCCATTCGGAAAATTCCGCCGATATACTCAGTGCCGAAGACGGACTTATAGAACTCGAACGCTTCCTCGGTCTTGCCGTCGAAATTCAGATACGTACTGACTGATGCCATTGCTCAACTCTCCATGATGCGAAGACTGCCACTCGGTTCCTCATTCTGCACAATTGTCGAAGAGACCCGATGGAATTCGACAAGGGGCAGCGCGATTTCCTGGAAGAGAGCTTTACAGCAGCGCTGTGCCCTCGGAAAGTTACGCTAAGGAAATCCGATGACCGAACAGCAACCGACGAAACGATTCTCCAGCCGCGTCGAGAATTACGTCCGCTATCGCCCCGACTATCCATCCGCCATCATTCCGCTATTGCAGGAGCAAACCGGCCTGACGCTCAACTGGTCGCTCGCCGACATCGGTTCGGGTCCAGGAAATCTCACGCGCCTCCTTCTGGATAGCGGCTATTCAGTGATCGGGATCGAGCCGAACGACGCCATGCGGGAAGCAGGTGACGTTCTTTTAGATGGTTATCCTCGATTTTCCAGTTTGAATGGAAGAGCCGAGGCAACAACGCTTCCCGATAACTCGATCGATCTCATCACCGCCGGGCAGGCATTTCATTGGTTCGATCCACCGGCCACCCGAGTTGAGTTCAAACGCATCTTGAAAGCAGGCGGGTGGGTCGCCCTCATCTGGAACAAGCGTCCGGAGGGCGAGTTTCACGTGTTGGACGCGTACAGCGACATGCTGCAGAGGTACTCCCCGGAATATGACCTTGTGCGCCGCCGAGACGACTCGGCCGCAGCCGGAATGTCAGTCCTCTACGGCGACAACGGCTACAGGGAGTTTTCGCTTCCTCATCTGCAAGCTCTGTCCTACGACGCGTTCTGGGGCAGACTGATGTCATCCTCCTACACGCCGCTACTCGGCCAACCCGGACATGATGAGATTCGGATCAGAAGTAGAGAGATTTTCGACGAGTATGCCGTCGACGGCATACTCGAATTTCCGTACGAGACGCAGCTATTCCTCGGACAACCGTAATTCCGATGATCTCCGCTAGAGAAGATCCGACGCTTCGATTGGCTGACCCAGGACGAAAATGCTGTCGCCGGCCAGCGTTGGAGTCATTGCCCGCACTACGGTCAGAATCCCGTCTCGCGGAGCAGAGAACGTTCTCGGCCCTCGCTCGGGACGCTCCGGGAACCAGAGACGGCCAACGGGATCGCCCGACCTCACCGGGTCACCAGGCTCCAGAAGATTTTCCCAGAAGCCCGGTTCGTCCGTGTTGACGTAATTGTCAGGATCGCGTCCGTCGATGATGATCGCCGGAGGCAAGCCAAGTGACGCACGTGTTTCGACCGTGCCTGCGAGCGCGCCGACTTGCCGAAGGACATTGTTCAGTCCACTCCAGGCGAGTTGGTGTACGAAAGCAGGAACCCGCCCACCACCGCCCAACTCGGTCGTGATCACGGTCTTGCCCATGTTCTCAGCTTCGACCGGCAGCAATCCCGATCCGTTGACATCGATGTACAAAAAGTGGAAGTCGCTATTCCACGCCAACATTCCTTCGAGCATCGCTTTGCGTTGCGCTACGTCGTCAACCACATGCATATGGGAGCAAGGGAGGAACCAGAATGCATTGCCACCAGAGTGCAGATCGATTACCACATCGGCGAGCGGAAAAAGTACCCGAGTGAAGTAATCAGCAAGTTGCTCATGAGGCTCGCCATCGGGGCGGCCGGGAAAAGAGCGATTGAAATTCGCGCCCGAAGGCCAGAGTCGTGTGCTCGCCCAGGCGGCGTCGCGTGAGATAACTGGGACCACGATGATTCGCCCAGTGACCTGCTCGGCTTCCAGCTCGTCGATCAGCCGGAGACAGGCAATTTGACCCTCGTACTCGTTGCCGTGGTTGCCACCACTAATAAGCACCGTCGGACCGTCACCATTTGCGATCGTCGCAATCGGAACCAGGTCGTACGCCCAACCTCCATTGTTCGAGATCTTTGGATATCGCAGCCGTCCCACCTGCTTTCCACTGGCGGAAAGATCGATCGTCGATGTAACAGAAGGTGTGAGCATGGAGATCCTTATACATGTGATCCGTCGCTAGCGTCGAACGGTCGCGCAGGAGTGTAAAGAAATCTGATCAGCGTTGCTTGCGAAAGATATCTGCCTCATTTGGAGAGCGCGAAGGAAATAAACGTCATAAATTCGAAATACCCAGATACCCAACGGTTTTCGAATAATAGTAAAACTGGCCGTCGGGTTTCGACGGCCAGTGGGATGTACAGAGGTTAGGCCTCGATGGGTTGTGCACTCTGTGGAGTCATGGACAAGACCATCTCTCCGGATTCTCCGACGATGACGTGCTCCGGACCCAATCCATCGGGCAGCATCCTGGCTTGCTGGATCAACCGCTCCAGGTTGCGACGATCGCCAATACCGAGTGACTCCAGAATCGGGTTGTTCACCTCAGTAACCTGATTGCGGGGCGTATGCAGTTTGGTTCGACGCATAGCTTGCTCCAGATCAACTGCGTTGGGAATCAGGTAGAGAGCAGGCATGGTGAAACCGCTCAGCACCTTCTGGATCATTTCCAGGGTAGCGGCAGGTTGGTAGCGCATGTGAATGCGAACAACTTCTCGGAAGATGCCGTGATGAGCAATCTCATCTCGCGACACAATCTGAAAGGCACCCGCTGCCCCAAACTGTAGATTTTTACCACGTTCTTCTTTGGTTGCTGTTTCTGGCAGACCATATTCAGACCGAATGCGCTTGCGCATCTGATCGTAATTGAAGTAGGTTGCCCGCTCCTGAAACATGGCATAGACCAGCAGGCCGAGAGGTGAGTCCAGGCCCGGATGGTTTTCGCGCATAGTCCACTTATGCGCAGATACTTCGTCGCGATAGTCATCTATCTGCTGCTGTGTCTTGGCACCGGAATGCAAGAGAACGAGCGCCCAGGCCTCGGCATGCTTGAGCTCTTCCATGCCCCAGACTAACTGCGAATTCCGCCGTTCACGCTGACCATTCAGCATGCTCAGGCCATCCTCTACGTAGTCGCCAACGTAGTCCTCCACCCCGAGGTAGGCCAGAATAATGGTGATCGTATCTGGTGACAGCAGATGACCGTATTCATGCATCTGCTTGAGTGGCAGGTCGTCCCAGGGAATCCAATTACGAACTTTCAAGGCATCCCGAAAGTAATTCACGAAAACCACGCCCACCTCTTTATTGATGGCGCGGAGCTTCGCATCTGAAGTCCAGGGACCTGAAACGACTAAGGGCATACTCATCTCTTGCGAAGTAATAACTCTCTCCTTTGACGATTGAAATCAGCCCGCAGAATTCGCATCAACCGATATCGGGATACTCATGGAAATCCTCCACGGCATCGATGTATCGATTCCCCGTCTACGGGAAACTGCGATCCGTATGCTAGGCCAAACAACGAGATATGTAATCCTCCTCGGACGTTCGGTGAGCGAGCGCCGTCGGATTCTTCGTTTGAAATCGCTTTGTTCCTGCTATGAGTCTGCCAGTCTTCACCCTGAACTTACGAATTCTGACGCCCGTCCGGGAAATTTTCGAACAGCCATCCAGTAGAAGAGGCAGTCACTCGACGGAGCAGATTCAACTAGCTACAGGGAAAGTTCCGAGTTTTGGCAACCTGGAGCGGGGGACGAGACTCGAACTCGCGACAACCTGCTTGGAAGGCAGGCACTCTACCAACTGAGTTACCCCCGCACGGCGGCGATTGCAAACGAGGATGGGAAATGAGCCCTAAGCACTGCTCCGCGACGGACCAAGTATCCAGCGGAAGAGACTCCTCACCGCTTCCCACGGCGTGATCCAGTATATGAACCAGCACCACAGCTCGTCAAACCGAATCCGAAAGACGAGATCACCCGCTACGCGCCGGACAGGAGCAATCTGTTCACGACGCGCGCAAATGGTCAGGCGTGAAGGCGGCCCCGTGGCGTTTGATTCGAACAAAAGCCTCCAATTCCATTCAGTTAGACATAATTATCGTCGCAGACACGGGGTGGAAAACTACATGTTGTGATGCCAAGCCGAGCGGGCGTCATCGAGTGAGATATCCTCCAGATCAGGATTATCCGAAACCGCGCCAATTGGAGTCGAATCTCGATGGCGAATCTCGCTTCGGACAGCATTGCTGGTCCGAATGTCGTGGAGCGAGCCCCGCTCGGCGACTTCACCGCCAATAATCGATTAATCGTTTTATCCCTCATCGCCGTTGTTCTGGGTGCGATCGGCGCCGTCCTCGCGCTCGTGCTCTTGCGCTCGATCGCCTTTTTCACCAATCTCTTCTTTTTTGGTCGATTGAGCATCCAGCCTGCGTCTCCGGCGGATTCCAATCTCGGTGTGTTCATCATCGTCATCCCGGTGATCGGTGCGCTAATCATCGGGCTTATGGCGCGCTTTGGCTCCGAGCGAATCCGGGGTCATGGTATTCCTGAGGCGATCGAGGCGATCCTGCTGGGAGGCAGCAAGATTCAGCCAAGAGTCGCGGTACTAAAACCGGTTTCGTCTGCGATTTCGATTGGATCTGGTGGACCGTTCGGCGCCGAGGGTCCGATCATCATGACCGCAGGGGCGGTCGGGTCGCTGATCGCGCAGCTCTTTCATCTCACCAACGCTGAACGAAAGACGCTTTTGGTCGCTGGTGCGGCCGCCGGTATGTCGGCGACATTCTCGGCACCGGTCGCGGCGGTTGCGTTGGCGGTAGAGCTCCTCCTTTTCGAGCTAAAACCGCGCAGCTTCGTCCCCGTAGCGCTGGCTAGCGCGACCGCCGCGTTCGTTCGACGTCCGCTCCTTGGCGAAGGCCCGCTCTTTCCAACCCCCATCCATTCCGCGGACATCGGAATCGAGGTCGTACTCGCCTGTGTCGCCGCGGGGCTCGCGGCAGGGGCGCTTTCCGCCGGGCTCACGTCAGCCGTCTATCTGGCAGAAGACTCATTCGCCCGTTTGCCGATCCACTGGATGTGGTGGCCAGCGATCGGTGGCCTGGTAGTCGGCATCGGGGGATTCATCTTCCCGGAGGCACTGGGCGTTGGATACAACGTTATCGAGGAACTGCTTGCCGGCGACACGAACCGAATCTGATCCTCGGGGTGTTGTTCATCAAATCGACGATCTGGGCGGTGTCGTTGGGTTCTGGCACCTCTGGCGGTGTCCTGGCGCCATTGCTCATGATGGGTGGAGCGCTGGGCGCGCTCGAGTCACGTGTGCTTCCGGATATGGGGGCGGGATTCTGGCCGGCCATCGGGATGGCAGCGATTCTCGGCGGAACGATGCGAGCCCCACTGACCGGTATTCTCTTCCTCACCGAGCTCACCGGTGACATCAACTTGATGTTGCCCTTATTGGTCGCGACGACAGTCGCTCATGGATTTACCGTGTTGGTCATGCGCCGGTCGATTCTCACCGAAAAGATTTCCCGCCGTGGCTATCACATGACACGCGAATACGCGATCGATCCGCTGGAAATCTATTTCGTGCGGGAGCTCATGCGTGTAGAGGTCGTGGCATTGACGTCCACGACGCCCGTCGCGTCACTCGACGACGGCTTGCCGTTGCGCAGCGATCGACCGGATCTTGGTCAAGCACTCTATCCCGTGGTTGCCGACGACGGCTCGATGGTCGGGGTCATCACTCGACGGAAATTGGTGGAGTTGCAAAAAGAAGATTTGGCGCCAGAGCTGACCTTCGGCGATGTCTGCGAACGGGACTATGTCGTCGCCTATCCCGACGAACCGTTGCGCTATGTACTGGAGCGAATGGCGACAACTGGTCTCACTCGGATGCCCGTCGTGGACCCAGCGGAACACCGCAAACTGGTCGGATTGATCACGTTCAACGATCTCTTACGTGCTCGGCAGCAGTCGCTCGATGAAGAACGTGTCCGCGAGCGAGTCCTGAAAGTACGCTCTCCGCGCAGGATGAATCGCCGAAACACGACCGGCGGCGATGAATGATGCGCTCTCTGCTCGCGGTCATGGAGCCGCATGCTCACGCAGTCACGGAAAGCGTGAAGCAGAACGCAGCTCGATTGTAGGGAAAGACAAATCCGATGAGTGTCGTTGGCCAAACAACAGGCTTGACCCTGACGGGTCGGGGTGAGAGGACTCGAACCTCCGACCTCAGCGTCCCAAACGCCGCGCGCTACCAGGCTGCGCCACACCCCGTTTTAAGCCAACGGCGCACGCCAGTATAGGATCCCTGGGGATTCTTCGTCAAACCCGTATCCACTTCCAGCTTGAACTGACACGCGCGAACCTGCACGGATTCGAGATTTCAGAAGAATGTTTTGTAGCCTGCTGGCATCTGTTGGGCGATGGTGCATCTCACCCCAGTCTGGCTGCATTGCGGGGAATATTCGATAGAGACGAAAATTCGGAGCGAAAACCTAGCCTTCGCGGATCACCCGATAAACTACAGTTCCGTTCGATTCGAACACGACCTCCAGGTCGGAGCCTACCATCGACGCAATCGCACCGATACCCTCAGCTGAAGCATAGAGTTGGGATGGGCTGGACGGGAGCCCGCTCTTGCGCTCCAGCTCGCCGACGATGATGTAATCGATACCGTATGCATCAACGATTTCTCGCTTTCGCTCCACGCTTCCAGAGTTGTACAACTCGCGCACATCGGCGTCCCGCTGGGCAATCTCCGGGTAATAGCGTTGCTGGCGTTCGTGTCGATCCCAACCAAGAACTGTCGGAAGTCCCAGTGCAATCGAAAAGCGTGACCCGTCGCCGCGGTACGGCCCGATACTCGCTTCGGCAATAACTGGCGTCCCGTCTACGTTCTCCTGGAACCAGTGAATCGCGTCCAGATCTCCGGCGAATCCGATGACTTGCCCATTTCCGCTCGTGATCGTGCCGTAGCGCATCCAATCAAGTGCGTCGAGCGTGCCCGGGCCGGGATGGCCCTCGAACCGTTGATCCAATCTTGGCAACGTGGCTACTGCCGGATACACGAGCGAAAGGCCAATCAGTACAACGCATGCAGCAACCGCCACCCGACCACGTTTCGAAAGCGGAGTGGGAACGTATTCGGTCTTTGGCAGAAAACCGCGCGGCGTGGAAGCCCAGGACGTGACAGCGGAGCTTCGCTTCGACACCAGCACTGCGAAAGAAATCGCTGCCAGCGCGCTCAAGAGCGTCCAGACCTGGTAGTAGAGCTTGAAGATGGTGTTCATGCGATACCACTCCGCAAGCGTCGCCAGGTCGTCCACAACGAACACAACCTCCACTCCTGCAATCACCGATCCTGCCGCGGCCAACATGAGCCCGAAGAACGACGCAGCGCCATCATCGAACGAGAAAAAGATCAACGCGCCGCACGCAGCAAGAAATAGACCGATTGCCAATACTGGCCAGCCAAGGGCGACCAGATAGGCTGTCCCGATAACCGCGAGGATGACGGCGATCGACGCCGCGTACGCATCTGCCTTCGCGCGCAGCATCACCATCGCAAGCGCCCCGGCCGCGATCAATGAAATCGCTACGGTCTCAGTCGAACCGGAAGGTAGTTCCGTCAACTGCGGCCGGAAAACCTGCCACGCGATGGCCGCCGTGACCGCCAGGCCAAAGACGGCAATGGCGATATCCCGCCAGCGCGGACGGGGGGTCGACCAGGAGAGAAGTCCTGAACCGGCCATCGAGATGCCAAGAATCCCGAGCAGGGCGCCCAGATGGAGCAGGAACTGCGTCACATTGGTTCCCTCGGTGACTCGCCCGACGTCGTTGAAGAGCGCGATGAAATGGTCGTGAAACGGCCGAAACATCACATACGCCAGCGCCGCGATGGCGCCTGCAACCACAAGCGTTGCGAGGAGTCGAAAGAGCAGGTTTCCGAACCGCCCAGCCCAAAGGAATACGGCCGCAACCATGGCCATCGCGTACACGGGAACATCCCAGGCGTTGGCTGCGCTCAATGTTCCGAGACAGAGCGCCAGCCCAGCGAGTTTCGGCACTGCAGCGGCGACCGAGCTCGAGCCTGTGACCAGTGAGAACCCCAGTCCCAACACCGCAATCGTGACCGGCAACGCGATGAGATGCGCATGCAAATCGGCATAGAGCCCGGTGAAATAAGGGAACTCAGTGATGCCACCGTCGATCGCTCGACTAGCGGACCAGGTCCAATCGAATGAAAAGTCTGGTGCGTTGGGCAACCCGCGAATCAGATCCCACGCAGATCGCAGATTTCCCATCAAAGTGAAGATGATTACCCCAACTCCGCCGGCCACCAAAGGGTTGACGCGATCGCGACTTACCCGACTGGAAATAGCGACCACCAGGCTATACATGGCGGAGGCAGCCAGGCCCATCATGGTGGGCTGGGCCAGGTTGAACGCGATCTCCGAAGGGATGCCCGTCAGCTTGATGAGAAAGGCGACTAGGTACTCACCATAATAATAGTAGTTAAGGATTCCTCCAGAAAACCACGGATCGAACGGCGGGAAGCTTGGAGTGCGCAACAACGCGTTGATATGCGCGAATTCCATTGGTTTCTCGCCACCCCAGATTGGATGCCACGAGTCGGGATTGAAAAAGCGCAGTCCAAGGAAGACGGCAAATACAACCCAGAAAGCGCCCTCGGCACCTCCAACGGCTCGCCGGGAGACGACGTGAGACGTCTTGCCAATGCGTGTCGACGCGAGAAGCCAGCCGATCACTGTTGCGGCGATCAACGCATACCAGGCCCAGACTGCGCGAAATTGGATGACCTCGTACGACGCGGCGAACCAGACTCCCCAACCCGCTAGCAAGATCAGCATGATCCGGGCAAATCCCTGACCAGCATCGGGAAACGAGCCGAAGAGCGCTCGTGCCAACGGACGTCCGGCGGCTCCGATGACGATAAGCATTAGCACCCAAACCGCGATCGCGACAGGAGTCCGGTCAGTCCATTCGCTGCTCCAGCGCGCGTCATCGACCACTGGCAATTCCGTGACCGACTCGTCCAGCATGAGTTCCCTAGCGTCACCCGATTGCAGGTGAATCGCCCGAGAAGTTGGAATCGGACTTCCCGGTGCGGCGGAGGCTGAGGAAGGCTGGAACGCCATGGAGCCCAGAACCAACACAGTCAGGAAAAGGAGCGGTGTAATGATGCGACCCAGAGCCCGGAGGGTTGCGTGATTTGGCGTGCTCAGGGTATGAAGCTCCTCGCGATTGGCGCCCGACGTCCATCGGTTCGACACCAGGATCGGATAGAGTCTGCATCATGAGCGCCAACCCTGCCGAACCTATTCGCATCGTCTATTTCGGAACGCCGGCGTACGCCGTTCCCACGCTGGAATCCTTGCTCACTGAACCGCGAGTTCGGGTAGCGCTCGTCGTGACGCAACCCGATCGCCCGGCAGGACGAGGCCGCAAGTTGAATTCGCCGCCAGTAAAAGATGCCGCGCTCGCTTCAGCAATTCCAATTTATCAACCTGAGTCGCTGCGAACCGCAGAGGACCGCGAGCCAATTGTCGCCGCCAGTGCAGATCTTTTTGTCGTGGCGGCATTCGGCAAGATCTTCGGTCCCAAGCTCCTGGCGTTGCCACGATTGGGATCCGTCAACCTCCACGCGTCGCTGCTCCCGCACTACCGTGGTGCCAGCCCAATATCAGCCGCCATTTTGGATGGCCGCGCTGAAACCGGTGTCACTCTCATGCAGATGGACAGTGGACTCGATACCGGCCCCATCCTCGCGCACCAGACCCTACCGATCGATTCCGGGGCCACCACCGCATCGCTGACGCCTTCTCTGGCCAAAATCGGAGCGCAGTTGTTGATCGACCGTCTGGATCGTCTGATCGACAAAACCCTAGATCCCATGGCGCAGGGCGACCACGGCGCGACACTCACTCGTCCTCTAACCAAAGCAGATGGATGGATCGATTGGAATCGTTCGGCAGTGGAGATCGAGCGGCAAGTTCGGGCGATGTGGGACTGGCCCCGAGGTTGGACGACGTTTGACGGTGCGCAGGTGCAAATTCACCGGGCTTCGGTCGACTCGACACCTGCTGAGGCCGTACCCGGCACCGTACTGATCACGCAAGGTAAAACCACGGTGACAACAGGCGATGGCCATTTGGTTCTCGACGTCGCTCAGAGTGCCGGGAGCAAACCACTTTCCGGCGACGCCTGGTTACAACAATCTGGGGCTTTGGGGCGCGTGCTCGGGCGAGTTGGTGCACCGGATACGCCGTCGATCCCGATGATTCGCACCGTGCAGGATTAGCGACCAGATCCTACCAATGGGGGCTCGTCGTCGTCGCGGTTCGATCTGCCCCCCATGCGCCAGGATGGCGGGGAGTCGCTCGGATCTATAGGCTGGCCGCGCCAGAGTTTCGGTGGTTGGTTTCCCTTGCGCGACCGCAGGATAGCATTCACGAAAAATCCGACAAAAAGCAGGATGCTCATGATCGCGAGCACACGGCCAGCGAGCGGCCAATGCAGTCCCGCGATCCAGGCGATCACTCCAAGCAACACAGCAGCGACCAACCAGATACCGTCGCCGAGACGAGAGCTCGCACGGGTCGTCGCCTGCTTGGCGCGGTCGGGAGCCTTATAGCGCGTCGAAATCGCTGCCGCACGGGCCTTTTCGAACGAGGTCGGATCGCGATCCGACTGTTCGAGGATCTCTTCGACCTCTGCCTGCCAGCGAGGCACCTGGTCTTTGGGTTGTTTAGGCGCTTGATCGGTCATAACAGTGCTTAGCAACGAGGAAGGATCAATCCACATGGTAGTGGATCAGGCGCTTGTCGGCGATATTTTCCTGAGATGAGGGCACGCCCAGCTAGGGTGCAGGGGTCTTGCTGCTCTGATCTTTCTGGACGCGCGGTTTGCGCATGAATCCTCCGAAAAGCATGCGCCCCATTTGCCCGGAGAACCCGTCGCCTTCTCCATCGTTGGTAGTGCCACCGAGCAGCTCGGCTTCACGAGAGGTTTGCACAGCCCACTCCGCACGCCGGTCGCGGCCGTTGGTGAAGAACTCGAGCAACTGCTGGTTGGCCTCTTCCTCAGACCCGGAAAGCTTATTCTTGAAATCCTCGAGTTCGGCTATATACGATTCCAGCCACCGCTCCACCGCTACGCGATTGGTCATCACTACATCGCGGTGCATTTCGGGACTACCGCTCGCCAACCGGGTCATGTCCCGGAAGCCTCCGGCAGTGAGGGTCTTCATATCCCGCCAGGACGCGTCGGCAGCCAGCGAGTTCATCAACGCCGAGGAAGCCACAAATGGAAGATGACTGATACCCGCGACGTAGGCGTCGTGCTCATGCGGATCGACGAAATATGGTTCTGCCCCGAGCGCATTCACCATTCCGAGGATGGTGCGAATCGATTCGTCCGATGCGCGCACGGAAGGGCAAATGCACCACGTCGCGCCACGGAAGAGATCTGGATCGGCGCCCTCGATGCTCGTTTCCTTGCCGGCCATCGGATGCCCGCCGACAAAACTGACCGTGCGCGGCAATAGCTCGTTAGCCCAGTCAATGACTTCCGCTTTGGTGGATGAAACATCGGTGACCGCGGTTCCGTGTTTGAGCAAAGGCGCAATATCGCCCATGATCTCTTTCAACGCGAGCACGGGTGCCGCCAGAATCACCACGTCGGCGTTCTCGACGACCTTGCGTAACTCCCATTCGGTGCGATCGACTGCGCCGATCTTTTTGGCCTGGCTTTGCCGGTCGAGGTTCGAATCGAATCCGACCACCTCGAGCGCAGGTTGTCCGCCACGCACGTTTTCCGCCGACCAGCGGCGAAGTCCGAGTCCTATCGAACTGCCAATCAGGCCAAGCCCGACGATTGAGATTCGTTGCATCGGTTACTGTGCTCCATGTTCGCTTTAACTGGTGGGAACCGTGTCGACTTCCCGCAACCACCCTTCGATGCCGTCCTGTGTCTTCACGCGTAACCAGATCGAACCGTCATCGCCGGTAGTCTGCTCGTCGAGGAATTGCAACGGCGTGCCCGGGTCAAGTGTAGCGACCGGCTCACCAGAATCAATACTCGGGCCGGGGCGAAAGTTGACGGAAAAGTCCGGATTGGATTGGTACGTCGGGAGAAACGCATCAGCGGTTCCGGTGGAAGCTGGGGCAACCGTCGGTTCACCGTTCGGCACTGAAGTGGCAGGGACCACCTCGGTTGGCTCCGGATTATCCTGCTCCTGATTGTCCGGGACTGGGGTATCACGATCATCACCAGCTGCGGCAACTGCCGGCACGGCCGTACTCTGCTCATAACCAGTGAAGTCAGAGACAAATGGTTCGATGCGACCGAAGAGCCACGCCGACGAGAGAATACATATGGCAATGGCTGCAGCCATCGTCAACCCGACAGCTAACCCCGATCGACGGGAGTGCTGCCGGAGGCGATTGGATAACCCTGGATCGGACATTGGATGGGGGTGGGCGACTTTCGATCAGGCGCGATGGTCAGCTTGGACCAGAAGCGCGGCGAGTATATCACGCTCCTCTGGACGCTCCATTGTGCAGGTCGGTTTCGGCTGGCTACACTGCGACATCCGATGCTCGACGAGGGCATCGACGCGTAAGAGGAGGTGGAACCCGTTGTGCTAGCGCTTTCCCGCAGTGAGCTCAAGAAATTAGTTCCCATGAGTTCGGCCGTCGAGTTGATGAAAGTAGCCTTTCTGGAACTTTCCGAAGGCCGCGCTCAGGCACCGGTACGCGCAGTTGTGGAAGTAAACGACGATCCGTCTGCCATGCTGATGATGCCAGGCTATGTGCCTGCGTCGAACGCGCTGGGATTCAAGGTCGTGAACTTCTTCGCAGGCAATCCGTCTAAACGTGGAGTACCAACCATCCACGCGATCGTCTGCCTGATCGATGACGTGACCGGTGAGCCGTTGGGAGTGATGGAAGGGGGGTATGTGACCGCGCTGCGCACTGGCGCCGTCTCCGGAGCCGCCAGCGACTTCATGGCACGCGCAGATTCAACCGTGTTGACCGTAATCGGCGCTGGAGTCCAAGGCGTTACCCAGGCCGCCGCGG
The DNA here is from genome assembly GCA_963750275.1 of uncultured Chloroflexia bacterium. Lineage (GTDB taxonomy): Bacteria > Chloroflexota > Chloroflexia > Thermomicrobiales > UBA6265 > JAMLHN01. The sequence continues at coordinate 102,593 of CAVVQC010000009.1, forward strand.
TATGTGCGGTGCGACCCATCGAAAAAATCATCGTTGTCGATACCCGTGCGGAACAACTGGAGCGATATCGAGAGATGATCGACGCGGACTGGCCTGAGCTCGCTCCGCTTCTAGTTACGACGACCGATGTTTCAAGCGCCGTCGCGCAAGCCGACATTATTTGCACTGCGACCACCGCTCGTTCGCCAGTCTTCGATGACGCTGACCTCAAACCTGGCACGCACATCAATGCTGTCGGCGCATTCACCCCGGAAATGCAGGAGATTCCGCCGGCAACCGTGGTGCGAGCGCGCATCGTTATCGACAATCTCGATGCGATTCTTGCTGAGGCCGGCGATTTGTTGAAGCCGATGAACGACGGCCTCATCGATCAGGCACATTTCACGACCGAGCTGGGGCACCTGGTCGCCGGCACTGCGACAGGCCGCACAAACGACGAAGAAATTACCTTTTTCAAATCTGTGGGCAATGCGGTGCAGGACGTTGTGGTCGCTCGTTACGCAATCGACCAGGCAAATGCTCTCAAGATCGGTACCTCGATCGATCTCACAGCCTGATTCAAACGGAAAACGGCCCGGGCTCCGAAAGGGAGCCCGGGCCGTTTGTGAAAGCTTCGTTAGTCGGCGGCGATTGCCACAACGGTAGCATCAGCCGACACCGGGCAAACTCCACATGGGCATATGCCGTCGATGTGCGCCTGAAATTCCTCTGGGTATTGCTTCATCATTCCCAGCAATGGCATGGGAGCGACCTGACCAAGACCACAGAGTGACAACTCGATGATGTGCTTCGACGTGCGTTCCATCAAGGGCAGGTCAGTTTGCGATCCTCGGCCGAAACGAATTCGGTCGACGGTCTCCACCAACGCAGGATTACCTCGCGCACAGGGGACACATTTCGAACAGGACTCGACGCGATTGAAGGCGGTCAAATAGCGAGCGAAATCAACCGAGCAAACCGTTTCATCGAAAACGACAAAGCCGCCAGATCCCAACATGCCGCCAAGTTGCGTCAACGAGTCGAAATCGACTGGGACGTCGAGCTGGTCATAGCGCAATGGTCCAGCCGAGACGCCACCGGTTTGGACACCCTTGAAGGTATATCCATCGCGCATCCCGCCCCAGACCTCATCGATCAACGTTTTGAAACTGATTCCCATGGGCATCTCGACCAGCCCCAGGGTCTTCATTGGCCCCTGGACCGTCATGAGTTTGGTGCCTTTGGAGCTCTCGGTACCGAACTGTGCGAACCATTCACCGCCCTTGACGACGATGTCTCGCATGTTGCTCAGCGTCTCGGTATTGTTCGCAACCGTTGGCCGCTTCCAAAGCCCTTCCTCGACCGATCGAGGAGGCTTGGTTCGCGGTTGGCCGCGCACACCCATAATGGAATACATCATGGCTGAACCTTCGCCACAGATGTATGCACCGCCACCGGTGCGCATCCGGAACGCAACATTTCTGCCTGAGCCGAGCAGGTCCCGCCCGATTAGACCGAGCGCGGTTGCGTCATTGACTGCCTTGCGGAAGCGCTGAATCGCCAACGGGTATTCGCCGCCTACATAGTTGTAGCCACGTTCCGCTCCCACGGCGACACAAGCGATCAGGATTCCTTCGAGCACACGGTGGGGGTCCCCCTCGTGAATTCGGCGATCCTTGTAGACGTTGGGTTCGCCTTCGTGAGAGTTACAGGTGACGAATTTTGGCGTGACCCGCGCCTTGCGGCCGCTTTCCCACTTGATGCCGGCTGGGAACCCGGCACCTCCGCGACCGCGCACGTTGGCGGTCGTGACTTCGGCAATGACTTCTTCCTGGGAAAGCTCGAAGAGTGCTTTGTAGAGGCCCATGTACGCGCCACGGGCAATGGCTTCTTCGATCGAATCGGGATCGATGACACCAACATCCTGAAGCACGATACGCTGTTGATATTTGTAGAAGGGGTGGGAATTCAGCGGTTTGATGCCATCAAACTCGACATCGCCTTCGACACCGATGATTTTGCTTTCGAGCTTACCGTCGATGATGCCCTGCGCATCGCCTGGCTCGACATTTGCGTAGACCACCGCGGGAGCGTCTTTTCGCTTGACGCGCACCTGCACATCGGTCCAGTCAGCGCCATCCTGACCGGTCTTGCGCACGATCAAATTTTCCCGATCGGCAATTGCTGCAAAGGCCTTCATGACCTCGAGCGCACCGATGGGGACTGACGAGCTCCCGACACCAACGGAGACGACAGTCTTCTCACCACTCCAGATTGCTTCCCATTTCGCGATGGCTTTTGCACGGTACTCGTCAAAAGCCGCCTGGGATGTCAGTCGTGGAAGTTCAGAAGTTTCATACGCCATTGGTCTATTGCCCTCTCGACGTGTCAGCGATCACCCGCTGCACCAGAGCGTTAAAAGAATCGCTTGTCAACCGGCCATAGAAGTCATCGTCCAGCTTGACAACCGGCGCTTCGTTGCAGACACCGAGACAACCATTCACCACCTGAACGGTCAGCTCGCCGCCAGTGGTTGTGCCGCCATCACCAATACCGTGATTGTCGGCGAGTTCCTGGACGAGTTTCTGAGAGCCCATTACATAGCAGGACATTCCGTGACACATGAGCATGAAATGCTTGCCGCGGGGTTCAGTGCGGAAGTCGGCGTAAAAGGTCAGCAGACCGTAAATTCGGGTGGCAGTCGTGCCGAGCCGTTCGGCCACGATTTCGGCGGCCTCCACCGAGACGTACCCGAAATGCTCGTTGATCTCCTGCAGAGCACTGAGGATCATCTCCTGGCCCTCTTGCCAATCTTCGGGTTCGAAATGAGCCATCAGCGTCCGGACATAATCGAGATCGATCCCGTCTCCGGTCGCTTGTGCATGAACTGCTTCTGCCACTCTTCCCTCCCGGACAAGTCCGTGGACGTCTCGAAACGCCCCTCAACATCGGCGTTCGAGTCAGTCGCGAGTATAGGGATGCCCGGAAACGCAGTCAACGACCCATCTCTCCGAGCACAACCCGCTCATTTTCGAAGATCTAATCTTCCGACTGATCGGCAAAGAGTGATTTGAAATCACCGTCGAACGAGTCCAGGAAGCTATGCATTTCCAGCAGATCATCGACCGTCACCGGATCTTCCTGATCTTCTTCGGTTTCGCTGCTCTGCTGGAGGTCAAAATACTCACCGTCGGTTTCGAAGGTGATTTCGATTGAACCATCTGACCGAAATCCGAACAGCGATTCTGTATCTATAGGAGCAGACGTATCGCCAACGACGGCAGCAAAGCTCCGCGAGTGACAATCCTTGCACTGCACGATCATGAGCCAAACGTCTGACTTACGGGAAACAACCTCGACATCGTCTTCGACGAAACGACGGTGACAGACAGTGCACCGGTCCATGCGATCGACCACGATACGTCGGATTTGGTTATCGGAATTGTCCATAGCTCTCGCTTCGGCTCCGGCTCGGCGGGAGAATGCTAGTCTCCCCGACCCCGATCGAAATCCTCTGAATCCAGAGTGTTGATAAATTCGCGAAAGATTGACAGTTTTTCATCTTCAGGACTCGGCTCGATTCGGCTTTCTACGCTTGGCGATGTGCGTTGACCGGTTTCGAACTGCGACTCGTCATCCTCGAGATTCACGCCAGCTCGTTCCATCACATCTTCGTTAACATAAATTGGCGAGCCACTGCGAACAGCCAGGGCGATAGCGTCGCTTGGGCGGGAGTCGAGCTCGATGGTACGTCCGTCCACGTTCACGATGACTCGCGCGTAGAACACGTCCATCGACAAATCGTTGACGAGCACATGCGCGATAGACCCGCTCAATTCAGCAACCATCGCGCGCATAAGGTCATACGGAAGCGGGCGAGGGGACTCGACTCCCTGTAGTTGCATGGCAATGGCATGCGCTTCGAATTCGCCGATCCAAATCGGCAGATAGCGCTCTCCCGCCACTTCCTTCAACAGCACAACCCGATTGTTGGTGATGCGGTTGAATCGAATGCTTTTGACGACGGTTTCGATCATTGCTCGATTTCCAATGGGATACGGGAGGAAGCGTTCGCGTTGCGGTCGGATGAGACGATTTGCTCTTCCGTCGACAGTTGAATTCTACAACGTTCGACAAACGGGAAACGGTTCGATGTCGCGGTAAATAGGCCGCTAGCCTCCGTCGCCGTTCAATTCGTCATAATCCGCCGTCGGCACGGAACCAATATGGCCGATCGGCCAGTAGGTGATCCAGGCCTTGCCCACGATGCGCGGGATTTCAACGGTGCCGAAGTAGCGTGAATCAGAACTATGCGACCGATTGTCGCCGAGAACGAAGACGGAGCCTTCGGGGACCACGACGGGATCGCAAGCACGCGGCTGACAATCGGTTGTATCGCCATGCAGGTATGTTTCGTCGAGCTGGATTCCGTTGACCCAAACCTCGCCGTCCTTGATTTCGACGGTATCGCCGGGAAGCCCGATAACACGCTTGATGTATGGCTTGTCGGAAGTCACGGGCGGATTGAAGACGATCACATCACCCCGATGCGGCCCGTCGAATGGGGTGAACTCTTTCGCATCTGCATGGTCCACACCTGGCAGCCAATCGACGAGCGAATAGAGATCGTAGGAGCTATAGGAGTTTCGGTTGACCAACAACATCTCGCCATTGACGAGACTGGGCAACATACTGCTGCCGTCGACGCGAAAGTTGAGCACCAGGGTACGAACGCCGACGAAAATCAGGATCGCTATCAGTGCGGTCTCGATCACCTCACGCAGCACGCTACCCTGTTTTTTGGTTGCCGGGGTCGAGGTCACCATCGGATCCTCGTCGACCGCAGGAACCGGAACCGCCTCATCTGACCAGTACGCGTTTCCCGCAGGTACTTCTGGAAGATTTTGAGAATCGTCTGTAGAGCTCATAGTGTGTCCAGTGTCGACGACGAAGTCGGGCATGAGGATACTGTACGCGTCCAGATGCTGGCTGAAGAACTGCTGAAACAAAAACGGCCGGATCGTGAAGACCCAGCCGTTTGCATGTGTAAGAAGGCGTGAAGACCTAAATCTCGTCGGCGCGAACCTGAGCGGTTTCGGCTGTGTTCGCGGCGGAACCGGTCGAAGTCACCGAAGTGGCTGACGTGCCATCCGGTAACGCGTTCGGATCCTCTGATTCCTTCTTGAATTCTTTGATGCTCTTCCCCATAGCTCCGCCGATTTCGGGAAGCTTGCCGGCACCAAAGATGATGACCACGATGATGAGAACAATAATGAGTTCTTGCCAGCCTAGACTTGGCATTGTTGAGATCCTCCTCCGGCCACGATACCGGAACACGTTGGTAAGCAAGTGGGCGAACTTACGCGAGTATAGAGACGGGCGCTGGTCGCGACAACTCGCCTTCGCGTCTGCAAATCCGGTCCCGGTCGGTCCAGACCGCAAGCCATAGTATACTACGCAAGTTTGGACGATACCTATCCGTCCAGAGTTTCACCAACCACGAATGGAGTTTCGATGAGCCAGCCTGCCGAATCAGTTCGGTTGACCGACGATGACGTCGATTTCCTCGTGTCAGTCCTAAGGACCGCGACCGAGCCATTGCCGACGCGTGCCCTGATCGAAGCATTGCGCAACCGTAAGAGCTGAGCTCTGCGTACATCCCCCTGTCGGCTGACTCTCGGTCAGTTGCACCTGAATCTCACCTAATGGAGACGTGAATTGATGGTAACCGTCGCGACAGAACCGCGAGAATTTTCCGGCAGCAAGGCCGAACAGGAAGCAGCCGCCGAACTCCTGCGACTTATGCAGTCAGTCGGCCGTTTCATGTCGATTAATGTGCCAATCCGGCTCTCGCTTGATTCTGCTGTCGAGTTCTTCGCCGACAAAAAGATCACTCGAGAAGCACTGGTCGCAGCAATATCCGCAAATCCCAGAACGTTCCTGCTCGATGAATCGGGCGACGTGCCTGTCGTGATCGCATCTCGGGTCGGGATTCTGTCCGCCGAACGCCGTCCTGATACGAGTCATGACTTCAAGACTCGGTTTATGACGCCCGTTCCCAAAACAGAGATTTCGGATAGCGCCCTGCGTCCACGCCCACGTATGGATTCCAGCTGGTCAATCTTCGATGTTCAGACTAACGACCTCGACGCCCAGCCGGCTGCGAATTTCTCTTCCAGCTTCATGCTGACGCAACCAGTGGAAGAAGCAATCGCAGAAGTCGCTGAAGAAGAGATCGAGGCCATCGCCGCGGCAGAACCGGCTCGCACGATTACAGTGCCGGCCGCGATGCCTCAGTCGACTGATGTCTCGGAAGCGACCGACGAGGATCTGGAAGTTGCGCTCATCGAGCGTCTCGGCTCCGATGGTCAGGTCGCGATGTTCGACGGCCAGTGGATGCTGGAAGACCGCGTCCCCCGATTCAGCAAGGGAGAGCTACGGAAGCTCAAGGACTACATCACGGAACAAGAGCAACCGCTCACCGACGAAGTGCTGATCCAGGATGTGCTCGATGTGCGTCCGCGATCCGCTGACTTCGAACTGATGCGATTTGCGCTCAACTACCGGCTTTCGCGTGAACATCGCGACTTTGAATTCGTCGGTACGAGCGGACAGCGTTTCTGGAGCACGTCGGCTCTTGCGCCGATCGGCACCAGCCTGCGGAAACCGAATGAAATCGGGACAGACTTCAAATACTTGTTGGACGAAGCTCCGGCCGCGGCCGGATATCGCACTCGCAAGGAATTGAGCCATGTGCTGACCTTCTACGAGTTCACGCTTGGCCTGCTGCCGTACGACAGTGAGATGCAGGAGTTGCTTGGCTCTCAGGTCACACCGAATCAGCGAACCACGGTACTAACGTTCGAGTGTCCGCAGGTTTATACGACCTACCTGGTCGAACTGCGATTTCCGACACCAAACCGCGGTGGTTTCATCGTCGGCCTGGACGACTTCTACACGGAGAACCTGGTTCCTGGCGCGCTCCTTTCGATTCGCGCGACCGAGAACGACGGGCACTTCGTTGTTGAGTACATCAGTGCGACCAGTCAGAGCCAGCGCCTTCTCGAACTCGAAGAGCGCCGCCAACGCTATGTCTTCCGCCCCACCTCGTTTGCATGTGGCGTGATCGATGAAGCGCTGCTGACCGAAGAACTTTGGTCGAGCCTGAACGGCGAAAAACCACTCGACGAAAAAACACGTCGCCGGCCAGAATCGGTCGTGGCCGCGACCTTTGAACGACTCGGCAGGCAATTCGAGGGCGGTGGGTTCACCGCCACATTTGCTCAGCTCTTTGCCGGCGTCAATATCGAGCGTCCATTCTCTGAAACCCTCCTTCGCTCGATTCTGGAGAATGACGACACCGGCGCTTTCGCCAAGGACCCAGACGGACCAGATGACTACACCCATATTCCCGGATCTCCCGCCTAATACAGAGACCGGAGCTCTCGCCCCCGCGATCGACGCGATCGTTGGGGGCGATTTTTCGCGTTCCCGCCTCGCCGCGTTCTCGGATCTCGATCGACACCGCGCGTCATACTTGCGCGAGCATTGGCTCGATATCCCCGAGACCGAGCGCCATGCGTTGATTTTGGCGTTGGCCGAAATCGGTGACCAGTCGCTTGAATTCAATTTCAACCGGGTCTATCGCGTCGCGCTTACCGATCCCAACCCCGTCGTACGTCAATTGGCGATCGTCGACCTTTGGGAAGACGAGGGCCGTGACCTGCCTCCGGTGTATGTCCGCATGCTGCAAACCGATTCTTCGGAGGACGTGCGCGCGGTAGCCGCTGAAGCGCTCTCCGGAGCATGTGACGCGATAGCTGACGGCGACACCAATCTACTGGATCGTGAAGCGCTCATAGAACTCTTCGCCGAACTGATCGAAGATCCGAGGGAGTCGCCCTCGATTCGCAGGAGCTGCCTGGGCGCGGTGGGAGCGTTCGGGTCTGATCCGCGCGTGACTGAGCTCATTCGCCTGGGTCTCGACGATGATGATCAAACAGTGGTGGCGGGAGCGGTTTATGCGATGGGTCGCACTGCCGACGATTCCTGGACACCAGAACTGCTCGACTTCTTGCAAAGTGAGGATGCTGAGCTTCGCTTCGAAGCCGCTCGAGCAGCGGGGCTGATCGGCGATATGGACGCCGTCCGCGAGCTCGCGGACCTCGTTTACGATCCAGACCTGGATGTGCGTGCTGCAGCCCTGACAGCTTTAGGATCGATTGGCGGTCCGGCGGCGATTCGCGTGTTGCGCGAGGCGGAGCAAGACGAAGAATTCGAGGAAGACGAGATCATTGACGATGCACTGGACGCGGCCCTCCTGACGGTTAACCCACTCGAACGGCAGTTGTAATGGCACTCGCCTCATCGACAATGTCAGCCGTAGTCCAAGATCGTGACGCGTGGAATGAAGCGTTGCGAGCGCTGGACGGTCATCTTTTGCAAAGTTGGCAGTGGGGAGAGTTCAAAAGCGACTATGGTTGGCTCCCTGAGCGAATCGCAGTCGGCGGCCAGGAACCGCGAGCTCTGGCACAGGTGCTCTATCGGCACAAAGGTCCGGTTAGCATCGGATATATCCCACGAGGCCCCGCAGTTCGTTCCGGCGACCTCGAGGCGACCCGCCTACTGCTCGATGCCATCGATGCAAACGCCCGAAAGCATCGGGCGCTCTACATCATGATCGAATCTGATGTTTCGATCGAAGGTCTGACCGAACATCCGCTCGCTGGCATCGAAACAGGTCCGCAGCATCTGCAACCGGGGCGAACTGTCAAGGTGCCACTTCTGGACGACGAGCATTTGCTGGCAGGAATGCATCAAAAGACCCGATACAGCGTACGACTAGCTCCACGCAAGGGCGTCACTGTCGACCGTCATACCGGCGACGACCAATCAGCCCTCGACGAGTTCTATGCGATGCTGGAGGAAACGTCGAAGCGAAACGAGTTTGGGATCCACACGGCGGACTATTACCGGGATTTCATGACACGCTTCCCGGAAAATGCCGTGCTGTTTATCGCACGTGTCGAAGAGCATCCGGCAGCAGGATTGATCGCGGCCGAATTCGGTAACGACGCGATCTATATGTATGGTGCATCGGATACGAAGTTTCGTTCGCTTGGAGCTGCATTCAATCTCCAATATCTGGCGATGCAGTGGGGTCGTGAGCGCGGCGCGGCGTTTTACGATCTCTGGGGCATTCCCGATGTCGATCCCCCAAAGGACAACGAACATAAGGATCGAGTACCCGCAACCAAAGGGGAAGACTGGCGGGGGCTTTATCGCTTCAAGACGGGCTTCGGAGGTTCGATCGTAACCTATCCCCCTGCGATCCAGCGCACCTATCATCGGCAGCTTTCTGCGTTGGCCGATCGGATGATCGGGCGATCTCAGTGACACGCGCGCTTGGCGAACTGGTGCCGTCGCTTCTCGGAGCGTCGGTACTGGGCGAGAGCGACACACCGATTTCTGACATTCAGTACGACTCCCGATTGGTGACCCCGGGAACGCTCTTTGTCGCCCTTCGTGGTGGCTATGTCGATGGACACGATTTCATCGGCAAGGCGATCGATCGCGGCGCGGCCGCAGTCATGATCGACCGGGACATTGAGCACGAGATCCCAACGGTCCGCGTCGCTGACACCCGTACTGCCTTGTCTCCCCTGGCTGCAGAGTTCTTCGGTCATCCGTCATCTTCGTTACAGGTGATTGGGATCACAGGCACCGATGGCAAGACAACGACGAGCTACCTCACCGACGCGATTCTCTCCAATGCAGGCAAGGTCACCGGGATCATTGGCACGGTATCGGTAAAGATTGCCGATCGGGTGGTTCAACACGAAACCAGGCAAACGACTCCCGAATCACTCGAAATTCAGCGACTCCTTCGTGAGATGGTTGACGCGGGCGTGGAGTACGCCATCCTCGAGGCAACATCGCACGGGCTCGCGCAACACCGACTCGACGATGTCACATTTGAGATCGGCGCCGTCACCAACATCACCCACGAGCATCTGGAATTCCACAAAACCATTGCCGCATACCGGGCCGCCAAGGCATCGCTCTTCGACCGCGTTTCCGCTTCTCGGGGATTCGCAATCGTCAACCTCGACGATGAGGGTGCCCGAGGCGTTCTACCCCACTGCGCCGGCGCTCAGGTGTTGACCTATAGCAGCGCAGGTGCTCCCGCGACGCTTTCCACATCGAACATCGAGATAAGCGTCGACGGAACCCGCTTCGACATTACCTACAACGGAGTAACGCGCGAGTTTCAGAGCCCGCTTATCGGACTTTTCAATGTCGAAAATGCGCTGGCGGCGACGGGAATTGGATTGGCAGCCGGTCTCGATCTGGACACCATTGCCACCGGACTCGCCAGTGCCCCGGCCATTCCCGGTCGGATGGAGCGGGTAGACGAAGGCCAACCGTTCACGGTTATCGTCGACTATGCCCACACGCCGGAGTCGCTACAGAAACTCCTGACCCTCCTGCGCGAGCTCAGTCCGGGCAGTCGAATCATCGCAGTGAGCGGTAGCGCCGGCGAGCGCGATGTTTCCAAGCGGGCTTTGCAGGGCGGGGTTTCCGCGCGGTTGGCAGACTTCAGCATCTTCACCAACGAAGATCCCCGATTCGAAGACGCCGCCACAATCATCGAGCAGATCGCCGAAGGCGCGATCGCCGCCGGCGCAAAACCAGGCAGAGATTTCCTCACGATTGTCGAGCGCACCGACGCAATCGCCACGGCCATCGAGTACGCTCAGCCAGGGGACATTGTCCTCCTGGCCGGTAAAGGGCACGAACACTCGATTATCTGGAACGGCGAAAAGATCCCCTGGGACGAACCTGCGGTGGCGGCTCAGGCGCTGCGCGCCGCAGGCTACTCCCGCGAAGCCTGATCGGGCGTCTCCTTTTTCGGTCGCACCGCGAGTCCGACATCGACCAACTGCTGTTCTTCGATGGGCGAGGGGGCGTCGAACATCAGATCGACCCCACGCTGATTCTTGGGGAAGGCCATGACCTCACGAATGTTCGTTTCGTCCGCGGCAAACATGACCCAGCGATCGATCCCCATGGCGATGCCACCATGCGGCGGCGCGCCATATTCAAGTGCATCGAGAATCGCCCCGAACCGCTCTTGCTGCGCCTCCAGCGAATGACCCATCATCCCAAAAATCATCGACTGGTCCGCTCGCGTGTGCATACGAATCGAACCACCCCCGATCTCGAAACCATTCAGCGTCAAGTCGTATTGCTTGGCTCGCACCGCGCCAGGATCGGTTTGCAGAAGTGGGCGATCCTCCTCGAGGAATCCCGAGAACGGATTATGAGTCGCGTCCCAACGCTTCCCCTCGTCGTCCCACTCTAGCAACGGAAACTCGTAAATCCAGAGGTAATGGAATTCATTGGGGTCGGCCAATCCAAGGACGGCTCCGAAATGCGTGCGCAGCGCTGAGAGCGACTTCGACACCACGTCGAACGTATCTGCCACGATCACGACCAGGTCGCCATCGTTCGCGCCAATACCAGATGTGAGCGCTGCAATTTCGGCTTCTGACAGAAACTTCGCGATGGGCGATTTCACTTCGCCGTCGCGAAGCGCGAAGGTCGCGAGACCCTTGGCCCCATTCGCCTTGGCAATCTCGGTGATTTCGTCGATCTGGCTCCGGGAATATCCGCCACAACTTGGGACAACGATTGCTTTGATGACTCCGCCATTCTCGATAACACCAGCAAAGGCTTTGAACTCGGTGTTACGAAGCGACTCTGTGACCTGCTGAAATTCGAGTCCAAAGCGCAAATCAGGGCGGTCACTCCCAAACCGGTCCATAGCTTCGGCATAAGTCAGCCGTGAGAAAGGCCGGCTGGAAAAATGCTTGTCCGTGAAGGTCTCGGTCAGTTCGGTAAACAGCAGCTCTATCATCTCCATCACGTCTTCCTGTGTGATGAATGACATTTCCAGATCGAGCTGCGTGAACTCGGGCTGCCGATCAGCGCGCTGCGCCTCATCTCGAAAACAACGCGCAATCTGAAAGTATCGGTCTAACCCAGCAACCATCAACAACTGCTTGAGCTGCTGTGGCGACTGCGGAAGCGCGTAAAATTCTCCGGGAAATCCACTGGATGGCACGACAAAATCACGTGCGCCTTCGGGGGTGCTGCGGATCAGCAACGGCGTTTCCACTTCGACGAAGCCGCGATTATCCAGGAAATCGCGAATGTACTTCACGATCTGGTGTCGCAGGATCACATTCCGCTGCATCCGCTCCCGTCGGAGATCGAGATAGCGGTACTTCAACCGGAGCGATTCATCGACATCGCCCTCCTCGTTGATATAGAAGGGAGGATTGAGCGCGGAGTTCAGTACCTGGAGATCCTGGACTTCGATCTCGATTTCGCCCGTTTTCAAGCGCGGGTTTTTGGTTCCGTCGGGCCGTTCTCGAACGATCCCCGTGGCCTGCAATACGAACTCATTCCGCACATCGCTGGCGGCCGCGTGCGCGTCTGCGGCGACTTCAGGATTGAATACAATCTGAGTAAGCCCGTAGCGATCGCGCAGATCGATGAAGATCAGGCCGCCCAGGTCTCGCCGCCGATGAACCCATCCCCTGAGCACGACCTCCTCGCCAGCATTTGCAGCGCGAAGCGAACCACAGGTGAGTTTTCCAGTTATCGCTGGGTCGACATCGCGGAACGTGGACACACGAATCCCTTCTTCGAAAATTGGAGACAGTTCAAATCGTTGCGTATTTTTGGTCGAGCGCTGCTTGCAGCTCAGCTTCCGGATCGCGTCCGGAAGCAATTGCGGTCTCGATCATAGCCAGCAGTGTCGTACCATCTGGTAAGACCCCCTCACTTGCGAGAATGGTCGCATCCTCGCGCATGATGGCTGCTTTCGCGATCGCCGGCATCGCCTTCGGCAGCCGATCATACTTGCTTCGCGGCTTCGACGTCGTGCCCCGCTCCTCACGCTTGATGCGCTGCCAGGTGGAGAGAACCGCTTCGGGCGTTTCCGCTGCCTCATCTCCAAAGACGTGGGGATGGCGACGGATCAGCTTGCGGTTCACAGTCTCGTAGAGATCTTCAATGGTGAACGCGCCCTGCTCTTCCGCAATCTGGGTAAGCAGCGCGACGATCAAGAGCAGATCGCCGAGCTCACCGGCCAGTTCAGCGGAATCACCATCGGCTATCGCATCGATGACTTCATAGGCTTCTTCAGCGACTTTCGGTGCCAGACTCTGCCAATTTTGCGCCCGGTCCCATGGACAACCCTGGGGCGATCGTAGAAACGCAATGATCTCGTGGAGACGTTGGGCGCTTCGCCAGTTCTCTGTCGCAGCAAGGGGAGAGAGTTCGAGATCGAATCGCAGATCGTCGTCGGGACGAACATTGACCTCTTCGTATGGTCCGAATGCGCGTTCGAGCAGTTCCATGACCGCAGGAACATCTGCTTCGTCCAACCCGGTCACTTTCGTGCGGCGAGTCGGGGCGACATCCAACATCGGTCCGGTGAAAGGCGCGCCTTCGATCCGACGCAGCAGCTCTTCGCCTCCAATGATTTGCTCATGAGTTGGCACAGGCGTTAGCTCTTCGTGTTCTGCGAGCTGTCGTTCAGGCTTAGAACGGCCATGAAGGCTTCCTGCGGGATCTCGACGCTACCCACCATCTTCATACGCGCCTTGCCTTCTTTCTGCTTCTCCAGCAGCTTCCGCTTGCGCGAGATATCGCCACCGTAGCATTTCGCCAGGACGTTCTTTCGCATGGCCTTCATGGTCTCGCGCGCAACAATGCGGCTGCCGATCGATGCCTGGATCGGCACATCGAACATTTGACGTGGAATCAGCCGGCGCAGCGCGTTCACCAGATCGCGGCCCCGGGTATACGCGTCGTCACGGTGCGTGATGATCGAGAGTGCGTCAACCGCAACACCGTTGACCAGCACATCCAGCTTCACCAAATCGGCTGGCAGGAGCGAGTTGAAGGTGTAGTCAAGCGAAGCATAGCCCTGTGTCCGGCTCTTGAGTTGGTCGTAGAAATCGACGATCACCTCGCCCAGCGGCATCTCGAAATTGAGCTGCACCCGGTCCTCATCGAGATAGTCATTTCCTTGAAGCTGCCCCGCCGGGTCGTGACCAGCTCCATCACATTTCCGATGTAACGCGCTGGCACGATGATGGTCAGATTCATCCATGGCTCGCGGATCTCGTCGATCGACCCGGGATCGGGGAGTTCCGACGGATTGTCGAGCACCCGAATTTCGCCGCTGCGCATCTGGACTTCGTATTCCACGCTTGGCGCTGTCGTGAGCAGTTCGAGGTTGTATTCGCGCTCGAGCCGCTCCTGAATGATCTCCATATGCAGCAAACCGAGGAACCCGGCACGGAACCCGAAGCCCAAAGCTGCGGACGACTCTGGTTCGTAAACCAGTGACGCATCGTTCAGATTCAACCGGTCGAGCGCGTCCCGGAGCATCTGGATACTCTTCGCCGTCGACGGGATACAGCCCAGCAAAAACCATTGGCTTCGCGGGACGATATCCGGAAACAGGGTCCGCAGCGGGAATCGAGCGCATTGGTGATCGTGTCGCCTACCTGCAGATCCTTGACGACCTTCAAGCCAGTTGCGACGTAGCCCACCTCACCGCAATAAAGACCATCTACCGGCGTCATGCCCGGTCGAGAAGTAACCCAGCTCGATGACTTCCGACTCCTTGCCGGTCGCCATCAATCGGATCCGATCGTCTTTTCCAAGAAATCCGTCGACCATCTTCACGTAGGCAATGACGCCCTTGTAGGGATCGTAATGGGAATCGAAGATCAGCCCGCGCGCCGGGGCATTGGGATCGCCTTTCGGACCCGGAACATGCGAGACCACTGCTTCGAGAACATTCGGGATTCCGATACCGGTCTTGGCCGACGCGGTCACGATTTCGTCCTCGAGCAAGCCGATCACGTTCTCGACTTCCTTGCGTACCGCTTCAGGGTTAGCGCCTGGCAGATCGATCTTGTTGATAACAGCGATCAGAGAGAGATTCTGCTCGAGTGCCAGATAAACATTGGCTATAGTCTGTGCCTCGATACCCTGAGCTGGCATCGACCACCAGCAGTGCACCCTCGCAGGCCGCCAGCGAACGGCTGACTTCATAGGAGAAGTCAACGTGTCCGGGGGTATCGATCAGATTCAGTTGATAGGTGTGGCCATCGTTCGCACGGTACTGCATTCGCACTGCGCGCGCCTTGATAGTGATGCCTTTTTCGCGCTCGAGATCCATCGAATCGAGGAACTGCTGCATCATCTGCCGCGATCCAACGGTTCCAGTCAATTCCAGCAATCGATCGGCCAGCGTGGATTTGCCGTGGTCGATATGCGCGATAATGCTGAAATTCCGGATCCGCTCTAGCGGAACCCGGGCATCATGAGCCGTCCCATTCTGGAGCGAGGCATCGACCGACATGCCACTGATTATAGTCGACCGGTCCTGCGTGCCTATTTGAACTACCCAAGGTGCGCGAGTCGGCGCACCCGCCCACGAACTTTATCCATCGAATTTCGAGCTTCCGGGATCTTGAGGAGCCAGGCCGCAAGGAAATACGCCACCGCGCATGCGGCCACCGCCATTCCGAGCATTGCGAGTTGAATCGCCCGGTTGATACCGGGGTCGCCGGTCAGCTCCTCGAGTTTCGGGGCAACCAGGGCGGAGACCAGTGCCATGACCGCCGTGGCAAATATGATTTTCGAGAGCCAGACACCGAACTCCGACCCGAACCCACCAATGCGGCGGCGCAGGATGATCACGAGAATGAAAGCTTCGACTCCCGTGCTTATGCTCAGAGACAATGCCAGCCCCACGTGACCCATCGAGCTCAGCAACGCTTTCGACAGAATGATGTTGAGAATGATGATGAAGATGCCCGCCGCTACCGGTGTTACCGTGTCTTTCATGGCGTAGAACGTCCGCGCCAAGACTTCGACCAGCCCGTACCAGATCAAACCAAGGGCGAGAAACGCGAGTGGCTGAGAGGCGAGCACTGTCGAATTGGCATCGAAACTCCCGCTCTGGAAAATCGTCTGAAAGAGAGAGGTGCGGAACTCGAATAACCCAATCGAAGCCGGCACCAGCAAAAACAGTAACGGCCGTAACCCGTGCTGCAATGTGCCCTTGAAGGCATCGATATCCCCCAGTTCGAACTGCGCAGCCATGGTGGGGAAGATGACCGTCGAGATACTGAGCGCCAGCACGCCATTCGGCAACATCAGCATCTGCCAGGCGTAATTCAGCGCAGAAACGCTCCCTTCACCGGTCTGCGACGCAAAGTGATTCACCGCTACAAAATTGATCTGGAAAGCTGCCTGTCCAATCACCCGTGGCAGCAGGAGAACACCGACCTCACCCAGGCCGACTACATTGCGCGAGATCGTCGGTCGAAACTTCAGACCAGTGCGGATAACCCCGGGAATCTGAATCCCGACATGCAACAGCGCGCCGATGAGCACACCGAACGTCACGCCTTCGATGCCATAGGTCGGCGCCAGAAAGAGTGCCGCCAGGACGATGGCGAGGTTGTAGACCACCGGAGCCAACGCCGGCAGCGTGAATTTGAGATGTGATTCCAGGATGCCTTTGGCCGCAATGCCCATCCCGAGCAAGAGCGGGGAAAGGAGCAGCATCCGCATCGTTTTGATTGCCAGGTCCATCGCCTCTGGCGGCAAATCTGGAGCCACTACGTAGCGCATCAATGGATCGGCGAATGCGAAGGTCAACAATCCCATTGCGACGGTGATGAGCGCGGTCCAGGTTATGACTGCGGATGCCAGCCGGTCAGCTTGATCCTTTTGGCCCTTGGCAAGCAATCCGCCGAACACGGGGATGAACGCCGCGCCAAAGGAACCAGACATAATGACGAGGAACAGGAGATCGGGAATTCGAAACGCACTGACGTAGGCGTCATAGTCGCTCGACGTTCCGAACCGATTGGCAAGAATGATTTCGCGCAACAGACCTAGCAGCCGGCTGGCCATGAAAGCGATGCCAATGATGACGGCGCTTCTTGCCATCGAACTGGCAGCGGAGGGAGCGGAGTCACCGCCGGAATAGATGCTGCCGTCGTCGAGCGAAAACTCTTCTACCGCGTCATCTGCCCACGACGGAAGAGGGGCGTTGCTAGGTGTCGTCACGATTTGGTATGATTGCCCGTCGCGACGCGATGAGCGGGCGCAGCTTCGTGGTGTCGAAATGCTGCGAAGACCATGGTTCCCTAACTCTTATTGAGGTGATTCAAAATTGGCTAATAGCAAGTCGGCTGAGAAGCGTATCAGGGTTAACGAGCAAAAGCGACTTCGGAACCGACCCTACCGAACTGAGGCTCGCACCTACGTGAAGAAGGCAGAGTTGGCAATTCGCCTGGGCGATGCTGACGTGGCTGCTAGCGCTGTGGGCGAAGCCATTAGTACGCTCGATCGTGTGGCGAACCGCGGTGTTATTCACCCAAACAATGCAGCGCGACGCAAGTCTCGCCTGATGAAGAAGTTCAACGCCCTCGCCGCGGCGTAATGATTTCACGATAGCTCGCAATCGGACGATTGTTCGTCCGGGCACCAGGAGACCGGTGGCACGTTCGCTACCGGTTTTTTGTTGGCCCTGTCACGCGTACCACCAGATCGACCAGTCCCTCGTCCGGGGTGCGCAACTGCCCAGTTTTCATTTTCCGGTCATTTTCAAGTGCCAGCCGAAGCTGTCGCGCTGGGGCGACACGCGCACGCTGCGCGGCCTGCTCTACCTTTCGCATCCGATTGGCATTCGCAAGTCCGAGCGCCCGTCCTGCTTGCATCGGATCTGACGGTCGTCCCTGAGCTTTGGCAGCGACTGCCAGCTCGATCTGCTGGTAAAGCTGAGCCATCGTCCGTCCGGCTTCTTCGCCTGCGCGTTGCGCGTTCTCTGCTTCCACCAGCGCACCGCGCTGATTGCCCCCGATAACCGCGTCGAGTAGAGGAAATATGCGTTCCTCACTCCGCTGCGGAATCATCTCGTCGATGACCTCGATCGAGATAGGATCGGGGTACGCCGCGAGTGCGAGCTTGGCAATCTCCGATTCCAGTTGCTCGACGGACGGAGGCTTGTCGAACGCCCGATTCATGGGAGCTTGCGGCCAGTACGCGGGGAAAAGTCGATCCAGCACAGCTCGTGCATTCGCTTTGTCGAGTTTCACGCCATTGTCACTGGCATAACGTTGCGCCAGCTCGATCAGCGCAGTTCCACGCGGCGCTTCGTTTACCGATACGGATACGCTATCGGGAAGCTGTTTCTTCAAAGAAGCGTTCAGCTCGGCCAACTCCGGATCGAACAGAATGAGATGAGTCGTTTCTGGAATGGCCGCTACCAGACGTGCCACATCTGAGTCCGTTTTCGCCTTGACTCCTCGCCCACCTTTCGACACATTTTGCGCCAGCAGACCGTTGAGTACGATCACTCGATGCGAACCGAAGAACGGCGCCGCGGTCACCGCCGCGAAGAGCGCGTCATATGAGTTCGTCCCGGCATCGATCCGGTCCGTGTCCATGCCAGTGGGATCTAGCTGGGTAAGCTTCTGATCCAAGACATGTCTGGCAAGTGCTCGGTCAGAGCCGAGGATGACAAAAAGCACGCGCTGTGATCTCCAGAAGAGGGTGCCGACCCCGCAATGCCGTGTGTGACGGAGTCCTGAACCTGCATTATGCAGGTGGGAACCACGCAAGGCAGCTCCCGACTCATGTGATTTATCGGCTCACGACCACGTCACGATGCACGCACACCGCAGAGTCGGTCGGACTAGAGCGTACACCACTTGTTCACCGTTTCGCCGTATCTGAATGCGATACTGTTCGACTGCGAATCGGCGCGAGCCGGTCGACTGAGGAGTACATCTATGACAAATTCATCCGCGCGTCGACGAGTTGTGATTACCGGAATAAGCGCCATCTCGCCGGTCGGACTTGACGCAGAAACGACCTGGTCCAACTTGCTTGCCGGCACTTCCGGGGTCGGACCGATCACCCGCTTCGATACGACCGGGTTCGAAACCACCATTGCCGCGGAGGTGAAGGGATTTTTGCCGGATGAAATCCTCGGCAAAAAGGATTACCGGCGAATGGACCGGTACTGCCAATTGGGGGTTGCTGCGGCGATGGCCGCTGCAGACGACGCCGGTCTTACCGCCGATCCCCCCAATCCCAATCGAACAGGTGCTTTGATCGCCACGGGAATGGGCGCCATCGAAACGATCGAGACCGGCATGGAGACATTTCTGGAGCACGGGCCGAAACGCATCGGTCCCTTCTTTATGCCAATGATGCTGGCCAATATGGCCAGCGGACATGTGGCGATGCGCCTCGATGCGAAAGGCCCGAATATGGCGACGGTTTCCGCATGTGCGAGCTCGGCACATGCCATTGGCGAATCGATGCGCTGGATCCGGGATGATATGGCTGACATTGTCTATGCGGGTGGATGCGAGGCTCCCGTCACTCGCTTGAGTGTGGCTGGCTTCAGCGCGATGGGGGCGCTTTCGAAGCGAAACGACGACCCGACCGCCGCAAGCCGTCCATTCGATCTTGGACGTGACGGGTTCGTGGTAGGCGAAGGTGCGGCGGTGCTCGTTCTGGAAGAGCGCGAGCACGCGCTGGCACGCGGGGCACGCATTCTCGCGGAAGTGGCCGGGTACGGCGCCACCGATGACGCGAACCATATCGTGCAACCATCGCCCGAAGGAGAAGGGGCGGCCCGGGCGATGAAACTTGCACTGGCGGACGCCGGACTCCAGCCAGCGCAGATTGACTACATGAACGCCCACGGCACGTCCACGCCGCTGAATGAAAAATTCGAAACCCAGTCGATCAAGGGTGCCTTCGGAGATGCGGCGTACAAGCTTCCTATCAGTTCAACGAAATCGATGACCGGTCACCTTCTTGGCGCTGCTGGCGCGCTCGAAGCGGTGGTATCGACCTTGGCGATACGAGACCAGGTCGCCCCGCCCACCATCAACCAGGAAACGTCCGACCCTGATTGCGACCTTGACTACATACCCAATTCCTGCCGCCAGTTGGAAATCGCCAGTGTCATGACGAACTCGATGGGATTCGGCGGCCACAACGTATCGCTCATCCTGACTACCCCGTAGTCCGCATCCAGCAAGAATCGAACGGCCCAGCGAACATTCGCTGGGCCGTTCTCTTCGTGAATTGCAATGTCGAAGGGAAAATTAGTCCAGGTAGCCCCGAAGCTGGCGGCTGTACGAAGGATGCCTCAGCTTACGCAACGCCTTGGCCTCGATCTGCCGAATTCGCTCTCGGGTAATGCCAAACTCACGCCCGACCTCTTCCAGGGTTCGGAACTTGCCATCCTCCAGCCCAAAGCGCAGCACGATGATTCGCCGCTCGCGTTCGCTCAACTTGTCGAGCGCGTCCGCGATCTGCATCTTGAGGAGCTGATGCGATGCGAGCTCCACCGGCTGGGGAAGCGCGCTGTCCTCGATGAAGTCCCCCAGGAACGCATCTCCGTCCTGGCCGACAGGCGCCTCCAGCGAAATCGGGTGACGACTCACATCGAGCACCTGACGGACCTTTTCATCCGTCATATTCATCGCTCGGCCGATTTCATCTGCGGTCGGCTCGCGTTCGAAAATCTGCTGCAAACGGTGTGAGGTCTTCCGTACGCGGTTGATGGTTTCACCAACATGAACTGGCAGCCGAATGGTCCGGCTCTGATCCGAGATCGACCGGGTGATTGCCTGCCGAATCCACCACGTGGCATAGGTGCTGAACTTGAATCCGCGTTTGTAGTCGAACTTATCGGTAGCTTTCATAAGCCCAATGTTTCCTTCCTGGATCAAGTCCAGAAAAGACATCCCGCGTCCGACATAGCGCTTGGCGACGGAGACCACAAGGCGGAGATTGGCCTGAATAAGGTGAGCTCGAGCGCGCTCGCCGTCTTCGATCAACGCGCGCAGCGACTTCCGATCAGAGATGGACAGATTCGCATCTTCGTCGAGTTGCGCAAGCGCGAACTTCCCGAGCTCGATCCGCTTCGAAAGGTCGACCTCTCCCTGCATGGTCAGCAAATCGGTTTCGCCGATCTGCTGCAGGTAGAGACGCACTGAATCGCCAACCCCTGAAGGTTGCTCGGCCTGCTCCAGCCGCTCTTCCTGAGACTGCCGGCGATCGACCTCCGGGTGAGCCGGAGCGTTCTCCAGAACCTCGATTCCCTCGGTGACCAACGATGAATACAGCTGGTCGAGATGTTCGATCTGGTCTTCCGCATTAGGGAAGAGGGCCAGGAGATCGTCAGTCAGCAGGTATCCCTGCGTACGACCTTTTTCCAGAAGCTCCGACATCGTTCACACCCTGCTTTTTTGACGTTTCCCATCCGGTCTTACGTCGCACCGGACGAGAGTGCGGGTAAATGGCATAAAAAAACATCCCGCGAACAGGCGCACGTGGGATGTCAAAGGCCAAGTCTTCAATTGTCGATGCTCGGCTCCGAGCAAACAGTCATGATGGTACGGTCGCTTTCAGGACTTCGGCCGATGTGCATTTCATATGAGGATAGCAGGTCGTGAACCAGAATTCAATCAACTGAAAACTGTTCACAATTTCCCGGTTCCGGGGCTGCTGCTATAATTTATCGGTTCTACACACGACGCTTTTCAAGAGGTAAGCACTTCTATGTCGGGACATTCGAAATGGGCAACGATCAAACGGGCCAAAGGCGCCAACGATCAAAAGCGCGGACAGCTCTTCACCAAGCTCGCGCGTGAGATCACGGTTGCCGCACGCTCGGGTGGCCCTGATCCGGATGCCAATTCCGCCCTGCGCATCGCCGTCCAGAAAGCCCGTGGCGAAAACATGCCGAAAGACAATATTGATCGCGCGATCGAACGCGCGACCGGCGCGGGCAATGCCGACAACTACGACGAAATTTCGTATGAGGGCTATGGTCCCGCGGGAGTAGCGGTGGTCATCCGTACGCTTACGGACAATCGCAACCGCACCGTTGGCGAGCTTCGGTCCACGCTGACGCGTGCTGGCGGCACGCTTGGGGAAAACGGAAGCGTTGCCTGGATGTTTGACAATGTCGGGCTCATCTCGGTCGATGTGAACGGTGCCGACCCGGAGGAGATCGCCCTCGCGGCGATCGACGCTGGTGCTGATGATGTCTCGATCGACGACGATGGAATAGAAATTTACACCGAGGTCCAATTGCTGCATGTCGTGCAGGAAGCGTTGGTCGCTGCCGGTATTTCAGTCAATTCCGCCGATCCGGTGATGAAGCCAAAAGCCACCGTTGCACCCGATACCGCATCAGCTATCAGGGTGATCCGTCTTCTCGAAAAACTCGAAGAGCTCGACGACGTACAAACCGTCTATTCCAATCTCGAGTTCACCGACGAGCTCATCGCTGAAGCCAGTTAAGTCCCTGGAAACGGAGTCGATGAACCGATGATTGTGCTCGGCATCGACCCCGGAACGGCCCGACTTGGTTACGGCGTGATTGATACCGCCGAAGGCGCGCCCGCGATGATCGATTACGGCATCGCTGAAACCTTTCCCACCGATTCCATGCCAGAGCGTCTGCTGCAGCT
Organism: uncultured Chloroflexia bacterium; assembly: GCA_963750275.1. Classification (GTDB taxonomy): domain Bacteria; phylum Chloroflexota; class Chloroflexia; order Thermomicrobiales; family UBA6265; genus JAMLHN01. The sequence continues at coordinate 125,182 of CAVVQC010000009.1, forward strand.
CTATGGCAATTTGCGGATTCTGTTGAGCGACCATGATCCAGATATCATGGCTGTCGAGAAGCTCTTTTTCGCCCGCAATGTCACGACAGCCATCTCGGTTGGGCAAGCGCGCGGGGTCGTCCTGCTGGCGGCAGCCGAGCGCGGCATACCGGTGCGCGAATACACCCCCAGTGAAGTCAAACAATCCATTGTCGGCTATGGAAAGGCCGACAAGAATCAGGTTCAGGAGATGGTGCGCATCATCCTGGGACTTGATCATGTGCCGCAACCGGACGATGCCGCAGATGCACTGGCTATCGCCGTCTGTGACGCGCACATGACGAGCGGATATGGTGCATTCATCCGATGAGCCAACGACTGGATCTGGCAATGGTCGAGCGCGGCCTCGCGCCAACCCGCAGTAAAGCGCAGGCCCTTATCATGGCCGGAGTAGTGCTCGTGGACGACCGGCCATCGCTCAGAGCCGGCGAGCAGGTCAAAGACACAACCCCGATCTCGCTCGTCGCACCTCCTCGATTTGTCAGTCGTGGTGGGGAAAAGCTTGATCGTGCCATGTCCGAATTTGGCATCGACCTAACCGGGAAAGTCTGCGCCGATATAGGTGCAAGCACCGGCGGATTCACCGATGTCATGCTGCAACGAGGCGCGGCCTCCGTGTTCGCTATCGATGTTGGCTACGGACAGATCGCGCTGGAGTTACGCAACGATCCTCGGGTGGTTGTTATGGACCGTACCAATGCCAGATACCTGGAATCGCTGCCCATGTCGGTCGCCTTCACTGCCATCGATGCGTCGTTCATTTCGTTGGCGAAACTCTTCCCGGCCGTGACACGTATCTCGTCGCCCGGCGCAACGATGGTGGCGCTCATCAAGCCCCAGTTCGAAGCGGGGAAGGGTGAAGTCGGGAAAAACGGTGTGGTACGCGACAACGCCGTCCATACTCGAATTCTTCGCGAGGTTGTCGCAAGCGCAGAAGCAAATGGAATGCAGCTCGCCGGCCTCATTCCATCCCCCATCAAAGGTCCAGCTGGCAATATCGAGTTTCTCGGGTATTTCAAAATCGAACCGAAATCTGAGGAACATGTAGATCTGGATGCCCTCATCGAGCAGGCAATTGCCGGAGCGCCAGCGTGACCCTGTTGGATCCCTTCGACGACCTCATCCGTGCCTTGCACGACGATGACGACATTTCCGAAGAATTGGGTGTGCGGATCGACCCTTCCCGCCGGAGACGTACCGGTGTGCCGGAAGTGGTGTACGGCAAAGGAAAAACGTTCGACCAGATCGTGACTGCCGTTCAGAGGTTAGTTGCTGTTGAAGGACGCGCCCTGGTGGCTCGCGTTGACCCCGTGCACGTGAATTCGATTGCGGAAGCGCTTACGGCGTTGCAGATCGAGTCGACCTACGATCCTGCTGGATGCACCCTCGTCGCTTTCCTGTCCGGCGTCGAGCACCCAATTGATGGTGGACGTGTGGGTATTCTCACCGCCGGTTCGTCCGACCGGCCGCAAGCGCTGGAAGCCTGCGCTGTCCTGACCGAAATGGGTTGTCAGACTTCGCTCCGTTTTGACATGGGCATTGCCGGACTGCACCGATTGGTGCAGCCGTTGCGCGAAGTCCTGAAATTCGATCCTGATGTCCTGATTGTGGCCGCCGGTATGGACGGCGTACTTCCCGGAGTCGTTTCCGGACTCGTACCCTTGCCGGTTGTCGCGCTGCCGACTTCTACCGGATATGGCTTCGGTGGCGAAGGAACGGGTGCGCTCACCACAATGTTGCAGAGTTGTTCACCAGGAATCGCAGTAGTAAATATCGACAATGGCATCGGAGCTGGCGTGATGGCCGGGCTTATCGCAAACCGGGCTGCATCTCAGCGCTCGGGTGTGTCCTGAACCAAATCCCTAAGGAAGGCTTCCGCGGCGTGATCCGGTGTCGTCGATCGCAACACGAGCTGATCTATGAGCGCTGCGGTACTCCCATCATCCAGCAGCTTCACCTTGCGAGACACCGCGCGTTTCAGTTCCGAACGTGCGATGCGTCGTTTTCGCTCGCCCAGAAGCTGCGCACTTTGGAGATACTCAAAGTGCCGATCTATCGCGTCGGCAAGTGTTTCCAGGCCCGTGGCGTCGACCGAGGATGTCAGCACAATGGGCGGCCCCCATGCATTTGTTTCGCCTGGCGCTAGTCCAAGAATGGTCCGAATATCTCGTGATACCCGTTGCGCGCCGGGAAGATCGGCCTTGTTGACGACATAGATATCAGCGATCTCCATAGCGCCAGCCTTCAGCAGCTGCACGGAATCCCCCGCTCCGGGAATTTGGATCAGCACCGTCGTGTGCACGAGATCGGCAATCTCGAGCTGATCCTGCCCAGAGCCAACCGTCTCGATGGCGACGTAGTCATACCCGGCCGCGTCGAAAAGCAACGTCAGATCAGCAGCAGCGGGAGCCAATCCATCACTTCGGTCACGGGAAGCCAGGCTTCGTACGAAGACGTTGGGATCCAGCGCGGAATCAGACATGCGAATGCGATCTCCGAGGGTAGCCCCGCCCGACTTCGGACTGCTGGGGTCGACCGCGACAATAGCAATCCGCTTGCCACGGGCCGAAAACACCTTAGCCAACCGAGACAACAACGAGCTCTTGCCTGCACCAGGCGGGCCGGTGACCCCAAAAATGTGAGCGTTGCCCGAAAAAGGATAGAGCGATGAAACGATCGATTCCGCGGCATTTGGCTGATTTTCGATCCGCGTGGCGAGCCTGGCAATTGCTCGTTGCTCTCCGGCGAGTGCCTGCTCGATAAGCGGGTCAGGAACCGACACTGGACCGACTGGGGGCATGTTCGCGGACGTAATCGATTGCGGACGCCATTGATGTGCCGGGGCCAAAAATTGTCGACACGCCCATTGCCAAAATTTCTGGACGGTCTTCCTCCGGAATTGTCCCTCCGGCGACGACCAGCACATCGTCCAGTCCGCGCACCTTCATCTCTTCCATGATGCGCGGAAAGAGCGTCATGTGCGCACCCGAAAGGATGCTCAATCCAATGACGCTGACATCTTCCTGCAGAGCCGCATTGGCGATCATCTCCGGCGTTTGGAAGAGACCGGTATAGATCACCTCGAATCCCGCATCCCGGAAAGCGCGCGCCATGACTTTGGCGCCCCGATCATGCCCATCGAGACCAGGTTTGGCAATCAGCATTCGAATCGGGATCGCATTCTCCGACACTCAGGACGTCCCTTCGTAGACATAAAAACCTTCTCCGGATTTTCGTCCCAGCTTACCAGCCGCAACCATTCGCCGCAGCAGGGGAGCCGGGCGATACTTGTCGTCCCCCAAATCCCGATGCAGGACTTCCATGATCGAGAGGCAAACGTCTAGCCCAATCAAATCGGCGAGCGTCAATGGTCCCATCGGATGTCCTGCGCCTAGAGTCATCACTGCATCGATCTCATCGCGTCCTGCGACTCCCTCGCTGAATGCAAACACTGCCTCATTGATCATCGGCACGAGAACTCGATTGACTGCGAATCCCGGAGCGTCTTGCACCAGTACCGGAGACTTGCCAATCGCAATCGCAAACTCGGTGGCCCGCTCAATTGCCAGATCAGACGTTTGTAGGCCTTTGACAACCTCCACGAGCGGGAGCACTGGCACGGGATTGAAAAAGTGCAGTCCAAGAAACCGCTCCGGGTTAGAGACCGTCGCCGCGAGAGCGGATATCGAGATGGACGACGTGTTGCTGGCAAGCAACGTTCCTGTACTGACCACGGTATCTAATGTGCTGAAGAGCTCAGACTTCGCACCAAGGTTTTCGTAGATTGCCTCGATAACCAGATCTGCACCCTGTAGATGAGGACGTGTCGGTGGAAACTGAAATCCGCGCTTGAATCGATTCCATTGCTTCAGCGTCCAGGACGCCCTTCTTCTTGAGGCGTTCGAGACTCTTCGTAATCGTCGTCAAGCCACGTTGCAGGTCCTGCTCGCGACGGTCGACCATGGTCACCGGAATACCGGCCTGGGCAATCACCTGGGCAATTCCGCTGCCCATTGTGCCCGCGCCGACCACGCCGACTCGCTCGATGGCATGATGCAACTTAGACACTCTTCGATCCTCCTGTTTCAGTCACCGGCTTCGCCGCAGAAGCGTTGACCCGGTTCATGGCCATCGTCGCACCATCCCGCACCCAGATTTCGCAGGCATCGACGGCATCATTGATCACGAAGGGCAGCTCGGGTTGTTCATCGGTTGAGAATTTCGAGAGCACCTGCGCGGTAGCACTCGAACGTCCCCGGCCGATTCCCACCCGCAGTCGTGGAAACTCATTGGTGCCCAGTTGTTGAATGACTGATGCGAGCCCATTGTGCCCCCCTGCGCTGCCTCGTTCGCGCAATCGCAACGTCCCGAACGGCAAATCGAGTTCGTCAGCAACGATCAGAATTTCGTCAGCGTACAACTTGTACCAGGCGCCCATGAGCCGAACAGCATCGCCACTCAGGTTCATGAACGTTTGCGGTTTGAGTAAAACGACCTTTTCGGTTCCAATCATCACTTCCGTCACCAGTGACTTGAAGCGCGATTTCGGCGTAGGTGCGCTGTGCAAAGTGGCTAGCCGATCGACCACCATGAATCCGATGTTGTGCCGAGTTCCCGCGTATTGACTTCCCGGATTCCCGAGCCCAACGATTGCTTTCATGACCTGACCAGACGCGTCCTTTCCCTCTCGAAACAGCTCCCCAAAAGGCCGGAGTGCCGGAACTGCCAATGCTATACTTCAATGTGCTCTTGCCGACAAGACTTCGCCGTCCCGAGCACCGATTCCACTTGAGAACGAGGACCAACTGATATGGGTTTCCTGGGAATGGGAGTGCAAGAGATCGTGATCATCGCGATCGTTGGACTCATTATCTTTGGACCGGACCGACTTCCGGAGCTCGCAGGCCAGGCGGGCAAACTACTTCGGGATGCCAAGCGCATGACCACTGATCTCCAGGGCGAGTTCGAGCGTGAGGCTGGCGTGAACGTTCGTGAGCTGCGCAGTCAGGTCGATCGCGAGATCGCTGGTGTGAAGGGCGAGCTCAGCGGAGTAACCGGCACGCTGCAAAAAGAAGCAAACTCGGCCAAAAAGACCGCTCAAAGCGCCGCCAGCTCAGCTACGAAGAGTGGATCTAAATCGACATCAGCGGCGAAGTCGACATCGACGACCTCCTCGACATCCAAGTCTTCGTCGGTTGCCACTGCCAAGTCCACGTCTGCAGGATCAAAAACCGCCAAGGTGGAAGAGGTGAAGCCAGTCGCTTCCAAAGCGGACCCGCTGGCGGACGTCTCCTTCATGGACAACGTTGGAGAAGCGCCGACGGTCAAGGCAGCTGCATCGAACGGTTCGTCCAAGTCGACCGCATCTGCAGCATCCAACGGCGCTGATCGTGCCGACGCAGTGCAACGAGCCCGTAACCGCCGCCTGCAGGCGGGATACAACCAGCCGCGCTAAGGCTAGGTGACCACCGCATTGCAAGAAAGCGACCGATTGATCGCTGAAGAATCATCCCTCAGTAACTCGACCGATCCTGTCGCTTCTGGTCCTCCCGGAAGCGACTTTTCATTCGACCTGCGCGCAACTGACGAGCATTCTCGAGCCCGGCTCGGTCTGATTCACACTCGGAAAGGTCCAATCGAGAGCCCCGTGTTCATGCCGGTCGGGACTCAGGCCACCGTCAAGACCTTGCATCCCGAACGAGGTCGATCGGCTCGGCGCACAAATCGTCCTGGCCAACACGTATCACCTCATGCTCCGACCCGGTCCCGATCTCATCGAAAAGGCCGGCGGTCTGCACGCATTCATGCGCTGGCAACGTCCGATCCTCACCGATAGTGGTGGGTTCCAAATCTTCTCACTGGCGCAACAAGCCAAGGTAACCGAGGAAGGCGTCCGCTTTCGATCCCACATCGACGGGTCGTTGCACATGCTCACGCCGGAGCGCGCCGTCGATATCCAGGGACAGCTCGGTTCTGACATCATGATGGCGCTCGACCATCTGGTCGGATTGCCTGCCAAATCGACCAAAATTTACGACGCCATGATGCGAACCCATCGTTGGCTGGATCGCTGCATCACCGCGCTTGTCGATTCGGATCGTCCCAGAAAAGGTGTGCTCTTCGGAATTTGCCAGGGCGGCATGGAACCAGAATTGCGCAAACTGAGCGCGGAATTCGTCGCTGCGTCCGATGTTTCCGGTGTGGCAGTAGGTGGTTTGAGTGTGGGCGAGACAAAAGCCGAGATGGCTGAAATGCTCGACATTGTCATTCCGGAGCTCCCTCAGCACAAACCGCGCTATCTCATGGGTGTCGGCTCGCCAGAGGATCTTTGGAATGGAGTAGCTCAGGGGATTGACATGTTCGACTGCGTGCTTCCGACACGGCTTGCCCGCAACGGTTCGGTGTTCACGCCCGACGGCCGAATCGATCTGTTGCACAAGAGCCACCGCGAGGCGTTCATCCCAATCGAGGCTGAGTGCGACTGCGAAACCTGCCAGCACTTCGATCGGGCGTATCTGCATCATCTATTCCGGGCCCGCGAAGTTCTGGGGCTGAGACTCGCTTCGGTTCATAATCTCCGTTTTCTCGTTCGCCAGATGGAAGCGATGCGCGTGTCGATCGCCGCCGGGACCTTCACTTCAGCTCGAGTGGCTTTCCTGGAGAGATATCGGGTCGCAGGGCCACGTACGGGGAGCACCGCATGATCTACCTGCCGGAATTCGATCCAGACAAATCTGGAAATATCTCAGTTGGCATCGACATCATCGAGATTGCCCGTATCCAACATGTGCTCGACGATTTTGGCGAACGCTTTCTCAACCGCTGTTTCACCGAGTTCGAGCGATCTCGATTTCGCAACCGGACCGAGGAGCTGGCAGGGCGCTTTGCCGTCAAGGAAGCGACGTCGAAAGCGCTCGGCACCGGCATACGCGGAATCAAATGGCGCGAGATGGAAACTCAGGTTAATCGTCGCGGCAAACCGGTGCTTGTGCTTCACGGCGATGCCAAAGCGCGCGCCGAGCTGCTTGGCCTCACAGACTTTACCGTGTCAATCACGCATTCACGAACGGACGCGATGGCAATAGTGATCGCGTTGAAGGGAACTCAAGAATCATGACATCGAGCCTGAAGGTCGAATTTATCGACCGAGCGATGGCGCTTTCGCTTCTGCCCAAACGAGATGGAACGGCCCATAAATGGGGCGTGGGTGGAGTGGTGATTGTCGGCGGTTCGCCAGGATATATCGGAGCACCTGCCCTCGCAGCAATGGGCGCCGCCCGGTCTGGAGCCGGAATCGTCAGCCTGGCGATCTCACGCTCATCGGTCGGCGCAACAGCCACGCTCGTTCCGGAAGCGGTTTTTCTGCCGCTTCCCGACAGCGACAGCGTTCAGGGAGTTCACAAAGCCATCGAGCTCATTTCACCGCAGGTCGAGAAATCCAAAGCGATCGTCATCGGTCCCGGCCTATCGCGCGACGAATCGGCCTATGCGCTGCTCGGTGGCCTGTTTGGGGAAACGCACCAGTCGGGTTCCCGTTCGATGGGATTCGGTTCTCGTTCGAATGAGACTACGACCCAACAGGAAAACGCTGTTGTCGGAAAAGAAACGCCGACGGTGGTGGACGCGGACGCGCTGCATTGGCTTTCCGAACGGGAGTCATGGTGGGACAAAGTGGCTCCGCGATCGCTCATTCTCACCCCCCATGTGGGGGAGCTTGCGGCCCTGAGTATTCGTCATACCGATCTCATCCTGGAAGATCCCGCCGCCGCGGTACGCGACGCAGCCTTGGCCTGGAATCAGACGGTGGTACTCAAAGCCGGAAAAGCCTACGTCAGTGACGGTCAGATGGTACGCACAGTGGAAACCGCGTCGCCCGCGCTCGCGACGGCCGGCACCGGTGATGTGCTCTCTGGTTCCATTGGAGCATTTCTTGCTCAAGGTTTGAATTCGGTCGACGCGGTATCGCTCGCCATCTATGCTGGCACGGAAGCAGCGTTGCGCTTGACCCAGGAGCTCTCGACCCTCGGAGTAGTGGCGACCGATCTGCCGAAAGCAATTGCCAGAGTGTTAGCAGAGCTCGAAATAGAAAGCGTGGGATAGTCGTGAGCCAGGATGAAGTCAGCATCGCATCGATCATGCGCAAAAAGGTGCCAGTCGTGTCGCCGGACGATACCGTCGGCACCGTGGCGGCAATGTTGGTAAGCAGTGATGTTCCGGGCGTCCTGGTCGTGGACGACGGCGAGCTGCTTGGTATCATCACCGAATCGGACCTGGTTACCCGGAAAGCCGAAGTCGATGTTCCCGAAACCGTTTCCTTTCTGGGAGGCTACTTTCAGGCAGGAAAACTTCGCCTCCCCTGGAATCGCGAAACCCACGATGACGCAAGCGACTTCGATCACGAAATGCGGCGCGTGCTCGCGACCACCGCGCGCGAGTTGATGACGTCTCCTGTCGTCAATATCGACCAGGACGCCACGGTGTTCGATCTGGCCACCATCATGATCGACCACAATGTGAACCCGGTTCCGGTCGTCACCGAAGCGAACAAGATCGTTGGCATCGTATCCCGTAAGGATCTGGTCAAACTCATCGCGACCGAGAGCGTCGAAGACGACGGCTGAAATGCCTGAAATCGACGTTCCCATCCCCGGTCGCCGCCCCACCCGGCTGATCGTCGATGGCGACATAATCGAACGCAACGCCACGCTGATCCGAGGACAACTTTCCCCGGGTACGCGGCTGATGGCAGTCGTCAAAGCAAATGCGTACGGCCACGGTGCCGTCGGTTCGGCCCGTGCGGCTCTGCGGGGCGGCGCATCTTATTTCGGCGTCGCTACGGTGGGCGAGGCCTGTGAACTGCGGGAAGCAGGGATTACCAGTCCAATTCTGGTGCTTGGGTCCTCGGACCCATCGGAAGCACCGATCGCGGCAGGAATGGGAGTTGCGATCGGAGTAGGTGACGCGGTTCAGGCAGAGCGGCTCTTGTCCACGCTGGAGGACGCGCGGCTTGCTCAACCGTTAGTCGTACATCTCAAGATCGATACCGGGATGCGGCGCTTCGGCGTGGAACCCAGCGAAGCTCCCGCGCTCACTCGGTCACTTGACGCCCATCCCAGGATTCACCTGGAAGGTATTTATTCGCACTTCGCCGAATCGGACGATGCCACCATGAACCGCATGGATGAGCAATTGGGAATATTCCTTCGCGTGCGGCAAACCCTCGCGGATCTCGGGATCCAGCCCGAACTCGCGCATATCAGCAACAGCGGAGCCCTTCTCCGCAATCGAGCGGCCGACCTGAATATGGTTCGTGCAGGCATTTGCCTGTATGGCATATCCCCGTCCGAAGATGTGAAGCTCTTCGACGGCATGGCACCGGCCCTCGAATGGCGCGCAACCGTCCAGCATATTGTGCGCATGCTGCCAGGAGCGCGAACGGGATACGGCGGAACGTACGTTGCCACCGAGCACGAGCGCATCGCGATTCTACCAATCGGCTATGCAGACGGCTATCCCCGGGCGCTCTCGAATCTGGGGTGGGTCGGGTTTAGGGGTTGTCGGCTTCCAGTGCGAGGACGGATTTCGATGGACCAATGCGCAGTCGGCATTCCGCCCGGTCTCCACATCAGCGTCGGAGACGAAGTCACGATGATCGGCACTCCCGAGTCAGGCGCACCATCGGCCAACGAGCAAGCTGCTTCTATCGGGACCATCGGCTACGAAATCGTCTCGCGGCTTTCCCGCCGTATCCCGTTAGATTTCCGCTAAACCAGGGTCGTCAATACCGTACATAGACGCTTATATGCCGTCCGGGCACGTTCGAGTGCCAGAGATCACGATCGCCAGACGACTTGCCGCTCTCCAGTGATATCACTTTCCCTAACCGTCACTCGGGAAATGTGCAGACTCTTTTCTCATCGCCTCACTCAGCTTCTCAGATGGCGAGGAGCGTCGGGGAGAAAGTTCGGACGAACCAGACTCGGCCGATCCCCTTTCGCCAGCAACCAAAAACGGCGCCTTTCGGCGCCGCTGAAGGAGATTTTCTTGGATTCCTGCGCTATTCCGGCGAGCCAAGTTCGGCGGCGACTCGCTTGAGATTCTCGATATCCTTCCGCACCACGAACGTTCGGCCGCTCATATCGTCCTTGACGTAACTGAGGGTCCGATCATCCATCCATCGATATATCGTGGGGCGGGTGACATTGAGCTGCTGGGCGGCATTCCCGATCGAGACCAGCTCGTTCGGTTCAAAGGCCCGGAATTTTGCCAGTGCCAGCATGCGACCAAGCTCAGAATCCCAGAACGAGCGTGGCACTGTGTAGTCGTCTGCGGCCGCCGGCCAAAACAAAAGCTGAACGATCGAATCGATCGCCGTTAATACGTGATCCTTCTGCTCACGTACTTCGCCTCGGGCGAGGCGATCGAGCTTACCAAGATCTCGACCAAGCGGACCATCACGCAAAGCATCGAGCGATAGTGGCTCGAAAGCGCTTGGATATAGCTGGCTAATCAAGCGGTGATGATGGCTATAAACCACCTGCAATGCTTGATCGATTACCGGTTGGTAATCGCGGGAACTGCCTTCCACTCCCACTCCTTACGCGATGTCCCATGCCGTCGCGAACGTATCTTTCGGACTGTACGGTCAGATTGTACGCTCGTGACGTAGCCTTGTCAACGTACTTCGAAACCCTAGTTCGTATCAGCAAATCACCAGTATTCGCTGTGTCCAGATGTCACTAATTACGCATTGTAAGAGCGTTTGGTTTCGGGGTGTTCGTACATTCTACGATTGGGATATCACCCGGTACTCAGGAGCCTGTCGTCATTCCGCGAACCGCGAGCCCCGCAATGAAGAGCGCACCCAAACTGAAGATCAGCAATGCTTGCCGGGCATCCCGCTCACGCATATAGCTCCAGATGAATGGCAACGCGATCACGGCGGTAAGACCGTACAGAATATGGATCGACGAATCTGCACGAAACCCCTTGATATAGAGGATCACGCCGAAAGCAACCTGCGCCAGGATAAGCACTTCGCCAATCGCCAGCGCTCCACTAAAGCTTCCCGTGACTCCACCTCCGGTGAAGTACATGAAGAGTCCCCATATTCCGATTGCCGCCATAAACAGCAACATGGACGTCGCCAGACGATCGTGCATCAAAAGGATGGTGGACAATGGATCACTCCCAATTCAAACGCAGGCAACGCCGTCAATCAATGCCAGGGTGTGGCTCGCCAGGAGGAGAGACCGGAAAGAGTGGTTGCTGAACTTCGACTCCTGGTCGCCGGGTTGTTGGCCCCTTGGCAAGGAGATCGAGTGCACTTCCACGGGGAAGGGGAGTGAGCCCGGCAGCCTGCCAACCACCAAACGACGCGACATCGGTCATTGCCTGCCCAGGAGAATTGTTCGTTTCGGACAGATGCGCCAGATAGATCGTCGCGCTCTTGCCCGAACGTTCCTGGGCGGCTTCGGTCAATCGTCCGCACTCCTCGTTCGAGAGGTGGCCAGTTGACGATAAGACCCTCCGCTTTAAATGCGCAGGATAGGGACCACGTTTCAGCATTTCGATATTGTGATTCGCTTCGACCACGATGACATCAGCGCGCGACATGGCATCCACCGTCACGGCGTCCCATTCGCCCATGTCAGTGAATACCGCCGCGGTCAGATCACCCAATTGCACAACCGCACCGAGCGATTCAGCCGCATCATGAGAGGTTCGCACCGCCGAAACTTCGATCCCACCGCACTCGAATCGCGCGCCATGTTTGATACGAATCCATTCCCCTGTGGTGAGTCCCATCGATTGCGCGGTGCCGGCACCGGTAACGACTGGAACCCCGGCTTTCCGGAGCGCGGGAATGGAGCGAATATGGTCGACATGTTCGTGCGTGATAAAAACGAAACTCAGATCAGCGAGTCGTAATCCGAGTTCGAGCAGCTCGGATCGCAACCTGTTCGGGCCGATGCCACAATCGACCAATCCCGTCACTGATCCGTATTGAACCAAGAGCGCGTTTCCGCTGCTTCCACTCGCCAGTGAAATAAGCCGAGTCCGTGAGCCTGCGTCAACCACCGAATATTGCCCGGCCGACGCGTACGTGGGTTGCACCCTCGGCGATCGCCGCCTCGAAATCGTTGCTCATTCCCATCGAGAGGACCGGCAGAGCCACTCCTGACTCTTCTTGCAATCGGATTCCCAGCTCGCGCAACCCTTTAAATACAGAACGAACGTCGTCCTGATCGTCCACCAGCGGCGCCATTGTCATCAGTCCAATGGGACGTAATCCTGAATGCACCCCCACCAGTTTGAGCAATGCCGGGGCCTCTTCCAGCGGGCAACCAGCCTTCTGATCCTCACCCGCAACGTTGATTTCCAACAAGATGTCGATCGTTTTTCCGCTAGCGTCTGCCTGCCGGGCGAGTGCTTCGACCAGCGACGCACGATCGACGGACTGGATCACATCGAAGAGTTCGGCAGCGACTTTGGCTTTGTTGGACTGCAAGCTGCCAATCATGTGCAGCTTTGTATCTGAAGGCAACGGTGACGCGAACTTTGCCCTGGCATCCTGCACCCGGTTCTCGCCGAACTCCCGCAGCCCGAGGCCATACGCTTCATCGACGGCGTCGCGCCCAACGGTTTTCGTAACGCCCACAATGATCACGGCAGCAGGATCACGACCAGACGCCGTTGCTGCGTGAGCAGCGCGCGATTGAACACTTGACAACCGCTCAGCTAATCCCGAATTAGTTCTATCGCTATTCATTCGACCACCGAAATAATCGACGCGAACCGTCCGGTGTGGGGTCCTTGCCCCCGATGCGAAAACCAGGACTGGCCACTGCATCGCGTGCAGATCTCCGATCGCTCGATAGCGTCTTTGCGCAGCCCGGCAGAGCGCAACTGCAAGTAATTCGCTTGAGATAGATCGAAATGCAATTGCCCATCGCGGTGGGCAACGGCGGTGTCTCCACCAGCAGGCATCGAATTGCTCCACGAATCGACGACTTCGTCGCCCACTGCGTAACAGGTCGAGCAGATGCCAGGCCCAATGAACGCCAGGATTTCCTCCGGACCTGATCCAAACGAATCGATCATTGTCCGGACCGCGGCTCCACTCACATCAGTCACCGTGCCGCGCCATCCAGCATGCACCACCCCGACCGATCGTGTTTGTGGATCACAGAGGATGACCGCCAGGCAATCGGCATGCGTCATCATGACGGCCACCTTTGGGTCGCTGGTGACAAGACTATCGAACTTGCCGAATAGTCCCGAGCCCGGCGCCGAACCTGTGCCGGCTTTTTCGGCGGATACGACGCCGACCCGGTTCCCATGTACCTGATGAGCGGTAACCAGGGTACTCGCATCGATCCCCATCCGATCGCACCAGAATTGGCGCATCTTCCATGCCGCCACTGGATCGCGCGGTTCGGAATAAGAAATATTGCCATCGGCGTCGCCCAAACCCGCAACGCGCTGGGTGATTCCGTGCCGTATGAATGGAAGACGGCCTATCTGGGTGCCTTGCAATGGCCGGATGTCGGTGAGAATCGTCATTCGCCTGTTTCTTCACGTGCTGCGTCGAAAATCATTCGATCGATCAGGGTTTCGACTGGGGCCCGATCGTCGGTATATGGCCGTCCATCCGCCGTGTTCATCCGGAGATTCCCATCGGCAAATACCTCGGCAGCCACGATCTGCTGGTTGGAGCCGGGGTCGGTGGTTCGCAGTCGATGCTCGATCTGTTCCAGGGTGATGTCAGCGTTCGACGCGATCACCATCGTATTGTCGTACCCCTGCACATCCACCAACCAGACCGACTGGAAAACTGCACTGAGGGTAGATGATAGAGCGTCCACCAATCTGAAGTCGGTCTCAGAACGACCGACATTCACCACCACCACGCCCTCCGCACTCAAATGGTCGGCAACCAGTTGAAAGTACTCCTCGGTGGCCAGATGAAAGGGAATGTACGGTTGCCGGTAGGCGTCGAGCGCCACCAGATCGTAGATCTGGTCCGCTGTCTCCAGAAAATAGCGTCCATCGGCCGCGAAGGTCGTGAGGCGGGGATCGTCGAGGGCGAAGTACCGCTCTGCCAGTTCGAGCACCTTTGGATCGATCTCAACGCCGTCGATCGTAAGTTCGGGGTACGTCGCAAGCAGCGAGTGAGCGGACGTTCCACCTGCCAGACCAACGATCAGGGCCCGTTCCGGGGACATTCCAGCCATCGTCGGAGCCAGCAGGAAATAGTCCCACGGGCCACCGGTCAACACCGAATCGGGATCGTAGATCGAATGGATCGCGTGACCGTCGTTCAGCGCAAGTAGATAGCGACCGTTGTCGTTCAAAACCTGGATGTAGTTGTAATCCGATTCTGCTTCCACGACGAGCGTTCCCCGGTAAGGAGGTTTTATTTCGCCCGCAGACGTGGTTGCATGAACGCCGACTGATACGAAGAGGAGCATCGCCACCAGCGCAATCCGCCGGCCAGCCCGGCCCATGACCAATCCGATCAGCGAGAGCGTCATCAGTGATGCCCCCATGATCAGGAATGTCGCGCGTGTCCCGAAAAGCGGTATGAGCACCAATACCGGAAGGAAACTCCCCGCAATCGAACCAACCGTCGAGAGCGCGTAGATGTTCCCTGCGGTCTCTCCGGAGGAACGAATGTTCTGGGTTCGCATGCGGATCGCAAATGGCGAGATGCACCCAAAGAGCAGCATGGGCAGCGCCATGAGCAGGAGCGACGCGAAGAAGGAGCCAAAAAAGACGCCAACGTTCAAATCGTCGAACGCGTCCAATGACAGGCGCAGGATCGGTCGCGCAACGACTGGGATCAATGCCACCGAGAAACCAGCCAGTCCCGCAATCACCAGCATCACATCCAACGATGGGTTTCGATCCGCCAGCCGGCCGCCAATCGTATATCCAATAGCCAGGAACGCCAGCGTCAGGCCGATCAGGTTCGCCCATATGAAGGTAGAGGTTCCAAAGTACGGCGCCAGCAGGCGCGACATTGCCAGCTCGGTGCCAATACTTATTCCACCGCAGAGAAAGACGACGGTCAGGAGCAGCCTGGGATGCACGGTGCCTGCCGCATCAACGCCTGAGGGCTGCGCCACATCTTCATTGGTCATGGATGGGTTTGCTGAAGTCACGGTCGGGGGGAAATTCAGTTTGAAGAGTAATGAGGCGTACTTGCGCCATCCTTCTGCTCGAGTCGGAAAAACTATCGCACGGGCATTCTGGCCCAAAAGTCATGTTGGCCATACTTTGCGGTCAATATAGATTATCCGCAAAGCATTTGGAACGGACCCTGACCGGTCCTCTCTCGCGGATTCATGGTAAAACCAACCGTTCCAGTGGCAGATACGCCCCATTCCCGGAGGCTGGCGTGGCTTCGATCACAACCGACATCGTCGATGCCTATGTCTTTCGACATCGGCAGGGTCGCGCGCAGTTTCTCTTGTTACGCCGGCGTGCCGAGCTGCCGTTGGGAAACACGTGGCATGGCATTCACGGTCGCGTTGCTGAGGACGAGACGTCGCTGGAGGCCGCCCGGCGCGCGATTCGCATTCAAACCGGCCTTGCGAACTTGACGGCCTTTTCTGCGGACTACATCAATCAGTTCTTCGATCACGCCACTGACACGATCGTGCTCGCCCCCGTGTTCGCATTCCAGTTGATGGATGACTTCCCAGTCACCCTCGACGACGAGTTCGACGACTACGCCTGGTGTGATCGCGATGAAGCCACTGGTCGTCTTATCTTCGCCGGACAGCGTTGGGCCGTGCGTCACATCGAGGACATCGTGGCCAACCCTGTCGCAGATTCCGATTTCTACCGCCTCCCCTGATTGCTCAGTCGTCCTGACTTGAGTCGTCCGCTCAGCTTCGTCGACTATAATTCTCAACTTGACCAGATCATCTGATCTGATTTCAGAGGACCTTCGCGTATGGCCAAATTCCGTATAGAAAGTGACCTTCGACCGACCGGTGACCAACCGAAGGCGATCGAGCTCCTCGCAGAAGGTCTTGAGAATGATCTCAAGCGGCAGGTCCTCCTGGGCGTCACCGGCTCAGGCAAAACGTTCACGATTGCGAACATGGTCGAGAAATACAATCGCCCAACGCTCGTCCTCGCGCATAACAAGACCCTTGCCGCGCAGCTCTATTCCGAGTTCAAAGAGTTCTTCCCGAACAACGCAATCGAATATTTCGTCTCCTATTACGACTATTACCAGCCCGAGGCGTATGTTGCACGTACCGACACCTACATTGAAAAGGACTCCGATATCAATGAGGAGATCGACAAACTGCGCCACGCAGCGACCCGCTCCCTCCTCACTCGGGAAGATACGCTGATCGTCGCTTCGGTTTCGTGCATCTACGGTCTTGGATCGCCGGAGGAGTATCAGAATACCGTCGTTCAGCTTCGTCGCGGCGCGCACGAGCGGCGTGACAAGGTGATCCGGCATTGATCGATATTCAGTACGACCGGAACGATATGACCCTCGTGCGCGGCTCGTTCCGCGTGCGCGGCGATACCATCGAAATCTTCCCGGCTTACGAAGAGATCGCAGTTCGCGTCGAGTTCTTCGGCGACGAAATCGAGCGAATCGTCGAAGTTGATCCATTGACCGGTGAGATGCTGATCGAGCGTATCGAACTCGACATCTTTCCCGCCAGACATTCGTCACGACATCCGACAAGCTGCGCGCCGGCGATTGTCGATATTCGCGACGAGCTGGAAGGTCGACTTGAAAGAGCTCGACGGCCAGGGCAAGATACTGGAGGCGCACGGTCTGGACAACGGACGATGTACGACCTCGAGATGATGCAGGAAACCGGCTATCTGCTCGGGCGTCGAGAACTACTCGATGCACCTGTCGCGCCGTCGACCAGGCGAGCAACCGTCAACACTGATGGATTACTTCCCGGAGGATTTCCTGATGTTCATCGACGAATCGCACATGTCGTTTCCGCAAGTGCGCGGAATGTATGCCGGTGACCGGGCCCGCAAGGATGTGCTGGTCGAACACGGATTCCGGTTGCCATCGGCCCGCGACAATCGTCCGCTGACCTTCGATGAGTTCGAACGGATGTTGAATCAGGTGATCTTATGTCTCCGCGACGCCGGGTCCGTATGAGCAGGAGCATACCCAGCGCGTTCGTCGAGCAAGTGATTCGACCGACGGGACTGATCGATCCTGCGATTTCGGTTCGGCCCACGAAGGGGCAGATCGACGATCTGCTCGCGGAGATCAACCTGCGCGTTGGCCAAGAGCGAACGCGTGCTGGTCACAACGCTCACCAAGCGAATGGCGGAAGATCTCGCCGACTACCTCAAGGAGATGGGCGTTCGAACGCATTACTTCCACAGCGAAATCGATACGTTCGAGCGGATCGAGATTTTGCGCGATCTTCGCCTTGGCGTTTACGACGTCGTCGTCGGCATCAACCTCTTGCGGGAGGGTCTCGACCTTCCCGAAGTTTCGCTGGTCGCGATTCTCGATGCCGACAAGGAAGGATTCCTCCGGTCGGAGGGATCGCTCATTCAGACGATCGGACGCGCAGCACGACACGTCGACGGCACAGGTCATCATGTACGCCGACACGATGACGCGATCGATGAAAGTGGCGATCGACGAAACGTATCGACGCCGCGAGATCCAGATGCAGCACAACATCGAAGCACGGAATCCAACCTCGAGGCATCATCAAAGAGATCAAGGACATCACCGAGCGGGTCCGAGCGGTCGCCGAGGAATCCGCCGAATATCGCACCGACGTGGCGATCAACCGGGCGTCATCATGCAGATGCCGCAGGGACGAGGTGGTGCGGATGATCAAAGACCTTGAAGGTCAAATGAAGACAGCAGCAAAGAATCTCGAGTTCGAGAAAGCCGCGCTGCTTCGCGATCAGATTGTCGAGCTACGACGCATGTCCGAGCTCGATTCAACAATTGCAGGCGCGCCCGCTTTGCGCGCTTGAGAAAGGGACGATTCATTGACCGGTAATCCAACAGCGAATAGCGGACTTCACTTGCGCCTCCTCTTCGCTCTCCTGGCGCTGGCGATTGCAGCCGCCGGCAGCGGAACGCTGGCCCAGGATGCCACTCCTGACGCTACCAATGAAGCCGCCTCGAGCGAACTCACCAGCGAGCTCCCCCCGCCCGACCTCCCGAGTTCCAACCAGCAGGGATATCAATTCCAGATCGATTCGGATTCCAAAATCGACCTGGACGCTGTGCCGCGCGAGGCGTCGGTCTACAAGCTGAACTGGAAGGAGCCAACCCAGGCCCGAACAGAACGCATCGCCGAAAACCTTGGTATCGAGGGTAAGGTAAACGATCGCGGAAACGGCTCATTCGATATTCAGGGCGACCAGGAGCTGTATGTCTCGTCTGGCCTCGTTCAGTTTTACTCCCCCGATCAGCCTGAAGAGGGCGATCTGCCCGATGATGAAACCGCCATCGGCTATGGTCGCGAGTGGCTGAGAACTGCCGGCCTACTTCCAAATAATGTCGACAACGGCACGGTCGTCAACCGCTCGGAAGAAACCCAGCGTGTGATTGTGCAGTTCATTCCACTCGAACCGGATAACATGATCGCCGCCTATCCGAGCGCGGTGGTCACAATCGGTCCAGGCGGAGAAATCATCGAAGCTTCAGTACGTTGGCCGGTCATCGATCGCTACGACATCTATCAGCTACGTGATCCCAAGGACGCGTGGGCCGAAGTGAGCAGCGGCGAAGCGTTTCTCGACGTGCAGCTCGACGAAGGCGTCGCCGATGAGCAAGGCGTTGTGAAAGGTCGCGCGACCTACTCAGCCATTGAGATCGGATATACGACTGCCGGTCTGCCCGGAGGCGAACAGTATCTGCAGCCGGTCTATATCTTCGTGGGGCGCTTCGTTCCCGAAGGAAGCGATTCGTCGTATCGTATCCGCGCATATGTGAGCGCCGTCGCGAATAGCGGCGCGCCTGTCGGATAGGACTCGATTGCCGGTGACCGAACGTCGCTACCTGGTGCTCAATGGGCCGAACCTGAACCTGCTCGGTACTCGCGAACCTGACATCTATGGCGCAACCACCCTGCAGGACATCGTCGCGGGGTTGGAAGCTCAAGCTGCCGCTGCCAATCCACCGGCAACGATCCACGCCCTCCAATCGAATCACGAGGGAGAACTGGTCGATGCCATTCAGCGGCACGGTCCGGGAGCGAACGCGATCATCATCAACCCGGGCGCGCTCAGTCATTACAGCATCGCCATTCGCGATGCGTTGACCGGAGTGGGCACGCCAACAGTCGAAGTCCACATCAGTAACATCCACGCGCGCGAAGAGTTCCGGCACCATTCGGTGATTTCCGCAATCGCGCGCGGGCAAATTGTCGGCCTCGGCGTAGATGGATACCGATTGGCCCTCGACTATTGCCTGAAGCATTTCGAGTAATTGGGGTCAATGATGTCGAATCGGATCGAACAGCTCAGGAAAGTCCTCGCTAACGAAGCGTGGGACGCAATCCTTATATCGGATCAGGACAATCGCTACTTCGCCAGCGGATACCGGGCCGACGATCACTCAGGCCGGTCGGCAGGTGTTCTCCTCATCACGCCTACCTCTGCAAAACTCTTCACCAATGGCAACAACATTGACTGGGCACAGGCGGCTGCCCCGGACTTCGAAGCGGTGAAGACCAGCGTCCCGTGGGAAAAACAGGTGAGTGAAGCCCTCACGACCTCCGGTGCGAAACGGGTTGGCATCGAGACGGCCACGCTACCGCACGACTCGTTCGTTCGGTTGACCGATCATTCGTATGGCATCGAGCTGGTCAGCGTTGGCGATCAAATTGATCGTCTCCGGTGGGTGAAGAATCCGCAGGAGGTCAGTTATCACCGCCGAGCTATCGAAATTACTGACATTGCCTACGAACGAGCAGTTGCATCCCTGCGAGCCGGGATCACCGAACGTGAAGTTGCCAGCTTGATCGCCATCGCGTTTCTCGATCAGGGGGCCGACGGGTGGGGTTTCCCCCCACGGTCGCGTTCGGACCGAACTCCGCGAAGCCACATCACGAACCCGGAGATCGGAAGCTTCAGGAAGGCGACGCTATCATTATGGATATTGGAGCCACCGTCCACGGTTACACGGCGGACCTCACCCGCACGAACTGGCTTGGGGAGCCGCCCGCGCAACTGGCCGAGATCTACACTATCGTCCAGACTGCCCAAGATGCTGCGCTTGCCACGATCCGCGCAGGAGTTCCCGCAAGGATCGTCGATGCGGCGGCGCGAGACGTGATCACGGCCGCAGGATATGGTGAGCAGTTCGTGCATGGGCTCGGTCATGGTATTGGGGTGCGAATTCACGACGGCCCGTTCGTACACGGAAAAAACGACGACCCCCTTCCTGGAAACTCGATCTTGACGGTCGAACCGGGGATCTACATTCGAGATTTCGGTGGGGTGCGCATCGAAGATGTCGTACTCGTTACCGACGAAGGATATGAACTATTAACCCATGCGCCAAAGCGGCCCCGGGTCGGATAAGGAGTTTATGCATTGATCGAAACTGGTGATGTTCGCAAGGGTACGACGATGGAGTTCGATAACCGCCTGGTAAAAGTGGTCGACTTCTCGCATAACAAGCAGGGGCGCGGTTCGGCCCAATTACGCATGACCCTTCGGGACCTGCGAAGCGGATCGATCACTTCTCATTCCGTACAGGCCGGCGCGAAGTTCCCCGCGGTTCGCCTGGAGCGGAACCACGTGCAGTTCCTGTATCGCGATCCCGACGGCTTCAACTTCATGGATCTCGATACCTTCGATCAGTTCACCTTGACGGAAACAGCCGTGGGCGACGCTGCGAAGTACCTGAAGGAAAATGACGAGCTCGATGTCATGACCTGGCAAGACGAGCCAATCGATCTCGAATTGCCGACTTCTGTCGTTCTGGTCGTTGCTGAGACCGATCCGGGTCTCAAAGGCGATACTGCTTCAGGCGGAACCAAACCGGCCACCCTTGAAACTGGCCTCGTCGTGAGTGTTCCGCTTTTCATCAACATCGGCGACCTGCTTCGCATCGATACCCGCACCGGCGAGTACATCGAGCGCGCCTAAGCCGCACCAGGAGGAGAAAACCCGATGTCAGACAACTCCACATCCTGGGAAGACATAGCCGACTTTATTCAGGACGCTTCCCGCCAGATGCGTGAATACGGTCTCACCACACTCGACGTGAAACACGATGGTTCGCGCGTGCGCATCAAGATCGAATCGACCCGCAAATTCCAATCCGACGCCGCGGAGGAATCGATCCAGATTCAGACCTCCACTCCAGCGCAATCGAAACAGGAGTCGGGTCAGCTGGTGGTCACTTCGCCGATGATCGGAACCTACTACGCATCGCCAAGTCCCACAGATCCGCCATTCGTGGAAGAAGGCGACGAAGTGGAAGTTGGTCAGGTGATTGGCATCATCGAGGCGATGAAGATCATGAACGAGATTACGTCGGAACACGACGGCGTAATTAGCAAAATCATGGTCAAGAACGCCCAGGCCGTCGAGTATGGTCAGCCGCTCATCCACATTACGCCGATCGAATAATCAAGCATGCTCGACACTCCTCGTACGGTCCGGGAGATCACGGATCGCATCCGCGACCTCTTCGAATCCGATTCGGCACTCGCCGATATCTGGATCTCCGGTGAAGTGCTCGAGTCGACCGTCTCTCGCTCGGGACACGTCTTCTTTACATTGTCGGAAGATGGAGCTCAACTTCGCTGCGTGATGTTCCGCATGAATGCGCTTCGCCAGCGATCCCTCCCCTCCCCCGGCGCTGTCTGCGTCGCGCACGGAAAAGTCGAGGTCTATCCAACCGAGGGTCGATATCAGTTTTATGTCGACCTTGTAGAAGAAGCCGGTATCGGTCTGGCCGCGCTGGAGCTCGAGCTCCTTCGGCAGCAGCTGGAAGCCGAGGGCCTTTTTTCAGAATCACGCAAACGGCCCATCCCGGAAAGCCCCGCTACGATCGGGATCATTACCTCCTCAACCGGAGCTGTCTGGCACGACATTCAAAACGTCGTGCGCCGCCGGTACCCATTCGCACGGCTCTTGCTGGCACCAGCCGCCGTACAAGGTGCGAACGCTCCAAAAGAGGTGATCGGCGCGCTCCAGTCACTACTGCTGACAGGCACTCCCGAGGTAATCGTCATTGCGCGCGGTGGAGGCTCGGCATCAGATCTGGCAGCCTTCAACGACGAAGCGCTGGTTCGTGCGGTGTTCGCGGCTCCCGTTCCGATTATCAGCGCCATTGGCCACGAAACCGATTGGACGTTGCTCGATCTGGTGGCGGATCTCCGCGCTCCCACACCCAGCGCCGCCGCTGAGCTTGTAACCCCCTCAATTGCCTCCGCCCTCCAAATCCTGACCGAATCACTTGACCAGCACGTCAACCGACTCGAGCGAGATTTGGCAACGCAATTTGTCGACGTCGAACGTTTGCGTGCTCGTCTGGAAGAGCGTGGCATTCAGGAACGAATCGTCCGTCTCGAGAGCCTCAAGACGTCCCTGCTCCAGGGGTACGGTTTGCAGCAGGACCGGGCAACGCAGCGGTCGACTCAGGCTGCAGGGCTACTGGAGGCATTGTCACCAGCGAAAACCATGGAGCGCGGGTATGCTTTCGTCGAACATGGTGGAACTGGACGCCCAGTGAGGTCCGTCAAGGAAACCGCTCCCGGCGAAACCCTTCGAACCCGGTTTATCGATGGCGCGGTCGACTCAGTCGTAACTGCCGCCCTATCCTGACGATTTGAGACGAACATGTCCCCCGACCTGACAACGTCGATTGAAACTTGGCAGCGCGCCAGCGTGGACGGCACCTTCGAGGAATCGATGTCTGGTCTCGAAGCGATCGTTGCTTTACTCGATACGGGCGACCTGACGTTGAACGAATCGCTCGAGTGTTTCGAGCTTGGAGCACGCTTGAGTCATCGGTGCCAGCGACTCTTGGAACAGGCCGAGCTGCGCGTGGAATTGGTTCAGCGCTCGCTCGAAGTCGATTCCACCGCTGAACCGCCGTTTTAGGTCCAACCGATGACTGACGCCCACCTTCCAGTTGGAAAGCTCCCGTTCGATCTGCTTGGTTCGCTCCTCGCAGGGATCGAATCGGTTGACGAATCGGTTGTCGTCGGACCTGGTCTCGGCCGCGATGCCGCGGTGATCGATCTCGACGGTACGTTACTGGTCATCAAGAACGACCCAATCACCTTTGTGAGCCAGGAGGCAGGCGTCTACCTCGTTCACGTGAATGCCAATGATCTGAGTTGCCTGGGCGCGATCCCGCGTTGGATGTTGGTGACAGCGCTTCTGCCTGAGGTCGGTACGACAGAATCTCTCATCGCGGAACTCTTTGAACAGGTGAAAACGTCGTGCGCCAAGCTCGGGATTTCCCTCATTGGCGGTCATACTGAGATCACCGCCGGCGTGCCCCGTCCGCTGCTCATCGGAACACTGATCGGAACTGCAGGCCCGACTGGGCTTCTCTATCCCGGCAACGCTCAGCGCGGCGATCGCCTGCTCCTCGCGCGACCAGCCGCAATCGAAGGCACCGCGCTGCTGGCCATCGAGCGCTCAAGCGAACTAACCGCCGCCCACGGTGCCGACTTCGTGGCCCGGTCAAAACGATTGCTCCATGATCCTGGCATCTCGGTCGTGGACATCGCTCGACTACTCCTCGACACAGGAGCCGTCACGGCGCTTCACGATCCAACTGAGGGCGGCGTCGCCAATGCCGTTCGTGAGATCGCCGCTGCCTCAGGCTTGGGCGCGGTGATGAATCGAGATCTCGTCCCCCTCCTGGAGGAAACCTCCACCATTGCCCGGCACTTCGGTATCGATCCGCTTGGCATGCTCTCGTCCGGCACGATGCTCGCGACAATTTCCGCAGCAGATGTCGACCGCGTGGTGGGACGCTGCAACATCGAAGGGATCCAGACCGCGGTCATTGGGAAAATGACTTCCCAGTCGTCTGGCTTCTCCTTGATCGAAAACAATCGAACGATCGAACTTCCTATATTTCAGACCGACGAAGTCACACGCGCACTGGGCGCCAGCGCCTGAAGGAGACACATTCATGTCGCATGGAATCATCGTCGCATCGGCCAACGGCAGCGTCGGCATGGAGGCCGCCATCGATGTGCTGCGCTCCGGTGGTTCGGCAATGGACGCGATCGTCGTGGCGCTAGCGCTCGTCGAGGCCAATCCCGAGGACAATAGCGTTGGCTATTCCGGACTACCCAATATGCTGGGGCAGGTCGAGCTCGACGCCAGCGTCATGGAAGGCAAAGGACTTCGCGCGGGAAGCGTGGCCGCACTGCAGGATTATCAGGACGCTGCTCAGCTCGCGCGCTCGGTTATGGACGGTTTGCCGCACGTGCTGATCGTCGGCGAAGGAGCGCGTCGCCTGGCAGCAGAAACCGGATTGGAACCGAAAGATCTCAGCACGCCAGAATCCCTCGAGATCTGGCGCTCTCGTTCCGACGATTTAGCTGAGCTCGGATCCGCTCAGGAAGGGTATTTCGCCCACATGCGTGACCTGGTCAAACAAATGAGCTCTGACCCGCAATTGGTGGACGCGCATGGTACCGTGAACTTTCTTTGCCGCGATAAGGACGGAAACTTCGCGTCCGGTGTCAGCACTTCCGGATGGGCCTGGAAGTACCCGGGTCGCGTCGGGGACTCTCCTATCATCGGCGCAGGAAATTATTGTGACAATCGCTGGGGTGCTGCGGCTTGCACCGGTCGAGGCGAGATGGCCCAACGGTGCTGCACTGCACACAGCGTGGTGACCTTCATGCGCTTTGGGATGAATCTCGACGAAGCCTTGCAACAGGCCATGCTGGATCTCAAGCAACTTGACGATCCGTTTGCGAGCGAGATGAATATCGTTGGACTCGACAAGGACGGCAACGCCGGAGCTGTTTCCACTTCGCCAGACAAAACCTTCGTGGTCATGGACGAGTCGATGGCGACCTGGGACGAGCGCGAGCGGAACACCGTCAATATCTTTTCCTGAGAGTTGATGCTACGCCGAATCGATGACGACGAGCGCCGCGCCCGATTGGGCCGGCGCCATCTGCTCGCACCTGGTCATCATGCAGATGCGCCGGTGGAAGTCGCCCGCGCGCTCACCGCCGTGCATGGTACCGATCCCAGCTCGACGATGCTTGGCATTCTTGCCCGTTCAACCGGCACTGCGATCGAAGAGGTAGAGGCAGCTCTTTACGAAACCCGCGCCTTAGTTCGGGTACTGGGAATGCGCCGAACCATCTTCGCGGTCCCTTTCGAACTCGCTCCGATCATCTGGTCGTCATTCGATGCGACTGTCGCCCGCGACCAGCGCCGTTTGCTGTCCAAAGCGCTCGACGCGAACGGAGTGACCAACATCGATGCCTGGATCGCTGAGGCGGAAAATCGCCTGCTGGCGTACCTCCTGACCCATCCTGGCGCATCGAGTACGCAAATTGCCGGCGACGACCCGTACCTGAGCTATCGTCTTCAGCTCAATGGTCCCGAAGCTACTTCGGCGTCGCAGTCGGTCGCAAGTCGATTGCTGACCTGGATGTCTGCCGATGGCCGAGTCGTCCGCGCACGTCCCAGAGGAGGCTGGACATCAACGCAGTTCACCTGGGAAGCAACCCAGAGCTGGCGATCTGACTGGCGGGAGCGCCCAGCCTCAGACGAAGCTGATGCCCAACTCACCCAATCCTGGCTTTACGGTTTCGGTCCAGCCACTCTCGAGGACTTGGCGTGGTGGACGGGGTGGCCGAAGGGCCGGAGCCGAAAGGCGTTGGAAGCCGCCGGCGTCGCCGCCGTCGAAACGAACGACGGGCAGGCGTTCGTTCTCGCATCTGATCTCGATTCGGTCAGTTCTCCCGATCCATGGGCGGCGCTCCTGCCAGGACTCGATTCGAGCACCATGGGTTGGAAGCGCCGCAATTTCTATCTTGGTCCGCACGCCGAGCGGCTTTTCGACAATGTCGGGAATGCCGGGCCGACCGTCTGGGTCGACGGCCGCATCGTTGGCGGTTGGGCACAGCGTGAAAGTGGCGAAGTGGCATTCGAACTTTTTGAGGTTATCGGTCGCGAGTCGTTGAATGCCATCGAAGCGCGGGCCGCTTCGCTCGAAAAGCTCCTGGAGGGCGTTCGGATCAAGCCGCGCGCTCGCCGTTACACCGCATCTGAATTAGCCCTACGCTGAAGTTTTCAGGGTAAGAAGAAGCCGCCACTCCCTATCGGGAGTGGCGGCTTCTCTCCTGGATTCTGTAAATCCGTCGCTAAAGGTCCTTGTTCAGCGTAGCCAGGAACTCGTCGTTGCTCTGCGTCTTCGCGAGACGTCCGAGCACGAGCTCGGTTCCTTCGGTACCACCGAGCATGGCGACCATACGCCGCATGGTCCAAACCTGGCGGAGCTTGGCATCGTCGAGCAATAGCTCTTCGCGGCGAGTGCCGGAGCGTTGAATGTCGATCGCCGGGTAGATGCGCCGCTCAGCGAGCTTACGATCGAGGTGGAGCTCCATATTACCGGTGCCCTTGAACTCTTCGTAAATAACGTCGTCCATCCGGCTACCGGTATGATCAGGCAGGTTGCCACAATGGTCAGGCTTCCGCCGCCTTCGATGTTGCGGGCTGCGCCAAAGAAGCGTTTCGGCGGATAGAGCGCCACTGGGTCGATACCACCCGAAAGGGTTCGGCCGCTCGGCGGCACAGCGTTGAACAGGCGCTTGAGACTTGGTCAGCGCTTGCGCGGGCATCGACGAGCAGAACGCCGTGCAGGTAGGAGTCTTCGATGCCGTAGCACCGCATGAGCGCTTTCCAGAAATCGGCGTTGCTTTTTGCCGGTCACTCGTGCTCACCACGAACGCCAGAGGAGGTGTTTGTCATTGCCATCAGCCGAGCTGCTCATGCTCGCCACCACCCAGCCAGTTCAGAGCACTTTGGGTGCCAGAAGGCTGCTTGAGCCAGCTCGCGGGATGTCGCACCTTTGGGCCAGGAACACAGGAACTCAAAGTTAGCAATAACAAAAAAAA
>CAVVQC010000010.1:0-4909 GCA_963750275.1 uncultured Chloroflexia bacterium
AGCGGTTCGTTCGGGAAGACGATCTCACCTTCCCGGAAGCCGTAGATATCCCCGGAGAAGCGCATCTCGCTGAGGAATGCCAGGAATGCTGGTGCGTAGTGCCGGATCTTTTCGAGGTAGGCAAGCTGGGGATCGGTGAAGACGAAGCGTTGGAGGAAGTCCATGGCTGGCTCCATACCGGCGACCAGCATGAAACCGCCGGCGAACGGATTGGAGCGCATGTAGAGATCGAACGTCGCCGTGCCGGTATGCTGGCCCTTCCAGGCCATGTACGCGGCATCGAGATGGTACAGATCGAGATAAAGTGCCGTCGATTCTGGAAGGAACGCGTGGTCGCCCTGGTACGGTTGGTTCTCCCCTGGATCATCCACGAAACCATGATTGTTGCCGGCGATCATGCGTTTTCCACGTACCCCTCTGGGATATGCCCCACTTCCAGAACCCGACGTGGTTGCTACGAAAGGGTCCGGACGATCCGTATGTTGTTCGAGGCCAGATGATAGAGCCAGACGGCGTGGAAAAACTCGGCAGGATGCGCGGCGCCGGGTGGGAGATCCGGATTCTCGGGGATATCGAAGGTATCGACACAATCCATCGGCACGATAACCTGAAATCCTTGCACACCTCGCGCGTTGGCACGCAGCCGTAAGTGCATCGCGAGCGCGGTCACGCAGAGATCGGTGCAATCACCAATCACAATCGCGGTGCGCAGGTTTGGATGCGCGTCCAGCCAGGCATCGAAGGTGGTATCGATTGCCGGGTGCAGCGAGTTCTTCTCGATGATGGTGAAATGATCGGCAAAGGGCAGCTCAGCGAGCTCGGGAATCATCTCGCTTTCGCGCGTACCGGCTATCGCATGCGCTGGATACGCCTCGAATTCCGGGGTATCAGCGGGATGCGTGTCTTGCAGGAAAACAAAGTCCCGGATGCCGTACTCCCATGCGCGCCGGACCAGCTCCAACACTGGACCAGTGATGCCATCGATACGCTCAGACGACAATGCACCTTCGCGCAGAAACCCATTGATGATGTCGGCAGCAAAGATCGCGGCTGTGGCTGGATCGGGCGCGACTTCATCGAGTCGTGCGGTCGGCACGGTGTCCAGCCAACGAGCTACGAACGGTGGAATATCGGTGGAAGACACGATTGGAACTCCGCACGACGAAACGCTCGGGCGGGGCCAGCACCCTGACCCCGAACCTTATTTTCGCATGGAGCCTCGAGACGAGGGTCGATCGCCGCGTTTTTTTGAATTCCAAAGGTCCAGAGCGCATGCCCGTGAACTGCCTGCTATCAGCGGCCCACGCGAAGAGCTTATGCGCCGAAGGAGACTCCGCAACCGAGGGCCGAGCCGTTGACAACGGTCCAGCGTTTGAGATCGTCCAGCTCGTCGTCGTCGATGATCCATCGGCGAGCGCACGATGGGCAGACGACTGCGACGGTGCAATCCCCCCGGCTTTCACACCACTCGACCAGATCGCCAAAGGCATGGCAATCGCCTTCGCAAAGGTGCGCGATGACCTCCGTGAAGATGTCCGGGGCCTCCAGCTTGGGCTGAACCACCGTTCGAATCTGCATCTGTTCCATGGGTCCTCCTCCTCTCCGAGCCGCCTGGGCCACTACGTTGTGTTCGGGAGTGAGACTTCCAGAGTAACAGCATATGTCAAGCGTCGGCGGTTTCGAGCAGGCACTTTATGTTCCCGGAAGGTCTCCCTACATCGCGTAGATCTCGATCGCCGACAAATATCCAAGCCCGGTGCCTTTGCAGTTCAATGTGAAAAAGAGTCCCTGCCCGCTGGTCGCCATTGCGAGAACCGTACTGGTCGTGCTGGTCTGCGCGTTGTAGGCAGTGGTCGTTCCCCACGGTCCGTGCAGCGACATGGTGGTGTCGTATCCTGAGAAAACGCCACTCACCAGATAGCTCCCCGCGCCAAGGTTCGGCAGCGACGCATAAATCACGGTTCCGTCCCATTCGCCTGTGCTCGGCCCGGTCTGGACAATGGGGTTCATGTAGACCAGATCGCTTTCAGTGTCCCAGCGGCCAGGGTGATACGAATCGATCCGAGCCTTGCTGCTTTCGTCGTACGGATGACGCGGTGTCAGTGATTGCAGCGGTGTTCGGGTGGGTCGTTGTATGCCAAAGTCGCGCGTAATCAAAGCGTCAAGTCTCGCTTGGTCGAGTTCGATGAGCGCCGGAGAATCCACGATCCGTTTCCCGAGCAGTGACTCGGTTTGCAAATGTTCGAATTCGGTATCGAGATGGCGCTCGGTCGCTATCATGACGTTCGTCCTTACCTGATACGGTCGTGCGTTCCATGAGTGAACGCTGGAATCACGTTAGGAGGTCTGCGGAGATGCGGGAACACGCAACGGACACGCATTTGCAATTCTCTGAGAGACTTTGACGACGACAGCATTTGACCGTTGGCTGCACGATCTTCGGTTTCTTTCGATAGTGAAGATGAACAGGATGTGAACCATGAGCGCACCCAATCCCATACGCGAGCGGCAGGCGCCGATCAAGGAGCGTTTTGCCGCTGATGCGGACGCTGGCAAGATCACCATTGCGGTCGAGAGCGTGACCGAAGGCAACGATCCGATGTTGGTGAAGATCGGCGCGGCGGCCGATCCAAGTTGGACCTGGGAATCGAGCGCCCATCCTTATGCCGGTGGCGACGGCGAGCTTCCCTGTTCCGGAGACATCTTTCTGGCGTCACTGGCGGCGTGCCAGGAGATCACGTTACGCATGGTGGCCGCGGCGATGGGTATCGAGCTCACGAAGGCCGATGTCCGCGTCGAAGGTGATATGGACTTTCAGGGAACCATGGGGACCAACCCCGAGACCCCGGTCGGGTTCACGGCATTACGGATTCTGGTCGATGTCCAGGCAGACGCTCCGGCGGACCGACTGGAGCGGCTGGTGCAACGAGCCGAGAAGTACTGCGTGATCGCGGCGACATTACGCAATCCGCCGAGCGTTGAGGTAAAGGTGACGACCGGGTAATGAGGAAGCGAGCAATCGGCAAAATCAGTCGACGGAAAGGAAGCTGCGGTAGCTTCGGCTATTGCCCTTTCCCTATTACCCATTGGCGGTCATCGCTCCGCTCTCGTAGACTGCCACTCATGACTACTAACACGAATCCCATCGTTGATATCGAAACACCGCTGGGCACGATCTCGGTCGAGATCGATGTCGAGCATGCGCCAGGCACCGCCGCGAACTTCCTCGGGTATGTCGACCGAGGTGAGTACAACGGAAGCCGTTTCTATCGCACGGTCACCGCGGACAACCAGCCGCATGACACGATTCGCATCGCGGTCATCCAGGGTGGCATGGCCAGTCTCGATGACTATCCCCGTCGGGATGTCGAAACGATTCCGCTCGAGCGGACCACGCAGACTGGTTTGAATCATCTGGACGGGACCATTTCCATGGCTCGCCTCACGCCGGACAGCGCCAACAGCGAGTTTTTCATCTGTGTTGGAGACCAGCCCGATCTCGATTTCGGTGGGATGCGGAATCCCGACGGTCAGGGGTTTGCCGCCTTCGGGCAGGTGGTCGAGGGGATGGATGTGGTGCATGCCATCAACACATCGCCCTGCAAGGAGCAGCATCTGACGCCGGCGATCGAGATCGTATCCATGAAGCGGCGGAAGTAGACCAGCCCACCGTGGAGTCCTTCTGCGAGTCATCGTTGACCCAACCCGTAGCGGTGGCGAGTCGATGATGTAGGCAGAGAGCGGTAGGGACAGATCAGTCGTCCCTGGCGCGGCTATCACCCTTCACGGTCATGATCGGCTGCAGTACATGCATGACCTCGATCAGGTCCAGTTGCCGCTCGATAACGACATGGATGTCCTTGTAGGCAGCTGGGGCTTCGTCGACATAAGACATCGATGCCCGTGAGTGGGTGTCGGCCAGGGATGCTGCGAAGATTTCCGGGGTGATCTCGTGCCGGGCAGCGCCGCGGCCCATCACCCGTCCGGCCCCGTGTGAGCACGATCGATAACTCTGCTCGTTGCCCAACCCGCGCACGATATAGCTGGCGGTGCCCATGCTCCCAGGTATCACGCCATATTCCCCGGCGTAGGCACTGGTCGCGCCCTTGCGATGAATCACCAGAGATTGGCCGTCATAGTCTTCGATGCGAGCGAAATTATGATGGATATTGATGACGAGGAGCGGTTCATCAGGCCCGGTATCGAGTGTTTTCCGCTCCATCATCGAACGGAATGCACGGTGCAACCGCTGTCCCATGAGTTGACGATTGGCTAGCGCGTAATCCGCCGCCCACCCCATATCGGTCATATAGTCCTGTCCCGCCGGATCATCTAACGGCAGCGAAGCGAGGTCCTTCGCGGTATCCAAACGTCGTCGCTCGGTACTTTCGATTGCTTTGCGGTTGTAATGCTCCGCGATCCGCAAGCCGGTGTGGCGACTGCCAGAATGCACCATGAGCCAGATCTCGTCCTGCTCGTCGGCAAGCGCTTCGAGAAAATGATTGCCTCCACCCAGGGTGCCCAGCTGCAAGGGTGCCCAGCAAGGGCACGCTCGCGCACCAGGGACTGCAACGACGAGGCTCGCAACGACCGGTCGAGCGTTCCGCGGGGCTCCGGCGATTTATGCGATCGGAATCCGCTGGGGATATCGCGATTTACCTGCCCGCTCCAGTCGCGCCAAAAACGCTGGTCCATCCGTTCCCGGTCGTACCGCACGCCGGTTTGAACGGCATGTAATCCACATCCGATATCGACGCCAACCGCGTTCGGAATCACCGCGCCGATCGTCGGAGCGACACAGCCAATCGGCACCCCGTACCCGACATGGCAGTCGGGCATCACCGCGATATGGGGCCCCACTTCAGGATGACTGGCAATATTTATTAACTGTTGCATCGCCCCCTCCTCT
>CAVVQC010000011.1:0-922134 GCA_963750275.1 uncultured Chloroflexia bacterium
GGCCTGGTCGCCGCTGGCTTAGACGCCGCCGCCCGTCCGGGATTCGCAACTTCTCGGAAACCCCTGGACTCGGAGTGATGGGAAAATTTTCCTTTTTCGCTGGACAATTTTATGGCTTGGTGCAAAATGCGACGTTGGAATTGACCTCTGGCAACGTCTTTACTCTCGCGGATGTGTGGCCCGATTCGAGCGAACGGTTTCGTCGGTTTGTTCAAGAATTGTCGGAATATCGGAGCGAAACGGACGACAACTCGATGTATCCACCCCCATCCGATCCTGTTCATGAATCGTCATCTTCTCTCGGCTCGCGGAGCTTTTCAGAAATGCGCCCTCTCCTCTCAGTTGCGGCTGCGCGTCGGGCGTTCACGCTGATCGAGTTGCTGGTGGTGATCGCGATCATCGCGATCCTGATCGGGCTGCTGCTGCCGGCGGTGCAGAAGGTGCGCGAGGCCGCCGCCCGCATGAAGTGCCAGAACAACCTCAAGCAGATCGGCCTGGCGCTGCACAACTACCACGACGCCAACGGCGTCCTATCCTCGCCGGCCGCGTCGGCTGCGACGAGGGCGTGCGCAGAAGCGGCCCCTGTGCCGGCCTCGCCGATCCGGGGCCGGACCGGAACGGGGCAAGCGGCCTGCTGCAGATCTTGCCGATGATGGAGAACGAGAACCTCTACCGCACGTTCGATGTCAACGATCTCCCGTGGAGCAGCACCACGACCTGGAAGGCGAAGAGCAAGGGCGTCGAGACACGCCTGAAGGGGTGCGTCTTCCCGCAGGACAACAGCGAACCGCTGATCACGAACTACTCGGGGATGAACCCGGCCACCGCGTCCTACGCCTTCGTCAGTGGCAGTTTCGGCCCCAGCCAGGGCATCAACGACAACGTCAAGATCAACAACGACGGCATGTTCGTCTACCGCCGGTTGTTCAAACTCGCGGACATGACAGACGGCACCAGCACGACCATGATCGTGGGCGAAGTCACCGAAGCCCATACAGACCAGTCGTACAACATCTGGTCGAACGCGGGGCGCCACGAGAGCGGCTTGCGCTCGACGGAGAACCCCTTGAACACCAAGCCGGGGACGGGGATCACGACGGCCCCTTACGGGCCGAAGCTCAACGGCGCAGCTCTTCCAAACACACCGGCGGCGGAACTTTGCCTTCGCGGACGGACACGTCACGTTCCTCACCGACACGATCCCGATCGCCACATACCGCGCCCTCTTCGACCCGGTCCAAGAACGAAGTGGTCAACCTCAACTGACGCGGCGGACCGACATGACCCCGTCCCCTCTCCCGCGCCGCGGCGTTCTTCGTCGCGGCATCCCGCTGGCGACCGGCTGCGATTCGGGCCCGAAAGTCGTGCCCGTCTCCGGGCAAGTCGTGGAATCGACGGCCAACCCCTCAAGAAGGGGTTCGTTCAGGTGGAGCACCGGCTGGCTACACGCCCCGCCACGGGGGAGATCGGCCCCGACGGCCGATTCCAGCTCACGACCACGGAGCCCGGCGACGGCTGCGTCGTCGGCACGCACCCCGTCGCCGTCATCGCCACGGAATCGCTCGGGGCCGACCCAGCAGAAGTGGCACGCCCCGAAGAAGTACATGTCGGCGGCCGACTCCGGGGGACTGACGGTCACGGTGGACGGACCGACGGACGGTCTGAAGATCGAACTGACGTGGGCCGGCGGCAAGCCGTTCATCGAGAAGTACGGCAAGGAATGACCGCACAGTCGGTCACGGTTCGCCGCCGGCGCGGGTGGCGAGCGCCCGCCAGGTGGCCGGCGTCCACGGCGTCCGACACGAACCGCACGCCGCCGTCGCCGAGCAGCACGTTGACGCCGCCGGTGTGGAGGCTGCGGGCGGCCGTCAGCCCCTTGTTGTGGCTGGCGTTGCCGCAGTCCCACTTCCCCGCCTGGTTCGGCGTGTAGAAGTGGTTGTACAGGGTGTTGCCGAAGTGCCCGTTGATCCACTGCTCGCCCCGCCGCGGGTTCCACGTGCCGTTGCCGCCGTCGCAGTCGGCCGGCGTCGGGTCGTTCCCGCCCGCCACCTCCAGCACCACCGTGCGGATCGTCCGGGCGGTCGGTCGGCGGGCCGGTCACGGCGGTGCCGTTGCCGATCAGGCTCTCGCTGAACGCGGCGGTGTTCGACAGTGCCGTCGGTCACGTCCGCGATCCGCACCGGCGTCTGGGCGAACACGCCGTTGCCGTCGGCGATTTTCGGGTAGCCGGTGACGTTGCCGGTGGCGTCGAACGTCACGCCGGTGCCGTTGTTGGCGACGTAGTTGGTGCCGAAGTAGGCGCTGCCGGGCACCTGCCCGTTCTGCGGGTCGCTCGGGCACACGAACAGCTTCACGCGGTTCTTCGCGGCCGCGTCGTTCTGCCCGCCGACGGCCAGGGTGCCGTCCGGGTCGATCAGGCTTTGCAGGTTCTCCTGCTCGACGTAGGCGAGCAGCCGGGCCGGGGCGGACACCACCTTCGGGTAGGCGTTGCGGCCCTGCGGGAACGTGCTCGGCGGCGCTCTCGTAGTTGTGCATCGCCAGCCCGATCTGCTTCAGGTTGTTCTGGCACTTGCATGCGGGCGGCGGCCTCGCGGACCTTCTGCACGGCCGGCAGCAGCAGGCCGATGAGGATCGCGATGATGGCGATCACGACCAGCAGTTCGATCAGCGTGAAGCGCGCGGCGTGGACTCAGGAATGTCACGGGCGTCCCTCGGTGGTTCGTCTGGCGTGCGAAGATGGGAATGTTATGATACCGCCGACCGCGACCGGGGGCCAACCCGAAGGGAGAGGGAAACGGCTGCCAATGGTGGCGTCAAGCCGTGCGACCGCCCTCTCCCCGCAGAGCCGGAGGCGAGGGGACGAGGGCGGGCACTCTATGTCTGTCTCCCTCGCCCCGGCTTTGCGGGGAGAGGGCGGGGTGAGGGGGCTTCCTCTCGCCGACATCTCCCCGGACTCACCCGGAGAGGGCATGGTGACATTCATCGACGACGAGAGCCGGATCAGCGTCCCGTTCGGGATCGGCGACATCGAGGCGTTCCGCCGCTGGGCCGACTCGCCCGACTTCCCCGAGGACGGCCGAATCTGGTGGCTGGGCGGTGAGCTGTACGTCGATATGAGCAAGGAGCAAATCTTCTCGCACGTGCTCGTCAAAACGAAGTTTACGACACGACTCGACCTGCTCGCGGAGGAGGGCGATTTCGGGATAGCGAAGCACGCTTCAGGCATGGATATGCATGCTCGAGAGACAGATCATGAATGGAGTATGCATCGAACACATTGAGGGGAAAAGGGGCCGGGCCCCGGGGAGGAGTGGGAAGGGGTAGGGCCCGGCACAACCTGCGGCTGAGCGTGGGTCTCTGACCGACAGGTAATTATCGTACGAAGAACGCGCACAAATGGATCACTCGGGGTTTCCGAGCCCCAGACCAAGTCCCGCTTTGGAGCGTTCGACTTGTTGCACATGTGTATCGTAATAACGGTTAATGGCGAAAATCGAATGCGTTCGCTCTCATACTGGAGGAATTGACGATGGCCCAACCCGATATCCAGCGAGACATCTTGCCTATTCCGGATCCACGATTTGTTGGTCTCACAACCTTCGACGCCAAGGATCCCAACACGAAGTTTCCGCCGATCCGGCGATTGCGCCCACCCGCGGGCGCGCCGAATATCCTGATCGTGCTGATCGACGATGCTGGATTTGGCTCCTCGAGTGCCTTTGGGGGGCCCTGCCGCACCCCGGCGGCGGAGCGGCTGGCGGCCGGCGGTATCAAGCTGAACCGATTCCATACGACGGCACTCTGCTCTCCCACCCGCCAGGCGCTCCTGACCGGTCGCAATCACCACTCGGTCAACATGGGCGCCATCACCGAGATGGCAACATCCGCACCGGGTTACACCTCGGTGCGTCCTAAAGATAAGGCGCCGGTGGCCGAGATCCTGAAGCTCAATGGGTATGCCACCGCGCAGCTCGGCAAGTGCCATGAGGTGCCCATCTGGGAGACGAGCCCGGTGGGTCCGTTCGACCGTTGGCCGTCGCCGGGCGGCGGGTTCGAGTACTTCTACGGGTTTATCGGCGGTGAGGCGAATCAGTGGTATCCGTCGCTCTATGAGGGAACGGTTCCGATCGAACCCGATAAAACGCCGGAAGAGGGGTATCACCTGGTCGACGATATGACGACCAAAGCGATCAAGTGGATCCAGCAGCAGAAGTCACTCACACCCGATCAGCCGTTCTTCATGTACTTCGCGCCGGGCGCGACCCATGCTCCACACCATGTGCCGCAGGACTGGATCGAGAAAAACAAAGGGAGATTCGACCAGGGTTGGGATAAGGTGCGCGAAGAGACCTTTGCGCGGCAGAAGGAGCTGGGCGTTATTCCGCAAGACGCGGTGCTTACGCCTCGTCCGGAGCAGATTCCCGGATGGGACGATATGCCAGAAGACTTGATTCCAGTATTGCGACGGGAGATGGAGGTCTATTCGGCCTTCATGGAGTACACCGACGAACACGTCGGGCGGCTTTTCGATTCGCTCGGCGATTTGGGCATCATGGATGACACCCTGATTCTGTACATCATTGGGGACAACGGTGCGTCGGCTGAAGGAACCTTAAATGGTTGCTTCAATGAGCTTGCCTCGCTCAATGGATTCATGGATCTGGAAACTCCCGAGTTCCTGATGAGCAAGATCGATGAGTTCGGCGGCCCGGAAGCGTACAACCACTATGCAGTCGGTTGGGCGCATGCGATGAACACGCCGTACCAATGGACCAAGCAGGTCGCCTCGCACTGGGGTGGCACCCGCAACGGAACCATCGTGCACTGGCCAAACGGGTTCGAGGACAAGGGAGCGATCCGCTCGCAGTTCCATCATGTGATCGATGTCGCGCCGACGCTGTTGGAAGTTGCGGGCGTACCGGAGCCAACCATCGTCAACAGCATCGCGCAGGCTCCGATCGAAGGCTTCAGTATGTTGGAGACCCTGAAATCGGCGGATGCGCCCGAAAATCACGATCTCCAGTATTTCGAGATGTTCTGCAATCGAGGGATCTATCATCAAGGGTGGACTGCCCAAACAGTGCACAGTCTTCCCTGGATCGTGGGCAAGCTACCCCCGTTCGCCAAGGATGAGTGGGAGCTTTACGGGCCGGACGATTGGACCCAATCGAACAATCTGGCCGCCTCAAATCCCGAAAAACTGGCCGAGTTGCAACAGCTCTGGTTGATCGAAGCCACCAAGTACAGTGTCTTGCCACTGGATGACCGCCGTTATGAGCGAATCAATCCGGACTTGGCCGGTCGTCCCCAGTTGGTGACCGGAGAGACCCAACTCTTGTTCGGAGGAATGGGCCGGCTTTCCGAGGGGTCGACCCTGAGCATGAAGAACAAAAGCTGGTCGCTTTCCGCGGATGTCGATGTGCCGGATTCGGGCGCGGACGGGGTAATCATTGCGCAGGGCGGAAGTGTTGGCGGCTGGAGTCTCTACGCCAACAAGGGCAAGTTGAAGTTCTGCTACAACTTTTTCGGTATCGAGCACTACTTCGCGGAATCGGACTCAGATATTCCAGGTGGACATCATCAGGTGCGGATGGAATTTGCCTACGACGGTGGTGGACCGGCCAAAGGCGGGACGGTTTCACTCTATGTCGATGGCGCCAAAGTTGGCGGCGGACGGGTCGAGCGAACCGAGCCTATGGGCTTCTCGGCCGATGAAACGATGGATATTGGGGTGGAATACGCTTCCCCCGTATCACCCGATTATGGGCCGACGGGCAACAGTTTTACCGGCACGGTCAACTGGGTGCAGATGGATATCGGGAAAGACGACCACGACCATATGATTTCGCCAGACGAGCGGTTCAAGCTGGCAATGGCGCGGCAGTAGCGTCGCAAACCGCTTCGCCTAATCGGGCCGAATGCGCATATGGGACTGGCTCCGAATGTTCGGAACCAGTCCCATTTTCGTTCTCAGATGCGCCGGTTCCCCACCGATGTCAGAGCTTCGCCGCCGGTTCTTCGACGGGCAACTGGGCCGGGAACGCTGGTCTCTCGCGTCGATATCCAGACATGCGCAAAGAACTGAGTCGGACGGGGCGCAATACGACTCGGGCGGCGAGGCGCCGGACTGGAAACGCACCGGCGCCTCGCCTCTGCGGGGTTATGCCGCTGGCGTCGCTGCCATGGCAAAGTGCGTCTGGTCGAAATCGTTCGTCGCTAGTATCGGCGCTGGACAATTGACGACGAAGCTCTGCCCGTCAGTATCCGGTGTGCCAGGGTAGATGGTCACCTCACCTGCTGCCTCACGCTCCAAAACCTCAGTCTCGGAGGTCAGAACCACCGGCGTAGCGCCGTCGTTCCAGACGACCGTGAAGTGCTCCCAGAACGGGCTCCAGATAACGTCACCCGCCTTGCTATTGAAGATCGAGGGCTGGAAGCCCATCGCCGCGGGACCAGGGATGCCATTACCAAAGACGTAGATCGGCGCGGTGGCGTTGGCGTCGATGAGCAGCTGGGTCGAAGCGCTCCCGACGACCCCCATCATCCCCGCCATCGGCACGGCCGAGGTATCGGTTGCAATGTACCGGCTTCCGGGATAGCACTGGTGGAGCTTGAACGCGACTGTCCCATTGTCGGTATCTGGCTCGGAGATCAACACACCAGGGCCAAGCGGATTGACGAGATCGGGATCGACCGGCAGACCCCCGCCCGGCCAGAGGACGAGCGGGTAATTCACAACAATATCGGTCTCCTCGATCGTGGCCGTTCCAGCCTCGACTGCGGCCATCACATCCTCGACCGACGTCAGGAGCTCCGGCTCGCCAGTGAACGAGACGTTGTTCACGCGAAACGCGGGCGAAAAATCATCGTTCGTGGGGATCGTGCTTAGCACTGAGCGCTGATCTTCCGTGCCCGCGCTGAAGAGGAAGATGTTCGAGTAACTCCCGTCCGCTTCGAGCGCGTTGGCCAGGAGTGGCACATAGACCAGGCCGTTCGCGGTGGCGAAATCCTGGTCAGACGCATCCGTCCGGATGAACCAGGCGTCGTCGCCATCGTAAAAACCGGGATGCATCTGGAGCGTGACGCTTCCGAAGTGCCCCTCCCAGGCTCCGTCATTGCCCAACTGGTGATCGACGACATCGCCAACGATCACCTGAACATCGTCGACGACCGGGGATGCAGCGTCCTCTGCCGCGATACCAGGTCTATTCAAAGACATGAGTCCGAATCCGGAGGCGGAAATGGCACTCGCCTGTAAAAACACTCTTCGGGATACGGGTCGTATCGTCATGTTGACTCCTTTGACACTGGCTACGATGCTGCTCGACTCAAGGCCGAGTGCGACGAGTTCGGGCCCTTTGGCCACTCGTCGCAGATTAGGCACCCAATGCGAAATTTGATGTAATGATGGTTACATCCGGATTTTTAGCTCGTATTCCTGGCTCAAACCGCGTGAAAATCCGATCCCAGATTAGATATGCCCCGCCCGTCTCTCCCGATTACGGATCAATCGGCAGAGGTTTAACCGGCACGGTCAACGGGGTTTAGATTGCACAGAGGGAATGACGACCACGAGCACGTGATTTCACCTGACAAACGGTTCAGGCTGACAATGGCACGGCAGTAACACCGACGGCGGGCATCCCCATCCCCGCAGGACCAGGACTGCCATTCCTTATGAAAGAACTCGGCTCTGATTTCTCAGGAGATCCTCGAGGTCCGCGTTGCGCAATGCGGCCCGCACCTCCGTGGTGGCAATCGCTAGCTGGAAGCGAGAGCCAGCACCCTCGTTGTCATTCCCGTCCCCAGGCGCCGTCCAGTTCCCGGCCGGGAAGCTTGCGCGCTCGCTCCGGATGAAGCTCTTCGGTCCGCATCGTCGGCTCCACAATGGGAACGCCCTTCAACCGGTGGTAGACCATGGTCAATCCGATATACGCCAAGGGCAACAACAATCCGTAGAGAAAGCTGCTGGCGATATTTGCGAACTGCACGCGGCTCCCGCCCAGAATGAGGATCGATACGCCGATCAATGGTCCCGGAATCAGCGCAAGAATGAGGAAGCCGATGGTCGAGCTGATCGTCTTGATCCAACGGCCTCGAGTGACGTTCCAGCTCTGCCGCAACGCATTCCAGCCCGGCTTCTCATCGTCCAGGACGGCCGCCTGGGGATAGAAGAGCCAGCGCACGGACAGATAGAGCGCGACTGGAATGAGGAGAATCGAAAATGAGGCAATACCCAGAGCGACAACATAGAGAACCAGCGCCAATCCAACCGACGGGAAGTAGCGGAGCCCCTCCCGAAGTGAGCGCCAGACGCCAGGTTTGATTCCCCGGCGAATGTCTTTCATGGCGTAGATCACAGCCGGAACGACGACCAACGTCATGGCGGCTTGTTGCGCCCCGCCCACGATAGCCGCGAGCGCCAGGTTCCCGTTGGATGAGTTGTTGAGCCAATCGAGAGTCCATTCGAAAGGACCCAACCTCCGGATCTGGAGCATCAGCAGGTTGAACGAAATCCCGATCGGCACCGCCAGCATACCGATCCCGAGGAAGGTCCGGATCTCGTTCCCGTAGATATCCAGAGCTTCCATGAAGAAGCCCCACACCCGGTAGATCGACATTCCAACCAACGCGAGAATAAAGAGCAGAATGGCTCCCGTTGCCCAGGGATAGGAACCGATATAAATGGTGGCCTTTGATCCCCATTTTGACAGGCCGCAGAAGAGATCGGTGGCATTGAGACCCGAGCCTTTGCTATTGGGGACTTGCAGGGTCGAGTAACGCCAGCTACTGAACGAGTCCGTCGGATCGTTCCATTTGCTTCCATGGTTGAGACCGTATGGGCCGTTGAAGACGGCGGTGTCCCGCTGTCCCCAACGCCCCTCATAGAGCGCCCACGCGAAGGGACCGGCGGGATCGATAAAGTCGGGGATGACGACCGCATTCAACGGCGTCGCATTGCTCGGGGCAGTGGTGACGTCGCATCCAAACGCGGTGCCGTTCTCACCCCAGCCAATGAAGGTGTGGGCGCCGTAGTAGGTGGCATGCGATCCGGCCGACGGATAGACGACCAGATTGGTGCCGTCCATCTCGATCTTGTTGTCACCCCATTTCGCCAGCTCACCGCCACCGTGCTGGGCGTAGCCGACTTCGACAGGATCCATCGTCAACGCGTCCTCCACTGACGTGGTGGGGAACGTGAGCTGGATCATTTCCCAGTCGGACTCGTGCGTGTCGTTCCAGTCGTTGAAGTAGTAGTAAAACCAGTACTCCACGTAGAGACGTCGGGCGGCCTCATCAGCGATGAAACGGACATACGTCGTGGGCTGCAGACCCTCATCTTGCGCCTTCTGCTTGAAATACTTCTCGTAGTTCGCAACCTGGATCCCGCGGGTTTCCGGGAAAGTCGAGATAGGTGTTCTCGCCCGCGTTGACAAGATCCTGCGGGGTGATGCCCTGCTGGATGACGGCATCCTGACTTGCGTTGCCATCCCCTTTGGCTTTGAGCGCAATATCCGGATTGTCGAAAAGGAAGTCGACAGTTACGGGGAAATAGCCTTCGCCGGACTTATCGCAATTGCTGGTCTGCGCCTTGAGCATGGCGATGGGCGCGTATTTGTCGGCAAGTTGCTGCTGTGCGGCAGTGACGCTTCCAATGGACGTTTGGCTGCTCGACTGAACGCCATCTGTCGCAACAGGGGTGGACACTGTCGTGGGGGTGGCCGCCTGTGCGCTTACGCCACGGGAACTGATCCCAGTTACCAGAGCAGAGAGGAGAAGAAACGCCGCCAGCCCACCGACCAGGCGCTCAAGGAGACGATCGTTCACCAGAGCACCCTCAATCTCAGCAACGCATCCTACCGGACGATGTTTCGGAATAGTACAGAGCCAGGACATAACTCGAGCAGTCCAGACCAGCTCGCGCGGGTACGTCTCTGCGCACTATATCAATGGCCGAAACCATTGCGCCCATCAATCACTTGGGTGGAAGTGTGCTCCATGCCGATATCCGATTCGCGCGCCCGGATTTTGCAGGAGACTCCCAGCTTATTTTCATGGATGTCACACCTTACGGATCCACACTGCCCAAAGGATCCGGCGCTTTTGTGGGCCTCGAACCGGATCCACATTATCCAGAGGCCCGGAGTAGACGAATCATGAACCAGTTCACGCTCGTTTCCCAGACCGGATCGACCATTTCACGCCGCCGGTTCGTTGCCGGAGCGGCCGCGCTTGGCGCCGTCGGGGCCCTTCGCTTCGCTCCCTCAGCCGGCGCGCAATCTCCCGCGTCTTCTCCTGCGGCATCTCCGACGCCGTTTACGCTCGTGAATCTGAACACCGGCACTAATGAGGAGTTCCTGGCGATCCCCGGAGTCAACGACCGCATGTTGGATGAGTTCAATGAATATCGCCCATATGGCAGCATCCTGCAGTTCCGGCAGGAGATCGGGAAATATGTCGATGCATCGCTGGTAACCGAATGGGAGACGTACGTTTTCGTTCCGATTGACGTGAACGCCGCCGATTCGGAGACGCTGCAGCAACTTCCCGGTGTGGACAAGGCGATCGCGCAGAAGCTGATCGATGGCCGCGACTTCAAGGACAACGCCGCCTTCCTGGCGCTGCTGAAGACGTTGGTGAGTGCGTCCGACTTTCAGAACGCCGACAAGTATCTGGTTGCAATGAAATGAGCGACTCCGCCCTGCTCGAGCGCACACGCGTGCTGCTGCTGGGACTGTCGGGAATGATGTTCGGCGCGACCATCGTCGAGTTGATCTTCGCCGGACACACCGACGGGTTTATTCAGCTGATTCCATTCGCCTGTTGCGCCATCGGACTCTTGATGATTTTCCTGCTCTGGCGAAATCACGATCCTGCCCGGGTGCGCATCGCGCGCATTGTTCTGGGGCTGATCGCCGCGGCGAGTGTCTTCGGCATGGGAGAGCATCTCTGGAATGCGTACCTGACCGCCCGTGATTTCCACCCCGGTATCGGCGGATGGAATTTGGTGCAAACGACGTTGACCAGCTCGATTCCCATTCTCGCGCCAGGCGCGCTGGCAGCAGGGGCCTTTGTTGCCATGGTGGCGACCTACGGTCTGGGAACCAACCCGAATCCGGTGCCGCAACCAGTGACCCTGAGACGGGCCTGAACGATCACAGCACGCCCTGGCATGACGCACCAGTCATGCCAGGGCGTTTTACGTTCCTGAGTTCCGGCATCCGTTTGGGCATACTATCCGCTGAATCACACGGCAGCATGGATCGCCGCGCTCGACGCGAGCCGGACAGGGGTGCCCAATGCATGAGCTCACCGACGAGCTGGCGCAACTCGCCAATACGATTTTCGAGCAGGCGCTGGAGCGGCAACGAATGGACCCGATGCCCCTTGGCGGGATTGGCAGTCGCGATGCATTGCAAGCGCAGTTAGGTGCTTCGATCACCCCGGCCGGGCTTGGGATCGATGAAGCCATGCGG
This sequence comes from uncultured Chloroflexia bacterium, assembly GCA_963750275.1. GTDB lineage: Bacteria > Chloroflexota > Chloroflexia > Thermomicrobiales > UBA6265 > JAMLHN01. The sequence continues at coordinate 11,478 of CAVVQC010000011.1, forward strand.
CGCTGGACAGAAACGATCGTTCCGAATGTAATCGCGGTCGATCATCCGCGTTATCTCGCCTTCATTCCCCATGCACCAACCCAGGCATCGATATTCATAGATCTTCTGGTGAGCGCCGCGTCGATCTATGCCGGGAGTTGGATGGAAGCGTCCGGCGCGGTCTTTGCCGAAAACCAGGCACTGGAGTGGTTGGCGAGGCTGGCGGGATACCCGGAAAGCGCGGGCGGCTCCTTTGTACCGGGAGGAACGCTGGGGAATCTGGCAGCGCTGCACACAGCCCGGGAAGCTGCCCGGGATCGTCGCGGTGCCGATCGCCCCACTCGCTGGCAGGTGGCGGTTTCGGGAGAGTCGCACTCTTCTGTGATCCAGGCGCTACGAGTCATGGACATGGATCCGATACCGGTCCCGGTCGATAGCCAGTTTCGTTTGACATCCGATTCCCTGAAAAGGGTGCTTGCGGAGCGGAAACCAGATGGACTGTGCGCGGTGGTGGCGTCGGCGGGCTCGACCAATGCCGGCGCGATCGACGATCTGGCGGGCATCGCGCAGGTCTGCGCGGAGCTGGGAGTCTGGTTGCACGTCGACGGAGCGTATGGGCTGGCAGGACTCGCCTCGGAATCCAAACGAGCGGCGTTCGCGGGAATCGAACGGAGCGATAGTTTCATCGTCGATCCGCACAAATGGCTCTTTGGTCCGTACGATAGTTGCGCGTTGCTCTATCGCGATCCGGCGCTGGCGCGGCGCGCGCATTCGCAATCGGCTGACTATCTGGATGTGATAAACGAACGTAACGACTGGAACCCCGCTGACTACGCCGTGCATCTCAGCCGGCGCGCACGTGGGTTACCACTCTGGTTTTCGTTGGCGGTGCATGGAGCAGATGCGTATGGTGCCGCGGTCGACCATGTCCTGGCACTGACCGACCAGACGGTGGCTGAGATCCGGCGGCGACCGGAGCTGGAGCTGGTGGTGGAGCCGGATTTGAGCGTTCTGCTCTTTCGGCGACTGGATTGGGAGGACGACGACTATCTGACGTGGTCGAACGCGTTGATCGCGTCGGGTACCGCATTCGTGGTGCCCAGCCGCGTCAACGGGAAGTCAGTCGCGCGGATGGTGTTGCTGAATCCACGCACGACGTTCGCGGATGTGGAATTGGTGCTCGATTCGATGCGATAACCGGACCAGGAGTTCGGGCAGCGTTCGACGGCGAGACACCAGTATCTGGCGTTACAACGTTTCAGATGTGCACGGGCGGTCGATTGCAAAGTATTCGAGGTCGTGGCCGTACGCGTGGCGGAGACCGTCGTGCGTCATTCCAGCTTTGATCATGACACGCTGTGACGCGATGTTGGCGGGATAGGCCACCCCCACCACCCGCGGCAGATCGAGCGTGTCGAACGCATAGGCAATCAGTCCGCGGGTGAGCTCGGTTGCGTAGCCGTTTCCCCAGCTAGCCTTGCGGAAGTGATAGAAGACCTCTACCTCCGGACCCTGGTCCAGCGGAAGCAATCCGCCGCCCCCGATAAGCTCTCCGGTCGTCCGCTCGACGAACTGCCCAGCTTCCGTAGCGATCCCACCCAATCGATTTGGCCTCGATGCGTTCCAGCCATTCGCGGACACGCGTGCGGTCGGAAAACGCTTCGCCGGTCGCGCCGAGATACCGTGTGACCTCGGGATCTCCCAGGATGGCGAATGCAGGCTCGACATCGTCCGTGGTCCAGGGGCGGACGAGCAGCCGCTCGGTTTCGAACAGGGTCATCATGCCCCGTAGTATGGCTGGTTGCGCGATCGACACCACCTTCCGACGTCTCAGTTGGCAAGGGGCACCGTATATTTCGCCGGTGGACGCGTCTTGTGATGTGAGGAGGCAATGGAGTATGGATCTTTCTGGTGAAAAGGTTCCGGCTGCTCCTGACCACCGCGGGGCACTGATCGTTACCGGTGGCGGACGCGGCATCGGCGCGGCGATTTGCCGGGCCGCGGCGCGAGACGGCTGGCCGGTGGTGGTGAATTACGGAAAGAGCCGGGAAGCTGCCGAACGGGTGGTAGCCGAGATTGGCGAACGGGGTGGTCGCGCGGTCGCGATGGGAGCCGATGTTGCCGACGAACCCGCGGTGCTGGCGATGTTCGATGAAGCCGATGCGCTCTTTGGCAAGATCGGCGGAGTGGTCAACAACGCGGGGATCACCGGCGGGTTCAGTCTTGCCGGCGATGTCGACCTCGGACAAGTGCGCCGGATGCTCGATGTCAATCTGGTCGGCACGATTCTTTGCTGCCGGGAAGCGGTTCGGCGGATGTCGACCGCTCGAGGCGGCTCGGGTGGCGTAATCGTGAATATCTCCTCCCTGGTAGCAAAGACTGGCGGATCCTTTGAATGGGTGCACTACGCAGCATCAAAGGGTGCGATCAACTCATTCACGGTCGGGCTGGCGCGGGAAGTCGCGACGGAGGGGATCCGGGTAAATGCCGTCGCACCGGGGTTGATCGAATCGGATCTTCATGCCGACAACGGCGATCCGGAGCGGCCCGTTCGTATGGCGCCGTCGATCCCGATGCAGCGTTCGGGTGAGCCCGAGGAGATCGCCGAAGGCGTGATCTGGTTGCTCTCTCCGGCGGCGTCATATGTGACCGGCTCGATCCTGGAAATCGGTGGTGGCCGGTAGGCCGCTTGCTGACCGATACTTCGGCGCACGTCTCCCCATTCAGCGAAAGTGTTCGCTGTGAATTCTGAGTCCTTCGAGAACCGATCACTCGGGCGATCAATAGCTAACGGACATCCGGCGCTGGTGTCTGCCGGCGAGTCGTTCCCCGAACTGGACAAGCTTTCCGCGCGCGCAGACCGGCAAGTGATCGCGTATGTCATCGCTTGCGCGCACGCGTTACGGGCGACGACCTCAGGATCGTTGGATGAGCGGTTGCTCCTCGACCGCCTGACACGCGACATCGACCTGGTACAGGCAGCGCTGCGCTCACTCCTGGCATCCGGCCGCATCGTCGATTCGCTCTCACTCGTCGCATCCTTGACGCGCCTCTGGATGCGGACAAACCAGCATCACGATGCGCTCCAACTCTTTCGCGAGTTCAGAATGCGGGTGCCCGAGATGGACGAGCGCATTCGTGCCGCGGTTGGGGAGTCGGCGGCTGTGCTGTACCGAGATCTTGGTGATACCGCGGAAGCATGGCGGGAAGTCGAGGGGGCGCGAGTGCTCTATGCCCAACTTGGTGACCCCGATGGCGCAACTCGGTGCCAGCTTCTGTCGTGCGCCTGCCAGGTCGATCAGGGCGACTGGGAAACGGTGCAGGTTCAGCTTGCGATGCAGCAACAGACCGAGGTGGAACCGTATCGGCTTGGCGACCTGGCCATGTCGCTCCACCAGCACGGGTGGGCCGATCTACAAGCCGGACGGTTGCTCTCGGCAGGCCAATGTTTCGCGCAGGCGGCCGACCTTTGGAGCGAGTTGGGTGACCGAGAACAGCATACGCACTGCCTTGTCAGCCAGGGGAGCCTGGCCGTTCGCATGGGGGCGGTGGAAACAGCTCAGCACTGGTTTGGGGAGGCTGCTCGTCAGGCACGGGAGCTCGATCATCAGGCGCTGCTGGCCGAAGTGCTGGCCGATCAGGCCTCGACTGCTGGTCTGACCGGGGCACATACCGCCGCGCTGAGATACCTGGAAGAGTGCTTCGCGATTTATCGCCGTATCGGACCGCGATCCCGACTTCCCGAAGCGATGGAAGCGGGAGGATCGTTGTCACTGCGCTCCAGGCGTTACGCAGTGGCGATGCGCTTTTTCGGCGCGGCACAACAGCTTCGGAAGACGTCCGGGGTGCAATCGTTCGCGCCCTGGAGTGGCCGCATTGCCGAGTGGGTTTCCGAGCTCGAGCAGATGTCGGGCGTCAAGGTCGCTCCCGTGGAAGGAAGCTCGGCTGAGGAATTGATCGCGTTAGCGGTCGGGTGGACGAAGGCGCTGCAGGCAGGCAATGGGCACGGCGACGGCATGTTGACAGAGCGCGAGCGTGACATCCTGCGCTTGCTCGTGTCGGGCATGACCGATCAGCAGATCGCGAACGCCTTGTTTATCAGCCGGCGCACGGCCTCGAAGCATGTGTCGTCGGTCCTGCGCAAGCTCGAGCAGCCAACCCGAACCGCCGCGGCATCGCAGGCGTTGCGAGACGGGTTGATTTAAGGCGCGACCGACCTCAGGCAGGCAGATCGAGCATGCCGGCGTTCAACCGAAATCACTCGAACAAATGGGTATATCTCCCCCTCCTCAAAGGCGAGCGAACTTCGTACAGTCGAATAACAACATCAGACCCAACGGATGGAGCGCTGTCGAATGAACTGCCGAGCCGTGTTTTGCCTCGTCCTCCTGATAGCGGCACTCCTGCCGGCTGGATCTGCCGTGGCACAAACGCCCGCCCCGGCGACGTTGGTCGATTTACCGGCAGCTTTCCTGACGCCAGAAGATGCCGAAGCCGAGGGACTCGTTGGATTCGGTCGCTTCGGCAATGGGCACCAGCGTGAGCTGGAGGAATATGCGCAACATCGCGCGGCGTTCCAGGGAATGCCAATCGATGTTGTCCTCGCGGCGTTGAACGAGTTCGGCTGGATGCAAGGTTACAGTTCGCAGCTTGGACTGCCTGATCTGCCAGGAACGCAGAACGCCCAGCCGACCGAGGTGCTGTTTTCGTCTATCTATCAGTATGCAACGCCTGAAGGAGCTTCGAGCGGTCTGGCGTTTGTCACCGACTATTCCGGGGTGACTGGTGCATCGGTGGAAACGAATTTCGAGGCTCCGGCCCTCGGCGACGAGGCGCTCTGGTCGCGAACGAAGTCCGCTACGATCGACGAACAGGGGCCATCGGACGAGTTGGCGGTGGTGTTTCGCGTGGGCGATCTGATCGCGGCGGTTGGGAGCATCGACTACACCGTTACCGCTCATCAGGTTGCGACACCTACCGCCGTCGATGCGGTTCGGATCGGCAAGGTGGCGGCACTGGCATCTATGGTGCAGGAACATCTTGCCGATATCGACGAAGCACCGGGGCTGTCGTCGCTCATATCGCGTCTCGGGTCAGACGCAGGAGTCCCTCCGATCACTGACGAGGGCTACCGGCGAATAGACGGCGGCGATATCGCCTACTTCAATGGATACACGGACGATTTTCCAGGCTCTGGCACCACCGCGACTGATGTCTATGAATACACAGCAGCGCTTGGACAGGGCAGCGGCGATCCGTACGATCCCTACTTCGCCTTGCGAATCTACCAGTTCCCTGATGATGCAAGCGCGTCCGATTTCCTGGCGCGATCCCGCTCGTTGACCGCGTCAGATGGAACACCAATATCGCAGGGAGACCCGATCGGCGACGAATCTGTTCTCTTTCCAGAATCATTTGAAGCGGGACCGGGAATAACCGTGCGAGGGTATCACTCTCTGGTGCGCGTCGGGACGCTTGTCTCATCCATAATTTTCGAGTCCGGCGATCATCAGCCCAATCCAGATGTGGTCATCAAGCTGGCAGAAGCGCAGGCGAGTTGCCTGAACTCCGGTATCTGCCCCGCGTTGCCTATTCCAACCAATTGGTGATCTTCACGTCCACAAGCCATTGATCGATTTCGCAGGCGATATCGGACAGACAGTCATCCGAGGCAATGAACTCATAGTTCCTTTTGCGTACGGCGTTGGTAGCCGGAAGCTGGACCGAACGTGCCCTCTGGTTGACGGACCGGGTTCAAAGTGTCAAATCGACAATTGATGTAAACGGGCGCCACCAAGTGGGGACGTCCACTTGGAATTACACCTATCCGATAGTCGCTAATAGCGCACCGCACTCCCAGATTCGACCGATTCAGTGGTCGTGCGCTCCGAGCGAGACCAGTTGGTGCGGGCCAGATCGTCCGAGAGCCCGCCAACCATGAACTTCAGCTCGCTGGCCATAGCGAGGAACTGAAACCCTTCAGCGACCCGCTGATTGATGCCGTCTGCGCCGGAGGTGTGAATCCCAGGGGCAACACCGACCTCTTTGGAGGTTTTGCAAACATGGGCGATGGCTTCGACCATGCGCGGCTCATCCCATTCCAGGGGAACGCCAAGTCCGAGTCCCATCGAGGCGGCGAGATCGTTCGGGCCAATGAAGCAACCGGCCACTCCGGGAACGCTCAGAATTTCGTCGCAGCGTTCGACCGCGTCGATATGCTCGATTTGCAGGATGAGGCAAATCTCGTCGTCGGCATGCTTGAGGTAGTCGCCGCCGGAGGTGTCGAAACGAGTGCCGGTCATGCTGCCGCCAACACTGCGATTCCCTTTCGGTGGGAAGAATGTCGCCTCGGCGGCGCGCTCGGCTTCCTCGCGATTGTTGACCATGGGCACCACGACGCCCCAGGCTCCAGCGTCGAGTACCCGCTTGAAGTTCTCGGGATGGTTCCAGGGAATGCGCACCATCGGGGCTGAGCCGCCGGTGGTGATAGCGCCGAACATCAGCGAGAGGGTACGGATATCGGTCGGGTTGTGCTCGGTATCGACAACGAGCCAATCGAAGCCAAGGCGGGAGACGAACTCGGCCGCTTCCGGGCTGGGGAGAGACAGCCAGGTGCCGATCGACGGCTCTCCGGCAGCCAGACGACGTTTGACGTGATTGGCGCGCATCGGGTTCCTTCCTCTTTGAATGAAGCGACTTTATTGTTGCTGAGATTGTACGCGGGGGAGTCGAGCGCCTTTGGAGCGACATCCTTGTCCGTCACAAAGTGCGGTAGTTGTCCGTCTTGGTAGGTGAATGGAGCCGACGCAGCGAAGCGGAGAGTCCCATGACGCGATTCACCACCACCTTGTCGATCGGGCTGACACTGGCAATTGCCCTGGCTGCCGGCATGGTTGGCTGGCGCGTCTTCAGCTTCTCTCCGCCAGTGTCCGATTCGAGCTACGCCGACCCGGCGGTAGGAACGGCGTTTTACGCGGCAGTGAACGATGTGCTGTCCGGTACGAACAGCAGCGCACTTGCTGCCATCGTGACCTCGGACTTCGTGAATCATTCCGATGGTGCAACCTCTGGCGAGCTGTCCGAACAGCTCGCCGCGTTCGGGACGTCGTTCCCCGGCACCCAGCTCCAGGTCATGGGAATGGAGCCAACGGCCAACAACCTGGTCGTTTCGCTGGCGCAGATCACGCTCCCTTCCGTGAAGGTCGCGGATTTGACGTTGTCCGCGCAACCGTTTGATGGCGGGTACGAAATGTTGCGTCTCCGTAATGGCAAAGTCGCCGAACGATGGTCGGGAACACTTCCTGCGCTTGCCGTGACAACGTTCCCGGAAGCATCGCTGGAGACACACGACAGCGCCAACATGACCGTACAGCTCATCCGGACTGAGCTTCCGGACGGGGCTGAGCTCAGTTGGAAACCCGGACGGTCAAACGTGCTCTTGGTGGAAACAGGAGCGATCACCGTTCGCCTCGATTGGAATCGCCAGGGAGCGCCGGAGAACCAGGTCGTCACCGTGAGTGCAGGTGAGGTACTCCCGATCTCCTCGAACACGAAGGTCCGAATCGAGCCCGCGCTGTCCGAGCCGGCCACCGTGCTCATCTATTCCACCTGGAAGGTGCAGCCAACCGATCTGCCCACGTCGTCCCACTCCATTGGCGCGACCAGCCGGCTGCTCTGGACCAGCAATTTGCCGGTGTCGCTCAACGGCGGATGGACGGTTTCGTTCGCAACGATGCAGCTTCCAAGGCGCGTGGATGTCACGTTAAACGGTGGCAGTGCAATGGAGGTGCTGCTGTGTGCCGAGTCCGCGGCCGTTCAGGTGGTCACCGGAAACGGCCTGGTCGAATCACTCTCTGCCGATCTCACCTCGATCGACCAGTCGAACGTGGTCGTTTTGGAAGCTGGAAGTGCTGCGCACGTAACCGGGGCTGATTCGATTGAACTGCAATCGGGTGCGGACGCAGGCGAGACGGTCTGGCTGATTACGATCGCTCCAATTGGTAGCCAGACGCCCACGGCCTGACTCTCCTGTCGAGAACGCGCTGACCAGCTATTCGTGCCCGCTCCTGCGGTACCTAGAGCCTGCCTGGCCGAAAAATCAGTAGTTTCTACGGATTCCATCGAATCATTCGATAGGTACGCTGCATTCCAGGCTGATGTAGATAGGATCGGCCCACGCTCCAGCAGTTCCTGGAGGCGTCCGGACTTTCGCTTGCCGTGCCGGTATGGACAAATTGATGCAACGCATCACCTTCTTCCTCCTCGAACAGACAGACCTTGGGAAGACTCGTAGCGGCGATCGTTGGTCTACAACGCTGGAGAATTAGCGTGGTGACGGAAGACCGTCTGGTGGGAAATGCGCAATTGGGTCCTGATGCGCTCGACGCCGAACTGCTGGCGGCCGCGCTGTGCGACCGGTCTCAGTTTGCTCTCCTTTATCATCGCTATCGTCTGGATGTCTACTCGTATTGTCGCCGCCGGCTCGACCAGCAAGATGCCGAGGACGTTACATCGCACATCTTCCTCCAGGCGCTTGGACATCTGGAATCATGCCGGGGGCCGAGCTTTCGCGCGTGGCTCTTTCGCATAGCACGCAATGCAGTGATCGATCGCTTGCGCGGACAAAAACCGTCGATCGCGCTGGATGAGATGCTGAATCTCACCTCGTCGGAGCGCTCTCCCGAGATTCATGCGCTGGAATCCGATTTGAAGCAACGGCTGCAACGCGCGATTCGCGCGTTACCAACCGATCAACGCGCCGCGGTCGAGCTCCGCCTGGAAGGGTACACCGGAGTCGAATGCGCCAATGCGTTGCGCAAAAGCCCTGAAGCTATTCGCTCGTCTCAGCACCGGGCGTTCATTACGCTGCGCGCAACGTTGCGTGATGTGTCACCAGGCGCGCAATGATGACCGCTCGCCTCGAAGCACAGCAACGCGATCAGGTTTGAGATGCGAGCGTGCTGGTCAAGCGGTGCGAGCGCGAGCGCTCAGACCCTGCGAATTACGATCGAACCCCGCTGGGATTCAGCCTTAACAGCATGCTTGGCTCCGACTGCATGGAACCTGGCTCGTTGGCTGAATATGACGATGTTCGAGCTGGGGTATCTAGACGATATCGCCTGAGCCGCGATTCGCGAAACGGACCGAGAGCAGGACGAGCGTGGCGGAGGCGACGAGAATGACGGAGAGCAGCAGTGCCGTGTCCAGATCGCCGGCTTCGTAACGGCCGTAGACGGCAAGCGGCATGGTTTCGGTTCGGCCGGCGATGCGGCCGGCGAACATGATGGTCGCGCCGAACTCGCCTAACGCACGCGCCCAGGCGAGCACAAGTCCGGCGCTCAAGGCTGGGCGAGCCATCGGGATGGTGACCGTGCGCAGGACCCGCCATGGGTCAGCCCCAAGGTCGGCGGCGGCGTCCTCCATTCCCCGGTCGAAGCGAGCGAACCCCGCGCGTGCGGCGCGCACATAAAAGGGCGAGGCTACAAAGATCTGCGCCATGACCACGGCGGTGGTGGTGAAACCGATGGTAATGCCGAAATGATGGTCCAGATACTCCCCGACCAGTCCGCGACGGCCAAAGGCCATCAGCAGTGCAAGTCCGGCTACCGCGGGCGGCAGGACGATGGGCAAGTCGATGAGGGTTTCGAGCACGCTCTTGCCACGGAATGTGTGCCGTCCGAGCACGTAGGCAAGCGGCGTTCCCAGCAGCAGGACGATGGCCATCGAGACGGCGGTGGTCACCAGCGACAGCGTGAGCGCCTCGCGCAGGGTAGTGGCAGTTCGATCGGAAACGCCCTCGAAACGCTGGACGGTACGCCAGAGGAGCCCGATCAGGGGGAGCGCGAGGAAACAGACCAGCGTGACGGCAGCGAGGAGCGCCACCCAGCGTCCGATGCGCATTGGCAGATTCGAGCGGTCACGGTCAGATCGAGCGGGAATAGGGGAACGCTCCGTCGCCGTAGCCGGCATCATCTCATCGAGTGATCAGGCGGGGTGCCCAATCATAGTGCGACCGCCACACGCCGGTCGGTTCGCGCATGACGGTCGCATGAATTTGTTGCTGAGAATAACCTCGTCTCTCGCGCAATCCCGGAGCGACCGCCTGCACTACCGCCAGTCATTCGTCGACTGGGATAAACCCATAGGACTCGAGAATGGCCTGGCCGTCTGGCGACAGGATGTAGGAGATGTAGGCCGCAGCAGCATCTGGGTTGCCACTGGCAACCGAGGCAATAGGGTAGGTAGCAATCTCGTTGACTGCTAGGGGAATATCGATGGCGATCACGTCGTCGGTGACATCGGACGTATAGACGATGCCAGCGTCGGCCTCGCCAAGGGCGACCTTACTGAGCACGGCCCGAACGTTGTCTTCCTGCGAAACGACATTGCCAGCGACATTGGCGACAAAGTCGTCTCCGTAGGTAGCCGTATCGGTACCCATGGAGCAGATGCTCTCACGCGAGTAGCCACCGACCGGAACCTCTTCCTGCGCCAGCACCAACTTGATCCCCGGTTTGGCGAGATCGGCAGGCGAGGTGATGCCAGCCGGATTGTCTGTCGGAACGACGAGGGTCAGCAGATTCTCTACGAACGTTTCCGGCTCACCCGAAATGACATCGGCGTCGATTGCGTTGGTCATTGCGGTGTTCGAAGCGAAAGCGGCGACGTCGGCCGGGGCGCCTTCGGTCAGTTGGGTCACCAGACCCTGCGAACCCGCAAAGTTGTTCACGATGTCCAGACCGGGAGTGGCGGCTTCGAGCGTGCTTTCGATCTCGGTAAACGCGTCCGTGAGTGACGCGGCTGCGAAGACCGTGACCGTACCTACATCTGCCGGGAAGGGGACCACTTCGACCGCAGCCGGGGACGCGTTATCCGTTGCTTCCGCGATCGGGCTCACGACCGGAGCAGCCGAAGCATCGCAGGCCCAGGGATCGATTTGCGCGGAGGTCACCACCGGACGGGCAACGAACGCAGAAACGACGAGCATGATTCCGATGAGCAATGACATTCCAGAACGACGGAAACGCATGAAGCTCTTCCTTCTCACATCGAAAATTGACTAGTCAGCTATTGACGCATTCTTGCGGAGGAGCAGGCATGCTGTCAAGTCATTGGCTCAACAGGAGAATTCTGATCCTTCGGAAGAACTCACCTCAGCGTACTTGACTGATTCGCATATAGAACATATGATCTATTTGTCGCTTGGATGGTTCGGTCATACAACACTCAGGTCAACCACTCCGAACCATCCAACCGACGCAATGCGAGGGCGGGGGAACCGCGCGCGGGGGCGCGTGGTCGATCGATTCAACGTGAGGTGTGGCCTAATGTCTGGGCAGGTGATCCCTATGTTTTCCGCTCCATCTCCCCAGGAACGAGCCGCGCTCGATCTGGCCGCAAGCTATTTGAAACGAGCCGGCACCGAAGCAGCCACCCGCATGATGGGAACGCCGTCGCTCGATTTCGGCAAAGTGGCGCTCGTGGAATCGTTGCGCATCGAGATGCGCGAGTCGGCGGCGTTGTGTGAATGCCTGATCGATCTTTTCGATGGGTGGGGAGACGCGTCGTAACAGCCTGCCAGCGGGGCGCCAGCAACGTGCCACTTTCGAAGAGGTTGCAGAAACCCAAACTGCTCCCAGCGCACAGGATGTACTCCTGTTAGCATTTCCGCCACGCTTACAATCAACCGGATGGAGCGAACGACCGGCAAGGTCGTGAATGAATCGTTGATCGCGGCATGGGCAGATAAGGGGAACCCTGATGACGACTTTAGTGACTGGCGGAGCTGGCTTCGTCGGAGCGAATTTGTGCGAGCGACTGGTCGCCGATGGGGATCAGGTCATCGCGCTCGACAATCTGGTCACCGGGCGGGCGAACAATCTGGCAGCGTTGTGGGGGAATCCCGCGTTTTCGCTGGTCGAGTTCGATCTGAACCAGGGCTTACCGGATCTGCCACGTTTCGACCGTATCTTCCACTGCGCCAGCCCGGCAAGTCCGCCGGAGTATCAGAAATTCCCTATCGAAACCCTGCTCGTGAATGCCGAGGGAACCCGGCGATTGCTCGACCGGGCAGTTGCAGATGACGCGCGTTTCCTCTTTACCAGTACATCTGAGGTCTACGGCGATCCGCTCGATCATCCGCAACGCGAGGATTACCGAGGGCATGTGAGCTCGACCGGGCCACGCTCGATGTACGACGAATCGAAACGCTACGCCGAGGCGCTGATTACCGCCTACGCCGGACGGTATGGGATCAACACGCACATCGTGCGCATCTTCAATACGTATGGACCGCACATGGCACCCCACGACGGGCGCGTGGTGAGCAACTTCATCGTGCAGGCGATTCAGAACGAGCCGCTGACGATGTACGGCACTGGACAGCAGACGCGCAGCTTCCAATATATAGACGACCTGATCGAGGGAATCGTGCGTTTGATGAATTCGGACTATAGCGGTCCGGTGAATATCGGGAACCCAAATGAATTCACGATGCTGGAACTGGCGACCAGGGTGCTCGCGATGACCGGCTCGTCCTCAGAGATCGAGTTTCTGCCATTGCCAGAGGACGATCCAAATCGCCGCCGTCCGGATATCTCGCTGGCGAAAGCCGTGCTGGGGTGGGAACCGCAGGTGTCGCTGGACCAAGGTCTGGAAAAGACGATCGCCTACTATCGTTCCCAGGTGTTCGGAAACGAAGCAGCAACGCTCAGTCAGTCCACGGCGGCGGTTGGATAGACGAGCCAGCACACCGCCAATCGATCGCCCCGCTCCAACCTGGAGCGGGGTTTTGGGTTGTAGTGTCCGTGAAGCACCTCACGAGGTGCTAATTCGCGTTTGGTGAGAACAGCGAGCGTCAGGCGCCCGGATAGCAGTAGTAGGCGTCGAAGGCGATAGGGTTGGCGGGATCAAGGGTGAACGGACCGCTGATTTGATCCGTCGACGTCTGAAACCCGCAGAAGACGCGATCGTCCAGTTCGGAGACGGGTTCGATCTGGAATTCCCCCTGACCGTCGAAGGTCGCTCTGCCGTCCGCATCTGAGGTGAGGAGGATCTCGGCGCTCGGACTGAAGAGTCGGAGTTCGACATCTGGTGCGAGGTCGCAAAGCTCGGGATCGATAATGTCGCCGTTGCAGCTATACACCGTCACCGTGAGAGAGTCAGCGGACTGTTTCTCGGGCGCGAGAACGTTGTACCAGTCGCAGGAGAGTTGTTCGCCCGGCAGGAGCTGGATGTTCAGTCGACCGTGCGACTCGATAATGGCGAAGGGGGAAAAGGGATAGTCGAACGTGCGCACGTTGCTGGTGCATTGGGCAACATAGGCAAGCGCGATCGATTCGGGCGTCTGCTGAACGAGCCGATAGTCACCAGCGGCGAGCTCCGAAAATGAGATGGTCGCGGGATTGCCACCGGTGCCGGTGGAGGCCATCATGCTGCCGCCCTGCGGGGCGATCGGTTCCAGCGTGAAGGGAATGTCTTCGGTGCCGAGGTTGCATTCGTTCACGAGCGTCTGGTTGGGATCGATCGGATCGTGCAGCTCGTCACAGGTGTAGACATTTACCGTGAGCGAAGCGGGGGGATCGAGCGCGGCCGCACCCGGAGACGCGAATGCCAATCCTGCCATGCAAAGAAACGCAATACTCAGCATAAGACGTAATCCCAACGTAAAACGATGTCGCATCGATCATCTCCTTACTCTTGTCGCATCACTAGCATCGCACGCGATGCCTGAAGTGGTAACGTCAAAAAAGCCGGCAAGGTTCCACGATCACCAGGTGTTTCATGCAAAACCGCCTCTACCAATCAGATGACCATGACCTGCCGCGCATGCTGGCGCTGGTGCGACAGCGTTGGCTGAATGCAGCGCCAAAACCGTGGGACATGCATCCGGGAGATGTGCTCTGGGAACGGTTCTTGCTCGAGGATCACATCTCCCGCTGGCACGAGCGTGTGCTGCTTTGGGAGGAGCACGGAACACTCCTTGGATTTTCCCTGATCTATCCCAGGAGCCGCGAAATCGTGCTCGCTTTGGCGGCAGCGTTGGAAACCGATCTCGATCTGGTGACAAGCATGCTCGATCACGCGAGAACACAAGGGCACCAGCTCGAGCCAGCGGGCGGCGAATTTTTCCCAACGACCTACGTGAGATCAACCCTCGAAGTCACCTACCAGTTGCTCGGAATGCAGCAAACCGGCGAACCGTTCATGCGAATGAATGCCCGTGCGCTTTCGATCGACGATCAACTCAAGGTGGTGTTGCCTGAGGGATGGAACGTGCGGCCGGTTGCCGGAACGGACGAATACCCGGCGCGGGTGGAGGTCCACCAGCATGCCTTCGCGCCCTCGAAGATGACGCTCGCAGCGTATGCCCGGCTGCGAACCGTGCCCGGGTACGATCCCGAGCTCGATCTGGTGGCTGTTGGGCCGGATGGCACGATAGCCAGTTATGCGATCGCCTGGTTCGATCCGATAACGCGTACCGGGTTGTTCGAACCAGTGGGCGCTTTGCCTGATTTCCGGCGAATGGGCTTGACGAGCGCGGTACTGACGGAGGGCTTGTGCCGGCTGCGCGAGCGTGGGGCCGATCGCGTCTACGTGAACTGTTTCACCGATAGCCCGGCGGCAATCGGGCTTTATGAATCGGTCGGGTTTCAAAAAGCCCATCATTGGGTGATGTTCGGAGACCAGCAGGAAGCAGATTAGATGCGGATTCGGGCAGGAGACGAGCCATCGCGGGATTTCAGCATCCAGACGCCGTCCAGATTCCGGCCGTAGTAGTTGCGGCTCACACCGGCCTCTTTGAACCCTTCACGGAGATAAAGCGCTTTGGCGGTCGCATTCTCGGTCTCGACCATGAGCACCATGTCACCCTGGGGGATGGCGGCATCGAGGGCGCGCAGAAGTCGTGCGCCGATACCGCGGCGTTGTGCCGAAGGATCGACGCAGATGTTGACGACCCGAGCCTGCCCGCCATTGCGATCTCCGATCGCGCAGCCAACGATTTGGCCGTTCTCCCGTGCGACGAGGAAGCGGACAAAGGGAAGACTCCAGAGCAGGAGCAATGTCGTGAAACCGTAGGCCAGACGCGGTTTGAACGCGCGCTTTTGCAACGCGGCGACATCGCGCAACTCAAGAAATCGGACACCGCCGACGTCAATGCCTTCCGTCCGAACGGACGACATCGGACGATGCGCTGAAGCTGGAAGGAATTTGGCGAGATTTGCCATGGGGTAAAGCAGGGAACTGTCTGCCAATACACGTCTGGTGGGGATGGTACACCACCGGGTCGCGGCAGGAGCGTTCCACGGCGGTCGCGCTCGATTCAGCTTCGTTCTGCCAGGAAGTGAAACCGAGCGCAACTCGTGGTTAGGACAGAACCGAGGCACTCGCGATCGCGCCGGTCATGTCGTCCAGGATTGGAGCAAAGCCCCGGTAGCTCGGCACATACTCGATGTGCCAGGGGTAGACCTGGCCGGCGGCCACAGCAGGGTGCGCGGTCCAGGTGGGGACTTGTTCGGCAAGCTCATCCGGTTGGAGCCAGCCACTGGCGCGGTCGTCGACAAAAATCACATCGGCGTCGATCGTGGCGAAGGTTTCCCAGGATTGCAGGTCCCAGGAGTCGACGGTAAAGATGTCGAGCCCTTCCTTGGCGTAGAGGTTGAGATCGGCAAGTCCCTTTCCGACATAGAAACCATCCGGCGCGCCGGTCATGAAGAGCGCGGTCAGCCCCGGGTTTCCATCGATAGCTTCAGTGAGTGCCTGCAGACTGGCATCGTAGGTTTGCTGGTCGGTCTGCACGGATTCGGCAGAAAGATCGGCACCAAGCGCCCCGGCGAGGTTCGCGTTGGTCTGAATCAAGCGATCGACATCCGTGCCGTCCGCATACGCGATCGCCACGATACCGGCGAATTCATCGATCTGGGCGATAACATCGTCCGGCACCGGCCAGATGACCTGCGCACCGGCAACGTCATAGTTGGCGCCGACGAAGAGATCGGTTCCCATGGCCAATAACCCTTCGACATCGAGCGCATCCCCCGAGCCCAGATTTTCGATCGTATCGAAGGGCAGATCGGGCGCGACGGTCACCGGGTCGACATTTTCCCGGCTTTCCCCGTTGAAAAACGCCGCGACGTCGTAGCCAAAGTCATGCAGAGCAGCAGCAATACCGATATAGGCGACCACTGCGGAAGGGGCCTCATCCAATTGGATGACAACGCCGCGATCGTCAGTAAAGCTCCACCCTCCGGCCGTATCCGGGCCACCGGATGGAACTGCTCCCAGGCCAGCCGGGACGAGGCTGTCATCCGGAGTGGCGTCCTGGGCGCTCGACGGCGCAACCCTGCCCACTGCCAACCCGAGTGCGGAAAGACCAGCGATGGTGAAAACCCGGCGGCGAGAGAATTCGACTTCGTAGTTCAACGTGGAAACCTTCCCTGATTACAACCCTATCCATCGACCAAAATTCAATTCCGACTAATTTACCAGTATATCGACGCTTGCACGATGCCGAATGGCAGACATCTCGCTGGTCGCGGGTCGATTACCCCCGTTCGGCGCATAGAGATTGCGGGGCAATCATGCGAATATTGGCGCACGCAATCGTCATCGCTGTGATCGGAATGTGACGAAATGAACGAAGGATCGAGTGCGCCGGAGCCTGAGTTCATCGAGCGAGTGCTCAATGGCGTCGAGTATCTGGCGTTGTTCATCGAAGTCCTGGCAGTTTCCGTGATCGCGCTGGGCGTGCTCTATGCGGTCAGCTCGTTCATCGTGGCGCGCTACGGCAGCCAGCATCTGCGGGGATATGACAGGCAGTTTCGGGCACGGCTGGGAAACTCGCTGCTCATCGGGCTGGAAATCCTGGTGGCGGCGGACATTATTCGGACGGTTGCGCTGGAGCCAACACTAACCAATGTGGCGATCCTCGGTATCCTGGTGCTCGTGCGAACCTTCCTGAGCTGGTCGCTGGTGGTCGAAATCGAAGGCCGTTGGCCCTGGCAGGCCGCCCAGGCTGCGGAAGGTGGGTCGAGGGGATCCGGAGGCGGGGGAGAAAAGATCGAATGAGTGGAGAACCGATAAAGAGTGAGCGTAGCGGGATCGGCTTGATCGACGCAGCCGCTTCGGGAGATCTGGATGGATTGCGCGCGCTCTTCGAGACGAGCGAGCTCGATCTGAATGTGCGCGATGCGCATGGGCGGACCGCCCTGATGGCGGCGACCTACGCAAATCAGCCGGAAGCAGTCGATCTCCTTTTGCGCGCTGGGGCAGATGTCGACCTGCAAGACAACATGCTGAACAATCCCTTCCTCTATTCCGGAGCTGAAGGTTTGATGGAGATCCTGAAGCTGACGCATCGGGCGGGAGCCGATCCTACGATTCGCAATCGCTATGGGGGCGTTGCCATTATTCCGGCATCGGAGAAAGGCCACCTCGACGCGGTTCGGTATCTGCTGGAAGAGACCGATGTCGATGTCAATCACATCAACGATCTGGGATGGACTGCCCTGCTGGAAGCGGTGATCCTGACCGATGGCAGTTTGGTGTTTCAGCAGATCGTGGCGGAGCTGATCGCACACGGAGCGGACGTGAACATTGCCGACGGCGATGGCGTGACACCGCTGGCCCATGCGCAGCAACGCGGGTATCGGGAGATCGAAGCCCAACTGATAGCGGCCGGCGCGGCGTAAAGTCACACCTGCGCGATCACCGCTCGGGAACGCGAGACACTAGCCTCCAGGCACCCGGCGATCGACGATACAAGGCAACCGACGAGTCGCAAGCAAACGTACCAGGGAGCCACGAAAACGCATGGCAACAACTTTGAAGCTGGAACAGCCAGTCCTGCTCGACGGCGGGATGGGCCGAGAGCTCGGCCTCCGCGGGGTCGAGATCTCCAAACTGATCTGGTCGGCACAGGCATTGGTGGATGCGCCAGACGTGGTGCGGGAAGTTCACACCGATTACATCCAGGCCGGCGCGGACGTGATCACCACCAATACCTACTGCACGCTGCGTACGCATCTGCGTAAAGCGGGTTTGGAAGACCGCTACGAGGAGCTGAACCGTTTGGCGGGACAGCTCGCCGTGGAAGGCCGGGATGCGGCGGATCGACCGGCGCTCATTGCCGGCTCCCTGGCGCCGATGTTCGAAAGTTACCGGCCCGATCTGGTGCTGCCGGTCGAGCAGAGCGAACCGCACTACCGCGAGCAGGCGGGAATACTGGCCGACTACGTCGATTTCTTCATTTGCGAAACCATGTCGAAATCGGACGAGTCGCTTGCCGCGGCACGCGCGGCTGCATCGACCGGAAAACCGGTCTGGGTCTCATGGAATCTGCATCCCACGAAGCACGGGCATCTTCGCAGTGGCGAGTCGATTGCCGAGGCCGTGGCGGCGTTGCAAGGGGTCCCAGTGACCGGGTTTCTGGCCAACTGCTGCATGCCGGAACTGATCGACGCCGGTATCCCCAATCTGGTGGCAACCGGCGCAACCTACGTCGGCGGCTATGCGAACACCTTCTATCCAACACCAGACGATTGGACACTCGAAGACAACACCCTGGAAAACGTCCGCACCGATCTCGAGCCTGCCGCTTACCTGGAATTCGTGGAGTCGTGGCTAACCCAGGGCGCGACCGTCATCGGCGGTTGCTGTGGCACCCGTCCAGCGCATATCCGCGCGATTGCGGACGTACTGGGTCGGTAGGGCTCAAGGTCATTGCTCAGATAGTGAAGTCCCGGATCACTGCTACCTATCTTTTAGAACGCTTCACCATGTTGGTGAAGCGTTTCGCTTCCTTAGCAAAGGGTGAGCTTCGGAAATGCCGTCACGGGACGAAACCCAACGTTGCCAGCGCCACCCGCTCAGTCCATTCTCACTGGTTGTGGGCGCGTCGGTGCCACGAAAACAATTGACCATAACGTATTGCTGTGATTAGATGGCAGGAGACGGATTGGCGGCGCTCACGTATCGAGGAGTTACCCCATGCCGCTTGCACTTTTCGAGTTTCCTCCCAAACTCCCATCTGACTTCTGGGGCATCCCTCTCAACGCCGGCCGCACCCATGCCATCACGGTGCATCCCAGCAAGCCTGAATCGATCATCGTTTCGATGCAATTCGGCGGACTCTGGCGAACCTTTGGCGGCGGCGACACCTGGTATCACGTACGGGGCTTGCCAACCACGCGCTCGCACGATGTGCAATACGGGCCAGACGGTCAGACCGTCGTCGCGACAAAACTCTGGGACCTTGGACTCGTCAATGGCGGAGGTATCTGGGTTAGCCGCAACGGCGGCGAAACCTGGTCCCAACCAGCTACCGGAATGGTGCCGGTCGACGGCCGTACCCCGGAACGCACATCGGCCTGGGGAGTCGCCAAGGACCCCGACGACCGGACGACGTGGTACGTCGGGACGGACTACGGGATCGCAATCAGTCGGGACAACGGAACCACCTGGGAACACCAGCGATTGAATCCCTCGGTTCCAATCATCGACAGCCGAATGCAAGATGCGGTGCATTGCGTAACCGCGCTTCCCGGACGACAGGTGCTGGCGATGACGCGAAGCGGCATCTATCGCAGTGACGATCAGGGCGGTACGTGGCGCAATGTGCGCATGGGTAATTTTTCGTTTTTCGAAGGGGTCGGCTGGAACAAGATGGACCGGTTCCCCTCCGAGCCTGCCGTCATCATCATGGAGACTTACGAGAAACTCTGGCTGTATGAGCTCGATCTCGAGCGGTGGACGGAGCTTACCCTGGGGAAAGGCGCATCGCGTTCGCCATTCGTACGCATCGTCCGCTTGAACGTTCCCATCTTTGGTGAGTGCGCCACAGTCTGGATCGGCCGGGGCGTCTCGGCGCTCTTTAGCACCCGGAAACTGGCGCGCCATTTCCGCACCATCGAGCCGGATGACTGGTCGATCGTCGGGCGGGCACAAGGCTTTCATGACGACACAGGCGATCTCGGGCTCGATAGCAATTTCCAGCCGCGAATGCTGGGAACGGACGGCGGGGTGTTCGCGCCGCTGGAGTTCGATTCCATCGGCAACGTCAGCACCTGGCAAAGCGCCGCCAAGCCGGGAAGCGGAATGAACTCGTACCAGATCACGGATATCGGCGGCACGAATGTGCGCGTCGATCGGAAGACGCAATCGGCCGTCTATTTCTCCACCCAGGACAATGCGATCTGGGCGTCGACCGATGGTGGCGAAACCTGGCCCCGCAACGATTGCTGCGAAGGTTTTCAC
Source organism: uncultured Chloroflexia bacterium (assembly GCA_963750275.1). GTDB lineage: Bacteria > Chloroflexota > Chloroflexia > Thermomicrobiales > UBA6265 > JAMLHN01. The sequence goes on from CAVVQC010000011.1 coordinate 31,710, forward strand.
ATCGAAGTGGCACACACGGCCGAACCGAACGAAAAGGTCACGGTTGGCTATGGCAAGGTGGGCGCCGGTCCCAGTTCGACCATGTTCGCCGATGCTGGTTTCCAGAATCAGCGCGCGGTGCCAGATATCGATGAATCGGGGGCGACACTTGCGGGGTGGTCACCCGCGTTCTACCTCAGGCCAAAGACGTGGCTGCGATTCCGGATGCCGCCGATCGTCGATGGGCAACCACAGGAACCGAGTGAAATCCGTGTCTCCGAGAACAACGGAGCGAAGTGGCGATTGCGCTACACGACCACGCTTCGATGGGCGGGGCCTTTTCAACGGACAAGCACCAACTCTCCGGCTCCGCCTAATCGCGCGTATTGGCCGATCTTTACGGGAGAACCGAACGGTGTTGATACCAGAGGAAAGATAGGTTTGGTCGGGCTTTTCGGTCCGACCGCCAGCACCGTGACGCAGCTCGGGGACTCCAACATCATGCGGCTTCCCAATGATGGTTCGCTCGGGCTGCGCGCGACGGAGTTCGACTGGCAGAGCCGTCTTTGCGGTGGACCCCAGGGACTGGCTCTTCATGATCGCGCCGGACATCCGGAACCAGCGCATGATGATCACCCGGAGCGCCGGGCTTCTCTGGCAGGAGCACACACAGCTCACCGATCTGGTGCTCGAGTCCGGAAATCTGCTGATGTACAAGCATCCTTACCACATGCAAGTGACCCACATCAGCTTCGATCCCTACGATGAAAACCGAATTCTGGTGGGGACGCGCGACGCCGGCATCATGCAATCGGTCGACCGGGGAGAAACGTGGAGCAAGATCGAAGGATCAGAACGCGCTCTCTATATCACCGGGTTTTTCTTTCAGCCGAACTCGGATGTCATCGTTTCAACCTACGGCCGTGGGTTGTTTCGTCTCTCCTGGGCAGTGGGCTGCACGTTACCGCTGCTCAAACGCATTCGTGAGCACATCAAGCTCGATCTGGCGGACGAAGTTATTCAAAACGAGCTGGCGGCGCGCGACGGGGTGCCCGAGGAGGACAAGCGGATGCCAGATGGATTCGATGATCCGAAACTGGCGCGTATCTCGCTTTCGACCGATCTGCCCATGTTGGGGGTACCTGCCGTCGGCGAAGCCGATTCGATCGGGATCTCGGGCAAGGGATTCGATCCGAACGGTCCATCGGTGATCGTGTTGCTCGATGGTGCATCGATCGGCGAGAGCAATTTGAAGGTCGCCGAGGATGGGACGATCAGCGCAACAGTGCGACTGCCCGATGAGCTGGAGCGGGGCGAGCATCTGATCGAGGTCCGCCAAGGAGATGATCGCGACGCCCGGTCGACGACCTCGATCCTGTTGAAATCCGAGGCCGACGACTTCGAGGAGGAAGTCGAGTCGCGGTTTGTCGATCAAACGATCGGCCTGGAACACCAATCAGCTGAAGATGATGGAAAAGGCGCGTCGTGAACGGGAGCTTGCATCCTGAGTAAAGGGGTTGCGGGAACTTTCTTCCCGCACCTCGAACGTCGGCGGTGCGGGCAAGAAAGTTTTCTCATCTTCGCCAGCAAAGACGGGATTACTCGATCAGTTGACTGGCAGCCGGATTGGGAGTTGGGAGCCACCATTCTTCCCCACGCGGGGTGGAGATGTATTCCGGCCAGCGGAGATCGATGGGCGGGAAGAAATCTTCAGGCAAGAGTGGCGCCACCCAATTGCTCCCACCGACGCCGCCGCCGGTACGTTCGTCGAACTCGGTTTTGGTCTTGGCCAGCTCATCCGGCATGGTCAGCAGGTCGAGGGCAGTGGCGGCAATGGTTTTGCTGGCCAGCAGCATCCCGGGATCGATCAGCCCGGCAATGCCCCCCAGAGCGAGATAGGCCCAGTTGGGATAGTGATAGCCCGGTTCGGGCGCGGCCAGCATAGGACGACCGGTAAAGAGTCGCACGGTCGGAGCATGCCACGTGTAGTCGACATAGTCGTCCGAGGTGAAGTTCTTTTGCCACGACGGCAAGAGAGAACGGGTGTCGGCTTCGTACTGCTGGGGAGTTGTCAGCCGCGTGTAAACCTCGGGAATGGGGTTCTCCATCGGTTCGAGACCCAAATTCCGCTGGATTTCACGACAGAATTCCTTCGCTTCCTCGTCATACGACGGCGGACCGAAGAGCTCCATATTGCGATAGGTCAAATCGGCGAGTGCATTGTTCGCCAATCCGACCCGGGTTTTGGTGACCCATTGAACATACGCCTCGCATCCGGACGCCTGCGCAGCGGATTTGGCATTGTTGGCAAGGACGTCGTAAATGCGTTGCTGCACATCCAGCAACGGTGAACGCCACGAATACTGAATCTGCGCGAACCGCGGCGGGAGATTGTCCGACGTGGCGTCACCGGCGGCCAACACGAATTCGTTCAACGTCCAGGTGCCGGTGTGCGGGAACATCGCCTCCTTGGTGTACTTGGTCATCGTGTACATGAGCATGAGCGCATCGATGGCGCCCGGCACGCGCGCCACAATGTGGGAGGATGCAGCGCTTTCGTCCGTCGTGCGTGGCGAGTTATCTTGCGCGCCCCAACGTTCCGGATGCGCGCATTCGAACGTGAAGACCGCGCTCCAGTACGACCCGCAATGCGTTTCCCAGGTGACGGTATTGCCGTTCAGCGGGTGGTAGCAGAGAAACGCGTCGGCTCCGTCGAAGTACCCCTTGGCCGCGTGGACCGGTTTCGAGCCGCAGACCTTTTCCGCCGGCTCGCCGAAGAACTTGAGTGTGCCCCCAATCCCGTGCGCTTCCATCGCAGCTTTCGTGGCCAATATGCCGCCGAGGGCGCCAACACCCAACATGGAATGGGGATCGGTGTGGCCAGCGGCCCAGGGATGGAGTCCCTCACGCGGAGCCTGATAGGGGACCGCCTGCTGGGAGTTTCCGGGAACCGCGTCGTATTCGGCATAGGAACCGATGACCGGTCCGTCACCATTCGACCAGGTTGCCGCGAAGGCCGTCGGCATTCCCCCGGAGCCTTCCTCGACCTCCCAACCATCGGCGCGCAACAGATCGACATATGCCCTGGCCGATTTGTATTCGCGCCAGGCCGGTTCGGCATACCCCCAAATTTCGAGATCGAACTCCGAAAGCCGCTCACGGTTTTGGTCGATCCAATCGATCGCCGTCTGCTTCGCCGAGTACATCGATCCGCCTGCCATAGCCGGGCTCTCCCTCGTGGTTCACTCGTTTCGAACTCGATGCCGTCATGGTACCGCAGGGAGCGCACGCCTGAATTCGCGACGGACCGCAAACCGGTGTGCGATGCATGGCCGTTCGAAAGACGGTCGATCCAAATGGAGACAACGTTGTGCACATCACGCTATACTCCGAAAACCGTAACAAACTATCAGCCACAGCCGTCCGGCACAAGCAACGATTGGGGGCACGCATGACGATGAACCGCTCTACCCGAAGAGGAGACGTTTCCGCACAAGCAGCCGTTCGCGCCGAGATTCTGCGCGACATCGAGGAGCTCAGCCGGCGCAAGTTGCTGAAGATGGGCGGCGCGTTCGCCTCGGCAGCAGCCATGTTTGCCGCCGGGGTTCCGCTCGTAGGTGTGGGAGCGCAGGAGGCAACACCCACCTCCGAGCTTCCTCCCGTCACCGAAATTCCCGAGAATCTCAAAGGTGAGGGCGAAGTCGTCGTGGCATCCTGGGGCGGAACCTTCCAGGCAGCGCAACGGCAAGCGTACTTCGAGCCGTTCCAGGAGCTTTCCGGCATCAAAGTGATCGAAACGGAGGGACCATCGATCGCACAGGTGCAGGCGATGGTCGACACCGGCAACATCGAATGGGATGTCGTCGAGACCGGGCGCGGCGATGTGATCAATCTCCAGCGCAAGGGCGACTACTGGGAACCGATCGACTATTCGCTGTTCGATGTCGACAATATCGACGAATCGCGCCGCTATGAATACTCCGTTGACATGCTGCCCTACGCGCAGATCATTGGATATCGCACCGATGAATTTCCGGAAGGGCCGACCGACTGGGCTGACTTCTGGGATAGCGAGGCATTCCCTGGTCCACGCACGATGATCTCGGGCTCGGGTGGTTTGAACCCATACCTCGAAGCGGCGCTTATGGCCGATGGCGTGGGTAAGGACGAGCTTTACCCGATCGATATCGACCGGGCCTACGCCTCGCTGGACAAGATCCGTGATGACGTTGTGCGCTGGTGGGACGCCGGTGCTATTCCAGCGCAAATGCTGACCGATAAGGAGGCCGTGCTGGCCGTGATCTGGAACGGCCGCATGCAGGCACTCCTGAACGAGGGGGTGCCGGTGGCGCCGGTCTGGAATCAGGGCGGACTCTACACGGATGTCTGGGCGATTCCGAAGGGCGCGCCGAATGCGACCAACGCGCAGAAGTTCTCCGCCTTCATCACAATGGCGCTACCGCAAGCGCGTCTCTCCAAACTGATTCCTTATGGGTCGGTCAACAACGCGTCGGCGCAGTACATGACCGAAGAGGAACTGAACAGTTTCATCTCCGGTCCAGCGATCAGTGAGCAGCTCTTCACGGTGGATAGCCAGTGGTGGGCAGACAACCTGGATGAGGTGCTCGACTACTGGAACGAGTGGATTTTGGGGTAATGGGTCCTGAATCCTGAGCTGACGTGCAATGAGTAGGGGCAACCCCCTGTGGTTGCCCCTACCGCTTGGTTTTCGGGATCGAAACCGGGTTATGGACATGACTATGGGGAGCGCATGACGGCGGTTGATGTGCAGCAGCAACAGAGCGGCATCGGCGCATACGGCGCCGAGGTGCGGTTCGTTGCCGTGCAAAAGCGATTCGGGCCGGTCGTGGCGGTGGACAGCGTGTCGCTCGACATCGCCCCAGGTGAGTTCCTGACCCTTCTGGGGCCATCAGGCTCGGGCAAGACGACCACGCTCATGATGCTTGCAGGGTTCGAGATTCCGTCCGATGGCGAGATCTATGTCGATGACACCGCGATCGCGGCGATTCCGCCGTACAAGCGAAATATCGGCATGGTCTTCCAGAACTACGCCCTCTTCCCACATATGACCGTGGGCGAAAACATCGCGTTTCCGCTAAAGATGCGTGGACTCTCGAAGAGCGAGATCGCGCGCATGTCGAAGGAAGCGCTGGAGCTCGTCAAATTACCCGGCTATGAGGGGCGCTATCCGCGCCAGCTCTCCGGCGGGCAGCAACAGCGAATCGCAGTGGCGCGCGCACTGGTCTTCAATCCACGCGTGCTGCTGATGGACGAACCGCTGGGCGCGCTCGACAAACAGTTGCGCGAGAGCCTGCAGTTAGAGATCAAATCCCTGCACGATCAACTGGGCGTCACCATCGTCTACGTCACGCACGATCAGCAGGAAGCGCTGGTAATGTCCGACCGGATTGCCGTAATGAACAACGGCCGAATCGAGCAAATCGGCTCGCCAGTGGCGCTCTATGACCAACCACAATCCCGGTTCGTAGCGTCCTTCATTGGAGAATCGAACTTCCTGAGCGGTCGGGTCCTGTCATGCGAAGGCGGACGTTGCCTGGTGGAGATTGGCGGCGTGGCCACGTTGTCAGCCCCGGAGATGGCGGGAGCGGTTGCTGGTGGCGACGTGACGGTAACGGTTCGTCCGGAGAAACTACTCTTCACGGGCAGCTCGGAAGCACAGCCAAACGTCGTGCCGGGCCGGATCGACAATGTGATCTTCGCGGGCGAGATGCGCCGTTATGACGTGGTGTTGCCGAACGGCGAGCGGCTGGTCCTGAAGCGGCAGAACCGGGCCGGTGAGGACCAGTTCGAACGCGGCGATGCGGTCGAGATCGCCTGGGCATACGAGGATACGCGGTTGGTCTAAAACCTCCGTACTGGCGGGCACAGATCCCGTCACTACGACGAGATGCCTGAGGTAAGCGAATGTCGGTATCGACGGTGACGACAACCGCATCTGAGCAGGCGAAGCGGTTCAAGCGGTTGGAACGTCGGGTCCAGTTGCGATATCTGCTTTTGCTGTTCCCGGCGTTGATCTTTCTCTTTGTGTTCTATGGCTATCCGGTTGCTGCGATGCTGGCGCGGTCGTTCAATGATCCCGTCTGGGGGTTGGACAACTTTCGCAAGCTGACGAACGTACGGCGGCACGAAGATTTCCTCTTTCTTTCGATCCCGAGCAACGGGTATGTCCACGTCTTCCTGATCACCCTGCGTATTGCCGGAGTCGTAACCGTACTGACATTGCTGCTGGGATATCCGGTCGCATACGTGCTGGCGTCGATCCGGAATTCGCGGGCAAATCTTCTTGCTGATCCTCGTGCTGATTCCGTTCTGGACGAGCATTCTGGTGCGTTCGTATGCGTGGATGGTGCTGCTCGGGCGTGAAGGCTCGGTCAATCAACTACTGATTAAGTTGGGGTTCCAGGACCAACCAACGCAACTGCTGAACACGCGCCTGGCAGTCTATGTCGGTATGGTGCATATCCTGCTGCCGTTCATGATTCTGCCGCTCTATTCGGTGATGCGCGGAATCGACCGGAGCTATCTGCGTGCGGCATCGAACCTGGGTGCGAGCGACGCGCGGGTGTTCCGGCATATCTTCCTGCCGCTCTCGTTGCCGGGGGTTGCGGCGGGGTGCTTGGTGGTGTTCATCCTGTCGCTCGGGTTCTATATCACTCCTGCGCTGATCGGCGGTCCGAAGGACATCATGATTTCGATGCTGATCGCTCAGCAGGTGAATACCCTCAATTGGGGCTTCGCGGCGGCGCTGGCGTTGATGCTGCTGGTTATCGCGCTCCTGATCTTCCTGATCTTCAACAAAGTGCTGGGGGTGGACAAGCTCTACGGAGGAACGCGCAAGTGAAACGCTTCTCCGTTACCCGCGTGATCCTGTACATCATCACCGGGCTGGTGTTGTTCTATCTGATATTCCCGATTTTCGTTGTTATCCCGGTGTCGTTCAGCTCGGCGAGCTATTTGCAGTTCCCCCCACCTGGACTCTCCTTGCAGTGGTACCGGAAATATTTCGATCGCGGTGATTGGATCGACGCGACCTGGTTGAGCATCTGGATCGCGTGCGTCACGGCAATCCTGGCCACCATTCTCGGAACAATGGCGTCGCTGGCGCTCGTGCGGGGCCGCTTCCGTGGGAAGGGATTGGCGAACGCCTTCATGGTCTCTCCGCTGGTGATCCCGGGGATCATCGTGGCAATCGGGGTCTATTTCTTTTACGCACGCATCCAGATCGTGGGAAGTCCCATGGCGCTGGCGCTGGCGCATACCGCGCTGGCATTGCCGTTCGTGGTGATCAATGTGTCGGCGACGCTGTATGGGTTCGACGAGCGGTTGGAATACGCGGCGATGAATCTCGGCGCGAACCGGTGGCAGACGTTCCGCTTTGTGACGTTTCCGATCATCCGGCCAGGAGTCTTCGCGGGGGCGCTGTTCGCGTTCATCACCTCGTTCGACGAGCTGATCGTGGCCCTCTTCATTAGTGGGACGGGCGCAGTGACCTTACCGCGCAAGATGTGGGACGGGTTACGACAGGAGATCGATCCAACCATCGCGGCAGTATCGACCTTGCTGATCGTGACTTCGGTGGCGATCTTGATGAGCGCGGAAATCTTGCGACAACGGTCGGAACGGATGCGGACCAGTCCGATCTTCGACGACGTGATGCCGACCGAGATCCAGTAGTCCCGGGATGGTCCGCAACGACGTGGATCAGAGAGTAGGTTCGCCGACCCACGTCGTTGTGCTTTGCGTCGATGATCCTGGACCTATGCTTCGCCCTGCATGACCGCCTGCTCGAAAGGTGCCGCGTCCTGAAGCTCCTGGGGAAAGTCGTCGAAGTCGTAGATGCGGCGAACTTCGATTTGTTCCGTGCCACCGACGGGCACCTGACTGGCCCAGTCAACGGCTTCTTCGAGCGAGTCAGCCTGGATAATCCAGTAGCCGCCGAGGACCTCCTTCGACTCCGGGAAGGGACCATCGGTGACGATGGGCTTTTTGTCTTTGTTGCGGAAACTGACAATGGCACCTTCGCTGGACGGTTGCAGACCGTCGCCGGAGAGCATCTTACCGGCATCGCTGAGCCGCTTGTTGAATTTGTCCATCTCTTCGAAAACGTCGGTGGGCATGTCGATCTGGTCGAAGGGCTTGTCGAAGCCAGGTCCGGGATACATCAAAAGCATGAATCGCATGTCGTTCTCCTTTAGTCGTGTTTTCCTGACTGCGGAACCACGTGCATATTGGGTTCACATGTATCTGATCGTCTGAGTCTGCCGGGATTCGACAAAACCTGCAATTGTCTTTTTGGATGGCAGGGAGACAGCAGACGAGTCTCCTCGAGGGACGATTTGTTCTGATTTCGAGGGTGAACATAACCGCAGTTGTGCAGGCAAGCCCATCCAACTTTTGAATCGCACGCATTCCACTTCCTCGCATCGACCGCGCCGTCGTGACCGAGATCGCGTACGCTGACAACAGTCTGCTGAGCCGCGTGCGCAGCCTGACCACCGAGGTTTTTTGTGATTACCTGATCCAGGTCTCCGACGAACGCTCCGGTTCGGCGCTCACCTGGGATTGATGAAATACCCGGTGGATTTGTTCCAGGGTTCGATGAGGTCTTCGCCCTTCTGGATGACCTGACGACTTCGGCAACCTGCTGCTACGGCAGAGCACATCGATTCGACGACATGGAAAGCAAAGAAAGGAACCAATGGCCATTTCGACTCTAGCGGGCTACCCCCGCATCGGAAGCGACCGCGAGCTCAAATGGGCCACCGAACGCTATTGGTCCGGGAAGACAGACGCGCAAGCCCTGCTGGCTACCGCTGCCGAGCTTCGAAAATCGCACTGGACCGCCCAGCGTGACGCGGGTATCGACCTCGTCGCAGTCAACGATTTCTCGTTCTACGATCAAATGCTCGATATGAGCGTATTGCTGGGCGCGATCCCGGAACGGTTCGGAAGCGGCCCGATCGATCTCGACACCTATTTCCGCATGGCCCGCGGCGAAAGCAAGACCGATGGGGTCGCCGCGCTCGATATGACCAAGTGGTTCGATACGAACTATCACTATCTGGTTCCCGAGCTGAAGCCTGGGCAGACCTTCCAAATCGGTTCCGACAAGCCCTTCGCCGAGCTTGCCGAAGCACAGGCATTGGGACTGGACGCCAAAGTCATCCTGATCGGTCCAGTAACCTGGCTGCGCCTTGCCGAGATGGAGGATGGGAGTGACCCGCTCGTCCTGCTGCCCGCGGTGCTCCCGGTTTATGCCGAGATCGTTTCCAAACTGGCGGGAGCTGGCGCTCGTTGGATCGAGCTGCACGAACCGGTGCTAGTCCGCGACCAGGACGACGCGGTCGGATCGGCGCTTACCGAGGCGTATGCCACGCTCGCTGGGTCCGCTGGCGATGCCAGCCTGCTCGTGCATGTGCCCTATGGAGATCCGCGCGCGCATGGTGCGAAGCTGTTGGACCTGCCCGTTGCCGGGATTGGATTCGATCTGACGCGGAGTCCCGGATTGCTGGCGCGGTTGTTGGAGACCTCGTGGCCCGCAGGGAAGCTCCTCGGAGCTGGGATCGTCGATGGCCGCAATGTCTGGATCGCTGACCTTGCCGCCGCTCTCACCGATCTGCAGCGGCTGGCCGACCATGTTGGACCAGCCAACCTGATTGTCACCAGCTCATGCTCATTGCAACATGTGCCGTACGACGCCACCAAAGAGACAGACCTCGAACCCGAGCTGCTCACCTGGCTCGCATTCGCCGAACAAAAGCTGGGTGAGATCGCCGTCTTGACCGGGGCCATCAATGGTGCCGACCAATCAGCCGCCATCGCCCAGAATCGAGCGGTATTGCAGGCAAAAGCCACCTCGGCGCTGCGCACCGATCAAGCGGTGCAGAAGCGGGTGGCAGGTCTGAGTGACACCGATCGTCGTCGCGCGGTCACTGCCGCGGAGCGTGCCCGGATCCAGACCCCAGAGTTCGATCTGCCTCCGCTGCCAACCACCACCATTGGCTCGTTCCCACAGACCACCGATCTTCGCAACGCCCGCCGCTCTCTCGACAAGGGAGAGATGACGACCGAGCAATACGACGTCATCATTGCCGAATCGATCAAGGCAACGATCGAATTTCAGGAAAAGATCGGTCTCGACGTGCTGGTTCATGGTGAGCCGGAACGTAACGACATGGTGCAGTATTTCGCCGAGCACCTGAAAGGCTACGCGTTTACGCAACATGGCTGGGTGCAGAGCTACGGTACGCGCTGCGTCCGCCCCCCGATCATCTTTGCCGATGTTTCCCGTCCCGATCCCATGTCGGTCCGCTGGTCGAGCTACGCCCAGTCACTCACCGATCGGCCAGTCAAAGGGATGCTCACCGGTCCGGTCACCATGCTCAACTGGTCGTTCGTCCGCGACGATCAGCCACGCGCCGCTACGGCCGAGCAGATCGCGCTCGCGATTCGCGACGAGGTGCAGGATCTGATCGATGCCGGCATCTCCGTCATTCAGATCGACGAACCCGCCTTGCGTGAAGGCCTGCCGCTCGACCGGTCGCAGTGGACCGAGTATCTGGATTGGGCGACCGCCGCCTTTCGCTTGGCGTCGTCCAACGCCCCGGCGGAGGTCCAGATCCACACGCATATGTGCTACTCCGAATTCGGTGATGTCATCGATGCCATCGACGCGCTCGACGCCGACGTGCTGTCCATCGAAAACGCGCGCTCGGCGCTGGAGATGCTTTCGGTCTTCCGTGATTTCGACTACCAGAAAGGTGTTGGGCCAGGCGTCTACGATGTCCACTCGCCGAAGGTTCCCACGGTCGACGAATTCACCGACGTCATCCGCGCTACCGTCGACTATCTCGGTCCCCAGCATGTCTGGATCAATCCCGACTGCGGGCTAAAGACCCGCGGTGAACAGGAAGTTGCTGAATCCCTGACCAACCTTGTGACTGCAACCATGATCGTCCGGGGATCGCTTCCGAACGGACATGCCTCCATCGGGTGAAACGTTCGGCCAGCCCCCGCTTACCGGCTTGCACGGTAATCGGGGGCTGTGGCAGGCTCCTCCAGATCGAAGGGAATTCGATCACCTCGCCAAGCCGCACAATGAGCGCGTCATGAGAGCCGTCCTTCTCCGTTTTCGAATGCTCCCCATTCTGCTGTTACTCCTTGTCGGTTTCAGCGCGGCCCAGCCCACCGCTGCCCATCCTGCCGATGAGCTGCTGCAGCATCTCCAGGTGGATCTCTCGCCCGATCGCGTCGAGCTCACGATATCGATCGGGGGTGGGGTACTGGCCAAGGAGCTCCTGATCGCCGATCTCGATGCCGATGGCGACGGTTCGGCGTCCGCGGCGGAAATCGCCGTCTGGAGCCAGAAGTTTGTCGACCACCTGACTCTTTCTGTCGACCGCCTTCCGTTCCTTCTCGATCCCGCCGACGCCGAGGTGCACGTTCCCAGCCTGCAAGACTTTCTCATGGGCATGCAGCCGATCGAAGTGACCTTTCGGCTCTCCGGCAATCGCGGAACCACAAGCCGAGCAGCTCATGATCGTAACCAACAGCTACCGGGAACTACGATCCGCCTACACCTTCGATGTCAGCACCAGCGGCGGAATCGGTGTGGTTTCGCAGGGGTGGCCATCGGGGGAGAACCGGGTAGTCTATGGACTCGGGATCGGTGTTCCCGCAGAGCGAGCGGAAACCAGTGCCACCGCTCTTGCCTCGACCGCGCTCGGCGCCAAAGCTGCCGGTCTCTTCGGTCGCGAGCGCACACCCGCCTTTTTCCTCGCGCTCCTCACAACCTTCGCGGTCGTAGGCGCATTGCACGCCGCCCAACCTGGACACGGCAAAGCGCTGGTGGCTGGCTATCTGGTGGCCACCCAGGGCACCATGCGTGATGCCCTGGCGCTCGCATCCATCGTCACCATCACCCATACCGCTGGCGTCTTTGCACTCGGCGGATTGACCGTCGCGGCCAGCGCCATCTTCCTCCCATCCCGAGTCGTCCCGATGATGCAAATCCTCTCGGCCCTCTTGGTCGTGCTTCTGGGGCTCAATCTCGTCCGCCGGGCCCTCAGGGGTATCGCTCGTAACCAGGCGCCGCTGCCGGACACACACGGAGCTCATGATCACCACCACGACCACGCGAGCATGACCGATGAAGAGCATGCCCGCATGCATCTGGAAGAAGCGTTGGCCATGCGCAACCGCACGTCATTGCGAGATCTGCTCACCCTCGGAATCGCTGGAGGGATCGTTCCCTGTCCGGAAGCGCTGGCCATCCTCCTGCTGGCGATCGGATTGCATCAGGCTTGGCTGGGTATGTTGTCGATTGTCGCCTTCAGCCTTGGATTGGCAGCGGTACTGGTGGCTTTTGGTGTGGTGGTAGCGCTGTTTCAGTCGCGCTCAGCCGTGGTGCTCCAGCGAATTCCCGGTGGAAATGACGGTGTCGCGGGGCGAATGGCGCGCGGCGCTGTTCGTCTGGTTCCGGTCGTCAGCGCCGTGCTCATCACCATCGTGGGCGTACTGATGCTCGTTACCGAAATCGCGGCGAGGTAGCGAACCGCCTTCAGGTCTTTTGTTTTGAGTGGAAATCGTCTCAGAACCCGGAAAATACATTGACCCGGTCCTGAGACCGGGTCAATGCGGGAAGGGGAGGTGCGGAGCGTGTGCGGCACTCCACTGGGCTTGGGAGAGAGCATCGATTTTGGGGTGACGCTCTCATACCTCTATACGTGGGCCGGTTTAATTTGGATTCATACTTGCGGGAACCAGTTTTTCGTGGCAATGTCGCCCCGCGGTGGGAGCCAGGTAACGGTCAATTTCAGCAGCCGCGAGCGAAGGGAGGGATATGGCTTTCGAGCAATCGAGCATAAGTGCCTTTCCTCGCCCGCAGACCTCTTTCATCGGGCGACGCGCCGAGACGGCCGCGATCCACGAGCTGCTGTTACGGCCAGACGTGCGAATGCTGACCCTCACCGGTCCGGGAGGCGCCGGTAAGACCCGGCTCGCGCTGCATGCCGCACTAACGGTCGATGGATTTCCGGACGGTCGTTGGTTCGTCGAGCTCGCAGGGCTTTCCGATCCCACGCTCATTCTGCCGCGCATCGGGCAGGCACTCGGCTTGCGCGATCGTGGCGCCATGACCATTGGCGATCAGCTCGCGACCACGCTCGATGGCCGTGATGCCTTGCTGGTGCTCGATAATTTCGAACAGGTGCTGGACGGCGCTCTGGCAGTTTCCCACCTCCTTTCGCGCGTCGACGGATTGGTCCTGCTGGTCACCAGCCGCTCAGCATTGCATCTCGCGCAGGAGCACGTGGTGCCGATCGGCGCGCTCGATGTCACTCCCACCAGCGAATCGGGCGCACACAGCGAAGCAGCCGAGCTCTTCCTGCAACGCAGCCGTGCGATCCGCTCTGGATACGATCCCGGGCCCGATGAGTTGCGGTCCATCGAGGAAATCTGTGTGCAGCTCTCCGGCTTGCCACTCGCCATCGAGCTCGCTGCCGCCCGCATGCGCGTGATGGCGCCACAGTCGTTACTGTCCCGGTTGTCGCAACCATTGCGTTTGCTGTCCGCGGGCCCGCACGATGCGCCGGCACGTCATCGATCCATGCGCGAGGCGATCGATTGGAGCTATCGGCTTCTTTCCGAAGAGCAGTGCGCGTTATTGCGCGAGATGGGCGTCTTCGCAGGTTCGGTGCCGCTCGACGGTATCGAATCGGTTGCCGGCGTCGCGGGTATTGGCGAGCCGGGCGAGATCGTGGATCTCATAGGCCGTCTGGTGGATGCCAGCATGATCGAACCCGTCGAGCGGGAGGGCAAAGCGCGCTTCCTCCTGTTCACGGTCGTTCGTGAGTTCGTGGTCGACGAGCTCGAGCAGCTCGGCGAGCTGGCGGGCGCGCGCGATCGCCATGCCGCCTGGGTGGAGCGGCTCACGGACAGGCTGATGCTCGATGTCGCGGGTCCACGCGAGCATCTTGCCATGTCTCGTTCGCGTGCCGAGTTAGACAATATTCGAGCCGCGCTCGATTGGTCGATCTCACAGGGAAACGTCGCCCGCGCCGCGCGCATCCTGAGCAATCTTGGCGACCTCTGGTCATTCGATGGGCAATCGAATGAAGGGAAGCGCTGGCTCGATCGTATGGAGCCGCTTCTCGATGGCGTCGTGCTCGACGATCGCGAGTGGCATCGCTTCTGGATGTCCGCTGGCTTGATCGATTGGTCGCAAGGCAATGCCGAGCTCGCGGCGGAGCGCTATCGTCGCTCGCACCAAATCGCGCTCGAAAGCGGCGACCGCTCCGCGCAAGCCATGTCGTTGATGTGGCAGGCTCAGGCGGCCTGGTACAACGGCGACTACGAGGCGATGCATCGCTTCGCCTCCGAATCGCTCGCCCTCAGCGCTGAGCGGAGCGTCTCGTGGGCCGGCGCTCAGACGCTCTTCGCCATCGCCGAGATGCGGCTGGACCGACTCGAAAACGCCAGGCAGGCGCTCGAGCTTGCACTGGAGCGGCATGCGGAGATCGGATTCATACGTGCTTCGATTTGGACGCTCCAGCTCCTCGGCGATCTCGCCATACTCGGCGGAGACGTCGCTGCCGCTGCCCGGACGCTTCGGGAGAGCCTTGCGCTGGCGGTCGAGACGTCCATCAGCTGGGGCATCTTCGAGGCCCTTTCCGGATTGGTTGCCATTGCGGTCAAGCTCGGCTGGACTGACGAAGCCCTGGAGCTCTTGGCCAGTGCCGAGCTGCTGATGACCACCGCGTCAGTGATGCCGCGCGAAGGATCCTGGCTCTCCGTTGACGATCGCGCCCGACTCAGAGCCGGACTCGATGCTGATGACCTGCAGCGTTTGGCCCAGCACGCTGCCACCCAGTCGTTGCCGCAGCTGGTAGCGCGCGCGTCCGAAATCGCCCTTGCGATCGAGTCTGGCGAGACGCATGCCGGCGCGCCGAAACCGGCAGTCAGGCACTCCAAACGAAAAGCGCATCCCTTCGACCTCTCGCCCCGGGAGCAGACGGTTCTGGCGCTCCTGGTCCAGGGCAAGACCGATCGCCAGATCAGCGCCGATCTCCACATCAGCCATGGAACCGCTCGTAGCCATGTGACCCATGTCCTGCAAAAGCTCGACGCACGCAATCGCGCCGCTGCGGTCCACAAGGCCCTGGAACACGAGCTGGTGTAAGTGGGGAAACCCCAGTGACGGGAGCCCAAAGATGCCCAGAGCAAAAGGCTTCCAGACCCGTTTGCCCGAAACCTCATCTCCCGAGTATCCGAGCATTCGCGCTTGACGACTGATGCTGGGACTTTTACGAGAAAACTCTCGCCCCGGGATACACTGCGCTCGTCGATTCGTCCATTCAACGGAAATACCGTGTCCTTCCAAGCGTCGAACATCAACAGGTTCCCGCGACCGCAGACATCGCTGGTCGGCCGTGTCACGGAAACTGCCAGACATTCATGCGCTGCTTGCCCGTCCGGAGGTGCGCCTGGTGACGCTGACCGGTCCGGGTGGGGTTGGCAAAACGCGTCTGGCGCTGCATGCGGCGTTGACTGCCCCGGGTTTCGACGGAGGACGCTGGTTTGTCGAGCTGGCCGGTATTGCCGAACCGTCGCTCATCCTCCCGACCGTCGCCCAGCACCTCGATCTTCGCGAGCGGAGTGTCGATTCGTTGCGTGAGGAGATCGAGCGCGCCCTCGCCGGCAAGAACGTCTTGATCGTGTTGGACAACTTCGAACACCTGCTCGATGGTGCGCCGGTCCTCTCGCAGCTGCTTTCGCTCATTGGTGGACTGAAGATTCTGGCAACCAGTCGCGGCCGGCTCAACCTGGCGAACGAGCACGTGGTCCCCCTGGGACCTCTCGACCTGAACAAACCTGCCGACGGTGATTCGCACAGCCAGGCGGCTGAGCTCTTTGTGCAACGAAGCCGCGCGATTCGCCCTGACTACCAACCCAACCCGGCCGACCTCCGCGCCATCGAAGCAATCTGCACCGAGCTCTCCGGCATTCCACTGGCAATCGAGCTGGCATCCGCTCGCACCCGAGTAATGGCGCCACAGGCGTTGCTCAATCGACTGGCGAGGCCACTCCAGCTCCTGTCGTCCGGACCGAACGACGTCCCTGAGCGATTACGCTCGATGCGCGACGCCATCGACTGGAGTTACCGGCTCCTCCCTGAGGATCAGCGCGCGGTCCTGCGTGCAATGGGTGTCTTTGCTGGGACGATTCCCCTCGATGGGATCGAACTGGTGACGGAATCCGCCGGCATCGCCAGCCCTGGCGAAACCCTGGACCTGATCGAGCGGCTGGTCGACGCCAGCATGATCGAAACGGTTGAGGTCCCCGATGGCGAGCCGCGTTTCCTCGCCTATCCCACGGTCCGCGAATTCGTAACGCTCGAAATGGAGCATGCCGGCGAGCTCGTATCGATGCGTGATCGGCACGCGTCATGGGTCGAGCAGCTCACGGCACGCTACGAACCGTTGATCTTCGGTCCAGACGAGCATCTGGCCTATGCACGCATGCGGCTCGATCTGGACAACATCCGCGCCGCGCTCGCCTGGGTCTTCGAGCGAGGCGATCACCGGCGCGCGATCCGCATCGTGGGGTATCTCTGGGCGGTCTGGGCATTCAGCGCGCAAGGGAGCGAGGGACGCCGCTGGATCGATCGCACCTTGCCTCTTATTGACGGCGCCAACGCCGACCCGGAGGATGTCTGGCGGCTCTTTCACAGCGCCGGAATGCTGGCCTGGTCGCAGGGCGATCCGCTGCTCGCCCTTGAGCGCCACCAGCAAGCGCTCGCCGTTGCTGTCGAGATGGACGATCCGGCCAAGCAAGCGGTGTCGCTGATGTGGTCGTCACAGGCCGCCTGGTATCAGGGTGACTATCACCGCATGATCGATCTGGCGAACCAGGCACTGGTCTTTCAGGCGGCGGCGCCGACTTTTGCCGCCGGCGCCATCAACCTGCTGGGTGTGGCGTACATGCGGCTCGGACGGCTCGATGAGGCCGAACGGGAGCTCCAGCTCGCCCTGGTGGAACAAACACGCTACACGCAGTCCCGCGGCATCATCTGGACCTTGCAGCTCATGGCCGATCTGGCCCGGCAACGTGATCAGCCAATCGCCGCGGCCCGCTTCCTGCGCGAAAGTCTCCCCCTCGCACTGGAAACCGAAAACCATTGGGCCCTCTTCGAAGCGCTGTCGGGGTTGATCGCGGTTGCCTTGCGGCTTGATTGGACCGAGGCTGCGCTCGAGCTCCTGGCCAGCGCGGAGTTGATGATGACCAGCTACGCCGTGCTGCCCCGTGAAGGAACGTGGCTCAGTGATACCGATCGCGCACAGTTGAAAGCGAGCCTCCAGGAGGACGATCTTCGCCGCCTGGCTGAGCACGCTGCCGGTCTTACGCTGGCGCAGGTGGTCGAACGGGCCGAGTCGATCGCACGCGCTATCGAATCAGGCAAGGACCGTCCGGTCCCATCCGCCATTGCGAAACGTGAATCCCCGCCGGAGATGCAGTTCGATCTTTCACCGCGCGAGCAGGAAGTGCTCGCGCTGATGGTGCAGGGGCTGACCGACCGTCAGATCGGCGATAGCTTGTTTATCAGTCACGCGACCGCGCGCACCCACGTGGGACACGTTTTACAAAAGCTCGACGCTCGCAATCGCGCCGTTGCGGTCCGCAAAGCCCTGGAACACGAGCTGGTGTAACCGAAGCCTGCTGCCTATGCCGGCGATTCCAGGTTCTGCCCCGCCGCAGGAGGTGGCGGCAATGACCCGCCGGCCCGCATGCCCAGCCAGATGATGACCGCCGAAAGCAGCCCGGCCAGGATGGCTGTTTCGACGATAGTGGCGTGGTAGAACTCCTTCACCACGTCGTCGTGCAGGATCATGCGCGTCGCGGTCAACACCAGCACGACCACACCCACATAGAGCAGGACTGGCAAACGTCCAAGCACCCGCGCCACCAGCTCGCTCCCGAGCATCAGGATGGGGATCGAAAAGAGCAATCCGAAGATCAGCAGGCCGAGATGACCTTCCGATGCGCCGCCGACCGCCAGGATGTTATCGAGACTCATCACCAGGTCGGCCAGAATAATCGTCTTGACGGCTGCTGACAGTGAATTCGCTTCGGAGACGTTGTGAGAATCCTCGTGCGGGCGCACCAGTTTGTAGGCGATCCAGAGGAGAAGCACGCCACCGATCGCCCGGAGCAGGGGAATATCCAGGAGCAACGCCGCCAGAATCGTGAACGTCACGCGCAGTACAACGGCACCGAGACCGCCGAAGATAATCGCGCGCTTGCGCGCATCGGGTGGCAGACGGCGCGCGGCCATGCCGATCACCACGGCATTGTCGCCAGAAAGCACCAGATCGATCAAAACGATACTGGCGATCTTGGCTATGAAATCAGGTTCCATGAAGAGTTCGCTCAAACCGGGGCGCAAGTTGCAGAACGGCCCGTACGGCCGTTGGGGCGCCCGGACCAATAGTAGTGCAACCGGCCGATTCTCCGGTCATATACGTACCCAATGCATCTCGATGCGGTGGGGACGCATCCGAGGGTGAATCTGCGTTTACGTTCCCGAGAGTTGTCGGTAAAGTCGCTCGGTCTCATCCGAGGGGACCATACCCGCTTCTGAGGCGAGCAGCTCCCGGCATTGCGTCATCGCCCGTTGGACTCCGGCCCGATTCCCGAGCGCAGCCGCCGCCTGCATGCGAACCCGATAGCCCGTCTCGTTGAGCGGATCGATGATCAGCAACTGTTCGGCTTCGCGCTCGGCGCGTAGCGGCTGGTTGCGGCGCAGTTCGCTCGCTGCCAGGCATTCCGCGGCATGGATCTGGATATCGCGGAGCTGTCGTCGCCGCAGCTCCACCCAGGGCAGTCCATCCCCGGGTAGGAAACCCCGCGCCGCGATCTCCAGCGCTACTCGTCCTTCCGACAACGCGATCGCCACATCGTCACGGGAAACCGCCGCCTCCGCCAGATGTAATCCATACCGTGCTCGCTCGAAATCGATGAACACATCGGAGGGAAGTTGGAGCCGGTAACCACCGGTATCACTCGTCAACGCCACCTCAGGTATGCTCGTGATCACGGGTTTGAGCGCAGCGCGTAACCGGCTCGCCAGCGCGCTCAGACTCGCGTCCCAGCCATCGGGTGGCTCATCACCCCAGAGTGCTTCGGCCAGCTCATCGCGGCTCACCGAGCGGCGTCGCTCGAGCACCAGATAAGACCAGAGCCGCCGTCCCTGCCGAGCGGGGAAATCGCGCTCCCGCAAGATCTGCGATTCCGCCTCGATTGCGAGCTTGCCGCAGATCGCGATCCGCAGCCCGGGGCCATCATGGGTTCCGTGGCTTGTCATGACACTGCAAACTTTCTGCAAGCTCGTTGCAAGACCGCTTTGATAGCATCGTTATTGTCGACCATGTGGTCGCACGCATGAGGTGTCTGATATGCGAAGAATCGTCCGTTGTTCGTGCGGAATGCAGTTTCAGGAGGAGGATGAGGTAGTGCTCATCTCCCTCGTCCGGCGTCATGCGCGTGATGCGCACGCGCTCGAGCTCAGTGACGATCAAATTCGAGACCTCATGGAAGTCGAACAATAGACCAGGAGTGATTCCAATGGCGAAAACACTTGCTTGTGGCGAGATCATGGACGGCTGCTCGGCGACCTTCTCGGCTGCTACCGAGGACGAGGTGCTGGCCCAGGCGGGCAAACATGCCGCTGAGGATCATGGCCTCGATGTTACCCCTGAATTGGTCGAAGTGGTCCGCGGTCACATCCGCGACGAAGCCTGATTACCAGGGCGCTGGTGAAGCAGCGTCACGTCGGAATTCAGATCCAGGCTGTTGGCACTCGCCGGGATAAGCATCTCGCGAGTGCCGACGGCGCTGAGTCGCACGCTCGGCGAGACAGGCGAAACGCAGCCAGTGCCCTCGCATTTTGCGAGACACCAGCCGTGACTCCGAAACTTCGGTTTGACGCAGGATTTCAGGATTGGGATCTCGGTTTTGGCTGCCGTATTGGCGACCCTATCCGCCGAGAACCATCCGGTCCAACACCATCGCCGCGAACAGCAACGCCAGATACCAGATCGAGTAGAAGAAGGTCTGTCGTGCGATCTTCTTCGAGCCCTTCCGGTAGAGGGCCAGGGCAAGACCGAGGAAGACGGCATTCAGGATGAGCGCCGCAACCAGATAGATTTCCCCAAGCCCGAAGGGGACGATCAGCAGCGAGACCGACGCCAACAGCACCGTGTACAGGACCACTTGCTTGCGGGTCTCATCTTCACCCACCACCAGCGGCAGCATTGGCACACCGGCCCGATCGTACTCACCCTGCTTCAGCAACGCCAGCGACCAGAAGTGCGGCGGTGTCCAGTAGTAGATGATGGCGAACATGAGCACCGGCGCCACCGAGAGCGACCCGGTGACCGCCGCCCAACCGACCAGCGGCGGAATCGCGCCCGCCGTTCCGCCGATCACAATGTTCTGTTCCGATCGGCGCTTGAGGTAGTACGAGTAGACGACCACATAGTAGAAGCTTCCGATCGCTGCCAGACCGGCCGCGAACCAGTTGGCGCCGACTCCAAGGATCAGCACCGCAAGTACCGTCAGGGTCAACCCAAAGATCAGCGCGCTGCGCGGCGCAATCTCGCCCGATGCCGTCGCCCGATGCTGGGTACGCGACATAACCTTGTCGATGTCTCGGTCGATGTAGCAATTCAAGACGTTCGCGCCGGAAGCAGAGAGCAAACCGCCCAGCATGGCGGCAATGACGATCCGGAAGGAGGGGAGCCCTTCCGCCGCGACCATCATGGCGGCGAGCTCGGTGGCCAGCAGCAGGGTCAGAATTCCAGGTTTGGTGAGCGCTATGTAATTGTCGATCTGCCGGCGGGCGGGAATGCGATCGGTTGAAGCGGCAGTCTCCGCTGGAACTGGTCCCGGTGCCGCAGGGACGCGACTCAACCGTGTCCGCGTCGACCCATCGGTCGGTTGCGGTTCGACGAGTCCATCGAGAAATGAGCGAAATCTTCCGGTTTGTGTTGCCATGCAGGTTCCCGCGGGTAGACTGATGAGACGTGTACGCCGCATCTCCCGCCGATGCTACGGGCGCACGTCCATGAAGTCTACTCTGCCGCCGCTACCTGGAGATGCCAAACTGAACCGCGATCCCGCTCCTTATGCCGGTGTTGTACGCGCTCCGTCGCTTCCGGCAGATACCGTCTGGATAGGATCACCTGCAATCCGTATTGCAGACCTGCGCGGCAAGGTGGTGCTGCTCGACTTCTGGACCTCCGGCTGCATCAATTGCATCCACATTCTTCCGAATTTGCATCGGCTGCAACTCGCGTTTCCCGACCAGCTTCAAATCATTGGTGTCCACACGCCAAAGTTCCCGGCCGAGCGCGACTCAGAACGCCTGGCGCTCACAATTGAACGTCTAGGGATTCATCACCCCGTGGTCTCGGACCCCGACTATGCGATCTGGCAATCGTTCGCGGTCGACGCATGGCCCACGCTCGTCTTCATCGACCCGCTCGGCCAGGTCATTGCCCGGCACTCCGGTGAATTTGACTATGACCGCGTGCATGACTTCATCGCGCAGCTTCTGGGCGATCCGATCACGCCACCTCCCCCTGTCATCCTGAGCGAAGCGAAGGATCTCGCTCGTCGTGCGAGTCGAGCAGCCAGGGAGAGCTCTCCGCTCAGCTTCCCCGGCAAACTCATCATCGATCCCATCCGTAACCGGCTTCTGATCGCCGACACGGGTAACCACCGCGTTGTCATCACCACGCTCGATGGCGGCATTGAAACCGTCATTGGAAGCGGCGAGCCCGGCGAAACCGACGGCACTTTCGACACCGTGACCTTCACAAGCCCGCAAGGACTCGCGCTCAGTCCCGATAGCCAATCCATCATCGTCGCCGACGCAGGCAATCACCTGCTCCGTCAAATCGATCTCGAGGCGCAACAGGTTAAAACCATTGCCGGCACCGGTCGTCGCGGACTTCCCGCCACAGGGGGATCGGCGCGCGACGTATCCATCGCTTCACCCTGGGATGTGATCTGGTTCGAAGGGCGCTACCTGGTTGCCATGGCTGGGTTGCACCAGATCTGGGAGTACGACCCGAACACCGAGCGACTCGACATCGTTGCCGGTACCGGGGTCGAGTCGATCCACGACGATCTCTTGCTACAGGCCACCTTTGCCCAGCCGATGGGCCTCACCGCGCTCGAGCGCACGGTCTATGTGGCGGACGCCGAATCGTCAGCCGTGCGTGCGCTCGACTTCGATACCGGCCGCGTCAAGCGACTCCTGGGGCGTGGGCTTTTTCACTTCGGTGATCTCGATGCCATTGGCGACAGCGTCCGCTTGCAACATCCGCAGGGGATCGTCGCCGCCGAGGAGGACGGGCAATCCGTCCTCTATCTTGCCGATACCTTCAACAACAAGATCAAGCGTATCGATCCCATCCGCCGGGAAGCTGTGACGATTGCCGGCACCGGCGAGCAGGGGAGTCTCGACGGCGACGCCCTCGATGCTGAGTTTCGCGAGCCGTCCGGGCTGGCCCTGGCTGGACGCACGCTCTATATAGCAGATACGCACAATCACGCCGTGCGCACCCTGGATCTCGATCAATGCCGGCTCGGGACGCTTCAGCTCACAGAATCGTGAAGTCGCCGAACAGTGGACGATCTTATGAAGGGATGCCACAAAGGAGGGCACAGGCGCCACGTCCCTGACAATTCTCGCAGTTGCTGGAAACGGCGAGACACACTGCATCAAAATTTCCCATGAGAATCCGGCATTCGGAATCGCCTCCGCACCAACCACAATCATCGCTGTCATCATCGAAGTAATCGACGCAGACGGTGCCGCCCTCTAACCGGGGATAACAGGAACACGAGCCGCTACCGCAATGCGAACCGGACTCCAGACAAGCGTTTTCGTCCTCCCGGCAGGTGTTGAAATCATCCACGCATTGCCCGTTCGAGCAGACGAATCCGGGGTCGCAGTCGCCGCAGTTCAGCGTACCGTCGCAGCTGTCAGAAACCTCCCCGCATTGACCCACTTCACAAGTGGATGGTACGCATGCACATTCCGCGCGGCAGCCAATGCCAGCGCAGCACAAAGTCCCATCCGGGCAACACTCGCCGGTCGCGTCGCACCACTGTCTCGGATAGGGGCAGCAGAGCTCTTCGCCGTAGCACGTACCGAAACAACAGGCGTTGTCGCAGCACACACTCTGTTCAGCCCCGGAGCCATTGGGAGTGCAGCAATCTGGCCCGCACGTGGACAGTCCATTCGGGCAAACGCAATCGGAACCGTCCAGGACTTGCTGACCCGGGCATCCAGGCGGCGTTGGGGGAGAGGTGGGTCGTCTGGCCGCATCGGTCTTAGCTGGTGACGTCAGTCCGCCGAGGGCCACTGCCCCACCGATACCCAGAAGACTCCCCAATATCCGCCGCCGGCTTCCGCCCTTCCCCAAGAGTCTCGTCAGTGCATCGAAACGTCGATCGTCCATCGTCTCGCTCCCTGGACTGGAACGGCGAGGGCACCCGACCTCGAGTTCCGGGCAGATTTACACGAACTGAGCGAAGTGTATAATACTGAAACCAGATAGACAGTGTTGTTCACTTGCTGTTTGCGATATTCCCTGGCCTGACCGCTGGCTACGAGTAATCCAGATCACTCGCTTCGATGTTGAGAAATTGTTGCGTCCCGGTAACCGTAATGTCTTGCGCTGCGTTCATCGCTTCCACAAATCCCGGCACCGAGAACACGATCAACCGCAAACGGTCCCAAGACTGGAGACTTTCGGTCTCGACCTCGAGTGTCACCACATCGAAATTACCGGTAAGTCCACTGAGCACTCGCCAGCGAATGCCTTTAACCTCGTCATAATCAGTCAGCGTTTCGATCGCTTCCGCGATCACGCCGGAGAGGACACTGCCATACCCAAACTTGGCTTGAAGCTCTGTGCGAACGACGATCATGCCCGCTCCTTCCTGGTGCGCCGTACAAGTGAATGAAAATCGCGTGGCCGCTTTCGGCATGATAGAGGGGTTTCGCGTCCCGTCAAGCGTCGTTCCAACCTACGCTCGACGAGGATCCCGATCCCGCATCAGTTGTTGGAGGCTGCGCTTCCATCCCACAACAGCCGGATCTCGGTCAGCTCCACCACGTTCCCGTCCGGATCGTCCAGATAGATCGCCGTATTACCGTTGCCGAAATCAACATGCTCGACCTCGAATCCGAGCTCTTCCAGGCGAGCTTGTGCTTGCTCAAGCGTTCCCAGCGGGATACGCAACGCGAAATGCACATGGGCGCCACCGCGCCCGTTATGGATCGCGACGGCCCCACCCGATTCCACCGGCCAGAGCCCGAGGAACCCCTCGCCCCCGAGTGACAGCCAGGTTGCTGGTCGCTCATCACCCCAGCGATTGGCGACCGGAAGCCCAATTGCCTCCGTATAGAAACGCTCGGATGCTTCCAGATCCGAGACTTCCAACACCATTTCGTAGAGTGCGGTGACCGGCGGCGGCTCGGGCAGATCGAGCCAGCTTTTCGTCAGATTGGTCATTGACGTCCTCCAGAGTTCGTCGGGTCGATCTCGATCCCGAACCTAGGGCAACAATGCCGTTCGTCGCCGGTCTCCGTTCCGGGCGACTCGAACCGCTTGCCATCATGTATCAGGACGATCGAACCGCTTCCCTTGCTCGCCGGCCATCCTGAAGTAGTCGAGAGAATGCCAGATTGTTTTGGCGCGCGGTGGATGGTCTCAGGCAAATAGGTTACTATTCGTAAGCAGCTTTACAATTACGCAGCAAGGAGAGATTACTCACAATGACCGAACCCATTTCCGGAACCGAATCGATTCCGGTGACCATGATTGCTGACTTCGCATGCCCCTGGTGCAGAATCGGTAAGGCGAATCTCGATACTGCCTTGGCCCAATGGACCGGGGCCCCCGTCGAAGTCACCTATCTACCCTTCTTTTTGGACCCGACGATACCCGCCAAAGGCGTGGACTTCCGCGAGCATCTTTCCCAAAAGTTCCAGGGCGCTCCGATCGATGCCATGCTCGACCGCGTAACGCAAGCGGGACAATCCGCGGGAATCGAGTTTCGTTGGGATCTGGTCGGTAAATCGCCAAACACCACACTCGCACATCAATTGATCCTCATTGCTCCCGAAGACAAGCGCGGCGAGCTCTCGACCGCCATGTACGATGCCTACTTCCTTCAGGGGAAAGACATTACCGATCTGGAGACGCTCGTCACGCTCGCCGGCGAATCCGGACTCGACCGCGAATCCATCCGTCAGCGGTTGCGCTCCGGCGAAGGGGCCACCGAGGTGCAGCAGATTGCCCGCCAGGTTGCCCAGCAGGGTGTGACGGGCGTGCCATTTTTCATCTTCGATAGCAAGCTCGCGCTCAACGGCGCGCAACCTCCCGCCGCCATCCTGGAAGCAATTCGCCAGGTAGCCGAACCGGCTCTAACTTCGGCCGACTAGTTCCCACCTGTTCCGCGATGACTGCGAAGGGCCGGTATGCAACCGGCCCTTCGTGTTGCGCGCGAAACTCAATGCGGGTGTTGTCAGCAATGCAGTCGAAGTGGATTGAGGTCGAGCGACAACCTGATGGAAATGCGAACCCCGAATGCTCGCGTCCCCACTTGACACGACAGAACATGCGTTCTAGCATGGGGTTCGCCCCGAACGCATTGGTTTACTGCTACAGAGCACAGAAAGGACCGTTCAGATGACGACAAAGCTGGCCGCGATTGCATGGAACGAGCTACACACCAAGGATCGCGATAAGGCCGAAGCCTTCTACAACACCCTTTTTGGCTGGACCTCGACGCCGGTCGAGATGGGACCAAGCTACACCTATCACCTGCTCAATCAACCGGACACCGGTGAGATGTTCGCGGGATCGCATCAGCAAGGGCCGGACGAGGCCGATCAGCCGAGCTTCTGGCTCGTCTCCCTCGGCGCAGAGGATGTCGACAAAGCCACTGCCAAAGCGTCAGAGCTTGGAGCCACGGTTGTCGTCGAGCCAGCGGATATCCCCGGCACTGGCCGCTTCGCCGTGTTAATGGATCCCCAGGGCGCGGCATTTGGAATCCTCTCGTACTCGGAAAGTGGTGCTGCTCCCGATGTCGGGGTAGGTCCAAACAAGATCGTGTGGCACGAGCTGTTCACTGGCGATGTCGAGGCCTCGGCCAATTTCTATTCCTCGATCTTCGGATTCAAGGCAGAAGAGTCGGACATGGGTGAACTCAAGGCCACGGTTTTCAAGCAGAACGGCGAAATGTTTGCCGACATTATGCCGAAGCCCTCGCCGGATGCTCCCGATGCCTGGGCCTTCTATGTCGAAGTGCGTGATGCGCAGGAAACCGCCGATCTGGCTGCAGCCTCCGGAGGCGCGGTGATCATGCCGCCGTTCTCTCTGCCTCCCATCGGCATCCTTGCCTGGTTGGCCGATCCCACCGGCGCGGTCTTCGGTATTCTGCAACCTTCAGAACCTGCCGCTCAGTAAACTGGAGTCCTGCATGCCACGACAACAAGGTGACGGGCTGCTCGTCTGGTACGACCTCATGACGACCGACGAAGGGGCCACCGATGCGTTTTATTCGGATCTGTTTGGCTGGGAGTTCGATGCCGAATCGGATCGGGAGAACGGCTACCGTCTCATCACAAACGACCTGGAACCGTTCGGTGGGACATTGCCGTTCGAAGCTCCCATGCAGAGCACCTGGATGGTGTATCTCCAGGTGACAGATCTCGATGCGCTCACCGCTCGCGCGGTAGAGCTCGGCGCAACCATCCTCATGGGCAAGACCGAGGTTCTCGAAGTTGGCAATTGGGTCATCCTGGCGGATCCTACCGGTGCGCCGTTTTACCTGTTCGAGCTTCACCCGGAGCGGCGATCGGACAAAACTGGCTACGACACCGGTCAAGGTCGGGTTATCTGGAATGAGCTCATCACAACCGACCTTGCCGCCGCCGCTGACTTCTATCGGGAGATCGCAGGCTGGGATCTGGTGGCCGCGGCCCCGGGTGACAATCCCTACACCGTCGCAAAATCCGATCGCACGCCGGTTGCTGGTCTGTTTCAACCGGGGATGCCCCCGGCCAATTCGATGTGGATTGTCAGCTTTCAAACCAACGATATCGATGCTTCCATCCTGCAGGTGGAAGCACTCGGTGGCAAGGTGATTCATCCCGCGAACACCGTGCCTGGAATTGGACGTACTGCCTGGGTCGCCGATCCGACGGGAGCAGTTTTCGGACTCATGCAATCCGAGGCAGGTTGGCTCGATCGACTCTAGTTACAATGGGGAAGCGCGCTGTGCCTCCTGGCGCGGCATGCTTGTACGTTTTTGATTCTCATGACAGGCAGCAGACGATGGCATTCACGATTGACACGTCGACAGATTTTGGCAAACGAGTCAAACATCGGCTCGAACATGAGCAGGTCATCTGGTTGACCACTGTTGATGCAAACGGCCGCCCGTTTCCGAGTCCGGTCTGGTTTTTCCATGAGGAGGACGGCACCCTGCTCGTCTACAGCCAGCCGAATAAGACCAAGCTCCGCAACATCGACTCAAATGCGGCGGTCTCCGTCAACTTCAATTCAGATGAGCACGGTGGCAATGTCGTTATCTTCGAAGCAGCCGCGGTTCTCGACGAATCGGCGAACCCGGCCGCCAATCACGCAGCCTATCTTGAGAAATATGCAGGCGGCATCACGTCAATCGGCATGACCCCCGAGAGCTTCTCGAACGAGTACAGCGTTGCGATCCGCGTGATCTTGCAAAAGGTCCGCGGGCACTAGAACACGCCGGTCGAGTCGGGAGCAAAAGCCGACGACCAGGGCACGTGCGGGATTCTCTGCGCGTGCCTTCTTCATGCCCGGTTCACGACACATTGCCCCGTTTTTACCCAATTTCCAAGGCTGAAAATTCGGTCTTCCAGTTCGTCCGTGTGGGATACTGGTCAGTCGCCCGGCGTTCTGATAAACGGGCGACGGATCGAAACCAGGGAAAACGTGACCTCAGAACTTTTTCGCGCTCCAACCTCCGATGAGCTCGAGTTGGCCCGTCTCCAAGCCGAACTCGAATCCCGCCGAAAAGAATTTGAAGGACTTGAATCCGAGCGCGAGACGCTCGAACTGGGCCTCACCCGGTTCGCAGCTGACGTGAAAGCGCGGGTCGGTGATGTCAAGGATCAAATACGTGATATTCGCCACGACCTCGATGAGATGCGTCAGCGGATCGCGAAAATTCGTGCCGATCCAGCCGCTACTCCCGCCGATGTCGAGCGCGATGTAGCGGAAGAAATGGCGCAAGCCGAAGCGGAGCTGAACGGTGAGTTCGTTCATGGTCCCAGCGGCAATGGAAAAGGCAAGCGCAATCACGCGAATGGACGAATGAGCTCGCTCGAAACCGAAGCAGAAGTTCTCCGGCTCTATCGCGAACTTGCCAAGCGTCATCATCCCGATCTTGCCCGCACCGCTGCGGAGCGCGAACGTCGCGCCGAGCTGATGTTGCGCGTGAATATTGCGTATCGCGACCGCGATCTCACCACATTGCAATCGATCTATCTCGAAGTGCAGCTCGATGCGCCGCTTTCGTCCGAAGAGCTCTGTCGCCAGCGGCTTGCCTGGACCCGGCATGAAATCGCACGATTCGAACGTGAGATTCGCGCTGTCCGAACCCGCATTGGGGCGCTAACCACCACCGATACCTACACGCTGTGGAAAGCGCAGGAGCAGGGCGAGGCAGCGCTCGACGACCTTGAGCTGCGAACGAAGCAACGCCTGTCTCGTGAACGCGAACGGCTCGACGAGGCTACTGCCCAGTACGATCGCCTTGCGGTACGACGTCAGGTCATGCAGCGGCGCGCGGCCAACCGCACGTATGATGCCGCTCAAGCATCCGGTGGGAGTGACTGAACGCTCCTGCTTCCATCCAGGAACGAGGAGGTTCTCGGTCGACCATGGCGGTTTCCGGTATCGAACGAAACGAGTTTGGCCTTGCCCCGTCTGGCGAAGCGGTCGAGCGCTTTGTACTGACCAACCAGACGGGCATGAAGGTCGCGTTGCTCTCGCTCGGATGCATCATCCAGTCGATCGACGTGCCCGATCGCGATGGCGCCTTCGCCAATGTGGCTTTGGGTTTCCGTAGCCTCGATGATTACCTCACGAATCTCCCGTTCTTTGGATGTATTGCAGGCCGCTATGCCAATCGCATTGCTGGCGGCCAGTTTCAACTGGACGGCCAAACACACCAACTCGTCTGTAATGACAGTGGCAACACGCTTCATGGCGGTAAAGAGGGTTTCAATCGCTTCGTCTGGGAAGCGACGCTCCTGGACGATGGCCGCCGTGGGGTCGCGTTCCACCGTGTTAGCCCAGACGGAGAGCAAGGATTTCCTGGAACGCTGGATGCCACCGTTACCTACGAGCTCACCGATCGGAACGATCTGATCATCGACTACGTCGCCACCACCGACAAACCCACGATTGTCAATTTGACCAACCATTCCTATTTCAATTTGAACGGCGAAGGATCGGGTTCGATCGAGGGGCATCGCTTGCTCATTGAAGCGGAAGCGTTTACCCCAATCGATGCCACCCTTATTCCTACGGGCGAGCGACGACAGGTGGCCGGTACTCCGTTCGATTTCCGCTTCGGCAAGTTGGTTGGCCAGGGGCTGCGTTCTGACGACGAACAGATTCGCCTCGCCACCGGCTTCGACCACAATTTCATCCTGAACGGCACCGGGCTCAAGCGAGCTGCGACGCTGACCCATCCCGGCTCCGGTCGTTCGATGTCCGTCCAGACCACCAAACCGGGTGTCCAGTTCTATTCCGGAAACTTTCTTAATGGCGCGCTCTACGGTCCCTCAGGACGGGCGTACCGCCAGTCGGACGGGCTCGCCCTGGAAACGCAGTTCTTTCCCAACTCACCGAACGAATCGCGGTTCCCTTCTTCGGTTCTTCGTCCCGGGGATCTCTATCGTCATCAAACAATCCTCACGTTCGGCGTGGAAAAGTAGCGTCCCGACGCCTGCAAGATTCGACACGATATCGGCGGCACCGGGAGCTGCTGTTCGACAACGTTCTCCGGGGAGTCCAATGCAAGTCACAAAGGTCGAGACGATCTGGCTCGAAGAGTTTTCGAATGTGATTTGGATCCAGGTGCATACCGATGAGGGGCTCATCGGTCTCGGCGAAACGTTTTTCGGAACCCGTGCCGTCGAAGCCTATGTCCATGAGAGCATCGCGCCGTATCTCCTTGGCAAGGATCCGCTGCAAATCGATCTCCATGGCCGTTCCCTGTACGGCTATCTCGGCTACCGCTCCAGCGGGGTCGAGATGCGCGGCAACTCTGCCCTCGATATCGCTCTCTGGGATCTGTTGGGACAAGTCACCGGCCAGCCCATTTATCAGTTGCTCGGTGGCAAATCTCGTGAGACCGTGCGCACCTACAACACC
Organism: uncultured Chloroflexia bacterium; assembly: GCA_963750275.1. Taxonomy (GTDB): domain Bacteria; phylum Chloroflexota; class Chloroflexia; order Thermomicrobiales; family UBA6265; genus JAMLHN01. The sequence continues at coordinate 62,240 of CAVVQC010000011.1, forward strand.
TGTGCTGGTTACCGCTACATCCGCAACGAATCGAAACAGTCAGTCGAAAACTGGGGAACCGGCAACACCCGGGAAGAAGGCCCATACGAAGACCTCGATGGCTTCCTCCATCACGCGGACGAGCTTGCCATCAGCCTGCTCGAACAGGGCATCACCGGCATGAAGATCTGGCCGTTCGATCCCTACGCCGAAGCGACCGGCGGCCTCTACATCTCCAACCCCGATCTGGATCTGGCCCTCGAACCCTTCCGCAAGATCCGCTCGGCAGTTGGCAACAAGATGGACATCATGGTCGAGTTCCATTCACTGTGGAACCTGCCGACCGCTAAAAAGATCGCCCGGGCGCTGGAAGAGTTTGAGCCGTTCTGGTACGAAGATCCGATCAAAGCCGACAACATCGACGCGCTGGCCGACTTCGCAGCATCGACCCGTGTTCCCACCACGGTCAGTGAAACCCTTGCCACCCGCTGGTCCTTCCTCGAAGTGATGCAGGCGAACGCTGCGGGGGTGATCATGCTCGATCTTTCCTGGTGCGGAGGGATCTCCGAAGCCAAGAAAATCGCCAGCATGGCAGAGTCATTCCAGCTTCCCGTCGCTCCGCACGATTGCACCGGCCCAGTCGTGCTGATGGCGTCCACCCATCTCTCGCTCAATGCAACGAATGCGCTGGTGCAGGAATCCGTGCGCGCGTTTTACACCGGTTGGTACCGGGAACTGGTCACCGACCTTCCGACCGTCGAGAACGGCTACATGAACCTCTCCGCCAAACCCGGCCTCGGCACCCAGTTGCTCCCTGGCCTCCGCAACCGCAAGGACGCGCACGTCCGTTCGTCGGTGCTTTAACGACAACGGGACCTTCGTTCATGGGATACTTTCGGAAGCGACTGGAACAGCCCATGAACCCCATTATCGAAGCGAAGAAACCGGAAATCATTGCCCTCTGCCGCCAATACGGCGTCATTCGGCTCGACCTGTTTGGTTCGGCGACCGGGCCGAACTGGGACCCAGAGAAGAGTGATTTCGACTTTGTCATCGACTTTGAAGACTACGGTCCCGGCATCTCGACGAGATTCTTCGACTTCGCTGATGATCTGGAAGTCCTGCTTGGCCGCGATGTCGACTTTGCGTTCGAGGAGCGGATGAGACCCAGGTTCCGAAAAAGTGTCGATGCCTCCAGAGAAGTCGTCCTTGGATAGCGACGCCGAAGAAGTACTGCTCGATATCATCGATTTCGGCTCGGAGCTGATGTTCTTTGCTCGGGGCCGGGACACCGAACGCGAAGACATCGAACGCATGCGCTATCTCGCCATAGAGCGCCTGATTGAGCTCATTGGCGAAGCGCTAAAGCAGGCATTGAAAGTTGAGCCCGAACTGGCCCAGGATATTCCGAACCTCAAGAGCGTTCGCGGCATGCGCAATCGGCTCGCCCATGAGTATGACGCCATCAAGTCCGAAATTGTCTGGGACGTGGCAGAGACGCATGTGCCGATCCTGGTAAGCGCCGTATCGGATATCTTGCGAAAACGTGACGCACGCTAGCCGCGCCGCATTCTACCCGTGGTAGCATCATCTTCTACGAATTGGACCCTCCCGTTGCCCCCGCTGGGACGCGTACGAACGAGCTTGCGATGCAGATGCAGGCCAGACAACTCTGGCAAGCAGTGCTGGGCGACATGCAGACCCGGCTGCCACGAAATGCCTTTGACAACTGGCTACGGCCTACCACCATCGTCGCGTTCGAAAACGACGTGGCGACGGTTGCTGCACCCAATACCTTCAGCGCGTCCACGCTCCAGTCACGGTACGCGGATCAGATTCAGCGCATTCTGACAAACATCGTCGGTCGCCCGGTACGGGTCGAGTTCACCGTGCAGAGCGATGCCGCTCCCGAAGATGTTGCGGACGATCTTTCTGCCTTTGCGCCGTCCATTCCCCAGCTTCCCGATCGCAATGCAGATCGCGGAGCATCGAGCCGATCACGCGGCACGGTGCGCAATGCAAAATCCCAACCGCGCAACGATCAGCAGCTCGCCCTGGCGCCAGCCGCCCCGTTGCCACCCGCGGCCCACAATCTCAATCCACGCTATGTGTTCGAAACCTATGTCGTCGGAAAGTCGAATGTCTTTGCCCACGCTGCGGCCCAGGCGGTCGCCGAGCATCCCGGCGATCAGTACAACCCGCTTTATATCCATGGGGGTGTCGGACTCGGCAAAACCCATTTGCTCCACGCTATCGGCCATAAGGCGATGGCGGTGCGGCCGAACCTTCGAGTCGTCTATGTCTCGTCGGAAAAGTTCACGAACGACCTGATCGAAGCGATTCGGTCGCAGCGTATGGATGACTTTCGTTCCCGCTACCGCACCATCGATCTCCTGATGATCGACGACATCCAGTTCATTGGCGGGAAAGACAGTACCCAGGAAGAGTTCTTCCATACCTTCAATACCCTGTACCAAAGTAGCAAGCAGCTCATCATTTCCAGTGACCGCCAGCCGAGCCAGATCGCCGGACTGGAAGACCGCCTGCGCTCTCGATTCGAAGGCGGTCTCACCGCTGATGTACAGTCCCCGGACTTCGAGATGCGTATTGCGATCTTGCGCGAAAAGGCAGAGGAGATGGGCGTCAAGATCGACAACGAGGTCATCGAATACATCGCTCATCGAGACAAAACCAATATTCGCGAGCTCGAAGGCGCATTCAACAAGGTGCTCGCGGTCGAGCGGTTGCAGGGACGGGCCATTACTCTGCAGGCGGCGATCGATACGCTCTCCGACGGCCGCGCCACCGCGCGTAAAGCCGACATCACGAATGACGAAGTCATCGCCACGGTCGCCGAGAAGTGCGGAGTCACCGGCGAGGCGATGAAGGGCCGTAACCGCGCCCAGGAGATCGTCATGCCCCGGCAGATCGCCATGTACCTCATGCGTGAGGAAACAGGCGCATCACTGGCCGAGATCGGGCGAGCCTTGGGTGGCCGGGATCACACCACCGTGATCCACGGAATCGAAAAGATCGAGGCACGGTTGCAAGAAGATTCGGCGCTGCGAACCCGCATCATTGCCATCCGCGAAGCACTGCTGACCGCTCCCTAGTTTCGATCGCCTGACCAAACCAGTTGGATAGCCGCCTTCCGAATTAGCATTGACCAAAGAGTTGAAACATCGTTCCGGTCGGACGGGCTGGATATTCTTTGGTTGTCCATGTCATCAGTATCGAATGGGTCCTCAGACGAACAAGTCGATATCGTGCCAGCCGGTGGCTGGCTCTCGATTCGAGAAGCCTGCGCCTTTCTCGGCGTCGATCAATCGACCCTGCGCCGCTGGACGAATGATGGCAGAGTCCCGGTTTTTAAGACCCCGGGCGGTCATCGCCGGTACTCGCGGGAAGACCTTCGTGCGCTGGTTGTCGGCAATCCGCGCAAGATCGCAAAGTCGCGGGTAAGTCGCCAGGAACTCACGACCCGAACGTTGTCCGCCTATCAGGACGATTACCTCAAGACCGCGCGCGAGCAGAAATGGTTCCGCGCTTTCGGGGCGACCTCACAGGAAGAGCATCGCAAGATCGGTCGTCACCTGGTCGACCTTGCCATTCGCTACGCCGCCACGCCCGGACCGCAGGAGGAACGCGCCGATTTGCTGGACAACGGTCGTGAGATCGGAGTGCATTACGGCATCTCCAGTGCTCGAGTCGGATTGACGACTAGCGAAACCATCGAGGTCTTCCTCTACTTCCGATATCCGGTAGTCAAGGCACTGCTCGATGTCATCGAGAAGGAAGGGCTCCCTGCCAGACGCGCTTCTCGTCTATTCATTGGAATCGACGATTTCATCGACGAGGTGCTAGTGGCTATGATTCGGGCGCATGGCGAAGAGTCCGGGCTCGAACCACGTCGTGCCGACCGTCCGGCAGTGGGTAAGACACAATCGTGACACTCGGGAACATGAGCGCTGCTCGGACCGTGTGAGACCGCTCCCTCTCGTTGACGCCGTACGTTCAAGCGGGTTTCGACACAAACGGTCTCATACACGGCGAAGAGGCTCCGCGGATATGCGGGGTTGCCGTACCGTTGGGTCCGAACGGACCTGCTTTTCTATCCGAACAGGACGTATTTTGACTCGTGGACACGACTACGATAGGGACAGTGCAACGGCTGGCTTCCCCCCTTCCCTCGTCGGCCGATGCCAAAGACCCCCGCGGGGCCCCCTGCTGCAACAGGGGGCTCAGCCTTTTCCGGGGTATTTTCTTCCGGGAAGCAACAGCGTGATCGGGCCGGCTGCATGAAGCCGGCCCGTTGTGTGTTCTGAATTACGGCTCTACCTGAAGCGGATCCAGCTCGATCATCCACTCGGAACGGTGCAGAGCGGCGCGCCGTGCCCGCACCCGACGAACACGCCACCAGTAGGCGGCGGGGCTGCTCAGCAAGATCGCCAACACCACCACCCAAAGCCAGGTGGAGATGATGGCGAACATGGCCGCCATCCTGGACGGATCGATCATCAGGATCACCATCAAACCGCCGACCTTCACGATCAGCAGAGTGACGATCATCAGCCAGGTGCCGCGCGTCGGGCGACCAAAGGTATCGTCAGATTCGGGAACCAGCAACGGTGGTGGAGCAGGGAGATCGTCGTTCATGATGCGGTCCAGATCGTTGGGAGGAAGGTGCTCCTGAAGAGTACACCCACTTCCAGCCCAACGTTTGCAACCCCCGCGGATCGATGTGGGCGCTCTCCGAACTCGTCAGCTATCTCATCCGCTTGTCACAGTTGCAGGCGGGAGCAAGCGATCAATCTTCCAGCTCGACCAGATCGGACGGCGTAATGATGCCGAGTGGCGCCTCAGTTGGCTTGCCATTCTCGGTGATGATGATGGCGCGCAGGCGCTGGCAGCGGCGGGTAGGAAACGAGAGAAAGAGCTCGCGGGCCTCCTCGACCGTGGCGGATCGAGCAAAGAAGGCGATCCCACCTTCTTCCTCGAACGTGAGCGCGTCACCAACCGTTGCGTCGGCGAGATCGATCGATTTCCCATTGACCTGACTCCCGAGCCAACGGGTGATGCCCGCGTGGCTGAGCAGGGTGAGCTTGCGGTCTACCTGGACAATCACCTGGGAATGTCCGGTTTCCCACAGATCGCGTACGGAATCGGACAGCGGATCGTCTTCCTGATAGACCTTGATATCCCCTCGAAAAAGTGGATAGACCCGCTCTGGCTCGGTGATGCGATCCACCATCGCCTCGAATTCGTCCAACGCTTCCTGCGTGATATCGGCAATCACATGTCCGCGAGGATGCTCATGCACGATCGCATTACGCAAATCAGCGAATTCGCGCAGATCTCGCTCATGCCGGCGCACGGACGGGTTTTTGGTGGCAGCTCGTCCGATCAAGCCGCCAAACGGCACTTCCCGTTTGGAGTTCGTCTCGTCGCGCAAGAATTGCTCGAGCTCGTTGAATCGGTTCAGAAACTGTTGCGTGCGGTCCATAGCTTTCCTGACTGGTTAATTGGCAAGGGGAGTGCCCCCATTGGTGCGGGATGTAAGATCGAGACCTGCCAATCGTCTCCTATAACGTAACCGCGAGTTGACGCGGTCGAACGACGAATACTGGTTGTCACTGAGAGCCCCTCATGTCGGGTCCACGGATGTCAATCGAACAAGTACCGTCCGGATCGCGGAGCGACGCTGAAGAAGTGCTCGCGGCGCGGGAGGATCTCTCCGCGTTCGAGCCACTTTATCGCCGATATGCAGATAGTGTCTATCGGTATTGCGCCCGCCGATTGGACGATCCCGAGCGAGCTGCGGATGCAACCAGTGCCATCTTTATGAAAGCCATGCAATCCATCCACCACTGCCAACCGGAATCGTTCCGGTCCTGGCTCTTCTCTATCGCGCATAACACGACCATCGATGCCCGGCGGACCACTCGGGACCACGCGCAGCTCGATACAGCGTTTGTTCCGATGAACGAAGCCCTGCAGCCCGAACTACTTGTCACCCGGGAGGAGTCGCGATTGGAGATCGTGGCACTTCTCGATCACCTGACGCCGGATCAACGGAACGTCGTCGAGCTTCGTCTCTCGGGGCTCGACGGATACGAAATTGCCCAGGCGTTGGGGCGCAGTCGCGCGTCGGTCGACACTGCGCAGTCGCGAGCGATCGCCCGATTGCGCCGGATTTTGGTAGCGAACGATGAAAAGGAGCAGTCCCATGTCGTCGCGGGATGACCTGAGCCCGCTCGATGGCGCAGCACTCGACCGTCTTTGGGACGCGATGAATCGTCAGATCGCGCCCATCAGTGGCCGCGCGCCCTCTGCATCGACCGAGGTAGCCCAGACCATTCGACTGCTCGAGCAGCGCGATGATGCTCCGTCCCTCGGGAGCGCCCAGCTCGAAGCGATGTGGGCGACCGTTGCTGCCGCAACCCTGGCAAGTTCGCCCGGGACAGCCGCGATTGCCGATGCTCCTCCAGCAGGTGCCCGGAGCGGGCTCAACGGATTCCTGCGGACGGTTCTCGATCTCTTGCAACGTGCGGTGCGGCAATCCGCGATTGGAGCCATTGCAGGCATCCTCGTCGGTACGTTGGTCCTTGGCGGCGGCAGCCGGTTGTTCATGCGGATTTCCGGCATGCTCTCCGAACCCCAGCAGCAGGGAATGATGACGGAAAACGGCAATAAAGTGGGCGAAATCACGCTGAGCGGTACGCTGGGGCTGTTGTTCTTCGTCGGTGCCTTGTTTGGAATGCTCTCTGGTATCGCGGTCATGGCCGTTCGGCCCTGGCTCCCGGAAAAGGGACCCATGCGATATCTCGTAACCGGCGCTATTGGCTTTGCCGTGGCTGGTCCAATCGTGCTCGAAGGCGGAGAAAACGCCGACTACCAGCGGTTCGGCATTTTTGGACTGAATGTCTGTCTCTTCACGACGTTACCGTTCCTGTTTGGAGTGGCCGTCATGCCAGTGATCGATTGGCTCGATCGACGCATTTCGCAGGATCTACCCGGCGTATCGCGCGGATGGCGGGACGTGCCTAAGAGCGTCCTCCTGGTGATCCTGTTCATTCCTTCCATGCAACTGATTGTGGCGGCCATCGGACTGGAACCAGTTGGATTGCTTCTGATCTTGCCAGTGTTCCGGGCGATCTGGCCCTTCTGGGCACGCCACGCCCAAACACTCGAGGTGTACCGCAAGCGTGAAGCACTCGGGATACAGATTGGACGAGCCGTCTTGCTCGTTCCCTGTGTGCTGGGCCTCGTTCTCATGGCAGAAGCAATTGGCCGGCTGAGGTTGTAGTTCGACATCGACCAAAGATCAACGTTGGCGCGACCAGAGGTCGCCGCCCTGTTAGGAGTTTGCCTATGACATGACCAATGCGTGCGAAGAGCCTTGAATCGAAATCATCAGACAAGTAGTGGAGACGAACATGAAACGATTGCTCATCGGTATGCTCGCGGTTTCTATTACCCTCGGAGGCGGTTTAGCCGCCAGCGCACAAGACTCGGCTGATCCCGCTGGCTCCAGCGTTGCAGGGATGCACATCTCGCCAATCATCGATGTGGATGGTAACGAAGTTGGACTCGTCGCCTTCGGAAATGATGGCGAGGGTGTTGGCGGAACGATCCTCGTACGTGGTTTGGCCGCGGGAGAACACGGGATTCATTTGCACGCGGTGGGGAGCTGTGATCCTGCCGGAGAGAAACCATTCGACTCTGCTGGGTCACATTTCAACCCAGACGAGCAGATGCACGGAAGCCACGCGGGAGACATCGGCAATCTCGTTGCTGACGAGAATGGAGATGGTGTGTTTTTGTTGAGTTCGAACACGTGGACGCTCGATGACGGAACGCTCGGTCTCGCCGACACCGACGGCACCGCGCTCGTTATCCATGAGACCGTCGACGATCTCGTCACTGATCCTTCGGGCAATAGCGGCTCCCGCATCGCCTGCGCGGTACTCTTCCCGGCGCAATAGACTCCGGACTGGCCAACAATTGGCGAGTACCTCAATGGTGCTATGTTCAGCAGGGACCATTCGGGAATAAACTATGCGGTGTACGACTTCGTGCGCCGCATCCCCATTTACGTGACTGGAGGCTCAGATTGAGCAAGAAGAACGACTATGTCCTGCTGGCTGCCAAGTATCCGAATGAAGAACACGCCAAGACCATTCTGGACATGCTCGAGTCAATGCACCACGCGTTGACCATCGATCTCAGCGATGCCGTGATGCTGACCAAGGAGCCAGACGGCAAGATCAAAACGCATGAAACCACTGACGTGACCACCCGCAAGGGAGCCAAGCGCGGCCTCATCGCAGGCGCCGTGCTCGGCGTCATTTATCCGCCGAGCCTGATCGTGACTGCGCTCGCGGGCGGTGGTATCGGCGCGCTGTGGGGCAAGGCCAAAGACAGCGGCGTGAAGCATGATGACATCAAGGAACTGGCCGACAGCCTGACACCGGGCCAGGCCGCAATTATCGTCCTGGTGTCGGATAAAACGGCCGAGGCCACCCAGCGCGCGCTCGGTTCCTACGATGGCGAGGTCGTCAACAAGATCTATTCTGAGGCCGACTTCACCCAGACGTACGAAGACGCTTCGAAGGCGTAGGTCCAACGCGCTAGTGCGAGGCGATCGAAGAACTCGGCGGTCATGGATTTCCATGACCGCTTCTGCGTATCCGACCTGCGGCAGATCCGGCCAGCGACGAGCGATGTCACGTTTGAGCCTCGAATCGGGAGTGCACTGATTGAATGTGCTACCGTAATTCTTGGGAAATGCACCCGCTTTCCGTCGTTGCAGGCGAGGCCGCCGCGCTGATGATTTCAGTATTGCGGCTCGATTCCTCGATCTGATAAGCATCCTATCAAAGGCGTCGCAATGATCGAAATGGCCCCAATTCAAATGTTCGTCTTCGGTTTCCACGATGCCGAGCAATTCACACCTGCCATCATCAAGGAAGTCCAATCGCTGCAGAAGCGTGGATTTATCCGTCTCATCGATCTCCTGTACGTCGAGCGGCTACAGGATGGGTCGCTGGTCACGCATGAGATGAGCGGGCTTTCGCCCACCGAAATCGAAGAGTTTGGCGGTTTGTTGGAACAGCTCCTGGGCGCTACGGGTGAGGGTCGTCCTGCAGATGACGCCGAGCCCGCACAGAGAGATCCGGAAGCAGATCTCTTCTATGGGATTGCCCAGGAGGATATGGCTGCAATCGTCGCTGACATCAAGCCCGGCGGGGCGGCAGCGATAGCGTTGTTCGAACACTCGTGGGCATTCGACATTCGCAACAAAATCCGCCATGCCACCGGATTCCCGATTGCGCAGGGATTCTTCACTCCCGAGCTGTTCATGCTGGTTGGAGAAGAGGTGCGCCTGATGAGCGAAGCGGCCACGGCGGTAAAGGTTGCGCGCGAGGTGCGCGGCGCTGCATTGCTCGATGCGCTCGAATCGATCATTGGCTCTCCAGCCAACGACCAACAGCTCGTTTCCAGCACGGCTGCAATCCTGCAAAGCGGCACGCGGCCGATGGTCGCTGGAGCGTCGTCGACTGTGCGCGCGCTCATCGAAGGCGGATTCATGAGTGAGGCCTCCGCCGAAGACGCTATCAAGTTCCTTGTCCGTCGCGACCTTATCGACACCGAATCGCTCTCCCGCGCCGAGCAAATCGTTGACGGCATGAATCGGAACTAGAACGTGTGGCCGGTAGTCAGAGGATTCATCGTTGTCGTTCTGTCGTGAAGGTAACGAATCCCCGATGATGACCTCTACTCGATGAAAACCCTCTATCCGCATATCGAGCCATACGACCGTGGCATGCTCGACACCAGTGACGGCAATCAGCTTGCCTACCGGCAATATGGCAATCCCGCGGGCAAGCCGGTGCTCTGCCTGCATGGGGGACCGGGTTCCGGATGCGGTCCGGGTTGGCCACGTAACTTCGATCCCGCCCGCTATCGCATCATCTGCCTGGACCAGCGCAACTCGGGCGAGAGCCTGCCGCCTTCCAGTGACTACGCAACCTCGCTGGCGAACAACACGACTTGGCATCTCGTCGCTGATATCGAACGACTGCGCAGGCATCTGGACATCGAGCGCTGGATGCTTTTCGGTCGTTCGTGGGGATCGACCCTGGCACTGGTGTATGCCGAACGCCACCACGATCGTGTCAGCGAAATCCTGCTGGCAGCGGTTACCACCACCACTCGCCAGGAAATCGAGTGGTTGTATTACGGCGTGCGTCTCCTCGTGCCAGAGGCTTGGCAGAAGTTCCGGCAGGGCGCGCCACCATGGGCGAAAGATGACGATCTTGTCTCCGCCTATCGCGAGTTGTTGGAAAGTCCGTCGCCCACCGTCCGCCAGCAAGCCGCTGACGATTGGTGCGCCTGGGAAGATGCGGTCATGGATATGGGGCGCAACATCCATGACGGATTCGATCAGGACCCACCTGAATTTCGCTACGGCTGGTCCCGGATCGTAACCCACTATTTCGCCCACCGCGCCTGGCTGGAACCGCATCAGATCCTGCGCCACGCCGGAAAGCTCGCTGGTATTCCCGGTATCCTCATCCAGGGCCGACTCGATCTCGCCGGGCCACCCATCACCGCCTGGCAGGTCGCCCAGGCGTGGCCCGACGCCGAGCTCATCATCCTTCCCAACACCGGCCACACCAGCGCCGACGCCACGATGGTCGACGCCATCGTCACCGCCACCGACCGACTGGCCGACAGTCCATAGTCGACTCAGGGTTCACGAGCCCGTGGTACCCTCCCGCCATGACACGCCCAAATGACATATCCACCCGAAGCAAACTCACCTGGTATGGCGATGCCGACTTCAGCACGTTCATGCGGCGCGCGTTTGCCAAAGGCATGGGCCTGACTGATGAAGATCTGCAAAAACCCTTCATCGGCATCTGCAATTCGTGGAGCGAGCTGAACCATTGCAACTCGCATTTGCGCGAAGTCGCTGCTGCGGTCAAACGAGGCGTTCTGCAAGCGGGAGGGATCCCGCTGGAATTCCCCACCATCTCCCTGGGCGAAATCTTTATCAGCCCAACCTCGATGCTCTATCGCAATCTGATGGCGATGGACACCGAGGAGATGATCCGCGCGCAACCGATCGAAGGCGTCGTACTGCTTGCTGGTTGCGACAAAACTACCCCTGCTCAACTCATGGGTGCGGCCAGCGCGGACGTGCCGGCCATCATGGTTACCGGTGGTCCGATGATGTCAGGCCGCTGGCGCGGGAACGATCTCGGCGCGTGTACCGACTGCCGCCGCTACTGGATGGAATATAAAGCCGGCACGATTGGCGAACAGGAGATCGGCGAACTGGAAGAATCCCTCTTCCGATCGCATGGGCATTGCATGGTCATGGGGACCGCCAGCACCATGGCGTCCGTTGCCGAGGCCATCGGCATGACCCTGCCATACAACGCCGCCATTCCCGCGCCCGACTCTGGCCGTCTTCGTCACGCCGAAGCTGCCGGGCAGCGTATTGTCGATATGGTGCGGGAAGATCTGCGGCCCAGCCAGATCATCACCCGTGAGGCCATCGAAAACGCCATTCGCGTTCTCTGCGCGGTCGCGGGCTCGACCAACGGCGTGGTCCATTTGCTGGCGATCGCTCGCCGCGCCGGCGTTCCCCTGGAGCTCGACGATTTCGATCGCATCAGTCGGGAAACCCCCACCCTGACGAATATCAAACCGTCTGGGCAATTCCAGATGGCCGAGCTCTTCGAAGCCGGTGGCATTCCGGCCGTCATGCGCGAGCTCATGCCGCTGTTACATCTCGACGCCATCACCGCCACTGGCAAGACCGTCGGAGAAAATCTTGCCGGGGTTCCCGCGTCGTTTCGGCGCGATGTCGTCGCTTCCGCTGATGAGCCGATTCACGCCGAAGGCGGCCTTTCGGTGTTGCGTGGCAATCTCGCTCCCAATGGCGCCGTCATCAAACATGCCGCCGCATCGCCGGACTTGCTGACCCACCGCGGTCGCGCAGTGGTATTCACCTCTTTGGAAGACCTGGCCGCGCGCATCCATGATCCGGAGCTCGATGTCACCCCGGACGATGTCCTGGTGCTCCAGAATGCCGGGCCGACTGGTGGTCCCGGGATGCCCGAAGCCGGCATGATTCCCATTCCCCAGAAACTCCTGCGTGCCGGGATACGCGACATGGTGCGTATCTCCGATGCCCGCATGAGCGGAACCGCCTTCGGAACGGTGGTCCTGCATATCGCGCCCGAGGCTGCCGTCCGTGGTCCACTCGCCGCCGTTCAGGATGGCGATCTCATCACGCTCGACGTTCCCAATCGCACCTTGACGCTCGATCTGTCGGAGAGTGAAATTGCCGACCGGCTTGCCGTCCTCTCGCCGCACATTCCGGATCCGCTCCTGCGCCGCGGCCATGGCTGGCTCTATGGGCAGCACGTCACCCAGGCCGACAATGGGTGCGACTTCGATTTCTGTTCGGCTGACTGGGCGAGTTCCTAAACGTTCGATCGCAACGTGGTCAGCGTTTCCGGTAGATGCGCATTCATTCATTAGCGGCAATGGCGATTCGTGTTCATGTACGCACGATCGCTCACCGTTTACCCGTTGAGTAGCTTCAGATTCTATACTTTCACTGTATGTGCAGCATTCTGAACGTGCTGAAGTGCGTCGTGCCACAGCCTTGAACGACGAAACTGCCTGCCATTGAATCGAATTTCTTGTCTTGCGAGCTTGCGAGAAACGCTTGGCAATTGGAGTCTTGCAAAGGAGGCCAAAAGTCTATGGACATAGCGAGGACGCCAACAAGTCCTTTAGTTCAGCCCTCGGGCGCGAGGATCGATGCAGGAACAATGGAGACGGTACCAATCCGCTTTCGGTGGTACAACCTCGCGCTCGGATGTATCCATCTTGCGCAGGCACTGCTGATCATTGCGCTCTCGAATGGGTTCAAGCTCCCGATAACGGGGACGTATATGAGCGGACCACCCGGCTCGAGCTTCAGTCAGCCGCAACTGATCTGGAGTGTGCCGGTCGGATACGCGGTCGCGCTCTTTCTACTGCTGGCGGCTGCCGACCATTTCCTCATGTCTGCACCAGGCATCTGGCCCTGGTATCGAGACAATCTGGCGCGCAAGATCAACTACGCTCGCTGGCTCGAGTATTCGGTCAGCGCGTCACTCATGATGGTGCTCATTGGGATGGTCACGGGCGTTCAGGACGTTGGAGCCATTCTGGGAATCATCGGCGCGAATACCGCGATGATCCTCTTTGGGCTCGTCATGGAGATGATGAATCACGATCGGCCAGACCGCGATATCAACTGGGCGCCGTTTATTTGCGGCTCCATCGTTGGCATCGTTCCCTGGATCATCATTACGATTCAGTTCGTCGGCGCTGAGAATCTTCCGGGGAACGCAGGAGTTCCCACCTTCGTCTACGGCATCATCATTTCGCTCTTCGTCCTCTTCAACAGCTTTGCCATAAATATGGCGCTGCAGTACGCGAAGGTTGGTCGTTGGAAGAGCTACCTGTTCGGCGAGAAGGGGTACTTGATTCTGAGTCTGGTCGCCAAAACGCTGCTCGCCTGGCAAATCTTTGCGAACACGTTAGTCGACTGATCGAACCAGAATCGAAATGTATTCGAGGTTGAGGCATTCAACGAAGGGGATCTGCGGTAGGGGATGCCGGTCCCACGCGAGGGCAGGGTCGAACGAAAAAACGCCAGTGCCGAATCGGCACTGGCGTTTTGCATGGTTATGTGCGAAAGAGGATTCGCGGCCTAGTAGCTGTAAGAGCTCGACCGTCGATCCTGGAAGCACTCGCGGCAGTAAACCGGCTTGCCAGCGGTCGGCTGGAAAGGAACTTCGGTTTCTTTGCCGCACTGGCTGCAGACTGCCGGGTACATCTGGCGTGGGCCGCGGTTGTAGCTATCGCCACCACCGCTGCTGTAGCCACCACCGCCGCCGCCGCTGCTGCGACCGCCGCTGCTGTAGCTATCGCCACCGTAGCCGCCGCCACCGCCGCTGCTATATCCGCCGCCGCCGCTGCCGTAGCTATCGCCACCGGAGGATCGCTGCTGCTTGCGGGATGCGCGGCACGAAGGGCAGCGCAGGGGCTCGGAATAGCCACGCTCGGAATAAAACGCCTGCTCGCCGGCAGTAAAGGTGAATGCTTGGCCGCAATCGCGGCATGTGAGCGTTCGATCACTCATGGGTATGGAATTCTCCTGAAAGAGCGCCGGAATACATCTCCCGACACGAAATGGACTGTTGTAAAAAACGAATGGACGAAACTGCGATCACAGCCACTCAGGCTGGCCATTTCCTCTTACAGTTCAGAAGCCTCCCAGAATGTCGTCGAACTATCGATGGCGGAACGTGATCCGGCCGCGGGTGAGGTCGTATGGTGACAACTCCACCGTTACTCGGTCGCCGGGAAGCACGCGAATGTAGTTCTTCCGCATTTTACCCGCCAGGTGGCCCAGCACGTGCTGGCCGCCTTCGAGCTCGACGGTGAACATGGCGTTGGGGAGTGCCTCGGTCACCTTGCCATCAACGGCAAGGGCATCGGGGTTTTGACGCGGACCGCGCGTCTCGGTGGGAGCTGCCGGGGTTACTGGCCGCGGCGGCTTACGATAAACAGGCTTTCTCGCCATTTATGAACTCCTTGCCGCATCCGGGCCCAATTGCCACGCGCGCATGGCAATATCCTCAACGACGTCGAACGAGCAATGTGGCACACGTGTCCACCTGCCCACCGTCCGAAGCGCGGTTGGGGTCCCAGAATAGGCGTATTCAAACTTCGTGGGGGGAAAAGGGAAAATGCTCAGAAACTCGCCATCGAATTCGTAACGCAAGCTCAATCGCTTGCGCGACCTCGACGATGGCTACGACGCTCTGCGTCGTTGCACGCACCAATCGCTCGAAAAAACACCCTGATTCCTTTCAGAGTCGCGCGCATTCCTTAGGATAGCACATAGTTCGGTTTGCCGCTGTAAAGAGCTCAACGGTCTTTCCCTGCCGGAGTGCCGCACAACGGGGTTTACGGCCAGTTAGCACCGTTCGGCTGGGTCAGCCCCCTCTGCTGGTTCACTTCCTGCTCCCGATGAGGTCGATCACAAGTTTCTTCGCCGGCAGCTGAGGATGCGATGGGCCCCGTGTTTCCTGGATCGCGAGATCGAGCTTTGCCGCTTTCGATGACAAGACGGAGGCATCTCACACAACGTGGCAGCAGAAAGGAACGATAGTATGGCTCCAACCGAAACGACGATTCCCAGCAAGCGAGGGAACCCGATCATGGCATCGACCACCCAGGTCTCGATCGAAACGCTGCGTACCGTCTCTATCTTTGCCAATCTTCCGGCTGCCGCGCTCGAGCAGCTTGCCCGCAACAGTCTGCCTCGCAACTACCGTCGTGGCCAGGTGCTCTGCAATGAGGGCGATCCAGGAGAATCGATCTATATATTAGAAGAAGGCCAATTGCGCGTGACGCAATGGACCGCTGCCGGAGACGAGGCTGTGCTGGCCGTCGTAGAGGCGCCCGCGGCGGTGGGGGAGCTCTCGTTGCTGGATGGCTCCCCGCGCAGCGCCACCCTCACCGCGGTTGGCCCGTTGCGTGTGCGGCTCATTCCACGTAAAGCGTTCATCACGCTCCTGCAGGATCAGCCGCAGATCGTTCCCGAGCTGCTGGCAACCTTGGCTACGCTGATCCGCCGGGCGAATGCTCGCCAGGTCGATCTGCTGACCCTCGATGTACCTGGCCGCCTGGCCAAATGGCTGATCGGACGCGCAGAACGGACCGGTACTCCAGTGGAAGACGGCATGCTGATCGATCTTGCGCGCAGTCAGGGAGAGCTTGCTGCGGAAATTGGCACGACCCGGCCAACGTTGAACCGCGCGCTGCGCAGTTTCGAGGAGCAGGGGATCATCACGGCGGATGGTCCGCGTATCACTATTGTCGAGATGGACAAATTGCTCGCCTTCACCAATTGAGACCGATCTCTTGCGTGACAAGAACCGTGTGCTCCGGGCCGCTCTCGCATGAATCGAATGAACTCGCCGCGCGGCGAGCTATCGTCTTCCCAGTTCGAGAGCATCCGGTCCTGCCCATACCAGGCGGCATACAATGGCGCCCTTGGGAGAACAACCGGCTCCAAAGGCAATCGAGGAGCTGTTACCGTCCAGTGATATCTGTGTGTAAGGGAAGTGGAGGGAAGAACTTGTGAGTCTGTTGATTCGATTCATTGTCACCGCCATCGCGGTGGCGGCGGCGGCCTATGCGGTGCCCGGGATCGATGTGGGAGATAACGCCGCCAAGGCGGTCATTCTCACCGCAATCATTCTCGGGCTCATCAACGCGTTTATCCGGCCGCTGCTCAAGCTGCTCTCGCTCCCGCTGCTCTTGATGACGATGGGACTTTTCATCCTGGTGGTCAATGCGGTCTGTTTCTATCTGGCCGCCTGGGTGAGCCGTACGATCTTCGATGTGCGATTCAGCTTCGACAGCATTTGGGCAGTGCTGTTCGGCGCCATCATCATTTCAATCGTCTCCACCATCCTCAACTGGGTACTGCCGGACGACAAATAGGCGCGTTGCTGGTCGCTCAGCCGATGCGGACAACTTCATGGGCCGGCGTTATACGCACCAAGGGCCAGCCGATTTACGGATTTCAGGGCGAATAGCACGGGTAGGTACCCATTTTGGGTCCATACGTATACAGGTTTCTGGGAGTTTTACCTCCTCGAGTCCCTATTGCAATACCTTCCAGCTATCGCTAAGATGCAGTAGTGACCGTGAAAAGCGCGTTCAGTCAGGGCGGGAAGCCGAGCTGAGCGTTCGAGCAATCGATAGCGGGAACGGGAGAAACGCACCGTCTTAGCGGAAACTAGGCCAGTTTCCGCGTCAGGGATAGTCGCCAGGTTGGTGACGGGGCCTGACGGGAGCGGGGAACATGAAATCGTACGGAAAACAAAGAGCTGGGTATCGAAACCCGGTCTGCGCGATGTCAGGACGCAGCCCGGGCTTCGCTGTTTCTGGGATCAGTGCGCCCATTTCCGCAGGCGCGCACACGATCCTCGGCTCCTACATCCGTACGCAGCGGCTGATCCGGATTCGTGGTTCGAGTCGGGGAGACCCCGATCTATCAGACTCGAACATTCGGGGAGGACCATAGCGATTGGATTTGATCACTTGAGTTCTCCAGATACGACTTAGCATCGCAGCACGCAATACAGAACCAAACACGGAAGGGGGCGTTTGAGAACGTCCCGGGAAGACAGAGGAGTATTGGGAATGTCGACAAAACGATCGGCGAATGCACTAAGAGCTCTTGGCGCATTTGTCATGATCCTCAGTCTGTTGACCTATGCGACCGGTGTGCAGGCGGCTGGAACATCCAGCACTGGCACGGTCAAGGTCATGACGACTGATTCCACCGGCAATGCCGATGGTGGTGACGCTGGAAGCGGAAGCTCCGGCGGCGCGACCGGCGGTAACGGCGGTAATGGCGCAAGCGGCTCTAATGGTGGAGCTGGCGTCGGCGGAGATGCCACGTCTAATGGAGGCGATGGTACTGGCGCAGGCGCGACCGGCGGAAACGCCCAGGGCGGTAACGGCGGCGACGCTGGCGGGGACACCACCGGTGGAAATACCACCGGCGGCAGCGTCTCCGGTGGTACGGGCAACGGCGGCTCCGGCACCGGTGGCAACGCCTCGGCTGGCGGAGACGCGACCGGCGGAACAGGCTACGGCGGTAATGCTGGTGGCACAGTCTCTGGCGGCACAGCCCAGGGCGGCGACGCCTCGATCGCAGGGCCCATTTCCGGCGGCGGCGGTGCGTACACGGTCACCATCGGAAGCACCGGCACTGGCGGCGGCGGCGGAACTGGCGGCGGCGGTGGCGATGCCGATAACATCGCGTCCGCTAACGGCGGCAACGGCGGCAACGGCGGCAACTTCTTTGTAAATGGCAGCGTCAATGGCGGCGGCAACACCGGTGGATCAGTCTCCATCGGTAACTTCGTTGCAGGCAACGCGACCGTGACGACATCCGGCGGTGGCAACACCGGCGGCTATGGCGTTGGCGGTAATGCAGCCGGTGGCTCCTCTGCCGGTGGCGTTGGTGCTGGCGGCAATGCAGTCGGCGGTTCTGCGGTCGGCGGACCGACCAATGGCGGTACGACGCTCGGTGGTGGCAACACTGCTGGCGATGGCGGCACTGGCACCGGTGGCTCCGCAACTGGCGGCAGCGGCACGGGTGGCAACGGCGGTAACGCTTCTGGCGGTGCTGGCAATGGCGGCGACGGCGGCAATGGCGGCGATGGCGGCAACGGCGGCAACGCCCAGACCGGTGACGCAGTCGGTGGCGACGCCGGTAGCGGCAGCTCGACCTCCATCAACATCAATGGACAAGATCCGATTGCATCCCTCGGCGTTGGTGGCGACGGTGGCGAAGCCGATTCTGGCGACGTCTCAGGTGGCTACGGCGGCGACGGTGGCGAGGCTGGCGAGGCTGGAAACGGCTACGGCGGGAAGGCGTAGCGAACGGTGGCGACGGTAACGGCGCAGCGGGTGCGGGCGGCTACGGCGTTGGTGGCGACGGTGGCGATGTCAGTGGCGATACCACTGGCGGGGACACCCTTGGTGGCTACGCAGCGGCCGCGAACGCGACTGCTGGTAACGGCACCGGTGGCGATGGTGGCCCGGCCGGCATCGGCGAGGGCGGCGACGGCATCGGCGGCGATGGCATCCAGAATGTCACCTCCGGCGACGCGACTGGTGGCAACGCGGAAACCGACCGCGATGGCCTCGATGATGACGATCCCTCGGTTGCCTACGGCGGCGACACCTTCACGATCACCGTTGGTTGTAACGTGGCTGCGGACTTCCTTGGCTACGACACCGGCGGCGGCTTTGGTGGCGACGGCGGAACCGGCGGCGACGCGAATAACTTCTCTGAAGCGAATGGTGGCGACGGCGGCAACGGCGGCCAGGCCTCCTGCGGCAGCACCAACGGCGGCGGAAACACCGGTGGCGATGCAATTCACGGTGATGTCATCGGTGGCAACGCCGAACTGACCACCATTGGTCTCGGCAATGCCGGCGGCAACGCCGAGGGTGGCGACGGTTCCGGCGGAAGCTCGCAGGGCGGCTCGGCGGTCGGCGGCAGCGCTGTTGGCGGAGGAGCCAGCACAGGCTCGACCAATGGCGGCCTCACCGACGGTGGTGGAAACACCAGCGGCAACGGTGGCAATGGCACCGGTGGCGCCGGTAATGGCGGCAACGGTAACGGCGGCAACGGTGGAAACGCGGCGGCCGGCAACGGCACCGGCGGCGATGCCGGCAACGGTGGCGATGGCGGTAACGGCGGTAACGGCAGCAGCGGCGACGCTTACGCCGGCGATGGCGGCAATGCCAACGCGGGTAGCCTCGTCGAGAACGCAGCCGATCCGGATGCGACCGCTTGGGGCGGCGACGGTGGCGATGCCACCAGTGGATCGGCCGATCCTGGTAACGGCGGCACCGGCGGAACCGGCGGCGATGGCGATACAGGCATTGCAGGCGACGCAACCGCGAATGGCGGCCTCGGTACCGGCGCGACCGGCACTGGCGGAAACGCAGAAGGCGCTGATGGCGGCGTCGCGAGCGGTACGGTTGCCAATGGCGACACCATCGGCGGCAACGGTATTGGTGGCGAAGCGGTGAGCCAGAACGCGGCGGGTGCCGATGGCGGCGCTGGCGGCAATGGCAACGGTGGTCTTGGCGAAGGCGGAGACGGCACCGGCGATGTCAATAGTGCCAATGCAGCGCTCGGTGGCGAAGATGTCATCGGCGGCACTGCGACCGCGGGCTATGTCTCTGGCGGCTCGACCGCGACAATCACTATTGGATGTACCGTCAATCCGTACGGCGAAGACGGCTCGAACGTCGGCGACGGCGGCTCTGGCGGCAATGGCGGCCCGAACGCGGGCAACCCGGGTTGCGGCAACGGACTTGGAATCGCCAATGGCGGCAACGGCGGCAACGGCGGCAACGCGAGCTGTGGTGATACCAACGGCGGCAACAACGGCGGAGCCGAAGAAGGCGAAGAGTTCTACGGTGCCGAGGCAGGTGCGGTACTCGGTGGCGACGCTTCGAGCTCGATCACTGGCGGCGGCAACTCCGGCGGCAACGGCGTCGGCGGCAACGGCGAAGGTGGCAACTCCACCGGCGGCTCTGCGGCATCTGGCAACAGCCAGGGCGGCGCGGGCAATGCAGGTTCGACCACCGGCGTCTCGGCCATCAGTGCAGGCAACACCGCGGGTGCAGGTGGCGCGGCTTCGGCCGGCGACGGCAACGGCGGAACGGGATCCGGCGGCAGCGGCGGTAACGCATCGGGCGGAAACGCCGATGGCGGCGCCGGCGGTAACGGTGGAGCAGCCGGTGACGGCGGCAATGCCGATACCGGCAACGCGAGCGGCGGAGATGGCGGCAACGCCGTCTCCGAGGCCACTGTCTCGAACAATGGCGACGATTCCTTCGCCGATTCGTTCGGTGGCAATGGCGGAAGCGGCGACAGCGGCTGGGCTGAAGGCGGAAATGGCGCCGACGGCGGCACCGGTGGCGATGGCGACTACGCTGAAGGCGGAGACGGAACTGCCAACGGTGGCGATGGTCTGGCTGGAGCCGGAACGGGCGCGAATGCGGTCGGCGGCGAAGCTGGTGATGCCAGTGGCAACGTCGGTTCTTCCGAGAACGATGTCATCGGTGGTAGTGCCCAGGGCGGTGCCGGATATGGCGGCATTGTCACAGCCGGCACGGCTGGTGATGGTGGTGTCGGTAACGGCGGCGCCGGAATCGGCGGTGGCAACTCCAACGAAATGGCGAATTCGAACACCAGCGGTCATGCCGGTCAACGGCGGCGCCGCAAATGGCGGATTTGAAGTCGTACAGGGTGGCATCGCGACGGCGACCATCGGCTGCATCGCGGCTGCCGGAAACGGTGGCGCGGCCGGTAACGGCGGCGCCGATGTTGGCGCAGGCGTGGTCATTCCATTCTTCGGCACCTTCCCCTCGACCGCGAATGGCGGTAACGGTGGAGCCGGCGGCGATGCGAACTGCGCATACGGCGCCGATGGCGGACCGTTCGGCGGCCCGACTGACGGCGGCGGCAACAGCTCCGGTAACGCATCGCTCGGCGACGTCGAGGGCGGCGACGCCACGTCGATCATCGTCAACACGGGTAATGCTGGCGGCTACGGCGCGGGCGGCAATGGCTCGGGTGGCGATTCGACCGGTGGCAGCGCCACCAGTGGTGCTGGTGTCGGCGGCAATGCAACCAGCGGTGATACCACGGGCGGCACGCTGTCCGGTGGTGGCAACCAGGCTGGTGACGGTGGCGACAGCAACAGCGGCTCTGGCAACGGTGGCAATGGCACCGGCGGTAGCGGCGGCGGCGCGGCTGGCGGAAACGCGAGCGGTGGCGACGGCGGTAACGGCGGCGACGGCGGCAACGGCGGAAGCGCTGGAACTGGCGATGCTGACGGTGGCGACGGTGGCGACGCGGCGGCCTATGCGCTCAGCGCAGGGACCGACCCGATTGCGGAAGCCGACGGCGGCGATGGCGGAGACGCTTATAGCGGATGGGCTGAAGGCGGAGATCCTGGCGAAGCCGGCGACGGTGGCGACGGTGGCGACGGCTTCGGTGGCGACGCTGAAAGCAACGGCGGCCAGGGTACTGGCGCAGCCGGTACCGGCGCAGTCGGTCAGGGCGGATCCGGTGGCGACGCCTCTGGTGATGTCGATGGCGGAATTGCCACGGGCGGCTACGCAGTTGGCGGAAACGGCAACGGCGGTGAAGCAACGGGTGGCGACGCTGACAACGGTGGTGCCGGAAACGGTGGCGACGGCGTCGGCGGCAATGGCATCGGTGAGCTCATCATCGGCGACGACGGCGAAGTGCCAGCGTCCGTTGATGGTGGCGAGGCCACAGGCGCCTCGGTCTTCACCGGAAATCTCGATCCAAACGATGTTCCGCTGATTGGCGGCCTGCTGGATGACCTCGGCGTCAATCCGATCGGCTCGGCCCAGATCACGCTCGGCTGCGCGGCAGTCGGCGGTGAAGGCGGCGAAGCGGGCGATGGCTCACAGGGCGTCGCGAATAATGGCTTCAATGACTTCTTCGTCAGCGGCGGCGGTATCGCAAACGGCGGTGACGGTGGCAATGGCGGTTACGGCAACTGCGGCGCAACCTACGGTGGCGGCAACTCCAGCGGCGATGCGTCCGTGGGCGGCACCTACGCTGGCGACGCCAGCTCTGAGGCGACCCTTGGTGGCAACACCGGTGGGAACGCCGAGGGCGGCGACGGCACCGCGGGCAACTCGACTGGTGGCAACGCGGTCGCGGGCTACGGAATCGGCGGCGACGCTCAGTCCGGTAGCACGACTGGTGGCAACGTGACAGGTGGAGCAAACATCGCTGGCGACGGCGGCGTAGGCAACGGCGGCACGGCCAACAGTGGCTCGGGTACCGGCGGCAACGGCGGCTCAGCTTCCGGCGGCGCGGGAATTGGCGGCGACGGCGGCAACGGCGGTGACTCCGGCAACGGCGGTTACGCAGGCTCCGGTGACGCGGAAGGTGGCGAGGGCGGCAACGCCTTCGCGCTGGCCGAATCGATCGGTAATGCTGGACTGGCTGAAGCATATGCAGACGCCTCGTCCGGAGCGAATGGTGAGTCTGGCTGGGCGACCGGCGGTACCGGCGGCGACGGCGGCACCGGCGGCGAAGGCGAAGACGGAACCGGCGGCGACGGTGAGTCGAACGGCGGAAACGGCACAGGTGCCGAGGCAGTTCCAGGAACCGGCGTTGGTGGCAACGGTGGCAACGCCTCCGGCGATACCACTGGCGGCGAGACGACCGGTGGCAACGCAACTGCGGGCCCCGGTAACGGTGGCGCTGCGACAGGTGGCGATGCCGAAGTCGGCGGCGATGGAACTGGTGGCCTCGCTGAAGGTGGCGACGGTTGGAGCACGGTTATCCTGCCAGGAGTGGCTGGCGAGGATGCCGATAACAGCGACCTCGTTGTCGAGTCCACGACACCAATCACCATCACCATCGGTGGCTGCATGATCGGGTACCTCACGGGTGGCTCGGTCGGCGGCGGCGACGGTGGACCAGGCGGCGATGGCGCAACCCAGCCATTCGAGCCCCCGTTCTTCGGTGATATCGATTCTGGCCAGGCCAGCGGTGGCAACGGCGGCAACGGTGGCAACTCTGACTGCGGCGCAGTCGACGGTGGCGGAAACACCACCGGTGATGTCTCGGTTGGTGATACCCAGAGTGGCGATTCGACCTCCGACGTGAGCTGCGGATCCCGACTTGGGTGGTAACGCAGTTGGCGGTAACGCGAATGCAGGCAACTCCGAAGGCAGCCGACGGCGTCGGTGGCAACGCTGAAGGTGGCGACGCCATTCAGGCAGTCTCTGCTAATGGCGGCAACACCAACGGTGGTGGCAACGCGTCTGGCTCAGGCGGCGGCGCTACTGGCGGAACGGCCACAGCGGGCGACGGCACCGGCGGTAGCGGCGGTTCGGCGCACGCTGGTGATGGCACCGGCGGCGACGGCGGAAACGCTGGCGACGGCGGCGACGGCGGCGCAGCTATCAGCGGCGACGCTGCTGGCGGCGACGGTGGCAACGCTCAGGTCTTCTCGACCTCCAGCGATGGCTCGGACGTCGAGCCCCTGTACCTCGGCCTCTGCGCAGACGATGTTGACTTCGAATGTGGACCAGGCGAAGTCGATGGCGATTGCGCTGGCACCTGCTATGGCCCGATCTGGGGCGACTGCACCGGCTTCTGCTTCGGTGAAGTCGACGGCGTGTGCACCGGCGTCTGCATCAACGATGACGACAACGGTGGCAATGGCGGCGGCGGCAACGGCGGCGGCGGCTGGAACGGCGGCGGCAAACACGATGGCGGCGGCGGCTGGTGGCACGACAAGGGCTGGAGTGGCAAGAGCTACACCGGCACCGGGTCGGCTGCAGCCAGTGTCCAGGCTTCCATCAAGGCCCTGCCGACCACTGGCGCCGGCAACGGCGCGGGTAGCTCGAGCGAGCTGATGCTCCTTGGTGTCGTGGGTCTCCTCGGCATCGCAGGACTGAGCCTGCGCAAGCGGGTCATCTAGTTCCCTGCGGTCCAGCCCCGTTCGGCGGGGCTGGCCGAAAAGAACAATGCACACGAGGGTTCCGGATATCCGGAACCCTCGTTGCATGTACGGCATTTGCGTGATGAGTCGTGCTATTGGGGATCTCCAAGAAGGGCCTATCAGCCGCATCAGCAATGTGGAAGTTCTCGATCCAGGCAGGAAATCCCACTTTTGGGGGTCAGCGCATAACCCGTCCCCCGGTTAAAATGAAAAGGACGTACCTCGACATCGGCGGTACCACTGCAGACAGGAGCGCACTCATGGCAACGTTGTTCGCGATCGTATATCCCAATAAAGACCAGGCAATCAGCGCCTTCGATCAGGCCAAATCACTCGAAAACGCCGGCTACATGAAAATCATGGAGCAGGCGCTTATCAGCAAAGACGATTCCGGCGAGATCAAGGTCGGTGATGAGAATCATCCGGTCCTGAAAGGCGCAGGAATTGGAGCCGTGGTCGGCGTGCTCACCGGAGCCATCTTCCTCATCCCGGTCGCGGGTCTTGCTCTCGGCCTGGCCGTCGGCGGTTTGCTCGGGCGGCATGGCAAAAGTGGCGCTGAGGACGATTTCAAGAAATTCCAGCAAACCATTTCATCCGAGCTTCAACCCGGCGGCGGCGCCATTCTGCTGCTCGTTCAAACCGAAGCACCAGACCGCCTCGTCAATGATCTCGGTCACTTCGGCGGCAAGCTGATTTCGTACGATCTCACGGACGAGCAGCTCGCGCAGCTTCAGAAGGAAATCGACAAGCTGTCCGCCGAGTAGGCTATCGACTCAGAATTCGCATCATGCGAAACGAGGCGCCTCCCAGCTTGTGGGGGCGCCTCGTTTTACGTGTTGGGATGTACTGGTGTTCGAATCGGCAGCAAGCTGAATGGAATGCGTTGCGACCCGCACTCCCTCGTGTCGATAGTGCCCGAAGCTCGAATGCCACCCTCGGGGTCGAATCCAGCCTGCCTTCCTGACGCTCGGCCCATGCCAGGAACGGTGACCCGAGCTCTTTGCGAGTTCGTACCCGAATCGGACGATCCCGCGTTCACGCTCCCCTTGCTAGACTCCCGTAGCATCGACTTCGATTCGCACCGGGACACCCATCTATGTCACAACCCTTGAGTTCCATCACCGGCGAGGTCTGGAAAGACCCGCAATTGGTTACCAACTTTCTCACCGGTGTCCGCGCCGCACTCCCCAACGCCGATGACCAGCTCGATGTCATGCTCCGCGTTTTGGCATTCACTGGACGCCCAATCGAACGGGTCCTCGATCTCGGATGTGGATCAGGGGTACTGGCAAGCGCAGTGCTCGATCGTTTTCCGGACGCCACCGTAGTGTTAGCCGACTTTTCCGCGCCGATGCTCGAGGCCGCGCGCCCACGTTTTCCATCACCCCCGCATCATCTGCGTGCTCGTCGACTTTTCGACTTCAGCGTGGACAAGCGCCGTGCGCGATTTGGCGCCTTTCGACGCCGTGGTGTCGGGATTCGCAATCCACCACCAGCCGGACGAGAGCAAGCACCGCATCTACGCCGAAATCTTCGAGCTGCTCGCTCCGGGAGCGCCGTTCATCCATATCGAGCACGTTGCTTCGGCTACTCCCTGGATCGAGCACCAGTTCAACGAGCTACTGGTCGACCGTATGTACGCCTACGATCAGCAAATCGGCGGCGGGAGGACCCGGGAGCAAGTCGCCAGCGACTATGTCTACCGCCCGGACAAAGCTGCCAATATCCTCGCGCCGCTCGAAACGCAGCTTCAATGGCTGCGACAGATCGGCTATCTCGATGTCGACTGCCTCTTCAAAATTTATGAGCTCTGCCTGTTCATCGGACGCAAGCCGGGATAACCCAGGAAGGAATACCATCGTGCAGTTGGATCATCGGCAGCGGACCATCGCGCTCGAAACGTTGCGATCAGCGCAGGGCGACGTGTCGAACGAGCAACGCCAGCTCATCCGTGCCTTGCTGGCCGAACGTGCCGATCCGGGCGCAAGCACCGTCACGACCGGGGTGGAGCAACCGGTGGAGATTTGGCGTGACCAGCGCGGAGTGCCCCATATTCGCGCGGCAAGCAAGGTCGACCTCTTCTTCGCACATGGGTACGTCCAGGCGCAAGACCGCCTATGGCAGCTCGATTACCTCCGTCGCCAGGCAACAGGTCGGCTGAGCGAAATCTTCGGGGAAGCGAGACTCGCAGAAGATCGCATTGCGCATACGCTTCGCATCCCAAAGATCGCGCAATCGATCTACGAAACGTCGTCTCCAGAAAGCCGTTCCGCGCTGGACGCGTTCGCGCGAGGCGTAAACGCCTTCACGACCGAAGCCATGGCACCGGGATCACAGCTACCGATCGAGTTCGACTTGCTCGATCATCAACCAGAACCCTGGTCTGCGGTAGATTCGCTGGCGATCTTTCGCCGCTGGCATTGGTACCTCACCGGGCGGCTCAATGTCATCTCCACACCGGAGGCTGTCCGCGCCGGGATCGGAGAGAGTGACCGCTACCAGGCCTTCTTCGCGCCCGATGGTCCCTTGCGCTACATCGTGCCGGAAGGGAACTATGACCCCGAACCGCGCTGGCCCGATAAGCCCCAGGACCCATTGACCGAATCGTTCTGGGGACAAACGCTGGGGGAAGGCAGCAACAATTGGGCCGTCGCTTCGGCGCTCTCTGCCGATGGCAATGCACTGCTCGCATCGGATCCGCATGTCTATTACACCGTCCCGGCAGATTGGTACGAAGTTCATTTGAGCGCGCCGGGGTTCGAGTGCTTCGGCACCACCTATCCCGGCCAACCTGGGCTGCTCTATGGCCGCGGCGCAGGTATCTCCTGGGGAATCACCAACAACATCTGCATGCAGCGCGATCTCTATGTTGTCGAATCGACCGATGAGGTGATCGTCGCCGATCCCGTCGAGATTCGCATCAAGGGCCAGGAACCATACATCCAGGTCGATCGTTCGGTTGGCGATCGGCCCATCGTCGATCATCTCGTCCCCGAAGCCGCCTTGCCCCACAACCTGCAACCCGACCGCTATACCTCGCCGACCTCGCTCGCGCTCGATTGGGTCGGGTTTCGTTCGTCAGACGAGACAAAAGCAATGCTCGACTTCGCTACCGCGCAGACCGTCGATGATGGCCGCGAGGCGTTGCGTACCTGGGGCTGTCCCACCTTCAACCTCGTGTTTGCCGACACGGCGGGGGACATCGCCTATCAGACCAGCGGATTCCTTCCCCTGCGCGGCCGCGAAGTGCGCGGGTATCGTTCATTGCACGACCCCGCCGACGAATGGGTCGGCTTCATCCCGTTTGAAGGTCTGCCGTCCCTTGTGCGACCGGATCGTGGGTGGGTGGTAACAGCCAATAACCCCACCGCTCCGCCCGACTATCCGTATCCGCTCTTTGGCACCTGGGCACCGGAAGACCGCGCCGGTCGAGCAGAAGATCTGATCCAATCGACCAATCAGCATACGATCGAGGGATTCGAGCACTATCAGAATGATGTTTTCTCAGGCCGGGCGCAGCGCGGATTGTCTGGGCTGCTGGCCGCGATGATCGAGGTGGACGATGTCGCGATCAGATCCGCGCTAGCGCGGTTCCACGGGTGGGACTTCCAGCTCACGACCGAAAGCGTTCCCGCTTCCCTCTACTACGTCTTCTTCTGGCGTTGGCACCAGACCGTCATCGCCCGGCAATTCTCAGCGCAGCTCATCCCGTTGGTACGCGACGCTGGCTGGGGCTTGAGCAGCGATCTGCTACATGGGAACGTCGCGGATTGGTTTACCGACGAGGCCGAACGGGTTGCCACGATCCAGACCGCGTTTGCCGAAGCTGTTGCCTGGCTGACCGAACGTCTTGGACCCGATAGTGCCAGCTGGACCTGGGGCTCGATCCATCGGCTCGGCGCCACCCATCCCGCTGCCGCCACTCCCCTCCAGCACGAATTTCTCGATATCCCCGCAGAAGCCTGTCCTGGAGGCGCCGGCACACTGGCCAATGCGTTTTACACCCCACCCGGCAACTTCGACACCCGTATGGGGGCGTCGTATCGCATGGTGGTCGACATGGCAGAGTCTGGGGCCTTCCGTTCGGTCACCTGGCCGGGACAATCCGGTCATGCGGGCAGTCCACACTATGCCGATCAGGCCGCCGATCATATCGCCGGTCGCTTTTTCGATCTTGCCAGCGAATGGCCGATGATCGAATCGACCGCAACGCTGCGCACCACACTCTCGCCGCACTAGGAGGATCCAATGCTCGACCCAATCTGGACCAAAACTCGGCAGGACCGGCTGCGAGCGCACATGGAAGCGCAGCAACTGGACATCCTGTATCTCTCCGATGTGCGGGACATCTACTACGCGACCGGTCAGCTCCTCACCGTTCCCGATGCTGCTGCCAACTTCCCGGCCTTGTTCGCGCTCGCTGCCGATGGCAGCTCGTGGTTGGTCAGCCACACCATGGAGGGTGACGCTCTCGTCACGCAGCGCTTTGCCTATGAACCCGCCCACGCCGCGACGATGAACCCGGATCCAATGACCCGGCTGAATGAGGTCGTGGGCGCAGTGGTCGCAGGCGGGCATTTCCCGAAGCAGGTCGGATTCCAGCAGGAGTCGCTTCCCTGGCTGCTGCAGGACACCATCGCTCGAATCCAGCGCCCCGGCGCGTGGATCCCCATCGATACCGCATTGCAAACAATGCAAGCCATCAAAGATCCCGACGAGCTGGAGCTCATGCGCGGAGCCATCGGCTGCTCCGCGGCTGCCTATGCTGCAGCCCGCGAGCTCATCGCGCCTGGAGTGAACGAGCTCGATGTGCGGGAGGCCGGTCATCGCGCCGCTGTCCTGCACGCAGGCGAGATCGTTTTCCATAATGGCGACTACCGATCAGGCGTGCCCGGTGGCTTTGCCCGTAATCGCCAGATCGAAGCAGGGGAGCTGTACATCATCGACGCCTGGACCTGCTATCGCGGCTACTGGTCCGATCTCAGCCGGGTGTTTGCCGTCTCCGAACCAACCGCCTTGCAACAGGAAGTCTTCGGCTGGATTTCCGACGTGCTGATTGGCGTTCAAACCGAAATTCGCCCCGGTCGCGACGGAACCGAAATCTGGGCATGGCTCGACGCCCGACTGCGTGAGCATCCCCACCTGCGTGAGCTGGGTCTGCGGGGTCACGGCGGTCATTCCATTGGCACCCGCGCCCACGAGCAACCCGACATCAACAAAGAGCGCGGCGGCCTCATCGAAACGGGCATGGTCCTCTGTGTCGAACCCAGCGGCTACTCTCCAGCCCTCAATGCCGGCATCCGCATCGAAAACCAGTTCCTCGTCACCGAAACTGGCGCCCAGCTCCTGAGCGACATTCCGTTGACGTTGTAAGAATCAACGGCGTATGCTCGAAGGTGGGAATCTCCCACAACTGGGTGGAGGCTCTTGGGTCATTGGTGTCATCTACCTCCAGGTTCGCTTGATGAAATGAAAGAAACGAACCCATGACGCTACAGGCTACACGGATCGATTCTAAGGGCAGAATCGTGCTACCCCGGGTCACGCGAACGGAGCTCGGGCTCGAACCGGGCGACATTCTCTTTGTCGATACTGATGGAAATCGTCGAGTGATCTATCTGGCAAAGCCAGACAACCCGCTCGATGTCTTGGCACTGGCCGCACTTGAAGAGGACCGCGCCGGGCTGACGACCGATTTGGACGATGCCCTTTCCGCCATGAACGATGCCGATTCTGACCCAGATGTCGATGCCGCCTGAGATTTTTCGAGTCGGGTTGACGAGAGCGGCACTGAAGGACCTGAAATCGTACAAAGGCGATGCTGCGACGGTGAAGTCACGGCTCGACGTACTGAAGTCAGACCCGTTAGCTGGGCACACCCTGACCGGCTCACTCGCAGGAGTGCGCGCACTCGCATTTACACTGCGTGGCAGCGGTCAACATCGCGCGCTCTATGTGTTTCGGGAGCTCACCGGTCGATCAATTATATTTTTGATAGGTCCTCACGAAAACATATACGAACGTGGAAAGCGACGATTCGATCTGCTCGATCTTCAGTTCGAAGATCAGGAGTATTGACCATTGCCATCACTCACCGATACCCTCATCGAACTCATGGAAATGGCTGCACCCACCGGTCAGGAAGAACCGGTGCTCGCATGGTGCCGGGAGAAATGGGCTGCCGCGGGTGCGGAAGTCTCCACGATGCCGATTGGCAATGTCCTCGGCCGAATCCCGGGCGACGGACCGAAGCTGCTCATCCAGGGCCATGCGGACGAGATCGGTTTTGTCGTCAAATCGATCGACGAGCGCGGCTTCGTCTGGTTGACCGATGGCCAGGCTGGCAGCAGAAATTTTTCCGAACGCTATCCGGTCGGTAAACCGGCGCTGATCATTGCCAGAAACGCACGCATCGACGGCATGTTCGGCGCGGCAACCGGGCACATCCTTTCGACCAAAGCCGACCGAGGCAAAGTCCCGACTGAGGATGACATCTTCGTCGACATCGGTGTCGATTCTCGGGAAGAAGCCGAAGAACTGGGCGTGCACGTCGGAGCGGGCGTCATCTGGAATCCGCCCACCCGTCGGCTCGGCAATCGCCTCTATGGCAAGGCAATCGACAATCGGGTCTCGCTCGCGCTTATGACGCATTTGCTCACCGAACTCGACCACGCCACGTATCGTTACGACATAACCGTAGCCGCCACCATCCAGGAAGAAATCGGTCTCGTCGGCGCACTCTCGCTCGGCCAAGCCGGCCCGTTCGATCTTGCAATCGCTATCGACAACGGCCCAATCGCCGACTATCCCGGCACGAGCTCGAAAGAAATACCAGTCCAGCTCGGGAAAGGTCCCACGCTTGTCTATAAGGACTCGTGGGCCCATTACGACCGCCGCATCATCGATCAGCTTCTCGACATCGCAGACGCGAGCGGCATTCCCATCCAGCGCACCATTTACCCGGGATTTGGCAGTGATGGAGCCGCGCTGATCCGTACCGGTATCCCGACCGCGTTGCTTGCGCTTTCCACCCGATATACGCACTCAGCCTTCGAAATGCTCGACCAACGCGACCTCGAGGGCGCCTTCGATCTGTTACAGGCGTTCGTAACCACCGATCCTAAGCCACTACCACTCGGACCGTCATAGCTCGCAGCGTACCGGCGCCGTTCATCGTGTTCGGCGAAGAGCGCTTGCATATGGGGAGCGTGTGTGGCGTACTTCGCGTAGTCCCAGATCGGATTGTCAGACATCGAACTGGAGGTTCACCATGGCTACGCGTCGTTCGTTCCTCGCCGGTAGTGCTGCACTTTCGCTTTCATTGTCTCTGCTCGAACGGCGGGGTGCCTTCGCGCAGGATGCAACTCCCGAAGCGTCTCCCGCCGTGGTCGAAGAAATTCGCCCACCCCAGGCTTTGCTGCCGGCCGACTGGGGCCGGGTGGAAGGTGAGACCGTCAACCTGAACGGTATAGATATTTACTACGAAGTCTATGGTGAGGGAGATCCGCTCCTGCTACTCCATGGGGGCCTCGGAAATGGCACGTATTGGGCAAACCAGATTCCTGCCTTTGCGGCCGAGTATCAGGTCATCGTCATGGACAGCCGGGGGCACGGCCGCTCATCGTTCGACGAAACTCCTATTTCCTACGATCTGATGTCCTCGGATGTGCTGGCGCTGCTGGACTATCTGGAGATCGATCAGACCGACCTGGTCGGGTGGAGTGATGGCGGCATCATCGGGCTCGATATCGCCCAATCGAATCCTGAGCGACTGAACAAAGTCGTCGCCTATGGCGCAAACTTCGACCCCTCAGGTGTTCGCCTCGATGTCGGCACGAACGACCGGTTCAACGCCTATATCGCCCAGGCAGCCGCCGACTACCAGACCACCTCGCCCGATCCGGAACGGTGGGACGAGTTCCTTGGCAACATCTCCAATATGTGGGCCACCGAACCGAACTGGACCATGGACCAGATTGCCGCCATCGAGACCCCGTTCCTGATTCTCGACGGTGAGGAAGAAGAAGCCATCGACCTGAATCAGACCAAACTCATGGCAGTGCTCATGCCAAACGCCGAGCTCCTGCTCATCCCTGGCACCGGCCACTTCGCCATGATCGAAAAGCCAGATGAATTCAACCAGATCGTGCTGGACTATCTGGCTTCCGATTCCACGGCAACACCGGCCGCCTGATACGAGCGGTAGGCTCCCCGTGGGCAATGCGGTGGTGTCAACAGGCGTTGGCAAGCCATCCTCGCTAAGATCCAACAAGGGCATCGCTTGACAGCCACAGCGGCTCTCCGTCACGATGCCCGCCATCGAGCGGTGATTCATTCCGGTCATCGCATGTGCAACCAAGCGACCGAACAGAGAGGGCACCATGGCTGATCCAATTCGCGCAAAAGGCGTTATCTCCCGCACCCCCGGTGCGCCCGGCGAAGTCGAAGAGTTCTTCGTTCCCCATCCCGGTCCAGGCGAAGCACTGGTCCGCATTCTCGCCAGCGGCGTCTGTCATACCGATCTCTCTGCCAAGAACGGCGTCTTCGGCACCGACTATTTCCCATTTCTGCTGGGACACGAGGGGAGCGGGATCGTCGAAGAAGTTGGCGAAGGCGTCACCAATGTGAAGGAAGGCGACTATGTCATTCTCGCGTGGCGCGCGCCGTGTGGACTCTGTCGATTCTGCCAGGTGGGCAAGCCGCAGCTCTGCGCCTCCAGCCTGAACGCGACCCAGAAGATGACCACGCTTGACGGCGAGGTCCTCACACCGATCCTCGGTATCGGCACCTTTTGCACGCACACCTTGGTCCATTCCCGCCAGTGCATCCCGATCGAAGACGGTCTTCCCCCCGAACAGATGAGTCTGATCGGCTGCGGCGTCATGACCGGGGTCGGCGCGGCGCTCTATACCGCACAGGTGGAGCCGGGTCAGTCAGTCGCGGTAATTGGCTGCGGCGGCGTGGGCCAATCGGTCATCATGGGCGCCAAACTCGCTGGCGCAACCACCATCATCGCGGTCGATATCGACCCCAGGAAGCTCGAGTGGGCCAAAGAGTTCGGCGCGACCCACACTGTCAATCCGCGGGATGGCGACCCGGTGGCGGCCATCAAGGAGATCACTGGCGGATTCGGCGTCAATGCGTCGTTCGAAGCGGTTGGCACTGCCCAGACGATCGAAACCGCGATCTGGGCGCGCGATCTCGCCGGGACCTGCGTCATCATCGGAGTCGCTGGGCAGGAGGTGACCTATGAGCTGCCAGTGGCGAAATTCTTTGATGTCGGTGGTGCGTTGAAGATCTCGTGGTATGGCGATTGCTTGCCAACCCGTGATTTCCCGCTCCTGTCCAACTGGTATGCGCAGGGCCAACTCGATCTCGATCGGATCGTGACCCGCGTCATCTCGCTCGACGAAAGCGAAGAAGCCTTCCATGCCATGGAACGGGGCGAAACGCTCCGCAGTGTGATCAGACTG
The DNA here is from genome assembly GCA_963750275.1 of uncultured Chloroflexia bacterium. Taxonomy (GTDB): domain Bacteria; phylum Chloroflexota; class Chloroflexia; order Thermomicrobiales; family UBA6265; genus JAMLHN01. The sequence goes on from CAVVQC010000011.1 coordinate 95,877, forward strand.
TAGCTTGCGCTTGACGAGGGCCGCGCTTCACGCGTGAAGAGCGGCCCGATTGCGTTCTCCTCGCATCTCTGCCGAAACGCACAGTCCTGAAGGCGGCCCGTTAGGAACGAGCACGCTGACTCGTGTTATGTTTTGATAAGACAGTAGATGAGTTGACCAGGCGAGCCGGCTCGTCTCAGAACGTTTGGTGGCCGGCCCCTTGGCCGGATGACGCCAATGTTCGAAATCGACAGCACACTTGATGCCGTATTCCTGGGAGCCTTTCTCTTCGGGTTGCTCTTCTCGCTGATATCGCTGGCGCTTGGTGCCTTCGATTTCGGGGCCGATCATGGCGGCGATCCCGGCGACAATGGCCACGACGCCGGTCACGACTACCTCAACTTCAGCGTTATCCTCGCCTTCATTGCCTGGTTCGGCGGGGTGGGATACCTCGCAAGCAGCGGTGCCGGATGGACCGCCGCTGCCAGCATCGTGGTCGCAATCATCGGCGGTCTGGCGGGCGCCTCCTTCATCTACCAGGTCTTCAAACACTTCATCCGGCCGGCCAGCCGCATGGAGCTCGATCCACGAGACTATGAGATGACCGGCAAGCTTGCCCATGTCACCTCGTCTATCCGCCCAGGTGGTATTGGAGAGATCGTCTACGAGCAGAGCGGCTCGAGAATGGTGCGTGCCGCCCGCTCATCGTCCGGTACTGCTATTCCACGAGGAACTGAGGTCATTGTTCTTGGTTCTGAACGGGGTGTCGGCATGGTTGCCCCGTGGAGTGATCTCTACGACGACCTCCTTCCGGTGGAAGCCGCTCCGCCTGCCAGGGCATCGATCGCCGAAGACACCGACGAATCGAACGCAATCACGCAATAAACCAATACGGCGCGGGCGAGTAGGAAACCGCGCTGGGAACGAATCAAAAGGAGTTGTCTATGTCGTTACTCGGAATTCTCATCATCGTTGTCGGCCTTATCGCCGTCGTCTTCTTGATCATCGTCATGTCCGCCCGTCTTTTCAAGAAGGTCGGCCCGAACGAGGCCATGATCGTCTACGGTCTCGGTGGCACCAAAGTCATCAAGGGCTCCGGACGGATCGTTTGGCCTATGATCCAACAGGCTCGTGAGCTCTCGCTCGAGCTGATGAGCTTCGATGTCGCGCCCACCCAGGATCTCTATTCCTCACAGGGCGTTGCCGTGAACGTCGAAGCGGTCGCCCAGATCAAGGTGCAATCCGACCCGGTCAGCATCCTGACTGCCTCCGAGCAGTTCCTGAACAAATCGCTTGAGCAGCGTGAGGCGCTCATTCGGCTGGTGATGGAGGGCCACCTCCGCGGTATCGTCGGCCAGTTGACGGTCGAAAACATCGTCAAGGAACCAGAAATGGTGGCCGACCGAATGCGCTCCAACGTTGCCGATGATATGAACAAGATGGGACTGGAGGTCATCTCCTTCACCATCCGTGAAGTGCGCGACGGCAACGAATACATCCTGAACATGGGACGACCCGATGTTGCGCTGGTCAAACGGACGGCCGATATCGCAACCGCCGAAGCCGAGCGCGATACCGTGATTCGCCGCGCTCAAGCGATGCGTGATGCGCGTATCGCCGAAGCAGCTGCCGATCAGGAAAAGATCATCGCGGAAACCGCCAGCCACACCCGGCAAGCGGAAGCCCAGCGTGACCTCGAGATCAAACGTGCCGAGTACCTGAAAACGATTCAGGTTCAGAAAGCTGCCGCGGACAAAGCGTATGAGATCGAAACCAATGTTCAGCAGCAGCAGGTGATCTCCGAGCTGGTCAAGATCGATCAAGTACGCATTCTTGCCGAAACTGCGGTGCAGGACGCCGAAATCAAACGGCGCGAGAAAGAGCTCGAAGCAACCATCGTCAAGCCCGCACAGGCCGAACGACAGCGGATCGAAACGTTGGCCGAAGCCGACCGGCAGCGGGAAGTCATTATCTCCAAGGGTCTCGCTGAAGCCACCCGGCTTCAAGGTAATGCCGAAGCCGAAATCATTCTGGCGCAGGGCAAGGCCGAAGCCGATGCTATGGAGTTCCGGGCGAAGGCATATCAGGAGTACAACCAGGCCGCCATTCTGGATAAGCTCGTGATGAGCTTGCCCGAGATCGTCCGTGCGCTCTCGGAGCCCCTCGCCAACGTCGACAAGATCACGGTTGTCTCCACCGGTGGTGATGGGAATGGAGAGACGACGGGAATGAACCGGGTGACCGGAGACATGGCCGCCGTGATCGCCCAGGTTCCAGCCATCCTCGAAACCCTGACCGGCGTCAAAATCGCAGACCTGCTGAACCAGGTCCCGCAAATCGCGCAGACCACCAATGGTCAATCGAACGGCCACGCCAAGGAACCCGATGCGACGATGGAAGTCGTTTCGGCCAAGCCAGCGGGAAGCGATGCACCGAAAGCACCACCTGCGGACTAAATCGGTTTTCCCCCAGGACGCCCCATGCTTCAGTAACGAAATCCCCCTTGTTCTCCCACCCGTGGGAGAACAAGGGGTTTGAGTGCGAGAACGACGAACCGCTAACGCACGACGTCGAAGATCTGCTTTTGAATCCCGTTGGAATAGACCTCATGCTCGACCAGCGTTAGATGCGTGGTGTCCTTGTCCGCCTCACTGAACAACCGTCGCCCGGCCCCCAGCAAGAGCGGGAAGACCAGGAGGTGATAACGATCCACTAACCCGGCATCGGCCAGGCTCGCTCCCAATTGCCCACTTCCTTGCACCAGAATCGGATCGCCGTCGGTTTCCTTGAGCGCCGCAACCTCGTCGACCGAGCGCAGAATCGTCGCGGGCCAACGCGAATCGTCAGTTTGCAACGTGGTTGAGACCACATACCGCGGCATCGCGTTGTACCGGGCGAAATCCTCCATGGTGGGCCAGACCGGCGCAAAGATCTCGTAACTCTTGCGCCCCAGCAACATCGCGCCAGCCTCTTCCTGCTCACGGCCCTTGATTTCATAGGCTGCCGGATCGAAGGCGATGTCCTTGAACGTCCATCCTGCGTTCCGATACCCGTCATCTCCGCCGGGTGAGTCCATCACTCCATCGAGTGAAACGAATGCGGTGACAATCAATTGGCGCATAGGAATCTCCATTTCATACTGGCAGCGCAGTCAGTGACATTGCTCATATAACTGTAGAAAGGTCGTTCCATCCACCGCCAGATCGACACGCCTGCTTCTCACACCCACTACCCGCGCGCTCGCTCTGAGGTCATAGACTCCGGACCTTGCTTTTGACATATTCACCACTCTGTTACATACTTCACAAAGACATGAGGGACGACGTTCCTTATTCTTTGGTTGGATTGCCGCGTGGCTCCCGTATGAGCCGTTCCAATTCATCCTCCCCCAGGAGTGCGAATCTCTTCGCGCGACAGTACGCCAATGGTTCCCGAAACGTATGCAGCGCCGGGATCGTCGAGCCGTACTGACTGGCTCTTCGATCCGTTATGCATTTTTTTGCGCTGCACGTTTAAAGGAATTGATCCAGTTGACTTCAACCCAATTTGCCGATTCGGACGTAACCGACGCGACAGTATCGTTCGCTAATTACCGAATCGGTCCACACACGCTTCGTGCCCTCACCAAAATGGGCATCGAAAACCCCACACCTATTCAGGTGAAAGCCGTACCAGCACTTCTCGATGGACATGATGTCATTGGCCAGGCCCGTACCGGGTCCGGTAAGACACTGGCCTTTGGCATTCCCGCCATGGAGCTGGTCGATCCGTCCATCAAGTCGGTTCAGGTCCTCGTGCTAACACCAACCCGTGAGCTCGCAACGCAGGTTGCCGACGTCTTCGAGAAGTTGGTCGAAGGACGCGGTATCACCGTCGGTCTCCTTTTCGGTGGCCGCGCTGCCGGTCCGCAACGGATGATGTTGCGCAAAGGCGCGCAGGTTATCGTCGGAACTCCCGGTCGCGTGCTCGACATGCTGAACCAGGGCGCGCTCTGGCTCGACAAAGTGCGCTATCTCGTACTGGATGAAGCCGATGAAATGCTCGATCGTGGTTTCGCGCCCGATGTCGAGCGCATTCTTGGCCGCACGACGTCGGCCCGGCAGACCGCACTCTTTTCCGCCACGGTTCCCGAATGGGTTCGCAAGACCGCTGACCGGCACTTGAACGATCCCATTTCGATCGCGGTCGATCCGGGTCCGGAGAACGACGCCCCGGTTCCGCATACCGCCTATGACGTTCCGAACGATGACAAGATCGGCGCCCTGAAAGACCTGCTCGATCAGCAGGGTGAAGGTTCGATCATCGTATTCGGCCGCACCAAGCATGGCGTGAAGAAACTCGCTCGCCAGTTGCAGGCGTTCGGCTACCCGGTGGCCGCCTTGCAAGGCAACCTCTCCCAGAACGCCCGTGACGAGGTGATGGACAGCTTCCGTAATGGACGTGTCCGCATCCTGCTCGCGACCAATGTCGCCGCTCGCGGTCTCGACATCTCGCACGTCGAGCAAGTCATCAATATGGAGCTGCCGGAATCACCGCAGCTTCTGACCCACCGCGTGGGTCGTACTGGCCGAATGGGACGCCAGGGAATGGCGATCACGCTGCTGAGCCGTGAGGACAATGCCAAGTGGCGTCAGCTCGAGCGCGGTCTCGGCCGCCATATCGAGCGCAAGCCTTGGCCGGGTGCTGCGGCCGCTTTGGCCGATGACGGTCAAATTCTCCCAATCGAGGCAATCGTGCCGCACGATCCGCCGCACAAACCTGCGACCCATGACCGAGCTGTCGTCGTCCATAGTGACGGTCGTCGCCGGGCGCCTCGACCTCAGCGAACTGAGCCGAAAGCGTCCACCTGGGACGGCAATCCGCTTCCGTTCGTAGCGTCTGTGGAAGAAGCTCCGGTCGAGACGGCCGCTGCATCGACCGGCGGCCGCCGGGACGATTCCCAGCGTTCTCGCCGCAATCGCCCTGAGTCCAACGGAAATCGCCCCGAATCCAACGGCAACCGCAAGGACGCCGCGACGGTCGAGGTCGATGCCGATGGCAACCGCTGGGACTACGATTCTCGGGTCGAGCGGGACCGTCGCCGTCAGTCGCATAACGGTATTCGCCCGATTGCTCCAACGATGTATGCGAGCCGCACCGCGCCGGCTGGAACCCAGTCGAACGACCGCCCACGCCGCGATCCGCAGGCCCCGCGCCCGCAGCGCTCCGAGCAGGGTCAGCAGAGCAACGGGAATGGCAACAACAATCGCCGTGCTTCGTCAAATGGCGACAGCGCGGGCGAGCGGCACGATATCGAGTGCGCCGCCTGCGGCATAACCACCTCAGTTCCCTTCAAGCCCGATTCGGGCCGACCGGTCTACTGCCGCGATTGCTACAACGCCATGCGCCCCGAGGGCACGACTGGAAACCGCAATCGCTCCAGCCGTAACAATCAATCGCAGGAATCCCGCCAGGTGCAACCCGCCTAAACCCGACCAAACCTGCAAACGGCCCCGGAATATATTCCGGGGCCGTTGTCATGTCCGGAAAGTACATCGAGACAGCCAGCCTACGCTCACCACCGTCCTACGCCGGCATCCCGCTCAGAACCGCCGCCCCATCCGGCGATGATGGCACCAGCTTCGTCTCAGCCTTCTCTGGGGTGGCCGAGCGCCGAATGTAGAACAACGTTGCCATAATGATCGCGATCGGATAGAGCGCGCAATAGATCGCCGCCGAAACCCACTGTGCCCGATCGAGGCCGACCACATCGAGAATCAACAGCGCCGTGCCAATCAGCGGGCCCGGCAAGCTCGAGATGGCCGTCACTGCGGCTCCTACGGCCAGCGCGCGAATCCAATGCCCCTTGAGTCGCGCCGCGCACACGAGGCGTGCGTTCTTCCAGCTCGCTCCGTCTACTACCACGGCTTGCGGAGCGAAGAACCACGGTACACCCTTGTAGATCGCGAGAGGTAGCAGCACGATCGTGAGCGACATAGCCGTCAGTAACAGGGCCACGAAGAAGCTCGCGCCGAGCACCCGGGGAAAGAGGCGCAATCCGCGCCGCCACGATTCCTCGAATGGAAGCGGATCGTTCTTCATGAGCTCATAGGTGGCATAGATCACCACTGGCCCCACAAGGCACGCCAGCACGATCTCCTGAACGCTCCCTAACCCGGCATGAAGGAGATTCTCGACCAGCTCACGTGACAAAGCGGAGTCTGGCAAGTGCGAATCGACTCGTTCGAAAACCTCGCGCTGCAGAAAATCTTCGAGACGTTTCCCGGCGATCGCCAGCGGAAGCGCCAGCACGCCGGTCGTGATGAAAAAGTACCCATACCGGAAATAGACCCGTACCGCTCGTGCAAAGTACCGCCAGGCCATGGACGCCAGGATCAGGAACCCAACGATGAAACCTACGATCAACCCTGTGATCACTTTGGGATCGATGGGAAAAGCCCGCACGAGCTCCGAGCCCATCGTTGCCGCTCCGCAAAAGACCCCGGAGACGCTGGGGCCGATTGTCGTCCTGATGGGAACCGGCAAGCTGCTGCCCCGGATACTGTTGCTCCAGGTAATCGGCTCATCCCAACGCGGTTTCATGTTCGGGCCGGTGGGTCCGGCGAACATGCTCGGTTCCTCGCGCTCGCCCCAGAGCCCCTCGTAGGTCAGCCACGCGAACGGGCCAGTCGGATCGATCTCACCTGGGATCAGCACGATCTCGACCGGCAGCTCTTCTTCCGGTTCGTCGGAGTAGTCGCAACCAAATCCCGAGCCGTTCTCTCCCCATCCCAGCCAGATCGCCGATTCGTAGTAATCAGCATGCGACCCGGAGGAGGGATGGGAGACGATGTGCGTCTCCCGCCATTCGACCTTATCGTCGTCCGGATCAGCTTGCTCGCCGCCATCATGCTGGGCGAACGCGATTGCCGACGGCATGAGTTGCTGGTCGAGGATCTCCTCCACGCTACTCGCGTCGAACGTGAGCTGAATTCCTTCCCAGTCCGATTCGTGCGTGTTGTTGAAGAAGTTGAAGACCCAGTAATACCAGTATTGGACGACGATCCCGGCCTCTCCCGGCTCCGAGGTCACTCGCGCATAGATACTCGGCTCGAGCCCGAGCTCAGCCATGCGCTGCTTCCCCCATGTTTCATAGATGCATTCGGGATCACGCGGATTGCCGGGGAGATCGAGGTAATACTCGCTGCCCAGTCCGGCGAGATCGGCAGCAGTGATGTTGCGCTTGACTTCGGTATCGGTCGCTTTCCCTCCGGAGCCGCGTTGCATCAATCGGACATCGTCCGTGCCGAAGAGAATATCGACCGCCACCGGCCGGAATTGCTCGCCATCGTTGGAGCATTCCTCCGGTTGCGTCTTGATGATCACAATCGGCGCGTAGGTGTCGACGAGCTGCTGTTCCAACGAAACTGTCGAGCTTTGCGCGCCAGCCAGCATCGGCAAGCACGCGAGCAGCAATCCCAGGCCCACGATGGCGAACCGCAGAGCCGCGCGCACGGTCATGCGCGGGCCAGCCGCTGGGCTCGGCGTCTTTCGGCCGCGCGCCATTCCGCATGATCATCGGGTGTTTCCAGAAGAAGCGGGGGGACCTCGCTGGGCGTGCCATCGGCATCGAGCGCCACAAAGACCAGATAGGCAGTGTTGGTCCGCCGTGAGGCCCCGGTCATCGGACGCTCGGCGTCGACGGTGATCCCCACCTCCATGCTGGTGCGGCCCGTCCACGTGAGCCGGGCAGTCACATGCACCAGCTCGCCCACATGGACCGGTCCATCGAAGGTCATCTGGTCGACCAGTTTGGTCACCACGCGCGTGCGGCAATGGCGCATTGCAGCGGTACCGGCGGCCTCGTCCACCAGTTTGAAAACCCACGCCCCATGGACATTGCCGAATGGGTTGGCATGTTCCGGCAACATCAGCTGCCGCAGGACGATCTCACTCTCCGATGCCGACCGTGCGTCCATGGATCTCCTGCGATGCTCACGATAAAGATCGCGATTATGACCGAATTGGCCGAATCGTGGAGTCGATCAGGCAGGCAACGGGTTCGACGAGATCGCGGGATCGCCATCTTCGGCTGAGTACGGGATGTCACGGCCCGGTGCAATCGAGCGATTGAGGTAGTACAGCGTTGCGGCAATCGTACCGATCGGATAGAGCACACAGAAAAGCACGGCCGATATCCATTGAGCCAACTGAAGATCGATGCCGCCCACCGTCAGCAGAGCCGTGCCAATTAGCGGCCCCGGCAAACCGATCAGGGCGGCAACCGCTACCACTAACGCCGCCGAACGGATCCACTTCCCATCCACCTTTGCTTTGCTGACACCAAACGATCCCCGCACCCCCGCGTCGTCGATGACCACAGCGGTCGGTGCGAAGAACCATTGCACGCCCTTGTAGATCGCCAGGGGAATGAGCACCACGGAGAGGATCATCAACTCGATCAGCACGGCATACATCACCCGTGATGCCGCCACTCGCGGATAGATGCGGTAGTCCTGACGCCAGAACCCTGCCGGGCGCCCCGCTTCGGCAGAAAAGATCAGGTAGGCGCCAATGATCACGATGGGGCCGATAATCGCGCTGAGCATCACTTCCTGGACCGTGCCCGCCAATGCATGAGCCACAAATTCCCACAAGGTTCGCAGGTAGGTCGATTCCGGCAGGCGCCGCAGCAATGCTGATTCCGATTGGTCCTGTACCCATTGTTCCAACTGTTGCCCGATCGCTGCGATCGGGAACGCCAGCACGCCAACCGTTATAAAGAAGTAGCCATGGCGGAAATACATGCGCACCGCTTGCCAGGTGTAGCGCCAGGCAACCAGCGTAAAGGCGAGCAATGCCACGATCGTTGCCACGATCAATCCGGAAATAAGCTGCTCGTTGACGCCAAGCACCCGCACGATGCGCGAACCGGCTTCGGCCGCTCCGCAGAAAACCTGTGAGATGCCCGGCCCGATCGTCGGATGCACTGGCACCGCGAGCGAGTTCTTGCGAATCTCTCCCATCCAGGAAATGGGTTCATGCCACCGGGAATGCTGCATCGGTCCCTTTGGCCCGGAAAAGAGTCCCGGCACTTCGAGCTCGCCCCAGTTTCCTTCGAACGTCAGCCACGCAAACTCGCTGGTAGCGTCGCTGACCTCATTCGGCAGCAGCACCACATGGATCGGAACCTGAATCTCGGGCGCTTCCGAATGGTCGCATCCGAATCCCGAGCCATCCTCACCCCACCCAAGCCAGATCGCTTCCTGGTAGTAATCCGCGTGCGAACCGGATGAGGGATGCGCGACGATGTGCGTTCCCTCCATCGTCACCTTGTTTTGCCCGATATGCCCCAGCTCGCCTCCGGCATGTTGCGCGAACGCCACCGATGTCGGCATCAGGTTCCGGTCGAGAATGTCCTGCACGCTGGTCGCGTCGGCAAAATAGACCTGGATCCCCTCCCAGTCAGATTCATGCACATCGTTGAAGAGGTTGTAGATCCAGTAATACCAGTACTGGACCACAATGCCCGGCTTATTCGGTTCGGTAAGCACGAACCCATAGATGCTCGGCGTAATGCCGAGCTCCGCCATCCGCTTCTGTCCCCACTTTTCGTAGTCGCAACCTGGGTTCCGGGGATCGAACGGCAGATCGAGATAATGGCGATCATCGAGACCGTAGAGATCGCTCGCCTGGATATTGCGCTTGATCTCCTTGTCCGGCTCGCCCTTCTCACCCCGGCGCATCAACCGGACATCGTCGGTACCGAAAATGATGTCCACCACCACCGGGCGAAACTGCTCGCCATCGGTGCTGCACTCTTGCACTTGTTCCTTGATCATGACGATCGGCGCGTACGTGTCGACGAGCTGTTGCTCGGGCGACGCCGCCGCATTCCTGGGCCGAAACGTCGGTTGCGCCGAACAGGATCGCGCTCAGCGTCAGCAACGCAATCAGCGTCACCGCGGCGATGCGGATCGTCCGGGCAATTCGAATCTGCCTGCGGTGAGATTGCACCTGATCGAATGGCGTTGTCATGGGAACGATTATGCCGGAAATATCGGGCAGCCAGAGGTGACGCTATGCAATTTCGCCGGAATCATGTGCACACCTTAGAAGACCGCAGTGGTGCTCTGACGTGCCAATGTTTCCAACCGGTCCGCCAACCCAATCATCTCGCCGCGGACATCGGCAATCGAGCCGCTCAGATCCACGGAAAATCGAGAAATCGCGATCGGGCTGTTGCGCACCTGCACCATCGATTCTCCGCCGCGCTCCCACTTCGGATAGATCAGCACCCCGTGCTCGATACCCTCAGCAGTGCAGTAGGCAAGCATCTGATAAAGGTCGCTATGACCCTTTCGCTCATGCTCATGCAACTTGTACTTCGCATCCGCGATCAGTACCGGCGTGCCCCCACGCAGCAGCGAGATGTCGGGACGGATCGCGATCCATCGTTGCTGGTCCAAATGCGTTTCTCGTTGCGACGCCAACACTAACCCGGCCGGCATCGCTTCGGCGAGCGCCACCGACAGGAACTGCTCGTAGAGCACGTTCATATCCAGCAGAAATGCCCGGAACCCCAGAGACCCAGCTACTTCTGACACCGATGAGCCTTCCAGTAGCAATCGGCAAAGCCGGTGGATCGGGCGGTAGTCCTCGTTCAACCGGTGGTACTGGAAGGTATCGAATGTCGAAAGCGGCAGTGGCGTCGGATCGATCTCTCCCAGCGCCCGGTCGAGCGTCGAAAGCCTCCGTTGCAGGTCACTCCGCTGCACCAGCCGGGACATTGCGAACACCGTTTGCCGGATCACCCGATTCTCAGGCACGTCCCAGGTGAATTCCGAGAATTGGCAGAAGGTCCGATGGCGCATGACCGCATTGCGGCGCAGATCTTCGCTGATCATGATCCGCCCGCGCACCGCCCGCAAATTCTCCTCGCGTTCGAGATACGATCGATAGAGACCGGCATGCAAGCGCGCATCGATCAGGTTTGCCAGGTGCTCCACCAGAAAATCGAACAGCTCATCGATCCGCTCGAAATGCACCGGCTGATCCATGAAGGGCGAGCGTAGATCGAGCGCCGTCGCCAGCATGAAGAAGATGTTGCGCACTGGCGCTTTTGGTTGGCAGTGAACCCGCCGGCCAGACGGTAGCACCACCACACCGACCGACGATTCAGGTGAGAGCCACCATTCGTCCGATCCGCGTATTGGCGTCAGCGCGAACCGTGCCTTACCCGCTCCCAGCAGCCAGTCGAGATCGGCGTCGGAGAGCTGCACCCGCGACGGCTGATACTCCCGCAGCTCGATCGTGTCGCTCACGCTTCCGTTTCGACCCCAATATCGAGCTCATCGAGCATGACTGGTTCCTGGAAGAAGCTCACGCGCAATTGCTCGATCAGCGAACCCGCATTCGGGCGGGTATGGAAGTATTCACGCAGCAATGGTTCGATCGCATGTCGCCAGACCCGCGCATGCGCCGCGGCGATCTCCGATCTCCCCACTATCCAGCATGAAATAGCTATGCCCGATCTGATAGTCGTCACCGAGGGCTGCTGCGATCGAGAGATTGAGTCCGACGAATGCGTCATGCAGCCGCGCTTCGTGTAATCGCCGGAACATCGGACTGCGCTGCGAGCCATTTTTGCAGCACCGGCGCGCTGCCCGCCTCGGTCGGCATCAACCGCCAGAAGTAGAATCGGCGTCGCAACGCGTAATCGATCATCGAAAGCGATCGATCGGTCGAGTTCATCGTGCCGATCAGATAGAGATTCGCCGGAATGCGTAGATGCTCGATCACCTGATCGCCCATCTCGACCGGAACCTGCAAGCGAACCGACTGGTCCCGATACTCCAGCCCATAGAGCAGCTCGCCGAAGATGCGCGAAAGATTTCCCCGGTTGATCTCGTCGATGATCAGCACGAACGTCTCATCGGGCCGCGCTGCTCGCCCGCTCGCACATCTCCAGGAAAATCCCCGGCTGGCTCCGATACGTAAGCTGCCCGCTCTCGCTCGTCACCGGCCGAATCCCGCAACAAAATCCTCATACCCATACGACTGATGGAACTGCACGATCTCCACCCGGTCGCTCTCCGCGTCATCCAGCCCCACCCCCGCCAGATACCGCGCAAACAACCGCGCCACATACGTCTTCCCCACCCCCGGCGGCCCCTCAAAGATGATCTGCTTTTTGGCGTGGATGAGATGGACTACTTCAGTTAGTTGAGATTCAGAAATGTTTGAGGAAAGGGAAAGCTCATCTAAATTGTGTTGGGAAATGCTGGGGACCGTTTGTAGTTTCAACGTCTCTGATTTCTCGCCATTCCCTTTGTTCGGCGAAGGAGTGTCCCACAGTTTCCTTACATCGGAATCGAAGTAAGTGAAATCCGCCCTACCCAACTGAACCGATAGCTCTTCTCGGATCGAGGAAAGTTGTTGATCTATCAAATCTGGTTTAGAAGGTGTGAGCCCAAATGAATTCAGGATCTTTTGCTTTTCTGACAGCAACGTTACCGCTTCAAATTCGTCTGGAAAGAGAATATGAAGCAGCATATTCGGCGCTTGATTGCTGTAGGGAATCTCAGATACAACTCGGTGGGCCAAAAGATGACAACTTTCGGCGTCATGCGGTGAGACTTCTTCCACCTTGACTGCCTCAGCAAATCCTAGGTAGAAACGCATCTGAGATAGATTACGGGTTTGGTGATTTCCTCCACCAATTCCGGACATGTTGGTTTCGACAGCTGCCCTGAACAAGCTCAAAACTGTTGGGTCAGGCGAATCTGGCGCGACTGCCTCAACCCACCCAAAGCGACGATCCCAACTGATCCAGCCGATCATTATTGGCCAAATAGCTACTAAGTCTGCGATGACTCTATGTACATCGCTAGTTAGACCGGCTAATCGCTGGGGAAGAAACTGCGTCAGATCTTTGGAATCCGAACTGTTCTTGTCCCGTAAGACAGTCTTAGCACTGGTCAGAGTTCTCTAAACTCCAGCCAGTTTTCTCAGGCCAAAAGAGTGATCCATTTCTTTCAAGGCAATCCACACGCCACCTGTCGGCAAACTCATAAACTGCATCGCAGCCGGGAACGCGTGGCATCGTTGCCATCTCCTCTTGAATTCAGAAGCTGATCTACTGGCGGTAGCTTACGCCTGATCCCGATACGGCATGTACTGCACTACCCACCGATTCCCATCGGGATCGGAGAAGTACAGAAAGTGCCCCCACGGCTGCACGTCCACCGGGCTGACCTCGACCCCGTTCCCAAGCAAATGCGCCCGTGCCGCTTCGATATCATCGACTACCAGAAAGAGCCCCTGCACGCTGCCCGGCTCGGCATCCGTCAGCCCCTTGCCGATCGCGATCGAGCAGCCCGAACCCGGTGGCGTGAGTTGCACGAACCGGGTCTCCTCCGACACGACATGGTCGTGATCGAGGGTGAACCCAACCTGATTGGCATAGAAATCTCTCGCCCGGTCGACATCCGTGACCGGGACGAGGATCAGCTCGATTTTCCAGTCCAAGGGATCAGCTCCCGGCTACCGGCTGAAATCCTGGACGTGCGCCGAGCATTGCCTTCAGGGCTTCCCACAGCGTGTGATCGACCGGGATGTTGGTCGCGTTCTTGAGGTCGAAATCGCTGAGCCCCTTGAGCACGTTGTGCTCATTGAGCTCAGCCTTGGTGGGAGGAGGGGTCAAGGTCGCATCGAGCCGCCAGCGAATCCATTGAGCCGGTGGGCCACCCTGTTGCAACGCCTCGCCTTCATAGGGGTCGCCGACCAGTGTGCCGATCGCATAAAGCCCGGCGTTTTCGCCTTCTTCCCACATGAGAACCAGATCCCCACCGCGCAGTTTGTCGATATGATCTTGCACATACCAGGCACCAACATCGCCAATGTCCAGCGCGCCGACCGTCTTGGCAATACTGAAGTTAGGAAGGTTCGACTGGAAGATCCAAATACGCTCATTCCCGGTCAGTGCAGGGATCAGCCCATTCCATGTGGTCATCATTCTCTCCTGATGTCAAAAAGCGTGATCGCGTGTCGCAAGGTGCCTACATTATCCAGAAACAGAACTTGTGTCGTCGGAATTACGCATTGCCAGGATTCGCAGCGGCATCGCTCTCCTGCCAGACGCTGGCTTCCAGGTCGATGGTCAGTTGTTCGAAGAGTTCGAGCCCAACTCGCAAACGATCCTGGTCGGCAGCATCGAGGAGTTGCACTTGCCGCTCGATATGAGCCGCCATCGCCTCCTCTACGAGTACGCTGACTTCGTGCCCATGCTCGGTCAGGAGCAACTGAATCCGCCGCCGGTCGGATGGATGCGCTTCGCGCTGGATCATGCCTCGCGCTTCCAGCCGGTCGACGAGCCCGGTGATCACCGTTGGCGCCACGCCGAGAAAGCGTGCCATTTCGGCCATCGATGCTCCGCCGGTACGCACCAGATAGAGCACGTTGAGCTGCTGGTAGCTGATATCGACCTCAGGCAAAATCGAGGGGATGAGCTGCGTATGCCACCGCCGATAGTGCATGAAGGCCGAAAAGATCAATCGCGAGTCGTCTACACGATCGCTGCTCACAGGTAAAGGGACCTTTCCAGAAAGACGAGAAGAGTAAAAGAGGGCAACGACCCTCTCTCCATAGTTTACCTTGTTGATAATGTAACTGCGACGGTTGGGGCGAACGCTAGGCAAGGGGAAAGGTCGGCAGGTAAAGCTCCTCGACCGATGGGTGCCCAACCGAGCGGGCCACCGCGTGCTCCATTCCGGTTCGGTAATGCGCGCGAGCCTCGGCTTCCCACTGCACCAGATCGACGCCGGGGAGTGCGCCATCCTCCACCACAATGCGCCCATCGACGATCACCATGCGCGCGTCGCGCCGGCTGCCGCTCAACACCAGCCGCTGGATGGGGTCGGGTAACTGACCCAGGTGCGGAGCGGAAAGATCCCACACGACGATGTCCGCCAGTGCTCCCGGTGTCAGACGTCCGAGATCGGGACGATTGAGTGCGTCCGCCCCGCCGATCGTCGCGGCGGTGAAGTAATCGGCGCAATTTGCCTCCATAGAGCCATCGGCAATCCGTGACGTGAGAATGCCGACATGCAGGTTGAGCCAGAAGTCGGGCGGCCAGGTGTCGGTTCCCATGCCAATGCGCACCCCGGCGCGCTGCATGCGTGTGAACGAGCGCATGACATCGGCATGCCGCGCCATCACCAATGGACAATGCGCAATCGCCGCGCCCGATTCCACCAACCAGCCAATCTCCCGCTCGATCTGCTCTGGTGTCGGTTCGAGACCGCCCAGGAAAACGCCATGCGGCAGGATGGTCCGGTCGTTCAAAAAGCCCAGCTCATGAAGAACCGTGAGTGACGTGGTTCCCCAGCGGTCGTACACGGTTTGCAGTTCCAATGAGCCCTGACAACAATGCAAACGCACCGGACAACCCAGCTCCGCTCCGGCATCGCGTGTGCGAAGCAACAGCTCCTCGGTGCAATACTCGATCCGATCCGGTTGCAAGAATCCGCGAATCAATCCATGGTGCGCTCCGTCGAAATCGCGCACGAAGCGAATGGCCTCGTTCAGCCCGTGAACACCGCGCTCAGGATCCCAATGAATACCGATCGTTCCCTGCGCGTCCACGGTGCCGTAACCGGTCCGGTACGACGGGCCCAGGTAGATTCGCAATCCCAACGCAGCGGCGTCATTCGCGGCGCGCACGTTTTCCTCATAGGACTCAGCCCATTCGCGATACAGGAGCGAGCGGATCGGCAACGCCGTAGTTACCCCACCCAGGAAAAGCTGGGCCATGGCATAGCGATGCTGGAAGGCTTCCACGTCGGGGAGGAACGCGTCGGTCGGCCCGGCGGACACGTAGTCCTGGGACCAGATACGCCCCTTCTTCCACCCTGGCTGGTTATCGAACCCGAGCACGGTTGTGTCCAGATCGAACAACGCGTCGAGATCGACGAACCCCGGTGCAATAAGCGCATCGCCGGCGTCGATCTCCCGATCGACTTCGCCCGGAAAATCACGTCCTACGAACTCGATCCGGTTGTCCGAAAAGACGACGCATCCATGCTCGATCAGGGAGTGGCGGGTTCCGTCACTACCAGCGATCCAATGTCCAGAAATCCGAGTTCGCATCGTCACGTCCAACCTGATCGGCGTTGAATGTTCCAGTATTTCGCTGCGCTATACTCCCAGACCGTCCAGGAAAATGCTTGCTTGCGGAGACCAGATTCGCCGGTGCGTAAGCCAGCGAGACCTGAAAACACCGTTCGACGTTGTGAACGGATTCGTGAGTACTAAGGGGTAGGAATTGGCTCAGAAAGATCATTTCGAAGAGACATTTCGTTCATTCATCACGGGCGATTTGAACCGCCGCAATTTCCTGTTGCGCACGGGAGCCCTGGCCGCCGCGGCAACGGTTCCGGGCGTGGGCCGCGTGGGCTCCGCTTTCGCGCAGGATGCCACTCCGGTTGAAACTGCGGATATCGTCACAGGCGGCACGCTCCGCATGGGCATGCAGTCCGACCCCGGTGGCCTCGATCCGCAGCTTCAGTCCGCAACGGCGTTGTGGAAAGTGACCGAGCTGATCTACAGCACGCTCACCCAGGTGAACCCCGATCTTTCGGTTCGACCAGACCTGGCCGAATCCTGGGTCATTGCTGACGATGGATTGACGTACACCTTCACGCTCCACCAGGCGACCTTCCATAATGGCCGCGCCGTCGTGGCCTCGGACGTGAAATACAGCTTCGAGCGATTGGTGGATCCCGCGACCGCCTCGCCAACTGCTGGTTCCCTAGCGTCGATGAAATCCATCGAAGCCCCAGACGACGCAACCGTTGTCGTGACGTTGAGCCGGCCCGATGCATCGTTCATTGTCCAGTTAGCCGACATGGGGTGCATCATCGTCCCCAGGGAAGTCGTCGAGGAATATGGCGATCTCGCCCAGGTCGCGGTGGGCTCCGGGCCATTCAAGTTCGTCGAATATGTGCCCAACACGCATATCAAGCTCGAAAAGTTTGACGATTACTTCGAAGAGGGACTTCCGTACCTCGACGGGCTGGACCTGATGATCGCCGCTGAGGACAACTCCCGCACGGCGGCACTGGTCAGCGGGACTGTCGATTTCATCGAGTATGTGCCTTCGCAGGATATCCCCATCCTCGAGGACGACGACAGTATCAAGCTGGCCGGGAATTCGATCCAACAAATTCGGTTGATCGGTTTCAATCTCACCCGGGCATGGCAGATAAATCAAAAATTGGCGGCACCGCCTGTGACGTCGATATGGTCGTGACGGGCGACAGTAGCTATGTCGATCCAAACAGCCTGATCTACCGCAACTTCAAAACGGGCGAGAGTAGCAACTTCACTGGCTACTCCGATCCGGATATGGACAAGCTGATCGAAGAGGGAATTGCCACCACCGATCAAGCTGCCCGTGCCGAGATCTACCAGGAGATCGCCGAGAAACTGCTCGTCGATCTGCCATGGGTCTGTCTCTACATCGGTCAGCAGTACGAGGCGATGAAGACGAACGTGATGGGCTACGAGCACATCCCCACTGGTTCGAACATCTCCATGCGCCAGGTCTGGCTCGATCAGTAACCTTCGGCAATCGCTGGACACGAGGGCGGCCCATCGGGTCGCCCTCGTTGCTTCCCGTCGCATGAACTGAGCGGGTGCGCTGGCGTACGAAGCCGCCATTTCGCATCGCGGCTCTGCCCGAAAGGAGCAGAATCTAGGTAAATCGATGCTTTATACTCCCAAGATTCTGCTGGCATCTGCTCGAAAACCTTGGTTGGCCGCCAAATTGGATGGGCAGAAAAGGTACTCAATCGTCGTTTTGCGTTCTGCAAGGAGCATCAATTGACCCAGAAGGATCACTTCGAGGAAACGTTTCGCTCGTTCGTCACGGGCGATCTCAACCGCCGCAGCTTCATGCTGCGTAGCAGTGCAATGGCCGGTGCGGCCGTCGCGGCAACCGTTCCGGGCATTTCCCGGGTTGGCTCCGCCTTTGCGCAGGATGCCACCCCGGTCGATACCGCCGATATCGTCATGGGTGGCACGCTCCGCATGGGCATGCAGTCCGACCCCGGCACCCTCGACCCGCAGCTCCAGTCGCTGACCGCGACCTGGCACGTTGTCGAGCAGATCTACAACCGTCTTACCAAGGTCAACCCGGATCTGTCGGTCGACCTCGAGCTTGCCAAAACGGTTGACATTTCTGAGGATGCGTTGACCTATACCTTCACGCTGCACCCGGCCAACTTCCACAACGGTCGCCCGCTGGTCGCGGACGACGTCGTCTTCAGCTTCAGCCGCCTGATCGCACCGGAAACGGCTTCTCCGTCGGCTGCCGACCTGGCATCGATGGCTTCGATCGAGGCTCCGGATGACAGCACGGTCGTCATCACACTCAAGCAACCGGATGCGTCGTTCCTGGCAATGATCTCCAGCCAGAGCTGCATCATCATTCCCAAGGAAGTGGTCGAGGAGAACAGCGACCTATCGCAAGTCGCGGTGGGTTCCGGTCCGTTCAAGTTCGTCGAGTACGTGCCGAACACGAGCATCAAGCTCGAGAAGAACGAGGACTACTTCGAAGAAGGTCTTCCGTATCTCGATGGTCTCGAGATGCTGATCGCGGCCGAGGACAACTCCCGTACCGCGGCGCTGGTGCAGGGCTCGGTTGATTTCGTCGAATATGCCCCCTCGCAGGATATTTCCATCCTCGAAGGCGACGACAGCATCAAGCTGGCCGGCAATTCGATTCAGCAGATCCGCATGATCGGCTTCAATCTCACGCGCGAGCCGTTCACCAATCCGCAGGTCCGCAAGGCGATCTCTATGGCGATCGACCGCGGCCCAATCATCGACGCCGCCCTTTCTGGCTACGGCACCCCGACCGAGCAGATCTTTGCCGCAACGTTCTGGCCGAGCCTCGGCGAGCTCGAAATTCCAGCTCCCGACATCGAAGGCGCCAAAGCGCTGCTGGCAGAAGCCGGCTTTCCGGACGGATTCGATACCACCATCACCGGCTGGGCAGAGTACGGCTTCCTGAAAAACACCGCAGTGGTTGTCCAGGAGCAGCTCAAGCAGATCGGCATCAATGCCGAGCTCAACCTGCTCGATACCGGCTCCATGGGCCAAACCGTCTATATCGACAAAGACTTCGATATGGCCGTCACGGGCGACTCCGGCTTTGTAGATCCGAACGGCCTGGTGTACGGAAACTTCACCACGGACGAGGGCGGCAACTTCGTCAGCTATTCCAACCCGCAGGTCGATGAGCTGATCTCCCAGGGAATTGCCTCCACCGATCAGGCGGCGCGCACTGAGATTTACCAGCAGATCTCCGAAATCCTGATGGACGAGCTTCCGTGGGTCTGCCTCTACATCGGTCAGCAGTACGAAGCGATGAAGACCTTTGTGATGGGCTACGAGCACATCCCGACTGGTTCGAACATCTCCATTCGCCAGACCTGGCTCGACCAGTAGGCTCGGTTTCGAGGGCGGCGCCGCAACGCGCCGCCCTCATCGACCCTGTCATTCTGAGCGCAGCGAAGAATCTCTCTCCGTCCGCGCTCGCAGCGAACGCCCCGGGCGCTGCCAGTCGTCGCCTCCAACGTGGCGGTATCGCGCGGGTATCTTCAATCGTTCCGTCGTTGATCCACCGGTAAGGGCTCGCGCATGGGCGCATTCATTATTCGACGCCTGCTGCTGCTGATTCCGCTCTTGCTTGGCGTCTCGATTCTCGTGTTCGTGATGATCCATGCGATTCCCGGCGATCCGACCCTGATCCTGATCGGCACCGATCAACAGATTTCCGATGAGCAGCGCGAGATCATTCGCCAGCAATATGGACTCGACCAACCGTTGCCAGTCCAGTACGGCAAATGGATCGGAAAAGTGCTGCAGGGCGATCTCGGCACCTCGGTTCGCACCCGGCGCGCGCTGACCTATGAGCTCAGGTTGCGGTTGCCCGTCACGATCGAGCTGACGTTGCTCGCCGGAATCCTCGGTACCATCCCGGCCGTGGCGGTCGGGGTCCTCGCGGCAGTGCGCCGCAATTCCCGGCTGGACTATGGGGCCACCGTGGCCACCCTGATCGGTATTTCCGTGCCGAACTTCCTGCTCGCGACGCTGCTCGTGCTCCTCTTTTCCGTGAAACTGAAATGGCTCCCGCCGATCGGGTTTGTCACCTTCCGCGAAGATCCCGTACAGAACATCAAAGTCATGATCATGCCCGCCATCAGCTTGGCCCTTCCGCTGGCGGCGATTCTCATGCGCAATACGCGCTCGGCCGTACTGGAAGCGCTCTCCTCCGATCATGTGCGCGTGGCCCGGGCAAAGGGACTCTCACAAAGCGCCGTGCTTAGCCGGCATGTGCTGCGCAACGCGTCGATTCCCATCATCACCGTCGCCGGTATTCAGGTGGCTACCCTGTTAGGCGGAACGGTCATCATCGAACGCATCTTCTCGCTCCCCGGAATCGGCAGCTACATCGTCGATGGCATCAATAATCGCGACTACGCCGTGGTGACCAGCGTGACCCTGGTAATGGCGACGATCTTCGTGCTCGTCAGCCTCTTCGTCGACATTCTGTATGCGGTGATGGACCCACGCCTGCGAAAGGGGACATGATGGATCAGGATGCAGGCGGTCTCGCACCAGGCACATTTACGACCGGTTCGGATACGCTCACCGACGCGGGTGGGCTCTCGCCGCTGGCGGAATCGCTTTCCCGGCAACCACGCCGCAACAGTTTCTGGCGGGTCATCGCCCGCCAACGCCTGGCACTTACCGGCATCATTCTGGTGGCGTTTTTCGGCGTCATCGCGATCATTGGTCCCTACATCGCTCCGCATGGCAAAACCGAGCAATTCAGCGGGCAACGCCTCAAACCGCCCAGCCGGGAATTTCTGCTGGGCACCGATGAATTTGGGCGGGATGTTTTCAGCCGGCTGCTGTTCGGCGCGCGTATTTCATTTCAAGTTGGATTTATCGTGGTCGGGATCGCCGCCAGCGTTGGGGTGATCTTCGGCATCATCGCCGGTTACCGGGGCGGTTGGACCGATAACACCATCTCGCTCATCTCCGACATCGTCTTTGCCTTCCCAGCCGTGCTCCTGGCTATCGCGGTGATCACCATGCTTGGGAATAACCTGACCAACGCCATTCTGGCGATCTCCCTGGTGTACATTCCTCCCTTCGTTCGCATCGTGCGCGGATCGACATTGACGGTGCGAAGCACGGCCTACGTAGAAGCGGCCAGATCGATCGGTGCCTCCACGCCGCGCTTGCTGTCGCGGCATATCTTTCCGAACATCACCGCGATTTTGATCGTGCAGGCGTCGATCGCCTTTGCGCTCGCCATCCTCTCCGAAGCGGCGCTGGCCTTTCTCGGTCTCGGCAATAAAGCACCAGAACCCTCCTGGGGGTCGATGGTCAGCGGATCCTATGGGTATTTGCAGATTTCGGCCTGGCCCGCAATCGCTCCCGGCGTGGCGATTGCCTTGACCGTGCTCGGGTTCAACCTGCTGGGTGATGGCCTGCGTGACGCGTTGGATCCCCGGCTGCGCAATATGTGATCCGCGCATGGCACAATGCCGTCGCGGTCACCAACCCACGCACCAGTCTGATCCCGAGTTCGCCATCGTAAGCGACCCCCGGTCCGAGCCAAGGATGCTATGAGCGATTCGCTGGAAATCTTGATTCGCGCCCTGCTGGCTGCCGCGACCGTTGTCGCGGCATCGTATCTCGGCTTCGCCGCGCTCAAGATCCTGGCGAAGCGATACAGCACGAGCTATCCCGGACTCCTCGTATTGGTGGATCGCGCGCGAAGGCCGTTCCGCCTCATGGTCGGTATCATCGCGGCACGAATCGTCTCTATCCGTATCGCCCAACTGGGCGACAAATGGATCAAATCGCTCGATCACTTTCTCCAAATCGCCATGATCGCTTCGATCATCTGGCTCGCCGTCACGGCCGTCAGTGCGATCGAGGATCAGGTTCTCCTGAACGACAGCAAAAAGGATCGCGACGAGGTCGATCGGCGTCGATTCAAGACGCAAATTTCACTGTTGCGCCAGCTCATTACCGCGGGTCTCGTTTCCATCGGCGTGGTCGCGGTCATGATGACCTTCCCATCGGTCCAGGCATTAGGGGGCAGTCTCATCGCCTCGGCTGGATTGATTTCCATCATTGCTGGTCTTGCCGCACAAACCACGCTGACCAATGTCTTTGCCGGTATCCAGCTTGCCCTCAGCGATACGATCCGCGTTGGCGATGTTGTGGTTGCCAACCAGGAATCCGGCACCATCGCCCAACTGGCGCTGACTCATGTGGAAGTGCGGCTTTGGGATGGGCGGGTGCTGGTCCTGCCATCCTCATATTTCATCAGCCAACCGTTTGAGAATTGGACCCGCAACCGCAACCAGATTGGTGGCTCAGTCTTTATGGACGTCGACTGGGATACGCCGGTCGACGAGGTTCGCAAGGAGGTCACCAGGATTCTGGAAGCGTCCGAACTCTGGGACGGACGTCGGAACTTCATCCTGGTTTCGAATGTCACCGGCGCGACACTTCAGCTACAGATCGGCATCAGCGCCGCCAACACGGACAATCTCTTCGCGCTCCAATCGCTCGTGCGTCAGCAAGTGACCGATTTCCTGGTCGCCCAGCATCCCGAAAGCATGGTTCGCAACCGCACGCAACCTTTGGCCGATCCCCCTGCGCCAATGGCGGCGAAAGCTCCGAAGCCGCCCGCGGCTACCGCTCCTCCAAAAGCGAAACGTATTCGTCGCAAGGCAGGCAATACGCCATAGCACGGTGGCGCACACCTGATCCGGATGCGAGTCAACGCCTGGGTGGAGTATTCGGTCCGGTTACGCCAGCGCGGCTCCTGCCGTGCTATCAGGAGCGAGCGGTCCAAAGATAATGCCCGACTATTGACGCTTTCGTTG
Source organism: uncultured Chloroflexia bacterium (assembly GCA_963750275.1). Classification (GTDB taxonomy): domain Bacteria; phylum Chloroflexota; class Chloroflexia; order Thermomicrobiales; family UBA6265; genus JAMLHN01. The sequence continues at coordinate 118,814 of CAVVQC010000011.1, forward strand.
GTCTCTGGAACACTACCCAGAGTTCCGGAGCCGCATTTTGGCGGCCGTCAGCACCATGATGGTGCAGCACGAATGGTTTGCCATTCATGCTCGGAGCCACTGACTCAGTCGATGGCTCTCTCGGAAAGACGTGTGAATCCATCGTGGGGTTCACCGAACTTGTTAATGAAGGAGGCGCCAGTGAGTAGCTCCAGAATCGTGAAACCCCCCTATCAGGCAAGCCGCCGGACGGTACTCAAAACCGCAACCGGGGCTGCCGCCGCGATGTGCGCCTCGGGCGTAATGGGCAGAGGCTACCAGCGCACCCTCGCGCAGGATGACGTTCGCGCCCAGATCCTGCAGATTCCGGGACAGGGCATTACCCCCACCGATGCCGATATGGAGCGGGTGGGTGAGCTTTGTCTAACCACCGAGAACCAGGGCAAATTCGCGGGTCAAACCGTCCGGTTCCAGGGACTCAGCAACGCCAACGCGCACAACAATGTCTTCCGGCCACTGGCCCGCGCCTGGGAAGAAGCCACCGGCGCGACCGTCGAATGGATCGACGTGACCCAGGCGGACTCGTATCCGAAGATGGCCGAAGCGATCTCGTCGAATGCCGTCGATTTCGATATTCTCGAAGGCTCCGGCAACTGGGAAGGCGAGATTCTGGGAGGCGGCTTCTGCCAGCCGATGCCAGATTCCCTCAAGAACAACCCGGACTACGACTTCGATGACATCGTCGCTTATCTCCAGTCACCGACCCGCACCTGGGACGGTGTGGTCTACGGCGCGTCCGTCGACGGCGACTGCCATCACTTCAACTACCGCTCGGACGTCTTCGGCGCTGAGGCGCTGGCCAACGAGTGGACCAGTGCCGGTGGCGAAGGAACCTGGGGACCGCCGCAAACCTGGCAACAGGTGCAGCAATACTCTGAGTTCCTGAAGGGCAAGGAATTCGACGGCGAAGACATGTACGGGGTCCTCGACGTGCTTGCGCGCGGCGGCGGTGTCGGTTCCTACTTCTTCTATAGCCGTGCCAGCGCTTACGCCAAGCATCCAGACGATCCGGCCTTCTTCTTCGATCCGGTCGACATGACCCCGAAGATCAACTCGCCGGCCTTCGTGCGCGCGCTCGATGATATGATCGCCGCTGCTCCCTGGGCTCCGGCCGATCAGACCAATGCCGACCTGCTCAAGACCCTCGGCGACTTCCTCGCCGGATATGGCTCGATGGCGCACTGGTGGGCAGACATTGGCTCCAATGTCTATTCCAATCCCGGTTCGATCGTGCAGGACAAGGTTGGATTCAGCATCCTGCCCGGATCGCCCGATGCCTACAACTGGGCAACTGGCGAATGGGACACCATCACTGCCTCTGGCGCCGCAGGCGAAATGGGTCCGTACAACTACGCGCCCTACCTGGCCTTCCTGGGCTGGGGCCTCTATACCATGAAGGCCGCCGAGGAGCGAGGCGTTTCCGAGGCCGCCTGGGACCTCATCAGTCACCTGACCGGCAAGAACATCTCCATGTGGATGATGGTCTACCCCTCCGGCCAGAACCCGTGGCGCAAGAGCCACTTCGATGCGGCCGAGTGGACCGTTGCCGGCTACCCGGAGGCCTACGCCAAGCAGTATCTCGATTCGATTCTCAACTCGTATGAGCATCCGAATCGCATCGTGGATATGCGTATCCCGGGTACTGGCCAGTACTGGATCCTGCTCGAGGACGCCTACACACGCGCGGTTACCGGCGAGATCGATTCGCAAACCGCGCTCGATGACGCCGTGGCCCAATGGCAGGACCTCACCGACCAGCTCGGTCGCGAGAGCCAGCAGGCCCTCTATACGGCTTCGCTCGGATAGATCACGCACACCCAACTGGAGGCGCATCGCACGATGCGCCTCCAGTCTCATCTGATGGCGGATTCATTGGTACTCGTCGATTAAGAAGTGGCGTCGAGCGCGCCTAACTGCTGCCGGAATCCCAAATTATCCCAGCCATCGAACCCGTCGATGATTTGCCCATTTCCAATCCGCTCGAGGCTCATACCTTCGACGCGAAATGTCTTGCCACTTGGAGCGACTCCCAGGAAATCTTTCGTGTGGGTACCCGTGAGTACCCATCGACATAAGACGTAATCACGCTCGGCAATCATATCGACGATATGAAAATGCAGATCCGGGAATGCAGCGCGCCACAGTTTCCAATGCTGCCGGAAGCCTTCCCGCCCAGCGCCAAAATCGGGATCATTGCCTCCAGCGTCCTCCGCTATGAATTCATCGATCGCTGCTTCTTCACCAAGATTCCAGGCTCGTTCGAAGAAGTTTCTGACGACAGTTTTGTTCGCCTCGATCGACACTGGATTGTGCTCATGCATCACCAAGAGATCCCTTTCACCGTGAGGATGAATTTGCTGAAACGATAGCAACATCGGACGATCCGATGCGCGCCTATCGGTTCAGTTGAGCGGTTTTGGCTGGATCATCGAGGAGTACGGAGGTCACATCAGATGGATCGAGACGACGAGCTGCAACTCTATATCATGGGCTATTCGGACAAATTGAGTGTTCAACAGGGTAATGATCTCGAAATAAAAGTAAGTACGACAGAGTCAGATTATCGGGTTGAAATCGTCCGATTCGACCACTATTTCTCTGACCCGGATCCGGGTCGCGACACGGTCATGGTGTCTGCGTCGAGCGGCTCCTATCCGGGACGGCTGCAGGAAATCGCCATTGGCTCCTATATCGGAATCCCGGGAGTCGACGGTATTGACATGGCATCGGGCCTCACGCTGCAGTGCTGGGTGCAGGCTGGGCTCGCCCAGCATGACCAGGCACAAGGTATCGTCTCCCGGCGAGACCCGGAGAGCGGTGACGGGTTCGAGTTGTACCTGTCAGCCGAGGGGCTGTTGACCTTCGAGATCGCAGAAACAATGGCTCGGCTCGGCTGGAGGATACCGAGGCGCTGATTGCGGGACGGTGGTATTTCGTCGCGCTTCGTGTCGATACGAGCCTGCGCATGTTCCAACTCGATGTCGTCGAGTGCAAGCGGCGTTGGCTCAGCAATGTGGCCCGAAAGACGGTAGGGATGGCGCGCAGTGAGACACTTCCGCATGGTGGGGCGCTCGTCCTGGGGGCGCGGTCGCTCACGCCGCGCGCCCGCGGCGGTGCTACTCCTCACGGCTGTTTCAACGGGAAAGTGGACCGCCCGCGTCTGTGGGCCCGGAGTCTGACCGACGACGAGATCGAGCATCTGGGCAGCGGCGGGAACCCGCTGGAACTTTCGGATGGGCTCGTCGGTTGTTGGGATCTTTCCCAGAACGTTGACTCGAATTCAGTCGTCGATATCTCTGGCAACGAGCTGCATGGCACGACCGTTAATATGCCGATGCGCGCGGTAATCGGTGCGAACTGGAACGGGAGCCGAGTCTCCTACGATCAGGATCCAGGTCAGTACGGGGCCATTTGGTTCCATGAAGACGACCTGGAGGACTGTGACTGGGAAACAGATTTCGTAGTGTCGACCTCGAAAGATTGGCACTCCGGCGTCTACGCGGTTCGTCTCGAGGCCGGCGGAGTCTTCGATTACGTCCCCTTTTACTTACGCCCAGCCCCTTCCGAAACCAAAGAGCGCGTCCTGTTTCTCGCGCCAACGAATACTTATCTCGCGTATGGGAACGAACGACAGTTCCAGGTTATCTGGACGAATCCGGAGTTCATCGAGAAATCCACCGATATCGATGTCGAAGTCAAGCCACTCGATCTGTTCTTGTTGAACCATCCCGAGTTGGGATCCTCCATCTACGACCTCCATCCGGACGGGAGTGGAGTCTGCCACTCCTCCCGGTTACGTCCGATTCTGACGATGCGGCCCCAATTCCTGCACTGGCTCCACAATCAAGCCAGGCACTTTGCGGCCGATCTCTATCTCATCGAATGGCTGGAACAGCAAGGAATTGCCTACGATGTCGCCACGGATGAGGACTTGCATCTCCACGGCGAAACATTGTTGGCCGACTATGGCGTAGTGCTCACCGGAAGCCACCCCGAATATTGGACATTTCCCATGCTTCAAGGGATGGAAGCCTACTTGGAGCAAGGCGGGAAACTCATGTACCTCGGCGGCAATGGTTTCTATTGGGTGACGGCCATGGATGACGACGCACCCCATTTCATCGAAGTACGACGAGGAGTCAGCGGAATTCGTGCCTGGACCTCACATCCTGGCGAGGTCATGCTGGCAACCACTGGGGAACCCGGCGGCTTATGGCGACATCGCGGGTTACCGCCGAATAGCCTGTGCGGGGTGGGGTTTGCCTCCGAAGGGTGGGGTGGAGCTCCGGGATATGTACGCACCCCCGGAAGTTTCGAACCAGCCGCGTCCTTCATTTTCGATGGGGTCGACAGCGACGAAATCATCGGTGACTTTGGTTTCATCATGAATGGGGCGGCTGGAGATGAGATCGACCGGCTCGATTACTCCCTCGGGACGCCCGACGAAACGTTGCGCCTGGCAACGACCGAACTGCGTCATTCGGATTATTACCAACTGGTCGTCGAAGACTGCTCTTATGTGCTGCCAGGACTGGGAGGTACCGAGGAACCCCGGGTCCGCGCGGACCTGACGTATCTGGAGGACCGTAACGGTGGCGCGGTCTTCTCCACTGGCTCGATCAACTGGATTGGCAGTCTCATGTGGAACGACGGGAACAACAACGTTTCGACCATTACGCGCAACGTTGTCGATCGGTTTGCTGGACTTACCCAAAGGGAGCCGGATTAAACGCGTTCGAGACTGGAGAAAGCGCAGAAAATTGAATCTGGAACAAATTGACAGTACCTGGTCTCGTTGCTATGCGTGTGGCACTTTGCGATACTGGACCGATACGAGAAGGGGTCAGAGCTCGTAGTCGGAGAGCCGCAGATGGGCAGAAATGAGTTTGTCCCCTTCGAGTGGTCGGGACGTTGCTGAGCAGAGGCGAGCTTCTGCATCAACAAGGAGAAAGAATCGTGGGACAGTCGAAGCGTATGGACCGAAGGACTGTGCTTAAGGGAGCGACAGGAGCCGCCGCTGGAATGTGTGCGAGCGGCGTCATCGGGAAGACGTATCAGCGAACGCTGGCGCAAGACGATGTTCGCAATCAGATCCTGCAGATTCCTGGCGCCGGATTGACTCCGACTGATGCAGACATGGAGCGCGTTGGCGAGCTCTGTCTGAAGACGGATAACGCCGGCAAGTTCGCGGGCCAGACCGTTCGGTTCCAGGGGCTGAGCAACGCGAATGCCGCGAACAACGTCTTTCGGCCGCTCGCGCGTGCCTGGGAGGAGGCCACCGGCGCCACCGTCGAATGGATCGATGTCACCCAGGCCGACTCCTATCCCAAGATGGCCCAGGCGATCTCGTCCAATGCGGTCGACTTCGATGTGCTCTTCGGTTCCGGCGGGTGGGAAGGCGAAATTCTCGGTGGCGGTCACTGCCAGCCTATGCCGGACTCCATCTTGAAGGACCCCGAGTGGGATTTCGATGACATCGTCTCCTATTTGCAGGGTCCCACCCGCACCTGGGATGGAATTGTGTATGGCGCTTCCCTTGATGGTGACTGCCATCATATGAACTATCGCTCGGATGTCTTCTCCTCCCAGGAATTGGCCGAGCAATGGACCGCCGATGGTGGCGAAGGCGACTTCGGGCCACCCCAAACCTGGCAACAGGTGCAGCAATACTCCGAGTTCATGGCCGGTAAGGAGCACGAAGGCGAGGATCTCTACGGGATTCTCGACGTGCTCGCACGCGGTGGCGGTCTCGGATCGTATTTCTATTTCAGCCGCGCCAGCGCCTATGCCAAGCACCCGGAAGATCCGGCCTTCTTCTTCGATCCCGTCGATATGACCCCAAAGATCAACTCCCCAGCCTTCGTGCGTGCGCTTGATGACATGATCGCCGCGGTCCCCTGGGCACCACCCGATCAGGTCAATGCTGACCTTTTGAAGACGTATGGGGATTTTCTGGCCGGCACCGGCACCATGGCTCACTGGTTCGCAGACATTGGACCAAACGCGTATTCGAACCCGACCAGCATCGTGCAGGGAAAGGTGGGCTTCTCCATCCTTCCGGGCTCGCCCGATGTCTACAATTGGTCGACGAAGACATGGGATACCGTGACTGGCACTGGCGCGCCTGGTGAGATGGGCCAGTTCAACTATGCGCCCTACCTGGCCTTCCTCGGCTGGGGGTGCTATGTCATGAATGCCGCGGAGGATCGCGGGGTTTCTGAAGCTTCCTGGGATCTCATCAAGCATCTGAGTGGTAAAGACATCTCGATGTGGATGATGATCCATCCGTCTGGGGCAAACCCGTGGCGCAAGAGCCACTTTAATGCCCAGGAGTGGACGCTTGCCGGGTTCCCCGAGGACTATGCAAAGCAGTATCTCGACTCTATCCTGAATACGTACGAGCATCCGAACCGAATCGTTGATCTGCGCATTCCGGGAACGGGTCAGTATTGGATCCTGCTGGAAGACGCCTATACCCGTGCAGTCGCAGGCGAAATCGATGCGCAAACCGCGCTCGACGATGCCGTCGCCCAATGGCAGGACCTCACCGATCAGCTCGGACGAGAGAGCCAGCAAACGCTCTATACGGCTTCGCTCGGTTAATCTTTCGTAGGTCTGACTGCTGGGAGCGGAGTATGTTCGCTCCCAGCAGTTGCTCTATCGTCACGTAGGGCCAATTCTCGCGGTAGATTCCTCTCGTGAACCTGGGTTTGTTCGCCTGGGCAGATCAGTCGAGGATCGAAGAGACGAGATGGGCTGAATCATGGTGGGTCAAGATTTGACGTCGCAACCCGTGCAACCCAAGCCGAGCGGCTGGTCGCCCAGTCTCAAGTTTCAACGGCGCTTTTTTCTGCTGCCTGCTGTCATCATTACGCTCCTCTTCGTCATCTTCCCGACCGTCTTCGGGCTCTACGTCGCCTTTACCGACTGGCGGCTGAATGCGGTCGACGGACGTCAGTTCAGCGGGTTGGATAACTTCCGCCGCATGTGGGGGGACGACCGCTTCTGGAACGCTCTCCAGAACAACCTGACCTTCGTGTTCGTGGGGATTCCGCTCCAGTTTGCCATCGCATTGCTCATGGCGGTGCTCGTCAACCAGGACATCAAGGGACGCAAATTCTTTCGCGTTGCGTTTCTGCTTCCCTTCATGATGAGCCCTGTCGCGGCCGGCTGGATGATCGGTCGCTCGATCTTCGACGCGCGCTGGGGCCCGATCACCAATATCCTCGACGACTATCTCGGCATCGAGTACTCGTTCTATCAGGACGGCCGGCACTCGATGTTCGCGCTCATCCTGTTGAGCGCCTGGTATTCCATCCCGTTCATCTTTGTCATGCTGCTGGCCGGCTTGCAGGCGATGCCACCGGAGATCTTCGAAGCGTCACGTATCGACGGCGCTACGGCCTGGCAAACGTTTCGCGACATGACCTGGCCCTTGCTCTTACCAGTGAGCCTGACCGCGATCGTGCTGCGCATGATCTTCGAGTTCAAGCTGATCGACATCATTCTGGTCGTCACCGGAGGTGGTCCCGGCAACGCCACCGAAACATTGACCGCCTACATCTATCGTGAGGGATATCAATCGTTGAACGTCGGCTACGGCACCGCGATGGCCGAGGTCTTCCTCTTTATCATCATCGCAATAATGACCCTCTTCCTCTACCTGGTCTCCCGGAAGGTGCGCGATGTCAACTAGCACGGTTCCCACCGCCTCCGGCTACGCCAATGTCCAGGTGCCGCAGGCGCCGCGTTCGACGCGCTATTGGCACGTCGTCGGGCGGATCGCCACGTATGCCATCCTGCTGGTTTGGGCCCTGATCTGCCTTTTTCCGATCTACTGGACGGTTACCACCTCCTTCAAGCCGAACACCGCCGTCATCCAGGGGCCGACGTATCTTCCCTATTTCGACTTCGATCCCACCAGTCTCGGCTGGGACGCGGTCACCCAGGGCAGCCAGGGCGAAATCTTTGTCAAGAACTTCAAGAACAGCCTCATCATTTCGCTCTCATCGTCGATCCTGGCGGTCATCCTTGGCTCGATGGCCGGCTACGGTCTCGCCCGCTTCAACTACAAATTCGGACCGTTTCGCAACAAGGACATCTCCTTCTGGTTCCTCTCCCAGCTCATCCTGCCGCCAGTGGCGATCATCATGCCCCTGTTGATTCTCTATCGCCGGCTCAACCTGATCGATACCCACCTCGGGCTGATCCTGCTGTACACCGTCGCCAATCTTCCGATCGTGATCTGGATCATGCGCGATCAGTTTCACAGTATTCCGCCTGAGATGGAGCAAGCCTCCGTGGTCGACGGCTCGACCTATTTCGGCGCGTTTGGGCGGATCGTCCTGCCAATCGCCCTGCCCGGAATCGCCGCGGCCTTCATCCTGGCGCTCATCTTCTCCTGGAACGAGTACTTCTTTGCCGCCATCCTCACGCGCACCAATGCCACGACCGTGCCCTATATGGTCGCCGCGCAGGTCAGCTCGCAGGGAGTCGCCTGGTGGGCCATGGCGGCCATCGCCACCGCGGCCATCTTGCCGCTGGTCATCATCGGAGTGTTCCTCGAACGCTATATCGTCAAGGGATTGACGGCCGGCGCGGTCAAGTAGGCGCGACGGTCGTTCCAATACATCGGAGGTTTAGTTGAACGTAAAGCAGCGCGAGGCGCTCGATCGTGTGGTAGCCCTGGCTGACAGCCGAGCCCAGGAGATTCTCGACTTTGCTGGCGAGTTCATCCGTCAGCCGTCGATCAATCCCGAGCTGGAGCCGAATCCGGATGCTGAGCGTCCCGCGCAACAATGGTTGGCGGAAGAGTTGGACAAGTCCGGTGCATTCGGCACCGTCGATGTCTGGGAAGTCGAACCGAACCGTACCAATATCGTTGCAACCCAAAAGGGGAGTGGCGGCGGAAAATCGCTGATCTGGGTTTCGCACACCGATGTCGTTCCCGTCAATGCCGAGCAACGCGCTGCCTGGGAGGGTGACCCCTTCTCGGGCGAGGTCCGCGATGGCTACCTGCTGGGCCGCGGATCGGCAGACATGAAAGGCGGCAGCGCGGCGCAGGCATGGGCATCGATCTTGCTCAAGGAAGCGGGCGTCGAGCTCGCTGGCGACCTGATGATTGCCCACACCTGCGGGGAGGAATCAGGACGGTACTGGTTGGGCTGCAATGCCGTGCTCGATCGCGGCTATTCCGCCGATCTTGCGATCTTCCCGGAATGCTCCAATTTCGAGATCTTCCATGTCGGCAAGGGCGAGATCTATTTCCGCCTGACAGTTCCCGGCAAATCAGCGCACATTGCCGAGCGATACCTCGCCACCATTCCGCTCCCGTACGGTCAGGAGCGGGCCGCGGTCAGCGCGATCGACAACATGCTCAAATACCAACGGGCGATTCTGGAGCTGGAGCAAAACTGGGCGAAATGGGAAACCAACCCGCTCTTGCCGCCCGGCGGTCAGTTCATCTCGATCAATTCGATTCATGCCGGCGCGGCTGATGCCGCGGTACCCGATTCGAATATCCCCGATAGCTGCGTGGCGACCGGCTCCATGCTCTTCTATCCGCATCGCAAGGTTGCGGAGGTTATCGAAGAGGTACGGGCAACCGTCGACCGGGTGACCCAGGCCGATCCCTGGCTGCGCCAGCATCCGCCCACCCTCGAGATCCCCTTTGGGCATCCACCAAAGGAAGCCATCAACATGCCCGCCGATCACGCCGGCGTAGTGGCGATTTCGAACGCAATGGAAACGCTCACTGGCCAAGCGCCGAAGCGAGGCGTCTCTCCTGCAGTCGGAGATTGCAATTACTGGTTCGCAGAAGGACAGCCCGCACTCTGGTTCGGACCCGGTACCGAAACCGGGGGCGTGCACGGCGCCAATGAATACATCGCCGCCCAGGACATCGTCGAAGCGACCAAGGCATTCGCGGCCATCGCCATCGAATGGTGCGGCGTAGCGGAATAAGTCTGCAGGCGGGTGCGTGCGCTTGCCCCCCTCTTTGTGGTCGTAGCGGGGGACCCTTTCCCGGCAGGGAGAGGGTCCTGACGTATTTAAACCGGAAGGGTGTAAGCCGCTTCGATGATTCGCCGCAACCGGGCGCGGCGTTCTGATATCGGCAGGTCGGAACGTTGTTCGAGTTGCTGCGCCGCCAACGCGAGCTCGGGATCGCGAATCACATCGTTCAGCCAGCGGGAATAGTCGCCACGCTCCAGGTGGTAGCGCCACGTCTCCTCATCGAGACGGTCTCCGATCTGCATGAACTCCACCAGATTGGTTGCGCGCATACCGCATTCATGTGCCGCACCGGAGAAATAGAAACCGCGCTCGGCTCCCAGATCGCCCTGCGCATATTTCCGCCGGTGCCGCCGGTGTTTCACCTTTGGTGGCACCACGATCATCGGCGTCGCCGTCGCATCTTTTCCACGGTGCCACAAAAACGCCACGCGCTCGCTCGATTCGCCAGGAAGCAGAACAGGCAATTGCTCGTCCAGGGCGAGAGCCGTCCGAGCCAGAACCTCGCCAGCCTCGGAACCGGTGGCAATGACAAGATCGATCGCCTGCAAGGCTTCTGACGCCAGATGGGCAGGATCGACCGTGACGAAGATATTCCCGCCTGATTCCTGCGGGAGCAACACTTCCGCGGGACTACGGTAACCGGGCAGCAGATGGTGTGCTTCGTCCGAGATCAACCAGTGCGGTCTTCCCACAAGCCGCCGCAGCTCATCGAGCTGGTAGACCAACCGCCGATAGAAATCCGGTCGGTCGTCGAAGGGAACCCCAAGCATATGGACTACCACACTCTGGCCGGGATGATCGAGGATTTGCACGATCTCGGAGATCAGCGGCGGACGGGTGGCATCTCCCACCGAAACCGCCTGCGGGAGACATTCGTAATCGCCCTCAGGGTCGATCACGCAACATTGATAGCCTTGTTCCATGAGTCGTTCGAGCAGCCCCAGTGTGATCGTCGATTTTCCACTCTGTGAAGGCCCGGCAATCAGGATCGTCTGATTTGGCGCGGGGAGCGCGATCGTGCCGCCATCCAGTTGCCTGCCGAGCAGCACCTCATGCCGGTTGTTGCTCGGCGCGCACGACGCCAGATCGTCCTCCAGCAGGCGGTCTGCAATCTCGATCACTCCCCATCCGTGATCGCCGTTCGTCACCAGGTCGGCGCGATTCTTGACCGCCGGGAGTGCATTCATCACCGCGATACCGCATTCGACCAGATCGAACATGGCATGATCGTTCTCGGCATCGCCAAGAGCCACGGCGTTGTGGGGAGAGAGGCAGAGCGCATGTAATGCGGCCGCCAGTCCTGTTCCCTTGTCGATTCCCGACGGCAACACCATCACCGCCCCCTTGTTGAAGACGATCTGATGTCCCAGACCGAGGGTGCGAATGGCTTCGAGCACGGTGTCCTGATGGGGTTCCCACGTGCCGATGACGACCCGCCCAACCGAAAGCGGATGCACCCCACGTTCCTGCAGCATCGCCACCAGCTCAGGGGGTGGCGGAGCAGCCAGCGGACGTTCCTCCCCGCTGGCCGGAAAATAGAGCAAACCACCATTCTCGGCCACGATGCAGTCGAAGAGCTCAGGTCGGGGCAGAAGCTGCAGCAACGGCGGCAATTCCCGCCCGGTGACGACGATCAAGCGGCGATTGGTGTCCCGCAGTCGCTCCAGCGCGGCGACGGTGTCCGGATGAACCTGTTCGCCCTGCGCGAGTGTTCCATCGAAATCGAGCGCAACGACGTGATAGCGCATACGAACAAATCTTTCCGCTCGAATCCGATCATTCCGACTCCACGGTCAACGAGATGGCGACGACATCATCGATGAAGGTCCCGAACATCCGCGCGGGCATCTGCTCTTGCATATTTCGGGAACGACGAACGACCGGGTAACCCAGCTACGCATACTGTGACGCGCGACCGGTCGCGGAAGTACAACAGGCAGCGCATCGAGCGTTACAACTTCGTTGCAGAAAAGCCGAAAGCCACATTCCAGGAGCGTCTCTGAGCAGAAAAAATGGTCCCGAGCTTCGACAACGCCGATCGTCGATCGCGGAGTTGCAGAGTCGTTAGAATCCGATCTCACATGCATGCGCCAGCGTCACCCCGGGGAGGCACCTAGAGCGGTTCTGAGAACACGTGCCTGCTCGCTCAGCCTGTCATCCTGACCAACGGGAAGGATCTCCTCGCCGCAGCGAGTGGTGCCTGTCACCAGGTAACGGTTCGTGCGAGCACATCTATCTGCAACCGCTTCAGAGAATCGCGTGCTCAGGCGGCGACCCCACCCGAACGCGCCCGCTGAGCAACGCCGCACCCAGCGCGAGTGCCCATGAAATACCGAAGCACACCAGATACCCGGCGCTCACGTTTCGACTTTCCAGCGCCGCGAATGCCGTGCCGGTCACGGCGAGTGTTACGGAGACCGCCAGGGCTTCCGATACCTGTAACGAGGAGCTGTTCTTACCCTGCTCGGTCCGTGTCGAAAGTTGCAGGGTCAGCAGCGAGAGCGAGGAATAGATCAATCCCATGCCGAAGCCGGAGAACCCCCAGCCCAGCACCCCGACGAGCACCGGGATCTGTTCCCAGATGAGCAAGGCGACACTGGCAATTCCAATACAGAGCGAAATCGCGCCGGTTCGAACGAAGGTGGCCGGCGCAATCCGCGTATCGAATCGGCCGCGCAACCACGATCCTGCAAACCAGGTAACCCCGCCGATCGTCAGGATCGAGCCCGCCATAGCGGGAGAAAAGCCACGTTCGCGATCGAGCAGCAGGGGAAGATAGATTTCCGCACCGATAAAAGCCGACCCCACCAGCCCACGCAGAATGAAAACGGTCGGGAGTCCTCGATCGGCCCGGAAGGTTCCTTTCGGCAGCAGACGGGGACTGCTCAAAACGAGTCCCGCGATCGACGCGGCGATCATGGCGATTCCCACAATATCCCGCCGTTCACCACCATAGTGCAACGTCGCGGCCCCCAGTGCGGCCAGGATCGACCATCCGATCTTGACCATCGCGCCGCGCCGGTCCCAGTCGGCGTCTGGTTCGGTGTCGTCGAGCATGCGCAACGCTGGACGTACCAGGATGGCTGCCGGGATCGCCAGAATTGGCATGCTGAGAAAAACCCAGCGCCAATTGAAATGCTGCACCGTCAATCCGGCAATGGTCGGTCCAACGATGGACGGTACAACCCAGGCCGCCGACATCGCCACGAAAACACCCGGTCGTAACGACTCGGGGTAGGCGCGCCCGATCACGACATAAAGCGAGACCAGCAACAATCCCGACCCAAGGCCATGTACCGCCCGTCCGATGACCACCATTTCCATGACTTGTGCGGTGCCAACCAACAGCATGCCGATGATGAAAAGCGTCACCCCCGCCAGCAATGCCCCCGCCGGTCCGCGCCGGTCGCACCAGATCCCCGCGACGACCATACCGATCACGCCGGTTGCCATCGGCGCGGCAAACGCCATGGCATAGAGGGCGAGACCGTCGAGCGCCTCGGCCACGGTCGGCATGGCCGTGGTCACCGCCAGCGATTGATAAGCGAGCAGGATCACCAGCGACACCATGCCGAACGTCACAGTGCGAAATTGCCGCGCATTCGGCGCGGCAGCTTCATCCTCCCGGGTCTGCTCCTCGACCGGGACATCGATAAGAATCGTTTCGGACACGGTGGGCGGTGGACCTCGTCATTCGATCGCGCCTCGCCATGCTGGCGGCACGAAGTCTGGCTATGCTACAACCTCGACTCGAGCAGATGCAGAAACCCCGTGACGAGCTGGCCGATTGCACCGGTTGCGACCCTCACCCAAGCTCTCGTTACCCGCCTCCGCACCCATCGGTCCGTAGTGGAGGACGTCCCTGTCCTCTCGTCGTCTTCAATTCCCCCGCTTCTGTTCTAGACCAAACACTCCCCATCCCGTGCCACGACATTCCCATCCTTCATGACCAGCCACCGAGCCGGCCGCTCGAAGATCGGCTCCAGATGGTTCTCTCCGTCGACGATCACCAGATCGGCGCTATCGCCCACCGCGAGCCCGTAGTTCTCTACGCCAATGACCTGCGCCCCACCAGAGGTCGCAATGTCCAGCGCCATCTGGATATCGTCATCGCGGCGGAAATTGTTTCGATAGACCACCAGGAAGGTGCGCAGCAGCATGTCGGGCATGTTCGAGCGGTCCCCAGGCATCGCGAATCCCATCGTTGCCGGTGCACATCCGCACACCCGCATCACGCAGCTTTTTGACCGATGGCGGAACGCGCGGGCCACTGGGACCGTGACTCATGATGGCGATGTCATTCTCCACCAGCAGCTCGATCAGCTTGTCGCAGGACGCCTCGTCAACCGTGCCAAGACAAAACGCATGACTAATCACGACCCGCCCCTGAAAACCAAGCCGCTTGGTCCGCTCGGCGATCTCTTCCATATCGAACGCGCCCAGCTCGCCCGGCTCGTGCAGATGAATATCGATATCGCGGTCGTATTTCTCCGCCAGGGCGAAGATCGTATCGAGATGTCCCTTGGGATCGCGATCGATCGCCGACGGATCGAGCCCGCCGATCACCTCGGCGCCTTGCCGCAAGGCTTCTTCCAGCAGCTCGACCGTTCCCGGTCGGACCAGCATGCCGCTTTGCGGAAACGCGCAGATCTGGATCGAGATCGCATCGGCCAGCTCCTCCCGGGTCCGCATCACGCCGTCGAACGCCTTGAGACCGATGTCGGTATCGATATCGACAAACGTGCGCACATGGGTGGTGCCGGCCGCGATCATCCGGCGCACCACGCGTGAAGATTGCTGATGAAAATCGATATCCCGCTCGACCCGCAGGCGGCGCTCGTTGTCGATCATGTCGTGGATCGACGACCCCACCTCATTGCGCTCCCAGCCCAACCCCAGCAGGCTCTTGTCGATATGCGCATGCGCATCCACGAACCCGGGGTAGACCAGCCGCCCGCCGCAATCGAACGTCTCACCCGAGCTGTCCAGCGTTCCCACCAGCCCAACCGCGGCGATAGTGCCGTCTTCGACCAGCAGATCGATGAACACGCCATCCGGCGCGCGCAAATTCCGTAGCAGCATGGCCGTCCTCCCTCGAGATCGAATTTACTGTGGCAACGGTACACAAAATTCCGAATCCGGAAGCGGGGAGAATTGGCCTCTTGCGTTATCACGCACCCGTCGGCGGTGCGTCCGGATCGACGATCACCTGTCCCACCATCTGCGGGTGGAAGGCGCACTGATAGTCGAACGTCCCTGTGTCATCGAACGTGAACGAGAAGGACTGTCCTGGATCGAGCGTTCCCGATTCTTCCGGTAGTCCGCTCACGGTGTGAGGAGCTACTCCCTTGTTGGTCCAGGTAACGGTAGTGCCCGGCGCGACCGTGATATCCGCCTGCTCGAAAGCGAAATCGACGATGCCGATGTCGATCGTCGCGCCCGCTGTCTGCGCGTCGGCAGCCGGAGTGGTACTCGCCACCGGCGATGCAACCGGTGACGCCGCAGGCGTACCGTCACCTTCGACGATCACCGTGCCGCGCATCTCCGCGTGGAACTGGCAGACGAAATCGAACGTTCCCGCTTCGTCGAACGTGATCGTGACCGAATCGCCAGGGTTCATGATTCCGGTATCGAATCCGGGACCGGTGGCAGTGTGCTCGTCGTCGTCCGCGTTGACGAAGGTGACCGTCTCCCCCACCTTGATGGTGATGCTATTCGGCGATACCCGCTCATCGATGAAACGAATCTCGCGCTCGCCTACCGGCTGCGCGAGCGCGGTTTGCGCGGCGACATCATCTTCGTCGAAATCGTCATCGCCACCACCATGACCGGAATGGTCATCGCCATCGTCAGAGCTATCCTCGTGATCGTCGTCGCAGTCACCACTGCCCGGTCCACTGGAGTCGCAATCGTCATCGCTGGCCCGCACGACGCTTGCCGGGGTGTGAACGATGACAAGCGCCGCGGTGCTCCCCAGCAGAGCAACCAGCGCAATCAAGGTCATCACGAGGTTTTTCATCGAGTACACAATCCTTTCGTTTTGGATTCGATGCAAGGAAGAACGGTACGGTAGGATGCCGATTCATCCTACCGTACCCTTGGTGGCTCGAACTGAAAGTCAGGATCGGGGGATTACAGCGGTTCTCGAAAGAAGTACCCGTACCCCCGCTTGTCATTCTGAGCGAAGCGAAGAATCTCTCACGGTGTGGTGCCGACACCCCATCGTCGCCGGCGTGCACTTCCTTTCGCAACCGCTTTAGCTGGCCAAACGGCGCTGAAGCTCGATAGAAACATCGAGACTGGCTTGTCCCGGTCGTCCGGCCCAGACCTGGCCCAGATTCTTGCCGTAACCGATCACGTCCAGACCGCGGCGTTCTGCCATCCAGGCCGTCGGGCGGGCGTGGTCATCCACCTCCCAGAGGTCGGGCGGATGATTGAGCTCCAGGCCCACCTCGGACATGAGCATCGAGGTGCGCTGCGATGTCGCCCCGCGCTCGATCAGATGCGCCATCAGCTCGCCGCCCCAGGGCATATGCGCGTGCCGCGCCATGACGATGGTGAACGCCAGATTCCGTTCCGGCGCCAGCAATTTGGCGCGATCCATGAACGTGTCGAAGAACGCGCCGCCGATGCCCATGCCGCGCGCCTCAGGCGACACCGCCACATACCCCAGTTCCACCGCGACACATGGTGCCGTAACCATGCCGAGCTCGCGGCTGACCAGCTCTTCGAAGGGCACGACGAAGATGCGTGCGCGTTTCGGCTGGCGTGGATTGGGAATGATCGAGAAATAGTGCTGCCGGCGAATGCGGTTCCAATGGTAGTAGTGCAGCGTCATCGCCCCAAGCGGCCGGCCGGTATGATCGTCCTGCCGCCAGACCTCGACCACCGGGCGCGCCGAACGCTTCGGATCGGCCCAGTCGACCGATTCCGACTGCCCCAGCAACGACCAGGAATCGAGCGCGAACTTCGCCAGCCGATATCCGCCAAAAAAGGAACGGCCCAGATAGTCCAGCGTGCGAACCGCTTCGCCTTCCTGCTCGACTCGTGTGACGGTGCGTACCAGCTCTGCAACCATCCGGGATCCTCCATTCGAGCGCAACATCTGCGTTCGAAACAGGCGGGGAACCCGGCGCCGAGCGCCGAGGAAACAACCACCGAATGGTTTGCGCACAAGATGAGCATGACTGCCCACCTCAGGTCAAACACACCGGGGCCGTGTTCGGGGTGAACGTATGGTAGTGCACGTTCAGACCGTTTGTACAGAACTCGCTGGCACGAATTCTCGCCGAATAACCCAGCAGCCACGCGGTATTCCTTGACGAATCGGCATCATGGTAGCTGAAGGAGCTGGCCAGTATCATCGTCGCCCTGCGTTCGTACAGGGGTACGTACAAAGCGAATGAGGTGGTCTGATTGGCACATTCGCTTCGATGGGAATATTCGCGACCGCCTACGTTATCTGCAAATGATGAGACTCTGGCGAAGTCTCGAAAGTTGTCGGAACGATCTCTCAAACGTTTTTCCGGCTTGCGCCGCCGCGGATCCTGGTCTCAAAAGGATTCGGCCTTGTGTCCCCAAGGAAACGGCTCATCGAACCAGCACCATCCGAGATGCGAGCCCGAACCACGGTGCTGAATCGAAGAGGAGCGTTCATTGCAACGGATCGCATTCGACTTCGTAATCCGCCGGAATTACGAAAGTAGAAACCCGGAAATTGGTCATTTTGTAAGTATTCCGGAGTTCTTATGGCGGAATGGCTTGCTTATTCCCCGTCGCGCATCTAGAATGCCGGAGAATCAAAAATCGACTCCTTTTGTTTCTGGCGGCGAAGCAATTCGTGCCAGGCTTTCTCCGCGTGTGCGGCAGAATGAGGATCCACAATGAGCGAATCCCAGGATCAGTTTTCAAATGAAGTTACGACCTTCGAGTTTTCCGGGCCCGTCCCGGCTGCTCGTTCTATGGGCGATTTCTGTATGGAGCAGATCGGTGACGAAATCGTGCTTTTTGACTCGGAGCTCAACCGGTATCACAATCTCAACATCATCGCATTCGATATCTGGCGAAACTGTGACGGTGTCAGTTCTGGCGATCAGATCGCAGCAACTGTCGCAGCAAGCAGACCCGAGATCCGGCGGGAAGCAGTCGAATCCGCAATTGTGCAGCTCGGAGAGTCAGGATTGCTCCAAGCGCCTGAAGGCAACTTTGAGTCCACCATGCATCGCCGGAAGATAATGAAGCTCGTGGCTGCTGGCGCTATTGGCGCGGTCGGCATTCCAATCGTCGCGTCAATAACACGGTTGGGGCCGGAAGCATCGGCTACGCCGCCGTGCAATTGTGCAAAGCACGCAGACTGTAACGGTTCGAATAAGCCATGTGGTACGGGTGGGGGCGACTGTGTGAATTGCGTATGCAAATGCAAATAGGAATGTGAAATGGATCCACACCCAAGCTGATTCTGCGGTCGCGACACGGAAAAGTGTTTGGGCGAAAATGATTAGAATCTCGAAGTGCCGCTGCGATTCCGCAGCAGCACGATTATGTTAGGATTGAGCTCGAATCAGCACGAGAATTAAGAACTCTCAGGTATCTCAGGTATCGCAGGTATCGTGCGATGAGATCACGTCTGGCGCGCCGCACGCCTAGATCGAAACCTCGCATCTTTGTGATGCAACGAACTTGCAACAGTTTCAATGGGCATTGATCAAATGATCCGAAATTCCTTCAAAATTCCGGAAAAGCGCCAGAAATGCGGCGAAATGTGCAGTTTACGTATTGAATTTCCTCACGTCCCTCGCTAGAATCTTGTATAAGAAAACAGTGCATGAATTATGAACGCCCCGAATTTATCGGCTGCGTTCATTTCGTTCTGAGAAATCTTACAAGGGAGGCGGGAATGGACCAACAGCTTCAGACACCAACGAGTGGTGAAAACCTGACCGGCCGAGCTGTCCCAGCCGCCCGGCCGCTGAGCGACTTCTGCATGGAGCGCATCGGTGATGAGGTTGTGCTTTTCGACGCCTCAGCTCAATCGCTATCACACACTGAACTCTGTGGCCTATCGAGGTTTGGCGACTCTGCGATGGCTACTCGGTCAATCCGAAGAATAAATCGGCGTCGACGACTCGATCTGGTCGAAGAAACTGTCAGTTTGGCGGTCGAGCAGCTCGGCGAATCTGGCTTGCTCAAGCTGCGGAAGCCGACTTTCGAGTCCACTATGCATCGCCGCAAAATGATGAAACTCGCTGCCGCTGGAGTTATCGGAGCCGTTGGATTCCAGTTGTGGCCTCGATCACTCGCTGGGCCCAGAAGCATCTGCGTCACATCAATCTGTGCGGGGTGCTCCAAGTCGGCAGTGTGTTGCGGCCACGCAATGCTCACTGTGGCTGCGGCAACGCTTGCAGTGGTGGTGTGGAACTGCTGTTCGGGCGACTGTGCCGGCTAACTCCCAAAGTTTGCTGTCGCTTCGATCAGATGATCTGCGCTGACCGTCTCGAATATCGGTTATAGTTAAACGTTGCCGCTGCGATATCGCAGCGGCACATTCTTGTGACCATCGACGCTCGAAACCAGTTCTAGAACCAGGATCGCTCAGGTATCGGGCGACGGGAGCACGGAGACCATGACCAAACGAACCTATCAACCGAAGCGAATCCCTCGCCTGCGCGAGCACGGCTTTCTCGCCCGCATGTCCAGCAAGGGGGGACGCGAAGTCCTCCGCCGGCGCCGTGCCAAGGGCCGTTGGAAGCTCACCGTGCGCGACGAGAAGAAATTCACGCAGAACAAATAGGCAAATCGGCATTAGGCAAAAGGCAAGAGTGAGCTGCTCGAGGCGACACTATTGCCTTTTGCCTCTTCCCTATTGCCCGCCTGCTATGGAACGCTCCCTCCGCCTTCGCGAAGACTGGGAGGTCCGCAATGCCCGATCACGAGGAAAGGCCCAGGCCATGGGTCCCCTCGTGATTCGTGTGTTTGCGCATCCCGACAATCCCGTTCCCAACCGCTACGCCGTGGTTGCCGGCAAAAAGGTCGGCAAGGCGCACGAGCGCAACCGGTGCAAACGCCTGGTGCGCGAAGCGCTGCGCGAGCTGCACCCCTCTTTGAAGCAGGGGCATGATGTGGTGGTCATCGTGCGAGGTGGACCGGACGAGCTCACCGGACTGGACGTTGCCCGCCAAACCCTCGAAACGCTCTTCCAACGCGCCAGGCTCTTCGCAGACAAACCGATCGCCGGGCCGATCCGGCCGCGACGGCGACCGCCAACCAACATAACGATCAGATCGTTCGCTCCAGTACCTATTATCATCACCACATCATGAAGATCTTTACCGTCATCCCACTGGCACTCATCCGGTTCTATCAGATCCTCCTCTCGCCCCTCTTTCCCTCGGCGTGCCGCTTCCAGCCGACCTGTTCGGTCTACACCTACGAAGCCATCGAAAAGCACGGTGCCCTCAAGGGAAGCTGGCTGGGAGCCAAGCGCCTGGCGCGCTGCGGCCCCTGGACCAAAGGCGGCTACGATCCCGTACCGGATTAGCTAACCCCTTCCCTGACCCCTCTCCAAAACCCCGCATCGAAAATCAGCTTCCATCCAGCCAGGACAATCCAGAAGCACGAACCGCACCCAAGCACATCGCCACGCTTGACACAAAAGAACAAATGTTCTACTATACCATCAAGCGGCACATCGGCGGAGAGGGACGCGCCAACGAGACCGGCATCCCTCCGGCTCCTTCCACTGGAGCCGTCGCCCTGTTCCGAGCAATCGATGCACCACCACCGACGTAACCTCGAAGAGGTTTCGTCTGGGTAGCCCGGGGTTTCAACCCCGGGTGGTGGCGGAGACCGGACTTCCCGTTGGGAACCCGGTGTGGTGGAGAACACGACCTCCCCCTATGGAGTCGTATCCCCCATCGATTCCTCGGACCCACAGGGCGTCAGATGCGGGCCTGGGCAGTGCCCAAGAGTTACCCGCCCGGCCCCAGACCGTCACCCCTGGCTCCATTCGCGGCCTCACCCGAACAAGAGGGATCGCTTTTCGAGAACACGCAGATGCACTCCCCGCATCCATCCAGGGCGCAGCCATACCCAAATCCCCCGGCCTTCGTAGCTGAGGGCGTCTCTGCCCTCCCGTCGTAACGGTCGACACCCTCGGCTTCCTGCAGCCCTGATGCGTTCACGATGGGGCGAAAGGTGGACCAATCCCCCCTCGTTAATTATGCTTACCCCTCAGCCGCTGGATCGGCGGAACGTCTGCGCATGCGCGCTCGTGCGTTCCGCTCGGGAGCAGTGGTGGGTGAGTAATCGCCGAAACAGGCAATCCAACGGTGTGACAACCATGCTCCGACCCGCATTCACGGCAGCCGTTCGCCGTGCGCGCCGGTGCTTGTTTCAGCGCCAGCATCAATGAACTCGTGTTTTCCGCGCGGAGGCTTCGTGCTCGATAAGTTCGATATCGTCAGCGGTATCCTGAATCCACTGGCTTCCATTCCATCGATTCCCTCTCCCCCGGGCTGGACCGCGTTCACCAGTCTGCTGGAACACGCGCTCAACTTCCTGGCCGTTCATCTGCATAGCGCCGGTCTGGCGGTGATCGTCTTTACGATCATCATCAAGACCCTCATGTTGCCGCTCACGATCAAGGCCACCCGCTCCAGCCGCGCCATGCAGGAGCTGCAGCCCAAGATCAAGGAGCTGCAGAAGAAGTACGCCAAGGACAAGCAAAAGCTCTATCAGGAGACCACCAAGCTCTACGGGCAATACCAGGCCAATCCGATGGCCGGTTGTCTGCCGATGCTGATCCAGATGCCGATCTTCCTCGGTCTCTACCGGGCGATTCTGCATCTCTCCGAAGGCAATGTGAACTTCGCCTATTCCGACTACTGGTTGGGCGGATTCCTCTGGCTCCCGAGCTTGGCGCAGCCGGATCCGTACCATATCCTGCCGATCATGGCGGGCGTGTTCCAGTTCGTTCAGACCAAGATGATGCGTCCCGCCGGGATGGGGAAATCGTCCGATCCCCAGCAGGCGATGATGAACACGATGATGAACTTCCTGCCGATCACGGTGGTGCTCTTCGGGTGGGGTTTCGCGTCCGGTCCGGTCATCTACTGGGTGACCCAGAGCATCTACTCCGTGGTTCAGCAGTGGCTGATCACCGGTTGGGGTTCGATGAAGGACTGGTTCCCGTGGTTGCCTGATCTGCCAGAGCATCGCCGGCTCGGCTATAAGCCACCGCGTGATCCATCAGAGTTCGTCGTGATGAGTGAGGATGGCACCCCCATTCGACCCAAGGGCGTCATGGGCTGGTTCCAGGCAAAGATGGACGAAGCGCAGGCCCAGCAAGCTGCCCGGCATGGCGCAGTGACCGTCGACGAGGACATCGAAGAGACGCCAACCAAGCCGGCGCGGGTGACCACCACCACAAGCACGAGCAAAAAAGGCAACAAAAAGCAGCAACACGAGCGGAACGTCCAGACGCAAACCGGCGAAGATCTCGAGATCGACGCCGAACCGGTGAACACCAACGGTCATTCGGCGAAGGGCGCTCCCAAGCGCACTCGCTCGACACGCAAGACCTCCCAGCCGGGGTCCTGAACAACGATTTCGTATGCATGCCTCCGGTGGCGAGAGAGTCCACCGCCAGGCGTGAGCCACGACAGCGATGGAGCTCGAAGCAAATGGCAAATCGGATGACCAGTGTCGAAATTCAGGCCTTCTCGGTCGAAGAGGCCATCCGCCTCGCGCTCGAACAGCTTGACCTGAACGAGAGCGATGTCGATATCGAGGTGCTCTCCGATGCTGGCCCGGATGAGGATGCCGAGGCCCTGGTCCGGGTGACGGCCAAGGGAATGGCATCGCAGCCTATCCCGAGTGCCAAGCCAAGCCAGAAGGATGCGAACCGGCCACAGGCGGCCCGCCGGGCGCCCGGCGATCGACCCTCGCAACGGGGCGAAGGACATCGCCGCGACCGCGACCCCGCTCCTCCGCCGCGGGTGTACGATCCGAATCGACCCGAAACCGAGGATGAGACCACAGCCAAGGCCATCGTCTCCGAGCTGCTCGCCCATATGGGCGTCGTGGCCGAGGTGGTCGCAACCGACAATCCATCGTCGATGGATTCGGGCGAGGAAGATCCTCCCACCATTTTCATCGACATTCTTGGGCAGGATCTTGGTCTGCTGATCGGCCGCCGGGGCGAACATCTGGCGCATCTGCAATACATCGTCAATTTGATCGCAAACAAACGCCTCGGGGATTACACCCGCGTCATCGTGGATGTCGAGGCATACCGAACTCGCCGGGAAGAGTCGCTCATTGCGCTCGCCGAGCGGGTGGCCAAGCAGGTTTCGCGCAGCGGTCGTCCGATCGAGCTGGAGCCGATGCCGCCCAACGAGCGTCGCGTGGTGCACATGACCCTGCGGGAGCATCCCGAGGTGGCCACCGAGTCCAATGGTGAAGGGCAGGAACGGCGCATCACCGTCACGCCGCGCGCCTGATCGGTACGCGTCGATTCACGTTCACTCCCCCATTCGAATCAATTCAGGCCGCGGCCCAGCGTTGTGCATGGACAACGTTCGGCCGCGCCTGCACAATGACGCAACGACGTAAGAGCGGGGGAACGAGTGTCAGACACGAACGATGGAAAACAGGCGCCCAGACCGGCGGCGCAAAAACGGCAGCCACTCTCCAGCGCCCGTTCGCTCTCTGGCATGCAGACATCCCGAACGCCGGAATACCTGGTGATCGGACATATCTGTGGCGATATCCAACCGGATGGGAAGGTGGTCCTCGGAGGCACCGCGCTCTATTCGGCGCTGACCGCGGCCCGGCTCGGTTGGCGGACGGCAGTGCTCACCCGCGGCGTCTACGGTCGCGAGATGGCGGGGTACCACATCCCCTCGCTCGAAGAGTACGCCGACGAGCTGCAGATCATCGTGCAGGACAGCGATACCACCACCATGTTCGTCAATGAGTACACGGGCGGACGCCGCACCCAGAAACTGCCACATTGGGCCGGTCAGATCGACCTGCGCGGTCTCCCACCCCATTGGCGCAACGCGCGCATCATCCATCTTGGTCCGATTGCGCAGGAGATCGACCTGAAGCAAACCGGCACGCTCTCACCCAGCTTCCTGGGCGCGACACCGCAGGGCTGGATGCGCGACTGGCCCAAACCCGGTGGGGGCAAGGTGACCCAGAATCATCTGCGTCTGCCAAAGGAGCTGGTCAGCCGGCTCGACTGCATCATCGTCAGCCAGGAAGAGATCGCGCTCTGTCGTGATACGGTCGAGGCAGTCGGCGCCAACCGGTTGGGCGTCATCACCATGGGCCAGAATGGGGCCAAGGTGATCTATGCCGGTCAGCGGGCCAGCGTGTCCTCCTTCAAAGTGGATGTCGCCGACCACACCGGTGCCGGTGATACCTTTGCGGCGTCGTTTTTCATCGGTGCCACCGACCGGTCGGTTTCTGCGATTCGCGCCGCACGGTTCGCCTCAGCCGTATCCGCCATGAACCTGCGCGAAGTCGGGATGCACAGTATTCCAACCCGTGCCGAGGTCGAAGCGTTCATGCGCACCGCCGAAGAGCTTCCCATTCGGAGCTAAAGTGCGAGATCAAACCCGTTTCACACGATACTCAGCTCTGAACACTGCACGTTTTTCTCCGTAATTCCGAACCCCTTCCCGCCCATGCTCGACTCCGCAACCATCGCCGCAATCAGTACACCGCCTGGGCAAGGCGGTCTTGGCGTTATCCGCGTGAGCGGTCCGGACGCACGCGCCATCGCGACCCGGGTCTTTCGACCGGCCAAAGGGAGACCGCTTTCACTGACGCCGAAGCGATCCCATCGGGTGTTTTACGGCCAGATCGTCGACCCTGTCAGCCAGGCATTGGTCGACGACGTGCTACTAACCTGGTTTGCCAGCCCGCACAGCTACACCACCGAAGACACCGTCGAAATTTCCTGCCATGGTGGACGACTTCCCGTGCACGAGACCCTGCGTGTAGTGATTGCCGCCGGAGCCCGTCATGCGGAACCAGGGGAGTTCACCCTGCGCGCATTCCTCAACGGTCGGCTCGACCTGGCGCAGGCGGAAGCCGTGCTCGAGGTCATTTCGGCCCGCACCGCGGAGGGGTTGCACCTGGCGCTGGGCGACCTGCGTGGCGACTTGACCCGCCGCCTGGAGCCAGCTCGTGACGCAATCGTCTCGCTGCTGGCCTATCTCGATGCCGCGGCCGACTTTCCCGACGATGAGATCCCCGCGACCAATATCGATGCCGATCTCGCGCTCGCGCTCGGGGCGCTCGCGTCGGTCATCGCCGGATCGCAGTCCGGCAAGCTCATACGCGACGGTGCGCAGATTGCGCTGGTTGGCCGCCCCAATGTAGGGAAGAGCAGTCTGCTCAATCTCTTGCTGCGCAGCGATCGCGCCATCGTCACGCCCATCGCCGGAACGACGCGCGATGTCGTCACCGAGAGTGCCGTGATCGATGGGCTGCCGGTGACCCTGCTCGATACCGCCGGCATCGCCGAGAGCACGGACCTGGTCGAGCAGCTTGGCATCGAACGAAGCCACCGCGCCCTGGCTTCTTCCGCCGCGGCCCTGCTGGTGCTCGATGGATCGGTGCCGCCCTCGACGGCCGATCTGGAAATAGCGCGCACGATCTCGGAGCGATTGCCAGAGACAGCGTCCGGTTCCGCCGGGGTGGCGTTGGTCGTCAACAAGTCCGATCTCCCCACGCGTGCCGATCAAGCCGACCTTTTCGCGCTCCTGCCGGATGCACCGGTGGTGCATCTCTCCTGCGAAACCGGCGAAGGTCTGGCCGAGCTGGAGCGCGTGATTGGACGGTTGTTGCGCTCCGATCTCGCAGAGCACGCCCAACCGGCGCTGTTGAGCGCGCGTCAGCACTGGGCGATCGATCGCGCCATGGAGCATTTGCAGATGGCCACCGACACCCGGAATGCGGGATTGCCGATCGATCTCATGGCCACCGATGTACGCGCGGCATTGCACGCCATCGGTGAGGTCACCGGCGAAGCAGTCGATGAAGCGGTGCTGACGGAAATCTTCAGCCGATTCTGCATCGGAAAGTAGGCGAGCGCGGCTACACTTTCAGGCAGAGCGCTCGAAATCGACTGAGTGCCAACGTGGAGTTGCGCGGTGTCGGATCAACGCGAGATCATCGAGGTCGAGGACTACCGCGTTATCGACGTGCGCGAAGAACCAATCGACGATTCCCACTTGCCCCCAGCGCAGGCAGGGCCCCCTCCGCAGTTTACCGGGAAGGTCTACACCTCATCCGGGGGTGGGGGGTGTTGTCTTCTTTCGTCCGCGACCATATTGCTGATCGCGATCGTCTTTGTTCTAGGACTCTGTGCGTTTGTCATGATCGTCGCGCGTTTTGTTGGCTGGGCCATTCCGGGTCTATGAGCGCAGCGGCCGTTACGATTCGCCCCTTCAGGACGGCAGATCAATCCGCCGCGCGTGCGCTCATTCTCGATGGCCTCGGTGCCCATTGGGGCTTCATCGACGAAACCCTCAATCCCGACCTGGACGACATCGCGGCGGCCTATCCTCCACAACTCGCCGATTTCCTTGTGGTCGAAGATGAGCTGGGTGCGTTGATCGGCACGGCTGGGTTGGTGCGGGAAGACGAGGAAACCGGGCGCATCGTACGCATGAGCGTCGACAGGGCATCGCGGGGCCGCGGAATTGGTAAACGTCTGGTAGCTGAACTGGAAGCGATTGCCCGTCGACGGGGATATCGCCGGCTCGTTTGCGAGACTACCTACGACTGGGCCGACGCCATTGCGCTTTACAAGTCCACGGGTTTTACAGAGCTGGGCGTCTGGGACGATGATCGCCACTTCGAGAAGCGCTTCGAACTCTCTTGAGCTATCCCTTGGCCTGGGGTTGGGCAGGGCGGCTGAGCACCAGGTCGAACGCAGTGCGGGCAGTCTCTTCACCTTCATAACGAAGGATCAAGGCATATCGGCCTTCCCGCTCAAGCGTTACGGGACCAAGCCGCAACGCCAGCGGCACCACCTGATCGGTTCCATCTTTCAATGAAGCCGGGCGCCCTACCCGGATATCCGCTTTCACCGGATGCTCCAGCAGCGCCTGGCCGTCCTCATTTTCCAGTTGCAGCTCGAGCACATGCGAGCGATTCGTCTCGGTCCAGGCAACGATGACCCGAATTGCCGTTTCGAAGCTGCGGGTGACGGGAGCTTGCGTTGTGGTGAGACGCGCCCAACCGCCTCCCAGGATGTAAAGCTTGCCATTGGCAACCTGGGCCGAATCGACCAGCAGGAAACAATCGACTCTCGGCACAGGCGCTCCTTGGAAACTTGGAATCTAGCTCGTGATCGGGGTGCAGATTTCGATCAGCACCCCATTCGGATCGCGCACCCAGGCAACGGTTTGCCCCCAGTCTTTCACTTCTGCGGGAACCAACACCTGCGCGCCAGCCGCGACCGCGGCTGTGATCGTACCGTCGACATCGGTGGTGGTGAACGCGAGCTCAGTGCCGAACGGGGGATTCGCCAGCGAGTGCCGGAGAAAACCATGGGGAAAATGCGAGTCCCCCAGTGCTTCCGATGCGAATGACAGCGTGGTGGAACCAGTTTGCAGCTCGCCATACGACCCGTCGGGCGAAATGAACCGCTGCTCGAACCCAAAGGCGCGTGTATAGAAGTCGAGCGCGGACTGCACCTCGGGAACGTACACGATCGTATAGCCAAATCGAATGTCACTCATCGCTGCTCCAGTCTACCAATTTCGTAGGACGTGCTTTTTCGCCCGCACCATAGAACGGTTGTTCGTATCTGTCAAGCGATCCGGCAGGTTCGTGGTCTGCTACATTGACCAGACTGAATCGCCCCACTCCGGGAGAACCACGCAGGTGAACCAGAACCCGACCCAGCTCGCCACCGCCGGTGAAGCCTATGAGCCGCTTACCGGCCGTTGGAGCCGCCTGGTGGCTCCGCGCTTTCTCGACTGGATCGACGCCGGAAGTCATGGACGCTGGCTCGACGTTGGCTGTGGCACCGGCGCGCTCATTCAGGCGGTCCTCGATGCCGAGCAACCCAGGGAAGTGGTCGGTGTTGATCCGTCGTCTGCATATATCGCCTATGCCCGCCGGCAAATCGAAGATCCGCGAGTGCGGTATGAAGTCGGTGACGCCCGCTCGTTGCCGGTCGCGTCCAATCAATACGATGCCGTCGTGTCCGGCTTGGTGATCAACGTGTTGCCTTCCGGAGGGCAGTTGAGCGCCGTGCGGGAGATGCTCCGCGCGGCGCGTCGGGGTGGAACCGTAGGGGCGTATGTCTGGGACTACGCGGGTGGCTTCGCCCCGAGAACACGCTTTTGGGAGGCGGCCACCGCGCTCGATCCTTCTGCCGCCGAGGTTGACGAGCGTACCGCGTATTCCATCTGTAACCCGGTTCAGTTGGAGCGCCTTTTCGGCTCGGCAGGAATGAATGCGGTGGAGACCGGAACGGTCGAGATCGTCGCCGAGTTCCAAAACTTCGATGACTATTGGACGCCATTTCTGGCAGGGTACGGTCCAGCCAGTCGCTATCTGTTGGGCTTGCCCGCACCGGCCCGGGACGAGCTCCG
The DNA here is from genome assembly GCA_963750275.1 of uncultured Chloroflexia bacterium. Taxonomy (GTDB): domain Bacteria; phylum Chloroflexota; class Chloroflexia; order Thermomicrobiales; family UBA6265; genus JAMLHN01. The sequence continues at coordinate 147,487 of CAVVQC010000011.1, forward strand.
GGAACAAGTGCGGAAATCATTGGTTGCAGGCCACGCAGCGCCGTTCCACCTGCCGATACGGGCTTTCAGCGTACGCGGAGTCAAGTAGCAAGCGCTGGCCGATTTTCCTGAATGTCACCTGTGAGTCCGCCCGGAGGCCGGAAAAGTACCGGCAAATTGCGTACGAACGCGTTCATGCACCCCCTCTCGTTGTGCCGATTCGGCACCAAAAGCGGGGAGCATTTGCGAAATCCCTCGCGTATACTTATGCATAGCAATATTCGACGATGGAGCCCTATCGCTGTCGACGAGTGCGGTCCCCGAAAACCGTGCACGGCAAGGCAGCAGGGCGATGCGGTAACGTAATGCTCGGTGTCCCGCGCCGGCGAAGTCGCCTCAATTCAACCCCGCTTCTTGGACTTTCAGTAGCACTCGTGCTGCTGACTTTGGCGTTGGCGGCATGCTCGCGCTCGAGCGCGCCGGAATCGATTCCCGCCATTGCCGCTGCACAGTCCTTTGGGTCTCCCACAATTCCGTCCCAGGTCACTCCGATTATCACGCCGATCCCGACGGCTACGAACACGCCAACCCCCTTGCCAACAGCCACGCCAGATGGCTACTGGCCAGAGACTCAGGAGCAATCCGCCACCAACGCGCTCCTCTCCGACCAGTCGGGCGTCTATGGCTTCGTCGTGATGGAAGCCAACGGGCGTATCGTTTCGTCCTACAACAGCAGAACGCCATTTGTGACGGCGAGCACCTATAAAGTCGTGCTCATGGCCGATATTCTCAAACGTATTGAGAAGGGAGAACTCTCGCTCGATCAGGAGGTCTATCTCGACCAGGCGCTTTTCGACAAAAGTGGCGGCGATATGTACTTCCTCTGGAGCGACGCCGGCACCTCCAAACCGATCAAGGAACTGCTCTATGCCGTCGGGGCCTGGTCCAGCAATGTCAGCGCGCTCACGCTGTTGACCCTCACCACGCCCGATGCTCTCAACCAGACAGCGCATGAAATTGGGATGACGCAGACGTACCTTTTTGCAAACCCGACTGAACTGCCGTATTGGCCGCCGAAGCCAGGCGTCGATTCATCCCAGGATGACATCGACATGGTAATGGCCTATATCGTTGACTCCTATAACGAAGAGGGATGGGTCAACATCACCACACCCTACGATATGGCGATCTATCAGCTTGGCTTGATCAACGGGACGGTCGTTTCTCATTGGGTGAGTGAGCAGATCGTCGATATCCTGCTGGATAACGCTATTCGTGACCGGCTCCCAGCCTACCTCTGGGATATTCCGGTTGCCGATAAACCGGGCAACCTGGTGGGCTCAGTGAATGACACTGGTGTGCTCTTCCTCGATTCCGGACCCCGTGCCGTCGCTGCCTACTCCGCCGCGGTGCCAGACGATTTGCACGCGACCGAGATCCTCGCGCTTCTGGGGCTGATCGCCGCCGGCAACACCGATATCTAACCGTCCCACCGCGCTGTTTTCTGCCTCGCAAATGTCCAAAGCTGATCAAAGGCTGGGACGTTCTGAACGAACGTAAGCCTGCTTGACGCGTACAATCGGTGAAACGAACCGATTGCAGTCGGGTAGGCTTGTGACCGAACAGCGAACAAATTCAGGAACTTTGGCTCCGACAAAGTGGCACCGTGCAGCATTTGCGGTGCTTGCGGTAATGCTCCCAGGATTCCTCCTTACGGCATGTGGCAGGCAGAGTGGTACCGTCGAGACCGCACCGTCAGCGACGGTGACCGCAGACGTGGCCCTGGCCGTCACTCCAATCTTTACCGTCCCACCAACCGAAACTCCAGTTCCCTCCGCGACCTCCACCATTCCACCCACGCCCGAATTCATCGACGGGATTCCCACCTCGCCCGAGCAAGCTGCAACGACGGCACTCCTGCAGGGGGAGCAGGGAGTGTTTGGTGAGGTCGTGTTCGGACCGGACGGAAAGATCCTCGTCACCAGAAATGCGCATGTCCCCTTCGTGACCGCCTCGACCTATAAGCTCATTCTCATGGCGGACATTCTGAGCAAGGTGGAATCTGGCGAGCTCTCGCTCCAGCAGACCTATACCCTCGATCCCGTGCTCTTCACCGAAGGGGGCGGGGACATGTACTTCTCCACTGATGAAGGGGGCACGGAGGCGACCCTGGAAGACTTGCTTTTCGCGGCCGGTGCCTATTCCAGCAATGTCGCTGGACTCACGATGCTCACATTGACGACACCCGAATCGCTGCGACAAACGGCCGAGCGGATCGGTATGAACGAAACCTGGTTGCTGGCGGATCCGCTCGCGCTTCCGAACTGGCCGCCGCAAACCGCGCCAGACGCTACCCAGGCAGATGTCGATGCCGCCCGCGCGTATATCGAATCGTCCGCACAGCTCGGCCCGGTCAATATCAGTACGCCGTTCGACATGGCCACGTATATGCAAAAACTGTCGACGAAGACACTCATCTCGCCGTTCGTCTCCGAGCAAATTCTGGGAATACTCGACGAGCAGCTTATCCGCGATCGTATCCCCCTTCTGCTTCCCGAGGGGTACGAAGCCATCGACAAACCGGGCAATCTGGAGGATGTCGTCAACGATGTTGGCATCATTACCTTACCCTCCGGCGAGACCCGCTCGCTCGCCCTTCTGACGCTCGGGGTGAACGACGACAACCGCGCGACTCAGGTCGAGCAACGCCTGGCGCTAATCGCTGCCGGCATCCTCGATATCCCACCCTACGATGACCCCACCGTGGCTACACCTGCCCCTTAGCACGAACACCTGCTCGTGCTACCCTCCCGCGCATGGTTCTGCTGCTTCAGGCAAACGGTATTAGCTACGCCCATGGCGGGCATCAGATTTTCGAGAACGTCTCGTTCGAGATCAAGTCCGGCGATCGCTTTGCGCTCCTCGGTCCGAACGGCGCCGGAAAATCGACCCTCTTTCGCCTTCTTTCGGGCGAGCTGAACCCGCAGTCCGGCGCCGTTACCACGCGCCGGGGGCTGCGTATCGGCTATCTCCATCAGGAAACCGCGATCGATCCGGAAATGACCGTGCTGGAAACGGTTGCGCTCGCCGCGGGCGATCCTGAAGCGCTCGAGCTCCATCTCACGCGGCTCGAGCTGCGTATGGGCGAGCCGCTGGACGACGATCAGCTCACCGCGGTGATGGACGACTATGCGGTGACGCTGGCCCGTATCGAGGAAACGCGCGACGATCGGGTGCCCTTGCCCGGCGCGGAGATCCTCTCTGGGCTGCGGGTTCCGGAAGCCGATTGGGGGAAACCCGTTGGGCAATTGAGCGGTGGCGAAAAGAAGATCGTGGCGCTTGCCGGGCTCCTGGCCGCGCAACCGGACGTCCTGCTGCTCGACGAGCCGGATAATCACCTCGACCTCGAAGCCAAGGCATGGCTGGAACGCTTGCTGGCCAAAGCGGAGGGCGCGGTCGCCACGATCACGCACGATCGGTATTTCGTCGATCGCATCTCCAACCGCATCTTCGAGCTGGCCCATGGTGAGATCACGGTCTATCACGGGAATTACAGCTACTACCGTGCCGAACGGCAATCGCGTTATGACCGGGCGACCGAGCTGCGCGACTTGCAGGAGCGCGACTTCAAGAAGTTGAAGGCAAGTGCCGAACAGCTCACGCAGTGGGCGCGGCAGAATCCGAAGTTCGCCTCGCGAGCGGAAAACATGCGTCGCAAGTTGGAGGAAGAGCGGGAGAAACTGGACGCCACCAAAATTCCGAATCTCGAGCGGCGTCAGGCCAACTTCTCCTTCTCGAATGAGCGCGGCGCCACGGTGATTCTCGATGCACATGCAACCGCGTTCGACTATCCGCATCGTGTCATCGCCAAACCGTTCGATCTGGAGATCCGGTCTGGCGAACGAATCGGACTCGTGGGACCAAACGGAGCCGGCAAAACCACACTCTTGCGCGTACTGGCTGGTCAGATTCCACCAACCGGTGGAACGGTGCGACTCGGGCCCGCAGTCGTGCTTGGTTGGTACGCTCAGGAACAAGAGAACTTGCCGGAAAAGCAGACGGCAATCGAATACATCCGCCGTCTGCAGCCCTACAACGAACAGCAGGCGATCAGTTTTCTCAGTTCACTTCAGCTCGATCGTGAGGCCGGCCTGACCCAGATCGGACGACTCTCGGGCGGAGAAAAGGCCCGCCTGCAAATTGCCGGGTTGATCCTGGGCGGCGCGAACTTCCTGGTGCTCGATGAGCCAACCAACAACCTCGATCTGCAAGCGATCGAGGCGCTCGAAACCGCGCTGGAGGAGTTCACCGGCACTATTCTGTCGGTGTCGCACGACCGCTATTTCCTGGAACGTATCTGCTCGCGCACGCTCGAATTGCGCGACGGCATACTGCGCGACTATCCGGGCAATTTCGCCTGGTACGACGAACACCCCGAGAGTGGCGTCGTCCTGAGAGCTAGGTCCTGAAGCCGGGAGCGAACGGCGAAGCTGGTCAGAGCCAGACTTACGTTCGATAACCTCTTTCCCCCTCTACCGGGCCGCCTCGCGTGAACGTCGAATCTGATCGGCGTGATCGTGCGCGTGCTCCGCGTAGTACTCCAGCCACCCGATAACCGTGAAGGGATCCGGGAATTCGGTGTGAGTGCCGAATCGCTCCCAATCGCTCTCCTGGAATGCTTCGAGGAAATCAGCGGTCGATGCCCGCGCCCCCGCGAGCGCCAGCAACGAACCGGCAATAGGCCGTGTGTAATAGAGCCTTCGAGCGAACTCCTCCTGGTCATAGCCAACGATCACGGGCTCATCTTCGGCAATCATCCGCCGGAGGCGAATAGCTGAGGTCATCTCGCTGTCCGCCAGGTGATGCACCACGTCTCGCGGGGTCCATTCGCCTTCGGCGATACGGAAACCCAGCTCCCGTTCCGTGATGCCTTCGAGCGCTCGATCGACCTCGGCCGGGCCTTCCCGATACCGGTCGATAAGTCGTTGCCGTTCAGTTGCGTTCATCGTTCCTCCTGGAGTGTGTGCGTGGGTGTTGCGTGCAAGATGCGTTCTGCCACTTGAAATTTGGGAGTTGCGTTCACAGAAAATTAGTCTAAGATGGGTGAAGCGCCATAAAAAATTCTAACAAGCGAGACGTTCTCCCCGGCTGTTGAGCGTATCTACTACGGAGGATGGAAGCCATGTTAATTTCCCATAAGCTCCTTGCACGGTCGGTCGTGATCATACTCCTGTTAGGCCTGCTGCCCGCCTTGCAGCAGCAACCGACCGCCGCGCAGGATACCGCGACCTACACCGCAACGAAATACGATTGCGCTCCTGGATACGATCCTGCGAGTGGTGATGCGAACTCAGCGTTCTCGAATTGCACCACGCCGGCAGCGGGTGTGTCGTTCACGCTCCAGTCCGGTGATCCAAACTATGGGGGCGGAACTCAGCAAACCAACGGCGGCGGATCCGTCTCCTGGTCCGGGATACCACTCGGCACCGGATACTCCGTCTCCGAATCGGTCCCTGATGGTTATGGCACGCCATGGGTCTATTGCGAGGTGTCCGGCGATCCAAACAATCCTGGTGACGTGCAACCGAGCTTCTTCGCCGCAAGTGGCGGGAATATGGACGTCGGCTATTCTGCCCCAGCTCTGGCGGCGTACACCCAGGCTACCTGCTACTGGTTCAACACCCCGCCTGCCCAGCAGAATGGCCAGGATCAACAGTATCAAGGCGGGAATTCTGCGGTCGTCCACATTCAAAAATATGTTTGCGACGCAACCTACGATTACCAGAGCGCTAATGCCAACGTCTTCCAGGATTGCCAGGCGCCACATACCAATGTGAAGTTCACGGTCAACGGCGGAAACTCCAGCACAACGGGCAACGATGGTGCGGTCGAGTTCGGTTCCTTGCCGGCGGGCCAGGCGCAGATCCGCCTGATCGAAGCAAGCGGATATATCCCGATTCTGGTGGGGTGTACCGGCTGGGATAATAGCCAGAGCGGCACTCCCGACAAGAACACGACCAGCAAGGTGACCTGGACCGACGAGGGCAACGGCTCATACCTCATCACCGGCAACCTGGTCGAGAATCAAACCTATTACTGCTACTGGTACGACATCCCCAGTGGATTCGGGACCGTCTATCTTTACAAGTACTACTGTGATCCCACCTTCGATTGGGAGAACGGTAGCTACGACTACCTCCACTCTGGCTGTACCAATCCGCAGTCCGATGTCTCTTTTGAGATCCACAACGGCAACTATTCGCAGGACAAGACGACCGACAGCGGAGGCGCGGCTACCTGGACGGACGTGCCAACGGGTGATGCGGAGATCATCGAACAGGTGCCAAGCGGCTACCAGGTCGGTCGAATCTTCTGTGGCGTCGCCGATCAAAACAACGCCACCCAACCCACCTCGTGGGACGAGTACACCTACACGAACGGTTATCACGTTCAGGTGCCCGCCGGGAAGTATGTGCACTGCTACATCTTCGATATCCCGAGCGACTTCGGCACGATCTACCTCTACAAGTACTACTGTGATCCGACGTTCGACTGGGAAAATGGCGGCTATGACTACCTGTTGTCGGGCTGCACCAACCCCCAAACGGATGTCTACTTCGAAGTCCATAACGGCGGATATTCCGAAGGACAGACCACTGACGGATCGGGCACCGCGGTCTGGAGCAACGTGCCCTCGGGCTCGCTCGACATCAGTGAACAGTCGCCCGATGGATATGCCGTTGGACGGGTTTTCTGCGGCTACTCGTCCGATGGCAGCACACTGCCCACCTCGTGGGACGAATACACCTACAACCAGGGGATTCAGGTAGAGCTCCCGGGCGGCCAGTATCTCTTCTGCGTCTATTTCAACGTGCCGTCTGACTCTGGCACGATCTACCTCTACAAGTACTACTGCGATCCCGCGTTCGATTGGGAGAACGGCGGCTACGACTACCTGTTGTCCGGTTGCCCGAACCCGCAAGCTGACGTCTATTTCGACGGCACATCCGGCAACTATTCGCAGGGACAGACCACGGATAGCTCCGGCGCGGCTAGCTGGACCGGGGCACCTTCGGGAGATTTCGGCTTCGTCGAACAGCCACCGGATGGCTACCGGGTCGGCCGCATCTTCTGCGGGTATTCCACCCAGCAGGGCACTCCGCCGACCTCATGGGATGAATACAGCTACTCGGACGGCTGGAGCGCTCCGTACGAAACCGATCAGTATCTCTACTGCTACGTGTTCGATGTTCCGTACGACAACGGCACCGTCTACCTCTACAAGTACTACTGCGACCCCACCTTCGACTGGGAGAACGGCGGCTACGACTACCTGTTGTCGGGCTGCACGACCCCGCAATCGGATGTCTACTTCGAGCTCTACGGCGACAGCTATACCCAGGGGCAGACCACTGACAGTAATGGGGCTACGACCTGGTCGGATGTTCCGTGGGGTAACCTCTCGTTCTACGAAGAAGTCCCCACTGGCTACCAGGTAGGCCGAATCTTCTGCGGCTACGCCGAGCAGGACGGCACGCAACCCACTTCCTGGGATGAGTACAGCTACTCCAACGGCTGGGACGTCCCCACGCCGCCAGGGAAATACCTGTACTGCTATATCTTCGATGTCCCATCGAGCTATGGCACGGTCTATCTCTACAAGTACTACTGCCAGCCGGAATTCGATTGGGAAACCGGCGGGTTCGAATACCTCCTCTCCGGATGCAACACACCGCAATCGGACGTGTACTTCGAAACCCACAACGGCAACTATTCCCAGGGACAGACGACCGATAGCGCCGGTATGGCAACCTGGACCGATGTGCCGTGGGGCAATCTGGAAATCACCGAGCAGGCTCCAGACGGCTACAAGGTCGGGGCCATCTATTGTGGCTACTCAGATCAGCAAGGAACGCAGCCATCATCGTGGACGGAGGGCACCTATTCCGGCGGGTACAACGTTGAGCTGACGGAAGGGCAGTATCTCTACTGCTACATCTTCGATGTGCCGTACGACAACGGCACCGTCTATCTGTACAAGTACTACTGCGATCCCACCTTCGACTGGGAAAATGGCAGCTACGACTATCTGTCCTCAGGCTGCACCAGCCCGCAGTCTGATGTCTACTTCGAGCTCTCAGGCGATAGCTACAACCAGGGTCAGACCACCGATAGCGGCGGTGCGGCGACCTGGGCCGACGTGCCATGGGGCAACCTCTCGTTCTTCGAAGAAGCTCCGGACGGCTACAAAGTCGGACGTATCTTCTGTGGCTATTCCGACACAGAAGATACGCCGCCAACCTCGTGGGATGAGTACAGCTACTCCGATGGCTGGGACGTTCCCACCCCGCAAGGCAAGAACCTGTACTGCTACGTCTTCGACGTTCCGTATGACTACGGCACGATCTATCTCTACAAGTACTACTGCGCGCCTGATTTCGATTGGTCCAGCGGTGGTTACGACTACCTCTATGGAGAGTGCACCTCACCGCAATCCGATGTCGACTTCGAAGTCAGCAACGGTGGGTACTCGTCGAGCCAGACAACCGACAGCGCCGGAGCAGCCACTTGGGCTGATGTGCCAGGTGGAAATCTCCAGATCATCGAGCAGGTGCCAGACGGCTATAAGGTCGGCCGCATCTTCTGCGGTTACTCCAGCCAGGATGGCGTACCACCCACCTCGTGGGACGAGTACGACTACTTCGATGGCTATAACGTGTCGATCGAAGAAGGGCAGTACCTCTACTGTTACATCTTCGACGTCCCCTATACCTATAGCACCGTGTACATCTACAAGTACTACTGCGCGCCGGAATACGACTGGCAGAGCAGTGGGTACGACGACTTCTATGCCAATTGCACCTCTCCGCAGGCTGACGTCTACTTCGAGATCGATGGGAGCGGCTACACGGATGGCCAGACCACGGACAGCTCGGGTACTGCCACCTGGGCGGATGTGCCGATTGGCTCGCTGTCAATCTACGAGCAGCCGCCAACTGGCTATCAAGTCGGCAAGGTCTTCTGTGGAGTAATCGACCAGAACTCGGGAACGCTTCCCACCTCGTGGGATGAGTACACCTACACCGACGGATTCAACGTCGATCTCCCCGAGGGCCAGTACCTGCACTGCTTCGTCTTCAACGTGCCGAGCGAGTACGGCTGGGTGACGATCTGGAAGTACACCTGCCCGCAGGACTTCGACTACGCCTCTTCTGAGCAGTCGTACTACGAGTCCTCCTGCACCGAGCGACCGCAAGGCGTCGAGTTCGATCTCTCCAACGATCCGTACGGGTACCAGGAGAGCCAGTCGACCGATTCCAGCGGTGAAGCGAGCTGGAGCGATGTTCCCTCGGGCGGCTCACTCTACGTATGGGAGGTGCCGAACGGCTACGAACCTGTCGCGGTCTATTGCGGCGTATCGTCCGACGGCTCGGAACCGAGCTCGTGGGATCCCTACACCCTGGATAGCGATGGCGGCTTGAGCGGCGTCTGGGTCGACCCGAACGCCTATCTCATCTGCAAGTGGTTCAACAAGCCGTACGACAATCCGCAGGTCTGGATCTACAAGTACAACTGCGAACAAACCGCCCAATGGAGCTGGGCGTACCATCAGTTGCTCGCGAACTGCACCACTCCGGGGCCGGGTGTCGAGTTCGGATTTGGGCCGCAAGGCGGCGACCCATCTCTGTCGACCACCGACGATCAGGGCAAGTGGCTCTATGGGAACCTGGAACCTGGGGTTTGGTATTGGCAGGAGTCGTATCCGAGCGGATACTCCGGCGCGGTGGTCTATTGCCAGTGGGTCGGCGCGTACGGATCGGGCGATTACCAGAAAGCGAACCTGGATGGTTCCACGCTCTGGCTTGATGTTGCGCACGGTGACGTTGTGACGTGCTACTGGTTCGATTTCCTGACCGGATACGAACCGCCGACCTCTGGTAGTTCAAGTGGATCGAGCGGTTCGGGCGGATCCGGATCGTCTGGGGGCTCCAGCGGATCGGGCACCTCATCGGGTGGCACGAGCGGATCGGGCACGTCGGGTGGCACGGGAACCGCTGGAGGCTCGGGTGGCACCGGCGGACCGCCGCCGCTCACCTCCAATGTTCCTACCGGCCCCAAGACAGGCGGCGGATCAACCGGTGGATCGACCACGCAGACCGGAAACTCTAATGCGCCGGCAACTCTGATCATCGTGAAGCGAACCTGTCCAGAGGGATACGACCTCTACGGTAAGGACGCGGATGTCGAGAAGGATTGCAAAGACCTGACCGCAGGAATCGACTTCGGGCTCACCGATCTCGTGACGCCGGATGCCAAGCCAGTGGATCAAACCACGGGCGATGACGGAAAGGCGACCTGGACCAACCTGAAGGCCGGTCCATACCTGATCGTCGAATCCCTCCCGGAGGATACCTACGCGGAGTTCATCTGGACCTGCAAGAGCGACAAGCGGCAGTTCCAGATTCAGTACCCATTCACCCCGTTCTCCTATGCAGGACCGAACGGTGAAATCGGCATCACGCTCATCGGTGGCGAAAAGCTGGAATGCGCGTGGTACGACGTCCCGACCGCACCGGCTGAGGTGACGATCCTCAAGTTCGAATGTCCCGGTTCGCCGGTCATCATGGCCCAATGTTCCCCAGCCGGTGCCGGTGTGGCGTTCAACTTGACTCCAGCCGGGGGAGTAATGGGCGCCATCATTCAACTCACGACCGATGAAAGCGGAGTCGCGAGCGGCGCCGGGGTCGTCGGCGCCTACACCTTCGCTGAGCAAGGCGGCTCGCCCTGCCTCATCGATTCGGAATCGATGAACGATCAGGGGCAGGTCGTACTCGCCGCAGGGAAACCCGCGGAGGTGAAGGTCTACAACTGTGGGGGCGGCGGAAGCTGACTCGTCCCGAAGCGCCGCTCCAGCAATGGAGCGGCGCTTCGCTTATTCCAGATCCGTCTGAACCATCTTATCGGTGATGTGGATGTCCACCTGCTTGAGTGGCACATCTCCCTGGCTCACGAATTTGTGCGGGGTATTCGCGGGAACGATCACGATATCGCCGGCACGTACCACCTGCTGCGTTTCGCCATGGGTGATCAAGGCTTCGCCTTCGAGCGTGATGAAAATCTCTGGGTAAGGATGGGTATGCAATCTCGGGCCACTGCCCGGTTGCTGGTAGTTGAGAATGAAAAAGGACGCGTCGAGTCCGCCGTGCTCATATCCCTCGAAGCGGAACGAGCGGATATCACCATTTAGCAGGTGTCGGAAGTCGATCGGTTCGGGCATACGTCACTCCTCAGCCCGGCAGCTCCCCGGGCTATCCCAACTTCTCACGTTCGACAGCTTACTCGCCCCTCGTCATGGCACAATCCATGCAGAAACTCCACAACTATCGCAAAGGAGCATGGTTCGATAATGACTGCAACGCAAACGTGGAACACGACAAAGCTTGTCGAACAAGCGAAAGCCCATTTGCTGCACCCGGTCTCCAATCTCAAGGAAATGCGAGCCAACGGCCCGCTGATCATGTCGCAGGGCGAGGGCGTCTATCTCTGGGATACGGATGGCAAGCAATATATCGATGCGTTTGCCGGCCTCTGGAACGTGAACGTCGGTCACGGCCGCAAGGTGCTGGCCGATGTCGCCGCCGAGCAGATCATGACGGTCGATTTTGTGCCGAACTTCTTCGGCCTGGCATCGCCGCCATCGATCGAGCTGGCTGCCAAGCTGGCCGAGATTTTCCCCGGGCACCTGAACCATTTCCAGTTCACCTCTGGTGGTGCTGAGTCGAACGAAACCTCACTCAAGATTGCCCGCTACTACTGGTGGCTGAAGGGCAAGCCAGAGAAAACCAAAATTATCTCCCGAAAGATGGGCTACCACGGTATCGCCATGGGCGCGTTGGCCGCCACCGGCATTCCGACATATTACGAGGGCTTCGGCCCAATGGTTCCGGGATACGTGCATGTCAGCGCGCCATACGCGTATCGGTTCGGTGAAGGGCTCACTGACGAAGAATTCGTCAACAAGCTCGTTCAGGAACTGGAAGAAACCATCGCCGCCGAAGGAGCCGACACAATCGCTGCCATGATCGCCGAGCCGGTTCAGGGCGCGGGTGGGGTCGCGGTGCCGCCCGATGGCTATTGGCCGGCTATCCGAAAGACGCTCGATAAGCACGGCATCCTGCTCATCGCTGACGAGGTCATCTGCGGGTTCGGCCGCACCGGTGAGATGTTTGGCGAGCAGACCTTCGGGTACGTGGCCGATATTGCATCGTTCGCGAAGGGCATCACATCGGGCTATATCCCGCTGGGTGGTTCCGCCGTCTCGGATGAGATTTACGACACGATGTCCAGCGCCGACCGCATGTTCATGCACGGGTTTACCTACTCCGGTCACCCGGTGGCCTGTGCGGTGGGCTTGCGCAACATCCAAATCCTCGAGGAAGAGGATCTCGCCACCAATGCGAAAGTCGGTGGCGATGCACTTCGCGCCGAGCTGCATCGTCTGCTCGACGATCATGCGCATGTCGGCGACATCCGCGGCATCGGCCAGATGACGCTGGTCGAGATGGTCGAAAACAGGGAAACCAAGGCCAAATACGACCCCGCGTTGAAGATGGGCGACAAGCTGACGATGGAGACCCGGAAGAACGGCATCATCGTTCGCTGCACAAACGACGGGGTCGCCATTGCTCCGCCGCTGACGCTTACGGTGGAGCAAGCCAAGACCGTTGCCGAGGCGGTTGCCGCATCGATCGAAGCCATCCTCATCTAGGCAGCGACTCGCTGGAAAACGAGAGAATGGACGCTGGCGTACGCTACCAGCGTCCATTTTTCTCTCAGGTTTTGTTGTCAATATGGCAAGCTGAAGCCATTCTCAGCGGCGTTCTCGGGGATGGTGCCGCGACATGTGTTCGATAATCGACCGATATGAAGCGCTATTCTCGCGAAAACTGTGCTTTTTTCGACAAGGCATGAAATCTGGTGGCTTGACTCAAAGTCCGAGCGTGGTATCAGTCGCAAAATGATTCGATAGCGTACAGTTGCGTACGTCGTCGCCGAACGGTAGTCTGGGTGCAAGCACCGCCTTACCCGCTTGCGCGACTTGCACCGCGCACGACCGGTTCCGCTTCTTGCAGTGACGGATCCGGCGAAACCAACGAGGAATGTCCCGATGCCCCGCTCCCCGCTTCGAGTCAGTCGCTGGCTTGTCATCCTGTTGGTTTGCTCGCTCATCGCGAGTGCCATCGCCGTCCAGCCCCAGGCCAGTGCGGCTACCAACTTGCCACTTGGCGTAGATGCGCAGGTGGCCGACGCTCAGGGCGACGCTGTCAATCTGCGCGACCAGCCGTCGTATGCCGGCAATGTCCTCACCAGCGTGCCGGAAGGATGGCTGGTAAACGTGCTCGATGGGCCGTTTACCGACGACGTCGATGGAACGATTTGGTACCAGGTCGTGGCTCGCGGTCAGACCGGATACATGCTCTCCGACTTTCTGCGCTCTCCCGACGGAGACGTCTCCCCGGCCGCTGCGGCAACGACCACGGCCAATTTGAATCTCCGCTCAGGAGCCGGCACCAGTTTTGCGGTCCTGCTGGTCATTCCGAATGGCGCCACGGTCAACACCACCGGCGCAGTACAGAACGGATTCACTCAGCTCACCTACAACGGCACCACCGGTTGGTCGGCCAGTCAGTACCTCTCCACCAGTAGCGGCAGCACGACCGCCACCGTGATCGATGGCTCCCTCAATCTCCGTTCCGGCCCGGGCACAAACTACTCCGTGGTTACCGTGATGCCCGGCGGCGCCACCGTCACGATCACCGGCGCGTTGCAGAACGGCTTCTATCCGGTGCAATACGGCTCGTTCTCCGGCTACGCCTACGCCACCTACTTGCAGATCGGTTCAAACCCGACTCCGACACCGACCACGCCAGCCGGCCAATCCGCGACGGTGATCGACGGGGCGCTGAACCTGCGCTCGGGTCCGGGAACCAACTACTCCGTCATCCTGGTGATGCCAGGTGGCGCCACCGTGACGATCACTGGCGCCCTGCAAAACGGCTACTACCCGGTTCGTTATGGCTCGACGAACGGGTACGCATCGGCGACCTATTTGCAGATTGGAGGCACCCCGTCGTCTCCGACCCCCACCGCAACCGCTCCGGCAATCGACACAGCCACGGTGTTCGATGGCGCGCTCAACCTGCGTTCCGGCCCGGGCACCAACTACTCGGTGCTCACGGTGATGCCGGGCGGTTCGACGGTGAGCATCACCGGCAGCCTGACCAACGGATACTATCCGGTTCGTTACAACGGTATCAACGGTTTTGCGTCGGCGACCTACTTACGACTCGGTTCCCAACCAACCGCAACGCCGACCACCCAGCCAACCGAAACGGCCTGGACCACCGCAAATGTCAATCTGCGCTCTGGTCCTGGCACGAACTACAGCGCACTCACGGTGGTGCCAAATGGCACCGCGGTCACCGTCACGGGCAGCTTGACCAGCAGCTTCTATCCCGTGAACTACAACGGGACGGTCGGCTACATCTCCGCGACATACATCACCTTCGACGAGCCAGTCACGCCAGGACCCGGTGACGGGCTGTTGATCTGGCCGGTTTCCGGCGGAACCTGGGAAATCATCCAGGGCTATAACGGAGGCACCCACAACGGTTCGACGTACATGTATTCGTTCGACCTGCAACGCACCGATGGCGAGCAAGCAACGATTGGACAGACCATCTATGCGCCAGCTTCCGGGACTGTCCTTTGGACGAGCGGCGGCCTCCTGATCGGGATGAATAACGGCTACGGCATCGCGCTCTTCCACATCACGCTCAACTCCGGTATCTCCTCAGGAACCGTTCTGACGCAGGGACAGCCGATCGGCACGATCTCAGGTCCCGGCGGCTCTGGCTACCAGGTCACTCCGCATGTCGACATGACCCTCTGGCAGCTCCCGAATGGGGGCGGTACCCCGCGCATCTCGACGCCCTATACCGGGCAGTTCGCCATCTCGGGTCAGGAGTTCGCGCCAGGCGCCCTCGCATTCAACACCTGGGGCGGAACCATCATCAATCCGTAGCAGGTAGCAGGTAGCAGGTAGCAGATAGCGAGACCAGCGGTCCCCATGGACCGCTGGCTCGTTCTCTGTTGGCGTACGGGTTCTCTTGCTTACAGCGGTTCTCGAAAGAACTACCCATACCCCCGTTTGTCATTCTGAGCGAAGCGAAGAATCTCTCACGGTGTGGCGCCGAAACCCGATCGTCGCCGGCGTGCACTTCATTTCGCAACCGCTTTAGCGCCTTTTGCCTTTGGCTCCAAAAGGGCAGAGACGCCCTCATCCACAATTGGGTGACTCCGGTCCCGTCCATTGCACTGATCCCAGAGGTGCGGCATCCTGCCGGTAGCATTCGACGCCGATATTCAGGGGGAAGATCAATGTCTCGACATCCATGGGTTGCGCAAGCCGACAATGGCGTTCGTTGGGGCATGCAGGTTGTAGTCCCGGCCCGGCGGGACGCGTTGCCGAAACTGATGGGCGTAGCCCGCCAGATGGAAGAGCTCCGCTTCGATTCGATGTTCGTCATGGATCATCCCGCCCTGCATGCCGATCCGTATATCGCGCTTGCCGGGGCCGCCGCTGTCACGGAAAAACTCCACCTCGGGCAACTCGTCATGGCGGCCACCTATCGGCATCCGGCCTTTGTCGCCCGCATGCAGGCAGATCTGGACAATCTTTCCAACGGCCGCTCGATCCTCGGGGTCGGTTCCGGGTGGTTCGAAGCCGAGTACAAAATGATGGATCTCGACTTTCCCCCGATCGGCCGTCGCCAGAGGGACCTGGACGAGCTGATAGCCGCGGTCGACGGGCTTTGGAGTGGTGAGCCGTTCACCCACCATGGGGAGACCTTCCAGGTGGATGCGATGCAGATCGATCCCGCCCCTGCGCGGCGTCCTCCTGTGCTGGTGGGCGGAAGCGGCAAGAAAGGCACCTTGCGCCAAGTGGCAACCTGGGCCGACGCCTGTAATGTTGAGGAAGAGTTAAAGCTAAATAATCCTGGTGCCACCGACGCGCAACGATTCGAACAAGTCGCGGAGATCTACGCTGCGCTCGACGGACACCTCGATGATCTCGGACGCCCACGCAACGAAGTCCTGAAATCCCACTTCACCACGATGCTGGTACTCGCTCCCACCCAGGAGGAAGCCGATCAGCGTGCCGATGCCATCGATACGTCGAAATCCACCTCTGCCGGCGCCCGTAGCCGGGGGCGCAATTTCCTGGCGTCTGCTTCGGTCGATCGCGCCGTCGCCTACTACCAGGGATTGCGCGAGGCTGGTGCGCAGTACTTTGTCGTACAAGTCAATCAGGACGACGAGGAGACGATGCTCCTGCTCGCCAACGCCGTTATCCCAAACGTGGAGTAGTCATTTTCCCTGGAGCCGTCCGGAACCAAACGAGCGGCTGCATATGCAACCGCTCGTTCATCGATGCAGTGGATTGGCCATGTCGTTTACTCGAACGACGATTCTGGCCAATGCTCTTCGACCGTATTGTTCCGGTCGAGTGGGGGAGTAATCCCCAGGACAATCGCGATTACCAGGACAACTATCACCAATTCCAACATTATCGTCCTCCATTGGCTCCCATTTCAGGTTAACCGTGGGCCTCAGTCAGTCGTCGCCTCGAAAGATCCTCGCGCGCTGCCTCTGAGAGGAATCGCGCCGTTGCCTTGATGCCGCCGAACCAGCTCAGCTTGCTGACTTGGCCAGGCGATCGCGCCTCGGCAATGGAACGATGATGACGAATCATCATGTGCCGCTCCCGCTCGAGTCCCAACTCCTGCGCAAGCACGGTCGCTCGCAAAATATCGTACCCACTCATGTTCGTTTCCCCTTAGCTTGCGCCGATTCCAATTTCCCGGCGCCGTCAAATAGATTTGGAGGGTGGACCCGGAGTTGCCCGCTTCGCTTAGTGGTTTCGGTCTCGGTCCGTCTTATCTGCCGGTACCATTTCCATGCGAGCCCCGTGTCCGCGCTCCCAACACCATAATCCGCCTTTTCGATCGCCGGGACATCGGCAGAATTACTGATTTTTTGTGCATGCGTCCGGGTAGGATTGCGTAGATCCCCTACGACAACCCACGCAATCCTGCGTAGCTGATGTGTGCGTGTCTAACGATCCCGGTACCAGAACGATCCCCGCAGGATCGGCACAAATCCCAATCGCTCGTAAATCGGGCGCCCTTCATCGCTGGAGAAAAGCACCGCTGGGAGCCCCAGTTCTGGTCGCGCTGCGGCTTGTGTTACCGCCAGCCCCATTCCCTTGCGACGTGCTTCTGGAACGGTGGCAACCATAATGACATCGACGATTCCGGCTTCGACCAGACTCCCCGCCGCTGCCACTGGCTCGTTGTCGAGATATCCGAGCCAGGCTGCGAATCGATCGTCCTGGAGCATGTCGGAATGGAAAAGCGTTCCTGACGCTGTCCCGCGCATCTCCTGGAAGTCGAACCCGTCGATCATGATCTTTTCGAGAAGAGCGAGCTCGTCGCTGCTCCGTACCGGTTCGACCCGAATGTCGGTGGGAATGAGACTGGAAAATGGGCTACGGAGCTGCAACGGCGGATGCCCGGCCAGCGTCCATCCCCAGGCCGAGAGGTCGGGAGTCGGCAAAGGACTGTAGAGGGCAACGAAACCAGTCGCGCCTGGTTGCCCGAACAGACTTTCGAGCTCAGTCATTGTTCGATCGAGGTTAGACGTTGTCAGCGGCTGTCGAAGTAACCCAAAGTTAAGCATCGAAGCAGGCCGCCCGCTGTCGACGGCAATATAGCGTTCGTTCTCGACCACGGTCGCACCGAGAGCATTTCCCGTCAGTCGTTGAAACGCGGTCTGCGCCTGAAGAAATTGACGAACGACGGTGTCAGTCTCAGGAGCGTCGAGCTCCCACCCGGTCAGTGGTCCACGTTGTGCGCCGGTCTCGTCGGTCATTGGGTCGGCTCCTTGGTTGCAATCTGGAATGAGGGTTGAAGCGCGGTTCCATCCTATCGCCTCCCGGGTGCGTTTGCCCCGAGTGTGATTGAATGAACGAACGTGGCCGGAATCGTTCGCGCCGGAGGAAGCTCATGCATATTCGTTCGATGGTCATGGTGCTCGCATGCGTTGGCGCGCTTGTGTGTGTTCCCGTTGCCGCCCAGGAGGCCACCCCAGTCGTGGCCATTCCTGATCCCGCGCTCTGTACCCTCAACCCGCTCACGCTGAGCGACTTGCAGCGGATCGCGGACATCACCACGACTCCGTCGCCGACCTCGACTCCGATCACCGGCAACATCGTGTTACCAGATGGAGAAGAGCTGTTCACATCGGAACGAGCAGAAATCGAAAAGGACATCACGCGGGCCATCGCCTGCGTCAATACAGGGGAACCGCTCAAAGCGCTGGCTGCCTATACCGACAACTGGATTGGCCAATTCCTTCTCGCCCAGGGCGGTCTGGACGACGAGTTGATTGCCGGGCTGCAAGTCGATCGTGACCTTCAGCCAGCGCAATATCTGCAAATCCTCTCTTTCGGCGACGGCGCCCGCATGGGTGACGGCCGGGTGGCTATCGTCGTAGTCGGAGACGACCCTGCCGATGACCGGGAACCCCAGGCACGGCTCTTCGTGATGGACGAAGTCAAACCGGGTCGCTTTCTCATCGACGAAGTCGTGCCCATCGAGAGTTAACCAGACGCGCTTGACAATTAAGATCATTTGTTCTAATGCGAGAGCAAGCGGCACGTTTGGCGTAGGGCAGGAACTCCGTGTCCTGCCGGCCTGGGCAGCAGATCATCGTGCCCGGGCTGGTTACCCGTCATCCTCACTCGGTGCTGGATCCCGGCTTCTGCAGAGCGTCACGGTCGATCCCACCGCTCTTCCTTCACACCCACCGTCGTAGTCGAGGGCGTATCTGCCCTCTCTTTCCCAGCTGGTTCGACCTGGGGAAACCTGGCTCGTATTGCTCTCATTCACGAGCGGCGTCTCGCCCGAAAACACGAACCGGGGCGGCCGATCTGGCCGCCCCGGTGTTCGTTTCACGTTCTGCGACGTTCGCTTACTGCGGAATAATCGGATCGTAGATCACGATACCGGAGTCCATCGGAAGCGCCAGCGCAAGTTGCCCATCGCGGATGACGAAGCTACTGACCTGGGACAGATCATCTGCATAGGCCGAGTCCTGCGAATCATCACCGCAGAACATGCGGGTCGTTGCCAGCATCATGGTGATCTGGTTGCCGTCGGTCGTATAGCTGCCGAAGGCGTGGTTGCAATCGATCATACCGACGACCGATCCATCTGGCGAGAAGCTAAGCTGGAATGTTTCTGGAGTCTTCGGCGTCACGAGCGCACCGTTGCTCATCTGGGTTTCAGACCATTGCCAGACCACACCGGTGATGGATGCATCGAAGGTGAGATCGGTGCCATCGTCGGTCGTGAGGACCAGCACATCACTGGCGCCGCTCTGGTCCATCGACCAGCTGGTGACCGAAGAAAGCGCGTCGGTGAACTCGCTTCCCTGGCCGCCCTCCGGGCACATCATCAAAGTCGTGCCGAGCGGACCAAGCGTCAGGCTGGAACCATCGATCTCATAGCTGCCAAACCCACCGTTGCAATCGGCGCGGAAGCTGAATCCACCATCCGGCAGGAACTGCACCCAATACTCACTACCGAGCGCAATCGCATCCTGATTTGATCTGCTAGAACTGGACGTCGGCTCGAAGTCATTCGACATCCAGACGATTGGTGGAATCGCTGCTCCCGCCTCAGGCGATGCCACGGGCGAGGCGACTGGTGACGCATCCTGCGCCATCGCACCTCCAAATGTGCCAATGGCTGCGACGATCGCGAGCCCAAGCGTTGCGAGAAATCGCTTCATAGATCGAACCCCCTGTATGCCTCGAAAATGGTCGGCGCGGGAATCTGCCATTCAGCCGCGTTCATTGCTGTGAACGATGGAACGGGCTGAACGGTTCCCCAGTATGACCGGTTTGCGACCGGCAAACCCGCAAGCATGAGCGCGTGCTTTTCGTACCATGGCTACAATTCACGATTGTGATTGTTTGGATCGAACGATTCGTTCGCTAGCCATCGTCTCGAGGACCCATGACCAACCCGACCATTGCGATCGATCGCCCTGTCCGCGTGCGCTATGCCCCCAGCCCAACCGGGTTGCTCCATGTTGGAGGAGCTCGTACGACGCTGTTTAACTGGCTTTTTGCCAAAGGTGAGGCGGAACGGCTCGGTTTCGGCGGAACCATGATTCTGCGCATCGAGGATACCGATCGCAATCGCCTGGTCGAAGGGGCAACCGAGGGCATCCTGGACGTTCTCTACTGGTTCGGGATCGACTGGGACGAAGGACCAGATGTCGGCGGCCCGCATGGTCCGTATATCCAGAGTGAGCGTCTGTCGCTCTATCAGCAGGGCGCGCAGCAGTTGATCGACGCGGGCATGGCCTATCGTTGTTTCTGCTCCTCCGAGCGACTTCAGCAGTTGCGCGAGGAGCAGCGCCAGAAGGGCCTGCCCACGGGATATGACCGGCACTGCCGCAATCTGTCCCAGTCGGAAATCGACGCCAAGCTCGAGTCCGGGGCGGGCTACGTCGTTCGCTTTGCGATGCCGCGCGAGGGAACCACGTCGGTCTACGATCTCATCCGCGGCGAGTCGATCTTCCAGAACGTCAATCTGGAAGACCTGGTCCTCCTCAAGACCGATGGCTATCCGACCTATCACCTGGCCAATGTCATCGACGATCACGACATGCAGATCACGCACATCATGCGCGGGGATGAGTGGATTCCGACCGCGCCGGTCCATGTCCGCCTCTACGCCGCCTTCGGATGGGACCCTCCCGCCATAGCCCACATGCCGCTCATTCTGGCGCCAGGCGGCGGGAAACTCTCCAAGCGGCACGGATCGACTTCTATGGAGGAGTTCCGCACGCAGGGATACCTTCCCGAAGCATTGATGAACTACCTGGCATTACTGGGCTGGAGCCTGGACGGCACTACCGAAATCTTCTCCAAAGCTGAACTTTTGGAGAAGTGGTCGCTGGAGCGCGTCAGCCCCTCGCCGGCCACCTTCGACTACGACAAGCTGCGCTGGTTCAACCAGCAGTACATCAATCACATCCTCGATCTGGACGACCTAACCACCCGGGTCGTGCCCTACCTGATCGATGCCGGACTGGTGTCCGAGGCTGCTCGTGATGCGTCGTCTCACGAATATGCCCGCGTGCGTGACGTCACCAGTGTGCTGAAAGACCGGCTCGTCCTTTTGAGCGACGCTCCGGAATTGATGTCGTTCTTCGTCAAAGACGAGCTCGACGCCTACGATTCTGCCCTGCTTATCCCGAAGAAAACCGATGCCTCGCAGGCGCTTGCGGCGCTAAAGGGTTCGCTGACCGTTTTCGAGGCTGGCACGGTCGCCGATGAGACGGCCATCGAAACCGCCCTGCGCGCGCTGGCGGAAGAGCTTGGATTGAAAGCGGGTCAACTCTTCATGCCGATCCGCGTAGCGATCACTGGCCGCACCGAATCTCCCGGACTCTTCGAGACCTTGCGGGTCATTGGCGACGAGCGGGTCCGCAGCCGCATCCGCACGGCCATCGCAGCTCTCGAGACCGCCGCCTAGCGTAAGCTCGGTGCAGGGTATCGCGCGTAAACGAGCGAGATTCTTCACCTCATTCGGAATGACAATGGCTGAGCATCGCCACTTCCTCGCAATGTCATCCTGAGGTGCGAAGGATCTCCCTGCCGATATTGGAAACTGTGGCCCGGAAAGAAGGAAACCATGAAACGTCTCGCAGCCATCCTTTTGCTCATTGCCGTCGTCGGTTTGCCATCCGCGGCGAGTGCAGCGACGCCGGTCGCCACCCCAACCGGCTACGCCCATCCTGACTGGCTGGCCGATTCCACCTGGCTTGCGGAACATCTCGACGACAGCAATATCGCGGTTATCGCGCTTACGCCTCCGGAAGACTTCGCGCAAGGGCACATTCCCGGTGCCGTGCAGGTAGATTGGCCCGATCTGGCCCTGAGTGAGTCGGCGCAGATCGCGGACTGGCGCACGCAAATGGAAGCGTTGTTGACGAAGCTCGGTATCGAGCGCACCGACACCGTGGTGATCTACGATGGCGGCACGATCTATGCACCCCGCCTCTGGTGGATCCTCTATCAGCTCGGTCATCAGGACATCCGGATACTGAACGGTGGACTCCCCGCCTGGAGCGCGGCAGGACTGGCAGTGGAAACCGGATCGGTTACACCGCAACCGGCCGCTGAGCCATATGTTGGCGTGCCGAACGATGACGCCATTGCGACAGTCGACGAAGTGGTCGCAGTGTTGGACGATCCCAATACGGTGCTCGTCGACGCACGTTCGAAGGACGAGTTTTCGCAGGGTCACATCCCGGGGGCTGTGTTGTTCCCCTTCACCGAGGTCGCCGAATCGGGGCAGCCACCGTTCTGGAAATCGGCCGAACAGCTCCAGTCGGAATTCGCGGCCCTTGGCGTCACGCCCGACAAACAGGTGATCCCGTATTGCTCGACCGGCGTTCGCTCCGCTGCGCTCTACTTCACCTTGCGTCTCATCGGTTACGACAACGTCTCGCTCTTTAGCGGCTCATATGCCGAGTGGACCGCCGACCCATCCAGACCGGTTGAGACAGGGGCCGAGTAATAGGCAACTGACAATGCGATCTCGTCTTCTGAAGGGCAAAGTTCGATCTAGCCAGACGCTACATCGCTGTCTTTCTGAACGAAGTGAAGAATCTCACTCGTCGGACGCTCCCGAAAACTCTGCCGCAGGAACACAACGAGTTCTCGTGGACAAGCTGTTGAGCGAAGTGAAGAATCTTTCTCGCTGAAGCAACCCCATGTCACGGTGAAGGACCGAAATGCGCTGCTCGCTTCTTAAGACTTCTCCACCGGCACCGCGTTACTGTCGAGATGGTAGGGAACGCTGGTCACGACCGTCCCTGGGCGGAAGAGGAGCGCAGCCTTGAGGCGCAGGGCGGTCTGGTTGTGCAGGATATGCTCCCAGAGGTGATGCGCTACGAATTCCGGCAGCACCACCGTGATGGTGTCGCCCGGCCGTTGTTTTTCGACCTCATCCAGATAGCTCATCAATGGGCCGATTAGGGCGCGATACGGCGATTCGATCAGGATGAGCGGAATGTCCGTCCCGATTTCTTCCCAGCGGCGTTGGAATTCATCCAGGTCCGAACTTTCGTCACTGACGTGCACCGCAGTGACGTTGTCTGAGATCGAGCGAGCGTACGCCAGCGTTTGACGCGCCACCCGATTGAGCTGAGATACGGGCACGATGACGGTGTGATGAATGTCCTTCGGATCGAGCGGAGTCGAAACTGCCAGCTCGGCGGAGGCGCGGCTGTAATGCTTGTGAATCCCACGCATCAGCAGGATGAGCATGGGGATGACAATGCAGATGATCCATGCGCCATGTGTGAACTTGGTAAACCCTACGATGATCGCCACAACACCGGTCGCCACCGCACCCACGGCGTTCACCAGCAGCCCCATGTGCCAGCCCGGCTCTTTCATGCGCACCCAGCGGACGCACATACCGGTTTGTGAAATGGTGAACGAAAGGAAGACGCCCAGCGCATAGAGCGGGATCAGTCGCTCGGTTTCACCGCCGAAGAAAGCCAATACGAGACTGGCCATCAGGCCGAGCGTTACGATGCCGGTGGTATAAGCCAGCCGATCGCCGCGATAGGTGTATTGGCGGGGAATATATGAATCGCGCGCCAGGAAGTATGCGAGGCGGGGGAAGTCGGAATACGCGGTGTTTGCGGCCAGTACCAGGATCGCCATCGTCGAAAACTGGATGTAGTAGTAGGCCGCGTTCGTGCCGCCAAAGACTTCCCGAGCGATTTGGGAGACCACCGTTTGATAGTTCGCTTCGGCTTGATCGAGTGGGAGTGCACCGTACTGGTGCGCCAGGAACGTGATGCCGGAGAACGTAATCGCCAGGATGGTGATCATGATCGTAAGTGTCTTGCGAGCGTTGACCGATTCCGGCTTGCGGAAGGCCGGAACTCCATCAGAAATCGCCTCGACCCCGGTCAACGCCGCACATCCCGAAGCAAATGCCCGCAGGATCACCAGCGCGCCGATCGCACCCAGACCAGCTCCTTCGTTCTGTGTCATCACCGGCTCATGTACCGGAAATCCGGCAAGGGCATTTCGAACGAGCCCGATCCCCAGCATGATGAAGATGCCGAAGAGAAAGAGATAGGTTGGAATCGCGAAAATCGTTCCCGATTCGCTTAATCCGCGCAAGTTGACCGTTGTCACGAAAATGATGAAGAAAATGCCAATAAGCACCCGATGCTGGTTGAGCTCGGGTACGGCTGACGACATCGCGGCGACTGCCGCGGCAATACTCACTGAGACGGTCAACACATAATCGGTGAGCAGAGCCGCGCCAGCAGTGAGGGACGGGAGCTCGCCAAGGTTGTCCTTGGCCACGATATAGGCACCGCCGCCGTGCGGATAGGCCTTGATTGTTTGTCGGTAAGAAATGCCAACGATGATCAGCAATGCCACGATGGCTGCGCCGATCGGCAAACTCTTCGAGAGCGCCAGCAAACCGCCGGCCACGAAAAGCACTCGCAGGATTTCTTCGGTGGCATAGGCCACCGATGAAAGCGCGTCCGACGAGAGCACCGCCAGTGCTTTCGCGTTGGATAATCGCTGGTGATCGGCCGAGGCCGTGGTCATCGGCGCACCGATCAGCACGCGCTTGATTCGTTGAAAGCCACGGCCAATTGGCCCGCGAGCTTCCGACGCGTCCTCGGTGGCCACCAGATGCCCCGGACCGCTTCGCGCGAAATCGTCGGTCTTTTGCCGGATTACCCGTACATAGCGGTCGCCGATGTGCGAGCCGAGGACCTGTTGTTTGCCGGAGAAATCGCCCTTCAGGCGCGATTCCGGTTTACGGAATGTTGGTTCTGCCCGGTAGGGGTCGACTGGCGCTTTTGGCCCGGCGGATTCACGACCAGAGTCGACCGATTCGGGCGCGCGTCGTTTGGGTTTATAGACGGTTGGACGTTTGGGTGTGGAGCCGCCATCCGCGGCATCGGAGCCTGCGTTCGATGGAGTTGTCGGTGTCGGATTCTCGCCCGACGGCATAGGTCGATCCTTCGGCTGGCGGATAACGAATCACATAGTTTCCACGCCGAACGGGAATGATAGGGGAAAGCTGCAAAAGGCATGGTATTCTCGGATTGCCCCGTCAGCGGCCCACCGCAGCGTTCCCCGATCCCGCCTTTGCCGGCATCTGCATTCGGGGTCTCCCGGGTAACGTTGGGAAACGATCCGAGTGTTGCCGCGTTCATACAACGAGAGGGTGTTTTGCAGGTTGCAGCCGGCAAGGCGTTGAGACGGCTCGCGAGCTGGCGCAGCCGGATCCACCTCACAGAAGCCCCGCGGGAGGTTCCAAATGATGAGGTTGGCCGCGTTCGGACGCTCGCTTGCGCAGCGTCTGCTCATCGTGATGGTGGCGACTCTGGCGCTCTTACCCCTGGTAGGAGGCGCGTCTCCTGCTTCCGCTCAGGGCACCGCTCTCATCGAAATTACCAATCTCGATGTGGGCACCGGGCTCCCCGTCCCGTTTACCCGATTTCAAGTCACCAGCGAAAACGGGACGCTTTACGGTCCTCTGGAGACCGACCTGAATGGCTACGTTGCATTTTCGGTGACCGTCGATCCCCAGGGCACCAGCTTCACTGCCGAAGAGGAGACACCGCCTGCTTGCGCAACCGCGCCTCAGCCGCAAACCACCGATCCGCTCATGGCCGGTGATGCTGCATCGCTCGAATTTTTGACGCAAGACAACCCAGGCTGTGGGCTTGGCACCATCGCGCTCTATGCCATGGCCTGCCCGGACGACTTCACCGGTCCGGCGGATGACTACGGTCCCTGGCGGGACGGCTGCACGGGCACCAACGATGGAACGGGCTTCACCATTTCCTCGGTGACAACCGGCGAGACGTGGAATCCCAGCTCCGGCGCCTATGGCGTGCCGGGCCGGGCGCCGGTGGTCGGTCTCCCCGCCGGCGAATACACCATCCAGCAAAACGGCGATATGCCCTCCTCCGTCTTCTGCCTGGTTTATGACACCGCCAATTACCCCACCAGTCCTGAACCATCGACGGTGATTCCGGTGCCACTCACGAATGGGGTCGGAACGGTCTCACTGAATGGAAACCGCCTGTCGTGCGACTTTTTCACCGTTCCCGGCGGTGTGGTTCAGCAAGACCCAACGTTGGACATCGTCGAACCTGCGAACAGCGCCAACCTCGACGTGCATATCGCGCAGTGTCCCGAGGGATATGTTCCGACCGAGTCGATCTATGACGATTGCCATGGGAACGGCCTGGGCGCAATTCCCGTTCAACTCAGTTCCAGTAACGGATTCAGTGGCACGGTGGCCACGAGCCTGCCTGAGACCCCCGGACCCGGTGTCGCCGGCTTCGCCAATCTCCCCGGTGGGAGCTACACCGTCGGTGCCAGCATCCCGGCTGATTCGACCTCTCTCACCTATTGCTCCGATGATGCGTTCGACGAGGTGCCCTCTACGTTCGACGATGGCAATCGCACCCTTTCGCTCGATCTTGGCGACGGCCAAATCGTTACCTGCGATTGGTATGTCATACCGAACCCCGTGCAACCCGCGGTAGGGACCTCGTCACTGGAAATGCACGCGTTGCTTTGTCCGAACGGAACCGATCCTGACAGTGCCCTTTACGACCAGTGCCACAGCAACGGCTTGGCTGGCGTGACGTACACCGTCAACGGTCCAAATGGGTTTAGCGACCAGGCGACCACGACCGTGCCAACCGAGCCCGGTCCCGGCATCGCAAACTTCGGCGCGCTTACAGTGGGCACCTACACGATTACGCAAGAGGGTGTCGATCCCTCGACCGAACTGGTGACCTATTGTTCGCTGGCTGATGCCGATGTCGTCGTGCCGGTCAGCTACGTCGATGCCAACACCATATCGCTCGATCTCCCGCCGGATACCAGCGTGGTCTGCGACTGGTACGTCGATTCCGCCCCCGGATGCAAACACGACGCTGCAAGTGACAAGCTACCGCTGTGTCTTCAATTTGATGGCGGATGTCGATACGCCGCTGGAGACTTTCCTGGAAAATTGCCAGCCGAGCGAGGGAACCACCCAGTTCACGCTCACGCCCGATGGCGCCGAAAGCGTCACCCGCACGACCGGATCGGCTGGAGTGGGAACGCTCCTCTTCGAATCGTTGCCCACCAACTCGTATTCGTTGCGCTCCAGTATCCCCGGCGACTTCAATGACGCATATGTTTTCTGTGGAGTCGAGGGAGACGCCCTTCAATTCTCCGGGCAACAAGGACTGTCGATCGCAATCGATGCCACCCAGGGGCCGTACGCCTGCGAATGGTTCAACGTTGGCCAGAATGCCAGCGGATATTCCGACACCCTCACGGTCACGAGTTACCTCTGCCCCTCAGGAACCTCCGCAAGCTACGCCGACCGATGCGGCAACGCTCCCCTTGCCGGGGCAACCCTGCTGCTCGACCGCAACGGTTGGGACGAGCTCGACGCGTTCACCGATGCGAATGGCTTTGCGTCGTTCGAGGGATTACTTCCCGGCAGTTACACCATCACGAATTTGCCGCCTGCCGGGACGAACGTGGCGGTCTACGTCGTTTCCTGCGTCGCTGATGGCCAATCGTTTGAGTTCAGCTACAGCGATAAGCAAAGTATGAGCATCGTGTTCGAGCTGCCGGGAGATGTGGACGTCGATTGTGCCTGGTACAACATTCCACCCGGAACCCCGGCAGTTATCCCCGGGGAAACCTCAGGCTCGATCACGGTGCACAAGTTCCTCTGCCAGGGCAAGTCGATCAACCAATACAACTGGGATTCGGACTGCCCCGCGGAGACGGTGCCAATTGCCTTTTCGCTCAAGACTGCGGCCGGTCTGCCAATCGCTGTCGGCACGACCAACGGCTCGGGCATCCTGACCTTCACCAATCTGGCGAACGGTGCGTACAACCTCGACGAAACCAGCGGCGACTGGTGCCATGCCGAAGCCGACCGGGTCGATTCGGCTGGCAATGTCCTGGTCCAGAACGGCGGCAAAAACAATGTCTACATCTACAACTGTTCGCTGCAGAACGTCGACAATCTGCCCAGCACCGGTACTGGTGTAGCTGGAGCGCCGGTGCGGACCGAGTTTGACAGCGACCGGCTTCGGCAATTGCTTGTCTGTGCGGTCGCGACGTTGGCTATCGCGCTCATCGTGCGTCGCGGGTTGCTGTTGGCAGTCCTGCAATCGACCGAGGTGAGCGATGAGCCGGCCCGACCAGTGCGGGGAGAAGATCCGCTTATCTGAAACCGGAGTGGCTGCCAGCACGTCAGTCGGTCTTCCAAACCCTATGGGGTTGCGAAGTTGGGCATTTTTGGATTTGAGCAGTCTCCGGCGGAAGAGCCTGCCCGGTAGCTCGAGGTGATAACGGATCCCTGAAGCCGATCGGATACGCGAAAGAGCGAGCCGGGCATCTCCGGCTCGCTGTTGCTTGTCTGGCCCTCTCGAGTTGTGTCAGCGAACTCCACCACCGATCGCGGGAACGTGCATTCGGGCAAGCAGAAGCAAAGCTCGTACGTAGCGCTTCCGTATTCGATCGAACTCGCCAGAACAATCCGCGGACGCAGATCTCTGCCGAAATCGAGCGCGTCCATGTCTCGATTCGTCGGAGCTGTCTGGTGAATCGATGGCGGAATCCATATCTTTTCCGCCGCTATTTCAATCCAGGCTGATGTAGCGATGTGTGCTGAGATATCCAAAATGAACGATTGGCCCACGGTTTTTCTGGAAATCGGCCGGTTCGACAGAATTCGTTGCGGAAGGTAATAAAGCTGGAAGGAAAACTTCCTTGTATACAGGGGCTTGCAATTCTTGTATACAACTGTTAAAGTGCGCAATTAGCCGAGAATCTGCAACTGGTACTTACCAGTTGCGCAGAGCAACGAACCCGGCGTCTCTGTTGGTGCGACGTAGCACTGGCTGGATGCGGAAAGCTCGTGTGTCTGTTTTCGCCTACATAGATAGTTAGCGATATTGAGCGTCTGGAATTGATCTATGAGAAAACCAACGTTCAGTTTTACGCGCATCATTCCGCTGGTTTTCGTGCTCTTCGCGCTGGTGGCTCCGGTCGCCGGCCCGGCTATCACCCATTCCAGCGGTTCCAGCGGCAACGTGCTTGCGCAGGATATTCAGGATCGGGATGGCGACGCCATCGCCGATGCCGAGGATCCCTGTCCGGATGATCCGACCAATCAATGCGAAGTGGTGCAGTCCAACGATCAATCCTCACAGGGATTGCAACAGCAGGACGAATCTCAAACGGAGCAGCAAGAGTCCCAAATCGTCGATTCCGATAATGACGGCATCGCTGACGAGCTCGATGAATGCCCCCTCGATCCATCCAACCAGTGCAACGTCCAGGAAGAGCCGCTGATCGTCGATTCCGACAGTGATGGCATCGCCGACGAGCTCGATGAATGCCCCCTCGACGCAACTAACCAGTGCAACGTCCAGGAAGAACCGCCCCTTGATTCCGATGGGGACGGTTTCGCTGATATAAATGACAACTGCCCCAGCGTCGCGAACGCCGACCAGGCCGACGGCAACAGCAACGGCATCGGCGATGCCTGTGATGCGCCCGATCCAGCACCCGTTCCGAACGATGCCGATTTCGACTCGGTTCCGGATGAGATCGACAATTGCCCACTGATCTCGAACATCGACCAGGCTGACTCGGATGGTGACGGCGTTGGAGACTTGTGTGCCGAAGCGCCCCCGATCGGAACTTCGACCTCAGGAGATCTGAACACCGCTACCGCCACCGCTATCACCGTGACCCCAACGCCGGAAGAGATGGTGCGAGCCGCAGCGGTCAATCCTCCGCCGGCTAATTCAGTGCAGATCGGCTGTTCGGTCAGCCTTTCGAATCCGAACAGCCGTGAAGTCACCGCGATCGTGAAGCCGGCTACTGGCTGGACCGTCGACCGCATCCAACTCGTCGTCTACGGACTGGATAACGCGACGGTCGTCTATACGAATACGCTCACGGCGCCGCCACCAATTTCCTTGCCGTATGTCTACGACTCTGGATTCGGTGCTTATGGTGGTATCCAGATTTCAGCCAACTACGTCGCAACCGATGGCTCAGAGCCCGATAAAGGCTTCTATTTGCGCGGCTCCTGTGCGCCTGAACCGACACCAACGCCGACAGCCACTGCAACGTTCACCGTAACGAACACACCGACCAACACTCGGACGGCGACCCGCACCGCTACCGCGACCAGAACTGCATCGAATACTCCAACGAAAACCGCGACCCGCACAATCACGCCGACCCCTTCGATCACCCCGACCCCTTCGATCACCAATACCCCGACTGCGAGCAGAACAAGCACGGCGACCAGAACCGCAACGAGCACACCAACAAAAACCGCCACTCGGACGATTACGCCGACTCCGTCGATTACTGCGACTCCGTCCATAACTCGCACGGCGACCCCATCGGCTACTCGCACGATCACGCGGACGCCGAGTGCTACGCGAACGGCAACGGGTACGCCCACAAAAACGTCGACGCCGTCAATTACCCCCACTCCATCCATAACGAACACCCCAACGCCGAGCAATACCCGCACGGCGACGGGAACCGCGACCAGTACGCGCACCATTACTCCGACAGCCACGGCGTCCAACACTCGGACTGCCACCGCGACGCCAACGTCGACGCATACGCCGACCAGCACGCCCACAAGCACGCCAACCAATACCCCAACGAATACAGTCACACCGACAGCCTCGCTGCCGGATGGCACGCTGCGAGTCTTCTGCGGCACCGAGATTGGTGGATTCAACTACAGTGTGATCGCCCAAACGGTCGGCACACCGAATGCGCCAGATATCTACATAACAAAGCTAACGTTCGATGGCCAGTACGAGTACCTGTTCCTCCCGGCTACCTACTCCTACAGCTTTGATGGGCCGTATGAATCGGTCTGGGCACTGGCTGTCTATTACGACGCACAGGGCAACGTCTTCGGAACTGCGTGGGGAATGCTCACCTGCAACGTGACGCCAGGCCCAACCTGGACGCCCACCAATACTCCAACAGTGACGAATACGCCTACGGCTACTTACACGCCGACGAACACGCCGACCAATACGCCGACGAACACGCCGACCAACACGCCGACGAACACGCCGACCAATACGCCGACGAACACGCCGACGAACACGCCGACGAAGACACCAACCAACACGCCAACCAACACGCCGACGAAGACACCAACACGCCGACGAACACGCCGACGAAGACGCCGACGAACACGCCGACGAACACGCCGACGAACACGCCGACGAATACGCCGACGAATACGCCGACGAACACACCAACCAATACGCCGACGAACACGCCGACGAACACGCCGACGAATACGCCGACGGAGACGCCGACGAACACACCAACCAATACGCCGACGAAGACACCAACCAATACGCCGACGAACACGCCGACGAATACGCCGACGAACACGCCGACCAATACGCCGACGAACACGCCGACGAACACGCCGACCAACACGCCGACGAAGACACCGACCAACACGCCGACGAATACGCCGACGAACACGCCGACGAACACACCAACCAACACGCCGACGAACACGCCGACGAACACGCCGACGAACACGCCGACGAAGACGCCGACGAACACGCCGACGAATACGCCGACGAACACACCAACCAACACGCCGACGAACACGCCGACCAACACGCCGACGAACACGCCGACGAACACGCCGACGAACACACCGACGAACACGCCGACGAACACACCGACCAACACGCCGACGAACACGCCGACCAACACGCCGACGAACACGCCGACGAACACGCCGACCAACACGCCGACGAATACGCCGACGAACACGCCGACGAACACACCAACCAATACGCCGACGAAGACTCCGACACCATGGCTGACTCATACGCCAGGGCCAAGCCCGACCGGGACGATCACACCGAACTTCCCGAGGACGGGGTCAGGTGGCGGAACCTTTGGAGGATCGAGCTCGGCGCTGCTCGTGTTGCTTACCAGCGTCATCGCGCTCTTTGGCCTGCGCTTGCGCAAGACATCAAAGCGCCGGACCTAATCGGTTAGATCGTATCTAGCGAAGGAGGCCGCCCCATATCGGGGCGACCTCCTTCTTTTTCCTTGATTCGCGCGGGTATTTTCTCGAGAGGCCCGCTACCGGTCGAACGTCGTGAACTTGGGGGAAGCGCTTACGATCAGACGAGTTGAATGGTCGGGAAGACGAGCACCAATGGCGCGGGCGAGTTGGCAATCAGCTTTCGCTCGATGTCGGTTAAGAGCTTTACGCTGTCATCCCACAACGACTGGGTATCGATTCCCAGGCAAGTCGGCAGGAAACGGCCGAGCTTATCCAGACCATCGGTCATCAGCAGGCGAGCTCCTCGCAGGTTGCCGTTGCTCGCGTGATGGAATCCAACTCCGATCTGGAGAATTCCCTGGTACAGACTGCGGATTTCTCCGGTTTCCGCGTGCCATTCATGCTCGATCTCCTCATGGCACTCGTAATAGAGCCCTTCATTGAACAAGCGAATCCCTTCCAGCACGCCTGGGGGTGGTTCCGAGGCACAACCGGCGGGCCCAGCGTCCACCATCGCGATCAATGGGTCGAGCAATTCGCGCACCGAGGCAACGCTGCGCGCTGGATTGGGCTGCAAGACTGCCTCGAGCATGAGCGGACCATCGAATCCCGCTCCTCGGACCGCGCGCAAGATCGCTGACCAGGGAAGCGTGCCATCGCCAGGCAGCAGATTGCCGGGCCGCTTGCCTTCCGTATCGAAATCCCGCAGGTGGACATCGAAAACCCGGCCCTGCATCTGGCGCAGAAGCAACATGGGGTTCGTCTGACTCGCGACCGCATGATAAGGATCGAAGGCGAAACCGACCGTGCCCGGCAGAAGCGGTCCGATCTCGATGAAATCACGTAATGTCGAGAGCACGCCCGCCTCAGAATTTTCGATTGCAAGCCGAACACCTGCGATCTGGCACCGGCGGTCGAGTTCCACAACGACGTCCAGTAACGGTTCCATGCCCGATTCGACGGGATATTCCACGCGAATCGGTCCCTGCCAAACGATCGTTGGAATCCCAACCTCGACCGCGCCCTCGATTGCAGCATCGAAGTTGCGCCAGGCGTCGGTTACCATGGCAGGCTCTGGATCGAAGAACATATGCATATCGGGTTCGAGGTGAAGCGCCACGATCTCGACCCCGGCCAATTGCGCGGCATGTCCATAGGAACGCAGCGCTTCCAGCGCGTATTGCCGTTGGTGATACAGCATCACTTCGGCATGTGTAAATCCGAGCA
The DNA here is from genome assembly GCA_963750275.1 of uncultured Chloroflexia bacterium. GTDB lineage: Bacteria > Chloroflexota > Chloroflexia > Thermomicrobiales > UBA6265 > JAMLHN01. Next base: position 180,996 of record CAVVQC010000011.1, read on the forward strand.
CCCCGATTTCAGTCAACGCGGCGGACACACCGAGTTGGGGGTAGAACCCGTTGGTGGAGCAGCCAATGAACATGGAGTCCTCTGTAACGTGTGAAAACCGTGGAATTCAGAGGCGCGCAACCGACCGAATCGGGTCCGCGTCCTCTTTCTATAGGTCTGGTCCCCGCACTCCCAAATCCCTGCGCATTGTGACGCATCGACCATGGATGGTACCATCGCCCTTCGACTGTTCGACCCGCCGACCGGAGCTGAGTGCGCCTCGCGATGACCCCAGAATCCAAGGCATTGCCCCGCCTTACCCGCCTGGAACTCCACGGGTTCAAGAGCTTCGCCAACCGTACGACATTTCTGTTCGAACCAGGCATTACCGCGGTCATTGGTCCCAACGGCAGCGGGAAGTCGAACATTTCCGACGGTGTACGCTGGGTGCTCGGCGAGCAGAGTCACTCTCTGCTGCGAAGCAAGAAGACCGAAGATGTCATCTTCGCTGGTGGCAGTGGCCGGGCGCCCGGCGGATTCGCCGAAGTCACCGTAACCTTCGACAACAGCACCGGGTGGCTCCCCATCGAGTTTTCCGAAGTCACCGTCACACGCCGCTCCATGCGCTCGGGCGAAAACCAGTTCCTGATCAACGGTCGCAAAGTGCGCCTGAAAGACGTGCATCACCTCACTGCCTCGCTCGGGCAGTCATATACGGTGGTCGGGCAGGGATTGGTGGACGCTGCGCTGAGCCAGCGAGCCGAGGAACGCCGCGGACTTTTCGAACACGCCGCCGACCTGGCCGGTCTTCAAATGAAAGCGGCCGAAGCGGACCGCAATCTCAACGAAGCGAAAAACAACGCCGATCGCATTGCTGACCTGCTGGCAGAGGTCGGGCCGCGATTGCGTACCCTCGAACGGGCGGCGAAGCAGGCGCGCGAATGGCAGGGCGTTCACGACCGACTCAAGTCGATCGAGCGAGGCTATTACCAAGCCCTGCTGGCCGAAATCGGCGAACGGCTCGAACGTGCCGAAGCTGCGTGTGAGATGGAGTCGGCCCGGCTTGGCAATGCGCAATCGGCCGTTGATGCAGCGCTGGAGCAGCTCGATGACGCCCGCGAGCTCGCCACCGTAGCGCAATCGGCGTATTCGCGGCAAAGCGCGCATCTGCGGTCCATCTCTGAGCACGCCCAGCAATTGGTTCACGAGCGCGATCTCGCAGCCGAACGGATTGCTGCTATCGATCGCCGCCGCGGAGATCTCGTCGAGGGGCAACGCAACCTGGAGGAACGGGCGCTCGAGCTGGAACAGGAGATCGCGACGGTTCAGACCGCGATCGACCAGATCGCCGCCACTGGTGAAGAAGCGCAAACCAGTATTCCGGAGCTCGAGCGCGAGGTGCAGAAAGCACGCGAAGGGCGGCAGGCTCGTGAACGGCAACGTCAGCAACTGGCGCACGCGCTGGCCGATCTCGAACGGCGCGTCACCGAGTGCGACCGCTCCTTGCAGATTGGCGCCGAGCGGCTCGTATCGCTCCGGTCCGAGCGTGAGCGGCATGAATCGCAAACCAGTGAGCAGGGTGAGCGATTGGCTCAGTTGCGGGACGAGCTGATCGCGGTCGAGACCGAAGAGCAGGCTGCGGCCGCCGAGCTGGAAATCGCGCGCGCCGCGCACGCCGCCACCGCCGAGCGAATCGCCGCTGCGCAAGCCGCCGATCAAGCCGCGCGCGCGAATCTGGCGGCATTGCAGGAGAAACGTGGGCAAGCCCGTGCCCAGTTTGACGCACTCAAAAGAATTCACGAGAGCGGCGCCGGGCTCTACGCTGGCGTGCGCGAAGTGTTGACGGCTGCCCAGGCGGGCAAACTCGCCGGTATCGAGGGAACGGTAGCCGAGTTGATCGACCTCCCTGCGCGCTACGAAACGGCGGTCGAAGTTGCGCTTGGCGCCCATTTGCAGGACATCGTTGTGCGCCGCTGGGCCGATGCCGAAACGGCGATCGGTCATTTGAAGAACAAGCGCGCTGGCCGAGCCACCTTTCAGCCGTTGGATACCATTCGCGCCAACACGTCCTCCCGCCCGCGCGATCTCGATGGGCTTGCAGGTGTGCACGGGATTGCCGCTGAATTGGTGACGGTCAAACCAGAGCACCGTATCGTCGCCGATGCATTGCTTGGTCGTACCGTGGTGGTGGACGACCTTCCCGCGGCCCGATCCGTGCTCAGCCGGCTCCCGGGCGGTTGGAGCACGGTGACGCTGGCCGGGGAGATCGCTCGTTCAGGCGGATCGGTCACGGGCGGATCCGCCGTTCGCGAAAACGGGATGTTGACGCGCGAGCGCGAGCTGCGCGAGTTGCCGGAAACGATTCAGTCGCTCGATGACCAGATCGCTGTTTCCCGGCAAACGCTCGAATCCGGATCGACAGCGCTTGCCGCCACGAGTGGGGAGCTGCGCGAGCTCGATCGCGCACGTCTCACACTCGAAGCCCGCATTCGCGAGCTGGATGGACAGAAACGACGGCTTGCTGGTTGGTTGCAGGAACAGGAAGCCCGGCAGGGAAGCGACGCCAACCGTCAACGTGAAGCAATCGACCGCGTTGCCGAACTGGAAGCGACGCGCACGCGCGTCGAGCAAGAGCGCACCGAGCTGGAACCTGCGCTGGAGCAGGCTCGGCAGAGCCATCAGCGTACTGTCGAGGAGCTCAACCGCGATGCCGAGCGCCTGCGACAGTTGGAACAACGGCTCGCGACCGCGCTCCAGGAGCGCGCGGTGCTGGACGAACGATTTCGCGCCGAGCGCCGCCAGCTTTCATCGCTTCTTGCTCAGCAAACGACGCTGTCGGAACAGCTCACCCAGCGGCTGGAACGTTCTGCTGCTTTCGATGGCGAGCGTGCCGAAATCGCGCGACAGCTCCGTCAATTGGAACAGGATGCCGCTACCGAAGAAGCCGAGCGATTGCGCCTGGTTGCCGAGCAGACACCTGCGGAGCGCGCCTTGCGGGAAGCATCGTCAAAGGTGGTCGAGCATGAGCAGCAGTTGGAAACGGCGCGCCAACGCTTGATGCAAACCGACCGCGACCGTGGCAGCGCCACGGTTGTCCTGGAACGCTATCGAGGAGAGATGGCCACCGTCTGCCAGCGCATCGTCGATGACCTCGAGCTGGAAGATCCCACCGATTTGCTCAACGAACCGGTCGAGGCGCTTGATATCGATATGATCGAAGCGGAACGGGAGATCGGTCGCTTGAAAGAGCGCTTACGCCGGGTGGGATACATCGGCGACGAAGCGGTGCAGGAGTTCGAGCGCGAATCCGAACGCCATCAATTTCTGACTGTCCAACTCGACGATGTGCTGACTGCTTCCGCGTCCCTGCGCGAGCTGCTCGACGATCTGCGTGCCACGATGCAGGTCCGATTCGAGGAAACCTTTACCCGGGTAGCAACGGAATTTTCGACCGCGTTCACGGTGCTCTTTGGTGGAGGGACTGCCAAGCTCGTACTAATCGACAATGAGGATGGAGGACCTTCGGGAGTCGACATCGTTGCCCAACCGCCCGGCAAACGGCTCCAGTCGTTGGCGCTCCTTTCCGGAGGGGAGCGCGCATTGACCGCCGCTGCGCTGCTCTTTGCCATCCTGAAAGTCAACCCGTCGCCCTTCGTCCTGCTGGATGAAGTCGACGCCGCCTTGGATGAAGCCAATGTCGTGCGGTTCCGGGAGCGGTTGCAGCAGCTCGCCGCCGAAACCCAGGCGATCATCATCACCCACAACCGGGGCACGATCGAGGTCGCCGATTCGCTCTACGGAGTCAGCATGCGCGAGGACGGCGTTTCCACCGTGCTCTCGATGCGCATGGCCAGCGAGTTAGCTGGTCGTAGCGCTGACTGATTTGGGAAATTGAGCGCTAAATCAGGTTGAGCAGCGCGTCTGCGCCGCCCTTCAGCTTGTTCATCACGCTTGCCCGGGTTTCCTTGCCGCTGCGCGGTGCGAAGAGCACACCAACGACCAGCCCCCAGAAGAGATATTTGAAACCCATCCGCGTTCTGCCGATCATGTTCCTGTTTCTCCGTTCGCTTCATCGGGATTGGCCGCCGTCGCGTACCACTCGGGTGGCAACGTCGGTTCGGGTTCAGGGCGCCAGACCTCCATGCCAGTCAAGCGAAAGAGCGAATCCTCGACCGCTTCCTCGATCCGTGCCCTGGTCGCCTTGCCAGAACGGGGGGCGGTCCAGATGCCATAAGCGGCACCAGCGGTCACACCGATCACCGCACCTTTCCAAAATGCCATAAGCGGGGATCCTCTCTCACCGGAACAGAAAACTCTAGAAAGCTAGTTTAGCAAAGCAGAAACGTTCTGCCGCTTTTTCCGTCGCACGCCGCTGCGCCTGGAGAGCCGCCTTCGATGGGGAGAGGGGGGCATGCCGGCACAGCTGTTCTCCCTCTTGAACATTATTGGCACCGATCTAGTGGAGCGAACATCCGCAGATGTTTCAGCTTCTGAGAGGAACCCGTACGCAGACTATGATTCGTGCGGCCGGGAGCGCGTCAGTCGCGCTTGTTCCGGGCGATGGATCGAAGAAGCCCGAGTGTTTCCAATGCCTCGACTCAGCAAGGATCACGTACAAGCACTCTCGGCAGTGCGCGTCGTCGCCTCGCGGCCGCTCACGCCCGATCGCCTCGGCAGCGAGTTACTAGCGCCGCTGGAGCGGGCTATCGGGTGGGATGGGTATCGGCTCTTCGGCGTCGACTCACGCACCTTGTTGATCAATCGACTCCTCTCCGCCAGCGACAACGACCGGATTGCACGACGTGAATGGCTGGAAGAGGTCTATCTCGATAAGCGCACCTTGCCCTATTTACAGCTTCCGGAAATCCTGCGCGCACGCTTGAAAGCTGCCGCCTATCAGCCAAGGCAGGAGCAATCGTGGGGTTATCCGCAGGCCATGCTGAAAAGTATCGAGCCTCGTCGGCATTGGCACTATTACTTCGAGTCGCAGAGCCCGGTGGGGGGCACGCTGCACGCGTGTTTCGAGTCGGGTGACCGTCCGATCGCGGTGCTCCAGGCGTATCGGCGCGATCCCGAGCGCTCCTTCCGGCCGAAAGACGTCGCATTGATGCAGGCCGCCGCACCCCTTATCGGCCAGGCGCTTGGCACGGCCTTTGCGCGCGAGCAAGCGCTTGCCGTTGTTCGAGAATCCCCGGCCAGCGGCATTCTCTTTGTCACTCCAGATCGCGCCATCGCGTTCGCAACGCCCGCCGGTGCGGAATGGCTACGCCATCTCCGTTCGACTGAACCCGCGGAGCTCGAGCCGCTGCCGACTGCCGTCTGGTCGGCTGCCAAGCGACTTGTAGAGCAAGAGGCGACGGCGATCCGGGTGGATACGATGTCGGCTATCGGACCGGTGACATTGGAAACATCGGACGGCGGAGACGGCTCGATCGCCGTCGTAATCACACCGGCGCGGCCGCAACCAGCATTGGAGCCGCCCGATCATTGGGGTTTGACGCAGCAACAGGGCCAGATCGCCATGCAAATCATGAGCGGGGCCAGCAATCGCGAGATCGCCGAGCAACTCTTTCTTAGCGTGCACACGGTCGAATGGCATTTGCGCCAGATCTATCGTTCCCTCGACCTCTCTTCCCGCTCTCAGCTCCAGGCCCGGTTCTTCCGCGACGTGGGACTCGCCCACTACCAGGAGCCCGAACCCTCGGACGGGTAGACCGAGTCTGAAGTCAGGTAACGCAACGAACCGCACGAGCGGACCGGCATAAACCAGTCCGCTCGTGCGGCAGAGGAGTGGAGAACTACTACTCGACGGTGAAGCTTTCCGCCATGCCCAGGAGCAGAGCGGGCATCTGGGTCTCGGGGTCGATCACCCAGCTCGTAGCGGTGTAGGTGCCCGGTTCGAGATCGAGCTCCAGCCAGGTCCCAAAACCGGGAGAGGCAACCGCTGTGTAGCCAACCCAGATCATCGACATGAATTCTGCCGAGGGCGTTCCCGCTTCCATTCCCGCGAAGAATCCAGCGAAATCTTCCGAGCTGAAACCACGCGGCGTCTTGAACAGCACCATCTGGCGCGGCTGCTCGCCGGTATTGGTCACATGCCAGATCTGTGGACCGGTCGGAACCGTGGCACTCGACAATCCAAAGGCAACGTCCTGGAGCTCCAGCGTTACATCGGTCGGAACGTCCACAGTCGCTACCGGAGTCGCGTCGGTTACGGTGAATGGCGTCAGAGTCATGATTTCGTTTTCGCCGCCGTCGGGTGAGTCGGGCATGTATGAGGCGGCAAGCTGCCACTCGCCCGGAGTGAGATCGACGATGAACTCCACCGACCCGCCACCGAAGGCAAACGAACCACCGCCATACGTCCAACCTTCGCTGGGAACGTCGTCGCGCGCCATCAACAGCGCTTGCTCGGTTGCGGTCGTCTCATCCAGACCGTCCGGAACCTGCATGAAGTCCAGATAAACTGCCACACCTTCGGTGCTGTTGAGGATGACGTGCAGCTTGCCGGCATTCGCTTCGGTGGTCGAGAAGGTGAAGCCGTCCGCGCTTCCATTCGCTTCCAGAGTCGGAAGTCCGAACGTCCCGATGACGGTATTGGAAAACGCGGGTTGAATCTGTTCGATTTGCGCGGAGGCCGAGCGCAACCCTGGGCCGATGGCGATCAGACCAAGCAGTATTGCGCCAAGCACTGAGAGGAACCGTTTCATTTCAGGAACATCCTTCCATTACGTTGGGCGTGTCCAGCCAGGTTTCGTCTTAAGACCCGGCCGGCGCCCCTTCTTACGTCGCGATGCGCAGTCGCGCATCCCACACCAACAACGGTAGCCAAAGAGCTTCCCTGAAGCACCACGGAAATCCGTGGTTTTCCGGTACTGTTCCACTGGGAGGAATTGCCATGATGCGAATTCGCGATATCGAAGTGATTGGTCTGGTCGGGGCTACCCCGGAAGGCGGCTGGAGCAACGAGCTCAAACCCGACGATTCGGTGCACACGCTTGTGATCGTGCGCACCGACGAAGGCATCGACGGGATAGGCGGAGCATTCACGAATGCCGCTCTCGTACGTGCTGCGGTCAATGTTTTGGAGCCGCTCTGGCGTGGCGAGTCGGCAATCGAACCGGAACGGGTCAGCGAAAAGCTGCACCAGAACACCTTTTGGCTCGGGCGGGGCGGCTCGCTGACCCACACCATTAGCGCGATCGATATTGCGCTCTGGGACATTCTCGGTAAAGCCACCGGCCAACCGGTGGGACGCTTGCTCGGCGGCCGCTATCGCGAGCGGGTCAAACCATATGCCTCGGTCTTGATGGACCAGCCGGGCCCGTTGCGCGAGCTGATGACACGTTTGCGGGAAGACGGTTACAAAGCCGTCAAAATGGGTTGGGGACCGTTTGGCCGCGTGAGTCATGCGCTGGACGAGGAGATCGTGCGCGTCGCGCGGGAGGCGTTGGGTCCGGATGTCGAACTGATGGTCGATGCCGGGGCCAGCGACGCGTTCTGGCCAAATGGCTACGCCTGGGCGTTACGAACCTCGAAGATGCTGGCGGACTACAACGTGGTCTGGTTCGAAGAAGCCCTCAGGCCGGACGCGCTGGAGGATTTCGTTGCGCTCCGGCGCAACTCAGCAGTACCGATCAGCGGGGGAGAAGTGCTGACTCGGCGGCAAACATTCGTTCCATGGCTTGCAGCCGGCGCGTTCGATATCGTCCAGCCCGATGTCTGCAAGGTAGGGGGTATCAGTGAAGAGCGGCGCATCGGTTGGTATGCCGAGGAATTCGGCGTCAAGCTAATTCCCCACGGCTGGAACACGGCCGTCGGACTGGCCGCCGATCTCCAGCTCGCTTCGGCCATTCCCGGTACCGACCGGGTCGAATACCTGCAAGGCTCGCCCTACATCGATGAGATCATCACGCAGCCCTGGCAGCTCGATGCCGATGGGTATCTCACCATTCCGGAAGCCCGGGTCTCGGTATCGAGCTCGACTGGGACGTGCTACCCAGGTACAGCGACCTCGAATAAGCAGATCGCTCAGGCGAGCACCGTCACCATTCCAACTAGCACATCGAGCGCTGCCGGGTCGCCGGCGCGCTCGATGTGCGGCATGGCATCCTCGGAGGTGATTCCCTTGGTATACAGCCGCCAGGCGATGTCTTGATCGAGGGCGACCGAGGCAAACGGTTGGATGCCCCGATCACTGCCAAACTCCCAACCCGTCGCTGCTTTGCGCACGATCCAGGTGCACCCGGCGCCGCCGCGAATCGTCACATGGATATTCGCTCCCAGTGGCGCATAGACCTCGCGCAGCGCGTTCGGCAACGCCAGCATGAAGGTATCGAACACGGGATAGAGCGCCCAGCGGTCATTCAGCAACGGGAGTTCGGCTGCGTCGCGAATCTGCTGCTGGTGGATCCAGCGTTCGGTGAATTCGCGCGCCACGTCCATCCATACCGGTGCCGGTCCGGGTTGAATCCAGTCGACGGGGATACCGGGAGCGTTCATATCGAACGTGGCCAGCGTTTCCGCATACTCGATTCCGCTCAGTTGGAGCTGATCGATTACCTGCTGCGGGCTCATCCAGCGCGCGCCCGAAATCCATGCATTGTTGAGCTCGTCTACCAGGGCAGTCACCTCACCCCTGCCATAGGGCGGTTTTACGCGCGGACCGTGCGGAGACTGATACCCGTCCCGATGCCCGGCGATGAAACGCAGATCCCCATTTAGGAGGTGAAGCGCAACATCGTGAATCGACCAACCCGTGCAAACCGTCGGAAGCTGCCACGCTTCGGCACTCAACGAGCGCAGCACCTGGAGCAGCTCTGCCCGCTCTCGCGAAAAGAGAGGGCGCAAATCAGTGGGGGTAAAGGTGGTCATCGCGTCATCTGCTCACGATCCCGAGATCGCCGCGATCTCCTCGTCCGAGTATCCGAGTTCCGCCAGGATATCGGCGCTTTGCTCGCCGAGCATGGGCGCAGCGTGCCGTACCTGCAGCGACTCGCCACCAACCTGATACGGGAATCCGGGCACGCCGATCTCACCCAACTTGCTGTGCGTCATCGATTGGCGCATACCAGCATGCACCGACTGCGGATCGGCAAAAACCTGCGCCAGATCGGAAATCGGCCCGCTGGGTACCCCGGCCCGGTCGAGTAGCTCGACCACCTCCGCGGTCGAATGCCGGCTGAGCGCGTCCTCGATAGCAGCGTAGACCCCTTCCTTATTGGCATTGCGGGCGGCATTCGAAGCGAAATCAGGATTCGAAGCAGCGTCGCGCATACCCAACGCATCGCAGAACTTCTGCCAGAGCCGGTCGTTCCCGACGGCGATATTCACGAAACCCATCCGCCGTGGGGAAGGTGTCGTACGGCACGATGATCGCGTGCGCGTTTCCTTGCGCGGTCGGGATCTTGCCGGTCGTGAAGTAGCTGGTAGCGTGGTAGGTCAGTAGCGCCACCTGACCACCCAGCATCGAGACATCGATGTAGGTGCCTTCACCCGTCTGCTCTCGACCATAGAGCGCCGAAGCGACCGCGAAGGCGGCGAACATCCCGGCCGCGATATCGGCGACAGGCGGACCGGTCTTCGTTGGCCGTCCGCCCTTCTCGCCGGTAATGCTCATCATGCCGCTCATGCCCTGCACGATCAGGTCATAGGCGGTGCGCCCAGCGGACGGGCCTGTCTGCCCAAACCCGGAGATCGAGGCAAAGACGAGTTTCGGATTGCGAGCATGGACCGTCTCGTATCCGAATCCGAGTCGTGCGATTGTGCCGGGAGAAAAGTTCTCGACCAGGACATCCGCCGATTCGATCAACCGCCAGAGCGCTTCCTTACCGAGCTCCGACTTGAGATCGAGCGTAATCGACCGCTTGTTGCGATTGACCGAAAGAAAGTAGGCGGCTTCGCCATCGATGAACGGCGGACCCCAGGCGCGTGTGTCGTCGCCGGTGCCGGGGAGTTCGACCTTGATGACATCGGCACCCATATCGCCCAGCATCATGGTGCAAAACGGCCCGGTCATGACCCGCGTCAGATCGACGACGCGAATTCCCTCTAGCGGGAGCTTCGATGCTCGTTCGGTCACGCGATTCGGTCCCTTTCCCTACGCTTGCATGAGGCTTTTCACTAGCTGCCGAGTGTAGCATCGGGGCCGAAGATTGAACTTCCGAGATGATATTGACAGTGATACGTAACACTGGTAAAATACATCATGCGAGAAAGGTCGAGTGGAACGAATGCGGCAATCGGACGAGCGCCAATACACCCTGCAGGAGCTGGCCACTGATGCGGGTGTCTCGGTCCGAACCATTCGGTACTACATTGGTGAAGGGTTGCTACCTGCTCCGTCCGGAGCAGGCCCGCAAAGCCACTACACCCAATCGCATCTCAACCGGCTGCGAGTCATCGGGTTGCTAAAGGACCGTTACCTGCCACTCAAAGAGATCCGGAAAGCGCTGTCCGGTCTCGATGACGAACAGATCGATCGGATGATCACCGATCTGGACGGTGCGGACGCGCTCGATGAATCCAACGCCTTGCAGGACCAGACCCTCGTGATGCCTGAGCTGGCAGCAGCGCCGGCACAGAGCAACGAAACACCGGCACCAAAGTACGACGCGTTGTCCTATATCGACCTCGCGCTCGAACAAGGCCGGCCCGGGCTCGAACGGGTCAGGCGATCGATCCGCGAGGATCGCGCCATGCCCAGCGCCGAAGCCGAAACTTGGCGCAAGATCGAAGTTGTGGATGGAATAGAGCTGCTCGTTCGCAACGATCTCTATCGCCGCCGCCGTGACCGGATCGACTGGCTCATCGATTGGGCCAGAAAGGTCGTCGACTAGGCGCAGGCTCGCGCGAACACGTATCGAAAGCAGGGAATAGCGCCCTGCCGGCACCAGGACCACGAGCGCCCTGGCATTGCGAATCCCATGATGCCCTACCGGGCAGCATGGATATGGCTCAGCCGTCCCAGGCGACGGAACATCGAATCACCGCCAACCGAGACAAACCGGGGATCGTCCCAGTTGCCCAGTGCGACCGTCGCACCGGGCCAGGCATGCCTATCTCCGAAACCACTGAGGAGGAACTCATGACCCGAACCAATTTGCAAATCGAAACGTCCTGGGAGCGACCGGCGCTGACCGAGCGCGACGGATCCACCACATTGATGATCCGTCTGGTCGCTCCCTCCGCAAACAGTCCGGGCGCGATCCGGCCACCCCTCGACCTTGCGTTTGTCATCGACCGTTCCGGATCAATGTCCGGGCGGCCAATCGAACTCGCCAAACACGCGGTGAGCCAGGCAGTGGGGATGCTCGAGCAACGCGACCGGGCAGCGCTCGTGGTCTTCGACAACCATATCGATCTCTTGCACCGGCTTGCGGAAGTCGACTCTCGTCAACGGAATGAGCTGCGGCTGGCGCTGGCCCGCGTCGTTTCCGGTGGCAGCACCGATCTGTGCGGCGGCTGGCTCACCGGTTGCCGCGAGATTGCTCGGCATGAAGTGGCGGGTGGCCCCACGCGAGTGCGCCGCGCCATCGTGCTGACTGACGGATTGGCCAATCAGGGCGAGACGTCAGTCTCCGTGATTTGCCAACACGCTACCGAGCTGCGCCAGCGCGGGATTACGACGACGACGCTCGGCATGGGGCAAAACTTCGATGAGGGATTGCTTTCCGCTATGGCGGAAGCCGGAGGGGGCAATTTCACCTACATCGATTCGGCGTCGCAGCTTGCTCGGACCTTCGAGCGTGAGCTCGATCGGTTGACCGCTATCACGGCCACTCGTCTCAATTTGCGGCTCCGGCTTCCCGACGGGCTGCATGGCACGTTGCTCAGCCCGTTCCCGGTGGAACGAACTGGCCATCAGTTCGATGTATCGATCGACGATCTCTCCGCCAACGATGAAGTGGTGCTCATCTTCGAGGTCACCGGACATGATCTGATGCGGGACGAACGATTACCAATCGAGCTTTCTGTCCGTTGGACCGATCCGATTGGGAACGTCCGCCAGACCGACCAGGCGGGAATTATTCCGCTCATGGTGGTCGACCAACGTGCCTATGCCGCGATGCCCCGCTCCGATGAGGTGGCAACCCAGACCGCCATGCTCAAGGCGTCCCGGGACCAGCGCCGCGCTATGGAGCTCGATCGTTCCGGGCGTTTCGCGGAATCGCGCCAGCTGCTGCACCAGGCATTTGATGAGCTCCTGAATGCGCCCGACACCGACGAAGTGCTCCATCGTCGAGATGAAGCCCGTTCCTATGCTGCCTACGATCCCGCTGCACCGCTCACCGAACAGACGCGCAAGCAAGCGGTGCACAACTCACTTTCCCGGTCCCGCCGCCGCCAACCGATCGAACCGCAACCGTAGCAATCCCTGAGACGGTTGCTCCACGAACAAGCGCCCCCATCTTCTTCCGAACTCGGAAGAAGATGGGGACTTTCGCGTATCAGGGCGGAAATTACCGTCACTCGCTCCGTCGAGCGGTCAATGCAAGAGCGGCTAGTAACACACTCAATGCCGCCAGCAGGGCCAGATACTGGTGCATGGACACGCCCGGCCAGACACCGACGCCCGGCAGGCTCTTGGCGTCTTTGACACTCGTCACCGCTTGCGCGTCGACATCTTCCACGACCAGTGAGGTAAACGAGACTCCGGCAAAAGAACTCCCGTACAAGGCGCCTTCGTCCCCGACCAGCTCATCAGTGACCAATCCACCGGCAGAACCCGTCGTACTGCTACCGACTGCTCCCCCTGGGACGCCCGAGCTCGAGGTAACCCCTTCGTTCACCATTGCGGTGCCCGCACCGTATTTCACGATGACTCGGGTGACTGTGCCCGGTGCGATTGCAAACGTCGTGCTTTGCCCGGTCAGTTGCTCGCTGAGCGTATGCAGCGTTCCGCTGGTGGCGGGCATGTTCTGAATCGATTCGACGCCATCGCGCCCAAGCTTGAGCACCGGCAACGACTCTCCGTTGGCAAAAGTGATGAGAATGGAGGCATCGCCCGCGAAACAGCTCGATCCCCCCAGATCGGAAGCGGACGCGGAGGCTCCCGGTGCCAGCGCAACCACCGACGTACCGCTGGAGGTGAGGCAATACAGCGCCACCACCGTGAGCGTGCCGTTTCCAGTGGTCGATCCAGTCGGTTCAGTAGCGGTGGCAGTGGCAGAAGGCACGATCGGCGTTACGGTCGCCGTACCTGTGGTTGCCGGAACGGTCGAGGTTCGGGTTGGCGTACTCGATGCGGCTGGTTGGGTTGCTGTTGCCGTACGGGTGGGCGTTGCGCTGGGCGGGACAGGCGTTCTGGTTTTCGTCGCGGTGGCGGTAGCGGTGGGTAACGGCGTGGAAGTCTGCTTTGGGGCTTGCGGGATGGCGAAGAGGTGAACTGTCACATCGCCGTCGAATGAGGTATCCAGCGTAACTAACCCAGTCGACCCATCGATCCCGGTAATCGCGCCGGCATCTGCGCTGTTGGCGCCACCGAATGCGTACCCGGACGGAGCATAATCCTGCGTGACCGTGACATAGCCCTGCGCGGTCTGATCGAAGCGGTAAGTCGGTCCATCGACACAGGCATTGTCGCCGGCGTTTCCGTTCCAGTCGCCCAGATCGGATTCGCAAATCACCGTCGGATCGAAGGTTGCCGAATCGAGTCCGCGAGCGCCCCAGGTGCCATCAGCGACGGTGACACCAAAGTCTGCGCTGCCTCCTTCGGTCGTACGTGCCACCGCCGGGCACGTCAGCACTTGCGCGGCCAAACTCCCCAGCGCATTCAGGTCGTCGGTCGAGCTGACGTCGCTTCCGCAAAGATGCATGACCACGTTCACACGCGGAGGATTGAGATAAAAGAGATGAACCACCGGGGTATCGGTGCCCCGCAGGCTCGTGTCGAGCCCCAGGTACCAGGCGGCGGGATCGGAGCTGGTCACGATGCCGGCGTCCACATCGCTTCCGGTTTCAGCGGCGACATAACGCATCAGATCGGGTACTGTCGTCAGGGAAACGGTGACCGGTCCTTCTGGCAACTGGAAGGAAAAGCCCGAGTTGCTGACGCAGCGGTCATTCGTTGGATCGTTGTCGAGCGCGCCGACCGTGCTTTCACAGAACGCATCGGACACCAACGCGCCGTTCCCAGTGAGCGATTGCGGCTCGCCAGTAGCAGGAGTTAATGAGAAATCGAAATACTGCTCGCCGCCGTTGACCGTCCCCCCGGGTGACGAATACCCGGGCAGCGTCATAGCGGGACAGGCATTCAACCGGTCGGTCAAACCACCAAGCCCCCAGAGCTGATCGACGGATTGCACCGCTGGCTCGCAAGAATGCGCGACGATGGTGAGTCCGCTGGTCACCGCTTCCGCCGCCGCCTCGACAGTTGGTTCCGCGGTTGGCTCGGCTGTCGGAGCGACGAACGCAACAATGACGATCTGGACTGCGCTATCGGCAGCAACTTCGACATCGCGCGATGCGCCGGTGATCGGGTCATAAAGGTTGTGAACGCCAGAGTCCAGTTGCAATTCGAGATAGGGCGCAACTGGTCCGTAATCGACACCGTCGACCAACAACGCGGCGTTCCCATCGAGGCATTCGCCCTGCGGAACATATTCGGTTGTGAGCAGAATGGAAGCCGTTCCGGGGTCGCCACCGGCGTTACAACTCACCGCGGAAAGCTGGAGCCATCCGGTCGCGGGAGATTCCTGATCCGGTGGTGGCGTGCCTTCTTCGCTGGTCGTTTCGTCGCCCTGCGCCAGCGACGGAAGCGCGCTGCCGCCAATCAGGCATAGCCCAATGGCAAACGCGAACGCGAATCGAAAAAGGGAAAACCGAGGCATGACCGCAAAACTCCAGGTACCGGCGATTCGCCCGGTCTTGCCTCAATTGTACTGGTCATGGCTTAACCGTCGTCCCGACCGAAGCGGAGGGACCTCTCCATCCTCTGGAACGACGGGTATGAGCGCTGGCGGTCTTTGACGTCGAATGAAGACTGAACCTTTGGTCTCGTCTACGAGTTCTCCTCAGCGGTTTCCACTACTGCATCATCACGCGGATCTTCGTCGAGAATTTCTATGCCGGTCGTCGCTACCGCATCACGCAAAGCCCCAACATAACGCCAGGGGAGCTCCCAATACTTTGCCGCAGCCACCACGCTTTCCGGATCCCCGGCCAGGAGCTCACCGGCATCGAAGAACGCTTCGACGGTCTCTCCCAGATCCGTGGTGGACTCGACCGGAACTCCGGTAGCCGGAGTGCCCGGCAATGCAATCAGCACGCCCCAGATCGCCGGCGTATCGAGCGACTGGAAAGCGTCCGGCCGCGACGCATCGTTCGCATCGATGCGCGCTCGGGCGACGAATTGCGCACCCGGCCAGCGGGTATTGACCCGGTCGGGCCACATCGCTTCACCAGTGAGAATTTGAATCGTTCCACCGCGCTCGTTCATGCCTGCTCCGTTTGGGTCGAATCGTCGATTCGGAGTTTACCGTCGAAACCCGGTCAGCGGTGGCTCGAGATCGAGTCCACGCGCCATACCTAATACGCCGAAGCGTCCCAGACCGCCTGGCTCGATCAGACGAAAGACGGCTGCTTTAGCGGAAAGGTAGTCCTCCGTGGTGATATCCGGTTCCTTTTGCAAATCGACCAGAAACATCCCCATACCGAGCTGCGAAAGAAAATCGCCCTGGTTGGTAAAACCGGCGGGGGCCAAGCCGACACGAGCGCCCGCGCGTTCGAGAGCGGTGAAATCGACATGCGTAGTCAGATCGACCGCGCCGGGATCGATAAACGGATCATCCGTCACCTGCTGATCGCGATAGGCACGCAGAGTTCCTTCCAGGCGATGCTGGGAATAGAGTTTTTCTGCCGGATAGCCATAGTCGATGATGAGCGCCAATCCGCGCTCCAGCATTGTTGCAGCCGATGCGAACCAGGTCGCCGCCGCGGGAGAGACCTCCAACACAGCACCATCAGGCAGGGTCCTGGCGATCGCTTCGATCTCGGGCAGCGAGGACACCTCCAGCGATCGATCCTTTTCCACCCATGCGAACCCGTCTCCGTCCGAGGTCACAAAACACTCTCGGAGCTGACCGTTTCGTACGATCAGCCGGTGGGCTGGAAATGCATCTGCCACTTCGTTCCCCAGCAACACCCCCATGAACGGCGGCAGGGGATCGATGGGATCCGATATCCGTACCGTGCCAGCCAGGCCGGCTTCCGTCATGGCTGCCAGTGCTTCGCTGCGGCGATGGGCGTTCGATTCCACCAATCGATACGTGAGTCCCGCGATCGCTTCCGGGGCGTCGTGCGTGATGCCAGCCAGAATGTCATACGCGAGCACCCCGGTGCCGGCTCCATACTCCCGAATCTCCCAGGAATCCGGCTGCCCGAGTCGATCCCACACCTCGATCAATTGGCGGGCAACCGTCAAACCAAAGTAGGGTGATGCCTCCGGCGAAGTCAGGAAATCGCCGGTCCGCCCCGGTCCCAGTTGCGATCGCTGGTAATACCCATACTCTGGGTGATAGAGCGCCAGCGCCATGTACCGCGCCAGGGTGATCGCTTGGCCTGGCGATCCCTGGATGGCATCGCGAATGATGGAGACAAGTGGAGTTTCGTTGGGTCTTTCGATCATGGAAGAAGTCTACGGGAACGGTTATCGCGACCATGGCACGTGTCTCGTGATTGAACCCTGTCTTTTGTCGCTTTTCGCCTGCCACGTGACCCACTCGCCTGTTCCGGGCAAACTTCGATCCCTCTCCCAGCTCTTGCTCAGGAACGCGAGGCACGCTAATGTCAGGTGTGACTGGGAGTCCCGAGGACTCCTTGCAACGTTTTCGCTGTAAGGAGCGTCAACTATGTCTTCTAAATTGCTTATCCGGCTCCTCGTGGCCGCGATCATGCTCACCCCGGCGCTTCCCGCCGTGGCGTTGGCCCAGAGTGACGGCGAGGTAGTCGTCATCGATGACAACTTCGACGATCCTGCCGCTGGAGTGTTGCAGGAAGGTTCGGACGATCCCGACCTCCGTTTCGATTACGACGACGAGGGGTACGAGATCGACGCGTTTGCGGACGATTTCGCCGGCGATCTGACCGTGCCGGTGCCGGGAGAGTTTTCCAATGGCACGATTGCCATCGATGGGACGCTCACAGGAAAAAACGATTCCAATGGGCACTATCTCTTCCTCGCCTGCCGCGTACGCGATGACACCGGCTATAAGCTGGAGATTCGCCCACTGGCGCAGGTGGCCGCAATTTGGCTGCTCACTCCCGATGGCAACCAGCGCATCGCGAATGTCGGTCTGGAAGCGGATCCCAGCTCTGGGCCGTTCCGCATTGAATTGAGTTGCGAGGGCGATCAGCTCACTGGACGTATCGATGGCGAGGAGATCATTTCGGTCACCGACGCTACCTACGACCAGGGGAGCTTTACGTTCGGAGCTGGCGTCTATCAGCTCAGCGCCGGGCCAGTCTCGGCTGACTTCGATAATTTGACGGTGGCGGTCCCGGCCAGTGACGTTTCGGTCACGCCAGACGCGAGCCCGGAACCGGTTGAAGAACCGACCGGAGAAGCCACGGCAGAGCCGACGGAAGACGTGGCGGCCGCGGTCACTGTGGAAGCAACCGAAGAACCCACCCTCGCACCAACTGAGGAGCCCACACAGGAGCCGACTGTAGCTCCGACTCAAGAACCAACTCAGGAACCGACGATCGCTCCTACCGAGGCACCTACCCAGGAACCGACTGCTGAGCCAACCGAGGCACCGGTATCGCAAGCGGCCATCTTCGATCGCGCTGGACTCGCCGCCGCGGCCGATCAGCTCCGTGGGCAAGCCGGTGAAAATGACCCGGTCTACGGGCCCGAGGCCGGCTCGACCGACTTGCAAACTGCGCAGGAGCTGCTCGACTTCGTCGCAACCACCACCTTCACCGTGCCGGACGGCGACTGGTCTGCCGGTTACGCATTCCGCCAGGTCGATGGTCTTGGAGGCATCCTGCTCATCTCATCGAATGGCGCCTGGTTGCTAACCAACGGTACCGAGCAAGTGCGCGCCGCCGGACTGGTCGAAAACCTGAACACCGATCCCGGCTCGGACAATACGATCGAGCTGATTGCGGCAGGTGAAACTGGCTATCTGACCGTCAATGGCGAGTTCGCCGCCCAGCTCGATCTCACCCTCTGGCCCGATGCCGGCAGTCTTGCGGTCATCGGCACGGTAGCTGGCGATGGCACCCCGCTCGAGCTCTTCGATGTAACCGTCTGGTCACTTGGCGAGCAATCGGAACCAGAGATCGTGCCGACCGCGACCGCATCGCCAGTCCCGGAGTCGCCAGTTGCGACCGAAGAGACAGCTTCACCCGAAGCCACTGTCGAATCCATCGCCGACGAAGCTGCCGCCTTCGATGAGATCGTAGCCTCGACCGATGGCCAGGAGCCACTTTCCGGCCCCGATGCCGGCAGACTCACCCAGGCAATCGGATCGCTCGATATCGCCAGCGCTGGGGTGATCACGTCGAACTTCTATTCCACCGTACGGTTCTCGAATCCGGCCAACGCGGAAAATCCGGACCACCCGTGGGATATCGTGCAGGGTTTCTGGCATACCGGCGGTGACAATCAGATGCGTCTCGTGATCTCGTCAGACGGGACCTGGTCGCTCGCGATCGGTACCGCGCGCCCGATCGTCACAGGCACCGTCGACAACTTGAATCTGGGTGAGGCGCGTGGCAACGATGTCGCGCTGGCGGTGCTCGATGGCACCGGCTATCTGTCGGTGAACGGCGAGTTCGTCGATGCGTTCCAGATTCCGTCAGAACCAAACGCGGGTGACCTCTGGCTGGCCAGTGGAACCTTCCCGGAAAATGCGCAGGAAGGCGTCGAAACGCTGTACAGCGACTGGACGATCTGGTCGCTCGAACGAGGATAGATCGCTTGCCATGGGGGCTCGATGAAGATCACGGCAGTTACGTCGTATCCGGTCAAGGTCGGATTTCGCAATCAGTTCATCGTCAAGATCGACACTGACGAAGGGATCTCTGGCGTCGGTGAGGGCGGGATGTCCGGCCGTGAGCTGGCGATGGCCGGCATGGTCGAACATCTCTCCCGCTGGTTGATCGGCGAAGATCCCGGCCGCATCGAGCATCTCTGGCAAACCTGTTATCGCACCTCGTATTTCGAGGGCGGCAATATCCTGACGGCCGCGCTGAGTGCGATCGACATCGCCCTCTGGGACATTCAGGGTAAGCGGCTCGGTGTCCCGGTCTACAAGCTCCTTGGCGGAGCTTGCCGGGACTATCTTCCCTGCTTCGCGACCCCGGGCGCGCTAGACGGACCCGACATCGTGGCCAAAGCAAAAGAGATGTACGCCGAGGGTTGGAACGTACAGCGCTTTCTGCCGGTCATGAAATCGACCCTGCAAAACGACGACACCGCGTCCGAGGTCTACGAGCCGCTGGAAGCAATCGATCTCGCCGCGCACTGGTTGCGGGAGATTCGCAATGACGTAGGTTCGGGGCTCAATCTCGCCATCGACTTTCACCACCGGCTCAACGTTGCGGAATCAGCGCTCTTCTGCCAGCGTGTCGAAGATCTCCACCTGTATTTCCTCGAAGAACCGCTTCGATCCGAAAACCCTCGCGCCTATCAGCAGCTCCGAACCATGACGTCAGTTCCGTTCGCCATCGGTGAAGAGTTCGCAAGTCCCTTCGCCTTCGTGCCATGGATCGAGGACGGGATCACGAACTTTGTCCGTGTGGATGTCTCCAACGTCGGTGGCATCACGGCGGCGCGTAAGGTCGCCGCCATGGCCGAACCGCATTACATGGACGTCATGCCGCACAACCCGCTCGGCCCGATCACCACCGCCGCATCCATTCACTATGGGCTGGCAACCTCGAACTTCTCCTACCTCGAATACCAGCACCGTCTCGCCGACGACTACGATCCTCAGCTCTTCCCGGTGATGCCGAAGATCGACGGGTTCAAATTCCCGATTCCGACCGAGCCTGGTCTCGGGGTCGTGTTCGACCACGAGGTCGCTGCCGAACGCGCCTTCGAATTCTGGGACGCCCCCCGCTGGCGCCGCCGTGATGGTTCGTATCAAAACTGGTAAACCGTTCCGGAGCAACAGCCTGTCATTCTGAGCGAAGCGAAGAATCTCTCTCGTCAGAGGTGCCCA
Source organism: uncultured Chloroflexia bacterium (assembly GCA_963750275.1). GTDB lineage: Bacteria > Chloroflexota > Chloroflexia > Thermomicrobiales > UBA6265 > JAMLHN01. The sequence goes on from CAVVQC010000011.1 coordinate 201,146, forward strand.
CCACCAACCTCCAGGGACCTGACCTCCTCAGCAAGACAGGCTAATCGGGATGTCTGGATCGCCGAAGTGAAGAACCCTAAACCGGGGTGAACTGAGGTTGAAACCGGTCGGCCAGGAATGGACCGATATCGATGGACGGTGCCTCACCCAGCACCAAACCAGCCACGAGCCGTCCCGAGAACGGACCCAATTGCAAGCCTGACGGTCCGTGCCCGGTGCAGAGAAAAACGTTGGCATAACCTGGCGCCGGACCGAGCACCGGCAGCCGGTCGGGGCTAAATGGACGCAACCCGACGCGGATCTCGGCAATAGTCGCGTTGCCCAGTCCAGGCGCAACCGCCAGAGCTTCGTCCAGTACTGACTTCATCCCTGCCGCTGTCAGGCGAACCTCGTAGCCGGAGTCGCTCTCTCGCGTGGCACCACAGACGACGCGGTTCGGTCGGAAGGTCAGCATGTACTGATCGTAATAGCCGACGATGATCGGCCAATCACCGGTATAGGCGTCGGGCATGTCCAGATGTAAGATCTGCCCGCGCTGCGGAAAGATCGGTAAGGCGAATCCCAGTTTCTCGGCCAGATAGCACGACCATGCTCCGGCGGCGATGATCACGCTCGATCCCTCGATCAGGGTCGTCCCGACTTTCACTTCGATGAGTGAATCGCCCGCCGACACCAGCTGAGCTTCGCCCACGATGAGCTCGCACCCGTTCCGCTGACATGCTGATCGCAAGGCTTCACGCAAGATCCGGCCATTCACACGGCAAGCTTCTGAGGCATGGATCGCGCCAAAGATCTCCCCGAGCGGAGGAAACAGTTTGCGCGCGTCATCAGGATCGAGCAGCGTCACGGTGCCGACATTCCCCAATCCGTCTTCCCGGCGGCGGACCATGTCCTCCGCCAACGCCGGGAGCTCTTCGGCCTCTCCCACGCTCCGCGCAATGAACAAGGCGCCCACCTGCTCGTATCCGGTATCCGGCTCCCCATCTGCCCTCAACGACGCGTCCAGTTCGTTGTAATAGGCAATGGCCGCTTTGCGGAGCTCATAGCCGGCCTCGGAGTCCCGCACATTCATACCGGGAGCGATGATCCCGGCTCCGGCCTGGGTGGCGTGCCCTTCATCCATGCGGTCCACCAGTGCCACCCGCTGCCCGGCTTTCACCAGCGGATAGGCAGCGCTCCAGCCAAGCAATCCGCCCCCGATCACGATCGTGTCGACATCCAAAGTGGGCATGGGCGGGCTTCTCCAGATCCTAGGAATCGAGCGGCCGGTTGGCGCGCATGTTCAGCCGCCAGTAATCGAAGACATAGGGCGGATCCTCGGTGGCCGCGCCCGCAACCAGGTAGTCGACGAACGGTGCCCGCTCTGCCTCGGGCAGCCGGATCAGATGCTCGCCCAGGATCACATTGGTCAGAAACGTGCGATACGCCTCGGCATCGTCCATAGGAGTTGGCGCTTCGTACAGCCAGGTAGTGATGTTGGTGAACCCGGCATCCTGCAGGCGGTTGGCTGTGGTCACATCGTTGGCGAACTCCCAGGGGCCCTTCCACCCCTCGAAATACGGGGCCAGCTCTGGAGAACGCATCTTTACCTCGGCCCGCGCCAGCAGCGATTCCAGATTTGGTCCACCGCCGCATTGCGCCGAAAGGAGCCCGCCGGGTTTCAGCACGCTGAACAACCCGCGGAAGAGCGCGTGGTGATCGCGAATCCAGTGAAACGTTGCGGTCGAAAAGAGCAGCTCGACCGGTTCGCCCACGTCGTCCAGCGTCAAGTGCCCGACATCCGCTTGAATCACCGTTACCCGGTCACCGAACCTGGCCAGATTCGCGCGTGCCTCGGCCACCATGTTCGCCGAGCGGTCGATCGCAATCACGCGCCCTTCTGGCAGCAGCTCCAGCAGTTCGGCAGTCAGCCGACCCGAGCCGCATCCAGCGTCGATCGCACTCTCGTCGCCCCGCAGTTCCAGATCGCTCAGGACTGTGCGTCCCCAGGTGACATGGGGATTCGAAACCTGGTGATAGACGGAGGCATTCCATTCCGCCGGTTGCTGCACGGTCATGACCATTTCCTTCCACTCAGGTTGGAATCTAGCACGGCAGCAGCGAGTGGACTCGGGAGAGCGGAAATCATATGCCCTCACTACAATGTCGCATCGATCCAATGCGCATGAGAAGGGTGTGTCTGCACATGGCCGCGTTTCGCTACATCGTTTCCGACGTTGACACGGCGATTGCGTTCTATACGACTGTCCTCGACTTCGAACTGGAGGAGCAGTTCGGTCCGGCAATGGCCATCGTCCGTCGCGACGACCTCGTGCTTTGGCTGGCGGGCCCGCCCAGCTCAGCCGCGCGACCTATGCCGGACGGCAGCCAGCCGGTTCCAGGTGGGTGGAATCGCATCGTCATCGAGGTCGACGATATCGCGTCCCACGTGGAGCGGATTCGTGCGACCGGAGTTCGGCTCCGCAATGACATTGTCACCGGTCCAGGGGGCCGGCAGGTGCTGATCGAGGATCCGTCCGGCAATCCGATCGAGCTCTTCCAACCCCTGCGCTAGGGCGTGTCGCTCGTGGCGGCAAACGGGTCGTAGAGCAATGGATCGGGAGCCGTATAGGGGGCCCAGAGCACATCCGTAGCTGCCCAGCCGTCTTCGAAATGCAGCGTCAGGAGCTCGGCCGGCCCGAGTCGATCCCCAACCGCCACGATCATCGCTGGTGCGGCAGGGTCGAGCGCGGGAACCGCAATCCCCACGCTACCCGGTCCCCAGCTGATAATGCCGTTCCCCTTGTTGGGAAGCTCCAGCGTGCGTTCGCCGATTCCGGTCCGCACCCGAACATGCAGGGTCTTGCCGCGTTCCAGATACGCGAAGCGCACGCCATCCGGCGCCCAGATAGGACGCGATGGCGCCTGGGTTGCCGTGGTAACCGGGATTATCGATCGATCGTCGATCGACACCAGGTAAACCGTGCTGTCGCGTAAGGCATACCAATCCGAATCGCCAGTAGTGGTCCAGAGGAGGAGCATATCCGCCCCCGGCGACCAACTGACTGAGCGGGCATTGGCCGGGGTAGATGGCAGTAACGGGGTGGCCTCCAGCGAAGGGGCATCGATCATGAGCACGGTGTTGGCACCGCGGGATCCAATGGCAATCGCCGCCAGCCTGATACCGTCGCTCGACCAGCTTGGTGAAATCACGCCCGAACTCTCGGCTGGAAGAGGGAGAAGGCGCGTTGTTTCGGACGTGAGATCGAAGAAGCGAAGGGTGGTGGACTGGTCTGAAGGATCTGCCGATGCTGGGCTGACGTACACGATCTGCGTTCCGTCTGGGCTCCAGGCTGGCAGGGAGAGAATGGCCCCGTCGTCGATCAAGCGGAGGTTGCTGCCATCGGCATCGACGACGAAAAGCGCCGCAAAGCGTTCCGCGCTCGGAATGGCCGAGAAAAACGCGATCTGGGACCGGTCGGGACTCCAGAGCGGAGCGGTCACCGGAATCTCATTCAGGACGAGTGCTTCGTCTCCCCCGTCGGGTCCAATTCGATAGAGTGCGCCGTTGCGTGTGTAAAGCAGGGGCGCGTGGGTCAGGCGCAAGTCGGTAAGCGCGGACTCGTCTGGAGGTTCTCCAGTGAAAGCGGCCAGCGTCAGCGTTGCTCGTTCCACCTCTAACCAACGGCGGTTCGTCGTGGCTACGGTGGCTTCGCGCTCAAGATCTGACTGAAACCGCGTTTCCGCGGTTTCCAGCAAGCTGGCGGCGTCGAGGTTGTCCGGCATGGCGGTGACCACCGATCGCAACAGCTCGACGGCGCGCTTGTTCTCGCCACGATCCAGCGCGGACTGGGCGTCCAGATAGGCGGCCTGATAGGGCGCCAGCAGTTGTTGAGTGGTGATCCGCTGTTCCGGCGCATCCTGATAGCTGCCTGCTTCGGCAAATTGCACGATCGCGGCCGGGAGATTTCCGCTGTCGAGCGCCGACATCGCGCTTTCGTAGGCCGCTGACTGGGATTGGCGCACGTCCCAGATCCGCCAGCCAACCACTGCCATGACGCCGATCGCGAGCAGAAACGGCAACAGAAGGAACCAGTTCCTCCGGTCTGGCCGGCTAGCGGCGCGCGGTGGAGGCCAGATGAGTCGCGTGCCACACCCGCCACAGCGGGCAGTGTCGGGAGGATTGAACGTGGCGCAATGCGTGCAAAACACCGGCGCTCTCCAAAGTTGGGGTCGTTCTTCGTATCCTACTCCCTATGGAACGACTACAGACGGTTGAAAAACGGCAGGTCGTCGGGTGTGGCTTCATCCTGGCGATGATGTCAGCGCCCTTTATCGCACTCATTTACGGCTTCGGTCTCGCGCTGGCAGTACTGACGGTCGGTCTCGTGCTCACCGCGTTCCTCGCGTTCGACGCACGCGAGCAGGTCGATCCGTCACGCCGTCTAACGGTGATGCTGATGGCGGGGATCGCGCTGGCGTTCGCGCTACTGACCGGACTGGCAGCAATCAGTCAGTTTCAATAGCAGACAAGACTCTTTCCCGCAACGCGCGGCCGATCACGACAGGGCGCATGTTCTTCCGATTTGACGAGCATGTTGCGCAAATGATTGCGCACCCCAGTTCCTTGACACAGCGATCGCTATCGAATAAATTGATAAAGAACTCACGTTTACCGGTTGTGTAACCTGGATGAGTTCTCACATTGCTTTACAACCCGGCCGGGCAGCGCCCTCTCCCCGGTCGAAGACGAGAGAAATGCCGTGGCTACAACGCCTCGGCATTTCTCGTTGTCGTCCGGATAAGATGCGCATATGAAGCGATCACCCGACATTCCCGTTGTCACTGGAGCGCAGATGGCTGCGGTCGATCAGGCTCTGGTGGCGGTCTGCGGCCTCGAGCTCCTGCAAGTCATGGAAACCGCCGGGCGTGCGGTCGCGGTTGTCGCCCGTCTTATGCAGCCTGGCGGGTCAGTGGCGATCCTCTGTGGTAGCGGAGGGAACGGCGGCGATGGACTCGTCTGCGCTCGTTACCTGGCTGGATGGGGATTCGACGTCGAGTGCTGGCTGACGAAGGACTCCGGCGAGCTGCGTGGTCTGGCTGCGCACCAACTCCAGATCTGTGAAAAGATCGGGATTCCGATCGCCGGTCCTGGGACACCCATCGACTTCACTTCGGTCGATCTGGTCGTAGACGCGATCTTTGGATTTGGTCTCACTGCAGCGCCACTCGGCCGAGCCGCCGAATTGATCGAAGCAGCCAACAACTCGGGAGCGATGATTCTTGCCGTCGACTTGCCGTCCGGCGTTGATTCGACGAGTGGAACGGCGCTGTTTCCGACGATTGTCGCGGAAATCACCATAACGCTCGGCTTGCCCAAGCAGGGACTACTGGTTGGCGATGGACCCGCACAGAGTGGGCGTGTGGTCGTGGCAGATATCGGAATCCCGACTGCGGCCTACGCCTCAGTCGGGATTGCCCACACTACGATCTTCGATTCAGCAGAGCTCATTACCCTCGACGGACGGCCCTGGCCGAGTTAGCGGCGCGGCGCTCGATAGCCTGCAGCTTCTGCATCGGCATCGCTGGCGAAACAGACGTCCGGAATCGTTAGACCGTAATGTCCGCTTTCCGGCACGTAGTAAATCATCGAGTTCACTTTGGCTTTGACGGGATGCGCTTCCGGGCAATCCTGCGAGCCATCGCCGCGTACCCAGTCGGGATCGATCAAACTCACTGGCTCTGGCTCTGGCTCTGGCTCTGGCTCTGGCTCCGGCTTTGCGGCGACCCGCTTACGCCGGGTCTTCGGTTTTTCCGGGGCGATTTCGACCGCTTCGACAGGAACGCTCTCCATTGCCTCGACATCGATTTCCTCGAGCTCGACTTCTTCGACCTCGACTTCCTCGATCTCGATCACGTCGGGCTCCGCCGCTTCCATCGTGGCGAGAATCTCGTCGATCGCGGCTTCTTCCTCGATTTCGGCTTCGACGATCTCTTCGATCGACGGCTCAGGTTCTTCGGCTTGTGTGCCCAGGTGCACCAGATCGATGTCTTCCACCGATGAGCTGGTGACTACCGTCTCCACGTTGCCGATATCGTCGGCTATGCGAACGATCGTTTCGGACTCGCCCTTGGCGCTGACCTCATGGATGGTGATCGTTTCGGAAGATCCATCCTCGGCAAATCCGGTCACTTCAGACAGCGACTCCGATGCGGGCTCGCTCGGGGCGGGAGCTACCGGGGCTGCCGGGGATGCGGTGCTCACTGGGGCTGTTGACGCCCCGCCGGCGGTAGCGGTTGCCGGGGTGGGAGCGTAGCGCAGCGCTTCCGCCCAGGCCGAATCGACCTCAGTCTTCTTTTGAGAAGAATCGAGTCCGATTGCCTGGCGAAGACGTTTGGCAATCCAGCGCGTTGCTCCCAGGAATACAACAAAACGCCAAACCCACGTGAGCCGCATCAGCCATTTGATGCGGCCGAGAGTCAACGCAATGATGAGGAAGCGGATAAGTCGAAACATCATGAAACGGGCGCCTCGCTTTCCGGGCGGCTGCACAACGATAAAGTGTTGATTGATGCTAGCACAGGCCCGTTGGGTTTAACGCTTTTGGGTCTGCAACTTTCGTCTACATTGCGCTTGGAGCTTCGATGCCAAGCAGCCAAAGACCATTCGCCAGCGCCTGGCGAGTGGCGTCGACCAATGCCAGGCGCGCACTGCGCACCGGTTCCTCCGAATGAATTACCGGACATGCGTGATAGAAGTCGTTGAACGCCTTGGCAAGATCATAGACATAATTTGAGATGAGCAGCGGGCGGTATTGGTCGGCCGATCGTTGCACCTCTTCTGGCAATACCGCTATCTGCTGCAACAGCGCCAGCTCAGCCGGAGCGATCGCCCCGAAATCGAGGGTGAGCTCTCCCGACGCCGCAAGGTTCACCGCGGCATCGTGGTTCCAGCCGGCGTTTTCCAGAATGCGGCAAGCGCGCGCATGCGCATATTGAATGTATGGCGCGGCGTGCCCGTCGAATGAGAGTGCTTCTTCAAGGTCGAAGACCACGATCTTGTTGTTGTCACGCGCCAGCATCGTGTACTTGATCGATCCCATTCCGACCTGCCAGGCCACGGAATCCTTTAAATCCTCGGGTAACTCTGGATTCTTTTCGTCGATGATCTGGCGCGCGCGCTGCAGCACTTCCTGCTTGACATCGTCGTAGAGCGGCGCTCTGCCCTTGCGCGAAGAGATCACGCCTTCCGGGAGGGTCACGATCTCGTAGGGGAGGTGATGAGCCTGCTTGGCCTGCTCGAATCCCCACAACTCGAGAGTCTTGAAAATCTGCTTGAAATAGAGCGATTGCCGCACATCGACCACCCACACGGCGCGATCGATACCGAACTCCTCGAACTTCCGTTTGGTCAATGCCAGATCTTTGGTCGAATACAGCGAGGTGCCATCCGAGCGCAGAATGGGAAGCGTGCGATAGACCGGCTCGGTCAGTCCGAGCTTGTCGTCGATTTTGACGACCGTGAGCCCGTCGCTGATTTCGGCCAGGCCCGTCGCGACCAGTTCTTTGACGATCGCCTTCCCTGGCTCTTCGACCTCGCTCTCAAAGAACCAGACATCGAAGTGCGCGTCCAGCTCGTCGAAAATGCGCCGAAAGTCGGTCAAGCTCCATTCGCGAGTCGCTTGCCAGAGCGCGACTAGCGCTGGCTCCTGCGCCTCCCACCGCGCGAAGGTCTGGCGCACCTCCTCTTGCCATACGGGAACATCCGGCCACCACGCAATGTTGCGGTTGAGTTCTTCCCAACGGTCGAGCCGCTCGCCCGGGGTCATATCCGGCGGCGCAATGCCCTCGACTTCGACATAGGGTTTTTCGTTTTCCAGCTCGAGCCTGAGCTGTTGCCCAACGATCGGCCAGAACTTGAGTAAGGTGGTGTCGTCGTGAAAATCGGTGTCCTTGAGCTCATGGCCGAACGAAAATCGGCCGAGCAGGTAGGCGATGTCGTCGCTGATGGCGTCTTCCCGCCAAAGCAATTTGAGCAGGCGGTCGATCGATTCGACGAAGATCGGATCGTTCTTGATGATCGCCTGCAGGAAGCCAATCAGGTCTTTGCGATATTCGAGCCTGGCATCTGATTCAACATAGATCTGGCCGATCCAGGCACCGCGCGCTTCGACCTCGGCCGGCTCTTGCCCCAGGTGGAACCGCTCGTAACACCAGAGACATTTGATCACGTGCATGCCGATATCGCCCGGATAGGTTGCCTCCATCACCGGATACCCGGCGGCTTCCAGAATCCGGCTGATCGACACCCCAAGCACGGAGTTGCGCAGATGACCGACATGGAACACCTTGTGCGTGTTGGGTTGGGAATGCTCGACCATCACCCGTTCGGTGCGGGGTGCGCCGGTCCCATACGCCCGCTCGCGAGTGAGGACTTCACCCACAAGGCCGGAGGCGACGACCATCGGGTCGAACGAGATATTGACGTAACCGTTTGCGGCTTCCACGGCCGCGAATTCTCCCGTGCTCCGCAACTGGGCGGCAATCTTCTCCGCCAACTCGATCGAAAGGGCCCGGGCCCGGTCGCTGGTCAGTTTCTTGGCTTCTTTTTTTGACAGCCCTTCGAGCGCGCCTGACTCCTCGAGCTCGACTGAAGCGGCTTCCCCAGCCAGCGCATGGCTGATCGACGATGCAACCCCCCAGGTTCCAGAGAACGGCAGCGGCCGAAGATCGATCGATCCACGTGGGATGAGTCCCAAACTGGCAACCGCTTCGGCGATGGCGATGCGAGCACGTTCCCCGTTCTCCGCAATAACGCCGTTGGTTACGAGTTGACTCATGCTGTTTTGGCTCCTGTTCGGGGATTCGACATGGATTTGGGCGTAAATTGCGCCGCCAGAAGACTTTGGCGGCGCGATCCCAGTAAATTCAATCGGATGGGAGAACCCGTCGTTCCGACCCAGCGGGCCTCCATGCCCTCGTGCTAAACGTCGCCGGGTTCGCGGCTGCGGAAGAATGTGCTGAGTCCGAGCAGTGCAACGGCACCGCCGAAAATGGCCCCGATGAGCTGTTTCCAGCCGAGCCCGTCGCCCCCACCGCTGACGCCGATCGAATCCGCGAGGAGCGAAACGATTGCCATCAACGAACCACCGATGAAGGCGGCCAGGCCCAGAATTCGGGAGGTAAGTTGTGGGCGAACGTTCTTCACCACTACGGAAACTCCGTTTTGTGCGTGGAGGCTGCCAGTAACTTCGGTGCCAAGGTCCCAATTCGGAAGCGAGGCATCATTGGCGGGACCCTGATTTCATCGATGGATTGTAGCATTTTTGCGCTGAAGGCATCTTAGAGGAAGCCGGTCAACTTTCGTGCTATTCTGCGGCCGTTGATCATGCTTGACTTGGTAATTCGGTACACAAGCACGACCAATTCGGTGTAGGATGCAGCGATGCAAGCTGAAGGATTCTGATCGTTTGGGGCGATCGTTTCTTGTTAGCCATTTGAGAGTGAATTCACCGTCGCAAAGCAGTCCAATTGCGGGACTGCGTCCGGCGGAATCGGATAAACAGGAAAGCCGCGGAAACGGCACGCGTCGATGCGGGAAGGTACGGGAGGAGCAATGCACCGGGGATCAACAGGCGGCCGCCGACGAACGTTGACGCGCTTGGTGACACTGCTTGCATTTCTGGCGTTGGCAGTTGGAGTCCTGCTGCCGGCAGTTAGTGCGGAGAGTCCCTACAGCACTCTCTCGCCACAGTCATCCCAGGCGGATGATATTCAGTGGCTCTATCGCATGGTCTTTTTCCTTGCGTTAGTGGTGTTCATCGGCGTTCAAATCGCCATTGTCTACACCGTGCTTCGCTATCGACGGCGTGCCAACGACGAGCGGCCCGAACAGTCGCATGGCAACAAAACCGTCGAAATTATCTGGACCATCATTCCGGCAATTGTGTTGCTTGCCATCTTCATTCCCACCGTACGGACCATTTATGCACACGCGGATCAGGCGGAAGCGGGCAATTTCACGGTTGAGGTGTACGCCAAGCAGTGGTGGTGGGAAGTCCACTATGCCGACGACACCGGCGCGGCTGCTGGGGTGATTACCGCTAATGACATCGTTGTCCCGCAAGGCAAGGATGTCGTCTTCAAGCTCTTCTCCAACAATGTGATTCACTCCTTCTGGGTTCCCCAGCTTTCGGGCAAGCTCGATGTTATGCCCGGCCACGTGAACAAGTTGCCAATTTCGACCGACAACCAGGGCATGTACTTTGGGCAGTGCGCAGAGTTCTGCGGCGATTCGCACGCGCTCATGCGGTTTAAGGTGATCGTCCAGCCGCAGGAGGTCTTCGATCAGTGGGCTGCTGGCTGGAAAGCCGGTCCTTCTGAAACCTCCGCAGACTATGTGCCGGATGGAGATCTAACCAAGGTTCCGGCATCATTTGGGCTTTGCCTGGCCTGCCATCAAGTCGAGGGCACGAACGCGGCGATTGCCCCGGAAGGTCTGGACGAAGAGCCATTGACCGATACCGGCGAAATGGGCCCTGCCAAATACGCTGGGCCGAACCTCTCGCTCATGGGCTGTCGTACCACCATTGGAGCCGGCGTGCTGCCGAACACTCCAGAGAACATGGCCGAGTGGCTCCATGACCCGGGAGCAATTAAACCTGGCGTCTATATGGGCCAGGTCATCGAAAAAGGCACACTCGACGATGCTCAGATTCAGGAGCTTGTTGACTATCTCGAAAGCTTGACACCGGCCGAAGGCTGTCCTGAGATTCCCGTGCAACCGGGAGTCGAGGAGCAAGTGGTCCCTTCGAACCCATAACTGACTGAACCGAGACACTGAAGGCACGCCCAGGGGCGGACACGCGCGAAAAGAACCAGGAGTCAGGAGCGGAATCATGGCGTCGATCGCTCAACCTCAAATCGTGGCACAACCCATCACCAAGCCCGCATCCGGGATTTGGAGCTGGATGACCACGATCGACCACAAACGCATCGGGTTGTTGTACGGCGTTTCTGCCTTCTTCTTCCTGCTGCTTGGTGGTGTCGAAGCTCTGATAATCCGCGCACAGTTAGCCAGGCCAAATAACGATCTCGTGAGCGCCCAACGGTACAACGAGCTCTTTACCATGCACGGAACGACCATGATCTTCCTGGCCGTCATGCCGCTCAGCTCTGCTTTCTTCAATTACATCATGCCGCTTCAAATCGGCGCGCGGGACGTAGCATTCCCTCGGCTGAATGCGTTCAGCTTCTGGGTTTTCCTCGCGGGCGCCGTCGTTATCAATATGTCTTGGTTCTTCAATGAAGCGCCAAACCAGGGCTGGTACGGCTATTCTCCATTGACGGGGACAGCTTGGAGTCCCGGACGTAACGTCGACTTCTGGATGCTCGGCCTGCAGATCCTGGGTGTCGCCTCTATGGCTGCATCCTTTAATTTCATTGTCACGATTTTCAATATGCGATGTCCGGGCATGAAGATGATGCGTATGCCCATCTTCACTTGGTCAACCCTCATCGTTTCGATGCTAATCATCTTCGCATTCCCGGCCATAACGGTCGCCCTGCTTCTCTTGAGCTTCGACCGCTTCGCTGGCACCGGATTCTACGAAGCTGCGGCCGGCGGGGATCCGCTTCTCTGGCAGCATCTCTTCTGGGTCTTCGGTCATCCGGAGGTTTATATCCTCATCCTGCCAGCCTTCGGGATCGTTTCGGAAATCTCCCGGTCTTTTCCCGCAAGCCACTTTTTGGTTATTCGGTCATGGTCTATGCCATTGCGGCGATCGCCTTCCTCGGCTTCGGCGTGTGGGCGCATCACATGTTCACGATAGGCCTCGGCCCCACCGCGAACGCCATCTTTGCCGGCAGCACGATGCTGATTGCGATCCCCACCGGCGTGAAGATCTTCAACTGGATCGGCACCATGTTCAAAGGGTCGTTGCGGTTTACCACAGCAATGCTCTTTGCGGTCGGTCTTGTTTCACAGTTCGTGATCGGTGGACTGTCTGGCGTGATGCACGCAGTTGTGCCAGTGGACTCGCAGCAAAACGATTCGTATTTCATCATCGCGCATTTCCACTATGTGCTGTTCGGTGGGTCGATTTTTGGACTGCTGGCCGGCATCTATTACTGGGGGCCGAAATTTTCTGGCAAGATGCTCAGCGAGCGTATCGGCAAGTGGCACTTCTGGCTGACGTTTGTCGGATTCAATATGACCTTCTTCCCCATGCACTTCCTTGGCTTGGCCGGAATGCCGCGCCGCTACTACACATATGCGGAAGACAGCGGTTGGGGCCCATGGAATGCGTTTGTGTCATTCGGCGCCATGGTGCTCGGCATCTCATTCCTGGTCTTTCTCTTTAACATCCTGCATACCATTCGTCATGGCGAGCGTGCGGGGGACGATCCATGGGATGCCGCGACGTTGGAGTGGGCGATTTCGTCACCGCCACCGGCGTATAACTTCGCGGTTCTCCCAACCGTTACGCATCGTGACCAACTCTGGTGGGACAAGTATGGCGACGAGCATGGTCATGCGCATGTGCCCAACGAAGAGGTGTCGACGACTGCCGAGATTCAGCAGCGTGCGAATGCGGCACATCCGCATGTGCATCTCCCGAATCCAAGTTACTTCCCGTTGCTTGCGGCTGTTGGTTTCTTCATTTTTGCACTGGGAATTCTTTTCCGCGATCCGGCGGTTACTATCGGCCTGCTTCACTTGCCGATCGTAGCGGTTGCGGGTATGGCGCTTATGATCATTTCGATCTACGCATGGGCATTCGAGCCGGCAGGCTAAGTTCGAGGAGGCCGGTTGGCGATACGGTCTCACGATCGCATCGTCAGTAGGAGAACCTGGAGGAAACCGAGTTGGCGCAAGCAGTTGCCACCCTTGAACACGCACATGGTGCCGGTGATGTCGGGCATGCCGAGCATGCCGATCATCCGCACTCTTCGACTGGACTCGATAGCCGGAAGCTCCTGATGTGGCTCTTCCTGGCCTCGGACTGCATGTTCTTCGGCTCGCTTATCGCGATGTACATGATCTATCGCGGTGATGCCGAGCGGATGTTCACCGCCGGACAGGGTGCTGGCCCGGTACCGCACGAGATTCTCGACATCCCGTACACCTCGATTAGCGCTTTCGTGCTGCTGATGAGCTCGTTGACTATGGTGCTGGCACTCGCCTCGATCCAGCGTGGCAACCAGCGTGGCTTGCGCATTTGGCTCAGTGCCACTGCGGCACTGGGCTTGGTCTTCCTGGGTGGCCAACTCTTCGAATTCACCGCCTTCTATCGTGAGGGACTCGGACTGACCACCAATATCTTCAGCATGTCGTTCTTCACGCTCACTGGCTTCCACGGCGCCCACGTGACGATCGGGGTGGTCTGGCTAATATCACTGGTCATCGTGTCACTACGAGGCGGAGTACGGCAGGATCAGTCGATGAACGTCGAGATCGCCGGTCTCTACTGGCACTTTGTCGACATCGTCTGGATCGTCATCTTCACGCTCGTCTACCTGATCCCCTACGATAAGGTTGAGACGGTGACGCACGAAGCGGAACAAGGTTTCCGGTTGATTGGACTGGGGTAGGGAGAGCGCCACATGGCTGACCATGCAATGCAACTACCAGAGGAAGATCGCGGTCAGGAACATCTGACCGAAGCCACCTATGTCAAGATCGCAATCATTCTGGCGGTAATCACGACCATCGAAGTCGCGATCTATTACGTCGATTGGTTCCACACCAGTGGCACGCTGGTTCCGATGTTGGCGATCTTCTCGCTGATAAAATTCATCACCGTCATTGCCTACTTCATGCATCTCAAAGTAGATGACAGGCGCTATCGCTATACGTTCCTTTGTGGGTTAGTGCTCGCCGTAGCGATTGTGTCCGCGCTGGTGGCACTCTTGCGAACTCATCAGATCGAGTACGGACTTCGCTTGATTTCCGGTGCCGATCACTAGGAGTTTTCCAAGTCCCGGAAATGAGCCGGTACGCGGCTCATCGGTATCCTCATGAACGATTTCAGCTTTTCACTCTTGCACGCAGAGGTTCCGCCGACGGGTTGGCTTCACAGCGACTGGTCGCCGGAACCTATGGTTGTTTTCAGCTCGTTCGCGCTGGCGGCGTTATTTGTGCTGTGGACTGGCCCGCTGAGCCGGCGCCGGCCAGGGAGCGAAACACGCCAAACCACCGGTAAGCAAACGACCTACTTCCTCCTGGGATGTCTCGCGTATCTCCTCGCGTTGAGTCCGCCATTGGACGATTGGTCAGACTTCTATCTGCTGACCGCGCACATGTTCCAGCACATGGTCATCATGTTTGTGGTGGCACCGCTCTTTTTGGCTGGAATTCCGGCCTGGGTCTTGCAACCGTTGGCGAACAACCGGCTCACGAATAAGGTGGGGTGGACGCTGACTCGACCGATCGTTGCTGCAATCTTATCGACGGTCATCATTGTGGTCTGGCACGTTCCCGGCGCGTACGATGCAGCCCTCCAACACCAACCTATCCACATCGCCCAGCACGGATCATTCCTGATTGCCGCACTCCTCGCGTGGTGGCCGGTACTGGGGCCACTCCCAGCCTGGCCGAAAATTCAGTCGCCGCCGGTTCAGTGCTTGTATCTCTTTCTCTATAGCTTGCCTGCAGGATTGGTCGGCGCCTTCATCACCATGTCGGCACCCGGGTTCTACCCCTACTACGACAATGTTCAACGCATCTTTGGCATCGACCTCGACGTCGACCAGCAGCTTGCCGGGCTCATGATGTGGGTCGGTGGCAGCATGATCTATCTTGGCTGGATTACGGTCCTGTTCCTGAGCTGGGCCACCAAGGAAGAGGCGGCCGATCGCGAGCCACGCCCGAAAGCCGCCCCGATTGCTCCGGCGGGAGTGGAAGGGGCCTGATATGGCAGTGTCACTCTCATGGCGCTCAGTCGTAGCTAAGATACCGGCCTCGGAGATTCGCACAAGCGAGACACTTGACAGGGATGAGAACTTCGACGGCCTTCCGGTGCGCGGCTTTCTCTGGACGCTGTTTGTCTTCAAGATGGCCACCGTGGTGGCGATCTTCTGGGCCGCTGGGGGATCGAACGAAGCCAACATCCTGCTCACCGCGACCGTATGGCCCTGGCTTATCATTCCCGGTATCGTGGGATTCGGGTGGCTCGCGTTTCACCTGCGGCTACGCCGCGTGCGCGCCCGGAGGCTCGAACTCCAACGGGCCGAGTGGATGGTCGATGATCATGAGACAATGGACTCGGCAGTGAGCTTACGCGAGTTGGATGTGTGAAAAGGGGAGTTGAAGGTTGGGACGTTATATAGCTGTACGATGGCTCCGCCCTGCGACAGTCGGCATTATCGCCGCGCTGATGACAGGCGTCGGCATCTATCTCATCGGCCACCTCCTGCTTCGCATGACCGATCACTCCGTCACCGACGAGCTCCAGCGTAAGGAGTTGTGGGTCGGACTTGCGTTGACCATCGGTATTCTGGCAATAGCATCACTGCTGGCATCGCGCCCAGCAGGAGCACTCGGGCCGCTAGATAAACCGGTGGCGATTGGCAAAACCCCCATGACTGGTGAGCTCGATCTCTCGCCGATTCCGCTCACTGCCAAATATGGCGCGGAAGGTACCGTGGCAGATCTTACGCAGGGATACACCCTCTACGCGCGCAATGGCGCCTTTGCCGAGACTATCGACGTCCTGAAAAGTGTCGAGGATATCGGCGGCATCCAGCGGACACTCATTTATGCCAAGGGACTCTACGGCGGACAGAGCGAGCTCTGGATCCCGATCGAAGCGGTCTCCGGGGTTTATCCCGAGAGCAAATCGGCTTTCCTGGCGATCGCCGGTGACGAAGCAGAAACCTTTGGTTGGAACCGTCCACCGCTGAGCTTCTCGCGCACCGAGCGTCCGAAAGAAACGCCACTCTACTAGTGACTCTTCAAAAGCGCACAACCTACGATTACATCATCGTGGGCGGTGGGACGGCTGGCTGCATCATTGCCAGCCGTCTTTCGTCGCGCCCGGATTTGCAGGTCGCCCTCATCGAGGCTGGCGAGGACACCCCCCCTGGTCATTCGGACGGCGTTATCTGGGACAGCTATCCGATCGTGGCCTATTTCGATCCTCGACACCACTGGGGCAATTTGCGCGTCTCGTATGGAAAATCGACCATGGGTGACACGGAGGCGGACGGAAGCCACCGTTACGAGCAGGCCAAAGTTATGGGCGGCGGCTCATCGATCAACGGCATGATGGCCAATCGAGGGGCTCCCGGCGATTACAACGATTGGGCCGCGGCTGGCGCGACCGGCTGGGAATGGGAGCATGTGCTTCCCTTTTTTCGCAAGCTGGAACGCGATCTCGACTTCGATAACGATCAGCATGGCTCCGATGGCCCAATCCCGATTCGGCGCGTACCAGAGAGCGAGTGGCCCGCATTTAGCCAGGTGGCAGCGCGCGCATTGCAACGCGCCGGCTTCGAGCGGCTCGATGACCAAAACTCCGGATTCGAACCCGGCTACTTTCCAATCACCATTAACAACGAGCGCGACAAACGAGTCTCCACCGCCGAGGGATACCTCGATGCGGCAGTGCGACAACGTCCCAACCTGACGATTCTGGCCGATACCGAAGCCATGCGCATTCGCTTTGACGGCACGAAGGCTACCGGTGTCGACATACGCGATGCTAACGGCAAGCACGGTGTTATTTCATCGGGGGAAGTCATCGTGGCGGCCGGTGCTTTGCACACCCCCGCACTCTTGCTCCGATCGGGAATCGGCCCGTCTCAGGCGCTCGCGCAACTCGGAATTCCGCTCATCGCGGATCGCCCCGGCGTTGGTGAGAATCTCCAGGAACATCCACAGATCGCTGTCAGTTCCCTCCTGGAAATGGACGCACGCCAGCCCTGGGAGCAACGGCGACACATCTTCGCCGGCTTCCGCTATTCCTCCGGTATTGTCGGTTGCGACGATGTGGACATGTACGGCGTGGTGGTCAATCGTGGAGCCTGGCACCCCGTTGGCCAAAAGCTCGGCGGCTTTCTCATCTGGGTCAACAAAGCCTATTCGACCGGTCGAGTTTCGCTTGTCTCAGCCGATCCTTCGGTCGAACCAAAGGTCGAGTTCGCGTTCCTGAGCGATGAGCGCGATCTCCACCGCCTCACTGATGGGCTGCGACGTCTGGCGGAGCTCTATCGTGATCCGGATATACAGGATGTGGCCTTCTACCCCTTTGCTACCAGTTACACCGAGCGGTCACGCGATCTTGCGATCGTAACTCCTGCCAACGAGGCGTCACTGCAACCGATTGCTGATCGTCTGGACGATGCTGGCAGTGACCGCATGGAGGTGATGACCACCGCGGTCGCATCTGGACCGAATCTCTTCGAGCTGGTCGAAGACCAGGCCGCGCTCGAAGCCTTCGTCCGTCAGCGTGCCCATGGGACCTGGCACTGCTGCGGTACCTGCCGTATGGGCAGCATTACCGATCCCATGGCCGTTGCCGATCCAACCGGCCGGGTCTATGGCGTCACTGGATTGCGCGTAGGGGACGCTTCCCTTATGCCCGCAGTTCCACGGGCCAACACGAATCTCCCGGTCATGATGATCGGCGAGAAGATCGCAGCGGCCATCCTCGAGGAACTAGCCTGATGCGCTTCGATCGCATGATCACCGCCGTCGAGGCGCATGCCGGAGGCGAACCGGGTCGCGTCATCACCGGAGGTGTGATCGATGTGCCGGGCGCGACGATGTTCGCCAAGATGCAGCATCTGCAACAGCATCGCGACCAGATTCGCAAGCTCATGTTGCGAGAACCGCGTGGCTATCCGGGTCTCTGTTGCAACATCCTCCTGCCACCAACCGACCCCGCGGCTGACGCTGGATTCGTCATCATGGAACAGGTTGAATACCCGCCCATGTCCGGCTCGAACACAATCTGCGTCACGACGGTGCTCCTCGAAACCGGCATCCTGCCGATGATCGAACCGGAAACCCGCCTGACCCTCGAAGCGCCCGCTGGCCTGATCGACGTGGTCGCGACGTGTGCAAACGGCAAGGTGACCGGTGTTACTTTCCGGAACCGACCCGCATTTGCGGCGCATCTCGATACGGAGATCGATGTGCCGACCCTGGGCAAGATCACCGTCGATGTCGCGTATGGCGGCATGTGGTACGTCATCGTCGATGCTGCGCAGGTGGGGCTCGATATCGTTCCCTCACAGGGAGCCGCCATCGTTCGCCTGGGCGAGCTGATCAAAGCGGCCGCGCGCGAGCAGCTTCCGGTCGTGCATCCCGAGAACCCGGACATTGCCGGGATCAGCATTCTCGAATTCACCGCGCCACCCACGCTGGCCGGAGCTGATGCCAAAAACACGGTCGTCATCTCGACCGGTGCCTTCGATTGGAACGATCCGTCGACCTGGACCGGGGTGCTCGATCGCTCCGCGTGCGGCACCGGCACCTGCGCCCGTATGGCCGTCATGCATGCCAAGGGGCAACTTGCGCTCGATCAGAACTTCGTCCACCAGAGCATTCTTGACACCACGTTCACCGGGCGATTGATCGAGGAAACCACGGTCGGCGCGTATCCCGCCGTCGTTCCCACCATCACTGGCGAAGCCTGGATTTATGGACTTTCCACGTATCTTGTCGATCCCACCGATCCGTTTCCCGAGGGGTTCGTCATCGGCGATATCTGGGGAGGAGTTGGTTAGTTTGTGGCGTATTCCTCGCGCCGCCAGAATGTCACAGGCTGGCCACCTCCGCTTGCGTCTTGTCTGACGAGGTGTTTTGGGGGTCGAATCGCGTTATAGAATTCGAAGTGGCCCGGTTCGACGGTAAGGCGGTACGCCATGGTTACGACACACATCACAACGGCAGCAAATGAACGTGCTCGCTCGGAATGGCCGGCTCGATGGGGGCAGCGTTCTTCCTGGGTTCAGACTTGAGTTTGCCGCTGTATTCGCGAAACCCTGATCATTGATCCTGGAGGGACTCGAACGGCCGAGGCGCGAACAACGCGACCACGATCAGCCCGACGGCCAATATCGGTAGCAGCAACAAAGCTCGCTCGAACGAACCAGTCGCATCCTTGATGACTCCGCCAATCACCGGCCCGGCGGCTGACGCTAGATAGCCAACGCACAACACCATCCCGGCGGCCATGCCGGTCTTGCCGAAAGGCGCGACATCCACCGGCATCAGCAATCCCATGCCGAAGAGCCCTGCTACCCCGAACCCGCAAAGGACTGGCCAGATCCAGAGCAATACCGGGGTGGTGGCGGCCAGTGCCAAGCCGGACGATCCGATCAGAAGGGTGACCGCAGCGACCATGACAGGGATTTTTCGCGATTCGACGCGATCCGAAAGCAACGGCAATCCCACCATAGCGGGAAAGGTCGAAAGATTGAAGAGCGCGAACAGAATGCCGGCGGTATGCCCGCTCAGGCCATCGTCCTGATAGACCGAAGGCAACCACGCGAGCAAGAGATAATAGGCCAGTCCCTGTCCGGAGAAGATGAGCGTCACAATCCAGACCTTCCGGTCGCGCCAGGGGCTCCAGCGCGTTGCGGCGGTACCTGTTCCAGGGGCTGAACTGGAAGATGACGGCGCTTGCGGGGCCGACCACTGGCGCAATCCCACGATCCAGATCGCCAGGCTTAGCCCAGCAACCCCGCCCCAGATCGCGAGTGGAATGCGCCAGCGCGAAAGCTCGTCCGAAAACCCCATCATCACTGGAGTCAGGAACGATGCGACCACCGAACCGGCGAAAAACCCCCCGGCGTACACTCCTGTAGCGAGCCCTGCATTGCGGGGATAGAGCGCCAATCCGAGCCGGGGAAGCCCCGGTTGTGCTATACCGATGCCGATTCCGAAGATGGCGGTGAACAGCACCAGCATCGGAAAGACGGTTGCTGCCGCTCGGAGTCCACCTGCAACAGCGACGAGCGCAAGCCCAATCGTAAGTACGGTGCGTGCGCCGAACCGATCGACCAGACGGCCACCTGGCAGCGCCGCAAGTCCCATCAACGCGGTGGGAAGCGCCACCAGCAGGCTGCTCTCGGTATGAGTGAGATGAAGATCAAGAGTGACATCGGGCAGGATTTGCCCCACGCCAATCAACCCAGTGCGAAGATTGAACGCGACCAGGCTCAACAGCGCCAATGCCAGGCTGGCATGACGCGAGGAATTGCCTGGCGTACTCGCTTGCGTTCGACTGATGGGATTCGACGGTAGTGCTACGACGCGCTCCTGCCACGCTGATCGACGTGCCGCATTCTAGGCTCGCCGGAGGATTGTGTGCCTGACCACATCCCGCCTCCCGGTCCGGTCCCCCCCGGGAAGGTTCCTCCGCGCAAAAAACCGGCCGGCAAAGGTGGTGCCAATGGGGGCCCGGCTGACCTGCGGCCGCTCGGCAAAGTGCCGCCTTCCGTCGCTCGCGACAAGCAAAACGCCCGACCGGCAGGATGGCTGCTGGCCGCTGTGGTCGGGATCTTCGCAGTGCTGCTGGTGACGATTGCGGTCTGGATCACCGGTGACGATTCGAACACACCGACCGAGGTGGCCCAGAATCTGACCGGGACACCGGACGAGGTGGTCGATGTCAATGCGACAGAACCACCACCTACACCACTGCCCTCACCCACATTTCCTCCCGAAGAAACACTGACCGCAGGTCCAACCCAACCGGCCGGCGTCTGCAACCCCCTTTGTCTGGGGCGTATGCCATCTGGCGAGGCAACCACCGCGTTCCTGGCGAAGTTCGGCGCCAAACCGACCTATGAGCATGACGACCAGACCTGGTTGAGTCTGGACAACCGCATGCTCGCTGAGCTCGAGGCCGAAGGCAAAGAGATCTCCCTGGTCGATGACGTTGCTGACACGTCGCGCCTCTATGTGCTGCGCCTGCCAGATGGCGTCGATCGCTCCGCCATCGATGAGATGGGTACGGTCGTCGACGGCGTCGGCAATCAATTCATTGTGGATATTCCCGGTCCGCCGCCGTATGTGCTCGACATCATCGACAAGGGCATTTCGATCGAAAAGCTTCCACCATTGCTGCCAGTAATCCCGCAAGCAACGGACAAGCCCGAAATCACCGATCCCGGAGCCGTCGCAGAGAGCGTCAGTGTTCAACAACTCAAGCAGCGCATTCTCGATCTGCAATCCATGGGTGCAGCAGATGGGGGGCTTGGCAGCCGCGAGTATTCCCAGTCGGGGAATGTCCAGGCTGCGGAGTATCTCTACCGCCGACTTGCCAGCTACGGACTCAACGTCTGGTATGAGGATTTCATCGCCGATAACGGTCGCTTACTTCTGAATGTGGTGGGGGAGATCCCAGGAAACGATTCCAGCAAGATCTACCTGATGACCGCTCATTTCGACACCATTGCCGACGATACCAAGGACCCGGTGCTGGCTCCTGGCGCGCTCGATAACGCCACTGGTATCAGTGTGCTGCTCGAAACCGCTCGCGCGCTCTCAGGGTACGAGTTGCAGCATCCGGTCCACTTCGCGTTTTTCAATGGCGAGGAGTACGCGTTCCAGGGAGCGCATGCCTTCGCGCGGAACGCCAGCACGATCGAATCTCGCCCGTATGCAGGTGCGATCAACGTCGATTCCGTTGGCGCATCGCTTTCGCAAAACCAGCTCTACGTCAACGCCAATCAGTCATCGCTCTTCCTCTCGAATTTACTCGTTGACATCAACGACCGTTGGGGGTTGGGCGTCGCTGTTTGGCCGTCTATGAGTGACAAGATCAAAGCCGACGAAACCGAGCTGAATGGCTACGGCATTCCCGCCGTGATGGCCGGAGCTGTGCTCTATGGCGACCCGATGATCAATAAGTCCAACGACATCATCGAGCAAGTGGACATGTGGTATCTCCAGGCCATCGGACAATTGATGACGATTGCCATGTCTACCCTCGTCATGCCGGGCACCTGATGGTACTGACCTCGTCCCAACGACGTGCGCGCGCGGAAGTTATTGGCTGGGCCCGCCAGCGTATCACCGACCCATCTACGCTTTTTCTCGACACGGAAACCACCGGACTTGGATCCCGGGCGGAGATCATCGATCTCGCCATTGTGGATGTGGCTGGCAATGTGCTGGTCGATACGCTCATCGCGCCGATCTCTCCAATTCCCCCGGAAACCACGAAGGTCCACGGCATTGTCGATGCCGACGTCATCGATGCTCCCCTCTGGATCGAGGTCTACCCTGCGGTGGCCGAGCTGCTGCGAACCCGTCCGATCGTGGTCTACAACGCCGCGTTCGATCGGCGCATGATCGCCGGGTGCTGCGCGGCCGCGGGATTCCCCGAGGAAGCGCGAGAGTGGCACTGCGCCATGCTCCACTACGCACGTTTTGCTGGCGAGCGATCCGACCATCACCGCAACAAGTTCCGCTTCCACAAGCTCTCCGCCGCGCTCGCAACGTTCGATCTTCCAGCCGGTTCACATCGCGCGTTGTCCGATGCGATGGCTTGCCGCGAACTGGTGCACGCGTTGGCGAAAATCGATTCTACCGAGTAGCGCGGACACTGCCGTGCTCTCAGAGATCGGACATCGTGCTGTTGCAGATGCAGCACGCTCTCCCTCCGGAATTTCGCGGGCGTCTCTCTGGTCTTGTGGGAACGGCAGAGTTTCATGCAGCGTCACATCGGCGCGACCGTTGTCGCACAAGCCGACGCGTCCCGGAAAAGCCATCCCAAACCCGTCCTTCTTTCCACGCGGAATGATCCACATGGTTTCCAGACCCGTACTCCAGTTACGCGACGGGGAGACCGTTTCGCGAACATGGCCGGCGCAAGCCGGAAGGAGAGGAAACCGAATGCAAGTTATCAGGCGTTCAACTCGCGCATTGTCGATTCTGACGGCAGCATTGCTGCTCACGCTCGGTGTGGTGCTCGCTCCGACCGGTGCATCGGCCCAGGACGCGGCCATGTCGGCCCATCCGGCCCATGTTCATGCCGGCACCTGCGCCGAGCTTGGCGACGTAGTCTTCCCGCTCAGTGATGTCGGGAGCTCGCTGATGATGGACGGCACCCCGATGGCCATGGGCGACATGATGGGCGCCACGGACGCCATTGCGGTCGAATGGAGTGTCACCTCCGTTGCTGCCCCTTTGGCTGATATCGTTGCTGGTGGTCATGCCATCAACGTCCACGAATCGGCTGAAAACATCGGAAACTACATTGCCTGCGGCAACATCGGCGGCACCATGATGGGTGACTCCGATCTGGCCATCGGCCTCGGTACGCTCAATGATTCCGGCTACTCCGGCATCGCTCGCCTGCATGACAATGGCGACGGCACCACCACCGTCACGGTCTATCTGACCCACATGATGTAAGTCGCGTTGCGACGCAAAATCTTTCGGACGAGGGACCGGCACGTGCCGGTCCCTCGTTGTGTTCATGCCATGGTTGTCACGCGTAACCGAGAAATTGCTCAGCCAGGTGATCGGAACTGATGGCAGCGAAGAAAAATTTCCGACGACCACGCCAAACGCGCGTATGGCGCTTTCCCTCTACACTGCAATGCTCGCCCCATTGCTTTCTGACTCGGCTTTTCGCAATAGCGTCACGCATAAATACTTCGGAAGCCGTAGTAAATGACGGGCATGGGTTCTGGATATGACGGCTACGGCGAAGCGGATGGCCAATTTTCTGGAAACATAACCCCAATTGATGTGGCATCAGGTGTAGTATTCCTCTGTGCACGCAACACTGGCGTTCTGTGCCATGCACCTTGTGTTCTGGCTCGCGTGCTGAATGAGCAGACCCGATGTGGCGTGCTGATCTGGAGTTCAAATCTCCGCTCGCCAAACACCCAGGTGGTACGAGGATGTCTAATCTCGGAGATTTTTACGGGCCAAACGCTGGCTACGTGCTGGAACTCTACGAGCGTTATCTCGAAGATCCGGCGTCGGTCGGATCCCAGTGGCAAACCTACTTTGCCGAATTCCGTCCAGAGTTACCGGTTGCGAGCAATGGACATGCAACCGGAGCGATCGCGGGAGCTTCTGTAGCGTCGTCGGTCGATCTGGAAAAGGTCGTCGGGGCTGCTGCGCTTGCGCAGGCCATCCGTGAATACGGGCATCTCGACGCCAACATCGACCCGCTCGCCCGACCCGTTGAGGAAAATATCGATCTCGATTTGAAGACCTATGGCTTGAGCGATGCTGATTTACGAGCATTGCCCGCTATGGTTGTCGGTGGCGAGGTCGCTGAATCCGCAGCAAATGCCTACGAAGCAATCGAGAAGCTGCGCGCGATTTACACCGGGTCGACCGGATTCGATTTCGACCATGTGCTTCTTCCTGAGGAACGCACCTGGCTGACCGAAGCCGTGGAATCCCAGCGTTTCGCCCAGCCGCTGGAGCGTTCGGCGCGCCGGGCGCTTTTGCGTCGCCTCACCGATGTCGAGGGCTTCGAGCGCTTCCTGCATCAGACCTATCTGGGGCAAAAGCGGTTTTCGATCGAAGGCACCGACATGCTCGTCCCAATGCTGGACGAAATCGTGTTGTCCGCAGCCGGCGATGGAGTGCGCGAGGTCATCATGGGTATGGCCCATCGTGGGCGCCTGAATGTCATGACCCACGTGCTCGGAAAGCCGTATCAGGCCATCATTGCGGCGTTCGAAGGTGCCAAGTGGCGGCCGAGACAGGAGGAGAACAACCCTGCCCAGGAGTTCTCCGGAGATGTGAAATACCATCTCGGCGCCCGGCTGATGCGGGGCGAAAAGGGCCACATGGTCGAAATACCACTGGCGCTCGCACCAAACCCAAGCCATCTCGAAGCGGTCAATCCCGTGGTCGAGGGCATGGTCCGCGCCTCGCAGGATGTCACTGACCAACCTGGCAAGCCGGTTCGGGACAACAAGGCGAGCATGGCCATCCTCATCCATGGCGATGCTGCCTTCCCCGGTCAGGGCGTGGTCGCGGAAACGCTCAACCTTTCGGCGCTCCCCGGTTACACCACCGGCGGCACGCTCCACATCATCGCCAACAATCAGGTCGGTTTCACGACGTCTCCCAGCGATTCGCGTTCGACTCGCTACGCCGGTGACCTCGCCAAGGGCTTCGAAATTCCCGTCGTGCATGTTAACGCCGACGATCCGGAAAGCTGTCTCTCGGCGGTCCGTATGGCGATCGAGTACCGCGATACGTTTAGAAAAGACTTCCTGATCGATCTTGTGGGATATCGCCGCTGGGGGCACAACGAAGGCGACGAGCCGTCGTTCACCCAGCCGGAGATGTACAAGATCGTCGATAAGCATCCGACGGTGCGCGAACTCTTCGCCCGTCAACTGCTGGACGAAGGAGCCGTCGAAGCGGGTGAAGCCGACAGCATGCTGCAGGGCGCACTCGACAATCTGGCTGGCATTCGCCGCTCAGTTACCGATGGCACCGCCAATCTGAGTGAAGAAGTTCCGCCCCCGCCACCCCGCCGCGGCGTCGACACCGGCGTTCCGGAAGAAACGTTGCTCGAGTACCACCGAGATATCCACGCAATTCCTGAGGGCTTCGCGATTACGCCCAAGCTTGCTCGCCAATGGGACCGTCGCTCGCACGTTCTCGATTCGCCCGACGGCAAGGTCGACTGGGCCCATGCCGAAGCGCTCGCCTTCGCGGCGATTCTGGCGGACGGTACCCCCATTCGCCTGACCGGTCAGGATTCCGAGCGTGGCACCTTTAGCCACCGCCATCTCGTCTTGCATGGGGTGGACGGCTCGACGTACACGCCGCTGACCGCGCTTCCGGCTGCCAAAGCCTCATTCGCGGTCTACAACAGTCCGCTTTCGGAAGCGGCCTGTGTCGGCTTCGAGTACGGGTACAACGTGCAAGCACCCGGCCGACTTGTT
This sequence comes from uncultured Chloroflexia bacterium, assembly GCA_963750275.1. Lineage (GTDB taxonomy): Bacteria > Chloroflexota > Chloroflexia > Thermomicrobiales > UBA6265 > JAMLHN01. The sequence goes on from CAVVQC010000011.1 coordinate 227,012, forward strand.
CTCTGGGAGGCCCAGTTCGGCGACTTCGCCAATGGCGCCCAGGTCATTGTCGATCAATTTCTCTCGGCCGCGCGCTCGAAATGGCGCGTGGAACCGTCGATGGTGATGCTTCTGCCGCATGGCTATGAGGGACAGGGCCCGGAGCATTCCAGTGCCAGGCTCGAGCGGTTCTTGCAGCTTTACGCGCAGGACAATATCCGCGTCGTAAATGCCACAACCTCAGCCCAGTATTTCCATCTGCTCCGGCGGCAGGCAGCCCTGCTGATTTCTGATCCACGGCCGTTGATCGTTATGACGCCCAAGAGCCTCTTGCGCAACCCGGCGGCCTCGTCTGAACTGTCACAGTTCGTGACCGGCACCTTCCGCATGGTGCTCGACGATACGCGCAACACCGACAACGAGGCAGTAACCCGATTGGTGCTGTGTTCAGGCAAGGTCGGGGTCGATCTCGATGCAAGTCCGCTGCGGGCCGAGACTTCAAACGTGGCCGTCGCGCGCGTCGAACAGCTCGCACCCTTCCCGAAGATTGCGCTGGGCAAGTCGTTTGCGCTCTATCCGAACCTGCGAGAAATCGTCTGGTTGCAGGAAGAGCCAAAGAACATGGGCGCCTGGACATATGTCAGCGAGAAGTTGCGCGAGATCGCGAACGGACTGCCCGTGAGCTTTATCGGTCGCCCAGAGCGGGCGAGCCCGGCAGAAGGCGCGGCGGATCTGCATGCCGCCGAGCAGAAGCGCATCGTAGATGCTGCATTCACCGGTGCGCCTGACGCGGGAAATTCCACCAAACCTAACGGCAACGGCCGCAAGTCATCTACCAATGGACATTCGAAGAACGGCGAGTCGGCGGAGATCGTCGAAAAGAAGCCGGCCAAGAGCAGGAGTTAAGAGATGCCGGTAGAAATCCGGGTGCCACCGCTGGGCGAATCGCTCGTCGATGCGGTCGTTGGCCAGTGGTTGAAATCCGAGGGTGAAGCCGTTTCACGCGGCGAAACCATTCTTGAGTTGGAAACCGACAAGGTGAACCTCGACGTCACGGCCGACGAAGACGGCGTGTTGTCCACCATCGCCCATGGCGAAGGAGACGTGGTCACCGTTGGTGAGGTGCTGGGCACCATCACCGCCGGCGCTGTGGCTGGAAACGGCGCGTCTGCTCCTGCTCCGGTCGAGGAGGCACCAGCGCCTGTTGCCGAGCCAGTTGCCGCCGTTGCGGCTCCTGCCGCTGCTCCTGCTTCCGTGGAGTCAGCCGGCTCCGTGGAGGGTTCGGGGCGTGCCGCTCCCGCCGTGCGACGGTTGGCGGAAGAGCACAACATCGATCTCAATGAAACCACCGGCTCTGGCCCAGGTGGCCGCGTCACGCGGGAGGACATTCTCTCGCTGGCGGCTGCGCGTCAGGCACCCGCACCCGCCGCTGCCGCGCCGGACGCCCCCAAACCCGCGCCAGTTGCTCCGGCGAAACCAGCCGCCCCGGCTGCGCCGCGTAGCGAAGATGCGCGTGGGGAAGAGCGCATCCGCATGAATCGCCGCCGGCAGACCATCGCCAGTCGGCTGGTCGAAGCGCAGCAAACGGCGGCGATGCTGACCACCTTCAACGAGATCGACATGTCCGCGGTGATGAAGCTGCGCACAGAGCGAAAAGACGCCTTCAAGGAGAAGTTCGGGGTCAACCTCGGCTTCATGTCCTTCTTCACCAAGGCATCGGTTGGTGCCCTCAAGGCATTCCCCTATGTGAACGGTGAGATCCAGGGAGACGAGATCGTTCTCAAGCAGTACTACGACATCGGCATCGCGGTTGGTATCGAAGATGGGCTCGTGGTGCCGATTGTTCGTGACGCAGACCGTAAGTCGTTTGCCGATATCGAAAAGACGATCGTCGATCTCGCCACCCGCGCTCGCTCGGGCGATCTCGACCTCTCCGAGCTCATGGGCGGCACCTTTACGATCACCAATGGCGGGATCTACGGTTCGCTCCTGTCGACCCCCATCCTCAATACGCCACAGGTTGGCATTCTGGGAATGCACTCGATTCAGAAGCGAGCGGTGGTGGTCGACGACGAGATCGTCATCCGCCCGATGATGTACGTCGCGCTTTCGTACGATCATCGCCTGGTCGATGGCAGCACTGCGGTTCGCTTCCTGGTCAAGATCAAGGAGCTTATCGAGGATCCGACCACTCTCCTGCTGGAGGGATAGTCCTCGCAGAGATTATCCGCCGATAGGCGTGCCAATACACCGATGTTACGAAAACGCCGGCCATTTTCGAAAATGGCCGGCGTTTTGCTATGCATGAGTTTTCAGATTTGCGCGGGCTCCGTTAGTTTGTCGGATCCGTTTCTTTGCGGCTTCGTGGATCGGCGACGACACCCAGGGCGGCGGCCAGCTCGATCTGATGATCCTGCTCCTGCTTGGTGATGCCCTGCAGGGTTTCCGCCAGCGCGAACTCGCCGATAGCTTGCGCCTGTCGAATCCGCTTCCGGTATTCGGCAACGGTTTCGTCTTCGGCCCGAAGATCCGCCCAGAGCATTCCCTTGGCATCTTCCGGGACTTCGACCGGCTTTGGCTTCTCAGTCGGGTAGGCGCCAAAGTAGTCGAGCTGCTTGGCAATGGCGATCGCGTGATCGAGCTCTTCGTGGGCATGCAGCTCGAGCTCTGCCGCAATTGGCATGTACTCAGCCCCGTCGAGCACCTGGCTATAGATCACGTATTGAATGATCGCCTTGTATTCGCGGGAGAGGTCTTCCTGCAATCCAGCAATCAGCTCGTCTCGCTTGACGTCGAGTTCTCTGTCAGTCATGTCTGTTCCTCCGTGGGGGGAGCCCCCGAGATGCAAATACACTCACTTGAATTGAACCGCAGACGAGCGCCAACCGGCAGATTTGCTTAGGGGATTGCCTCGATAGGAGCGGGAGCGTCATCGAGCCGGAAATCGCGCGAGAGCATCTCGGACCGCTTTTTGAACGTCCGCCAGTTGCCAAACGCCGGTAGCAACCCCGTGACCAGAAAGGAGCCCCAAATCCAGGCGACGCTCTGGCCGAGGAAATGCACCCCGAACCAGGCGATCAGCACAGCCATCCACACCGCAATGACCCCACGCACCATCGGCGAGCGGGTATCGCCGCTACCCCGGACCGCCCCAGCCGACGACATCCAGAGTCCCCAAATTGGCAGGCTAATCCCGATGGCGCGCATGGCCACCGTTCCAATCTCGATCACATCCGGATCATTGGAAAACGCGCGCACGATCGGTTCGGCGAAGATGACCAAAAAGAGCAACCCCATTGCCGTCACGATCAAAGCCCACTTGCGCGAGATCATCGCGGCTTTGACGCCTTCGTCCATGCGCCGAGCGCCCACACTTTGTCCGACGAACGCCGTCGATGTCGTGGCGAAGGCGATGGTCGGCAGAAAAGCGATAGACATCGCGGTGAACGAGATCTGTTGCGCTGCCAGCGCGTCTGTCCCGATCGTCGCCGCGATTGCTACCAGGGAAATAAATCCAAACTGCATCACGACCTGCTCGAACGCCGCAGGCAACCCCAGTTTGAAGAGGCTGCGGGCCATCAGCACATTGGGGATCCAACCGGCGCGGCCTCGAATGGAGAGCTTGACGCGCCCCGACCAAAGCATGACCAGCATGAAGATGGCACCCACCGCCCGACCGATGGCCGCGCCCCAGGCCGATCCGCCCACACCCAGTTCCGGAAATCCGAAATGCCCGAAAATGAGCACATAGGCCAGTACGACATTAACGGCGTTTGCAAGCACCGCCGCTTTCAGGGGCGTGCGACTGTCCCCCGCGCCACGCAACACCGCGCCGCAGAGATAGGAGAGCAGGATCGCCACGCTACAAGCCGAGGTGATTTGCAGGTATTCGATCGCGTTCGCGGCAACGTCGGGTTCCACATGGAAGATGCCGATGGCTTGCGGCGCCAGCACGTAGCCGAGGACGGAAAGCGGAATCGCCAACACGATCCCCCAGGAGATCGCCTGCCGGGCAAGCTGATTCGCGCGCGCGGAATTGTTCGCGCCGATTGCCTGTGATACCAGCACCGTGGCGCCAATAGTGACCGCGCTCAGGATCGCGATGATGAGGAAAACAGTTTCGAAGGCCACGCCCACGCCGGCAATCGCATCCGCGCCCAGCTTTCCGACCAGCAACGTATCGACCGCTCCGACCGCAACCTGCAGCAGGTTTTCTCCAATGATCGGCATCGCCAGCAGCAACACGCGCCGTTGGGTCATCGGCTCCCATGCTGATCCCGGCGCGGGAAGCACCGCTTCCTCCGCGCTTAACTCGAACGCTGGTTCGGTCATTGCACGCTCACCAGCTCATCGAACAGTTTGTCCAATTGCGCGGCAGGATCGGCGCACAACCCGGTGTGCGCGGGAGATGCCTGCAGCACAGTGCTGGCCGGAGCAGCGAGCCAATGAAACCGCTCGCGAAAATCGAGCTGGGCAATTGGTCCGCTTGTTGGATCAGCGTCTGCGATCCGGGGAATCAGCAAAAGTTGCGTTTCGAGGGCAGTCACAAAGGACTCGTCGAGCTGTGGCGCCAGGCAGGCAAGCCGGTCTCGATCGAATTCGACTCGGGCGCCCAGAAATCGTTGCGCGCGGCAGATAAGCACCACTCCCGCGTTCAGAAACTCGGCGCGCTCGACCCGGGGAACGATTCGAATGACGGCGTACTCAAACGCTAGCCGTTCGGGCACGTTCCGCCTCCTCCTCGAATATCTCGGCACTCGCCAACCGGTTGAGCAGCAACGCGCGGTACGCCAAACGCACATCACCCGGCGTGCGATCGAGCGGATCTTCGCGCAGCCAGACATCTGGGATCTGGGCCAGTATGCTGTCCAGCAGCTCACGCGTGATCGCGGGCCGGAGTTCCGCACCAGCTGATGGAATGGACCCTGCATAGGGGAGCAGAATATGCTGCTGACTCATCTGGAACGGCGATTTGGCGACCCGCTCCGCATCCGGCCAGTTGTGGTGAAAATAAAGTGATGCGCCGTGATCTATCAACCAGAGCTGTCCGTGCCAGGCGAGCAGATTTGGATTACGTGGTGACCGGTCGACATTCAACGTGAATGCGTCGAACCAGATGATCTTCGCGGCCAGCTCCGGAGACAGCTCGGGAGGGGCGGCGGGGGCGAATGCCAGCGACCCTGGCAGAAAATCCAGTCCCAGATTGAGACCGCCACTTTTGCGAATGAGATCCTGAATCTCCGGATCGGGTTCGGCATTCGCGAGAATGGGATCGAGCTGGACAAGCACGATCTCGGGTACCGGCAGCGCCAGCGCGCGTCCGATCTCACCGGCGATCAGCTCCGCAATCAGCGATTTCGGACCTTGCCCGGCACCGTGGAACTTGACCACGTACATGCCATCGTCGTCAGCTTCCATGATTGCGGGCAACGAACCACCCTCCCGCAAGGGGGTGACATAACGAATTGCTTCGACCGTCCGAATTGCCAAAGTGTGCCTCGAATTCGCCCTTTTTGGGCCAGCAGCACAGTATAGAGGGCGCGCTCCCAGCTTCGATGGGGAGATGCCGGTGAAGTGGGTGGGATGGTACTCTCCTGACGACGAGGATTTGGAATGATGAGCACTTCGATAGCCGCCCCTAAGCAACCGAGCCAACGATTGGAAAAGTGGGTCAAACGCCTCGCTGTTCTTGCCATGGTTGGGATGTTCATCGTGCTGATGATGGGCTCGACCGTCACCAATACCGGTTCGGCGGAAGGATGCGGTCGTTCCTGGCCCCTGTGTCATGGCGAGTTCATCCCGCAATATGCGGTCGAGACCGCCATCGAGTTCAGTCATCGGCTCGTTACCGCTATCGAAGGGATCTTGATCCTCGCCGTTTCCATCGGCGCCATTCTGATCCGGCGTGGCAACCGGCAGGTCAAGGTGCTGGTCGGGGTGATGATCGGCACCCTCATCCTCCAATCAGGATTGGGGGCGGCGGCGGTCATGTGGCCGCAATCGCCGGCCATCATGGCCAGCCATTTCGGCATCTCCATGACGTGTTTTGCCGCCATCTTCTTATTAACGCGCTATCTCTACGAACCGCAGTCACTCGACGGTGATGCGGCAGCCCGGAAAACACCGCCACCGGTCTGGTTCCGTCGCGGTGTATGGGCCTCGCTTGTGATGTCGGTCATCGTGGCCTATGTCGGCGCGTATATGCGCCATTCAGGCAACGAGCTTGGCTGCTCCACCTGGCCGCTTTGCAATGGCAAGGTCTTCCCGGGTTTCACCGGGGCAGAAGGCATTTCCTTCGCACATCGTCTGCTGGCCGGGAGCCTGATGATTCTCATCTTCGGGCTCGCCTGGTGGGCGCGCTCGTTCAAGGCCGACTACCCGGACCTGGCAAAGGTGCTCAATGTCGCTTCAGTAACGATCGTGCTGCAAGCATTGGCTGGCGCGTTCGTGGTCGAGACTCTGCTCCACCTTTGGACCACGCTGCTGCATGCCGCCCTGATGGCGATCCTTTTCGTCATGATCTGCGATGCCTGCCGTATGGTCTGGAGCGCGCGACCCCGCGCCGCCGAACAGCTCGCGAGCAACTCTCGTCCGCGTGCCGTCCCGGCCGGTGACTGATCGCGAAGTAACTGCGGTCAATCTATTGCCAGAATCGTGCCCTTCATCGCTGGGTGAAACTCACAGAAAAACGAATAGGTGCCAGGTTCGTCGATCGTGAGCGTGTAGGTCGTTCCCTGGCCGATCGGGTCCGATTGGAATCCGGTCCCCAGCGGATCCTGCGTCACCGTATGCGGGGCCGAATCATTGTTTGTAAATACCACCGTATCTCCCGCGTGGACGGTAATGGTGTTCGGCTCGAACGCGAAGTTTTGAATCGATACCGGGATCGTGGCGCCAGTTGAAGCCGTGGTTGTACTTCCCAGATCGATCAATGCGATGGAATACGTTGACAGTCCCATCCTCATTTTCGTGCAACCACGCGGTCCCGTAATGTCCCGAGCCGTTCACGGGCACCAGGCCGATCGGGAGATCGGTCGTACCCAGCATCAGGCCGCCAATTTCTCCACAGGCAACCGAGTTGAGCTGATCCTCCTCACTCACTTTTACATCGATGATGAACTGTCCCGCCAGGATTTGAGAGAGCGATACCGGCAGTGTTGTGCTGGAATACTCGACCGGTATGCCAGCCGCTGAACCAGCGATCTCCGGTACCACCATCGCCTCGCCATCGACGACATATGCGTTGGAGACCGGGGAGAGCGTGCTCACGATTGCTCCTGGCTGGGCGCAAGTGCCGGAGTGCGTATGAGCTGGATGCTGATCCAGCTCCTGGGCGTCGGCGAGTCGACTAATTCCCGAAGCTGGCAGAATGAAGAGTCCGCTTAACAGAAGAATGCCAAGACAGGCAATACCAGCGTTGCGCGTTCGAAGCACCAGGAACTCCTTTCGAGGTTCAGGCGAGTGCGGAGCAGGCCGGTGAGCAGCTTTACGTAAGCGCATTTTCTCAGAAAATCGGGAAAAACGAAACACCCAGGGCGTATGCCCTGGGTGTGATCGGTCGGGGGTAAAGCAGCCGAGCTAGCTGACGACCACCTGGCCGGTCATTCCTGCGTGGAATTCGCAGTAGTAGTCGAATGTTCCAGCAGTATCGAAGGTGTAGCTGAACGTGTCGCCCTGCTTCATCGTGCCTGACTGGAACCCGCTGCCAGACGGCTTTTGTGTGACGGTGTGCGACGCGGCGTCACTGTTCGTCCAGGTGACTGTGTCGCCAACCTTGACCTCGATCGTCACCGGGTTGAACGCGAAGTTCACGATATCGACCGCCACCGCGCCGGTTGCGGCAGCCGCCGCTGGGGTGGCGTCGTCATCAGATGTTGCGGCGTTGTCTTCAGCAGAGGTTTCGGTCAGATAGACCGTGACGGTAGTGGTGCCATCGCCGTTGTCATGGAGCCGGGCGATGCCGGAATAACCAGAGTCGTTGAGCGCACCGAGACCGATGGCCAGATCGGATTCGCCCATCATCATGCCACCGATGTCGCCGCAGGCGATGTAGTTGCCGATGTTTTCCGCCGATTCGTGGATATTGATCGTATGACCGCCGGAAACGATGTCCGCCAATGGCGCGGCCACCGTGGTCACGCTCCACGCCACGTCGTTGTCATTCGAACCCATGTCTTCGCCCGCCATCGGCGTGCCATCGACCACGATCTCGTTGCTCACATCGCTTAGCGGGAAGACAACATCACCAAGTTGGGCGCAGGTGCCAGAGTGAATATGCGCCGGATGTGCGACTCCATGTTCGTCGCCGTCGTGGGCAACCGCGCCTCGTTGGCTCACCGCCATGCCGGAAACCAGCAGCAGGAGTGCGAAGGCCGAGAGAAGCATGAATCCCTTTTTCAGATGCATTATGTTCCCTTCCTGTAACGAAAACGATGAGACCGGCCATTTTGCGGGCCTTATAAAATGTTTACGCATTCTCTCCTGTTACGGATCATCACACAGGCACACGACAATGCTTCAGGAGTACACTCGAACGCTCGTAGCACGTGGATTTGAAGAAAGCGGGTTGGCGCGCAAGCGATCAGCCGTCGCAGTACATGAGGAGGCATGGATGACTCGCAATGTAGCGAATACTCCGCTGGAGCTCGATCGCCGCACCTTCCTGGCCGGCGCGGCCACAGCGGGTGGCGCGGTTGCCCTCGGCGCAATATCAGCGTCGGCGGCCCCCGGGATCGGAACGGGTCCAAAAGTGCGGATGCAGGATGGGGAGCCAACCATCATCATCGGCACGCTTGGCGAAGCCCAGACGATCAACCCGTTCCTGAGCGCGAACGAATCGGAAGCCGACTGGCGCTGCAAGATGCTCTACGACGAGCTGGTACATATCAATCCGGCGACCTATGCGCCAGAACCGGGCATCGCCGAAAGCTGGACGATCGACAACTTGACCTTCACGTTCAAGATTCGGGAAAACGCCACCTTCTCGGATGGCTCCGACCTCACCGCCGACGATGTCGCCTTCACCTATGAGCAATATCTGAATCCGGCCAATGCGTCTCCGAGAGCCGGCAAATATCAAATCATCAAAGGCGCGGCCGAGTTCACTGCCGGCACCGCCGATACGGTTTCCGGCATTAGAGTGGTCGACCCGAAGACGATCTCCGTTGAGCTGACAGAGCCGAACGCTGCGTTCCTGTATAACCAGCGGTTCATCTTCGTCGTGCCGAAGGCACTCGTTGGCGATCAGAGTGGACCGGATGCGGAGTTCTACAACGCTCCGGTTGGCGCGGGACCGTATGTCTTCAAGAGCTGGTCTGTCGGATCTGACTTCGTGGCTACCGCCAACCCGAACTACTGGCAGGAAGGGAAGCCGGCCATTACCTCGTTCACCCATCGGGTGATCGCCGACGCGAACTCGCTGGTCCTGGCGCTCGAATCGGGCGATATCGATGGTTCGAATTATCCCGCCCCGACCTCGCGTGATCAGCTCCAGGAAAATGCCGATCTCCAGGTCATCATTCCGCCCTTCGCCTCGCCGAACGGCTGGTTGTTCAATACCACTGTCGAAGCTCTTTCTACCCCGCAAGCGCGCTTGGCCATTGCGATGGCGCTCGATACGGCGACATTCGCCGCCGATTCCCTGCTCGGCATTGGCGAACCGGGGAATGGCCCGATCGCGCCGGATAGCTGGGCCTACGACAAGGAGCTCACGCCAATTCCCTTTGATGTCGAGCAGGCCAAGGCGCTTTTGGCCGAGGCCGGCGTGGCCGAAGGGACCAAGATCCGTTTCAACGTCAACCAGGGCAACGTTCTGCGTGAAGACTGGTTGACCTATACCCAGCAGGCGCTCAAGGAAATAGGCATCGAGGTCGTGCCAGAGCTGCTCGAATACGCCACGCTCAGTGACCAGGTGACCCTTCAGGGTGACTACGAGGTGACGGGTGTCGACTTCTGCGGCGTGACCGCCGAACCTAGTGAGCTCTATGACCAGTTCTACTCGGGGTCGGCGGGCAACTATTCGAAGATCAATGACCCGGAACTGGACGAACTGCTGACGCAAGCCCGGCGCGAGCTCGATATCGACGCGGCCAGGGAGACCTATCAGCAGATCCAGGTCAAGATGCTCGAGCTCGTGCCGATGTACTTCGCCTGGTACCGGCCCTTCCTGCACGTGGTTCGCCAGGGGTATGACGGCTATACCGATAGCGCTGCCTACGGTCTCTTCCACACTCTCGAGGATTGGACCTACACCGCGCCGTAACCCACGGTTCGGGTTAGTTTGCTAACCGTTGAAAGCGGCGGGGCGTCGATCGACGCCCTGCCCGCGCAAGGGGTGTTCCCACGATGCCACCGGGTGTCTGGTCTTATCTCATCCGGCGAACGCTAATCCTGATCCCCCTCTTGATCGGGTTGAGCATCGTGATGTTCACACTGATTCATGCGGCACCGGGCGATCCGGTGGTTGCGATGATGGGTCCCACCGCAGCCGGTAATCCCCAGTATGTGGAACAGGCGCGCGCCAATCTTGGACTCGACAAACCGCTACCGGTGCAATACCTCGCCTGGGCCAAAAACCTCGCCAGAGGCGATTTCGGCACGGCCTACACCTTTGGCAACAAGCCAGTACTGGATCTCATCAAGGGTCGGTTCTGGGCCACGGTCATGCTGCAGGGGATTGCGTTGCTGCTCGGCATTCTGATCGCGATTCCCATCGGCATTGTTTCCGCGACCCGGCAGTATTCGAAGACCGACAACGCGGTCACCATCTTCTCCTTTATTGGACTGGCGCTACCGAACTTCTGGTTGGCACTGCTGCTGCAGATTTGGGTCGCGGTGAAGCTTGGCTGGCTGCCGGTGATCAGCACCGGCCAGGCGAACGCCGATTTTCCCGAGCGAATCAAATACTTCATTCTGCCAGTGCTGGTGCTGGTTCTCCCCAACATCGCGTATTTCGCCCGGTTCATGCGCTCGTCGATGCTGGAAGTGAAGAACCAGGATTACGTCACCGTTGCCAGGGCAAAAGGACTCCCAAATTCGTCGGTGCTCTATCGGCATTCCCTGCGCAATGCACTCATTCCGATGATTACGGTGATTGGCTTGCAGATTCCAACCATCATCGGCGGTGCGGTCATCATCGAGCAAATCTTCGCTTGGCCGGGTTTGGGCGATCTGGCCGTGAAAGCGATCAGTCAGCGTGACTATCCGGTGATTCTGGCAATCACCATGCTGAGCGGCGCGGTGGTCATGATCGTCAATCTGTTCGTCGATGTCTTTTATGCCATCGCCGATCCGCGGGTAGCACTCTCATGAGCCAGCTCTCTGTGGGGCAGGTGGCCGAGCTTGCAGGATCGACCGCCGGGGGCATGCTGGAGCCAGTTCCGCAAGCCCGTGGATGGCGCACGGCCCGGCGTTTCGCGCGGAACAAATTGGCGGTTGTCGGCCTCGTCATCATCGTCTTGCTCTACCTCACCGCGATTCTTGCGCCACTCCTCATCCGCTATCCCTACGACGAGCTCCATTCCGGGGTACGCAACACGCCTCCCTCGGCTACCTACTGGCTGGGGACTGACCGCAACGGTCGCGATGTTTATTCCCGGCTCATCTGGGGAGGACGCATTTCGATGGCGGCTGGGTTCGCGTCCGTCGTCATCATCATGACCATTGGCGTAGCGCTTGGCGCACTGGCAGGCTTCTTCGGCGGACTCATCGACCAGGCCGTGATGCGCTTCACCGATATCCTTCTCTCGATCCCATTGATCTTGCTGCTCATCACCGCGGCGTCGCTTTTCCAGCCGGGATTGAGAACCACGATCATCGTCATCGGACTCGCGTCGTGGCCCGGCACCGCACGCCTGGTGCGCGGTCAGTTCATGGCGCTCAAGGAACAGGAGTACATCACGGCTGCCCGCTCGATCGGCGCTAGCTCACCGCGCATCATGTTTCGCCATCTCTTTCCGAATACGCTGCCGATCATCATTGTGCAGGCCACCATCTGGCTCTCGTATGCGATTCTGCTGGAAGCCAGCCTGAGCTATCTCGGGCTCGGGGTAGTGATCCCGACGCCATCCTGGGGCAACATGTTGCAGGATGGCCAGCGCGAAATGCTCTCAGGCGCCTGGTGGCTAACCTTCTTCCCCGGTATAGCTATCTTCCTGACGGTGCTCTCCTTCAATCTGGTGGGCGATGGGTTGCGTGATGCTCTTGACCCGCGGCACGGGAATCGCTAACGCACGTGACATTTTCTCGATACGGCAGGTCTTCAGCGCGGCTTCGATCCGTTTTGACATGTTTTTGTAACGTCTCACGCTGAAACGCGGTGCCGCTGCCACCCGTAGTGGTCCAGAATTCCTGCACGGTCGCCGGGAGGCGGCACCAACCGCTACCAAGCGAAATGAGCAGGGAACATGAGCAAGAGCACAACCAATGATCCAACGATCTCTGACGAGCTCCTGACGGAGATTGCCAATCGCCGCATCTCCGATCTGGTCGAGCAGGTGCCTGGTACCATGTCGGTCCTGTCGCTCTATGGCCTCGACCTCTGCTGCGGTGGCGGGCATCAGCTCGGAGAAGCGTTAGAGTTGCATGGAATCGAGGCGGGGCCAGTGTTGCGCCAGGTGGCGATCGTCGTCTCGGAATCACAGGACAGGTAAACGCGAGTGGATCCGCTCAGTTCCATCATGGTGCGACTGGCACTGATTTGGCTCCTGGCCGGATTCATAATTGGGGGATTGATGCTGGTCGACCGGGAGTTTCCTGGTGACTGGCGGCTCTGGGCGCAGCCGACGCATGGACACATGCTCTTTGTTGGGTGGTTTCTCCAGTTCGCGTTGGGTATTGCCTATTGGCTTTTGCCCCGCAAACGCTCGCCCGAGCGTCCGTTTGGGTATAACAAGCATGTGGCCTATGGTGCCGTTGCCGCGCTGAACCTTGGTCTTCTCTGCCGGGTGATTGCGGAACCACTCGAGCGTTCCGGTCATGCCGGAAATGCCACGTTTAGCCTGCTCGCCCTTTCGGCGATTCTGCAAATCGCTGCGGCGGGCATCTTCGTTTTTCAAATCTGGCCGCGTGTGGCTGCACGAACTCCGCGCGCGCAAGTGAACTGAAAGGATCGGGCGGTGGGACACCGTTTGCTTGGCGCGACCATGTCGCTGGCACTTCTGGCGTTAGCGGTTGCCGTCGCCGTCGCTGGCTTCACGCGTTCGCACCCGACGTGGTGGGAAGCTGCGATCTCGCTTGCGGTCCTGGGTGGCATGTTCCCCATGATTCTTGCCGTCAATACGCGCATCGTACCGGTCTTCTCGCGACGCGACTGGGCTTCCGAGACGCAGGTGAACGCCATGATCGTCCTCGCGATTATTGGAGGTTGGACGGTCTTTCTTGGCCGGATTGTCGAGCTTCGCTGGATCGTCACCCTTGGCAGTGCGATCTCATTGATCGCAGGAATCCTCTTCCTGGTGAACATCGGGATGCTCTTTCGGCAGAAGACTCCCGTTCGGCCCGCGCTCCCGCTGCCCTATCCAGCCCAAACCCAGGTCGATCGCATCGCCAATAACTTCACCCGGTTCTCGGCAATCTGGCTAATTGTCGGATTGACGATCGGGCTGGTGACCTCGATCCGAACTCCGGAGACTGGCCGCTGGGAGCTCGTTTGGGCGCACGCCATGCTGGTCGGGTTTGTATTCTCGATGGCCAGCGGTGTGACCTATCACGTACTTCCGCGCTGGACGACGCGGCGCTGGCGCTCTATTACCGGCGTGCGCATTCACTGGTATGTCTCGGTCGTTGCCCTTCCGCTGATGGTGATTGCGTTGGCGATAGATTCGCAGACCCTGTTTCACATGGCTGCACCGCTCGAGGCGGTGGTGATTGTCCTGTGGATCGCAAATTGCCTGCCGTTTGTCCGCGAATTGCCGCGTCCAACGGGGATTGGACTCGGGGCCGCGCTCGGAGCGCTCACCGTTGGAATCGCACTGGGAATAAGCTTTGCGGTTACGCCCGCAAATGGGGCAATCCTGCGCCCGGTGCATGCCGAGCTCAATCTCTTCGGTTGGGGGGCATTGCTGATCTGCGGGGTGACGTACTATCTGGCACCCAGGTTCGCTGGCAATCCGCTGAAGTGGCCCCGGCTCGTGCCGGTCCAGTTGGTCCTCGCCGTCGGCAGCCTCGCCGCCGGTGTCGCGCTCCTCTGGCTTCGCATCGAAGGTCACGACACGGGTTCTGCGGTTCAGCTGACTCATCTGGGAAGCGCCGTCGGCATAGGCCTGTTGAGTGTGATCGTGGCAGCCACCTTTGCGGCTCCCAAACGGCATTCGGTGAGTACGATTCAACTGCTCCCGAAGGCGCGTCTTCGCTGAAGAAAAAAGCCACCTCGGCTATGCTGAAACCAACGAGGTTGCAGCACGTCGATGGATAGGTGAATCTCAGCATGGCCAAATCGAAAACGAAGAGTCCCAGCATTGTTCGCTCGGTCCAGCCCACGCCAACGCTCCAATGGAAAATTGGCGCCGCGGAGTATGCCGAACGCGGCGAGCGGATCCGCACGGTCATGGCGGAACGCAAACTGGACGGCCTGGTGCTCTTTCATCCCATTCGCATGGCCTACGCTTCTGGCTTTTTTCATGTCAGCACGGAGCGCCCGATGGCCATCGTCGTCGGCGCGGATGGCAAGCTGGGCGCACTGGTGCCCATGCTCGAGCGGGAGAATATTCAACAATATTCAGTCAGCAACGTTTCCGTCTATCCCGAATACCCCACCGGCGGCGTCAAACCCCCGATGGACTTCCTGGCCGATTTGCTGACCGAGATGAAGCTGAACAAAAAGGGCGCTCGGCTTGGATATGACAACAACGGCTATCTCGATATCAATGGCTACCAGGGGGCGCTGCTCTCCGAGGTCGTTGGCAACGGGGTCGAAACAGTCATGGCCCGGGACATCGTCGACAAGCTACGCGCTATCAAGAGCCCGACCGAGCTGCAATTCACTATCGAAAGCTGCGTTTGGGGCAACTACGCGCACCAGGTCATGCATGATCTGATCGCCGTCGGCAAGACGCCGCTCGATATCTCCTACGAAGCTTCGGCCATTGCTTCGCGCGCAATGCTCAAGGCGCTTGGCCCCGGCTATCAACCGCTGACGGCGGTTTGGGGATACCCGGCTGGTGCTGGATTCTCAGCGGGTCGCGCCACATCCATGCCGCACGGGCTCTATGCCGCGGTCGGGCTGATGCCGGGTGATGTGCTGGTCACCGGAGCCGGGGCCGATGTCGGCGGATACAACTCTGAGCTCGAGCGCACCATGATCATCGGCGAGCCGAACGCGGACGTTGTGAAGTACTTCGACATGATGATGCAGCTCCAGCAGGCGGGATTCGACGCCTTGCGGCCCGGACGGAGTTTTGCCGACGCGGAAAAGGATGTTAGCGAGCTCTACACCGATCTCGGAATCGCCGACCTCCAGCGGCACCACACCGGCCATGGATTGGGCCTCGAAGGACACGAATGGCCGTTCATCGATAAGGGCAGTGAAGACACGATCATCGAGGAGAACATGGTGCTCTCGATTGAACCGGGGATTTACGTGCCTGAATTGGCGGGATTCCGCCATTCAGACACGGTCGTGATCCGTTCATATGGTGCCGAGCGGCTCACGTTTTACCCACGCGAGCTGGACGCGCTGATCGTTCCCGCCTAGCGAATAAGTCCAAAGGGAGGACGAACCCATGACTGTGACACCAACCATCGTCAATCGTTCCGGAGAGCTGACCGACGTCGAGCAGAAACGCATCGACCGCTCGCTCGAGACCATCGGCAAGCGCCTCGCCAATTTCAACAACCCGTCGGTCGATCTCACCCTGGGAAAGGCAACCCAGGCAGGTTCGATTGACGCGACTGTGCGTGTTGTGCTTGGCGTGCGCGATATCACGCTGCGTTCGACCGAGACGTCTCGCACTGCCGATCACGCGGTCAAGCTCGCTTGTGACGATATCAAGAAGCAATTGGAGAAGGCAGTTGCCGAGCTGAGAGGGGCCGATACCTACGGCACGCCAAGCCGGCGCAATCCCGACTATCTGCGCCCGGCGAATCAAACCGATAACTCCGGCGAAGATGCGGACGCTTTTGTCGATGAAACGTTCGATGAAGGCGACGAGCGGAATACCGACGCGTGGGAGATGACACCGCCGGCGCCGTAGCTAACGGGGGCCGACTCGCGGACCGAGAAGCGGATCAGCCCCACCTCCTAGCACACCGGTCATCTGCGTTGCGAGCTCGGTGATTTCCGTGGTCGGCATGCCGAGCGCTCGCGAGAGCTTGAGCCCCGTTACCACCGATGCTCTCGCTGAGCCGTCTTCGATCGATGTGATCGTCTCAATAGTGACGTTGGATGCGGTTGCAAGCTCGTCGACCGACAGATTCTTCTGTTCGCGAGCTTCCCTGAGGCTGATCATCTCGATCCCTTCTGGATGGCGCACTTTGCACACTTTTCACTCTACACCGCATCGACGATTACTGTATACGCGTCCATCGAATTTGAATGATCGAGAACCAGCCGCTGGAGGTGACCATGGGCATTGTTTTCGCCGGGATCGCGCCGCACGGATTTCCCTTGATCCGGGAGCTCAGCGAGACTGCTGAGGGCGCCCTTGCCACACGTGCAGCACTGGTTGAGCTGGGGCGGCGGTCGGCATCGGCTGGTGTCGAAGCGATCGTGATCGCGGGGCCGCATGGGGTACGGGTCGATGGTCATGTAGCGCTGGCAAGCACCGGCCGCGCGGCAGGTGATCTCGCCTGGAAAGGGAGGGAGGTGGCGATGAACGTACCGATCGATCTCCCCCTGACCGATCGTATCGCGAGCGCTGCCCGCGCGGCAGATGTACCGGTAGCAATGACTGGGTTCGGCGGGAACCGACGCGATCAGGCGGTGCTCCCGCTCGATTGGGGGATGCTGGTGCCCCTTTGGTTCCTTGGACACAACCAAAATCTCCCCGGTTCTGGGAATGTCCTGGCCGCGCCGCCGCAGGATGAGTCGGGGCCACCGGTGGTGCTCGTATCGCCATCCCGGCTCTTGCCCCGCGACATGCTCGTGGCATTCGGACGGGCCGTCGCCGATGCGGCGGAAGCCGATGGACGACGGATTGCGTTCATTGCCTCCTGCGATTGGGCGCACACACATGCTGACGATGGACCATATGGCTTCCAGCCATCGGCAAAGTTCGTCGACGATCTTGTGGTCGATGCTGTGCGTCGCAACGCTCTGGCAGCGATTAGCGAGCTCACCGACGAGCAGGCTGCCACCGCCGCGATCGACGGTCTTTGGCAAACGCTCATGCTCCAGGGCGTGTTGGAACGCGTGCCGCTGAAAGCCGAACTGCTCAGCTATGAAGCGCCAACCTACTACGGCATGCTGGTGGCCAGTTTCTCAGCAGGTGCATCGTAGCTCGCGAGCCACGGCCCGTTGCACCCAAACAGGGACTGCCGCCCGAAACGCATCGCAATGAAAATCACTTGACATCATCTCGTTTTCGTTTTTACAATCCGTTGACCTGGTCAAATTAGCCGCGTAGTTGGTGCGTGGCCCACAGAGCAAGCCGACCTCGAGTTCGGTGCAGGAGAAGTATTCGCATGGCGGAAAACACCCCGATGCGGCAACTCTGGCAGGAGGCACTCACCGGCAAGATCAGCCGGCGTGATGTCCTTATCCGAGGTGCGGCGCTCGGACTCAGCGCCCCGGTTCTGGCAGCTCTCGCCCAGGAGAGCATTCGCGGCACGCTGGCCGCTGAAGAAGGCAAGCCAACCGCAACGTTCTACGACTGGGAACTGAACCTGCATCCCGGTATTTATGACGTTGGCGACGCCGTTGGCGTAAAGGTCGACGTTGCTCCTACCGAGAACTTCGGCAACGACCGGTTCATCGCGGAAGCCAACGACGAAACCAGCACCTGGGACATGTATGGAGGTGTTACTCCGTTCCTGGAAATGCTGCAGCTGGTCGAGACGGGGACCATCGAGCCGTGGGATGCCTACGTCACTGATGCAGACAAAGCCGACCTGTTTCCTGCCACCTTGGCCGAGGGAACCGTTGACGGCGCTTGGTATGTCTGGCCGTTGGTCATAGACCTGTGTATGCAGGCATCCAACGCTGGCATCCTCGAGAAGGCTGGTATCGATCCGGAAGTCGCTCCGGTGACCTGGGATGAGTTCATTGCCAATGCGAAGAAGGTGCAGGAAAGCGGCGCCGCGGCGTACGGTCTCACCTTCGACAATCGCGATTGGCGATCGCTGATACCGGTTACCCATTCGATCAGCACCGATGTCTACACACCGGACGGACTCTTCCGCTACAACAGCGATGCTGCCGTCGAGGCGCTCGAGATCATGAAACGAATGATGGAGTGGACCTCGGCCGACATTCTGGCCGCTTCCGGTGTGGACAACACTACGCTGGTCGACCAGGCGACGTGGGCTGCTGAGCAGGCTGGGTATTACTTCAAGTACCAGGGCGCTCCCTTGGCGTATTCCGCCACCTGGGGTGACCCCAGCATGCTCCGACTGGCGCGTCTGCCGAAGACTGAAGCTGGCGTTGGCGGAACCGTCTTCTGGAACACCGGCGCCGTGCTCTTCAAGTACGGGAACAACAAGCCAAAGATGGTCGAACTCATCCAGGCGATTCAAAAGAGTGATGAAATCTGGGCGAATTCAGTTCAAGGGAACCCCGAGGAAGGTATTTCACCCGTCGGGCAGCTTCCCATTACCCAGTCGACATGGGCGGATTGGGAAGCTTCTCCGCCAGACTTCGTGACCGCAAACCCCTGGATCTTCGCAGTTCAGGATGCGATGGCGGACGCGAGCGCGATCGCGCCAACTCTGCTCTCGATCAAACAGTTCGACGTAGCTCGCCCGCTCTGGCAAAAATATTTGTCTGGCGAGACGGCTGACGCCGCGACTGCTGGCCAGGAAGCGTTCGACGCTGTGGTCGCCGAGTTCAAGGCTCAGACTGGCACAGATCCGCAGGTCTAGTTGGAGCAGTGCCGACCCGGCAAAGCAAACCACTTTGTCGGGTATGGCACCAAGCTCATCTGGCGCTTGAGCGTTCGATCGATTCGCGGGTAACGATCACCACTGGTGCCTGCCCGTTGCGAATCAGCTTCATCGAGGTGCTTCCCAGTACCCAGCGCTCCAATCCTTGTCGCTGGTGGCTTGAGAGGACAACGATATCGCCGGGTTCCAACTCATCGAGGATCACCCCAGTCGGGCTTCCAGTGAAGACCGTGCCTCGCGCATCGACCCCTTGCTCCTTGAGCCGCTGGATTGCTTTTGCCACCAGCGCCTCACCTGCTTCGGCAAGCTGCTCGTACTGGATATCGATGGGCAATGGTGGAATCGCGCCAGCGGCAGCCGGATAGGTCATCGAGAAATCGGTCGGTGGTACCACCACGTGGATCACTTCGAGCGGCGCACCAGTCGAAAGGGCGAGTGCGCCGGCAACCGGTAGCGCTGCCAGCGAGAGCTCTGAGTCGTCAACCGGAGCAACGATGCGTCTGATGGACGCCTGGGTCGCGCTTTCCCCTTCCGGTCCAATGATCATCACAGGAACCGGAGCTTGCCGTACCACCCGATCGGCTACCGATCCACTGATGAATCGACCAATGGAGCCACGACCATGGCTCGACATGACGATGAGATCGGCTCCTTGTTCGGCGGCGACGGTCAGAATCTGATCGCCAGGATCACCCGCCGCAACCACGGTGTGGACCTTGTCGCTGGGATCGAACCATTTAGCAACCGCGCTGGCGAGTTGGGTTTCGGCCATTTGCTGGTATCCAGCCTGGATTGTTTCCGCCTTGCCGATGACCTGGCCGCTGAATGTGCGCACATCGCTCGCCTGGGGTATCACCTCCATGAGCACGACTTCCGCGGTTGCGCCGGCAAGGGTTTTGGCCCAGGGAATCGCACGCTCAGCGACCTCTGAGGTGTCGATCGGGACAAGGATCTTGGTTATGAGGTGTCGTTCAGTCATCTGGATCATTCCTTTGCGCTGCAGACTGCCTCCATTCTAGACATGGAGACCACCCCTCGCCATCCATGAGCAGAGTTTGGAAACCCAGGCGGGCCGACCGATTCCGGCTTCCCGAATGACTGCTTTGGCCGCTTCCTATGCCGCTAAAACCTGGAATTCAGTATTTCTTAACAAGTTACCGTCTTGACATTATCTTTCTTTCGTCCCTACAATCCCTCCGCCCAAACAGTTGAGTTACGCAACTGGTGCGTGACCCAAAATACCGGTCCGTTTTCAAACACGGCACAGGAGGATCGTAAGCATGGCGGAAAAAACCCCAACGCAACGACTCTGGCAGGACGCACTCACCGGCAAGATCAGCCGGCGCGACATCCTGATCCGAGGCGCGGCGCTCGGACTCAGCGCCCCAGTTCTGGCAGCTCTCGCCCAGGAGAGCATTCGCGGCACCCTTGCTGCTGAAGAAGGCAAGCCAACCGCAACGTTCTACGACTGGGAGCTCAACCTGCATCCCGGCATCTACGACGTTGGCGACTCGTCTGCCGTGAAGGTCGAAGTTGCTCCTACCGAGAACTTCGGCAACGACCGGTTCATCGCCGAAGCCAACGACGAAACCAGCACCTGGGACATGTATGGCGGTGTCACCCCGTTCCTGGAGATGCTGCAACTGGTTCAAACCGGCACCATCGAGCCGTGGGACGCCTATGTCACCGACGCGGACAAGACTGACCTCTACCCCGCTACCCTGGCTGAAGGTTCGGTCGATGGCAGCTGGTACGTCTGGCCGCTCCTGCTCGATATCTGCGTGCAGGCGTCCAATGCCTCAATTCTCGAGAAGGCTGGGATCGATCCAGAAGTCGCCACCGGTGACCTGGGACGAGTTCATTGCCAACGCTCAGAAGGTAAAGGACAGCGGCGCCGCGCCGTACGGTCTCACCTTCGACAACCGCGACTGGCGATCACTGATCCCCATCACGCACTCGATCGACACCGATGTCTACACACCGGACGGACTCTTCCGCTACAACAGCGATGCCGCTGTCGAGGCGCTCGAGATCATGAAACGGATGATGGATCTGACTTCGGCCGACATTCTGGCCGCGTCCGGTGTCGACAACACCGTGCTCGTCGACCAGGCAGCCTGGGCCGCTGAGCAGGCTGGGTACTACTTCAAGTACCAGAATGCTCCGCTGACCTACTCCGCCACCTGGGGCGACCCGAGCATGCTTCGCCTGGCACGTCTGCCAAAGACCGAAGCTGGCGTTGGCGGGACCGTCTTCTGGGACACGGGCGCCGTGCTCTTCAAGTACGGGAACAACAAACCGCAGATGGTCGAGTTCATCCAGGCCATCCAGCAGGATCAGGCGATCTGGCAGAACTCTGTCCAGGGCAACCCGGACGAAGGCACCACCCCGGTCGGCCAGCTCCCGGTGACGCAGTCGACATGGGCGGATTGGGAAGCTTCTCCGCCCGACTTCGTGTCAGCAAATCCCTGGATCTTTGAGGTTCGCGACGCGTTGGGCGATGCCAAAGCCATCGCACCGTCGTTGTTGTCGATCAAGCAGTTCGACGTGGCTCGCCCGCTTTGGCACAAGTACCTGTCTGGCGAGACGGCTGATGCCGCGACCGCTGGCCAGGAGGCGTTCGACGCCGTGGTTGCCGAATACAAGGCTCAGACCGGCACAGACCCGCAGGTCTAGACAACGAGCAAACGTGTCCGGTGGGGCCTTTCGCCCCGCCGGACCGCGTTCCAGGGACGCGCTGATCTTTGATCAGCGAACTCGCGAAGACGTTTCTTCGTTGCGCACATACCAGAAACGAACGATCCCAGGAGTAGAACGCAATGGGCGAATCCAGCGTGGCGCAGACGAGCACGAGCGCGTCGGTCCCGATAGCTAATGCGCGAGGCGGGTGGACGCATACCGTCCGGAACATTCTGACCAGTTATCCGTACTTGATTCTCGCCCTATTCTTCTTCATCGGTTGGCAAATACTTCCGATTTACAGTGCGCTCAGCCTCAGTTTCACTGATGACAAATTCCTGGATGACGCGCCCGCCAATTTCATCGGGTTGCAAAACTACCGGAATGTCCTGTCGGACCATCTCTTCTGGCAGGGTATTCAGCGGGCGGTGATTTTTACCCTGATCTTCCTTCCGGGAATGATCTTTATTCCGATGGTCGCCGCTATTTTTATTGACCGGATCTCCAGCAACCGCGTCGCCACGGTCTATCGCATCATTCTGCTGATTCCAGCAATGATCCCCGCACCACTTATCTTCGTCCTCTGGCTCTGGATGTACAACAACTACATTGGGCCCATCAATTACATCCTGGTTGACAAGTTACATCTCTTCGACCTGGCGACGCAGCCCCAATGGTTGCAAGACTCCAGGCTCATTTATCTTCTCGATCGCCGCTATGGAGTGGTGGTGGGGCCTTGGCTATCACACCATGTTTTTCCTGGCGGGACTTGCAACGATTCCCAAAGATATTCCAGACGCGGCCCGCGTCGATGGCGCCGGCGAATGGCGCATGTTCTGGGGCATCACTATCTGGCGACTCCTCCCGATCATTCTGGTTCTGACGGTCGTTCGCTTCGGTAGCGCTATGGCGGTCATCACCGAATACATCATCATGGGAGGGTATGACCGTACCAAGAACACCTATACCTGGACGGTCTACATGTACGACACGGCGTTCGGCGGAGGTATGCAGTTCCGCGGATACGCTGCTGCAATCGGCTGGATGGGCGCCTTGATCATGCTCGTCGTCGTCGGCTTCATGTTCTATATCTTCCGGCCGCGGGACTAAGGAGGATCGCAATGAGTAGCGCACAAGCGACTGTGCCGGTCACGGCATCACTTCCCGCAGCGGACACGTACATCTCCCATAAGAAGGGCTTTGCCTGGAAGTCGGCCGGGCGTCATCTCTTCCTGATCATGATGTGCCTCTGGGTGATCCTGCCGCTCCTCTGGGTGGTGTTGCTGTCATTCAAGTCGCTGCAGGATGGGGCCCAGCGGTACATCTGGCCGGAATCCTGGGTCACGCCGATCCAGGCGAACTACGAGTTCGTGATGACCAAACCGCGTGTGGTTGGTCCAGTGTGGCAAAACTTCCAGAACAGTGTGCTGGTGACCTTGCTCACAGTGGTCGCGGCAACCATCACCTCGGTGCTGGGCGGCTACGCGCTCGTGCATCTCAAGACTCCGGGCGCGCGCATCATTACCATGTTGCTGGTCGCATCGTTGTTCTTTCCGACGCAGGTCACCGCCATCATCGGTATCTTCAACATTCAAAAGCGACTCGGACTCATCAACGAAACCTGGAGCCTGATGCTCCCGTACACCGCGCTCGGCGTGGCCATCTCGATCTTCATCATGCGAGGGGTGTTTCAAACTGTCCCGAAAGATTTGATCGACTCCGCCAAAATCGATGGGGCGAGCTCGTTGCGTACCCTCGCCGGCATCGTCTTTCCGTTGGTGAAGAACGGCATCGTTGTGGTCATCATCGTGAACTTCGTCTTCGCCTGGGGTGAGTATTTGCTGGCGTTGACGTTGATGAATGATGCCAGCCGGCGAACCTTGCCTGTCTTCCTGGGATCGGCGAGCGCCGGTGTGGGTGGTCTTCTGTGGCCGCGTATGGCAGCGTTGTATATCCTCGCCATTATCCCGGCTCTGGTCGCCTTCGCGCTCGCTCAGCGGTGGTATATGAAGGGCCTGCAGGAAGGCGCCCTCAAGACCTGATGCACATTCAAAACCGCCCAGGACGCGCCTGCGTCCTGGGCGGTTTTTCGTTCGGGGTGGACCACCGGAATTGTGGGTCAGTAGCGGCAACATTTCAGGATCGGCAGTAAGATCGCCCCTATGATTCCTGCTTCGAAAACAGCCTCGGGACGCCCGTGAGTACCACTTCGGCCCAGATCAGCGCGGTTCAGCCAAATGTTTCCGGCGGAACGCATACCATCGCCACCCATCGCCGCATGCAACTTCCCTGGAAAGCCATGGGGCGGCACGCGGTGCTGCTGCTGCTTTGCTGCTGGGTGCTGTTCCCACTGGTCTTTTTGATCCTCAACTCGATGAAATCGCGCGTCGACAGCGTCCAGCGCAACATCTGGCCGCGTGAATTCGTCTCTCCAGTCTGGGCAAGCTACACCTGGGTCTGGAACGACTTTACCCTGGACAACCTCTTTTTCCGGGTCTACTGGAATAGTCTCTTCGTCACCGGATTGACGATTGTGGTCGGAACGATTTCGGCGGTGATGGCGGGTTACGCGCTTTCCCATCTCGCGACCCCGGGAAAATCGATCGTGCTGTTGGTCATCGTTGGCTCCCTCTTCTTTCCGATGCAAGTCACGTCGATGCTGGGCATCTTCAAGCTGCATTGGGATCTCGGCCTGATCGACGAAACCTGGGCGCTGATGCTGCCATACATTGCGGCAAGCACCGCCGTGTCGATCCTGGTCATGCGCGCAGTCTTTCAGATGGTGTCACGGGATTTGCCCGATTCCGCCCGCTTGGACGGCGCCTCGTCGTTGCGCATTCTGCTGGGGATCATGTTGCCCCAGGTACGTAACGGCATCGTCGTCGTCGTGATTATCAATTTCATGTACTCCTGGAGCGAGTATGTGCTCGCCAGTGTTTTGATGAACGATCAACCTTCGCGCACGCTTGCGGTGGTCTTGGGTGGCGGCGTTGGGCCTGGTAACTCGGCCACGCTCCTCGTGGCCCTCGTTCCTGGCATTCTCTTTCTTGTTTTCGCGCAACGATGGTATGGAAAAGCGCTGCAGGACGGCGCCTTCAAGGGATAGAGGGAGCAAGGATGAAACTACAGAACAAGGTGGCGTTTGTTACCGGCGGCGGTTCTGGAATCGGCCGCGCAATTTGCCAGCGCTTTGCCCGGGAAGGCGCGATTGTGGTCGCCGCCGATCTCATTCCGGAGCGAGCGATCGAAACCGCCAGACTCGTCTCCACCGCTGGAGGCGCGGCGCTTGGACTCGAGATCGACGTAGCGGACGCAAAGAAAGTCAAGCTAGCGATTGGTCAGGCGATCGATCAGTACGGACGCATCGACATCCTGGTAAACAATGCGGGGCTCTCGATTGGCGATCGTATCACCGATTTCGATGAGGCCATGTGGGATCTCAATATCGATGTCGTATTGAAAAGCGTCTACCTGTGCTCGCGAGAAGTTATTCCCGCGATGGCCGAACGCCATGAGGGCGTGATTCTCAATATCGGATCGATCAACGGTCTGCTGGCCATCGGCGAATCGGCCTATTCCGCCGCAAAGGCTGGCATGGTGAACCTGACCCAGAACATGGCAATTCACTATGGCGACGACGGGATCCGCGTGAACCTCATCGCTCCGGGCACCATTCGCACACCCATCTGGGACAAGCGGCTCGAAGCAGATCCGACTGCCTTTGACCAGCTCACCCCGTGGTATCCCCTCGGCCGCGTCGGCGAACCCGACGATATCGCCGGAGCCGCCCTCTTCCTTTGTTCGGACGACGCCTCCTGGATTACCGGAGCCGTCCTCCCGGTCGATGGTGGCATCTCCGCCGGCAACTACCGGCTCAACAAGGATCTCCAGGGCGTGCGGGAGAAGCCGGGGCGCTAGAGTCCGCAGTGCTGGGTTCGGAGTCCGGAGAATTCAGGTTGATTGAGTATCTGGACGATCCGAACGAACAATTGTTAGAAGCCCAGAAGGGCATCCCTCGTCATTTCCGGATCGAGAAGCCCCGTACAGTGAATGCAGCTAGTGGGCCGAGTGAATTGAGAGCGTGCATGAAGGGGAAAACATGAGCGAGCATGCAAGGTCGTTTTCCACAACCCCGGACTCCGAGCTCCGGACTCCGGACCCTCTTCCCCAGTACGCCGACGCGATAGTAATCGGGGCGGGGGCTTTTGGGCTCTGCACCGGATATGCCTTGGCCAGGAACGGACTGAACAACGTCCTCGTGCTCGATCAGTACGAGCCGGGAACCCAGACATCGGCCAGAGCGGCCGGACTCTTCAAGAACATCCAGGCGAGCGAGACGAAAACGAAACTCACGCAAAGATCGATCGAGATCGTCAAGGGTTTCGAGCAGGAATCTGGCGTCGCCCTTCCGTTCTCTCAGCCAGGCAGCCTCTTCGTCGCTCGAACGGCAGCGCATGCGTCAATGGTGGAAGCCGAAATCGAAGACGCGGTCGGTTGGGGTACGAAGGTCGAGCGGCTCGACCGGGAGGAGGCGCGTAGACGCTGCCCCTATTTCGATTCGTCCGATGTTGTTTGCGCCTACTTCATCGCAGATGATCTCTATATCGAAGAACCGAAAGCCCTGATGGTCGCGCTTATGCAGGCTGGTCGCCGGGTTGGCATGGCCACCGTCGGACATACCGCGGTCACTGGCATCGACGTTAAGGCTGGCGAGATTCGCGGCGTCCACACTGGGCGCGGATACGTCGCCACCCCGATCGTGGTCGACGCGGCTGGTGCCTGGGCACGCCACGTTGGCAAGATGGCCGGAACCGAAGTGAAGATAGTCCCCATGCGACATCAACTTGGAATTACCGCGCCAATGCACGATGTCTTGCCCGATATGCCAATCGTTCGAATCACGGATGCAGCCGCCTATATTCGGCCGGCGCGTGGCGGACTTATGTACGGGATTTTCGAACCTGATCCGTTGCCCTTTGGTCCGGAGCCGGAACAAGTCCTCACCCTCGACATGGTGCCAGTGAACCGAGGGGTCTTGCAGGAAGCCCGGGAGCGCATCCTGCAATCGGTGCCTGCCTTGCGCAACGCGACCGATCAGGAACAGCGTGCCGGACTCTTTACCATGACAGCCGACGGCAAATTCCTTGCCGGGCCGCTTCCAGGCATTCACGGCTTCTGGGTCGTTAGCGGGTGCAATGGGAGCGGATTCTCGATGTCGACTGGGCTCGGGGCTTCGCTCGCGGAATGGATCGTTGGCGGCGCGTCGGAAATCGATCTTTCGATTCTCGCTCCCGGCCGTTTTCTGGAACCAGAGCTCAGTGATCCCGATCTGATTTCCCAGTCGATTTGGCAGTACGAGAATTACTACACGCCGTTGAGCTAGCGTCGTTCTGCGTAACCCAGGATCGCCGCGCGGCGAGATTATGGGCGCGGCAACTTTCCTTGCCGGAAGGTTCTGATGACCCAGCCCATGCCCAGATAACGACCGACCCAGCAGGAATTCCAGAAGCGGAGGACGCTCGACATGAAACGTAAACCGATTGCCAACGGACCGCGAAGGAGTGTCTGCTGACCCGTGGCTGCAGCAAAATCGAGCCGAAATGCGGCGGCATCGAGCAGCGCGCAGAACACTGCCATCCCTCGGGTGACGGGCCGTCGTTTTCGTGCGGACATCTTCGGCATGCTCCTATGCTGGCCGGCAAACGTTTCTTGAGAATTCGGCGACGCGATACAAAAGAGAAGATGCGTCGTTGACAATGTCTCACGTACGCCAATAGAATCTCGCAACAAGAAGATTGTATACATAGATACGCGAATTCATGCGCGAACGATCCGAGTAATGCGCGTGTTTCCCCCAATCGGTTGTTGTGCATACTGAGACGGTGGGTGTTCAGTTCGAGGAGTGCAGGTGGTTCAAACAGTGAGAGAAACCGATTCGGCAGCGCGGCCCAGCATCTCGGGCACTTTACAGATCGATCACGCAACAAAGTATTACAAGACGAATACCGGCAGCGTGCATGCGCTGGAAAACATCAATCTCGATATCAAAAAGGGTGAGTTCGTCGCCATTGTCGGGCCATCCGGCTGTGGCAAGAGCACGCTCCTCTGGGCCATGTCGGGGTTGCATGATCTGACCTCTGGCAAAGTCGTCATCGACGGCCAAACCGTCGAAGGACCGCGGTCAGAGATCGGCATGATTTTTCAGGAAGCGAACCTGCTGCCCTGGCGCAATCTGCAAAAGAACATCGAATTTCCATTCGAGATCAAGAAACTCGACCCGAAGCCGTATCAGGAGCGCATTCAGGCGCTCTTGAAAGAAGTCGGGCTCGAGGGGTTCGAAAGCAAGTTCCCTCGTGAGCTGTCAGGTGGGATGCAGCAGCGTGCCAGCATCGTTCGCTGTCTGGCCTTCGACCCGGAAATCATCCTCATGGACGAGCCATTTGGCGCGCTCGATGCCTTTACCCGTGACGAGATGAACCTGCTCATTCAAAAGCTTTGGATGGAAACCGGCAAGACAATTGTTTTCGTCACCCACAATGTCAGTGAAGCCATTTTGCTCGCGGATCGCGTTGTGGTGTTGACTCCACGGCCAGGTCGCGTCGCGCACGTTTTCGACATCAACCTTCCACGTCCCCGAACGATCGAAGAAACCTATTCGCCCCCGTTCATTGAGAAAATCTTCGAAGTCAAGGACACCATCATCCAGGGTGAATACCGGCCAGAACATGTGGCAGAGATAACACGCCAGGTCGCAGGCGTTTCGGCCAGTAAAGTGGGGGAATAGTTAGATGTCCAATGTACTGGGAGACAATATCCCCACGTTCGGCGATAGCGGAGCGGAGGGTGGAGAAGTCGGTTTGTCCAACATGTCGGCATTGGCCGACCCTGGATTTGCCAGCAACTGGAAAGAAGCGCTGATCCTTGTGTTGGTCGCCTGTGGGGTGATCGCTGGACTCGAGATCATCGTACGAGTCTTCGATGTGCCGGCTTACACCTTTCCGGCGCCAAGCGAGATCGGCCGTTCCCTCTGGGAGAACTTCCGCCCGCTCTACTTGCAGCATCTGATCGTCACGCTGAAGGTGCTCTTCATCGGCTACTTTATCGGGGCGTCGCTCGGCATCCTTCTTGCGGCGATCATTACCCAGTTCCCGTTCGCGGAGAAGGTCGTCACTCCGTACATCCTGTTGCTGGTCACGACTCCGATGATTGCGCTCGTGCCGTTGCTCGTGCAGAAGCTTGGGTTTGGCATTCAGCCAAGAGTCATCGCCGTGGCGCTCGCCACCGGCCCGATGGTGATGATCAACTCTGCCACGGGGTTCCGGCGCACCGACTTAGCCAAGCTGGCGTTAGCCAGATCCTATGGAGCCACCACCCTCCAGATCTTCACCAAAGTTCGCTTCCCGCTTGCGCTGCCGATGATCATCGTCGGACTCATGGTCGGTGCAATCTTTGGACTGTTGACTGCGGTCGGTGCCGAAATCGTCGGTTCCGGAGAAGGACTCGGCAACCGGCTGATGTACTACTCCTCACGCATTCAAATGGCCAATTTCTGGTCGATCATCATCATCCTGGCGACGCTCGGGATCCTGATCTACGTCATCTTCTATTGGGTCGGAAAACGCTGGGCTAGCTGGCAGGCCTGATACTTCCTGAATTGAGCCGGCGTGAAAGCGCCGTTCAAGATACGGTTCGACGTCGAACCGGAAGCATCTCGGAATCCGGTGAGCCAGGTTGGCTCGCTAGACGAACAGGAGGGCATATGAGCCATATCGATAAACTCGTGGTCGACGCTACGAAAAGCCGTTCTTCTCGCCGCAGGTTTCTCACCACGGCCGCAGCAGCAGGTGTAGCCGGAGCGGCTCTGCCAATGTTTGGCAGCCTGGGCCGCCTGAGCGCTGCGGCGCAGGACGCCCGCAACTCGGTGACCTGGGTCTCCCCGCGTGGCACGCTTGAAGTGCTCGACGACTATCCCTATTGGGTGGCCAAGCAATTTGGCTACTTTGGTGACCTTGAAACGACGATCCTGCCGGCAATTCTTGAGTCGACATCGTCCGCCAAAAACGTGGCCGACGGCGACGCCGACATGTCCTACGTCTCTCCAGGCGTATTCACCGACGCAATTAGCAATGGTGGCCTCGACCTTGTTTCGGTTTGGCAGATGGGCGCCTATGACGTCTTCGACATCGCAATGCAGAAGGGGAACCCGGAAGGCATTACCTCGGCGAAGGATCTCGAGGGCAAGACGATGGTGCTCGGAGACATCGGGTGGGCGGCAATCGTCGATCCGATGATCGTGCAGGCCGGCGGTGATCCGTCGAAGGTCAACTACGTCGCCGCCGGACCTGGCTGGGCGCAGACGCTGCAGGCCGGACAAGCTGATGCCGCCCTTTCCTGGGAAGGCCTCCGCGCGCAGTGGCTGGCCACTGGACTCGACTTCGACTATATCCTCGGATATGAGTGGTCGGTCTTCCCGGCGAACTCCTTCCAGATCCGCCGGAGCGACTTCGAAGATACGAGTCTGACCGACCTCTATACCAACTACCTGAAGGGTTGGGCGATGGGCCTCGAGTTTGGCTACCAGAACCCCGTTGCCGCCACGCAGATCACCATGGCGGCCCCCGATATCTCCGCCGCGCTCAACGACACCTTCCAGGACAAGAATGTTGCCGTCCAGTCGCTTATGCAGCTGGCCAACGTCTTCCGAGGTGACTTCGCTGCCCGAAACGGTGGCCAGTGGGGTTGGGCGAGCCTCGAGGGATGGCAGACATTCTTCGATGACAGTGCCCAGGCCAGTGGCGGTGACGCCGTGGACGCAACCAACTACATCTTCAACGACTACGTTGATGGCGCTAATGCCTTCGACGCGGCCCAGGTCGAAGCCGATGCATCAAGCTTTGAGCTCGATCCGGAATTCGCCGCGGTAGCCGAGTCAATCGCCAGCCCGGAGGCTACCCCGGCCGGCTAATCTGCCGTTCACAGAATGACAACTGGGCTAGCTTGCTGGCCCAGTTGTTTATTCAGATGATCGCGCGTCCCTACACCAGATACTGATTCAGGTACCGGTCGACGGTCGACCGAGCAAGCAATGTTTTTAGGCTGGCGTCGAAAGCCAGTCGCTCAGGAGGTTTCGTGACCATTCAAGGCGGAGTATCGTCTCGTTCGCATTTTCACGGTCGCACGTCGCGCCGTCGAGTGCTCGCTGCAGCTTTGGCCGCAGGCGTAACTCTCCCCATGGCTCGCATGGGAGGACTTACCGCGTTCGCACAAGATGGGCGGAATTCGGTCGTTTGGGTGTCTCCGCGTGGAACGCTCGAAGTGCTCGATGACTATCCCTACTGGGTTGCGAAGCGCATGGGCTATTTCGGCGATATCGAAACCGAGATGCTCCCGGCGATCCTGGAAACCACCTCTTCGGCCAAAAATGTGGTCGACGGCGATGCGGATGTTTGTTTCCTTTCGCCCGGTGTGTTCGCCGATGCGGTGAGCCAGGGGCTGGATCTTATTTCCGTCTGGCAGATGGGAGCGTACGATGTCTTCGATATCGCTTTGCCGAAGGGCAACCCACAGGGCATTACCACGCTGAAAGATCTTGAAGGCAAGACGGTCGTCATGGGAGATATTGGCGCCACCGCAGTGGTCGATCCCATGGTGGTACAGGCCGGTGGTGATCCGTCGAAGGTCAACTACGTCGCCGCCGGACCCGGGTGGGCGCAGGCGCTGCAATCTGGGCAAGCGGACGCCGCACTTTCCTGGGAAGGCCTTCGCGCGCAATGGCTGGCCATGGGACTCGACTTCGACTACATCCTCGGCTATGAGTGGTCGAAATTCCCGGCCAACGCGTTCCAGATTCGCCAAAGCGACTTCCAAGACGAGAGCCTCACCGAGCTCTATACCAACTACCTGAAGGGTTGGGCGATGGGCCTCGAGTTTGGCTACCAGAACCCCGTTGCCGCCACACAGATCACCATGGAAGACCCGGCGATCTCTGCGGCGCTCAACGACACCTTCCAGGACAAGAATCTGGCAGTCACATCGATGTGGCAATTGGCAAACATCTTCCGCGGAAACTGGGAGTCCCGCGACGGTGGGAAATGGGGCTGGGCAGATCTCGATGGCTGGCAAGCCTTTTTCGATGACAGCTCGACCGCCAGCGGGAGTGACTCGATCGACGCATCGTCGGTGATCTTCAACGATTATGTGGCGGGAGCCAACGAATTCGACCGAGACCAAGTCATCGCCGATGCGACAAACTTCGAGCTCAACGAAGAGTTCGCAGCGGTTCCAATGCCGTCAGATGCCGGATTGGCAGAAGCTTCCGCTGAAGCCACTCCCGCAGGCTGATCGGACAGGTAATGAGCGGTCTGTCGCCTGCGACAGACCGCTGCAACAATGCTGTACGAGCATGCCGGAAATGCAAAGAGGAGAAATATGGGCTCACGGACTTTTCACCATGTTGGGCTGACCACGGTCGATGTTCAGCCAAACGAGGACTACGTTGCGCCAAGCAAATGCTGGGTGACGGATCCCAATCATAGTCCGAATCGGATCGAATTCTTGCGGTATGAATCGGAAAGTCCTGTCTCGTCCGAGTTTCAGGGTTCGCCGCATATTGCCTACGCGGTCGATGATCTCGAATCGAGTTTGATCGATAAAGATGTCATCATTCCTCCGTTCGATGTCGACGATCCTCCGTTTGCCCGTGTCGCCTTCACGAAAGAAGACGGGCTTTTCGTTGAATACATGCAGTTCTTTCCTGGCCGAACCTGGTTCGGAGGGAAGTAAGCTCCACCACGCAGTGGATGCTCTGACAGCAGGAGGAAAGGAAGAACATGGCCGATCGACTGACGTTTTGCACCAATAGCTATCACACCTACACGCTCGAGGAATGTCTGGCCGGCGCGGCAGCAGCCGGGTACACCAGCATCGAGCTGACGTCGGTCCCAGGGTGGACCGAGCACGTGCGCCGCAATGCAACTCCGGAAGAGCTCGCCCATGTCAAGGACCTGTTGAAAAAGCATGGTCAGACTGCGGTTAGCTTCGCTGGCCACTCGGATCTCGCCTCGGACTCTGGTGTCGAGGAATTTCGTAAGGCGCTCGGAATTGCTCACAAGCTGGGCATTGCGTATGTGACGACCAGTACCGGTGGCCACGATGCGTCATCTCATGGTTCCCTCGATGATCAGCGCGAAGCCTTTCTTTCGCGCATTCGTCCGCTCTGCGACGAAGCTGCCGAGATGGGAATCATCATCTGTCTCGAAACCCATGGTGGACTGGTTGCCAACGGCGCAATTTCGGCCGAGCTCGTCAGGCTGATCGATAAGCCAAACATCGGCATCAACTACGATCCCGGCAATGTGATCTTCTACGGGGATACCGATCCGACCGAGGACATCAAGGCAGCCGCGCCCTATGTGAAGCACGTGCATGCCAAGGACCAGATCGGCGGCGCAGGCAAATGGAACTTCCCGCCCGCTGGCTCGGGTGAGGTCGATTTCGCGAAGATCTTCGCCGCTCTCGATGAGGTAGGTTTCGAAGGACCGGTTTCGGTCGAAATCGAGTTCACCGGTGAACCATGGCCGCCCCTCCCAGAGGTCGAGGCCGCCGCGAAATCCGCGTACGATTTCCTGCGACCGTTCGTACCGGAATAGCAAACGGCAAGTAGCATCCCATGACCTTCCTTTCCGACCACGATCGATTAGAGGAGGGAGATTTCCGGGATGTCGCAGCGTGGCAACGTGCCATGGACCTCTCCGTGGCCATCTACCGAGTTAGCGATAGATGGCCACGCGTCGATCCGCTTGATCTGGTCGAGGAGATTCGCCGGAACGCGGTGATGATCCCAGCGATCATCGCACGCGGATTTGCCACGGGAGAGCGGAATGCTTTGCTCCACTGTTTGCAGAATGCGCTGGACACCGCAAAGCAAATCGATGCCCAACTAGAGTTGGGTCTGCGGGTGGGATACTGCTCGGAACATGCGGCAAAGACCCTGCAGCAAGAGATAGCGGGGACGATGCACGAAATCGAGGCGCTTCAGCATCGTTATCGAACTCATTAGACAGCGAATCTTTCAAACGCTCAACTCGCCACGAAGTGATCATTCAGAGTGTAGGGACTCCTCTCTCGCCAGAGATGCCCGCACTGGCGCCCACAGACCGGCGACACGTTCGTGGTCAGTAGCGAGATCGCGTACCTTCCTTCGGATCATCATTCAGAGCAATTCGTTGGCCTGTTGGTTTTCGATACGCGTTGTACTGCGACACGACGTAATCAGGAACGGCATTCAATCTTTGGTGCCGGTTACAGGGATGGAGGAATTGACGTGAAAGTCGCGATTCTTGGAGCCGGGTTCATGGGCTCGACGCATGCGAAGGCATTTCAGAAAGTGCCGGGAGTCGAGATTGCTGCGATCTATGCGCACAGCCCGAAGCGGGCCGCACCATTGGCTGAGGAGCTCGGAACCGTTTACACCGGCGACATCGACGCCATTTTGCGGGATGAGTCGATCGAGGCAATCGACAACTGCCTCCCAACCCCGGAGCACCGCCATTTGACCGAAGCGGCGCTGGCTGCGGGGAAACACGTCCTGTTGGAAAAACCCATTACCTTGAACGATGCCGATGCTGCCGCCCTGGTTGCTGCTGGTGAGGCAAGCGACCGGGTTTTCATGATGGCGCACGTGCTTCGCTTTTGGCCGGAATACGTCGAGCTCCAGAAGCGCGCCACCGACGGCGCCATCGGCGAGCTCCTCTCTGGGCTTGCCTACCGACGTCAGCCGTTCCCAGCCTGGTCAGAGCTGTTCGCTCGCTCCGATCTCACCGGCGGCGCGGTGATCGATATGATGATCCACGACATCGACGCCTTGAACTGGGTTTTTGGCTCACCGGTTTCGGTCACTGCCAACGGCATCCGCAATCCGCGCTCGGGCGGCTGGGATCAGGTGCAAATTCTGATCGACTATGGCACGACCTCGGCTGTGGTCGATGGCGGCATGATGATGCCGGAGTCGTATCCGTTTACCTCCACCTTGCAGGTCCTTGGCTCCGAGGGATTCATGGAATACGACTTCCGTGCCGGAGGACGTAGCGTCGATGACTCTGGTGGGACGAATGAGTTGTTGTTCTTCCCCAACGAAGGGAATCCCGAGCAGCTCGAGGTGGAGCAGATCGATCCCTATCTCGCGGAGATCGAATATTTCGTCGAGTGCATCCGCTCCGGCGAACCGGCCACGCGCGCCACTCCCGCGGGCGCTCGCCTCGCGCTGGCCACCGCCCTCGCTGCCCGCGAATCGATTGAATCGAATCGGACGGTCACCCTGTAGATCACGCTGCAGAGGGAGTCAGGACACGAATGTCCTGCCCTCCCTCTGCAAGATCATTGGGATCAATCCTTGATGTCGAACGCGTTGATCACTACGCGTTGATAGCTTGGATGACGGTCGAGCAGGCCATCGATCGTCATGCGCAGGAACGAAGCAAGCTGAATCAGCTCCAGCGGCGACAGCGAAAGCGTGAGAAAGTCGATCGAAAGCTCCACTTCGTCGCTGTCAGCGAGCTTATCTTTTTCGCGGACCGGAGCAATGGCTTTCGTGTGCAGGCCAGTTTCCGGCCAGATTATTTCCAGAATCTCGTCTTTTGCATCCAACGGTGTTGCCTCCTGTAGGCAGTGTACCTAAGGAGGCCGGCCTCAGCGCTCGCCGGAAACGCTGAATCCTCTCCGCGATGTGGCAAGAGAGGATTCAACAGAGGGAGTATTGAGTTGGCCGGTTCTTTGGCACGAGACGCACGGCCATACGGAAGGAAGTGTGCCGGTATTCGCTTAGTGATACCCAGACGCCTTCACCAGGAAGAACCGGTTGCATCTGAGCGGAGGGCGCCGTTTTCCATTACGTGGCGCTCGCTCCGCACAAACCCAGATCGCAACCAACGTCTGATGCCGAATGTTTGCCCCGGCTCGGGCTTCCGCTTAACGACTTTGCGTAGTCTCGGGCGATCGATTGTCTCGAATCCACAATCGTCGCCACAAGCTGCAGATGTATGATCAGGCTCACCATTGCCTGTTGCTCTTCTTACATATCTTCTATAGCGGCCGACGCTGCCGGTTCCATTACCCGTCTGCGTCCCCGTTCGTGGCCCATCTTCCTTGCCACATACAGAGGATGTCATCGATTCACCGCCCTGACATCGGTAAGATGACGTATTCGCAGGACTACGCAATACCGACGCAAGAGAAGGTCACTTCCCGAAAAAGGTTCCAATTTCCAGAATTGCTGACGTGCATGAGCTCTCCAAAGTTGCGCGATTGCCCGTCAGCCTTTAGGCTGAGGATGTCCCGGAGGCGCAGGCCGCTCGGGGTTTTCCCATCGAAACGCGGAAACCCGCGACCAGAATCCGAACCGCAGGAGGAGAGCATTCATGCAGAGACGAGGCCTTCATCGTTTTTCGTTCCTCGCTACGTTGGCGCTTGCCTTGTTGGCAATTACATCATTCACCGCCATGGGCGCGTACGCACAGGACGATGTCGTCGTCCCTATCAATGAACTCAACGGTTCTGGTGTCTCTGGTGACGCCAGCCTCACCGACAACGGAGACGGGACGACCACGGTCGATATCCTGCTCGACGGCGCAACTGGTGGGCATCCGGCGCACATCCACTCCGGCACCTGTGCTGAGCTTGGCGATGTCGTCTATCCCCTCACCGAGGTTGACGCCAGCGGCGCCAGCGTAACGATCATCGATGTCCCACTCGCTGATCTGCTGAGCAGTGGCCCATACGCGATCAACGTTCACCTTTCTGCCGATGAGATTGGCACCTACGTCGCCTGTGGCGACCTGCCGTCCGAAGCTGTCGGTGGTGAAGTTGCCGCCGCCGGTGCTACTGCGACCGTCGCTCCAGCTGCCGAGGCCAGCCCGGCCGCGGTGGGCGGTACCTCGTCGGTGACCGATATCGGCACCTCGGGCGTGGGCACCACCTTCACCGGCAGCACCGGTCTGCTCGTGTTCGCCATGGGGGCGTTCGGCGTGATGTTGCTCGCTGGAGCGTTCGGTCTTCGCCGGCGTGACAACCGCGGATAGCATCCCGTAACGACTGAAATGCAAAGCGGACGGCGACCTCGCCGTCCGCTTTTGCGTTACCCGTTTAGAATCTCTGGCATCACACGCCCCGTAATGCTGGAGAGCAGATGAAAAACTACGCATCCTATAGCTACTGGCTGGAAACTTGCGGCGACGACCTCACCCCACGCCCGCGGTTGAATGGCACCATCGATGCCGATATCGCCATTCTGGGCGCCGGGTACTCGGGTCTCTGGACAGCCTGGTATCTGCTCGAACGCGATCCCAACCTCAAGATTGTGATTCTCGAACGCGAGATCGCCGGGTTCGGCGCATCGGGCCGCAATGGTGGCTGGTGTACCTCTGGCTTTCCCACGTCCCTCGATCAGATCGAGCAGAAGTATGGCCGCTCCCAGGCCATTGCCACCCACCAGGCGATGACGGGTGCGGTCGCCGAAGTCGGCCGGGTTGCGCAGGAGCAGGGGATCGATATCGATTGGCAAAAGAGCGGAACACTCATGACTGCTCGCGGCATCGCGCAACTCCCATCGGTCCATCACGTCGCGGAATCGATGACTCGACTTGGGTTCGAGGACGAATTTCAGCTACTCGAGAAGAAGCAGCTCGACGAGCGCATTCGCATTGCCGGGTCGGTGGGAGCCATCTTCCTGAAAGAAAATGCCGTCATCCATCCGGGAAAGCTGGTGCGTGGTCTGGCGCGCGCGGTAGAGAAGCGCGGCGCGACGATTTACGAGCAGACGAACGTGACCGCATTCTCAGGCGGCGCCTATCCGGCGTTGCACACCGATCACGGTCATGTGCGGGCTGGCACGATCATCCTGTGTGGCGAGTCCTATATGAGTGGACTGAAGGGAGTTGGACGGCAGCTCATGCCGGTCTACTCGCTCATCACGCTGACCGAACCGCTTTCCGACGACCAATGGGACGCTATCGGCTGGCAGGGACGAGAGCTGGTCGATTCGTGCCGGTATACCGTCGACTACCTCTCCAAGACGATCGACGGTCGCATCCTCTTCGGCGGTCGCGGGGCGCCCTATCACCTTCGCTCGCAGATCAGGGACTCCTATGATCGCCACGAAGAAACGCACAAGATGCTGGAAGAGAACGTGCGAACCTGGTTCCCGGTGTTGAAGGATGTGAAGTTCACCCATACCTGGGGTGGCCCGTTGGGCTGGCCGCGCGATTTCATGCCGACCATCGGCTACGATCGAAAGGACAACATTGCCACTGCCCGTGGCTATACCGGTCAGGGAGTCGCCACGACGAACCTCGCGGGCCGCATCCTGGCCGATCTGATCACCGGGACCGATTCTGCGATTACGCACCTTCCGCCGGTCAACCACAAATCGCGCAATTGGGAACCGGAACCCTTCCGCTTTCTCGGCGTACGTTTCGTACAGCGTGGATTCTGGAACATCGATAAAAAGGCCGAGCGCACTGGCGAACCACCATCAGGCAAGGCACTCGTGGAACGGCTGACAAAGCACTAGGCAGTCCAGAGTTCCGGGCCAGCAACACAACGGGCCGTCTCGAAGATTCGAGACGGCCCGTATGCGTGTGTCCGAACCTGCCTAAACGGTCTGCAATCCGGGATTGACCGGAAGATCGGTGGCGTTCCGATGGGTGATCGCGCGATAAACGAATGCGCCTGAACCAAGTATGGCCGCGATGCCAGTGATCACCGCGACAAACGGAAGCAACGACACCAGCGAAAGGATGAGCGTACCGAGCAAGGCTGCGCCAATCGCCCGGCCGGTGGTGGTCGGTTTGATGATGAAGCTGCCAAGCCAGGTGCCGACCACGATCAGGCCAACCAGCCAGAGGATCGGAAGTACGACGAGCAGGATCGACAACGACAGGGGCGCTCCCACCAGTGTGAACAGGATCAGGACCGCGCCGAGTGGCAGCAGGATCCACAATACGATGGCGGTGATGAGGGCCTTCACGAAATCGGTCTGGAGGGTGTCCACTGAACCGAAAAGCTGTTTGCGGCCGAACCAGGCGAAGATCGCCGCAGCGACCAGGGCGACAATCGTCATCCCGATCCACCAGAGCATCGAGAAAACCGCCAGCCCACGGCCAAAGGAGAAGTCGAGCCCGCGATCTTCGACCGTTCCGGTGACAGTAGCGCCGTCGGCACGCGTGAGCTCGCTATCGATCAGCATCACGTCCTTGACGGTGGAACCGGCTTCGAGCGTAAGAGTTCCGCGTACCACCGAGATCGTGCCGTTGATCGTGCCCGTGACGATCGCATCGCCTTGCACGACGGAGACCGAATTCTCGACGGTGCCGGCTACGGTGATGTTGCCATTGATCACGACCGCATTTTCGATCGTATCTCCGGCGGCTACCTGCGTGTTGCCATTCACCTTCAGAAGCACGCTATCTTCGCCATCAGAGAGATTGGCAGTGATCTCAGATGTTGGCGTGCCGCTCGCCGCAGGAGTTGCATCCTGCGCAAATGCCGCTGCGGGTAGCATGAAAACCAGTCCAAACAGAAACACGACGAGTGCTACTAATCGCTTCATACAATTCTCCTTGCGTACGTACGCTGATGTCCGCAGTGTATCAGGAGATCTTCAGGTTTGCATCACGCATTTGCAGGCATAACGTCACGGACATTTAGTCATGTTCCGTAGTATTACGTGAGGCGGACCGACCGCTCTCTTGTTTAGACGTGCATAGGATCGACCGAATGCTGGCCACTGGCCCATCTTTGGATCTCACGCTGCTCATCTCCGAAGCCGGACTGCGAGACCGGCTCTCGACCGCGTGGGATCAACTGCTCGAGATCGGGCTGGATCTCCTCGCTGTTGCAATCATCTTCCTGATTGCCCGATATACCGCGAAGTTCATCCAACGGCGCATCTGGAAACGCATTCCGATCGACGAAGTCACCCCCGCTACGGAATCGCTCGTCAACAACACCCTCGCGCTTTGTCTCTATGCCCTTGCCTTCACCTTGACGCTGGCATTCCTGGGCGCTTCCTGGTCGACGCTGCTTACCGCGTTTAGCGTCAGCACCCTGGCAGTTGTTTTTGGTCTTGCCGATCTCTTGAAGAGCATTCTTGGGGGCGCGTTTCTCATTATCGAGCGGCCATACGAGGTTGGTGATCGAATCAAGATTCGCGACAATGAGGGAGAAGTCACGGAGATTGGCGTCCGTACCACCACGTTGATGACCGACGATCGTGCCACGGTCATCATTCCCAATTCCCTGCACCTCAGCGAGCCGTTCCGCAATCTCGATCGTGAGCTTCAGGTGTCCACGGTTATTCGTGTGATCGGCCTCGACGGCGAGCGTGAATCGATAAATAAGCTCATCACGGAAATTCTTGGGACAGATCCCCCTATCCAGAGCCACGTCGCACTTACGGCAGAAGGCCAGGCCGGTTTCATCGATAAGCTGCTGACGTTTGCCAGCCGGCACGGGTTTGGTTCTACTCGTCGCAAAAACGTTGAAAGTCCCAACACCATACAGGCGCGTATTCGGCTAAAGGTCGATCAATCCGCATCGCGCGAAACAGAAGCCGATGCGCTTGCCCGTTTGCGGACCAGCTTCCCGAATGCCATAGTCTCTGTGCGGCGAAGCTCGTTGATCGAAGACGAACGGCAAGACGTTGACTAATCGCAAATCGGAAACTGCAAGGACGCCTTCAGACGGTGTTGCCGCTCGTGTCTTGAGCTACAACGTTGGGAACGGTCTCGCGCCCGCCGATCGGCTGGTGCAATACCTCTACTATGCTGAAGCAGACATCATTGGATTGCAGGAGCTCTCGGACGATCAGGCCAAGGCGATCGAGGACCAGCTCTGTGACGCGTTCCCCTATCGTGTGCTCCATCCGGGGGGATTTGCCGGGAAAGGGCTGTTGAGCAAGTTCCCGATCCTGACGAGCGAGAGCCATCTCTTTGCTGACGGCCGCCCCGATCTCAGCGCCCGCCTCGAGATTGCCGGCCGGGAGGCGCAGATTGTCGTCGCCCATCCACGGCCTCCAAAGGTTCGCATGACCGGCGCAACGTTCGACCCGGTCACAATGCGACAGATCCAGGAGGTTGTCCGTATCGCCACCGCTGGTGTGCCGTCAATGGTGTTGGGCGACTTCAATATGACTGACAGGCAACCGGAACACCGCATTCTCACCGCAGCGGGGTTGATCGACGCGTTCCATGAAGTTGGCAAGAGTGCTG
This sequence comes from uncultured Chloroflexia bacterium, assembly GCA_963750275.1. Classification (GTDB taxonomy): domain Bacteria; phylum Chloroflexota; class Chloroflexia; order Thermomicrobiales; family UBA6265; genus JAMLHN01. The sequence continues at coordinate 267,967 of CAVVQC010000011.1, forward strand.
CCAGCTTTCCCAAGCGGGTGGGACAACCGCATCGCTTCGGACCGCGCACGCAAAACATCACGCTGCCGCCCGTGATCCGTATCGACTACATCTGGTACACGCGGGATTTCATCGCGCGTAGCGCGGGAATCGGTCGGGATGCTGGTTCAGACCATCTGCCAGTCGTTGCAGGTATCGACTGGCGCGAATCCCAAGATCTCAGTGAATCGCAGTCCCGCGAGTCCCTGTAAGCGCGCAGTTCGCGTGACCAACGCTACCCACTGCAACGCGTGAACCCTCGTCTTGCGAGCGCGCAAGGCTACCTTCAATGATCCTCAGCCGGATTTCGGTGCCGCCCGCGGCGTGGTGGATGCGCGTGGGAATATCCGTCGTGCTGATGCCAGACCGGGGTGACATCACGCGGATCGGCCTTGAACAAGAGCTTGGGCATCGAAAATCTGCGCGTCGCACCTTCACCGCACACGAGACATGCCTGATCGTTGGTCGCGTCGGACATAGGCAGCTCGATTTCGCTGACCGCCCCGCACGATCGACATTGGAAGTCGTAGCGCGGCACTAATCGGGCTCCGGTTCGGCGCAAGCAGCGCATGATCCCCAGATCGCCAGATGATCCACCTGCGGTTCGAAACCGTAACGGCGTCGAATGTCCTGGCGCAGGGACTCTATCGTCGAGTCGTCCATCTCGATCATGTCGTTGCATTGGCGGCAAATCAGGTGATGGTGGCGATGCACCGCCAGCAACTCAAAAACCCGCACGCCGCCGCCCAGATCGGTCTCCGAAACCAGACCGGCATCGCGAAAGCGCTCGAGCGTGCGGTAGACGGTAGAGCGATTCAACGCCGAACCCATCGGTCCGAGTCGCTGAAACACCTCGTCGGCTGTCAGGTGGCTGTCTGCGTCCTGGAGGACGGACAGAATCATCAGACGCTGTGGCGTGGCTCGTTGATCGGACGAGCGCAACACATGAACGAGATCGGCGGCAGCGGTGTTGGGTATCGGAAGCATCCTGGTCCTGAAGCACTGGAGCAAGTGAAAGAATCTGACGCCACCGAGCGATGCGCGTTCCAGCAAGATAGCGCATTGCGTCAGCGTTGAGAAAAGCATACTCTTGGATGAACACAGATGCGAATAGTTGCATCTGCAACCATTTGTCTCTCAGAGGTTCTTAACCATGCCCCCCTCGACGCTCCTTTCCCGGCGCCAAATGCTGGGCTACTCGGCCGGAATCGCCGCAGTGATTGGTCTTCAGCGGCTGCCGGCCACCGTCGCGCAAGACGCAACTCCAGTGCCGAACCTGGGATGGAGCGATACCTTCACGGATGACGGGCGTCTGAACGTCGCGACCACCGTGGCCCCGATCAGCTCGATTGTGCGGAATATCGGCGGCGACCGTATCAATATCCGTGGCATCGTCCCAGATGGCACCAACTCGCACACCTTCGAACCCGCCCCTTCTGACGCAGTGCTCCTTTCCAGCGCGGATGCCCTCATCGCCAATGGGCTCGATCTGGAAGATCCGACGATCGAGATGGCGAAGGAGAACCTGCCGGAGGGTGCCGAAGTTTTCACGCTGGGCGACAAGACGATTACCCCAGAGCAGTACGCCTTCGACTTTTCGTTCCCGGAGTCGGATGGTCGTCCCAATCCACATCTCTGGACCAATATTCCGTTTGCCATCGTCTATGCCGAGCTGGTCACCGAAGAGCTTTCGCGGCTCGATCCTGACAACGCGGACTACTTTGCCGGTAATCTGGAAAACTATCGCGCCGCGTTGGAAACTCTCGACGCCGCTGTTCGCGCGACGGTCGAATCCATCCCTCCAGAAAATCGCCGCCTGCTTACCTATCACGATTCCTGGGCATATTTCGCTCCGAACTACGGTATGACGGTCATTGGCGCAATCCAGCCTTCCGACTTTGCCGAACCGTCCCCGCGCGATGTGGCCGATCTCATCGACCAGATCAGGGAAGAGCACGTGCCGGCGATCTTCGGCTCGGAGGTCTTTCCAAGTGATGTGCTGGAGCAGATCGCCAGCGAATCAGGCGCCGTGTATGTCGATGACCTGCGTGACGACGAGCCACCGGGAGAGCCGAACACGCCGGAGCACACCTTCATTGGCATGATGAAGCGCAATCTGCAAATCATGGCCGGCGCGCTGGGTGGCGATCCCAGTCTCATGGACGGCGTCTCCACGAACGACACCTGGATTTCGTAGGTCGAAACCATGACAACACCTGCGGTCGTGCTCGAGAACGTAAGCTGCGGATATCAACGGGGATTCGTCCTGCGTGGTGTCGATCTCAGCATACCTACCGGGCAGTTCGTCGGATTGATCGGCCCGAGTGGCGCTGGCAAGACCACCTTGCTCCGCACCATGGTCGGTCTCACGCCGCGCGTCGAGGGGCGCGTCGAAGTAGGGGGCCGCAAGGTAACTGCGGGTACCCCTCCGCCAAATGTTGGCTATGTGCCGCAGGTTGGCATCATCGATTGGTCATTTCCGGTCACGGTCGAGAACGTAGTCGTCATGGGAAAGCAGCGCCAAATGGGTTGGCTTCCCTGGCCGTCGAAGCAGGACAAACGCGACGTTGCCAACATTCTCGAGCGGCTCGGAATCGGGAGCCTGGCAAATCGCCATATCCGTGATCTATCTGGTGGGCAGCAGCAACGCACGTTTCTGGCCAGGGCATTGATTTCAAATCCGGACATGCTGATCCTCGATGAACCGACCGCAAGTGTCGACATCCGCACGCGGGACGAAATTCTGCATTTGCTCGCCCATATCAACGACACCGGCATCACCATCGTCATCACCACGCACGAGCTCAATAGTCTTGCCGCACATCTCCCCTGGGTCGTTTGCGTCAATCGAGGCATCGTCGCGCAAGGGCCACCAGAGCAGGTCTTTACCGCGTACAACATGAGCCGCACCTTCGAAGCGGAGATGCGCGTGATTCACGACACCGAAACCGGCAATCTGCTGGTGACAGAAGCTGGCTCTCATCCCCCATTTTCACAACGGGAAAAGGTCGTCGCCAGAGAAATGGCCGTCAGATGAACTTCTTTACCGATCCACTCAACTATGAGTTCTTCCGCCAGGCATTGATCGTCGCCACCCTGGTCGGTGGGCTGTGCGGAGCCATGGGCGTGTTCATCGTGCTGCGCCGCATGAGCTACATCGGGCATGGGCTTTCCCACGCCGCCTTTGGTGGGGCTGTGGTCGCCTACCTCATGAACATCAGCTTTTTCATCGGAGCGGGCCTCTGGAGCTTCATCGCGGCCCTCCTGATCAATGCCGCCGCCCGAAAACGCAATATCGGCGCGGATGCCGCCATTGGCATCGTGACCACGGCATCGTTCGCGCTCGGCGTTGCGCTGATCAGCAAGAAGCGTACCTTCACCCGTAACTTTGAAGCCGCCCTCTTTGGGAACATTCTGGGCGTCTCACGGCAAGACATCATGATCATTGCCGGCGTCTCGCTGGCCGTGGGAATCGCAATGTTTCTTTGCTACAAGCAACTTCTCTTCACCACGTTCGATGAAGAAATCGCCGCCGTCTCCGGCGTACCGACCCGTTGGGTTGAAACCGGATTTGCGCTGGCCCTCGCCGCCACCATCGTCGCGTCGATGAATATCGTCGGTGTCACGCTGATCGCCGCAGCCATCGTCATTCCGCCGACCACCGCTCGGCTCGTCACGCAGAACTTCGGCACGCTGCTCATTCTCTCAACGGTGATCGGGGCGGCCACCGGCTTTTTCGGAATGTTCGTCAGCTTCCAGTACGACATCGCTTCTGGCGCGGCTATCGTGCTGTTCGGCACGGGGATTTTCATGGTGGTGTACGCGGGCATGGGGGTCTGGCATCGGCTGCAACCGGTCGAACAGATGGCGAATCGGCCGCCCGCTTATGCACCCGCGAAAGTGGCTGAAACCCCAGTTCCCCGCTTCGCCATGACCGAGGATCGCAGCGTCAACTCCCCGGTAACCACGCAGGGCCGCGCCGATTAGGCGCGACCCCGAGTCTCAAACGTCATCCTGAGCGTAGCGAAAGCTCTCTTCCATCCGACGCGCTTACGGCCATGATGCCGTAACCCGGCAACTTCCCCATGCGCGCCGTCGGACCATTACTTCGCGAGGAACGCTCCAGTTTCGGCAAGCCGGCTGGCATACCCCCACTCATTGTCATACCAGGCGGCCACGCTCAGGAAGTGATCGCCCATGACCTGCGTGATCGGCAGGTCGACGATCGATGAGTGGCTGTCACCAACGATGCGGGATGAGGCCCATTCATCTTCCAGTACGTCCATAACGCCCTTCAATGGTGCTTTAGCGGCCGCGGATCGGAACGCATCGTTGGCGGCTTCGATGGTCACCGGTTTCTCAGTGATCAGGTTCAGCTCGGCAATGCTTCCGGTGCGGACTGGGATGCGGTACGCCTTGCCTGTGATTTCCAGACCGGGCCAGATGAACTGCAATGCACGCGCCGCTCCAGAGGACGATGGAATGATGTTCTCGGCTGCGGCCCAGGAATCACGCCGATCTTTCATTGGCTGATCGGTTAGCGACTGGGTCGCGGTGTACGCGTGGATGGTCGAGAAGAGCCCTTCCTTGATGCCGAAATTGTCCAGCACCACCTTCACCACTGGCGCAAGCGCATTCGTCGTGCAGCTTGCCATGGAAACGATGTGGTGATTGGCCGGGTCGTACTCGTCCATGTTGATGCCGGGCAGCAGGAAGACATCCGCATCATCCCGGGTCTTACTGGGCGCGCTGACCAACACGCGCTTGGCGCCCCGGTCCAGATGCGCCTGAGCTCCCGCGCGTGTCGTGGCACGGCCGGTGCAGTCGATCACCAGGTCGACGCCCAGGGCCGCCCAGTCTGGCAGCTCCTTCGACGAATCGATGTACGCGATCGAGCGGTCGCCGACTTTCAGTGTCATGCCGTCGGCCACAACGGTTTCCGGGAAAACCCCGTAGTTAGTGTCGACCTGAAACAGAGCCGCCAGCGTTGGCAGGTCCTTGATGTCCGAGATGGATACTGGACTGAAGAGGTCGTTCTGCAACGCAATGCGCATCGCCGAGCGGCCGATACGTCCGAATCCGTGAATTCCTATGCCAGCCATGTGCGGGCCATTCCTTCCTGTTTAGTCGAGGACGGGATCGAAAACCTCGATCGCGTCTTGTCCTCCGTAGATTGTCCACCAGGGCTTGGCTCCCACGGCCACCGCGTTGTTGACCGCCTGAATGTTTTCCACGCCCTGCGTGGAGAGCCATGCCTCGAGCGCGCCGAGCCCGTCCTTGCCGAAGATGGGGACACCTTCCTGCCAGGTTGCACGACCGCAGAGCACGCCGGAGAAATCGGCGCCGGATTCCGCCGCCAGTAGCAGGGTTTCGACAAACTGCTCGTTACTGACCCCCGCGCTGAGGTAGATGAAAGGCTTGGTGGCAGCATCGGACGCTGCTTTGAAGAGCCGGAGTGCTTCCTCGCGGGTATACGCTTCTTCTCCGTTGAACGACTGCGTGCCGGAGACGAACTTCATATCGATGGGTACCTCGACCTTGAGGACATCGACCCGGTATTGGTCTTTGGAGAATTCTTCCATGGAGCGCGTCACTGCTTCCGGTTTCGCTTTCGCCCATTCGAGTCCGGAGACATCGTCACGGTAGGTGATAGGCTCGAGGAAAAAGGGCACGTCGACCGCGGCGCATTCGGCGCCGATGCGCTCGATGAACGCATGCTTGACGGTGTTGATCGCTTCGTCATCGGCGGGATCGTAATAGAGCAGGATCTTGATCGCGTTCGCGCCGGCTTCCACCAGGCGACGCACGCTCCACTCATCCAGCAGGTCCGGCAGTCGCCCTTTGACGGTGGCATCGTAGCCGGTCTTTTCATACGCCAGCAGCACGCCGCAATCCGGTGCCTTGGACTCCAAGGCGAGCAGGCCGAACTCGGGATCGATCAGGATCGCGCTGGCGTGCGGCGTCAGGATCGAGACGACGGCTTTCTTGAAGGTCGCCAGATCGTCGGCAGTCGCCTTGCCGTCCTCGCGGGCCTTGCCGATTGATTTTTGCAGCGATCCCCGCTGATCCATGGCTGCCGCTGAGATAACACCGTTGTCGCCTGCACAGGCGTTGATTCCGTCGAACTTTCCTTGCGCAATTCTGACTGCGGCCACCATGACTCCTTTGCTTTCTCGCTAGCTGGTGCGAGACTTACTATGCATCCGCATCGGGCTGACCTTCCAGATCGTGTCCGCATAGTCCCGAATGCTGCGGTCCGACGAGAAGTAGCCCGAGCGGGCCGTATTCATTATCGACATTCGTGTCCATGCGGTCGGATCCCGGTATGCATCCTCCGCTTTTTGCTGACTTTCCACGTACGACGCGAAATCCGCCAGTACCATGAACTCATCATACCCAATGAGATGATCGACGATCGGCTGCAGTACGCCGGGTTCGTTAGGCGTGAAGACATTATTGGCGATCATATCGATAGCCTGCTTCAGCTCCGGGTTCGACTCGTAGATTGCGCGGGGGTTATACCCCGACGAGCGCAGCTCGCGCACTTCTTCCTCGGCCATACCGAAGGTGAAGAAGTTTTCTGGTCCAACCAGCTCGCGGATGTCGATGTTTGCGCCATCGAGCGTGCCGACCGTCAATGCGCCGTTCATCGCGAACTTCATATTTCCGGTGCCCGAGGCTTCCATTCCAGCCAGAGACACCTGTTCGGAGATATCGGCTGCCGCGTAGATCTTCTGTGCCAGGGTGACGTTGAAGTTCGGCGGGTAGACCACCGTCAAGCGGTCACGAGTCGACGGATCACGGTTGATGACCTCGCCGATCGCATTGATGAGCTTGATGACCAGCTTGGCCATCTCATACCCGGGTGCGGCCTTCCCGCCGAAGATCACGACTCGCGGTAACAGCGCGCTTTTGGGACCTTCTTTCAGCTTGTTGTACAGCACGATCGCATGCAGCGCCTTCAGGAGTTGGCGCTTGTAGAGATGGATCCGCTTGACCAGGACGTCGAAGACAGCCGAGGTGGAGACGCCGACGCCGGTCATCCGGTGGAGCGTGACGGAAAGGTCCGCCTTGTTCGCGATTTTGACCTTGTGCCAGTCCGCCTGGAATTGCTGATCGTTGGCGAACTGTTCGAGCTCGGCCAGCTGGGACATGTCCGCCAGCCAGTCGTTTCCGATTTTCGAGCTGATCAGATCTACCAGACGCGGATTTGTCAGACCCATGAAGCGGCGCGGAGTCACGCCGTTCGTGACGTTGCCGAACTTCTTTGGCCACATTTCCGAAAAATCCTTGAGCGTGCGTTCTTTGAGCAGGCGCGATTGCAACGGCGCGACGCCATTGACCGAATAGCTGCCGACCGTAGCCAGGTGAGCCATACGGACATACGGTTGTCCATTGTCGCCGACGATGCTCATGCGCGAAACACGCGCTTCGTCACCCGGCCAGACCTTCCGCACATCTTCGACGAAGCGCCGGTTGATCTCGTAAATGATCTCCATGTGCCTGGGCAACAACCGGCCAAGAATATCCACAGGCCACGTCTCGAGCGCTTCCGGCAGCAGCGTGTGGCTGGTGTACCCGAACATCTTCGAGGTGATCTCCCAGGCCACGGTCCAGGGAACATGCCGCTCGTCCATCAGGAAGCGCATCATCTCGGCCACCGCGATGGTCGGGTGAGTGTCGTTGAGCTGGAAGACATACCGTTTGGGCAGATTCCGCAGATCGAATCCTGAAGGGAGGAAACGGAAGATGTCCTGAATCGAGCACGCCACAAAGAAGTACTGCTGCCGAAGCCGCAGCTCCTTGCCCTGCAGGGTGTCATCGTTTGGATAAAGCACTTTCGAAATGGTTTCGGACGCGATCTGTTGTTGGACCGCGCTGACATAGTCACCCGCATTGAAGGTGCGGAGGTCGAATTCCTGGGCCGCCCGGGCGCGCCAGAGCCGCAGCGTATTGACCATTTTCGTGTGATAGCCAGGTACCAGGATGTTGTACGGCACGCCCACGACCTGACTCTCCGGAATCCAGCGCACCTGGTATTGGTCGGTTTCGTCGTAATACGACTCGGTGTGGCCGCCGAAGCCGACCCGGTTCGAAAACTGCGGATGCACCACCTCCCATGGGGAGGCGCCCATACTCCAGCTATCCGGTTGTTCGATCTGCCATCCATTTACAAACGTCTGGCGGAAGATTCCGAAGTCGTACCGAATGCCATAGCCAATGGCGGGAATATCGAGCGTGGAAAGCGAATCGAGGTAACAGGCGGCCAACCGGCCAAGTCCTCCGTTGCCAAGCCCGGGTTCGACTTCGATCTCGAGCAGCTCCTTGAGATCGAGTCCCAGACTTTGCAAGGACTCCGCTGCAATCTCACCGAGATCGGCGTTGAGCAACGCGTTGCCCAGTTGTCTCCCCGGGAGATACTCCGCCGAGAGATAGCAGACGATTTTCGCTCCTGTTCGGCTCTGGGCATGCAGACTGTCGAGCCAGTTCTGCATCATGTATTCCCGGACCGTCAACGCCAGCGCCTGGTAGTAGTCGACTGGGGTGGCGTAGAGGTCTACTCCGCGGTGATAGCGGAGGTTTTCCAGGAACTCACGGGTAAACGACCTGACCGATCGTTGCGGCCGGCTTTCGAATTGGCGAAGACTGGGCATTGCGCTCCCTGGCGGTTCGTAGGGTCGATTTTTCCGACCGTACATCGAAGTGGGCATCGTAGCCGCTATTGGTTATACGTGAGAGTGCGCCAGAAGTCCCAGTTTTTGCCTTTACTATTCCATTCCGTTATGCGTCAGCAGGCAGCGCCGGCAGCTTCCATCGAAGATGAAAATGGATTCGCGTCGGCAAGATCATGAGCAGCACCGCCAGGATCAGCCCAACGGCACTCAGGAATGCGCCGATCCAGAAGTCGGAGGGACGATACCGCAATTGAATGGTGGAGTCACCCGCGGGCGCCTCGAAAGCCATCCATTGTTCTTCGCTGAGCACCGGAGTCGATGCTCCATTGATGGTTGCTTCCCACGAGCCCCGGTTGAGCTCTTGCACAACGATCTTGCCTGCGCTGGGCAACGAGCAGGACAGATCGATATGTCCGCCTTCCCCGCTGGACTTGCACTGCCCACCGTCAGGGGCGGAGACGTATTGATTGCTGGAAAGGCTTTCGTAGAAGGAATAGCCCTCCCACTCCCCCGTGCGCCGCATCCCTTCTCGTTCGTCTGAATCAAGCTGTAAAGCCAGGTAAGAATCGGGAAATGGCTGTCCGTCGAAATACCAGGATCGCCATGCATCGGACCATTTGAGTCCCGCGTCCATACCGAGAACTTGAAGCTTGGGGTCATTGTTCATCGGAGAGACCCATGCCAGATCTTCAGTCGAGAGCTTTGCGACAAAGGCTTCGACGCGTTGCGGATCGATGTGTTCGGTCCAGATCCAGTCCTTTGCAAAACGATGTAGGTCCTGAAGCGAAAGGACTAGGATGGCAACGATAGATAGCCGAGCTGCAACGGTGCCTATGGTGTTGAGACGAGGCGAGCTTCGTCCAGACACCAGTCGGGTTCGCGCGGAACGCGCAGTTTCACATGCAGCCCCGCATCGATGGCCACCGCCGCGAACCCGAGAAGTGGCGGAATGGCCAGCGCGGAAACGAACGATGGAATGCGGATGGACCAGGCGAAAATCTTCATATCCTCAGATGTGAAGTCAGGAGCCGCCAACAATTGAAAGGGTTTGCCGCTTCCGACCCAGAGCGCCGCGAGAAACAAGAGCCCCAGAAAGAGCGTGATGCGCTTGGAGCGCTGCCACTGGATGCCCACGCCGATGAGTGCTAATCCGATCGGAATCCACCCGATGTAATTGACGTACCAGGCCGCGAATCCGAGCTTGTGGAGATAGTCGGCCTCCAGAAATCTCAAGTCGGAGATTGCCAGGTTAAGTAATTGGTATTTCATTGGCTGATAGGCGCCGAACCCGACGTCGAACACCTTGCCGAAGTCACCGTAGACACGGCTGAACGGATAAACGAAGATCATCGAGATCAGGAGACCGACCACCCCGCCACAGACGAGATATCCCCCGGTTGATTTCAAACCATTAGGGTTCCCGACGATCAGAATGAGCACCAGCGGAGCCATGATTGCGATCCCAAGCTGGATATAGCCCTGCCCGGAAATGACCGCGAGTCCCAGGATCAGTCCGAGTAATCCTGCGTTTCTTCGGTTGGGGTGTTTGGTTATGCGCAAAAGCGCAGGAAGGATCAGGAACGCCGCAGCGGTCGCAGTGATCAGGACGACGAGGCCCTCCTGGAGCTTGCCGAGCATCGAGCCGGAGGCAACAGCCATGCAGGCAACGATGACGCGCGCGAACGATCCCATCCCGATCTCGAATGCCAGCCACCAAACAGCCACCCCTCCCATGAACATGGCGAGGATGACAGTTATCTTTGAGCCTTGCAGCGTTCCTGCAAAATAGGCAGGTAAGGCGACAATTGGATGGAACATATCGACATTGGCGTCGACGTAGGCAGGAGCGCCTCCGCGCGTATCACCGTTCCAGAGCGCGCACGCGCCACACGATTTCACGTGGTCCCAAAAGAAACGCCCCTGCACGGAGACGAAATAATCTCCACCGCCTATCAGATCGAACTTCGATGTACCACGGAGCTCCGCGGTTACATTCAGGGTCCATAGGGCGATGATGACGAGCTCGATCGCAAGGAAGATGTAACGAAGCCACCGCCAGGTCGAATCGCTGACAAAGCGCTCGCGGCTCCACAACCTGTTGGTATTGTTCGGACCTGACCTTTTAGCGGTCGAATCGGCGAGCAACGAACACCCTCGAAGTCTTCTCACTCCAGCAGCCCAGACTTCGGGTGAACGGATGAGCGAATGGATGACATTGGCTAATGTGTGCTTGGCGCATGATACGCGAACCGATCGAATTCATCAGTGGAAGGAACATCTTGTGAAAGTCGTTCTAACCGGCGCGGCGGGCGTCATTGGCACAGCGGTACGCGAGCATCTGGGCGAGCGGTACGAATTCGTCTCGATCACGCGGAGTCCAACCGATTATTCGAGCATCGTCGCGGACATTCGGAATTTCGATACGATTCGTCCGGCGTTTGACGGAGCCGATGCAGTGGTCCATCTTGCCGCGTCCATCAGCGTCGACAGTCCCTGGGAATCAGTGCTCGACGACAACCTGATTGGCACGTACAACGTGTACGAAGCTGCTCGTCAGGCCGGTCTGAAAGCAATCGTCTTTGCTTCCTCCAACCACACCATTGGGGGCTACGAGGTCGACGGAGCGCCGAGGATCTATGACCTCGACGATCCGCGTGTCTACGATCACAACGCCGAAATTCGCCCCGATTCACTCTACGGTGTCTCGAAGGTCTACGGCGAAGCACTGGGCCGATACTATCAGGAGACCTTCGGTCTGCGGGTTTACAACCTGCGTATCGGTTCAGTGCGCGCCGATGATGATCCCGTTGCCGAGGGAGTCAAACAATCGTCGTTCTGGCTCGATTTGACCGACAAGCAGAAGTTCGAGCGGTTGCGGTCGACCTGGCTCAGCCAGCGCGATTGCGCCGAGCTGATCGGGTGCTGCCTGGAAGCGACCACCGTGCCATGGGCCACGGTCTACGGTATCTCGGACAATCCCCGCCAGTTCTGGGATCTCGAGCACGCCCGCCGGCTGCTGGGCTACGCCCCGAAAGACAGTGCGCCGGAACAACCGTAACCGTCAGGCTTTGAGTTGCTCCACGACCGGAGCCAGCTCCTCGATCGCCTCGATCGTGATCGGGGTTACGACGATTTGAATGTGATCAACGCCTTCGTCATAGAAGGCGTTGATCTTTTCCGCGATTTCACCGGTCGATCCGCTGATCGGGGTTTGCCCCTCAGACGGATAGACCGAGGGCCGATTCGTCGCCCCGAGCACCCCGACGAGCAACGCAACGGAGTGGCTGAAGGTGGCAGGGTCCCGCCCGACATCTTCCGCAATGCGGTCCACCCGAGCCATTACCTCACGCAGTCTCAAGGGATCGTTCGCGAAATCCTCGAACCAGACGTTCCAGGCATCGATGTAGGGAAGGGTGGCGCGCAACATGCGCTCGCCGATCGATCCAACCAGCAATGGCAAATCGCCGCCGCGCGGTCCATTCGGTGTGAGCACGCAGTTAGGCAGATCGTAAAAGTCTCCATGGAAGTCGATCTCACCGTTGGCCAACAGGGTACGGATAACGGTGAACGCTTCCTCGAATCGCCCAAACCGATGATCGTACGGAAAGCCGAACGGCTCGAAATCGGGCGGATTCCAGCCCGCTCCGAGTCCGAGAATCAGGCGGCCACCGCTGATCTCGTCCACGGTCGCTGCTTTTTTGGCAAGGATGCCGGGATTGTGGAAGGCGGTGCAGGCCACCAGCGGCGCAAGCTCGACGCGTTCGGTAGCCTCTGCCAGCGCTGCCAGCACGGACCAGGCTTCCCATGGGCCCTTGGGCGCTTCTCCCGGAGGCTTATAAATCAGGTGATCACCGACCCAAAGCGAATCGAACCCGATTGCTTCGGCCAATTGCGCCATCTGCCGCATCTCGCTCCAACGAACGAGGCGCTCGGCCTCGGGAAGCTGCAACCCGATCTTTCGTGGTCGGTTTGTGGTCATCTTCGCTCCTGATCTGCTTAGTGGCGAACCGCCGCTGCGTGCCTGGCTAGCATAGTCGTGTGGCGCGGCGTGGAACCGAACGGATGCTTTATCCGTTTTTAAAGGTGATCAGCCGCCTTGCCTAAACCGGATACTATTCCGGTTTCCGGGAAATGGTCGATTACGAGAGGTGTCTCGATCATGTTGACCGAGCGTTGAGCGCTGAGATGTTGCTGTGCCTGTGCCCCTTGCTGCTATTCGATCATCGTTCATAGGTCGGGAGCGCGATCTTGCCGCGCTCACGCGGCTCGTCCGTTATCCAGAAACACGCCTGGTGACCGTGACCGGTCCAGGAGGAGTAGGGAAGACTCGCGTTGTCAGCGAGTTAGTACCCCAGCTCCAGGCGGAATTTCCGGGCGGCGTCTGGTTCGTATCGATCGCGCAGATCAGCGATCCAGAGCTTGTGCTCGCGACCATCGCCGCCGAACTCGGTATTCGTGACATCGATGCCGGCGAAACGCTGGTGCGCATAGCGGAACGGGTCGGCGACGCGAGAAGCCTGGTTGTGCTGGACAATCTCGAACAAGTCATCGAATGCGGCCCTGCCATCGCCCGGCTTTTACTCTCGGCGCCCGAGCTCTTTATCCTGGCGACGAGCCGGCAGCCTCTGCAGCTCCAGGGCGAGATCGAGTATCCGCTTCGCCCATTGCCGATCGAGAGCCAGAACGGTGCGGATACGCCCGCTGAAACGCTATTCGCGGTCCGGGCGCGCGAGGCAAGCCACAATTTTGCGGTCTCGGATGAGAACCGCGACGCCATACGCCAGATTTCCCGGCGTCTCGGCGGCATTCCATTGGCCATCGAGCTGGCTGCTTCCTGGATCAAGGTCTTTCCACCACGGCGGCTTCTGGAGAACCTCGATCGACAGCTCGATGTGCTCGTGCGCGGTCCGCGTGACCTACCCGAGCGACAGCAAACCATGCGCTCGGCTATCGCCTGGAGCTATCAGTTGCTTTCCCCGAACGAGCAGATGCTGTTTCGCCAGTTGAGTGTCTTCGTCGGACCGTTCACCCTCAGCAATGTCGAAGCCGTTGCCCGCTTCCCTGCAGACGCCAGGCAGAGCGACATCTCCGGGCTATCGCAATTGGAAACGCTCGCCTCGCTGGTGATGAAGAGCCTCGTTCAGGTCGCCGACGACTGGGCCGATCCGACCGAACCGGAATACGGCATGCTCGAGATCATCCGGGCGTTTGCGTCCGAGAAGTTGGCGGAAACCAGCGACGTCGATCTGATGCGCGATCGTCACCTCGCACACTTCGTTCAGTTGGCTGAAGAATGGACTGGTGGCCTGGCTTCGAGCCGGCGGGATGTTCGATTAGCGCAGCTGGACCGAGAGTATCTGAATTTCCGTGCGGCACTCGATTGGGCAGTGGAATCGGGACAGCGCGAACCCGGGCTGCGGCTGGTCGCCGCGCTTTGGCACTATTGGGATTGGCGCGGTTTGCACGTCGAGGGCGCACGGTGGCGCGATCGGGTGCTGCAGATTGCGGGAGAGTCCGATCCCGCACTTCTTTCCAGCGCGCTCTATGCCGGTGCCGCCATCGCCTTCATGCAAGCGGATTATCCCCGCTCGATGGAGTTGGCAGAGGCATGCCTGTCTTCGGCCGAGGCCTCCGGTGATGAGGCGATCATTGCCAGAGCGCTGGTCGCGCTCGGGAATGCCACGTACGACCAGGGGCAGCTCGACCGGTCCAGGGAGGTATATACACGCTCGCTGGAGATGAGTCGCAAGGGCAACGATCCCCGGTCGCTGCAGGTGTCGCTGGTCAATCTCGGGTACGTCTTCTACCAGTTCGGGCAGTTCGAGGAAGCTCGAGAGCTCTTCGGGGAAGCGGTTGCGCTCGAGAGCCGTACTGGTTTAAGCGCCGGTACATCGTGGGCCCGCGTCGGGCGTGCTCAGACCGACCATCGGCTCGGGAAGCTGGATGAGGCCGATACGCAGCTCCTCCTGGTCATCGAACGACAGCGAGCGGAAGATACCGGGCAACTGGCCGCCGCGCTCTCCGCTCGGGCAGCGCTGCTCCGCGCTCAGGGGCGTTTCGCTGAAGCGGAACCACTTGCCCGCGAAGCGATCGCCAACCGAATCGCCCGCGACGAGCGTGCCATGTTGACCGATTCGCTTTCGGAACTGGCGGCACTGACCATCTGCGCTGGAGCAGTGGCCGCTGGCGTTACCCTTGCGGCTGCAGTCGCCAGCCAACGCGGCCGCATCGGTTACGGTCTGCCCGATCAGGAACGGATGATTCATCAGGAGATCGTCGAATCTGCACGAAGCTCGATCGGGGAACGCGCATTCGAACAAGCGTGGTCACGAGGTTCCCGCATGACTATTGCCGAGGCGATCGTCTTTGCCAACAACCTGTCCTCGGACGTCTCAACGACAATACCGGCGTCGGAGTCGATTTCCGGAGAGGTAGCCATACTGACCCCGCGCGAGCGAGAGGTCATGCGCCTCGTGATCGAGGGACGTACCGACCGGGAAATTGCCCAAACCCTCTCGATCAGCACCGGTACCGCCAGCCGGCACGTCGCAAACATCTTGCACAAGATCGATGTCCCGACGCGCTCAGCGGCAGCAGCCTGGGCGATACGAAATGGACTGACATGATTCGAGCTTCCAGTGCGATGTGCCGCCTTTCCGGCCGGTCCATGCGTCTCTTCCTCATCCTGATGCTGATCGCCGCCCTGACTGCGCCGATCTCGGCGAAGGCATCGACTCCAGTCGCAACTCCCACTGGCACCACACAGCCCGGTCCGGTTGTCGATCCGTATCAGAACGATTTCGCGGAAGCGACGAAGGCTGTACCAATCTACGAATTGGATCTGGTCCTCGATATCGCGCAGTCAATACTCACCGGCAATCTCAAGCTGACGTACCCGAATCAGACGGGCGAGACCCTGACCGAAGTGCCATTGCGGCTCTATCCCAATGCGGCGTATTACGGCGAAGGCGAAACGAGCATCGCCTCGATCATGGTCGATGGGGTATCGATCGCGCCGCGCTTCGATGAATCGGGAACCGTGCTCTTCCTCGACCTTCCGATACCGTTAATTTCTGGGGGCACCCTCGTCGCGGAGATCGATTTCACCACCGTGGTTCCGCGCAACTCTGACGGAAGCTACGGCATCCTCAATCACGATGTAGCTGATGACGTCCTGGTGCTCGCCGACTGGTATCCGGTGGTGGCCGGCCGCGACGAATCCGGATGGCGGCTAGAACCTCCGACCACGCAGGGCGATCCCACCTTCTCCGCGACCGGGGCGTTCGACGTTCGGCTGCAGGTCCCAGACGGATACACGGTCATCGCCACTGGATCTGAAACCATCGACGCCGATGGAGCCGTCCTGATCGAGTCCGGTCCGGTGCGGGAATTCGCCATGGTCGTCGCACAAGGGGTAACCACGATGACGCGTATGGTCGGTGAAACCGAGGTATCGGCGGTGGTCGCTCCGGATCACGCGAAAAATGGCGAGCACATGCTCGATCTTGCCGCTGCCGCACTCGCGTTCTACAACGGCGCGTTGGGTCCGTATCCCTTCCGCGAGCTCGACTTTGTCGAAGTGCCCCTTTCGCTGGCGTATGGCGTCTCGTGGTCAGGAATTCTCTTCATCAGCCAGGGCCAGTTGGCGCTCCCGTCGGAAAGTCTCGCGTCGCTTGATTTCACGATTTTGCATGAGATTGGCCACCAATGGTGGGGCGGAACCGTTGGCGCGAACTCGAACGATCACACCTGGATGGTGGAAGGGCTTACCAACGCCACCGCTATCCTGGCGCAGGCGGCGATTCAGGGGCCGGCCGCAGCCACCGACTCGCTGAATGCCTGGATCGTCGGCCCCTATCTCAATCTCCTGAGCAGCTCAGGAGATGCGGTAGCGGATGTCTCCATCTTCGATCAGCCAGTTGACTCGCCATTGAGCACGCTCGCGTACGGAAAGGGCGCACTCGGTTTCCTGGCCATTCGCAATGCCATTGGCGATGCTGCATTCTTGCGCGCGCTCTCGAGTTACGCGGATGCGTTTCGTCTCGGTATCGCAGAGCCCACCGACCTGCTGGCCGCCTTCGAAACCGCGTCCGGCCAGGATTTACAGGCGCTCTGGACCTATTGGTTCGAATCTGCTGTCACCACCCGCGCAGATGTCGAGGCGCTGGTTCCGGAGATCGTCGCCTCGCTCACTCCACCCACGTAGGGCGGGACCGCCAGGTCCTGCTGGTGCGCTAGCGATCGTCGTCCTGTCTCGCCTTGGTCGACTCGATTCCGGCCAGGTGATCTTCATACCGTGCGCCAATAAAGAGCAACGACGATAAGCGGTTGAGATAGCGCAGAATCTCCTGATTGTGCAGCCGACCAATCGCCTGGACCTCGACAGCGGTCCGTTCGGCGCGTCGCACCACCGTTCTCGCCACGTCGAGCGCAGCCCCCGGAATCGTGTCTCCTGGCAGAATGAAATGAGGTGGAAGCGCGAACCGCTCGCCGATGGCGTCGGTCGTCGTCTCAAGCCAATCCACACGATCGGCACCAAAATTGAAGGATTCGGGGCGAATCTCGTCGACAAAGGCTAGCTCCGCCATGATGCGATAGAGATCGTGCTGTGATTCCGTCAGCTTCGTCTTCAGTTCGAGATCCGTCGCATGCGCACGACCGTTGCCAATGCTCGAGGTTGCTTCATCCAGATCGCCGAGCAGTGCAACGATCGGATCGTTCTTTGCTACCCGATCGCCCAACAGATCGGTGCTTCCCTGGTCGCCCTTGCCGGTGTAATAGCGCATTCAAATCTCCATCCATTGGTCCGTCGCTCTGGTAGCATAGCGCGATGATCCTGCCAAACGAACGCGCTCGATAGTCCCTATGGTCGCTAGCCGGTACCTGCCAAGTCGATCGATTCCTACGGGAGTCATTCGTGTAGGTGTTATCGGCACGGGATTTGGGGAAAGCGTCCATATTCCCGCGCTGAAAACGATCCCCTTCGTCGAAGTCGGCAGTGTTTGCTCCAAGCGAGCGGATCGCGCGCATATGGTCGCCGCGCGGCACAACATCCGCAAATCCACCAATGACTATCGCGAGCTCATCCGTGACGACGATATCGATGCCGTCGTGATTGCCTCGCCACCCAACCTGCACCACTCCATGGCCTTTGCCGCCATCGAAGCCGGCAAGCACGTGCTTTGCGAAAAGCCGATGTCGCGTACTGTCGCCGAAGCGCGCGACCTGGTGCGTCTGGCAGAGCACGAACGCGTCGTGGCGATGGTCAATCATGAATTCCGTTTCGAACCGTCTCGAGCGTATGCCAAGGAGCTCATCGATGCGGGATGGCTGGGTGATGCGCATTCCGCCAATGTGACTGTCTACCGCTCCACGTTGAACGACCCGCATGGCGCACCCTTCGACTGGCTCATGGATGAAACCAAAGGCGGCGGCATGCTGGGTGCCGCTGGTTCTCACTATCTCGACGCGCTTCGCTGGTGGTTCGGCGATGTCCGCGCGGTAGCTGGCGTATCGGCCACCATGGTGAAGCAACGCCGCCTGGCCGATTCGAACGTCATGGGCACGGTAAGCGCCGACGACAATTTCGCGGTCATTCTGCGTTTCATGAATGGGGCGTTGGGTACGGTTACCTACTCGGCGACGGCGCCCTTCGAATTCGGGGAGCAGATCGTTCTCTCAGGTTCGGAGGGAATGCTCATGATGACTGGGGATCGCCGGCTCTACGGGGCCCGTCGCAACCAGCCAATGGGCGAGCTTTCCTTACCGGAGCATTTGACCGCCGAAGTCTCCCCGACCGATCACCCGCTCTACGGACCAACTAGCATCCTGCTCCGTGTCTGGATTGGCGCGATTCGCACAGGCAATGTCGCATCGCCATCGTTTCTCGACGGTCTCAAGGTGCAAGAGCTGATGGACGGCGCCCAGCGCTCAGGGCAGCTTGGCCGTTGGGTCGAGGTGGAAAAGGGCCGTTTCGGTCACTAGAGCGGCGGCCGAAAAGAATACCTGCGCCAAGAAGTGTCATTCGGAGCAAAGCGAAGAATCTCTCCGTCGGCGTTGCCTGGAATGCTCGTTTCCTGACAAGCAGTATGTTCAGCTTCAGGTCTACGAAATGAAGTCTTTAACATTTCCGCTATTCGACCCATCAATCGATTAATCGATTGATGGGTGGTAAGATCAGGCTACCGGTCTATCGATCACCGGGTGGTGAAAGGTTCGAGCGATGACCAGAACAATTTCCGCAACAGATGCCCGCGTTCACTTTGGTGAGGTACTCCGCGGTGTGTCGGAAGAACGCGCAACCTACTATGTCGAACGTTCCGGTACCCCGGTCGCTGTTGTCATCCCCATAGAGGAGTACGAGGCATTGCTCGACCGGGCGAGGGGCGAATACAAACGCCCCGAGTGGCTGGAGAACGCCATTCGCGTGGGTCACGAGTGGACTGCGGCGCGGAACGGCCGACCGTTGGATATCGACAAGCTGATCGACGAAGGGCGAGATGAGCGCGATGACGAGTTACTCGGCGGTCTGCTGCGACGCGAACATAGTAGTGAGACTTCATGACACGGCGTCAAGTGAATTTCCAGCCGTCGAGGCGCTTTGGGAGCGGTGGACAAAGAATCGCACCCGGATCATAGCGCCTTCGCTGCTTCGCTATGAAGTTGCAAACGTTGTCTATCGATCCTCCGAGTATGGATCGGCGCTCCCATATCCGGCTGATACGATCATGCGCTCGCTGGAATCGCTTCCGATCGACTACATCGAAGATATTCGCCTTCATACAGATGCAATTCGCATCGCAAAAGCCTATCGACTATCCGCCGCCTACGACGCGCACTACCTGGCTCTCGCTGAGCGCGAAGGAGTGGACTTCTATACGCTCGATCGACGGCTCGTGAATGCAGTCGGAAAACATTTGTCATTCGTCCGATATGTAATGGACGAAGAAACGCCGGTCTGAAAGAACCGGCGTTCTCTTTTTGCATCTGATTTGACGCGATCGTCGATTAGTCAGCCGCGCCGCGTGCCTCGACTTGATCCGGGGTGGCGACTTGCAGGAGCAGGGTCGCCCGCGGAATCACCTTCCAGGTAGCGGCCACGGTCGACGTCCATTCCGCCAGCAGCCTTTGGCCGAGCGCACTGCCCGTCAGGACGACATGCCGCTCGATCAGATTGCGCAGCTCAGCCTCGTCCACGCTGCTCAAGCCACGCTCCACCAGGACTGACTCGCCATTGATGTGCGTGTCGAAACCGCCGTCCGGATCGTAAACGTAGGCGGTTCCGTTCGTCATTCCAGCGCCGAAATTGCGTCCGGTTGGACCGAGAATCGCCACCAGGCCACCGGTCATGTACTCGCACCCGTGATCGCCCACACCCTCGACCACTGCCGTCGCGCCGCTGTTGCGGACGGCGAACCGTTCGCCAGCCTTTCCGGCCAAATACACCTCACCGCCGGTCGCTCCGTAGAGAATCGTATTTCCGGCGATCACCTGAGGAGTGTCAAAAGCGGCATCGGTCAGGGGTTTGATGGTGATCGTGCCCCCAGCCATCCCCTTCCCGACATAGTCATTGGCTTCCCCTTGGAGGGACAGGTGCATGCCATTGACCGTGAACGCGCCAAAGCTCTGTCCCGCACTTCCAGTGAAGGACGCGCGATATTTCGGCTCGCCCAGCGCATACAAACCGTGCGCTAATGCAATCGCTCCGGCAACCTGCGCGCCGACCGTCCGGTCTTTGGTCGTGATGCGTTCTTCGACCTCGATCTGGCCCGAACCGCGGATCACGTCGCCATACTGCGCCAGAATGCGATCATCGATCGTTTCGTTCGCATCGGTCAGCTCGATAGTTTTGCGGCGAACATGCTCGGCGGCGGGTTCGGCAAACAGGGATGAGAGATCGAGCAGCTCCGCTCGTCCAGTCAAATCAGTTCGCTGCGTCAGCAGATCGCTACGTCCCACGAGCTCATCGATCGTGCGGGCGCCCAGCGCAGCCAGCACTTCCCGCACACCTTCGGCCAGCAACGTGAAGTAGTTCGCAACCATCTCCGGGGTCCCGGCGAATTTCGCGCGCAGCTCCTCTTTCTGGGTGGCGATTCCGGTCGGGCAGCTATTCAGGTGACACTGGCGCGCCATATCGCAACCGATCGCGATCAGGACCGAGGTGCCGAAACCGTACTCCTCGGCGCCGAGCATGGCCGCCATCACCACGTCTTCCGGTGTTTTGATACCACCGTCGGTGCGGAGGCGAACCCGCGAGCGCAGACCATTCATTACCAGCGTTTGTTGCGTTTCGGCCAGGCCGAGCTCCCATGGGCAGCCCGCGTACTTGATCGAGGTGAGTGGGCTTGCGCCCGTTCCGCCCGCGTGACCGCTGATCAGGATGTAATCGGCTCGCGCTTTGGCGACTCCTGCTGCAATCGTGCCGACCCCGGCCTCGGCCACGAGCTTGACGCCGATGGCTGCCCTGGGATTGACCTGCCGCAGGTCGAAAATGAGCTGCGCAAGATCTTCGATCGAATAGATATCGTGATGCGGTGGTGGCGAAATCAGCGGCAATCCGGGAACCGCGTGGCGTACCCGCGCGATGAACTCGGTCACCTTGTGCCCGGGGAGCTGGCCGCCTTCGCCCGGCTTGGAGCCCTGTGCCATCTTGATCTCGAGCTCGGTCGCCTTCGCCAGATAGCGCGCGGTGACACCGAATCGGCCGGAAGCCACTTGTTTGATCTTGCTATGCGGTTCGTCCGGCCCTGACTCGTCGTACCAATCCGGATCTTCGCCACCTTCGCCAGAATTGCTGCGGCCGCCAACGCGATTCATCCCGATCGCCAACGCGCGATAGGCTTCTGGGCTGAGCGCGCCAAGCGACATCGCGGTCACGACGAAGCGGGAGCTGATGTCGCGCACCGATTCCACCTCGTCGAGCGGAACCGGAGGACCGATCGGCTTGAGGGCCATCAAGTCGCGAACCGCCGTCAATGGATGCTGTTTCGACCACGTCGCGGTAAGCGTCGTAGTCGCTGGTTTCTTTGGAGATCGCCGCGGCCTGGAGCGCCTTGACCATCGTTGGGTTATAGGCATGCGCCTCGCCGTCCTTGCGGAAACGTACGAACCCCGGATCGGGCAGCTTGGCTTGCAATTGCTCGAACGCCTGGCGATGCCGGGTGACCAGATCGTGCCTCGATCTCGGCCAGTCCAATGCCATCGAGCCGGGATGGTGTTCCCGTGAAGTAGGTATCGATGAGCGATTGGGAAACGCCGATCGTTTCGAAAATCTGCGCGCCCCGGTATCCGCGATGCAGTCGAGATGCCCATCTTGGACCCGACTTTGAGCAGACCGTATTCCAGCATTTTGACGTAATTACGTTGCAGCTCGACATCGGTGGTTTCTTCGTGGCCACGCGTTCCGGCGAGTGCGCTGGCCGCCCGCAATGCCAACCACGGATGCACCGCTGCCGCGCTGTAGCCAATCAGGCAGGCGAGCTGATGCACGTCCCAGACGTCGCCGGTTTCGCACACGAGATCGAATTTCATGCGGAGTCTGCGCCGAATCAGTTCATGATGCAGCGCACCGACCGCCAGCAGCATCGGAATTGCGACCCGCTCGCGGTCGATCGCCTCGATCCGAGAGCACGATCACGCTGGCGCCATTTGCCACCGCCTCGGCGGTTGTCTCGATGAGTTGGTCGAGCGCCGCGGTCAAGGCCGCTCCTGCTGGGGAACCTTCGCCTGGCACCGAGAAGAGGGTCGAAAGCTTGACACCCTTGAGCGCACCCGTATCGATCGTCGCGAGCTCATCGACCTGCGCCTCGGAAACGATCACGCTCGGCAGATGGATAAGTTGCGCCGCGTTCGGCGTGCTGGCCAGAAGATTGCCCCGCGGACCGATGAAACTATCGAGCGCCATCACCTTCTTTTCGCGCAACGAATCGATAGGGGGATTGGTCACCTGTGCGAATCGCTCGCGGAAGTAGGCGGAAAGCGGGCGAATGCGTTCGGAAAGTACCGCTAGCGGCGCATCGTCGCCCATCGACCAGGTCGGTTCTTTGCCTCGCCCGCCATCGGTGCAACGATCAGCCGCCATCTTCGCCGGAATATCCGATACGAGCGTTGTACCGTAACCAGATCGTCGACGACGGTCGTGCTCACCAAGTCCCGATCATCAGGGGCATTGGTGAGGTCCACGCGACTCCGCCGCGAGCCAATCGTTGCTACGGCTCGAGGCCGGCGACTTCCGCCTTGATGTCGGGATTACGCAGCACCATCTTGCGCTTGGTATCGACCACCACCATCTGGCCAGGGCCGAGCCGGCCCTTCTCGACGATGGTGCGCTGGTCGACAGCAACCGTGCCCGCTTCCGAACCGGCAATGAGCAGCCCGTCGCTCGGTGATCGCGTAACGCAGTGGCCGGAGACCGTTGCGGTCGAGCGTCGCGCCGGCGAGCACGCCGTCGGTGAACGCCATGGCGGCAGGGCCGTCCCATTGCTCCATCAAGCCCGCATGGTAGTCATAAAAGGCGCGACGGTCCGCCGGCATGTCGGGCAACTGCTCCCACGGTTCCGGCACCAGCATCATCAACGCATGAGGCAACGTCCGCTCACCGTGATAGAGAAGCTCCACGACATTGTCGAAACTGGCGGAATCCGAACCCGTCAAGCTGACGACCGGGCTGAGTGCGTCCGCGCCAACCCCATCGGCATAGGCAAGTTCCGGCGTTCTGGCGGTCATCCAGTTGCGGTTACCTTGAACGGTATTGATTTCACCGTTGTGAGCGATAAAGCGGAATGGTTGCGCCATGGCCCAGGTTGGCAGGGTGTTGGTGCTATACCGCTGGTGGAAGAGCCCAATGGCGCTGGTGAACTCTGGTTGCTGGAGATCGAGGTAGAACGCGGCCAGATCCTCGGGAAGGCAAAAACCCTTATAGATGACAGTGCGGCAGGAGCAGGAGACGACATAGAAGCCATCCAGCTTAGCTTCGACAGCGTGACGCTCGGCGGCCTTGCGCAACAACATCAGCGTCCGCTCGAATGCTGCGTCGTCCTGCCCCGCAGGCCGACCGAGGAAAAGCTGCTCGATCTCGGGGCGAGTTTCGGAAGCGATCCGTCCGAGAACGTCTGTATCGACAGGCACCTCGCGCCAGCCCAACACAGGCACGCCAACCTCTGCGGCAGCCGATTCCATGATCGCATGGGCATCGGTCGATTCAGCGGCCGTCTCGGGGAGGAAGACTGTTGCCACCCCGTATTCGCCCGGTCCAGCAGAGGAGCCGAACTCGGTCAGTACCGCCGCGAAGAGTTCGTGCGGAAGCTGGGTCAGGATGCCTGCCCCGTCTCCAGTGCGCTCGTCTGCCCCAACACCACCGCGATGGGTCAGATTGACCAGCCCGCCAAGCGCCAGCTCAACGATCCGCCGTGACGGTCGGCCCTCGATGTCGACGACGAGACCAACACCGCAGCTATCGTGCTCATATGCGTTCTGGTAAAGAGGGAAGGTGGCCTGCCCTGAGTTCGTTCGTTTCATGGGTCCGCTCCGATGCTCTGAGCGGTCGTATCCGACCGCTTCCTGGCCGGTGTACTCGGCGCACAACGACTGCATATGTGGTTCCCAAAGAGGAACGCTTCGAGTGACGGTCGAACAGTTGCCAGCGCCTTTGCCGGAATGTGACCGAAACTCAGCCGGGCTGAACGATGCCTTGGGCGGTTTCTACAGTGTAATGAAGTGCCGAGCGAATTCATAGATACTTGAAGCAGCAAGCAGAACAGGGTATTTTGTGCGCATGATCCAAAATGATGAAGACTTTTTCCGCACTTCGAATGAAGATGGCGTAATGATTGTGAAAAATATTCGCAATGGCGGAATCCGTCAGTGTATTTGGCGGGTGTTCGAACGGCCGCGCACAGCCAATGACATCAGATCGGTTTGCAGTTGAGCCAGCATCGGGAACGCGAGGTGCGGTTGGATGAAACATCCAATTCGTTCCAAAAGTAGGGCAGGAGAACGATGAGTATTTCCGAGGTGAGATCCGGACATCCACAGTTATCGGCTGCCGAGGTCGTGCAGTGCGTGCAGGATGAGGGGCTCGGCCTGATCGATCTGGTTTTCAGCGATATCACCGGTGGTGCGAAGGCGCTGACGATTCCAGCCACGTTGGTCGAGCGAACGCTCGAACGGGGGTATCGCTTCGATGGGTCAGCGCTGACCGGTGGTTTGCGCAGCATCGAGCTCGACCTCTTTCTGTTGCCGGATCCAGCAACCTTCGTGGTGCTCACCCCTGTGGAAGGCGACGAGCGCCGGGGCCGGCTCTGTTGCTCGGTGCTGCGCCGCGATGGCCAGCCGTTCGATGGCGACCCCCGTTCGGCGCTGGAGCGTGTGATCGAGCGAGCCGTCAGAGAAGGAATCGATTACCGGGTTGGCATCGAAATGGAGTATTACCTGCTCCGGGGCGAGTGGACCCATCTGGCTATCGAACGAGACAGCGCCGGGTACTTCGACTTTGGCGAAGATGCCGTCTCCCGCACGCGTGACTCGATTGTTTCGTCGTTGGCGGCGATCGGGGTCGGACTTGGCGGGGCGCATCACGAAACCGGTCCGGGACAGGAGGAGATCGATCTGCGGCCGACCGGCGCGTTGCACATGGCCGATCAGCTCATCACCATCAGACAGACGATTCGCACCGCTGCCCGGCAGTTCGGGCTGCGTGCCACCTTCATGCCCAAACCGTTTACCGATGCTCCGGGATCGGGCTTGCATGTCTTTCAACAATTTCGGGACATCGAAAATGGCAACGATCTCCTGCGGGATGAGCTGGATGAGCTTGCCCCGAGTGCGATGCAGATCATTGGCGGGCAGATCGCCCACGCCGCCGCAATGTGTGCGGTGCTTTGCCCCACGGTGAATTCCTACAAACGGCTCAATGCAGGTCACCGCGCGCCGCGCTATGCCAATTGGGCCCACGTGAGCCAAACCTCCATGATCCGCGTGCCATCAGTGCTTGCCGGTGGCGCGGCATCGATCGAGCTTCGCTGCCAGGACGCGTTGGCGAACCCCTATCTCTCGTTGGCGGTGGCCCTCTCGGCCGCACTCGACGGCATCGCTCGCCGGATCGATCCGCCGGAACCGTTGGAAGAGTCGTTCAGCTCGTATGACGACGCTGGTTTGGAGCGCATTGGCGTGCAGCGGCTGCCGGGTACGCTCGGTGAAGCACTGGAAGCGTTCTCGCAGGATTCCGTCGTCCGCAATGCGCTCGGCTCCTACATCTCCGATCAGCTCCTGACGGTCAAACGAGCCGAATGGGAGGAATACCGCACCGTCGTGGGCCCGTGGGAGCATCGTCGTTACGGCGATGCCTGAGCCATCATGAGATCGAATGCTTTGCAATGATTACCGTTCGAGACATCATCGAAGAGTCGCTACCTGAAGAAGCTCAGGTGGTGGCTGGCGAGCACGGGTTGTCAGGAGAAGTGACCTGGGCAACTCGACCGCGACCCAGCCCACCCGCATTCGGCCACCTCAGCGGTGGAGAGCTAGTGTTGCTGACCCCGAACGTGCTGACCACGCTGGACGAGCGTCTCACGCTCGATGCAGCTATTCGCCAATTGGCCGGATTCGGTGTTTCTGCGGTCGGGTTTGCCGGACGCCCTTCGGCAGCGGCCCGTGCGGCCGCCAATCTTGCGGGAATCCCATTGATCCAGCTCCCGCCTGATGCGGATCTGGCCCTGCTGGAACGAGAAGCCGCGCATGTGGTTGCCGTCAAACGACGCGAAGCGCAGCGCAAGGGAAGCGAAACCAGCCGGCGTTTGATGGAGCTGGCGATTGCCGGCGAATCGCTGGCCGACCTGACCACCACTATTTCGGAAAGCGCGCGGCGAGACGTTTTCATTGTGGGTCGTGACGGCCGTCTGTTGGCAATGACGAGCCCGAGCGGACAGGTGCCCGCGAGCGCGGTGATGATGCCATTGCTCGATGCCGGCCGGCCGCTCGAAATGGATTGGGTGAAAACGAATCCGGGTGGAAGTATGGCCGAACCCATCACCACGGTGCTTCCCTGGGATGGTGTGCAGTACCGGGTCGTCGCGCCGATTCTCGGACGCGAGGGGTATCTTGGCTTGCTCTCACTGCTTATAGGGAATCAGGAGGCCAGTCAGGAGGAGCGTGCCCTGGCCTCACGCGGTGCGGCGGCTTCGGCGATCGTGCTCGGTCGGGAACAGGCGGCTGCGGTTGCCCGCCAGGAACTCGAGCTCAATGTGCTCGACGAGATTCTCGACGGGGCGTTGCGCAGTGAAATCTCGCTCATCCAGCAGGCTCGTCGATTGGGACACTCCCTCGACCAACCGCATGTTGCGCTGGTGGCGCGCTTTGACGCCGCTGGGGGAACCCTGCCACGCGCGAGTCTCGATGCCATGCGTACGACCGTTGAAGCAGCGCTCAATCGACTCGATGTTTCCGCTCTCTGGCGAATCCGGCATAACCATATCGAAGTCGTCTGGAATCCAGGTCAGGTCGCGCAAGGCGTCGACTTCCCCTTCGTATTTCAGCAGGAACTCGCGCGGCAGAGCCGATCGGGCACTGGGGGTATGGTCTCGCTCGGCGTTGGAGCGATCCATGCAGGAACCGAAGGCATTCGCCAATCGCACCAGGAAGCCAAACAGGCGCTGACCATGTCGCGCCGGCTCTACGGGCCCGGGCAAGTGACCCGGTTTGAAGATCTTGGTATCTACCGGTTGCTTTTCGCAGCGCGCGATCTCCCCGAGTTGCGCAGTTTTCACGATGACGCGTTAACCACCCTGATCGATTACGACCGCCAACATGGCGCCGAGCTGTTGCGAACCCTGGGTGCGTTTTTTGCCGGACGCTGCGGCCCGAAGGAGACCGCTTCTATCCTGGGCGTGCATCGCAACACGGTGCTCTACCGCCTGGAACGCATCCGTGAGCTGACCGGCTTCGATCTCGACGATGCCGATGTCCGCTTGCGCCTGCAGCTTGCCTACAGTGCGCACATTGCGCTCTTTTCCGAACCAACCGGTGTCATCGGCGGGCGGGAATCACGTACGGCGTAACTGTCTGCTCACAACGCAGAAACTCGGTGTACGCTGCTGTCCGATCCACGAGCCGATCGGTACAGCGGAAGTGAGCGGGTAGGTGAGCAAGGCGATGTTGGCAATTCTGGTTGGCGTAGCGCTGTTGATGGGCTTGTTCATGGCCATCCAGCCGGCCATCAATCTCGAGCTTCGCCGTTTCGTGGGCAGCCCAGCCCAGGCGGCCATGGTCTCGACCACCGTCTCCACCATCTCACTGGCGTTCTTCGTTTTCGTTGTACAACGAAAGCCATGGCCGAGCTTGCAAGCCGCCACCACGATGCCCTGGTGGATCTGGGTCGGCGGACTGCTTGGTGCAGCCTACGTCGCGATCAGCGTGGTCCTGATCCAGCGGTTGGGGGCTGCCTTCGCGTTTTCCCTGGTCATTCTCGGCCAGATGGCAACCGCATTGGTCATGGACCGGCTCGGATGGTTCGGCGTAACGATCCACGAGCTCACCCCGGGCCGGCTCATCGGCGTCGCGCTCGTCATCTCTGGAGTCGTCTTAATACGATTGTTCTGAGGAGGATCACGATGGAGTCATCCGCATTCACGCTGGCCGAGGTCGAAGCCGCCCACGCCGCGCAGGAGAACCGGTACCTTCAGTTCCTGACGGTGCCAGAACTGAGCCTCGGTCTTTACAACCTCCTGGCCGGGTCCGAGGACCTGCAAACGCCGCATCTCGAAGACGAGATCTACTACGTTGTCTCCGGCCGCGGTCGTCTCTCCGCAGGTGACCAGGACTATCCCGCCAAACCGGGTTCGATCCTCTTCGTCGCCAGAAACGTCCCCCACAAGTTCCACGACATCGAAGAAGACCTGCACATCCTGGTTTTCTTCGCCCCTGCGCATTCAGGATAAATCGTTTAGCGATGGCGTAAAGATCAATAAGCCAAGCTCGGATTCGAGGTGGTATGCTCTCGATAAGTTGTGCATACGGAAAAATGGAGGTATGCAGAGAGGACTCGAAGTATGGCCACCACTGTGTTCCGCACCTATAAGATGACGGTCCAGGCACGTGGGCAGGTGACACTGCCGAAACATCTGCGAGAGGAGATGGAACTCGAGCCTGGAGACGCAGTGATCGCGGAGCCAGATGGGCAGGGCGGCTATCGGCTCGTGCCCTTGAAACCAATGACGATCGATGAGATGTTCGCTCGTTGGGGTGATCCCTCCCCTGTTTCCTTCGAGGAGGTGGAGCGGGAGATACAGGAAGCCCGCGACGCGTACGCGGAAGAGCTAGCGCTCGAATATGCAGATTGACGGCCTCATCGACACCAATGTGTTCATCCACGCGCTTCGCGGGGACGGACGTTCTCATGAATGCCGCGAATTCCTGAAACTCCTGAGAACGGGGGAGCGGCGCGTCCGCCTCGAGCCGTATGTCGTGCACGAGTTGACATTTGTGATCGGCCGGGTGCTCAAGCAGATGACGCGTGAGGAGACAGCGGCGTACATCCACGAGGTCATCAACTGGCCAGGGGTTGAAAGTGATCGCGAACTTCTGGTCGGGGCGCTCGACCGTTGGCAGCGACCGGGAATTGCCTTTGCGGATGCGTTATTGGCTACCCAAGCTCAGTTGAACAATACGGTGGTCTTTACAGTGAACACCAAACACTTCGCGGACGTTGGCGTAGCTGCGTCCCTGCTTCCTGAATCCTGAGGTTCACGCTCCATAAACCTCGAACCCATCATCCACCGGCTCATACCCCAGTAACGCTCGCGTTTCCGTCAATGACAGACGCTTGACACGATTGTTCGATATTCCATGCACCACCGCAAAGTCGATTCCATCTGCATCGATGCACAGTCGAAAAAGCTGATTGAGGTCTCGGGGACTGACATACGCGGAAAGCTCATGCTGCTGCGCGAGGTCGGCCAATCCTGGTCGCTCATACGCGCCGATCCGCACGCAAATAGCAGAGAGATCGGTGGTTGCCGCAAACATGCGGGCGGTCGCCTCGCCGTAGCATTTCGAGACGGCATACATATTCAGCGGCCACCAGGCGGCGTCAATGGACGTCTCGTCATCGAGTGGGTAACCCATCACCGTCTGCACGCTACTGGCGTAAACCACCTGGCGGCAGCCGGCATCCGCCGCTGCCCGAAAGATGTTGTAGGTTCCATCGAAATTGTTCGGTCGCAGCGATTCGTAATAGTCCGCCTGCGGGCTTGGATCGGCGGCCAAATGCAGAACGACCTCGATTCCTTCGACTGCCCTTCGGCACGACTCTGGGTCGGCGACATCGAGCACCTGCGTTTGGACGGTCGGCAGGAGCTCGTGCACCCGGTCAGCTTTATCGGCCAGGCGGAAGTCATAGCGGTCTTTCATCTCAGCCACGAACGCGCTGCCGATCCGACCGGACGCGCCGGTGACGAGGACTGTGGTCTGATCGGTCATGGCAGGGTTCGCTCCCCGTGATAACGCATGCGTCCGATCCGCTCCGCCAGCCAAAGCCAACGCCGCGTGGCCCCGTCATCGAACTGCCGCGTGAGACCGAGCGCTTCCTGCTGCAAGGGGAGCAGCGAGTCGAGGCTTGGGCGGTTCGGCGGATCGATCGTGTCGAGCATGTCGAGATACCGTTTGGCTGCTTCGACCCCGCCGAGCAAGGGAGCGAGATCGTGCTCGATCCAGGAATCCCAGGTCAACGAGGTATCCCAGGTAAATCGGGAAAATGCCAGATAGCTCAGCTCGGTCGCGGTGTTGTAGGGAGAAGGTTCGCCCCAAACGGTCAATCCGTCGAAACCGGTCGCTTTGGCTTTTTTCGCCATCGCTTCCCAGTCGCGGCCATTGAAGCGATACCGCTCGGTCCGCCGATCACCATTCCACTGGCAGGCAAACTGGCAACGGAACACATTCCGGTGGGTCGGTAACTGCTCGGTATAGCCCGGTGTCAGTTCGTCTGCGACCCGATTCCAGTAACTGCGGTTCAACGTGTGCTGGTAGATCCCACCATCGGGCAGATTGCGCAACGGAGCCATTGCTTCCGCATCCATCAGGTTGTCCCATTGAATCTCGGAATAGATCCAGGAGCCGGGACGCCGTTGCTGTACCGCATCATAAAGTCGCGGGTAGAAGTCGGCCATATCAGCATGCGACCACGATTCGGCGTATCCGTCCCGTCGCTGCGCATCCTCTCGTTCGGCTCTCCTCGCCTGACAGAGCGGGCATCCGCAGACACCGTAATCTCCCGCCTCGATATTGATCCCGCCGATCTCGAACGTCTCGGCCATCCACGCCACCGCTTCGGCCATCCAATCCTGATTGGCCGGTTGCGACGGACACCCGCGCATCGAATAGTCGCCGCGCGGAAAATAGAGATCGAATCCGAGATCCTGGATTTGAAATCCCGGTGGCCGTTCCATCTGCGCGGCCAGTTCCGGATGCTTGCGTAACCAGGTCGCCAGATTGAATTCGTGATCCATCTCCCAGACCACCCCGCCATACGCGTTGATGGCGATTCCCGGGAGAATACGCACCCCCCGCTCGGTCGCGTAATGACAGAGTTGTTGGGCTGCTTCGATCCCGCCATGCGACTCACGCAGAAACCCGTAGATCGCGATGGCGGCGATCCGATTCTGGCTCATGAAGTCGACGACGCGCTCGAAATCGGCCAGAAACCCATCGGCCGGTTTGCCATAGGGGTTCATGACTCCGATTTCTTGCATCCCGATCTGATCGAGATCCCAATTGGTCGAATGGTCCCAATTCCACCAGGTGCGATAGGGCAGATCGGGTGCGTCCTCGATCGTCCCGGCAGGCAATGCAAACCCGCCCTCGACTGGTTGCGCGGCCCGTTGCACGATCTCTTCGACGCCATAGATCACGCCGGAGAACGGTCCGCCGTTGACTGAGACTGTGGTGCCGCTGTCACCGGTTGCGGTCTCGATGGAAAACGCCCCCTCGGGTAGCGCCTCGTCGGTTGCCAACGTGATCGCAGCGTTCTCCGATGAACCGCGTTCCACCCAGGCAACCGCCGGAAACGAATCCCGTAACCGGCGTGCCGCATGCGGATGTCTCTCCGCCCCGTCGATCGCAATCGTTCCGCGCAATGGTATGCGCTCCATCTCGCCTCCTTACCAATCGAATCCCTTGTGACCGCTATTATCGCCAACCGTACCGGAATTGGTCGCAGCGTGGGGAGAGGATGGGGCATGACCGAGCACGCAACGCGGATCGCGCAGGTGGCTTCGCTGTCAGAACAAGAGGTCGAGCAGTTGGCCGCACTGCTGATCAGGGTCGTCGATCGAGGCGCGTCAGTTGGCTTCCTGCCGCCGCTGGATCCGGCGGAAGCGCGTGCCTATTGGCTCCATGTGATCGAAGCGCAAAACATTGTCCTGCTGGTCGCTCAACAAAATGAACAGATCGTCGGCACGGTGCAACTCGAATGGAGCCCGAAGAGGAACGCGCGTCATCGCGCCGAAATCAACAAGCTCTTCGTCCATCCCAGCGCCCAACGGCTCGGTATCGGTAGGTTGCTGATGAATCGGATCGAATCGATCGCCGTCGAAAACGGTTGGACCACCCTCCATCTCGACACGCGAGAAGGAGACCCCTCCAACGACTTTTACCTATCGCAGGGCTGGACCCCGGCCGGCATCATCCCTCGCTGGGCTGAATCGTCCTCAGGTTCTCTCGACGGCACCGTCTTCTACTACAAGCTGCTAACCTCTTGACAGTATAGAACATATGTTCTATACTGTCTTCAAGCGGCACACCGGCGGATGGTGCGGGCCTGGGCAGCGCCTCACTGCATCCGCCCGTGTGCCAACCTCCGCATCGTTGGCCAGGCCAGCGGACGGCTCCCAGTCGTGCTCGCTCCTGCAACTGCATCGGCCAGGGTCCCGGCGCTTTCCCATTTCCCATTACCGCAAAGCGTGAGTCGAGGTCGATCCCGCCGAAGCACCCCAAACGCAATCGAAGCGTTTTTCGAACGCGTCTCCGTTTTCCAGCTACTGAATGCATCTCCCGATCGTAGCCGCCGGCCCTGTGCCGTCCAATCCCGATCTTCGCCGCCGGCCCTTGTGCCGGCGCCTCCCGAGCGTAGCTGCCGGCCCTTGTGCCGGCGGATCACAAGCGTAGCCGCCGGCCCTGTGCCGGCGAAAAACCTTCAGTGCCGGGAGACGCTGGCCGTAACTCGATTCGGAGGAGCCCTACGCCACGCCCAAATCTGTCACCATCTGGCGAATCCGGTCGAGTGCTCGTTGCAGATTCTCTTCCGAGTTCGCATACGACAGCCGCAGATACCCCTCGCCGTACGAACCGAACGATGTCCCCGAAATCGCCGCGACTCCATAGTCCTGCAGCAACTTGTCGGCGAACTCCTTGCTCGACAGTCCGGTGCCGGAGATATTCGGGAAAACGTAGAACGCTCCCTTGGGCAACAGGCAGGTGATTCCCGGAATGGCATTGAGTCCGTCGACCATCAGATCGCGCCGTTTCTCGAATGCAGCCACCATGGATTTCACATCGTCCTGCGGACCGGTCAGCGCTTCGACCCCGGCGATTTGCACCCCCATCGAGGTGCAGGAGTTGCTGTTGACCATCAGATTTCCGATGACCTTGGCGAATTCCACCGGCATGGCGCCGTAGCCCAGCCGCCAGCCGGTCATCGCATAAGTCTTCGAGAAACCATCGAGGATAATGGTCCGCTCTTTCATGCCAGGCATGGTCGCAATCGAGACATGCTCGCCCTCATAAAGGATCTCGGCATAGATCTCGTCTGCCAGCACGATGAGATCGTTCGCAACTGCCAACTCGGCAATCGCCTCGATCTCCTGGCGGTTGAGCACACCGCCAGTCGGATTGGCCGGGCTGTTGATGATGAGCAATTTGGTCTTGTCGGTGATCAGTCCAGGAAGCTCGCTGACATCGAGCGCGAAGCTGAACTTCTCCAGAATAGGAGATGGGACCGCCGTCGCACCGGTGAAATTGATCATCGATTCGTAGATTGGGAATCCCGGGTTCGGATAGATGGCTTCGTCGCCGGCTTCCAGCAAGGCCAGAATTGCGAAGAACATGATCGGCTTGCCGCCCGGAGTGACGACAATGTTGTCCGGACCGTAATCCGTCCCGCGCGAGCTGTTCAGATAGTTTGCGATTGCCTCACGCAATTGCGGCAATCCCGGGGCTGGGCCGTAATGGGTCCAGCCGGAGCGCAGCGCCTCAGCGCCGGCTTCGATGATATTGGCCGGAGTATCGAAATCGGGCTCCCCCACCTCCAGGTGGATGACATCGCGGCCCTCCGCTTCCAATGCGCGAGCGCGCACCAGCACTTCGAATGCGGTTTCGGTGCCAAGGCGAGACATCCTCGTCGCCAGTTGCATAGGGTTCTCCTGCTCCTGCCCATAGCGGGCTCATCCATTTAGATTGCGGCACTTGTAGCACAGTCGAGCCTATACCAACTTGGAGAACGTTCCGGTACAATCGCCGGACATCTGCAAAAAAACTCGAGCATTCGCGTCCATTGGGAGGTGAGCCCCGCATCGAGATAAAAGTGGAACCAGCTTTGTTCCGTTGGCTTTCGAATTCGAGAAAAGGATGATTGGCCATGACGCTTCACCGACGAACGTTCCTCGGACTCTCCGCCGCAGCCGCTGCTGCTGCGACAACCGGATTCAAAATCGGACCAGCCGCTGCACAAGACGCAACCCCGGCTGCGTCCCCGGTCGCAGATCCCATGACCGCTTACGGTCCAGTACAGGGAAACGAAGCCTACAAGCTTGCCTTCATGCAAGTTTTTCCATCTAACGCGTTCTGGCAGTTGCTGAAAGAAGGCGTCGAAGCGCGCGCCGCGGAAAATGGCGTGACGGTCGATGTCATCGCGCTGCCGGATGACTCCGGAGTCGCCGACCAGGTTTCCCAGATGGAAGATGCGGTGACCAAGGGATACGACGGCATCATCATGGGCACGATCGACGCCGCAGGCATCGTTCAGGGCGTCGAAGCCGCAAATGCCGCGGGTATCCCGGTGATCGCGGTCGACACGGCTCCGGCAGGCGGGGAGCTCGTTTCCCTGATTCAGACCGACAATGTCGCCGCTGCCACCCAGCAGGGTGAGTACATCGCGCAATTGATTGGTGGCGCCGGCAAGGTGCTCAATCTCCAGGGCGATATGGCGAACCAGACCGCCCAGGCCCGTAATGATGGTCTCCATGCCGCGCTCGATACCTATCCCGATATCGAGGTGATCGACCAGTCAGCCCACTGGAACCAGGACGAAGGATTCACCATCACTGAGAACATTCTGGTCTCTGACTCGGATGTGGCCGCTATCGCTGGTGCCAACGATCCACCAATTCTCGGAGCGCTCCAGGCGCTAATCGCGGCTGGACGGGACGATGTGGCGCTGGTTGGCTTCGATGCCATTCCGGACGTCGTGCAGGCCATCATCGATGGCAGTGTGGATGGCACCATGGCCCAGTTCCCGAAGGTGATGGGTACGGTTGGCGTTGACTTGATGGTGCGTCACCTGAACGGCGAAGAGGTTCCCGCATTGGTCGACTCCGGCGCGCTGTTGGTGACCGCCGACAACGCCGCAGATTTCCAGGCCGGAAACGCCTAACCAGACCGTTTGGTAGCTGGAGAAACCAACAACGATGTCCTCGATGGACACGCACAATGGAGATGCGATTGT
This sequence comes from uncultured Chloroflexia bacterium, assembly GCA_963750275.1. Lineage (GTDB taxonomy): Bacteria > Chloroflexota > Chloroflexia > Thermomicrobiales > UBA6265 > JAMLHN01. The sequence continues at coordinate 303,367 of CAVVQC010000011.1, forward strand.
GGCGGGGGTCAACGACGACCCCCGCCCGGCGCGTGATGCCCCGATTCTTCGACTGGTTCGGGTGTCCAAACGCTTTCCTGGTGTCGTGGCACTCGATGACGTGAGCTTCGACCTTTTCGCGGGTGAAGTGCATGTTCTCGTTGGAGAAAACGGCGCTGGGAAATCGACGTTGGTCAAGCTCCTGTCTGGTATTTACCAACCGGACGATGGCGAGATGTTCTTCGAAGGTGCGCGCGTTCACTTGCGTACCCCGCACGCCGCGCAGCAACTGGGCATTAGTACAGTGCATCAGGAGCTCAATCTGATTCCCCATCTCGATGTTGGAAAAAACATCTATCTGGGCCGTGAGCCGATGCGCGGCAAAACTGGGGTGATCGATTGGGCTGCGCTCTATTCAGGCGCCCGTGATCAGCTTCGCCAACTTGGCATCGACCTGGATCCTCACACGCCGGTTTCCCGGCTTGGGGTGGCAATGCAGCAAATGACCGAGATTGCCAAAGCATTGGTTAGCGATGCGCGCGTCCTGATCCTCGATGAGCCAACCGCTGCCATCACCGCCGAAGAGTCAGAACAACTCTTCCAACTGGTGGAGAAATTGAAGGCCCAGGGAACCGGGATCATCCTGATTTCCCACCACCTGGAAGATGCGACCCGGGTCGGTGACCGGGCGACCGTCTTGCGCGATGGCAAGTACGTCGATACCGTGCCAATGGCGACCTCCACCCCGAACGATCTGATCCGCCTCATGGTCGGCCGCGAGCTGACGCAACAGTTCCCGAAAGAAGAGATCCCATTTGGTGAAGTCGCACTGAAGGTCGAAGGACTGAACCGCTCCGGCGTACTGAGGGATATCTCGTTCGACGTGCGGCAAGGGGAGATAGTCGCGCTCGCTGGATTGGTCGGTGCCGGTCGCAGCGAGGTGGCACGCGCCATCTTCGGCATCGACAAGCTCGACAGCGGCACCATCGAGGTCTTCGGAAAACCAGTCTCGAACTCCACTCCCGGTAAGGCCATCGGCAACGGAATCGCTCTTTTGCCGGAAGACCGCAAGCATCAGGGGTTGGTCCTGCTCCTCTCAGTGGGAGACAACATCGCGATGGCCGCCCCGAGCGCCACCGGCGCGCCACCTGGGCTGATTCCGCCCCGCAATCGATTTTTGACCGCCCGCCGTTACATCGACGCGCTGCGCATCAAAACGCCAAGCGCGCGCCAGAAGGTCATGTTCCTTTCCGGAGGAAATCAACAAAAAGTGGTGCTGGCCAAATGGATGCTTACCAATGCGCGCATTTTCATCTTCGACGAGCCCACGCGCGGCATCGACGTTGGCGCCAAGGTCGAGGTCTATCGCCTCATGAGCGAGCTGCTCAGGGGAGGCGCGGCGATTCTGATGATCTCGTCCGAGCTGCCCGAAGTGCTCGGGATGAGTGACCGGATTCTGGTCATGCGCGAAGGCGCGATCGTCGCTCGCTTCGACCGCGCCGAAGCGACGCAGGAATCGATCATGAGCTATGCGGCAGCAAGTACACAGGACGAGATAGGAGCAGCCGCGTGAGCGCCCCTGTAACGCCCGCGGTCTCCGGAGAGCGTAGCAACCGCCTGACGATCGGCCGAATCTGGCAAACGTTCGGACCGCTCTTGAGTCTCATCATCCTCAGCATGCTGATCTGGAGCCAGGAATCGGTTTTCATGACCAGTGGCAACTGGCTCAATGTCGCGCGCCAGGCTTCGCTCACTGCCATTCTCGGTATCGGTATGACCTTTGTCATCCTCACCGCGGGGATCGATCTCTCCGTCGGATCCATGGTCGCATTGAGCGCGGTCTCCGGCGCCTTGATGATCGACAAGCACGGTTGGGGGATGTGGCAAGCGGTGCTCCTGATGCTGGGCGTCGGAGCGTTGGCCGGGATGATCAACGGTCTCATCATCACCATCGGCAAGATTCCGCCATTCATCGCAACCCTCGGTACGATGCAGATCTATCGAGGCGCTGCGTCACAATTGACCACGGGACAACCGATTTCGTTTCTCAATAAGAAAGTGCCCGATTGGGATGTCTGGGGAACTCGTAGCCTCGGACCCTTTCCCTCTCCGGTAGTTATCGCGTTTTGCACCTTTTTGGTGGGATTCCTGATCCTGCGCTACACACGGCTGGGCCTCTACGTTTACGCCATCGGCGGAAACGAAACAGCCACACGCTTCTCCGGCGTGCAAATCGACCGGTACAAGATCGCGGTCTATACCTTCATGGGGATCTGCGCCGGGATCGCGGCCATCATGCTGACCTCACGGCTCAATTCCGCTAAAGCCGATTTCGCAACCGGTGAGGAGCTCAACGCCATCGCGGCGGTCGTGATCGGCGGAACCTCGCTCTTCGGCGGAGAGGGCACCCTCGTCGGGACGATGATCGGCGCCTTGCTCATGGCAGTCATTCGCAACGGTCTGACCCTTATGCACATCTCCGCCTTTTATCAACAGATCGTTATCGGCGCGGTCATCATTCTTGCCGTTCTTGTCGATCGCCTGCGCCGGCGGGGAACCTGAGATGCAACCGCTTCCAACTTGGGAATATCGCATCGAATCTTCGATACCCGTCGAAACCCTCAACGAGCTGGGCCGCAACGGATGGGAACTGGTCGCCACCGACGATCCCGAAGAGACGGGGTTCGTTTTCAAGCGTCCGGCGCAATCGTTCGTGGAACGGGTGACGTTAGAGCAACGCGCCCGGTACTACAAGTCGCGCGGGCTCGATCCCGAGAAAGCCACATGAAGAAGGACGGAATCCTTCACCCCGAGTTGAGCCACGTCTTGGCGAGCAGCGGGCACACTGACTACCTGCTGGTAAGCGACCGTGGTTTTCCTGTGCCAGAAGAACCGCGCCGTATCGATCTTGCGCTGATCGACGACAAACCGACCGTGCTCGATGTTCTGGCTGCCATCGACGCCGAGTGGTCGATCGACCGCATCCTCATCACCGACGAGATGTCGCTCGTCTCGCCCCATCGCGTCGCGGAGCTGCACGCGCTCTTGCCGGATGTCCGTTTCGAAACGGTTTCTCACCTGGAATTGAAACGGCTCGGGCACGGCGCCAAAGCGACGATCCGCACCGGAGATACCTGTCCCTACGCCAATTGCATCATCGTCTCAGGATGACCGAATGACCGCTCCCGACATGATCGTGCTCGATCCCAAAGACAATGTCGCCACCGCCATGCGCGATCTCGACGGACCTGCCGCGGTGACTATCGCCAATCCAGATGGGACCCGCTTCGATCTCGAAATTACCGGTCCGATCAAACTCGGTCACAAAGTGGCCATCATCGAGATTCCACAAGACACCCCCGCCATCAAGCACGGCGAACCCTTCGGCCTCGCCACCGCCCCCATCGCCCCCGGCGAACATGCCCACATCCACAACATCATCAGCCTCAGCCGCGTATGGCTTCGAGGTCTCATAGACTCCTCCCACATCGGTCGTAGCGCAGGTGCTTACCGTGCCCTGCGATCGCAAGGCGACAACTGGTGCTGGCTAAGTCAAGTCTCTCAGTAAATATCTCGGCTCGAAGCCTTCCTGGTCTAATTTCGGGTTCTTCGGGAAACGATCAAAGTGCTTTCCGTCGACCCATCTGACGAGCGGTCCAGGCAGCCGCCACTGCATCGAATACATCGTCGGGCTCGCGCACTTGATGCCATCTTTTCGTTCTTGTTCCATTGCTCTCAGGCAGTTCATGCAAATAGTGCTCTGAGGCGTTCTGAGAACGGACGTCTTTTTGAACCCGTTATGGTCCGCTTGGCTTCGTCAGAATTCGGCACCTCCGCCCATTGCCCAGAAACAAACCTCAGGATGGACCTCGATAACGCGAGACTGTAAGGGGGAGTCATAACTTGATTGACTTCTCCAACTTTCGGGAAGATCCCGAAACGCCTGTGTGGAGATGCCCTTGCCGCACAGTTCTTCCAGATTCTGTGTTAGCGGCATCGTAATCCTCGATTGCAAACAATCGAGGATCAGGCGCCGGAAATACACTCGACTCTCGGCACTTCGAGACTCTCGTGCTTCGATGTCTGCGGCCCTGTGGCAATCGATCAAGCCGATGGGAATGTCGACTAGCGATTGCGTTCACTTCATCTTTTGGAAATGCCTGAAAGCACCATTCCGAAATCGTGGCGTGTATCGAGATGACTGATGTTGCCTTCGTCGGTGTCCCATGACAGCTGCAACCCAGCCCATCCTGCATCCATCGACCCCAACCACAATCATCGTCAAGCCTCCTCGCTCAGATTTTCATCATCGAACGGGATAGACTAACCCCGTCAGAACAAAGTCCGCTTCACAGCCAAAGCGGGACTCATCAGCAGGTGTGCCATGACCGTCGCTGTCGACGCTCCTATCGACCTCAGTACCATCACTATCGAGGGCTATCAGCGCGCCGACGGACAGGTCGGTATTCGCAATCGCCTGCTCGTCCTCTTCACCGTCGTCTGTGCCGAAGAAGTCTCCCGCCGTATCGCCTGGCAATTGGAGGACGCGGTCGTGGCTGGATGGCGCGACTGCCTTTCCGATGCTGGTGCGCAACACAAGATGATCCGCGTCGCGCAGAATCCAAACATTGGCGGTGTGCTGGTCCTTTCGCTTGGATGTGAATGCTCAGATGCGGCGGGGATTGCCGCAACGATTGCCGAATCGGGCAAGCCGGTTGAGCTCATCTCGATCCAGGCCGAAGGCGGTACCAAGAAAGCCATCGCAAAAGGTGTCGAGCGTGGCCGCGCTCTGCTCGAACAAAACGTCGAACGTGTCACGATTCCTTTCTCTGACTTGATCGTCGGGGTCGAATGTGGTGGTTCGGATACCACCTCCGGGATCGCTGCCAATCCCGCAGTGGGAGTGGCGGCCGATCGTATCGTCGCCAATGGCGGAACGGTCATCTTCGAGGAAACGAACGAGCTGCTCGGATGCGAATCGTCGCTTGGCAAGCGTGCTGCGAATGACGAAGTTCGCGGGGAAATCATGCGCTCTATCGAGATTGCGCGCGCCTGGGGTGATCGAACCGGGCAACGAGCCATCAGCTCGGGCAATATCGAGGGTGGTCTCACAACGATCGAAGAGAAATCACTCGGCGCCGTTTGCAAAGCAGGGTCGTCGCCAGTGGTCGGTGTGCTCCACGGTGGCGAGTGGGAGCGGCCTGCGCAGCCGGGACTCCATCTGCTTGCGCCGTACTACGTGCAGGAAGGTGGCTGGACCGGCGCCGGTACGATTAGCGATCCCAATGGTGTCACCGAGCTTGCAAGTTGCGGTGCGCACATCGTGGTGTTCACCACCGGACGCGGCACCGTCACAGGGTCCGGTATCGTGCCGGTCATCAAAGTCTGCGGCAACCCGGAAACCTACGCACGCATGAGCGACAACATGGACGTGAATGCTGGCTCGATTGTCGAGGGGCGCAAGGCGATCGCGGAAGTTGGCGAGGAGATCCTGGGGAAGATTGTTGCCACCGCTCAGGGGGAGTTGACCCGTGCCGAAGACCTGGGCCATTTCGAATTCCACATTTAAAAGGAGGTTCCCTGTGACACCGCCCGACCGGCGTGAATTCTTCGACCGTATGGCAAATGAGCTCTACGTGGCCGTGATCTCGGACATTCTCGATTCGCTCGGGTTTCGCGATCAGGTGCTGGAGTCGAACATTCAGCCCATCGATCCGCTCGACCGACAGGTGCTGGTCGGAACCGCGCACACCATCCTCATGGCGCCGATTTACGAGATGAAGCCAGAGCCGTACACGAAGATCATCGCGGCCATCGACGCACTTCAGCCTGGGAATGTCGGTGTCGTTGCCACCAGCGGTCTGGCAAATGCGGCGTACTGGGGAGAACTCTTTTCGAATGCGGCCCTGGGCCGGGGAGCGCGTGGCATGCTCCTCGATGGCTATCACCGCGACACACGCAAGATTCTCGAGCTCGGCTTTCCGGTCTTTTCCACCGGTGCTCGTCCCTTCGATGCGGCCGGCAGGACCCAATGCATCGATTTCAATTGTCCGGTGGTGTGCGGTGGTGTCAAGGTTCACCCCGGTGACATCGTTTTCGCCGAAATCGACGGGGTCGCCGTGATACCCGCGGAGGTCGCAGATGAATGTGTCGCCAAAGCTTTCGAGAAAGTAGCCACCGAGGATCGTGCTCGTGATGACCTCCGGGAGGGGGCGCTCCTGAGCGAGGTCTGGAATCGATACCGGGTACTCTAGCCTGCTTCATCAGTGACGACGCTGAATCGGAGCGGCACCTTTCGGTAGCGGAAATGCTCCCTTATATTTTTGGAATCCTGGAGAGTCTCATGGAAGAACGAATGAGTGTGAGCAAATTGCAGCCAGAGCTGTACCAGGCGGTGGTGCAGCTCGAAAAAGCGTTGCATGCGTCCGGAATCGATCTGCAGCTCCTGCATCTCATCAAATTGCGTGCATCCCAGATCAATCATTGTGCCTTTTGCGTGAACATGCATACCGAGGAAGCGCTGGCCGGTGGAATGGATCCACGCAAGATCTATCTGCTGACGGTCTGGCGTGAGGCGTCGGTCTACGATCTGCGCGAGCGGGCCGCGCTCGATTGGACCGAAAGCGTCACCCTCGTGGCCGACACGGAGATTCCCGACGAAGCTTTCTCAGCAGTACGCGCCGAGTTCAGCGACGTCGAAGTTGCCCAGCTTACGGTCGCGATTGCGACGATCAATGTCTGGAATCGATTGGCGGTCTCGTCCCGAACTCCGCATCCATAGTCAGCAACTGATCTGAGGTGCGAAGCCGCTGGTCAGCGTTTCGCTTTGAGAGCCTTCTCGCGTTTTCCTACGGGCAGGCTCGGTAACCCGGCCTCGGGGCGGGCGAAGTGAGATAGGGGGTGGGCTGGCCACAGCGACGATGGCGTACTCTATTGGTCTATGAACCCACGCCCGCTGCCGCTGAGAGAGAGCGGCCTATTCGGAGATTCCCCCCATGAGCTCGACTCAGATTCGCAGTGACTCGATCAGCCTCGCAAGAGCACCGAAGGATCCCGTTGCCCTTACCTCGGTCGCCGTACTCCTTCATCCAGATGATGAAGTGGCGGTCGCCAAGATTTCGCTGCTTCCGGGTACGCAATTGATTCTGGATGACGGTTCGATCATCCGCGTCGCCCAGCTGATTCCGATGGGGCACAAGGTCGCGCTTGTCGATGTCCCCTACGACGGCGTCGTGCACAAGTACGGCCAGATCATCGGCTGGGCCTCGCAAGACATTACTGCCGGTCAGCATGTCCACACCCAAAACCTTGGCATCAAGGAGCTCGATCTCGACTATGCCTTTAGCGAGGACTATGAACCGGTCGAGCTGGTGCCTGAAGCCCAGCGACGTACCTTCATGGGATTCCGCCGCGCCGACGGCCGGGTTGGAACGCGCAACTACGTTGCGGTGCTGGCGTCGGTCAACTGCTCGTCTTCGGCCACTGCGCGCATCGCCGAATACTTTCCGCCAGCCCGGCGTCATGGACGAGTACCCGAATGTCGATGGCGTCATCGCGCTTCCCCACAAGGGTGGTTGCGGCGCACATATCGGCTCGCGCGATCTCTACATTTTCCAGCGGACCCTGGCCGGTATCGTTGATCATCCGAACGTAGCTGGCTACGTGATCATGTCGCTCGGGTGTGAAGTAAACCAGCCGACCGACATGATCGACGCGACCTCGATGAAGGAAGACGCTCCGCTGGTGATCACGATCCAGCAAGACGGCGGATTTGCTGAAGACGGTCGAGGCCGGGATCGAGGCGGTCAAGAAGATCCTTCCGGAAGCGAACAAGTGCACCCGCGAGGAAGTTCCCGCATCCGAGTTGGTCGTGGCGTTGCAGTGCGGCGGTTCGGACGGCTGGTCGGGTGTGACCGCGAACCCGGTCTGGGCAAGGCCGCCGATATCATCGTCAAGCAGGGCGGCACGGTCGTGCTTGGTGAGACCACCGAGGTCTACGGTGCCGAGCACCTGCTGACTCGCCGGGCCAAGTCTCCCGAGGTCGGACAGAAGCTGATCGATTGCATCCATTGGTGGGAGGAATACACCGCCTACCATGGTGGCAGCATCGACAACAATCCGGCTCCCGGCAACAAGCTCGGTGGTCTGACGAATATCTACGAGAAGTCGCTCGGAGCAGCGGCCAAGGCCGGCTCGACTCCGCTCAACCAGGTGGTTGGGTACGCAGAGCGCGTGACCGAACGTGGTTTCGTTCATATGGATAGCCCGGGCTACGATCCCGTTTCGGTCACTGGGCAAGTTGCCGGTGGATGCAACCTCGTCGTCTTTACGACCGGGCGAGGTTCGGCGTTCGGATTCAAGCCGGCCCCGAGCATCAAGATCGCCACCAACAGCACCCTCTACGCCAATCAGGAACCGGACATGGACATCAATGCCGGTGGGGTGCTCGATGGCATTTCGCTCGACGAGTTCGGCGAACAGATCTTTGACAAGATTCTTGCGGTAGCCTCTGGCGCTTCCTCGAAGAGCGAAGCGGCCGGCGTTGGTCAGGAAGAATTCAACCCCTGGATCCTGGGTGCGATTCTCTAGTTTCGGAAGGCACCCCGCGCCATGACCGTCACCGTCTCGCCAGCAGAAGCGGCGCGAACGAGTCTGCTGATCGAAATGTTCACCGAGCGGATAGGTCCGCTCGGTGTCGAAGTAGTGCGCGCCTCGGGCTGCAAAGACGCGACCGATTTTCTCGTGCGTGTCGTGCAGGAGACGGGGCAAAGCAGCGCCATGATTTCCGGCGAGCTCCGCTCGACGGCACCCGCATTGATCGGTGCGGTGCGCAAGCGCGGAATCGACGTCGAAGAAGTTACGACACCCGAATCCGCGCTCGACGCGCCGGTAGGTTTTGTGCTCGGGATGAACGCGGTGGCGGAAACCGGCAGTGTGCTTCTGGCCGAGCCTACCCTTGCCGATCGGGCAGTCGGGTTGCTCAGCCTCACCTGCGTGCAGATCGTGCATACCGAAACCCTTTTGCCCGGTCTGGATGAAGCAGGCGCTGTGTTGCGCCGGCTGGCCCTCCGGCCGAACGGCGCCTATGCCACGCTCTGTACCGGTCCGAGCCGAACCGCCGATATTGAAATGTCGTTGACTGTTGGAGTGCAGGGACCGGGTAAGGTCGCGGTGCTCTTCGTAGATGAGCTATTCGCATGAACCACCCCGCCCTCGACGAACGCATCGACGAGACTCGAAGACGAACTTACCTTCCGCGAGCGCTATGAAAAGGCGCTGCATAATCCCAATCTCGCGCGCAATATCGGCACCTACCAGAAGAATTGGCGTGGCACCCGCGATCGTTCGCTCGAAGAAATCGACTTCGAGCAACTTCGCGTCAAGTTCAAGGGAATCAAGACCCACGTCACCGACGAGCTCGATGGCTTTCTGGCGCAATTCACTGAACAGGCAGAGCGTACCGGAACCAAGGTCCACACCGCGACCAGTGCAGCCGATGTGGTCGAGATCGTTCGCCAGATTTGTGAGCAGCACGGTACCAAGCTGATCGTCAAATCGAAATCGATGGTCAGCGAGGAAGTCGAGCTGAACCATGAGTTGGCGCCATTAGGCATCGAGGTTGTCGAAACCGACCTGGGCGAGTGGATCGTCCAGATGGGACACGAGCGCCCGAGTCATATCGTTGGCCCCGCGCTCCACCTTGGGCGGCAGCAGGTGGGCGAGCTCCTGAACAAGGTGCTCGACAAGCCCGTTTCCTACGACGATATTCCCGAGCAGGTCCGCACGATTCGCGACATCATCCGCCCGGCATTCTTCGAAGCCGGAGTCGGGATGACTGGCGCGAATGCGCTCATAGCCGAATCCGGCACGGTCATGATCATCACCAACGAAGGGAACGGCCGGCTTTCCGGGTCGATTCCCCCCGTGCACATTGTGTTGGCTGGTATCGAGAAGCTGGTACCCACCTACGACGATGCCATGACCCAGCTCCGGCTGCTGTCACGAAGCGCGACGGGTCAACGGCTCACGGTCTATTCCACCTTCATGACTGGCCCGACTGAAGGGCATGAGATGCACATCATCCTGGTCGACAATGGCCGGCGCATGATGCGTTCCATGCCCGAGTTCGTCGATGCGTTGCATTGCATTCGCTGCGGAGCCTGTTCCAACGTCTGCCCGCCCTATGGAGAAGTCAGCGGTCACGTGTTCGGCCACATCTACAGCGGGGCCATCGGGCTGGTCGTTTCCGGATTTCATCATGGCCTGGAATCGATTGCCAAGGCGCAATCGCTCTGCCTCTCCTGTAACGCGTGCGAGACCGTCTGTCCGTCCAGCATCCCACTGCCGCAACAGATCCTCGACGTGCGCAAGATGGTTGCCGAAGCGGACGGTATCGACTCGAAGAAATCAGCAGTGCTGGAGGTCTACTCGCGCCCGTGGGCCGTCGATGCGGTCACTCGCCTGGGCGGACGATTCTCGGGGCCGATCTCTCGCAAGGGCCTCATTCGCAGTCGCAGACTCCCGATCATCAACCGGCAAACGCGCTGGCGCAGTCTTCCCGTTCCCGCTGCCGAACCGTTGCGCGATCTTGTACCCACGGGTTCGTTCGAGGATGCGTTGCCCCCGCGGATTCCAAGTGCCGTCGCCGGTAAAACCGTCGCGCTCTTCCCGGGGTGCATGACCGACCGGTTGTATCCCGAGCAGGGGATGGCGATCGTGCAAACGATGCGCGCCCTGGGGGTGCGAATGATCTATCCCGGCGGTTTGAACTGCTGTGGGTTGCCGGCTAACAACTCGGGCGATGCCCCCAAAGCGAGGAAGATGGCGCAGGAAACCATCGTTGCGCTGGAGAACGCGCTCTCGCGGACTTCGGCTGACTACATCGTTTCCGGAAGCGCGAGCTGCGTGGCCATGCTTGCCCAGGACTATCTGCACATTTTCCGCAACGAGCTGAGCTGGCAGGCACGCGCGCAGGCACTGGCTGGCAAGGTGATGGACTTCACCTCTTTCCTGGTCAACGTTGCCAAGATTCCAGCGGGAACCCTGGCATCCGAAACCGTCACTCCGGTCGTAACCTATCACGATTCCTGTCAGGGACTCAACGCGCTCGGGCTATCGTATGAGCCCCGCGAGATTCTGGTCGATTTGCTCGGTTGCGAGGTTCGCGAGCTCGATGGCAATCGCACCTGCTGCGGGTTCGGTGGTTCGTTCAGCTTCGATTATCCGGAGATTTCCGAACGGCTCATGACGCGCAAGCTCGACAATGCACAGGCAACCGATGCGCCGGTCGTAGTGACCGACAACCAGGGGTGCATCATGCATCTGCGCGGCGGAGCCGACGCCGAGGGCCGCAGCATCAAGGTCGCCCACATTGCCGAGCTCGTCGCCGCTCGCATCGCCCAACTACCGCCAGTGGACTAAGAGCCGGCATCGAGCAATGTTCAGACAACGCTGGACCCTACTGACCAACTCAGATTCGACGTAACGACGCAGGAGAACATGTTTGGCACTTTGCATCTACCAGTTCGGTACCGATGGGAAACCGCTTTTTGGTCTGATCGATGGCGATGAAGTCATCGATATCGAAGCTGCCGGGGGGCCTGCCTCGCTGGGTGTGGCTTTACGGCTCTCCAGGAGTCAGCTCGATGTTGCGCTGAGTCAGGTGAAGAAAAGCGATCTGCGCACCCCACTGACGGATGTGACCATGAAAGCCCCGATCGATTGGCAGGAGGTCTGGTGCGCCGGTGTGACTTACATGCGCAGCCGGGATGCACGCATGGAAGAATCCCAGGCGAAGAGTGTCTATGACATCGTCTACGAGGCGGACCGCCCGGAAATATTCTTCAAGGGAATGCGCTTCCGCGTAGCCGGTCCTGGAGAAGAAATTGCCGTTCGGAGTGACAGCACCTGGGACGTCCCCGAGCCTGAATGCGCGCTGGTCATTAATAGCGCGGGCGAGATCGTCGGGTATACCGTCGGCAACGATGTTTCCTCTCGCAGTATCGAAGGGGAGAATCCGCTCTATCTGCCGCAGGCGAAGGTCTATGACAAAGCCGCTGCGCTCGGACCCGTCATTGCGCTCGCGTCCGAGATCGACAACCCCAACGATCTCAGTATCGAGCTGGTCATCAAACGGGGCGGCGAGATCGGATTCCAGGGAACCACCAATACCAACCAGCTCCATCGCACGTTCGACGATCTGGTCGAATACCTCTACCGCGACAACACCCACTTTCACGGCGCCATTCTTATGACTGGTACCGGTATCGTGCCGCCTTCCGAGTTCACGCTGAAAGCGGGGGATGAAGTCTCGATCACAATCGACGGTATTGGGACCCTGACGAACCCGGTCATTCGCCTGGGGGCCTAGCGCCCTGGATTCGCAATGACAGGCAACCGGGTATCGGAGCGCATACGATTGTTCTCGTTCATCGAGAGGAATGCGTGATGCCCGAGAACGTTCGCTATGGCTACTACCTGCGACCTTCACCCAAAATGTGCGCCGCCCAGGTGCAGATGCATCAGCTCCTGGAGCGGCAATATGGACTAAAGGTCGGCGGCAGGTTCATGCCGCATTGCACGATAAAGGGATTCTTCAAATCGAGCGCGCCCCTCGATGAGATTCGAGCTGCCGCGGCGTCAGTAACCGTGGGGATGCCGTCATTCCCGGTTTGGAACAATGGCGTCATCGGTTTCGGCAACCTCGGAATCGTTCTCAGGATCATGCAAGACCCTAACGGAACGCGAAACACCGCCATGCAGGAACTCCATGAGCGCGCATTTGAAAAGTTGTTGCCGTTAGTTGATGACGATTGCAACTTTTCCCCGCACGAATGGCGACACGAATTGTTCGAAGCGCATCTGACACTTGCCATGGCCGACATTCAACCCCAGTTCTTCGATGAAATTCTGGAGTTTTGCCAGTCGCTTGCACCCATCGCCCCCCAGCGCTTCGCCGCCGAGCGTCTGCATCTCTATGCCTTCGAAAGCGAAGACTGGCATGGCGCCTGGGGAGACACGTTGACATGGCGCCTCATCGATAGCTGGTCGCTCTCCGCGATCGAGTAAATCCCACAGCCTCGGAATATTGGATGGTGCCTGTCGATCAAGGCGCACCAACTCACGAAAAGTGAGCTAGTGCGTGCATTTCAGGTAGTCTGTAAGTAATGATCCACAGCTTTCTTGCGGTGGTAGAGAACAAGGCACACGGGAGAAACACGGAGTGAACGACGATTTGAATAACGGTTTGAAGCGCGGCCTCGATCACCATCTCATGCATCGTCGCTCGGTCCTGAAACGAACCGCTGGTCTTGGTATCGGAGCGCTGGGGGCGACCCTTTTCGGAAAGACCATTCTGGCTCAGGATGACGCGACTCCGGAAGCTACTCCGGTGGCTGGTAGCGACAGCGGCGGCCCTGAAACGTATCAGGTCAACCCCGCGGCCCGCACGGCAACTCCGAACGGCCCAACCGTTCCACCCGAATTCGACGATCCGAAGAACTGGCCGGTCCAGGGGTACGACCTGAGCCAAACCCGGTTCTACGACGGACAAAGCTCGATTTCGACAGAAACGATTGGGGAAGTCGGCCTTGCATGGCAGACACCATTCGACGTGGCTGCTGCCTATATTCCCTTCGTCGCGAACCCTATTGCGGTCAGCGGCAAGATCTTTCTCCAGGACGGCGCGTCGAACATCCACGCGCTGGATGCGGAGACTGGCGAGGTTATCTGGGAAAAGATCTACGATGAGCCAGTTGCTCAGGCCGGGCCCGAATGGGGTCGCGGTGGGCTATGGCATGGTGGTCTTCGGAGTCGGCGCCTCTGGACAGGTCGATGCCCTCGATGCGGAAACCGGTGATGTTCTCTGGTCAGTGAGCCTGGAAGGCCCGCTCGGCGAAGGCATCGATATGGCTCCGCTCATCTACGACAACACGCTCTACATCAGCACAGTGCCGGGCGCACCGAACGTCTCCTATCTGGCGGGTATGCGCGGATTCCTGCACGCGCTCGATGTCTGGACTGGGACGGTTCTCTGGTATTTCGACACCACCACGGACAATCTCTGGGGCGGCGCTCGGCTCAACGCTGGAGGCGGTCTCTGGAATCCACCGGCGGTGTCCGAAGATGGCACGCTCTACGTCGCTGTTGCAAATGCTGCACCGTATGCAGGCTCGGAAGACTATCCGAACGCCTCCGGCCGGCCTGGCGACAACGACTACGCGAACTCACTCTTGCGCATCGACCCAGTTCGCGGCGGTGTCGACTGGTACATCAACATCAAGCCGCACGATCTCTTCGACCTCGACAATCAGCTCTCACCAATTCTTGGCTCCGTGGCGATCGATGGAGTCGATACGTCCGTGGTGTTCTCGACTGGCAAACATGCCATCGTCGTCGCTGCCAATACGGAAACTGGCGAGGAGCTTTGGCGGACTCCCGTAGGACGACATGAAAACGACGATGTGCAGGAGATTCCGGAGGGCGAAACGCTCGAGGTCTTTCCTGGCAACCTGGGTGGCGTCGAGACTCCGTTTGCCTTCGCCAATGGACGCGTGTTCGTAGCGCTCCTGAACGGTGCTGGGTACTACACCGCGACTGGCGTTGGCACCGGACCGGAAAACCTGGGGACCGCGAATGGACAAGTTGTTGCGCTCGATGGTGCGACGGGTGAAATCGTCTGGGATGTCACCGTTCCCACGCCGCTCTTCGCCGCCGCGACCGTCATCAATGACGTCGTCTTCACTGGCGGACTCGACGGTGTGGTGCGCGGGTTCTCGGTCGAAGACGGCACGCAGGTCTTCATGTACCAGGCATCGAGTGGTCTCAGCGCTCCCCTGGGTGCGTATGGGGACTTGCTGCTCATTCCTGCTGGAGCTCCGTTCATTCCGAGCTCCGATACTGCCGATCCTGGCATGACTGCGGTAACGCAGCTCATTGCGCTGAAGGTTGGCGGAACTGTTCAGGAAACGACGGGTGCAACACCCGAAGCGTCGCCCGAAGCATCCGCGTCACCGGAGGCGGTCGAAACTGGTACCAACCTGGAGGTAACGGCGATCGACATTGCCTACAAAGAGACCGAGCTGAAGGCCCCAGCCGACACCGACGTCACGATCACGCTTACGAACACTGGCGTGGCCCAGCATAATCTGGCGATCGATGGAACGGACTACGCTACGCCACTTTTGAACAAGGGTGAGACAGCGTCGTTTACTTTCAACCTGCCCGCCGGTGAATACACCTACTACTGCACGGTGCCTGGCCACCGCGCGGCCGGCATGGTCGGGACACTGATCGTCGCGTAGGCTGCGCCATCTGCGAAAGAGCAACAGGGCTGGCGAAACATCGCCAGCCCTGTTTTGTCGTCTCGCGAGTTGAACCCTCCATAGGCGGCATGTTATCCGTGCAGGGTCAACGATTCGGGCTCCGTAACTCGATCGATAAACCGCGAGAGTTGGAACGCCTCGATCGGCATCTCGGTTGTCCCTATGACCGCCAGGTCTGCCAGGATTTGCCCAGTGACCGGTCCCAGGCAGAATCCATGCCCGCTGAAACCGGCAGCAATGATCAACCCATCGACCTCCGGCGAACGCTCGATGACCGGCAGCGCGTCCGGCGTAAGGTCGAGCAATCCGCCCCACACTTGCGCCACTCGTAACCCCTCGATCGTGGGCAAGATACGCGTCGATACCTCGATTGTTTTCCGTACCTGTTCCAGCGTGGGCTGAATGTTGTATTGATCGTGCGTTTCACCACCGTCCCAGGGAATGCTCCCCAGCGTGAGGCGGAAACGTCCATCGACTTGTTGGCGACCGGCGAAGCGACCGGAAGCGATTCCAATCACCTGATCGAGCATCGGCGCCGTCGGAACGGTTTGCACCACTGGCACATGGCAAAGGCGCAAGGGCAGGTTCAGCCCAAGTGGCTCCAGGAGCCGCGGGGTATAGACGCCGGCTGCCAGAATTACACTGTCGGCGCGAATCGGACCTTCGCTCGTTTCGACGCCGGTGACTCGCCCACCTGTGGTCGAGACGCCAGTCACCTCGATTCCGGTTCGAATAACCGCCCCATGTCGCTTTGCTGCTTCAGCGAAGGCCATTACCGATTTCGTCGGATTGGCATGACCATCCGTCGGGCAATACGACGCCCCAAAGATCTCGTCGCCCAGCGCGGGTGCAAGCGCGTGAACCTCGTCGACCGTGTCGAGATAGGTTATCGGGATACCTGCCGCGACCGACGCGTCGACTGCCGCGTGGATTATCGGAACATCCGCTTCAGAAAGCGCGAGCCGGAGATTTCCCTGTTGTCGATATTCGGTCTCGGCTCCGAGCTCTTCGTCGAGTCCCACCCAGCGGGCAACAGCGGCTGCCGCTAGCGGCAATTCGGCGGGGTGCCGGCCGGACTGGCGAACTCCTGCCAATGTCCATCCAGACGCCATGCTGGCAAGCTCGCCTCGCTCCAGCAAGGTTGCGCTGATACCGTTGCGAGCCAATTCATAGGCGGTGGCGACACCGCTGATCCCTCCGCCCACGATGACGACATGACCATTCATCTCATTAACTCCGTCTCGCGTGGCAGGGAACGGTGGTAAGCCGATTCGAGGCGATCAGTGCCGGCGGAAACCTCTCAAGAACTGTCGTAACGCGACCCGCTGGGCCTCGAGCTCGAGCCTCTGGATGAGGTCCGCTCCCAATCACGCTAACTTTTCGACCGTGGATCGAGGACATCTCGCAATCCGTCGCCGACCAGATTAAAGGCGAAAACCGTGATAAGGAGTGCAACACCCGGCGCGAGGCTGAGTAAGGGCAAAGACGATAAATAGACCGTGCCTTCGCGAATCATCTGACCCCAGGTTGCGGTAGGGGGAGGAACACCGAGCCCAATGAAACTGAGGCTGGCTTCGAGCCGGATAGCAGCAGCAGTCCAGAGGCTGGCCAAAACCACGAGCTCTCCGCCGATATTCGGCAGAATGTGCCGAAAGAGGATGACGCGATTGCGCTGTCCCAGGGCATGAGCCGCGTCGACATACTCCTTCTCTTTCACCCCCAGCGTTTGGCCGTAGGCTATCCGGGCAAAACGAGGCGTGATCGTGATCGCAATGGCGAGAATGAGTTTGACTAGTCCGGGCCCAAGTACCGCCATGACCAGCAGACCGGTGATCAAATCAGGAAAGGAAAGCAGAACGTCGACCAGACGCATCAGCGCGAGGTCCACTTTTCCGCCGGAGTACGCGGCGATGACGCCGATCGACGTGCCGAAGATACCTCCGAGCAGCACGGAGAAGATGCCGACCTCCAGCGCAACGCGCGTGCCATAAATGATGCGTGAGAGCACATCTCTCCCGTAAGCGTCACGACCAAGCGGATAGCCCGGGGAAGGCCCTTCCAGGCGGTTGGTGACGCTTTGGGTCAAGGGGTTATGTGGCGCAATCAGTGGTGCAAACACAGCGATCAGGATGATAACAATCACCATCACCAACCCGACCACCGCCGATCGATTTCTGGCGAAGGTGCGCCACGCTCGCTGTCGCTGGGAAATGATCGCGATTTGCGGAACTGGCGCCGCCGCATCGGATTTGATCGATACCATCGCTAAACCCTTGCCCGCGGATCGGTCCACGTGTAGATGATGTCGACGATGATGTTCACGATCACGATGATCAACGCGTAGACAACCATGATCGCCTGCAAGAGCGTATAGTCGCGCCGCGTTGTGGCACCCACCATCAATTTACCGAGTCCGGGTCGTGCGAAGACTTCTTCAGTGAGCACTGAACCGCCGATCAACCCAATAGTGAAGATGCCCACCAGCGCAACAATGGGCACCAGACCTGGGCGCAATGCGTGACGCATGAGCACGGTGCGATTCGGCAATCCTTTGGCGCGTGCTGTGCGGACATAATCATCGGAAAGCACGTTCAGCATCACGGACCGCGTCATCCGCGTGACATAGGCGGTTTCGACCAATCCCAGCGTGAAGGCGGGAAGGACCAGTGCATGCAGGTTTGCTCGTGGATTATCGAACCCGGCTGTGCTGATCGCTGGAAACCAGCCAGCCTTTGCCGAGAGCAGGTACATGAGCAGTAACCCAATATAGAAGGCGGGTGCTGAGAGACCAATGAGTGACAGGACGCGCACCCAGTAATCGATCCAGGTGTTTTGTCGAACCGCCGAGAGCACTCCCGCAGGAATTCCAAGAACGAGCGCGATCACCATCGCCGCTGCGGTCAGCTCGAGCGAATAGGGGAGTACCGTGCGAATTTGGTTCCACGCAGGTTGCCGCGTGACCAGTGAATCCCCAAGATCACCATGCAAAATGCCACCCATGTAGGTGAGATACTGCTGCCCGATCGATTCGTTGAGCCCCATCTGCTCGCGGAGCGCATTGACGGCGTCATCGGTTGCGTAGTCACCTAGCACCGCATACGCAGGATCACCAGGTACAACTCGCATGAGCAGGAAGATGATCGTCAATACCGCGAAGAGCGTAGGGATGCCCAGGAGCAGTCGCTTGAGAATGAATCGGAGCATGCGCCGCTGCCTTCTGGCTCATCGGGTCAATTTGACGTAACAGGCGGCGTTGTTAGACGCCGCCTGTTACACCGGAGCTCAACTATGGGAAAGTCTCGCCCCCAGAGCACCGTTACTGCGTGATCGTCGTGGTCTCGTCGTAGCCCGGATAGAGCTGTGGCACAGAGACCAGCTCGTGACCGTAATCGACGGCGTCCTGGCGAACATACACCTGATTGGTGTACATGAGGCCATAACCAGCGAATTCCTTCAGGATTTCAACGTTGATCTGCTTCCATGCCTCGATCTGGGCATCGCCATCTGTTTCGGCGCGGGCTGCGGCGACCTCATCATCGAGCTGGAACTTGGAGAAATTCGTGCTGCCACCAGCGGAGGTGAAGAACTGTGTCAGATAGGTGTCCGCGGTTGGGCGATAGGCGATGTAGATCGTGATTGGGTTCGAGCCAGCGCGAATTTGTTCGTGCATCACTGGGTGTTGCACGACTTCGAGCTTCACGTCGATGCCGATCTGTGCCAATTCGTCCTGCAGCACGGTGTACTGCGTCAGATAGGCAGCCTGTTCTGATGCCACCAGATTCATTGTGAAGCCATCAGCGTACCCAGCATCGGCCATCAACTGTTTGGCGCGCTCGATATCCTGCTCATACAGCACGCCTGCAGCCTCCGCCTCTTCCTGAGAAAGCGAGCCTGCCACGATTCCTGTTGGAACGATGGAAAAGATCGGCTCAGCTACCGGGGCACCAGCCAACGCGGTGTGGTTTTCACGAGATACAGCCAGCACAATGGCTTCCCGGACCATCGGATCCTTCAGGTACTCATTCGTGATGTCGAGATTCAGCCAGACTGCTTCACCGGCGCCGAAGACATCGGCAGTGAGACCGTCGATCTGGTTGATTCGATCGACAAATTGTGCTTCGGGAAGCCCGTTCGCCACATCCAGCTCACCCGATTGCATTCCAAGCTCGCGCGCCGTGTTGTCGGCGATGTAGCGAACTTCGACGCCACCGAGTTTTGGTGCACCGCGGAAGTAGTCGTCGTTCGCCACGAGCAACGTGCTCGTCTGTGGCGTATAGGCGGAGAACTTGAATGGGCCGGTGCCGATCGGCTCGTTCGCAAAGCCATCAGCGCCCAGTTTTTCGTACGCTTGCTGGCAAACGATATAGCCGCCGGCATAGTTGCTGAATTTCGGCAAGAAGACTGCCGGGCCCACCGGTGATGCAGCAGTGACCTTGACGGTCGAGTCATCGACCTTCTCGAAGGTGAATCCTGCATAGTCGCCGGAAACACCAGAAGTGTCCGGATTCGCGGCTTTCTCGAATGAGAAAACCACATCGTCGGCAGTCAGGGGGTACGCATCGGTCGCTGAGCTTGCCTGACAAACGGCGTCCGTCCGCAACTTAAAGGTCCAGGACTGGGTACCGTCGGCCTCGGCAACGGGTTCCGGCACTTCGAGCGCGAGATCGGGCTCGATCACGCTGGCATCGCCTGGCTTGAATCGCAGCAGGCCATTGAAGATCATATCGACCACGGTTCGATCCTGAGTTCCCGATGCGAGATGCGGATCGAAGGTGGCTTTGTCTCCAGCGTTCGTGGCGTGAACGAGAATCGGCCGATCATCCTGAGCCGACAACGGGGAGGACATCGGTCCGATCCACGCAAGTGCGATCAAGACCGCGGTAAAAAGGGAAATCAAACGGGTTTTCGATTTGGTCATGGTTCCTTCCTCCAGAGTAGCGACTAGGCTTGGATCGGCAATTCGACGGGTCATTCCCGACCCGGTATCGGCGGTAGGGAATGTAGAGTGCGGAGAGACTTTCAACGTGAATTTAGTTGAAACCCAACCGTCCCGGACGCCGGAAATGCTAATGTTTTGCCCGATGTTTTTTCCACTGTACATTATCCGGGAAGTTACGACCGGACCCCGCACCACTCCATAGTCACCGCAGCAAAGGTTTTGGTGGCCTGGATCAGATCGGCCACCGGCAAATATTCATTTGCCCCATGAATACCCCAGGATGGATCGCCTAAGCCATACACGAGGGAAGGCTGCCCGAGCGGGAACCAGAAATTGGCATCGCAGACGAAGGGGGAGATGGTGACCTCAGGCGTGTCGCCGGTCACCTGCCGGTGCGCGTTTTGGATCACGTCGATGGCGGGATGATCGTGTGAAAGGTTGACCGGCTCCTTAACCCATGGCGCAGTGCTGTCCGAATCGAGTGGTAAATCGAGCACGGGCGGATGCTCACGTAACCAGTAGTCGCTCTGGGTTACACGATCAAGCGTTGCGCGAATCTCATTTTCGACCTCGCCCGCGGTCAGATCGGGATTGAAGAGCAGCGACCCCGTAGCCTCGGCGCTGTCTGGCACCGATGTGAGCGACGTGCCTGCCTGCATCGTATTGAGGTTGATGAACATGCCACCGGGCGGAACATGTTCGTTGGAGCGCCAGAGGTTCCATTGCTTTTCCAGTTCCAGAATGGCGAGCTGGTACTTGAGCATGTTGTCGATTGCGGAAACGCCTGGGCGCTCGGCGCCGTGCGGTAACGGTTGGGCAACGAGATGCCGGTTACAGATATGGGTCGACTTTCCCGGCACGGTGAGCTTGAAATAGAGCTCGCCCTTAATGGTTGGATAGATCGCGAAGTTCGACGGCTCCGGGAAAATGGCGATATCGGCTCGGTGACCGCGATCCAGTACCGTGTTGCAACCGATATCGCGCCGGCCAGCTTCTTCGCCGGGCGATTGCGACAGGATGAGGTCGCCCTGCAGCTCGATTCCCTCGTCTCGCAGAATCCTGGTCGCCATGACATACGCGGCAATCGCGCCTTTCATGTCTGACGCACCTCGTCCATACAGGTTGCCGTCGATGACCTCGCCTGAGAACGGTCCCGAACCAATCCAGATTTCGCGCTGCTCGGGCGTGACTGGCACAACATCGGTGTGCGCCGCCCAGATCAGCGAGCGGCCGCCGCCAGTTCCCTTGCGGGTAGCGACCACATTGGGCCGGTTGGTCGCTACTTCGTAATAGTCGATGTCGTACCCACCGGTCGCCTCGAACTGATCGCGCAACCATTCCTGGGCGGGGCGCTCCGCATCGTCATTCTGTTCGAGATCGGGATTGATCGAAGGCTGCCGGATCAGTTCGCCGGCGAACGCGACGATTTCGTCCGCTCGCCGGTCAACGGCTTCGATGACTCGCTCTAGTTGCTCGCTCACGTTGTACACCCTCCGTCGCTGCGGTCTCCGGATTTACTATTCCGGACCAATGCGACAGTCTAGTAGAGCGGTGAATCAGTGGCTGAACTGAACCGTTGGCAGGCGGTCGTCGAGCCACTTCGGTAGCCACCAATTCTTCTCGCCGAGAAGCCCCATGATCGCTGGAACGAGAAGCATTCGGATGACGGTGGCATCAATCAGGACAGCAAATGCCAACGTGAGTCCGAGTTCCGTAGGTGGAATGGGTCCCGTTACACCGAATGCGATGAACACCACTATCATCACCAATGCTGCATTCGTGATTGGTTTGCCGGTGCGGCTGATGCCAATCCTAACCGCCTCGCTCGTGTCTCCAGTCTGCTCGTAATGTTCCCTGATGGCTGCCAGCAGGAAGAGCTGATAGTCCATCGACAAGCCAAAGAGCAGAGCGAAAAAGAAAATGGGCGCCCATGCATCTACGAATCCCTGCGGTTCAATACCGATCCACCCTGCTCCATAGCCATGCTGGAAGATGAGCGAGCTGAATCCGAATGCAGCCAAAACGCTGAGCAAATTCAATGCTACCGAGATCAGAGCGACCACAATCGACCGGAACACCACCAACAGCATCAGAAATGCTCCAATCAGGATGATGAGCATCGCATACGGAGCCTTACTAATTAGGGCATGGGTGAGGTCATAATTTTGGCCAGAGGGTCCCCCGACGAGAGCGGAAGGCGCGATATGTTTCAAGTCGGCCCGCAAGTCAGAGACGAGATTTTGCGTCTGATTCGAGTCGACGCCTTCGACCGGAATTATCCGCACTACGACGCGATCGTCGCTACTCGGACCGGCGACGATCCGGGCGTCGGCGGTGGCGTCATCATTCAGCGCAGAAGCGATAGTCAAATCCGCTTCGTCACTGTCCACTGTGACAAAGAGAGGAGCCGCAGCGCCTTCGCCGAATTCGGCGGCCATCAGCTCATATCCGTCGCGGCTGGAATAGCCCTCATCGACCACGCGCGCGTCTGGCATGCCGAGTTCAATGCCGAAGGCCGGCACAACGAACACACCTAGTAGGATGAGACCAGCGGCGAGCGTCGTTCCCGGCCGATTCAGCGCCATTCCGGTCCACTTGCCCCACAGCCCTTCCCGATTTTCATCCTTGCCATGCTGTGACCGTGTATTGAGCACACGATCTCCCATCAAGAGTAAGACTGCGGGCAGGAGCGTCAAAGCAGCCACGGCGACTGCCGAGACAGATAGGATCATCCCGAGGGCCATTGAGCGGAAAACCATCACCGGCACGATAAACACCGCTGCCAGGGAAAAAACGACTGCCAGAGCTGATAGAAGCACGGCGAAGCCTGCGGTCGACAAAGTTGATCCCATCGCCTCGACTGGGGATTTTCCTTCATATCGCTCTTCGCGATAGCGGGAAACGATGAAAAGACTGTAGTCAATTCCCACCGCAAGCCCGATCATCATCGAAAAGTTCATCGACCAGACCGACAACGGAATCACCATGCCGAGGAGATGAAGCATTCCAAATCCGAATGTGATCCCAGCGAGAGCAAGTATCAGTGGGAGCCCAGCCGCTATCAGTGATCCAAATGCAAGAAACAGCAGGATCAGACTGGGAAGCCCGGAGAGCAATTCCGCCTTTCGCAAGGCCTTTTCGTTGATATGATTGAAGTCAGACCACATTGCCCACTGGCCGGTAACTTCGACCGCTACTCCCTGTGGGACATCAAGGTTGCCCACAAAATCGCTTAGCTCCCCGGCCGACTTGGGCAAGTCGGCATCATCGCTTCCTTCGAGCTTCATCGGGATCAAGGCGGTTGTGCCACTTTGGGAAACGAGACCAGCTTCTGGCCCTGCCAGCAGGGGGTTGGCAAGGATTGTCGACTTCGGAGCCGACTCCAGGGAAATCAAGACTGCTTCGAGGGCTGCTGGATCAGATTCGAACGGCAACTCCTGAGACACAACCACGAATGCCGATTCCGCACCGACCTCCGGGAAGTTTGCCTGCAATTCGTCTCGCACGAGTTCCGATTCGGATCCAGCTGCGTCCCAACCTGCACCCGAAAGCCCACTTTGCAACGTGATCGCCAGTGGCGCCATCAAAACGATCAGCACTGCCCACGCCACGATCACTCGACGGCGATTGTTAGCCACCCATCGAGCCAGCCTGTCTAGTGGATGCATTGCCGGGTGAAGATCAGCGTCAGATTCTTCAAAATTGTCAATCGGAGGCGGTGATTCGGCCGTGGTAACTTTCGATTTCAACTATCCTCTCCCGGATCGCTGAGGCTGTAAAATCCACTTCGATTTAGTTATACATCAGAAGTAAATGTTTCTCGCTATTTCAGAAATCGAAGCAAAGAGCGAAGGCTGAAGTCATAGCAATCATTGGTTTGGACAGTTCGGCCGTGAGCTCGACTCGCTCCTCTTGCATAAAGAAACTTCACGAGCGCCTTGAGGTCTTTCCTCATCCCGAATACGCCGTGGCGGCCATGGACTTTGCTGCCTCGGCTAAAGCGTGTTGGTGATGTCTGGAGCCTGTCTGAAAACTGCTCCATGCACAGTGTCGTCAATGACCGGAAATTCAGCCTCCGACTGATGCCCTATAGAGCGCAATAATGAAATCCCCGGAGGTATGCCCGGCACCTACTCGGTGGACCTCCACGAGCGGGTGATGGCAGCCGTAGTGGACGGATGGTCTATGGCTGAGGTTGCCCAACGATGTCCTGTCAGTGTCAATGCCGTCTACGATTGTGGCGGGAATGGCGGAGGTGGAGATGGCTCGGCCCGAAGGCGTTCCTCGTACACCCATCGTGCAGCCTCATCTCGCTCTCGGCGCACGCGACTGTCATTAGTCGCGCGCTGTATCTGGTTACCCAAAAGCTCGAACGCCCGATTGAGGCGCTTGAGGAAATCCTCCGCGCCGGCAGCCCGATTCACATCGGGATGGTGGCGCCGAACAAGCCGAAGATAGGCGGACCTAATCTCGGCTTGTTCGGCGCCAATCGGGACTCCGAGTAGGCCGTAATAATCGGGAAGTATAAAAGAGAAGCTCCGAGACAGGTTTGTATTGAGGGTCAGGTGGGCATCATAGCACCCGCGATTTGGGTGTATGTGATGGGGCAGTGACGACAGGTTCGACGACAACACCGGCTGACCTTGACGAACAAATGCAAACGCCAGGCCAACAATTACGGTGCCGGGCACGTGCACGGAAGCCCTGCGAAAGTCTGGTACACCGTGGCTTATTGCAACGAGAGGTAGCTCCCCACCACCCAACCGGTACCCTGTGAGGTTTCGATTTCGTACCAGGTGTACCCATTCCAGCTCACCGGTCCGTTGAGAATCGTGCCGTGGTCGCCAGTTTGCAGCTCAGCCAGAATGGCCGCGCCATTGTCTGCCTGTTGCCGCAAATTGACTGGGCCATCTGACACAAGCACCGCATCTCCCGGCGAGAACGCCTCCGGCGCTGCGGCATCGGTCTGTTCGAGATAGGGCGCGGCCACCCAACCGGTCACTAGCGAGGCGCGCACTTCGAACCAAAGCTGGTCGTCCGCCACGTCCGGCCCATTGGTGATTTCGCCGATCGCACCAGTCTCCAGGATGCCGATCACATCGTTGCCGAGTCCCGGCGTTCGATGCACCTGCAACGGTCCGTCACGGACGACGACGATATCGCCGACTGCCAGGTCACTGATCGGGATCGGGCGATCGGGTGCCGGTTGATCCGACCATGTCAGCGAGGTGCTGGCCACCCATGCGAATCGCTCGCTCGTCATGACGCGATACCAGCGATAGCCGTCGGCGTCTTCCGGACCGGCCACGATCAGACCCACCGTACCCGCGGGAGCCTGTTCGGTAATATCGGCCAGCACGCCGGGAACGCGCCGCAAATTGGCCGGCTCTTTGAGCTCGACCACATCCTCGATACCGTACACCCCGCTGGGCCCGCTGATCGGCGGATCGCGGAAGAGGGCGGAATATTCCACCCAGCCTCGGCCGAGATCAGTCGATATCAAATACCAGGGAACTCCATCTGCAAAGACCGGACCGTTCGTGACCACCCCCACCATGTTTTCGAAGGTCTCGAACGCTACCGGTGTTGCGAATCCGGCGTCGTCATGGGCGGAGGTAGCGATCATCATGCGCACCTGATCACCGGCCACAAGATCGGCCGCGGCTCCGTTGGGGAAGTTCGCCAATGTCTGCGACACAAGATTGCGTAGCACCGGAAGCTCGGCATAGGCCTTGTCACCTGGGCAGGTGGAAAGGTTCACATCCCGATGGGCGCAGATGGTCGGAAGGCGCGACTGCGAATGGAAATCGGCATACCCTTCCGGGTCGAGATCGCGACATGTCCAGGCGAGGATCGCCACCATGGCCGCAAGCGCTTCTTCGGTGACGTC
Source organism: uncultured Chloroflexia bacterium (assembly GCA_963750275.1). GTDB lineage: Bacteria > Chloroflexota > Chloroflexia > Thermomicrobiales > UBA6265 > JAMLHN01. The sequence continues at coordinate 329,498 of CAVVQC010000011.1, forward strand.
ATCATCGAAGAACTCGCCGATGAAACAGATACCGGTTGAGCCATGGGCATATTCATAGGCATGCCCGCCGACCACGTTTCGGCCCCCAACGCGTCCTTCGTAGATATTGCCCAGTTTATCGATCAGGTAGTTGTAGCCAATATCGTGCCAGCCCCGAGTGGCTGCGTGGTAGTAGTAAATCGAGCGAATGGCTTCCAGCGGATCCTGCGAGTTCGGGGTTTCAGAGTGGTGGATGATGGCATGCTCGACGAGCTGGTACTCCTTCACCCACCATTCGCCATCTTCTTCGAAGCGTAGTGATTCGTCTGCGCCCCATTCTGAGCGAGTGATTAAAGCCGGAGGTGTGGAAACCTCGTAGGCCGCTTTGGCGGAAATCGACATTGGGAAGTCCGCCGCCGATGGCCCGGAGCTGGAGTCGATAAATGTGAAGGTCAACCCGGGAATCGACACCGGGTTGCCTTCGCCGTCGATGGTGCGGTAGCGAATGGTTACTCCCTGGGTGGCGCAGAGGAGTGGTGAAAAAATTCGCTCACCTGCATCCATCAGACCCGATTCCGCCGAAGCGCCGATCGAAAATATCTGTGAGTAGTCGCTACCGTTCGACGAGACTTCGACCAGCACGACCGGCCAATCCCCAACCTCGACGGGCCAGTTAGCTCCTACCGAGCTGAACGGAAATGGCGCTTCGGCCACGAACGACGAGCCGCTCCCGATGAGATCGCCGGAAATCTGCTCTGCTTCGACCCAGTCGAATGAAGCTACGCTCGCGTCGGTTTGTGCACTAGCGCTGCGGAATCGTTGTCCGCCTCCAAAGAACGCACCAGTTGCCATGGCGGCAAAGAGCGCGCTCGCCTTGAGGACCACGCGCCGGCTAATTTCCGGCGAATCGGGCGCGAAGATACCGCCAGTGCGACCCAGCGGACGTGCATGCGGTGCGGTGATTCGTGCGAGGCTCATCTGCTTCCCCCTTTGGCCGGGTTCGACCGGCTCCCTGCAGATGTGTCGAATTGTCACAGCGGGATGGGTGCAGCCTAGCATGCGACTCGAATACGCGCAAGCAGAAATCCTGCGTACGTACGCACTCGAACCGCAGTATAGAGTTACGCGAGTGTCAGGTATGCTCCAGCAGCCCAACCGGTGCCAAGCGAAGTCTGTATTTGCCACCAGGTGTATCCATTAGCTGAAGCTGGACCACCAATGACCGTTCCCTGGGTCGACGCTGGCATGGTCGCGATGATCGAGCCACTCGTGGACGCGCTCGCTCGCAATCGCAGGCTACTGGTCGTTCGCACGAGACTGCCGAGCTGGATACCAGCTGGCGGCGCAGTCACCGCCAGGTACGCACCGGCCACCCACCCGGTTCCAAAGGATGTCTGGATGCGGAACCAGGTGTACCCATTGCCACTGGTTGGACCACTGAGCACGGTGCCGGTGGTGTTCAGCGGAAGCACCGCCAGCACGGAACCGGAGGTGGACGCCGCCGACCGCATATTGACGACGGCTGTGGCGCGCACTGTGCTGCCGATGGGAATGCCACTCGTAGGGGTTTGGGTGGGATTTGGCTGCGTCGTTGGCTGCGGTGTGGTTGTTGGCGTGGTGGTCGATCGAACGAGCAGCTCACCCGCTGCCCACCCCGAGCCATATCTGGTCTGAATCTGATACCAGGAATACCCATTTGCGGTTGTTGGTCCTGCCAGCACCGTGCCGATGGTGCCAGCCGCCATCAAAGCGATCACCGTGCCGGAGGTCGACGGCGCCGTGCGGAGATTGAGCGACGAACGGTTGGTCACCGGGTCGCCTGCCCGAAACTGACCTGGCTGTGGAGTGGGTGTCAGGATGCCAGAACCGTTGACCCGCAGGAAGTCGCTGACCATCCATCCCGTTCCAAAGGCCGTCTGCAGCTGGAACCAGTTGTAAGCGTTGGCGGCTCGTGGTCCGCCTACAACGGTACCTTCAGTGCCCAGAGGGAGTTGCCGGATGATCGCGGCGGACAATGTGGGTTCGGTTCGGAAGTTGGCGGCCTCGGTGATGCTGACCGTATCGCCGATCACAGGGAGTGCCGGCCCCGGCGGAACCGACGACAGCACGAAGTCGTTCTGATCGCCCCATCCTCCATCCCGATCGTATTGCTCCGCACGATAAAGGTGGTACCAGACTTTCCCATTGCGGAATCGCGGACCTGCTTGCACGCTCATCTTTGTATTACGTAGGATCGTCGAAACGACCGGAGAAGAGGAAAGCGGTGCTTCCAGCAAGACCACGGTCGATCGATTGGCGGCAATAACATCGAAGGTGGAAAACTTGGTTCCGCTCACGACCGGCGCTGGCTGGAATTCGAGATATTGGGGATCGATCCAGCCATTGGCGGCGGCGGTCGATATGGAATACCAGTTGATCCCATTGGCCAATGCCGGTTTGCCGGTGACGCTTCCGAGCACTCCATCGCCCAATTGCGCCACCACCTGTGAGCCAAGTCCCAGGGGCTGCACGGAGGTTCACGGGTATGCCGTCGCCAGTGGCGACGGCGACCAGATCACCGACGACGAATCCGCCATCGGGCGCGTTGGGACTATTGGCGATGGTGGTTGCTACTGACGTGCGAATCGACGGCAGCAGGTTATAGGCATAGTCGCCCGGGCAAGCTGCGCCGGTCGCATCCCGGTGACTCGCGATGGTGGGAAGATTGAGCAGATCCCAGGAGTCGGAATATCCGACTGGATCCAGATCTCGGCAAACCCACGCGAGCAACCCGACCAAACCGCTGATCTCAGCATTTGAGGGTGCCGCCAGGGCGTGGTTGCCGATCAGGCAAATTCCGGCCGCCCCAACGTTGTATGCCAGCGAGTGGTTCCCGATGACGTTCTGGCCACCGACCCGTCCCTCGTACACATTGCCGTATTTGTCGACCAGATAGTTGTACCCAATGTCGCCCCATCCACGAGTGACCGCGTGAAAGTAGTAAATGCTGCGCATTTGCCCCAGCGGGTCAGCATCGTTCGGGGTTTCCGAGTGGTGCACCAGGGCATGCTGGACCGTGGCGTATTGCCGCGGGAAGATTTCCACGCTATCGGCAAATCGGAGCGACTCATCCGCGCCCCAGGCTGACCGCGAAACGATCGTGGGCGGCGTGGTGATATCAGCACTCGATACGGTGGCCACGTCGGCTAGCGTCGGTCCCTCGCTGGCGTCGATGGCGGTCAGCCCAAATCCCAGGACGGAAACCGGTATCCCATTTTGATCGGTCGTCCGGTAGCGGATAACCGTTTCGCCATTGGCAAAAAGCAGCCGAGAAAACGTTCGACCGTCGCGCTCGATCCGGTCGGTATCCACATCCGCTGGGAGCACGACCGGATCGCTGAACGCAATCCCGTCGAACGAAAGCTGAATCTCGACCAATGGCCAGGTGCCGACATCGCCGCTCCAGCTTGCGCCTACCGCGGTCAGGGGTAAACCTGGTTCCAGCGTGATGAACCCGGAATCGTCGGCCGCCAGTACCGAATCAGCTTCGTACCAATCGAGCGCACGGGTGGTTCCATCGACCACGGTGTCTGTTTGGGCATCTCCGGTTGTGAAGTCGAACAGGGCCAGCGACGCCAGGAGCGCTCCGGCTTTGGCGAGAACGCGCCGATTGGTGGCGAGCTCGATCCAGGGGTGGGGAGCGTCTCGGTGATCAGTGGGCATTTCGGGGCATGCCTTCGGGTAGGGCGAATCGTTGGGGCGCGACGGTGTTTCCCGAAGAGTACTCCTTCGGCTATGATGCCGAACGATGCTCTTTTTCACGATAGCGGGAAGGCGATATGCCAAAAGCAACAGTTGGTGATCTGGAAATTGCGTACGATCTGGTTGGCTCCGGGCCGCCGGTCGCCATGATCAATGGCATCGGTTCGCCACGCGCGGGTTGGGCTCTGCAAGTTCCCGTGTTGAGTCAGTATTTCACCGTGCTGACCTTCGATAACCGGGATGTAGGAGAAACCGGAGCAGGATCGGATCCCAAACCCTATGCCATGCGTCAGTTTGCCGACGACCTGGCAGGTTTAATGGATGTTATCGGCTGGCGCAGCGCGCACATCGTCGGAGCGTCCATGGGCGGGGCAATTGCGCAGGAGTTTGCAATCGCCTATCCGAAACGCACGCGCAGCGCCAGTATCGTTTGCTCCTGGCCGAAGAGCGATCCATGGATGGTTGAGTTGATGACTCAGTGGGATCGCGTCTTCGAAACGCAGGGCCGGGTCGCATGGGACCGCACCTCCTGGCTTTGGGTCTTCACCCACCGATTCTTCAATGCCGATCCCAACCCGCTGCCGGAACTCCTCAAGGAGAGCGAGGAGATGCCGTTTCCACAATCGCTGGAAAGCTATCTTCGCCAGTCAGCCGCATTCAAAGCGCATGACGTTCTCGGAGAGTTGCCGTCCATCTCGGCTCCGGCGCATGTCATCGTCGGGGAGGAGGACATCTACACGCCAATTCGCTACTCGCTGGATATCGTGAACGCTATTCCGAATGCCACCCTGACGACCATTCCGGATGCAGGGCATGGGTTGTTTTGGGAGCAGACCGATCTATTCAATCAATCACTTGGAAATTTTATGCTCGAAGCCGAGCAAGGTATCAACGGAGTCGACTAAATGCCAAACAATTTGATTCTCGGTTCGACCATCGTCTTTGCCCCGTTGGCGATCGACGCGGCTTTGGAGGGACTCGCCGAGGCGGGATACCGCAACTGCGAGATTGGCGCGGTGAAGGGGTGGTTCGAGCATATCGATCCCGACACCATTTCCGATGCCGAGCTGGGCCGCGTGCAAACCAAGCTTGCCGACCTCGGTCTCAACCCGGTCAGTATTTCCGGACACACCCAACTCCAGACGCAGGAAGGCAAGGATCGCTTCAGCCGGGTCATCGACATCGCTGACGTGCTCGGCATGACACATGTGAATACCTTCACCGGCGATGCAAAATCTGTCGAAGAGCGCGAGGCGTATTTCACCAATGTCGCCGAGCTATGCGACAAGGCCGACAAACTTGGTCTGAAGATCGGGATGGAAACCGATAGCAACATGCTGCCGACCGCAAAGATTGGGGTCGACATTCTTGCGAGGATCGACCGGCCGCGGGTACTCGGCTTCAATTACGATCCTGGCAACGTCGTCTTCTACACCGGCGCAGATCCAGTCGAAGATATCGACTATGCCCTGCCGCAGCTTGTGCACTTCCACTTCAAGGACAAGATTGGTGGAGAAGGCGTATTCAACTTCCCACCACCGGGTGATGGTGAGCTCGATATGGCCGCACTGCTCGCGAAAGTGAACGACGCGGGATATGAAGGACCGATCAGCGCCGAAGTGGAATTCGACGACAAGGGATGGCCGGACTACGACGGTTGCCTGGCGGCCGCCAAGCGCTCGGTTGCCAATTTGCACGAAAAGTTCGGACTTACCTGGTAAGGCAAGCGTTGTGTCGGACAAGCTGACGCACTTCGACGAATCCGGCCGTGCTCACATGGTCGACGTTGGTGCCAAAGAGATAACAGCGCGCCGCGCCGTTGCCACGGGGTTCGTGCGCATGCAACCGGAAACCGTAGCGCTGATTCGTGAGGGCCGCGCGGCGAAAGGGGACGTGCTGGCGGTCGCTCAGGTTGCCGCGATCATGGCCGCGAAGAAGACCTCAGAGCTGATACCCATGTGTCATCCGCTCATGCTGACTAAGGTGAAGATCGCGTTCGCCATCGAAGCAGACGGGATCGGTATCGAGGCAACGGTCGAAACCCGCGGGCAAACCGGGGTGGAAATGGAAGCCTTGACCGCCGTTTCTGGCGCGGCACTCACGATCTACGACATGGTCAAAGCCGTCGACCGGGGCATGACGATCGAACAGATCTCCCTGCAGGAGAAAGCGGGCGGCAAAAGCGGTCACTGGGTGCGGGAAGCAAGCGACGACGAACGCTAGGGTGGTGACGGGGCTGTCGATCCGTCACCTCGGCAGGATGCTCTTCAAGAGGTTGGCCTCGCGACTTCAGGTTATGTTCGTTCTGATGGTAAACTCATCGACGGTCAGCGCGGGTGGAAACAACTCGCGTTGTTTTCATGTTGCGTTCCTTTGGAACCTCGGTTTGAAAAAGAGGAGAACTTGATGACGGTTCGATTGACCCGGCGAGCGTTCGTCGGCGCCGCAGTTGCCGTGCCGGCTTTGGCCGCACTGCCAATTTCGCTGCAGTCCGTGGGCGCACAGGATCCTATCGTCGTCACGATGGTGACCGACACCGCAGGACTCGGCGACCAAAACTTTAACGACCTGGCGAATGCGGGCGGCACCAAAGCCGCTGAAGACATGGCTGTCGAATGGAAGGTCATCGAATCGGTCGACATTCCGTCGTACATCCCGAATCTCACTGCCGGTGCTGAGCAGGGCCCCTTGACCGTTGGGGTCGGATTTCTTCTGACCGACGCGGTTGCGGCCGTTGCTGCGCAGTTCCCTGACTCGCACTTCGCCATCATCGATGCCGCGGTGGATGCACCCAATGTCCAGTCTGTGCTCTATAAGGAGCAGGAGGCTGCCTTCCTGGGCGGTGTTGCCGCAGGTCTCATGACCGAAACCGACAAAATCGGCATTATCGGCGGGCAGCGCATCCCACCGGTTATCCGCTACGAGGTCGGCTTCCGTGCCGGCGTCGAATCGGTTAACCCGGAAGCCGAAATCATCATCGCCTATGCCGATTCGTTCGGTGATCCGGACAAGGGCAAGGAGTTCGCCCTGGCGCAGTTCGCCGATGGTGCGGACTTCGTGTTGCCAATCGCCGGTCTCACGGGCGTCGGCGCCTACACTGCCGTCGCCGAACTAGGCAACCAGGGATCGCAGTGGGTCATCGCCGCCGATGTTAGCCAGGAGCAGAACGCTCCCGGTTACGAGGCGTTTGTGATTCGCAAGGGCGTCGATACCGGCGTCTATCAGGCGATCGAGCAGGAAGTCAACGGAACCTTCAAAGGGGGCATTCACACTCTCGGCATTGCTGAAGGTGGCGTTGGCTTCGAGGACCCGAACGGTCGCGTGCCGGCCGAAGTTCAGGCTCAGGTCGACGAGTGGCAGGCAAAGATTCTCGACGGGTCGGTGGTCGTTCCTTCGACCGACGAAGAGTACGAGGCGTTTGGATCCGACATGGCCTCCCCGGTTGCATCGCCGGCGGCATAAATCTGCCAACCAATATTAGTAAAGCGAGAAACCCGCGGCGCATCGCGCCGCGGGTTTCTTTTGTTCTTTTAGCGTCAAGCGCCCGACGCGTTCAGTGTGGCAATCCGATTCCGGCTTGCTCACACAGCCTCCGTTCATTCGTCCGCGCTCTGGCGGTTACACCCGCGAACGGCGCAAGCACGCGCCTCGGGTACAATGCACCCATTCGGTGTACGTTCGCCCTGATTGGCCGGTTGATTCCGGCTGCGTGAGAGTGGAGACTCGGGTGGCTCAGGATCCCCAACTGCAGACGCCCCTGGCGGTCGAGATGCGCGGGATCGTCAAGCGCTTTCCCGGAGTGGTTGCCAATGACGGGATCGATCTCTCGGTCCGGCACGGGGAGATTCATGCGCTCCTCGGCGAGAACGGAGCCGGTAAATCGACCCTGATGAACATTCTGATGGGGCTTTACCCGCCCGATGGCGGGCAGATCCTTATCGATGGCAGTCGGGTCCAGTTCCACAGTCCGCGTGACGCTGCCAATGCCGGGCTTGGCATGGTGCACCAGCACTTCATGCTCATCTCGCGTTTTACCGTGACTGAAAACGTCATTCTCGGAAATGAGGGTCCGTCCCTGACGCTGAATCGGCAACGCGCCGAGCAGGTGGTGGGCGAGACTGCCGAACGGTATGGATTGCTGGTCGATCCCAAAGCGCTGATCGAAAACTTGCCGGTTGGCATGCAGCAACGGGTCGAGATTCTGCGCGTGCTCTATCAGCAGAGCCGCACCTTGATCCTCGATGAGCCGACTGCCCTCCTCACGCCGCAAGAGGTGGAGGATCTGTACGAGATCCTGCTTCAGCTCAAGGAGGCCGGCCACACCGTTATCTTCATTACGCACAAGCTGCGAGAGGTCGCTGCCATCAGCGATCGGGTGACCGTCATCCGGCGCGGCAAGACCGTTGGCACGCGGGAAACCAAAGACACCACCTCGGAAGAATTGGCCGAGCTCATGGTGGGCCGCGATGTGCGTTTGCATGTCGACCGACCACCGGGTAATCCCGGCGATGCGGTGCTGCAAGTCTTCGATCTGCGGGTCAAAGGCCGTGGCAATCGCGATGCGCTCGATGGATTGAGCCTGGGCGTTCGGCGTGGTGAGATCGTGGGTATCGCGGGCGTGGAGGGCAACGGCCAGACCGAGCTGGTCGAGTGCATCGCTGGTCTGCAGAAACCCAATGCCGGTACCATCATGCTCGAAGGAACCGAAACGACGGGATGGGGCCCCGTGCCGTTGCGCGAGGCGGGCCTCTCCTATATCCCGGAAGACCGTCACTACCGTGGGCTGGTGTTGCCGTTTTCATTGACGGAGAACATGCTGCTCGGCAATAGCACGATGGCTCCTTTCAGTAAGGGGGGCCGCATCGACTACGCCAAGACCAGAGAAATTGCTGTAGCTGAGATGCAGGAGTTCGATGTGCGTGCTCCAGGTCCTGATACCGCAGCCAGCTCGCTCTCCGGCGGCAATCAGCAAAAATTCATCATCGCCCGCGAGCTCTACCGAGAACCGAATGTGATTCTGGCGGTGCAACCGACGCGCGGGCTCGATGTCGGCGCGATCGAGTTCGTGCACGGTCAGCTCGTGGCCGAACGTGACAAGGGACGCGGCGTGCTCCTGATCTCCTTCGACCTGGATGAAATTTTCGACCTTTCCGACCGTATCCTGGTCATCTACCAGGGCAAAATCGTCGGTGACTTCCCGAACGGCAAGATCAGCCGCGCCGAATGCGGATTGCTCATGGGAGGAAAGAGCATCGCGGTGGAAGGAGAGCCAATCCGTGTTAGCTAGAGCGAATTCTCGCGACACCCTGGTGACCGTGCTCACCTCCGTGCTGGCAGTCGCCGTGGCGCTAGCGGTTGGCGCGCTCTTCATTCTGCTTTCGAAACAGAATCCCATCGACGCGTATCGTGCGTTGCTCGAAGGGGCGTTCGGCAGCCGGCGCGCCATTGGCGAGACCCTTGCGGCCAGCACCCCATACATCTTTGGCGGCCTGGCATTCGCCGTCGCCTATCGGGCGGGGTTGTTCAACATCGGCATCGAGGGCCAGATGATCATGGGGGGCCTGGCGGCAGGTCTTTTCGCCGCCTGGAATCTCGATCTTCCTCGCGTGATCTACCTGCCCATGGCCCTCCTGGTCGCGGCCATCGCTGGCGGTCTCTGGGGAGCCATCGCTGGAGCGCTCAAAGCGATTTCCGGCGCGCATGAGGTGATCACCACCATCATGCTGAATTATCTTGCTTTTCAGATCGTCAGCTACACCGTACTTGCGAACTGATAAGTGGCTACCGGTCAATCCCCAATTGCAGTCGACCAATCCGGCAGCCCAAAACGCTCGCCTGCCAAATATCCTCAGCGGTACCCGGTTGCATGCCGGCTTGTTGCTCGGACTGCTGATGGCGCTCATCATCTGGTACCTCCTCTTCCGCACTACCTTTGGCTACCAATTGCGCACCGTCGGAATCAGCAAAGGTGCCGCCGCCTATGCCGGCATGAGCTGGGGCGCGACCATCACCATCGCGATGTTTATCAGCGGCGCACTTGGCGGATTAGGCGGCTCGAGCGAGACCCTTGGTCTATTAGGGCAGCAGTACAACTCACCGCAGGGGTATGGCTTCGCGTCCATCGCGGTTGGGTTAGTGGGACGCAACAATCCGTTCGGGGTCGTATTAGCCGCATTGCTTTTTGGCACCTTGCGCAGTGGATCGACTGCCATGCAAAACCAGGCTGGAACTTCGAAGGAGCTCGTGCTGGTGTTGCAAGGGTTGGTGATCCTCGCGTTTGCGGCATTGGCGGCTTCGGGCCGGGCGCAATCGTGGTGGGCCAATCGACGTGACACCCGCATCGATGAATACAGCGACACGATTGGCGTTGAGCCGGGCGTTCTACCCGAGCTATGAAGCAGCGAGCAGGGAAGGTCTAGAGTTATGGCCGATTTCTTCGATGTGAGCCTGCTCAAGGCGGTGCTGCGTATGGCGACCCCGCTGCTCTTTGCAGCGATGGGCGGACTAATCTGCGAGCGTTCCGGCATTATGAATATCGGCCTGGAAGGCATGATGCTGACCGGCGCTTTCGTCGGGGTGTTGGGGACATACTACCTGCACAATCCCTGGTGGGGATTGATTTGCGCCATCTTGGCTGGCGGCGCGGTGGGTTTGATCCACGCTTTCTGGAGCATCGGATTGCGATCCGATCAGATCGTCACCGGGACCGCTATCAATCTGCTAGCGGCAGGAATAACGATCTTTCTCACGCAACGTATATGGGGCCAATCTGGCCGGACCCCGACAGTCAAAACGCTGCCGAACGTGACGGCCGGAATGAGCGTACTCGTGCCGATCGCTTTTATCAGCGTCCCCATCGTCTGGTATTTCCTGCGTGAAACCAAGCCTGGGTTGCGCCTGATGGCGAGTGGCGAAAGTCCGCAAGCTGCCGAAAGTGTTGGTATCCAGGTCGATCGCACTCGCTACCTCGCTGTGATGACGAGCGGCATGCTGGCGGCGACTGGCGGCGCCTATCTTTCGATTGGGTCGCTCTCCCTCTTTACACGCGATATGACTGCCGGCCGCGGATTCATCGCGTTGGCGGCGGTCATCTTTGGCAACTGGATGCCGTTTGGAACGTTGGGAGCGTGCCTGCTCTTCGCCGGCGCACAAGCGCTTCAGATTCAGGGACAGGTCAAGGGAATCGGTATACCGACCGAGCTCCTGCTGGCGCTGCCGTATCTGCTGACGCTGATCGCCCTGGCCGGGTTCGTCAGAAACTCTCGTCCGCCGGCTGGTCTTGGTCAGCATCCGACGCACTAGATGACGATTCCCGTACATCCATGAGCCGCATGGCGGCCAGGGCTCCTGCTGTCGCGCCCAGGAAATCGACCAGCACATCTTTGGGATCGGTGTTGCGGTTTGGCACGAACGACTGGTGGAACTCGTCGGTCACACCGTAGAGCGTGGCAAATACGATCGCCACGAGCAGCGCACGCAGGGGACTCCACCCCAGCGACCGCAGCAGCACCGCCAGCGATGCGCCGAGCGCGGCATACGCAACAAAATGCCCAACAACGCTTTGAATGTCCCGGCCACCGTCGAGATCAGGCAGTTGGGACCGGCTCGAGAGCAGGAAAATTCCCGCCATGACGGCAATGGGCGCGCCAAAGACGATCCATGCCGGGATAGCGCGCCGTGAATCTTGCTTGGGAACCTGGGTCATGCATCATCCGATCGGGTGGTCGTGGTTCGACCGCCGCAAGATCGTACAATGTCACGGCAAAGTGAAGGCTGACTTGCTCCGTGGCAAGCAACCTGCGTGACAGGAAGGACTGGGCTGGATGTCGTCGGTGGTTTCGGAGCGACCGAATTCAGAAGTGAATGCGGGGATTCCAGGGTTCGATCGATTCGCCTGGTATTTCCTGCGTATCTCAGGTCTGGCACTGGTGCTCCTGGCCTGCGGTCATCTCATCATCACGCACTTCATCAACGTTCCTTCCGACACCGTCTTTGATTTCGTGGCGAATCGCTGGGCGAGCCCGGTCTGGCGCACGTTTGACTTCCTGTTGCTCTTCTTTGCGCTCTGGCACGGCATTCTCGGGATGCGCACGATCATCACCGATCTGGTGAGCGCGCGCGGCTGGCGCGTAGCTTTGAATTCGCTGATGTGGGTGATCGGGATCGTTTTCTTCGCGCTCGGCCTGGTGACCATCTTCGCGTTCGACGAAGCCCAGGGACGCGCAAATACTGGTCCGCTGGCGGATTCGTTCTGGGTAGCCGACATCATCGTGTGGTCGCTCTACATCTTCGCGGTGCTGACCTATGTCGGCGGGTTGGCATTGGTGATCTACATCGCGCGGCACATTAGCCTCGGCACCCGGCCCATTTACCGCGGCGATCTCGGACAATACGCCTGGATTCTGCACCGCGTTGCCGGCGCAGGCATCCTCTTCTTCCTCCTGGTGCACATTCTCGACATCATGCTGATCGGATTTGGTCGCGATGTCTACGACGAAGCGGTTGCGGTCTACTCGAACGCCTTCTTGGTTCCCATGGAAATTGCGTTGGTTGGCGCGGTCTTCTATCACACCTTCAACGGACTACGCATCATCCTGATCAACTTCTCGAAATGGGGATTGAAACGCCAGCAGACGCTCTTTTGGATCGCGCTGGGAATTACGGTCGTGTTGACCGCCATCAGCGCCTGGATCATCGTCGCGCACGAGTTCCTGTAGCGCCGAGCCAACATCCGTAATCGAGCCGAACCGAGATCGAGCCGATCCCGGCGTGTTCGTTGCCATACGGACCTCTTGGGGGGTCCAATAGTGTCCGACGAGAGGGCAGGGCATCCTGCCCAGTATCATTGCCGGTATCGGGGCCAATCGTTCTGGCCCGATGCCGGAGCCATTTCACCGTGATTTTTCCAGCGAACAATCAAACCAACCATGTCCGGCCTATCCGCGCCTGGTATGCCGGACTGGCGTTGTTGCTGCTTGCGATTGGCGCCATCCTGCCGGTCGTTTCGACTGTGGCCAAATCGGACCAACCGCTGGTGGTGGTCGGGGAAATCGACGGCACCATCACGCCGGTCATGGCCCGGTACGTGGAGAATACGATCGAAAGCGCCGAGCGCGATGGAGCGGCAGCACTGGTGTTCGAAATGGACACGCCGGGCGGTCTCAGCTCGGCGATGGACGACATCATCGACGACTTCCGCCAAAGCAAAGTTCCAATAGTGGTCTACGTGGCTCCGACCGGCGCACGCGCTGCCTCGGCCGGGGTGTTCATCACCTACGCGGCACAAATCGCCGCTATGGCCCCTGGGACGAATATTGGTTCGGCATCGCCGGTTTTCCTTGGCGCGGATGGTTCGACGTCGGATGTCGGCGATACGATGACCGCAAAGGTGACCAACGACGCGGTCGCGCGTATTCGAAATCTCGCCGAACAATACGGGAGAAATGCGGACTGGGCCGAATCCGCTGTGCGGGATGCAGCGAATATCACCGCGAACGAGGCGCTTCAGCTTGGGGTGATCGAATACATCGCACCCGACTTGACGACATTGTTGAATGATATCGATGGCGCCACGGTCGAATTGGGTAGTGGATCCGTCACGTTGGCCACGTCCAACGCACGCACGACCAGCATCGACATGAGCTGGTTCGAACGCTTTCTGCAATTTTTGTCCAATCCCACCATTGGATATCTCTTCCTGAGCCTGGGAATGCTCGCTCTTTTCTTCGAATTCGCGAATCCGGGCGGGATGGTGCCAGGCATCGTCGGCGCAATAGGCATTCTCATCGGGCTGGTGTCACTCGGGTCGCTTCCGCTCAACTGGGCCGGCGTGGGTTTGATGGGTTTGGCGTTCATCCTCTTCGTTGCCGATATCTTTCTCCCTTCGGCTGGCTTGCTAACTGCTGGAGGAATAGCCGCATTTATCTTCGGATCGTTCATGCTTATCGACGAGGGCATACCGGGGTATGAGCTTTCGCGGTTGGTCGTCTGGACCATCGCATTTTGCCTCGCTGCCTTTTTCATCCTAACGGGGGCGCTTGCCTTGAAATCAAGATTCAAACGGTCGCACATTGGCCGAGACGGATTGATCGGAGTCATTGGGGTCGTCCGGCAGACGCTGGCGCCGAGTGGCATGGTTTTCGCGCAGGGTGAGCTTTGGAGCGCCACCCTGGACGAATCGACCGGGCATCATGAGCTGGAAGAGGGGCAGTCGGTGGTCGTCACCGACCTCGATGGCCTTCGGCTCATCGTCCGCCCGGCTTCCGAAGCTGAGCAACGCAGTGGCGCCTCAGTCGCGGTCCCTCCCTGGGGACAGCCCGAAACCGCATAACACGACAGCCGGATTGTTCCGGCAAGCTCTCGAAAGGGGCGAATCTTTATGGCCGAAATTGGCATTGGACTTTTCATTGTCATCGTTTTGTTTTTACTCATCGTCTTGCTGGCATCAGTCAAGATCGTGAAGGAGTACGAGCGCGGCGTCGTCTTCCGGCTCGGCCGTTTGATGGGGCCGCGCGGACCTGGTCTCATCTTGCTGATTCCCTTCGTCGAGCGCATGGTCAAAGTTGACCTGCGTACGGTCACCATGGATGTACCGGCCCAGGAAGTCATCACCCGTGACAATGTCACGGTTCGCGTGAATGCCGTGTCCTACTTCCGGGTGATCGATCCCTCATCGGCCGTCACCAATGTGACCGACTTCATTCGCGCAACCTCGCAGATTGCCCAAACCACGCTTCGTAGTGTGTTGGGTCAGTCGTCACTTGATGAGCTCCTCTCCGAGCGAGAGAAGATCAACGCCGAATTGCAGCGCATCATCGACGAGCAAACTGAGCCCTGGGGCGTGAAGGTTTCCATAGTCGAAGTGAAAGACGTCGAGCTGCCGCAATCGATGCAGCGCGCAATGGCCCGCCAGGCTGAGGCCGAGCGCGAGAAGCGCGCCAAGATTATTCACGCGGAAGGCGAGTTCCAGGCAAGCAAGCAGTTGGCCGAAGCCGCCGCAGTCATTTCCGCAGAGCCAATTGCCCTCCAGCTCCGCTACCTGCAGACCTTGGGAGAAATCGGCGCCGAGAAGAATACGACCATCGTCTTCCCGCTTCCGATCGAACTCCTCGGGTTGCTTCCCGATCACATGCTGAATGCAGAAGCGAATGCCGCTAAGAAGAAGCAGTGATCCCGAACGCATGAGGGCGACAGCATGACCGATGATCGTTCGGAACGGATTCGTGGAGCGGTCGATCGGCTCAGCGACGAGTTGATCGACTTCACACGCCAGATGGTGATGTGCCGGTCCGATTCGCAAAGCGAAGGAAATGCCGAGTTCCAGCCGGAAGCCACACGGTGCCTGAATCTCATCGCCGCGAAGTTGGAGTCGAACGGCATGGAGATCGAACGCTGGGTCGAGCCGCCGCGCTATCCAGCGCTGGCGGCTCGGCTTCCCGGTTCGGGCGGTGGGCGGTCGCTTGCGATCAACGGTCATATCGACGTCGTACCGGTTGGGGACGATTCTGCCTGGGTCCATCCCGCCTGGGGTGGGGAGATCGCCGATGGCAAGCTCTGGGGCCGGGGTGCCTGCGATATGAAGTCGGGCGTCGCCGCGGGTATCTTCGCGGCTCAGGCATTGGTCGATTCCGGTGTCGAGCGCACCGGTGATCTTTGGATGCATATCGTGTCGGATGAAGAGGTGGTTGGTTGGAGCACACGGCGCCTGGTCGCCCGATTGCCCAAGATCGATGCCGTCATCGTCGCGGAACCGACCGAGCTCGAGATACAACCGGTCGAAGGTGGACTGGTGCACATGCGCATCGAGATCGACGGACGCGAGAGTCACGCGGGCAACCGGTATAAGTCCATCCATGCTGGAGCGCGTGGTGCCGAGGGTGGCGTCAACGCTATCGAAAAGGGCATGTTGCTCATGGAAGCATTGCAGCGGCTCGAGCGCGACTGGGCGATCTACCGGTCGCATCCCCTGTTGCCGCCCGGCTTCAACTCGATCATGCCCGGCATGATCGTTGGTGGTCCCGGAGGTGGATCGGCAGGCCGTCTGAACCTGGTTGCGAATCCCGGCACCGCGCCGAACTATTGCTCTATCGAATACAACATCTGGTATTTGCCCAATGAGACGTTCGAAGAGATTCGAGACGAGATCGAAGGCTACGTCGGCGTTTTCTGCCAGACCGATCCCTGGCTGCGCGACCACCCGCCTCGGTTCGAATGGAAAACGCGCAACGTCTTTTTCCCACCGGTCGATACTCCGCCCGATCATCCCATTGTCGGTACGGTGGCAACCGCCCTGGCATCTGTTGGACGGTCGCCGGAGATCGTGGGATTCACGGCTGCGTCAGAGCTGGCGTGGTATGCCGAGCAGGGGATTCCGGGTGTCATTTTCGGGCCGGGAAGCATCGCTCAGGCGCATTCGCCGAACGAGTTCGTCAAGCTCGAGGAGCTGCGCGATGCCGCGCGCGTCATGGCACTGACGGCCGCTGCCTGGTGCGGGTCGGACTAACGCCGATACCCTCGGGCAAACATCAGCGATCTGCCGGACAATCGTCTCAGCAATCTATCGAACGGACCGAGCCGATTCGTGCCGGCCCGTCGTTAGAGGACAGAGAACGGGAGGACTTCGTTGAAGATCACCAAAGCAACGACGTACATCGTCGGAAATCCGTGGAAAAACTGGCTTTTCGTCCGGCTCGATACCGACGTGCCCGGACTCTATGGTGTCGGCGAAGGCTCGCTGAACGGGTTTGCCAAGACCATCGAGGCTGCGATCCACGAACTTTCGCATTTTTATGAAGGAATGGATCCCTTCCAGATCGAGACGATCTGCCAGCGGATGTCGCGCGATCCGTATAACGAAGGTGGCCAGGTGCACATGAATGCCGTGGCCGCCATCGAAACCGCTTGTTGGGACATTGTCGGCAAGGAAGTCGGGCGGCCGATCTACGATCTGCTTGGTGGTCGTTGCTTCGAAGACCTCCCCGCCTATGCCAACGGGTGGTACACCGGCGACCGCACGGTCGAGAAGTTCCAGGAGAACGCGCAGATCGTCATCGACCGTGGCTACAAAGCCCTCAAATTCGATCCATTCGGGGCGGCCTGGCGCATCATGACTCCATACGAACGACAACTCTCCTGCGACATCGTCGGCGGGGTGCGTGATGTGGTCGGCCCTGAGGTCCAGATCATGGTCGAAGGGCACAAACGCTTCAGCGTGCATGAAGCGATCATGGTGGCCGACGAGATCGAGCAGTACAAGCCGGCCTGGTTCGAAGAGCCGACCGACTTTGCCAAGATCGACGCGGTAGTCGAGGTGGCGCGCCACACGAACGTACCGATCGCCACCGGCGAGAGCTTCTCCTATCCCTATCAGTTTGCCGAACTGCTATCGCATAATGCGGTCCACATCCTGCAACCCGATCCGTCGACCCTTGGTGGCATTCTGCGTACCCGCCTGGTCTGCGGCATGGTCGATGCGTTCTACGGCGTGGTCGCGCCGCATCAGGCTCAGGGCCCGATCTCGACTTCGGCGTGTATTCAAATTGGCGCCTGCACTCCGAACCTGATGATTCAGGAGCTCTTCGACGAGTTCAACGCGGATTGGGAGCACGACATTGTCACCAACCCGGTACAAGTGGTCGATGGCCGGATTCAGATTCCGACCGGTCCGGGACTGGGTAACGACCTTAACTTTCCTGAGCTCGAAAAGCACCCGTATCGAAAATCGAATTTCCTGCCACTGTTCAAGCCAGGTTGGGAGCGCCGGGAAGGCGTGACCTATGTGCCGGGAGAAGGTCCGATAGCTGAGGCATGACCGAACTCAGCGGTTGCATACCGATACTCTGCACACCGTTCGATCGGCAGGATGCGGTCGATATCGCCGGGCTGCGGGCCCAGATCGACTGGGTCATCGCAGAAGGCGCAACGGGAGTCGCCACCCTTGCGCTGGCCAGCGAAGGATACAAACTGACCGAGCGCGAACGGGATGAGGTCGTCACCCTGGTGGTCGACCACGCTGCCGGCCGGGTGCCGGTGGTGGTTTCGGCGGATGGCGCGGGGACCGCGGTGGCGGTCGATCGTGCCGTTCGGGCCGCGAAGCTGGGTGCCGATGCGCTGATGGTGCTGCCACCCTATCTGGTCAAGCCGGGTCCAGCCGCACTGCTGGAGTACTACGCGCGCGTAGGCGAAGCCGTCGACATTCCCGTCATGATTCAGGATGCGCCCCAGTTGACTGGAGTTTCGATGTCTCCTGCGTTATGGACGCAAATCGTCCGTCAGGCGCCAAATGTCTCCTATGTGAAGGCGGAAGGAACCCCGCAAGGAGCGACGATCTCAGCCGCGCTGGAGGAGAGCTCAGGAGCACTACAAGTCTTTTGTGGTTGGGGCGGACTCGGCATTCTCGATGCGTTGGAGCGCGGTGCGGTCGGCAGCATGCCAGCCGCGAACTTTACAGGAGTTTTCGCGCGGATTCACGCGGCCTGGGACTCTGGGGATCGGCAGGCCGCGAATGATCTGCTGAACAGCACATTGCCGTACTCGGTGTGGGCAATGCAATCGCTCGATCATTCGGTCACCACCGCCAAGCGAGAGCTCATGCGCCGTGGAGTCTTCACCAACGATCGCTTGCGGGAGCCAGCGACGCCGCTGGACTCAACTGGAAGCACCCAGCTCGATGCGTGGATCGATGGCGTTCTGAAATTGGATGCGAATTGACCTACCATGAGCCGGGGAACGAGTGATACGATTTGACGGGGCCAAGCGTTACAGTGGTAGCTGCGGTCGAGCAGTTCGGTTGTTTTCCTGGCTCATCAGTCGTACGTACGCATCAACGGAGTAAAAAAATGGCAACGTCCCGGACACGCTTTATGAAAGCGATGTGGGCTTTTCTCATGGTCGCCACCCTGTCGATTGGCGGCTTGAGTGTCGCCTTCGCGCAGGATTCCCGCATCGAACCGAGCTCGCTGGGCGAAATTCCGACCACAGGCGGTATGCGACCCGGCCCGGCAGGAGCGCTTGCTCCCGCCAAAACCCCCGAGGCCGAAGGGGTAGTCCCGGTCGCGATTCAAATCCCGAATGCCTTCGTGGATGCACAGGTCGAGTCCATCGAGATCGTCGATGGCGTGATGCAGGACCCAACCGGACCGTGGGTTGTTTCCTGGTACAAAGAATCACCGGGCCTCGGTGAGGTTGGCAATATTCTGATGGCCGGACACCTTGACTACTGGGACGTCGGACCAGCAGTGCTCTACAACATCAACAACCTGAACCAGGGCGACACCGTTTCGGTGACTGGCGAAGACGGCACTGTCTACACCTACGAGATCGACTGGCGTGAAAACTTCGCCACCGCGAACGCCCCGCTCGACAAAATCGTTGGTCCGACCGACAACGAAAGCCTGACGATCATCACCTGCGGCGGTCCCTTCGACTATGCCAACGGTGTTTACCTGGAGCGCACGGTCGTCCGCGCTCATCGCATCGAGACCCCACCGGCCGCATAAGCGTCCGAATGGGAAATCTGAAATTGCTGGAAACGACGGCCCTCAGCGGTCGTCGTTTCTTATCCACTCAAAGTCAGGAAGCAGCGGCAGCCGTTACGAACAACCGTTAGAGAAGGCGCGAGTTTCCAATCGATTCCTATGGAATCTGCTCGCTTTGCAACCGGCATGGGTGGCTGGTCAAAGCCACCTGAGGCCGTGGTATCCTCGCGGCTGAACGACATTGTGCGCGATTTACGCGCTTTCCTGAAGACGCTGCGTGAGCCCAACTGCCAATCCCGAAGACCGTTCGGCCGTTTTGGGTCGTATCCGCCTGCTGTGCATGGACTGTGGGTCGACCGCGACCGCGGAGTCGACCGATGCGATTTGCCCAGAATGTGGTGGACTTTACGAAGTCGATCTTGGTCTCGGGCCGCTCGATCGCGGTGTCTTCGATCGCGATGCGACTGGCGGCAAGTTTTATTCGGGCGTATGGCGCTACCAGCCGATGCTGCCGCGACTGCCTGAGGATGCCATCGTCTCGCGAGCCGAAGGACGTACGCCCATCTATTGGGATGAGCGTATTGCGTCCTATGCCGGGGTTCGTCTCCTGGGCCTGAAACACGAGGGCCAGAACCCGACAGCCTCCTTCAAGGATCGTGGGATGACCGTTGGGGTGAGCCATGCCAAGGCGGTCGGCGCCAAAATTGTCGCCTGTGCTTCTACCGGGAACACCTCTGCCTCGTTGGCATCCTATGCGGCGGCTGGCGGTTTGCAGGGGTTGGTCATCATTCCAGAAGGGAAGATCGCCGGCGGGAAACTCGCGCAAACTATCGCGATGGGCGCCCGAATCGTGCAGATCGATGGTGACTTCGACATTGCGCTGGCACTCCTGCGCCAGTTGACCGCCAAGTACCCGGTTTACCTCGTCAATTCGGTCAACCCGTTTCGCATCGAGGGGCAAAAAACGATTGTTATCGAGATGCTGGAGCAACTCGCCTGGGAGATTCCGGATGTGATCGTGCTGCCGGGCGGCAATCTCGGCAACACCGCGGCGTTCGGAAAGGCACTGGCGGACCTTCATACCACCGGGCTCATCGATCGCCTGCCGCGCTTGATGACTATTCAGGCCGAAGGAGCGGCGCCGTTTGCCGACTATTTCGAATCTGGATTCGATCGTTATGAAGCGGTGAAGGCGGAAACCATAGCCACCGCCATCAAGATAGGCGACCCCGCCAGCATGCAACGCGCGCGCCGGGCTATCCAGCTCACCGACGGATATGTCGCGCGGGTCTCCGACGATGAAATCCTGGCCGCCAAGTCGTGGGTGGATCGGGTGGGCATTGGTTGCGAACCGGCGTCGGCTGCGTCTTTGGCCGGGGTACGCAAACTGGTAGCCGCCGGGCAGATCGATCCCCAAGCGAAGGTGATCGGCGTGCTGACGGGGCAACTTCTCAAAGACTCCGATGCCGTCATCGGCTACCACCTGGGCGAGCTGGGTGGTCCCGACCGGCCGAATATCAATCGCCCAGTGACGATCGAACCAACCCTGGACGCGCTGGAACGGACGCTCGACGATGCGCTTTCGAGTTAAGGCCCCCGCGTCGAGCGCCAATCTTGGCCCAGGATTCGACGCACTTGGTTTGGCGCTCGATCTCTGGAACGAGCTCGACATCGACACGGACGGAATCCCGGGCTCGGTCACGGTCGAAGGTGCCGACGGAAGCCTGTTGACCGACAAGCAAAACTACAGTCTGAACGCAATGGAAGAACTGGCAGCGCTGCACGGCGCGAAGCTGCCCGGGTTTGCGATGACCATTCGGGCGAATGTCCCGGTGGCTCGCGGATTGGGGAGTTCCGCGGCAGCGCTTGCATGCGGTCTGGTGGCGGGCAACGAGGTGGCTGGGCTGGACCTCAGCATGAACGACCTCTTTCTCGAGGCGTGGCAGATGGAGGGCCATGGCGATAACGTGGGCGCCGCATTCTTCGGTGGAGCAATTCTTGCGGTTACCGGCATGTCGCATGCCATCCAGCTATCCAACGGCGAAGATCTCGGGCTGCTCGCGGTGACCTTCATTCCGGAAGCCTCCAGCGCCACCTGGGCCGCTCGCGCAGCCTTGCCATCGAACATCCCGTTGTCTGATGCCGCCTTCAACGTTGGCGTCGCGGCTGGACTCACCTGGGGGCTATCCAACGCCAATCGTGAGGCGATTGCTGCGGGTATGCGTGACCGGCTGCATGAGCCCTATCGTGCCCGGCTCTTTCCACACTTGACCCCGATGACCGATGCCGCTCGCCAGGCGGGCGCGGTCGGCGCTTCGTTGAGTGGCGCCGGTCCGACCATCTTGACTCTGGTCGAGCCTGAGAATGTGGACGCAGTTGTCGCGGCATTGCATGAAGTGGCAATCGAGCACGATGTCAACGGCGAGGTCAAACCCCTCAAACTGATTTCATCGGGTGTTTCGATCGAGCATTTTTAGCCAAAAGGCAAAAGGCAAAAGGCAAAAGGCAGCGGCAGCGCTGAAGCGAAGACCGGAGTCGATCGGTTAGGCGCGTCGGTCGCTCTTGACATGTGGCATTTGCCTTACACCAGCACCAAACGAGCGGTCTTTTCTCCCCATTCGGCCATACCGGTTGGTTCGAACCCATGATGCAGATAGAGCCGCTCGGCGACCTCATTGGCCGGATCCCAGCCGATGTTGACCTCGGTGTAGCCTTCGTCGCGCATACGCCGAATGACACGCTGCAACGCCTCTTTCCCGAGTCCTTGTCCCTGGTACTTTCGGTCGATCATGATACGGAAGAGCCAGGCGCGTCCGTCCTGTTGTGCCGAGCCATACATGAGAAATCCGACCATGGTGCCACCCCGATAAATGCCCATCGGCTTCAGCTCGGGATGGTAGAGCGATTCAGCAATCGACCACGCGTTCGAGCGAATGAAGTCCCGCTGATGATCGTCCACTTCGAGTGATGCGGCCGACTCCCAGTTCTGCACGGTGATCGGCAGCAGCACGATCATCCGGGGCTCACCGTTGTAACACTCCGCCATCGGTAGCCAGGATGGCAGCTTCGATCTCCGTGCGTGAGGCTGCCAGGAAGTCGCCGGGCATGGTGTGTTTCAGCGCCGAAGCGGCCAGCCCAAGCTCCAACGAGCGGTTGAGGTCGGCCGGGTCTTCGATATATCCGGCAATGAACCCACCGGCGAAGGCATCGCCGCCGCCGAGCCGGTCGATTACCTCGATCTCGGTCAAATCGGTTTGGTGCAAATGTCCGCTCGGGCCGAGTGCCATACCCGAAAGTTTCAACGAACGCGAGCGTTTGCCCCGCTTTCGCGACATCACACACACCGCGATCCCGAGCTTATGCAGCGCCGCAGCCATGGCGGTTTCATGATCACCTTCGATGCCGAAGAAGGTCCGCAAGCCGCCGCGCGAGGCGAACATGACATCGACGAAGGGCGCGATTTCCATAAAACTGTGTCGCGCTTCCGCCTCGGTCCAGAGCTTGGAGCGATAGTTGAGGTCGAAAAACACCGGCACACTCGCATGGTTTGCTGCCTGGATCGCGGTCATCGATTCGGCGCGAGCCCCTTCGCTGACGGCCGGCGTGATTCCCGAGATATGGAAAGCGCTTGCTCCACTGAATATTGCTGCCCAATCGAACTCGCCCGGCTTGAGTTGCGCAAAGGCGGAATCCTTCCGGTCATACAGCACCGACGATGGACGAGGGTCGGCGCCTTCTTCGAGGAAGTAGAGACCCATGCGGCCCTCGTCTTCGCTGACCCAGCGAACATGCGAGAGATCGACGCCGTGTGCCCGGCTCTGGCGCGCAAGAAATTGCCCCATGCCGTTGTTGGGCACCCGCGAGACCCAGGTTGCATCGATACCGAGACAGGCCAGCGTGACCGCGGTGTTCAGCTCGGCGCCACCGGGGCTCAGATCGAGCGAGATCGTCCGCTCGAGCCGCTCGTTACGGGGCGGCGTGAGCCGAACCATGCCTTCTCCGAAACAGACTACTCGCGGGCGCTTTGGCGCTTCCTCGGCCATCTCTTGCACTTCTCCCATCGTCCCTAGAGTGGCAATCGTTGGCGAGAATCATAACGGCTTGCCAGACCGAATCCAGATGTGTCTTCCGAATTCCGGACCGCCCTGCACCGGTAGATCGTTTGACTCAGCGAATACGTCGCTTCAGAAGGGGATTCCGCGGCTTAATGGTCAGGGGCAAATTTGCGGAATTCCGGACCAAAACTCACTTGACAGCAATCCCGTCGTTCGCCACACTGCGCATGCACGTTGTAAGACGCCGTGACGCGCGCGATGGGCTCGAGAAGTTCGAGGGCGCATCGATGTTGGAAGGCGTTTCCGGACTGGAGCGACTGGCTTCCGTCCCGTAGTCAAGAAAGTGGGGCAACGATGGCTCGGGTCATTTTTGACAACGTCACCAAACGCTATACCGGCGGGGTGATTGGCGTCTACCAGCTCAGCATGGAAGTTTACGATCAGGAATTCCTGGTACTGGTTGGACCGTCCGGTTGCGGGAAGTCGACCGCCATGCGCATGGTCGCCGGTCTGGAAGAGATTTCCGAAGGACGCATCATCATCGGCGACCGGGTCGTCAACGATCTTCCCCCGAAAGACCGCGACGTAGCCATGGTGTTCCAGAGCTACGCCCTCTATCCGCACATGACTGTGTACGACAATCTCGCCTATCCGCTCAAGCTGCGCAAGGTTCCCAAGCAGGAGCGCGACCGCCGTGTGCGCGAGGCTGCCCGCACACTTGATATTGAGCCATTGCTCGATCGCAAACCGAAAGCACTCTCCGGTGGTCAGCGCCAGCGCGTGGCACTTGGCCGCGCGATTGTGCGAAACGCGGATGTCTTTCTGATGGACGAGCCGCTTTCCAACCTTGACGCCAAGCTCCGCGTGCAGACGCGTGCCGAGCTGATCAAGCTCCACGAGCGCGTCAACACCACCACCATCTATGTGACTCACGACCAGGTCGAGGCGATGACCATGGGTGATCGCATCGCGGTCATGAGCCTCGGTGTGCTGCAACAGCTCGATACGCCGCAACGTCTCTATGACATGCCGGCCAACAAGTTTGTTGCCGGTTTCATCGGTTCACCGTCGATGAATTTCGTGGATACGACCATCGAGAGGCGGGACGGTTATCTGTACGCCGCCAGTCCCGGCGTGTTGAACATGCGTGTGCCGGAATGGAAAGAAGCCTCGCTGGAGAAATTCATCGATAAGAAGGTCACCCTTGGTGTCCGCCCCGAGCATCTCCTGCCCTGGGATCGTGCCAACGGTATTGCCCCCGATGATTCCAAGATCCCCGTCACTGTCGACGTGATCGAGCTTCTTGGTAATGAGATCTTCGTCTATCTGACGCTCGATAACGGCGATGTCATCACCGCCCGCATGGACCCGGAAGTCAAGCTGGAGCGTGGTCAGCGTCTGGAAGTCACCGCAGCGCCGGACAAGCTTCACTTCTTCGATCCTGAGACCGACTACGGCATCTACGTCTAGGTCGAACTGAAAACCGCTTGAATCTAAGAACGGGGCACGGTAATCGCCGTGCCCCGTTTTCATGTGTGAATCAGCCGTCGTCTCCTGCAAGAACTCAGGTCATGGGGACCGCGAGACTATGCCTCCACGGGCTCAGGTGACTCCGAAACCTGCTCAGATTCCGCATCGATCATCTCGTTCGCGGTGACGGTGCGAATCTCGATCCTACGTGGCTTCGCAGCTTCCGCCTTCGGAAGACGGAGGCGCAGGATGCCATGCTCGAAGGTGGCCTCCGCATTGGTTGCGTCGATCTGCACCGGCAACGTCACGGAGCGTCCAAAGGTGCCTCGTGGCAGCTCATGCAGATGCCAGGTGGCCTCCGAGGCGTCGGATGACTGCGCCACATCGGGCGTAGATCCTGAAAGCGTCACCGTCTCCTTGTCGACGGTCACGTCAATCGAGGCTGGATCGATTCCAGGGACAGCCGCAATGATGACAACCTCTTCATTGGTGGAGTAGATGTCGAGTGGGAGCGGCATCCGGGTGTGACCGTTGGCTGCCGCGAACGGCGCCCGAAGAGTGCCGCCGAAAGCGTCGGACATCAGCTTGTCCATCGCGTCGCGCAAAGAAACCAATTCGCCGGTAACGGGATATCGGGAAACCATGGTGCTTCCTCCTATGTGTATGAATGCAAACTGTCTGCTTCCGAATCGCAGATTACTTGCTACGGAGCGACTCACTAATTCAATGATACTAAGTCTCTCCATATTTGTCAAGAACCCTGCACGATCTGTGTCAAGGTTTTGGGGAAATCATGCGACACGTTGGCAGGACACCGGGATTGGGTATGCTGCGCAGGCAAAGAGCAGATGAAAGAGCGGGGGCGATCATGAGCGGAAAATGGGAAGAGCTGGCTCCGGCCACAATTGCGGTAAAGGGGGGCAATGAGCACGAGAAAGGTGCAGGTGTTTCCCCTTCGATCCAGCTTTCGTCGACCTTCATGCACGGTGGCGATCCGTCAAAGCCCGAAGACGGGATCTATTCCTATGGCCGAAGTCATTCGCCTGGATTCACCGAGCTGGAACGCGCCATCGCGGATCTGGAGCATGGTTCCGATGCGGTGGTGTTCAATGCAGGCATCTCCGCGGCAATCTCGGCGCTGGCAGAGGGAGCGAATGGAACCGCCGTCGTGCTTCCGTACGATGCCTACTATGGCATTCGTGCCCGTGCCTCCGAGCTGTTGCCGATGCGTGACATCGAGGTTCGCCTAATCGACCAATCGAATCTCGCCGATGTGCAAGAAGCCCTCGTGGGAGCATCGCTCTTCTGGACTGAAACGCCAACGAATCCGTTGTTAGCCATTGCCGATCTCGAGGCCATCGGAGAACTCTGCGCCGCGCAGGGCATACCGTGGTTCTGCGACAACACGTTCGCCACGCCTATCGCGCAGAACCCACTCGACTATGGAGCCGCGGGGGCGATGCATAGCGTCACAAAATACATCGGCGGCCATAGCGATCTGATTCTCGGCGCTGTGGCCGTGAATGATGCGGCACTTGCAAAACGGTTGCGTAGCCGCCGCGGCGATGTCGGTACCCAGCCCGATGGCTTCACCTGCTGGCTCGCGCGCCGGGGGTCACAGACGCTGGCGGTCCGCTTCCAGCGGCAATGCGAAAACGCGATGGAGCTGGCGAAGCGGCTCGACGCGCATCCAGCCGTCGAGCATGTCTTCTATCCGGGACTCTCGGCTCATCCTGGACACGAAACGGCAAAGAAACAGATGCGTGGCTATTTCGGCGCCATGATGTCATTCATCGCGAAAGGTGGCCAGGACGCCGCGCAGCGCGTGGTCGATCGCTGCGAGATCTTCGTGCCGGCTACCAGTCTCGGGGGTGTCGAATCCCTGATCGAGCGTCGCGCTCGCTGGACCGCCGAGTCGGCCAATCCCGCCCTGCTTCGCTGCTCGATCGGTATCGAGGATGTAGACGATCTCTGGCGCGACCTCGAACAGGCACTGAAGAGCTAAAGCACGAGAACAGGAAGACAGAACCAGGACTTACGCTTCGCTAAATTCGGCGCCCACTTATCGAAGGGTTAGCGTCTCAAAAAGCCTTAGTTTGCAGTCCGACTTCGAGTCTCTGACTTCGAACACCCTCTTCCCAGTGTTATCCTCCCACGGTTATGGAGTCGGCCTCGAGTAGCCGACAATTCGCTTGTTTTCGAAGGGATTCAGCTATCGTGCGTATGTCACACCTGTTCGGCCGGACCTTACGGACCGCTCCGAGCGATGTCGAGATCGTCAGTCATCAGTTGATGCTTCGTGCCGGGATGATTCGCCCGCTCGGCTCGGGACTCATCAGCTTGCTGCCGCTCGGTTTCCGGGTCGTGACCAAAATCGAGCAGATCATCCGCGAGGAAATGGACGCTATCGGTGGCCAGGAGATGCTAATGCCGGTGGTGCACCCCGCCGATATCTGGCGCGAGTCAGGCCGCTACGACCAGGTCGGGCCGGAAATGGCACGCTTCAAGGATCGCAACGAGCGCGATATGGTTTTGGCAATCACGCACGAAGAAGTGATTACCGATATCGCCCGCACCGAAATCAGCTCCTACAAGCAGCTTCCGATGATCGGGTATCACATCCAAACTAAGTTCCGCGACGAGCCCCGCTCACGCGGTGGCCTAATTCGCGTGCGCGAGTTCACCATGAAGGACTCGTACAGCTTCGACCTCGATGAGGCCGGGCTCGATCGCGCGTACCGGCTCCACTGGAAGGCATACGACCGTATCTTCAGGCGTATCGGATTGCACTTCATCATCGTCAGCGCCGATGTTGGCATGATGGGCGGTTCCGCCTCGCACGAGTTCATGGCTTTTTCTGAAAACGGGGAAGATACGATTCTGCATTGCGACACGTGTGGCTACGCCGCCAATCGCGAAGTGGCCAGGTTCAAGCGCGACACCCTATCGTCCGAAGCTCCATTGCCGATGGAGGAGATCGAGACGCCGAATTCCACGACCATCCAGGCGCTCGCCGATTTCCTGGGTGTCCCCACCTCGAAAACCGCCAAAGCCGTCTTCTATAAAGGGGCGTCCGGCCGCTTCATCTTCGCGGTTATTCGCGGCGATCTCGACGTCAACGAAACGACTCTGCGTAATGCCACGGGTGAGCGTGCGCTCACTCCCGCCACCGTCGAGGAAATCCACGCCATTGGCGCTGAAGCAGGATATGGCTCCCCGGTCGGCGTGCACGACGCGTTCATCGTCGTGGACGAATCGGTCCGCGATTCGACGAATTTGGTCGCCGGTGCGAACCGCGTCGGGTGGCACCTCAAGAACGTCAATTTGGGACGCGACTATCAGGCCGACGTCGTGGCTGATATCGCGACTGCGCAGGAGGGATACCCTTGTCCCGAATGCGGTACCTTGCTCAAGGCGAACCGCGCCATCGAGATCGGCAACATCTTCAAGCTCGGCACTCGTTATAGCGAGAAGCTTGGCGCAACCTACCTGGACGCAAACGGCGATTCACATCAAATTGTCATGGGGTGCTACGGCATCGGCAGCGGCCGTAATGCTGCAACCGTGGTGGAGCAGCGTCACGATGACAAGGGCATCCTTTGGCCTCTGAGCATCGCGCCCTATCACGTCTCGCTCGTCGAGCTTCCGTCTGCGGATGACACTCGGCCGAAAGAAGTGGCAGAGCGGCTCTATCAGGAACTGGACGATCTCGGCGTGGAAGTACTCTACGACGATCGCGACGAGCGTCCCGGCGTGAAGTTCAATGACTCCGACCTGATTGGTATCCCGTTGCGGGTCGCAGTGAGCGCGCGCAATCTGGCCAATGACCAGATCGAGCTCAAACTTCGGAAATCCAAGGAAGCGACCTTCGTACCGGTCGATCAGGCCGTCGCGGAGATCGTGCGCATTCTGGCCGAAATCGCGGAAAGCGAAGCGCTCGAGTTTGGTCTCGATCAGGAAACGACCGAACCGCGGATTTAGGCGCTAGGCGCCGGCGCCCAACCGAGCAAGAGGGCGTCCGGGATCGTCATGATAGGAGAGCCGTCGACCAGGGACGTAACCGCCACAGTAGACGTGCGACCTTCCCCTATCGTGTCATACACCGAAACCGCGAGTTGGCAGCCGTCGGGTGAGACGCGCGCGTCGGTGTTTCCACTGGAAGCCGCAACCTGGGTGGCTGTGCCTCGCAGGTTATCGGCAAGCCAGATACGTCCGGATCCCGGGCTGACTGCATTGATTATCGAAAAGCGACCGGCGTTGTCTCCCGCCGTTCGGGCAATATAGACATCGTCGGAGTCCTGCTCCAGGACAGTACTCACCGCTCCGGTTGCGAGATCGACTGTGCGATAGGGAACCCCGACCACACCAGTTCGAATCGGACCATTCGGAGCAAAAAGCACAGACTCACTCGTCCCCGCAGAGGTGACTGGCGACATATCTCGCAGCTCGACCAGTTCGGCTGATGTCTTGGATGGGAGGTCGATCCAGAACCAGAGTGTGGCGTCGTCACGCTCATCAGCAACGAGCAACTGGGTTCCGGCCGCGTTCGCAAGCACGCCGGCGGGGGCAATCTCCCATGTGAAGAGCATGCTCGGTGCGGCAGCGCCGTCCGCGAGAATCAGCAAATCTTGCCCGTCGAGAAAGAGCAGCGGCACGCCCTGCTGGAGCAGCAGCATCTGCAACTCCGGTGCCTTCGCGACGTCGGCCCGAACTCCAGTATCGGGATCGAGCGACCGAATCAGTGGAACGCCATCGTGCTCGACCGCGTAGATCACCTTACTGTCATCGTCGAACTGGGGAAAGGGTAGAAGCGGATCGGTATCGATCGGTTCGGGCGGGTGCTGTTCCTGTAACGACACCAGCAATCCTGTGCTCTGGAAGTACACGATCAACCACTTGCCGTCGGGCGAGATGACGGCGGAGTCAACGGACAGCGGTCCGCTTGCGACCAGTGTTGTGAGATTGAGCGCATCTCCACTCGTTAGATCGACCAGCCAGTATTGTTCCGGTCCCGAAGCGAGCAGGAGAAAATCGGATGCAGGTGCATTCCGAATCGTGGGATAAGTCGATGAAAGTCCGGGTTGCTCGTCTTCCGGAATCTGCACTGGCGTCAGAGCGCCCGTAGAGACGTCCATAAGTGCGAGAACTCCGCCGAGCGACCGCACCAGCGCAACTCCTGGTTTCGGAGATGGTTCGACGCTCCGTGGTTGGTCGAAATCCCCGCGTGCGACTTCTCCGGAAGGCGTCATCAAGATGACAGCATTGTCCGAAAGCGGATGCCCGGTCGGTTGAGGTGCTACCGCAACGGCGTAGTTGCCGCAGGCTTCCTGTGCAAATGCCGGTGACAGCGCCCGCCAGGCAAGCACCAACACCAGCAACAGTGGGATAAACCGGGTCAGACGTATTCGATCAGGCGAGCACTTTCTCCAGTACCCCGAGGAATTCATCGACCTGCTCCTCTTCCCACACCAGCGGCGGCAGCAGCCGGAATACGACCGGGCTAGCAGGAAGCGCCAGCACGCCATTTTCCTGCATTGCCCGCAGGGTCGGGGTGATGCGTTCTTTCATTTCGACCCCGATCATAAACCCGCGGCCGCGTACCTGTCGGATCTTCGGGCTGCCAATCGCCTCGATGCCGGACATCAACCGGTCACCGAGCACTGCTGACCGCGCATACAGATCGCGATCCTGGAACGCCTGCAGGGTGGTCACCACCGCACGCATGGCGAGCGGATTGCCACCGAAGGTGGTGCCGTGTGCGCCGCCAACCGTCTTCTCGGAGATGGCCTCGGTCACCATGGTGACCCCCACCGGAAATCCATTTCCGATTGCTTTAGCGGTGCAGAGGATATCGGGCGAGATGCCAGCATGCGTGATGGCGAAGGGTGTGCCAGTGCGGAAACCGGTTTGCACTTCATCGGCAATGAGCAACGCGCCGTTGGCGGTTGCCAACTCGCGTACGCCACGCAGATAATCGTCATCCGCTGGGAAAATGCCGGCCTCACCCTGGACCGGTTCGAGAATGATCGCCGCGGTGTCTTCGTTGACCTCCTGGGCTAGTGCGTCGAAGTCGTTGAATGCGACATGCGTGACGGGAATCGGCAGCGGCTCGAACGGCTTACGGTATTTGGGATCGAAGGTGGCAGAAAGCGCGCCGAGCGTTCGCCCGTGATACCCGCGTCGCAGCGCGACGACGTTGTGTCGTCCAGTCGCCATCATGGCGAACTTGAGCGCAGCCTCGATCGCTTCTGCGCCAGAGTTGCTGGTGAAATAACGGGTCAACCCCTCCGGCGCAATCTGCCGCATCGATGCCAGTGCCGCCGCTCGCACATCGTTGTAGAAGCTCTGATGGCAGGTCGTCACTTTGGTGAGCTGATCGGCCATAGCCGCCGCGTACACCGGATCGGCATGACCCAAAGCCGC
Organism: uncultured Chloroflexia bacterium; assembly: GCA_963750275.1. Classification (GTDB taxonomy): domain Bacteria; phylum Chloroflexota; class Chloroflexia; order Thermomicrobiales; family UBA6265; genus JAMLHN01. The sequence goes on from CAVVQC010000011.1 coordinate 360,642, forward strand.
CACACCGTAATTGCTCATGGCATCGAGGTAGCGTTTTCCCGCGGAATCGAAGAGATAGGAACCTTCGCCACGCACCAGCGCAATATCGCGCTTGGCATACAAAGGCATCTGGAAATCGGTTTCGAGCTCTTTGATCGAATCGAGTGCCAGCATCGGGGTTGGAATCGTCACAGATGTTCCCTCATAATCGGAAAATGAATTCAAACGTTGTTTTCGTTGCATTGGGAGACAGGACCGGGTTACATCACTGCTTCACTCGGATTGACCGTTCAATCAGAACGATCTTACGCGTTCTCGCATTCTGTATAGAGTCCCCGGTCTCTCCGCGTCGAGCTCCGGACTCCGGCCACCCAACTCCAAGCTTTTAGATTGTTGGATGATCGATGTACTCGATGACCGTACCCTCACCCGCAAGCGCGCGTTGCAACGGGTGCTTGGCGCGAGCATCTGAGAAGACCACCTTGCCGACGCCTCGCTCGATTGCTTTGATCGCCGATTCGACCTTCACCTTCATGCGACCTTGGGCCGATTCCAGCGCTTCTTCCGGATCGGCAACATCGATTTCACGAATCAGGCTCGATTCATCATCTTTGTCGGCCAGCAATCCCGGGGTATCGGAGAAAAAGTAGATCGCCTCCGCGCCGAGATCCACCGCCAGCTCGAGTGAGAGCTTATCGCCGTCGACGTTGATCGGCGTTCCTTCTTCCAGGGCGAGCGCCGGGGGAGTAATGACAGGGAGATATCCCGCCTCGAGCAGCAGGCGGAGCAGGGTGGTATCGATCTGCTCAATGGTGCCGGCATGGTCGTCCCGCAACACTTTCGGTTTGCCGTCCTCGACTACGCGGATCGTTGCCTTCCGCCGTCCGGTGGCAATCCTTCCATCGATACCACTCAATCCCACTGCGTTCACACCAGCAGACTGGAACTGGGCAACGATGCGCTTATTCACCTTGCCGGCGTAGGCCATGAGCATCATATCGATCGTCTCTCGATCGGTATAACGACTGACACGGCCTTTCTCACTCGTCACCATACGCGGCGGACGGCCGAGCTCGCGACTGAGCTGGCTGAATTCGGCGTTCCCCCCGTGCACAAGGACGGCCGGTTGATCCAAGGATGCAAAGTCCTCTGCGAAATTTGCGTAGGACTCCTCGGTGATCCCGGCGCCGCCGCCGATCTTGATGACGATCATTGCTACCTTCCCTTACTAAAGTTGCGGCGGTCCCGCGGCGATTCGTTCCCGTACGGCCGGAATGCCGCCCGGAACCTGCCACATCGATTCGATCCACCAGGTCGCGCCGTTTTCCGCCAAGCCGCGCACATTGTCGAGCGCAGCTTCATCGCCCAGTGGTGTCAGCCCTTCGACCGCGATATCGAATGTGTCGAGATTTGCGCCAAGCTCCGCGAGCTCGGTGCGGAGCGCTGGCAACGCATCCGGTGTTGGCGTCGACCAGTTTCCGGCGGCGTCGCGTATGTTGGGAAGTACGCCATCCCACCGCGCCGCGCGCTGCATCGATGTTTTGCTTCCCATCAATCCGACAGTCCAGATGGGTACGCGCGGCTGCTGAATCGGGACAGTCTCCCCAGTAGGTACCGTCCAATTCACGTCGTAGTGTGCGCCATGGAACTCGAACGGTTTCCCGGTCCAAAATTGTTCCAGTAGCTCCAAACACTCATCCATCAATGCGGCCCGCGTCTTGCGGTCGGTTTCCTCACCCACCTGCGCGAACCCGGTCTCGATTGCGCCGAGTCCCGCGCAAAGCAGCGCACGGCCATCCGATAGCAAGTCGAGCGTCACCAACTCGCTGGCCAGCTTCCACGGCCGGCGACGGGACGGAGGCGTCAACAGCGTTCCCAGCGTGATACGTTCGGTTAATGCGGCCATGCCGCCCAGCACGACCCACGGATCGACGCCATAGATCGTCTCCCAGCCAAAGGCAGCGTCCCACCCGGCTTGTTCGATCTCGACCGAAAGCTCCAGAAACTCCCTGGCGCTCGCATCTGGAATGACAAATCCGAATTTCAACGTTCACCTCGCATGCGTCTTTCACGGCACGAACTGATACAACGCATGGAACTGTTTCCCGTCAGATGGTGAAGGGTTAAATCGGATGCAGTCCGGCGAAATCGATGCCACACGTTTCCTCGTACCCGAGTCGGATGTTGAACGACTGCACCGCTTGCCCGGCCGCACCCTTCATCAGGTTGTCGAGCGCCGACATCACGACTACACGGTTCGAGTCCGGATCGCGTTCGAACCCGACGTCACAGTAGTTCGAGCCGGAGAGAATTTTCGGTTCTGGATAGCGATGAATACCGCTCGATTCCTTGACCACCCGAATGAATGGCTCGTCCTTATAGGCCTTCCGGTAGAGTCCCCAGACATCCTTGTCCGACATCGGCTCCTTGAGATAGACATGCGAGGTCGTCAGAATCCCGCGCACGGCTTCGATTGAAGTTGCGGAAAAGGCAATTTCCGGCGCATTTCCGTCGAAGGTGAGTTCCTGGATGATCTCTGCCGAGTGCCGGTGCCCAGTCGGTTTGAACGAACGCATCACCCCAGCTCGCTCCGGATGGTGGGATGCCAGGCCCGGTGTGTTGCCCGATCCTGAGGAACCGGTTTTGGCTTCGATCACGGTCGGTCTGTTGAGATCGACCACTCCTGCCTGGAAGAGCGGAAAGAGTCCCAGAATCGAAGTCGTTGCCATACACCCCGCGCTCGAGATCAGATTCGCGTTACGAATCGCTTCACGATGCAGCTCGGGAATGCCATAGACGAACTCGGTGAGCAACTCCGGAAGCTCATGCTCGTGGGCGTACCACTTGGGATAGCCATCTTTCGAGTTCAACCGAAAATCGGCACTCAGATCGATCACGATCGGCGCGAGTTTCCGGAACGCTTCCATCTTCTTCATCGACGCTCCATGCGGAGTGGCGATGAACAGCACATCCACTGGTTCGATGCTTTCGACGCTGACGAATTTCAGCTGGGTGCGCTTACGCAGGTTCGGATGAACCGAGAAGACAAACTTCCCAGCGTTTCGCTCAGACGTGACTTGCGCAACCTCAGTCATCGGATGACTGAGCAGCAAACGCAAGAGCTCGCCACCCGCGTATCCCGAACCTCCAATAATTGCGGTCTTTACTGCCATATCTCGAAACCTTTCCCTGTTCCATACTTGTCATTCTGAGCGCAGCGAAGAATCTCTCTCCTAGCCGCGCATCACGCCTGTATCCGGTTTGCCTGTCAGCCACTGACGAAGAGAGATCCTTCACTTCGTTCAGGATGACGATTTAGAGACGACACGCCCGTAGACGTTGTTTGCAACTTGCCGCTTGTCTACGCCACCAGCGGAACACGACCGTTCGATTCCGCAAGTGCTCGTCCAGCTTCGCCCACCTTGATGACATAATCAACAATCCGCTCCGGAATATTCACTCCAGTGGTGTCGATGCTATTGCGAAACTCCATGGTGTAATTGACTTCGTTCACGAGCATCCCACGATCGCTCTCGAAGAGGTCGATAGCGACTACTCCGCCGCCAACCGCACGCGCGGCCGCTCGGGAAGCCTCGTCGATCTCCGGGGTCACCGGGCAGTTTGTGGCCGCGCCACCACGTGCCGTGTTGGTGATCCAGTGTTTCGAGGCGCGATAGATGGCGCAGATCGTCTCGTCACCGACGACGAACGAGCGGATGTCGCGTCCCGGTTTGTTGACATACTCCTGGATATAGAACGCGCCGTGATGAAACGAACCGAGCGTGACTTTGTGCTCCAGTAGCGCTTCGGCGGCGTCGCGATCGTTCACCTTGGCCAGTAATCGGCCCCACGATCCCACCGCCGGCTTGAGGACGACGGGATACCCCATCTCCTCGATCGATTCCAGCGCCGACTCCGGGGTAAACGCAATGATGGTTCGCGGGGAGGGGACCTTGTGTCGCATGAGTGCGGCGGTAGTCAGCAGTTTGTCACCGCAGGTATTGGCGACATCGAACGTATTGACGGTTGGGATGCCCCAGTCCTTGTACACCCGCAACGCATAGAGCGCACGCAAGTGGTTGACCGCGCGCTCCAGCACAACGTCGGTTTGCAGATTGGGATGTCCCAGATCGAGTGAAATTTCCCGGTCGTCGATTCGCTGAATCTCGACCCCACGCTTGTCCAACTCGGTGAGCAGGAGTTTTTCTTCTACACGAACTCGGGACATGAGAATGGCAACGTTTAGCGGTGTACCCACGATCGACCTCCAATCGACAAAATGCACAAAGCCCAACGTCCAAAGGACGGAGGGCTTTTCTCCGTGGTACCACCTTTGTTCGCTGTCCTCTTTTGGCGGACAGCCTCGTCAACTCACTACATGAGCTGAGCTCGGTAACGGGAGCACCCGGCCGGTTCTAGTAGGGAGCGAGTGCTCCGCTTCTTCCGGCGGCTCTGGGGTCTTGTCCTGTGGGCCGACTATCTACGGGATTCACACCATCCACCCGCTCTCTGTTGCTTCGGACCCATCGGGAACTCCCCGTCGAAGCCAATGGTATTGAGCTTAAGAAGGGAATCTCGTCCTGTCAATCTCCCGTCGTGGCGATCGTCTCCAGTCGCCGCATGGCCGAAGCCCGTGCAATACGCATCGTCTCATCGACGATCTCACCCGCAATGTCCACGTCGGTGGTGGTCATCAGGCCATGGAACTCGCCGCCGGTGTTGACTTCCAGCACGGTGTAGCCGTCATAGGTTTCGATAAGATCGACACCAGCCAGCCGTGCGCCCACGGAGTTGCAGGCGTACATCACGATCTCTTCGATCTGCGACGTGATTGGGCATTTGCTGGAGGAGGCGCCTCGCGCAGTATTGGTGATCCAGTGATCGGCCGAGCGATAACTCGCTGCCAGCACCCGATCGCCAACCACGAAAACGCGAATATCGCGTCCGGGTTTGTCCTGGTACTCCTGCACGTAAAAAAGCGCGTGCTGATAGGAGCCAAGCGTGACCTTTTGTTCCATCAATGCCTTGGCTTGCTGCGGTCCGTTGACTTTCGCGAGCAAACGGCCCCACGAGCCGGTGACCGGCTTGAGCACCGCCGGATAGCCGACCATTTCGCAGGCTTCCAGTGCGGATTCGATCGAGAAGGCCAGCAAGGTGCGCGGTGTCGGCACTCCTGCCGCACCGAGCGCCAGACTGCACAGAGCCTTGTCGTCGCAGATTTGAACCGCCGCCGTGTTGTTGAGCGTGGGGATGCCCCATGACTCCAGGGCTTTGAGGGTATACAGCGCGCGCGAGTGGGCCACGCTGCGATCGAGGACGACATCGTATGGGAACCCGGAATTGGCCGAGCCCGAATTGTTCGAAAGATCAATCACGATCTTCCGGTCGAAGATCGGCGTGATATTCATACCCTTTCTGCGCGCTGATTCGAAGATAGCCTTCTCTTCCGTGCGCAGATGGGAGACGAGCACGCCGAGTCGAATGTCGGCGTCTTCAGTGAGGGGATCGTTGACGAAGTGATCGATGCTCATAGATCGTTCAACACTGAGGTGAGAATCCGAACCGCCCGCAGGTAATCGTCCAGATCGATGCGTTCTTCCGGCGTGTGGTCGAGCGACGCGTCGCCCGGACCGTAGGCCACGATTGGGCACCTCCAGATTGGACCAACCACCGTCATGTCCGCGGTACCGAGCTTGCGCGTGAAACGCGGATTGCCACCCTGGGCGCGAATCGCACGCAAAAACGGAGGGGTCATTTTGTTCTTTTTATCGGTGGAGTAGCCTTCCTGCACGCCATGCAATTCGACTTCTCCGTCATCCCGCAGCCTTTCGATGATCGCCAGGACTCGCTCGGAGGGCACCGAGGGCGGGATGCGTATCCCGATCGACATCTCGAGGCTGTCATAGAGACCATCGGTGGAGGTAGCGATCGAACGAAGTGACGACCCGATAGCGTGGTATCCCTCGGCGTCGAAATTGAGCTCCTGGATTTCGGCCAGCAACGTGTTCCAGAACTGGACCCCCAGTTCGCCAACCGTCTCGCCTGGACCAGCGGTGTGCCGTCCAGCCTGTTTCAACTGGTAGGTGAACGAGATGGTTCCGCGGTACCCAAGGCACACTGCGTCCCAGCCACTCGGTTCGCCGATGATGCAAAAATCGGGAGCCGGCCAGGTGGCCACTTCCGTCGCGCCAGGCGAACCCATCGATTCTTCGCCAACCGCACCGACGACGGTGATCGTCGCGTTGTCGCCGGTGGCTTCCGCGGCCGCAGCCACGAATGTTGCCAGCGGACCTTTTGCATCGACCGATCCGCGGCCATGCAACTCACCGTCGATGACCCTGACCGGGATATCCCCGGGCACAGTATCGATATGTCCAAGCAGCACGATCTTCGTGGGGCCATTGCCTTTGACGCCGACCGCGTTCCCGGCTCGATCGACATGCGCCTCGAGTCCACGTGCTTCCATCTCTGAGACCAGGTAATTGACCGCGTTCGCTTCCTGGCCGCTTAAGCTCGGAATCGCGACCAGACCATGAAGTACATCGATGTGCGAGGCAGCAGTAAGGTCATATGCCGAAATCGTTTCAGGCTGAGAGGACAATGTCACTCCCCAATCCGCCCGAACCAAGCAACGACGATACCGAAGCGCGCGCGATAAGCGCCGGAACCGAGCCAGCAGCCAGCTTGCGCTGCGCCAATGTGACCACGGCGCCACTCACGGACGTTTCGCCAACCGGAATCGAATGGCGGAAATCCGGCGTGGGACGTACGTCCCAAACGACCAATCCCTCGGGGGAGTGCGCCAGGGTAACTCCCACGAATGACGCCTCGATCGCTTCAGCCGCGGCAATGGCCAGTTGCTCGCATCCACTGAATCCGTCCGGGTGATGGCAGGTGCCTTCATAAGCCACCACCGCACCATCGACCACGATCGCCTTGATCAGGTCGTGTTCCTCATAAAGGCCGCCTTGCACCACGATGACTGATTCAGCGGAACCGCCGAGCGTATGGCGATGCTCGAGAATTGCTTCCGCAATCTCCCGATCCTGTAGCCCAATTCCTGTCAGACCGATTTGCATCGGGAAGACAGTTGCCGGGTATCCGGTTCGCTCGATGGCATCGAGTCCAGCATCTTCGGACAGCGCCAGCAACGACGGTGGCAGCGGGAGTCCCGCCGCCGCAAGCGCATGCATCACGTCCAACCGGGTGCCAACCGCGGCAATCCCGCTATCGATCGTCGGCGTCCCCGCCGCACGATGGTTGCGCATGAGCGCGCTCGCAACGGTGCGGTTGTGTACCCGATCGATCACCACCGAATGACGATGATTGGGGTCGAACGGCGATGAGAGAGCGGCATGACCGGCGGACGTGGCGAGGCTCACTCGCGGAATAGGGAATGGGATAGGCTCGGGGGATATTGGCTCTGCTGGTACGCCCGCAACCGCGAACGCAGCCAGCAGCTGCTTCTCCTCGACTCGAACCCGGGTGCAAAGCACCGCTACGTTACCCATTTCCTCGTCCATTCTCGTGTTCTGTTAATCGACGTTCCGAGGGGCCTATTCGCCCCAGTCTTCGCCTTCTTCTGGCGCCTGGCCGACCGTCACTGGATCGGTGGTCAGGACTTCCAGTTCCACTCCGCAGTCGGGGCAAACAATAATTTCGCCTGCTTCGACCGCTCCTGCTTCGAACTCAGCTCCGCATTCAGGACATTCGACCATGATGTTGTTTCGTTCCTTCCATTTTTCTAACTCGTGATGCTCGTGAGACCGCCTCGCGAGCAAAAGCTTTTGTTACCGTTACGTGAGGAGAGTCAGCACAGCATCTGTAAAAGCAGTGCCTTGTGCGCGTGCAATCGGTTTTCTGCCTGATCGAAGATCACGGACTGTGGCCCATCTGCCACCGCGGCCTCGACTTCCTCATCGCGATGCATTGGGAGGTCGTGCATGAAGATCGCGTTCGGTGCGGCCAGGCTCATCAGTTCGGAGGTGACTTTGTAGGGAGCCAGCGCAACTGCGCGTGCCGCGGTTTCTTCCATACCCATGGAGACATGGACATCGGTGTAGATTGCGTCTGCGCCCCGGGCTGCGTCACGCGGATCTCGGCAGATTTCCACGGTGGCGTCGCTCGCCGCGGCCAGCCAGGTGGCCTGGGTGACGATATCGGCCGGTGGCTCGTAGCCTGCTGGATTGGCCATGCGCACGCTTACACCGACCGCCGCCGCAGCCAGCATCAACGAGACCGCGACGTTGTTGCCATCACCGACATAGGCAATCTTCAAACCATGCAACCGGCCGAAGTTCTCCTGCAGCGTGAGCAAGTCGGCAAGCGCCTGAGTGGGATGGAATTGGTCGGAAAGACCGTTGATGACTGGAATTCCAGCATTGGCGGCCAGCTCTTGAATGTCGCTATGGTGCTTCACGCGCGCGACCAGGACATCGACATACCGCCCGAGCACCTTGGCGGTGTCGGATACGGTCTCGCCGCGGCGGAGTTGGAGATCGTTGACGCCCAGATAGATTGCCGTGCCGCCCAACTGCGCCATGCCGGCCTCGAACGAGACGCGGGTGCGCGTGCTGGGATGTTGGAAGACCATGCCGAGCGTCTTGCCTGGGAGATAGGTGTGCGCTTCGCCGTGCCGGTGCATACGTTTCAGCCGCGTTGCGGTGTCCAGCAGCGCGAGAATTTCATCGGTGGTGAGATCGGTGTCTTCTACCAGGCTGCGACCGCGCAGACGCGTGCTGACGGTAAACGTCCGGAGTTTTTCCGTCGTTCCACCGCCGAGCGACTTGGTCTGAAGCTCGTTCAACCGGTCGACGATCTGGAGGTTGGCCTGGGCACGCAAATGTTGCGCGGCGGTTGCCTCGGTCTGCTCGTGCAAATGGACAGGTACGGTGGAATCGGCCAAGGTGGCTCCCTTCCGGCTCTCGAAAAGTCCGAGACGCGCGTTGCTCGCATACAGCGAGCGGAAGGGGCGAGCAGCGTCGTGGCCCGCGGTACCACCCTTCTTGCACAACCAGTGGGGCCATGCATCTCTCAGCGAAACTTTGCGTGTGCGCGACGCACCCGGACCTACTTGAGCGAAAGCTCTTTCTTCGGCCGGCCGTTCAGGGGCGCGTTCGACAGCGTTCCATCGGTCCCGGGCTTCCACCATCCCCGAGTCGCTTGGATGAACGAGCTGTTTACTACTCCCCGTCATTACGGGCATCGACAGGACGAATCCCATCGAAAGGATAACTCTAAAATCGAGCGAATTGTTTATGAGTTGTTGGCGACCCCGAGCTGCGTCATGAACGCTCTGGCCGCCGTAGCGGAGAGCGGGGAGGACCCTCCACGCGGTGCATTGTATTCATCGCGATGTCCTCCATGAGCCACATTCAGCGCCGAAACGGCACCAGAACGGGGAAACAAAAAGGTCCGAAGCATTCAGTCTGCTCCGACCACTATCTCTTATACATCCAAAACAGCCATTCGCGCAAGCCTGCCAGCGATATTTTATTCGCTTCCGGCGTACGAACAACGTCAGGCGGAGCTGACCCAAGCGACCTATCGCCCGTGGCGACGAGGGGTCCAGTTTCTTATCCTTCCAGGCCACACCATGTGCTCCAAAGGCGGGATGCGGAAGGTCGACAGTCATGCGCGACAGTGCTTTTAGGTACTTCTTGCAGGCCCATCCCAAGTCCGACCAGTTGCCGGTATGGGTTCGCACTAAGTCATCCTTCCGCTGCTATTGTGTGTTCGAGTCATTCGTGGGCGGCCTGGAAATCCCGACCTCCCACGGACATGATCCGACGTGGCGGAGTTGGGATAGCACTATGAAATACGGACGGATCACCGGGGTCGACAAACCAGTCGCGAGAATTGTGCAGGGAACGACGGTGCTCGATTCCGCCGACCCCGCCGCATCCTTCGCGTTTCTCGACGCAGTGTTCGAGCAGGGTGGCACCACGTTTGACGCCGCCCAAAGCTATCTGCAAGGAGATGCGGAACGATTACTGGGCCGGTGGATGGCCGAACGACGCAACCACGACCGGGTGCTGGTCATTACGAAAGGGTGTCACCACACGGTCGACCGGCAGCGTGTGACCGCCTATGACCTGACGGCCGATTTGCACGATTCACTCGCCCGGCTCGGTGTCGAACGGATCGATCTCTATTTTCTGCATCGGGACAACCCGGACATTCCCGTTGAAGAGCTCATTGGTGCTCTCAATGCGCATATCCACGCAGGAAAGATCGGAGCGATCGGCGCGTCCAACTGGTCAATTGAGCGCATCCAGGCCGCAAACCTCTACGCCCGTGAGCAGGGCATGGAACCGTTCGTAGCGAGCAGCCCGAACTACAGCCTGGCTGATCAGATCGAATCGCCATGGGCGAACACCGTTTCGATTAGCGGGCCAGAGCAAGCCTCCGCCCGGGCCTGGTATCGCACCACCCGCATGCCGATCTTCGCCTGGTCGAGCCTGGCACACGGCTTTCTTTCCGGACATTTTCGCAGTGACCGGCGCGGCGCTGGCGAAACCGAGTTCGAACGGTCGGTACTCTCGACCTATGGATCGGACGACAACTTCGAGCGCCTGCGTCGCGCAGAAACTCTGGCAGCGGAGAAGAACGCCACCGTCCCGCAAATCGCCCTCGCGTTTATTTTGGAACAGCAACTCTCGGTCTACGCCGTGGTGGCCAGCCGGATCGCGGAAGAGTTCGCGGCGGATGCCGGCGCGCTCGACATCTCCCTCACCCGTGCGGAGCTCGACTGGCTCGATTTGCTCGCGAACGAACGCTAACTTCGGGCATACTCTCGTTCGATTGTGAACGAGAGAGAAGTGGACGGGAGCACGGGTGGTCGAACCGATACTCATTGCGAAATCGGGCTCCGAGGACATCGTCCTGTTGCCAGGAATGTCGAACCGGCATGGCCTGGTGTGTGGGGCAACCGGCACAGGGAAAACGGTCACCATTCAAGCGATGTGCGAACGCTTCTCGGAGATCGGCACCGCGGTCTTCATCGCGGATGTCAAAGGCGATCTGGCCGGACTCTCCCAGCCGGGCGGTGGCAACGAAAAGGTCGATCAGCGTCTCGCCGAAATGGCCATTCCGGATTACGCACCGCGTGGGTATCCCGTGGTCTTCTGGGATGTGTTTGGCGTACAAGGCCACCAGGTCCGAACCACCATCTCTGAAATGGGCCCAGTCCTGTTGACCCGTCTGATGCAGCTCAACGATACACAAGCGGGCGTGCTGCAAATCGTCTTCGCCTGGGCAGACGCGCAGAACTATCCCCTGATCGATTTCAAGGATCTGCGCGCACTTCTCGGAGAGGTCGCCGATAACCGCAAGGACCTGTTGCGCGATTATGGAAGTGTCTCCCCGCAGTCGATCGGCGCGATCCAGCGGGCGGTCCTGACCATGGAACAACAAGGGGTGAACGAATTCTTTGGCGAGCCGGCGCTCGACCTGAGTGACTTCGTGCGTACCGACACAAACGGCTTCGGTCAGATCAACGTGCTGGCCGCGTCGACGCTTTATCAATCGCCAATTGCGTACTCCACATTCCTGTTGTGGTTGCTTTCAGAACTCTTCGAATCGTTACCCGAAGTCGGCGATCCTGAAAAACCGAACCTGGTCTTTTTCTTCGATGAGGCGCATCTGCTGTTCGACGATACGCCCAAGCCGCTCCGGGACAAGATCGAACAGGTCGTTCGGTTGATCCGATCGAAGGGCGTGGGCATCTTTTTCATCACACAGATGCCGATCGACATCCCCGACGTGATTCTCGGACAGCTCGGAAACCGGGTTGAGCATGCGCTGCGGGCATATACCCCGCGCGATCAAAAAGCCATCAAAGCCGTGGCCGAAACATTTCGCACGAACCCCGAGATCGACGTTGAAACGGTGGTGACCCAACTAGAGGTTGGGGAGGCGCTGCTCTCGTTCCTGGAGGAGAAAGGTGCACCGGGCATCGTGCAGCGAGGACTCATCGTTCCTCCGCGCAGCCGGGTTGGCGGCATCACCGATGCGGAGCGATTAGCAGTCATGAAGGCGTCGACCTATGGGATCAAATATGCCACTGCTATCGATTCGCTCTCGGCGGCTGAAATGATCGAAGCGAAGCAACGGCAGGATCAGGCAGACGCCGAGCTCCTGGCCAGGCAAGCGGAGATCGACAAGATGGAAGCCAAGCGTCAGGCAGAGCTCGAGAAAGCGGCCAGGAAACCGTCCTCTTCCTCATCATCGCGGAAACGCCAGCCGAAGAACCCCTTCGACGAGGTGATCGATCAGGCGTCATCGACCGTGGGACGAGAACTTGGCAAGTCGATTGTCCGCGGCATACTGGGCAGTCTGACCCGTTGATCCAGTTGACGAAATACACCCGCGTCTGAGACGATAGTGCCTGGTTTCGCAGGAGGTCTCCGTTGACGGATTAGTTCGCACATCGGCAATTGTTCCCATCCGTTTCATTGCGGACTCGGGTCGATGTCTGATGGTGAGCTGTCTCTGTCGTGGAGCCTGCCAGAACTCGAAACTTCCCCTCGCGCGGAACTTCTCCTTGCTCCTTCCCCAGTCTGCTCGTCTTCGGTATTCGGCGCGTTTCCGCCCCGGAGATCCGGCGTGCTTACCGTTCAGTCCCTTACCTACGATATCGATGGCGTCCGCATCCTGAACGACGTCTCTTTTTCGATCCCGCCCGGCGAAAAGGTCGGGCTTGTTGGCGCCAATGGTTCTGGCAAATCGACCTTGCTGAAGCTCATCGCCGGTCAGCTCAAACCGTCCCAAGGCAGCGTGCAGTTGGTAGGCGGTGGCCGTATCGGCTATCTCCCACAGATACCCATCACGGAGGATCGCGCCACCGTCTTTGACGTATTGGCCGGCGGCTCACCTGAATGGTCGGTCGCTCGTTCCGACGTGGATGCCTCATTGGCTGATCTCACCGCAACCGACGAGCCTTCCGATGAGCTCCTGGATCGTTATCAGACCGCACTCGATGTCTTCGAGGCCGCTGGCGGGTGGGCGATTGAAACTCGCATCCTGACAATTCGCGACGGGCTGGGACTCGGTGCGATTCCCGACAATCAGCCGTTCGTCGAGCTGAGCGGTGGGCAGAAGACGCGGGTGTTATTGGGCGCACTGCTGATTGGGGATCCTGAGCTGATTCTGCTCGACGAACCGACCAACTATCTCGATCTCCCGGCACTCGAATGGCTGGAATCCTTCGTGCTGGATTCACCACTGTCGATGCTGGTGGTCTCGCACGATCGTCGTTTTCTGGACGCTACTGCCACCCGCATCCTCGAAATCGACGAGCGCAGGCGAAAGCTGCGCTCGTTCCCCGGGAATTACACGTTCTATGCACAGGAGCGGAGGCGCGAACAACGCCAACACGAAATGGCCTACCAGGACCAGCAAGACGCCTTTGCCAAAACCGAATCCGCGATTCGCAAGCTCGATCAGACTGCCAGCAGCATCGAGCAGGAAACGATCCATTTTCACTATCGCAAAGTTGCCAAGGGAATCGCGCGCCGCGCGACCGTGCAGAAGAACCGGCTGGAACGAGAGCTGGGAAGCGAAGATCGCCTGGAGCGTCCGGAAAGCGACAAGCCGATCTTTTTCAACGGCATCCTCGAGACCGGTATCAGTGATCGACGCACGCTGATAGTTGCCGAGCATCTTGCAGTGGCGCCGGGCGACCGAACGATTCTGGATCAGATCGAGCTCACATTGCGAGGAGGCGACCGCGTCGCGATCATCGGCGAGAACGGAAGTGGCAAGACCTCACTTGTGCGTACCTTGCTTGGCGAGCTCGTGCCGGCCCGCGGGTCGGTCTACAGAGCGCCGGCAGTTCGGATCGGATATCTCCAACAGGAACTTCTGCGCTCAGGGCTGCCACCTGAAACCTCGGTGCTCGACGCGGTCCGCGATGTCAATGCTGGCAGCCACACCGAGATTCGCAACCTGCTTGCTCAGTTCCATTTCACCGGCGAAGAGGTGTTCAAACAACTCCACATTCTGAGTGCTGGAGAACGGATTCGGCTCGAGCTGGCGCGGATGGCCGCATCCGGGGCAAACCTGCTCGTGCTCGACGAACCAACGAGTCATCTCGATCTGCCCGCCATCGAGCAATTGGAGCTCGCGTTGCAACGCTATTCCGGGGCCATCCTGGCGGTTTCGCACGACCGAGCGTTTCTCGAGCGAGTCGGTTTCAACCGGATTCTCGAAACACGCGATGGCTTTTTGCATCTCGCGGGTGAGCCGGTCTTTGTGGAGCAGCCGTCGTCACTGGAGACCAAGAATGTTCCGAACCGAACGGAGGTTGCAGATGCCAAATCGGGAGCATTACGGGCAGAGATTCGATGAATTGCTGCTGAGAAAATCACATGACTATTGGGAACCATCTTGACAGGGCACCCAGGAATCGCTAAATTCTGAGTCAACAACTGAATATCAATCCTTATCAGGAGAGGTGGAGGGATACGGCCCTGTGAAGCCCAGCAGCCTGCCACGCGATGAGCGCGGCAAGGTGCCAATTCCGGCGAGGAAACTCGCGAGATAAGGGAATGCCGCTTTTGCGCAACCCTTGTCACCCCGGACAGGGGTTTTTTGTTGACGGAACTGGTCCTTTTGGCCAGATGAACAGGCGCAACGAGTGAAGCAACGATTCGACGGTTCGATCTATGTTCCGGTCCAAATTCCGGAATCGATATCAGAAAACGAGCGGGGAAGTCACCTGCATCTGCTCCCGCCAGCAGGAACTCGGCGACAACCGGTAGACGGCGAATTGCGCTGGTTCACCACCGGGCCGCTCAAGTTGGAGCTGGGAGGTGAGTTACCCTCCGCCACGGTTGCGTATCGCACCTGGGGTGTTTTGAACCAGAACCGTGACAATGCCGTGCTGGTACTGCATGCCCTCACCGGGGACAGTAACGCCGCTGGTGAGGGAGGATGGTGGGAGCCACTGATCGGCCCGGGTCGGGCCATCGACACGGATCGCGCGTTCGTCATTTGCGCGAACATTCTCGGCGGTTGCCAGGGAACCACCGGTCCCGCCTCGGTCGATCCACTCACCGGGCGACCCTACGCCATGCGTTTCCCGCTCTTTACCATTGGCGACATGGTGACGCTGCAGCGTCGGCTGGTCGAGTCGTTCGGCCTTACTGGTCTGATCGCCATCGGTGGGTCCATCGGCGGGTGCCAGGCCCTGGAATGGGCAACCCGACATCCCGAGCTCGTGCGGGCGACGGTGTCGGTCGCGGCCACCGCTGCGCTCGGCCCACAGGCGATCGCGCTGAATGAGGCAGGCCGGCGAGCCATCATGGCTGATCCGGATTGGCGCGGCGGCGAATACGCCAGTGAGGGTGTTTTTCCGGCGGATGGATTGTCCATCGCCCGGATGATTGCCATGACCCAGTTCCATTCGACCGAAAGCATGAGCGCCAGGTTTGGCCGCAAACAAGCTACCCGTCCCAGTCTTTACCCATCCTTCGGCGGAACCTTCGATGTGGAGGGGTATATCCACTACCACGGCGCGGCCCTGATGCGGCGGTTCGACGCCAATAGTCATCTTTACCTGACACGTGCGATGGATCTTTACGATCTCTATCGCGACGGAGGCGCAGAAACATGGATCGACCGCATCGATGCGCCCATGCTGCTGCTGGGGATTCGGAGCGACTGGCTCTATCCCGCGGAGGAAGTGGTAGAGCTCTACGACCGAATCGCGGCGCAGGGGAAGGATGTTTCATACGCCGAGCTCGATTCGCCAGATGGTCACGATGCCTTCCTCAAGGAGTGGGAGATGATGACCCAGGCGATCGGCCCCTTCGTGGCCGCCTCGCTCGATGAAGTGGATATCTTCGAATCTCATGCAGCCGGGCAGCGGTGAGTTAAACGTCACAACGTGAAGTACGCCGGGCGAGGTGCGCCCAGACAACGACAGGAGAAACTATGAGCGAAGTACAACCAGGATTCGAAACCCAGGCCCTCCACGCGGGACAGGTAATCGACCCAACCACCAAATCGCGTGCAGTTCCTATTTACATGACCACGTCGTTCGGATTCGACAGTCCGGAGCACGCGGCCAATCTCTTCGCACTCAAAGAATTCGGCAACATCTACACCCGTATCATGAATCCGACCACTGATGTCTTCGAAAAGCGGATTGCCGCGCTCGAAGGCGGTGCGGCGGCGGTAGCGTTCGCCTCAGGTCAGGCGGCTGAGACCGCGGCGATCCAAAATATCGCAAATGCCGGCGACGAGATCGTTTCGACCACGAGCCTCTATGGCGGGACGTACAACCTTTTCCATTACACGCTGCCGAAGATGGGAATCAACGTCAATTTCGCTGCGCCCAATGCGGAAGCAGTCAAAGCGGCAATCACCGATAAGACCAAAGCGGTCTACTCCGAAACCGTCGGCAACCCGGACTTGCTGACCCTGGATATCGAAGCGGTGGCCAAGGTTGCGCATGATGCCGGAGTTCCGCTGATCATCGACAACACGATCCCGACTCCCTATTTGATTCGACCGTTCGATCACGGCGCCGATATCGTGGTCCATTCGGCGACCAAGTTCATTGGCGGACACGGGCAAGCGATCGGTGGCGTCCTGGTCGACAGTGGCAAGTTCGATTGGGGCGCCTCCGGGCGTTTCCCGGATTTCACCACGCCGGATCCGAGCTACCACGGACTCGTCTACAACGAGGTGTTTAGCCCGGCCAACTTTGGCGCCAACATTGCTTACATCATCAAAGCGCGGGTGCATATGCTGCGCGACACCGGCGCCGCGCTCAGCCCCTTCAATGCCTGGCTCTTCATCGCCGGACTGGAAAGCCTGGCGGTGCGCATGGAACGGCACAGCCAGAACGCCCAGGCGGTCGCTCGCTTCCTGGCGGAGCACCCGAAAGTTTCCTGGGTCAACTATCCGGGACAGGCCAGCCACCCAGCCTATAAAACTGCCAGCAAGTACTTCCGTGAAGGACTCTATGGCGCGCTTATCGGATTCGGTGTGCGCGGCGGAGCCGATGAGGGTCGCAAGCTCATCGAGAACGTGAAGCTCTTTTCGCACGTGGCGAACCTCGGTGATTCCAAGTCGCTGATCATTCACCCGGCATCGACCACGCACTCGCAGCTTACCGAAGACGAGCAAGCGGCCACCGGTGTCACGCCCGACTATGTGCGCCTCTCGATTGGACTCGAGACCGTCTCGGACATCATCGCCGATCTCGATCAGGCCCTGGCGAAGATTTAGGGCCGCCGGCTGAAGCAAAACGAAACGAGCCGGATCGACTTGGATCCGGCTCGTTTGCTTCCAGGATGTCGCCGGCGAGATCGAGACGCTCAGCAACGATGCGAATCTACGAACAAAATCAATTAGCAATTCAACCGCTAAGAATCTGCGGTTACAAGTCCCGATCGCGGTGCTTGCTCCGAAATCGAGGACCGAAAACGCAGTCAGAGATTACTTTGCAGTCGAGTTGTTTCGAGTAGATTCAGGGTTCGTAGAAGTCCATTTCGGGGACTGCGCGGAAGCTTGCGGGGAGTGAAATCCCGCCTTCGATTGTGGGACCGAACTCGTAAGAATCGGCGAGAAGGAACAAGACAGTGTGCTCGCAAGGCCCCGAATCGACGGCATACGAGAGCCGTTAAAGGACCAACGCCGCAGAGCGAGGCGGCACAAGGCAACGAGGCGGGAGGTCGGCGAGGTGTCATGAAAAGCGCATTTCCGCTTTTCGCCCCTCTTCGCGCGCAGAATGGTTTCACCTGATCGGGGTCAAGCCTTGTCATCCCGCCAGGAGGGACAGCATGCAAACAGAAATCACATCGACTTCAACAGGCGCCGCTCCATCGGAAGAGAGCAAGCTCGGACATGTAACGATATCGCCGGATACACCGGTATCCGCAGCCGATCACATTACATGGACGATATCTTTTACGACTGGTCAATATGGAATCGATGACGGCGGGGCCATCATGCTGGCGGTTCGCCAAATGTGTGATTGGGGTGATCCCCAATGCAACGATCCCGCGGGGGAAAACTACGTAACCGCCGCCACGACTGCGGACGCGACACTGCAGATCTCCTGGAATCGGCGAGCAAACCTGCGGCCGTGGCGCCAGGCGTTGATTATTCGAGTTTTCGATGGTCACCTGGGCCCCGGAGACGTGGTGACGGTGAAGCTGGGCGATCGGTCTGGCGGAAGCGCCGGACTGCGCGCGCAGACGTTCGTCGAATCCGAATTCGCCATTCGCGTGCTGGCCGATCCTACTGGTAGCCATAAATTCGAGAATGTCGGAGACCTGAGTGTACCGATCGTGGCTGGTCCTGCCTCCGGCATCGCGCTGATCGGATCGTCAACTGCAGTCGTCGATGAAGCGACCTGGCTGCATGTCCGGGCATTTGACGCCTGGGGCAACGTTGCCACGACCTATGAGGGTGAACTCGAATTTTCGGTAGAGGACGTAGTTGACTTCGGCGCAACCCTCCCTGCACGGTGTCAGATGACAGCCAACGACCGTGGTGTACGTCGATTCGAGCCCATTGCGTTTTCCAAACCGGGAATCTGGCGGGTATCGGTGAAAGACGTATCTAACGGTTTCGTGGCGACAGCGAATCCCTGCCGGGTTGTCGAGGTCGGTGAGGATCCAAAACGATTGTATTGGGGTGATCTCCATGGGCAGTCGGGAGAAACGGTTGGTTCCGGTGACGCGGCCGCCTATTGGGATTTTCTCCACTATGCGTCTGGCGCCGACTACGGCGCGCACTGCGGCAACGATTTCCAGATCACGCCCGAGTTTTACCGGCGCCTGCGGGAACTGGCTCAATTGCATCATGAGCCTGAGCGGTTTGTGACGTTTCTTTCCTACGAATGGAGCGGCAACCATCTCTCGGGCGGGGATCACAATGTTTACTTCCTCCATGATGATGAGAAGAGTAGCCCGATCCATCGATCCGGCAGTTGGTTGCTTGACGCAGAACCGGACGATGCAGAGGAACGACACCCGCTAGCGGCATTGCAGGCTGAGTTTCGTGGTCGGGATGACGTGATCATCCTCCCCCACGTTGGTGGCCGGCGGGCAAATCTCGACATGCTTGACGATGTCGTCCAATCCCCGGTGATCGAAATCTCGTCGATTCATGGACGCTTTCCCTGGTTTGCGCAAGACGCGCTCGAGCGTGGACTCAAGGTGGGTTTCATCGCTGGTTCCGACGACCATTGCGGCCGGCCCGGCGTAGCGCCGCCAAGTGCTCATGATCTCGTGGTGACAGGCGGACTCTCGGCGATCTACGCCGAATCTTTGACGCGGCGCAGCCTATGGGACAGCCTGAAAGCACGCCACTGCTATGGATCGAGCGGCGAGCGCATTTTCATCGACCTGGAAGCAGATGGGCATCCCATGGGCTCCGAATACGAAACCAGTGAAGCTCCCAAATTCCAGGGAGAGATTCATGCCACGGCCCCGATTGCTACAGTCGAACTTCGTAGGGGCCCCGAAGTTGTATGGACATTTGACGCCCTCACCGTACTCAAGCCAGATCTGACAGCAGGAGCGAACC
Source organism: uncultured Chloroflexia bacterium (assembly GCA_963750275.1). Lineage (GTDB taxonomy): Bacteria > Chloroflexota > Chloroflexia > Thermomicrobiales > UBA6265 > JAMLHN01. The sequence continues at coordinate 380,166 of CAVVQC010000011.1, forward strand.
AAGCCCGGCTACGTCTGGCCTGGAGCGGCGCGCGGAGCAAGAATCGCCCGAAAGTCCAGAACTGGAACGGAGAAGCGGTACTCGCCGGTGGGAAAATTCTCAATGCGTCCCCGTACAATCTCTCCCATCCGGAAGAAGGCCTGATATTGGTGGACGACCATATTGTTCGCTGGAACTCGCATACTTCAGGTGAAGCAGATGGCATTTGGCTCGAGCTCGAACTTACGCCTGAAGCGACTCTTACCTTCTCCTCGCCAGCGATTTCGAAAACGTTCAAAGTGGCTGAGTTAGGTCAGGATCCCACGATCGTCGAGGCTGGCGGAGTCGATCTCCAACTTGAAGTGCGCTGGGTGTCGGATGCACCCGGGCCGCTCGATTTGGACTGGAGCTTTACCGACGAAGCCGTTCCAGCAGGTGATCATGCATATTGGTTGTGGGTGACTCAGACCGACGGAGCTTGCGCATGGAGCTCTCCGATCTACATTCGGGCCGAAGGTACCAGACCATCGAATCCTGGTTGATGCCCGGACAAGTTCTGGGTGACGAGCGTGTCTCCATTTAACGCAGGGTTCGCTTCGTCACCGGTGCTGTTGTTGGTAGCAGTCAAATGCTACGGGAGCTAGGACGCCCTTGCCTTTTCCTTCACTGGAATCAACCACTCCTCGCGGAACCATTGCGCCTGCCAGGGCACCGCGGTCTTGTTTCCGCTTTCGCGGAAATCGACCAGGTAGAGGGGAATGGTGTACGGGCCGCGCGGATTGATCTCGACGACCTTGCCGACCGCGCCATCGAATTTGGCTTCGGGCGAGGTTGTATAGAGCACGCTGATGCCCCAAACGCCGCGCTTGTTGTGGCCACGGGGCATGTGCACTTGCACGGTGTCGCCCACGAGGTAACGGGATTCGGAAACGTCTTCGGGCATCGCAGGCTCCTCGGAGTTCGATCGGGCGCCGGAAACGTGACGACCGGCAACGAGATGATCGGATTATAGCGAAGCCGAGGCGTGCGCCAACATCTAGGACGTGGCGAGCTTGCGGGGCGGGGTGGAAGCGCCCGCGATTCTGCGGCGCAGACCGGCAATACCGCCCGGTTGCGACTCATCGGTCTCTCTGGGATCAGGCGGATATGACGGCTGAGCGGTGAACGCCCGACCGAACGGTTGGGTTATCACCATGCGGTCGAGCGCGTCCTGCTGCTCCGCGGCCTGCATCCCGTTGATAGCGTCGATTCGGCGCGCATAGAGATCGACAATGCCACGCTCCAGCGCGTCATTCGACCAGGACAGCGTCGTTTTGGTTGAGCTAGGGTAATCCTGTGACATGAGGCACGACTCCGCCTGACCGATAACTCGGCTCTATCACTTCTGCATTGTACGTACACGCCAGCTTACCAATCGCCGACCGCCAGCGCAACACCATATCTGCGATTGCGTCGCGGATCGATCAGCCGGGAAATAGCCAAAGGCTCCGCAGCTTCTTCAGGCCCAGGAATTCGGCCAAAGATATGAGAAGATTTGGCTTGTTTTGTGTGAGGCTCATTGCAGAAGATTTCTCACAACCAGCTCTTCTCCCGGTACGTCCGTTGACTATCACCCGGTTTGACGGCTAGCGATCCCGCCCATATCATCGCCAGACCTGCTTCGGAACGAACCGATTGGTGGGATTCGGCGCGTCCTTTTTTGGCGAGCAAGTGGAGACGGTTGTCGGTTCATGAGTCAGCAGGGAACGAGTCGGGTCGCAAATCATCTCCGTATGCGCGCGTCTCGCGCACGTGCATTCGAAAATTCACCTTGGTCGGAAGCCACCGATCTGATTCAGGATCGGCCGGACGCGATCTATTTCGGCGACGGTGCTCCGAATGTGGATGTGCAACCCTTCGCACGGTTGCAGGAAGCCGCAGCCAAAGCATGGACGGATGCTCCTGGCAATCTTAGCTACGGGGAGCTGGCCGGCTATGGTCCACTGCGTGAGCTGATTGCCGAGCGGATGACTGTGCGCGGCATTCACGCCAGCCCAGACGAAATCATGATCACCAATGGAAGCCAGCAGGGGATCGATCTGATTGCCCGGCTCATGCTCGATCCCGGCGATGCCATTCTGGTCGAAGGACCGACCTATATCGGCGCCATGCAGACCTTCGATGCCTACGAGGTCGACTACGTGGTTATCCCCATGGACGACGATGGTATCGATGTCGCCGCGCTTGACGAACGGCTCGATCGGATCGAGCGCAAACCCAAACTGCTTTACACCATCCCCGCTTTCCAAAACCCGACTGGCGCGTCGATCACGCTGGAGCGTCGCGCAGCTCTCCTCGAGCTGGCCGAGCGTCGTCACCTGCTGATCCTGGAGGACGATCCATACGGGGAGCTCTGGTATGACCAACCGCCCGCTCCCGCGCTCCGGGCGGACCACCCATCGGTGGTGTATCTCGGCTCGTTTTCGAAGACTATTGCTCCCGGTCTCCGTGTCGGCTGGATGGTGCCACCCCCGGACATGCTGGATCTCCTGCTGATGGCAAAGGAGGGGACGGACATTCACAGCAACCGTATGGCCACTCGAACCGTTTATCACGCGGCGACGGACTTCCTCGACGTTCATGTTGCTGGGCTACGTGACTTCTATGGGGTGCGCCGAGATATGCTGCTCCAGGGGTTGGCCGATTCGATGCCGTCCGAAATTGCCTGGAACGTGCCAGGCGGCGGATTCTTTCTCTGGATTCGCTTGCCGGAAACCGCTTCAGCTAACAAAATGCTAATCACCGCTGCTCAACACGACGTCGCTTTTCTTCCCGGCTCGTGGTTCTATCCCGTGGGCGATGTCACATCCAACGAGCTCCGGCTCAGCTTCTCATCGCTCCCGGTTGACCGGATTCAGCTCGGCGCCAAACGTCTCGGCGAAGCGGCAACCGATTTCCTCCGAAACGAGGAGTGTCACTAGGGCTGCGGCCAATCTCGAGCAGATATGTTTAATAGACGATGAGGCTCCGCACATCCTGACCGGTGAGCTTCTCGCGACCCTTTAAATCCTTGAGTTCGACCAGTACGGCAATTCCGACCAGCTCAGCATCGAGGCGATCGACCAAATTCACCGCCGCGCGGATGGTGCCGCCGGTTGCCAGCAAGTCGTCGACGATGATGACTCGTTGCCCAGGTTTGACCGCATCGCTATGAATCTCGACGGTGTTGACACCGTATTCGAGCTCATACTCTTCCTGTAGCGTGTTTCCAGGCAGGCGTCCCACCTTGCGCACGGGAACCAAACCGGCCCCGAGCGTGTATGCCATTGGCGCGCCGAAAATGAAACCGCGGCTTTCGATCGAAACTACATGATCGATATTGCTAAACGGTGCGGCCATGGCATCGACCGCAGCCTTGAAGGCCGGTCCATCCGCCAACAAGGGAGTGATGTCCCGAAAGAGAATGCCAGGTTTGGGAAAGTCGGGAATCGAGCGAATCTTCGCTTGCAGATCCTCGATCGACGGAGTTGTTCCCTGGCTCATGGTGCTCCCTTGCTGCTGCTTTTCACCGCCGCGCCTCGCCGTGCGTGGAGAGGCAGTTTACAGCGATTCACTTGCCGCCGGGGCACGCGGGTGGTACGGTCCTGTCGCCCCGAAAGTGCCGCGGGCCGGGCGGGGCCCAATCATCGAACCAGAGGTCAACAATATGGCGTTTCCAATCAAGCGGCGCACCATCGTGCGCGGAGCAGCGGCCCTTCCTTTTGCTCTGCTCTCAGCTCGTTACTCGATCAAGCGTGCTCTGGCGCAGGACAATGTGGTCCCCGCTGACATCACCCAGCTCACCGTGCTCGCCGCCGGGCTCGATTCCCGCGAGGCCGATCAGCCTGAGAATGCAGACGTTTTCATCATCGCCCGTGTCGATGTGCCGAACGCCACCGTGCGGGCGGTTAGCGTGCCGCGCGACCTCTATGTCAGCATTCCAGGCTTCGGCTACGACAAGATCACTCGCTCCTATGACTTCGGCTCGAAAGCAAACAACAGCGAGTTCAAGTTCGGAGCCCAAACGATGATCGACACAGTGGCCGAAAATTTCGGCATCACGGCCGACGCGGTTGTCGCCACGACGTTCACCGGCTTCGAAGAGATCATCGATGGAGTTGGTGGAATCGATGTCGACAATCCGTACGATTTGTACGACGGTGAATTTCCAACACCGGATTACGGAATCAAGGAAATCTTCTTCCCGGCTGGAACGATCCATCTCAACGGTCTAGACGCGCTCGATTATGTGCGCACCCGGCATCAGGATGCCGATACCGGCCGGGTCATGCGCCAGCATCTGGTGCTCCTGTCGATGCTGAAGAAAGTGACCTCGGATGAAATGCGCGATCAGCTTCCATCTCTGGTCGAGGACTATCGCAAGGCCGTCCGCAACAATCTGGGACAATCGCGCAGACTGGCCCTTGCTCTGGCCGCGCCATCGTTCAAAGCGGAATCGATTTCCTTCGCCGATCTGGACGATTTCGTCTGGGGCGACACCACCGGCGAAGGGATGTGGATCTACTCGGGAGACTGGTCGCAGATTCCCGGTTACGTACAGGGATTTTTGAATGGCACGAGCTGACGATTTTACCGATTCGAAGACGCGTGACGCCGCTATTCAGGCGAGAATGGCTGGCGAAAACCCGGTCGATTATTTCCGCCGGCGTGGTTACGTGCAGGACATCTCGAACGAGGCTGGACTGCGGGCGCTTTTCGATCGGGAGACCGTCACGGCCTATATCGGTTTCGATCCGACCGCAGCGTCGCTGCATGTGGGCCACCAGATTGGCATCATGATGCTGGCGGTGCTTCAACGTTTCGGCCACCGTCCCATCGCGCTCGGTGGTGGTGGCACGGCGTTGGTGGGCGATCCTTCGGGCAAAACCTCGACCCGCGTGCTGCTCACCGAGGATTCGATTCGCTCGAATCTCAAGAGCATCTTGCCGCAGTTCGACCGCTTCCTCGATTTCCGCGGTGACCGGTTTGGTGATAACCCCGCCGCGCTTTTGATGAACAATGCCGACTGGTTACTCAAGCTCGAATACATCCCGTTTCTGCGCGACATTGGCCGCCATTTTTCGGTCAACGAAATGCTGGCCGCGGAAACGTACAAAGTGCGCCTCGACTCCGGCGCCGGACTCAATTTCGTCGAGTTCAACTACCGCATCGTCCAGGCGTACGATTTTCTGCATCTCTACCAGACGGCCGGTTGCCGGCTGCAAATGGGCGGTTCCGACCAATGGGGCAATATCGTTGCCGGCGCCGATCTGGTCCGCCGGGTGGAATCGGGCGAAGCCTATGCCCTTGTCTGTCCGCTGCTGACTACGGCAAACGGTCAGAAAATGGGCAAGAGCGAGGGCAACTCGGTCTGGCTCGACTCCTCCATGACCTCCCCCTATGACTTCTTTCAATACTGGGTGAATGTCGACGATGCCGATGTCGAGCGATTGCTGAAGCTGTACACCTTCGTTCCGGACGACGAGATCGCTCAGATCACCTCTGGTGAAGGTGAAGCACTCCGGGCCGCCAAACAGCTCCTGGCCCGTGAGGTCACCATGCTCACCCACGGCGAAGCAGCAGCAAATGACGCCGCTGCCGCTGCCACGACTCTCTTCTCTGGAGACATCTCGATCGAGTCCCGGATGGCCGATCCGAACATCCCATCGATCGGACTTTCTTCTGAGGAGATGCCGGTCGCAGAGCTTTTCGTGCGCGCCGGAATGACTGGTTCTCGTGGCGAATCCCGACGTCTCGCTCAGCAAGGCGGCCTCTCGATCGATGGAGTTCGCATCGACGATGTCGATCAACCCGCCCCGGTGGATCGCGCAGCAATATTGCTGCAGGTTGGCAAGAAACGCTTCAAGCGGGTCGACTTTACCGATTGAATCGAATATGCGTAAGCGCCGTCGCTGGGACGGCGCCTTCTTAGGCAGGAGCGGCGGAGATGTCTGGCTCGCGGCTGATGAAGAACGCCACCGACATTCCCACCACGATCAATACGGCAATGAAGATCGCGACCCGCTCTGCACCAAGCTGATCGGCCGCAATGCCGGCCAGTAAGGTCGGCACCAGCGCGCCCAGATTTTGCACCAGCGATTGAGTGGCGATCACCTGGCCACGGAATTCCAGCGGCGCGCGCTCGAGCGTGATTGTGCGTGACGCGACTCCCACGATCGAAGATGCAAACCCCGCTGGTATCGAGAAGAGCATCACCATCAACGCCAGCGGCGGCAGATGAAGCGTATGCGCGATTCGGTCGATGGGGACGTTGAACGTGTCGACCAGCAGCCAATGGATATCGCCCAGGAATCCAAACGCAGCGATCGACAGCGCGAAGAGGGCCAACCCGTAAACCGCCACCCAGCGCAACCCGAAGTACCGTCCAAGATAGGGAGCCGCGCGTAACCCGATGAGCACCCCAATTGCGGCGGGAGCAAAGACGAAAACCGTGTTCTCGGACGATGTGTTCAGAATGCGCTTCAGGTAAATCGGCGCGACCACCACCAGCGCACTGAGCCCGATACCAACCATCACGTCCGCCGCCGTTACCCGAAACAACACCGAATCCCGAATTGTGACCCGCAATCCGCGCAGCAGGGTTGCCACGACCCCATCGGGATGTCGGCTCCTCTGCGCCATTTGCCCTTTCAGCTCGCCGATATGAATCTGGAAAACGAGCCCAGCCGCGGTCAGGAAGAAGACTGCGCAGACTGCGAAGAGATAGCGTGGATCGCTCGTTTTCAGCAGGAGCGGCGCAATTGCAATCACACCCACTCCTTGCGCGGTAACCAGCGCAAGATTCGAAAGTGCCTGCCCGTCGACCAGGCGGTTCCGTGGCACGATCGAACCCAGCGTCGAGCTTTCCGCCGGCGCGTAAAACTGATGAATTAGCCAGATTGCCAACGTGGTGGCAAAAATACCCGCGAGCGACGGCGGTCGCACGGCCAGAGCCAACACGAAGAAAAATCTCAGCAGGTTGAGCGTAACCAGCAATGGGCGACGTGGAAGCGCATCGACCGCTACACCGGCCGGGAGACCGAAAAGAATCGACGGTATGACCGAGCAGACGACGAAGATCGAGCTGTAGAACGACGAGTCGGTCGTATCGACCACCAGCACCAGCAGTCCATACATTAGGGCGCCTTGCGCGGCTTGTACCAGAAACCGGGAAAGCCAGAACGCCAGGAAGGTGGGATTCTCGAAAAGCGACGTCTTATCGCGTTCTCCCTGTTCGATCGGGCCAGGGATCCTACGCGGATCCGTTACCGACATTGGTGAGGATGGCAGGTCGAATGGAACCTGCATCTCCGGAGCGGGAGGGCTCATCGTCGTCGCAATGAACAGTTCGGGTTCGCCGGGTTTCTGCTCGATCGTTCCGCTCAGCGTCTCGATCGGCGCCGGCTTTTTTTTGCGGGTGGTCGCGGCTTTGGGCTTGGGGCTGCTGGCCACAGGTTGTTCGCTCGACGGGGCACTGGCCGCTGGAGCTTGTTCCGCGGATGGTTTTCGTGTGCGCGTCTGCTTGGGTTTCGCCACCGGGCTCGCAGCCGGAGCTTCAGGAGGCTCCGCGGGACTCTTTGGTTTGGCTGTGGTTTTCGGTTTAGGTTGGCGCTTCGGTTTGGGGGTGGCCTCGATTGGCTCGGCGGAGGTCGGCTGGCGCTTTCGCGTCGGCTTGGGTGTCTTTTCCGGATCGTTTCGTTCCTCCGGAGGCATTGAACTCAATCCAGGCGTATCAGTGAAGCAACGGTCTGTACTGGAGCATAGATGATTGGCAGTGCGTCCTCGAAATCCTTCCAGGGCGGCACGATGTCCAACAAACTCAATACCAGCAGAACGATGGCAGCGATGAGCACAACCATGATCGCCAGCGGTGCGGTGGGGCCAATGGAGGAGAGATAGCGTCCGATACCGAGCGATTCGATACTGGTCAGCAAAAAGATAACCCAGCTCACCGCCAGCAGAATACCGCCGAGCACGAGACTATCGCCGTACGTCTCGTCTTGCCAGAGCAAGATTCCGAGGTTGGTAATCAGCAGGAGGCCGCCGGCGATGACGAGCACCGCCACTACTCCCCAAATTGACTGCGCAGTGCGCTCGTGTGGAAGCAGGCGGCTTGGTCGGTGCTGATGCGGCCAAGCGCCGTCGACGGCATTCTGGACGGCATCGAGCGTAAGCACCATTGCGACGCTCACGCCGATGAGCACCCAAAGCAGGTGGTTATCGGTATTGAGACTATTCGGAAGATTTGGCATTGAGCCTGTTGCACGGTTCGTAAGTAGGAGTGACACGGACCGTCAATCGCGACCCGGCAGAGGGTAGCACACCAGCCCGGCAATCTCCCTGAAAAGGTGTGGAATACTTTGCGTCAGGAGATTTGCGTTTCGAACCCAAACTCCGGTCCAACCTGCTGCGCCCAGGTCGCCTCGAAAACCCGCAGCCAGTTCTCATACCCAATCTTCCGCAATGCCTCGTCGTCGAAACCGCGCGACCGCAGCTCGTCTATGAGGCGTGGGAGCCCGGCGGCATCTCCGAGATCGCCTGGCATGGCCGCGCCGTCGAAATCAGAACCAAGCGCCACGCCATCGATACCGTTTCGGTCCGCGATGTAGACCAGGTGATTCGCAATCAGCGAGAGGGAGGTTTCCGCTGGAACTGAAAACCCATCTCTGCGCAGGAAACCGCAGTGATAGTTGATCCCCACGATTCCGTTGGAGTCGCGCACCGCATCGAGTTGGTTGTCGGTGAGATTACGCACCGCCGGTGACAGCGAATGGGCATTGGAGTGGGTAGCGACAACGGGTTTCGTCGTGGTATTGACCACATCCCAGAATCCTTTTTCGTTGAGATGGGAGACATCGATCATGATGCCCATCTCGTTGCAGGCGCGCACCAGCGCCTTACCCCGATCGGTGAGACCCGGGCCGATATCAGACGAACCGTTGCGCTTGATGGGTACCCCGGTACCGAAATTGTTCGGCCGCGACCAGACAATCCCGAGCGAGCGGAGCCCAGCCATATAGAGCCATTCGAGCGAATCGAGATCGTCGTCGATTGCGTCGGCGCCTTCCATGTGAATCTCGATCGAAAAGACATCCGTCCCCATGTTGTAGCGAATGTCGTCGGTCGTGCGGACGATTGCCACCTCACCGTCCGATTCACCCACGATCTTGTAGAGACGCAGAAGTTGATCGAACGCGTGGTTGTAAGCGTACGAAAGCTCGAGTGGAGGAGAGACGCTCTTCTTCTTGTCTGAAGGATCGAAGCCATCCCGTTCCATGTCGGCCACATCTTCTTCCGGATCGGGAACGAAGATCGCGAAACAACCACCGATGAGGCCGCCCTGATGAGCGCGCGGCAGGTCCACATGGCCCCTGGCACCGTGCCGGAAAAAAGAACGCTTGCCTTCTCCGATTTGCTGAATAGTGTCGTTGTGACCATCGAAAATCGGAATAAGTGACACGCGCTTCTCCCCTGGTTTTGGACGTATGCAGGTCGTCCGATCGCTCCGCTGGCCGGTATCATGCACGAAAATGCATGGGCGGCGACGATCAAATCGTTGAATGTGATGATCGTCCCACCGAGAGCCCCAAAGTAATGAAAGGATGACGATATGAGTGACAATCGAATGCTGGAAGGCAAGACAATCCTGTTAATGGGGGTGGCGAATCCCTGGAGTATCGCCTACGCCATTGGGCAGGCAATGATCGATGCCGGCGCCAATCTCGCGTTGAGCTATCTCGACGAGCGAATGAAAAAAGACTGCGAAAAGCTGATCAAGGATTCGCCAGGAAGCAAACTTTATCCCTGCAATGTCGAGAACGATGAGGAGATCGACGCGCTTGGGGAGGCGCTAAAAGCCGACTACGGCACGATAGATGGCTATGTCCACAGTGTTGCCTTCGCACCCGCGGCTGAGCTCACCAACCCGTTCCGCGAAACCACGCGCGCTGGATTCAACACTGCGCTCTCAGTCAGTGTTTATTCACTGATCGCGGTTTCTGCGCGGTTGGTGCCACTCATGCCGAACGGCGGCAGCATTACCACCATGACCTATCTCGGTGCGGATCGAGCCTTCCCGCAATACAACGTGATGGGCGTCGCAAAGGCTGGGCTCGAGTCTGCGGTGCGTTACCTCGCGTACGACCTGGGTCAGGAGAAAATTCGCGTCAACGCCATTTCGGCTGGCCCGGTGAAAACCGCGTCGGCTCGTGGCATTCCGGGTTTTTCTTCAATGCTCGAGATGTTCGGCGAGCGCGCCCCGCTCAAGGACACCTTCAATGCCAAGGACGTCGCCCAGCTCGCGGTCTTCCTCGCCAGCGACGGCGCCAAAGCAATCACGGCGGAGACGATCTTCGTCGACAACGGCTACCACGCGATGGGAATGTAATTCGTCATCCTGCCGCCGCCGGTGCACTGCTGGCGGCGGCACCTGGTTTCTTCACCAAACGATTTCGAACGGAGCCCTCTTGCAAAGCGGAGAGCTATGTTGCGGTGATCGTTTCCCCGTAAAAGATGCGCCGATGCGTTTCGTCCGGGTTGAGACCGTCTGGACCGAGAAACTCGATGGCGCCGAATCCACCCAATGTGGGGTCGACCTCGCGAGCTCTTGCCTGGTTCTTACGGCGTTCTTCCCCGAGTGGGCCGACTCCCGCCGCAACCTCGCTGTACCAGCGGTCGCGGGCGCGGAGCACATCGTAGTACGCGGTCCGATCCCGCTCGTAAGTGTCGAGCGCTGCCGCCCAATCATTCGATTCGAGTAAGAGATCGCTGAGGACCCGCACATCGCGGAAGGTCAGACTTGTTCCATGACCGCCGCTCGGATCTGCGCTGCCGGCCACATCGCCGATCAACGCGACTCCGTTTCCGGTCAGCTTCGTTGCCCAGCTCGTGCTGTTGGAGAAGAACCCAAGTGGTCCCACTTGCCGAGCGTGTGCCAGAACGTCTATTGCGAACCAGGACCGTGCGAAATTGAGCATCGCTTCGAATGTACGGTTCAGTCCCTTGGCTCTGATCTCTTCTTCGAAAGCACGAACATAAAATCGCGAGACTGTTTCGGTTAAGTGAAAGAGAAGCGCCTGCTCGGGGGAATTCTGCCCGAGCATCAGAGTTTCGTTCGGGAAGCTCGCTCCTTCGATCGACACCCCGCCGAACCGATGATGCTCAGGATCGGTCTCTGAATCGCCACCTGTCCACTTGCGAGCTCCGGAATCCTTGCCGGTGGCGGCCACTACCAGCCGTGCGTGGACGGTGACTTCGGAATCATTCTGTTCAACCTGCAGCGTGGGCGTGTCCCCTCCGGCGAAGCCTCGTACGCGGGCTGGACGCAGCAGGGTTGCTCCCTGTGCGGCTGCCCAGGCAAACAACCCATCCTGTAGTGCGGCGTGTTGATAGGTCAGACCGGGACGTGGAACGATCTCGATCGTGCGGGAATAGGCACCATCGAGATATTCGTCCATCTGTCGCAGCTCGAGCGCGCCGATCGATTCGAAAACTGGGAGTAATCCGAGCCGGTCGATTTCCGCGCGACCCCACGGCCAGGTGAACTCTCCCCGGATTCGGTCGCGAAACTGACGCTCCCGTTCGATGACGATGACGTCCAATCCGCCGCGTGCCAGCACTCCCGCCAGCGACGAGCCGGCAAACCCACCTCCAGCAATGGCGACGTCGAAAACCCGATCACTCACCGATTATCGACCGTCCAAACCCCACCGACCATGGTCGCGCGCGGTTTCCAAGCGAGAAATTTCTCTGTGTCGACGGTCAGCGGATCGGCATCCAGCACTAACAGATCGGCGAGTTTGCCCGGTTCGATCGAGCCGATCTCTCGCTCACGTCCGAGCGCATAGGCGCCTCCGATCGTGTACGAGCGCAGAGTCTCCTGGGGAGTAATACGTTGGTCGGCGCCGAGCACGGTGCCATTGACCGTCTCGCGCGTGATCGCGGCATGGAACCCGATCCAGGGGTCGAACACGGCTACCGGTGAATCAGATGATCCCGCCAGTGGAATACCCCGGTCGAGATACGTTCGCATCGGCATCATGCGCGACGCCCGATCGATTCCAAGCGAGGTGATGTAGCTCTCGCCGAGGGAGCGCAGGAACGGATCTGACACGACGGCAGGAATCTTGTAGGCGGCCATCACCTCCAGCGCGCGCTCGGTCGGCAAGTAGGCATGGTGGACGCGATGACGCAACTGCGGCTTCGGGTTAGCGTCTTGCGCGGCGGCATACGCTTCGACCGTCACTTCCTGCGCTTGATCGCCGCAGGTGTGGGTATCGATAGCCAGCCCGAGATCGTGGACGAATCGGATCAAGCGGGCAAGCTCGCCCGGCTCCACGATCCACTGCCCACGGTTTTCCGGCTCGCCATCGTACGGTTCGAATTGTTTGGCGGTACGGTCGCCGATGCCACCGTCCGGCATGAACTTCATTCCGCCAATGCGGAGCATGTCGTCGCCGAATCCCGTCATGACTCCCAGCGATGCAAAACGGTTCTCAAGATCAGCTTCGTCCTCGACGGACCCAAATCCCCAGCCTGCCAGCATCATGTCGGTGCGAACCGAGAGTTCGCCGTTCAGATGCGCCTGATGAAAACCATGCACTTCCATGGGATAGAGACCGGGCTCGCCGACTGCGGTGATACCGACCGCGTTGTAGTGCCGGCTCGCGACTGCAACTGCCCGGGCGTAGTCGGCGTCCGTTTTGGCAGGAACCGCATTCGAAATCAAATCCTTGGCGCGGTCGCGGAAAAGCCCGGTCGGTTCGCCATGCTCGTCCCGGTCGAACGAGCCACTGTACGCAACCCCTCGCGGAGGATCTGGCGTATTGCGGTCGATGCCAGCCGCCTTGAGTGCCGCGGAGTTGCAGGTGAGTTTGTTCCAGACACGATGTAGCACCACAGGGTTGTTGGGAGACACCAGGTCGAGGTCGTGCCGGCTCGGGAAACGGCCTTCGGCCAGAAGACTTTCGTCCCACCCGCGGCCCACGATCCATTCGCCGGGCTTTGCCTGTTCGACTGCGCTCCGCACCCGGTTCACGACTTCCGGAATCGATCGGCAGTCATAGAGCTGAATGTCCTGCAAGAGGAATCCAGTGAAGAGCAGGTGGTTATGCGCGTCGACGATACCGGGTACGACGAATTTGCCGTCGAGCGACTCTTCCGTGGTCCCCATTCCGGCGAGCGAACGGATCTCGTCGTCTAGTCCAACGCCGACGATGCGACCGTCCTTGATCGCGAGAGCGGTTGCGGTTCGGTCGTGGGCATCGATGGTGTGGATCGTGCCGCCGGTCAGAATCGTATCGGGGGCAAGCGTGCGATAAGGCATGGGTTACTCCTCGTTCAGTGCCGGGCGTCCCCAGGCATCGTAAAGCGCAAGTCCGGTGCGGGCATTGAGCAATATGCCCTCGTGGTCGAGACGGTAACTGTGATCGACGCTATCACGGGTAAATGAAGCGACAATCCATGTGGTCGAGCGTACCGAAAAAATCGCCGCGTCGGTGCGGACTCCGGTCATTTGACCGGTTTTGTTCCAGATGGAGAGCTCGTTGTGGAGTCCGCTGCGTTGGAAGTGCTCATGGTAGGGAAGCCAGCGCGGGAGCTGAGCATGATCCTGCTGGGCGCGCAGATGATCCATGACTGCCTGCGTCGATTCAGCGGAGAGCAATTCACCGTTCACAACTCGTTCCAGCAACGTGGCCATCTCGAAGGCGGTCGACACTGCATATTCCCTGGGATCGGGTGGCGACCATGATTGGTAGCGAAGCTCAGTCGTCGTGAATCCCCACTCGCGGAGCAGCTCATTGATGCGATCGATGCCAATCAGGAACGCGAGCATACGGGTGGCGGTGTTATCGCTCAGGACGATCATCAAGCGACAGAGGTCGTAAACGGAAAATTCCCGCCCCACCGTGAGATCCCGGATGACACCAGTGCCATAACGGCGGTCCCTTTCCTGCATGGGAAGCAACGCTGCCTCGGTGAGGCGACCGGCATCGATTTCATGATAGAGCGCCAACATCAGCGGAATCTTGATGACGCTCGCGGTTGGAACCTCGGTATCGCTATCGATGGAAACAATCTCGCCCGTGGCCAGATTCTTTGCGTACAGCGATTGCCTGCCGGTGAATCCCAGGCGCGCATGAGCCAGCGCTTCAGTGAGCGCGAATTCGGTTCGGTCATACACTCGATCAATTGCACTCATGCTGGTTCCGATTCCCTCCCGTCCACAATCAAGGGCACGAACCGCACCGCGCCGAGATCGGTCGACGAGACGTCTGTTCCGTGCTTGCGAAAGCGTCGCAGATGCTCGTCCTCCTCGGGGCCGACCGGAATGATCATCCGGCCATTGAATTCCGAAAGCTGTTCAACGAGTGCTGGCGGTACCGATCGCGCTCCGGCGGTCACCATGATTGCGTCATACGGCGCTCCTGGCTCCCAGCCAGCCGATCCGTCACCGACGATCGACTCCACATTGCGTATCCCGAGGGCTTTGAACCGCGCGATCGCGGTTTCTGCCAACGCCGGGATGCGTTCGATGGTGATGACCTCCCGGGCCAAGTGCGACAGGACCGCGGCCTGATAGCCGGAACCAGTACCAACTTCCAGCACACGTTCCGAACCGGTCAGCTCGAGGGCTTGCGTCATGAGCGCCACGATGAACGGCTGCGAAATGGTTTGCTCGAACCGAATCGAGAGCGCGATGTTGTCCCAGGCGGACGCATTCAGGTCCCGCTCTACAAAAAATGCGCGCGGCACCTGATCGAGCGCATCGAGCACGCGCTGGTCGACGATCCCCTGCTGGCGCAGTTGATCGAGCAATGCACGCTTTTTCGGCGAATCGTCGGGATGGTCGGAAAGCGAAGAATGGGTCACAGTCGATCCAGTCGAGACATTGGGATATGGACCTCCAGCGATGAGGACCACGTGGCGGGTCCTTTTGAGCGAAACGAGAAGCCGCTTCGAATACCAAAGCCGCTCTTCTCATTTTCCCCTATGTCCTGAGTGCCGTCTCGTAACCCTGAATTCTGACTGTTGTGCCCTGAATTCAAGTCGAATATCTGCGCAGGAGCGCGTGACGACTATGCTAGGATTGCTGTCGTTGCGACTGTGCCCGCAGTCCGCCCGTGAGGGTGGAGGTGCAGGTCGGAAATGACGCGGCGCGAGTTGACAAGACCGGGCGATCCGAACGGTCGGCTAGCTGGAGAAAGCGGCAATTGGAGACGTTCGGAGAAAACTGGCTAATCGTTGGATTGATGGCTATTGCGGCCCTGTCCATGGGGCTTTTGCTTCTCGGTCTCAATCTCCTCATTGGGCCATCCCGGCCGAATAAAACCAAGGGTGATCCGTACGAATCGGGTGTGCCCGACGTTTCTCCGGTAAAGGGCCGTTTCACCCCGCGCTTTTACATGGTCGCTATGCTCTTTGTCGTTTTCGACATCGAAGCCGTGTTTATTTTCCCCTGGGCCGTCGCCTTTGACGCGCTCGGGCGATATGGCTTCCTGGCGATGTTGGTGTTCCTCTTTCTCTTGCTCGATGGATACATCTACGCCTGGAAGAAGGGAGCCCTCGAATGGGTTTAATCGACGATCGCTTCGACAAGAATGTTTTTGTCACATCGCTCGACTTCGTTTTCAACTGGGCGCGACGTTCATCCCTCTGGTGGTTGCAGTTCGGCCTCGCCTGTTGCGCGATCGAGATGATTTCCGCCTCCATGTCGCGGTTCGACCTGGCCGAACGGTTTGGCATGTTGTACCGCGCGTCACCCGCGCCAAGCTGACCTGATGATCGTGGCCGGCACGGTGACCAAGAAGATGGCGCCGGTCGTTCGTACGCTCTACGATCAGATGTCCGATCCCAAGTGGGTTGTTTCGATGGGTTCCTGTGCCAATGTTGGCGGCCCGTTTGATACCTACGCGGTGGTGCAGGGTGTCGATCAGGTCGTACCGGTCGATATCTATGTCCCTGGATGCCCACCAACGCCGGAATCGCTCTACTACGGCATCCTCGAACTGCAAAACAAAGTGATCAAGTACGACACCATGGCGAAGAAGCAGGGCCTCGCGCCAAGCGGAAAATTTCCGTCGAAGTCGAACGCCAGGTGGCCATGTCCGCGGTCGCGCGTGCTAGGAACGGTTGGAGCAACAGCGTGAGCGACGGAGTTAGCCTTTCCGAAGGTTACCGGTCGGCTTTTCCGAGCCAATGGATCTCTGGGCGCGAGACAATTACTTTCATGAAGATGTCGATCAGCATCCAGCCGTGCGCGAGGTGCGATCGGTCTTCGGCCCGGCCATCGTCAATATGGTTCGGTTTAGCGACGAAACCACCATCCATGTCCAGCCTCGCTACTTCCGTGATATTTGTGACTACTTGCGTACCCATGACCAACTCGCGTTTATTGCGCTGACTGATGTCACGGCGGTGGACATGCTCGAGCTGCGTACCACGCCGCGTTTCGATGTGGTCGCGTTGCTCTATTCCATCAAGAACCGGGTACGGCTGCGTATCAAGGCCGGCGTAAACGACGGCGAGTCGGTGCCATCGCTGGTGCCGCTCTGGCACTGGCGCGAACTGGCTGGAGCGCGAAGTATTCGACATGTTCGGCATTGTTTTTGAAGATCATCCCAATCTGAAGCGTATTTTGCTGGCAGATGATTGGGACGAAGGATTTCCGCTTCGCAAGGATTATCCGCTGCGAGGCTGGAAGGAATTCCAGGCTACAACACCGAGCGGATGGTCGGCCGCGCACGCGCACGCGCTGGACTGGTCGGGGAGTCTAGGCAATGAGTACAACCGAACCGAGTCCAAATCGCGACTCCAGGACGCCAATCGATACCGATCCCGGAGATGCCGCAGACCGGAACTTACACCATCACCGATGAGGTCAGCTCGAGGATAGCGAGCATCAGATCGTCCTCAATATGGGTCCGCAGCATCCAAGTACGCATGGCGTGCTGCGGGTCATTCTGAAGCTCGATGGCGAAATCATCGTCGATTGCGACCCGGTGCATCGGCTATCTGCATCGCGGTGTTGAGAAACTCGGCGAGGCGCATCGTTATGCGCAGGTTATTCCCTGGACCGACCGGACCGATTACGTCGCCGCACCGATGAACAATCTCGGATGCGTGCTTGCGTTCGAAAAGCTGTGTCGGCGTCGAAGCACCCGAGCGTGCACAGTATTGGCGAGTGATCATGTCCGAGCTGGCTCGCATTGCCTCCCACCTGGTCTGGCTGGGAACGCACGCGCTCGACATCGGCGCGCTCTCGATGTCCCTTTATTGCTTCCGCGAGCGCGAGCTGATTCTCGACATCTTCGAGGCGTTCTGTGGTGCGCGACTGACGACAAACATGATGGAGATCGGCGGGTTTTCTCGCCCGATTCCTGAGTTCTTGCTCGCGCAGATCCGGGATTTCCTCAAGGTCTTCCCCGATCGGCATCGGGAATATACCGATGTGCTCACGGCGAACCCGATTTGGGTGGCACGCACCAAGGACATTGGTGTGGTCTCACCGCAGGCGGCAATCGATTACTGCCTGACCGGTGCATGCTTGCGTGGTTCGGGTGTGAATTACGACATTCGCAAAGCGATGCCGTATCTGATCTATGACCGGCTCGATTTCGAAGTTCCCCTGGGAACGCGCGGCGATGTCTACGATCGCTATCTCGTCCGTATGGAAGAGATGCTTCAGGCTATTAGCATCATTGGTCAATGCCTGGACGCGGTCGAAACGATGGATACGCCGCTCATGGCCTATGAATCTGCCTACGTCATTCCCCCGCATAAGGGCACGATGACGACTGCAGAGGATATGCAGCGCCACTTCATCTGGGTGATCAAGGGCTTTAGCCCCCCGGTTGGCGAAGCGTATGTCGCGGTCGAGCATCCCAAAGGCGAAAATGGCTACTATGTCGTCTCCGATGGCACGTCGATCCCCTATCGATTCCGGATTCGCTCTCCAGACTTTGTGAATCTGGGTATCTTGCCGTATCTCGCGCAGGGCGCGATGCTGGCAGACGTGGTGGCCCTGATCGGCACGATCGATATCGTGCTTGGATCGGTCGATCGATAAGGCTCGGAGTTGATCGCGAGGAGGATCGAAGGATCGCCTCACGATCGGTGACAGAGTAAGATTCGCACTGGCGCGGCGAATGGGGAGTCGCGCCTTTGCTTGTTCACGGGCGCGTGAGCGCTACGGAATGCACGGAATAGCCGATGAACGGCACGAAGTGGGCGGAGCAAGGGAGTACATGAACGACCAGCCGATTTGGCTAACCTTTCTGGTCGCGTTCTTGATCATGAACGTGCTCCTGATTGGCATGGCGTACATGACCTATTTCGAGCGCAAGGTGCTCGCCGCCATGCAGGACCGTATGGGGCCGACCCGTACGGGTCCCAAGGGCCTCCTGCAGCCAATGGCCGACGGGATCAAGCTGCTCGGTAAAGAGGACCTGATCCCCCGCGCAGCGGATAAATGGGTCTTTTTCTTTGCACCCCTGGTGGTTTTCGTATCCGCGCTCGTATCCGCTGCGGTGATTCCATTCGGTACGTCCGTCCACCTCTTCGGGCGGGACATCAATCTCTACGCAACTGATCTCAATGTCGGTGCCCTCTTCGTGATGGCCGTCAGCGGTATCGGCGTCTACGGCATCATCCTGGGCGCCTGGGCTTCCGCCAACCGGTTCTCGTTGCTTGGCGGGCTCCGTGCCGCAGCGCAAGTCGTTTCGTATGAGTTGATCCTTGGGCTGTCGCTCACCGGAATCTTCCTGTTGTCCGGTTCGCTGAGCCTGCGGGATATCATGCTCGAGCAGCAGCAGAATCTGAGCATCGGCCCGCTGGAAATCAAGAACTGGTACATCTTCAGCCAGCCGCTCGCCTTCGTGATCTTCCTGATCGCGGCGGTGGCAGAAACCAATCGCGCACCGTTTGACCTTCCGGAAGCCGAGACCGAGCTGATCTCCGGATTCCACACCGAGTATTCAGCCTTCCGCTTTTCCTTCTACTTCCTGGGCGAATACATCGCGATGATCGTCATTTCGCTGTTCGCGTCGACGCTCTTCCTGGGCGGCCCGAGCGGACCAGGATCCGAGACTCACTGGTGGCTCGGGATCTTCTATCTCTTCATCAAGACACTGACCTTTCTCTTCTTCTACGTCTGGCTCCGCGGTACCCTTCCGCGGTTCCGCTATGACCAGCTCATGGGAATCGCCTGGAAGGTGCTCTTTCCGCTGGTTCTGCTGAACCTGATAGTGACAGCCGCCATCCGGCTGGCAAGCGACGGGAAGCTCTTCTAATGCCTTGGGAAACACTGATCTTCCTGCTCGTTGGCGGCCTCGCTATTCTTTCCGCGCTCGGAATGGTGGCGATGACCAACCCGGTCCACTCCGCGATCTTCCTGGTGATCTGCTTCGTGCAGGTCGCGGGGGTGTTTGTGATGCTCGGCGCCGAGTATCTGGCGGTGATCCAGATCATTGTCTATACCGGAGCGGTCCTGGTGCTGCTCCTCTTCGTTCTGATGCTCGTCGATATCGATGACTTGCCCGAGTTCCACACGCAGGAACCACTGACGCGAGCGATCGGCGGACTGCTCGGCATCATGTTGCTGATCGAAGTTGGTATTGCTATCGCGACGCGCACCATCACTGGCGCGCAAGGAAATGCCACTCCAGCAAATGTCGCGCTCGTTGGTGGCAACACGCAGGCACTTGGCCGGGTCATCTACACCCAGTACCTTCTCCCGTTCGAGTTGATTTCCATGGTGCTGACGGTTGGCGTGCTGGGCGCCATTGTGCTGGCGCTGCCAGAGCGGCTCGGTCTCGAAAGTGGACGCCGGCGCGATACGATCTCACTTGGACATCCACGCGGCACCGACGCGGTGCTGCCGATCGAATCCGGTGAAGAAGCGACACGCGTCGGTTCTCGCCAAAATGCGGAGCCAGCCGGTGTGGGGCGCACCCTCATCATGGCTACCGATCCTGACGATCAGCCGACGAATATTGGAGGACGACGGTCATGAGCGGGGGCGCCAGATGGATCTGACCGCCGATTATTTTCTCGGGCTCAGCGCCGCGCTATTCATCATTGGGTTGATGGGCGTGCTCATTCGCCGCAACGTGCTGATCATTTTTCTTTGCGTCGAATTGATGACCGCCGCGGTTAGCATCACGTTTGTAACGTTCGGGCGTGACACGAATAATCTCGACGGACAGGCATTCGCGATCTTCTCGATCGCTGTCGCCGCTGCCGAAGCTGCGGTCGGACTGGCTCTCATCCTGGCGATGAGCCGCCGCACCCGGTCGGTCGATATCGATGACTTCCGATCGCTAAAAGACTGATGCGGGAGACGCAGGGGATCGTCATGATCATGGGTTCATGGGGCATGGGAACCGAAGGCCGGTTGCCGACGCAGGTAGGGGAGCAGCATGGATAGATATCTCTATCTGATTCCGCTGCTGCCACTGTTGGCAAGTGCGTTCAATTTGCTCATTGCCCGGAAATATTTTCCGGATAAAGCGCACATCGCTGCGATTCTGGGAGTTGGTGCTTCCTTCGTCCTGTCAGTGCTGGTCTTCAAGGAGATCTATGACAACGACGTTGCACTGCAGCAGCATCTCTGGAGCTGGATCGCCTCCGGGTCGTTTCATGCCGAAATCGGACTCTATGCCGATCAACTGACCGCGATCATGCTCGTCATGGTCACGTTCGTCTCCCTGCTGGTGCATATCTACTCAATCGGGTACATGCATGGTGATCCGGGCTTTTACCGCTTCTTCTCCTACTTGCCACTTTTCGTCTTTTCGATGCTCATGCTGGTCCTGGCAGATAACTACCTGCTGATGTTCGTCTTCTGGGAGGCGGTTGGCCTTTGCTCGTATCTGCTGATCGGCTACTACTTCAAACGCCGCTCAGCCGGCAATGCCGCCAAGAAAGCCTTCATCGTCAACCGTATCGGTGACTTCGGGTTCGGTCTCGGCATCATGTTGATCTTCGCCACTTGGACCTGTCCTTCGCTGGCGTACACGGAGTGTCTTGCCCAGGACGCCGGAGGCAATATGGGTGGCAAGATCACTGACCGGTATCGGCACTCTGCTGTTCATGGGAGCGATCGGTAAGAGCGCCCAGTTCCCGTTGCACGTCTGGCTGCCGGACGCAATGGAAGGTCCGACTCCGGTTTCCGCGCTCATTCACGCCGCCACAATGGTCACGGCCGGTATCTATCCTGGTGGCTCGTTCCAACCCGATCTTCATGCAAGCGCCGACGCCATGTTGGTGATCGCGATCGTCGGCTGCGTTCACCGCGTTCATGGCCGCGACGATTGGTATGCGTGCAAAACGACATCAAGCGAGTCGTCGCCTATTCGACCGTCTAGCAGCTTGGCTACATGGTCTTCGCGCTCGGTGTCGGTGCCTGGATCACCGCGATCTTCCATCTGGTCGACGCATGCGTTTTTCAAGGCCTGCTCTTCCTTGGTTCCGGTTCCGTCATTCACGGGATGCACGAAGAGCAGGACATGCGGAAGATGGGTGGTCTAGCAAGTACATGCCGATTACCTTCTGGACCTTCCTGATTGGCGTCGCTTGCCAATGCCGGTATCGTTCCGTTCGCTGGCTACTGGTCGAAGGACGAAATCATCACCGGTTCCTGGGAGAGCAGCATCTTTCCTCGGTTTGGTGACCTGCTGACGGTGGTCGCGCTCATTACCGCGTTCATCACCGCCTACTACATGTTCCGGCTGGTCTTCCTGACCTTCTTCGGCAAACCGCGCTTCGATATGGAGCACGTGCACCCGCACGAGTCGCCGGCCCTGATGACGATTCCGCTGGTGATCCTGGCCGCGGTCACGATCGTCTTCGGCGTCGTGGGATATCCGCCCGATGCGGGACGTTTCCACAAATTCATCGAACCCGTCTTTGCGTCCGGTGAAGTGCACGAGGCTGAGGTCATTGCCAGCGACACCACCCACGAGGGAGAATCCAGCGCCGTTGCCGCTACAGCGGGGCAGGAAGAGGGCGGCCATCATATCTCGAACGAAGCATCATCGGGTTTGGCGTCCTCTCGACCATTATGGCGCTCAGCGGCATCTTCCTGGCCTGGCTGGTCTTCCTGAAGAAGCGGATCGATCCCGTGGCCTTCGCCGTCGATCATTCGCGGCTCTATGGCTTCCTATACAACAAGTGGTACTTCGATGAGGTCTATGAAGCTGACGTCGTGCATCCAATGCGAAGGTTCGCGATGTATCTCTGGACGGTCATCGATGTGAAGGTGATCGACGGCACTTGATGGGCATTGCCCGCGGTGTCGGAGAGTTCAGCCAGGGGCTGCGCACCGTGCAGACCGGTTTGGTACGCAACTACGCGCTTGCTATAGCGCTCGGCATGGTCGTTATCGTGGGCGTCTACTTCGCCGCGTTCAGCGATCTCTTCCGGTAGGGGGTAGGAGACAACCATGGATAACCTGCCCATTCTGAGCTTGACCGCATTTGCGCCGTTGATCGGTGCGATCCTGATCTTTGCCCTCCGTTCGGTAAAGCGCGAGCAGGCGCGGGTAATTGCGCTCGTGACGACCGTCGTCAGCTTCCTGCTGTCGCTCTGGATGCTCATAGATTTCAAACGAAACGCCGAGTTCCAGTACACGGAGCATGTCAAATGGCTACCGGAGCTGGGCGCCTCGTATAGCCTGGGCATCGACGGAATCGCGTTGATGCTGATCGTGCTGACGACGTTTATCGGCGTCATTGCCGTGATCTGGTCGTGGAACACGGTCACGTATCGGGGACGCGAGTACTACATCGCCGTGCTGCTCCTGCAGACAGGGATGCTCGGCGTCTTCATGGCGCTCGACTTTCATCTTCTACATCTTCTGGGAGCTGATGCTGATCCCGATGGCATTGCTCATCGGTGTCTGGGGCAGCACGAACCGCGTCTATCGCCGCCATCAAGTTCTTCATCTACACGCTGGTCGGCTCGCTGCTGATGCTGATCGGCATCGTGGCGACCTACCAGGCGTACTACAACCAGACCGGCATGCGCACGCTCAACATCCTCGAGCTGCAAACCGGCTGGGATAAGGCGCCTATAGCACGCTCTTTCAAGGGTGCGGTGTTCGCCGCATTCCTGATCGCCTTCGCGGTCAAGGTCCCGATGTTGCCGTTCCATACCTGGTTGCCGGACGCGCACGTCAGGCGCCCACCGCCGCATCGGTCATTCTGGCCGCGGTCATGCTGAAGATGGGCGGCTACGGCCTCCTCCGGTTCAACCTGCCGCTCTTTCCCGAAGGCGCCGAGGATTGGGCGTGGATCATCATCGCTCTGTCGATCATCGCGCATCATCTACGGCGCGTTGGTCGCGCTCGTCCAACCGGACATGAAGAAGCTGATCGCCTATTCATCGGTCAGCCATATGGGATTCGTGACACTGGGAATCTTCACGAATATCTTCATGACCATCGCGGACGCGACCTGAATGGGATCAACGGTTCGATGATGGTGATGCTCGCCCACGGTTTCAACACCGGCGGTCTCTTCCTCTGGTCGGCGTGGTCTACGAACGCGCTCATACCCGGTTGATCGCGGCGTTCGGCGGTATCGCCGGCGCGAATGCCGTTCTACGCCGTTCTTCCTTGGGCTCTTCATGTTTGCCAGTATTGGGTTGCCGGGCATGTCCGGGTTCGTCGGTGAGTTCCTGGCAATCCTGAGTGCGTGGCAATACCACAAGTGGTTGGCAATCGTTGCCTTCACGATCGTGATCTTCGCTGCCTGGTACATGCTGTGGTTGTTCCAGCGCTTGATCCAGGGGCCCGCCCATGGCGAGCTTCCTGATCCTGCCGATGGCACACTGACAGACGACGAGCGAGCGATGCTTGCCAACGCTGGCGCGGGTCACGGTCATGGGCACGATGATAACAACCCGGGCATGGCTTTTGCGCCCGTGTCAGGCGGATCGGAAGAACACGAGCATGACGATCTCGATTCTTCACGCTGGCACGATCTGAACCGTCGGGAGCTCCTCACGTTGGTACCGCTGGCGGTGCTGACAATCGTTCTCGGCGTCTATCCAAATCCAGTCTTCGATATTGTCGGTCCGTCCTTTGAGCGGATCATGGATCCGTTCTTGCGCGGCCCGTTGGGCGGTTAGGGGCAAACCGGTTGGACCTTTTGAACCTCGACCTTAGCGCTCCGGAATGGCGTCTCGTCTGGCCCCAGCTCATCGTCTTTGTGTTGGCGGTGGTGTTGGTTTTCGCCGACGCGTTCATTCCCAAGCACCGGAGCTTCCAGATCCTGACCGGGATCTCGCTTGTTGGCTATCTGCTGGCGACCGGCGTGCTCTTGCTGCAGCATGATCGGATCGGCTCGACATTCCAGGGCAGCTTCCGCGCGGATGGACTGACAGTTTTTCTGTCGCTCATCATCCTGGTCGCAGCCATCTTCTCGATCCTGGTCTCGGCGAATTACATCAAGGACTACGGTGAACGGGTACCCGTTGGTGAGTACTACATTCTCATCGCGTTCTCAGTACTCGGCGCACTGGTGGTTTCGTCGGCGGGCGATCTAATCACCATCTTTGTCGGCCTGGAGCTTTCGGCACTCGCAACCTACGTCCTGACCGGATTCACCAAGCGCAACGCGCAATCGGTCGAAGGCGCGTTGAAATATTTCCTGCTTGGTATCTTCGCCAGCGCCATCCTGCTTTACGGCATGGCGTGGGCCTATGGCCTGTCCGGTTCGACCGGACTCGATAACATTCGTGCTGGTGTTGGCGCGGCGGTCCAGGGCAAGGAATGGCTGGAGGCCTCAGTCCTGTTGGCCCTCCTGCTCCTTATCGTGGGACTGGGCTTCAAGATCGCGGCGGTCCCCTTCCACATGTGGACCCCCGATGCCTATGAAGGTGCCCCGACACCGGTCACTGCCTATATGTCGGTGATTCCCAAGGCGGCTGGTTTTGCGGCGATGATCCGCATTCTGGTCCAGGGGCTTGGCCCGCTTTCCGACGACTGGCGTTGGCTGATCGCGGTGCTGGCCGTACTCACAATGCTGCTCGGCAATATCGTGGCGCTCTCCCAACCCAATCTGAAGCGAATGCTCGCCTACTCCTCCATCGCCCACACCGGATACATGATGGTCGGCCTGGCTGCCTATCGTGAAGGGACCGGGTTCGGCAACGATCTGCATGAGCTGATCGGAACCCGCGGAGTGTCGGCGCTGCTCTATTACATGCTTGCCTATGTCTTCATGAATATCGGCGCATTCGCCGTCATCATCTGGGTGCAATCCCGCGGCCGTGGCGCAACGCTGGACGACTTCTCCGGACTGGCCAGCACCGATCCGCTCCCGGCAGCGGCCATGGCAATCTTCATGGTTTCCCTTATGGGAATTCCACCGCTCATTGGGTTTTACGCCAAGTACTACATCATCCTGGCGGCCATGGAAGCCGATATGCTCTGGTTGGCCATCGTGGTGGTGATCGCCTCTGGCATCAGCGCCTACTTCTACCTGCGCGTGGTGGCGGTGATGTACTTCAGTGGTGGTGAGCAAACCAACACCAGATCTGCCCGTACGCCGTTGTTGAACGCGGCCATCATTCTGCTGGTCGTCGGCAATCTCGCACTTGGTCTCTTCTCCGCTGGAATCGTTGATTTGAGTGACGAATGGACGAATGCCCTGACCGTTGCCCAATCTGGCGATGCTCCCGACGCGGCACAGGTGAACAACCCGTAGCGAGTTTCAGTGAACTGATTTCTATGAACGATCCCCGGAGCTCCAACCTGCAACTGCTCCGGGGATCGTTGCATGTCAGCCGCGTTTTATCGGCCGCGAATGATAGCTGGCGACAAGCAAAGTTTGGCTCAGCGCCCATTGCGATTCGACCACGTGACCAGCAGCGAAGTCCTCAGACCATGACAGCTAGCCACGGTTCGGCCCTGAGAGAAGTGCGTGGATCTAGCACCTCTGCTTCCGCTCGATGCGGACACCATCTCATCAATCGCCCTAAACCGAACCAACTTGCGTCATTTCAGGAATTGGGGGCATGGTAGTGATCCACGGAACCCTCACCAACCTGCGATCAGTTGACCGGAGTGACCTCGAACGCATCCAGGCATGGTTCGATGACCCAGAGCTCATGCGTTGGTGGGGCTACGGCGCTCCGGCCCCCTCCCGCAGTGCGACCGTCAGAAGGATCGAAGAATGGCTCGCCGACGAGCTCATCTGGGACCATCCCGTAGCCTTGATCGTCGAAACGCTCGAAGGCGATACGTGCGGCCTGGTGATTCTCTCGAGAATCGCCGCGATCGACCGTTCCTGCGAGCTCAGCATCTTTCTCGAACCGGCCTCTCGCAGACAAGGCATCGGAACGGATGTGATCGAAACTATCACTGATGTTCTTCTGACCCAATGGAATTTCCATCGGGTCACCGCGCAGTCAGAGGAGCATAACGCAGCTGCCCATGCGCTCTTCTCGCGCCTCGGATATGTGCTGGAAGGACGGTTGCGCGAAGCGCGCTTCTTCGATGGAGCCTGGCACGACGTGCTGGTCTTCGGGCGGCTTCGAGATACCGAAGGAGCAGACATGTGAGCGAGCGAGCGCAAGATCCAGCCGAGCTGTTCGACGTACTGCGGGCCGATGGAACAGCGACCGGGGAGGAAAAAACCCGGACCGCCGTGCATCGCGATGGAGACTGGCATGGTTGCGTGCATGTCTGGGTTTATGGTCTCGACCCGCTGGGACCGTATCTCGCCTTTCAGCGGAGAGGCAGGTTTAAAGACACGCTTCCTTTGAGACTCGATGCCACGGTCGGCGGACACCTGCGTTCCGGAGAAACCGTCACAGACTCGATGCGGGAGGTCCAGGAAGAGATCGGCCGCTCGGTGACCATTGCCGAGCTACTGCCAATCGGCGTGAAACTCGCGGTTAGCGAGGGTACGCCCGGTGTCATCGACCGGGAGATTCAACACGTCTTTCTCTGGCGGGTCGACGACCCGCTGACAACCTTCGCCCCGAATCCCGACGAGCTCGACTCCCTGGTCCAGATCCCACTTGCGGATGTGCTGGCCATGTTTGGCGACGGTATCGTCGCCGCCGACGCGCTAGAGCTGAAAGCTGGTTCCGCCATCCTTACCCCGACGCTTGTCACCCGCAGCGAATTTGCTGCCGGTATCGACCGCTACCCCTACCGGGTGGCCATCGCCGCCATGAACGCCATGCGTGGGGACCCATATATTTCTATCTAGCGCATCCACTCCGCAGGAGAGGGCGCTCCTTGAATCAATCGACCTGCTTCATCCGCCGAATCCACTGATCGAATGCCACATAGAATCGCTCGAGCTGCCCGCGAACCCGTTCGTCATGCAGCTTGCCATCTTCATCGATGAGTTTGGCCACGTGCATAATGAAAACTTCTGGTCTGGGCATGACCGCGATATCGAGACAGGGAAGAAACGAGCGCATATGCAGTTGCATGCGCATCGTGCCGGAGCGGCCGCCTGACGCCCCCAGAATTGCTCCAGGTTTTCCGACGATTGGAGCCGAGCTCGGCGGTCGCGATGCCCAGTCGATCGCGTTCTTCAAAACTCCCGGCACGGAATAGTTGTATTCGGGTGAAATAAACAGGATCGCATCGGCTTCCCGCACTGCGCCCCAGAACCGCTCGATGACCGGAGTGGGATGTTCCTGAATGTCCTGATCGAATAGCGGCAACTCCCAGATCGGGATTTCGGTCAATGTCATTGTCTCAGGCACGAGCTCGTGCGAGTTCTCGAATACCTTTCGGTTATACGACTCCTTGCGTAAACTGCCGATCATGACTCGAACATCGAGTGGTTCCATTCACACCTCCTTTTCGTGTTTCAGCATAGCCGTAGCGAGAGATGACGGCCAAAAGAAACGCCCCTACCAGGACATCCCGGTAGGGGCGTTTGCGTGGGCATGAAGCGTTATGCGCTCGGTGTCGTCAAGCGGCGCAGGACCGTCTGCAAGATACCGCCATTTCGGTAGTACTCGAGCTCGATTGTGCTATCGATGCGTGCAATGGCCTCGAACTCAGTCCTCGAACCGTCCGGTTTCGTGGCGACGATTTGGACGCGGCCATTCGGCTTGAGCCCGGTTCCAATACCAGTCACATCGTACGTTTCCTCGCCGGTCAGACCCAGCGATTCGGCATTCTGCCCTGGCAGGAAGACCGCGGGCAACACACCCATGCCAACCAGGTTGCTGCGGTGGATGCGCTCGAAGCTCTCCACCAGCACCATCTTGATACCCGAGGAGCAAGGTGCCCTTCGCGGCCCAGTCGCGGGATGAGCCGGATCCGTATTCCTTGCCGCCGATCACGATCAGGGGAACATCGTCCTTCTGGTAAAACATGGACGCGTCGTAGATCGACATATCTTCGCCGGTTGGGAAGTAGCGCGTGATATTTCCCTCGCTGCCAGGCACGAGCATATTGCGCAAGCGAATGTTGGCGAAGGTGCCGCGGATCATGACCTCGTGATTGCCGCGCCGGGAACCGTAGGAGTTGAACTCCACCGGCGCGACATCGTTATTGATGAGGTATTGCGCAGCCGGGCTTGTCTTGGCAATTGCGCCAGCCGGCGAAATATGATCGGTCGTCACCGAATCGCCCAGGTATGCCAGCACGCGAGCGCCTTGGATGTCGCTCAGCGGAGCCGGCGTCGGTGAGAGGTCGATGAAATAGGGTGGCTCCTGGACGTACGTTGATTCCTGGTTCCACTCATAAAGGGCGCCTTCCGGAATCGCCATCGATTTCCAGAGCTCGTCCCCCTCGAAAACCCCGCGGTATTCGTTGGCGAACATTTCTGAGTCCACCGCCGATGAAAGCGCATCCTGCACTTCCTCCGGCGTTGGCCAGATGTCGCGCAGATAGACGGGCTGTCCGTTGGGGTCCTCGCCAATCGGATCGGAATCAATATTGATGTCCACGGTACCCGCCAGCGCGTAGGCGACGACCAGCGGTGGCGATGCCAGGAACGACGCGCGTACCTGCGGATGAATACGTCCTTCGAAGTTGCGATTCCCGGAAAGCACCGCCGCTACGACGAGCTTGTTTTCGTCGATGACATCCGCGACCTGAATCTGGAGCGGTCCAGAGTTGCCGATACAGGTCGTGCACCCATAGCCAACGGTATGGAAACCGAGCGCTTCCAGGTAAGGCGTGAGCTCCGCTTTGTTCAGCATGGCTGTCACAACCTGGGATCCCGGAGCAAGACTGGTCTTCACGTACGGGGAGACGGTGAGTCCTCGCTCGACGGCTTTCTTCGCTACGAGGCCCGCACCCAGCATTACCGCTGGGTTGGAGGTATTCGTGCAAGACGTAATGGCGGCAATTGCGACCGCACCATGGTGCAACTCTTCCTGCTGGTTGCCGACCATGACGGGAACAGTTCCCATGTGGTGCGCGCCGTTCGAGCCAATCTGATCCTGGTACGCCGCTCGGAACGTCGATTTGACATCGGGAAGGGAGATGCGATCTTGGGGCCGCCGGGGTCCGGCCACGCTGGGTCGCACCTCGCCAAGGTCCAGCTCCAGGATCTCGTTGAACACGGGATCGGGCGTTTCATCGGTGCGGAAGAGGCTCTGCGCCTTTGAATAGCGCTCGACCAGGTCGATCAAGCTTTCGGGGCGCCCAGTCACCCGCAGGTACCGCAGGGTCTCGTCATCGACCGGAAAGAATCCGGCAGTCGCGCCGTACTCTGGAGCCATGTTGGCCAATGTGGCGCGGTCAGGCAGAGAAAGACTGCTCAGCCCTTTGCCGAAGTATTCGACAAAACGTCCAACGACCCCATGCTTTCGCAGGATCTGGGTCACATAGAGCACCAGGTCGGTGGCGGTTGTGCCCGGCTGGAGCTCACCGGTCATCCGGAAGCCGACTACCTCAGGCATAAGCTGATAGAGCGGCTGTCCCAGCAAGACGGCCTCGGCTTCGATACCGCCGACCCCCCAACCGAGCACACCCAGGCCGTTGATCATCGTGGTGTGGGAGTCGGTACCAACCAGGGTGTCCGGAAATGCCACCGTCTCGGCCCCGAGTGGCTTCGTGGCGACCACCGGAGCCAGATATTCGAGATTCACCTGGTGAACGATTCCGGTGCCCGGCGGTACGACGCGGAAGTTCTGAAACGATTCCTGTGCCCAACGCAGCAACGCGTACCGCTCGCTGTTGCGTTTGTATTCCATCTCGACATTGAAGAAAAACGAGCGCTGTGTGCCGAATCGATCGACCTGTACGGAATGATCGATCACGAGGTCGGCGGGAACGAGGGGATTGATGCGGGTGACATCGCCACCCAGTCGACCCACCGCCGAGCGCATGGCAGCGAGGTCCACCACCGCGGGGACCCCGGTGAAATCCTGCAGCACCACTCGGCCGGGCATGAACGGTAGCTCGAACTCCTCGCCAGCCGATTGCGGTGTCCAACTGGCCAGTCGTTCCACCACGCTGTCGTCGACAAACTCAGTCCCAGCGTTACGCAGTACGTTCTCCAGCAGGATTCGAACCGTAAACGGCAGTTTGTCGATCGACCCCAGGCCGCGCTCTTCGAGCGTGGCTAATCGATAGTAGGCAACCGTCTGGGCGTCTTTGGTTGTCAGATGGGACCGTGCGCCGAAGCGGTCGGGAATAACTGAATCTGGGGAAATGGACATTAGCTGAGCTACCTCCTGGAGTCGCCTCTTCGCGGCAAGAAGGGTGGGATCGTCCCGCCCGTGGGGAGGCTTCTCATGTCAGGGAAATTCTAAGCGATCGAAAGTCTCGTTCGAGATCGGAGAACGTGAGGGATGATCGAAGAAATCCGCTGGATTCCGCCGCTTTCATTATATCGCCAGCGTATACTGAGCGCCGCACCTTCGCGTCGTCGCCCTGCGTGCGAGATCCCTGCATTCCTCGAGGGCTTCTTCGAGCGCGTTGAATCTGTGAGGGCCAATCGGCCGGCATGAGTCGTCGTCGGATCATTCTCGGATTTGCTGTCAGCGCCTTTTTTCTCGTTTTTGCGTTGCGCGGCCAAGACTACGCCGCAATTCGAGAGGCGTTCTCTCAGGTTACCTATTGGTACCTGATTCCTGCGTTGGGATGCTATCTCCTCGGCCTGCTCGTCCGGGCGTATCGATGGAGTGTGCTGCTCCGTCCGGTCGAGGTGATCAGTCCACGCAAGCTGGCCGGAATCAACGCGGTTGGCTTGATGGCTAATAACGTGCTTCCGTTGCGGACCGGTGAGTTCGTCCGCGCCTATGCCCTCTCTCAAAAAACGACGGTATCCAAATCCACAGCGATGGCCACCATCGCTGTGGAGCGCATCTTCGACGGGATGACCCTGCTCATATTTATTGCCACCTCGATGCTCTTTGTCGATTTGACGAGCCAGCTCAACCGGGTCGCCGAACTAGCCATGGTTATCTTTGGACTGGCGTTGCTGGCGGTGATTCTGCTGGCCAAGGGTGGCACCTTGCGGGATCGCATGCTCAAGCTGGCGCTGGGGCCGTTGCCGGAGGCGATGGGCGCACGCGTCAATCGCATGGCGGAATCGTTCATCACCGGATTAGGAATCTTCCACCGGTGGCGCGAGCTGACGCTTGTCTGCCTCTCTTCGTTAGTCGCCTGGGGTTTCGAAGCGACCGGCTACTATGTGGTGGCGCGGGCTTTCGGTGGCGATATCCAGGCGGCCATGGGCATTCCAGAAACGATGCTCACCACCGGTATCGCCAACCTCGCCACTTTAGTCCCGTCGTCTCCCGGGTATGTGGGCCCATACGAAGCGGCTGTCATCCTGGTGCTGAGCGGAGCGCTCGGTCTCTCTCGAGAATTGGCCCTTTCCTATGCCGTGCTTGTGCACGTCATGCTCTGGTTGCCGGTGACCATCTGGGGAGTTATCGAATGGAGCCGGCTTCATCTTTCGCTGCGCCAGCTCGAGGCTGCCGAATATGCACCCGAATCCGAAACAGAGATCCAGGATGAGTCGTCAGAGATGTTCGCCACTCCCCGGCCGCCAGCCGGTGCGTCGTTGGACTCTTAACCCGGTATGAGCTTTCTCGAAGCGATCATCCTGGGGATCACCCAGGGACTGACCGAATTCCTGCCGATCTCCTCCTCCGGCCATCTCATTATCGTTCCCTGGTTGTTTGGCTGGGAGACTCCCGGTCTGGCATTCGACGCCGCATTGCATCTTGGGACGCTCATCGCGATCTTCGTCTACTTCTGGCGTGAAATTCTCGCAATGATCAAAGCGATCCCCGTCGTCTTCCAGAAGCGTACGGCGCTCTTGCGATCGACCGGCGAACAGGATGAGCAAACCTTCTTCGCGCGGCTCGGACTGCTCATCGTGATCGGTTCGATACCCGGAGGCGTAATCGGCCTGCTCGCACAAAGTCGCATCGATGATCTCTTCCATACCAGCGCCAATGAGAACCGTGCGATTGTGGTGATCGCCATTTTTCTTGCGCTGTTTGCCGTCTTGCTTTGGCTGGCGGACCGGTTTGGCAAAGAGAATCGCTTGCTCACCACTATTCGCGTGCCAGATGCTCTGACAATTGGCGTAGCACAGGCACTGGCGTTGATGCCGGGTGTCTCTCGTTCCGGTATCACGTTGACGGCCGGACTGTTTCGTGATTTCAAACGGGCCGACGCGGCGCGCTTCTCGTTCCTGCTCGGGATTCCGCTCATATCGGTTGCGGGGCTGAAGGGGCTGGCCGATCTGATCCAGTCCGATCCGAGCGGCACCGAAATGGCGCGTATCGTCGCGGGAATGACCGCTTCCGCCATCACAGGCTTCGCCGCAATTCGGTTCCTGCTGCGCTATCTGCAACACTCATCGACGACGGTGTTCGTGGTATATCGCCTTCTGGCGTCGGCTCTCCTGATCGGGCTCGTTCTTTCCGGATTCCGCTCTTAGCTCGATCGAACCGTTCTTTTATGTCAGGGGACACGCCGTTGTCGTAATATGTGCATGTGAATGCACATATCCGAAAACCTGCAACCAATAATGATCTTTGCGATGAGCTCTGTATTCATCCGAAACAGGTGAGAGCGGCGCGAGAACGACTCTCGGTCTCACGAACAGGTGAGATGGCGCACTTGTTTGCCATCCTCGGTGACCCGACGCGGCAACGCATGCTGGCTGCCCTTGGCAACGGCGAGCTATGCGTTTGTGACCTGGCATTGGCAACCGGCATCAATCGGACGACGGTTTCTCATCAACTGCGCGTCTTGCGAGAGAACCATCTGGTCAAGCACCGTCGCGAAGGCCGGGTGCTCTTCTATTCCCTGGACGACGACCATGTCGCCCACATCCTGTCGATCGCGTCCGACCATGTCTCGGAATCAGAAATTGCACAGTCGGAGGAGGTCGGATGAGCGTGTCTCCTCCAGAAGTCTCTGGCGTGCGCACGGTCTTCGACGTTCGTGGCATGGACTGTACAGAATGCGCGCGGAGTGTCGCCACTGCGGTGGAACGCTTGCCGGGTATTGCAACCGCTCATGTCAACTTCGGCGCCGGCACCCTCACTGTCGAAGCGGAGGCGAACAGCCAGCTCGATCTCACGCCCAAGGTGCTCCATGCGGTCGAGGTAGCGGGATACCGCGCGATCTCGCGTGACGTGGCGCGTCCAGAAAAATCGCCGTCCATATTTTCGGACAGGCGTTCGCAGCTCGCGATCGCTTCGTTGAGTTTCTGGATCGTCGGGGGCGTATTTAGCATCGTCACTGGCCAGCCATCCTTCGCACGAATCGCCTACCTGCTGGCGGTCATCGCCGGAGGTTGGACCTTCAGCCGGGCAGCGATTCAAGCGGCGCGCAACCGGCGTATCGACATGAATGTCCTAATGACCATGGCGATCCTGGGCGCGCTGCTGCTCGGTGACTGGGCCGAAGCTGCTGCCGCTGCCGCGCTCTTCGCAATCGGAAATCTGGCGCAGAGTCTCACGTTCGACCGGACCCGCAACGCACTTTCATCCCTCTCGACGCTGGCACCGTCTGAGGCCCTGCGACTGGTCGATGGGCGAGAAGAAATTGTCTCGGTCGATCGATTAGCGGTTGGCGACATCATCCGAGTGAAACCGGGTGAGCGCTTTCCCATCGATGGGAGCATCGCTGAGGGGTTGACCTCGGTCGATGAGTCGCTGATTACTGGCGAGTCGATGCCCGCGGACAAACAGCTCGGCTCGCTGGTCTACGCTGGGTCACTCAATGGATCGGGTTCGGTGGTTGTGCAGATGTCCCACACCGCTGCGGATTCGACCCTCGCAAACATCGTCGAATTGGTCGAAGAGGCAAGAGGTGGCCGTGGGCATGCCGAGCAAACGATCGACCGCTTCGCTTCGATCTATACCCCGGTTGTGGTGGTTGCCGCGCTGCTGGTGGCGATCGCCGGCGGAGCCGTAACCGGTGATTGGCGCGATTGGGCGACGCGTGGATTGGTGCTGCTCGTCATCGCCTGCCCCTGCGCGCTCATCATTTCAACGCCGGTGGCCATCGTTTCAGCCGTCGGTGTTGCGGCCAAACGCGGATTTCTGGTAAAGGGCGGCAGTGCGCTCGAGTCGATTGCTTCCGTGCGAGCGGTCGTCTTCGACAAGACCGGAACACTGACCCGGGGCCGTCCTGCGGTGACGATCGTCGAAGCGTTCATCGACGACCAACGGGAACTCCTCCGCCTGGCGGCGTCGGTCGAGGCAAGCTCCGAGCATCCATTGGGTCTTGCCGTGGTCGATTACACGGCGCGCGCGGGAATCCCTATTCAAACAGCTACCCGGTTCACCGCGGTCGCCGGCCGTGGCGCGAGCGCCATCGTCGAGGAAAACCGAATCTTTGTCGGATCGCCAGCCTGGTTCGATGAGCTGACGATTCCCTACCCGGCCTCGGTGTTCGAACGCGCTACGCATGGGCAGACCGTCCTGTTGGTGGCTCGTGAAACGCAGGGGAAGTTGGTGTACCTGGGATCGATCGCACTTTCCGACCAGGTGCGACCCGAGAGTGCCGAGGTCGTCAAACGATTGGCGCAGCAGGGGATTGTGCCGATTGCCATGATGACGGGAGACAATCGGTCGACCGCAGAAAGCATCGCTGCTCAATGCGGGATCGACGCGGTCTATGCCGAGCTGCTGCCTGGTGACAAGTCCGCCAAGGTTTCCAATCTCCAGGAGCGAGTGGGCGCGGTTGCCATGGTGGGTGACGGGGTCAATGACGGTCCCGCGCTTGGGAGCGCGACAGTTGGCTTCGCGATGGGATTGACTGGTTCCGATTTGGCGCTCGAAACTGCCGATGTGGCCATTCTGCGCAACGACCTGTTTGCCATTCCTGGCGCTATCGACCTTTCTCGTCGCACGGTTGCCATCATCCGGCAGAACATTGGCATTTCGCTGGCGGTCAAAGTTGTGGCGCTCGTCCTGACTCTGGCTGGGGTTACCACCCTCTGGATGGCGGTCGCGGCAGATCTCGGGACGTCATTGCTGGTCACCGCGAACGCGCTCAGGCTGACCCGTTGGCAATTGCCAGGGTCGGGGCATAGTCATGGCGAACCGGTTCAATCCGGTGTCGGACTCCCAACTGCCGATGTGACCGGACTCGCGACCGGAGATGCTTGAGGCGTTGCTTCCGATCCCGGCGGGGCAATAGTGACGGGCATATTGAATTCGAAGAATCTCCAGCGCATGTAGTGCAGCCGGGAGACCATCGCTTCATTGACCAGCCGTCCAGTTTCCTCGTCGATCCACCAGGCATACCAGGCAGCGATCTGCGAGTCCGACTCGGGGACATAGAACGTGACAACGCGAGCTGGCTTGTCACCAACCATGACCCGGCGTCCCAGCTGGAAGTCACGCGCTCCGTCATAGCTGGCACCCCACAGAGACGGCGGATAGACCGGGATGTAGGTTCGCTCGATCCAATCGTTACCCGGCGTGCGTTGCCAGGACGTGTCTCCGATCGTGAGAAGCTCGATGCTGCTGGTAACCTGCAATGAGGTTGGGGGCAACCCGTCCGCGCCTGTGCTGACTGTTCGTTCGGAGACCGCCACGCCGCCGAGACCCGACGCTAGCCGTTCGGTGTAGTGCACGCTCGTCAGATCCATCTCGGTCTGAAGCGCATTCTCGTAGAGCGATTTCGCCTCGTCCGAAGAGCTGTCGAATTGCGGAGCGTCGAAACCGTTGATGTTCGGATCGGGGATGAGCACGAAGAAGGGCACCACCACATCTTCCAGCCCTGCGCGCCGGATCAGCACATCGATTTCCCACCAGCCGTTGATCGAGAGCTGCACTCCATTGGAGACGAAGTCGCCTGTAGCGGGGTCTTGCACCAGTTGAATGTCGCGCAGATCGGCATCATGGTTGAGGCTAATCACGTCGAGCGTCACCCGCTGTACGGGGAGGATATCGCCTCCCTGATCAGGATCGAGCAACCCGACATTGACCCGAATTTCGTTCTCTTCGGCGCGCATCGGACTCATGATCAGGTGGACGACTTCTGGCACCTGATCATTGCCAGCTAGTGGCGCGGCGAGATCGATTTTCGTCACCTCACCTGAGGAGATCGTCGGAGGTGCGGAGAGCGCGAGTATCGTGCCGCCGAGCACGACTG
Source organism: uncultured Chloroflexia bacterium (assembly GCA_963750275.1). Lineage (GTDB taxonomy): Bacteria > Chloroflexota > Chloroflexia > Thermomicrobiales > UBA6265 > JAMLHN01. The sequence goes on from CAVVQC010000011.1 coordinate 416,728, forward strand.
CGGCAATGAGTGCCACTTCCAAGCGTACGCTGCCTTGCAGAGCCGTACCGATGCGCTGGAGATGCTTGCGAAGCCAGAGATGATGCCGGGCTGCCAGGATCATGACCGGTATCAGGATCGCCACTTTGACGATCAGCACCTTGCCCCATTCGCTTTCCCAAAGGGAGTCGATCGAGGGCAGAATTAGGCCGGCATTGATGACTCCGGTGACGATACCGATCGGCGCCAATACGGTAGCGACTTTGGAGAACTGCCGCAGCGCGTCTCTCCCGGTGGTTTCTTCACCCTCGACGGCGCCACGCGGCCAGGCCAGCACGAGCAGAATGAGCCCCCCGGCCCAAAGCCCGACAGAGAGCTCGTGTATCGAGACCGAGAGTTTTCCAGCGAGTTGCCAGTCCTCCTGGGCTGCGGCATGCGTCGTCAATGCGAGCCCCAGCAATGCGGCCAGCGCCCCCAGCGCGCCCGCAACGCCAATGGGCAACCATGCCTTTTTCTTGCGGTAGACGTGCAATACGACTAATGCAGCAATCGCGACCGCGAGACCGGCTGGTCGGAGCCACCATGGATTCGGAAGCCCGGCAATTGCCTCCGAAAGCGTCGGCGCCGCGACTCCGTCCGGCGGGAAGCGCGATTGCAGGAAGGGTTCCAGCACAGTGGCGATGAGCGCGATGACTGCGCCGGAGAGCGCGACCGCGCCGCGCCGCGACAATTGCTTGTCGGAGTCCGTACGCGCAGTAAGACCGATCCAGAGGACGCCTGCCGCGGCGGCACCGGCGCCGAGGAAAGTCAGCCAGCGCAAGACGACGGCCCAGGGCGCGGGACGTTCCCCGCTTACCGTCGCGGCTCCAGGAGCGCGGCCGGTTCCAATTCTGAAGCCGAAGGTGCCGCTTAGCGTATGGCCATCGTCGGCGGACTGCACAGTCCAGCTCACGGTATAGGTACCGGTAACGAAGCCTGAAACATCGGCGGTCAGGTGATTCGGATCGGATGGATCGACCGTCAGCGACGTGGTGGTGAGCTTATTTCCATCCTCGTCGAAGACGGTGATGACTGGCGGCGTGGGGTCGGTCGAGATGCGTTCGGTAAACCAGAATTGCAGGTTCTCCGGAGGTGCGGCAAGGATCGCATCCTGGCTGGGTATCGTCTGTTTGAGCTCCGCGTGAGCTCCGGCTTCGCTCGCTTGCAATCCGCAAAGGATGGCCACCGCGAGAAAGACCGCGGCGACCAATCGAACCTGGGATGCGAAGGGCCGAAACGCTGATGGGATAAAGAAGAAGTGTTTTTTCGGCACCCGTTGCACCAATCTCGAGAATCGACGACGTTCAATTCGTTAACGATACGACGTACGCGCTACGCCAGATTAAACGCCCTGCGACGTCGCGGGATAATAGAAGGGATCGACGCCGCCTTTCAGCTCGCCGTCGGGGGTTCGCTCCACACAGGCTGGCGATGCGAACTCGCCAAAGAACAGCGTTTCGTCGCGTACTGATACACGGTGCCCGAGCGTAGCCAGGCCATCGACCGTCGCCTTCGGCATGCGGCTGCTGATGTACAGCGAAGCCGTAGATCGATCGATACGCGGAGCGCTCACTGCCGGCTGCATCGAGAGATCATGATCGACCAGGTTCATGGCGATCTGCGCCAGGCAGTTCATGATGCGTCGTCCACCGCTTGCTCCGAGTGCCGCCACGGACTCGCCGTTGCGGGTCAGGATGGCCGGTGACATGTTGGACAGTGGTTTCTTGCCACCTTCGATCGAATTCGGACGTCCCGGTTCCGGATCGAACCACATCATGCCGTTATTCATGAGGATCCCTGTCTCGGGCACGGTGACGCGGCTGCCCCAGAGACTGAGCAGGGTTTGCGTGAGAGAAACGGCCACGCCATCTTTGTCGATGACACTCAAATGTGTGGTGCTGCCGCCGCTGGAATAGTCGGGCATCGAACCCGACATTCCATGCGAGACACCGAGCTGCTCCTTGGTTCCGGCGCGTAAATTGCCCATGCGATCCTGGTGCATTTCCTCGCATCGAGCATCGAGATAGGCATCGGACAGGAGCGCCTGAATCGGGACCTCGACGAAGTTGGGGTCGGCCAGATACGCAAATCGATCCGCAAAGGCGATGGCAAAGGCCTGGGCACAAAGGTGAAGAGATTCGACCGAATTGTGCGGCACCTGAGACAGATCGAACCCGTCGAGCAGTCCAAGCGATTCGAGAAGCGTAGGCCCGCCCGTGCCATTGCCGGTGGTGACCACCTGATGCCCGTTGTACGTGCCGATCAGAGCGTCCTCGATGGTGGCCTGATAGCCCTCGAAGTCATCCAGTGAGAAGTTCGCCCCAAGCCCGTTGAGGTAGGCGACGAGCTTCTGTGCGGTCGGACCTTCGTAAAAGGCACGTACCCCTTCTTTGGCAATCGTTTCGAGCGTATCGGCCAGCTCGCGCTGTTTCAGCAGGGTGGGATTGTCTTGCGACGCCGACCAGGGGACGATACCGTTCGGGCAAAAAAGCGCCTCGGTCGCGTCGAACTTGCGCAAGTTTTCGAGATCACGAGTGATCTCCAGAGACGTATGCCAGGAGACGGGATAGCCGTGGCGCGCCAGATCGATCGCAGGATTCAATGCTTCCGCGAACGAGTACGTACCGTATTTTTGCAACGCCAACGCCAATCCCGCTGGCGTGCCGGGCACGCAAGTGGATTTCGCGCCGATGATGTTGGCACCGCCAACGACGCCGGGCCAGCCGAAGAGCTCGCCATCTGCCTTGCCCCCGGAAAGCGGGAACATGTCCGGTGTCGCTGAGAGCGGAGCAACCATTGGAAAGGAAACAACTGAGGATTCGCCACTTGAGCTATCGTGCCGGACGAGAAATCCCCCACCGCCGAACCCGTTCATCCAGGGTTCCACGACCGTCGAAACCGCAGCGGTAACCACGGCAGCATCCACGGCATTTCCGCCGTTTTGCAGCACCTTCGCGCCGAACTCCGCCGCGAGCGGGGTCTTGGCCGCTACCACGCCAGCTTCAGAAATTACCTCGAATCGTCCCAATCGCCATCGACTGACTGACGCCATTGATCCTCGCTCCTTTTCCGCTCAACACGCCGGTCAGGCGCTCAAGGGATCATACCGGAGCGGAATATCGCCGGGAGCCTCCATTGTCAGAAGTGGAATTTCGAGCTGTGACGGCAGAACTCGCAATGGTAATGGTTCGGGTGGGGTGCGCCGCTCGGCCAGCGAGAGCCCGAAGCGCGCGCGAGCGTTGCTCGCCCGGACTTCGATCCGTTCCTGCACCCGCTCCGGGAGATGCTGGCCCTCCATGCGACGGAGATACCAGGGCAGCAGCGTGGGGAATTCACGTTCGATGAATGCGTAAAAATGATTGCGAACCGGCGGAGCGAGTCGCACCGATCCGGCCCAAAAGGTGTGCGCTCCGGCAGCCGCGGCAGCTTCGGCAACGGCATCGATCTGATCTTGCCGATCATTCAAACCGGGCATCACCGGAGCCATCATGACCCCACAGGAAATGCCGGCTGTTGCCAGTGTTTCCAGCGCCTTGAGCCGGAGTCTGGGCGGAAACGCACCCGGTTCGATCTTGTCGGAAAGCGCTTCGTCAAGCGTAGTGACCGTGAAATAGATGCTGACCTGGGCGTGCCGGGCAATCTCTGTGAGCAGATCGAGATCGCGCACGATCAATCCGGATTTGGTCACCACACTCAACGCTTGTCTATGGTCCAGCATCACTTCGAGACAGCTTCTAGTGAGACGAAAGCGCTTCTCAGCCGCTTGATAGGCATCGGTAGCGGTACCGATAGCAATCGATTCTCCTGCCCAACCGCGGCGACTGAGCTCGCGGTCGAGAACCTCGGCAATGTTGCTCTTGACGAGAATCTGGTTCTCGAAGTCGGAATCGGCATTGAGTCCGAGGAAGGTGTGGGTTTCTCGCGCGTAGCAATAGTGGCACGCGTGCACGCAACCGCGGTACGGGTTGAGCGACCAGTTAAAGGGCATACCGTGGACGCGATTGACGGCCGTCTTGCATCGGGAGTCGACGTAGTTTGTGCCTGCCATCTGGCGATAATAGCACAAATGTTCTTTAGCCAGAGCGGAGTGCTACGCTCAGAATAGATTTGAAATGCTTGTTCAAGAGGTGATGAAGCAAACCCGTTCGGGCGTGAACGGGTTCGATGAGACCCAGAGAGCAGCAACGTCCTTCATGATGTTCGGAATCGAACAATGGGCGCAGACGAAATGTCCAGGGCTACGAGGGGAACGGAACGGGTGGAATTTGGGTCTCGGTGCCCAGGACCGCGTCATCTGGAGACGTCGAAAGGGCATCGCTTCTTCCAACCTGCATGCGGAACTTGTCGCGTAGCTCGGCTTCACGATCGATACGCGCGCGTTCCCCGGCGCTTGTCGCCGAGTCGACCAGATCTTGCCCTTCCTTGCGCAGATCGTTACCGCTGCGAGGAGCCGTCAGATAGGCAACCCCCGCTCCCGCCACCGCGCCGACAGCAACTCCGGCTGCAAAGTCGACCACACGTTTCATTGCGTTCAGGACCATTGACTTTGCCTCACGTTTGACGATCCACACCTGGTGGCGAGTGTACCAAATGACTGCGCTATGGCCGCTAGAATGGGCAGATTGTAGTGAGGAGGAGTGGGATGCGGGTCTATCTGAGCGGACCAATGTTTTCGCAGGCGGACCAGGAATACAACCTGCGGCTGGCGGGCAAGGTGCGCGCCCTGGGATTCGATGTCTATTGCCCGAACGAAAGCGAACCGATCAATAACAAAGAACGTCCGGAGATCACCGCACAGATGATCTACGAATGGGACATTGCCGAACTCGAAAATTGCAACGTTGTGCTCTGCCAGCTTAGCGAGGATTCCGGAACCAACTGGGAGGCGGGATATTTCGACTGCCTCTGCCGGCATGTCGATCCCAATCGATATTGGGGAATCGTGGGTCACGCCAGCGATATGCGTTTCAAATCCGCGCCGCATCCTGACAAGCATGGGGTGGAGAACCAGGCCGGGAACGCCAATGCCCTGGTGATTGGAGGATTCCAGCGATCGCTCGGGGTCTACCTCTACGAGAACGAGGTCCTGGATCGTTTGGTGGAAATTGCGGCGGAACGGGAGGGCGCCTGATCCAGATTGCGCGGTTATTGGTCGCGCCGACGGGAGAGACGCTTCAATTCGTTCCTGTGGTGCGTCCATTCCAACCCTTTCGATTTCTCGAACGGATTTGTGGGTCGCTCCGACGAAAGAGATTCTCCACTTCGTTCAGAATGACAACTTTTTTGGGCATCATGTCGCCCCCACTTGCGACATTGAGTGGTGGATGAACTATTTAGGCTGATAGAGAGAGGGCCAAGTCAGTCAACTTGGCCCTCTCGTCATGTTTCGTTACTGCGTGCTGCGTGCGTTGTTAGTCGTCGCGGGACATGCCGGTGAGCAACATAACCCAATACAGCAGTGACAAGAGCGAGGCGAGGAAACCAGCTACATAGGTCCAGGCTGCCGCGCCGAGTACCTTGTCCACGCCCTGGCTCTCCTGGCCGCCCGCTACGCCGCCATCGACGATACCGGCATGCACCAGCGCCAACTTAGCGCGGCTGGAGGCATTGAACTCCACTGGCAGCGTGATCAGGGCGAAGATCGTTGCCAGCCCGAAGAGGGCGACGCCGACCCATCCCAGGGTGAGGCTGCCGAGCATAACGCCGGCAATCAGCACGAAGAACCCCAGATTGGAACCGATCGAGACCGCTGGCACGATGGCGGTGCGTGCCTTCAGCGGCGCATAGCCTTGCTGATGCTGGATCGCGTGACCGGCTTCGTGAGCTGCGATGGCAACCGCCGCCACAGAGCGACCGTTGTAGACCCCCTCGGACAGCGCCAACTTGCGGTGTCGAGGATCGTAGTGATCACTGAGCACGCCCTTGGTTACCTCGACGGGAACCGCCTGCAAACCTTCAGTGTCGAGAATGCGTCGGGCCGCTTCTGCGCCAGTCACGCCAGCCATATTCGGAACCTTCGAGTATTTCTCGTAGGCACCCTTCACCTTGGCTTGCGCCCAGAAGGCCAGAATGAACCCTGGGATGATGAAAACCAAATACATTGGATCGAAGAACATGCAGTCCTCTCTGGAGCGTGGCGAACAATAATCAACAGTACCCCGGTCGGTGCCGGAATTGCCTGTATGACGTTTTGTTTCGCTTGAGCTCGAACTCCTTAAGCGGCTGGCGGTCTTAGCTAAGCCTCCCAGCCGCTTCCATCTTCACGACGGAACGACCAGGGTCTTACGCCGTGCGAGCGGGTGCTCGCCTTCGTAGCCGGGAACGCATGCGCGTCCGTATTGACGACTACGAAACCAACCCGGAGAACCGGATTGGGGGTTACTCCCCCTGAATGTGAAAAATGTACAACATTGATACAGGGCGTGTCAACCTTACGCGGTAGGATATACGGCAATGACTTCGATGCGAAACGCTAGGAGGTAAGCGACAAATGGGGAAACAGCGATCGGTCGGAATTCTTGTATTTCCAGAAGTCGAAGTGCTCGATTTTTGCGGACCGTTCGAGGTGTTCGCCTCAGTAAGCGACGATCAGGAGCGCCTGTTTTCGGTCTCGATTGTGGGGGAGACCACCGAGATTGTTTCCTGTCGGGGCGGACTGCTTGTCAAACCTCACCTGAGCTTTGCCGAATCGCCGAGGTTTGATCTCATTGTGGTGCCGGGCGGACATGGAACTCGAACCGAGATGGACAACCCGGCCTTGATCGACTGGATCACACTGCAGAACGAGACGACCGAGATCACGACCGGCGTCTGCACTGGCTCACTGCTCCTGGCAAAAGCGGGCCTACTGGATAATCTCCCTGCCACCACTCATTGGGCAGCGTTCGATGAATTATTAGGCCATTTCCCAAATCTCCAGCTCGACAGCACGCAGCGGGTGATCGACAACGGGCACATCGTTACCTCGGCGGGAGTCTCTGCTGGTATCGACATGGCCCTGGCAATGGTGGAGCGGTTGCACGGCCGGGCAATTGCCGAAGATACGGCGCGAGGGATGGAGTACGAGTGGAGCTGAGTTCGGCGGCCGGCCCCGCAACTAGTCGAGGATCCGGTAGGTATACCGGTAGGCTTCGGTGAAGCCCAGCGATCGGTATAGCGCAATAGCGGGCCCGTTCGTCATGACGACCTGTAGGTAAGCGGTCGTAGCGCCCTGCAGGGCGGCCTGGTGCCATCATGCCACGCACGAGTCTGGCGCCATGTCCCATTCGCCGGTGAGCTGGGTCGGTCACGATATCGAAGAGTCCAGCCAGGTCACCGTCCAGCACTGAAAGCCCACAGGCGACCAGTTCGCCTCCTTCGAACAAGCCGACGAATGAAAGCCCGGATGTGATGCGCTCCAGAATCCGTTGGTGTTTAGAAAGCACCGCACCGGAGATGTTGTTCATTCGTGCATGTGCCGAGATACCTTGACCGATATCGAGCGGGCGCACCGTTGGGTCGAGAGCCCCACCAGTGGGAACTACCCCAGTCATGACCAACGTTCCATCCGCTTCGCGATACCCACGATCAGCCAGCCAGGGATCGAGTTCCGCCGGAGTGCTAAAGGAAAGCAGCCGGAAGATGACCGGTAAGTGCTGAGATCGGTACAGCGTCTCGATGGACCTCAGCGCTTCCAGGTGGTGCAAGCCGTCCTGGGGATAGAGGAGTGAAGCGGAATTAGCACGCTTGGTGTACCCGTCAGAGAGTCGGGCTACCCAGCCATCGAAAAGCAACTGCTGAGCAGCGGGCCACGCGCGCATCGCAGCTTCCTCGATGCGGCGCGGATTCGTGATGAGCGTTTCTGCCTCGGGCATGTGGTTCGAGTGCTCCACCGAGCGAGACGCCGTTCAGAAGGAACGTCGGGTGATATGTGCCGGGAACCGCGTGCCTACCGCTTGCGGGCGACAACGTTCAGATAGGCGACTTCCTGATGTGTGCGCGCCGCTTCGGTCAGCTGCTGGCGAAGTCGCTCGTCTTCAGGTCCGAGATCGAGCGAGCGCGCTCGAAGACGGTCCATGGTGGCCGTGACCTGATCCCAGTCCCGGGTCGTCGAACGGCCGGCATAAATCACCTCGAAGCCAGCGCCATCGATGGCCGACAGATAATCATCCTCGGCATGCAACTTCTGACCGAACACCATCTTCATCAGGTCTGACGGCGTGCTGGGTGAGATCAAGTCGCCGGTGATGATGACGCCCTGTGGTTTGAGCCAGCGATTGGCCGCAGCAAGTCCACCCCCGAAACCACCGGGAATGGTGTCGCTCAATCCGCCACCCAGCCCAAGTACCAGGTCGAAGTCGTTTTCAGGATAGGACTCGACTGCTTTTTCTCCGGATACAGCCTGAAAATCGATCTGTTTGGACAGCCCGCGATTGTTCGCGAGCTGCCGGCCAAACGCCAGGTAGGCTGGATAATCGTCGAACCCATACACCGACGCGCCGAAGGCTTCCGAGATGTCGACTGCCGAGGAGCCAATACCGCACTGAACGTCCAGTACGCGGGCACCCTGGGGTATTCCGGCGATCAGCGCATAGGCGATCAGCGTGCGACGACCCCCGGGAGATTGATAGTAGGCGTCCGGCGAAAGCTGAGCGAGGATTTGTTCAAGTGATCGATTGGTGTGCTTCGTGGTCATCGTTCCTCACCCATCCAGGGTCGTTGCAAGATCGAGTATATCGGCGACGACACCAGCGGCCGTCACTGCCGCACCAGCTCCCGGACCGGTGATGTTGATGGGATTGGCAGCATAGCGTTTTGATGTGATAGTGATGATGTTCTCAGGTCCGGTTAACGAGCCGAGCACAGTGTCGAGCGATATCTCGCGCATTCCGACCGAAATCGGTTGATTGGCAGCAACTGTTGCCACGTACTTGAGCCGGGCTCCCTTTGCTCGGGCGGTCTCCGCGCGTTCGGCGATTTCGGCATCGACCTGCGAAATGCCCGCCATAAAATCTTCCACGCTGCCCTCACGTAACGTTTCCGGCACGAGGCTTTCGATCTCGATCTGATCCAGCTCGATCGGGATGCCGATGGTGCGCGCGAGGATGAGTGCTTTGCGTGCGACATCGAGCCCGCTGAGATCGTCTCGCGGATCGGGTTCGGTAAAGCCCGCGGCCTTGGCGTCTACCACCGCTAGCGAGAACGGTTTGCCTGCGTCCAGGTCGGCAAAAATCGCACCGAGCGTGCCCGAGAGCGCTCCGACGACCTGGGTGACGTCGTCACCTGTGGCGATCAGCGAGCGCAGGGTCGAAATAACCGGAAGTCCGGCACCGCAGGTGGTTTCGTAGCGCATGCGGCCGCGAAATCCGGACTCGGACCAGAGCAGCGCAGCGTTCGGATCGGTCGCGGGCAGCGCAAGGGGTGCTTTGTTGGAAAGCACGGCGCCACCACCGTTGGAGAGATTCATGCCAAGAAGCTCCGCAGTTTGGCTACCAGCAGCGGTGTCGATTGCGATCAAGGGGCCAAAGGGTTGGGTCAGCGTCATCGCTTCGGCGGCGGAACGCTTCTTCCAGCCAAAGGCTTCCGGCAGATTCGCGATTCGACCTCCTGATCTCCGATGCTTCACCAGGGCGGCCAGCTCGTCATTCGCGTAGCCCCCAGCTTCGTCACAGCAAACCCCGCCGGTGGAATCGATCAATGCGCGTACGATGACGCGCATGCCATAGTCGCGCTCCCACTCTGCACGGTGCTCCGAGATTTGCTCGATAACTGATTGACCGATGAGCCCCAGACCGATCTGGGCGAGAACGACATCAGACATCGTCTGGGTGCTCCTTCACTTCGGGTTGATCGTACGTTTCCAGCGTGGAGCGTACGTCATGCACCATTTCGGCCAGACCACGACGAGTGGCGGCAAAACGCTCGGCGAGATTGCTCATGTCCGCGCGCGTCCTTCGCGGGCGGTGCATTGCGGGAAGCGACGGTCGGGTCGGAAGACTGGAGAGATCAACCTGCCGAAGCGATGGGCGTGCCGGCAGGGACGACAAATCCACCTGCGGAAGCGATGGCAAATTTGGTAGCCCCAACTGGTGAAGTTCCAGCCGTCCGCGCAGCTCTTCGATCGAGCGACCGAGTGATTGCTGAATCTCGTGCAATTGCGCGATTTCGATATTCAGGGCTTCCCGGCCAGCCGGAGTCGCGAGGCCGAGATGTCGCAATTTGCGGCTACGTTCGTCGAGCAAGCGACGCTGTCCGATCCCGTTCAGCTCGGCCAGCGCATGAATAATGGTGAGACGGAGTTGTTGCGCGGTTCCGTCCATATCCGTTTGCGCGCTCCCGGCGGGTTCCGGCACCACCCCGTCGACGATACCGAGTCGCAGGCACTCGCGCGCTGCCCAGTAGCCGGACTGAGCGCTCGATGACAACCCCGGTTGCACGGGGCGGTCGAATCCTCCAGTTGAGAAGAGGGCGTGTTCGAGCATATAGACCCGGTCGGCAATAGTGAGGGCCATGGGTCCCGGACCTGACGCGACTCCGGTTACCACCGAAACCGTTGGGACAGGGAGCGAGACCGCCACCCGCATGAGCTGACCGATCGCGTTGGAGAGCGCGGCGCCTTCGATGGCCGAGCCCTGCGCCAGCCCCGGCGAATCGATCAGGGAAACGATTGGGCACTCGAGCTGACCCGCGAGACGATACAGACGGACAATCGTGCGGAAGCCCGCAGCGCTCAATGGCGCACGGCGGATGCCGATGAGGCCGACAGTGACTCCTTCGATCTGCCCGATGCCCGCGATCAGGTTCGGATCAGCAGTTCCTGAGCGATCGCCGTGGATCTCGATCAGACTGGTCCGAAGCTGGGCAAAGTAATCGGCGGGAGTTGGTCGGTTTGGGTCGCGAGCGATGGCAGCGTCGTCGCTCCCACGTCCGCGAGGAATCGTGGTCCAAACGGGTGAGGCACTTGCGCGAGGGACACCACGCGACGTCAGGACGTCGAGCGTTGTTACCAAGCGCTCACGCAGCGCAGTGCGCTCGACGATTCCGTCGATCATCCCGGCGGCGAGCATATCCTCACTGCTAGCGGTACCCAAATCGATCTGTCCACGATTTCGGGCTGGACTGAGACCGAGCTGCGCAGCGGGTTCGGCAAAGATGATGCTGGCGTGATTCCCGAGTCCCGTGAAGAACGCGCCGGTGGTCGGATGAGTCAGTACCGAAACAAAAGGCACTCCATTGCGTTGCAGCCGTCCGTTCACCGAGGCAATACGCACCTTTTGGGCAAAGGTAAGGATGCTCTCGTTGTCCGTCTGCACACCGCCCGAGGCGATCGCGATGAGGGGAATGCGCCGGTGAGCGGCATCCTCGAACGCGAGACAGATTTTCTCGCCGGTCACGATCCCGATGGAGCCGGGGGTCATGGCCATATCGACGATCACCAGAACGGCCTCGCGACCGCCAATGGTGACTCTGCCGGATACGACATGCTCTCCTGCCGAAAAGTAGGCAGGGGACGGATTGGTTGCGGGCCATGCGTCCTGGAAAACCAGCGGCTCGATCGAGATCACATCGGCATTGGTTTCCCTGAACGACCCGTGGTCGGCGACCAGGGCGACGCGCTCACGGGCTGGGAGCCAGAAATGACGCCGGCACTTCGGGCAAACCCGGAACCCTTCGTATAAGGCATCACCGCTCAAGACGTAATCGCAGCTCGGGCAAGTGAGCTCGAAATCTCCTGCCGCATCGTAGGCGGCGAAGTCGTCGTACGCGTCGAAATCGGACTCGTCTATGGAGGAATTGGCGTTACGTATCATGATCAAACCTGTGAAGACCCCGGATCGAGGGAGTCTCCCGCTAAGAATGACAGATTCACTCAACTTAAGGCCATCCATCGCGCTGGTATGCTCCTCCACAACGAAGGAGGAGCGGGTGCGAAGCGATCGGGCGGATGTTGGGTTCATCGGAGCGGGGCAGTTGGCGCGCATGAGTGCAGCGCCCGCGACCGCGCTCGACTTGCGTCTGGCGGTGCTCGCTCTTCGAAGGGATGATGGCGCAGCCCAGGTTTTGCCAGATGTAACAATCGGCGATCCGGACGACCCGGTGGCGGTCGAGGCGCTGGCCGCGCGCTGTGATGTGTTGACCTTCGATCATGAGCTGGTCGATACCGATCTGCTAGAACGACTGGAAAAGCAGGGATACGCGGTACGACCGTCGTCTTCGGTCATGCGTCTCTCTCAGTCGAAACGGTTACAACGCGAGCGGTTTCAACGACTTGGGCTGCCGGTGCCAGCGTTTCTTGTCGTGGTTGATCGGAACCAGGTGGCCGATTTCGTCAGCCGAGTGGGTTTGCCATTGGTCGTCAAAGCTGATCGAGGTGGTTACGATGGCCGCGGTGTCTGGACAGTCGACAATTCACCTGCCCTCGATTCAGTACTGGACGAGCTGGAGGAGCGGGGGATTACGCCGATTCTGGAGGAGCGGGTACCGCTCCAGCGCGAATTGGCTATGCAGATCGCGCGTCGACCAAGCGGCGACATGCGAACCTACCCGCTGGTAGAGACCGTACAGGTCGACGGCATGTTGCGCGAGCTCATCGCTCCGGCGCCGGAATCTGGGAGCCTGCAAGACGAGGCGCGGCGAATTACCGAGACCATCGCCGCAGATAGCGAGGTGGTCGGATTATTAGCGGTCGAGTTCTTCCAAGCGGACGGACAATTGCTGATCAACGAGATCGCGACTCGTCCGCATAACTCTGGGCATTTTTCGATCGAGGGCGCCGTCACCTCCCAATTCGAGCAACACCTGCGCGCGGTGCTCGATCTCCCGCTTGGAGGCACGGAACGTCACCGCCCGATGGGCCGTGACAGAAAACATCGTGGGTGGTCACTCAGGCGAGGTACGCAGAACCCAGGTGGAGCAGGCAATGTCGCTCGACGGCGTGCATCTCCATCTCTACGGTAAAGACTCGCGGCCGGGCCGCAAGATTGGCCATCTGACGGTCCTGGGCGACGACCTGGAAGCGACTCGATCGCTTGCGCGTCGTGCGGCCGCAATCATGAACGGGGAGTGTGGAGATGTCTGAGGCACCGATCGTGGGAGTCATCATGGGGAGCGATTCCGATTTGCCAGTGATGCAGGCGGCGGCAGATGCCTTGACGGAGTTTGACATTGCGCACGAGATTCGCATCATCTCTGCGCATCGCACACCCGAAGAGATGATCGACTACGGGAAATCGGCGGTGAGTCGCGGGCTACGCGTCATCATCGCGGGGGCGGGCGGTGCCGCGCATTTGCCGGGGATGGTGGCGTCTGTAACCCCACTACCGGTAATTGGCGTTCCAGTGGGAATCACGAAGCTGCTCGGGATGGACGCATTGTTGTCGATCGTCCAGATGCCGGCCGGTGTGCCAGTGGCAACTGTGGCCGTGGATAACGCGCGCAATGCCGGATTGCTGGCGGTGCGGATTCTCGGCGCGGGAGATCCGGAACTGCTGCGGAAGATGGAACTTTTCCAGGACCAGCTCAGACAGCTCGTCCTGGAAAAAGATCGTCGGGTTCAGATGGGGAACTCGGGGTGAAAGCAGAGGTGCTGCGCTGAGATCGGGGCCCTCACGGAAAGCGTCGTACCTTATTCGCCCGCGCTGACCAACACCGGTTCTGCCAGCTTGGCAACGCCGTTCGCAAACGGAAGCGAGCGCTGCGAACCCGCCGGGAGTATATCGAGCGATGTGTGCACGAACTCCCGGAAGAGCGGGTGCGGTTCATTGGGGCGACTCTTGAATTCAGGATGGAACTGCACTCCGACGAAAAACGGGTGTCCGTCCAGCTCCATGATTTCCACCAGCTTGCCGTCCGGCGAAACGCCAGAGGCAATGAATCCCTGCTCGGCGAGCGCAGGAAGATAGTCGTTATTGACCTCGAAACGGTGACGATGGCGCTCCTCTATCAGATCGGTGCCATAGGCCTGGGCTGCCCTGGAGCCGGGAATGAGTTTGCATGGCCAGAGCCCGAGGCGCATGGTGCCACCCATCTCGACCCCATGCTGGCCCGGCATGAGCCCAATGACCGGGTGTGGAGTATCGGCGTCGATTTCGGAGGAGTTTGCGTTTTGCAGGCCACAGGCGTGGCGCGCAATTTCGATGACCGCCATGTGGAGCCCGTAACAAAGCCCGAAATATGGCGTGCCGGTCTCCCGGCAAAATTCGGCCGCGATGATTTTGCCCTCGGTTCCGCGGGGACCAAAGCCGCCGGGAACGACGATGCCTTGCACCGTCCGGAAGATGTGCACCATTTCATCGGGCGACATGGTTTCTGAGTTGACCCAGACGAATTCGGGTCTGGCGTCGTAGGCGAGGCCAGCCAGGGTAAGAGATTCGGTGACGCTCATATAGGCGTCATGAAGCTCGACATATTTGCCGACGATGGCGATACGCACCCGGCGTTCCGGGTTCTTTAGCCGGCCGACCATCTCGCGCCAGTCGTCCAACTCAGGTTCATGACTCTCGAGTCCGAGACGCTTGTCGATGAGCGAATCGACGCCGCTCTCATGCAGCAGCAGCGGCACTTCGTAAATGGTCTCAGCGGTCGGCATGGGAACCACCGCATCGCGATCGACATCGCAGAAGAGGGCTACTTTTTCCTTGACATCATCCGGAATGTCTTTGTCGGAGCGACAAACGATGATATCCGGCTGGATACCTGCAGAGCGAAGCTCGCGCACGCTTTGCTGCGTTGGCTTGGTCTTCAGCTCGCCGGTCGCGCCGAGCGCGGGCAGCAGGGTGACATGGATAAAGAGCACATTATTGCGACCGACTTCGCGGCGCATTTGGCGAATTGCTTCGAGGTAGGCCTGGCCCTCGATATCGCCGACCGTGCCTCCGACTTCGATGATGACCACATCAGCATGGTGCTGCGCCGTAGCCTGTCGAATGCGCTCCTTGATTTCATTGGTGATATGGGGAATGACCTGGATCGTTCCACCCAGATAGTCGCCGCGGCGCTCTTTCGCGATGACGGACGAATACACCTGCCCGGTGGTGACGTTCGACGCGCGCGAGAGATTTTCATCGATGAAGCGCTCGTAATGCCCGAGGTCGAGATCGGTTTCAGCGCCGTCATCAGTGACGAACACTTCGCCATGCTGATAGGGAGACATCGTCCCCGGGTCGACATTCAAGTAGGGATCGAGCTTCATGACCGAAACACTCACCCCGCGGCTTTTGATGAGCCGGCCCAGCGACGCCGTGGTAATGCCCTTGCCAACCGATGAAACGACTCCGCCGGTGATGATGATGTACTTGGGCATGAATTACCCCTTCTCCTGAACACTGAAACCGACGGATACGAAAAGGGAATGGCGAAACTGCTGGAGCGTGAATGAGGCAACGGGCAGCGCCACGCCTCACTGGAGTGAGATCCGTCCTGATAGTCGCAGGAACAGGTGAGAGTTCGACGTGAAATCGCGGATTTGTGCCGCCGATCATCGCTTGGCGGCCTCACTGTCCGGGTTGAGTAATACGATTTCCATAGCGTCCTTGAGATCGGCCTGCTTGGGAGCGTATTTGTCCAGAGGTTCTGGCAGCGGGATTCCAACCATCTTGGCAAAACCGTCGAGCGGCAGGAGATCCTTATCACCAATGTCGGTGCGGAACTGCATCGGAATTAGCACCTTCGGCTCCATCAACGTGACGATCTCGGCCGCTTGTTCCTGGGTCAGTCCGTTTCCCCCGCCTACAGGCATCAGCAGAATGTCTGCCTGGGCAAGTTGTTCGATCTGTTCCGAATTCGGAATCTTGCCAATATCGCCAAGATGGCAGATGACAAAACCATCCAGCTCGAAGAGGAACGCTGTGTTGAACTGCTTCTTCTCGGTCCGCGCGTCATCCATGAATGTGCGCACACCGGTCACAAAGACATCTTCCATTTCGTACTCGCCTGGGCCATCCACGATCTTGAATTCAGGTCGGATGACGCCGAGGTTGGCGTTCTGGGAGTCGTAGTTGGAGATGGAAACGATGTTTGCGTTCTGCTTGGCCATGGCATAGCCAGTCGAGCGTTCGACGGGGTCGGTAATGATGGAGGCTTCACGCGATTTGATTCGAAAACAGTTGTGACCGAACCACTTGAACTCAGCCAATGGGATTCACCAATCTGGACGCTCTCGCGCCAAAAAACACAAACCGGCCCAAGTCCAGAGACGAGGGCGCGGGGGCATTGGAATTGTTCAGATGGGGTCGACTACGAACCGTCTCGGACGGCTTTCGCGGCCTCTTTCATCATACCACGCCGCTCTCGGGATCTCCCAGTTCCAGGTCGTCCATTTCCTGTTCCAGAACGCTTTCCAGGGTAGCGCGAATAGTGCCGTAATCGAACCCACGTCGAGCCAGAATCCCGGTCAGCTTTTTCTTCTGCTCGTCTAGGGGAAGGTTCTGCACGCTCTTGAATCGCTTGCGAGCCAGATCGAGGGCAGCCGTTCGATCGTCGATCGCCATGACCGACACCGTCTCCTGCACGATCTCGCGGTCGATGCCTTTTTGCCGTAGCTCCTGTTCCAGCATCCGTTTGCCCCGCGGGCGGTGAGCCAGACGATTCTCGATCCAGAGCTCAGCGAACCGCTCATCATTCAAATAGCCAAATTCGGTGAGCCGTTCCAGGGCGAGGTCAATAGTGGCCGGTTCGAAATCCTTGCGGAGCAGGCGAGTACGCAGCTCGTTCGTGGATTGGATTCGTTGATCGAGGGCTCGCATGGCGGCAGTTACCGCACGATCGACCGCATCTTTCGCCAGAATGAAGTCGAGCCGCTCCTGGTCGAGAAATTCGCCTTTGGCAATGCCCGATTCCAACAGGAGATCGCGCCCGATGCCGAACGCAAATTCCCCATCCAGGAATATGCTGTAGCGAGTGGTCGCGTGCTTCTGGGACTCGACCGAAGTAACGGTCCCCGGCTCGACGGTTTTCGGCTGGGAGATCGTGTCCGGCTGGCCGGGTCGTTTGCGGTATGGGCGCATAGTCGTTCGATACACGTGAGGAAGGTTGTCAGGAGTCAATGGTAGCTGAGCCCGGATTCGACATCGAACAATTGCGACGGGACGAGTTTCCGATCGTACCGGAATGGGTCTATCTCGACCATGCAGCGGTTTCGCCGATGCCGAATCGGACGGCCGCCGTACTGCGACAGCGAATCGATACATTTCAGAACCCGTCACTGGAGGATGGAAGCCGGGAACGTTTCGGACTGCTGGCCAAAGAGCGAGTCGGTCGGCTGATGAACGTTCCGGCTACGCAGATCGCCTTGCAGACAAACCTCGGCGAGGCGATGGCAGCGGTCGCAAACGGGCTTTCCTGGAAGCCAGGGGATCAAGTGGTCATTCCGGAGATGGAGTTTTCCAGTCTGGTTTATCCATGGATGAACCTGCAATCGCGCGGGGTCGATGTGGTGTGGGCCAGCAAGCGTGGGCCCTCGACGCCGCTCGCATCGATCGAGGCTGCGATGTCGGAACGAACTCGAGTGGTGGCGGTGAGCCACGTCGAGTTTCTGAATGGGTACCGCCACGATCTGGTCGCGCTCGGCCAACTCTGTGCGCAACGGAACGTGCTCCTGGCGGTTGATGCCACCCAGTCGGTTGGGGTGCTGCCAGTCGATGCTGCGGCGTGGCAGGCCGATGTGGTGGCGGCGCATGGCTACAAGTGGATGATGGCGATGCACGGCATCGCGGTCTTGTACGTCTCCGAGCGAGCGATGGATCAGATTGCTCCGACCATGCCGGGTCGTCAGAGCGTGACTGGTGGATTCGAATCGCTCGATTTTGCGCTTGACTGGCATCCCGACGCGCGGCGCTATGAAAGCGGCGGGCCGAATTGGATCGGAGCCGCGGCCGTGGGAAGTTCGTTGGGAATCGTCGAGGAGATCGGGATCGAAACTGCGGCCGCGCAAGCCGTGTCAGTTGCGAGTCGCGTACTGGACGGATTAGCCGAGTTGCGGGTGGATGTCAGAAGCGATCTGGATTCCGCGCATCGCTCGCAGATTGTGACTTTTACCACCGGATCGCCAGAGCGAGACAAAGCTATCGTGCACGAGCTAAGGGAACGAAACGTCTACGTGGGCAAGCGGAATCTTGGTGTGCGGGTGGCTTGTCACTTCTGGAACACCACCGCAGATGCGAACCATTTGCTGGCGGAATTGCGAGCACTATTGACGTAAAATAACCTTTGTCGAAGGCGAACGGAGCGATTGAGTCTCAGATAACCGGTCAGTAATCGACCGATTTGATCGCAATTCCCTCTGCGCAGGCCGGACATTCACTCGGCGGATATACGGGGAAGATGGCATTCAAGAGCGGGGTCACCGGGATTCCCCCAATTTCAGTTTCACCCACGCACCAGAGGGTGGCGATGCCGACCGGTTCGGCGTTCAGCTCCCGAATGAGATGTAAAAATCGCGTCATTGTCTTTCCACTGAGGATCATGTTATCCACCAGCAACACGCGCTTGTTTTCGATGAAGGGAACAAGTTTTTCGGCAATGCGCAGGTCGCTGCCGACCAGGGTTGCATCGATCACGCTGGCCTTCGGCTCGAGAAAGTACCCGACCCATTGCGCCAGCCCGGCTCCCCAAATTGATGGAGTCGCAACCGTATCGACGTGATCGGTAAAAAACGCTTTGGCGATGGTGTACCCAAATCGACTGGCGGTACCGGGGTCGGCAAGCAAAAGATCACGATCGATCAATGCGGTTGCGTGCGCACCCGATTGGAACGAGAAATGCCCTTCGCGAAGCATATCGCCCCGTTCCAGTAGGTCATGGATGGTGGAGTAATCGGGTGACAACGTCGTCCTCCTGAGCTGCCCCGTTATCCGGAGCGGTGTTCGAGGCTATCGAGCAGCGTATACAACTGCTGGGTCGCCTGGTTTGCATCGCGTGAAAGAACCCGCCCAAGTGCGGCGGTGGCATCGTCATGATAGGCGCGAACCAACCCTTCAGCATAGGCGCGCATCTCGTAACGATCGAGCAGCGTCAGGATATTCGATACCGCCTCGTCCGAGGACGGCGCCTCGGCGTGCCAGAGATCGAAGTCGGCCCGTTCGCTCGCGTTGGCAACTCGTCGCAACTCGATCAGGGGAGGGGTCTGTTTCTGGCGTCGAATATCGTCCGCTGGATTCTTGCCAGTTTCCGCTTCCGTATTCCAGATGCCTAACACATCGTCGCGAATCTGAAAGGCAAGCCCTGTCGCCAGACCGAATGCAGCCAGATCTCGTGCTTGCGTTTCACTGGCACCGGCCACGATACCTCCGGCCCAGGCGGAATACTCGACGATGGCAGAGGTCTTTCCGGCAATTGTTTGCAGATAGCGCTCCAAGGTGACACTGGTGTCCCCCTCGTTCTCGATATCCATGGTCTGCCCACCGACGATAGCCAACGTCGTTCGGTCGAACGCTACCGCGAGCTGCGGCAGGAGCGCAGCGGTTTCAGGGCGATTGGCGACTTCGTACAGGGCAAGGTGGCTGGAGGCGAACAGCGCGTCTCCGGCGTTGATCGCCTGCGCTTCTCCCCAAAGCGACCAAACGGTCGACCGATGGCGACGCAGGTGGCTACGGTCCTGGATGTCGTCATGCACGAGGGTGAAGTTATGGAGGAGCTCGATCGCGGCAGCGACCGGCGCAGCCAACGCAGGATCCGCGCCGAGAGCCGACGCGACCAGCATCGCCAGCCGGGGGCGGACGCGCTTTCCAGGATTCGGTGGCGTTCCCGATATTCGGGAAAGGTCGGCATTTCGCCAACCCAGGTGATATGCGGCAATCTGTTCCAAAAAGGGTGAGGTGACTCCGATTTCTGCGACCGCACGCTGCATGAGTGGCTCGAAAAGCGAGTCGAGCGCAGTCAGGACGTTGGGAATCGAATCGGTCATTACAGCAGGAATCCCGTATCGCGTTCATCGGCTAGCGGTGGACGTCCAGGCGCCGCCCCCTCATGTCCTGATCATTTTGCACCAGAGCAAGTAGGATTTTGTTGCGCATGCGTGAAATTGAAGCGCGGCGCTGAATCTTGGAATGGAGCCAGCTATGGTTTTAGACCCGTGGTATTTCATCATCATCTTGCCAGGATTTCTCCTGTCGATCTGGGCGCAGTCGAAAGTGAAGGGGAATTTTTCGAAATACAGCCAGGTCAGGAACGCGGCCGGGCTGACGGGAGCGCAGACGAGCCGTCGCATTCTGGACGACGAGGGGCTGAGCTCGATTCCGATCGAGCAGGTCGCAGGCGCGTTGACTGATCACTACGATCCGCGCAGCAAGGTGCTCCGCCTTTCGCAGCCGGTGTACGGGGTGGATTCGGTCGCGGCGATGGCGGTGGCCGCGCATGAAGCTGGACACGCTATCCAACAGAAGGTCGGATATGCCCCGCTGAAATTCCGCTCGGCGATCGTGCCGCTGGCGAACATCGGTTCCAAGCTCGGATTCTTGTTGCTTTTTCTCGGGATTATTATCGGAATTTCCGGTTTGTCCTGGTTAGGCGTGGGACTCTTCGCGCTTTCGACGATATTCACGCTCGTCACGTTGCCGGTCGAATTCGACGCTTCGCGGCGCGCAAAAGCAGAGCTGACCAGGCTCGGCTTGACTGACCGGACTGATGCGGAAGCGGTGGACAAGGTGCTGGATGCCGCAGCATGGACCTATGTAGCGGCGTTCCTGACCTCTGCCTTGAGCTTGCTGTATTACATGAGGCTGGCGTCGCGGAGCCGGTAACCCATCAATCGAACCAAACGAAGAAAAGCGGGGAGCCGAGGCTCCCCGCTTTTCTGTTCTGCAGCCGGATTATTCACTCGGGGACCGATCTTCCAGGGCCAATGAGCAGGGATCATTCGTCTGGCCAGGATGACATTGGACTCAGGGTGCAGTCGTTCTGCGGATGTCGGTCGGGGCGAATTCCGGAGCGGGAAAGATGACGAAGAGATGGAGCTCGGTGTTGCCGGTGTTGGTAAAACCGTGCAGGAGATCGATGGGAATGTGAACGCTGTCGCCGGAACTGGCTGGTACGAGCTCGTCGCCGAGACGGACGATTGCTTCCCCAGAGATAAAATGCAGGATCTCCTCGCAGGGATGCGTATGATCGAGAACTTGATCGCCGGGTTGCAGCCACTGCTGCCCGAGATAGAGCTGCGTCGAACCGTCGGATGCGTCGACGAGATGTTGCAATGGCAGATTGCTCGGGCTGCGGCCCACTGCCTTCTTCGTCGCGATCATAGCCAAAGGTCCTCGATTCACAATTCCAACTAAAATTTTGTGCGCGAGGCGTTCTGCGTGCCACAATTGAACCGCTGTTCGGCCCTACCCACCGGGCGTTACCGAACGACATCCAGTTTACTGGCTGCCGCACCCCACAGCAGTCTCACGTTTCATCCCGTTTGGTAGGTCTATGCCACAGATACCTCCTCTTCGTCTTTCGCGACGCCGCTTGTTGGCCGCACTTCCGACCGCCGGTATGGTTGCCGCACTTGCTCCCCACCTGGGGCATCCTGTGGCAGCACAGGAATCCGGTGCCGGGATGTACTTCCCACAGACGGGTCACAACCTCCGTGGCTCGTTCTTGAACCAGTGGAAGATGCTTGGTGGCGAAAAAGCGGTCGGATTGCCAATTTCGGAAGAGGGATTCCGGGACGGTGTGGGGATCGTGCAAAGCTTCGAGGGCATAACGCTGCTGCTCGATCCCTCGCAAGCGCCTCCAGGGGATGTAGCGGGGGTGCTCCTTCCCCCCGAATTCGTTGAATCATTCGGTTCTGCGGCGGCAATGAAGCGGATTGCCACCTGTCCGGACGATGCGTTCTTTTGCAACTACTTTCCGGAAACTGGGCACAGTGTCAGTGGGCGATTCAATTCCTATTGGGGTAATGTCGGCGATCTGTCGGTGCTCGGGATGCCGTTGAGCGAACCTTACAAGGACGAGGAAACGGGCAAGACTACCCAGATCTTCCAACGTGCTGTCCTGGTCGATCATGGCGAAAACGATGTGCGTCTGGCAAAGATCGGCCAAGCAATCAATCAAGCCGTGATCGATGCTGGCGACCCATCATTTCCGGCCGCTCCGCCCATG
Source organism: uncultured Chloroflexia bacterium (assembly GCA_963750275.1). Classification (GTDB taxonomy): domain Bacteria; phylum Chloroflexota; class Chloroflexia; order Thermomicrobiales; family UBA6265; genus JAMLHN01. The sequence continues at coordinate 438,805 of CAVVQC010000011.1, forward strand.
GGTGGCACCGCCCGGTTGATCAACTCTCCGGAGGGATTGCGGCTCCGGTCAGGCGCAAGCACGAAAGACGACATCGTGCAGGTGTTACCCGACGCCGCTGAGTTCATCATCGGTGGTGACGCAAAAGCGGCATGGGTGGGTGGATATGCCGATGGATACTCAGGATGGGTCTCTTCTGAGTTTTTGAAGGTTCCGCCGCCGCTTCCAACCATCGATCCCAAAGATTGGAACCCGAAGGTTTGGCAGGGGGCCACCCTGGGCGACACCAACGTGCGCGCGGAGCCGACCACGCAATCCGAAGCGATCGAGCTCAAGCTCGACCGGAGCTCGATCGTGGTGGTCGATTGGGTCAAAGGCGAAGAGCTCTTCCCGGGTGCCGACGAATGGGCCAAGCTCGAGGGGCAGGGGTACATCTATGCGCGCAACGTGGGTCGTAATGCGCCGGTGCTCCCCACCCCGCTTCCTACAAACGCGCCAAAGACTGGGCGCTGGATCGATGTGCAGTTGACCCAGCAGTTGATCACCCTCTACCAGGATCGCGATCCCGTGCGAGTGGTGGTGACTACAACTGGAATGCCTGGTTGGGAGACGCCAACGGGCGAATTCGCCATTACCTGGCGGAAGGCGAATGAGACGATGTCCAGCGGGGCAATCGGCGCGGAGCACTTCTTCAAGCTGGAGGACGTGCTGTACACGCAGTACTTCACCGATGAAGGGCACGCCATTCATTTCGCCTGGTGGCGGACGCCTGAGACGATTGGGCGACCTGGGAGCCATGGGTGCCTGAATGTGCTGCTGGACGACGCCGAGTTCATGTGGAACTGGGCAGATGTCGGCACACCGATCATCATCCGCAAGGACTGAAATCGGCTCAAGTTTTGACACAGCTCAACGCAAATCGAGCTCTGCACGCTCGCAACCCGGCTGCCCGGGACCCGAAGGAGCAACGCTCCTTTGTTGCCAACTGTCTAGGCGTTGCCGATTGCGACGATGCGTCCGTCGACCGAGACGGCGATCACGGTTTCGCCTACGACGAGCGTTGAAGCGCTATCCCCCACCTGCTGGCTCCAGCGGACATTGCCGTCGGCACGGTCGATACCGTAAACCGTGCCATCGTAGCTGCCGATCACAATCTGATCGCCTGCGATAACCGGGGATGAGCGAACTTCGCCTCCAGTGGGCAATCGCCAGATTTCTGCGCCTGATTGCAGATCCAGTGAGTAAATGTTGCCGTCGTCTGCCCCGATATAGATTGCGCCGTCGGCAATTGCGGCCGAGGGATAAATCACTGAGTCGAGGTAGGTTTGCCAAACCAGTGAGCCGTCTGCGAGCGAGAGCGCATTCACATTGCCGACGAAATCGCCGACTACTGCGATGCCATCGCTGATGGCGGCTGTGGCAAAGATCGATCCCGTGGCGCCGTAAGTCCAAACGACCGATCCGTCGGTGAGGGAGACGCCGCGAATGACTCCGTCAGTGTCCGAGTAGACGACGATGCCATCTGCAACGGCTGGCGACGATGAGATTTGCGCGCCCGTATCGAGTCGCCAAACCTCTGCGCCGGAGGCCGCATCTAGCGCGTAGAGCGTTCCGCCGTAGTTCCCAAAGAGCACCAATCCGTCGACGACGGCCGGCGAGGAATGAATTGAGGAACCGGTTTCGACCGACCAGAGTTCTGCTCCGTTCGAAGCGTCGATGGCATGGAATATACCGTCAAACGAACCGAAGTACGCAATTCCATCCTGAACCGCCGGCGAAGATGAAATCTCGTCACTGGCCCGGAATTCCCAGACGCTGTCTCCGGTTGCGAAATCGAACGCATGCATCGTTTCGTCGTCGCCGCCGACGAGGATGAGTCCACTGGCCTCGATTGGCGAGGCGAACGATCCCTCGTCGAGTTGCACGGACCAGTCGATCTGCACGCTCCCGCCGGGGCCGGTGCCATCCATGACGCCGGTACGAGACAAATCGCCACGGTAGAGCGTGTTCTCGGTAACAGGAAAGACGGTCGGGGTCAATGTTGCGATTGGAACAACCGGCACTTCGACGGTGGGTGTGAGCGTCTGGGTTGCGGTTGGCGTCTCGGTTGGTTCCGAGGTGGAGGTTGGTAGCGGCGTTGACGTTTCCGTCGGTTCCGGTGTTGCTGTGTCCGTGGCAGTCGGTACAGAGGTTGCCGTTTCGGTTGCGGTCGGCTCTGGAATCGATGTGTCAGTCGCTGTTGGCTCAAGAGTCGCCGTTTCGGTCGCGGTTGGCTCCGGAGTAGCCGTCTCAGTCGACGTCGGCAGCGGCGTGGCCGTGTCGGTCGCGGTCGGTTTAGGAGTCGACGTGTCGGTCGGCTCTGAGGTTGCGGTGTTGCTGGGAGTGGCAGTCTCCGTCGCTGAGGGTTCCGGTGTCGGGGTTTCAGACGGCTCGGCGGTCGCCGTGTTTGTTGGCTGCGGGGAAGGCGATGCGGTCTGAGTCGGTGCTGGAGTTGGCGAGGAGGTTTCCGTCGGTTCCTGAGTTGGCGAGACCGTCTCGGTTGGTACCGGCGTCGCGGTATTGGTCTTGGTCGGCGTCGAAGTGGAAGTTGCCGTCGAGGATGGAGTTGCAGTTTGGCTCGGCTTTGGAGTCGATGTGACGCTCGCGGTGGCAGTTGCCGAAGATGTGGAGGTCGGGGTGCTGGTCGGCGTCGATGTAGGCGTCTCGGTCGGTGCAGGCGTTCGCGAGGCGGTTGGGGAAGCAGTTGCCGAAGCGGTCGCGGTCGAGGTACTGGTCGGCGTCATGGTTGACGTCCGGGTTGGTAACGCCGTTAGGGTTGCAGTCGAGGTAGCAGTTGCTGACGCAGTCGCGGACGAGGTGCTGGACGGTATCGTGGTGGAGGTTTGGGTCGGTGAAGTCGTCTGGGACGCGCTGGCGGTAGCGGTTACTGATTCGGACGGAGTCCGGGTCGCTGTGCTGGTCGACGTAGCGGTATCGGACGGCACAGAGGTGGAGGTGCGCGTAATGGTGGCAGTGGCCGTCGGCGTTTCAGAAGGCACAGGAGTGGCAGAAGGCGACGGTGTCGACGTGGAAACGGACGTGCTTGCGCGCAGGTTCACGGCAAACTGGGTTGCGGTCTGGTCAATGGGTGGGACAATCGCGTCTGTGGTGGCCCCTTCGACGGGGGACGCCGCTACGCCGGTGGAGACAGGAGACGCGGGTGGGCTCGCCACTGAGCTTATGGTCGCTTCAGTGACACTCGATCCTTCAGCCGCGACCGGTGCAACTGGCGATGCGGCTACTTCGATGGTTCCTGGCGGCGATGCGGATGGACTTCCCACCTGTGGCGACCCGGTTGCCGCGGGCGATGCTGCTGACGGAACAGGTGAAGATGTTCCAGTTGCTGAGGGTTTGTCTCCAGGAGTTCCGGCGGCCTTGGGCGACGACTCAGCAACCAGTGTGGCGAAAAGCGCATCCACCACTGGCGATGCGGCGGAAACTGGACTCGCTTGTCTGGTCTCCACACGTTCGACGGCGAGCTGCGTTAGCACGCTGGGCGCCACCGTGATGACCAGTTCCTTCGGTTGAGATGATGAGCGAGTCAAAACCAGGGCAAGGAAGAGACTCGCCAGCAGGGCGCCCGCTGCGACTATTACGTTGGTGCGATTCAACCGAGGCCCTCACAATTCGCGCCCGGCCAGCAACCGGCGATGACGACTGCGTTACGGCCGCAATCGCCTCCTGCGCTTGTGCGTTCGCTTGTAGATGGCCATTTTAAGCGCAGCGAATGCTATTTTGTAGCCAAGGATGCGTGACACTGCTTGACAACCCGCATCGCTTCCCTATGCTTGCAGCGAAACCGTTCCGCGCGAACGTACAAATGGTCGCCCTGACCGCACGACGAATCGTGGAACAGCGCTCCGTGCGGATGATGCCGGACGATTTTGCCGACGACGCCAGGAGGGCATCGTTTCTTGCCGCTTCGCCGGTCAACGCCACCCGGGGAGAACCCCGGCCCAAAGCCATTCTCAGAGGAATGGCTGCGAACCCCTCAGGAAACAGGGCAAGCGCCCCAGCGTCGCGGACTCCCGGATTGGATTCCATCCGACCGGGTGTTGGCTGGGTTGCTGGTCGGACTGTTGATTGTGCTGATCCTCCCCTTTCGACATTCGGTGGGCGTCAACACAACCCCCACTCCGGAAGCACCGGCTATCGCCGCAGCATCGCCGACTCCCACTGATACCAGCCCTGGGCAGGAGCCGACGGTTCCCGTTCAGCAATCAGATGCGATTGACGCGGTGCCCACGGAGTCAGTTTCTACCGAAACGGCAGCCGCGGAACCGACGGTTCTTCCGACATCCGCGCCGGCTTCACCAACCACCGATCCTTCCCTTGCGGTAACGGGTGACTATTTGCTGCCGTCGTACCGGATTCTGTCGTTTTACGGTTTCCCGGGCGAAGTCAATATGGGGGTGCTCGGCGAGTACGACATGGAGACTCTATACGACAAACTGAAAGCACAAGCTGCCGAGTACGAAGCGATCGACGATCGACCGTATAAGTTGGCATTCGAAGTAATTGCCTCAGTCGCGCAACAGTATGAGGGCGAGGACGGCGATTACTTGGCCTACATTGGCGAAGATCAGTTGCAAGAGTACATTGACTTCACCGCCGAAAAAGATATGCTGCTGATTCTGGACGTGCAGTTCGGGCATCGCACGGTGCAGCAGGAATTGGCGGCGATGGAACCATACCTGCAAGTATCCCCATGTCCAACTGGCGCTCGATCCAGAGTTCGCGGTGGGTGATGGAGAGGTGCCGGGCACGGTGATTGGCAGTATCGATGCCGCCGATGTGCTTTACGCGCAGCAGGAGCTGGCGCGGATATCGGCTGAGAATGGAATTCCCCCCAAGCTCCTGATCGTGCATCAATTCACTGACTCGTCGATCGACAATCGAGATACGATCGCCCAGGTGCCCGGAGTGCAATTTGTGCTCGAAGTTGACGGCTTCGGCACTCCAGAAGAGAAGCGAGGCACCTTTGCCTGGCTAACCGAAAGTGAAGTCTTCGATTTCCATGGGTTCAAACTCTGGTACAACGGGCAGGACGCTCCGATCATGACGCCGGAAGAAGTGCTGGCGCTCGATCCGCAACCCAATCTGATCATTTACCAGTAGCTCGCGATCGCGCGCGATCGCTTCTCTCAAGAAAAGGTTCGCCGGCGATGCCTGACTCGCCCGATGTGCACACCACGCGTCCTTTGCCGGGTGCCCCCTCGCTGCGGGTCGATGAACGTGAAGGTGAAATCATCGCCCCGGCCACGGGCGCGTTACCAGCGGAGCGCGAGCTGGTCGAACCTGGGCGGCATCTTCCTCCACATATTCGGGCGATGCGTCCGGTACAGTGGTCGAAAAACCTGCTGGTCTTCGCCGCGCTGCTCTTTTCGCTCAATGTGTTCGATCTCACCAAGTTCGCCCAGGCAGTTGGGGCGTTCGTTGTCTTTTGCGCCGTATCGAGTGCGATCTACCTACTGAACGATGTCCGCGACCGGGAACAGGATATCTACCATCCGGTCAAGCGCATGCGCCCGATCGCGTCCGGGCAGGTCAAACCTTCGACCGCAATTTGGATGGCAATCGTGTTGGCGCTCGGCGCCGTCGCAGGTGCGTTTCTGATCAGTCCAGAGCTCGCCCTGGTAGTGGTGGCCTATCTGGCGCTGATGGTTTCGTACTCGTTTGGGCTCAAGCGGGTCGTGCTTCTCGACGTCATCATGATTTCGATCGGGTTTGTGCTGCGGGCCGCTGCAGGGGCAGTGGCGATCGACGTGCCGATTTCCCCCTGGCTGTATATCTGTTCGATGTTGTTGGCATTGATGCTGGGATTTGGCAAGCGGCGGCACGAGCTGTTGATGCTGCGCGATTCAGCGAGCCGCCACAGGGCGAATCTGGACGCGTACTCGGTGCCATTGCTCGACCAGATCATCGCAGTGACATCGTCGTCGGCGGTGGTCGCCTATTCGGTCTATACCTTCACTTCACCGACGCTGCCCGTCAATCATTCCATGATGCTGACCATCCCCATCGTGCTCTATGCGGTGTTTCGCTACCTGCTGTTGATCTATAAGGAGCATCTGGGTGGCAGCCCGGAGCTGTTGCTCATGCACGACCGTCCGACCCAGGTCTCGATTCTGCTTTGGGGTGTTGCCAGTGGCGCGATTCTGTACTGGAACTAAACCAGACCAGAGAATGGCCTCCGGGATTTAGAGCCTGAAACCAGAACCGCGCAGCTCGGTAATGTTCGGAATACCGTGCTTATCCAGAAGAGCCAGCATTTCTGATCGAACCAACGCTGGCATGGCCGGACCACGGTAGATGAACCCGGTATAGGTCTGGGCGAATGTGGCGCCGGTGGAAATGGCCGCGAGCACGTCACGCCCAGTAAAGATCCCTCCGGCGGCGATGATAGTGATCTGGCCATCGACGAGTCGTACCAATTGGCGCACGCTCGCTGCCGCACGTTGCGCCAATGGCACTCCGCTGAGTCCGCCAGATTCCATCGCATGCGTGGAGCGTAACGAGGTTGGGCGGTCGAGAGTCGTGTTCGTGGCGGCGATCGCATCGACCCGGTGCTTCAACGCCACGGCAACCACATCGTTCAACTCATCTTCGGTTAAGTCGGGTGAGATCTTGAGTACGAGTGGGCGACGCTGGCGTTGATTTCGTTCCTTGCGAACCGCCAGGAGAATCGCCTCCAGCGCGTCGGCACGCTGGTGGGACCGCAATCCTGGCGTGTTCGGCGATGAGATATTCGCAGTGACGTACGAGCAATAAGGGGCTACCCGTTTCCACGCCTGTACAAAGTCGTCCGGCGCGCGTCCCTCTTCGACGGCCGCTTTGTTTGGACCGATATTGCATCCCACGAGGCGGGACGGTTGTCGCAACGCGATGAGATTGTTGACAACCTCTTCCACACCCAGATTGGGAAAACCCATCCGGTTGATCAAACCTTGATCCTCTGGAAGTCGAAAAACGCGCGGTTTGGGATTTCCTGCCTGGGGCAACGGAGTGACCGTTCCGGTTTCAACTGAGGCGAATCCGAGCGCCAGTAATGCCGGAAAGGCGACCGCATTCTTGTCGAATCCTGCCGCGATGCCCAGTGGCAATGGCAACGTTTGATTGAATACCTCGACCGATAAGCGCGGATCTGGCTCGGGTGTCGAACGGGAGAGCGCACCCAGCAGCAGCGCATCGTGGGATATCACCCGCAGAGCCCCAATGGCGCGGTCGTGCATGTGCTCAGGATCGAACTGAAAGATACCGGGTTTGCCCAGTCGATAGAGAGCGTCGATCGCTCGGTCAGATGCGTTCATGCGCGAACGTGCGGGTCGCCGAAAGCCCCCAGGATACGCAGCGCCGCGTTCCGGCCGGGTGCCCCGAAGACGCCGCCGCCTGGCCACGCACCGCTGCCGCAAAGGTAGAGTCCGTCGATGGGCGTCAAATAATCGGAGTACCCCGGGACGGGACGGTTCGCAAACATCTGATCCGGCATGATCTCGCCGTGGAAGATGTTGCCCCCGGTGATACCGACGATTCGCTCGATGTCCGGAGGGCCGAGCACTTGCAGATATTCGATGGCGTCTGGCACGTTGGCCGCATAGGCAGCGATCGTGTCGACGATTGTCTTGCCAATCTCGTCGCGACGTTCGTCCCAGGTTCCTTCGGCCAGGTCATACGGTGCGTATTGCACGAAAGCGCTCAGCGTGTGCTTCCCTGCTGGCGCGAGACCGGTGCCTTCTTCGGTGGCGGTTTGAATGTAGATATCCATGAAAGGATGTTGGGACGGCTTACCTTGTTGACAGTCGTCCCAGGCGGCCTGCAGATAGTCGATAGATGGATTGATAACGATCCCGCCGGTGTGCTGCACACCGATTTCCTTGCCAGGCATGGCCGTGAAATCGGGAAGCTCACCCATGCCAACCAGCAGCTTGACGACTGACCCCTTAACGCGCATCTCCTTCACCCCTGCGACCAGATCGGTGGGGAGATGCGAGGCTCCCACCATTTGCAGATAGGTGCGATGCGGATCGGCATTGGAAACGACAATAGGAGCTTGGAACCGGCGACCGTCTACCAGGCGAACACCCGTTGCCGCTCCATTCGAAAGTTCGATCTCGGCGACTTCGGCCGAAGTTTCGATGTCTACGCCATGATTTCGGCATGAGCCGGCCAATGCCTGGGTGATCGAACCCATACCCCCGCGCACGAAGCCCCAGGCCCCCTGGTGCCCTTCGATCGAACCGATCAGGTGGTGGAATTTGACATAGGCCGTGCCGGGGTCGCGCGGTCCGGCATTGACCCCGATGACGCCCCCAGTGGCAAATGGCGCTTTGACCTTGTCCGACTCGAAGTAACGATCGAGCAAATCGCCGATGCTGGTCTCAGTCAGAATTTCCCAGTCTTCTCGACCGTCAGGACCTGAGAATGCCGCTTCCAGCTCCGATTCGGATGGCGCGGGACGGCGGAGGAGCGGCTGCATCCGCGCGAGAATACGATCCCACATAGCCCAATAGGCATCATATGCGACGGCATCCTTCTGCGAGTGCCGGGCAATTTGCTGGCGTGTGCGTTCCCCATCGAGAAAGGACATGAAATAGTCGCCATCGGGATAGGGGACGAAATACGTTGGCTCGAACGGCCGCACGTGGTAGCCATATTTCTTGAGCTCGAGATCATCGACAACTTCCGGAAGAAGAAGATTGCAGACGTAGGAGCAGGTCGAGAGTCGATAGCCGGGAAACGTGTCCTCTGTCACGGCGGCACCACCGATGATGTCGCGGCGTTCCAGGACCAGCACACGTCGACCAGCACGGGCAAGATACGCAGCCGTGATCAGCCCGTTGTGCCCCGATCCGATCACGACCGCGTCGTATCGTGCCGGCTGACTCATGCTGTGTCCCTCTCTATTCGATGTCGGTTGGAATCTCGAAAGCGTTCGACAAGTCGTCGAGAAATTCCTGCTCGTTCTCGCTAATGCGCTCGCCACCAAAACCCAGGAAGCCGCCCGTGCGCGCCGAGGCGCAGACCGCTGCCGCAGTCTCGAGAAGCCAAAGCTTGTAGGAAACAGCGTCGTCGGAATCGGTTTTGGCATTGAGAATCTCAGTTGCCTGCCGGGCACGTTCTATCGTGTCTGGTAGCAGCCGCTCGATCCATTGCTCGCTCAACTGCAACGTCTGCGCCTCGCCGTCGCCCTGGCTCTTGTAATGTTCGAAGACCTGCTGCACCAGCTCGCTGGAGGCGTATTCATTGGCGCGCGAGGAGAGTTCGGTTAGCCCGGTTGCTTGTTGCATAAGCAAACCGAGCTCGCTCGTTTCTTCCGCTCGCATTGCTGCGGCCAGCACGCGGATCGGGAGTTCTGTCAGGATGGTCCATTCGACAGGACTATACGGGTTGGTGTCCAACATTTTGCTCGCTAGGGGATGATGGTAACCGCCGTGCCTTCCGGCGCCCACGAATACAAGTACTGGGCAACGTTCATTGGAAGGTTAACGCACCCGTGGCTCATTGGTGCCCCGAAATTCTCATGCCAGTACGTCCCGTGCAAGGCATTGCCGAGATTGTCGAAGTACATCACCCAGGGAACATCTTCGACTTTGTACGCTTCGTTGTTGATGACGCCCTGCATCGTCTGCTTTTGATACTTGGTCAGCACCGTATATTGACCGATCGGCGTGGTGGTTTCCATGATCTCAGCGGTGCCTGTGCTGACCAGGGTCGCGGTGACGAGCTTGCCGTTTTCGTACGCCCAGAGCGATTGCCGTCCGACCGATACGACGATCTCTTTCAGGGCGCCCTGCTGCGGCCCGGGGCCGGCGTCCATTGCGCCCACGCCTTCAACCGCTTCGCCGCCAGCAATAACCTGGGCGGGATCGAGCGTCGGCTCGACAAATAGCGATTCCTGGTAAATCGGAACAGCATTCGGTTGCGCGATCTTATCCGTGGGGAGCTTTTGCACGCTGGCCGATTCGCTCCCAACTGGGCGGGGCGTGACCGGCAGCCCTTCTTTCCACCGAAGCACCATCTTCTCGAAGTACTGCGTGGTATAGCCATCCTCGGCCAAGAATTCCTCAGTCAGCGGAGCACCGATCAGGCGCTCGCCTTCGTGCGTATTCCAGAAGTCGAGGATACCGTTGCGAACGGTGTGTTTGGTGCTTTTGAACTCCTTACACGTCGCTGCCGCCAGCGTTCCGCAAGTGGCGGCCGCGGGTAGCGTGTCCTTGGCGAGATCCGTTTGGTCCCGCTTCAGCGCTTCTTCTCCGAGCGGTAGCGTGTGCACCTGGTCGTCGACCGTCGCGCCTTCTGGGACGTAGACAATTGCCATATGCTGGAAGTACTGAACGTAGCGATCCGCACGGTCGAAACCATCGACCGCAAGTGGAGATTCCCACTCTTCGGTGATGGGTTGCCCGAGCAGTTCAGGATACTCACGCCAGAGGTCGAGAAAATAACCGTCGACGGTATGCCCGGCATCTTGAACCCAAACGGTGCGCGGAGGGGTCCATTCCTGCGCCACAAGTGGCGAGGCGGTCGACGAAAGCAACAAACTCACTACTGTCAGAGCGACTGCAAACGCTCGGACACGACTCAATGCGGGTCGCACCGGTACCCCCTTTGCAATACCGTGCGTATGGACATGCCAAACGGATGACCAGCGGAGACGCGTGCGAGTGCGTTTCTTATGATCCGTTCGAACTGCGGGCGCATGCCTCGGAAAACACTATAGTTGTCGCCCGTACCATCGTCTACACGTACGTTCGCCCGAAATTCCTGACTGAGTACAAGCTGAGATGACATCGAGCAGATTCACCCAGATCGACCCCCGTGTGCGCCCGAAAACCTGGGTCGATCCCGAACCGGTGCCGCTCGATGTCGAGCCCTTGCACGACCATAAGTTGGCGCACGCGTTGCTCTATCGCCGGGGGTTGCGTGACCGTTCATCGGCCGATGCGTTTCTGGCATCGGCTGTGCGGGATACGATCGATCCTACCCTGTTGCCTGACTTCGGGCGAGCGGTCGAGCGAGTAGCGCTTGCCGTTCGCAACGGCGAGACGATTGGGATCTTCGGAGACTATGACGCAGATGGAACGACATCGGTTGCCATCCTCGGAATGGCGCTCGCCGCTGCTGGGGCGGGCCCGCGTACGCGATACCGGCTCCCCACCCGTGCTGAAGGTTATGGGCTCAGCGGCATTGCCATCGACGAGTTTCTGGATGCAGGTGTCGACCTCCTCGTCACGTTGGACTGCGGGAGTGCCGATCATGGAAAGGTCGCCTACGCGCGGGCACTGGGAATGGATGTGGTCATCCTCGACCATCATCAGATTCCGGACCAGGGACCTGAGGATGCCATCGTCGTTTCCTCCTATCGGCCCGATGGCGGTACCTACAAGGAGCTTTCTGCCGCGGGGTTGACCTGGTTGCTGGTCGATGCGTTGGCGGGCGAAGGTTTGCAGATTGCCCCAAATGGCGCCGGTGCCGATGTCTATCTCGATCTCGCAGCGCTCGGCCTGATCGGGGATGTCTCGCCGATGACCGGCGCGAGCCGCACGCTCGCGCGAGCCGGTCTCATGCAACTCGCCCGCTCGCCACGACCCGGCATTGCCGCCCTGGCGAACGTCGCCAAGGTCAATTTGGCCAGTCTCAGCACGACCGATGTCTCGTTTCGGATCACTCCTCGGCTCAACGCTGCTGGTCGCATGGGAGATCCGAAACTCGCGTTGGATCTCCTGCTAGCTCCGACCCCCATCGTTGCGCACGATTTGGTCCTGGAGCTCGAGGCATTGAACACGCGCCGCAAGCTGGCCACCGATGCGATCACACTCGAAGCCGAGCGTCTGCTGCGGCAGCATCCTGCGTGGGATTCGCAGCCGGTACTGGTGGTGCATTCGCAAGGCTGGCAGGCGGGTGTGCTGGGAATCGTGGCGGCGCGCCTGGCGGAAACTTACGATCGCCCGGCGGTCGTGCTGGTCGAGGAAGCGGGCATGTTGCGGGGATCGATGCGCGCTCCCGACGGATTCGACGTTGCGAGCGCGCTGGCGAGCTGCGCACCACTGCTGCGTTCGCATGGCGGCCACCGGCTGGCAGGGGGATTGAGCCTCGACACGGGTAATGTCGGGGAACTCATCGATCAGCTCACTGGCCTGGGATCCGATCGAACCCCCTCTTCGATGCCGGCGCTCCAGATCGACGCCGAATTACAGGAAAAGCATCTCAATCTGGAGATCGCGCGATTGGTGCGGTCATTGGAGCCATTTGGTCCCGGGAGCGAGGAACCGGTGTTTGTCTTACGGAACGTTCGCATGCAGAAATACGACACCATGGGCCAGACCAAAGATCATCTGAGCTTGACTATCGGCAACGGGAAACCAGTGCGGGTCGCGTTCTTCAATGCTGCTGCACGCTCGCGCGAGCTGGTCGGAGCACGCAGCATCGATCTGGCATTTACCCTGACCGAGGGGGATTGGAACGGGCCCAAACTGGACGTGCTGGCAAAGGACTTCCGCGTCGCTCAGGGCTAATCGAACTCCGAATTCCGCACCGGAATCTACAGATCCGAAATGACCGGACCTGTTGCCGGAATTTGCGTCGCTGAATAGGATGGACGCTCGGATTCGAGCCGATCGGGTTCGACACGGCCGCTGCGCGTGATTTCGCGATCGGCCTCGAAGAGAATCGCGGCTGCGATGACCTGATCCATGGTTTCGACGAAGACGAATTCCATATCACGGCGGACATTCTCCGGGATGCGAATCACTTCGCGGCGGTTTTCCTCGGGGAGGATCATCCGTTTGATGCCGTGACGGTGGGCAGCGAGGGCCTTGTCTTTCACACCGCCAATCGGCAGCACGCGACCCAACAGGGTGATCTCGCCAGTCATCGCCGTATCGTTGCGCACGGGCCGGCGCATGAGTGCCGAGATGAGTGCGGTGGCCATGGTGATTCCAGCCGAGGGACCATCCTTGGGTGTTGCGCCCTCCGGCAGGTGAATGTGGAGATCGAGCACTTCGCGGAAGTTCACGGGAATACTGAACTGTTCAGACCGGGACCGCGCGTAGGACACCGCTGCCTGAGCCGATTCCTGCATCACGTCACCCGCACGACCGGTGATCATCAACGTGCCTTTGCCGGGCATGGTCGCAACTTCAACCGGGATCAGCTCGCCACCAATCTCAGTGGTGCCAAGTCCCATTGCCACGCCGATCTGACTTGCGGCAAGTTCATGGACCACCTGGAAATGACGCGGCCCAAGATAGTGTTCGATGCGTGCGACAGTGATTGGCTCGTCGATGTTCCGGCCACGCACCACCTCACGCGCGACCTTGCGGCAAATGGCAGCGATCTCACGCTCCAGCTCGCGGACACCCGCCTCACGCGTGTAGCCACGCACCAGAAAGCTCCATGATGCGCGCGGGAAATCGACATTGGCTTCCTTCAGGCCGTGTGCCGTCAACTGGCGTGGCATGAGGTAGCGTTTGCCGATCTCGATCTTTTCATCCTCGGAATAGCCCGATATCTCGATGATCTCCATCCGGTCGCGAAGCGGCCGAGGGACCTGCTGCATGTAGTTCGCCGTCGTGATGAAGAGCACCTTGGAGAGATCGTAAGGTGCGTCGATGAAGTGATCGGTGAACAGCGCGTTTTGCTCGGGATCGAGCACTTCAAGGAGCGCGGCGGATGGATCTCCCCGGAAGTCGGCGGATAGCTTATCGATCTCGTCGAGCAAGATGACCGGATTGGTCGTTTCCGCCTGGCGCATGGCGGTAATGATGCGGCCCGGCATGGCGCCGATATAGGTACGCCGGTGCCCGCGGATCTCGGCTTCATCGCGCACGCCACCCAAACTGACACGCACGAACTTGCGTCCCATCGAGGCGGCGATCGATCGGCCCAGGCTGGTCTTGCCGACGCCCGGAGGGCCCGCGAGACAGAGGATCTGCGAGGACGAGCGGTCGTTCATTCCGCTATCGGTGCGCAGCTTTCGTACCGCCAGAAAATCGAGAATGCGATCTTTGACCTGTTCCAGTCCGAAGTGATCTTCGTTCAAGAGCATTTCGGCTTCGTCAAGATCGAGCCGGTCGACCGATTGCTCCGACCAGGGAAGGGCGAGCATGACATCGAGATACGTACGCACCACGGTCGCCTCGGCGGAAACCGATGGCATCCGCTCCAGACGCCCAACCTCGCGGAGCATCTTGTCTTCGATCTCGGCAGGCATCCCGCAGGTCTTGATTTTTTGGCGGAAGCCGTCGAGCTCGTTGCCACCTTCGCCAGAAAGCTCGTCGTGGATAGCCTTGAGCTGCTGGGTCAGGTAATACTCGCGTTGTTGCTTCTCGACTTGCTCGCGCACCCGATCCTGGATTCGGCTTTCGAGCTCGGCGACGTTGAGGTCTTCCGCCAGATGGACTGCAATCTCTTCCAGTCGTTTGATCGGATCGACCTGCTCCAGGAAGTGTTGACGACGGCTGGTCTCGGACACGATCTGGGTCGCCAGGAGATCGGCCAAATGACCAGGGTCACTTGCCCGTTGAACCATTTCCAGAATTTCGGGAGCCATCTTTTCGCGAGCATCGTTGTAGCGCCCAGCCAGCTCCTGCACATGGTGCATGAGGGCTCGGGTATCGGGCGAATCGTTCTTGGGCTCACGTAGCTCTTCGGCGGCAATGGTGAAGTAGGGACGGACCGTATCGAACTGGCTGACGCGGACGCGCGACTTGCCTTCGAGTACCACCTGGATGGCATTGCTGGGTTGCCGTTCGACCGAAACAAGATCGACTAACGATCCGATCGAGTAAAGATCGTCCGGCGAGGGGTCTTCCGCATCAGCGTCTCGATGGGCGGTGACGACGAGCCGGTGATTGCCGGAAAGCGCCTCTTCTACCGCCTGAATCGAGCGGGGCCGGCCCACAAGGAGGGTAACGATATTTCGCGGGAAGATAACGACATTCTTGAGCGGCAAGAGCGGGTATCGGTGCGCGTAAAGCTCATGACGACTCATCGAATTTGGCTCCCCCAGCCCGCAGCGGTTGTGTAACTCAAGCGAGTCGCGATGTTCGAAATAGGACGAGACCGGAATCGATCTACGGCGCGAGACGGCATCCCAAACTCATGAGTTGGATGCGACTGCCCGGCTAGCATACCACTCATGACGGCTGGCTGTACGTACGGTTCTCAGGGAAAGAATCAGCTCGATGCAGGGCATGTTTGCCGCGAACGTACGAGAGCGTCTTCGAACCAGTATGAAGGAGCAAGTGCAACCGGCTCAGCAAGCGTTCGGCTCATCCGCAGCGCGGGCAGGAACACGAGCTTTCCTTATGGTTGCTCGAGCGAGGACCCAATCTCTTTCAGCGATCCCCGTGGCTTTCGAGCATTGTGGACACAATTTCGTCGATATCGTCGGTCACGATCAGACGGTCGAGATCGCGCGGAGCGATCAGTCGATTATCGATTAGATCGTTGCCGATCCAGTCGAGGAGTGAGTCCCAGAAGTCCTTGCCGTAAAGCACCACAGGAAAATCGTCGAGCTTGCCAGTCTGGATCAGCGTCAGCGCCTCGAACAGCTCATCGAGCGTACCGAATCCCCCCGGGAAAATCACGAACCCTTCAGCATATTTCACGAACATCAGCTTACGAACAAAGAAGTAACGAAAATTCATTGGAAGATTGACGAACGCATTGATCCCTTGCTCATGGGGGAGTTCGATGTTGAGACCTATCGAACATCCCCCTGCTTCGAGCGCGCCCTGATTGGCCGCTTCCATGATGCCGGGACCACCACCCGTGATCACGGCATATCCAGCTTCGGCCAGCTTTCGACCGGTTTCCCGCGCGGCCACGAAATAGGGTGACTCGCTGCCAATGCGGGCTGATCCGAAGACGGAAATAGCCGGGCCGATCTCCGCCAGGGCATCGAAGCCAGCGACAACCTCACCCTGAATGCGGAGTGCGCGCCAGGGATCGGTGTGCGTGAAGGCGCCCGCTTTCTCTTTTTCTTCATTGCTCCAGTGCAGGAGCAGACTGTCATCGGTGGGACGTCCCTGATAGACCGCACGATTGATGGTGGGATTGGCAATCGAATGGTCACTCTCGATCCAGCCCATCTCGGTGATAACGCTGGTGCGCTTCTTCGTCATAGCTTCTCTCCGGCTTTACGGTTGGCGATTGGTAGACTCTCTTGGACCCAGGACGCGTGCACCGCTTTCGGATGACTGATCGGGCCCAACGACAACTCGGTCCTACTCACGAGGAGCCAGCGTGCCCCGACAATATCAATTCGTTCGCTTGCGACGCTTCGGAATGCTGGCGTCGGTCTTTATTGTGGCATGTGGATTGTTAGCCGCATGTGGTTCAGGGAACAAAGAAACATCTGAAATCACGGCGACTCCGGAACCAACGGAAACCCCGGTCATCGTAGCGACGGCGCTTTCGGGCGCACCGCGAATTGGCGAAGCCATTTGGACGAGCGAGATTCAACCCGAAACAAACGCTCCAATCGCGCTGGCGCCGCAGAGAACCGATGAGACGATTTTTGCGGTCTTTCCTATCGAGTCACTTCCCGCCGGCTCCCAACTCCTCGCGAGCTGGTTTTTCAACGACACATCACTCGACGCACTCGATTCGGCGATACGCATCGATCAGGATCGCGTCTCCGGCTGGATCGAGTTTCATATCGAGCGAACGGGCGCGGAACCGTGGCCAAATGGTGACTATGAGATCGTGGTAAGCGATGGAACCACCGAGCTTCAACGGGCCATGGTAACGGTCCCATAGCGATAGCCTGGGCAAAAACCAGTATTAACTGTGCCTTGAAAGCGGGAACCGCGAAATGGTACGCTCATTGTTGCGCATTCTGATCTTCCCTCGTTTCGATTTCATTCGGATTCCTTAACCACAGGAACGAGACGGTCTCATCGCAACGGGAAGAACCCGTTCTCGCCAATCTCGATCCCTTTACAACATGGGGAGAGCCTATCTGTGGACGACCACAGTCAACCCGATTCGCGGCATCGAACAACCGGCGATTGCAGTGCCGCCGAATGTATCGAGCCAGAGAATTCGATCCAGGACACATCTCCGTGCGATGAGCTGTCAACCGCGGAAGCATCGTCGCCTGGAACGCTACGACCATTTGTTTGGCAGATGGGTCGCCGCCTGCTGCTGCTCGAACGCGAGCGGGGACACTGGGTGCTGGCTGAGTTGGAGTTCGAGCCCACGAGGTGTCGGTATACCGAGATTCGCCGGGCGTTTTATCGCTGGGAGCGAGAAGCCGTTGGTGCTCTGCTGAGCCGCACGATTGGGTACGGTCAGGAAGCTGCCAGCGAATCAGCCGAGCTTCTCGACATCTGGATGCGTCGCAGGCGATAGCCGGTCGAAAATATCTCGTGAGGCACTATGAGCAGAGAGCGACATTCGCCGCTCTCTTTTTGTTTACCCGGAATTCCCTTATGCCTTGGTGGAGCGAAACACTTTTTCCCCAGCATGAATCTCGACCGGAAGTTTGTTTTGCTCCGGCGGGAGTGGACACGACCACCCTTCGTCATAAGCGCAGTAGGGGTTGTATGCATAGTTGAAGTCGAGCGTGAGCTTTCCATTCGGCTTTTGCTGTGGATCGATATACCGGCCGTCCTTATAGGTTTCGAGGCCGTTGGTGGCATCGTGGAATGGCAGGAAGAAACGGCCGCGGTCTGAGTCTTTCAGGAGGGTGAGCTCATATTCACCATTTTCGACCAGGAAGCGGACTTTCCCGGCGATCAGGAACTCAGCCTTCTCACCGTCGCTGGTATCCAGCGTGAGCGGGGCGCCCTGGTCCTCGGTCGCGTCGATCTCCACTTCGAATTGGAGGGACGGGTTATAGGGGAAGTACGTGAGTGCTTCGAAACTTTCCTGATCGGCCGAGTTCAGGGGCGAATGCCCACCAGAGGCAAAGTATTCGTCCTTGTGTTTGCGAAAATCTTCGAGGCGTTTGTTTGTTTCCATGCTCTTCCGTTCTTCGCGATCTTGCGGAACGTCGTCGAATTCAGTAAGGAAAGTGTAGAACCTTCGGTTCTGTCAACGGCGAAATGGTGAGAAGTTGCGGAACGCACCGGCAATATCGATTTGAAAGTTCTCCTCCTGATTCTGCGTTGTTGATTGTGAGCCATACGCCCGAGTGCTAGGCTAGCGGCGTGATGCGAAGTGGCGGATTCGCTGGCGTAATCGAGGCAAACGCTTGTCCCGTTGTACTGCTCCCATTGGAGTTTTTGATTCTGGTTTCGGCGGCCTAAGCGTTCTGCGAGCGCTTCGAACCAGGATGCCCAACGAATCGTTTGTGTATCTGGGCGATTCTGCCTTCTGCCCGTACGGTGACAAGGACGATGCCACCATCGAGGATCGCGTGCATCTGCTGGTCGAGGAACTCTTCGACCGTGGCTGCAAGGCGACGGTGATTGCCTGCAACACCGCGTGCGCTGTGGCCGTTACGTCGTTACGCCAAGTGCATTCGGCTCCAATCATCGGCCTGGAGCCGGCGGTCAAACCGGCGGTGCGCCGTTCAAAATCGCGCAGGGTGGCGGTACTGGCAACCCCACGCACCGCGCGTGGGGAAAAGCTCCGGAACCTGATCGAAACATACGGTAGCGGTGTCACTGTCGAAACGATCCCAGCGCCCGGATTGGTCGATCTGATCGAATCCGGACGCACGGATGGTCGCGAAATTCGCTATCTGCTCGGTAACCTGCTGGAAGGCCCACTCGCTCGCGGATGCGATGTCGTAGTGCTGGGCTGCACCCACTATCCGTTTCTGGCCGGCGCGATAGCCGAAATCGTTGGCCCGAGTGTTGCGATCGTCTCCAGTGGCAATGCGGTCGCCCGGCAGACCGAAATCGTGCTGCGGCGCGAATTCATGAACGCCGGAAGTTCAGCATCGGGCGGTTGCCACTACCTCACCACCGGCGACCCACTTGCCTTCGATTCAGTCGCCAGTGTTCTGTTAGGTACACCGGTACGGTCGCATTCGATCCTCGTCACCCAGCAAGCTGCCGTCTAGGCTGCTCGACTACGCGTTGAAATTGACCTGTGCGTGTACCAGCTCCTTTTCGGGTTGGTTGTACTCGACGGCTTCGTACGTCTTATAGGTGAGCGTTTCCGAGAGCGTGACCCGGAACGGAGGATCGGCAACCAGGTCCTCGATTCCATTGCGCTCCACGAGGGCACCGTCCACCACTTCGAGCACGCGAATATCGCCGGGGCGATTCGGGCCCATGCCACGCTCGCCTGCGATGCGAAGATACGTGACATTGGCGGGATCGATGCCCATGAGCGCGGTACCTATGGTATCGACCGCGGTCTGGTTGGTTCCAGCGAGCGCGATCCCCATGGGCCGGTCGCTCCCATTGCGAAAGCCGGTTCCATCGCGCGGGATGAGCGCGTCGACGATATTGAGATCGGGCGTCCTCGCCAGGGAGATATCGCAGATCTTGTGAGCCCACCGTTCATGGGAGTCGATCACGTCGCTCTGAAGGCCGTTACCGCCGCGATCGCCCTCGTAGCGGGGAAAAAGGGTGCACATGTGGCGCTCTTCCAAGGGAACCACAATGCCTTGCAGGTTCTTGATGCTGATGGTGGTGATCCCGAAATTGTGCGTGCGCATCTTGGGGATATTGATGAAATACGCCTCTGGGTCCCAAACCGTGCGGCCGATCGGCATCTGCTTGAAGACATGGCCAGTGGGAATGTCGACGCGCACGTAATCATCAGCATTGAGGTCGACCAGATTGATCCCGAGCTCGTCGGCGAGTTTGTCGAATCCGACATTGGCATAATGCACGCCCATGTCGCGACTCTCTTCGCCGCCTCCGCCTTCGGCGACCGATATGACACCGGGTGCGATGCCCGACTCGATCAGATATTCCGCAACTCCGCGCAAGAAGCCGGGATGGACCGTAATTCCCGAGTCTGGCGACACACCGTGGACCACATTCGGCTTCAGGCTGACTTTGGGTTTATCGATCTCGGGCCGCAGCAGGTCGAGCAGCGATCGCGATGCGAGCGAAAAATCATCCGCCGCGTAGGGAGCGGTACCAGGCGTACGATTGAGAACGACGGTATCGGGTCGGTTCCAGTCTGCATGTGGCATGGAGCATTCCTGTCTATCTGAGAATCGATTGCTATTCGTTCGGGGTGAAGATGGCGCGACACGGTGCGCCACAGGAATCGACGAGCGGAATGGGGAGCACGGTAAGTTGCCCTCGCGTTGCCGACGTGCTCCCGAGGTTGACCAGCGGCGCCAGGATCATGGCGCCGGCGCCAAAGAGGACCATATTGACGCCCTGACCCTCGGAGGCAACAGGGTCATCGTACGACGGCATATCGCCGCCGAGGATCGAAACGCCACGATCCACGATCCATTGCATCGCGTCCAGATCAAAATGGGGCGATTGCAGCACGAACGTCTCGCTATCGTCGCGGTGCCGTTCCCAGCCGGTTTGAACCAGCAATGCATCCCCTGGTTCGAGCGACGTGGCGGTCACCTCGAGGTCGGCGACGGTGATATGCTCGCGCGCGTCTCGTGGGATGCGGGCGATGGTCGCCCGCACGAAGAAGCGTTCGAGCGGTACCTGGTCGATCGACGGCGCCCCGTGGATCAGATGCTTGGCGGTTTCCAGGTAGGTGCCGGCCAACGTTGGCATGGCGAACCAATCAGCCTCCCAGCCGCGTTCCTCGATGGTGGCCCATCGTTGTTGCTCAAAGGGTGGAATGTCCATCGCGGGGGCGTAGCTCCACATTCCAGGGTGAAGTGTGCCGGTCAGATCGATCATGTCGCGCGTACATCTCCTCGTGCGTGCTGAATAGATTAACGGAATTATTGGCGGCCGCATCCGCTTTCGAGTGAATTTTCGTCTGGCATGTTGAGCGCAATAACTGTGAGCTCCGTGGTTTCGATCCGATCCAAACCGAAATGGGACATCTGGATATTCGGATTTCTACCAGTAGCCCATTGCATCTTGGAACAATGCCGCCAGATCGGATTCAGACGCTGGACGGGGTGAAAGCTTGGTCACCCGGTGCTGCGGAATCGTGCCGGCCACGAGTTGATCGACATCCGCTTCGGTAAAGCCAACCGCGCTCAAGCCATTGGGCATGCCCGGTGCGACGCATGATATCGATCAATTTACCGGAAAGCACCTCGCCGGCATCGTCCGGTCCCGCATCGCGGATGTCTGCGCCGAGCATCCGAGCGGCTTCGAGATGCCGTTGCGGGTTTGCCTGGGCGGTGAAGCGGAAGACGGCCGGTGCATTGAGGATCACCGACATTCCGTGCGGAACAATCGCATGGTCACCGGGATAGCCCTCGGGTACGAACGAACGGACCAGTCCCGAAACTGGATAAGACATACCGTGTGGAAGATGGACCCCGGCATTGCCAAAGCCGATACCCGCGTAGGCGGCAGCCAACATCATCTGTCCGCGTGCATCGAGATCGTCTGGCTGATTCACGACCTGCTCGAGATTTGCCGCGACCACCTCCATCGCCTTCGCCGACCACATATCACTGATAGGGTTGGCCCCCTGGTAGGCGGGGCGCAGGCTGGGGCGCTCGGGCGCGGGACGGCTAGTCGAATGGGATCGCGGTATACGACTCGATGGCATGGCTCAGGACGTCGAGCGCTGAGCTGGCGGTGACCATAGCCGGCATCGAAAGCGTATTAAGCGGATCGAGAATGCCCATGACGGGACGCAACGCACGATGAGCGATACCGGTCTTGGCGTGCATCGAGGTGAGATCGAAGATGGCGACCCCGGTCGTTTCACTGCCGGTGCCAGCCGTCGTAGGAATGGCAATCAATGGTTGGAGCTTGCCCGGCACCGGCTTCGCCTGTCCGATCGGTGCATTGACGTAGGTCAGCAACTCTGCGGGATACGTGGCATACAGATTGGCAGCCTTGGCGGTGTCGATAGCCGAGCCTCCCCCGACCGCCACGTATCCGTCGAATGCTCCGTCGATCGCGAAGTCGATCGCCTCCTGGAATGAAATGTCGGTCGGTTCGACGCGGGTTCCGGAGAAGAGCGCGAAATCCACCCCGGCTGCCTTCAGCGCGCTGATAGTCGTTGTGACCGCGACGTGATCGACAAGCGCCGGGTCGGTGACGACCATGACTCTCGACACGCCGAGATTCTTGACGTCCTCGCCCACTTCGCGTGTAACGCCTGGACCATATTTGATGGACGAGGTGTCCATGGTGAAGGCGGATTCGAACGACATTGTGCTTCCTCTCTGCAGTACAGCAACTGGTGACTTGCGAAAGTATCTCATCGCCCAGAGAACTGGCGCGCGTCGCCGCGGATCCGGCTTACACGGTCTTCAACCAGATGCGTCCAGTGTTCGGATCGAGCTCGAGCGGGAACGGATCGGTCAGCGTGCCCGCAAACGTTCCGTCGTCGTTGAAACGGCGCCAGGCAAGCAACCAGCTGCCCAGCCAGGGGTCAAAGACCGCACGGGCCGCGTAGTTCGTGCCGAGCTTGTCGGCCTGAAGGAGCGGCGTTGGTGCGAGGGTAAAGGGACCAAATGGGGAATCGCCGAGAAAGTAATGTGTTCCGTTCCAGGAGGCTCTTTGATCGTCGATCGTGGCATGTTTTCCGGTACAGAAGAGCATCGCCCAGCGATCGCCAAGCGGAAAAACCTGTGGCACTTCGATCTCCGCAAACAGCCCAGGCGCGGCAACCGGAGATCCGGGTGTCCAGGTCACAAGATCCGGCGAAGTCGCAATGCCGACGACTCCGCGCGCGTCGATGGGCTCATTCGCTGCTGAAGCGGTGTAATACATGAGCCATTGGCCATCGTGGCGAATCACCCAGGGATCGCGACAGTCGGATCGTACCGAACCATCTTCGGCTGGCGCGACATACCACGGAAATGCGGCTTCCAGGATGGGGTTCTTGTCGGTCTTCCGCCAGTTCATGAGGTCGTCGGAAAGCGCCAACCCGACGCGTTGCACATTGCCGGTCTCAGTACGGGTGCGTCCCGTGTAAAAGAGATATGCGACGCCGCGGTGCCGCACGACCGACCCGGTCCATTGGGTCATGTCGTCCCATTCGCCCGGTTTACCAAGCGGCAGGATCTCGCCGTGATATTGCCAGTCGATCAGATTCGGCGAGGTGGCGTGCCCGATACGGGCCACGTCGTGACGCATCTCAGGATCGAGAAGCGATCGGGGCGCCTGGAGAAAATAACAGTGAAATGGCTCGTCCGCGCTGAGGCGCGGAGCGAGCCAGAAATCCCAAACGATCCAATCGTCGAGGTAAAGCATTCGACTCCGGTAGGGCTATCCCTTGATCGCGCCAGCGGTCAATCCGGCGAGGATCTTCCGCTGGAACACCAGCACGAGAACGACCAACGGCACAGTCACAATAACCGCCGCGGCCATGATGCTTCCCCACGGTTCATCGAACTGCGAATTTCCACGGAAACTCGCGATGGCCGGTTGCACCGTTCGTGCTGCGTAGGTGTTCGTGAACGTCAGCGAGAAGAGGAATTCGTTCCAGGCTGCGATGAAGGCCAGCAGCCCAGTAGTCACCAAACCAGGCAGTGCCAATGGAAGCATGATCTTATAGAACGCCTGGAACGGTGTCGATCCATCCACCAGTGCGGCTTCTTCCAGCTCACCCGGCATCGCCTTAAAGAAGTTGGCGAGCACCCAGACCGTGAACGGCAGCGTGAAGGTCATGTACACCAGCACCAAACCGGGGATGGTGTTGTAGAGCTCGAACCGACGCATCATCTGAAAGAGCGAGCCCAGAATCGCAATCGCGGGGAACATGGTCATTGCAAGGATGATGTAGAGCGTCGCGTTGCGACCCTTGAATTTGATCCGGCCCAGTGCGTAAGCGGCGAGCGATCCCACTACAAGAGCGATGACCACCGTGGTCACCGAAACGACAATCGAGTTGCGCAGCGCGTACAAGAACGTACGCTGATGTAAAACGTAATCTAGGTTTCCCCAGTACAGGTTGGACGGAAGGTACCGGGTCGGCGTCGAGCTGATGTCGGCATTCGGCTTGACTGCCGCGAGCATTGCCCAGAGGAACGGAAAAATCGTGTAAATGAGAATGACGACTACCAACAGCCAGAAGAGCACCTTGACGACAATGCCACCAAAGTTGATTTTGCGCCGCCGGCTCGGTTCATCGGGTGGCAAGGTGGATCGGTCGAAGGGTACGGATGACATCTCAGACTTCCTCCACCTTGACGAGCTGGGTGTAGATCAGGACAAATACACCTATACATAAAAATATGATGACACTGGCCGCCGAAGCTCTTCCTAGCCGATCACCATCCACCAAGGTCTGTTGCGTGAAGATCGAAAGCGTCAAGGTTTCGACCTTCGCGCCAAACATGACGAAGATGACGTCAAAGACGCGGAAGGCATCGAGTGTTCGGAAGATAAGTGCTACCAGGATGGCGGGCCGCAGCAGCGGCAAGGTGATCTGCCAAAACTGCTTCCATTTGCTGGCGCCATCGACGACGGCAGCTTCGTAGACATCACCCGGAATAATTTGTAATCCCGCTAGCAGCAGGAGCGCCATGAACGGTGTCGTTTTCCAGACATCAACGGCGATAGCACTGGGGAGCGACAAGGATGGGCGCGCGAGAAAAGCAATTTTCTGATCGGGAAAAACCCCCGCCATGTCGTCGCCTACAAAGGGGATCCAGCCAACGAGTCGGGGAAGTTGATAGACGAGGAGATCGTTGAACACCCCGTAGTTGTCATTGAGCATATACGCCCACAGTCGTGAGGAGACAACGGTGGGAATAGCCCAGGGGATGAGGATTGCTGCCCGGACCAGGCCGCGAGCGCGAAACTGTGAATTAATGATGAGGGCGATCACCATACCAAAAAACAGTTCGATGGTGACCGAGGCGACCGTAAATTTGACCGTGTTTTGGAAGGCTATGCGGAAGGTATCGCTCTCCCAAAGATATTGGTAGTTGCGAAAACCGACGCTTTCGACATCGCGCGCGCTTGCTAAACGCGCATTGGTAAAGCTGAGTCGAAAACTTTGGATGAGGGGATAAAGCGCAACAGCCGCAACGATCAAGAGACTTGGAAGAACCATCAGCCAGCCAAGGCGCTCACGAGACTTCGCCCAGGAGGCTTGCGGGCGGTCAGAAACCTTGATTGTCTTGAGATCGGTTGAAGGTATCGCGGCACCGGCAGGAACGTTCTGGCTCATGGCAACCTCGCGAGTTGATCGATGCCGGGCGGGAGGTGCTCCCGCCCGGCTTTCGAGTCAGTGGTCCGTTGGTGCGCACCGGACCGGCGCCAGAAATTATGCGTCCTCGAGGACGGCGTTCATATCCTTTTCCATCTGGGCGGCAGCGTCTGCCGCCGACTTGGAACCCGACAGCACCTGGTTGAGCTGCTGGTAGAAGATGGTGGAAAGTTCTGGGTAGAGGTCGCCGGTCTGGGCCGACGGGCGTCCGACAGCGGCTTCGAAAACGGCCTTCAGGCGCGGAATGAAGTCACTGGCTTCCGCCACTGCCGCGTCGTCATAGACTGCGGGAATGGTTGGGAGGTGCGAGCGCTCGATGGCGAATGAGGTCTGCAGCTCCGGGCTCGTCATGTACTTGGCGAACTCGATGGCGGCATCCTGGCTGTCCGAATATTTCGAAACCATCATCTGCCAACCGCCAAGAGTCGCGGCGCTGACGTCCTCGGCACCGTCACCCTTGGGCAACGGCGAGACACCCACCTTGCCGGCCGTGGACTCGCTATCCTGGCTACCCGAGTACATGTACGGCCAGTTGCGTGCGAAGGCAGCGTTGCCCGCCACCCAAACATTGAATGTTTCGGTCTCGGTGTAGGTCGTGACGCCCTCTGGGGAGATTCCGTTGACCCATCCGGACGCCCGCTCCATCGCAGCGATTGCGGCGTCGTTATTCACGGTCACATTACGATCGGTGTCGATGATCGTGCCGCCGCCCTGAGATACAAGCCACTCCAGGCCATTGCAGGTAAGACCTTCATAGGCCTTGCCTTGCCAGACAAACCCGGTGAAATCCGGATTATCGGCATTCTCACCTTCCATGATGGTCTGCGCGGCGGTCTCCAGCTCCGTCCAGGTAGTTGGCGGCTCTACCGAGTACTTCTCGAGCAGGTCGGTGCGGTAGTAAAGGAGGCCTGCATCCGTGAACCACGGAATACCGATCAAATTGCCATCGACCATGTTGGCCGCGACGATGCCCGGGAACATCGTATCGGCCTGCTCGCCGAGCTGATCCTGCAGCGGAACGGCATGCTCGGCCACAACACCGGGCCAGATGATGTCGATCTGATAGGCGTCGATATCGGAAGCCTGAGCCGCGAACTGCTGGCGCATTGCCTGCAAACGAGCGTCGGTCTGGCTCTCACCATTGATAAGGGTCACCTTGATGCCAGAGGCCTCGGTGAACATGTCGATTGCGGCCTGATTCCAGGCGAGGTCCGGGTCGGATGCCGCAGGACCCATCCAGGCAATTTCCTGCCCTGAGAGATCGGTACGAACATTCGCGGGCACAACGATGGTGCTACCAGCAGCGGCTTCGGTAGCCGGCGAGGCGTCCTGCGCAAAGGCCGGGGAGGCACCGCGCATGATGGACAGCACTGGGAGCAGCGCGCCGGCTGCGGCAGCACTTTTCAGGAGCTGGCGGCGATCGATACGACCGCCCATATAGTCTCGTAACAGGTCGGTGGCGACCCCTCTTCGATCAGTTGTCATCTGGTCCTCCTTGGTGGAAACCGATTACTCCGTCGATACGGCCACAACCATCTGGCTGTGGTGGACCCGCGTCACGCCGCGGATTGGCCACTCGTCGAACGAGTGCACCGGTCGATCAACGACGCGGTCAGGCCCTTTACTTGGTTGTACTCGCATATCAGGAGGGTCGTCAAGTTTGGATAGGTTGTTGTGCTAATCGCCCAAAGAACTAGTGATTGACGGAAAGAGCGTCTGTAAGCGCCGATACAAATCTCGATACACCACGTAGCTACGGTCGTATTGTTCGGCAGCACGGGCATCGGGTTCATTGACGTAACGTTCGGTGAGGAACCGATCGATTTCCGACCAGTCCGTGAACACTCCCTGCGCCATTCCGGCGATAAATGCGACCCCGAGAACCGACCCCGGATGGTTGCGAAAGGAGGTGATCGGTTCGTTCAGCACGTCCGCCGCGATCTGGCGCCAGAGCGAGCTGCTGACGCCGCCATTGGTGGCCAGGAACCGTGTGGGTGTGAGCCCAGCTTCGCGGAGAACATCAACGTGATGACGAAACCCGTACATCACCGCTTCCAGCGTGGCGCGAAAAATATTGGCGCGGGAATGCGAGAGATCGAGACCGAAGATGACGCCACGGGCTTGCGGATCCATGATCGGCGTTTTCTCTCCCAGGAAGTAGGGAAGGATCGTGACACCTCCTGATCCCGCCGGAATGAGCGACGCTTCTCGATCGAGCTCCTGCAATGTGGTTTTCGCAGTGTTGAGCCCCAGAATCTCTGTTACATACCATTTCACCAGCGAACCGCTCGCGGCCATGCAACCGTTGAGCAGATACTTCCCAGGAATGTCGTGCGCATCGATGAAGAGCGATGGATGGGTGATCGGCTCGTCCGAGCAATACAGGATGTCTCCGGCTCCCCCGAACTTGATCAGGGTATCGCCATCTTCCCGAAGCGCGGCGGCAAACGCCGAGGCAATATGATCGGCGCTGCCGGCGACTACGGGAAGACCCGCTGGCAAACCGGTTTCGGCCGATGCGTTCGTTCCCAGCGTCCCCACGATGTCGGTTGATTCGTGTACCGGGGGAAAGTAGGACGGCTCGAGATCGACCGCGGCCAGCAACTCAGGCACCCAGCCGCGCTTCCGGAAGTCGTACAAGCCCGATTCGATCGCCCAATTCAGCTCGAGACTGCACGACGCAGGTGGGGCATCGCACAACCAGGCGGTGACCAGATCATACGAACCGACAATCGTTCTGGTCCGACTCCATGCGTCGGGCTCATTACGTTGCACCCAAAGCAGTCGCGGCGCAATATGCTGCTGGTTAGTGTGCCCACCGGTGAGGCGATAGAGCAGCTCCTGGTCGACCCGGTCGGTGAGCTCAGCGACTTCGGCAATGGCGCGCGCATCGTTCTGCTGGATCGATGGGCGCACCGGTTGCCCATGCTCGTCCAGCAAAACCATGGCCGGAACCATTCCGCTGACGCCGATTGCGGCGATGCCAGCGGGATCGAGAAGCGGCGATTGCGCAAGCTGACGCAGCGCCGCCACCGTTCCCGTAATCCAGTCGCCTGGATCTTCTTCGGCCCAGCCGACATGCGGTGAACGCAGGTCATGCTCGACCGTAGCGTCGGCCAGGATGCGACCATCGACCTCGATGAGCGCGGCCTTGACGCCGGTTGTCCCGATATCGACCCCGATTGCCTGATGCTTCATGGTGCTAATTGACGGTACCCGAGCGAACCTCGGCCATCAGCGCTTCGACGCGCGACTTATCGACTTGGTTCCAGGTGATCCCGTCGAACTTGCAGCTCGATCCGACGATGGCGCCATCCGCGAACTGCAGCAATTCAGCGGCATTCGCCGTCTTGAATCCGGTATTGACCAGGACCGGTACGCCGCTTCCGGCAATTGCACCGGTCACTTCGGCCAGGGCAGACGCATCGGCTGGTTGACTGGTGATCGGACCCGATACGCAGATGGCATCTGGAGTAGAGGAAAAGACGACCGATTTGGCCACATCCACAATCGGCCGTGGCGCGATCGGAGCGGCGAATTCAGCGTTGATATTGAAGATCATTTTGACGTCCTGGGCACCGATCTGTCGCCGATAGCGCCACGCATCCCCGGCAGAACGCACCCAGAGACCGAAGTCACCAGCGAACGCCCCGGTGAAGATCTCTCGACAGAACGCCGCACCGGTGGCAGCCGCGACTGCGAGCGTGGCGTTCGGATCCCAGAGGACATTGACTCCGAACGGAACCGAGAGCTCATTCCGGAACGAGGCGACCACATCGGCCATTGCGGCCACGGAAGCAAAGTCGGCATTCAGCGTGTAGGGGCGGTCGTTCTCATTGCAGAACATGACCGCGTCGATCCCGCCAGATTGCAGCGCGTCGAGATCGCGCTTCACCCAATCACGGATACCAGTCATCCCGGCTGCTTCGTTGTAGAGCGGCGTGCCAGGCAGGGCTGGCAGATGGACCATGCCGATGATCGACTTCGTCTCGCCTGTAAGCTCTTGCAACCAGTTCCCGCCCGACATTGTTCCTCCTTGTGAATCGATCGCATTCCGCTGGGTAAATCCCGCGGCGCATCGTTAGGAGCATAGCGGAAATCCGCTTTCAAGCGGTTCGAGAACCCGAAAAACTACTCTGGTAGCTCGTAACGACCCGACTTTGTAGTAAGTCGAAGCCGGAAGACGAGCGATTGCGCACCCATTTCGACCGGTACTCCGGTCGCCCCTTCGAGCAACGCGACCGCCATTTGTATCTCGTCGGCATCAGTGACCTCCTCGAACTCTCCTTCGGCAACCACGCTCTCCCATCGATCGGACTGTTCGACCTGGTCGACTTCGAACGAAATCTGTGGGTCAGCACGCATGAGATCGAGCTTGCGGCCTGGCCCGCTGACAGCGTAAACCGACTCGCCGTCATAGGCGTAGGCGAGTGGGACCAGATACGGTCGCTCACCGGACTGGTTGCAGGCAATCCGTCCCACGATGGAATTAGAGAGCAACTTTTCGATGCCGGTCGAATCAAGGTGGCGAATGACACCCATTGTTTCTTATCCCTCGATCGTGAACGTGATCCGCTGGATCGCATTCATGAAATATCCCTTTTGGTTCCAGAAGGACTTCCAGGGTTGCTTGAGTCCACGCCGGTCGGTGGCGCGGGCACAAAGCTCATAGCTGCCTGCGTCTAGTTCGAGCGGCTGCTCCCAGCGAACCCAGGAGAACGGACCAGCTTCTTCCACGATGGACGCCGGATGCCAGCTCGCGCCACCGTCGAGACTGGTTTCAACTGTTTCAATCCCTCCATATCCCGACCAAGCGAACCCGGTGAGGATCGGCGAATCGTGCAACGTCGCACCCTGTTCAGGGTTAACCACGATCGACTTCACCGGCATCTCACGGACTGGCTGAACGGGCACGCCGTCGGCGTCGTAAACGACGTACAGATCACCCTGGAACGGACCGACAAATGGCGTATCGCTGACGGTGAGCCGAGTGAGCCATTTGGTGGAGGCGATCCCCGCCCAACCGGGAACCAGGAGTCGCGCTGGACCACCATGGGGAGCAGGAAGCGGTTCGCCGTTCATGCGAAGGGCAATCAGCGTGGTTGGCTGCATCGCCACGCCGACCGGCAGTCCCCGCTTCATGGTCGCGAGATCGCCACCCTGGGACACGACCTCGACCCCAGAATCTTGCACACCAGCGGCAACCAGCAGATCCCGCAGACGCACACCGCCCCAGACCGCATTTCCAGCGGCATCGTTTTTCCAGGTGGTTCCCTCGGCGACTGGATCGAAGCGGGAACGCCCGTTTCCGGTGCATTCGAGAAACGCAGGGATCTCCACCTGTGGCATGTCTTCCAATTCTGCCAGGGAGAACGTGAGCGAATTCGTGACCTCGCCCTCGAGGGTAAGCGACCACGCCGCAGGATCGATCTCCGGAATAGCCCCATTCGAGCGGACAAAGAAGAGGTCGTTGGGAACGTAGAAACCATCGACGAGCCCGAGAGGCATGCCGAGGTTGGTAGCGCCATACGGCGTCAAGCGCGAATCTTTGCCAGCAATGGTCACAAAGGGCTCCCCTCTCGCTCGATGGAAACAAACCGGGCGCGGCCGGTGAGGTCGGGCACGATGATGACATCCGCCGTTGCAAAGTGTTCGGTCGCCAGCGTGTAAACGGCATCGGCCTGATCAGGATCGATTTCGATCATCATCGCAAAACGCCGCGCGACGCGTGTCGTCGCCTGATCGAAAATACGGGCAATGAGCTCCAGACCGTCCACACCGCCGTCGAGCGCAAGGCGCGGTTCAGTGTGCAGGTCGGGGTTCCCCTCGACTTGTTCCGGAGTGAGATATGGCGGATTGGTCAGGATCATGTCCCAGGGACCGTCGGTCCAGGAAAGCAGATCCCCCTCGATGAGGTCGACACGACCAACGAGACCAAGTGTTTCGCGGTTTTTATGGGCGAACGCAAGAGCGTCCGCCGAGATATCGGAACCCGTGATCGCTACCAGCGCTTCGTCGCTCAGCAGTGCAAGTGAGAGCGCGATGGCACCGCTTCCAGTGCAAAGATCCAGCACGCGAATGCGCTTGCCGCTCCACAGACGCGCAATGGATGACACGGCGCGTTCGACCATGAGCTCTGTCTCAGGCCGGGGGACGAGCACGCCTGGTCCG
Organism: uncultured Chloroflexia bacterium; assembly: GCA_963750275.1. GTDB lineage: Bacteria > Chloroflexota > Chloroflexia > Thermomicrobiales > UBA6265 > JAMLHN01. The sequence goes on from CAVVQC010000011.1 coordinate 470,236, forward strand.
ACAGCAAACTCGTGCCCCATGAACTCCCGCATGCCAATGAGGTACGCGATCGATTCGCCAGCCATACGGCGGGAAAGGAGTCGCTGAAACTCAGCTTGCTGGGCGTTGGTTAACTCCTGATCGGTATCGATTGCCAGCCGGGTACGGTTTTTACCAGTCAGGTGACCCAGTAAGACCTCGGCATCGAGCCGGGCAGTTTCGATTCCAGCGTCACGAAGTTCCGCCGTGGCAACGGAAAGCGCCCGGCCGATGGAGCGTTCCGAGCGCTGCGCTGCCATGGTGGGTTCCCGGTTTCGCCTAAATCAGGCGGCGACGACCGAGCGCTCTTCCTCGAGCCCGGCATCTGCGAGACGCTGGGCTTCGTCGGCGGCGCGCAGCTCTTGCACCAGCGAATCGATCTGCCCGTCCATCACGCCCGGAATATTGCTCAGATTCATCTTGATCCGGTGGTCGGAAATGCGGTCTTGCGGATAGTTGTAGGTACGGATTTTCTCGCTGCGCTCGGCGCCGCCGATCTGCGAACGACGCGAATCGCCGCGCTCAGCCGCAAGCCGTTCCTGCTCCGCGTCATAGAGCCGGGAACGAAGAATCGTCATGGCCTTCAGCTTGTTCTTGAGCTGACTGCGCTCGTCCTGGCAAGATACGACGAGACCGGTCGGCACATGCGTGATGCGTACCGCTGAGTCCGTGGTGTTGACACTCTGACCGCCGTTTCCGGATGAGCGATAGACATCGATACGCAGGTCGTTGTCGGCGATCTGGATATCCACATCCTCGGCTTCCGGAAGCACCGCGACGCTAGCGGTAGACGTGTGGATGCGCCCCTGGCTCTCCGTGGCGGGAACGCGCTGTACGCGATGCACTCCACTCTCGTATCGTAGGTAGCTAAAGGCGTTCTTTCCGGTCACCTTGAAGATGACTTCTCGATACCCGCCGCCATCAGTCTCAGTGGCAGAGAGGAGCTCGACCTTCCAGCGTTGCCGCTCCGCATAGCGTGCGTACATGCGGAAAAGATCTGCCGCGAACAACGCCGCCTCATCCCCGCCGGTGCCGGCACGCACCTCGACGATGACGTTCTTGGCGTCCTTCGGATCCTTCGGCACGAGCAGCGTTTTGATGCGGCTCATGAGGATGGCCTGCTGATCCTTGAGCGAGCGAATCTCCTCGGCGGCCATCGAGGCCATTTCCGGGTCAGCGTCGCCTACCAGAAGCTCAGCATCGGCGATTGCCGCTTCCGTGAATTCATATTCGTTATAAATGCCGACAATTTCTTCCAGTTCCGACCGCTCTCGCCCGATTTCCTGCAGACGTGCAGGGTCGGTCGAGATGGCAGGATCAGCGAAGAGATCGTCCAGCTCCTGATATCGGCGATTGATATCGCCGAGGGTTTCCATAAGTTTGCTCATAATAAGGATCCTGGTTCGTAGCTTGGAAGAATGGGCACGGTGCCAACAGATTGCGCTGTGCAGCCATTAAGTTTAGCCGATCGGCAGAGGCTCAGCGTTCGGTGCCGCTGGTGGGAGGTATGCATCACCTGACAGTAAATGCTGGTTGGTGAATCGAATCGTCAGAGGCGGAGACTGGCAAGCTGCTCGTAGCTGGCGCCGGATCTTTCGAGATGACTTCGGTAGAGCACCACGTCCGAGACGGTGAATTCGATCGTGGTGTCGACGATCTCGCGCACGCTCGCAGATTTGAACGCTTCGGTCAGCTTATACGGGAAGAGCCGGTCAACAGTATCCCGGGCGCGCCCGAGCGTCAGGTGGGGCTTGAACGGACCGGTATCGACCTCGACATCCTGCCGGGCCAGCATGGCGCCGACTTCGTCGCGAACAAAGGCCAACTTGTCGGTTTGACCATCGAGTCCCATCCAGAGCACCCGCGGGCGTTTTGCATTCGGGAACGTTCCCAGCCGTCCCGTGCTCAGCTTGATCGCTCCACTGCGGAGCGAAAGGTTCGCAAACGACATCCGCAGCAGCTCTGAACGTTCCTGCGTAACTTCCCCGATGAAATGAAGGGTCAGGTGCAACGCGTTCGGCGCAGTCCAGCGAACGGGGAGATCGCGAACGGAAAGATCCTCGATCAAATGCGATAACTGGTCGGTGACCGCAGGTGGCACGGGGACGGCAATGAAGAGCCGCGGTCCATCCGGCTTCGGTGCCGGGCGTTCGGGTTTGATAGTCGTTGGATCGGTTCGCTGTCGTTTCGCCATGTGCGGAGTATAGAGGTCTCCAGCAATCGTTGGACGCAGTGGGCGAACGCGCCATACTGTTGCGCACGATGGAGGTTACGATGACGACGGCATTCTTGGGACCGCGAGGCACGTTCAGCGAAGATGCGGCGATCTCGTTCGCTGGTGAAGAGAGCGATCTTCTCGCGTTCACGTCCTTTCCCGCGCTGACGGCTGCAGTCGAAACTGGATTAGCGACGCAGGCGCTGTTACCGATCGAGAATTCGATCGAGGGTTCGATCAGCACGACGCTCGATTTGCTGATCCATGAGACTCCTCTCAAGATCGCCAACGAAGTCGTCGTGCCGGTTCGTCACTTTCTGATTACTCCACCAGGCGCGACGTTAGTCGATATCACTGAGGTGACCTCGCATCCGCAACCGCTCGGGCAATGCCGGCGCTTTTTGGAGCGAGTCCTGCCCAAAGCGGCTCAGGTGGCGGCCCTGAGCACTGCGTCCGCAGTTGAGGAGGTCGCCGCAAGCGGCAATGTTCACCGCGCCGCGATCGGAACCAGACGCGCGGCTGAGCTCTACGGCGGTCAGATTATCGCGCACGATATTCAGGACATCCGCTCGAACTTCACCCGATTCGTAGTGTTACGTAACGAGGACTCCGAACCGACCGGGAATGACAAGACCTCTATTAGTTTCGTGCTGGATGTCAACGCGCCGGGATCGCTGCTGGAGTCACTCACGCCCTTTGCCGAGGGAAAAATCGAGCTGACGAAAGTGGAGAGCCGCCCGACCAAAGAATGGCTGGGGGAGTACTACTTCCTGCTCGATTTCCGAGGGCACCGAACGGATCCCGTGGTGGACGACGCACTTGTCCGGCTGGGAAAGGTGGCAAAGGTGAAAGTGTTCGGGTCGTATCCGCGTTTCGACTTCGAATCGCTGGCGAACCAGGTGATGGCTGGGGCTGGTCCTGGCACGCGGATTCTGTAGGGGCCCCAATGCTCATTATCGATCGAACGCTCGAAACTGCATTTATCACTGCCGGGTTGCCGAACGTCGCCGGACCAGATGTCCTGTTTTCCGTCCGGGACAGGTTGCGGGCGGCAGACCTGGGAGCGGACGAGTTCGGTCTGATTTCGACTGCTGAGATTGCGTTGCTCACCGCAACTCATCGAGCCGATCCGGTATTTGGTATCTGGACCAGCGAAATCGGCGCCATTGCCATGCGTTCGCCGGTCCGGCCAGATGAGATCGAGGACGCGTCCATCCTGCTTTACGATGTCTCGGGCACCGCCGAGCTGCTAGCGCGTGCCACCATCTGGCCGTTTTATGGTGTCCGAGCGTCCGCATGGACCACTGAAGCCGATGGTACGAGTGCGATCACGGTTGTCGATGGCATCACCGCGCTCGAGCTGGTGGAAGCAGGGTTCACGGAAGACCTTGTGCGTGCCTGGTTCATTCTGACCGAGCAAGCAGTGGTCACTCACCTGCTGGCGGTGCCGGCTGATGCGACCGAGGCCGAGGTCGCACAGATGCGAGAGCTTCTTGGCGTTGCGATAGAAACCGGATACGCCGACCGGCGAGACCTGCGCAAAGTTCTCCTGGCCGACAGTAGTGCTGAAGGCGACCGGTTGGTCGATTTCCAGGGTCGCCTGCGCTACGAGCTCGACGACGCGACCAGAATCGCTGCGTTTTCCCTGATTGCCCGTGGATCCGGTGGCACGCGGTATCCATTGATCCGCGAGATCCCCTGGTGGGCACCGGTCGTCGAACCTGAACCGGAACTGTCAGAGACAGAACTGCAAGAAACAGAATAGTGCGCTCGACGCTAAGCCCATCGACGGTCTGGTAATCGAATCGTTACCGAGGCGCGCCCGCGGTGAGGACCGAGGTGGGCATCGAGGTGGCCTTCTCTCGCAAATCTGAGAACAGCAGCGTGCTCAGGTAACGCTCGCCGGTGTCGCACAGCACGACCACGATCAGCTTGCCGCGATTTTCCTCACGCCGTGCCACCTCGCGACCGGCGTACGCTGCGGCCCCCGCAGAGATGCCGGTAAGCAATCCCTCAGTAAGCATCAGCTCCCGCGCGGCGTCCATAGCCTCATCCCCGGTGACATGGACGATCTCGTCGATAAGGTCGACCTGCAGAACTGGCGGGATGAAATTCGCACCAATACCCTGGATCTTGTGTGGAGCGGCTTCCCCGCCTGCCAGGAAGGGCGATTCGGCTGGCTCGACCGCGACGATTTTGAATGACGGTTTCAACGCCTTGATAACCTGCCCAACTCCGCTGATCGTGCCACCAGTGCCGACGCCCCCAACGAGCATGTCGATCTGACCCTCAGTGTCCTGCCAAAGCTCGACCGCGGTGGTGGTGTTATGGATGGCTGGGTTTGCCGGGTTTTCGAACTGCATTGGCATCCAGGAGTCAGGAATCTCTTCCACCAGCTCCTCGGCCTTCCAGATGGAACCGACCATGCCATCTGCTGCCGGAGTGAGGACCAGCTCCGCGCCGTAGGCGAGGAACAAAACCCGCCGCTCCAGGCTCATGCTCTCTGGCATGGTCAGGATCAAGCGGTAGCCGCGCGATGCGGCGACCCAGGCCAGAGCAATTCCTGTATTACCGCTGGTTGGCTCGATGATCGTGGTTTTGCCTGGACTGATAAGACCTTTGGCTTCCGCGTCCAGGATCATCGCCACCCCGATGCGGTCTTTGACCGAGTATCCAGGGGAGAACGACTCCAGCTTGCCCACGAGCTGACCGGGCGTGTTCGGTGCGTAACGGTCGAGGCGAACGAGCGGCGTATTTCCGATGAGCTCAGTCGCGTCGTTGGCAATCGCGGGCCGCGTTCTGCGCACAAGTTCAGTTTCCGTAATGTCGAGGGCAGGCATAATCGTCGTCTCCGCAGCGCGAACGTGGGTGTGCTGTGGAAACGAAACTAGCAGAAACTGAGTTCTCTATCAACTTTTGCCCGTTGGCAGGTCCTCAGCAGCGACTCGACCGGTCTCTACCTGGTAGTCGGCTTCACTCCCAATCCAGACTGCACCGTCCTCATAGATCTCCCGTTTCCAGATGGGAACCAGTACTTTGATCCGCTCGATGGCGTACCGGCAAGCTTCGAAGGCAGCATCCCGATGAGCCGACGAAACCGCGATGACGACACTCGTTTCGCCCACTTGCAGCAATCCATAGCGATGCACGATGGCGACCGTGCTAATGCCCCACCGCTCGAAAATCTCGTCGCCGATCTGTTCCAGCATCTTCTCGGCCGCGGGAGGATACGCCTCGTACTCGAGCGCGCTGACCGATTTGCCGCGTGCGTTATCGCGCACGGTTCCCGCGAAAGTGACCAGCGCGCCGGAAGCGTCGTCGATCACCAGGTTTTCGACCTTGCGCGGGTCGAGCACATTGTCGGTGACGACGAACCGCTTGATCTCGCTGCCGCCACTCACGGGCGGAATGATTGCGACCTCGTCCCCATCTGCCAAAACGTGGTCGTTCGGTTGATACGCCTGATTGACCATGACCATCATGGCCGACCGTGCGTTCGAAAGTCGTGGTGACGGTGCAAGCACGAGGTCGAGCGCCTGTTCAACAGTCGACCCAGCCGCAAGCTCAATGGTCTCTTTCGATTTGCCCAGTTGCTCGCGCACGAACGCGAAATAGCGCATCTGAATCGTGATCATGTCGCGTCCATTCGTTCGATAAGCATTGCCATCCCTTGCCCGGTGCCAATGCAGAGAGTAGCTAGCCCGTACTGCCCTCTGCTGCGATCGAGCTCGTGGAGCAGGGTAGCGATCATACGCGCGCCAGTGGCCCCGAGAGGATGCCCGAGCGCGATGGCGCCCCCGTTTGGGTTGACCTTGGCCGGATCGAGCCCGAGTTGGTCGATGCAGGGAAGCGCTTGCGCGGCGAATGCCTCGTTCAGCTCGATAACGTCGAGATCACCGACTCTCAGGCCCGTCCGTTCCAGAAGTTTCCTGGTCGCGGCGATCGGGCCCAATCCCATGATTGCCGGATCGAGGCCAGTAACCGCCGATCCGAGAATACGTGCCTTCGGACGCAGACCCTGCTCGGAAGCGCGCGCTTCTTCCATCACCAGGACAACGGCAGCGCCGTCGTTGATGCCACTGGAATTGCCCGCAGTGACACTCCCGCCGTCGCGGAAGACCGGTTTCAGCCGGGCGAGATCGGTGGCAGTCGTCCCGGGTCGAGGATGCTCGTCGGTCGTAACCCACTCCATACCGTTCTTGATCGGCACCGGAACGGGGACGATTTCCCGCTCGAACCGCCCTTCGGCAACGGCATTTCCGGCACGGCGCTGGCTTTCGGCAGCAAACGCGTCTTGCGCCTCACGGCTTACCTGGCAGCGCTCGGCAACGTTTTCGGCAGTTTCTCCCATGGAATAGGGATAGTGCTGTGCCGCCAGCTTTGGATTGACGAAACGCCAACCGAGACAGGAATCGACCAGTGGTTGATCCCCGCGCGCGAATGGCTTGTCCGGTTTGAGCATGACGTAGGGAGAGCGGGTCATACTTTCCACCCCACCCGCCAGGAAAACAGAGCCCTCACCGGCCGCAATCGCCTGGGCTGCAGACGCGACCGCTTGCATGCCGGATGCACACAGGCGATTGACGGTCTGACCCGGCACGGTTTCCGGCAGACCGGCGATCAAGGTCGCCATGCGAGCCACGTTGCGATTGTCCTCGCCAGCCTGATTGGTACAGCCAAGGATCACATCGTCGATGAACATCGGATCGAGCCCGGTTCGTTCAACGATGGCGCCAAGTAGCAGGGCCGCCAGATCGTCTGGTCGCACGGATGCGAGCGATCCGCCATGACGTCCGACTGGGGTTCTGACCGCATCGACAATGACCGCGCGTGGGGAAGTTGATTTCGTCATAACTTGTTATCGTTCCGCGCGGTCGGAGTTCGACCGATAAATGTCGATAGGGTTCATATTGTGGAAGGATACGGGGAATGCCAGGACGAATAGCAGATTTGCCCTCGGGATATCGGGCAGTCAGCCCGACGATGGGTGATGTCCCACGTGCGACGGAATTCTTTAATGTGGTCGAAGTCAGCGAATGGGGGATGCCGGACTTTGACGAAAGCGAAGTCGAAGAAGAGTGGGCCGATCTCGATCTGCCCAAATCGGTCGTGTTGGTCGAGGACGAGCAAGGGCACATCGTTGCCGGTATGACCCTCATCAACAGAGATGGCCTGACGTGGGACGCGTTCGGCTACGTGCATCCGGAACACCAGAGTCAGGGACTGGGCAGTTGGATCATCGACTGGGCCGAGGACACCGCCGGAGACCGGGTTGATGAAACCCGCGAGGGATATCGGATCGAGATGCTGAACTTTTCCTCGACGATCAATCCTGCCGCTCAGGCGCTTCTCGCAGCCAAGGGATATGAAGTTGCCAAAGTCTTTCGGCGGATGCGCATCGAGCTGTCCGAGCGGCCTGCTCCAGTGAGCTGGCCCGAAGGGTATGAGTTGCGCCCGTTCGTCGAGGGCCGGGACGACCAGCGGTACTTCGATGCGCTGCAAACTGCCTTCGCCGACCACTGGTCTTTCGCACCGCGCACGTACGAGAACTGGCGCAGTTCCTGGTTCAAGGGCGATTACGACACCAATCTCCTGGTTCAACTCCTGCACGAAGATCGCGTCATTGGCATCTGTTCTGGCAAGCCCATCGGAGATTCTGGCTGGATCGGGCATGTTGGGGTCATTCCAGAATACCGGCGACGTGGACTTGCGAAGCTGATGTTGCAGGAGGATTTCGCCCGCTTCTGGGATAAGGGGATCCGGACCATCGGTCTTGGCGTTGATTCCGAGAACCGCCAGAGCGCAATCCAGCTCTATCTCAACATGGGAATGCACGAGTCGCATAGCTACGAGACCAATCGGAAGATCTTGCGCGAGGGTCTCGACTGGCGAAACGAGGAGTAACGTCAGCCAACCGGGCCGATGAGGATGGCGTCGACCATTTCCCCGGCCTGGTATATCGCCTCCCGGGGCGGGATGACGATCAAGGCATTGGCGCCGAGGAAGGACGCCAGCCGGGATGAACCCTGGGGGCCGTTTGCGGTAGCGACCAGTTTCCCGTTGGTATCGACCGTGAGGATGGCTCGCTGGTATTCGACCCGATCGGTTGGCTCGGTGTCGGCTCCCAATGTGACCCGTACCGTTTCCGGACCCTCACCAGCGCCGGACATCTTGCGCATCGCGCTCTTCACAAAAACTTCGAAGCCGACTAACGCCGACACCGGATTGCCCGGCAAGCCGAAGATCAGGGTCGGTCCGGCAGTCGCGAAATTGAGCGGCTTGCCTGGTTTGAGAAAGACGCGACGGAAGTGAACGGTGGCGAGATCGAGCAGGATTGGCTTGATGAGGTCGAGGTCGCCCATCGAGACGCCGCCGCTCGTGATCACGATGTCACTATCGGCGATCAGTTTGACAAGCAGTGGCTCGAGTTCGCTGCGTACATCGGGACCCTTGCCAGCCCAAATGATCTCGGCGCCAGCGGATTCGAGCGCGGAACGGAGCATGTACCGGTTTGAGTCGCGGATTTTGCCGGGACTCAACGGCTCACTCGGTTCCAGAAGCTCATCCCCCGTGGAAACGACACTCACCCTGGGCTTGCGTCGGACGGTGACGGGGTCGCCGCCATAGGCCGCCAACATTCCGATTTCCGCTGGACCGATTCGTGAACCTGCCGGAATCAGGAGTTGTCCAGATTTCACATCCGAACCGATCTGCCGAACGCTTTCGCCCGGTTCGACGATCTCCTGGTGGATGATGACGCTCTCGTCTGCGGTTTCGGTGTTCTCCACCTTGACCACCGCATCCGCCCCCTTTGGCAGCGCAGCTCCGGTCATGATCTTGATAGCGGTTCCAGGGGTTACTTCGTTGTCGATGAGCTGTCCCGCGGCTTGCACACCGACGACATCTCGCCAAGGGGAACCGTCATTCGAAATGACGGCGTACCCATCCATTGTCGACGCGGCAAAGGCAGGGAAGTCCTCGCTCGCGACAAAGTCGGCAGCCAGAATGCGGCCGGAGGCTTCGATAAGAGGAACCTGCTCAGTGGGGAGAAGGGTGGTGTGCGCGAGAACCGTTGCCAGCGCCTCGCTGGGATGACGCAGACGATCGAGCTCGGCTTCGGGGCCTTGAAAGGTCAAGAAATGCGCCTTTTGCTTGTCCGCCAACGGGGAATTATCCGATTCGGGCGGCATGGTACCATCTCGATCCCTTCTCAGTAGGGCGAGTGGGACCTGCTGGACAGAGCCAGTACAATAATAAAATAGCGCAAGGTGCGTTCCGGGGGCAGAATCGGATGGAAGCACCACGACGCGCGATGCGATCATGAGCAAGACGCTAGAGGGTAATACGACGAACGGAGCTGTAGCTCTCGCCGACATTCCGTCGGCTGGGACGCTGGACGCTGTTGTGGAGCTCGATCCGCAGATTTCGGTATTAGCCAATACCCTGCTGGACGAGCTCAGGGCACAGAACTTCTCCGACAAAAGCCTCGACACGGTGGCGCGTGCGATCGAATTCGCCGTCGAGCATCACGAAGGCATGCTGCGCCGTTCCGGTGAGCCCTTCGTTCTCCATCCGATCGAAGTCGGACTTATCCTCGCCCGCATGCGACTCGACTCGGACACCATTGCCGGCGCGCTGTTGCACGATCTTGTCGAGGATACCGAGGTCACCTACGAGGACATCGACAAGCAGTTCGGTCCGCGGGTAACCAATCTTGTCAACGGCGTCACCAAGCTTTCCAAGCTGCCATGGACCGGCGATGTCGACCATTCGAAACGGGAAAAGGAAGCGCAGGCCGAAAGCCTGCGCAAAATGTTCCTGGCAATGGCCGACGATATCGGGGTGGTGCTGATCAAGCTCGCCGACCGTCTCCACAACATGCGCACCTTGCAATTCATGCCGCCCGAAAAGCAGCAGCGTATCGCGCAGCAAACGATGGAGATCTATGCGCCGCTGGCAAACCGCCTCGGCATCTGGCAGTTCAAGAGTGAGCTGGAAGACCTCTCCTTCAAGTTTCTCTTTCCCCACGAATATGAGACCGTCCGCAAGGGGATCGAGTTACGAGGCGCTTCCGAGCTGGAATATATCGAGCGGGTGAAGAAGACGCTGCTCGATGCGTTGCAAGAGGCTGGCATCGAAGCAACGCTCACCAGCCGCACCAAGCACATCTATTCGATCTATCGCAAGATGAAACTCAAACGACGCACCATCGATGAGATCTACGATCTGATCGGAATTCGCATGGTGGTCGAAGAGAAGCGTGATTGCTATGGCGCGCTCGGAGTGGTGCATGCCATGTGGCATCCGATCCCGGGCGAGTTCGATGACTACATCGCGACGCCCAAAGAGAGCATGTATCAGAGTCTGCATACCGCGGTGATTGGTCCGGAGGGGCATGGTCTGGAGATCCAGATCCGCACCTCTGAGATGCATGAGATCGCGGAATACGGCGTCGCCTCGCACTGGCGATACAAAGAGGGTCGCAAAGCGGATGCGCGCGTCGAGGCCAAGATCGCCTGGCTGCGCCAACTGATGGAGTGGCGCGAGGAAGTCAGCGACGCGGAAGAGTTCGTCGAATCGCTGAAGTCGGACGTTTTCAAGGATCAGATCTACGTCTTCACCCCGAAGGGCGACATCATCGAGCTCCCGTCAGGAGCGACGCCCCTCGACTTTGCCTATCGTATTCACACCGAAGTCGGACACCATTGTGTCGGCGCGAAGGTCAACGATCGCATGGTCCGGCTCGACCACAAGCTGCAAAACGGCGAAGTGGTCGAAGTCATGACGAGCAAGTCAAAAGTCGGACCCAGCCGTGACTGGTTGCAGGAAGACAACGGCTATATCACAACCGCCGGAGCGCGCGAGAAGATTCGCCAGTGGTTCCGCCGTCAGGAGCGTGATGTCAATGTCGAGCAGGGACGCGAGGCATTGCAAGCCGAGCTCCGCAAATTAGGGCTCGATTACAAGTTCAGCGACGTGCTTGGACATTTCCCGCGCTACACAAAGATCGATGACTTCCTGGCTGCGATCGGATACGGTGGAATCTCGGCGCAGGCGATTGCTACCAAACTGGGTGAAAACGGCGCGAAGGATGTGGTTTCTGCCACACCGCACATTCCCAAACCGAAAGCTCCGCAACGGATCGTGGCGGGTGGAATAGGCGATCTGCTTACGAATCTGGCAGCATGTTGCCGCCCGGTGAATGGCGATGACATCGTCGGGTATGTGACGCGGGGACGTGGGTTAACCGTCCATCGGGAAGACTGTCCCAATGTCACCCATCTCACCGATCGGGAACGCCTGATCCCCGTAGCCTGGGATGAAAAGGGCACGGATGCTTCATTCCCCGTGCCCGTTGTCGTCCGTGCCAATGACCGGGTCGGACTGCTCAAGGACATCTCCACCCTCCTCTCCGACGAACGCGTCAACATCCTCTACACACATACCCGTACCCACGACGATCGCGAGGTCACCATCGACATTACCGTCGAAGTCGTTGACGTCGGACAGTTGAGCCGGGTGTTGCACAAGCTGGACGGAATCCAGGGCGTCTACGAAGTGCGGCGCGATACCTCCGGTTCGCGAAGCTCGGCCGCTTGACGATGCAGAGAACAGGACAGGTGCTCGCTCTCGGCGAGCTACTGATCGACCTGATAGCTACCGGCGATGCCACCAGCCTGCTCGATGTCGAAACACTCGCAGTCCGCCCTGGAGGCGCTCCGGCGAATGTCGCCGTTGCCCTGGCGAAACAGGGAATCGATGCCGGATTGTGCGCGGTGGTCGGGAACGACCCGTTCGGGGAGCGACTAATCGGCGTCCTCGATGCCCATGGGGTCGATGGAAGCCGGGTACGGCAAGATGCTGCCGCGGACACGACGCTCGCGCTGGCCTGGAAGGATGCGCGCGGCGATGGGCATTTCCGCTTGCTGCGTCAGGCGGACATCAGGCTCGATGTCACTGACATCGATGCGGCAGGCATCGAACATCTCGCCGCTATCGTGGTTGGTTCGTGCGCGTTGAGCCACCAGCCGTCGCGCTCGGCCATCGAGCGTGCCGTTCAGCTCGCGTTCGAAAAGCGCGTGCCGGTTTGCTTTGATGTCAATATTCGTCCCACCATCTGGGCAGATCGCCAAACCGCCTGGGCGGCTTGCGAACCAATCCTCCGGTCGAGCACGCTCATCAAGCTCAGCATGGATGATGCTCGCTTTCTCTTCGAGCTGGGAAACGATGCGATGCCGGAAGAGATCGTTGAGCTGCTCGGACCATTTGCTACGAAATTCGTAGTCATTACTGACGGCGCGCGCGGGGCCTGGTTCTCGAATGTGACCGGTAACCGCCACACACCTCCAGAGTTCGTGCCCGCGTTCCAGGTCGATGCGAAAGAACCGACCGGTGCGGGTGATGCATTCACGGCGGCAATCATCGTTCGGTTGATCTGCAGCAACTGGTCGGCACTCACTGTCGAAGATGTCCGCTATGCCTCGGCTGCTGGCGCACTGACAACGACGCGCGAAGGCGCTATCGATTCGCTGCCCACCAGCTTCGAGATCCAGGAATTCCTGGACTCCGCCGCGAGCTGATTGCGTGCCGAAACTCTCTGATCCAGTCGCGGTCTCGCTGTTCGGCCTTTCGGTTCGTTGGTACGCCCTCTTCATTCTGACCGGCATCGTTGTGTCGCTACTCATCATGCGCTGGTTGGCGCAGGGGCGGGGGCTCGATCCGGATTTTCCGCTCGATGCCGCCCCGTGGGTCATTCTCTCTGCTCTGATTGGCGCGCGTGGTTATTACCTGCTGTTGAAGTGGTCCTACTACCTCGATCACCCGTCAGAGGCAATCAATATCCGGCTGGGTGGCCTGACGGTCCATGGGACCATCGTTGGGGGTTCCCTCGCCCTGTGGCTCTATTCGCGGCATCGACACCAACGATTTCTGTCCTGGGGCGATATCGTGGTCGCGGCGTTGCCAGTGGGTCAGGCGATCGGCCGGTGGGGAAACTGGGCGAACCAGGAAGCTTTCGGACGTCCATCGGATTTGCCCTGGGCGGTCGAGATCGATCCGATACACCGGCCACCGCAATTCGCCGGGTTCTCAACGTTTCACCCGACTTTTCTCTACGAATCGCTTTGCGATCTCCTGATCGCGGCGCTGCTGATCTGGATCGTGCGAAACATGCCGAAGCATCCGTTCTGGCGCGAAGGCGACGCGATCTGGATCTACTGCGTACTCTATGGGATGGTCCGATTTGCCATCGAAGGCATGCGGACGGATAGTTTGACGATTGGTCCCTTCCCGGCGGCGTATTGGCTGAGCTGGGGACTCATCCTGATTGGAGTCGTAATGTTCGTCGTTCGCCGCACGGTTTGGCAGGGCACGCGGGTGTCGGATATTGCCGCGTCAGCAACAGAAACGGGAACAGCGGCGTGAGCGATCTTCGTCCAGGAACTGGTCCATTTGTGCTGGTGGTAACCGCCCATGTCGCTATGTTGGGCAAGCAGGGGTTGATCGACGACGCGGCCGTGCAGGTGATTGCCGCTGTGGTCGATCGGATCGGCACCGGCTCGTTCGAGCAAGCGGACCCGCGCGAGCTGTTGCTCGAGCTCGATGCCCGGGTCGATGCACAGTCGCCGCCTGGATTCGCCGGAGCGAGCCAGGTCGGCCGTGGGGTCAACGAGCTGGTCGCAGCGTATGTGCGCGTGGTGCTGCGCGAAAAATTACTCGTTCTCGACGAGCAACTTGCTCAGACGCGTGAAGATCTGATCGACCTGGCCATCCAGCATGTGGTCACCATCATGCCCGCCTATCAACAAGGGGTGGCAGCGCAACCGACGACCCTCGCGCACCTGTTCGGCGCGGTGCTTGGTCCGCTCGATCGGGCGCATACCAAGATCCAGCAAGCCTATGCATTGGTCAATCAATCACCGTTGGGAGCAGGAGCGCTTGTTTCGACCGGTCTCCCAATCGATCGTGAAGAAGCGGCCGCAAACGCGGGGTTCGACGGCGTCATCGAAAACACCTTCGACTCAGTTTCCGCGGTTGACCATTTTGCTGCGGTCGTGGAGTCGCTCCGGGCGGTCGCGCATCCGATGAACCGATTCATGCACGAAACGGCAATGCTCTACCGCACAGATCCCTCTTCGCTGGTCTTGCATGATGCTTCCCCGCAACTGCGGAGCGAGCTTCCACAACATACGGTCATTCCCGCCTTTGAAGAGATGGCGCGACTCGCGATCGATCTCGATGCGGTTCTGGACACGCTCGATCGCTGGATCGCGCATGTTCCGCTGGAGCCGTTGAGTGAGATGGCGCAACCGCTCGAACGATTCCTGCTCGCGTTCGACGTGATAGGTAAGCTGATCGATCGCTTCCTCTTCTTCCTGAACCGTGAGATCGCATTCAATCGCGCCTATCTGGCCAATCGCGCCAACCGCAATCACACGACGATTGGCGAACTCGCTGATTTCCTCATGCTGGAGGAACAGATTCCTCCGTCGCCGGCCCGGGAGATGGCTGCACGGGTGATGGGTCAATTGCGCGACGACGGAGTCGAGACCAGCGGCATCACCAGTGCAATGGTCGACTCAGCGGGCATGCTGGTCCTGGGTCGCGAGCTCGGGATCGAGTTCGAAACCATCAGTCGCTACCTCGCGCCGCGCCGGTTCATCGAGCGTCGGGCTGGATTCGGGGGACCAGCACCGATGGCCACCCGCGCCTGGTTGACTGGTGAGAAGCAGCGTTTGGCCGACGACCGCACCTGGGTTGCCGAACGACGCAGAACGCTGGACGACATCGAGTTGGCCATGAAGTCGCTGGCAAACGAAGCACCATAAGTCGATGGGGCAGGGGCGACGGATTAAAGGCAAAGGGAGATCACGCGATCTTGAGCACAAAACCTCAAACCTAGGTGCCGCAAGATTGCCCACGTATACTTCTTATTTGCATCATTCGCTTTTTCTTTAAACGAGGTACTTCCCATTCCCCACAGCAGCACAGCGACCGGCCAACCAATCGAACATGCCCTCTTGGTGGCCGTGGATAAATACGGTGTCAATTGGAGCGTGCAGGACTCGCTGGAAGAACTGGCCCGACTGGCCGAAACGGTCGATGTCGAGGTAATCGGAGCGGTCACGCAGAAATTGAGCCATCCCGTAGCCAGGACCTATGTCGGCAAGGGCAAGTTGCAGGAGATCAAGGACGAACGAGAAACACTGGGGTACGACCTGGTTATCTTCAATGACGAGCTGACACCCTCCCAGCAACGCAATCTCGAAAAAGAGCTCGACATCAAGGTCATCGACCGCACTGCATTGATTCTCGATGTTTTCGCCAAGCGCGCGCAGACGCACGAAGGCCGTTTGCAGGTGGAGCTGGCGCAGCTCGAATATCGCATGCCGCGCTTGACCGGGTTGTGGACCCACCTTTCCCGCCAGGCAGTCGGTGGGGTCGGTCTGCGTGGTCCGGGCGAAACCCAACTTGAATCTGACCGGCGCGAGCTTGGCAAACGGATCACCTTCATCAAAGGCCAGCTCGCCGATGTGCATCGTCACCGGCAAATCTACCGGGATCATCGCCGAAACCAAAACATGGCCGTTGTCGCCCTGGTTGGCTATACGAACTCTGGGAAGAGCACTTTGCTCAACCGGTTGACCGATGCCGGAGTGCTGGCGGAAGACAAGCTCTTCGCCACGCTCGACCCGACCACGCGACGGATCGATCTTCCTGGCGGCCGGGCAGTGCTCATGACCGACACGGTGGGTTTTATCAACAATCTCCCGACTATGTTGATCGCGGCGTTCCGCGCAACGTTAGAAGAGATCAACGAAGCGACCCTGCTGGTCCATGTGGTCGATGTCACGCATCACAACGCGGTCGAGCAGTTCGCAACGGTCAATCAGGTGCTGGAAGACCTCGGCTCGGATGGCAAGCCGACCGTGATCGCGCTCAATAAAGCCGACCAAATCGACACGGTTTCGGATGAAAATCTCGCGCGATTGCGGGAAGCGATCGGTGATGAGTGGCCGGTTGTGACCATCTCCGGGTACACCGGGGAGGGCATCCAAGCGCTGCTCGGAGAGATCGAGCTCGGCCTGGAAACGGAGCAGCGTTTCGTCGATGTCGTGCTGGTGGTGCCCTTTTCCCGGCACGATCTTGTCGATCGCTTTCACAACACCGGACGCGTGGAGGACACGCGGTATGACGAGCGGGGAACAGTGCTAACAGGGAAACTCCCCGAAGCGCTTCTCGGTGGGTTTGCGCCCTATGTATCGGTAGTCGGAACCGGCGTTGCCTCAACCGAGCTTGCGGATGAGGGCGCCGTCGCCTGACGCATTCGGGCGATACTGCGTGCGGAATCTCGTCGATCGTTTGCAGCAGGAGTCGTAGTGAGCGCCGGACCCTCGAGGACTATTTCTTACCGCGATGCCGGCGTCGATATCGACCAGGCGGCGAAGAGCCTGAGTGCCATTGCCGGGTTCGCCCGCGCGACAGGCAGTCCCGGAACTGCCGGGGAGATCGGGCATTTCGGTGGGATCTTCCGGCTACCTGCGGGAGATGACCGGTTGCTGATTGCCAGTGCTGATGGGATCGGCACCAAGATCAAGCTGGCGTTCCTGATCGGCGGGTGGGCGCACAAACGTGTCGGTGGCGATCTCGTGAACCATTGTGTCAACGACATCCTTGCCTGCGGCGCGCGGCCGCTCTTTTTTCTTGACTACATCGCCATGGGCAAGATCGACGCGGAAGCGCTCGAAGGGCTGGTCGACGGCATGGCCGAGGCGTGCAGCATTAACGGGGCGGCCCTCATCGGTGGCGAGACCGCCGAGATGCCAGGACTCTACGCGGTCGGTGAATACGATGCAGCCGGTTTCATTGTGGGCGAGGTAGCGCCGTCGGCATTCATTGATGGGAGCGCGATTCAGCCGGGGGACGCGCTGATCGGATTGCCCTCGATCGGTTTGCATACCAATGGGTATAGCCTGGCGCGCTTGATTGTCGGATTAGGCGAAGTACCGGACGACGATTGGGAGCGACTTGCGCAACCGCTGCCTGGAGGGGACGGCTCGTCGATTGGGGAAGCCCTACTGGCTCCGCATCCCACCTATTTCCCGCGGGTCTATCCCTCCGTGCAAGAGGGGACGATCCTCGGGATCGCGCACATTACCGGTGGCGGATTGATCGACAACGTTCCGCGCATGTTGCCCGAAGGGATCTCGGCTCGGCTCGATCAATCGACATGGACGGTCAATCCGATCTTCACGTATCTTGTCGAGACCGGCAACATCGAACCGCGGGAGCAGTACCGCACGTTCAACATGGGGATCGGCATGGTACTCGCCGTGCGGCAGGCTGATGTCGCGACGGTGCTGCAGGCGATCCCGAATGCTCGCGTGGTTGGCGAAACGTTGGCTGGGACCAGCGAGCGCAGCGTGACGATCGAACAAACAGCGCAGGGAACGGTGAGCTAGCTATGGCGATGATCGACCTCGACAACAAGCAGATCGTAGCCAAGATCGTGGTGTACGGGCCCGGACAAAGCGGGAAAACCACCTTTCTGCGAGCGGTTCATGAACTCATCCCGGAAAAGCAGCGAGGCGCATTGACCTCGATCGAGAACGAAAGCGGTCGCACCGTGTTGTACGACAATCTGCCCATCGATGCCGGCACGGTTGGCGAGTATCAGATGCGATTCCAGCTTTATTCGGTCGCGGGGAATGAGGGCAGCGAGGACGCGCGCAATGCGGTCCTGTCCGGTTCGGACGGAGTGGTGTTTCTGGCCGATGCCCAGCCTGCGCGGCTGGAAGACAACATCGAAAGTTTCGACGAGCTTATGTCCTCCCTTGCCCGGCTGCAAAAAGCGCCAGGTGCGTTCCCAGTCGTCATCCAGTACAACAAGGTCGATCTGGTGGACGAATCAGCGCTGACCGCGATGCGACAATCGCTGAACTCCGATGGACTCCCTGAAACCTATTCCTCGGCCCTGAACAAGCGCGGGGTGGTCGATTCCCTCCAGGCGATTACCAAGCTCGTGGCGAAGTCCCTCTAGGTCGATTGCCGAGTTCACGACCCCAGTTAAATAATGACGTGTTCTTGTGCGTAAAACGCCTGTGTCTCCGCAACCGTTTGGAAATTCCCCGCATCGGCAATAGCCGCTTGCAGCTCGGGAGACTGCTCGGCAATCCGCCAGGCCGCTTCGTCGTCGAACGAAGCAAACGCGATCGCATCGAACGCTGGAGCCTTGCCGTCATGGGCCATCATTGGATAGCAACGATACGCGCGGATTCCCGGAGTGGCAGCGGTGAGTGGCGTGTGCTCGTCGATCCAGTATCGGATGAACGCTTCCTGGGTCAGATCGGCGCGCTTTTTGACGAGCCAGACGACAGTGAACATCGTGTTAGTCCTCTCCCTTCAGAAAGCCAGGCTCACGGTACTTCGGGTTGGGATGCTGGTAGAAGCCGTGACCGGACTTCTCCCCCAGTTCGCCAGCCGCAATCATGCGCGCAAGCGTTGGAGATGGCGTATCGGTCGGATCCCGCGTGACGAGCTGATAGCTCGATTCGATATCGGAAACTACATCGAGCCCAACCATGTCCATCACGCCGAAGGGCGCATATTCGGTCTGAAAAAACATCATCCAGAGCCGGTCGACGTCTTCCGGTGTGGCGACCCCGGCATCGACCACCGCGAGTGATTCGCGTTTTACCGCTCGCCAGATGCGATTGATGATGAATCCTTTGCTTTCACCATTGACGATCGCGGTGACGAGTCCCAAGGACACTCCGAAGTTGTACGCAGCCTCCAGGGTCGCGTCACTGGATTCGCCGCACGTCATGATCTCGAGCATCGAGCGGACCCAGATCGGGGCGAAAAAGTGCATGTTCAACAACCGTTCGGGACGCTCAACCGCAGACGCAATAAGCGAAGATGGAATCGACGATGAGTTGGTGGCAAGAATGGCCGGTGTCATGCGTGAAAGCTCGGAGAAGACCGCCCGCTTGACACCGATTTCTTCCCGGACTGCCTCGATTACGAGATCGGCGCCATCGACCGCTTGCTTCATCGAACCAGCGGCGGAAAGGCGCGAAAGCCCGGTCGCGACTTCAGCCAGATCGAGTCCGCGGCGCTCTCCAAGATTTGGAAAGATCTCTTGCTCGGCGCGGTCCATTCCTTTCGCGAGTGCGTCATCCAGGGCATCCCACAGCGATACCGTGTAGCCGGATAGGGCTGACAGGGAAGCGATCTGCGCTCCCATCGTCCCAGCGCCGACGACCGCGACTTTGCCAATCTGGCTCATTCCATCCTCCTGGAGCAACGACGTAAGCATGCTGTGGAGTATAGAGGTGGGTTGCGACTAGGAATGGGGCGTGATAGGGTGAGATGGGTAGGCCTGCAATAAGCCCGCTAGCTGATCATCGTGCCCGCAATTTCGACAAACCGGCAGCGGACAGGGGAGTAGAACAACGTGACTTCATTTGAACCAAATACTGATTCGGTTTTGGACCGGCGTCGATTTCTTCAGCGCTTCGGCGTGGTAGCGATTGCGGTCGCCGCGTTTGCCGGAACCGGAGTAAGCCGTGCCCTGGCACAGGGTTCCTCTGGCAGCGATACCGCCGGCGGTGACGACACTGGTGGTGATGGAGCCGGCGGCAGCGGAGATGCTGGTTCGAGCACCGGAGGGTCCGGAAGCGGTGGTGATGGAGCTGGCGGTAACGCCGGATCTGGCGGAACCGATGGCGGCAGCACCTCAGGCGGTGGAAATGCCGGCGGCAGTGGCGGCGGCGCCAACGGCGGATCCGCGACCGGTGGCGATGGCAGCGGCGCCAATGGAGGCACGGCTAATGCTGGAAGCGGCGTAGGCGGTGGCGGTGGCGACGGCGGCAGCGGAGGAGACGGCGGCGGTGCCATTTCCGGAGACGCAATTGGTGGCGACGGCGGAAATAGCAACGGCAATGCCAGTTCCGGTGGGAGTGGCGGAGGCGCCTCCAGTGGAAGCGGCTCTGGCGGCTCGTCGTCTTCTGGCGGGGGGGCGAGCAATTCCGCAGGCGGGAGCGGCGGTGGGTCCGTGAGCAGCGCAAGCTCTGGTGGCAGCGGCGATCCAGCGGTGACGACCACCAACGTGAACGTGCAAGACGCAGAGCCGTCTTTGCGAGCGGAAGCCGATCAACTCTGGTCGAGCATCGTTCCGTTCTAATTCATAACTGCACGAAATCAAACAAAACGCGGCCCCATTGGGGTCGCGTTTTTCGTGAGAAGAATCTACGACCCCAGGGTCGCCGGGTCGGCAGTTACGAGATCTTTACGACCCCAAGCGCAGAAATTTGTTCGCTGGAATACCCGGCCGCCGATAGTGGCGCGACAATGTCCTCGGCCAGATCGGGCACATAGCAAACGATCAAATCGCCGGTCCCGCTTGGTTCGATCGTGAATTCGCCGAGTGCGGCGGGAATGACGCAGGATTTGGCGCGATCGAGAGTAAATGTTCCTCCGCTATAGCGGAATTTCACTGGGTCGCCGATGCTGGACAGGATGAGGCAGCGATCGAGGTGGGCTGGCTCAGTGTGCGTTTCGCGCAGCGACCACCGCTCCAGCGCGAAGTACGGACCAGCGCAGCAATAGCGATAGCGATTGTTTCCACGCTCGATGGTTAATCCAGGGTTGGGGACCGGCAGGTAGTCCCGTTTGAGCTCGGCCAGTGTCTGCGCAATGTTCGCGTCCCACTGCTCTTCGGGATATTGGTTGCCGAGCAGGTCGACCGGCATAACATTTTGCGCAAGATCCGATGTCTGCTGAATCTCGAAGATCAACGTGTTCGGACCGAACGAGTGGAGGACGCCACCCGGCACATAAACCGTATCTCCGGGCGCGATGGGGTACTCGTACATGACCGCGTTATAGTCCTGCCGCTTGAACGCGGCAACCAGTTCGCTTTCCGTCGCGCCTTCCTTGATCCCGGCCAAAATGGTCGCGTTAGGATCGGCCCAAAGTATGTGCCACGCTTCGCTCTTTCCGTTTGGTTCGGCGTAGACCGCTGCGGCGGTTTCGTCGTCAGCATGAAGATGGACCGGGAGCATATTCGACGCGTCGAGAAACTTGGCCAGGAGCGGGAAATGCGGTCCGTTCCAGCCTAGGCCGACGACCTGTTCTGGATATTGCATCACCACATCATGGAACGATTGCCCGGCGAGCTCGCCATGCAAAATGGTTGCGCGCGCGTCTTGCTGGTCACTCACCTCCCATGTTTCCGCAACGATTCCTTCTGGTGTCCCCGTTTTTCCGAGCATGTCGGGGATCAGGCGTTCTCCGAAGGTGTAGGTGCGGACATGAAAGCTCAGCTCGAGGGGATACCAATTCACGGTTAAACACTCCTTGGTCCGAATCCGCCGTGCACCCGGCGGTCGTTGCAGTCAGAATAGCGGACCTACAAGAGAGGCGAGGGAGATCGATGAACGAGGTGGTTCTGGGAGTCGATTCCAGCACGCAATCGACCAAAGTGGTCGCGGTCGAGTTAGTGAGCGGACGGATCGTAGCGGAGAGTCGCGCCTCCCATTCCGGGAAAGATACGCAATGGCCCGGCGACTGGTGGGAGGCATTGCGTTTGGCGATCGCGCCGATCGCCGAAGCGGGCTGGCCAGTCGTAGGCATCTCGGTGGCGGGACAGCAACACGGATTCGTCTCCACTGACGCCAACGGGGTCCCGTTGCGAGCGGCTTCGCTCTGGAACAACACCGCGGCGGCAGCTGATGCCGAAAGGTTGAATCGCCTCACCGATTTCGCTGCAGAAACCGGCACGAGACTGGTCGCTTCCATCACCATCGCCAAGCTCGCGTATCTGGCGCGTACGCAACCTGAACAGATGGCGGCAATCGAAGCAATCTGCCTGCCTCACGATTGGCTGACCTGGAGGCTGACTGGTAATCTGACTTCCGATCGCGGCGAAGCGTCGGGTTCAGGATGGTGGAGCTCAATCTCCGAATCGCCGAAACGGCATTTGCTCGAGCTGGCCGCGGGTGCTGACTTTGCGTCTCGAGTGCGCATTCCCGACGTGCTCGATCCCAATGCCCAAGCTGGCGAGTTGACGCGCGAGGCAGCCGAGTTTCTGGGATTAACGCCCGGCATTCCCGTTGGCCCTGGAACGGGTGACAACATGGGTGCGGCACTGGGAATCGGCGCCGCGCCAGGGCATTTCGTTGTCAGTCTTGGCACAAGCGGAACCGTCTATGCAGTTTCCGACGAACCCACTGCCGACCCAACCGGCGAGGTCTGTGGATTCGCAGACGCGACCGGGCGATATTTGCCCCTCGCCTGTATGCTGAACTGCACCCGCGTAGTCGACGATATTGCCAGGTTGACCGGTATATCGCTGCTGGAAGCGCTAAACCGGGCCGGGGACGTCGAGCCGGGTGCGGAGGGCCTGCTGCTGACTCCGTACTTCGGCGGCGAGCGGACTCCAAATCTTCCGAATGCAACAGGCTCGATCCTGGGTATCGAAATGACGAATTTCGATTCCACACGGTTGGCGCGCGCTGCCGTCGATGGCGTCGCGGCTGGCCTGGCGTACTGTCTTGCAGCGTTACGACGGCTGGACATCGATCAGCCAGCAATCAGTCTGGTTGGAGGCGGAAGCGCGCATCCGACCTGGCAGCAGGCCATCGCCGATGCGACCCAATTACCAGTGTCGGTCCTTGGTAAGACAGAGCACGTGGCGTTCGGGGCGGCTATTCAGGCGGCTGCGGTAGCCACTGACGTACCGGTGGTCGAGATTTCCGATCGCTGGAGACCCGAAGTTGCTGCGTTTGCGCAACCGCGAGCTGAGTTCGCCGATCGTTTCCGAATGGAGGAGCGTCAGGCGTTGATCGATGCGGCCCGCGCGCGCGAGGCAATTGCGCCGAGCGCGTGAAGATCGTCCTTCAACGCCAGATAGGCATGCTGGAAAAGCGGGTAGAGCTCTCGATAGATCTGAACAGCTGCGGGTTCGGGAGACACTCTGCGGCCCAATCGGGACGACCGCCGCGCGCCTTCCGCCAAATCAAACCACCCGACCATCGTCCCAGCCACGATGGCTGCGCCCATAGCCGAGCCTTCGGATTCTTCGAGCGGATCGACCGGGAGTTCGAAGATATCTGCCACAATCTGCGTCCAGATCCGACTGCGCGCCCCGCCTCCCGCCAGCACGATGCGCTCTGGCGCTCCGCCTAACTCGCGCAACACCGCGAACGCGTCGAGGAGTGCAAACACCGATCCCTCCATAACAGAACGCGTCAGCTCGTCTGGCCCATGCTGAGCTTTTAGCCCGAGAAATGCGCCAGATGCGTCGGGATCCATGTGCGGAGTTCGTTCCCCATTCAGGTAGGGTAGAAACAGCAGCCCATCCGATCCCGGAGGAACCTGCTGGATGCTGGTCTCCAGCTGCGCGGCGGTCGTAGCGAGGATGTCCTCTCGCAACCATCGCAAAGCTCGACCAGACGCCAGCGTGGCGCCCATCTGGTACCAGGCCGGCAAAACAGCACCTGGTTCGGCAATGTTGCACCAGGTATGAATACGGCCTTTGGGATCGACCACGGGTTGCGGAGCGGGCAAAATTGCCTGAGACCCTGTGCTGATGGTGAGCAGCAAGGTATCGCTCGACGTTGCTCCTGCCGCCAGCGCGGCCAACGGCGCATCGGCCCCACCCCCGGCGACCGGTGTTCCGATTGGCAGCCCGAGCAAGCCGGCAGCTTCCGGGGTCAACGACCCAGAGATACCAGTCGACGGAACAACCGCCGGAAGCTGGTCGAGTTCGATGCCAACCGCGCGGGCCATCTCTGGCGACCACGCCCGGCGCTCGATATCAAAAAGCAAGGTACTGGACGCATCGCTCGGCTCAGTAGCCAGTTCGCCCGTGAGGCGATAGCGAATGTAGTCGGCCGGCAGAAGCACCACCGCGGTTCGCGCGATCGATGCCGGTTCATGCTCGTTCAGCCAGGCGAGGGTGGCGGCCTGGAAGCCAGTTGCGACTGGACTCCCACAAATAGCGATAAGTCGCGACGCTCCGAGAGCTTCGGTGAGCGTACGCACCTGGGCGGCGCTACGCCGGTCTTCCCATATGATCGCCGGTCGTACCGGCTGGAAGTCCCGGTCCAGAAGAACGGTGCCATGCATCTGCCCGCTCAGTCCAAGAGCGAGAACGCGAACCGCTCCGGCTGACACGATTGCTCGTCGCGCCGCATCGACGGTTGCGTTCCACCAATCGTCGGGATCTTGTTCGGCCCAACCGTCGTGCGGTCGTGAGACTGGATACGACGCGGATGCCGTCGCCAATACCATGCAGGTTTCATCGATGACCAGCGCCTTGACCGATCCGGTGCCAAGATCGATGGCCAGGATTGCGGGGGTGGTCATGCGCCGGTCTCAGCGTTTTCATCGACCACTTTGTCGTAGATAGTGTGATTGAGGGGTTTCAGCACGGAATAGAGCTGTTTATAGACCGATTGATAGAAATCCTCATAGAACTTCGCCGATTCGGGATCGGGTTCGATGGTTTTACTGTCGAGCTCGACCGTCGCACGGACGTCTTCGGCGTCACGATAGATGCCGGCTGCTAATCCGCCGAGCAACGCGCTGCCCAGTGCGGTGGCTTCGTGGATCGCCATGACATGATGCGGGTCGATTTGTGACCGCTGCTTTGATCTGCAGTAGGAGCTCATTTCGCGAGCTGCCGCCAATCACTGCAATCTCTGGCAACGTATTGGAACCGGCAAACCCAACCAGTGGTTCGATAGAGGCCCGCGCTTCGTAGGCAATACCTTCGTAGACGGCGCGCATCAGCGACGCCTGGTCGATATCAGTGGTGAGTCCGAGAAAGGCAGCCCGCGATTTCGAGTCGATATTGGGGGGGCTCGACAGTCGCAAGTGGGGCATGAAGGTTGCGCCATTGCTCCCGGGCGGTATGGCCCCGGCCGCGGCGGTGAGCGCGATGCGGTCCTCGCGACCCGTAATGCTCCGTATCCAGTCGATCGAAGCCCCAGAGGTATAAAGACCGCCGAAGCCGTAGTACTTGCCAGCGGCGACATGGGCTCCCTGCGTGTAGCCCTGTCGGCCGAGCTCGGGATCCCAGATGGGGGCATCGAGCGCAACGAATAACGCTTCAGCAGTGCCCATCGAGTCGAGCACCGCGCCGTGCTGGGTGACTCCAGCTGCGAAGGCCCCGCAGACATGGTCATGGCCACCGACACCGATGGTTGTTCCCTGGACCAGACCCGTGGCGGCGGCTCCCTCCTTGTCGACTGCGCCGATTGCCGATCCCGCTTGCATGACTGGGGAGAGAATGGATGGGTCGATGCCTACCTGATCGATCAATTCCGAATCCCATTCGAGATGTTGCAAATCGAACGCAAGCGTGCGCGCAGCTTGCGAGTAGTCGCTAGCGGGAGCTCCGCCGAGTCGCCACGCGATATAGCTGTCGGCCATCAACCAGGCGCGGGTACGCTCCCAGGCGAGCGGTTCGTGTTCCTTCAGCCAGAGCAGCTTGCATAAGGTGAAGATCGGTTGCAGGGCTAACCCGGATCGCTCGAAAAGCCGTTGTTCACCGATGGTTTCGAGCAGCCAATCCGCCTGCGGCATGGTGCGCCGGTCGAACCATGCGATGACGTTATATGTTGGATTGCCTTGGTCATCAATGGGTACACCGGCTTCGGCGAAACTTGCGACCGCGACGGATCTGATGCGTGCTGGATCACCGATCTGCTCGACGACACCACGCACCGCAGCGGCGGCGGACTGCCAAAGTTGTTCCGGCTCGAAAAAAGCCCACAGCGGTCGCGGATAGTGCGCAACGGTGGGGAGAGATGCGGTCGCAACCATACGGCCGCGCACGTCGTAGGCAACCGCTTTGGTAGAAGTCGTACCCAGGTCGATTCCAAGAATCAGGGCGTCGTCGTCATCAGTTCGAACCAACCCTGGTACACCTCGATGGTAAGGCAAGTGCGCTGCTGCCATTTTCTCACAGAGCGTGCATCCGCTTCGCAGTAGAATCGGTACTGTCATCCCAGCGCAAGCTGTACCCACGCGGATTTTTCAGCATGCTCGGTGCGAGATTAGGATCTCTGACTCAATCGGAAGGAAATTAATACGAGATGCAATCTGGCGCATCGCCGGGGTTCGATCCTCAAAAGATGACGGAGACCGCTCAAGAGGTGCTCGACCTCTGGTGGTTGTGGCTCGTGCGGGGAGCGCTCGCCATTCTCTTCGGCATTGCCGCCTGGATTTGGCCCGGCCTGACCTTGACGAGCCTGATCTGGATCCTCGGGGCATATCTCGCCATCGACGGATTTGTCAGCATCATTGGGTTCTTCCGGCATGGCGAGCTCAGTTGGGGCCGGCGCAGTTTGCTCCTGTTCTGGGGAATGGCCGAAATTGTCGCGGGCATTGCGCTATGGTTTGCGCCTGAAGTCGGGGTAGTCACCCTTATGGTGATTTTCGGAGTCTGGGCGATGTTGACCGGAATGTTCCTGTTGGTCGGCGCTTTCACTAGCGACGGTCACCTGATGAGTCCGTGGCTCCAAGGAATTGTCGGGATCCTCGGCGTGGTGGTGGGGACGTTCCTGGTCATCGAACCAGGCCGGGGCGCTCTCGCCACAATCTGGGCGATCGGGGCGACGGCGATCGTATACGGAGGATTCCTGGTTGTGGCCGCGTTCCGAGTACGCGCGCTGCGTGATACGGTGGCACAAAGTTCGGGGACCGCTTTGGCTCGCTAGCAACGCAGATCGAGCGAATCCTGGAGTGGCCGGCAGGCAATCCCGGACCTTTTCTGGAATGTGTTACCTCACCGACATAGTCTCGGCATCAGAGAAGCGAAACCTGAGGCAACTCTCAGGCGTCTCATTGCCAAGACATGGGGTCGTTCCTATACTACGCGCAGTGGCGCGGAAACCATGCGTACGTACGCATGGTTTGGTTGCGCCGTCGACGGTCGCGTGGTTCTGCTGAGGTTGCTGAATGCCGGTTCCATTCTTTCATTTCGCGTCTCGGCGTTTGCGACTTGCGCTTGCCATCCTTCCCATCGTGGCGCTATTGGCGTTTCCATTCGCATCGGCGTCTGCCCAGGAGGCCGAGCCGGCCGGCAGGACGCCGACTTCCACCGCTGAATCGATCTGCTCACCGAAGCTGGTCGAGGAAGCGGGAGGTGCGCGCTACGTCGTCTCTGTCGAAGAGCTGAACCTGCGTACCGGTCCCAGTACGACCTGCGACATCGTGTCCGAGCTTCAACGTGGCGCAGAGCTCACACTGATCGGCGAACCAGTGGAGCGGGAAGGTTACACGTGGATTTCCGTTTCCGCTGATCGGGGAAAGGGGTTCGTTGTCCTGACCAGCGTTCAAGCAATGCCAGACGGTGCGACTTGTGAGATCCCGTCGAGGATCGACAGCGCTGGCGAGGATGGGTTTACTTCCGAATCAGTCAACCTTCGAACCGGTCCGGGGCTTGGATGTGCGGTCATCTCACAACTGAACGCTGGCACCCCGGTTCAGGTCCGCGGTGAGGCAGTCGAACAAAACGGCTATTCGTGGCTCCCAGTTTCCACGCCGATGGGCGAAGGATATATCGTGCAGGAGGGCTATTCCCCACCGGGAAGCTGGGAACAACCAGTTGCGGTAGCCGTGTTGATGTACCACGACATCAACGACAATTACAATCGTTTCGTGGTCGCTCCCTGGCAGCTCGAGCAGCAGCTCATTTGGTTGCGGGATAACGGCTATTCCTCGATCACCCCGCGCGATTTGATCGCAAATCTCAACCAAGGCGCGCCGCTTCCGCCGCGACCGGTCATCCTGTCAGTCGATGACGGGTGGGCATCGGCGCGGATTTTTCGTGATCTTCTACCGCGTATGGGTTCAAGGGAACCTACATGCTGCCGAGCTATGCCGAGCTCACTCCGGAAGAGATCTTTGAGCTCAACCAGATTGGCGAGGTCTGCGGACATTCGGTAAGCCATCCGTTCCTCGATCAGCTTGGCTACGATGGACAGTGGTACGAGATCGTCGAAAACAAAGCGTGGCTCGATTCGATTACGGGAACGTCCACAACCTGCTTTGCCTATCCGTTCGGCGCGTTCAATGAGACGACCACGCAGATCGTGATCGATGCGGGGTACCAGATCGGTTTTCATGCCTGGGACGGGCTTCAGTATTTCGACTCCATGGACCGCTGGCACATCACGCGTATCGAAGTGTCCGGGGACTGGGACCTTTCTTTTTTTCGCCTCGGTCGTGTCGTTTTAGCGCAAGCGCCTCACCCAACTGAGCCATCACGCAATCTCGTATTCCGCCCCCGTTGCGAATCGGCAACCCCAAGATTAAACTGACAGCACCCTCGCAGATATCCCGCGTACGTACGCAATGTTCTGGCGCGCAAATGATTTGGGCGCCGCGGTACGCGAGGGTTCACTATGTTAGTGCGGGTTCCAGATTTCGTCCGTCGTTTGCTCTCGGCGCTCGTGCTGGCAGTTCTGGTTGGGTTTCCACCTATGCTCGCTTTGGCGGGGAATCCAGCGGACGGTACCGGGAGTGGTCCATCATCCACTATAAGCTCGTTATGCTCGCCAAGCCTGACCAGCACCACTCGGGGCGACCGATTCGTTGTCGCGGTTCCTGAACTGAATCTCCGATCCGGTCCGAGCACATCGTGCGAAATCGTGGCCGAGCTCCCGAGGAATGTCGCGGTGTTTCTGATCGGCGGCGAGACCGAGAACGACGATTACACGTGGGTACCGGTGTCGACCGACGGCGGAACGGGTTATGTCGTTCGCGAGAGCATTCAAGAGACGCTGGATGACGCCACCTGCGGCCAAAGCGGTTCGTTTTCAGATGCGGAGGAAGCTGGCTTCACCGCTGACGTCGTCAATCTTCGCAGCGGTCCTGGACTCGGCTGTTCGGTTATTTCTGAGCTCAACGGTGGCACGCCGGTAACGATCATGGGATCGCCGATCGCGCAGGATGGAGAATCCTGGATCCCGGTTTCGACGCCTATGGGAGACGGATACATTTACGCAGACGGGTACGCGCCTCCCGGATCAAGGATGCAACCGGCCGCGGTGGCTGTCTTGATGTATCACGACATTGGCGACTACATCGATCGTTATCGCGTTGCACCATGGCAACTGGAAGAGCAATTGATCTGGTTGCGTGACAACGGATATAGCTCGATCACACCCCGTGATCTCATTGCCAACCTCGACTACGGCACGCCTCTCCCCAACCGACCGGTGATTCTCTCGGTCGATGATGGCTGGGCGTCGGTGCGCGTCTTTCGCGACCTCCTTGCCGCCTACGGCTTCAAGGGCACCTACTTTCTTCCAAGCTACGCCCAGCTTGCTCCCGATGAGATTTGGGAGCTCAATCAATACGGCGAGGTGTGTGGCCACACCGTCAGTCACCAGTTCCTCGATCAGCTCAGTTATGACGGGCAGGTCTACGAGGTCGACGCCAATAAAGCGTGGCTCGATTCGATCCTGGGGACGTCTACCACCTGTTTCGCCTATCCGTTCGGATCGTATAGCGACGCGACAACTGAGGTCGTTGCCAGCTCCGGCTACCAAATCGCTTTCGATGCCATGCATGGGGTGCAGTACTTCGACGGATCGCTCAGCCGCTGGCATGTCAATCGCATCGAGGTTTCCGGGTTCCTGGACTTGCCTACGTTCGCTGCGGTCGTTGTCCTACTGACCCGGTGGCAACATCAGGGATTGCTCGAAAAGTTTGCGTTGCACGTCGACATCGATTGCATCGTTGATTGTTCGCCATTCGCTGGCCGCACGTTCGAGTGCTTCGGATGCGGTCGAAATCTCGCCGGACAGAAAGCGGACGAGCTCGTTCTCGAGCGCCTTGAGGTAGCGTTGCGTTTCCGCAATCCGGAGAGGAATAAGCTGGTTCGGATTTCCAAAGGTCGCCTGCAACGCGGTTAGCCATGCGCCACTCGGGATCTCGGGCCATCCCATTGAGGTCAACAGCTCTGTATTCCGAGTGATGTCTTCGGACCCTACGGGTGCCGGCATGATGCTGGTGGCCCGGTCATTCCAAAGTTCAGTCTGTGGCTTCGGCGAAGCCAGATGATCGAGGAACTCACCAACCGTTTCGGTGCCGTTGGTTCCCTGGATGACGACGCCTCCCCAGTTCGCGCCGGCGGTATTGCCGGTTCGTCTGACCGTCCCATTTGCGGTCCGGATCCCCGGCAACGCTGCAACGCCGATCAATGACGGATCGCGTATACGATCGAGCGAGAATGGCAGGAAGCTCGCCGATGCGATCAGCAGCCCTGTCGATCCGTCGATCAGCGCATCCCATAAATCCCCAGTTGAACCGTCGCGCAATCGTGTTGGAACGAGGTCCGCTAATTTACGCCAGAGCTCCAGCGCCTGTGCGTGTTGTGGACTAGTGATGGCCGGATCCATCGTATCTGCATCGAACCAGAAAGGTCCCGCTTCAACATAATTCGCGGCCATCGCGCAGAAGTGCCCTGCCACCTGCTGGGAGAAATTGCGGGGCAGTGCGATGCCGGAACCGGTCTCGCTCAGCGTTGTAACTGACTCCAGGAGCTCATCCCAAGTCTGGGGCACCGTAAGCCCGGCCGCGTCGAGCTGATCGACGCGATAAAAGAGCAAGGTGCAGTCGTGATCGAGATCGCTGGCAACCCATTGGCCACCGAAACTCCGCATCTTCGCGACGGACATTGGAAGCGGCGCCGTTGGGGCTGCTGCGGGCAGAATGTAATCATCTCGCACCAGATCAGGGATGAGCCAATTAGGTACGAACGCTCCTGAGAATCGCTGGCCGTGCAAGCGCAGATCGTTCAGGAGAGAAGTCGATGCGGGTTCGGCGGGAACGATGGAGAGCAACAAACCATCAGTGCTACTGCTTGCCTGGTACTCCATGAGTTGACGTTGAAGCGCATCGACAAAGGCGAGATCCGGCGTCTGAAGACGAATCGGAACGGGTGTCGGCACATTGTCCTGGGCGCCAATCGGGACTGCGGGAAGCATCGCTACAGACGCGACGGCGCCGGTCAGAAACCGGCGCCGATCGAGTGACCATGCAGTGCGCGATCGCTGCAAGCGGGCTACCCCTTTACGGCTCCCAGGGAGAGTCCACGAACGATATAGCGCTGCACCATCAGCGATGCAAGCACGGGAATAGCCATCATGGCGATCATGCGGGTCCCGACGAACTGGAAATCGACCCCGCGGGTTTGCTCGGCGCCGACCAACATAACCGACATTGGCCTCGCCTTATCCTGGGTGGTCGAGAACGCGAAGAGAAACTCGTTCCAACTGAACGCCATTGCAAGGATCCATGCGACCACAATGCCCGGCGCGACCAATGGCACGGCCATTCGCCAGAATATTTCGAAACGACTGGCGCCATCGACTTGTGCGGCTTCCTCCAGCTCGATCGGAATTTCGCGGAACATCTGGGTAAGGATAATCACCGGGAAAACCAGATTGAAGGTGGCATTGAGGATGATCAACCCCCAGACCGTATCTAGCAGATTCAGCTCGCGCATGATGAGGAAGAAGGGCGTTACAAAGATAATTGGCGGCAAGATGCGCTGAGAGAGGAACCAGGTCGTCAAGCTGCCATTCTTTGGCCGAAAGAACTGGAATCGTGCGATTCCATAGGCTGCCAGCGTCCCGAGGATGAGTGAGACTGTGGCCGCGCCAAACGAGATGAGGACGCTGTTG
Organism: uncultured Chloroflexia bacterium; assembly: GCA_963750275.1. Lineage (GTDB taxonomy): Bacteria > Chloroflexota > Chloroflexia > Thermomicrobiales > UBA6265 > JAMLHN01. The sequence goes on from CAVVQC010000011.1 coordinate 502,174, forward strand.
AGCAGCGCCCGGCGCACCTCACGCTGATTCCACATCTCCCGCCACGGATCGAGTGTGGGATTGAACGTGAGCCAGGGGAGCCAGTGATTTCCATAGTTGTCCGAGGGATGTTTGATCGAATTGATGAATGCCCAGTAAAAGGGAAAGAGCGTCCACAAGAGAACAAGGCCCACGATCAGGACGATGAAGATAGAACCGAGTGTCTTACGAACCCCCGAATGCGAGCCCGTGACCGAATGTCCTGGATGTGCAACTGAAGCCATCAGCGGTCCTCCTCATACACGCCGCGGATACGGCCCCAGAGCACGGTGATAAGAATCGAAACGATGACAAGGAGTAAGAACGATTGGGCTGCTGCATCCCCGTAGTTGAAGTTTTTGCGCGCAGTGCGATACGTCAAATAGCTGAAGTATTCGGTAGCACGTCCCGGACCACCAACGGTCATCGAGGCCGCAATGTCGAAAACTTTGAACGCATCAATCGTGCGCAGGAAGAGGATGAGCCAGAGGATCGGAGCCATCAACGGAAGGGTGATAGATCGGAACGTTTGCCATGACGTCGCGCCATCCACCCCAGACGCTTCGAGAATGTCCATCGGCAGTGCCTGAAGCCCAGCCAATGCGATAACGAAGACGAACGGAGTCCAGAGCCAGACGTCGGCGATGATGGTCGAAATCTTCGACCAGAATGGATTCGAGAGCCACGGTACGCCTGCGAATCCCAATCCACGAAGGAGGGAATTTACTGGCCCGCCCTCTTCGTAGAAGATGGTGCGTCCGAGATAGCCGATACCGACGGGCGCCGCGAAGATAGGCAGAAGAATGAGTGCCCGCAAGAGTCCGCGCGCTTTGAGCTGGCGGTTCATGAGGACCGCCAATCCGAAACCGAAGATCATCTCGATGGTCACAGCCACCGCCACGAAAAAGACCGTGATGTCGAATGCGTTGTCGACCGGGTCTCGCAGGAGATCCGGCAGAGCGACAAAGATGAATGCTGGAATACAAAAGATGGGCAACAGCGAGCGGGCTTTCGACCAGATCTCGCGAGAGAAGGAACGGCTGTCAAACCATTCGCTGATCACGACGATGACGATCACAATCACTGCGACGATGCCGGCCGCGATCAGGCCATTCCAGATTGGCCCCCAGGAAAGCTCGCGCTCGAAAAGGCGACGATAGTTATCCCACCCGACGAAGCGACTGACCAGGCCGTTGCGGAATTGATAGCGACTGATGGTGATGGCATAGGCCAGAGGGAACGCCGTCAGCAGCAGCAGCCACGCGACTGCGGGAAGCACAAAGAGCCATTTGACATAGTCGCTGCCGAATAGCTTTTCTTCCCGGTTGATAACGAAGAGAAATACCCACGGAATGACTGCCGCTATCGCGAAGCAAACAAGCGCAGCAATCAATCCCGGCCCTAATTTGGTGGCGTCTTCGTCCGCCATTGACAGATGGCGATGTGTGAAGAGCGGAAAAGCCATCGCCATCAATGCGCCAAAGGTTACGCCGAGGCAGTGAACCAGTCGTTCGGAATGCGGAAGGAACAGCGCAGCCGCTAAGGCGAGAAGCCCACCGAACCATGAGAGCGTGATGACCCAACCATCGCCTTTGAAAGTGAACTTCTGGCTTACCTCTTTCAGGGAAAGGGCGGATCCATCGGCCAACATCACGGCGTTCAGCGTATAGGCGAGATAACCGCCGAGCGCCAGAGCGGCAATCGTCAGCAGCCTTGGGAGCCAATAGCGAAAGCCCGACCCATAGTGCGAGCGATCCGCGGGTGGCAGCTGGAATGATCGGATTTCAGCGTCCGATCCGAGAGAAACACTCTGGTTGACCATAAAGTCCGGCCTTTGGCGATCGTGAGGTACCGTGTGAAGATGGGAGGGTGGCATCGCCACCCTCCCATTGCTCAAGCAATCAGGACGCTACAGGCTTAGAGGCCCAGCGAGTCCTTATAGATCTCGAGCTGCAGGTCGACGCCGAGGCGATCATTGATGTCGCGGAAGTCCTGCGCCAGAGCGGCCATCGCTTCTTCCGCGCTTCCCACCTGACCCGTCACGAACTCGGACAGGCGAATATCGAGCGAGTTCCAGTATTCCGCAGTCCCCGGAATTCGGAGATAGGGAAGCTGATTCGGATTCTGGAAGGTGTCGTAGTACGCGCGGGTGTATTCGATCGCGTCCGCTTCTGAGAAGCCTTGCGCGACGTACTCCGCCAGACTGCCGGTGCCACCTTCGACTGCTTCCGGTGGCATCTGGGACATGCGACCGGGATCGACGCCATCTGAGCCACGCGTAGCAAAGAATTGCTGTTTGGCTTTCGTGGCGAGCAGTGCGAAGAGGTAATACACCGCTTCAGGGCTGTCCGAGCCACTCATGATCACGCCAGACCAGCTACCGCCGGTGGTATTTCCGACCAGGTTCGGCGCTTCGGTTTCGAAGGATTCACCGGTGAGCGGGTTCGTGTATTTGAGCGTACCGGGGAGTTGCGCTGTGCCGACGTTCCCGTTGATTGGGGAATCTTGCTCAACTGCTAGTGGGAGCACATCGCCCCAGCTGAACGTGAAGACGGCGTTCCCTTGCAGGAAGTGGTCCCATGCTTCGCCCAGTGCCCATCCTGCCTGAGCTTCCGGTCCAAGATCGAAGAGCTGCTTGATCATGTTCGCGGCCTCGACGTGGCCGGCGCTCTCGACGAGCGGATCCATGGTTTCTGGATCGAACCAGTAGAGGCTTGGGTTCTCGGGACCGATGACATACGGTCCTGAGAGCGACATGTAGTGGAACATGCCCTGTCCGCCGACTTTCAGGTGCATGGAGATACCGTCGACACCAGTTTCCTTGAAGTAGCTGGCAATCGCGTAGAGCTCGTCCCAGGTCTGCGGAACATTGAGATCGTTTCCGGTCTTCTCTTTGTACGCAGCCATGTGATCTGGATCGGTAAGGAGATCGCGGCGATAGTAGAGCGCTTGCCCGTCTGCATCGTATGGGATCACATACTTCTGGCCGCCATACATGCGCAGAGCGCGCATTCCCGGAAGCTCGTCCTCGAAATCGAACTGGGGGTAACCAGCTGAGGTGTCGTCGTAGTAGTCATCGTACGAACGGACGAAGTTGCCGGCAACGAGGTCGCCCAGCCACCACATACCGATAATCGAACCGTCGATCGAGTTCGTGCCAGTGGCGGCATCCTCGAGCAATTTCGAGAACGCTGTCTCGATCGGGTCAGCCACGATATTGAGCTTGGCTCCCGTGGCTGCTTCGTACTCGTCTCGAACCTCGTCGAGGGGGAGTTTGACCGATGCGTCGATCACCTGAATGGTGATTTCCTGACCCTCGAACATCGTGCCATCGCCTTCAGCGACGACAGGGGGCGCTGATGGCGCATCTTGAGCACGCGCTTCTGCTGCGCGCAACATGAATCCGGCTGCCGTAGCTGTGATTCCGAGCGCCGCGGCGCGGGCGAAGAACTCACGACGACTGAGCTGTCCGCTGATCAATGCGCGATACAGCTCATGAACCGATGCTTGAGACATAACGATACCTCCTCGTACCTCTTGCTCCCGGCATCATGCCAGGTTGGCCTCGCCGGATCCGCTTGGATCCATCCTTTGCGAGACACAGAGTAGAACTCCCAATGGTTGGCGTCGGAGACGCTACGCAGCTTCTCCGGGCTAGCGAGTGGGGGCACCCCCTCTCTGGTAAGCCTCAGTTGCGAATATGTTGCTGCAAGAATGGGAAGATTGCCGACCGGTGAATTCGCGGGGTCGATTGAGCAATTCAGGTATCTCCATCAATCCGCCGTTCACCAACAGGTAAAGCAGCGATTAGGGGCAGGGCGGCAACACGAGGAAAAATGCTCGGCTGAATGTCTCTTATACGTTGGAATCATAGGCACAGGCCGCAAGAGCCGTCAACTCACGCAATGAATAGCTGACAGTAAAGGACTTTCATTGTCCTTGAATCTGGTCTGAGCGACGACTGGTACGACGTTGGCGAAAGACCGCCGAATCGAAAGCGATCACTGCGGATTGGCTCCCCGACGATTGCGCGTAGCGTTCGACTTGGAGCGCTCCACCTCGGCGCAAAATGATCTCTGCTGCATCCACGCGTTCCGGCGCGAACATCAGGACGATCGGCCGGTTTAGCGCGACAAGTCGTTCGATGGAACCTGCATCCAGACCGGCACGACGCAATCGATCTCCAGTCCTGCCGCGTTCCAGCCGGACCACTTGCGCGTTATGCCCAAACCCTTCCGTGTGTATCAAGGCAAGAACATCGGACAGCCGCTCGTCGGCAATGGCGGCGGCGGTCGAATCAAATGAATAGCGGGAATAGTCAAGCAGGGGAAACTCCTGGGAAGATGGAATGTGACATGAAGTCATCATACGCCAGCTGGCCCCTATCGCTCCCAATATCGTGTGTGTCACGCGAGTTGGTTGAACAATCAACCGACGGGAAGGATTATTTTGGCGACCGTGAAATAGATGAGCAGGCCGGTGGTGTCGACCAGGCAACTGATGAACGGTGCTGAAACCACAGCGGGATCGACCCGGAATCGATTGAGGATAATCGGGAGGACCGATCCGACCGTTGCAGCCCAGAGGCCGATCGAGAAGACAGTGATGGCTACGACTGTCGCCACCTGCGCGTTCGCGCCATTGGTGATCAGCGCGCGGCCGAACATGAGGGTCGCCATGGTCAGTCCAAGCATTAGACCAGTGGATGCTTCTTTGATCAGAACGCGAAACGTATGTTGCGGTCCAATTTCGCCGATGGCAAGGGCCCGGACAATCGTCGTCACGGTTTGCGAACCGATGTTCCCACCAGTACCAATCAGAATCGGGATGAAAAAGCTCAGTACGGTCATGTCGGCGAGCAACGAATCGTACCGACTGATGATCGAGACGGTCAGGAATTGTGCCATGAAGAGCACGAAGAGCCAGACGATGCGTTTGCGATAGAGCAGCTTTGCCGGCGCGCGCAGATAGGGTTCGGAGAGTGGCGCGGAACCACCGATCCGCTCAATGTCCTCGGTGACCTCTCGCTCGAGCACCTCAGTGATGTCATCGACCGTGATGATGCCCAGGATGCGGTTATCAGGGTCGACGACCGGAAGCGCGATCAGCTCGTTCTCGGTGAGAATGCGCGCTGCCGCTTCCTGATCCGCCGTGGCCTGGACCGTGATCGGCCGGGTGAACATGAGGTCGCGAACCAGCGAGTCCGGGTTGGTGAGCACGAGGCGGTGCAATGAGAGTACGCCGAGCAGGTGATCTTCCGGATCGGTCACGTACACGTAGTTGACAGTTTCGGCGGTTTCGGCAACCTTGCGCAGCGCGACAATGGCCTGATCGGCACGCAAGGTGGGTGCCATCGAGACAAAGGCGGGCGTCATCAGACCGCCGGCGGTCTCCGGTGGATAGGCGAGGAGATCCCGCAGCTCCTGCGCTTCTTCTGGTTCCATCTGGATGAAGATGACGTCGCTGTGCTCTGGTTCGAGTTCGCCGAAGATGTCAGTCGCGTCGTCGGGATTGAGCTCTTCGAGGACATCGGCCGCGTCGGGTGCGGGAATGAGCTCGAGCACATCTGCCGCATGCTCATCGTCGAGGCGAACAAGGAGCTCCGCGAATTCCTCATCGCCGACGAGATTGAAGAGCGCGCTGGTTTCTGCAGCATCGAGCGCATCAAAGATCGCCTCGGCGTCTTCGTCGTCAACTCGTTCGGCGAGCAGCACGGCACCGGCCCGGTCCCCGGAGGCGATGGCCTCACGAAACCGGGCAGCGGTGCGTTCCGGAGAGAGCTCTCTCTCGTCCAGCTCAAGCTGGGGATTCAAGGAATTGGTCCTGAATCAGTTTAGGATGAAGCGAGATGCGCCTTGCGCAGGGCGGGCCGAATCCAACGGATCTTACCGCTCGAATGCGTCTCGTTCTGTGGTTCGGGCTGCGTACGTTCCGGTTGTGTCTTCGCCTCGACTGGCTCGCGTTGCACCACAAGGGCAACTGCGCGGACCACGGGCTGATTCTCACCATCAGCGATGTGATATCGCATGGACTTCTGCATGAGGTACCGTCCTCTCTGGTTCCAGAAACGAATATCGTCCTGGACCGCCCCCGAACTCACCGGGGCGAACGGCACGGAATTTCAGATCAGGGAGATCGAAATCAGTGGGCTCGCATGCTCCGGGAGGCCGGGCTAGCAGGTCCAGGCTTTGTAGAACTGCCGGCGTCCAACGCCGCTCCCTTCACTGAGCCGAATGCAGACTAAAGGCGCTCGTGATGAGCGCGCCTGCAACACGTGATCGCCACCGAGGCGACCAGGAGCAATTTTAGTCGCTTGAAGTACGGAGCGTCAAACAATCGGGCTGCGGACAGGTACGAGCCAGCACGGGGAACCATCGCAGGAATCAAGCGTCGTCGGACTCGAGATCCGTGTCGGTTGGTCGTCGAATGGCCATCTCGACCACATGTAACGGATCACCATTAGGCGGCAGGTATTCCGTGTGTGCACCGGTGCGCTGAAAGCCCACCTTCTTATAGGCGGCAATAGCGCGCGGGTTGTGGCGAAAGACCTCGAGTTGCACTTCATCGAGACCGAGCACCTCGAAGGCCTGGTCGACGACGAGACGAGTGGCTTCGCTCCCGTACCCTTTTTCCCACGCCCATTTCTCGCCTATCAGAATGCGGAAGAGGGCCGAATTGGCGTGCCCCGGCCCCGAGTCGGTCAGCGCGGTGGTGCCGATGAGCTCGTCGGTGTCACGAAGATGAATTGCGAAGCAAAAGCCTTGCAACGAGAGCGGCAAGATGATCGTGTCGAAATAGCCGCGCGCCTGTCGTTCAGAGAGCGGCGTCAGGTCGTGCCGCAGCAAATAGGCTATCTCTGGATCGGCGTACCATCGCTGGAAGGCCGCCCGGTTGGATGCGAGATGCCGGCGCAGGACGACGCGCTCCCCCGCGCGCACCAGTTCACCAATTTCGGGTGGAGGCGTGGGTTCGATGACGTCGCTTTCCGACGATCCGCGTCGAAACAATGAACGCAATCCGGTGAGTTTGCTGTCAGATTTTTCCATGGATGTGGTCATTGGGCGTGGTTCGAGGTCCTGCATCCGACCCGTGATTCCCCCAATCGCTGGTGCGGAAGCCAATCGAAAAGTAGTGTAGCGTGCCGAAATGATCGTTGCCGGTTCGCCTACCCAGAGAAAGATGCTTGCGCTCCTGGTGGTCATCGTGCTCCTGCTGGGGGCTCGGCCACTTCCCGCAACGGCACATGCCGCGTTCTCAGCAGCCGAGCCGCAGCCCGGCAGTGCGCTGACATTGTTTCCCGACGAGCTGCGGTTGACCTTCACCGAGACAGTCGATCTCGCCCTGAGCTCCGTCGTGTTGCTGTCAGAGGACGGAACATCGGTGACACTCGGCGAGCTCACGACTAGGCCGGACGATCCGCACGTGCTGAGCGTCGCAATATCCAGTTCCGCCTCCCCTTCGTTCGGGAGTCTACACCGTGATCTGGGGCGCGTTTTCTGCCGAAGACGATCACACATCGTCGGGGTCGTTCACCTTTTCCGTCGGTACCGGAGCTTCGCCGGCTCAGAGTCCCAGCGCAGCATCGAGCGCTCCGACCGCGGCCATCGTCGGGAAATGGCTCGAGCTGATCGGGTCGCTCCTCATCACTGGGTTAGCGTTCTTTGCCGCTACAACTCAGAGCAGCGCCTCCATGCGAAAAGCGAAACGGATCGGACCGTTTGGCATCCTTGCACTCGTCGGGCTCGCCGGTGCATTGACATCGTTCCGTGCACGGGAAGTAGCGATATCCGGTGGGAGCCTGATCGGTCCCTTAGACGACAGGACAATTTCCGGATTGTTCGATTCGACGTACGGGCATGCCTGGATCGTACGCGTGGTGTGCATGTTAGGGGTGCTGGGACTCGCGATAGTGGCACGACGGGGAGATCATCGGCGTGCATATGTAGCGATCGCGGCCCTGGGGCTCTTCGCCATCGCAACTGTTGCGGTTTCGGGTCATGCGGGAGCAGTTGCACCTTCCTGGGCCGCGATGTCGGTCGACCTCTTCCATATGACTGGCGCGGCCGTCTGGCTTGGGGGGCTGCTTGGGTTGTTGCTGGTGGTCGATCCTCCGGTCAGCTCAGACGCCTACCAGCGTCTGCTCCGATCTCAAGGCAATCGATTCGTGTTAGCAGTGGTCTGTATCGTGGTCGCCGGAGGGATCTCGGCATGGTGGCAGATTGGCGGGCGACGGGAGCTCACCGGTTCGGACTACGGCCAAACCCTGCTGATTAAGGTAGCAATCGTCGCTGCTCTCATTGGAGTTGCCTTCTACAGCCGGAAGGTGCTGCAAGGCGAGCGTCCTCGTCTGGAATGGACGCCATTCGCCACCGGTCTGGAATTGGTCCTGGCGATGGTGGTGTTGCTCTTGTCTGCCAACTTGAGTCAAATCCTGCCGGCGAATCAACAGCTCCCCGTGGACATCGCCTCGCGAGCCGTCGAGCTGACCGCGTTCGTCCGGGAAGGCAACTCCACCGTACAACTCTCAGGCGTCCTGACCGGTGACCCAACGGACTGGATCACCCTTGATATCGGTCCTGTGACTGACCTGCAACGGGTCATCGTGCAGACTCGTTTGACCGATGCTCGTACTGGTGTTGTCATCGGTGATCGGTTCGACGCAGATCCGGTGCCAGGGAGAGTTGGGAGCTATCAGTTCCCCGCCGGGCGGTTGGGGGTCGCCGGCGATTGGCTCCTTGACCTGACGATCCGGCGCGCGGGAGCGGAAGACGATGTTGTCTCTCTTCCGGTCGACACCTCAGGACTCGCGAGTCCTGGGAAGATCTTGGTCGAGGGGACGTGGGGTGGATTCCGTCCGACCTCACACACCGCGCTCGCTTTGGGACTGGCCGCAATCATGTTGCTTGTCGGTCTGGGCGGGCTCAAACGCATCACCGGGTTGGAACCACTCGCGAGCGGATTTTTGTTAGCCGCCTCGTTGATCATTTGCGGAGGGTTTCTGGTATCGGCTGCCCGAAGTGTGGTGCCGGTAACTCCCAGCCACGATATCCCTAATGCCCTCTCACCCGATTCCACCACCCTTGTCGCCGCGGGTGATCTCTACCGAATGAATTGCGCAGCATGTCATGGAATAGCCGGCACCGGGCTAGGAGCTGGCAATGTGGCGCATTTGCACGGAAGCAATGCGGATCTCACCCGTTCCACCACAGTTGACCAGTCTGATGGTGACCTGCAATTCTGGATCGCCCACGGCGTACCCGGTTCCGAGATGCCCGCGTTCTCCCCCGCGCTCACGACAGATGAACAATGGCAGCTCGTCCTGTACCTCCGTAAACTGCAAATTGCAGCAGAGGCCACCGCGAAAGCAGGGGAATAGCAAACGCGGCCGGATCGATCCGGCCGCGTCTCATTGTGCATCGATGGAGCGGTCTAGTACTCCGAATAGCGTGGTTGTTGCTGCCCGCGCATGCTCTGGAAACAGTCCCGGCAATAGACCGGTTTATCCGTGCGTGGCAGAAACGGAACCTCGGTCGCACGGCCGCAATTCGAGCAGACCGCCGGATACAGCTGGCGCGGACCGGACGAGTATTCGCCGTTACCCCCACCGTTGCCGCCGTACCCGCCGCTTTCGTACCCGCCACTCGACGAGTTACGGTCGGCTTTGCGCTTCGCTCGGCAATCCGAGCACCGCATGGGTGGCGAAAAGCCACGTTCGGTATAGAACGCCTGCTCTCCCGCTGTAAAAACAAACTGCTGTCCGCAATCGCGGCAGGTGAGTGTTTGATCACTCATTCCGCCAGAACTCTCCTACCGTGGCGCTCCACGACTGATGGAAAAAAAACGCAGGCGACGTCTCCGGTGAATCGAATCGGCGAAACCACGTCAAAATGCGCGACCCCGTCCTGCACATTCGTTTGGATGCGTCACAAATTTCTTATATCACTGTTGGGGAAAAGTCAACTATTTCATAGAAAATGACGGTTTCAGAGCCATCATTTCCCACTTTCGAAGTATCCGCTTGCGGAATATCGGTATCTGCACCACCCAGGTTCGTCTTCGTGGTTGCACGTGTTTAGACCGCGCTGGAGTGCTTTCATTCGTGTGCCGATTGCACCGCGCAGAAACGGGTCCGCCCTGTGTTAGGATGCTGGTCGTTTCTGCGTGCCGGTGGCAGGGCCTAATAGAACGGTCCGGATTGCTTCCGGCAATGACCTGAGCTCGAGGTGCGTGACCAGCAATGAATGTCCACGAATACCAGGCGGCCGAGCTGTTGGCGTCCTTTGGAATTCCGGTAAATGCCGGTTCGGTGGCGGAAACGCCAGCAGATGCCAGAGCGATTGCCGAACAGCTCGGATCGACCGTAGCCGTGAAAGCCCAGGTGCATACCGGGGGACGCGGAAAAGCCGGTGGAATCAAGCTGGCCAAATCTCCTGCGGACACTGAAGAGGCCGCGGGCAAGATTCTCGGCATGGATATAAATGGGCATACGGTCAACAAAGTTTTGATCGTTCCCGCGGTCGATATCCAGCGTGAAATCTACCTCGGCATCATTCTCGATCGCGCCCAGCGGCAGGTTTCGCTGATGGCCAGTGCCGAAGGCGGCGTCGATATCGAAACGGTCGCCAAAGAAACACCCGAGAAGATCGTGCGTGTGCTGGCTGATCCATATCTCGGATTGCAAGCGTGGCAAGCGCGCGAGGCCGGGTTCGCGCTCGGGCTCGATGCCAAACAAGTTGGTCAGTTCGCCGGCATCGCCCTCAAGCTCTACCAGGCTTTTATCGCGACCGACGCCACTCTCGCCGAAATCAATCCGCTGATCGTGACCGGCGACGGCAAAGTCATGGCACTCGACTCGAAGATGAGCTTTGACGACAACGCGCTCTTCCGCCATCCCGACATTTCCGATCTCCGAGATCTTGCCGAGGAAGAGCCAATCGAGCTCGATGCCAAGTCGTCGGGCATTTCCTTCGTCAAGCTGACGGGCAATATCGGCTGCATCGTCAATGGTGCTGGGCTGGCAATGGCGACAATGGACGCCGTCAAACTCAGCGGCGGCGATCCGGCCAATTTCCTCGATGTTGGCGGTGGAGCATCCGCCGATCAGGTGGCGAAGGCGTTCACCCTTGTCACGGCCGATCCTGCTGTCGAGGCAATTTTGATCAATATCTTTGGTGGCATTACCCGGGGCGATGTCGTCGCCCAGGGGATTCGCGAAGCACTTGGTCGCGTGACGGTTCAAGTTCCCATCGTGGTCCGGCTTTCCGGAACCAACGCGACCGAGGGTCAGGCCATTCTGGCCGAAGCCGGCATTACCGCCGTCGATTCGATGGATGAGGCCGCCAAGCGGGTGGTCGAGTCAGTCGGCCAGGCGGCCTAACGAGATTTCTCCCAGCGGGACAGGAGTACGCGTTGAGCATTCTGGTCAATTCAGCATCCCGGATCCTGGTACAGGGGATTACCGGTAAAGAAGGTTCGTTCCATACCACCCAAATGGTGGAGTACGGCACCCCGGTTGTGGGGGGTGTCACGCCCGGCGGGAAAGGTAAGACCGTTGCGGGCGCACCCGTCTTCGACACCGTGGCCGATGCGGTTGCCGAGGTGCAGCCGAACGTTTCGATCATCTTCGTTCCAGCCAAGTTCGCTCCCGATGCGATCTATGAGGCGGCCGACAACGGCATTTCCCTCATTATCTGTATCACCGAAGGGATTCCCATTCTCGATATGGTTCCGGTCTACCGGCATATCCGGGAACGCGGCCTGCGTCTGCTGGGACCGAACTGCCCCGGAGTCATTACTCCCGATGAAGCCAAGGTTGGCATCATGCCAGGCTTCATTCATAAGAAGGGACCGATTGGGCTCGTCTCCCGCTCTGGCACCTTGACCTATGAAGTTGTCGATGCGTTGACGAAAGCCGGACTCGGGCAGTCAACCGCAGTGGGAATCGGGGGTGACCCGATCATCGGTACGTCGTTCATCGACACACTGCAAATGTTCGAGGCTGATCCGGAGACCGAAGCCATCGTGATGATCGGCGAGATTGGCGGCACCGACGAAGAGAATGCCGCGGCCTACATCGCCGAGCATGTCACCAAGCCGGTGGTGGGATTCATCGCCGGACGAACCGCGCCCCCAGGGAAGCGCATGGGGCATGCCGGCGCGATTATCTCGGGCGGCAGTGGCACAGCCGATGGCAAGATTGCTGCGCTGAACGAAGCCGGCGTCAAGGTGGCTATTCGCCCATCAGACGTGCCAGGGCTGATTCGCCAATCGCTCTAAGGTTGCTCACGTCGAAAACCAACGCCCGTCCGTTTGTTTCGGACGGGCGTTTTGATTTCACGGAAAATTCAGAAGTCCGTCAGTAAGGCTTCAGTTCTGAGCGCCACACTCGTCTCATTGAACGAGTGTGATGCCGTTCTGCTGTGTACGCGAAGGGTCGCGCCGCGAAGAGTCGCCAGCAGGCAACGAGCATCGGGGGAGCTACGATGGATTTTCTTCACGACCGCGCAACGCGGCCAACCCGCAAACCGTGGTCGCCCCGGCGGATGCTAGCCGCCGGAATTCTCACCTTCGGGCTTGCGTTCGGGATCGGCTCGGCCGGCACCATTACGTCGATGGTTCAGCCGAGTGCCGTTTACGCGCAGGATAGCGCTACCCAGAACCGCAGCGTTTCTGACGTGTACGCTGCCGCGAACCCAGCGGTCGTCACGATCACTACCTTTGTCGATGCGTCTACGTTGCAGCAGGCGCAATCGCAGCAGATTCCGGGCGATGGCCAGCAGCCGGGTCAGAATCCTGGTCAGCAGCAACTTCCTTCTGACAACGGCACGACCGGCGGTCTGGTGGAATATGCGGCTGGGTCTGGCTTTATCGTTTCGACCGATGGCTACGTCGTGACCAACAATCATGTCGTCGAGGGCGCGGCCGCGTTCAAGGTTCGCTTTGCAGACGGAACAGTCAAGGATGCCGAGTTCATTGGGAGCGATCCGTTCCAGGACGTGGCGGTGATCAAGATCGATCTTTCGGATGGATCGGCCGTTCCAGGCACTGTCGCGTGGGGTGACTCATCGACTATGCGACCCGGTGACGAAGTGATCGCGATCGGTACCCCATACGGTGAATTCAACAATACGGTGAGCGATGGCATGATCGGCGCCGTCGACGGCGATCTGAACTCGGGTGGCGGTTATAGTCTGCCGAACCTGATCCAGCATGACGCGGCCATCTACCCCGGCAACTCTGGCGGTCCATTGCTCAACATGTCCGGTGAGGTCATCGGTATCAACGTTGCCAAGGCATATGGCGATACCAGTAGCACGACTGACGAAGGCTTTAATTTTGCCATCGAGTCGAACGCAGCCAAAGCCATCGTGACTGAGATTATCTCGACCGGCCACTACGCTCGTCCGTACCTCGGTATCCAGGCTCAGGCATCCGCACAAGGCGTCCAGATTATGGAAGTCGAAGCCGGCGGTCCTGCGGCCAATGGCGGCCTGATGGCTGGTGATGTGATCGTTGGGGTGAGCGGCGATTCTGCCACTGATCCGAGCGAAGCGCTCGACACCATTCTCTTTGAAAAGAAACCCGGCGACACCGTCACACTCGACGTGCTTCGCAATGGGCAGTCCACGACGGTCGAAGTCACGCTCGGCGAGCGTCCGACCGCACTTTCCCAATAGGAGCCAATCGGGGTGGTTCCGCCTGACCGCCCCGACGAACTCAACAACTCTGGCGCGGCTGGGCGATCGAGCAATCGACGACCGGCCGCGTCGAGTTTCTCTGGAAGACAGAATCTAAACCCTGCGATAATCGACATGATGGAGCATTCCATGACAATCACATTGGAAATGGATCGTTGGATGACAGACTCACCAAACGGGGTGCGACCAGTGCGGGTGCTGGTAGTGGAGGACGACCCGGGCGTGGCCAGTCTGCTCCGCCGCGGCCTGGCGTTCGAGGGGTATGAGGTTTCGCACGTCTCGGACGGCGGCCAAGCGCTTATTTCTATCCGCAACCAGCAACCAGATCTTTTGATTCTCGATGTGATGCTGCCAGTGATGAGCGGCATCGATGTTGCCAAACGCATTCGAAATGCCGAAGCGCAAAGCGGAAGCAAGTCGCTGCCGATTCTGATGCTGACCGCGCGAGACGGTGTGCCTGACCGCATCTCGGGACTCGACGCAGGCGCGGACGACTATCTCGTCAAACCGTTTTCGCTCGACGAGCTAATGGCTCGTTTGCGAGCGCTGCTGCGCCGGGGCGCATCGTCCGTCGACGAACGTCCGCATGAGCTGCTCTCGTTCGAGGATATGCAAGTGGACCTCGGCACGCGCATTGCTACCCGGGGCCCGCGCGAGCTGCGCCTCACGCCGCGCGAGTTCGATCTGCTGGTCTACTTTCTGCGCAATCCAAACTTTGTGCTCACGCGGGCACAGATCATGCAACGCGTGTGGGGTGACGATTTTTGGGGCGATTCGAACGTGTTGGAAGTCTTCGTCGCAAATCTCCGTAAAACCCTAGAAGCCGATAATGAACCGCGTGTGATCCAAACGGTCCGCGGGGTGGGCTACGTCTTGCGCAAGTCACCGGCATGACTTCTGGGCATACCAGGTTCTTTCGGTCGATCCGATTTCGGCTGACCGCCTGGTACGCCCTTATTCTCTTTATCATCATCCTGATGCTCGGCGCCGGGGTCGCGAAGGTGCTCGAGCGCGAGTTGCGGCAGGATGTCGATGTGCGCCTGCGCACCTCTGCTGAAGAGATGCTCGATCAGTTCCAGGGATCGATGCGAGCCGGGGGGCAGATCGCTGTCATCGAAACGGAGACCTCACCGGCGACCTTTTCATTCCCGAGCCAGATGATCCAGCTCGTCGGCCTCGACGGCCACGTCATCTTTACGACCGAAAACCTGGGATTGCGAGTGCTGCCAACCGTTCCTGCTCCGGCGGGACGCGAGGCTACGATGCGCTATGAGAACTCCGAACTGGATGGCGCCACGCTCCGGGTGTTGACGTATCCCCTCTATTGGCCGGATCACGGGGTGATCGGCGCCATCAATGTCGCCGAGCCGCTGATTCAGATCAATGACATGCTCAGCGATCTCAGGCGTCAATTCTTCGCAGCGGCGATCGCGGGTGCGCTCCTTGCGGCAGTGGCCGGCTGGTTCCTGGCAGGACGGGCTTTGAAGCCGGTCGACCAAATGGTGTTTCGCGCTCAACAGATCGCCAACAGCTCCAGTGAGCGGCTCGTGCTCGACCAGCGTCTGGATGTTCCGACGACCGAGGATGAATTGGCACGTCTGGCGACAACCTTCAACAATGTGCTCGGTCAGATGGAAGTCTCCTTCAGCACTCAACGGCAATTCGTTGCGGATGCGTCGCACGAGTTACGCACGCCGTTGACAGCCATCCGTGGCAACGTCGATCTTCTCGAAATGCAGCTCCGGCGTAGTAGCGAAATCGATGATGAGGTGGAGCAATCGATCCTCGATCTCAAGCGGGAAAGCGGACGGATGTCACGCTTGACCGAGGATCTTCTGACCTTGGCGCGATCGGAAGCTCCCGGCGGATTGGCGATTCAATGCCGCCCGGTCGATCTGTCCGAAGTTGCCAGAGATGTCGTGCGAACGATCCTCGCAACGGGTCCTGAACCCGTAGTGTCTATCGAAGGCAACGATGAGGTCATCGTCTCAGGTGACCGCGACCGGCTGGAACAAGTGATGCTTATCCTCTGCGACAACGCCCGCCGGTATACCCCCCAGGATGGGTCGATCGTCCTGCACCTGGCGCAGGATCGAACCGCTGCGCGGGTTTCAGTTATTGACTCCGGCACAGGAATCTCGACAGAGGACCAGCAGTGGATCTTTACCCGGTTTTTCCGCGCTGATGTGTCGCGCGAGCGCGCAAGTGGCGGAACCGGACTTGGCCTTGCAATTGCCAAGGCGATTGTCTCTGCGCATAGCGGCGAAATCGAAGTCCGGAGCGAACTGGGAACTGGGTCGACATTTACCGTGATTCTGCCGAATGGCGGGTGTATCGATCGAAGCGCTTAAATGCGATAGGCGCGAATGACGATCCGGTCGGTATATTCCGTACCGGTCCAGGCGCCACCACACGTAATCAGGGTCAGGGCCTCATACCCAACATCGTTGATGACGGTTTGCGGATCGACCGATCGCGGGACGACGTCGACCGATGCAACGACATAGGTCGCCCCGCGGCCGTCCGCTGCGGTGAGATAGATCTTGTCACCGGGGAGCAACCAGCCGAGATCCCAGAAGACGACTGGTCCGTAGCCCCACCAGTCGCGATGCCCGGCAATGACGGTGTTGGTCCATTCGCCCGGTCGGGAGAACGATTGATACCAACCTGCCTTCCAGGGATCGGAGGGATTCGTCATTACCCCGTCCTGGACGGTGGTAATTTCAATGGCCGCATCTACCTTGATTTTCGGGATAAGCAACCGAACCGGATCGAACGCCTGATCCTCGTTCGCGAGCGTTCCGTCACCCTGGAACTCCACAAAGCGGGAGGGATCGAAGAGGGGGAGATTGCCGCGTTCGGCAGGACCAGTAGGCGCTTTGGACTGGCGTGCCAACTCCAGCCCGGCCTCGGCAAGCGTTGCTCCGGCGGGACCAAGATCGATCCTTCCGAATTCGAACCACTGCGTTCGCACATCGCCGTACCGGTAGGCGGCGCTTATCGGAGCACCGAGATAACCGGTTCCACCCCATTGTTGCCAATAGGGAAGCAGCGCGGCATCGGTTACCAGGGACGGTCGTTCTCCGGTCTGATTGGTTGGCTGGGTGAGCGCTGCGTCCGCAAGACCCTGGAAAGTACGAGAGGAGGGTGTGCGGCGTCCATCGACCAGAATCGGATCTCGTTGGAGTGTGCCGAGCAGGTCGGCTCCGACTTTCAATCGGCTGATCTCACCGTTTGTTTTGAGGACGAGCACGCCGTATTGGAAATACTGGGCGGAACGACCATTGCGTTCGACGATGTCGGTCACGGGGAGGCCGAACGACCGTTCGCCGTCGTGCTCCAACCAGTAGCGAAGAAAGGGATCGGTCAGAATGTGACCGGTCGATTCGACGTAGAACTGGGCTGAAGAGGTAGAGGCGATCGCGCGATCGAAACCGGGTCCGGTCAGGATCAGCAAGGCGATCAGCGCCAGAGAAGCGAGGCGAGTGTATTTGGAAAATGATGCCTCATGCGGGGAATGAGGTTGCACGTCCAAGTTTGAGTTGGACCTCCGAGACCGAGAAGCCTAAAGGAATTTCCAGATAAGGATAGCTCCGAGTCCACCGAGTCCGAACACGATGGCACCCGGCAGCAGGAAGCCGAGGAATGAGGCCATGCTGAACCCGAAGGCATAAATGCCGGTGCGTTCCCGCACGGCGTCCTCGGGGCCGAAGTCCTTTTCCGGGTAGCTGTTGGATTGGTCGCTCATACGTTTCTCCGAATTCCGATTGACCTGAACCGCATCGCAAATCGCGGTTCGAAAGACCGTACTTCAGCGGCCACATTGTAGCGCACTGGATGGCTGTCGCTACGCGTCATTGCTGTCTGGGGCCGTATCACTGACCGCCGCGGGTAGATTGCGCATGGCTGGAAAAAGGATGACGTCCCGAATCGTGGACTGGTCGGCAAAGATCATCGTCGTTCGATCGATCCCAATACCCAATCCGCCGGTCGGCGGCATGCCATACATGAGGGCATTGATGAAGTCCATGTCGATTGGCATAGCGTCAAGATCGCCAGCCTCTTTGTCTTTTTGCTGATTCGTGAATCGCAGCCACTGATCGACAGGATCGTTCAATTCGGTAAACGCGTTCCCCAACTCGCCTCCCGCTATATAGAGCTGGAACCGCTCGACATGGGAGGGATCGTGCGACGTTCGCTTTGCCAGCGGCGAAAGCTCCACGGGGTAGTCGATTAGGAAGGTTGGCTGCACCAGGAACGGCCGAACGAATTGCTTGAGCATTTCGTCGACAATTCGCGGCCAGACCGTATCGCCATCGATATCGGCGCCGGCAGCGCGGGCGGCCGCGAGCAGGGACGGTTGATCGGGATACTCGGTGTAATCGACCCCGGAGCCATCGAGAATCGCCTGCCGCAACGAGACGCGCGGCCATTCGCCACCCAGATCGATCAGGTGTCCATGCGTTTCGAACTCCAAACCGCCAAAGATCTTTTGGGCCGCAAGCTGGAGCATCCCCTGAACTCGCTCCATCATGGTGGTGTAATCGCCGAAAGCCTCATAGAACTCGAGCATGGTGAATTCCGGAGAATGGTTCTTATCCACGCCTTCGTTTCGGAAGTCCTTGCCGATTTCGTAAACCCGCTCGAACCCACCCGCGATCAGTCGTTTGAGGTAAAGCTCATCGGCGATTCGGAGATAAAAGGTCTGGTCGAGCGCATTGTGATGGGTCGTGAAGGGACGCGCCGCCGCGCCGCCGTAGAGCGGCTGGAGCACCGGCGTCTCGACTTCGAGATAACCGTGGCTGTCCAGGTATTCCCGGAAGGCGGACACGAGCTTGGCGCGAATCTCAAAAACCCGCCGGACCTCGCTGTTCGCAATCAGATCCGCATAGCGTTGGCGATACCGCTGTTCGATATCCTGCAAACCATGATATTTGTCCGGTGGCGCATTGAGCGCCTTGGAGAGCATGGTCACCGCGTTGCTGCGAACCGAAACCTCGCCGGTCTTGGTGCGGAACAACGATCCGGACGCTTCGACCCAATCTCCGAGATCGAAGAGGTGCAGGAAATCGGCGAACGCTTCCTCGCCCAACTCATCCTTACGCAAATAGAGCTGGACCGTGCCATGCCCGTCGCGGAGCTGGACAAAGATCGTTTTTCCCATATGCCGGATGGCGGCAATACGCCCACCAACCGTCACCCGATGCAGGCTGCCTTCTTCGCCAGAAGCCTCATCCGATTCGAAGAGGTCGATAGCTTCCACAGTCGTATGCGTGCGTTGGGACCGCGTTGGGTAGGGTTCGATTCCGGCTGCGCGAAACTCGCGCACCTTCTCCAACCGGACGCGTTGCAAATCTGAAAGCGCAGGTTCCACTGGTTGGGTTTCAGTCATGGCTCAGTCCAGACACAAACATCTACCGGGCGCAGGAATGGCAGCGCCCGGTAGGTGAAGAGAAGGCGCTAGCAGCGACGGGTTAGCTTACCTTCTTGACGGTATAGGTGATGGTGCCTCCGGGGGTTTCGACGGAGGTCGTGTCTCCCTTTTTACGCCCAATCAGCGCGGCTCCCACCGGAGAATCCGTAGAAATCGTACCGGCGCGCGTATCGGCTTCTTCCGGGCTCACCAGCCGCCAGGTTTCTGATTCTCCATCGTCACTGACGATGGACACGGATGAGCCGAGTCCGATAACGCCTCCCTTCGGCGGTTCGACAGTCTCGGCTGTATCGAGCAGGTATTCGAGCTCAGTGATGCGAGAATCGGTGAGCACCACTTCCTCTTTAAGATCTTCATACTCGCTGTTATCCGAGATGTCGCCGTGCTCGTTGGCGTCCTGGATGCGGGCAGTTAGTTCCGGCATCTTGGTATGACGGAGATGCTCCAGCTCTTCAGTAAGGCGGCTTTTGCCCTCCGGAGTCAGGCGAACGACGTGGTCGCGAACCATGTGAGCCTCGTTTTCTCTAAGTACGGACAGTCTGACTTTGACTGCACGCCAATGCTTGGGATCCGCAGGATCCCTGACATCGATCGAAGACTGGTGCCCCAAGCGCGTCCCATACGATGGATGCGTCGTTTCTGGTATAAAAAAAACGCCGTATGGCGCTCGGGTGTCAGTCGAAGGAAAACGCCAAGGGCAAAACCCCCAGCGTAGTACGCGTATCAGTATAGCGGACCGGTGACCGGAGAGTGCGTTTTCTCGTGCCATCTCGAAGCCTTGCCGACATCTCCCAGAGTTTCACAGACGCTTCCCAGCAGTTCGTTGCTGTGAATGTGCGGTTGGCTCGGCCACAAACGTAGACATTTCTGGGCACCTTTGTCCCTCGAAACATTGAGGGTGAACGTGCATTGACACCGGCAACGCTGGGTGCCTACACTGGCTCTGTTACCTGATCGACGGTCTTCGTCTCGAATCCCGTTTTCGATGCGCGGATGCGACATGTCGGTCTGGGAGGGGTGACTTATCTGGGGAGGGGAAATGGCCCAGAAGCCGGAATCTGTGGATCGTGTCGATTCACGAGACCTCGCAATTCGGCTTGCGACGTGTTTCTGTTTGATCCTGGGTGCGTTCACCGCACTTATGCTGGTTTAGGGATCATACAAAGACTCGTTGCAAATCGAAAAACAGCAACGGCCGAGCCACCTGGCTCGGCCGTTGCTGTGTCTCCGCGACTCTTTCGCGGTCCCAGTGCCCAAGATCGGAGAGAAGCTTTCGCTCGAGATCTTCCACTGGCCCAGTGACGCTCGTCGCTCGTTAGACCTGCAATGCGAACTTCTGGGTGATTGCCGCGATGGCGGTTTCGAGATCGGCGAGCAGGTCGTCGATATGCTCGATGCCAACGGAAAGGCGAACCAGGTTATCGGCAACTTCCGCCCCGGTACCCGCCACGCTCAGGTGCGTCATCAACCCTGGATGCTCGATAAGGGATTCGACGCCGCCCAAACTCTCGGCGAGCTGGAAGACCTTGGTGGTTTCCACAAAGGTCTTCGCCGCTTCAAATCCGCCTCTGGTGGTGAATGACACCATGCCGGAGAAATCGCTCATCTGGCGAGCGGCGACATCGTGCCCGACATGGTTCTCCAAGCCAGGATAGAAGACCTGCTCGACGATCTCCTGTTGTTGTAAATATGCGGCGATCGTACGAGCGTTCTCACAATGACGGTCCATGCGCACGCCGAGGGTCTTGATGCCGCGCAGCACCAGCCAGCAGTCGAACGGCGCCGGAACCGCGCCAGCCGCGTTTTGCAGGAACTTGAGCGTGGCGAAGGTTTCCTGGTCGTTCCCGATCAACGCGCCGCCGATCACATCGGAGTGGCCGCCCAGGTACTTGGTGGCGCTGTGCAATACGAAATCCGCCCCATGCGCAAGCGGCTGCTGCAAATACGGAGAAGCGAAGGTGTTGTCGACCACCAGCCGCGCTCCGCCGTCGTGGGCCATCTGGGCCACGGCCGCAATATCGACGATCTTGAGATAGGGATTGGTCGGCGTCTCGACCCACACGAGCTTGGTGTTGGGGCGAATTGCCGCGCGTACCGCATCCAAATCGCTCATCTCGACCAAGTCGAATTCGATACCGTAATGGGCGATGACTTTGGCCACCAGTCGGTAGGTTCCGCCGTAAGCATCATTGGACAACAGAAGATGATCGCCGGGCTTGAGCAAGTAGAAAAGGTTTTGTGCGGCTGCGAGACCACTGGCGTAGGAAAACGCCCATTCTCCACCCTCGAGCGACGCTAGCGCTGTTTGCAGCGCGGTACGCGTGGGGTTATCCGAGCGAGCGTAGTCGTAGCCTTTGTGCTCGCCAATGCATCCTGCACAAACGTCGACGTTTGGAAGATCGGAGTAATGATCGCCCCAGTCGACGGTCTGGATCCTGTCCGGCATGAATAGCGCGGGTTTCGAATTGCGCGTCGTTCCAGTTCTGTTCGGTCATCGGTTCCTCCTTAATCACGTCGTTTCGGTTGTCTTGCCGCGAACTCCAGCAGATCGGAACGGGTCACTACTCCGACCAGCATCCCTTCGCGCTGCACCAGGACAGCGGGCGCGCCGCTCCCAAAGAGCGGGAAGACCCGCTCGATTTCTTCATTAGCATCGACCAGGTTGAACGGCGCATCCATGATGGAGCTCACCGGCTGCGTCACGATCTCCGGATTGCGGAAGAGGTGATCGAGCAAGGTGCGTTCCTGTATCGATCCGACGATCGATTGAATCTCGATCCCGTCCGCCTGTCGGAAGCGGACCACCGGCACCTGACTAATCTCATGGAAGCGCAGGACTTCGATCACATGCTCGATGGTGTCGTCGCAGGCCACCGCGATCACATCCGGCAGATCAGGGCTGAACCGGGAGAGGAGCTGGCCGAGTCGGGTTGGACCACTGAAGCGTGAGAGGAAGCCGTTTTCCCGCATCCAGTCATCGTTGTAGAGCTTGGACAGGTACCCACGTCCGCTGTCGGGCAAGAGCACCACGACCAGCGCATTCGGATCGTCGATCTCTTTGGCAGTCTGCAGCGCCGCCCAGACGGCGAGCCCGCCTGATCCGCCGATGAGAATGCCTTCCTGGCGAGTGACTGCGCCTGGCTGTCATGAACGAGTCACGGTCGGATCCTTGCACCCAGCGATCGACACTGTTACGGTCGAAAGTGCCCGGCCAGAAA
This sequence comes from uncultured Chloroflexia bacterium, assembly GCA_963750275.1. Classification (GTDB taxonomy): domain Bacteria; phylum Chloroflexota; class Chloroflexia; order Thermomicrobiales; family UBA6265; genus JAMLHN01. The sequence continues at coordinate 524,541 of CAVVQC010000011.1, forward strand.
TCCTCGCCGACCCCTTCCACCTTGTAGGTGTGGAGCTGATCGGTGGTGTAGATCGAGCCCTCGGGATCGGCGCCGATAACCTGGATGTCGGGATTCTGCTCCTTAAGGTAGCGGCTGATGCCGCTGATGGTGCCGCCGGTGCCCGACGCCCGCGACAAAGTGGGTGATCTTTCCTCCGGTTTGCTCCCAAATTTCCGGGCCAGTGGTTTCGTAGTGCGTTTTGGGATTCATGGGATTGAAGTACTGGTTCGGTTGGAAAGCGCCGGGAACTTCGCGGGTAAGACGATCCGCCACCGAGTAGTAACTTTCGGGTGAATCACGCTCGACCGCAGTGGGCGTTGTTACGACCTCGGCGCCATAGGCCCGCAGCAATGCGACCTTCTCGGGCGCGACCTTGTCTGGCATGACGAAGATGCAATGGTATCCACGGACTGCCGCCGCCATCGCCAAACCGACGCCGGTATTGCCAGAGGTCGGCTCGACGATCGTTCCGCCGGGCTTCAACCATCCCTTGCGTTCCGCTTCCTCGACCATGCGGATGCCGATGCGATCTTTGACCGACCCGCCGGGATTGGTCATCTCCAGTTTGGCCGCAACGGGTGTGCGTATACCGCGCGTCACCGAGTTGAACCGCACAATGGGCGTGCCGCCGAGTGCGGCAATCACATTCGCGTAAATCTGGTCGGTCGCCGATTCTTCGCTGGCGGTTGTATTGCCGTTATTTCGTGAGACCAACGTGCGAACGGGTCCTTTCGCTTCGGAGATGCCAGTTGGGACAGACACACGTCCCCCTGTCTGTTCGATGGTATCACGCAGCTATTCGGCAAGCTCCTGACGCACATGGAGTTGCAGACGCAACCAGGCGCGGCGGATCGTGCGCGGGCTGGTCCCTTGCTCCCGGGCAATCTGGGAGAGGGGCTTGCCATCACGAACATGCTCGAGCAAGAGCACCCGATCGAACGGTGAGAGTCGATCAGCCAAATCTTCCAGCAAGACCACCATGGCGGCGTCGGTTTCGTTGGACGTGTGGTTCGACGCGGCGACTGGCCAGTCTCCCAATGGGCGATCCCGCGGGGCCAGCCGGCGCGCTGCGTCGTAGAGCCTCCATGGCAGCGCGCCATGCAAATATGCGGAAAACGACCCGGAACCTGACCAGCGTTCCAGGAGCAAGACAAAGATCAGAAAAAGTTCCTGTTCCAAATCTTCGAGATCGCAACCAAACTCGGAGAGATTCCGGTACCAGAGACGAATCAGGATGCGATGCAATCGTGGCGCATAGGCGACATAAAGGGCGTTACGGAGCTCGACCCCGGTGATGTCCTCGCCGCGGGCGAGATCGGAAAGGATCTCATCGAGTGCCGGATCGATACGCCCTCGGGCGGGGATGACAGGGACAATCGCCGGGCGCGAGTTCGATGAGGTGGAATGCGACGGGAAAGGCAGAGACATGAGCTTTGCTCCAACGTGACGTGCGCTGCCCGGTATCCGGCAGCAGCGAATCGACTGAAGGTCCCGCCGGGGCGGGAGCGCGCTTCAGCGCTGGATGAGGCTCTTCGGAGCTCGAACGGACAGGATCAGGACGTGGGGGCGGAGAGTGCTTCGTCGGCGGGCAAGTCGAGCAGATGCTCGGCGCCGCATCTGGGACAGACAGTGTGGACCGGGCTGGCGACGTTCCAATAACGATCACGCACTTTGATATTGACACGACCGCTCCGGTCGTAGGTCGCCAGCAGCGTCGGCGGCTCCTGGCAATGACATTCCCAGCGGGTTGGCTTTTCCCGCGGAGGCGAAAGCTGCGGGGATCGCCTCCGTATTGGGCTGGACATCCGTTGACCTCCCATCTTCTCGAACGAAATAGAACATGTGTTCTATTTCGTAGTGTAGAGGCTGTCCTGGTGGATTGTCAATGCACGGATGCACCGGGCGAGGACATACGCTCTTGACGTCAACGGGCAGGAATACAAGACAGGGAGCAACCGTCCACGAACGCGATAACGCGCCGCGGGACACCAGGCTTGGTTCAGGAGTCGGCCGAGCTAGGAGGAGAGCTTCCAGGCGGATATCGAATCTGCCACCAGCGAGATCGTGCTCGCAATTGAACGCTCGCCGCGGCGGCCCCCACCGGGATTGACATTGCAGATTGTCCAGGCGACAACTTTGCCCGATCCGAGTGCGGTGCGCACCGCTTGCACAGCTGCTTCCAGATCGAGACCGTTTTCCGACGGAGTAGTCGAACTCGGTACCAAGTCCGGATCGAGCAGATCGACATCGAGGTGAAGCACGATGGCGTCGCAATCGGAGGCGAGCTGGTCAACGGCGCGGGACAGGCCATCTCCACGTGTGATTTCCGCGCTCGTGAGCATGCGGACGTCAGTAGCGCGAATAAGCGCTTCTTCCTTTTCGTCGAGCTCGCGTACACCGGCCACCACAATGCGACTTGTGGGAACTGGCGCAGCCATGCGCGCGGCCCGCCGCCAGTTCGGTCCCGACAGACCGGCGATGATAGAGAGCGACATACCGGCAAGGATGCCGCTGTAGCTTGTCTCGGGGGTATTGAAATCGCCGTGGGCGTCGAGCCAGATCACACCGATGCGTGCGTCGGCTCCTTTGGCCATTTGCACTCCAGAGACCACACCGACCGCGGCCGTGTCGTCGCCGGTGAGCACCAACGCTGGACAACCGTCGGCGAGCGCTTGACGAACGAGGGCGGCAGTCGAGGATCCCAGGGTACCGATATTGACCGCCGTGCGACCCTCTTCGCGTAACTCAGCGGGGAGGTCCGCGGTCAGCGTTTCCCGCACCGTCACGTTTTGCTTGCTAATAGCCTTGGGGAGTCCGGCATCCAGTAACGCGCCCGGCCCCGCCCCAAGACCCTGTTTGGGTTCGTCATATCGATACGGAACCGAAACGATGTACAGATCCACCCACCGCGCTCCCGTTGAAATTCCTGATTCTCTCTCGAATTCGATTGTACTCGGTAGCGAAGTCGCATTCGATAATGGCAACCCGTTTAAAATCGTCAGCCGGACCTTTCGCAGCGAATTGACTCTGCGACGGGTAGTAGCAAAACTATGCCGAATTCGATGTCAGTACCACTCGACTATTACAAGTTGCTCGGCGTCTCCTACCAAGCGACCCCGGTAGAGATCAAACGCGCGTATCGCGCCGCGATGAAGCGTACCCATCCGGACAAGTTCGCTCCCGATCAGCGCGGGGAGGCGGAAACGCGGGCGCGGGAGCTGAATGAGGCGTACAACGTCCTTTCCAAGCCAGACGCGAAGCAGCGCTACGACCTGCAGCTCAAATCGACGATGGTGCAGGATCAGGTCATGAGCCGCTATTCCGGAGGGCTCGGCTCACCGGGGCAGGATCAGGACATCTATGCCCGCATCCGGGAAGCAAAACGGATCGAGCAACGCAAGCAACAGAAGCAGACCGATCGGGAGGCGACCACCGGTTTGTTCGTCGTCTTCATCGGATTTGCCTTAATCGTTATGGTGTTATTGATTTTCGGATCGCTTCTCGAATCGGTGCTGGGAGGCGTCTTTTAGCGTGTTCCACCCCCTCAAGGTATGAGCAGGGACTCGATGCGGCTCCACGAATGCAAAAATCCAGCTACCGTCATTTGCGTACATCATGAGTGAAACGCCAGGGAAAGTTCGCTATGGCTATTCGCTGGATGGATTTCTAATCTCCTGCGCGGTCGGGTCGTCGACCCTGGCGCCGGTACGCTCGGGGCGGTGTTGGCACGAACTTCGCCGCCAGTGTTGCCAACATTTCCAATTGGAGATCAATCGCGACGAAAACCGTCCGCCGATCCTTGTCGGAAAGCGGATTCCGCTCGTCATGCGCCCGAACCAGCAACCTACCGCACCAATGAATGGCGTCCAGCGCGGTCAGCCAGGGGAGGATGCGGCGCTGCAACGGTGGAAGGGGCGCTTCGTCGACATAGCCCTGCAGCACCGCTTCGACCCGATCATCAGACCAGGCTCCACCGCGGGCGATAAGCTGGGCGAGGTCGACGACCGCAGGGGCTGCTCCGATGGTCGCGCAGTCCAGGAACGCGCTGGTGCCGTCGCGCCTGGTAACGATATGACTTCCCCAAAGATCGAGATGCGCAACCACTGCTGGTTCGTCCCGGAGAAACCCAGCCTGTTCCAGCGCGGGCTCGGCGTTGGTGAGAAGCGGACGCGCGGCGCCAAGCCATCGCTTGGCACGCGATTCCTTGCGAATTTCACCAGCCAGTCGCCGCTCATCGAGATCGAGTGAACGACGTACGATGGACAGCTCGTCCTTGAGCTTGTGATGGGGCGCCCGGGCAAGAATCGAGGAATTCATACCGGTCCGGTGGAACGTTCCAAGCGATGCCGCAATCGAACCAAGCTGCTCGATCGTGCGATTCGACGGCAGATGGAGCGTGCTCCAGTTCGCTTCCACGAAACAGTCACCGTTGACCTCGCCCTCGACCCACTCGCGAGCATCGAACGCTTGCGACCCTGCTCCGTCGTGGGCGGTGAGAGCGGTGGCGTTCTGGAGCTCGGGTTGCGCCAGGAACTCGTGGATCAACTCGACCCGAATCGTGGGAAGTTTCGGATCGAGTTGCCGTACCGAGAACCGGTCGCCACCGATGGTGACCGATATGAGCCATGATCTACCGGAAACCGGCTCGATCTGACCGCCGGGAATGAAGCGCTCCGCGAGCGCGGTTACTGCGTCAATTCCCGGCGAGTCACTCATTCGTCTTCGCCGCTGGACGCCGCGGAAGAGGTGCGGATTGCTTCGACCACGGTTGTGTCCGCCAGGGTGGTGGTGTCACCCAGGGGTCGATTTTGAGCGATGTCGCGCAGGAGCCGGCGCATGATCTTGCCACTCCGCGTTTTGGGCAGATCGGGCGTGAACATGACGGACTTCGGTCGCGCGATCGGACCGATGACCTTGGCAACATGTTGACGAAGTTCGAGCCCGAGCTCGGGGGTTCCGTCGACGCCCGATTTGAGAATCACGAAGGAGAAAATGGCCTCTCCGGTCAGATCGTCGGGAATACCGACCACGGCTGCTTCGGCGACCGAGGGGTGTGACACCAGGGCGCTTTCGATCTCTGTGGTGCTCAGCCGGTGCCCGGAGACGTTCATAACGTCGTCAACGCGACCCATGAGCCAGAAATAGCCTTCCTCATCCCGCTTGGCGCCATCGCCTGGAAAGTAATTGCCAGGGAAGCGAGACCAGTAGGTATGTTCGTATCGTTCCGGATCGCCGTAAATCCCGCGCAGCATCGCCGGCCAAGGCTTGCGGATAACCAGATAGCCTCCGCCGGTAGGTACCGTTTCGCCCTCATGGTTAACGATGTCGGCATCGATTCCAGGAAACGGCATGGTCGCCGAACCAGGTTTTGTGACAGTAAGTCCAGGGAGCGGTGAGATCATGATCATCCCGGTTTCGGTTTGCCACCAGGTATCCACGACCGGGCAACGCTCCTCGCCAATGAACTTGTGGTACCAAATCCACGCCTCAGGGTTGATCGGCTCGCCGACCGTCCCAAGCAAGCGAAGCGTCGAAAGATCCTTCGACTCCGCGAACTGTGGGCCTTGCTTCATATGCGCACGAATCGCGGTCGGGGCGCAGTAAAGAATCGTTACTTTGTACTTTTCGACGATATCCCACCAACGGTCCCAGGCAGGATAGTCGGGGGTTCCTTCGTAGATCACGCTGGTAGCGGCGTTGGCGAGGGGGCCATACACGATGTATGAGTGGCCGGTTACCCAGCCGATGTCGGCTGCGGCCCAATAGATATCGTCTTCCTTGAGGTCGAAGACGATCCGATGTGTGGTGGCGACTCCAGTGAGATAGCCGCCGGTCGTATGCAAAATGCCTTTCGGCTTGGCGGTTGTGCCGGAGGTGTAGAGCAGATAGAGCATGTCTTCGCTCTCCATCTGCTCCGGTGGGCAATCCGCGGATTGTTTCGGCACGAGGTCGTGCCACCACACATCGCGCTCTTCGTTCCAGGCTACATCCTGTCCGGTGCGCTTGACGACGAGCACTTTTTCGACCGATGGCGTGGTCTTTACCGCCTCGTCGACGTTTACCTTGAGTCCAGAGGGGGCACCACGACGAAAGCCGCCATCTGCCGTGATCACCACGTTCGCTTGCGCATCGTTGATGCGATCGGTAAGGGCGGCCGAGGAGAACCCTCCGAACACGACATTATGGGGAGCGCCGATGCGCGTACATGCCAGCATGGCGATCGCCAACTCAGGAATCATCGGCATATAGATCGCGACTCGGTCTCCGCGTTTCACGCCCAGCGCTTTCAGTCCATTGGCGCAACGGCTGACTTCGTCCAGGAGCTCGCGGTAGGTGATGACTCGCTCGTCGCCCGGCTCGCCTTCCCAATAGAAGGCAACCCGATCGCCTTTACCGGCATCGACATGCCGGTCGAGGCAGTTATAGGAAACGTTGATCTTCCCACCGCCGAACCACTTCGCGTAGGGAATCTTCCAGTCGAGAACGGTGTCCCATGGTTCGAACCAGTCGAGCTTTTCGGCTTCCTTCGCCCAGAACCCTTCAAGGTCCTCGGATGCTTCGGTATAGATCTCGGGAGAATTTACGAGGGCCTGTTCGGCGAACTCGGCCGGAGGGGGAAATGTGCGATGTTCCGCCAGCAGCGCCTCGATTTCCTTATATCCGGTGTCTTGTTCGGTCATCTTCGCAAATGCTCCATTCCACTAATCGATGCGCATCGATGTGCCTGCCGGTCCGCGTTGCACTCCGGCGATAGGTGAGGTTTGCAGTATACAAAGGCAGCTGGGCTGAGCCGGGGGCGCATGCACGAGTTGCACCGAGTTCCGGTTGGGTCAAGAATTGCTGTTGGAAACGATTCGCCCAGGCGATCACGAAACGGGACAAGGAGCATCAGGGTATGTCCAACATTCACATGATTATTGGTTTGGCGACATTGGCGGCATTTGTGCTGCTCACCATCGTCAACGGCTTGCGGTCGTTTCGTGGGTCGGAACTGAGCTGGGCACGTGGGCTTTCGTTTGCCGCTGCCGGACTGCTGTTGATCCAGTATGTGATCGGTTTTTCGCTTCTGGGAAGCGACCATGGCATGAAGCCGATCCATTACATCCTCGCTCTGACGGCAATCATCCCGGTCGGTGCCGAGCACATGATTGCCGCGCAGGAGACTGATAAGGTTCGCGCTCATCGCATTGCGTTCATCTCCAACATCGTGACGGTCGTCATCCTGGTAGCGGTCTACGAAATCGGGCAGCGTAACGCCTGAAATCCTCAGGCGACCGGGTTCCGGCGGGGACGGCCGCGCTTGCGCGGGATCACATTGCCGTCCTCATCGAGCTCCGGCCCACGCTTGCGTCGAGGTTGGGGGGTGTCGAAATCGGTTTGCGGGAGCACCCAGGCGGTCGCCGGCTTAATAACCAGGGGCATCACGAAGGTTTCGGTTGAGCGAACTCCCTCGATCGCAGCAAGTCGCTGGAGGAGGCTGACTAATCCCTCCTGATGCTCGACAACCACGTGGATAACGATATCAAAGCTACCCGTCACAAACGCGGCAAAGGCGATCTCTTCCATTTCGCGCACCGTTTCGGCAATGGAATCGAGTTCGCGGACATCGACTTTCAAACCGATGATGGCTCGGAGCTGGTAGCCGAGCTTGGCAGGATCGGCGACCATCGAGAATTCGATAACGCCAATTTCCTGCAGGCGCTCCATTCGCCGTCGGATCGTCGATTCTGGAATGCTGGTTTTGCGGCTCAGCTCGGCATATGACGCCCGCGAGTTCTGCTGCAGCAGACGGATAATCGCTCGATCGATAGGAGTCACGCTCCGTGGCATATCGTCGTTCTCTCCATGTGCGCTCGTAGGTCAGATGAGCGAGTAATCGCGTGTTAGCCCGGCGTTCCGCCCGAATCAGCCCGGGCAAACGGCTTCAGCGGCAGATTCTAGCAAAGATGGCGAGTTATTTTCGGAATCTCCGAAGAATCTTGTAAGAAAGTTAAATGCTACGTGACAATTTGGCATGAATAACAACGATCCGGCATCGAGAGCATGCGATATCCGCAAGCCCAAATCCCTATGCTATTCTTCGAACGATCGACCGTGACAATTGGCGGACTTTGCGCTGCTAATCACCGTCGTGGACCCGCACATATCGAGCGACCCGGCCTTCGTACCGATATGTAGACCTTTTGTCCTCGCGCAGGGGTGCGCGAAAGCTTGGGGAAGGCTTTAGGGTGCAACAAATGAGGCGAACTGTTCTGGCCGTCGTGCTGGTTCTTTCTGTTTTGGGACTGGGCGGGTTCGTAACACCGCACTCGATCTCTGCTGCGAATCAAAGCGTCGACGCCTGGATCGAGCTTTCGACCGGGAGTCCGGCGCCTGGATGTTCGCTGGATGTCTCTGTGGAAGTCCGCTCACAGGGTGCTCCGGTAGCAAGCGTGGCCGTCGAGCTTGCTCTTCATCAAGATGGCAACCTGCTTGCTGCCGACCACGGTGTGACGAACGATGCTGGCATCGTTTACCTCGCGCTTGACACGTCGACGCTGACAAGTGGTGTCGGGTATTGGCTCGATATCAATGTCGGTGGGGTGTATCTCACGGGCGAATCGATCGTTGCCGGGTCCGGCGACTGCGGAGCTCCCAAATCGATTTCGACTTCCGGATCCATCTCCGTAGTTCCAGGCGCGACTGATAGCGGTAGCAGTTCCACCAGCTCTGGCCTGACTGGTACCGGTGCTGGTGCGAAGGTCTTCGTTCCGGCGTACCAGCAGCAGCGCAGCCTCTCCTGCGAATTCGCGTCGCTCTATATCGCGACCAGCGCTTTTGGCGACGGCGTCTCTGAATATTCGTTCGACAGTGTCGTCGGCCTCTCGCCCAATCCGCACCTGGGTTATCGTGGAATCATCACGGGTACCTGGGGCAACACCGACGATTACGGCGTCTACGCTCAGCCGCTCTCCTGGGCGCTTGCGCAATTCGGCTTTGTCGGTGATGCCTTCTATGGCGCCGGTGACGATTCGACCCTTACAACTCGACTCGACAACGGTTGGCCGGTTGTGGTGTGGATGGCGATGTGGGGTGATCAGAGCTTCCGCACCGATTACGATGGACAGTCGTTCACCCTTGTTCCAGGTATGCATGTGATGGTGGCCTATGGCTACGACGCCGAGGGAATTTACCTCTCCGACCCGGGTTCGGGCACCTATCGCTACTATGACTGGGCGTCGTTCAACTCTATGTGGAGTGTGCTCGACGGTATGGCCATGGCGGTTTATCCCGCCTCCTGATCCCCTGGGGAAATAAGCAAGACAACAAACGCCACTGACACCAGTCAGTGGCGTTTCGTTTCACTGGAGGAGTGTGTCGGTGGGATTCGTGACATCAAAGTCCATTGGTCTGGTTTTCCATGACCGCTATCTGGCACACGATACCGGGTTGTCCCTGATCCGGGACCGGCTGAGCTATCCGTTCACGACCCCGGTCCCCCACCCATCGAGCCCCGAACTGGTGGGTCGCGCCAAGCAGCTCATGGATCTGGGGGGCGTGACCGATCTGATGACTGAGATCGATCCCTTTGAGGCGGCTGATGGGGACCTCCTTCGATTTCACACCGAGGACTACCTGGATCGTCTTTCCCGGTTGGACAAGACCGGCGGCGACACCGGTTCAGGGGCCCCCATGGGCGCTGGGGGAGTTCGGATTGCTCGGCTCTCCGCCGGTGGCGTGATGGCGGCAGTGGATGCGGTGCTGACGGGGACCGTGCGGCAGGCATATGCCCTGGTGCGGCCGCCGGGCCATCATGCGATGGCAAATGAAGGCATGGGGTTTTGCGTATTCAACAACGTGGTGATCGCAGCCCGACATGCTCAGGCAGCGCACGGCGTCGGCCGGATCGCCATCGTCGACTGGGATGTCCACCATGGCAATGGAACGCAGAGCGCGTTTTACGGCGATTCCGAGGTGCTCTTCATCTCGCTCCATCAAGACTCGCTCTATCCCCATGGTTGGGGAGCCGTCGACCAGATTGGCGAAGGTGAGGGCGAAGGACGCACGGTCAACGTTCCGCTTCCTGCCGGTAGCGGTAATGCTGCCTACCGGGCAGCGTTTGAACGAATCGTCGTGCCGGTGATCGAGGAATTCGCGCCGGAGATGATTTTCGTTTCCGCGGGGCAAGATGCCAGCGTGTTCGACCCCCTGGCGCGTATGACGCTCACCACCAGTGCCTATCGCGCTATGGCTGGCATCATGCTCGATCTTGCAGAGCGGCTTTGTGACGGCCGAATGGTGGTTGCGCAGGAGGGTGGCTATGCACCGCACTATGCCCCGTACTGTTCGGCGTCGATCGCCGAAACGTTGACCGGGCGCGGAGACGGTCCTCTGCCACTCTATGAGCCGTTCCCAACCTACGACACAGAAATTCCCTCAAATGACCGCATTGGTCTCGATGCCGAAAAGGCAATACAGGACGTCGCCGATCTGCAGTCCCGGTACTGGTCCCGCCTGCGCGACTAGTCCCAATTCACGATTCCTTCGAAACGCTTGCTGATCCGGGGTTTGAGTTTGTAACGCCGAGTCTGGTGGTGGGTGCGTGGCCACGACTTTCGAGAGACTGGCTGACGATTCAGCGTCCCCGTGCGTATCCGAGATCGAATGTGATCCATGCGCATCCGTGGCGCAAGGTCCTCAATTGCGCCATTTCACACTCCCGGTCTGAGTGCAGAACAGCCAGAATAATAGGCCTCAAACGCTTCGTGACTAACTGACAAATCACCCAAAAGAACCGGTCGGTACCAGGGACCGACGGGGCATTCTCCTTGCGCGACGGGGCGAATACCTTGGCATTGCAGTGCCGCGGAGGTGCTGCAGTCAAACCCGTTTCGTACAAACCCCGTTTCGAAATCGAGGGAGGGGAACCCAATGTTCGTTCCGCAGGGAACGTCCCAATCGCGTGCAGCCGCTGGTGCTTCGGCGCCCGGACGTCTGACAATTCTGACATTGGCCGGGGTCCTTGCCCTGGCAATGCTGGCGCTCTTTTCTCCATCGGGGCACGTTGCAGCCGCGTCCGATGGCACTATCGACACCAACGTACTGAATTTGCGCGATTCTCCGAGCACTGACGGTGCAATCATTGGTCAGATGTGGCAGGGCGAGTATGTGGCGGTCATCGACGGCCCTACTGGCGACGGCTGGTATCAAGTCGAATACCAGGGTTCCGTGGGCTGGGCGTACGGCGGCTATCTCTCGATCGACGGCGCGGGCGGCTGGGCAACTGACGCTGGCGTCGGAGGTGTCTCTTCCGCATCTGGCGGCGAGCGCTGGATCGACTTCAACAGGTCGTCTCAGACCGTAACCCTTTATGAGGGCAATACAGCAGTCGCCTCGTATTGGGGGGCTGTCGGTTGGGACGGCTCCAGCGATGGATTCTTTTCGACCGCCATCGGCACGTATTACGTGTATAGCAAGCACGCGCCGGTTGCCTGGACCGACTGGGGTCAGACGTATATCAAATACTGGGTTGGGTTCGACTCCGCACGCTCGAACGGATTCCACAGCTATTCGCTCGATGCAAGTGGCAATGTGCTTCCGAACGGCGCTGGCGCGACCGGTGGTTGTATCGCCACCGACCTTGGGGCAGCATCCGCCATCTTCGATTTTGCGGAGATTGGCACCCGAGTCGAGGTTCACTGGTAGTCCGTCAGAAACGAGTTATCTGACATCGCGCAACGCGGCTGGGGTAACCCGGCCGCGATTTGTTTTTTTTCTCCATCGCGAGTGGGGTTCAGGGGGTTTCGAAGACATCCCGCTCTGGATGCGGATAGTGCAATCGTCGCCGGACGTATTGGGTGGTGACGCCGGTTTGGGGGGCGAAGAGATAGGCGAGGATAAAAAAACTGGTCGCTACCAGCACGACACTGGCTCCGCTGGCGAGCGAGAAATGATACGAGCAGTAGAGACCGATGAGTCCCGATAGGCTGCCCAGCAAAGCAGAGAGCGCGATCATCGTGACCAATCGATCAGTGAGCAGGCGTGCGGTGGCCGCGGGCGTGACTAGCAACGCCAGGACCAGGATATTTCCAACGGTCTGGAGTGAGATAACGATGGCCAGCGAAAGCATGATGAAGAAGAGCTGTTCATAGAGTCGGACATTGATACCGTCGGCTTGGGAAAAGACCGGATCGAACGCGATCGAAGTCAGCTCCCGCCGGGTCAAAGCAACGACCACGAGCACCAACGCACCGACTATCGCGGTGAGATAGAGGTCTTGTCGCGAAACCCCCAGGATCGAGCCAACCAGAAACGACGTGAGATCACGGGTATAGGTGCGCTGGGTGGAAATGAGCGCGATGCCGAGTGCAAATGCGCCAACGAAGAAAACCCCAATTGCCGTGTCGTTGTTCACACGCGTGTGGCTACTCGTCAGACCAATCAGGATCGAAACGATAATCGCGGCGATCATGGCGCCGATCAGGTAGTTCGCCCCGAAGAGATAGGCAATCACAATGCCGGGGAAGATGGCGTGGGAGAGGGCATCGCCCATAAAGGCCAATCCCTTGAGCACCACAAACACCCCAATAACTCCGCAGATGAGCCCCACCAGCATGGCTGCCAGAAAAGCGTTCTGCATAAAGGGGTGTTCCCAGGGTTGCGTCAGCCAGTTCATGGAGTGACCGACTCTTTGCCAAGATCGACCAGATCGAAGATAGAAGCGCGTCCGCCGAAGGTGGCGCGCAGGTTCGCCTCGGTGGCGACATCGTTCGGTGGGCCGATGGCAATCACGGAGCGATTCAGGAGAATGACCCGGTCCGACGACTTGAACGCTTGATAGAGATCATGTGTCGCGTAGATGATCGTTTTACCCTGGGCCGCTAGCCCGTGCAAAACCTGGACCACCAGCTCCTGGGTCGGAACATCGACTCCGGTGAAAGGCTCATCCAGCAAGTAGACATCCCCATTTTGAATCAGTGCTCTGGCCAGGAAAACGCGTTGCTGTTGCCCACCTGAAAGGCGACTGATCTGAACCGATGCAAATCGCTCCATGCCGACCTGTCGCAACGCGTCGATCGCAGCCGCCCGGTCCGCCGCGCTGAACGGGAAAAACCGGCTACGGGCTTTTCGTCGTGCCAGCAGGACGACCTCGGTCACATCGATGGGAAAGGTCCAGTTGACGGACGAGCGTTGCGGGACATAAATGATGCAGGGATTCGGCCCGTTCGACTCGGCGCCATCCACCCGAAAGCTCCCATGAGAGGGGGCAAGGATGCCGGCCAGGACACGCATGAGGGTGCTCTTGCCAGCGCCATTCGGCCCGACCAATGCAACCGTCTCTCCCGGAAACAGGGAGAGATCGATATCCTCTAGCGCCGAACGATCATCAAAATGAACACTCAGCGCCTGGGTTTGAATACGAATGGCAGTCGTGGCAGGGCTTGCGCTCATTCCGATAGGAGGTTCTCCACAATGATGATGGTATCGGTTTGCATAAGCCCAATATACGTATCCGCCCCTGATTCCTCGTCGCCCAGGCTATCGGTGAACAGATCCGCTGCCACGCGAATGCCGGCATCCGACGCGAGCGACTCGGCAAGTGCGGGACTCACCGTATTCTCCGCAAAAATGACGGTGGCGCCCGACTCCTGGATGGTTCCGATCAGCGCGGCAATTTCCTTGGCGGAGGGCTCGGTGCGTGAATCGAGCCCCGGGATCACCGTTCCAACGATAGTGAGTCCGTAGCGATCGGCGTAATACTCCAATGCGTCATGGTTGGTGACCAGGACGCGCTGCTCTTCGGGAAGCAGGTCGATACGCTGCTGGATCCCCGCGTCGAGATCATCGAGCTGCGCGGCATAGGCGTCGTACCGTTGTTGGTAGGCGTCCGAGGCATTGGGATCGGCCGCGATCAGCCCGTCGCGAATGGTTGCCACCATTTGCTTGGCACGCATCGGATCGAACCAGACGTGAGGATCGCCCTCGCTGAACTCCTGCTCCTGGTCGCGACCGAGTGTGTCGATTCCGGTCGTGGCGATTACGACCGGGGCGTCGGTTTGGGCAGATTCGATGAGCCCGTTGGTCCAGGTGTCGAGTTGGAGACCGTGCAGAACGATGAGATCGGCTTCTTCCAGCAAGATCACGTCATTCGGTGACGGTTCGAAGTCGTGCGGATCGGCATTCGCGGGCAAAATCGACGTGACTTGCACTCGGTCGCCGCCCACCTGTCCAACCAGATCGGCCAAGATGCTGGTCGATGTGACGACCTTGAGCGGCCCGTCCGGGCGCCCGTCGATAGCAGGAAGCGGGGCGGGCGTGCCAAATGAGGGGACCACCTCGTCCTGAGCAAATGCGCTCATACGGGGCGACCAGGCCAGCAAGATGGTCAGGCTGCCTCCACCAAGCAGGAAGGTTCGGCGGCTGATTAGATGGGCCATGATGAAATGGACTCTTTTCGAAGCACGATTTGGTGTGGCTGCGGGTACAACATCATCAGACTAGCGTTGCTGAGACAATGTGTCAAATAATATCTGGATTTACCCGCGACAGTTGTGACAGAGACCGAAGACTTCGAGACTGTGGCCCTGGATGGCGAAGTCGTGATTCTTGCCGAGCTCAGAAACCACGGGCTCGACCGGACAGGTGGTGAATGCCACGACATACCCACAGCTCGAACAGATCAGGTGGTGGCGATGACCAGGATCGCCGACTACATACGCCGGATGCCCGTTGGATTGCAGGAAGCGCGTCAGAATATCAACCGAGGCCATGATCTCCAGTGTGCGGTAGACCGTTGCTCGACTGATCTCCGGAAGGAGGGCCACCAACTGCTCCGCTGTGAAGGGCCGGGTCTGCCGCATCACGGTCTGCACCACATCTCGGCGCGGATGTGTGGCGCGATAGCCGTGCTCACTTAGCATAGTGAGGGCATCGGAGGATGTTATTGAGGGAAGGCTCGCGTTCATATGCTCTGGAGACTACCACAGCACATCGTGCCCTCCCGATTTACTCCCAACAGAAGGCGCTCCCGTGCCATAATCCGGTGGATGAATAGGGAGAATGCAGACAGATGACCGATCGATTCAGAGCCTCGTCGCACAAGCGACCGATAGCTGCGCGACTGTTGCGTGGTGCGGCGGCTGTGCTTGCCTTGATGCTCGTTTGTCAGCTCGTTGTTGGTGTGCGCGCTCCAGATGCCGCCGCCGCGCGGGCAGTCGAGTGGAGCCACTTCGATGTCGCGATCAAGCTGCTGACCGATGGCAAGCTCTCCGTCACCGAAACGCAGGTCATTGCTTTCGAAGATGGTCCATTTACCGCCGGCTCGCGAAACATTCCGCTGGGTAAGGTCGACGGAATCTCGAACGTGCGCATTTCGGAAATCTCGGGTGGCCAGAAACTTCCCTACAAGGAAGTTAGCTCGTTCAATCGTGAACCCGGAACTTACACAGTTACCGAGACTTCGTCCGAGCTTTTGATCAACTGGGGATTCAGTCCCACCACAGACGCGTCACGCACCTTCGAGATCACGTATCTGGTCGAAGGCGCGGTTCGCAACTATCCCAACGAAGATCCGCCCAATCAGCAGATTTGGTGGACTGCGATTAGCTCTGAGCTGACGGATACCGCGCCGGTGTTGGAATCGATCACGACGATTACCCTGCCACAGGCGGTCGATCCGGCTGATGTCGTGGCTGGCACTGAAAACCTCCCAATCGAACCAACCACATCAGACAACAAAACCTGGACCTGGCAGGCATCCGATCTAACGAGCGGTGAAGACCTCACTGTTCGGTTGCAATTTCCCCCACTGGTGAATGTCGCTACCCCATCATGGCAGGCGCGTGACGACCAACAGCGCGCGCAGAACGAAGCAACCGACGAGCGCAGCGCTATCTACAATCTCGTATTCCTCGTGCTCGGTGGTCTTGGTGCCATTGTCGGCGGAATCGCGCTATATGGGCTTTGGTACACGAAGGGGCGCGACCCTCAGGTCGGTCCAGTGGCGAGCTTCCTCGCGCAACCCCCGGGCGATTTGCCGCCGGGCGCGGTTGGCGTACTGCTCGATGAAATGGCCGATCAACGAGACATCGTGGCGACATTAGTCGATCTCGGGAATCGTGGCGTCATCACGCTCGATGAAAGCAAGTCGGGCGGCGTTCTGGGGATCGGTTCCTCGTCGGACTACGAGATCACCCTTGTGCAGTTGCCGGAATCTCTTCGCCCGTTCGAGAAAACACTCCTTGTGGCGCTCTTTGGCACTGGGCTCGATGCGGGCAAGAAGGTCAAGATGAGCGAGGCTGGTGAACGGTTCCAGGGGAGCTCCGAGAAGATCAAGGATCAGTTGTACGACGAAGTCGTCAACAGAAAGTTCTTCGACGCCGATCCGGATGCCGTGCGCAAGCGGTATCGGACGATGGGATTCGGAGCCTTCATCATCGCTGTGCTGCTAGGCTGCGTAGGAATTTCCTTCTTCTCGGCCAGCGCACCGTTGATCTGGTTGCCAGTGATTGTGCTCGCTATTCTGGCGATCATCATGATCGCCATTAGCTCCGGCATGCCGAGAAAGACGCAACTGGGAGCGGAGGAAGCGGCGAAGTACCGTGCCTTCCGCACCTATCTCGATGACATCGACAAGTACGAGAACATCGAAGCGAAGAACGACATCTTCCAGAAGTATTTGCCATATGCCATTGCCTTTGGTCTGGAGGAAAACTACACCAGGAAATTCGCGCAGGCCGGTTCGGCCACGCCATCCTGGTTCGATCCGGTTCCGGGACAGCGGGTTCCCACTGGCCGGCGCGGTGGAATGGGACCGGTCGTCATCTGGGGGAACAGTCCGTTTGGCGGAGGATCATGGGGTGGCTCGGGCGGATCCGGCAGCACTGGTGGCGGCGATGTCAACATGCCGGATCTGCAGGATATGAGCGATTCGGCCTCACGGAATCTGAGTAGCTCCAGCAACAGCCTGTTCGGCATGCTCACCGCCGCGGCAGCCACGTTTGCGGCTTCGTCCGGGAAGAGTGGTGGCGGCAGCTCATTCGGCGGCGGCGGTGGCTTCGGTGGCGGATTCAGCGGTGGCGGTGGATTCGGTGGCGGGGGTGGATCCGGCGGCGGCGGTGGCGGCTTTAGCTAGCCGGTCGCAGACTCGGTTCGCCGTTCTCGGGTTAGTGATTGACGCGATGCCGCGTTCGGACATCGAACGCGGCATCGCTGAGTCGCTTTCGGATCCTGCTGCCGATCTGGCGCACATCGTGACGGTCAACCCGGAATATGTGGTCTCCGCGGAGCGCGATCCGATGTTCCGCTCCGCTCTGCGCCACGCTGATCTCACGCTGGCGGACGGTGCCGGTATCGTAGCTGCGGCACGCCTGCTTTGCGGTCATACGATCGAGCGGGTGACCGGAGTCGATTTGGTGGAGGCGCTCTTCGAACTGAGCTCGGAGGTTGCTCCCCGAATCTTTCTGCTCGGAAATGCCGCCTCGATCGCTGAACTTCAGGGCCGGTACCCCACTCGAGTGGTGGGACGGTGGGGCAGCGGCAGCGCTGAGCCACGTGACGATGGCGAGTCCCTCGAGCGGATTCGAGAACGTCACGCCACAGTCGTGCTCGTTGGCTACGGAGCGCCAGCTCAGGTGTTGTGGATCGAACGAAATCGTCAGGCACTCTCCAGCGCTGGTGTGAAACTGGTTATCGGGGTGGGGGGTGCGCTGGACTATGTGGCAGGGACGGTCGAGCGCGCCCCCCGCATGGTCAGACGGCTCGGACTCGAGTGGTGTTATCGATTGGTCCGGGAACCGTGGCGCTGGAAACGGCAACTGGCGTTGCCGGTTTTCGTGGCGATGGTCGCGCGGGCCTGGGTCGCCAGCCGGTTTCAGGGTGAGTGTCGCCCATGCCGTATCCTTTCGCACGATGATGCATCGAACCGAAACTTCAATCCATGACCTATAGATCGGATCAGCCGGAATTCTCTTCCGGCGAGGTGCCCTGTAGCTACCACCCGGATGTCATGACCGGGTTACGCTGCTCGCGCTGCGGGAAACCGATCTGCCCGAAATGTGGCGTGCGAACGCCGGTGGGCATGCGCTGCCCCGATTGCGCGGGCGTGCGGGGTTTGCCGACCTATCGGACCGACTCGAATACCCTGCTCAAATCCGCCGTGGCCGGGCTGGCGGTGGCCATCCTGGTCGGTGTCATTCTGGGATATCTCCCTAACTGGAATTTCTATCTGACGCTGGTGCTGGGATTTGGCGTAGCCGAATCAATGGCACGGCTCTCCAAAGAGAAGCGTGGTCTCGACCTTCAGATCGTCGGGTGGATCGCCGTCTCGCTTGGACTGGTGATCAGCCGCTGGGTGCTCATGGAACGACTCGGTCTCCCCTGGGAGGTCGTGCAGGAAATGCGATTTGGAGTCGACCGGCTCATGAATCTTGAGCTGATGCCTGATGGAATCATCGCGGTGGTTCCGTATCTGATTGTTTACCTTCGCTTCCGCTAGCGTGGGCGAAACGTTTGGATACTCTCGGCGACGATATCGAAGTTGGTAGCTCTGGAGGCTTTGGCAGTCCGCCGATAGCCCCGGAGCGTGGGCTGGCAGTCGTCGCGACGATCATCTTCTTTGGCAGCATGCTTGGACGCGTGCTCGGCTTGGTGCGTGAGCAACTGGCCGCGAGTCACTTCGGCGCTGGCGACCAGATCGCCGCCTTCACGGTGGCCGATAACCTCAACACCCTCATCTTCGATCTGATCTCCAGCGGCATGCTGGAAGCGGCACTCATTCCTGTGTTGGCGGCGCTGGTCGTCGCCAGCCCAATGGGACGCGAGCGTCTTCGCCGGCTGACGGGCGTCTTGCTGAGCGTGTCAGTGTCCATTGCCATCATGCTGGCGGCGATCGGAGTCGTCTTCGCTCCCGCGTTGGTTCGACTGATGACGGCGATGGGGGATCGCGGTCAAGCTCGCGATCCGGCCGCGACCGCGCTTGCCGTGCAGAACTTGCGGATCGTGCTCCCATCGCTCGTCTTTCTGGTCGCGGGAACAGTCATGATCGCAGCGCTCTATGCCGTGCAACGCCCCGCGGCACCGTCGCTCGGCGGAGCGGCGAGGAATCTGAGCGCAGTTGTCTGCATCCTATTCCTCGGCAACCGATACGGGACCAAATCCATGGCAGTCGGCGTGCTCATCGGCGCGATCGTGCTGGCAGCCATGCAATGGGGAAGCTTGCGCAAGGCGGGTTTGCAACCAACGCTTGGATTCGACCGTTCCATGCCCGAGTTTGGCGAGATCGGGCGGCTCTACCTGCCGGTATTTCTGGGACTTATTGTCTCGGCGGTGGTAGTCGTGGTCGACCGCAATCTCGCATGGAGAGCGGAACATGATGCGGTAGGCGCGATGCGATACGCGACGACGCTAGCCCAACTCATTCTGGGGCTGGTAGTTGCGGCGGTTTCACTGGCAGTGCTGCCACAGCTCTCCTATCACCATGCAAACGCGGACGAGACCGGGTTCAGCGCAAAGCTTGTGCAGGCATTGCAGCTCATCACCGTTTTGCTCATTCCCGCAGTGGTTGGCATGGCGGTCCTTTCCCAACCGATTGTGGCGCTCTTGTTCGAGCATGGCGAAACCGGCCCGCAAGCTTCCAGCCTGATCGTGGCGGCGTTGTTGCTCTATCTTCCGGGGCACTTGTTGGCTGGCTACGACCAGGTGTTGATCTTTTCTTTCTACGCCCGCAAGAACACCCGCTTACCGGTGGCAATCGGTGTGTTCGCCAGTCTGAGCTACCTCGTGGTGGCGGTGAGCCTCTTCGATCGCTATCAGATGCGCGGGCTGGTTTTTGCCAACACATTCCAGTTCGCAGTTCACACGCTTCTGATGTTCTGGTTCGGTCGCCGGCTCCTGGGTCGAGATGGATTCGTCGCGGTTGGCGTCACGATCGCACGTGCTGGGCTGGCCAGTGTCGCGATGGGAGCCGTGGTCTGGGTCGCTTGGCGCGCGCTGGATGGCACGGTGACCAATTCGGCATTGTCCGAGCTGATCGAAGTCGTGTTGCCAGTCGCCTGCGGAGTGGGGGTCTACCTCATCGCGGCCCGTGTGCTGCATATCGATGAGTTCGATCAGCTTCTGGTGACTGTCCGACAGCGGTTCAGCGCGCTCCGGGGATAATTCGACTCCCCACGAATCGCTCGCCGATGCGATGTGCTTCATCCCAAACATCCGCGAATGGTGCGCCGGAGGATCGGGCCAGCGCGGCGCAGTCGTCATACTCTGGCATCGCACTCAGCACCCGACCCTCGACGATCTTGAGCTTCAGCGAGACATCACCAAACCGGGTTGCTACCCGTTCAAACGCGCGATCCGCTTTCGTGCGTTCTACGGCAATTGCTCGCACGCCCAAAGAAGTCGAGTTCTGCAAAATTACCTGGCAAAGCTCCTCGCGCAGGTTTTCCGGCGCCAGCAGCGAAAGCACAGTTGCGGGGCGAGATTTCTTCATCTGCACAGGAGTTAGCCAAACCTCGAGTGCCCCGGCGGCATAAAGGCGTTCGATCAGGAGCTCGAACGCTTGCGGGTTCATGTCATCGACATTTGTTTCGAGGAGTAGCTCCCCATTGACCGGTTCAACGGGGAAGTTGACTGCCTCGTCGAGGTAAACGCGGAGCGCGTTTGGCCAGGGAAGCTTCATCGTGCCGAAGCCATACCCGATCTTTGTGGATGTGGCAGGTCCGGAAGTCGGGGTCGCGGTTGCGCCAAGGATGGCGGCTCCTGTCGGAGTCAGGAGCTCAGCCCGGACATCCGCCTCGATCGGTCCCGGAGCAATGATGGGTAGGTGTGTTCGGGCGAGGATTTCTGCGGTTGCGGGCGCGGGTACCGGCAGCAGTCCGTGACTCGTCATAACGAACCCGTGCCCGGTACGCACTGGCAGGGTGGCAGCCCGGTCGATCCCCAGTAGCTCGAATCCAATGGCCGCGCCGCAGATGTCGATGATCGAATCCACCGCGCCAACTTCGTGAAAATGCACCCGATCGATCGGGGTGCGATGCACGTGCGCTTCCGCCTGTGCAACCAGCTCGAAGATCGCCAGCGCACGGCGCTGCATGCCTTCGGGCAGGGGTGACGTTTCGATGAGCGCTCGAATGGTCGCCCAGTCGCGTTGCGGTTGATCCGCTTCGAGCGTTACCTCGACGCGCGTGCCATGGACGTTGTTCTGCTCGACAGTTTCAGCCGAGATACTCCAGCCTGTCGGCAAAACAAGCTGCAAATGGTCACGTAACGCGTCGATCGAAAGTCCGAGGTCGACCAGCGCGCCGAGCACCATGTCCCCGCTGGCGCCGGAGTAGGGATCGAAGAGGAGTCCAGGCACAAAAACGTCCATTCCTACGAGATGCGTATCATTCGCCACGATTGTGACTGATTCGAAGCATGCCCGAGGAGTGAGAACCGTGACGGCCGCCCCTGACACTACCGAACGACGATACGGCGGACATTCGCTTTGGGAGCCACTCAAACGTGTCATGGTGCGACAGCCGGGATTACCAGGTTCGGAGACCGATTGGAGCGATCTGGCCTATTTCCACGCGCCCGATCTGGAACGGTCGAATGCCGAGCACGCCGCATTCGTGGAGTTGCTCGTCGCAAGCGGAGCCGAGGTAGTTATCGCGCCGCCAGACGAACCCGGCTATCTCGACGCTGTCTTTTGTTACGACCCATCGCTCATGACCAGCGGGGGAGCCATCCTCCTTCGGCCTGGTAAACCGCAGCGCGTGGACGAGGTCGCCTTCCATGCCCGGACCTACGCCGAGATAGGCATCCCAATTCTCGGCGCCATCGAAGCGCCGGGTACCGTCGAGGGAGGGGATACGCTCTGGATCGACGATGACACGCTGGCGGTGGGCCGTGGCTATCGCACCAATCGAGCGGGAATTCAGCAACTGCAGGCAATTTTGGATCCGCTGGGAGTTCAGGTCGTCGCCTACGATCTTTCCCACTATCACGGCCCGGGCGAATGCCTGCATCTGATGTCCTTTATTAGCCCGGTCGACCACAAACTTGCGGTTGTCTATCTCCCGCTCATGCCGGTGCAGCTGGTCGAGGATCTGCAGGAGCGCGGTTGGCGGTTCATCGAGGTTCCCGACGAAGAGTTCGAGTCGATGGCCTGCAATGTGCTCGCGGTGGGACCGAGCGATGTCATCGCTATGGATGGCAACCCGATCACCCGGCAGCGCATGGAAGCCGCCGGATGCACCGTACGCGTATATCCGGGGCAAGAGATTTCCTTCAATCGCGCCGGGGGGCCAACCTGTTTGAGCCGGCCGCTTTGGCGCAAGGCTTGACGACCGGCCTATTTTCCGCGTAACGTCAGGGCATCTCGCGAATCGAGGACGAGTAGGAGCGCAGGGAATCGCCGGTTGCGGCGGCCCTGCCATAGTCGGAATTGGAGTGACCGTTGAACGAGCACATCGTCGAAGCATCCCGGGATTCCACGGTCGATGAGCTGAAGCTGCTCGAGCCTTACGAGGTCTGGAGCCGGTACCGAGCTGGTCGTATTTCGCGGCGCGACTTGACCAAGCTCTTCGGCGCAATCGGATTGACCGTCATGGGCACGAAGCTGTTTGGCGGCGAAGCACTGGCGCAGACCGAGCTGAACGCGATCGTTTGGGAGGGCTATACCGCCGAAGCGTTTGCGGAAACCTGGGAAGGTGCCAACGACGCCAGAATCAATTCGACCTTCATGGCTTCGTCAGATGACGCATTTGCTCAGCTCCAGGCGGGCGGCGGAAGCAATTTTGATCTGGTCACCGCGTCGAACGATCTGACTCAACGCCTGGTGGACGCAAAGCTGGTGCAAGAGATCGATCCATCGAAGCTGAGTAACTTCCCCGATCTGGTCGAGCAGTTTCAAAAACCGCCCTATATCTATTTCGACGACAAGCTCTATGGCGCGAACTTCGCCTGGGGCCCGACGATCATGCTCTACAACACCGAAGCGATCACGGAGGCGCCAACTTCGTGGGCGGCGCTGCTGGACGAACAATATTCAGGCACGATTGCAACGTGGAATGCGCCGATCCAGATCGCGCAGTACGCACTATTGCTCGATCCCGCGCCGGCAGATCCCTTACATGCTGGACGATGGCCAGTTGGCGGCTATCAAGGACATGCTGCTGACACAACGCCCGTTGATCCGCGCGTACTGGAACTTCGGCGGTGAGCTCGCCGAGTTGTATGTCAATGGCGAAGTGGATATCTCGGATGCCTGGCCGTATGCCACCATTCAGGCCAAGGCCGGTGGTGCGCCCGTGGCCGAAGTTTGGCCGTCCGAAGGGGTGACCGGTTGGTCTGACTCCTGGATGATCACCAGCGGAGCCCAGAACGTTGATCTTTGCTATTCACTGGATCGACTTCATGCTTGGTCCCGACGGTCAGATGGGTGTGCTGGAGGGGAATAAATACGCGATCACGAATCAAAAAGTGATCGATTCCCTGCCAGAAGAGCTTCGCGCCGAACTCTACATGGACAACATCGCCGAGTGGTACAGCAAGATCCTCATGTGGAAAAACGTGCCCAATATGGACGCGTGGCTGCAAGTTTGGCAGGAGGCCACGGCAGGCTGATCGCCTGCATGCAGTTCGGCGGCAACGGAGGACGCCGTGCGTCCTCCGTTTGCCTGATCGACCGATCCCAGCGGAGTCGCTTTGGCCAGCACGGTGGCGGAACCGAAGAGCAAGACCGATCGGCGCCCGGGAGAATTGCGGCGTGGTCTCACGCTACTTGCGCCATCCGTGGTCTGGATGACGGTGTTCTATCTGGTTCCGCTGATCATTCTGCTGGTGTACGCATTCTGGTCGGTCGACTACTTGACCGTCGTACGTGAGTTCACCTTCAAAAACTTCCGAACGATCATTCACAATGATCTCTATCCCCGAGTCATCGCGCGCACGATCGTGATCGCCGCGATCGTTACGGTCATTGACATCGTCCTGGCATTTCCGATTGCCTATTTTCTGGCCAGGAAGGTGACCCGGCATCGGGAGCTTTTGCTGATGCTGGTGATCTTTCCGCTATGGAGTTCGTACCTGGTGCGCGCCTTCGCCTGGCGCACCATTCTCGGTACCAACGGCATCCTCAATACATTCCTGCAATGGGCGCACATTACCGATCAGCCGCTCGCGTTCCTCCTCTTTTCGAAAGACGGCGATGGTGCTGACGTTCTCGCAGGTCTGGCTGCCGTTTATGATCCTGCCGCTCTACACAGTGCTCGACCAATTGCCAAAATCGCTCCTGGAAGCGGCAGCCGATCTCGGTGGGAACGGATGGCAGACGTTTCGCCGGATCATCTTTCCACTAGCACTTCCTGGAGTCGTGGCCGGCAGTCTTGCCGTCTTCAGCTTGACCATGGGGGACTACATCACGCCGACACTCATCGGCGGTCCTGGCGATCAGCTGATAGGCAAGATCATCGCCGACAATTTCGGCACTGCGAATAACTGGCCCCTGGGCGCGGCATTGGTCTTCCCATTGCTCATCGTGATTTTCACCGGACTATTGATCGCGAATCGCTTCGGAGCGCTAGGACGTAGCTCGGTATGAGCGTGATACCGTCCATCAACAAGCCTCCACGTGATTGGAGCACGTGGAGCCTCGGGCTCGTTTCGCTACTCATCTATGCCTTTCTTTATCTGCCGATAGTTGTGGTGATTCTCTACTCCTTTAGCTCCACCAAGATCAACGCCTGGCCGATTCAGGGGTATACGCTCGACTGGTATCGCGAGTTGCGCGCCGACACTGAGATTCGCAACGCAATTGGTCTTTCCGTGCGGCTCGGACTGGTAGCGGCCTTTGCTTCGCTCGTGCTGGGCACGCTGGGAGCCCTGGCGCTCGACCGATACCGCCTTCCCGGTAAGCCGGCGATTCGCTTTCTGGTCATTCTCCCCATCACCTTGCCCGGCATCGTGACTGGTGTTGCGTTGTTGTCGTTCTTCTCATTGACCGACAAACCACTCGCGCAATGGACGATTCATCTGTTCGGGCTCTCGTTCCCGATCCCGCTGATCGTGGCGCACGTCACCTTCTCTATCACGCTTGTGCTCAGTACGGTCGCTGCCAGGTTGTTTCAGCTTCCGTCGTCTCTGGGAGAAGCATCCGCGGATCTCGGGGCCACGCCCTGGCAAACCTTCCGGAAGGTCACGCTACCCCTAATCTTCCCGGCGATGTTGTCCGGCGCGATTCTGGCGTTCACGCTTTCGTTCGACGAGGTGGTCGTATCGCTCTTTCTGAAGGGCCGTGACAATACGCTTCCGCTGCTTATCTGGGGGAGATTGCGGTTAGGACTCTCACCGGAAATCAATGCCGCCGCGACCGTCATCACCGCTGTTTCGCTCGTAGGCATCGTGTCATCGACCATCCTGTTGGGACGCACCTTCAGGTCAGGGGGTCCGGGGAATGAGTGAATCGGCGAATACCGAGCAACGACACGCCGTTACCGGACGACCGAGCGTTCAGATAGATCAGGTCTACAAGGACTATGGGAGCACTCGCGCGGTCGATGGCATTTCGTTGACAGTCGAGCAGGGCGAGTTTCTGACGCTGCTTGGGCCCTCTGGCTGCGGGAAGACGACGACGCTTCGCATGATCGGAGGGTTCGAATACCCGACCGCCGGTCAGATTTCGATCGATGGTGAGGTCATGGGGAATCGGCCGCCGTATCGCCGTCCTGTCAATACCGTGTTCCAGAACTATGCCCTCTTTCCGCATATGACGGTCGGCCAGAATATTGGCTACGGCCTGGAAATGGCGGGTGTTCCGAAAAAAGAGCGGCAACGCCGAGTAACCGAAGCGCTCGAGCTGGTTCGCTTGCCGCAGGTCGAAGAACGAAAACCATCCCAGCTCTCCGGCGGACAGCAACAACGCATTGCCCTGGCGCGCGCGCTCGTAAATCGCCCCCAGGTGTTGCTCCTGGATGAGCCGCTTGGGGCGCTCGACCTGAAGCTCCGTAAAGCCATGCAGTTCGAGCTCAAGAGTCTCAACCGTGAAGTCGGAATCACCTTTATCTATGTCACGCACGACCAGGATGAGGCACTCACCATGTCCGATCGAATTGCCGTGATGAATGCCGGCAAGATTTTGCAACTCGGCGATCCACGGGAAATCTATGAATTCCCGCGTAGCCGCTTCGTGGCCGGGTTTATCGGTGAAACCAATATGTTGCGGGGAACACTCGACACCTTCGATGGGCGATACGCAACAATTGGGATGCAGAGCGTCGGGCAGATACGTGCCGTCGCAGGAGAAAGCACGATATCCGGGAAATCAGGAACATTTGTCGATGTCTCGGTTCGTCCTGAGCGAATCGCCTTGCACCGGCCTGGGAATCTGCACGGAGTTCAAGAAGGCGAGAATCGGCTCGATGGCACGATTATCGATTCGACCTTCCTGGGCACCCATACACAGATGATTGTTCGCCTTGCGGACGGACAGGCGGTCACGGTTCACTTGCAGAACAACGCAATCCGCGAAAGCGGTTTTTCCGCCGGCGAGGCCGTCGCGTTGATCTTCTCACCTGAGAGCTGCGCAGTCCTCGACGATTGATGAAAGAAAGTCAAATTCGGATTAAACAGTTCCCAAAGCGCAGTTCCGCATCGAAATCGCCACAAAACTAAGCCTGGAGCGCTCTCATAAGATACGTTGACAGGGTTAATTTTCACGGTACAATCTTGCCACCTTGAAAAAATTCACAGGTCCTGTTCGCACATCCACGCCGTTTGTGGAGGTTGGAGTTTAAGTTATGGATAGTTCTGCGCGTTATCGTTCCGTCGATTGTCTGACAATCATCGAGCAACGCCTTCCAGCGTTGCACGGAGCCTCCCGGCGTGTGGCGGAAGCCATCGTGCGCGACCCGTGGTCAATCCTGGGAATGACCATTTACGATGTGGCTGCCGCTGCTGGAGTTTCACTTCCATCGGTAACCCGGTTTTGCCGCGCCGTCGGATACACCGGCTTCCGTGAGCTAGTACAAGGTATCGCGCAGTCACTTGGTCGACTTGAGGCGAAGGACCTGGAAACCGCTGAGCAAGCGTCTGGCACGCCGAACGCGATTCCCGATGTGGTCGGTGCGGTGGTTCGGCAACAGATCGAAGCACTGCAAATTACCGCGCGCACCATCGATCTCGAATCCATTAAGCAAGCAACTCAGGTAATTTCCAAAGCCCAGCGCGTTTTCGTGCTCGGGCATGGAGCGGCGTACGTGCCGGCCCTCGGCATGGCCGTGAAATTGAACTGGGCCGGAGTTTCGGCCGTTGCGACCACGCTGGATATGTTCACCAATCAGGTCGTAGCTATCGGATCCAACGATGTTGTGATCGGACTTTCTCACCAGGGACGCACGCGCGATACCATCGACATGCTGGCGCTCGCTCGCGAATTCGGTGCCACTACCATCGGCGTGACGACGGTGCCCCAATCGCCTCTGGGCGCTGTCTCCGATATTTCGATTACCGTCTACACCCCCGAAGCTGCCCGAGCCGGCACGTTCCTGATCGCTTTCGACACGTTGATGGTGATTGCCGATGTACTGGCAGCCCTGGTGTCGGAAGAAAAATGGGCTGGTGCGCCACCGAACCGGGGCGAAGTGGTCGACTGGATCGAAACAAAGCTACGCGTCGGGCCGTTGCCGCGCGAAAAGGTGCAGTCGCACCGAACCGACCGGGTCGACGCCACCAAGGCTGAGCTCGTTGCCAGCTGATCTTTCATTTTCCGAACAATCCCTTCATCGCGACGACCTGAGCGAACTGGACCGGCACGACGAGGATGTTGTTCAACTCACCGTCGATCTGATTGCGGCCCCCAGTCCAAATCCGCCCGGCGACGAAACCGCGCCGGCTGCGATCATCGTGGCAACCTGTCGCAGACTCGGATTACCCGAGCCTGCGGTCTTCGCTGCAGATCCCAGCCGACCCAATCTGCTGCTCACCATCGAGGGTTCCGGTCCTGGGCGGCATCTGGCGTTTTGCGGGCATACCGATACCAAGCCCGCCGGTGATGCCATAACCGAGTGGAGAACCGAGCCGACGGTCGGCACGATCGTTGATGATCGGCTCTATGGACTTGGATCCACGGATATGAAGGGCGCCCTGGCGGCAATGTTGTATGCGGCGGAATGGCTGCATCGGCATACCGATCTCTGGGCAGGGAAGGTGAGCTTCATCTTCAGTGCCGATGAGGAATATGGCAGTGCATACGGCGCCTACTATCTGGCGCGTGAAGGATTGCTGGACGGCATCGACGCCATCATCCTCGGCGAGCCTTCTGGAATCCATGAGGATTGGGATGCTATCCGCACGGTCTCACGCGGGGCATCCTGTTTCGAAGTCGTCATCAACGGCACCCAAATGCATTCCTCGCTCTCCGACGCGTTGGGTGCGGTCAATGCCGTGGAAGCGATGGCCAGGGTGATGGTCTGTTTTCGCGAAGAGTTGGTGCTGCAGTATCCCGAGCATCCGCTTTGCCCCACCGGACCGACGATCAATATCGGCGTGCGAACAACCGGCGGCGTAGGGTATGGGGTCGTTCCGGGCCAGGCTACGTTTTATTCCGACATTCGCACGCTTCCGGGAATGGATCGCGACATCTTCCGCCAGGACGTCCAATCAGCGCTCGATCGCTGCGCCCCGGTGCTGCAAGGCGCGACGGCGCGGCTGGTCTGGCCCGAGGGGATGAACTGGGCATCAGCTACTGAAATCGATGCCGATCATCCGGCCGTGGTTTCCGCGCGAAAAGCCGCCAATGTTGTCCTGGGGCACGAGGTGCCAATTGCAGCGTTCACCGGGGGAACTGATGCGATCGCCTTTCAGGGGGTGGCTGGAATCCCAACCCTGGCGGCGCTTGGCCCCGGATTGCTTCCACTGGCGCACGGACCCAACGAATGGGTCAGCCTGCGCAGCCTGCGTGAAGCGATGCGGATGTATGCGTTGACCGCGCTCGACTATTGCGCGAAGGATTGAGCGAATCGGCAGTGGCGAGGGCGCATGGGAGTCGAACCCACCGGCGCCGGGATCACCGCCGCCCACACAATTTTGAAGACCGGGAAGGCCACCGGGCCCTATCCGCCCCCATACCGCGATGTAGCATATGCGTAACTGATCGCTGAGTCGATAGGCGTGGCGACCAGTTCGTAGCTCTCGATCGCATTGTCGCCAATTACACGAGATTCCAATTCCATGAATAACTTCAAAAACAGTGGCACTATCCCGTTCTACTACTGGTTCCTGAGTGGACTTGCGTTCGGACTCGTCATGGGTTGGTTCTTCCATGGAACCATCAGCATGCTCCTGCGCTTGTCATTGCTGTTCGGGGTGATCGCCGTTGTCATCCTGGGCGTGATTCTCTGGCAGAAGGCGTCTTCGGCGAATCGCTCCAGCGGAGTCGTGTCGGATATCCCGGAAGGCAACTGGCGAGATATCGACCCCTCCGGTCGCAACTAGGAGTCTTTCGCTGGGTTCCTGGCTCGTACTGATTGTCGTGCTGTTTGGTGTCGGGATCCTCCTCGGCTTCATCGGCGCAGGCGGCGGGGGCGTGCTCATCGGGCTGCTCAGTGGAGTTTTTGGGCTCGAAATCGACAAAGCCATTGGGACCGCGCTGGCGGCAATGTGTGTCGTCACGGTGTTTGGTGCGTTCTCCCACTATCGGGAAGGTCATGTTGCCGCCCGTATCGGGCTCATCG
The DNA here is from genome assembly GCA_963750275.1 of uncultured Chloroflexia bacterium. Lineage (GTDB taxonomy): Bacteria > Chloroflexota > Chloroflexia > Thermomicrobiales > UBA6265 > JAMLHN01. Next base: position 554,249 of record CAVVQC010000011.1, read on the forward strand.
TCGGTGTCACCGGGATCGCTGGCGCCGCAGCTGGCGCAGAGTTTGGTCAGCATGTTCCGAACCGGGTACTCGAGCTGGGAGCAGGACTCACGCTGTGGTTTTTGGCTGCCCTGGTCTGGTTGCGCACGCGCATGGTTGCTCGCGAGAACCAGGCGGGTATCGTCCTCGCACCTCTGGGGCGTCGAGCCGAAATTATTCGGGGCGTCACGCTGGGAGGAACCGGCGGGGTCGCCGCCGGATTCTTCGGAGTTGGGATGGCACCGTATCTGCAGCTCGGGTTTCTCAGCGCGCTGCGGTTGTCCCTGGTGCAGACCATTGGGACAACCATGTTGACACTTGTCTTCATTAGCGCTTCGGCAGCCACGGTGCTGGCGAGCCACGGTGATGTTTCAGGGAAACATCTGGTCGCCGCTGTCGTTGGCCTTTCCGCCGGCTCGTACCTTGGAGCGAAATTTACCGCCCGCGCACCCTATCGTCTCTTGCGGGGGACCGTGGTGGCTGTGCCCATTGTGGCTGGAGCAATGGTGCTCTTCCTCTGACTGAGTGTATGAAGCCGCTACGACAGCTGGAATTTCCCTTTCGCCGCCCCTCCGTTTCACTTTTGACCAACGTTTGCCGGTCGTCCCCTGCAACAGTGCGGCTGGCTCCAAGTACAATCGAAGTGGGCGACAGCGGCAGGATTTGCTGGTCGCTTGCGTAATCGAAATGAAATGGAGCTTATACGCATGACCGTTGCGTTCACGAAAGAAGATGTTCGAGAAGGTCTGAAACAGGTCTTCGACCCGGAGATCGGCATCAACATCGTCGATCTGGGACTGATTTATGACGCCGACATCTCCGAAACTGGCGATGTCCTCGTGACCATGACGCTGACCTCGCTCGGTTGCCCGCTTGGCCCAGTGATCGTTCAGGAAGTGCAGGGGGCCCTGCGGGAGTTTCCGCAGATTGGCGATATCGACGTCAAGCTTGTCTGGAGTCCACCGTGGACACCGGACCTCATGAGCGAAGATGCCAAGGATGAGCTCGGTATGTGGTAGATGCCAGTGAATGGCGCCACTTAGCGCGTTCTCTGGTTTTCACCCGACGAACGAGTCCGTTCCCGTCTACAATGCACGCGGCACGGATTGGCGTTCAGACCGAGGTCGGCGTATGTGTGCCGAGGGAGGCTCCTTTGCGAGCCGTACTGGGAGGATCTCCGGGCACCGTGCCCGAGTTGGGAAGGCGAGTGTAAATGGCGAAGCGGTTTTTCTCGATGACGGGTATTGCCGTTATCGTCTTAATCGTTCTCGCGGCTTGTGGCTCACCCCAGGACGACGGGCCGCATCCCACGGTCACGCGTGTTGCGAGCCCGATCAACGCTCCGGTGATCAGCCCGACTCCTGAAGCCGGCGCTGAAACGACAACCGAACCTACAGCGGCGGCGGATGCCGATTCTGGCGAGGCAACTGCGGAACCGGCAGCTGGCGGACAAGAAGTGACCATAGTCGGGCACGACATTTACTTCGATCCCGCTGACGTGACAATCAAGGCAGGCAAGGTAACTTTCGATCTGCCGAACGAAGGTGCAGCAATGCATAACTTCGCCATCGACGAATTGGGAATCTCAGTCGACATGCCACCCGGCACCACGCAAACGGTTGATGCCGACATTCCGGCCGGCACCTATCAGTACTATTGCAACGTTCCAGGCCACAAAGATGCCGGAATGGTCGGGACTTTGGTGGTCGAATAATTACACCTTTGAGGTACGAAACCGGGCGTATTTCCTCGGACGGGGCGCAACATGTGCGCTACACTAGCGTCGATAACGAAACGTATGCTCTGGTAAATTCCGTGTTCGATTAAATGTGGGAGGTAAACGGATGTCTCAAAAATCTGGTCCCGGTTGGGTCCGGGGTACCGGCAGGCGCGATTGCCCTGTTGGGTATCCAGTAAAGGGCAACGAGCCCTCGAATGTGTTTTACGAGCCGGGTGACCCTGGATATCCTCAGGTCATTCCAGAAATGTGCTTCGAAGACGCAGCGGTGGCCGTTAAAGTTGGCTTCACCGCTGTGAAGGGTGGCAGCGCTTCTTCAGCCGCGGCCACTGGCGGCGCAGTTGCTGGGGCAGCTGCAGGTGGAGCGGCTGCTGCAGCCGGTTTCCTGCGAGCGACGGGTGGTCGCGAGTGCCCGGCCGGATACCCAATCAAGGGTAATGAGCCATCTAATGTCTACTACCGACCTGAAGATCCGGGCTATAGCCAGGTTGTCCCTGAGGTCTGCTTCGCGGATGTCTCTGAAGCAGAAAAGGGAGGCTTCACTCGTATGAAGCTTGACGCCGCCAAGAAGACCGAGCCGGTCGCCGCGGTTCGCAAGGAAGATGCCGCCGCAGTAGCTGGCGCCGCAGTCGCCGGTGCAGCTGCTATGAAGGGTGCTGATGCCGTCAAAGGCGCTGATGCTGTCAAGGGCGCGGATACCGTTAAGGGAGCGCCCGTGAAGGCCGCTGACTCTGCTCGTGTTGCTGCTCCCCCACCGCCGCCACCCCCACCGCCGCCGCCGGCACCAGTAGCCGAGTCATCTGGTGGTGGTTGGATGAAGTGGTTGCTGCCGCTGCTCGCGCTTGCCGCGCTTGCCGCTGGTATCTGGTACTTCACCCGCGACGACGATAAGAAGGACGCAACCCCAACTGCTGCGCCGACCGTTGCTGCGACCATCGCCGCAGGTGCCGAAGGCAGTGTCGAGGCGATCGCGACCGACGTCGCTGACGCTAACGCATCCGTCGTGGCTGCCGGTGGCACCCCATCCGATGTCGTCGCTGATATCGAAGGCACTGTGAAGGCAGACGCCGCCCTTGCTCAGGCATCTGTTGTTGGAGCTGTAGAGAATGCAGCCGGCACCGTTCAGGCCAGCGGAGAAATGGGCACCGTTCAGGCGGAAGTCGCCGAAGCTCAAGGGTCGATTCAGGCGGGCGCCAGCATGGTTGCAGGCACCGCGGAAGCAATGGCCACCGACATGGCAGGGACGATTGAAGCAGGTGCCGGCGCCGTGAAAACTGGCGTCGCCGAGGGTGAAGCCACCATCGAGGCTGCTGCCGCTACCAGCGCTGCGTCTCCGGCAGCTTCCCCGGCCGCATCGCCGGTCGCCGAAGGCACCATCACACTCGAGGCAGTTGACATTGCCTTCATCCCGACCGAGCTCACTATCTCGGCTGCTGATGAGCCAGTGACCATCAAGATGGAGAACACAGGTGCTGCATTGCACAACTTCTCTATCGACTCGCTCGACATTGACGTCGATGTCAATCCCGGCGAAACGGTCGATATCGTAATCCCGGCGGGCACCGCTCCCGGCACCTACGACTTCTACTGCAACGTTCCGGGTCACAAGGAAGCCGGCATGGTCGGCACCCTGGTGGTCGAGTAACTCGCACCTCTTCGTTAAGAAAAAGCCCCGGGCAAACGCCCGGGGCTTTTTGCGTCTAATTCGAACGTAGCCACGCGCTGACGAGGAGTTATTCCTTGAACGCCTCCACCATGAGCCAGGAGCCAAGCGTGCCGAGCGGTAAGCGGCGATCGAGCGACCGGGCAGCATATCGGATGCGAATAATGTCCAGCTCAGCGCTGGGCGTTGGTTGCGACAATTTTTCCTCGAGCAAGCGCCCGATGAACCATCCGAGCTCTGACAATCCGGTGCCACATTGGTCGACTGACGCGATGGTAAACCCACTTCCGGTGACAAGCGTCTGCAGTTCCGTTCGACGATAACGCCGACGCCAGCCCGATTCTGCCAGTTCGGGAAGAAGAGCTCTCGATCCGCGCAGATCATGCAGGTAGCGGTGCCAGTTTGCGCTGTCGAGCCAGGTGGTCGGACCGTGGTATGGCACCAGAACGCTTAGTCGCCCTCCCGGGCGCAATATACGTCTCGCTTCGGCCAGTGCAGTTTTTTCATCCCGAACATATTCGAGCAAATCTGCCAGCACCACATGATCGAACGCATCATCAGCGAACGGGAGTCGAGCTGCCGATACCGAGACGACCCCCGAGGCCGTGGTCGCCTTCCAGGCGATATCGCGATCTGCAACCCCATGCCGGTTGACCTGGGCAGGGCCCGCAACGCCGGGAGGCGTGCGTTCCCAGGCTTCCAGACGAAGCATCTTTTCATCAGTCACAATTGGGCGAACTCCGATAGCGCTCGATGCGCATGCGCGCGAGAGCATTCGAACGATCGATAGGTGTGCTCATACATGGAGCTTTTTTCGTTGCATCCGTTGCCCGAGATGGAAGTTGGAACCTATCTCCAGCGTATTGCGTCACGCGATCAGCCTAATGATGGTAATACGACCAGCGATCTGGCCTCCCAGTTTTGGTACCGGCGGATGGCCAAAAAGCCGAATCCCAGTCCAGCAGCGATTTCGTTTGGACTGGCGGGATGGCTCACTGGCCGGCAACCGGTCTTTGCGCGGCAGGGGCTGAGTCTCTCCAGTTGGGAAGCAAGGGTCGACCGTGGCTCAGGCATGATGCTCCGACCGCCATCCCGGCTGTTTGGCGATGCGGGATTAGATCCTGACGTTGCTCGAGCGATGCCGATCCGCATAGAAGGCGGTGACGCCATGATGGGGGGAGCGTATGTACCAGCTCGGCTCATGGGTGACTATCTTGCTCGACTGGAGCAACACACCGAACGATCGGTACGCCGGTTGAATGAAGCGGAGCTGGATGGACCGGAGCTTATGGCGCTATTGCTCCAAGCTACCCGATACGCCAGCCAGCACGGCTACGGACTCTATGAGGCGGTCGATCTCCTCGACGGCGCTGATGCCGGGAGTTGGCCTCCAGGTGCGAAGGTCATTCCGCGTGCATCAGATCGCTCCGAGGTCGAGCGAATTCGGCTGGCAAGTCTGCCGCCCAAAGAACCGGGCCTGATTGCCCGATTCCTCGCACGACGCAGATAGACGGATTCCCAAACGCGAAATGTCACATGAATATTCGACCGGTACGTGTCTGCGCAACCTTGATACGAACTGTTTAAGGTTGTTCTTCATGACGAGTTAGCACTCTGCCACGGAGAGTGCTAAAATTGACGCAGGTTGATGAGCATGAATTTTACGAGCCGAACAAAACCAGTCGAAGAGCATCCCCCGATCACCCAGCGCCAGCAACAGGTGCTGCGCCTGATCGTGCGGGAACACGTCTCGAACGGATTGCCGGTCGGTTCGAAGTCGTTGGCGGAGCGATATTCGATTGGCTATTCAGCGGCGACTATTCGTAACGAGATGGCCGGGCTCGAAGCGGCGGGGTATCTCGACCAACTGCACACTTCTGGTGGACGCGTGCCGACCGATGCGGGGTACCGCTATTTTGTTGGGCACCTGATGGACGAGATCGATCTTCCTGCCGGCGATCAGATCATGATCCGGCACCAGTTTCGTCAGGCGGAAACGAAGCTGGATGAATGGCCGGAGCTGGCTGCATCGGTTCTGGCGGAAATAGCTGGCAATGTTTCTGTGGTGACCTCACCGCGGGTCAACACGGCCCGGGTTCGCCATCTCGAATTGATATCGCTGCAACCCCAGCTTGTGCTTCTGATTCTGGTAACCCGGGAAAGCACGGTCCGCCAGTCGATGGTTCATCTTCCGATTGAAGTTGATCAGAGCGATTTGCGCGTGTTAGCTGGTCAGCTTTCGGCTGATATGGCCGGGAGATCAGCCACCGAATTGCAAAAGCAGGTGATTGCTACGTCGCCGGTCGCAACAGTAGTGATTGAGCAAGTGATAGCGGCGCTGCGGCAGATCGATTCGCCGGATCAGATATCAGTCCGCAGCAAAGGCTTGCACAATATCGTCGGCCAACCGGGGATCGACGATGAAGATGTTCATGCTGTGCTCGACCTCGTGCAGGGCGGTGCATTTCTGAGTGCGATTCTTCCGCAAATTGAGTCGGTTGACCGCGTGCAAGTGTTCATTGGACGGGACGAGCTTCCCGATCAGCTCCAGCGCTTCGGTGTCATCGTGGCCACGTATGGCATCGATGACAATGTGAAGGGGCTCATCGGTGTGCTGGGCCCAACTCGAATGAGTTACTGGCGCACGATTTCAACAGTTCGATACATGTCGCGATTGATTAGCGACCTGGTGGCGGATCTGTATCCGCCTGCCGGGTGAAGGATGGTGAGGTGAGGGGATTTTCGACGCATCCCGCGGATGACGGGATGGACATGCAGGAGCCAGTTGCCTCTGCCGAGGCGGAGACAGAATCGGAACTCCTGGATCAAAGCCTGGATATCGCAGAACTCGTTGCGGAGCGGGATAGTTATCTCGATCAGTTGCAGCGCATAGCGGCCGATTATGCAAATTATCGCCGCCGGACGGAAAATGAACGGGTGCAGATGCGTAAGAACGCCGCCCGCGAGCTGCTGGCGCAACTGGCACCGATCGCGGATGACTTCGAGCGCGCAATGGCGAACATTCCACCAGACCAGGCAGACACGAGCCTGGCTGTCGGGGTTCGGTTGATCGAGCGCAAGCTCGCTTCCGTCCTCGCTGGTCAAGATGTGTTGAAAATTGACGCACTTGGTCAGCCGTTCGACCCGGCGGTACATGAAGCCGTCTCGCAGGACCCGGATAATGTCGACAACGTAGTTGTCGAGGTCTATCAGAATGGCTACACGCTGGGGGATCAGCTCCTTCGGCCGGTCATGGTCCGGGTCGGAAACGCGCCCAGCGCTAATTAATATCAGTATCCAGCACTCGCTACAGAACGAGTCAACAGTAAAGGGAGAACAAGCACAATGGGACGAATGATTGGTGTCGACCTGGGAACCACAAACTCGGTCGTTGCAACGATCGAGGGTGGTGAGCCGGTCGTAATTCCGAACGCGGAAGGCGAGCGCCTGACGCCGTCGGTCGTGGCGGTCACCAGCAACGGCGAACGTCTGGTGGGCCGATTTGCCCGTCGCCAGGCCGTGACAAACCCCGAGAACACGATTTCCTCGATCAAGCGCTTCATGGGTCGGAAGTACAAAGACCCGTCAGTGCAGGATGATCTGAAGCACGTGCCGTATCAGGTGCGAGAAGCGTCTAACGGCGGTCTGGAAGTGAAGATGGGCGACCGTTGGTACAGCCCGCCGGAAGTTTCGGCCATGATCTTGCAGAAGCTCAAGTCTGATGCCGAAGCGTACCTGGGCGAGACGGTCGACCGCGCGGTAATTACCGTGCCGGCCTATTTCGATGACTCGCAGCGCCAAGCAACCAAGGACGCGGGAAAGATCGCGGGCCTGAATGTCGAGCGCATCATCAACGAGCCAACTGCGTCGGCACTTGCCTACGGTCTCGAAAGCAAAGCAGATGAGAAGGTCGCCGTTTATGACCTCGGCGGCGGTACCTACGACATTTCGATTCTCGACCTCTCTGAGGGCGTGTTCCAGGTGCTCGCCACCAATGGCGATACGCACCTCGGTGGTGATGACTTCGACCAGAAGATCATCGACTGGCTTGCGGATGAGTTCAAGAAAAAGGAAGGAATCGATCTCCGGAACGACCGCATGGCTTTGCAACGCCTGAAAGAGGCGGCTGAAAAAGCCAAGATCGAACTCTCCAGCACCAAGGAGACGGAGATCAACCTTCCGTTCGTTACGGCCGACGCCAGCGGACCCAAGCACTTGCAGGAGACGCTGACCCGTTCCAAGCTCGAGCAGCTGGTCGGTAGCCTGATCGATCGTACCGTTCAACCGATGGATGCGGCCCTCAAGGACGCTGAGCTCAGTAAGAGCCAGATCGACGAGGCGATCCTCGTTGGCGGCCAGACCCGTATGCCGTCGGTCCAGCAGAAGGTCAAGGATTTCTTCGGTAAGGAGCCACACAAGGGCATCAACCCGGATGAGGTTGTGGCGCTTGGCGCAGCGATCCAGGGTGGCGTGCTGGGTGGTGAAGTGAAGGACATCCTCCTTCTCGACGTCACTCCATTGACCCTTTCCATCGAGACGCTCGGTGGTGTAGCCACTCCTCTGATCGAGCGAAACACCACTATCCCGACCCGCAAGAGCCAGGTCTTCACCACCGCCGCTGACAGCCAGCCACAGGTCGAGATCAACGTGCTTCAGGGCGAACGGCCGATGGCGAACGACAACAAGAGCCTCGGGAAGTTCATCCTCGACGGCATCCTGCCGGCGCCGCGTGGACTCCCGAAGATCGAAGTTACCTTTGACATCGACGCCAACGGTATTTTGAATGTCACTGCGCGAGATCAGGCGACCAACAAGGAGCAAAAGATCACCATCGCCGGATCGTCCGGTCTTTCGGACGACGAGGTGAGCCGCATGGTGCGCGAGGCAGAGTCGCATGCTGACGACGACCGCGCGCGTCGCGAAGCGATCAGCATCCGTAACGATGCCGAGAGCAACGTGTACCAGGCCGAGCAGGTGCTGCGCGAGCATGGCGAGGTGATTCCGAGCGAGCTCAAGGCTGAGCTCGACACCAAGATCGCCGAAGTCAAGGAGATTCTGGAGAAGGATCCCGAGAACACCAGCCGCATCCAGCCGGCGTCGGCGTCACTGGTCGAATCGCTGCAAAAGGTCGGTTCGTCGGTGTACGGTGCCCAGCAGGGAGCCGGATCTGAGGGCTCGTATGAAGAGCCAGCGGATGAGACCGCGCCCTCTGGCGACGATGAGGCCACAGTCGAAGGCGAGTTCCGCGAGGTCTAATCTTCGCCAGACCCAGGAAAGCAAACCGGGAGGGCGGCTGCCCTCCCGGTTTCGTCTTTCTCATCTGTTCATCATGAGGAAAGCGAAGTTGCTTGGGGCCTCGCTACTCGCACGGATCTCGCCTTGCAACCCAAAGCTCGCCATGGGCTGCCTGAGTCCAGGGGATCAACCCGGAGCGACGGGAAGAACGATCTCGTCAGGACAGATAGAGTTTCAGTGCCGCCGCAAGCAGGATCAACAAGCCAATCGCTCCCACAATGGCATACCAGCCGTTCACCTGGACGTCGATGACGTCCTTTTCCGGCGCATCCACCCCATCGTACGGTGCCGGTTCCTCGATTGCGACGATATTAGCGATCGGTTTCACTTTCGTCTCGGCTGCCACTGCACCAGCAGGAACTTCCGGTGACCGTTCGAGTCCGCCAAGCCACGTGGGCAAGTCCTCCGGAGACACGAGCTGGTCTGGATCGAGACGCGTGTCGAGCGAAAGACGGTCGCTGTAGGGAGTGCTCGCGAGGATCGGCTTCTCGATGACCGGCGCTACGTCGACAACCTCGACTATTTCCTGAACGCCGGTACCGACGACTGTTGCCTCCACCGGTTCTCTTTGGACTGCCTCTGGGAGGGGAGCGTCACCGTCCCGCAACCAGTCCGGCAGCAGCAATCGTGGATCAGATTGATTCGACGAGCTCATTGTCGACCTCTGGCGGCGCCAGCGCTAAACAGCTCGTCGGTGTCGAGCCAAATCGTCACTGGTCCGTCATTCACCAGCGATACCTCCATGTGCGCTCCGAAGATACCAGTTTCGGTGCCGACGCCGCATTCGTTCAACACCTTGCAGAAGGTGTCGAGCAATGGAACAGCGTCGACGGGTGATGCGGCCCCAGTGAAACTCGGCCGCCGCCCTTTGCGCGCGTCGGCCGCAAGCGTAAATTGCGAGACCACCAGTGCGCGTGGAGCATCATCTGGCAGATCGAGCAACGAGAGATTCATCTTGTTCGCAGCATCCTGAAAAATGCGCAGATTGGCGATCTTCTGCGCGAGTTGGGTGACAACCGATTCTGTGTCCCCAGGGACCGCGCAGACCAGGATAAGCAGTCCCGCGTTAATTGCGCCCACCTGCTGACCGTCTACGCGTACCTCCGCACGACTCACGCGCTGGAGCACGGCTTTCACAGCCGCTCCATCAAATGACGATCGATGATAGTCGCAATAGCGAGTGCCGCGATCCCTTCCGCGCGACCAATTGCGCCCAGTTTCTCGTTCGTGGTCGCTTTGATACCGATGCTGGTCGCAGGAATACCCAGATCTTGCACGATCACGGCGCGCATCGCTTCGATATGTGGCGCGACCCGTGGGCGCTCGGCGATGACGGTCATATCGACATTCGAGATGACATACCCCGCTTCCCGAACTTGCGTCGCCGACGCTCGCAAAATGCGGCGACTATCGATGCCGGCAATCGATGGGTCATCCGGCGGAAAGCGGTGCCCGATGTCTCCGAGTGCAGCCGCGCCGAGCAGCGCATCGGCAAGGGCGTGCAGCAGCACATCGGCATCCGAATGTCCCGCCAGGCCGCGTTCCGAGGGAATCTCGACTCCGCCCAGCACGAGCCGGCGTCCATCGGCAAAGGGATGAATGTCGTATCCAATTCCTGTGCGAATCATCGCGCCCGTGCCCTCAGCAATGCTTCGACCACAACCAAATCGGATGGATAGGTGACTTTGATATTGTCATTCCGACCGGGTACGACGTGTACCTCGAAACCCAGCGATTCGATCAACGACGCCTCGTCAGTCACCGTTGTACCCGATTCCGCCGCCGAGGCGAACGCCTCCAGTAGCAGCGCCTTTTCAAATGCCTGAGGGGTTTGCACCGACACGAGGTCGTCGCGGGGCACAGTTTCACGCACCAGATCGTTGACCACCCGTTTGATCGTGTCAGAAACCGGTACAGCCACAATCGCGGCCCGATGTTTGCGCGCTGCTTCGATGACACGATCGAAGAGTTCGCCGCTCACAAGCGGACGCGCGGCATCGTGAATAGCAACCAGGTCCACATTCGCTGAAGTGGCCGCGATACCGGCCAGCGCTGAGTCTTGTCGCCGGGATCCGCCGAGGGCGAGGGTCACTGGTTTCGTTGTAATGAAGAATTCGAGAAGCGCCCGAGCTGCTGCTTGCGAGTGCTCGCCGCACACCAGGACGATTTCATCGATCGTATCCGCCTCCGACGCCGCCGTCAGCGACCACCAGGCCATCGGCATGCCACCGGCAATCGCGAATGATTTCCCGGCGTTACCAAAACGCTGGCCCGATCCGGCTGCAACGATGATTGCCGCAGTGGTCATACGGGGGTTGAGCCGAGCCGGGTCCGCACCGCATTGGAAGCGTCACGCAGGCGATCCACGGTTTCCGCGGGAACGTAAACCCCGCCGAGGTCAACAGTTTTGACCCCTTCACCGTGATAATCACTGCCCCCGGTGCTGAGCAAACCAAACTCTTCCGCGAGCGCAGCAAGGTCACTTTGCACCGAAGGCGTGTACTCGCCGTAATAGCATTCGACTCCTGCCAACCCAACCGGAGCAAGCCGCTCGACTGCGGCGCGGGGGTTCTTCGTACTCCAGGGATGCGCGAGTACCGCCACTCCGCCCGCTCGAGCGATCACGTCTATGGCTCCTTCTGGCGTGATCTTTTCCGACATTGCGTAGCCCGGTTTGCCACGCGTGAGAAAGCGATTGAACGCATCGGCCACGCTTTCCGCGTAGCCGTTGGCGACCAGAACACGAGCCACGTGCGGACGCCCGACGGTGCCGCCGTCCGAGAGCAGCAGCACGTCTGCAGGATCTATCGGGATGCCCGCGGCATTGAGGTTGGTGCAGATCTGCTGGATACGATCTTGCCGGGTGGCATTCATCCAGGCGAACTCGCGTTGCAATGGTTCAGAATCGAAATCGATGAAATAGCCAAGAATGTGGGCTTGTAGCCCGTCGATCTCGGAGCTGAGCTCGACCCCGGGAATGACCTCGACTCCCAGTTGGTCTGCCGCCTCGATGGCGTCGGCCACTCCACTGGTGGAATCATGATCAGTAAGCCCGATGGTGGAAAGCCCACGCTCCGCGGCATACGCAACTAATCCGGCGGGTGTTCGTAATCCGTCAGAGGCAGTTGAGTGGCAGTGGAGATCGACGCGCGAAAGCGCTGGTGCTGACATGGGCCACCGATTTGGAATGGTGCGCTAGCGTTTTTCGATGACTAACCGAATCGCGGTGCGTTCTTCATTGTCGATCATGACGTCGATGAACGCCGGAATACAGATGGCATCGATGTCTGTATCGAGAAGATACTCGCGAGCGATGGCAATCGCCTTGATCGCCTGATTGGTCGCGCCTGCACCGATTGCCTGAACTTCGGCCCGGCCATTTTCGCGAACTACGCCCGCAATGGCGCCCGCAACCGCGCTTGGGCGGGACTTGGCCGATACCTTCAAAACTTCGGCATCATGTTGTTGGTGAAGACTCGGGCAAGGCTGCTCGACCTCTACCATCTCGACCGTGGTTTGCCACGACTCGACTTCGATGCGCTCATACGTCGCTGAGATCACATGCGTGTTCTCGTCAGGATCCTGGTAATTCGCAGGTTCAGGGTAGCCCGCGGGGTCGACGTCCTCGATAAGGTCGATCGACGTCACTACTGACCCGTCATTCACCTCGACCTCTTCATCATCCGGAAGGTAACGACTCCCCTCTGGTTTGATCTTGATGTCACGAAGGTCGAGCTTGCTAAAGAACCGATCCATACGAATGTTCTCCAAACGGCCTGCTGGTTTCGCGGCGAATCCGACAAGGGCTGGCCGAGTGACCAGGTACCAACAGGTCAATCCTGCGACAAAATGGTTCGTGCTCCGGGCAAATAAAAGCCGCTACAGCCTGTCGCTTTCATCCTCGGGCCCATCGGTCCCGCATCGAATTGGCGACGTGTAACGGCCTCGTACCCCGGTTACCTGCCGAAGGATAGTCTATCCGGGCGTATTCTTCCCACGTTTTCGTCAGTAAATACCGGGATATTTACCCGATGACAAGAAAAAGCCGGGATGGTACGGTAACCATCCCGGCCTTCTTGCGCCTGAGGCGCGTTGATCGTTTCGCTTAGCGGGCGTAGTCCACCGAACGAGTTTCGCGGATGACCGTGACTTTGATCTGCCCTGGATATTCCAGGCTCTCTTCGATCTTCTTCACGACATCATGGGCCAACTGGTTGGCGGCCAGATCGTCTATGCGATTCGGCGAGACCAGAATGCGAATTTCGCGCCCGGCCTGAATCGCAAAGGACTTCTCGACGCCGTCGAACGAATTGGCGACGCCTTCCAACGCCTCCAGCCGCTTGGTGTACGTCTCCACCATTTCCCGACGCGCGCCTGGGCGGGCGCCGGAGATCGCGTCGGCTGTCGCAACGATGAAGGCCTCCACCGTCAATGGCTCTTCTTCACCGTGGTGCGATGCGATGGCGTGCACGATCTTGGCCGAGCGACCCAGCCGCTTGGCAATATCAGCGCCAATCAATGCATGCGGCCCCTCGACCTCGTGGTCGACCGCCTTGCCAATGTCATGCAACAAACCGGCGGTCTTACAGACGTTGACATCCGCCCCGATCTCGCTCGCCAGAGCCCCGGCAATGACGGAAACCTCCAGCGAGTGGGCCAGCACGTTCTGGCCATAGCTGGTCCGATACTTGAGTCGTCCGAGCAACTTGATCAGGTCTGGGTGTAACCCCACCACATTAGCTTCGTAAGCGACCGCGTCGCCTTCCTCACGAATGGTTTGATCGAGCTCGATTTGTGACTTGTTGACGACTTCCTCAATACGGGTCGGATGAATGCGACCGTCCTGCAACAAACGTGTGAGTACCCGCCGGGCGAGTTCGCGGCGAAGGGGATCGTATGCCGAGATCATGATGACTTCCGGCGTATCGTCGACGATGAGGTCGACTCCGGTCGCCTGTTCCAGGGCGCGAATGTTGCGCCCTTCGCGGCCGATGATGCGGCCCTTCATGTCATCACTCGGCAGTGGAACGACCGAAACAGTCGACTCAGCGACGTAATCGGTTGCAATGCGCTGGATGGCGGTCGCGAGGATCTTGCGTGACCGGCGGTCGGCCTCCTCGTGAATCTCCTGTTCGATTTCTTTCAGCCTGCGGGAAGCGAGCGCGCGTGCATCGGCTTCCACCTCGGCCACCAGCTCGAGCTTCGCCTCATCGGCAGTCAAGCCGGCAACGCGTTCGAGTTCCTCGATATGGCGGTTGCGCTCGCGTTCCAGATCTGCGAGCTGGCGGGATCGCTCAGTCTCCCACTGCTCTTTCGCTCGTTCGATACCCTGTTCGCCACGGCGAATGTTCTGTTCGCGCGCTTCCATCGACTGCGTCTTGCGGTCGATGGATTCTTCTTTTTGTTCGATGCGCCGCTCGATGCGGTCGACTTCCTTGCGGCGCTGGCCCAGCTCTCGATCGAGCTCCGAGCGCAGACGCATAGCCTGATCTTTTGCCTCAATGGCGGATGCTCGCTTTTGCTCCTCAGCCTCGGCAACGATACGATTGGCCTCTTCCTGCGAAAGACGGACACGCGATTTCGCGCCCCGATCGAGGTAGAGATACGTAACGATTGCGCTGATGATGGCGGCGAGCAGCGCTCCGACGATGAAGGCGATGACGCCTTCCATGGTGACTGCTCCTTACGTTGTTCCCGAGAAGGGAATCATTCAGCTCTTTCAGGGAGGATCGAGAAAAGAGGATACGTGCGCACCGGCAAGAATCGGTGCGCAATCGCTTCAGTCCCACCCGGTCCCCATGCGATGATACGGGCGGTCAAAATAGGGCGTCAAGGACCATGACCGCCGCGGGATGGTCTGCGCACGCTTCAGGCGTTGTTATTCAAGCGCCGTGATGGGGATTTCAGACGCAGGGTCAGCGAATGCTCTCGTACTCAATCGCCGCCAGAATCGGCGGTTATTTGCCAGCGCGGCCAGGGGGGAAACGATGATAAACATCCCCCAGACGATGCCCAGGCCCACATCGAAAAAGTGAACCGCTGCTAATCCAAGTAAGACGGCCGTCCAAACCGAAATGCCTTCCACTACCAGAGGAGTCACGGTATCGCCGGTGCCGCGCAACGCTCCTCCATAAACGAACCATGCGCCCCAGAACGGCAGGCTGATAGAGAGGGCACGCAATCCACTGACTCCCTGTGATATCACTTCCGGCTCATTGGTGAAGATGCCCATGATCGGACGCGCCAGGAAGAAAAAGATCACTGCGGCGACTGCCAGAATCCCAACGGAAAGTCTCGCGCCGATCCTCGCCGCGATCCCGGCGTCGTCGATCCGGTTCGCGCCGATGCTCTGCCCAACCAGCGCGGTGACCGCAATACCAAAGCCAAACGCCGGCATGTACCCAATATTCAGTGCGGTAAAGGCGATCTGCTGCGCGGCAAGTGCATCGGTACCAATCTTCGCCACCACGAAGAGCATGGTCATGAAACCCGCTGAGGAGAGTACCTGTTCCAACGAGGCTGGCAATCCAAGGTGCAGGAGCTGCTTGCCGATCGGCAGATGGGGCCGCCACGACCCTGTGCCGCGTAACGAGATTCCGCGGCGTCCCGTCAGCAAAAGCCCGATGAGGATGGACGTGGAGATGATGCGCGCAATTACCGCCCCCCACGCGCTTCCTGCGACGCCGAGCGCCGGCAAACCAAAATGGCCAAAGATCAACGCATACGAAAGAATGACGTTCACGATGTTGGCCACAATGGACGCGTAGAGCGGGGTCCGGCTGTCGCCGACGCCGCGAAAAATCGCCCCGCCGACGAAGGTCAGCAGGAGAAACACGCTAAATGCGGCAGTGAGTTGGAGATAGATCGTCGCGTACTCCGCGACTTGTGGTGCAGTGTTGAAAATTCCGATCGCGGCGGGTGCTAGTACGTAGCCCAACACCGATACTGGAATCGACAAGAGAACGCCCCATACCAGGGCTTGTCGTGCTACATCGCGCACACGTTGGGAAAGTTGGGCACCGAATGCCTGGGATACAAGAACGGTGGCACCGATTTCCAGGGCAATAAGTATGGAAATAATGAAGTAAACGAACTCGACGGCGGTTCCAACACCCGCTACTGCTTCGCTGCCCAGTTTCGCGACCAGCAACGTGTCTACTGCGCCGACCAGGGTTTGCAGCATGTTTTCGCCGATGATTGGCAACGACAACCCGAGCACACGACGGCGATCCATCGGCCCGGGATTCGCCGTTTCAGCCGCTAATTGAGATTCCGGTGGCAGGGAATCGAGGTCGGTCAAGGAGTCTGTCACAGGATTGAACGAAAACGGACGACAAAACCTGCGTCAGACGTGGTTAACTGACGGGGATGGCTGTTCGCCATCGTAGCACCGGGGAAGAAATGGTTCTTCCCACAAGATTGTGATAAAGTTCGCAATCAAGAAAGGATCGTCGTCGCAGTTGCGGCAAGACCCTTCTTCCATAGACACGAAACAGATGAGAGCAACCGGAGTCGCAGCAGGGCTTGGTTGCTCTATTGTTGCGACCGTCATCATCTTTGTGGTTGGCGGACTTTTGCTCGATCGCGAGTTCGGTACCGAACCCTGGCTAACGCTCATTGGGGTTGGTATCGCAATCGTGGCAGCAGGCTACCAACTCTATGAACTGTCGACACTTGGCCGGCCGGGTGCTGAACCGGGGCGAGTGAGCCGCCAGATCGAACGAATTGTTCCAGCTGGGAATCCTAAGGCTGAAGCAGGCGACATCGAAACCGACCGGAGCGATACCGGCAGTCGAGATCGGGAGTAAGCGCGAACATGGAAGTCCATATCGAACTGGCGGCCGAAGAGCTGTTCAAAGTTGGGCCGCTTTCGATTACTAATTCGATGTTCATGATGTTCGTCGTGATGGCGTTGATTCTCATCGTCTTCACGCTGGTCGGTCGCAGCATGAAAATGGTCCCCGGCCGTTTTCAGGGAATGATCGAGCTGGTCGTCGAGTTTCTTGCAGGGCTGACCGAAGGCTCGGGCGGCAAGTCCTTCGGCCGCAAGGTCTTTCCACTCGTCTCCGGTCTCTTCATCTTTATTCTGATCTCCAATTACACCGGCCTCATACCGGGAGTCGGAACGATTGGTATCGAAGAGGTTGTTACTGCCGAAGCCGATGCGGACCATGCGAGCGCGGCTGTCATGGCCTCCGGTAGCTCGGATGGTGGCCAGGCTTTATATTCCACCGCCGAAGAAGGCGAGGGGGAACATACCGTTCTGGTGCCGTTCCTTCGCCCGCCGACCGCCGACCTGAACATGACACTCGCCCTGGCGCTCGTCTCCTTCACTGCCATTCAGTACTACGGCATCAAGTCGCATGGCTTCGTTGGCCGCATCAAGCACATGGCGAACCCCCCGTTCATCTTCCCTATCGAAGTGATCGGTGAGTTTTCACGCATCATTTCGCTCTCTGCCCGTCTCTTCGGCAATGTCTTTGCCGGTGAAGCGCTCTTGGGCGTAATGTATGCCATTACCGCCAAAATCGGGTTCCTGGTGATTCCGGTACTGGTTCCCGTCATATTCCTCTTCCTGGAACTCCTGTTCGGCACCATTCAAGCGCTGGTCTTTGCAATGCTGACCCTGGTCTACATTGCTCTCGCTGCCGCGCACGAACATGGAGACGACTCACACGAAGAGGAAGCCGAGGCAGTTGGCTACGCGCCCACCGGCTCGGAATACAAGGGTGCGGTCGGCGATTAAATCTTGCGTACTGCGTTCGGACCGTTTGCCCAGTCAATGGGCTGGCGATCGCCGGACTCGGAGAGAAACTTAGGGTCGGCACGGGTCGGCTCTGGAATCAAACAGACCGTCAGCTGCCTATGTTGCAGACTGACAGAGGAGGATCAAACGTGTTCGGAGGTATTACCGACCCGGATGCCGTACGATATATCGGTGGTGGATTGGCTATCGGTCTTGGGGCGCTTGGCCCGGCCATTGGTATCGGACTGGCGGTCTACGGCGCCATGCAGGCCATCGGTCGAAACCCGGAAGCGGCCGGTGAGATCCGATCGACGATGATCATCGGCGCGGCACTCGCTGAAGCCGTCGCGATTTACGCGTTCGTTATCGCGATCATCATTCTCTTCGTTTAAGACGGCATCGCATGGGGTTCGACTGCATTGGCGGTCGGACCCATCGACGCATCGGACAGACGCAGGCCGCGGAAGCCGGATCCAAAAGGCTGGATTCGAGCGCGACGTCGTGCCGGGAGCCGGTAAACAATGGATGCCCTTGGAATTGATTTATGGAAACTGGTCGCGCAGATTGCCGCGTTCCTCGTCTTCCTGGTATTGCTTTGGAAATTTGGTTCCAAACCGATCCTGAAGACGCTTGACGAACGGCAAGCGCGCGTACAGGAGGGCCTCGAAGCCGCCCAGAAGATGCAAGAGCAACTTCAGGCGACCGCGGCCAAAAATGACGAAGCTATGGCCGAAGCACGGCGGGAGGCTCAGGTCATCCTGACCCAGGCACGCGAGCAGGGGGATGCCTCGATTGTCCGTGCTCGTGAAGAAGCGGCCAGGCAAGCTGACGAATACATGGCCCGGGCCCAGGCCGCGTTGCGTGCCGAAACCGAGCAGGCTCGCCAGGAACTGCGCAACGAAGTTGCCGATCTTGCCGTGCTTGCTGCTGGACAGATCGTCCGCAAGGAGCTCGATCCCAAGGCACAGGCCGATCTTATCGAAGCAACGCTCAGCGAGGCGACCTCCGGGGCGCGCGGTGGCACTGCGTAAGCAGATCGGAGCAAAGCTTTCGTGGCGAGCACAGTAGCCAGACGATATGCCCAGGCGGTTTTCGAGATCGCCCGCGATTCTAAATCCTTTGATGCATGGGATCGCGATCTCTCAATTTTGAATGCCGTCATGGTCGACCCGGTGACGCGCGGCTATCTCGAAAGTCCGAGGAATTCGGAAGTAGATAAGCGCGCGCTCCTCGACAGGGCCCTGCAGGACGCTCAGCCAGAAGCTAAGCGGTTGACGGTGCTCCTGCTCGAGCGGCGGCGACTCTCGGCGATATCTGAAATTTATGAGCAGTACCAATCGTTGCTCCTCAAAGAAAAGGGCATTGTCATCGCCGACGTAACGACAGCGATTCCGCTGGATGCGGCCGGCGAGAAAATGATTCAACAGCAGCTTTCGGAACTCGTTGGTAAAAACGTTGAGATTCGAACACTGGTCGATCCCGCCATTATTGGTGGAATGGTCGCCCGCATAGAAGACAATCTCATCGACGGCAGCGTTTCAAATCAGCTTCGTCGGTTGCACGAGCGACTGACGTCGAGTAACGCATAACGACACATATTTCATGCACCGGCCGGCCGATCAGCCGAGACCCTGGTGAAAGGACGCAAGGATGGCAATTCGCGCGACGGAAATCGTCGACATTCTCAAGCAACAGATCGCTGGTGCGCAGGATCAGGTCACGGTCTCGAACGTCGGCACCGTGGTCGAAGTCGGTGACGGTATCGCGCGCGCCTACGGTCTGACCCAGGTGATGTATAGCGAACTGGTCGAGTTCACCAAATCAGGAACCATCGGTCTGGTCCTCAACCTCGAAGAGGACTCGGTCGGTATCATCATCATGGGTGAGTACAACGAGATCGAAGAGGGGGACGAGGTCCGCGCGACGGGCCAGATCGCTTCGGTGCCGGTTGGTGAGGCGCTTCTCGGGCGCGTGGTCAATGCCCTCGGTCAACCGATCGACGGCAAGGGCCCGATCAAGACCGACAAGACCCGACCGATCGAGCGCATCGCGCCAGGCGTCGTGCTTCGCCAGGACGTCGACACCGCGCTCCAAACGGGAATCAAGGCCATTGACTCCATGATCCCGATCGGCCGTGGTCAGCGCGAGCTGCATCATTGGTGACCGCCAGACCGGTAAGACCGCGGTCGTCCTCGATACGATCATCAACCAGAAGGGATTCCGGTGTGCGTTGCATTTATGTGGCGATCGGCCAAAAACAGGCTCAGGTTGCCCAGGTGGTGCAGCATCCTCGAAGAGAACGGCGCGATGGATCACACCATCGTCGTTGTGGCCGTCGCATCCGACCCTGCCGCTCTCCAGTACATCGCTCCGTTCGCCGGCACTGCCATGGGCGAGGAGATTATGGAGAACGGTGCAGAATGCTCTGATCGTGTACGACGACCTTTCCAAGCACGCCTGGGCGTATCGCCAGGTTTCTCTTCTTCTCCGCCGCCCTCCGGGCCGCGAGGCGTATCCGGGCGACGTCTTCTACCTCCACTCCCGGTTGCTCGAGCGTGCTGCACGCCTCAAGCGACGATCTCGGAGGTGGTTCGTTCACGGCGCTTGCCGATCATCGAAACCCAGGCGGCTGACGTTTCTGCCTACATCCCGACCAACGTGATTTCGATTACCGACGGTCAGATCTACCTGGAAGCGCGAGCTGTTCTACTGCAGGTGTTCGACCGGCAGTGAACGCCGGGCTTTCAGTTTCCCGCGTCGGTGGTGCGGCTCAGATCAAGGCGATGCGCCAGGTTGCTGGTCGACTCCGTCTCGAACTGGCCGCCTTCCGTTCGCTGGCCGCGTTCGCGCAGTTTGGTTCCGACCTGGACGCGGACACCAAGGCCCAGATCGACCGCGGTCCGCGGTTGACTGAAACCCTGAAGCAGGGCCAGTACCAGCCGCTTCCGGTCGAGGAGCAGGTCGCCGTTCTGTGGGCAGCCACGAACGGACACGCTGACGATTCCGGCCGTGTGCGAAGACGTGCAGGAATGGGAGGCGGGAATGCTTGAGATATCTCCGCACGGCTAACGGTGACCTGCTGAAGACGATCGAGACTGAAAAGCAGCTCTCCGATGAAACCGCTCGCCGATGCTGGCGAAGGCGATCGACGACCTTCAAGGGTGGTTCCAAGTGGGCCACCAGCGGCGCGAAGGTCGCGGCAGCCGCTTAACTCGCTCGGACCGCGTCGGAGCATGCCGGCGGAACCGACGGGCACCGGCGAGGAGGACACGTTGGCCGAGTCCACGAGAAATTCGACGCCGTATTCGCATCGGTCAGCAACATCTCCCAAATCACCCGTGCCATGGAGATGGTGTCCGCCTCCAAGATGCGACGCGCGCAACAGCGGGTGCTGGCCAGCCGCCCATATGCCGAGCGGCTTGAGCGGATGATCGGCGATCTTGCGGCTCTCGAAGCTCGACGCAGAGAGCGCAGCGGCTGTTCCCTCTGCTGGCGCATCGCGAAGTCAAGCAAGATCGAAGTCATACTGATCACCCCGGATACGTGGGCTGACTGGTCCATTGAACTCGAACATCATCCGTCGCGCGGGCCGCTACATGCTTAACGAAGCCGGAGGCACCTGTGCAGACGTCGTGACGGTTGGCCGCAAGGGGCGGGACTTCATGATCCGGACGCGGCAAGAAGTTGTCGCGGAGTTCACGAACCTCAGGGACACGGTCGAACGCGACGGAAATCTTCGCCGATCACTGATACTGCAATCGACGACTTCATTTCGGGCCGGGTCGATGCGGTCTATCTCATCTATCCCACGATTCGTGAACACGTTGACGCAGGTACCGGAAGTGCGCAAATGTTGCCGATCGATCCGCCGGAAGCGGCGGAACATACTAGCGATTACATCTTCGAGCCGAACGCGAAGCGAAGTTCTTGAATAATCTTGTTGCCGCGGTATCGTCGAGACCCAGATCTACCAGGCAATGCTCGAGATACGATCGCGTCGGAGCATTCCGCCCGCATGGTTGCCATGCGCAATGCGTCGGAAAATGCGAAGGATCTGGTCGAGCGATTGACGTTGAGCCTCAACAAGGCGCGTCAGAGCGCAAATCACCGCGCGAAGTGTCCGAGATTGCCGCCGGCGCAGAACGCCCAGCGTGAGCGCGCGTTAGGCACTGTCGCACATGGTCAGACATCGATCGCTACCATCAGGTCGAAGGAGCATATGTAATGGCCAAAAAGACGAATCGTCCGAACGGGACAGTCGTCCAGGTCCTGGGTCCGGTTGTCGACGTTCGGTTTCCACCGGATGAGCTTCCGGAAATTTATAACGCGCTCGAAGTTGTACCTGAGGGTGGCGAGCCGCTGACCCTCGAGGCCCAGCAACATCTTGGTAACGACTGGGTGCGCGCCGTGGCCATGAGTTCCACCGACGGCCTTCGCCGCGGTATGGAAGTCACGAACACTGGCTCGGCGATCATCGGTTCCGGTCGGTCCGGAGACGCTTGGCCGAATCCTCAACGTCGTTGGCGAACCGATCGATCAGGCCGGGCCCGTCGAAGCGAAGGACGAACTATCCGATCCACCGCCCGGCTCCCTCCTTCGAGGAGCAGTCGACTCAGATTGAAATCTTCGAGACCGGCATCAAGGTCATCGACCTGATCGCTCCTTTCACCAAGGGCGGTAAGACCGGCATCTTCGGCGGCGCAGGCGTCGGCAAGACGGTGGTTATCACCGAGCTGATCCGCAACATCGCCGCCGAGCACTCCGGCGTACTCGGTCTTCACCGGCGTGGGCGAGCGAACCCGTGAGGGTACCGCGCTCTTCGGTGAAATGACGGCATCCGGCGTTATGTCCCAAACCGTCATGGTCTTCGGTCAGATGAATGAGCCGCCAGGAGCCCGCCTTCGCGTCGGTCTGACCGGGACTGACAATGGCCGAGTACTTCCGCGACGAGGGGATGCGACGTCCTTCTCTTCATCGACAACATCTTCCGCTTCGTGCAGGCGGGTTCGGAAGTGTCCGCGCTTCTCGGCCGTATGCCGAGCGCCGTGGGTTACCAGCCAACCCTCGCATCCGAGATGGGCCAGTTGCAGGAGCGCATTACGTCGACCAAGAGTGGCTCGATCACTTCGGTGCAGGCCGTCTACGTTCCGGCCGACGACTACACCGACCCTGCACCGGCGACGACCTTCGCTCACCTCGACGCGACCGTATCGCTGGAGCGATCGATCGCCGAGCGTGGCATCTTCCCGGCGGTGGACCCGCTCGCTTCGACTTCGCGAATTCTCGATCCACTGATCGTGGGTGACGAGCACTACGAGGTCGCTCGAGAAGTGCAGCGGGTGCTTCAGCGCTATCGCGACCTGCAGGACATCATCGCCATTCTCGGTGTGGAAGAGCTCTCCGAAGAAGACAAGCAGCTCGTTGGCCGTGCCCGGCGGATCGAGCGGTTCTTTTCTCAGCCGTTCTTCACCGCCGCTCAGTTCACCGGTCGAGATGGCCAGTACGTTTCCCGCCAGGACACCGTTCGCGGCTTCAAAGAAATTCTGGACGGTGGGTTGGACGACGTTCCGCTGCAGGCATTCATGTACGCCGGTAGCATCGAAATGGTCCGCGAGGCGGCTGCATCCTCCTAAAGCGGTCAATTCCTAGCGAAACATGATGGAGCGCCAATTTGGGCGCTCCTTCCCAAGGAGAGTTCCTGGTGGCATCAACCCTGACCGTCGAAGTTGTGACTAACGAGCGTATCGTTCTGTCTGAAAATGATGTGGAAATGGTCAGCGCCCCGGGTTCAGAAGGGATGCTCGGTATCTTGCCGAATCATGCCCCACTGGTCACCACACTTTCAGCAGGTGAGCTACGCATCAAAAAAGGCGGTTCCGAGCAATCGATGGTGGTGTTTGGCGGCTTCATGGAAGTTTTGCCAGATAAGGTCATCGTGCTTGCCGATGTCGCTGAAAAGGTCGATGAGATCGATGTCGTGCGAGCAGAAGAAGCACGCAAGCGTGCCGAAGAGGCGATTGCCCGTGGTGGCGACCGCACCGATCTCGCGGCCGCGGAAGCGCGGTTGAGCCGAGCACAGGTTCGCATCAAGCTGGGCGATCGCCGCCGTGCTGGGCGCCGTCCCACGGAAATGCAGTAGCAGGCGATCCGGGTATAGTTGCAGCATACCGGAACGCAAGCGGTTCGCCGCTCCGGATTTCAACAACCTGCCCGAACCGGAAAGCTGCTCGATGAGCTCTACACTTCTTCAGACCACTATGTCCACGACAGCGCCCGAACCGCTCGAGAAGCGGCGGGCGCTTCGTATTCGAGGTGGGACTCCGCTGCACGGCGAAGTCACCATCGGCGGCGCCAAAAACGCGGCGCTTCCCTTGTTGGCGGCGACGCTGCTCACATCAGAGCCCTGTGTCCTCAATAACGTCCCGACCCTTTCCGACATCCTCACCATGACCAGGCTACTGGCTGCGTTGGGCGCGGAGGTCGACTACGATCCTGATCATCATCGGGTGACGGTTCAGGCCGCAACCATCCAGACGACCGATGCTCCCCAAGAACTCGTCGCTATGATGCGCGCCTCCTTCCTGGTGGCCGGGCCACTCCTGGGCCGCATGGGTCAGATGAGCGCTTCGACGCCAGGTGGATGCCAGCTTGGCGTCCGGCCGGTCGATGTCGATGTGCGCGGCTTTCGGCACATGGGCGCCACCATCGATGGCTGACGAGCAATTCATTTCGGCGGAAACCCAGGGACAGGGGTTGCGTGGCGCGGCAATTTACATGGACTATCCCAGCCACACGGGAACCGAAAACCTGCTCATGGCGGCGACGTTGGCGAGCGGTCGCACCACCATCGTGAATGCTTCCTGTGAACCAGAGATCGTCGCGCTGGGTAACATGCTGAACCGCATGGGGGCTCGCATTACCGGGCTTGGCTCACCGAACCTCGTGATCGAAGGCGTCGATCGACTGCACGGAGTCACGGAGACAATACTTCCCGACCGGCTCGAGGCTGGTACGTATGCGATTGCCGCCGTGGTGACTGGCGGAGAGGTTCAGCTCAACAACATCAACGAGCCAGACATGCTTCCGGTGCGCGCGAAGCTCGAAGAAGCGGGCGCGGAGATTTGGGCGCGGCCAGGTTCGATGCTGGTTCGGGGCGGTAGCCCACTCAACGCGGTCGAGATCCAGACCA
The DNA here is from genome assembly GCA_963750275.1 of uncultured Chloroflexia bacterium. Classification (GTDB taxonomy): domain Bacteria; phylum Chloroflexota; class Chloroflexia; order Thermomicrobiales; family UBA6265; genus JAMLHN01. Next base: position 578,898 of record CAVVQC010000011.1, read on the forward strand.
TGCCGTTTCCAGGATTTCCCACTGACCTTCAGGCAGCCTTCGCGGTATTGATGACCCAGGCCAACGGGGTGTCAAAAGTGAAGGAGCGGGTGTTCGAGGATCGCCTCAAGTACACGGACGAGCTGATCGCGTTGGGCGCGAAAATCGAAGTCGAACGACTTGGGTCGAATCGCTATGGCACCGAGGCCGTTATCTTTGGCCCAACCCCGCTTGTGGGCGCTAAAGTGCGCTGTCTCGACATTCGCGCCGGGGCCGGCATGGTACTCGCCGGATTGATTGCTTCTGGCGAGACCGAGGTCCGTGACATTTTTCACATCGACCGTGGCTACGAGCGGATGGTGCCCAAACTTCGGGCGCTCGGCGCCGATATCGACGAAATCACGCTAGCCTAAGCATTCGCGCCCGAGGGATTTGAGTTGCCACAGCGCATTCTGGTAGTCGAAGACGAACCCTCGGTAGCCGATCTGATCGAAGCGGTTCTGGCAGGCGAGGGGTACACCGTGGCCATTGCGCGTGACGGTGCACAGGGATTGATGTTGGCCCGTGACTGGAACCCTGATCTCATTCTCATGGATATCATGCTGCCCGCGGTCGATGGCACGACCGCCATTCGGCGCCTCAAGAGCGACCCGGAAACCGCCGATGTGCCCATCGTGGCGATGTCCGCTGGTCGAACGCTTCGCAATCAATCAGAAGAATTGGCCGATGCAGATGCGGCGCTGGCCAAACCATTCGACATCGATGCGCTTTTGGCGCAGGTAGCTTTCCATCTCTCGCGTCGCAAGAGTGAAGCCGGCGACGAGCTGGCCGACGCCTGAAGGCTGGTCCCTCGCTGCTGATGTCGAGTAGTCCCCCAACTTCTACCCCTAACCCTCCAGTTTGCGTCGTTGTACCAACGTACAACGAGGCGGATTCGATCGGACCGTTGATCGAACGCGTTCTGGCGCTCGGGACCCGCTATCGGTTGCTCGTTGTCGACGATGACTCCCCGGACGGGACTGGGAGGATCGTCGAGACGTTTGCGTCCTCTAATCCCGATCGTGTGCGCTTGCTGTCTCGTTCGAAAAAAGAGGGTATTGGCCGCGCATATGTAGCGGGTTTCGAAGTTGCGTTGGCAACTGATGCGACGCTCATTGCCCAAATGGACGCCGATCTCTCACATGACCCGAGTGACTTGCGACGCCTGGTCGAAGCCACCGACGGTGCCGATCTCGTCCTTGGTTCGCGGTATGTCGAAGGGGGCGATACTGCCGGCTGGCCGCGGCATCGAAAGATCATCAGCAGGATAGGGGGCCGCTACGCCCGAGTGGTGCTGAATGTTCCCATCCAAGATCTGACCGGCGGGTTCAAGGTCTACCGGCGACCCGCACTGGAGGCGCTGGATATCGACCAAATTGAGTCAGATGGCTATGTGTTTCAGATCGAAACAACCTACAAGACCGTATTGAACGGCTTCCGGGTCGTCGAAGTACCGATCCACTTCATCGATCGGGTTGCAGGAAAGTCAAAGCTCTCGCGTCGGATCGTCTTTGAAGCCATGCTTGTCGTCTGGAAGCTCAAGCTCGAACGAATGCTCGGGCGCATCTAGCGCCGCGCACCGTCATCGAGCCCCGTCTGCCACGCTTGCGAAGGGTTTAAACGCTCGGACATCTCAGGCGCGAGCCAGTTCCGCAATCGCCGATGTAAGCAGATCGATCTCTTCATCGGTCGTGAAGTAATGGGTGGATGAGCGTACCACCTGCTGAATGCCGCGCGACTCCATGTCGAATCGGGTGCTGGAGATGCCGCTTGCCGACGTATTGATCTTCCACTCGCTCCGCAGCTTTTGGGTCACGAGATCCGGACCGATTCCTGCGACCTCGAACGTCACGATACCCCCTTTCGCTTCGCCGAGATCCCTCACGTCCACGCCGGGAATGCCGGCAAGTTGTTCTCGTAAGCGGCTTGCATTGCGCGCGACTTGCTTCCCGATCCGTTCGAGTCCGGCATCCAGCGCATAGTCAATTGCCACGCCCATACCGAGGTGATTGGCGTAATTTTTCTCCCAGTTCTCGAAACGCTTGGCATCCGGGCGGATGCGATACCCATCCGCCGAGGTCCACTCCGCTGCATGCAGATCGAGCATGGGCGGCTCGAGTTGTTCGATCACCTCATCCCGCACATAGAGGAACCCAACGCCGCGGGGGCCGCGCAGGAACTTGCGGCTGGTAGCTGACAGGAAGTCGCATTGCAAGTCTGCGACATCGAGGGGTATCTGCCCTGCCGTCTGGCAGGCATCGAGCAAAAAGAACGATCCATTTGCTCGCGCCAGCTTTCCAACCTCGGCGGCCGGTTGGAGCAACCCGCCATTGGTCGGCATATGTGTCAATGCCACCAATTTCACACGGGAATCGAGCATTGAGCTCAGCGCTTCAATGGAGATCTGGCCAAATTCGTCGTTCGGAACCACCTCGGCCGTTACGCCACGCTTGGCTATTTGCAGAAACGCGATGACATTGCTGGCATACTCGGAAACCGAAGTAAGGATCACATCGCCGGGATTGAAGGGAATAGAGTAAAACGCCATATCCCAAGCCCGGGTAGCATTCTCGACCAGGGCGATTTCGCCGGCGGACGCGTTGAGCATCCTGGCAACCGAGTCATAGACACCCAGGAAGCGAGCATGTACCGCATCCTCGGCTTCGTAGCCGCCGATCTCCGCTTCCAATACCGTATGCGCATTGGTGACGTCTACCACCGCTTGAGGCATCAATGAGGAACCAGAGTGATTGAAATGAATCACATGCGCACACCCGGGAGTCTCGCTGCGAAAGTGGGAGATTTCCTCGTCGGTGAACAATTCGGGCATCCGGCGCACTTCCTTTCGGCGTCGAATCTATTCGGTGTGGGCCAATCCTACGTGATTCCGGAGCTGCGCGGATGATCGATGTGCGATTGCTCGGCACCGGGGGCATGATGCCCCTTCCGCATCGCTGGCTTTCCAGCTTGCTTATCCGGTGCGAAAGCGAGATGACTCTCTTCGATTGCGGGGAAGGCACTCAGGTGCCCATGCGCGAAAGCGGCTGGGGATTCAAGCGGCTCTCCTCAATAGTGTTGACCCATCTACATGCCGATCACGTGATGGGGCTGACCGGGGTGCTTTTTTCCGTGGCCAATGCCGGACGCACTGAGCCGTTGACGATCTATGGCCCTCCAGGCACCTTGCAGGTGGCCCAGGCACTCACCATCGTGGTGCCTGGTTTGCCAATGGAGGTCATGGTGCAGGAGGTCGCGGCAGGTGATCGCCTGCGTTTACCAGCCGATCTCGATCTGACCGTCGGGCAAGCGGACCATCGCCAAACGTGTTTTTTCTATCGGGTCGATCGTGCCCGCGATCCCAGATTCGATGTCGACCGGGCTCGCGAAACAGGTATCCCGGTGCAATTCTGGTCGGATCTGCAGCGTGGTGAGTCAGTAGTCTGGGAAGGACGAACCTACCAAAGTATCGATTTCACGGGACCTCCGCGCCGCGGGGTATCGCTGGGCTTCGTTACCGATTCTCGTCCCGTTGCTGAGATGCCGGAGACCTTGCAAGGTATCGATCTCCTGGTTTGTGAAGGCACGTATGGCGACGACGCCGATGGAGAAAAGGCAATTCAGAAGACGCACATGACGTTTCGAGAAGCGGCCACCATTGCCAGGGAAAGTAATGCCGGAGCGCTCTGGCTGACCCACTTCAGCCCGGCGGTCGCAGATCCGGATGTTTTCCTGGCAAACGCCACAGCGGTTTTTCCGAACACGACCGTTGGCTATTCCGGCCTCGAGACAACCATTGCATTCGAAAAAGACTCATCCGGCGGATAGCGGGGTTGCGTCTGAGCGATCGGTATCAATTGCGGCGAGAACGAAGGCTTTGATCTCTTCTGGATCGCCCGTATAAATCCAGCGCCCGTCCTCGCTCCAGGCGGCTTCGAGAATCGGCTCACCCAACGTGGTCAGGGAGATGTCGGCATCGCTCATTGCGAGCGCCACCCGCGCGAGCGTGAGCTGTTCTTCCAGGTCGAAGCTGGTCTGAATCGCACCACCTGCTGAGAGAATGATCTCGTCCGCATTGGCAATCGATGCAAGGGATTTGCCCTGCTCGAAGATCGCGCGAATCACATCGAGTTGACGCTGACGTCGCGCGTCGTCGCTGTCGGCATGGCGGGTGCGCACGTAAATGAGCGCTTGATCGCCATCCATCTCTTGCACACCTGGATCAAAATGGATGGTGGTGATGCCGTAATCCTCGGTCGGATACTCCTCATCGAGGATCTCATAGGGAACATCAACGGTTATGCTCCCCATAGCATCGACCACGTCACTGAAGCCGGAGAAATCAACTAACACATAGCCATCGATTGGAATGCCAAAGACCGATTCGATCGTGTCGCGCACCTTGGCCACGCCGGCAACCGGGTCGTCCGGGCTGGCCAGCACCCCATAGTTATAGGAACCGTTGATCTTGTCTTCCCCAACGCCGGGAATCTCGACCTGCAAGTCTCGTGGGAGGCTGACACCTGACAGTCGGTGATTCACGAGATCGAGTTGGGCGATGAGAATGACATCGGCATTCTGGTCGCCCCCATCGGCTCGCTTATCGACGCCGAGCACGAGAATGTTGAGCTCGGTTTTCCCCTCCCAAATCTCGGAATTGCCCGGATCACCTCCGTTGATTCCTGCGTCGACCAGTTGCTGCGCCACTTCGAGCTTCGACGGCGGATCCGGTTGCTCAGGTTTAGGCGTCGCGGTGGAGGCTGAGAGCGCCGGCACACTGGTTGGCGATGGAGCCTCGGTTGAATTGGCTGGAACCGTAAGGTCGGCCACAGCCACTGCCGGCAGTGAGGTGGGCGTGTTCGCGACCGAGGTAGCCGTGGACAGCGCGATATCGCTTGGCGGTAGGGGGACCACCGCGGAGTGTTCGACATCGACAATCGCACTGAGAACGCGCCAGCTCTGGATCGCCAGCACGAGTGCGAGGACCGTGAGAATCACCAAGGCGGCTGCCACGGCCTTGCGTCGCCGGTTGCTCAGGAACCCGAGACGCCCGGCTGTTGTCGGAGGCGGCGCTGGTTGGTCAGGTACTGCTGGATTCATTCGCTGCCTGATGGTGTTCTGACTGCCCGATACCGGCTGGCACTGCAATGCCCTGCCGCGACGATCAAGGATACGCTGCAATTGTACCGATGGGGCTCGAGGAAACGTGTCGTGCTCGATTGACCGCCTGATTCCCGGGTCGTATGCTGCCGACCAATTGCCGCCAGCATCGCGGCTCGGCTCGAAACGAGAATCATGACAGGAGAACGAACAGGTGGCATTTTCAGTTCCCGGTGTGACGGTCGAGCTCGACCAGCCCGTTCCAATGCGCGATGGCACGATTTTACGTGCCGATGTCTATCGTCCCGAAGCGCGCGGAACCTATCCTGTCCTCCTGATCCGTATTCCCTACGACAAAACCCAATCGGAAAACGTTATCTACGCCCATCCCAGCTGGTACGCGCGGAATGGGTACATCGTCGTTTGCCAGGACACGCGCGGACGGTATCAATCGGAGGGAGAGTTCTATCCCTTCAAATACGAGGCAGAGGATGGCTACGACACGGTGCAGTGGTGCGGTGCGTTGGAGGGATCGACCGGTAAAGTCGGCATGTTTGGCGCGTCCTATGGTGGCGTGACGCAGCTCCTGGCAGCCGTCGAGGGGCCATCGGCGCTCGGAACGCTCATCCCAGCGGTCACTGGGTCACAGTATTACGAGGGATGGACCTACAACCAGGGCGCCTTCGCGCTCGGGTTCGCGCTCTCCTGGGCGCTGAGCCTCGGGATTAATGTGGCTCAGAAACGGGGTGACGATGCGGCAGCCGCATCGTTCGCAGCGGGCTTCGCGGCATCACTTGGGCTCGACTGGTCGCTTCCGTTGGACAACATACCGGCATTGAACAATTCGGACACGTCCTTTTTCAACGACTGGATCGCGCACCCCACCTACGATGACTACTGGAAGCAATGGAGCATCGACGAGGACTACAGCCGCGTTCAGGTTCCCGCGCAGCACATTGCAGGCTGGTACGACATTTTCCTTTCCGGCTCAGTCAAAAATTTCGTTGGTTTGCGCGCCGGGGCTGGAAACGAACATGCCCGCACAAATCAGCGGCTGCTCATCGGTCCCTGGTACCACATCCCATGGCGTGTGCTGGGGGGAGTAGAGGAGGAGGTTGCTACCCCGTATGCCGTCGATGACTGGCAGATCGAATGGTTCGACCGCCACTTGAAGGCAGAGCCGGTCGCCAACGACGAAGCACCAGTGCGTCTCTATATTCTGCGAGAAGGCACATGGCGGGACTTCGACAATTGGCCGCCATCGGACTCGACCCCCACAACGTACTTTCTCCATTCGGAGGGACGCGCGAATTCGGTGTATGGGGACGGTTCGCTGGATACCGCTTCGCCAGCGGAGGAGCTTGCTGATGTGTATACCTATGACCCCGTTGCCCCTCTTCCGGGTCCAGGGGGCCACTCCTGCTGCTTCGAGAACGTCGCGCCTATGGGACCAGTCGATCAGTTCCAGCGCGAAGTCAATAACGGTGTGCTCATCTACACCTCTGCGCCGCTCACCGAGCCATTGTGGCTGATTGGTGATGTTTCCGCGACCATCTACGGTGCCACCACCGCGGTCGACACCGACTACACGGTGCGACTGTGCGTCGTCGATAGCACCGGGGTCTCGACCAATATTCAGGAAGGGATCGTGCGGGCGAGATATCGTGAGTCGCTCTCGAACCCGACACTGCTCGAACCAGGTGAGATCTATCGCTACGAGATTCCGGTCGGACCCGTGGGCGTCAAACTCGATGCTGGCGAGCGCATTCGCGTGCAAGTCACCAGCAATGACTTTCCGCAGTGGGACCGAAATCTGAACACGGGCAACAGCCCTGGATCGGAAGGGCTGTCTAGCGCCGTCGTAGGAACGCAGGTGATCTACCACGATGCGGATCGTCCGTCGAGTATCACGCTTCCTGTTTGGACACACGCGAGCTAATGCGTACGCGATCCGTGCTTTCGGTTCCGGGCGGTAACACGCGCATGATCGAAAAAGCGCTGGCAAGCAGCGCCGATCTTGTCATGCTCGATCTTGAGGATGCCACCGCGCCGGCAGAGAAATCCAACGCACGGCTGGTGGTTATCGACGCCGTTCGGCACTACGACTGGCGTGGGCGGCCCAGGACCTTTCGTTGCAATGGGTTCGATACCCAATGGATGTACCGCGATCTTGTCGAAGTCCTGCAAGGAACGGAATGTGCAGTCGATCGAATTGTGTTGCCGAAAGCGAGCGACGCTGCGGACGTGCGTGCGATTTCGATCTTGCTCCGGCAGATCGAGATGGAGTTTGGCCGCGAAGTCCCGATTCAGCTCGATGTGCAGATCGAGTCGGCTTTAGGTGTGGTTCATTGCGAAGCCATTGCCAGTGTTGATTCCCGCGTGGTGGCGTTGACGTTTGGCCCGGGAGATTTTGCCGCGTCGGCCGGCTATCCGCTGGCGGGCATTGGACTGGCCGATAGCTGGGATGCGGCATATGCGGGGCACCGCTGGCATTACCCCATGAGCCGAATCTCAATTGCGGCCCATGCTGCCGGGGTCGGCGCGATCGATGGTCCCTATGCCGACTTTCGCGACCTCGATGGATTACGGGCATCAGCTCAGACGGCGCGTGCTTTGGGCTTCGACGGAAAGTGGTGCATTCACCCTGATCAGATTATCGTCGTGAATGACGCCTTCACCCCAGGCGCCGACGAAATTGCCCATGCCCGGCGTGTGCTGGACACGTATCGAGAGGCGACGAACGCTGGCATCGGGGCAATTGCGATTGGCGCAGAGATGATCGACGCGGCCAATCTGCGGATGGCCCGCAAAACGCTGGAGTTTGCGGGAGAACCTGAGGCATAGCAAAACGCCCGGTGTCGCACGACACCGGGCGTTAACGCTTTAAGGGCAATTCGGAATTTAGGCTTCGGATTCTTCGACCGCGATCGCTTCAGCTTCGACGACCTCGGTGCCGTCAGCCTCGACCTCGATTACCTCAACCTCGACTACTTCACCGGTGGCAGCAGCCTCGGCGGCAGCAATCTCAGCAGCGGCCGCTGCCGCAGCCGCGCGGACGGCGGCCTCTTCGGCATCAGCCTGGGCGGCGAGCTCGGCCTGGCGCTGGCGCTCCATTTCGATCTTCGACTGACGATCAGCCAAACGTGACTGTCGCTTGGATGGACGGGCCTCATTCGACTGCGCGGCTTGCATACGCTTCATGAAGCGCTCGACCTGTCCGGCAGTGTCGACGATGCGCTGCTCGCCCGTATAGAAGGGATGGCAGACGTTGCAAAGGTCAGTGCGGAGTTGCGGCCGGGTTGACCGAGTGACGAAAGAGTTCCCGCACGCGCAAACCACGGTGGATTCGACGTAGTTGGGATGGATGCCGGGCTTCATTGGTTTCTGGTTCTCCTCGCTCCCTCCGTCCAGTATTCGGAGGGGCATCTTCGTTTCGTATTTGTATCAGCTAGTCGGCCGCAGAGGCGACCGGTGTGGTGAGAATGCTTTTGTTCGCGCCGCCCACAGGATAGATATCCTCGGAATAGACGCTAATGCGCTTCTTGTGGCGGCTAATCTGCTCGAAGCAGACGACGCCGTCGATCATGGCGTAGATCGTGTGATCCTTGCCAATACCGACATTGTTGCCGACCCAGAACTCGGTCCCGCGCTGACGGACCACGATGGTGCCCGATCGCACGAGCTCGCCGTCATAACGCTTGACGCCCAGTCGCTGCGAATGGCTGTCACGACCGTTTCGGGAACTGCCGACGCCTTTTTTATGAGCCATGTGTTGTTCCTTTCGGAGCCTTGGCGGCTTTAGGCGTTGATGCCCGTAATCTGCAGTCTGGTCAGCGACTGTCGGTGACCAGTTTTGCGACGATAGTTCTTCTTTGGCTTGTATTTGAAGACCACGATCTTCTCGCCGCGATATTGATCGGCAATGGTGGCCGCCACACTGGCGCCTTCAACCACGGGAACGCCGACCTTGATATCGTCACCGCCTCCAATGAGGAGTACGCGATCAAAGGTGACTTCAGTACCAGCGTCACCGTCCAGCTTTTCGACGCTCAACACGTCTCCGACCTGGACTCGATATTGTTTTCCACCGGTTTCGACAATGGCGTATTGCGCATCGTTGGCGGCAGCTGACTTCTTGCTCGTTTTCTCGCTCATGGCTACATTTCACTGAAAGCGCAGATGCGCCAAACAACAGGCATCAAAAATCGGGCGCTTCAGCACCCGCAAGCACAAGATAATACCACGATTCGTCAGGAGTTTCCCTTTCCGTTGAACGTCTGAACCCCACGGGTACCGATCCTTGGTACCGAGGCCCATACTCTTCTCATGGTGGCTCCTTTGGACAACATGCCGAATGCACAGAGCTCCGTCGATCAACCACTGGTGCTGGTGGTCGACGACGAACCGAGTCTGCGAGATGCCATTGCCTATAGCCTGAGACGCGAAGGTTGGCGGGTAGAGTTGGCTCGCGACGGTTTGGAAGCACTTCAGCTCTTTGGAACAGTGCACCCCGATGTCATCGTGCTGGATGTCATGCTTCCGGGGCTCGATGGAATCCAGGTCTGCCGGGCTATTCGCGCGACGTCGGATGTGCCGGTGCTTTTTCTTTCTGCGAAGGGAGAGGACGTCGACCGAATCCTGGGGCTCGAGATAGGCGGCGACGACTATCTCACGAAGCCGTTCGTGATGCGCGAGTTAGTCGCACGAGTGCGGGCAAATCTGCGCCGCTCTCAACGTAGCGTCGTGGAGCGCCCAGTTATCTCGACTGCGACGACCATTCCCACCGAAATTCGGCGACTTGGCCCGTTGGAAATCGATCCAACTGCTCACACCGTACGGGTTAACGGGGCGTTAGTGACCCTGAAACCCAAAGAATTCGACCTGTTGCTCTACCTGATGGAGCGCCCAAACGTGACCCTTTCGCGCGAAGCACTGCTAAGGCATGTCTGGAAATACGAGCACAGTGTCGATACCCGGACCGTCGATGTCCATGTCCGGGGATTGCGGCAGAAAATCGAAGCCGACCCCTCGAACCCTGTGCTGCTCGAAACCGTGCGCGGATACGGCTACCGGCTGACCTCGCCGGAAGCGTAAAGGAGCGCGCGAGATGGGATCGATTCGTGCCCAAGTTGCGTTTGCGGCCGCGGTCGGCGGTTTCCTCGCGGCGATACCGGTCGTCCTGATCGCAATCACGCGCACTGCGCCGTCACTTTGGTTGCTCTTACCAGCGGTTCTCACTGGGGGTGTCCTGGCGGCAATTGCCGGATGGATCGCGAGCGAGCGCCTCGCACAAGACATCGAGGACATTCGTTCAGTCGCTGAGTTGGCGGGTAATGGCGATCTCGATGTCGCGGTGGAGTCATCGACCATTCGCGAAATCTCCGATCTGGGCCGAGCGGTCAATCGCCTGATTGGGCAGTTCGAGGGCTCCGAGCAGCGCAACGCCCAGGAGCAGCGTTGGGTCGAAGCGATTTTCGATGGGTTACAAGATGGCATCATGCTGGTCGATAGCCAGGAACACGTGAGTGCGGCGAATGGCCGCGCGGCCGCATTGCTGGGATTGACAGGTGAGGTCCAGGTCGGCCAGGGCCTCATGCTATTGGCACGAGATTACGAACTGGTCGAGCAATTCCGCACCGTCATGCATTCGGGTGAGCGGCAGGTGCGCACCGTCTATCTTTCTCTCAGTGAGCGCTTTATCGATATCTCGATCATGCCAGTCGAAACTGAAGGCGAGCGATTCGGTCTGGTCGTCTTGCGCGATGTTACCGACCTCCGCCGCCTGGAGCTCGTACGCCGGGAGTTCGTCGCCAATGTCTCGCACGAGCTGAAGACTCCACTGGCATCGATTCGCGCCCTCGCCGATACGCTTGAAGCGGGAGCCATCGACGACCCTGAGGTGTCCGGGGAGTTTTTGGGGCGCATCGTATTCGAAGTCGACCGGTTGAACGGCCTCGTCGAAGAATTGCTGGATCTCGGACGATTGGAATCCGGGCGGTTGTCGCTCGACTATCGGGCGATCGCGCCGTCTGTGTTGATCGAGCGAACCGTGGGGCGTTTGCTTCACCAGATCGAGAATGCCGGGTTATCAATCGAGGTGGATGCAGCGCCCGATTTGCGTCTCGCTACAATCGATGGGGCACGGATCGAACAGGTGCTCATCAATCTCATTCAGAACGCCATCAAGTTCACTCCGTCAGGCGGAACCATCCTGATACGGGCCACGGAAGCAGGAAATCTCCTGCGGATCGACATCAGCGACACCGGCTCAGGAATCCACCAGGACGAGCTGCCACGACTTTTCGAACGGTTCTACAAAAGCGATCGCGGGCGCCGCTCTTCCGGCACCGGACTCGGGCTGGCTATTTCCAAGCACATTGTTTTGACCCACGGCGGGCGGATTGGTGTCAAGAGCGCGCTGGGCCGCGGCTCGACGTTTACCGTCGAGCTTCCCATCGAGCCCCGGCAACGCGCCGGAAAAGCTAACGAAGGCTCAGCGACGACCTGACCGCGGATCGAGAGCGTCCTGCAATCCATCGCCTAGCAGATTGAATGCCAGCACGGTCAGCGTCAACGCCAGCCCTGGGAATGCCATATACCACCACGCGTCACGGAAATAGTTGCGGGCGGTCGACATCATGGTTCCCCATTCGGGGGAGGGGGGTTGCGCTCCCAGACCGATAAAGCTCAAGGAACTGGTGGCGAGGATCGCGAATCCAACGTCGAGAGTGAGCTGGATGATGATGACCGATGCAGCGTTCGGCAGAATATGGCGCAGCATGACGCGCGAGTTGGACATGCCGATGCTGTGCGCTGCCTGCACGAACTCGCGTTCCTTGATCGAAAGCACTTGCGCGCGCACCAGCCGCGCATACCAGGGCCAGAAGACGGTAGCCAGCGCGATCATCGTATTGCGTAGATTGCGTCCGAGTGACGCTGCGATCGCTACCGCCAGAATAAGCGCGGGAAACGCAAGGAACATGTCGGTCAATCGCATCAGCACCTCATCCACCCAGCCGCCCCAATAGCCAGCGATGAGCCCGACGATCGTCCCGAAGGTCACCGCAAACCCAAGCACGATCAGGGCAACCTGCACCGAGATGCGTGTGCCAGTCATGATCCGGCTCAAGAGATCCCGACCAAGTTCATCGGTACCCATCGGATGCGAAAGCGAGGGGCCGAGTAGTTTGGAATTGGTAATGTCGGCGGCATATGGGTTGTGAGGCGCAAGCAGCTCGCCGAAAACGGCGAGAAAAAGAAAGAGCCCAACGACGAGGACCCCAAGGAGATTCAACCGGTTGTTGACCAAAAAGCGCTTCAGGTTCTTGCGCATCTGGCTTTCAGGTTTGGCATTTTCCATCTGCATGAGCGGAGATGGACGGCCGGATGCAGCAGCGAGTGTGGCGACGTCGATGCGGTCAGTTTCCATCAGATTGCAATCCGTGGATCGAGGAAGAGGTAGAGGATATCGACAAACATATTGACGATCACGAAGATCGCCGCGATAACCAGTGTGGTGGCCATGGTGGCGTTGTAGTCGACCGCCTGAATGGCGTCGACCGCGTAGCGCCCTACCCCCGGCCAGGAAAAGATGATCTCGACCAGAAATGCCCCAGAGAAGAGCAAACCGACCTGTAGACCGAGCGACGTCACCGTCGGCAACATCGCATTTTTGAGGGCGTGCCTGCGTACGACATCGTTGTTCGCTATCCCTTTGGCACGGGCGGTACGGATGTAGTCCTGGTTGAGGACCTCGATCATTCCGCCTCGTACCATGCGTGTCACCACTGCCAGCGATCCATAAGCCAGTACGAGCACCGGCAAGATGAGATGCTCAGTCGAATATCTGAGCGTTTCCCAGTTGCCGGTGAGGATCGAATCGATTGTATAGAGATGGGTGATTGATCGGGGTGGGTCGACCGAGTTGGGCAAGCGCTGCCCGTCGGGTAACCAGCCGAGCTTTCCGAAGAAAAAGAACTGGGCCATCAAGGCGAGCCAGAAGACGGGTACCGCCAGCCCCGAGATCGAGATAAATCGCGAGATATGGTCGACCCAGGAATCGCGTTTGACCGCGGACGCGATGCCAAGCGGAACCCCGACGATCGTGGCGATCAGAAAGGCATAAAGCCCGAGCTCGATGGTGGCAGGAAGATAGCGTCCTAGATCATCACGAACCGGGCGTCGAGAACTAAAAGAGGTGCCGAAATCAAGCTGCAGCACCCCTTTGACGTAGTCGACGTATTGGACCGGTAATGGATCGTTGAGACCGTAATCCTCACGAATCTTTTCCACCGACGCCTTACTCGCTCGCGGTCCCGCAATCATGCGCGCTGGATCGGCGGGTATGAGATGCGAGAGCGAAAACGTAATAAGCGAGAGTCCGAAGAGCACGAAAATGAGGAAAAACATCCGCCGGATAATGAGTCGTGCAATCAATCGTCACTCCCTCGCTCCTGGGCCAGTTCAAGTTCGCTGGTGACTTACGCCTCCTGTTCACGGTAGAGGTCATAGAACATATACGTCTGCAGGTAGAGTGGGTTCGGCACGAACCCTCGAATTCCCTTTTGGAGAATCGTGTAGTACCTGGTCTCCCCGTAGAAGATCGCCGCCGGATCGGTCTCGACAAGGATCTGCTGACATTCTTTCATGATCGTGTTCAGCTCGTCCTCGACAGTGAAGGCCTCGGCTTGCGTCATCAACTCTTCGAAGCGCTCGTTGACATAGCCGCCCCCATTGGCGCCGCCACCATTCATCGCCGAGGCCAGGAAGTTCGGCGCAAGCTGATTCCAGGGATCGTTGTAGTCCGGCCACCAGGCCCACCCGCCCATGATCGCGGGTCGTTCGTCGGCCGGCATATCGCCATAAATCATGTCGTCATACGTTGCGAGGTCGACTTCGGTGATCGTCAGGTCGAACCCGATTTGATTCATATTCGCCTGGAAGAGCTGTGCTGCAGTCTTGTCGTCCGCCGAGCTGGACGAGACCATATACTCAAAAGAATCCCCCTCCTTGAAACCGCCGGCAATAAGCAGCTCTTTCGCTTTGTCGAGATCCGTTTCGTAGAGGAAAACGTCGGGATCGTATCCACGCATGGTCGATGGAATCGGACCCGAGCGAAGCATTAGGCCCTTCTCGATCGAATCAATGTTCTCCTGATATGGGAAGGCGTAACAGAGACCCTGACGGGCTTCCACCGTACCCAGAACGGGAACGTTCAATATTCCCCAATTGACGCGGGTGGTTTCGTAAATCTCGACCTGCAGATTCGCATCTTGCTGAAGCGGCTCGATATCGGAGGCCAGCAAGTTGTACGTGGTGGCATCTGCCTCGCCTCGCTCCATGAGCTGGCGCCGTGTCGAAGACTCTGGCACGTTGCGAATGAAGACCTCGGAGAAGTGATTCCCTTCCCAACCCCGGTGATAGTCCTCGAATTTTTCGAGTGTTACGCCTTCATTGAGCGTGTTCTCGACCAGTCGATAGGGACCGGTTCCTGCGGCATTGAAGCTGAACCATTCATGCGCGAACGGATCGTCGTCAGTCTTGTTCTCCTCCCAGGCGGTCGGGCTGACCACGAAGGGACCGTATGAGGAAGCCATGGCTGCCAGAAAGAGTGGCTGCGGCTTCCCGAGATTGAATCTGATGGTGACATCGTCGATGACTTCGATCTGTGCTTCCGGATCGTCAACAAACCGCGCTATAACGATATAGGGCCCCCGCTCCATCTGTCGGAAACGGATGAAAGACTGCTTGACGGCTTCGGCATTGCAAACCGTCCCATCTTGAAAGAGCGCGTTTGCCGGGAGCGTGAAGGTATAGGTGGAGAGGTCTGAGCTGGTCTCCCAGGATTCGGCCAGCATCGGAGCGTACTCGAACGTGCTGCTCCCCTTGTATTGGATCAGCATCTCGTAGCAACCGAGGCAGACCATAGAACCCAATGTCGTGTAGGACGAGTGAGGATCGATGTCATTGGTCCCACCCTCGAACACGATGGTGAGCGTGCCGGAATCGATCTCCTGACCACCGGTGAGCGGTGCGGTCGAGCGCTCGCCCGGAGCCGCGGAAACGACTGCAGGCATCGCGGCCAGTGCGGTGAGTAACGGAGTGGCAATACCCAGCTTGAGTCCCGTTTCGACAACTTGGCGACGATCCAGGCGGCCTGTCAGGGCTTGCCGGAAAAAGGCAGCTTTTTGTTTATCTGACACGCAAAACTCCTCAGATTGAAGGTTGCCTTCGCGGAGGGCATCCCTCAATGCCCGTTCCGTTCGCCAAGTTTCGATGCAGTGGCGCTTTCGTGTGAAGGTGCGCACGAATATACCCCCGGCCACGATGGCTAACAAGGCCGCAACAGAAATCGCATCTGAGTTTGCTCCCTGCTTTCGGTCGTCTCTGTTCAGAAAGGGGTGGTACTCTGTAGGGTGCATGAATGCGCTTTGTCGATGGTGATTCGACCAGGACCATTTGGGGCGCTTGCTTACCGCATCGAACTCGAAAAAGGAGGCACGGTTCCGCCACATGATTGGGCTGGGCCACGCAATGAGGAATCGATCGCCTAAAGCGGGATGGACGCACCCGCATCTCCTGGTTCTGGTTGCGGTGCTGGCGCTCGCGTTTCCCCTCTTCGTCCTTCGCGTCGAAGCAGCCCCGGGAACCACAGCGCCATTGGCAGCCAGCGGCTACCAGCCATCAGATTGGATCGGTTCGGAAACGGCCGCGAGACTGGCGGTCGGTATCGATGTACTCGTTCCGTCCGCTGTACCGGCCCCGTTTGATGGTGACCCCGAAGTTCAGGCGAGCGATGGATATTACAGTCTTTACTGGCTGATTCCTGGGGCACCGCCCACCTATCTCCGTGTCACGGGGACTGCAGGGGGCGAGATCCCGGCCTTTTCGTATTACGACCGCAACGTGCAGCTGGAGCAGAATGACGCGGTGATGGGGTACCCCGCCTGGCACGACATCACCCCAATCTACGATCTCGTCTACTGGCAGGTCGGGAATGTTGTCTACACCGTTGAAAGTCACAATATGACCGGCGATACCACAATGGGGATCGCCAACTCGTTGATGTCATTGCCCGTACCTGGTGCCGGTGGGGAGTCGATCGATCAGGAACCCGCTTCAGAAGGATCTCCAACCTCCGATGGCGTCGCTGTTTCCGCCATCGGAGTACCTGCGACAGTGGCGAGCGGCGAGATTGCGAGCATCGGTATCCAGGGCAGCGGGGAAATCTATCTTGTGGCGAGTGAAGGGTATTTCCTTGCCTCAGGCGACACTGGCATAGCCGTTGCCGCCGGCAGCGCAGTAGATTGGCAGGCTCCCTACACCGACGGCGATATTGCTATCACCTTCGGCGCGTACAAGTTATCGGATGACTCCAAGCTTGCAGAAGCAAGTATCACGGTGCACGGTGTCGCGGCGAAGGCTGCTGCCGATATACCAGCCGATATCCAGTGCCCCGCCAATGCTTCGGCCTCGATGGAGGCACGCGTCGCACTCTCCGGATCTGGGGGCGTGTCCGTAACGTCGTCGTCCGGCTATTGGCCGGTCGAAACGCCGAATACCGACTTTCAGCCAGATATGGACGGAAGTGGGACTATCGGTGGCGGACTCGGTGCAGGTTCAACCGTTACCCTCATTTGGATGGCCCCGGACGAGGTAGGGACAGCCACGATTTCCGTCAACGATTCGGCAGGCGATGAAGTCGATTCCTGCTCGATCGAGGTCGTAAGCCAATCGGGCGCTGGCGATCTCGGAGCGCCAGCGCCAAGTGCCGATGGTCAGGCGTCGGGCGATGGCACTGGGATCTCCGAAGCGAGCAGCGAGGTGGTGGCCCAGGTCATTGCTAATCCCATTGGATTCGCTGGCGACGCCTCAGGGGGACCCGAGTCAAATGGCCCGGACTACGGCTTTGTCGTGGAAACCCCTGTCTCGGATAACGGAGGTCGAACGGCCAGCAGCTCGAGCCGTACGCCAGTCTCGTCCTCGGCTCGCTCACTCAGCGAGTCAACCGACACCAAGCTGGGACCTGCGGCCGGTGCTGACGGGATGTACGCGATTACCCTCGGCACGGGTGGAGGTACCCTCCAATCCCCATATGGGGCCACGGTGCTGGTGCCGCCCAAATGTCTAACCGACCAGACCACAGTCATGATCAAACCGGTGGACGACAAGGCAATTCCGGCAACCTCTGGTATCGCGACCATTCCCGGCACCGCGTTCGATGTTGCATTCGGGGCCGCCGATGGTCGCGCAGTCAGCGATTTGAAGACTCCAGCACTGCTGACGATAGCCCTTCAATCCGCTTCGATGTCGGAAAACGCCCGTATCTATATGGTCGAAGGGAATACCCTGAAGCTGATGCCCCTCACTGATTCTGATGCCGGCAGTATCTCGACGGAGATCGATGGGTTGGCCCGCTATGTCGTCGGCGTTCCGCAGAGCAGTACTGCCGCGGCGTCTACATCCATCAATCCGTTCCTGATTGGAGGTCTGGGGCTGATTGCGCTGGCGTCCGCTGGTCTGCTGATCTCGCGTGGACTTTCGCGTCGCAAGCCGCGCATGATTCCCGCTCGCCGCACATCGAGCAATCGCGTCCGCTACCGATAGCGTCCGTCGCTCACTGAGGCGTCTTCGCCCTAATATCATGGCATGCGGTCTTTTGCACTTTGATCGCGCGCGGCCTGGTAGCTGACCATCCCCACTATTCGATTCTCCCAAGGCAATTTAGCGAACGGCTTCCGGGACTAACCTGTAGGTAGCACCGTTGCGTCAGCGCAGGCCAAGCGTGGAATCCAAATCATCAGGAAGTGCGTTCGCGGCTACGAGCTCGCGCTGACTTCACTTAAAGGTGCTGTTTCCATCAATCCAGGCACCAGCTCGAGCTGCACCGGAGTCATCACGGCGTCTGGAGCGCCGGTCATTGGCAGCAAGACGCGAAACTCCGCTCCTCCGCCCGCAGCCTCGACGACCTCGATCGTGCCGTCATGCGCACGCACCAGCTCGCGACAGATATACAGTCCCAGCCCCAGACCGGGAGCCTGGCTGCTGGTCGCATCTGTCGTGCGGAAGAAAGCGCCGAAGATGTTTTGGCGGTCGGCTTCGCTAATGCCGGGGCCTTCATCGGCAACGGAAACCGATGCTCGCCCCTCAAGGATGTCGACAGTTACCGTGACCTTGCCGGTTGGTGGGCTGTACTTGAGCGCATTGCCCACCAAATTCTCGATGACTTGCTGCAATCGATCGGGGTCCCATTCGCCGGTGATCGAATCTCGTCGGGCTATGAGCTCGATGCGCGTTAGATTCTCACCTTCAGATCGCACCTGAACCACATCGCGAGTCAGTTCTATCAGATCCGACGTTACCGGCCGAATCTCCAGCGATCCGGCCCGAAGGCTGGAAACGTCCAGCAAATCGTCGACGAGCCGTGCGAGCCGGACGACATGTCCGTCGATCGAATTCAGGCGTTTGACCTGGAGTTCGTGATTCCCTTCGCGAGCCAGCTCACGCGCGACAAGCTGGACATAGCCGCGAATCGGTGTCAATGGCGAACGTAGCTCATGGGAGACCACGGAGACGAACTCATCCTTGATGCGGGCCGCTTCTTTCAATGTGGTGATATCGCGAAACGCACCAACCACCGCGGTCACGCGGCCGTTTTGGTCGATGATCGGCGCAGCGCTCGCCAACAGGGGGCGCAAATGGCCGTTGCCGCGGGCGATTGCCAGTTCGATGCCTTCGACCGGCTCCCCGGCCTCCATAGCACGCTGAATAGGAAGCAGATTCTCATCGATCGTTTCGCCGTCGGGAGCGAGCAGGTGGCGAGAGAAGTCCTGATCGATCCCGGTGCTAAAGAGATCTTCCGCTACGGCATTTGCGGCAACGACCGAGCGATCTGGCGCGACCACGATGACCGCCTCGGGAATGGCAGCGATGACCCGCTCGAGACGTCGTTGCTCGTCCCGAGCCTGCTGCAGCTCGAACTCGCGCTCACCGGTGGCGCTCATCGTTTCCAGGATGCCCGCGATCTGCGACGCGTACGCCTCCAGCTTTTTGACTTCAGCGTTCGAGTACCGGTGAGGCACGAGAAGACCGATCAACAACACACCAAGCACACGGTCGTCAGGAGAGATGATCGGCGCTCCAAGCAACGATCGAACCGGGGTCGACCGCAATTCGCTCGTTGCGGACCCGCGCAGATCGTAAAGCTGGAGCGGACGTCGCTCGGCGCCGATGCGACGCACGATCCCAGCGCCTTCGCCTTCCAGCCGGAGCGTGTCCTGGGCATCCGCACCAAATCCATACGCGGCGTCGGGCAGGAAGTCGCCGGTTCCGGGCACACTCAACATAAGTGCGCCGGCATGCGCGCGGTTCAGTCCCACCACGTTGTGGACGATGGCGTCGTAAATCTGCTTGCGCTCAGGGTAGGAGAGCCGTTGTTGGGTACCCGCAATCGTCTCGATAGCGGAAAGAGCAGTTGCTGCAGACCGGGCGGCGATGGCCGATTGCCGGTCCTCGGTACCCTCTGCTTTTACGCGTTGCACCAGCCAGATGATCAGGATGGCGGTGAGGCTGAAAGCTAACAGCGAGACGCGATCTTCCCGGCCGGCTGGTTTTGCGAATCCGGTGCGTGCCGGTACGAAAAGGAGATCGAGCAGGAGAAACGATACTCCCAGTGCCGTGAGTCCGCCGACCCAATCGGCCAGGTACGCCGCCAGCGCGATCAGAGCGAGCGCCACGATACCGGCCATCGCGACACTCCAACTCCCGGCGATCAAGCCCAGCAGCGCGATCGGTAAACCGGCTAGCAGCAGTCCGATGACGATACGCCAGGGCAGGTCGGCAAGGGCGGAATCGAGACGCCGGGAACGGCGCGTGACTGCGCTAATACGTCCCGGAATTCGGGGCAGGCGCTCTCGCACTCGGGCGAGCGCGAGCTCGACCGAGCGCGGTTCGCCGGTGCTATTCGGTGATGGTGGGGTTTGATTCCGGCCCGGCATGGTATCGCCGGTCACTGACGGTTGCTGCTCCGTTGGCCGCACGGTTGCGGGTACGGATTGACCGCTCGGGACCGCGATCTACAGTATACGTACGCGGAATCGTCTGCGAGCAGGCCGCTACTTCGTGGCCGTTTCCATCAGCTCGCCCTTAACCAGAGTCGCCAGGATCTCAATTCCGGGCTCGATCTGATCGTCACTCGCGAAGGAATAGGAGAGCCGCATCTGGTTTTCGCCGCCACCTTCGGCATAGCAGCTGCTCCCTGGCATGTACTCGATGCCCATTTCCCGAGCATGCGGAAGCATTTCCAGCGTGTCGACACCGTCTGGCAATGTGACCCAAACGAAGAAACCGCCTTCTGGATTGGTCCATGACGTTCCTTCCGGCATGTGCTTTTCGAGTGCGTCGAGCATCAGCAACTTGCGTCGGTGATAGACCTCGCGCAGCGTGACCAGATGGTTTGGCAGATTTGCCGGGATCCATTCGGCCGCAACATAAGAACCGAAGATGTTGGTGCCGCCGTCGACCTTGAGCACGCCGAGATGGTCCATGACTTCTTTCGGAGCCACCAGCCACCCAAGACGCATACCCGCTCCCATGGTTTTGGAAAAGGTTGCGGTGTAGATGGTCAAGCCATATGGATCCAGCGCGTAGATAGACGGGATCTTCTCACCGGTAAACCGCAAATCGAAATATGCGTCGTCCTCGAAGATGATCGTTTCAAACTCATGGGCGAGTTCGATGAGCTGCTTGCGTTTCTCCAGAGACATCGAGATTCCGGTGGGATTCTGGAAGTTCGGGATGACATAGATCATTTTCGGCGTCACGCCTTCAGACCGCAGAGATTCGAGCTTGGAACGCAGCGCATCCATATCCATTCCATCGTCCTGCATGGGAATGGCCAGTTGTTTCGCGCCAACATTCTTGAGCGCCCAGATGAAGCCCATCCAGGTGGGTGCTTCCATGAGCACGGTATCGTCCCAATCGACGAAGAGATCGACGATCAACCCGACCGCCTGTGAACCTCCTGCGGTGATCATGACGTTTTCGGGTTTGGCCTTGATCCCTTGATCGCGTTCCAGTTTCTCGATCAGCACGTCGACCAAGGATTTCACTCCCATGGTCGAGCCGTATTGGAGCGCCCATTTTCCATTTTCCGAGAGCGCTTTGACTGCGGCTTCCGCCACGGTCCCCGTCGGGAGCGAGTCCGGATCCGGGAACCCGTAGATGAATGAGATCATGTCGATCGACTTCGACGGGTCGCCAACGCGCGGCGGCGAGACATTGCGTCCGCGCCGGGAATAAAGACCGTCGAGTGCCTGTTTGTCTGTTGTGACCAATGTTGTCGCCCCTTCAGATACCGTTCGTAACTGTCGAATTGTACGGGCCGCGCAACTGAAGGCGTCGCAAGCGATCGCCAATCAGCCAGCGTGCACAAGAAGAACGAATTCGGACCGAAATCGTCAGTTTTGGATGATAGAATCCTTTCGTTTGAAGAAGCGATGCCAACCAGCACAACAACAGAGGCGGTTCCAAGCACGATGACCATATCGACCAACGGCGCTGAGCGCGATATCTACGACATCACGATCATCGGCGCCGGGCCAACCGGCCTGTTCGCGGCCTTCTATGCCGGTATGCGAAAAGCGCGCACCCAGATCATTGACTCGCTCGAAGAACCAGGTGGCGCACTGACTGCCATCTACCCCGAAAAATATATTTATGACGTGGCTGGATTCCCCAAGGTGCTGGCCAAAGATTTCGTCGAACAGATGTACCAGCAAGCAATGCGGGACGAGCCAGATGTGCGCCTGAGTGAGCAGGTGCTCAATCTCGAACGGCTCGATGACGGAATCCTGGAAATAACGACCAGCAAAGCCGTACGCCATAGCAAGGCGGTCATTATTGCGGGAGGTGTCGGCGCGTTCGAACCGAAGCGACTGGAGGTTCCGGGCGTCGAGGAGCTAACTGGCAAAGGCATCCACTATTTTGCCAAGCGGGTGGAAGACTTTCGCGATAAGAACGTCGTGATCGTTGGTGGTGGAGATTCCGCGGTCGACTGGGCGCTTACGCTGGAACCAATCGCAACGAGCGTCACCGTCATCCACCGCTCACAGTTCCGTGCGCATGAAGCAAGCGTGCAAGAACTCAAAGAGTCGTCGATCGCGCTTCACTATCCCAAATGTGAGGTCACCGAAGTCAAAGCGGCGAGTAGTGGCCGGCTGGGTCAAGTGTCGTTCAAGAATGGCGAAGGTGAGATTGCGACCATAGACGCCGACGAGCTGATCGTTGCGGTCGGCTTCCTGGCCGATCTCGGACCGCTCAAGTCCTGGGGATTCGAACTCCAGAAAAACCAGATCGTGGTGGATATTGTTTCGATGCAGACGAGTATTCCGGGAGTCTTCGCGGCTGGAGACGTTTGCTGGTATCCGGCCAAGTTCCGTTTGATCGCCACCGGGGCCGCTGAAGCGGTAACTGCGGTCAATCATGCAGTCGTTCACAACGACCCGGGTACCCGGCTCGATCCCGGACATTCGACCAATATCATGGCTGCGCGCGATACCGCAAGCTAGGCTGGCAATCTCAAATTGACTGCGTCAAAGAAGACGGCTTCTTCGTCCACGTCGCGATCAGATCTTCGCGGGATCCTGATCGTGATTTCGGTTGCCCTGATCGGTCTCGGCATCATGGCCGGCGCTGGCGGCGCGACCTGGCCGGACGTGCTCGACGCATTCGACGTCTCCGATGGCATGTTCGGCCTCCTCAACGGCCTGGGTCTCATTCTGGCCTTGCCATTGCTGATATTTGGTGGTCGCGTCACCGGCCGTACCGGGAAAATTCCTCTACTCATAGCGGCGGCAGTCGGCTTCGTCGTCGTCGGGCTTGGATTCATGTTCGCGCCGCGGGCATTCCTGGTCTTTGCTGTGCTGATGCTGATCCGTGGGCTGGCATTCGCCACCCTCGATCTGAGCGCGAACGCGTTGGCTATGGATGCGGAACGCGTTGCCAAAAAGCACCTCATGAGTCCATTGCATGCCGGTTACAGTGCCGGTGCGGTGGCCGGCGCAGGGATGACAGCGGTCCTTTTCTCAGCCGATTTTGGATTCAAGAGCGTCTATCTCGTCGTAGTCACGCTCTCCCTCGGAATCGCGATCGCCCCTGCATTGGTCGGTTTCAAAGATCGTCTGGGTCAGCGGGCGAGTAAGGAAAGTGAATCCGTTTCCCTGTCCGGATTCCGCGATCCCACGATCCGGCTGGCGGCCGTCATGGCCGGCTTGTCTTTTGGGGGCGAATTGTTGATTGCCGAATGGGTGGCTATTTACCTTCGCAACGAGCGCGGCTTCTCCAGCAGTACCGGCGCACTGGCCGTGACGTCCTACGGAGTCGCGCTCATGTTAGGGAGACTCGTCAACGGCCCCTTCGTGAATCGTGTCGGCTTGAAACCGAGTTTCCAGATGCAGGGTGTCCTGACCATCATCGGCGGAGTATTGATCATCACCAACGGACCGGCAAGCATTGCGCTTGTCGGGGCATTCGTCGCCGGGTTCGGTCTTGCCGGTGTTGGACCGAGCGGACTGAGTCTCGCCGGGAAGGCCTGGCCCAACGCGCCCGGTGCTGCTGCGGGGCTGACATTGCTTGGCGGCTACCTGGGGCTTGCCGCTGCACCATTGCTCGGTGGATTGTTCGCGTCGGTGGCATCCACCAGGGTGACGCTCGCCTGTGTGGCCGCGGCTGGAGTCGGCATCTTGCTGGCATCGTTCGCGGTACGGAACGATGATGATCCCCCGGAACCCGTGACCGGCGCTTAACAGGGGACGCGCAACGACTAGATGCGCGACTCCTTACGCGATCGAATGTCCCGTGAGCCCCATACGCTCGCGCACGATTTGCATCTTTGGAACGGCGAGGGTGCGAGCCCGGTCGGCTCCCTCCGCCAGAATTCCAATGGCAATTTCGGGATTGGCCTCGTACTCCAGCAACTTTGCCCTGAGTGGGCGAATCGCATCGACCACGATCGTCGCCAGATCGGTTTTGAACGCACCATACCCTTTGCCGATATAGCGGTCCTCGATCTCGGCGATCGACTCGTTACTGAGCAATGCGTAAATACCGAGCAGGTTGGTCAGAGCCGGCTTGTCCGGTGCGGCTTTGACCTCCGAACCGGAATCGGTCACCGCCCGTTTGATCTTCTTGGTGATCTCCGCGTCGGTATCGGTTAGCGCGATATAGCTTCCTGGTGAACCAGCACTTTTGCTCATCTTCTTGGTCGGATCTTCCAAAGACATGATGCGGGCACCATTCGTCTTGATGTCCGGCGCCGGAACGACGAAGGTGTCGCTGTAGCGACGATTGAAACGTTGCGCCACATCGCGCGCCAGCTCGATATGCTGGCGCTGATCTTCACCCACCGGAACGAGATCCGCGTCATAGAGGATGATGTCGGCCACCTGCAGCACGGGATAGTCGAACAGCGCCGCCGAAACCGATTCTTCCGCGCCTCCCGATTTGTCTTTGAACTGGGTCATGCGCCGCAGCTCGCCGACGGTGGCCACCGAATTCAGCAACCAGCAGAGCTCGGAATGCTCGCGGACGTCGCCTTGCACGAACAGGATCGACGCTTTCGGGTCGATGCCCGCAGCCAGCAGGGTGTTGGCCATGGTGATGGTGTTGTCACGCAGTGAGACGGGATCGGTCGGCAACGTGAGCGCGTGCAGGTTCACGATACAGAAGATGTTGTCATACGTCTCTTGCTGGGTAACCCAGTTCCGGATCGCGCCGAGATAGTTGCCAATGTGACTCACACCGGACGGCTGAATACCGGAAAAGACTCGCTTGCGTCGTTCTGCCATGCCCTGAAGCGTCACTCTCGTTGTTATGGCGATCCCCATCTGCCGTCACCCGCGGCTCCCGGATTATACCGGTGGTCTTGGACGGGGACGATGCTATGATCCGCCTATCGACCTGAAATGACACGAGAACGCGACAAAAAGCGAGGGTAGGCGTGGCGAAACGATATGACGCCGTTATCGTCGGCGGCGGACACAATGGTTTGGTGGCCGCCTGTTATCTGGCGGAAGCGGGGTTCAGCACGCTGGTGCTGGAACGCTATTCCAAGATCGGTGGTGCTGCAATTTCCGAGGAGCACGTACCAGGATTCACCTTCTCTACCGGCTCCTACGTTCTCTCACTCATGCCGCGCAAGATTGTCGAAGAGCTGCGATTGCATAACAGCGGCGTCGAGTTCATCGAACGTAACCCGCGATTTTTCGCGCCGTTCCCGGATGGATCCACCCTCTCGTACTGGAACGATCACGAACGGTGGCTGGACGAAATCCGCAAGATCTCGCCCAAGGATGCCGAAGCCTACGATCACTACGACGCCATGCTCGAAAAAGCGTGCGAGGTTATGGATCGTTACATTCTTGGCCGCCCACCTTCATGGTCCGAAGTCGCCGCGCAATTCAAAACGCCCGAAGAGGCAACCATCTTCCAGAAGTTCTATCTGGGATCGGCTGCCGATATCGCCGAGTACTTCTTCGAGAGCGAACAGATGCAGGCGGTGGTGGCCGCGTCGGGGCTTATCGGCACCTTCCGCGGACCGCGCGACACCGGCACCGGCTACGTGAAGCTCTTTCACTCGATGGGCATGGCCACCGGACATCGCGGCCGATGGACCTATGTGAAAGGCGCCATGGGCTCGATCACGCAGGCGCTCTCCCGCATCGCTGAGCAGCGAGGCGTCGAGATTCGGCTCGGCGCCGATGTCGAACAGATTGTCGTAAGCGATGGTCGTGCCACCGGCGTGGCGCTGAGCAGTGGAGAAGAGTTCGAGGCGAATATCGTTCTTTCTAACGCCGATCCGAAGCGGACCTACCTCACCCTGGTCGACGAAAGCGATCTCCCGGTTGACTACCGAAAGGCCATCGAAGCGATCAAGATCGAAAGTCCGGTCATGAAGATCAACATGGCTGTCAACGAGCTTCCCTGGTTCACGGCGCTGGGAGACGACGCCCAACGTCAGCGGGACGGAAGCACCGGAGGACTCTTCATCGCCCCGAGCATCGACTATATGCAGAAGGCGTATGAGGACGCGCGCCAGGGGCGCCCATCAGAAAAGCCATTCATGAATATTCATATGCAATCGGCAGTTGATCCGTCGGTTGCTCCCCCTGGCAAGCACACGATCTCGATCTTCACCCAATACTTCCCGTATCAGTTGGCCGATGGCACCTGGGACGAACGCCGGGACGAGATCGCCAATCATGTTATTCGTGAGTTTGCGGAATTCGCCCCCAACATTCCCGATCAGATCGTCGGAATGCAGGTGCTGAGCCCGCCCGATCTGGAAGCCAGATTCGGTTTGACCGGTGGCCATATCTTCCATGGCGAGCTTGTACCGGAGCAAGCGTTCGATCTGCGCCCGGTACCGGGTTCGAGCTCCTATGAAGGACCTATTCAGGGACTCTTCCTGTGCGGGGCAGGCGCTTGGCCGGGAGGTTGCGTCATGGGCGCGCCCGGTCACAATGCCGCACAGGAAATCATTGGCCGTCAACGTGACGTGCGCTAGAGGAGAAGCATGAAAATCCACATTTGTGCGGATATGGAAGGAACCTGCGGGGTGTATTCATGGATGCAGGTGACACCGCCCGAAACGCCCTGGGACGGTCCGATCAAGGAAGCCGAATACGACCGATGCCGCAGCCGGATGACCGCCGAGGTGAGCGCCGCCGCCCGAGGCGCTTTCTCCAGTGGCGCGACGGAGGTGCTGGTCAACGACTTCCACAGCGGCAATCGGAATATCTTCATCGATGAGCTCGACGATCGATGCCGGCTGGTGAGCGGTGGCGCTGGCCCGTTGAACTTCCTGCAGGGCATGTCGACGGAAACGAAGGGACTTCTCTACACGGGATTTCATTCGAAAGCAGGAACGATTTCGTCGCCACTCTCCCATACCTGGAGCACGCACCTGAACGATTTACGAATCGCGGGTGAATCGACCGGAGAATTCGGGTTGATCGCCTACTGCGCCGGGGCCCTCGGCGTTCCAGTCTTGCTGGTGACCGGCGATCAAACTGCGTGCGACCAGACGGAAGCCTTTCTGAAACGTCCGGTAGTGAAAGCCGTGGTCAAGGAAGGGATCTCACAGACTGGCGCAATAAGCATGCACCCGCGCCGAGCACAGAAGTTAATCGAGGAGAAAGCCGCCGAAGCCGTGTCGCTCATCGGAACGGTTGAACCGATGATCCTGCCAGCCGGAGCTCGGGTGGAGCTGGAATACGATCACCAAACCCGCGCGGTCGCTGCGGAGCAGCAGACAGAGGTCGAGCGGGTGGGAGAGCGGACGGTGGCATTTACCGTCAACGACGGCATCGACCTGCTACAGAAGTTCGTCAACACGATGCGCGCCAGCGCCGTCACGCTCTCGCCGTAATGCCCGATCCCGACCTTTCCACGTTGCCGCTCATCTCGTCGTCGGATGAGCTCGCGACGTGGCTTGCAGCCAACGGCGAAACCGAGTCTGAATATTGGGTCAAGTTTCATAAAAAGACATCGCCGGGCTACTCCGTCGACCTGCCGCGTTGATCGATGTCGCGCTGTGCTACGGCTGGATCGATGTCAAGGGACGTCGCGTCGACGACGACTTGCGGGCGATTCGCTTCACTCCCCGTAGACCGAAGAGCAATTGGTCGGAGACGAATCGCGCTGCAGCCCGCCGCCTGATCGCGGAGGGTCGGATGCTTCCCCAAGGACGGGCTCGGCTGCCAGAGGATCTTTAGCGTTCGGCTTGAAGCGCGAAAAGTTCGCTAATGGCTTCATTGAGCCGACGTCGCTGGATCGGAAGTTCCTCGACCTGACGCTGCCGCTCTTCGATTTCCAATCCGCGTTCGTTCAGCAGTCGCGTGCGTTCGGCGTTGAGCTCCCGCAGGCGCGTTTCATGGTTCAGGCAGCGCAACGAAATGCCTCCCCAAAGCTCCCAGTCACCACATGCAATCGAAGGAACGGCCAGATCGGCGAGGGTGGGATTCGCGGGAAGCGGCCGTCCTTCGACAGTCCGATCCCGTAGCTCAGTTGCGAATCCGAACAGCGATCGCTCCAGATGTGCGGCAAGCTCAGCTCGCAGATCGGGGGAAATCTCATCAGGAATGAGCCGGCTGACATCAATGTTTTCACCGATGAGATCTCCACGCACGATCTGAGTTCCGCGCTCGGCCCAGTCGATCTCCTCAGCATACGAAAAGTGACTCGTTCCGATCGAAAAGGAGACTCGCGGTACCGGTTCCAGTTCCACTGCGATTTCGGTAATCGGCGTTGGTGGCAGTGCAGGCAACGTGCGCGATTCCATCGGGGTCTCGGCAATGATCTCCTGCTCGATGGTTTCCAACGCCGCGGCATGAACAGCGATCCGTTGCTGAAACGCACTGTCTGGATCGCCAGATCGCTCGACCGCTCCGATCTCGTCTTCAATTCGTTGGATACGCTGCTGCAGACGCTCGACCCGTGGATCGGAGCTGGTCGGTGGCGCATCGCGAGGGGGCGGGGGAACGAATCCTTTGGCACGGGAAGCGGCCACCGGGGCTGGTGGCGGTGCGACGGTTGGTTCTACCTCAGGCGGTTTTCGAAATCGTTTGAAAAATGACATAAAAGTTAGCCTTTACCGGTCGATCGCGTGCTAAGAGTCTATCCGGATCGCTTCGTCCTTGACCGAACGATGCGGGAGCGCAAGAATGCGGCGAATCGATTCGAGCGCTCACGTGAAACGAACGGATACCAATGTCTGTCGAAACCGAGTTGACCTGGATTCCAACCGAGGACTATCTGGAACAGAGCCGCCTGTTGGCATTTGCCCGCAAGCAGGGCGTCGACGGGTACCAGGGGCTGCAGGACTGGTCTGCTCAAGACCCTGGCGCTTACTGGGACGCCGCGGTTCGCGACATGGGATTGCGATTCGAACCGGGATACGCGCAATCGGTCGACATGTCCCGGGGTAAGGAATGGCCAGAATGGTTTCCGGGTGCCGGTTTCGACTATGTATCGAACATCTTCGATCTTGCCTTCGAGCGTGGGGCAGCCGGGGAGCTGGCAGTTATTTGGGAGGGAGATGGGGGCGAGACACGCTCGCTGACTTTCCAGCAGCTTTGGGATGAGACGCAGCAGTTTGCTAACGCGCTCGAACGCCTTGGTGTTTCCAAGGGAGACCGCATCGGTATTCTCCTGCCAATGGTTCCGGAAACCGTGGTTGCTGTGCTGGCCTGTGGGCTGATCGGTGCCATCTATATCCCAATGTTTTCCGGCTATGGGGCAGAAGCCGTTGCCTCACGCCTACGGGATTGCGACGCCAGGTTGTTGATCACCGCGAACGGTTTCAACCGGCGAGGAAAATTTATCCCGCTCAAGGAAACCGCCGACATCGCGATGGCGGTAGCGCCGTCAGTCGAGTGCTGCATCGTCCTCGATCAAACCCATGCTCCCACGCACATGCAGGAGGGACGCGACCGTTGGTGGGGCGATGTGATCGAAGGGGTTTCCACTGACTTCGAACGCCGCGCCATTGCCGCGAACGATCCGTACATGATCATCTACACGTCTGGCACGACTGGCAAGCCCAAGGGCGCGGTGCATGTTCATGCAGGGTTCCCGATCAAGGCGGCGCACGATCTGGCGTACATGTTCGATCTCCACGCCGGCGAGCGCATCTTCTGGTTGACCGACCTCGGATGGATGATGGGTCCCTGGCTGATCGGGGGAGGACTGTTGCTCGGCGCTACCATCGTGATCTTCGAAGGAACGCCTGACTACCCCAATCCCGATCGGATGTGGGAAATCTCCGAGCGGCACGATGTCAATGTGCTCGGACTGGCTCCCACCGCTATTCGTGCCTTGATGTCGCAAGGAAACGAGTGGGTCGAGCAGCACGACCTCTCGTCGTTGCGCATTCTCGGGTCCACCGGCGAACCGTGGAACCCCGTGCCCTGGCAGTGGTATTTCGAGCAGGTCGGCAAGAGCAAGCTGCCGATCATCAACTATTCCGGCGGTACTGAGACCAGCGGCGGCATCGTTGGTTGCGTCACCGTGCAGCCGATCCGGTCCTGCGCATTCAGTGGGCCGGTGCCGGGAATGGCTGCAGACGTAGTCGATGACCGCGGGGAACCGGTGCGCGGAGCAGTTGGTGAACTCGCGATACGGCAACCGTGGGTGGGCATGACCCGCGGATTCTGGCAGGACGACAAGCGCTACGAAGAGACCTATTGGTCGCGCTTCCCGGGTACCTGGATGCACGGGGATTGGGCCGAGGTCGACGACGAAGGGTTCTGGTACATTCGGGGTCGTTCCGACGATACGCTCAAAGTGGCTGGCAAGCGAATTGGACCTTCCGAGGTCGAATCTGCAGCAGTTGCGCACGAAGCAGTGCAGGAAGCAGCGGCCGTAGGCGTGCCAGACGACGTCAAAGGCGAATCGATTGTCGTCTTTGCGGTTCTGAGACCTGGAAACGAACCTTCACCAGCGCTTGCTGAAGCAGTTCGGCAGGAGATTTCCAGACAGCTCGGTGCCTCGATGCGGCCGAAAGCGGTTCTCTTCGTGACCGATCTTCCCAAGACGCGCAATGCCAAGATCATGCGTCGAGTGATCCGGGCGTCGTATCTTGGATTACCCACAGGCGACCTGACGTCGCTCGAGAACCCTGCCGCGGTGGAAGAGATCGCGGCGCTGGGCGGGCATTGAGGCCAACCCACCGGGAGGTGAGCAGATGAAACGTAGTCAGCTACATGGAACCCAAATGCTGGAGGCCGAAGCGGAGATTCCGTTCAAGCGCCGGACCGAATTAGTCGAGGAATCACTGCGCAACGGTCTTGAATCGGCATGGTCGATCACCGACCGGACCATTCCGCTTTTCGACCGCAATCCCATGCTGAACGGGAAGTATTCATCCGCAACCACATTTCTGGGAGTTCGATTCCAGGAGGACATGCGCGCGCTCGAAAGCCCCGATGTCGCCTTCGTTGGGGCACCGCTCGATGCCGGCACGACCTATCGATCGGGAACCCGATTTGGCCCAGAAGGGATCCGCTCGATCTCATCGCTCTATTCGGGTTACAACTTCGAGTTCGGCGTCGATCTCGTCGAATCGCTCGACATGGTCGATGTAGGCGACATCACCGTCATCCCGGCCAACATCGAGAAGTCCTTCGACCAGATCGATAAGGGCGTCGCTTACCTGCACGAGCACAATACCTTCCCAGTCGTGCTGGGTGGTGATCATGCCATTGGCTATCCGGACATACGCGGTCTGGCGCCGTATGTAGATGGCAACATCGGTATCATCCATTTCGACCGACACACCGATATGTCCGAACTCAACATCGACGAGCGTATGCACGGTACGCCGTTCTTCCATGCCACCAATATTCCCAACGCGCCACCGGTCAATCTGGTGCAGATCGGGATCGGCGGCTGGAATGGCTCGCGCTATGGCGTGAAAAACGCGCGCGAGCGTGGCGCGACCTCCGTAACCATGACTGATATCGACCGATATGGGCTCGAGCGCGTGGCAGAGATGGCGCTCGAAATTGCATGGAAAAATGCCTCCTGCGTTTTTCTCTCGTTCGACATCGATTCGATCGATCCCGCCTTCGCTCCAGGAACCGGAACGCCCGAACCCGGCGGCCTGTTGCCCCGGGAAGCTTTTCGCCTGTTGCAGATCGTCACCCGCGAAGGGCTCTGCGGCATGGAGGTCGTGGAGGTCTCGCCGCCATACGACGTTGCCGATACCACGTCACTGCTTGCAGCGCGGGTGATTTGCGATGTCCTGGGCACGCTGGTCCAGGAGGGCAAACTCGGGCGACGAGCCGGGCCGGAAGATCCGCCATCAGAAAGCACCACCGATTCGGACAAGGCATAATTCGCCGTCGCGGTCGAACAGCGATACGCGATAGCCCACCAGTGTCATGAGTCAGCTTTGACCGAATCGAAAACCAAACCAATGCAGCATGCCGATACGGCAGAGCCGTCGCGCGCCTTTCAAACCTGGCCCGGTGTCGCTTTCAATGCATCCCCTGAAGCGGTCGCATCCAGCAAACGCCGCAGCGTGCGACGCTGGGTAGGGCTCGGTATATGCGTCGTCGCACTCGGCCTCTTTCTTGTGCCGTTTCTGGTGTTTGCTGCCGTTTACAAGCAGGCTCGCACCAACGAGGCTCAACCGGTCGATGCGATCGTGGTACTCGGCGCGGCGCAGTTCAACGGAGTGCCCTCGCAGGTGTTTCAGTCACGTCTCGACACCGCTTTCGATCTCTATCAACAAGGTTATGCCCCCACCATCGTAGTGACCGGTGGCCGGATCCTGGGAGATCATTTCACCGAGGCGGAATCGGGCAAGAACTACCTTGTGGATCGCGGTGTTCCAGCCGATGCGATCCTGATGGAAAACATCAGTCACAACACCGCGGCCAGTTTCGAAGGTGTCGAACGCATTCTCGAACCTCGCGGTGTCAAATCGCTTCTTCTGGTCAGCGACGGATTCCACCTCTATCGATCGAAAATGCTGGCCGAACATGCCGGATTCGAGGCTTACGGATACGCCGCCGAGGACAGTCCAATCAGTCAAGGCTCGGGGACCGAACTGCGGTATATGGCTCGGGAAACGCTCGGCATCCTCGCCTGGAAGCTCCATATCAAGCGTTGAGCCGGACGACGTAACAACGACTGGAGGAGTGTGTGATGCGCTGGAAGATCGCCTGTTGCACCGCCCTCCTGCTTGGAGCGATGCTGGGGACGTTGTCATCGTCGCTGGCTGGTCCGGACAAGATAGCCGGGTCCACCTTCGACCATTCCATCGACGTCGGTGGACTCGAGCGGACCTATCGCGTTCATCTCCCAGATGCCGTTCCCCCCATAGATGGGCTCCCGGTTCTGATTGTGCTGCACGGCGGGGGAGGGAATGGCAAGCAGGTCGAACAGTCGACTGGGTTCTCAGACCTTGCCGATCAGGAAGGTTTTGTCGCTGTTTATCCAGATGGCACGGGTCGCTTGCCTCGCCGGCTCACCTGGAATGCCGCTAATTGCTGCGCCTACGCGCATGCCAACGACATCGATGACGTCGGTTTCGTTTCCGCCCTCATCGAACAATTGACCGCTGACTATGACGTTAATCCGGAGCGGATGTACGTCACGGGCCATTCCAATGGCGCGATGATGACCTTTCGGATCGCTTGCGAGCTCGCAGATCAGGTTGCCGCCGCTGCACCCTACGCTGGTGCACTGAACACGGGCTCGTGCGTTCCCGATTCTCCGGTGCCAATGCTCATCATGAACGGCGAGGATGACGCCAATGTACCCGTTGCCGGAGGAACTTCGACCAATGTGGGCTACGGCGGCGAAGACTCGCGCATCGATATGCCGACCATGTTTGCGGTCGAGACCTGGGTCGCGGCCAATTCGTGCAAGGACCCACCAACGGTCGAGGACTCGCCGTCCGCACTGACCACCCTCTGGAGTGACTGCGCAAACAACAGCCAGGTCGAGCAGATGCTTATCCACACCTGGCAGCACAGTTGGCCAAGCATCGCAGCTGGCGCGTCGATTGACGCATCGAGCGTGATCTGGGACTTCGTCTCGCAATTTGTGAAGCCGGGAACAGAGGACAGGATCCGTCATCCGGCACGAAATTGCGTTCCTAACTGACGCCCCAGCCGTCTTTCTTATAACGTTTCGCCCAATCCACCCCCTGCCACGTCTTCATCGTGATCGGCCTGACGAAGAAGAGCCAGCGTGGCTCGGTAAGTGTCGGGACGAGATAGTCCGGACCGTGGGGGCCGAGATAGCGATAGGACATTTCGTTGCCGATCTCAACCCACTTGCCACCGACGTTTGGACGCTCGATCAATTCCGCCTCGCCCTTGACGAGCACCTTGCGGAGCGATCCCGGTTCATCGATGTCGAGAAAGACCCGCTTGTCGTTCTCCATAAATCTTGCCCATTCGGACTTCTCTCGGGGGATGATATAGAACCCTCCGTCTCGATAGAGAAACCAGACCGGCACAACATACGGCCAGCCGTCATCATCGAGTACCCCGAGTCGGCAGAGTACGTCAGTCGATAGAAACTCCGAAACTTCCTCATCCGTGAGTTTCCCGACTTTGCCGCGCCATTCCTGATTCGTTTCTTCACTCATGAGCCGCCCTTTCGCAATTCGCACGTTCGGCATCGAGGTGTGAGGCTCGATAGATTCGAATAGCCGCATCCCCGAAGTGCAGGTGATCATACCTTGCGGTTTGGACCCGATCAGCTCCATAGGTAACAATGTTGTTGACCGTTGAAAGCTGAGAACTTATTGCTAAAGGAACGATATGCGCCGGATCGAAGACTATGCGCTGCTGGGAGATCTGCAAACTGCGGCGTTGGTGAGACGCGATGGATCGATCGACTGGTGCTGCTTCCCTCGATTCGATTCCGCTGCCTGTTTCGCGTCTCTCCTTGGCGGACCGGAGAATGGGCGCTGGCTGCTTGCCCCGACGATGGAAGTCATACGCACCGAGCGCCGGTACCGGCCCGACACGCTCATCCTGGAGACGCTGGTCGAAACAGCCGAGGGCATGGTGCGGGTGATCGACTTCATGCCGCCACGCGGCGACAACCCTGACATCGTGCGAATCGTCGAAGGGGTACGCGGGCGCGTCACCATGCGCTCGGAACTTGTGATCCGCTTTGACTATGGGCGAATCGTCCCGTGGGTGCGGCGGGTGGATCACGCCAGGGTCGCGATTGCCGGACCTGACGCGCTCTGTCTGCGCACGCCGGTCGACGTCCATGGCGAAGAGATGACGACGGTTTCGGATTTTGTGGTCGAACCAGGCGAGCGCATTCCGTTCGTGCTGACCTGGTATGCGTCACATGAGCCACTGCCAGAACCAGTCGATGCCGAAATCGCGCTGGTCGAGGCTGAGCGTTTCTGGCAGGAATGGTCGCGCTCCTGTCGTTACCAGGGTGAATATCACGAGGAGATTCGCCAGTCCCTTCTGGTGCTCAAGGCACTGACCTATGGTCCCACCGGCGGGATCGTGGCCGCGCCAACGACGTCGCTGCCGGAGTGGCTGGGCGGTGTGCGTAACTGGGACTACCGCTACTGCTGGTTGCGAGACGCTACCCTTACGCTCCTTGCGATGCTGGGTGCCGGGTACCGGGATGAGGCCGTCGCCTGGCGCGAATGGCTGGTGCGGGCCGTGGCCGGTGATCCCGCGGAAGTCCAGATCATGTACGGCATCGCCGGCGAGCGCCGCATCGAGGAGTACGAGCTGGATTGGCTGCCGGGCTTTGCAGAGTCGCGCCCGGTGAGAGTTGGCAACGCTGCCTCGACCCAGCGACAGCTCGATGTCTACGGCGAGGTGCTGGACGCGGCGTATCACACCTGCACGACCGGTGCGGAGGCCTCCGCGCATAGCTGGGCCATGATCAAGAAACTGCTCGCATGGCTCGAAGAGGGCTGGCGAGAGACCGACGCCGGCATCTGGGAGGTGCGCGGCCCGAATCGGCACTTCACGCACTCGAAAGTGATGGCGTGGGTCGCCTTCGACCGCGCGGTCCGGATGCACGAGGAGTACGGGTACGACGGGAATGTCGAGCGCTGGCGAGCATTGCGCGATGAAGTCAAACAGCAGGTGCTGACTCAGGGCTGGAGCGAGCGCAAACAAGCGTTCACCCAGTATTACGGCGGAGACGAGCTCGATGCGAGCATCCTGATGATGCCGCTCGTTGGATTTCTGCCCGCAACCGACCCGCGGATGGTTTCCACCGTGGAGGCGATCCAGCGCGAGTTGACGGTGGGCGGGTTGCTCCGTCGCTACCGCGACGAAGAAGGCGTGGACGGATTGCCACCGGGCGAAGGCGTCTTTCTCGCCTGTTCCTTCTGGTTGGTGGAGGTGCTGGTATTGCAGGAGCGTTCAGACGAGGCTCATGCGCTGTTCGAGCGGCTCCTCGCGCTACGCAACGATGTTGGGTTGCTCGCCGAGGAGTACGATCCGGCTGCGCGCCAACAGCTCGGCAACTTTCCGCAAGCGTTCACGCATCTCGCCCTGGTGGAAGCGGCGATCGCGCTTGGCGAACATCGCTCACTTCGCGAGACCAGGGCGAACGCGCCCTCGCACCATTGATCGCACTCGTGGTTCGCAAGCATTGAAGAGTAGGGTAAGCCGCATGAGGCTGACTCAGGTGTTGTGGTCAGCAGGTTTCGGGCCCGAGCGCCTGGCTGTCAAGCTCCAAGGCGGAATCTCTTGTATCAGGTGCCGGGAGCGGGATTCGAACCCGCACGGGTTGCCCCGTCGCATTTTGAGTGCGATGCGTCTGCCATTTCGCCACCCCGGCGAGGGCTAGCCGCGTGAATTCTAGCCGATCCGGCGTGGTGCTACGCTAGGGGATGCAACCAAATTCGAACCAAGGCATGGGAGCACGACGATGACCGCGACCACCGACATGACTGAGACGCTGCGACTTTCCCTGATCATCGATGGCAAGGAGGTCGATGCTGACAACGGCGCGACCTTCGAGACCGTCAGCCCGGCAACCAATCAGGTCATCGGCGTCGTGCCAAAGGCGGGAATCGCCGATGCCGTCGCTGCCATCGAAGCCGCGCATCGCGCCTTCGAATCTGGGCCCTGGAGTCGGTTCACGCCGCTCGATCGGTCACGCGCGCTTCACAAGATTGCCAACATCCTCCGTGAGCGCGTCGACGAGATCAGCCGGCTCGAAACGATGAACTCCGGCAAGATCATTGTCGAAGCACGCGGGGATGTGCTCGCATCCGCAAACTGCTTTGAATACTACGGAAATCTGGCCGGGCAAATCTGGGGTGACCAGATTCCCATGAATGGTCCCTTGCTCGACTACACCGTGCGAGAACCGTATGGGGTCTGCTCGCAAATCATTCCGTGGAATTTTCCCTTGCTGATGGCCGCCTGGAAAGTCGCGCCCGCCCTCGCCGCTGGAAATACGGTGGTGCTCAAACCGGCCAGCGCGACTCCATTGACGGCGTTGATTCTCGGTCGAGATCGCGCTGGAGGCAGGCATACCCGCCGGCGTCCTCAATGTCATCACCGGACCGGGCAAGGAGCTTGGCGAAACGCTGGCTACTCACCCGCTGGTCGAAAAGGTCGCGTTTACCGGGGAAACGGAGACCGGTCGGGAGATCATGCGCTCGGCGGCGGGCACTATCAAGAACGTCACCCTCGAGCTCGGCGGCAAGAGCCCGAACATTGTCTTCCCGGATGCCGATCTGGACGAAGCGGTCAACGGATCGCTCTTCGCGATCTTCACCAATGCTGGCCAACGTTGCACCGCTCGAACCCGCCTCTTCCTGCATAAGTCGATCCACGACGAGTTCCTGTCGATGTACGTGGAGCGAGGCGGCAAGATCCGGGTGGGCGATCCGCTCGACTGGGATACCCAGATGGGACCGGTGATCTCCAAACAACAGCAAAGCAAAATACTCGAGTACTGCGACTATGCGGTCGAGGATGGTGCCGAGCTGTTGCACGGCGGCAAGCGTGTTTCCGGCAACGGATTCAGCAACGGGAATTTCATCGAGCCGACCGTGTTTGGCCAGGTGACGGCAGACATGCGGCTCGCGCAGAACGAGGTGTTCGGTCCGGTCCTTGCGGTGATTCCCTTCGAAACTGAGGACGAGGTCGTGGCCGCGGCCAACAGCACCATCTTTGGGCTTGCCGCCACCATCTGGACGAATGACATCAAGCGAGCGCACACCCTGGCGCGGCGGATCAAATCGGGCAATGTCAGCATCAATTACCCAACCGTCAATCCGCCTGAGGCCCCGTTCGGTGGGTTCAAACAAAGCGGCATTGGCCGGGAGCTGAGCCGTTACGGTCTCGACCTGTATACCCAGGTCAAGAACGTGGTGGTCAATCTGAATCCAGAACCGTTCGACTGGTACGGTCGCTGGCCCGAAGACCCCAGGTCGTAGGGGCAGCAGCCGTCTTTCGATCCAGCGCGACCCTCGGACTCTCGGCCCTGGTACTCCGGACCCGGATTGACAATGGCACCCGCCGGTCAACTGCGAGATAATTTCTGGTAAGTCGCTCGCAGACGCGCGGGTGATTCCGCACTGCCAATCAGGGTGATCGATCTTTGAGCACTACCAATACACTTCTAACTCCCCATGCCGGTCGGACGTTCGACTCGGTCGACGCGCTCGAATCCGCGCTCCGGTCCGAGAAATACATCGCCGACCGTTCGCTGGCGACCACCCTCTATCTCATGCTTCAGATGCGCAAGCCGCTGCTGCTTGAAGGGGAAGCTGGTGTCGGGAAGACTGAGATCGCCAAGGTGCTCGCGTCCCTCCTCGATACGCCGCTTATCCGGTTGCAGTGCTATGAAGGACTTGACGCCAACACCGCCATTTATGAGTGGGACTATCCGCGGCAGATGCTTTATCTGCAAACCATCGAAGCCACTGGCGATATCAGTCGTGAACAAGCCCGGCGAGACCTTTTCTCCGAGGAGTTTCTGCTCAAGCGACCGTTGCTGCAGGCCATCGATGCCGCGCACGAGAAGGCGCCGGTCCTCCTGATCGACGA
The DNA here is from genome assembly GCA_963750275.1 of uncultured Chloroflexia bacterium. GTDB lineage: Bacteria > Chloroflexota > Chloroflexia > Thermomicrobiales > UBA6265 > JAMLHN01. Next base: position 617,585 of record CAVVQC010000011.1, read on the forward strand.
AGTCGACCGCGCCGACCAGGAGCTGGAAGCGTTCCTGTTGGAGCTGCTTTCTGACTTCCAGGTGACCGTTCCGGAACTGGGGACAATTCGCGCCGAGCATGTGCCGATCGTCATCCTGACCTCGAACCGCACGCGCGAGATTCACGACGCTCTCAAGCGCCGCTGTCTCTACTACTGGATCGACTTCCCAACGTATGAGAAGGAATTCAGCATCCTCGCGGCTAAGGTTCCGGAAGCGCCGGAGAAGCTTGCCACCCAGATTGTCACCTTTACCCAGGGACTCCGGGATGTCGACTTGTTCAAGTCCCCAGGGATGGCGGAGACGCTCGATTGGGCACATGCCCTGTTGGCATTGGGCACCAACTCGCTCAATCCCCAGGCTGTGGACGACACATTGGGCGTGATTCTCAAGTATCAGGAAGATGTCGACCGTGTACGCGGCGATATCGCCGAGACTCTCGTGGAACGAGCCGAGCGTGGAATCCCAGCCTAAATGGAGCTATCTCGAGCGAACGCCGAGTACCTCGACGATTAGCTCGAACCTCCTCACTCTCGGCCGCGATCTGCGCGACGCGGGGATGAACGTCGGTTCTGGACAGATCATCAACCTGGTGGAAGCGGTGTCGAGCATCGATCTTCGTCGCCGGGACGATTTCTATTCGGCTGCCAAGACCACGCTTGTCACGTCGCCGGAGCAAATTCCGGTCTTCGACCTCGCGTTCGCCCGCTTCTGGCGGCGAATTCTCAAACCGGAAATCGCCACCGACGAATTGTTCGAGCGGCACGAGTTCGATATGCCTCCCGCGCCTAGCGACGAGGCTGAACAAGCGCAGGCGAGCAAGAAGCAAGCCGCTGATAACAAAAACAACAGCAAGAAAGAACGAGCCGTTGTTGCGGTTGAAGACACCGACGATCAGAACAGCGAAGATCAGCAAGATCTCGATGCGTTACCAGAGGATGTGATCGTCTTCAGTGCGCGTGAAGTCTTCAAGAAGAAGGACTTCGCCCAGTTTTCGCCGGACGAGATTGCCGAGGCGCGACGTTTGATCTCTGCCATGAACTGGAAACTCGGTACCCGGCAGACGAGGCGCAAGGAAAAAGCCAAACACGGCGATTTCATCGATTACCGTCGTACCTTGCGCCACAGCATGAAGCATGGTGGCGTGCCGATCGAGCTTCGTCGCCGGCGACACAAGGAGAAGATGCGGCCGCTGGTGCTCATCTGCGACATCAGCGGATCGATGGATCGCTATTCCCGTCTTTTGCTCCAGTTCGTACATGCGATGGAGCAGGGGCTCGATAATGTCGAGGTCTTCGTCTTCAGCACTCGGTTGACCCGGATTACGCGCGAGCTGCGCAAGAAGAATGTCGACGCTGCCATCGAGCAGGTCGTCAATTCCGTGCACGATTGGTCGGGCGGTACACGTATCGGCGAATCGATCAAAGCGTTCAACTATGAATGGAGCCGCCGTGTGCTGCGCTCGGGCGCAACCGTGGTGATGATCTCCGATGGCTGGGATCGCGGCGATCCCCAGTTGCTGGCGACCGAAATGGCGCGTTTGCAGCGTTCGTGCCGCCGCCTGATTTGGCTCAACCCTTTGCTGGGCGCACCGGGATACCAGCCGCTTACGCAGGGTATTCGCGCGGCGTTGCCGTTTGTCGATGCCTTTTTACCCATACACAACCTCAAGAGCCTGGAAGCGCTGGCCGAGCTTCTCAGCGACGTCGAAGACACGCCGCCGGTGCGCGCAACGCGCAGTGTCCAACCGGCCGCGGCCGATTCATACGCACTTAAGCCATTTGTCACAGCCCGCGGCCAACTCGCGGTCAATGTCGGGCCAATGATGGATGGCAAACCCCTGTCTCAGGGAGGACGAAAACGTGAAAGAACTGCTGCAAGACATTGATCAATGGCATGCCAACGGGAGCAAGGTCGCAATTGCCACCGTTGTAAAAGTCGAAGGTTCCGCCCCCCGGCCGGTTGGCGCAGCAATGGCTGTATCCAGTGCCGGCGATCTTGCCGGCTCGGTGAGCGGTGGCTGCGTCGAAACCGCGGTCTTCGATGAAGCCCAGGAAGTTATCAAATCTGGCCATCCGAAACTCATCCGCTATGGCATTACCGATGAAATGGCCTGGGATGTTGGGCTCGCCTGCGGAGGCACCATCGAAGTCTTCGTCGAGCCTGTCACTCTCGAATGAACGAGCCAGCCTCAGTCTTCGCCGCGATGCGTCATGCGTTCGACGAGTCAGTGCCGTTGGTCGTCGTGACCGTCGTCAAGGGAGACGGCGCCGGCCAGAAGCTGGCGGTTTTGCCGGAGCGTACGGTCGGGTCGTTGGGAACATCGGCGCTCGATGAGCTGGCGGTTCCCGAGGCCAGACGGTTGCTGGACGATGAGCGATCGCTGACGCAGAGCTATCCGAGCGCGGCGGGAGAGATCGAGCTTTTCTACGAGGTCTTTCCTCCGCCGCCCACGCTGCTGATCTTTGGCGCGGTTCATGTGGCGCAGGCACTGGCAACCTTCGGAAAGCAGCTTGGGTTCCGCGTCATCGTCACCGACGCCCGCGCGAAGCTGCTGACGTCGGAACGATTTCCCATGGCTGACCAGCTCATTCAGGCCTGGCCGGAGGATGCAATCGCGCAGACTTCGATCGACCGCAACACCTATGTTGCCATCCTCACGCACGATCCGAAGTTCGACGAACCCGCGCTTCTCGGTACGCTATCGACCGAAGCGCGGTACATTGGTGCGGTAGGCAGTCGCAAAACGAGTGCCGATCGACGCGTCCGCCTGACCGAGGCGGGAGCAACTGAGGAACAACTTGCCCGCATTCGCGGTCCAATTGGCCTCAATATTGGCGCTAGCACGCCTGAGGAGATGGCTATCGCCATCCTTGCCGAGATCATTGCCGTCCGTCATGGACGCGATGCACAACCATTAACGAACGCGACCGGTAGCATCCGCGCACGAGTTTAGCGGGATGTCAAATCCTGCAGTGAGCGGCGTCATTCTTGCGGCCGGCGGATCGCGTCGGCTCGGTCGCCCGAAGCAACTCCTGGCGTTCAAGGGGCGACCGCTCCTTGATCATATCGTCCAGAACGCACTTTCCTCGAATTTGGGCGAGATCATTGTCGTGCTTGGGGCAGAGCGTGGCCGCATTCGCGTGCTGATGGATCTCTCCAAAGTACACGTTGTCGAAAACGACCGCTTTGCCGACGGCCAAAGCACGTCGGTGGCGGTCGCAATGAACTTTATCGATGCCCATGCGGCGGGTGTGCTCTTCCTGCTGGGAGACCAACCTGGCGTCACCTCCGAGGTGATCAACAGCGTCGTTGGCGCATTCGATGGCGATCCCCAAACGATCGTCATGCCCGCCTGGCAAGGAACTCCGGCGAACCCGGTCCTCTTTGGGCGCTCATACTTTCAAGAGCTGCGGAAGTTGACGGGGGATGAGGGTGGTCGCGCGATTGTTGCGCAGGCCGGTGATCGCGTTCACCTGGTGCCGATCGACCTGCCCGTTCCGCAAGACGTCGACACCGAGGCCGACTACCAACGTCTCGTGAGCGATGTGATGGTCAGCACGTAGCATCGATCCATTTTCCAGAATCAAGTTCCTGAAATCAAAAAAACAGTGGGGTGCGTTGATCGCACCCCACGTTGCTTCATTGATCGATACGGTGCGCTTTAGCTCAATTTGCCGTCTGCCTGAAGGCGCGTCAACGCGTTGTCGAACGCTTCGATGGTGAAATCGATGTCCTTCTCGGTGTGAGCGATGCTGAGCAATCCGCCACCGTTGAAAAGATCCACGCCTTCGACGGCCATGGCGATCGCAAGCGGCGTGTTGAGCCCCGCCTTGCCGCTGGACTTCAACACATCGCTTGGAATGCCCTGCGGCGCTCGCAAGTCGCCTGCAGTCCGGTTCGGCACCTTGTGGCCCAGGATGACGTGCCAAACGGACGACTCGCCCCAGGCACAACCGGGAATATCGCGGTTTTCGAGCACGGTGTTGATGCCAGCGCGAAGCTTGATCGTCAGATCTTCACAATAAATCTGGATTTCGGGATTAGCGCAGATACCGAGGCAGGTGTATCCCGCGGTTGCTGCCACCGGGTTGCCATTGTAGGTACCTGGGTGGATGACCTTCTTGTTCGCGTTCCAACCTGGCTCGTCTTTAAAAATGAGCCCTTGCATGATGTCGGCTCGGCCGGCCACTGCGCCGCCTGGGAAACCACCGGCCAAAATCTTGGCCATGGTCGTCATATCGGGCGTGATCCCAAATCGGCCTTGCGCGCCGCCCGGTGACCAACGGAAGCCTGTGATGACCTCATCGAAAATGAGGATCGTATTGGTGCGCGTTGCGATTTCGCGCAGATCTTTCAGGAAGTCTTCTTCCATCGGAATCTGCCCCCAGGAACCGCCGCTCGGTTCGACAATAATCGCGGCGATATCTCCCTGAGCGAGCCGTTCTTCCACCATGCCAAGATCATCCTGTGGCAACACGGCAACGGTCCGGCCGACTTCGTCGGGAACGCCTGGGTTCGACGGTTGTTCGAACGGTGGCTTCTCACCCTTGATCAGATAGTCGTTCCATCCGTGGAAATGCCCTTCGAATTTGAGGATGCTCGGCTTGCCAGAAAAGGAGCGAGCCAGCCGCATCGCGAGCAAGGTGGCTTCGGTGCCGGAGGCGGTGAACCGCACGAGGTCAGCCGAGGGGATGAGCTCGGTTACTTTCTCGGCCCATTTGATCTCGGCCTCATGCCCAGCGCCAAAGTGGGTGCCCTTTTGCGTCGCCTCGTGTACGGCTACCATCACTTCTGGATTGTTGTGTCCGAGGATGAGCGACCCGTGGCCCATGGCATAGTCGATCAGGCGGTTACCGTCGATATCCCATTTGTACGCGCCTTCCGCACGATCGATGTAGATCGGGAACGGTTTGATATAGCGACCATCATGCGCAATACCGCCGGCAAGTGATTCAGCGGCGCGCTGGTGCATCCGCTTCGATCCGGCAAACCGATCCTCATATTCCCCGATCAAGCCGGGCTCGACTGCTGCCTGCGCCATATTCAAAAACTCCCTGGGCGAACTCGTGCGAATATCACGCCACAGTATAGAGGCGGTTTCAATCCGTCGGACCGACCATGAAGCCGCAATATCGCAAGGAGTGCAGACGATTTGGGCACTGAGAACAATTATCGAGAACGGCTCGCGAGCTTTCCTCGGTTTCCGCTGACGTTCCTGCCAACCCCGTTGGTTCGCGCGCGCAATTTCGAGCGCGCGCTTGGGGATATGTCACCTGAGATCTGGATCAAGCGTGACGACATGACCGGATTGGCCTACGGCGGAAACAAATCCCGCAAGCTGGAATACCTGACCGGTGATGCCGTTGCGCAAAAGGCGACAGTGCTTATCAGTGAAGGCGCCGCTCAGTCCAACCACGCGCGGCAAACCGCTGCCGCAGCCGCCATTGCGGGATTGAAGTGCGTGCTCGTGCTCGACACCAGACGGGGATCGGAGATGACCGGGAACCTGCTGCTCGATCGTCTGCTGGGCGCTGAGGTTCGACTCGTCGAAGAGTCGGCGGAACGGAAGCCAGAGATGGCCAAGGTCGTTGCGGAGATCGAAGCGGCTGGCGGGAAGCCGTATCTCGTTCCCACTGGGGGAAGCGTGCCCATCGGCGCCTTGGGCTATGTGAACTGTGTCGCTGAGTTACAGCAGCAGCTCGATGATCTGGGACTGCAGCCCAAGCGACTCTATTTCCCGACCGGATCTCTCGGTACCCAGGCGGGATTGGCGGCCGGGGCGTTGTTGTTCGATGCATCGTATGAAGTGCGCGGGGTCGCAGTCGAAGCGACGACCGCTGAGCTCGCCGCAGAGGGAGCGCCGCTGACCAACGAGACCCTCGCATTGCTGGACTCTGACTCTCGCTGCACTACAGGCGATATGTCGATCGACGATACGCAGGTCGGTGAGGGGTACGCTATCCCGACTGCGGATGGAATGGAAGCGATTGGGTTGCTCGCCCGAACCGAGGCGATTGTGCTCGATCCTGTTTATACCGGAAAGGCCCTTGCCGGGCTAATTGCCGATGTGCGCGCCGGGCAATTCGGGACAGATGACGCAATCGTCTTTCTGCACACTGGTGGCGGTCCATCTGTTTTCGCCAACCTGGACGCCTATTCCGAGATGCTTGACATATAGGAACATTTGTTCTGTAAATCATTGCGGTGTAGTCTCCCTCTATGACGAGCGAGTTCTTGCCTTACGCCGACATTGCCGCGCCATCCGTGGCCCTAACGGGCGATGGGGTTTTCACGTACGCGATTCCAGAATTACTGCGCGGACAACTCCAGGTTGGGCAGCTTGTGCGCATTCCGCTCCGCCGCAGACTCGAACCGGGCATCGTCGCACGTCTCCATGCGGAGACACCTGAATTTGATTTGCGGCCGGTCGATTCCATTGTCGAACCGGAGCTCGTCCTGGCTGAATGGGCGATGGATGTTGCTCGTTGGATGGCCGATACCACGCGTTGCACGCTCTACGATGCCGCTGCACCCTTTCTCCCGCCGGGAGAAACGCACGCCGCCGAGCCATGGATCCGATTGGTAGGGGAAGCGCAACCTAAGCTCGATGAACTGACGCCGTTGCAGGCCGAGCTGATGGAGCTGCTGATCGAACGGCAGGCGATGTCGGTTGCCAATGCGAAAGCGAAAACCGACAGCAAATTGAGTTCCACCATTCCCGATCTGGAGCGCATGGGACTCGTGCAACGCTTCAACCGGCCGATCGACCGCGTGCCAGTGGAACGAACCGAGCGATTTGTGCGTGTGCTCTCGACCGACGAAACGCTTGCCGGCCGCTCGGCCAAGCAGCGCCGGCTTCTCGATCACCTGCGGCATCGCCAACGTCTGGCAAGATCAACCGATCCGATGATCTTGCGCTATCACGAGCTTGTCGATCTCGAAGGAGTCGACGGCACGGTTTTGAAGGCGTTGGCAGCCAAGGACGCGTTGGAGATCGTTGAGATGCCCGTCTCGATCTTCGAAAAGGAGATCGAGCCGACGCGGCCCCCGCTGCTTTCCAATCTGCAAGCGGCGTCCTGGAACGAAATAGAGGGAACGCTCAAGCGTCGCAGCGCGAAGCCCATCCTCGTTCACGGGGTAACCGGCAGTGGCAAAACTGAGCTCTATCTGCGCGCAGCGGCGTGGGCGCTTTTGAACGGTCTTGGCACGATCGTGCTGGTGCCGGAGATCGCGCTAGCGACGCAGGTGGTGCGCCGTTTCGAAGAACGGTTTCCCGGTCGGGTCGCGGTGATTCACTCGGAGCTGGGAGACGCGGACCGCTATACCACGTGGACCGCCATCGCCCGTGGAGAGCGTCCGATCGTGGTCGGGCCTCGATCGGCGCTTTTTGCACCCGTTCCTGCACTCGGCGCCATCATCATCGACGAGGAGCAGGATGGCGCGTATAAGCAGGATACCCCGCCCAAGTACCAAGCTATCCGCTTGGCCCACAAGATCGCGCAGGCGCGCTCCTGTTCGCTCATTCTGGGTAGTGCTACCCCATCGGTCGAGACGTTCTATGCGGCCACCAGGGGCGCATTCGATTTGGTCTCTCTGCCGGAGCGTATCGGGTTTTCCTCTGGAGGCATCGACACCGAACAGCGAGACCGCTTTCTTGCCATGCCGGAGGTGAACATTGTCGATATGCGGCACGAAGTGAAAGCCACCGGCGCGGCGCTCATTTCGACGCCGCTGCAATCGCTGATCGGCGTCGCCCTGGAACGGTCAGAGCAGGCAATCGTCTTGCTCAACCGGCGCGGTATGTCGACAATCGTCATCTGCCGCAATTGCGCTCGTTCGGTCGATTGTCCCCATTGCGACATTCCGCTGGTCTACCACCAGGATCAGCAACGGCTGATCTGCCATCGCTGCGGTTTCCAACGGCGCCCGATCCAACGTTGTCAGGAATGCGACGGACCACTCGATTACTTTGGGGCGGGCACCCAGCGGATCGAGACCGAAACAGCGAACTTGTTTCCCGGTGCTCGCGTTATGCGGGTCGACCGCGATTCCATCCGCAAACTTGGTGGATACGACGCCGCCATTCGAAGAATCCAGCGGGGGGATGTCGATATCGTGGTCGGCACCCAGATCGTTGCCAAAGGATTGGACTTTCCACGCGTCACGGTGGTTGGGGTGGTGCAAGCCGACAGTTCGCTATACCTGCCTGACTTCCGGTCGGCTGAGCGCACGTTTCAACTTCTCACTCAGGTGGCCGGCCGAGCCGGTCGGCGTTCTGTCACCGGGCAGGTCGTGGTGCAGACCTACACTCCACGCCACTACGCGATCCAAGCGGCGGCGAAGCATGACTATCGTGAGTTCTACGAGCGAGAGATCGAGTTTCGCGCGCAACAACGCTATCCACCATATTCCCGGTTGATCCGGTTTTCCATGCGCGACCGATCTGACGAGAAGTGCCGGGAAGAAGGTGAAAAGATGGCAGCCGAAATCGATGGCGTCATTCGCGCCGGCGGTTTCGATGCTGAGGTCTTCGGACCGGCACCTGCCTTCGTGGCCAAGATTCGCGACACGTATCAATGGCAAATCATCGTGCGTGGCGCAGTTCCGGGATTTGCGGATTTGGTCGCGGCGATGCCACTGCTCGCTCCATGGACGATCGATGTCGATCCGCAGAGCCTCTTGTGAGACATTGAGCCGCTCTTCCGTCTCGGCGATACTTCTGCGTGACCGCGACAGGCGGCGCACCGTACCTGAGTGAAATGAAGCGACGCGACTTACCATGGCGAAACTGGAGATTGTTCTCGAAGGCGACCCGCGTCTTCGACAGAAGGCCACCCGCATCAAGCATGTCGATGAAGGATTGCGCAAGATTGCGGCTGATATGCACGAAACCATGGACGCCGCTCCTGGAGTCGGGTTGGCTGGTCCGCAGATCGGCCTGATGCGCCGGATCATCGTGGTCCATGTGGCAAAAGATGAAGAAGAGGGGCAAGATGAAGTGCGCCTGACCCTCATCGATCCCGAAATCGTCAAGTCCCATGGCAAGGAGTACGGTCAGGAAGGGTGTCTGAGCATTCCGCTCTGGGTTGGGGATGTGCCTCGCGCTGAATCAATTACGGTCAAGGCAATCGACCTCAACAACCGAAACGTACGCATGAAAGCACAGGGCTTCCTGGCCCGCGTTATCCAGCACGAGGTAGATCACCTGGACGGCATTCTCTTTGTCGATCGCGTCGAGGATCGTTCGACGCTCTTCAAGGTTTCCGAAGAAGAGCTCGAGAAAGACGAATACGCGGTCGAGGGCGAGTAGCTGCCAGACCGTCGTTCCTGCACCGCCCCGCTGACCCTATGCAACATCGTGCCGGTTTTAAACCGACGGAGATTTTTGCCTGGTGCGCAACCGCTCGGCGCGAACGATCGACTCGATGTCGATGGTTGCCTGCTGGTGGCGATCGCTCTCGTTGAAGACAAAATAGTCGAACTCAAGCGCCATTGGCAGCTCAGCCTCGGCCTCGCCGAATCGGCGCATGAGGTCTTCCGGGTTGTCGGTCTTGCGGTGATGCAACTGATGCAACAATTGCGACATCGAACCAGGGGAAACGAAAATGACAATGGCTTCGGGCCAGCGCTCCTTGATCGTTGCCGCTCCCTGGACATCGACCTTGAGCACGACATCTTGCCCCCGCTCCAACGCATGCCGAATCTGGTTGCGGGGCACGCCGTAAGGTTTGCCGTAGACCTGTGCTGACTCCATGTATTCGTCGTTGGCGAGCCGTTCGAGAAAGGTTGCTGGATCAAGAAAGAAGTAGTCGACGCCTTCAGCTTCACCCGGGCGCCGTTGCCGCGTGGTGGCGGTGACCGCGACATGAATCTCAGGGAAGCTCTCGCGCAGATCCTTGACAATCGTGTCTTTGCCCGCGCCAGACGGACCTGTGATCACGAAAAGCTTCGGCTTGCGTCGATTGCGCAGATCCGAAAGCAGCTGATCACCGTCATTCACGTCCAACTTCACCCCAGGCATTCATTTGCGGATTTTTTCGACCGATAGAATTGTCGCCACTACGACCGGCAATGACGAGGAAGTATGTACGACATTCTGACCACTGGAGCAATCGTCGCCGAACTTTCTGGTTCGCTCCCGGGAGCTCGCATCCAACGAGTGGGATTGCGCGATGCGCAGACCGTCGCTTTCGAGCTTTACCGGGATCGCCGCCGTCAGCACGTGGTGGCGACTATTGGCGATCCGGAACCCGCGCTGTATCAATCTCCCGATCCGTTTGCCATCGATCCCGGGCTCGTCACCCCTTTTGCACTTTTGCTCCGCAAATATGTGCGTGGGGCGACTTTGCTTGCGATCGATCAGCCTCCGTTGGAGCGAATTATCCGGCTGAGTATAGCGAAGCGGTTTTGGCCCCACAATCGCGCCGATGACGAGCCTGAGTCGGAAGAGGGCGAGAACAACGAAGCGGCCGCTGGTTTGGAGCCCGAGATCGTCACAGTGGATCTCTACGTCGAGCTCATGGGACGGCGCAGCAACGTCATCCTCGTCGATGAGCAGGCCAAGGTCATGGACAGCCTGAAGCGCGTGACGCCAAAGATGAGCCGCGTTCGCCCCATCTGGCCCTCCGCCCGCTACAAGCTTCCGCCTGCCCGACCCGGTCTCGATCCGCGCAAGGCGACGCAGGGAACTGTGGCGCTGATGCTCGACACGCAACCTCGCGATGCTTCGTTGCAGAAGGTGCTCGTGGAACGAGTACGGGGATTCAGTCCTGCCATGGCTACCGAAGCGGCCTGGCGCGCGCTGGAATCGCAAGACGCGACGGTGGGCCAGGTTGATGCTGAACATCTTGCCACAGCCATTCAGGCGCTCGTGGAGCCTCTGTCAACCGGTAATTGGCATCCTGGCCTCTATCGGAATGAAGACGGCGCTCTGACAGGCTATGCGGCCATTCCGTTCGCCTCGATGCGAATCGATGGCAGCGAGTTACCGGCGGAATCGATGTCGGCAGCGGTGGCAGCCTGGCAGAAGACCGAGCTTTCGCTCGCTGGCCGGCACGACGGACGCCGGAATCGTTTGATCGCCCGGATTGCCGAACGCCGAAATGCCGTGAATGGACGCGTGCGGTCGGTCGAACGCCAACAAGCCTCCGTGGCGGAGGCGGACCGCTTTCGCCGGTGGGGGGAGCAGATCTTCGCGCATCTGTGGGAAATTCAAAAGGGGCAAACTGAGCTTGTCGTCGATGGCGAGCGAATTCCACTCGACGCGTTGCGACCGGCCAAAGAGATCGCGAACGATTACTTCGATACCTACCGACGCATGCAGCGCGGCACCGGAGAGGTTCAGGGTCAGCTCGACGATGCGAAATCCGAGTTGGCCTATCTCGAGCAGATCGAGACGATGGCGTTACTCGCAACCTCGTATGAGGAGATCGAAAACGTGATCGGCGAATGGGAGGCATTTGCCGGTCCCGAACGCGGCAAGCAGGAGCGAAAGCGCAAGAGCCAATCCGATCGCGCCCGACCTATCACAGACGGGGAGGGCAACCTCATCTACATTGGACGAAGCGGACCGCAGAACGAACGAGTGACGTTCGAAATTGCTGGTGCGGACGATTGGTGGCTGCACGCGCGTGGAGTGCCCGGCTCACACGTGATCGTGCGTGGAACCGGTCGGGAGCCGTCAGACGACGCTTTGGAGCAAGCTGCTGGCGTGGCGGCGTTCTACAGCAAAAGCAGAACGTCTGGCAAAGTCGAAGTCGACATTGCCAGACGTCGCGATGTACGCAAAATCAAGGGTGCCGGGCCGGGAATGGTGACCTACCGCAATGAGCGGACAGTCCTAGTGTCACCGGCCGATGAGTCAAGCCTCGAGCGCGGGTAGCTCATCCTCCTGCAGATCTTTCGAGCTGCGGCGGCGAGCGGCAAGCTTCGCGAAGATAATACCGAGCTCGTAGAGCAGGTAAATCGGGGCCGCCACGAAGAGCATGTTGAACGGGTCCGGTGTCGGCGTGATGATCGCGGCCGCGATCATCACGATGACGATGGCATAACGTCTGGACGCAGACATCCGCTTGGGACTAATGATGCCCAATCTGGAGAGCAGGAACATGATGATGGGCAGCTCGAATGCGATGCCCATGCCCAACGACACCTGGATGTAAAACGACGCGATACTACCGAATGTCGGTGAATAATCGAAGAGATCGCTATTGAAATTCGAGAGAAATTCGAATGCTCTGGGGATCGCCAGGAAGAAGGCGAAGGAAACTCCCAGTAGGAAAAAGATCACGACGAACGGCAGTGAGCCGTACAGATAGCGTTTCTCTTTTCGGGTCATTCCAGGCGAAACGAACGCGAAAATTTGATAAAAGATCAGGGGTAATGCAAAGGCGATGGCGATATAGAGCGCCGTCTTGAAGAACGACGTGATCGGCTCTGTGGCCTCGATCACGTCGAAGCGCTCGACATTCGCGTTGTCGCGAACCACTCCGAGCAGCGGGCGCACAAGGAACAGGCCGCCAACGAAGGCGATTCCGATTCCAATACAGGTTTTGACCAAGCGCGATCGGAGCTCGTCGAGATGCTCCGCAAGCGTCATTTCTTCAAATATGTCTTCGTAGACTTCTTCGTCCTTCCCGGGGAAGCGGGGAAGTCTGACGTTTGGCTTTTTAATGGCACGAGCCACAGATCGTTACTCCAACGTAGGGTGGACCGGCGAATCGCAGAAATCGGAGAAACAGCGGCACCGGTGAGGATGAGTCGCGACGATGCGACAACGCATAAAGGATACGCGCTGCCGCATTCGCACGTCACGCCTCGGGGGCGTTCAACTCTGGATGAGTCGGGACGAACGCCCCGAACTGGGGTTTTTAGCTGCGGTCGTCGATGAACGTTACTGCGTCACCTACGGTGCGGATGGATTCGGCGTCCTCATCCTTAATCTCAGTGCCGAATTCCTGCTCCAGCGCCATGATGACTTCGACCAGGTCAAGCGAATCAGCGTTCAGATCGCTGGTGAACTCAGACTCCATGGTGATCGTGTCTTCATCGACCCCAAGCCGCTCCGCGACGATTCCGCGAACGCGTTCGAACGTAGTTGCCACTCGATACTCCTCCTCTTGAAAATTCCGCTTCATGTCACGCGTTTTGCGTCCCGAAGCCTCTTCCTGTTTTCCACGAATGTAAGCGGGCGCCTCGTGCGCGCAGAAATCTCTCGCGCGTTCGAAGCGTCCGTATCGGGCCGATAATACACGAGCTATTCCAGCATGAACAGCAGGAGAAGAGGGCCCAAAATCGAATGAAACCCATGAACCCCTCTACGCCGACGAATCGGGTAGGCGGTCGACCACTGTTCCAAGTACGCCATTCACAAAGCGACCAGAGCTATCGCCGCCGAATCGTTTTGCGAGCTCGACCGCCTCGTTAATCGCGACCTTGAACGGTACGTCATCGGAATAGCGCAGCTCATAAATAGCAATACGTAACGCGTTCCGGTCCACTGGCGAAAGCTGCCCAATGGGAAAGGCCGGGGCGGCCATTTCGATTTCTCGGTCGATTGCCCGTTGCCGAACCACGATGCCATCTACCAGCAAGCGCAAATACGCCGCGGTTTCATCGCTGGGTGTTTCGATCTCTATCGTGCGATCGAGCACCTCTGGCAGGTCGTGCCCGGTCTGGTCGGTTTCGAAGAGGATCTGCAATGCCAGGGTGCGCGCCTGCCGGCGAGCATTCGGTTTCTTCTGGCGATTTGCTTTCCTGGGCGGGGGACGCTCATCAATACTGTCGAACGGCTCACTCATTGTGTCCACCCCGCAGGCGCTGGGAGTCCATCTCCAAGTCGCGAGATGATCGCGGCATTTCGGTGCATGAAATCGGCGACGTAGCCCGTATGCACATCGCCGCGTCGGAAGTCGCCATCGGAGATGAGCAGGCGCAGGAATGCGGTAGTGGTGGGAATGCCGGAAATGAACGTTTCGGCAAGCGCCCGATCGAGCCGATTTACGGCTTGTTCGCGGGTTTGCCCCCACGAAATGATCTTTCCGAGCAGGGAATCATAATCGGGAGGGACTCGATATCCGGGATAAAGATGGGTATCGACTCGGATGCCAGGACCGCCTGGCAGGATCACGGTATCAACAATACCGGCGCCCGGCTGGAAATCATTGGCGGGGTCTTCAGCGGTAATACGCACCTCGATCGAATGGCCGTTTGGTTGTAGATCACGACTTTCGAGTTTGAGTTCCGCCCCGGAGGCGATCTGCAATTGCCATGCCACCAGGTCCAAGCCAGAAACCCGCTCGGTAACTGGGTGCTCGACCTGGATCCGCGTGTTCATTTCCATGAAGTAATAACTACCGGTGGAATCGACCAAGAATTCGAGCGTACCGGCGTTCTGGTATCCAACCGCCTTCGCCCCCTTGACTGCCGCGCGCAACAAATTGTCACGGGTCTTCTTCGGCAGATTCGGAGCGGGTGCTTCCTCGACGAGCTTTTGATGCCGGCGCTGGAGTGAGCAGTCGCGGTCGCCAATTGCATAGATGTGCCCGAATTGATCAGCAAGTATTTGCACTTCAACATGCCGCGGCCGGTCGATATAGCGTTCGATATAGACATCACCCGAACCGAAATTCGCCTCCGCTTCCTGTTGTGCAATCGAAAAAAGCCGCGCCAGCTCTCCGTCGCTGGTGACAACCCGCATACCGCGTCCGCCACCTCCGGCCACTGCTTTGATCAGAGCTGGATAGCCGATACGCCGGATCGCCTCTTTCGCACTCGCCAGATCGCGCACCACCCCTTCAGAACCGGGCACGGTCGGAACGCCAGCTTGTTTCATGATCTGCCGGGCGACCGCCTTATCGCCCATCTTCGCAATCACCTCCGGTGGCGGGCCGATGAAGGTGATACCGAGCTGGGCGCAAATTTCAGCCAGATAAGCGTTTTCAGAGAGAAAGCCGTATCCGGGATGGAGGGCATCGCAGCCGGTCACGAGTGCGGCGCTCATGAGCGCGGGAATATTGGTATAGGAGCGAGACGATTGGGCTGGACCAATGCAGACGGCTTCGTCGGCCAGGCGAACCGCCAGGGAATCGCGATCGGCTTCGCTATACGCCACGACCGCGCCAACTCCCACCTCGCGGCAAGCCCGCAGGATACGAACGGCAATTTCTCCACGATTAGCTATGAGAACTTTTCGAACGCCCGTCATACTCAGCCAAGCTTCATCACACGTTACCGCGTGACTAGGCCATAAAGAGACCGCCGTCGACGGTCAGAACGTGGCCGGTAATGTACGACGCTTCGGGAGAGGCAAGAAAAGCCACCGCCCCAGCGACATCCTCCGGTTGGCCGAGTCGCCCTGCGGGAATTTGCTTGAGGAGCGTGTCTTTGAGCTCCTGATTGAGCACGTCGGTCAGCCGGGTTTCGATGAAACCCGGTGCAACGGCATTGACGGTGATTCCGCGCGAGCCAACTTCCTTGGCCAGCGATTTGGTCAGACCGACCAATCCGGCTTTGGCCGATGCGTAATTTGCCTGACCCGCATTGCCAACCAATCCCACGACCGAAGTCAGGTTAATAATGCGTCCCGATCGTTGTCGGATCATCGGCCGAATGACGGCTTTTGACGTCAGGAACGCGCCTTTCAGGTTGGTATCGATGACCGCATCCCAGTCGTCTTCGCTCATACGCATCATCAATGTATCGCGCGTGATACCGGCGTTGTTGACGAGCACATCGATCTGGCCGAGCTCGGCGAGCGCAGTTTCGATGAGTGCGCCAGCGTCGTCAGACTGGGAGATATTGCCTTTCGTCAGGACAACCGTACGCCCGGTAGTTTCGAGTTCTTTACGCGCAGCCTCGGCCACGTCCTCGTCACCAAGGTAGTTCGCCACAATGTCGTACCCGTCACGTGCCAGTCGCCCGGCGATGGCCAGGCCGATGCCGCGTGTGGCACCGGTGACGATGGCTACTCGTTTCTGCTCGCTCATGGGTTTCACTCTGCTCCAATCGCGGAGGCCACCGGTTGGTCGACCGTCACGCCGTTCGGACTTTTCGTTTCCGATTTCTTCACGATGCCGCCCCAGCGAATGACGCTGGCTGCCCAGGCCAGACCCCCGCCAAAGGCAACGAAGACGAGATTGTCGCCATCCTTCACCTTGCCGGCCGCCTCTGCCTCGAATAGCGCGATCGGAATCGACGCCGCGGACGTGTTGCCGTATTTGTCGAGATTTACCCAGACTTTGTCCATCGACAGGTCGAGCCGTCGTGCCGCGGCATCGATGATGCGCAAATTGGCCTGGTGGGGAATCAGCATATCGATATCACCGAACTCGAGTCCCGCGCGTTCCACGGCCTCGACGGCGGCATCGCCCATGGCAGTGACCGCGAAACGGAATACCTCTCGTCCATTCATTTGAAGGAATGGACGGTACTCAGGGAAGATCCCGGCGGATTCCGGCACGAATGCCCCCCAGCCCGGAATGTACAGATGCTTGTATCCCTCGCCGTGAGCGCCAAGCACCGTCGACAAGGTGCCCCGGGGTTCTTCAGTCGCTTCCAGGACCACGGCGCCCGCGCCATCTCCGAAAAGAATGCAGGTGCTGCGATCGGAGTAGTCGACGAAACGCGTCAACGTATCAGCACCGATGACGAGAACGCGGTTGTACATTCCCGCCTGGATAAATTGGGTCGCGGTAGAAAGTGCATAGACAAATCCGGCGCAGGCGGCACCGAGATCGAACGCAGCAGCGTTGCCGCCGAGCTCCGCTTGCACCAGACAGGCTTGGGAAACCAGGAATTGATCAGGAGTGCAGGTGGCAACGACGATCAGGTCGAGGTCTTCGGCCGTAATGCCTGATCGCTCCAGCGCCTGCGTGGCCGCAGCGACGGACAGCGATGTGGTGCTGTCGTCCGGGCCGACAATCCGCCGTTCGCGGATGCCGGTTCTCGACACGATCCAGTCATCGCTGGTATCGACCATCGTCGCCAGGTCGGCATTCGTCAATACCCGCTCGGGCACCGACATTCCCCACCCCGTAATGGCCGCGTAACGCATTGAAATCCTGCTGCCCGTGTGGAATTAGCGCCGGGGACATTTCCCCAGCCCAATCGGAAAATTTCCCGATCATTCCATTGTTGCGCCGTTTGACGCGTGCGTGCAAACCCGAGGAGCTCAGGATCGCTGGAAGGCGAGTCTTACTCGGCGCGGGTTCGCTCTTCGATGACGATCACCTGGCGACTGCGATAGAAACCGCAATTCGGGCAAACGTGGTGTGCACGATGGAGCTCACGACAGGTCTGGCAAGGGACCAGCTCAGGGCTCTTCAGGAAAATATGACGACGGCGGTTGCCACGTCGGTGTTTGCTGATTCGTTGTTTAGGAAGTGCGCCCATTGTTTTCTCTCCTTGCATCGCGGCCCGCGCCGCGGAAGTTCAATCCTGGATAGTGCCATTCAAAAGGGCGCCGAGCGCCGAAAAACGATTGTCTTCGATTTCGTCGCTGTCGGTCTCAATGACCGGCGGACCCGGGCATAGTGCACCACAACTTGGGCGCATCGGCAGCGACACAATCAATTCCTGTCGTAACGCTTCGCGAATATCTAGCTCATGCGCATCGTTGATTATGAATCGTTCGTCATCGTCGTCATCAACTTCTGCACCGCGTACAGCCGCGCCCGAATGAACATCGTACGCAACGCGGAATTCTTCCTGAAAGCGCGTTTTCGTCGGTTGGACATATTGCTCGAGGCAGCGCAGGCAGGTCAGCTCGACCGTCGCCGTTGCGGTCACATTCGTCAGAACTTCATCTGACAGCAGCGTGAGTTGCATCTCACCATTGATGTCTATTGCGACAAGGTCGGCATCGAGCTCGAGCCGGTCCAGATGGAGCGCGAAGTTTCGCCTCGCGCCGATCGGCTCCTGCAGTAATGTCGCAACGTTGACAGCTGTTTCGTTGTAAAGGTCCATCATCTATCTCAAAAGTTGACCGCTGACACCAAAATTTCAGCGCCGACACGGCAAATACGCCGGGTCGAACCCGGCGTAACCGCGAAAGTATACCGTATCCCCGATGAGGTGGCACGGCAGCGGTAGGTTACGCTCGGTGTGATAAGTGTACGCAGATCGTGACTCATGGAAGTCGACCGATCGATACGCTGCCAGCGAGCTGCCTACGTTCCGATCGAGTTGCGAGCCTGCTCTAGCTGATCGACGGTTTCCTGCACAGCTGAGTCGATCAATTCCAGACCATCTCGCAGAGCCTGCTCGATGCGGTTGAACTGCTGCATGGCATAGACATCGATCTCGCCCTTTTCCCGCTTGCGCCGTTCTTCGGCCGCCCGCAGGATCTCTTCGCTTCGTTGCTTGGCCTCGTTCAGGATTCCCTCGTTGGAAACCAGGTATTCGGCACGCGAGCGAGCGTTTTCGATGATATGAGCCGCTTCTTGTTGCGCTTCTGCAATGATCCGTTCGCGGTCGCGCACCACCCGTTGCGCTTGCTTTACTTCACTGGGAATCGCCAGTCTCAATTGTTCGACCAGTTCGGCGAAGTCGTCTTCCTCTACCATCACCCGGTGGCTGAATGGCACCCGCTTGCTAACGCCGACCATCTCTTCGAGCTGATCGAGCAGGTAAAGGAGCTCGACGGTTCCCTCGCTTCCACGGTGTTCTGCTTCGGGCTGGGCGTACTCGTCGTAGCTCATGGCGACACCGGCCGTCCTGCAGCGACCGCGCCAAAGCGTTCCCGCAACACTGCTGCGACATTGGGCGGAACCAGTCCGGAAACATCACCTCCGAGAGAGGCAACTTCGCGAATAAAGCTGGAGCTGACAAAGGAGTTCCGCGACGAGGTCATCAGGCAAACAACTTCGATTTCCGGTGCCAGATGGTGATTCATATGCGCGAGCTTGAACTCATACTCAAAATCGGATACCGCGCGCAAACCACGCACGATGATCCCCGCGTTCTGGTCACGCGCGAAATCGACTGTCAGACCCGAAAAGCTCTCCACGGAAATATTCGGAAGGTGAGCCACTGCTTCACGTGCCATCTCATCCCGGTCGGTATGCGTGAACAGCGCTCCGGGCTTTTCACTTCCCAGGTAAATTCCGATCGTGATGTGTTCGAAGAGGGCAGCCGCGCGCTTGGCAACGTCGAGATGACCGATGGTCATCGGATCGAAGCTACCGGGATAGACCGCTCGTTTACCAGTCATAGCTCGATTCCGATTCCGTCCTTGTCCGAAGAAGTCAAATGCGATTCGGGAGCTGGCGCCAGTTCCACAATTTCGAGAATCGAAAAGCAGGAGTTTCCATGGCATCGGCGTTTCAGTAGCTCGAGCCGACCAATTCGCTCAGGAAGCTCGAGCTTCGGCCAATGACCGAGAACGACGATCGTTCCGGATTGTACCAGCGCACTTTCGCTCACCTGCCGCAAGGTATCCGTGATCGTTGAATCGGCGTATGGAGGATCGACCACGATCAGGTCATAAGGGACGGTTTTTCGGTGCAGATAGCTTTGCACAGACTGCCGGTGCACTTCAGCTCGTTCGCTGAGCTGGGTACGTTCCAGGTTCTCACGGATCACCGCAACCGCCGGTGCTGTCATCTCCACGAAGTCGGCATGCTCTGCTCCGCGTGACAACGCTTCGATACCGATCGCTCCGGTTCCCGCGTACAAATCCAATACACGATCAGGTTGGACGCCGAGCGATGCCAGGGCAGAGAAGACGCCCTGCCGAATCTTGTCCGACATTGGGCGTGTGCCGATAGACGGCGGTCCTTTCAGATTGCGTCCCTTGGCAGAACCGGTGGTTACCCGCATCGTAGTCGCTCCTTCAGGACAGCATCAGATCTGGCGCCATCGTCTGCCAGAACCGAGCGGCACGATCGCGCAACGGAAGCCAGGTGGGCGAAGCCATCAGAGGATCTTCGAGCAGGATCGACTCTGCCTCTCGCCGGGCATTGTCCAACGTACGGGTATCGAACCATCGAATGGTCGACGCCATCTCCGGTAATCCACTCTGTCGCGTTCCGATAAAGTCACCGGGGCCTCGCAGCTCCAGGTCCTTTTGCGCGAGCACGAATCCGTCATTCGAATCGACCATGATTTGCAAGCGTTGCTCGGCGTCCGGCGTCGTGTCGTCGGCGAGCAGGACGCAATATGACTGATACGGTCCACGGCCGATGCGTCCACGAAATTGATGGAGCTGGGCCAAGCCGAAGCGATCGGCCCCTTCGATCAACATGATGGATGCATTTGGAATATCGATGCCCACCTCGATCACCGAGGTCGAAACAAGCACGTCCGATGCGTTCGTGCGGAACTCCTCCATGATCCGGTCTTTCTCTTTGCCTGACATACGCCCGTGGAGCACCTGCACCTTAAATTCGGGGAAGACCTCGCGTTGCAGAAATTCGGCTTCCGTGACCGCCGCTTTGGCGTCCAGTGTTTCGGATTCCTCCACCAGCGGGCAGATCACGAAAGCTTGCCGGCCGTTGTTCACCTCACGCCGGACAAGCTCCCACGATTGCTGACGGTCCATGGCACTGAATCGCTTTGTCTCGATTGGAATTCGACCAGGCGGCAGCTCGTCGATCACGGAGACATCGAGGTCGCCGTTGAGCACCATGTTGAGCGTACGAGGGATCGGTGTTGCGGTCATCGACAGGACGTGGGGCTGCACATCACCGGTCCGGGCGGGCAACAGGCTCCGTTGCCGAACACCGAATCGGTGCTGCTCGTCGATCACTACCAGGCCGAGCGAGTCAAAGGTGACCCAATCCTCGAATAGCGCATGCGTGCCAACCAGAATGTCGACCGATCCCGCTTGCAGCTCCTGCATGAGGAGGGTGCGTTCCTTCTTACGCGTCGTTCCAGTCAGCAGTCGGACCTTCGGCTGCTCAGATTCGGGCAAGCCGGCAAAAAGCTTGTGAAAGTTTTGCAGATGCTGCTCTGCCAAGATCTCGGTGGGCGCAACGATGGCCACCTGAAAGTCGTTACGGATTGCTGCCTGGGCGGCCGCCGCGGCGATCACCGTCTTGCCACTTCCCACATCGCCCTGCAGCAATCTCGCCATTGGTCGCGGTTGTTCGAGGTCGACCAGTACCTCGCCCAGCGCCCGGTTTTGCGAGTTGGTGAGCTGGAATGGGAGCTGGGCGAAGAATTCGTCCAAATGCGCCACTTCCAGATCAAAACTCGGTCCAACTCCGCGTTTGCGGTTTTCACGCTGCTTTACCAGTCCCAGTTGAAGCAGGAGCAGTTCGTCGAACGAGAGGCGCTGATGCGCCCGAGTCAAGTTTCGGTAGTCCGAAGGGTAGTGCGATTCGCGAAAGGCTTGTCCAAGCGGCATCAGATCGAGCCGCCGGCGCATCGCCTCAGGGAGATAATCGACCACGGTCGATTCGGTCATGTCGAGAGCGGCTTTAGTTAAAACGCGCACCTGCTTTTGCGAAACTCCCTGCGTCAGGTTGTAGACCGGTGTGAGGCGGCCCGTCGAGAGATTCGGCGCACCAGTCTTTTCCCATTCGGGGCTGGTCGCCGTCGGCATGCCGTAACCGTGTTCGAGCTTGCCGCTGATAGTGATCTCATCTCCGGCGCGGATCTGATGCGCCAGGAATTTGTTGAACCAGGTGACCTTGATCGAGCCGGTTGCATCGGCCAGCCGAATTGTGTATCTCGCCGGAGGACCGTCAAACACGGCTTCATCCTTGACGACCCCCTTGACGGTGACTTCGCCAGTCGTGTCGAATCCGACCGCATCGCGAATCGTCATGGTTTTGGAATAATCGATATGGCGCCTGGGGAGGAATCGCAAAACATCGGCAACTGTTTCGAGACCAAGCTTGGTGAGTTTTTTTGCGTTTTTGTCGCCGACGCCAGGGAGCAGCGTGATCGGTGAGTCGAGTGCAACCTGGCGCGAAACTGCCGCATGTGGGGCGGACGCTCGCGTCGCGGGTTTGGGAGGGCCTGGAGCGATCGTCGGCGTAATTTCCGCGAGGCGATCTTTGATCGTCGCCAAGTCTTTGCCGATTTCTGCAAGTTGAACTTTGCGCTCGTCCTCCAATGCCGATTCGTAGCGGGCTAATTGCACATCGAGCCGCGCGAGCGCGATCGCAACACCCGTGTCATCGGTGAGATCCTGCGCTTGTTGAATCAACATCCTGGCGCGCCCGATCTTTCGCCCGCCAAATCCGTCTCGCCATTCTTCACGTAACAATTCGACCGCACGGCCGACGGCCTCGGTGGCGGTTCCCTGTGTAATTGTTTGTGGCCGGGTTGTAGGCATGGGTAGATGGTGACTCGGGCGCAATGAGCGATAAGTCGAACAAGTGTACGATGGTGCATGGATATTGCACGATCGGCAGACACATTCCCATACGCACGGAACAGATGCAATAGGTGATGAAACCTGCTAGAATTCGCGATTGCGGACGCCCATCAGCGTCCGATTTCGTGTCTGCCGCGGCCGGTGCCCGGTTGAATCGTTCTTAACGCAGAAGTGGAGCCGGTAATGGCTGGTGTATGCGATGTATGCGGTAAGACGAAGAGTTTCGGACATAATGTCAGCCATTCGAAGCGGCGGACCAACCGTGACTTTCGTCCCAACGTACAGCGAAAGCGATTACTCATTGGCAACGAGCTGGTGCGACTCAATGTCTGCACCCGTTGCATGAGGACTGCCCAAAAGGGCGGCCGTTAGCTTTAGTAGTCTCAACATAGCGTTTCGGAGAGAGGCGGCTGCAGCCGCCTCTCTTTTGTTTTGCCCCCGGACGGTAGCATTTGGATATGACTGCTGACCCTGCCAACAAAACTTTGAGAGTCGCGCCCGTATGGTTGCGCAGTTCCCAGTCCGCGCGGGGGATCGATTCGATTTGGATCAAGGAGCTTGCCAAAGAGTGTGGGCTGGAGGTGGCGGCCATCGCCGGACCAGAGCCATTCAATGGACTCGAGTCACATATTCACGAAAGAATCGACCGCGGGCACTACCAGGGGTTTGATTGGTTCACGCCCGAGCGCGCATCGATTTCGGTCGCGCCAGCAAATCTCCATCCGCAGGTCAAGTCGATCGTGTCCGTCGGGCTCCCGTACTATCAACCGATGCCGGACGCAGCGCATGACGGCCAACTCAGAGGACGAATTTCCCGTTATGCCTGGGGGGCTGACTATCATGTCGTTCTGAAGCGGCGCATGGCCGACTTGCTGAGCCGGATCGAAGCTCGCGCAGGACGTTCAGTCGAAGCCCGTTTATTGGTCGACACCGCGCGGATCGTCGATCGGGCGGTGGCCGGGCGATCGGGACTCGGTTGGTATGGCAAACATACCTGCATCATCGTGCCAGGTTTTGGATCGTGGGTACTGCTTGGTGAGCTCTTGCTCGATCTCGACCTGGAACCGGATGGGCCGCTCGATCGCAATTGCGGGAAGTGCAGCGCCTGCATCGATCGTTGCCCAACCGGCGCAATCGTCGGGCCATACGAGCTCGACAGCACTCGCTGTATCTCGTTCCAGACCATCGAACAACGTGGCGTTATTCCTGAGACATTGCGATCCCGGTTCGGTCAATGGGTTTTTGGTTGCGACGAGTGCCAGGATGTCTGTCCCTATACCAACGCAACCCAAATGATGTTCGATCGAGAGTTGCTCCCGCAGTCGATCCGAAATGTCGCGCCCGAGCTCGACTGGCTCGTGTCGATGTCGGATGAGGAGTTCCGTGCGATCTACCGGGGCACTGCGGTGTTGCGCACCAAGCGGCGTGGAATCGCCCGGAACGCCGCCGTCGCCTTAGGGAATGCCGCTGATGAGCGCGCTGTCCCTGTGCTGGAAACGACCGTGACAGACCACGATGAACCGCTGGTTCGCGGGCATGCGGCCTGGGGACTAGGTCAGTACCCGGGCCGTAATACTCGCCGGACGCTCGACCGGGTGTTCCGCAGCGAAACTGACGATTCTGTGCGACACGAGATCATTCAGGCGCTTGAGTCGATCGCGTCTTGAGAACGGCAATCACCTCATCGAACGAGGGGAGTCCGGTTTGTGCACCGATCGATCGTACCGAGAGACCGGCCACGCAATTCGCCAATTCCAACGCATCGGAGAGTGTGAGACGGCTTGCCATTCCTACTCCGAATGCACCCGCAAAGGCGTCGCCCGCGCCGGTGGTATCCATGACATCGCCACCAAGTGCCGGCAATCGGTAAATTCGCTCGGCATCGAACGCCAAAGCACCATCCGCCCCCAGCGTGACGGCCACCGATCGCAGGTTCGCGATCCGCATCGTGTCCTGCATGGTGGCGATGGCTTCGTCGAGCGAGCCCGAACCAGTTAACTGTTGCAACTCCTGCGCCGACCCCACGAGTGCGTCGCACCGGACAACCGAATGGAATTCATCGGCACCGGGAAAATCAACCACATAGGTCATTGGCACAAGGATCTTTACGTCAGGATAGGTATGCACCGGCAGGTCGATGAGAAAGCGGCGCAGGAAGGGATCGACGCTGTCGAGCAACACCAGATCGCGGGTGAAAAGCCGGTCGATATCGATTCGGTCGCCCCGGAGCGGAATTGCTCCTTCCCGCCAAAAGATGGTGCGGTCTGGCGGATGCTCGGAGGTGATGACGGTGGTCTGATCAGTTGGTTTATCTGGATAGATTTTGACACGCGAACAGTCGATTCCAGCGCGAGTAAGCGCCTCCAGCAGCCGGCGTCCAATTGCGTCGTCGCCGACGGCGCTGATGAGCTCGATGCGCGCACCCAGGGCTGCAGCCGCGGCAGCCGCGTTGGCCGAAGTGCCACCGGGAAGCTCCAATGTCGTCGAGACCATGGCGAATCCACCCGGTTCCGGCATGACCCCGACGGACAGCAGCGTATCCCAGCTGCTTAGCCCAACGACCCCGATCGTTGGAGTCTTTGCAATTCCAGCAGCGATCCGATCGAACAGTTGCGTCACGGCATTTCCAAAAAACTTTGCGATGGACTAGTATTGATTACCTAATGGTGTTCGCTGTTCGTTAACGGTGTTCGGGGAAATATGCCTACGTCGATCACATCCGAAGCGCAGGTAGAGTCGCTGAGCGTTCGTCGTCGCGCGGCAAGTCGCGAGCTCATGCGCGTCGAGATTCTTGCTGCGGCGCAGCATATCATCCGAACCCAGGGTCTCGACGCCCTTTCGCTGCGCGCGTTGGCCAAATCGATTGGAATAACGGCGCCTGCGCTGTACGAATACTTCGGCAACAAGAACGCGATTCTCAGAGCTGTCTTCGTGCAAGGCTCGGAGATTATGCTGGCGCTGATGGACCAGACGATTGCCGAGAGCCCTCCGGGGTTGCAGAGATTGCTGGCAATCCTGAATGGCTACCGGACTTTTGCACGAGACGAGCCCGACTATTTCCGATTGCTCTTCGGAACGGTGGACCCAAACCTCGCACTTTCGGACGAGGACTACCAGGGTATGAACACTATCTTCGAGCGATTTGTCGGCGTTATCGCCGACTGCATCGAGACGTGCGAGCTGCAACAGCTCCCCCTCATGACGGTGAGCTGTGCTCTCTGGGCGTTGACGCACGGGGCAGCATTGCTCGAGACCGAAAGCTTCATGGCCCGCAAGGATATTGACCAAGGAGGCAAAGCGCCACAGTTCGATGCGGCAATCCAGCTTTCGCTGATGAGCTTCGCGACAGAAAAAGGCGCGAAGCTGCTGAGCCCTCTCGAAGAACGATGACAGTTAGAAGGAGTGCAGGATGATCGAAGTCGCGTTGATGATCGAGGGACAAGACGGGCTGAACTGGCCGCGTTGGAAAGCGCTTGCCGACGCTGCTGAGGGCCTGGGACTGGCTGGACTCTACCGTTCCGATCATTTCACTAATCCCGACGGTCCAGCCAAAGATGCCCTGGAAATGTGGGTTTCCTTTGCTTATCTGGCTTCGGCGACCGAGCGTATCGAATTCGGACCCATGGTTTCACCCGTTTCGTTTCGCAACCCCGTGGTATCTGCCTGGAGTGCCGCGGCCGTCGATGATCTTTCTGGCGGGCGCTTTCAGATGGGGCTGGGCGCCGGTTGGCAAGAGCGTGAGCATCGCTCGTTCGGATTCGATCTCCTGGAGTTGAGGGAACGATTCGCGCGGTTCGAAGAAGGGGTACAGGTCGTCAAGCACCTCCTTCAAAGTGATGAGCCCGTTGCGTTCGATGGAGCGTTTTACCATCTGGAAGACGCCGTGCTGCTCCCCCGCCCTACTCGCGCGGGAGGTCCACCGATCGTCATTGGCGGCAATGGAGAAAAGCGAACCATGCCGCTTGCTGCTCGCTACGCAGATGAATGGAATGCGGTGTTCGTCACGCCAGAGCGCTTTACCGCGCTCAGCCAGCATCTCGATAACCTACTGGCCGTAGAAGGGCGCACACCTGATTCGATGCGCAAGACGCTGATGCATCGAGTGACACTGGGGGCGACCGACCTCGATGTGGCCCGCAAGACCGAAGGCATGGACGTCGCTTCGTTGAAAGAACGCGGCGCACTCATCGGCACGCCGAATGAAGTGGCAGAGGGCCTGTTGGCCTTCGATGCGGTGGGAGTGGATCGCATCATGGCGCAGCTCGCCGACATGACCGATCTGGACGGCGTCGAGCTCCTGGGAGCCAGGGTACTTCCGCAGCTTGTCTGATTATCGGTAGGAGACGCTGCGCAATCTCGCCGTGGTCGCTGGGCGGCTGGCAACGATGCGGTTGTCCACCAAAATTCCACTAAGCAGGACAGCAAGCAGCGCAACCGCGGCGGTAACCGCGAAGAGCCGTTGAAAGTCCCAACTCTGGACGATCCAGGCACCGGCAAGCGGGAAGAGGGTAGCGAACATCAGCACAATGTTGGTGGTAGAGAAGTAGCCTGCCCGATTGACCGCCGGAGCGATCTCGCTCAGATATTGGAAGTTTCCCGCACCCTGGAAGGCAAGGCTTAAGCCCAGGGCAGCAAAACAGCCAACCAGCATCCAGAGATAGAACTGGTCACCGGATACCCGGTCCGCGACATTCGTCTGAGTCGCGCAAATATGGAATCGTGAGCAGAAGAAGCGGCGCGACGAGTTTCATCCAGGTCGACGCCTGGAGCACTGCCCGTCCCCCTCGTCGCGTCCCGAGCGAGCGCGCCAGTGGTAACCCGATCGCCAGTGCACCGCAGAACGCGATGACGTAGATCCCCAGAAAGGTTGGATCGAAGCTGAGTTCTCGCATCGCGTAGACGATGATGAAAACATCGAGCATACCCACCGCTGCCAGCGCGATGCGGAAGAGCAGATAGCGTCGCAGGACGCGATCTCCAAGCCCGCTGAGCAGGGAAGAGTGCGCGCCATGACGCGCGCTTGAAAACCGTCGCACCGGTTCTTTGATCAGCAAGGTGAAGAACGCGGCTGAAGCCAGGCAGCCCGCTGCCGCTATAAAGAGGTACGCGAACGCGCGTTGGATGACCGGTCCGTCCGGTTCGAAAACGCTGCGAACCACGATGCCAGCAACAACCGCGGCCAACACACCCCAGAACGCACGCGCTCCAAAGAGCTGAGCACGGCTCGAGCTTTCGAACGATTTTTGCAAAAGCGTATCCACCGGAGCGGAGGTGAATCCTGAGGCGAACCCGAATGCGCCAAGGCAGACAAGAAACGCTGTCAAACGCGTATCGTCAACCGGGTTGGTGTGGTAGGCCACATACGCCAGCACGCCGATCGCCGCTGCGCGCGCAGCCCCGGCACCAAACGCCCAGGGGAGCAGGCGCAGTCGGTCGCGCGTAACCCGCGACGCTACCAGAGCGCCGAGCGTCCAAAGGCCGAACACCAGTGCTGGAACGACGGCGACCCAATAAAGGTCATCGGTGAGCATCGCGACGTACGACGTGATGATAACCACCGGCAACATGAGTCCGGTTGCAAGGGAGGAGGAGACGGCCTGCAAGAGTGCGACGATCCAACGACCGCCAATGAGCGACTGATCGTCAGAAAAGCGCCGGATTTCGGTGCCAGACACGGACGGGCGTACCCCGATCGATGATAAAAGAAGAGGGCGAACGGCTCACCTTCAGCCTTGAAGTATAGCCACGGACCTGAAAATCCCCTGGAGTGCAGGTACGCTCGGGCCTATTCGCTCTGAGTCCCGGGGCCGAGTTCGAGCTGGAGCGCTTCGCGAATCCGGTCATACGTGACTGAGAGCGCTTCCGGCATGACTGTGGTACCGGCAATAACAGGCATGAAGTTAGCATCGCCACCCCAACGCGGCACGATGTGCAGGTGCATATGGTCGGCAACCCCGGCACCTGCTACGGCACCTGTGTTTATCCCGGTATTGAATCCCTGGCAGCTCAACACGCGGCGCAGTGCTCGCATGCAAGGAGCGACGGTCGTTCCAAGTTCCGACATGACCGCTGGATCGACCTCCTCCGGTGAAGGAGCGTGAACGTACGGAGCGATCATGATGTGACCGGTCGCGTAGGGGTAGAGATTCATTATCATGAACACCAGTGGGCCGCGCCAAAGAACAAGATTAGACGCGTCATCATTGCTTTCGATCTTGGAACAAAAAATGCAGTCGCTAGATCGCAATCCGTCACGGAGGTACTGCATCCTCCAGGGGGCAGACAAGTAGCGATGCGGCTCGAACTCATGAATCTGCTCGGTATCATCCATAAGGCGATGGTAGCACCACTGTCGATTCCGACTGGCTTTCAACCCGCGATGGTATTCTTTGCCAGATGCGACTTCGGTCTCCGTCCCTTTTCCCCGACCGTCACGAGCTCGCATGACTGATCTTCCTGCAAACGCGAAATTGAATACCATCGGAGCCGTTCGCCCGGTAGGGGCGACACGCGCTCCCGCGATTCTTGGCCCCCTTGTCGCTATCGTCCTGGATACTGCGGCAATCTGGGTAGCCTTCTGGCTCGCGTACCTGATGCGCTATCGCTACGAAGTCGGCGGGCTGGTCTTCAGCTTTAATCAAAGGGAATTCTCCGACTTCACCGGGCGAATCGCTCTGTTTACCCTGCTGTTCGTCGGTATTGCCCTGGTCCGGGGAATGTACCGGCTGTCGAGCTGGACCTCGTTGCTCGACGAAATGGGGTTAGTGGTCGGAACGATGACGGTCGCGATGGGCGGGTTGATCCTGACCGCCTATCTCTCGCAGTTCAGTCCGTCGCGCTTGCTCTTCGTCTATGCCTGGATTAATACGCTCGTCCTGTTATTCCTGGTTCGTTTCGCGAAACGTAAAACCCGTGAGGCGCTGTGGGCGCACGACATCGGTGTACGGCGCGTATTGATCGCCGGCAATGGCACCTCCGGCCACCGGCTCATGCAACTGCTGGTCGCGACACCGAGTATGGGGCTGCGGGTGTCCGGCTATGTCGACGAAGGCGTAGGACGCCGCTCGTTGATCGCGGGCAGTGAGCGGGGAGTGGTGCGGGCACAGCGACTCGGATCGCTGGAGGATATTCCCTCCATTCTTGGGAGAACTACAGTCGACGAACTAATTCTTGCTCTTCCTTCTCAAGGACAAGGTCGAGCGCTGGAAATCGCGAATTGGTGCCGCGCTGCCGGCATTCCGTTCCGGGTGGTGCCCGATCTGCTTCAGCTCTCGCTCGATCGGGTGCAGTTGGAAGAGATCTCTGGTGTGCCGTTGCTGAGCGTGCGCGAGGCCTCGATTCGCGGCACGAACGCTTTTATCAAACGCGGGATCGACGTCGCCGGCACGCTCATGCTGCTGGTAGTGCTGTCACTTCCGATGGCCATCGCCGCTTACTCGATTAAGCGGTCGAATGGCGGCCCGGTGCTGCAGCGACGGACCATGGCCGGTAAATGCGGCGTTCCCTTCCAGCAGCTACGGTTTGCCTCTGCAACTCAATCGTTTCAGAAACCGAGCTGGATTCAGCGCGCGCATCTCGACGGGGCACCTCAACTCTTCAACATCTTGCGGGATGATATGAGCCTGGTCGGACCACGAGCGCAGACGCCGCATCAAGTGGCGGGGTATCGGGACTGGCAGCGACAACGGTTATTGGTTGCTCCGGGGGTAACAGGGCTCTGGTTTTCGAATGGTCGCACTGAGCTAACGTTCGACGATATGGTCCGGCTCGATTTGTTCTATGCCGAGCACTGGTCGGCATGGCTTGACGCAAAGATCCTGTTGCGCACCTCCGTGGCGTTGTTCCGAGGGCGGCCCCCAGCATGAGGCAACAAGTGCTCATCGATCCGCTGGCCGAGCATTCCCTCAGCATGGGCCAGCTCGTTTCGGTCATCCGCCGTCGATGGTGGATCGTTCTCTTGTTGCCATTGGTGGCAGTAACCGCGACCTTCTTGTTCCAACGCAACGAACCGTATCAATCGACAGTGCGCGCGACAGTGCTTATTCCTGGCGACACCGAGGATACCGGCAATTCGGAGCGTCCGGAGTTAATGGTGCTCGACGACCTTCCGCCCTTCATCCGTTCTTATGCGTTCGCCAGCGACGTGCACGGTGCAATGGGAGACACCTCGCTTACCGTCGACCAAGTGCAGTCGACGCTTGACGGTTCCCGCTACAGCCGGGTGGTGACCGTATATGTCACCAGTGAGAACGAAGGGCAAGTCGAAGAGATTGCGGCAGCGGCTGAATTAGTGCTTTCCAGTTCGATCAACGGGTATCTGATGCCCAACGATGGGGGAGAGGCCACGGTGCGCATCATCGATCCTGCTACCTCACCGTCGCGCGATCGTGATGGCCACTGGCTCCAGTTGCTCATTACCGCAGCACTGGGAGTACTTATCGGGGGATTGATCGCCATCGCGGTCGGCTCGCGTGACGTCGGCGTGGTTCAGGCTTCGACTGACGAGAAGTAGTCTGCGAGATACGGCCTGGACCGCAGCTCTTCGAGATCGTGCTCGATGAGCCGGCTCGGCTCGACGATCGGTGACACCACCCGCGCGACGAGTTGATATGCACCCGAAAGTTCCTCGAGCAGAATCTTGGCAGTGTCGCTTCGTAGCTCCCCGGATTGCGCTTCTGCCAGTCTCCAGACTTCTGCTGCTTCGCGGAGATTTTTGATGTTCGCATCAACCGACTCGTCAGTAGAAAACTGCGTCGTCATCACGCGCTCGAGCTCGAGGATGCCATCCCATTTCTGTTTCAGATTGACCGCGAGCACGTTCAGCCAGTAAAGCACCTGGCTTCCTTCCAGAATGACATCCTGGATCAGATCGCCGGAATGGCTATGCTCGCCCGCCAGGACGCCCGCGAGCTCGTCTATTTCGTCAGCAATACGCGCGAATGGCAAGGATCCGTCATGCAACAGCCGCGAAGTCCTCGACACGTCCTGCAGCGGTTGTTGTGCGAGGTATTCGTAGGCGCCAAACCATGTAGCGACGAGCCGAGCGTTGACCCATTGTTGATGCCTCGTGCCTGCGTCATTGGCCGGATGAACCGCCTCGTAGACGTCTTTTGGATCGAAGACAGGATCACTGGTTTCGAGAAGCGAGCCATCTGGCAGTATCTGCCGGTAATAGCAGGTCGTATGGCCCGTGTGGCAAACAGCTCCTTTTTGGAGCACCTGAATGAGCAGGCTGTTTGCTTCACAGTTGAGAGCGATGCTGATCACTTCCTGGGTATGACCCGACGTCTCGCCCTTCTTCCAGAGCGTGTTCCGGCTGCGACTCCAGAAATGAACGAAGCCGGTTTCCTGTGTCTGTTCGTAGGCAAGCTGGTTCATAAACCCAACCATCAGCACATCGCCGGAGGCGTCGTCCTGAATGACTGCGGGAACAAGAGGATTCATCTCGAAATCGATGGGAAGCGTCATGGCCGGACAGGAATACCCTGGGATGCCAGGAACTGTTTCGCTTCGTGAACCCGGTAGTCACCGAAGTGGAAGATGGAAGCTGCCAATACCGCATCGGCCCGTCCAGGCGCCAATCCTTCCACGAGGTGTTGCAGATTGCCGGCACCGCCCGACGCGATCAGCGGAATCGGCGCCGCGGCGGCAATTGCCTCGAGTAGTTCCAGATCGTATCCGTCGCGGGTGCCGTCACGGTCCATGCTGGTGACGAGCAACTCGCCCGCGCCAAGACGAACAACCTCTGCCGCCCACGCGACTGCATCCATCCCCGTCGACTTACGACCGCCGTGAGAGTAGACAGTCCAAATCCCGGTGTCTGGATCACGACGAGTATCGATCGCGACCACGATACACTGACTGCCAAAGATATCGGCGCCTTCAGAGATTAGGCCCGGATTCGCCAGCGCGGCACTGTTGATCGACACCTTGTCCGCGCCGGCACGAAGGAGTTGCTTGATGTCCGCCGTGGAACGAACGCCTCCGCCGACGGTCAAGGGAATGAAAATCTGGTCGGCGGTCCGCTCGATCACGGCGATCATCGTGCCGCGACTGTCCGAGGTGGCAGTAATGTCGAGAAAGACCAGCTCGTCGGCGCCTTCGCGGTCGTAGAAGGCCGCGAGCTCAACTGGATCGCCGGCATCACGAAGATTGACGAACTCGACACCCTTGACCACGCGACCGTCAGTCACGTCGAGACAGGGAATCACGCGTCGGGTCAGGGTTGCCTGTTGAGTGTTCACAGCAGTCATCTACTTTTCGGTCCCACTCTCGTTCGCGGCGGCAATAGCCTCGGCAAGATCGATACGCCCATCGTAGAGCGCGCGACCGATGATGGCACCATCGACCCCCAATGCGTTCACCGCCAGCACATCGTCGATCGTCGATACGCCCCCAGATGCGATCACACCCGATCGGAGTGCGAATTGGGCCTGCTCGAGTTGCGCAAGGTTCGGGCCCTGTAGCTTTCCGTCTCGCCGGATATCCGTGATGATGAAGGTGGCGACTCCGACCAATCGAAGCTTCAGTGCGTGGTCGATCGCGGTCTCTTCGCTCTGTTCCAACCAACCATCGGTGGCGAGTTTGCCATCGCGCGCATCGAGCCCGACTGCCACTCGTTCGCCCCACGTCGCAACCAGTGATTCGACCAAGGCAACGTTCGAGACCGCTGCCGTTCCCAGAATCACCCGGTCGATGCCGAGGTCGAAGTAATGTTCGGCGGCGTCTGTCGAGCGAATCCCGCCGCCAAGTTCGATCGGGATGCGAACCGCTGAACGAATTGCACTTACCGCTGCCTGGTTGGCAGTAGACCCAGACCGCGCGCCATCGAGATCCACGACATGCAGCCATTCTGCGCCGGCGTCCTGCCATCGGAGGGCGGCATCTATCGGGTTGGCGTCGAAGACGGTTTCTTGCGCGAAGTCACCTTCGACCAACCGGACGGCTTTTCCGTCCCGCAGGTCGATTGCTGGATAGATGATCATTCGCCCGATGCCCAACGTTCTTTGACACTGCGGTCGACCTGATTGACCCACGAGGCCAGGAACTCGATACCGGCCGGTCCGCTCTTTTCCGGGTGGAATTGCGTGCCCCAGACATTGCCACTCTTGACGACCACCGCGAAATCCTCCCCATACCGGGCTGTTGCGGCGACATCGTCGGGGTTGGTCGGGTCGGCGATAAAGGAATGCACGAAGTAGTAATAGCCTTGATCGAGACCGTCCTCAGCGTCATCGGATGAAACCTTGTTCCAGCCAATATGCGGGAGCTTGGTTGCACCCTTGATCTCGCGGACATTGCCCTTCAGAATGCCAAATCCCTGCGCGTCACCTTCCTCCTGGTGCTCGAAGAGGACCTGCATGCCGACGCAGATGCCGAGAAACGGCTTGCCAGCTTCGACAGTTTCCCGTATCGCAGGCGTGAGACCGCGCCGATCGATTTCACCGATTGCGTGTCCCGCATGGCCCACTCCAGGAAGCACCACTGCATCCGCACTTCGGATGACATCGGCATCGCTGGTAATCACGGTCTCTGCGCCATTGGTTTCAAGTGCGCGCCGGATCGAGCGAAGATTGCCTGCCCCATAATCGATAATTGCGATCATGCCAGCATTCCTTTGGTCGATGGAACGAAGGTCGCCGACCGTGTGATCCGGCTGGCCATCCGTAGCGCTACGGCTGCCGATTTAAAGATCGCTTCTGCCGCGTGGTGTGCGTTTCGCGCCCGAATGAGATCGATATGAACCGTCAGCCCACCATTGACCGCGATTGCACGCCAAAACTCTTCCACCAGACTCGACGCGAAATCTAATCCAATTACCGGCTCGGGCATGATGGCCACGAACTCAAGATAGGGACGTCCTGAGAAATCGACCACGAAGCGCGCCAGCGCCTCGTCGAGCGGAGCGTAGGCGTACCCATAGCGAGCAATACCAGATCGGTCACCGATGGCGGCACGCAGGGCTTGACCGACGGCAATACCCACGTCTTCGACCGAATGATGCGGATCCATCGTGGAATCGCCCGTACAGGTGCCGCTGAGATCGAACCCGCTGTGCCGGCAAAGCGCATCCAGCATGTGATCGAGAAAGAGGACGCCAGTTTTCATCGTCGACGAGCCGGACCCGTCAAGATCCAGGGTCAGCCGAATCGACGTTTCTCCGGTGTCGCGCTCGATCGTTGCCGTTCGTATGCGATCAACAGCCGCGCTCATCGGTTGTCCAAAATGTTCGCGAGCTCCCGCAGGAACCGTTCGTTTTCCTCGGTGGTTCCAATGGTCACGCGCAGGCAGTCGCCAATACGCAAAGCTGGGTTGGCGAAATGACGCACCAAAATGCCCCGGTTCGCCAGTTCGGCGACAACTGGCCCGCCATCTTCCACGGGCAGCTTGACCAGGAGAAAGTTTGTGGCCGAAGGATAGGGTTCGACCCCTGGTATCTCACGCAGATTGTTGGCCAGCTCATCGCGGGAGGCGACGATCTGAGCAACGACGCCGTTCAGATAGTCGAGATCGTCCAGTGATGCGATCGCCGCTTCACTGGAGACGAACGAAACGTTATGACATGGCTGCACGATATTCTCGAAATGGGGGGCAACCGCCTTTGGCACGATTCCGTATCCAACCCGCATTCCTGCGAGCCCGGCGAACTTGCTCATCGTGCGAAAGACCAGCACGTTTGGGTGCTTGTCGACGAGGTCGACATACGATGTGCCCGCGAATTCCGAATACGCTTCATCGATGAGCACGAAACAGGGTGCCTCGTCGACGATTCGCTGAATATCTGCGGGCTGGAGCTGGTTGCCGGTGGGATTGTTTGGCGTGCAGATGATGATGTATTTGGTTTTGTCAGTGATCGCACCGAGGATACCGGCCACATCTAACTGGAAGTCACTCGTCAGCGGAACATCCACCGTCGTCGCCCCGCGCAGATTGGCCTGCATGCGATAGACGCCGAAGGTCGGCTCCGAGATGATGATCTCGTCGCCCGGTTCCAACACTGCTTGCGCCATCATGTTCAGGACGTCATCACAACCGGCACCGCAAAAAACTTGCTCGGCGGTGGTTCCGGTGTAGCTGGCAATGGCGTCGCGCAGCGCCCATTGATCGAAGTCGGGATAGCGATGTGTAGTCACGAAAGCCGCTATGGCAGCCTGTGCCTTGGGGGACGGGCCATAGGGCGATTCGTTCATATCGAGCCGAAGTACCGAATCGTTGCGCGACTCGTCGCGTGGCGACGGCACATATGAGCTCTTGGCGCGAACTGGCTCACGCACGAGAGACGAAGGATCGAATTGCCGGAGAACGGCCTGGCTGGACATTGGAACCTGTCTCGATTGGAAAGCGAACAGAAGTGGCGCAGAGCGCTTCCGCGAAGAGTACCCGAAATAGCGTCTTATGGAACGCTGGCTAAAGCAGGAGTTTGTCCAGCGAGGTCACCAGAATTTCCTGAGCTCCGGCTTCGCGAAGCCGTTCAATGATCTCCCAGAAGGTGTCCTCTTCGATGGCCGTGTGCACGGCAACCCAGCCCTCAATTGCAAGGGGAACGATCGTGGGCGCTTTGAGTCCGGGAATGACCTGTTTGATCGCTTCCAATTTGTCGACCGGTGCATTCATCATCACATACTTGTACCGGCGGGCAGCGCGAACCGCGTCGATGCGCATCATCAACCGGTCGATGTTCGCGCGTTTCTCGGGATCGGCATACGACGCTGGATTCGCTACCAGCACTGCCTGGCTTTCCAGGATCGTGTGAATCTGGCGCAAGTCATTGAGAATGAGCGTCGATCCGGTGGCGGTGAGCTCGACGATGGCATCGGACATTCCGAGACCGGGGGCGACCTCCACCGAACCGCTTAACGTAATGACCTCTGGTGCTTCGCCGCGCTCGCCGAAGAATCGCCGGGCGGAGTTTGGATACGAGGACGCAATTTTTTTGCCCTTGAGATCGTCGAGCGTTTGATGCGGGGAATCGCGTAACACCGCAACGACCAGGGAGCAAAAGCCGAAGCCGAGCTCGGTCAATTCCACAACGTCGACATTTTCTTCGTAAATGAGATTGCGCCCAACGATACCGAGATCGACCGTTCCAAACCCCACATAACCTGGGATATCGTCATCACGGCCAAAGAGGATGGAAAGCGGGAAGTTGCGCGCGTGCGAGAGGAGTCGTTGTCCGTATGTCTCGAACTCGAGTCCGATACCTTGCAGAATGCGGAGCGTCTCGTCAGTCAGCCGTCCACTACGTTGGACTGCCAGCTTGAGGCGTCCCTCTCCATTGATCAAACTACCGGTCATCGAGTGATTCCATCTCCTTGCATATCGTCTACCGCGTGAGATTATCGACTAGATCGACCGTGGCCGCATTCCGACCCACGCAATTCAGGAAAAGAACACCAACCAATGAAACAGCAACGACCGACATATGCCCCAGGTGAGCAGTTCGAGGGAACAATCGAAAGCATCGTTCCGGGTGGTTCTGGATTGATGCGCGGACCTCATGGGGTAGTCCTGATCGAACATACGGCTCCGGGCGATCGACTCGTCGTCGAGATCGAATCGGTGCGCTCGGGAGCACCGAGAGGGACGATCGTCTCAATAGTCGAACCGGGTCCGGATCGCGTCGAGGCGCCCTGCCCCTGGTACGCCCGCTGCGGAGGGTGTGATTTCCAGCACCTCACCTATGGAGCTCAGATTGAAGCAAAGCGTCAGATCGTGGTCGATGCGTTCAGTCG
Source organism: uncultured Chloroflexia bacterium (assembly GCA_963750275.1). Classification (GTDB taxonomy): domain Bacteria; phylum Chloroflexota; class Chloroflexia; order Thermomicrobiales; family UBA6265; genus JAMLHN01. The sequence goes on from CAVVQC010000011.1 coordinate 654,663, forward strand.
CATCGGCGGGATCGAGCTTGCGGAAGAGATCATGGTCCATCCAGCGCCCCGTCCATTTGGTTCTCGTGCGCGGGTCGAATTGCACGGCGACCGCGAAACGCGGGAGATCGGATTCTACGAACGCCGCTCGCGCCGCATTGTGCCAATCGATCACTGCATGGTCAGTCGCGAGGAGATCGATACGGCGCTCGGCGCCATTCGCCGAAGTCGGCAACCGCTTCCAGCAGCGATCCAACTGTTGGCTGGCAATGGCGAAGTTCGCAGCGAACCGGCATTTCCACCGGTCGCAGGCGGCTCGTTCTGGCTGAAAACCGGAGAATTCGAATATTTGGTCGACCCAGGGTCCTTCTTTCAATCCTCGCTCGATCTCGTGCCCGAGTTGATTGAAACGGTGATCGGTTCGGTTCCGGAGGGTGGTGAGCTCGCTTGGGATCTCTTCTGCGGACCTGGGCTCTTCTCGATTCCCCTGGCAAAGACGTGGTCAAAGGTCGCCGGTGTCGATTTCGACAGGCGAACCATTGCCAACGCGAACAAGAGCGCTGGGCGCAACGGTATTCGTAACGTCTCGTTTGCCGCTTCCGACGTCTACCAGTGGATGTCCGGGCGTAAAAGGGCAACGGTACGGCCCGACCTCATCGTAGTAGATCCGCCCCGCGCGGGGCTCGATCGGCGGTTAGCCGAGTCGCTGGTCGAGCGAGACGTCAAGCGGCTGACCTACGTCTCCTGCGATCCGACCACCCTGGCCAGGGATCTGCGAATCTTGACGAGCGGAAACCTGCGACTGATCGATGTCTCGATTTTCGATCTCTTCCCTCAAACGCACCATGTCGAAACGGTCGTCAGGCTAGCCGCCGTGTGAGGACGCTCAACTCTGCACTCCGCGACGTGGTTCGAGCCGTCTGACCGTGTGCGGCATGTGCGTGGGAATCCAGATGACCGGGATTCCTCGTTGGAGCGCCCGGGTGACCGTTTCCGCTGTGCCGGCTGGACCGTGCCCGGGAGCCCCGTCCCACACCGCAATCAATGCATCGGCCCGGTCGAGAATGAATTCGCTGGCCCAGAGATAACCGGACTCCTTGTCCATCGGCTCGGTTGGTAAAGCGACCGAACGAGCAGCCTCCAGCATTTGATCGAACTCGACAACGGATCCGTGTGATTGGAAATCCTCGCGAAAACAGGTTGGGGAAGACGGCAGCACACAGTCGTATGGGATGTCGAGCCCGGCTGCGGATGCGATGAGGACACGGTCAGCGCCTTCGGCAACTGAGCTCAGGAGCGAGACGTCGACATCGGGATGTTCGGCGGCGAGCTGCCGAAGCGTGTCGGCGATCCTCGTTCCGATCGCGCTCGGGTCTCCCGCCAGCTTTCGGTGCCCCACCGCGCCAATGGTGAACGTCGGATCGGCGGCCAGAATAGGATTGGTAGCGTCGGGCATCGTGGGTAAAATCAGCTCCGCTCGGAAGGGACCGCATGGTGCGGAACCTCTCCGCTATTCTACGGTGCGAAACTGAGCCGACTCGATTGACTCTCGCACCAGGATGATTGAATGACTATTCCCGGGTCTCACTCCGGAGGAATCCTGATCGTTGGCGATTCCACGGTGGACTGGTTCATTGCCGAACCGGTTGGAGTCAACCACGGCAAGATAGAAACGAGCTATGCCTGGACCTTGAACGATGGGCCCGGGCTGTCATGCATTTCCGGCGGAGCAGCGCTCGACTACGATGTGCTCTCCGCAACTGCTGCGCTTTCCGCGGAACCGATGTCGATCGATGGTCCGATCATTCCCAACGAGATACGCGGTAATCCTTCGGCGTCATCGATCACTCGTTCCTTTTCCTCCTGGACGCCACATCCTCGCAGGACCGGTGATAAACAGCGGGTCTGGCGTATGGAGCGTTTCATCGGATTACATCCGGCACGCGATCCAGCCCCTGAGTCCGACGCACTCACGGATGACCTGCGCCCTGCCTGCATTCTGATCGAAGATGGCAACCAACTCTTCCGCCGGGACCCGAGTCGCTGGCCGGGGCAGATCGCGGAATCTGACGCGCAAATCGTTATTCGTCAAACCGGTACGCTTGGCGGCGGACAACTCTATGACTATCTGATCGAACACGCCGCTGACCGCACGACATTGTTTTGCACGGTCGGAGATCTTCGGAAGGAAGGCGCACCAATCGGGCAGCCGCTTTCGTGGGAACGAACGGCGCAGGACGTGGTGGCCGCAGTCCGAATGCGAAGCGATTTGCTCGCGGCCCGCAGAGTGGTGGTCGGGCTTTCCGCCTCTGGCGCGGTCGTGGTCGATCGTGACGGTCAGGACCTGCTGATCTACGATCCCCAGTCGCAGGAGGGCGATTGGGAACGATCACGCCCTGGCCTGCAGTTCGGTACTGGCACGATGATCATCGACACACTGGCGTGGGAATTCGCACTTCATGGCGCTGAAACGGACGTGCGCAGTGCGGTTTTAAGCGGTATCGAGACCGGTCGCGTTCTGCATGACCTCGGATATGACGCAACTCCGAGCCAGGCTGGCATCCAGATCTCGTTTCCCATTCAGCGCATCGCCGAGGCGATTCTTGGCGGCGAAGACGTGGATAGTGAGATTCAATGCGTTCCTGTCTCGCTCGACACAAGCTGGCGCATTTTTGATGCCACCTCGACTGGCAGCTTTCGCGAAGCGGCAGAACAAATCGCACGCTTCGGTGTGAACCGGGTCGCCAACGAGATTCCTCTGGAAACGATGGGGCACTGGTCGTCGGTCGATCGAATCGAGATCGAAAGCATGCGCAGTGTGCGCAACATCATCTCGGAGTACCTGGCGAGCCCCGGCCGGCCACGACCGCTCAATCTGGCGGTGTTTGGTCCTCCGGGCTCAGGGAAGTCGTTTGCCATCAAGCAGATGGCATCAGTGATCGCTCCGGAGAGAAATCAGTTGGGCTCGCTGGAATTCAATCTCTCGCAATTCCAGGACGTGGCCGATCTCCCGAACGCTTTGCAGCAAGTGCGGGACCTTCGGTTGCGGGAGTTTCTGCCGCTGGTGTTCTGGGATGAGTTCGACAGCGTCTTAGACAATCGTGAGCTGGGCTGGCTGGTGAGCTTTCTGGCCCCGATGCAGGACGGTGCGTTCGCGCAGAACGGCATTATTCGCCCGATCGGACCGGCCATTTTCATTTTCGCTGGTGGCACCCATGCCACTATGGAATCGTTCAAGAATCGAGCGCTCGAGCTACCGGGCGCCAAGGCCACCGACTTCCTGAGCCGCTTGCGCGGGTTCGTTGATGTGCTCGGGCCGAACCCCGACTCCAAGGACGATCGGACCTACCCGCTGCGTCGCGCCATTCTGTTGCGGGCCATTCTGCAACGGAACGCACCGCAGATCTTCAACGGTGATGAGATGCGGGTCGACGGATCGCTCTTGGCGGCATTTCTCGATGTTCCGAAATACCTGCATGGCTCGCGCTCCATGGAAGCCATCATCGAGATGAGCGCAATCTCCCGCAAGATGTCATTCGAACGATCAACGCTCCCTGCGGTGCATCAGTTGGCGCTGCATGTGGATGCGGACGCCTTCATGGCGCTTGTGGAGCGAAATCAGTAGCGGGTTTCGATGTCGAGGGAGAACGCGTGTGCTCGCGAAAGTCAATAGCTGTGCCGTTGTCGGACTGGATGGCGTCCTCGTTGAAGTTGAGGTCTACGTCGGCGGCGGTGTACCCGGTATCGTGATCGTAGGACTTCCCGACGCCGCGGTTCAGGAAAGCCGGGAGCGTGTCCGTGCCGCGATTCGCAACAGCGGCGGTCGGGTTCCGCATGGCCATGTCACCGTCAATCTTGCACCGGCCGATCTGAAAAAGGCTGGACCGACCTACGATTTGCCGATCGCGGTCGGGACCCTGATCGCGTCGCGCCAGATTCATGCCGACGTTGCGGACACACTGATCGTCGGCGAGCTCTCGCTGGACGGGATCGTTCGTCATACACCGGGCATCATTTCGATGGTTTCCCTGGCTGCCGAGCGCGGGCTACGCCGAGCCATCGTACCGGCCGACGATGCGCCAGAAGCCGCACTGATCGAGGGAATCGACGTCATCTCAGTTCGCACCCTGACCGATGTCGTGAACTATCTGAATGGTGAACTACCAATCGAGCCATTCCAACCTCAGGAACGCGTGCCAGACGCTGCTCCGGGCTATCTGGCCGACTTTTCCGAGATCCGCGGACAGGAACATGTCAAACGCGCCCTGGAGATCGCCGCGGCGGGGGGCCACAACGTGTTGATGACCGGCCCGCCAGGTTCAGGCAAGACCATGCTTGCCCGTGCGCTGCCCTCGATCCTGCCGCCGATGACCATCAACGAAGCCCTCGAAGTGACGAAGATCTATTCCGTGCGCGGCATGCTGCCACCCGAGACGCCGTTGTTACGAGATCGTCCATTTCGTTCGCCCCATCACGGAACGAGCAATGCCGGGTTGATCGGCGGCGGATCGTGGCCACGCCCGGGAGAAGTGAGCATGGCGCACCGCGGAGTCCTTTTTCTCGACGAACTGCCCGAATTCCAGAGCGCAACGCTTGAAATGCTTCGTCAACCGTTGGAAGACCGCCGGGTGAGTGTTGCCCGCGCGTCGGGTACGGTCACGTTCCCAGCCAACTTCATGCTCATCGCGGCGATGAATCCGTGTCCTTGCGGATACTTTGGAGACCCGATACGCGATTGCCGGTGTGGATCCGCGCAGATTCAGCGCTATCAGAAAAAGATCAGCGGGCCGCTGCTCGATCGAATCGATATTCATGTCGAAGCGCCACGAGTCGAGTACGAGAAACTCGCTGCCCGTCGCTCAGGGGAACTGTCGCGGGAAATTCAGGGACGAGTGACTGCGGCACGCGTTCGCCAGGCAGAACGGTTGAATGGCACGGGCGCATTAACGAATGCCGATATGAGCGCGCGCGATCTGGAGCAATTCGTAACGCTCGATGCCATGGGCGATGCCATGATGAAAAACGCGGTTACTCAGCTCAGTCTTTCGCCGCGTTCCTACCACCGGATTTTGAAACTGGCTCGCACGATCGCCGATCTGGAAGGCGGCGTCACAGTGGCCGCCCAGCACCTGGCAGAGGCATTGCAGTACCGTCCACGACAGATAGTCTCGTAACGGGATAGTCCCGCGCCAGCGCGAACCCCGGTCTCGACCATGACACCAACCCGCTTGCTGCCGATCTTCGATCCGTCTTCTTTCGGCCCCAGCAAAAAAGCAAGATGATATTCGATCGGTCTTTGGAGCAAGTGGAAATGTAGGGGTGAGCTGGGCCGAATTACGCGTTCCGCCCCGCGACTGCGAGCTGCAGTGCTCCCAGATGCGTTTCGACATCCGTGCTGGCAGACTGCACGGCGTTCTCGAACCGTTCGCGATGCTCGGGAGATTTCATCGAAGCCGCATTCACTGTCACGTTCTCCAGTGCACCCAGCGTCATCGCCTGGAGCAGGAAGCCCCCAGTCACGAGATCGCCCAGGGCATGTGGAGTACCGATTTCCGCAGTCATTCGTAAGCAATCGATGGCGGCAATCCCCATTTCGATCATGGCCAGTGGAACTTCAGCTGCTGTAACGAGTGACTGCTCGATTGCCGCACGCCTGACGAGTTTCTCGTCGTCTGTCCCCCGTGGAAGCGCAATTGCTGCACGGTAGGCGCCAAATGCCAGCTCGTCGCGTCGTCCCAATGAGATGAGATCGTTGGCCATCGTGGTGAAAGTTCCAGCAAGTTTGGTGAGTTGGTCGTTGTCCACTTTGGTAAGGGTCAGATTGCAAACCATTTCACCCAGCGCGCAGCCCAGCGCTCCCGCCAAACCTGCGGCACTGCCTCCGCCCGGCGTCGGGTTCGCACTGGAAAGTGCCGTGACGTAGTCCCCAATCAAGCGGGAACGGAAATCTGTAGGCAAGTTCTGTGTCAAGGGAGGCCGTCCGATTATTTTTGGAGGAAGTTAGGGTTCTGGCCGAAATCAAATTCGTTCCAACGCTAGACTACCACTGACGAAACGACGTTCGATCGAAAGGAACATAGCCCCACGTGCGCGCGCTTATTAGTGTCTATGACAAGACCGGCATCGTCGATTTTGCGCAGCAGCTCATCGCAATTGGATGGGAGCTGCTCTCGACCGGTGGAACGCTGCGCACGTTGCAGGAGAGTGGCATTCCCGTTGCCGCCGTCGCCGACATTACCGGTTTCCCGGAGATTCTCGATGGTCGCGTAAAAACACTGCATCCTGCAATTCATGGTGGATTGCTTGCTCGCCTCGACGATCCCAACCATCAGGCGCAGTTGCGAGAACATGGCATTCAACCCATTGGGATGCTGGTCTCGAATCTCTATCCTTTCGAGCAAACCGTGATGCAGCCGGGCATCGCAGTCGATGAAGCGGTCGAACAGATCGATATCGGTGGTCCGGCCATGTTGCGTGCCGCGTCCAAAAACCACGAGCATGTGATCGTCGTGGTCGATCCGGAGGACCATGCTCGCGTGTTAAAGGCACTGCAGGAGGGCAGCATAAGCACAGCAATGCGACGCGAGCTGGCTGCCAAAGCATTCCAGCACACTGCCGAGTACGACACGCTGGTTAGTGCCTATCTGCGTGCGGACGACGAGAGTTTCCCAGCGGATCTGACGCTGGCCGGACGGAAAGCGCTCGATCTGCGTTACGGCGAAAATCCGCATCAGGCGGCAGCAGCTTACCTGCGTCTGTCACCAGGACAGTCGTCCCGCGGTGTGTTGTCGGCCGACAAACTGCAGGGAAAAGAGATCTCATACAACAATTTGCTGGACGCTGACGCCGCGTGGAGTGCCATTCAAGGGTGGAATCGTCCGGCCGTCTCGATTGTCAAACACATGATTCCCTGTGGACTCGCCGTGCACGACGATCTTGCCAGCGCGTATTCATCCGCATTGGCAGGAGATCCAGTGTCCGCATTTGGAGGCATCGTGGCGCTCAATCGGCCGGTCGATGCCGAGCTGGCGGCCACCTTGAAAGAGACTTTTTACGAAGTCATTCTGGCGCCGGGTTTCGATTCAGAGGCGCGTGCAGTGTTCGCATCGAAAAAGAACCTGCGATTGCTGAACATGGCAGTTGCGGATCTTGAGCCGGAGGACGCACTCACTGTTCGATCGATTCAAGGTGCGTTGCTCCTCCAGCAGCCCGACGTGTTGCCAGACGATACATCGTCCTGGAAAGTCGTGAGCGATCGTCAGCCGAGCGAAGAAGAGCTGACTGACCTGGCGTTCGCCTGGCGGGCGGTGCGGCATGTGAAATCGAATGCCATCGTCCTGGCGAAACAACTAGCGATCGTTGGAGTTGGCGCTGGCCAACCGAACCGAGTCGAAAGCGTGAACATCGCCGCGCGCAAAGCGGGGGAGCGCGCCGCTGGCTCCGTTTTGTCCAGCGATGCGTTCTTCCCCTTTGCCGATGGGGTCCAGGCGGCCATTGCGGCAGGCGTCACCGCTCTCGTGCAACCTGGCGGCTCAGTACGTGATGAGGAAGTTATCGCTGCGGTGAACGCTGCCGGAGCTGCCATGGTCTTTACCGGAACACGGCACTTCTTACACTAGTGATGGGGCAATAGCGCCGCCGTTGATGAGTTCAGAAAGGGTGTCTCACGATGCAGCCATCGTCGATGTGTCCATTGCATCGACACGTTGAACCCAGAGGTGTGCGTTGCGTAGCTCTTCGGGGGAGGGTAGGTATTCCGGTCCCGACCAAACGCGTACTGCAAAATCATGCCCACGTTCCGCAACAACCGCGTCGATGAACTGTTCGCCGAGGCGGTACTGTTCCATTTTGACGTCCAATCCGGTCAACTTGGAGAAGAAAATCTCCGCCTGGCTGCGATTTGCCTGGCGATGTTCAAACTTCCGGCTAATCGGCTCGTAGCTTTGCAGCAGGTCGCGACCTACGGCATTCATGACGTGATTGGAATAGCCCTCGATAACTGACATCATGGTTTGCATCTTGTTGAACAACTCACGTTGCTTCTCGTTCATCAGATGTTCGATCCAGCTTGTGCCCGCATCGCCTGATCGCGCTCGCTCGACAAAGATCTTCAGGTTTTTCAAACCCTGACCGAGAAGCGCGGCGTCCTCTTTCAGGTAGCCGAAGTACTCCTCCAACATCCCATTGAAGTAGGGACGCACCCAGGGAAACGCTTCGAACTCGAAGACATGGGTGGTCTCATGCAGAGCGAGCCACATGCGGAAGTCGTCGGCCGGAAGCTCCAAGGTCGACTCGATATGGCGAATATTCGGTTCGACATAATAGAGTTTGCCACCGCTGCTCTCATCGCGTCCCAGCAAGGCAATGTCGTACTGACCCAAAACGCGACGTGAGAGATAGCCGAGCAATATGCCAACTTCGAGACTCACGACTTTCCGATTGACTCCTGCCATCAACTGAGACGCAGAGCTTTTCTTCGCATCGTCGCGCGCAAGCTCTTCGAAGGGCGCCAGCATCTCGCGAAACGCGTCGATATTCGCGTTGATCCAGTCCACGCGATCGAATGCAAGCGTTGTGACAGTCGAGTAGGGGAGCGCAACGCCGACGTACGCCTGTACGACTGGAATGACCTGATCCACCAACGTGGTGTATTCGGCATCGAGACGCTGACGTTCCACCGAGGTGAGGCTAGCAGCCCGGTTCATGTTGACGGCGATGGCGCGGGCCTGTTCCCAATTTATGAGGGGAGAGGCTGTCCCGTCTATTGCATCGCTGGAAATCGATCGATCGCCCGATAGTTGCGCCGAGCGCATCCGATTGGCTGCCCAGGCTCCTACTGCGGCGCCGGCGACAACTCCGGATGCCAGTACACGTTTACTTGGCCGGTAGGAAGGTTGGTTAATAGGTGTTTGACTCACAAAGGTTCCTTTGATAGTCGCGCTTCGGAATGACTGCGCGCAACTTGCTGAATCTACGACGGGAATGCTGCCCGCGTCAAAGTAAGAAGGCACCGCTCTCGATGGATAGATACCGGTGCTTCGGCTTCCGAAGCAATCGAAAATCCCCGACAAAACAAAACGACTGCGTCAAAGACGCAGTCGTTTTAATTCACATGATGACAATCTGCATACCAGGAGCCCATCGGGGGGGCTCGCAGCGGCCTCGCCTCCCGTGGGGCAACCCCACAGTACTCTCCGGCGCTGCGGTGGGTCACGACCGGGTTCGGGATGGGACCGGGTGGGGCCACCGCGCTCTGGGCCACGAGCCCCCCGGATCGGCTCCGGGTATGCAGCGGTTTGGGACAATGAGGGGAGGGGTGGTGACCTCCCGGGGGGGAACAAGGCAAAAGCTGGATGGTTGGTGGTCCTGGAAAGTAAGGGGACCGTCCTCGGCCATAAGCACGACTTCGCTCCGGTCTATTGCTAGCCGTCCACGTGTCGCCTTGCAACCAGGTCATCTTCCTGGGGCCTTACTCTTGTTACAGATGGGGATACTCGTCTTGAGGAGGGGTTCCCACTTAGATGCTTTCAGCGGTTCGCCCGTCCGAACGTAGCTACCCAGCGGTGCCGGTTGCCCGACAACTGGTCCACCAGCGGTTCGTCCAGCCCGGTCCTCTCGTACTAGGGCCAGCCCCTCGCAATATCCCAACGCATGTGGCGGATAGAGACCGAACTGTCTCACGACGTTCTGAACCCAGCTCGCGTACCGCTTTCATGGGCGAACAGCCCAACCCTTGGGACCTTCTCCGGCCCCAGGATGCGACGAGCCGACATCGAGGTGCCAAACCCTGCCGTCGATATGGACTCTTGGGCAGGATCAGCCTGTTATCCCCGGGGTAGCTTTTATCCGTTAAGCCACGGCCCTTCCACTCGGAACCGTGGGATCACTAGGCCCGACTTTCGTCCCTGTTCGGCCTGTCTGCCTCACAGTCAAGCTCCCTTGCTGCCCTTGCGCGCTCCGGCCGATTGCCATCCGGCCTGAGGGAACCATTGGGCGCCTCCGTTACTCTTTAGGAGGCGACCGCCCCAGTCAAACTCCCCACCAGCCGCGGTCCCCGGAACGTCGATCAGACGCCGGGTGAGAACGACGGTATGGTCAGGGTGGTATTTCAAGGGTGCCTCCCCCCACGCTGGCGCGCAGAGTTCACCGGCTCCCACCTATCCTACACAAACCACACCCTCGCCCAACGGCAAGTTGGAGTAAAGCTCCACGGGGTCTTTTTGTCCTGCCACATGTCACCGGTATCTTCACCGGTCTTTCAGTTTCGCCGAGTCCCCCGTCGAGACAGTGCCCAGATCGTTCTACCTTTCGTGCGGGTCGGAACTTACCCGACAAGGAATTTCGCTACCTTAGGACCGTTATAGTTACGGCCGCCGTTTACCGGGGCTTCGGTTTGGAGCGTGAACCCCGCCCCTTAACCTTCCGGCACTGGGCAGGTCTCAGCCCATATACATCCACACGAATTCGTGTTGGCATGGACCGGTGTTTTTGGTAAACAGTCGCCTGGGCCTGCTCGCTGCGGCCCCCTCGAGCTCCGGACGCGTGGTCCTTCACCCTACCGGGGCGTCCCTTCTCCCGAAGTTACGGGACTAATTTGCCGAGTTCCTTGACGGAGGTTCTCTCGTCCACCTTGGTATGCTCTACCAGCCCACCTGTGTCGGTTTTCGGTACGGGCGCTGGCGTTCCTGGCTAGAGGCTTTTCTTGGCAGCTCGGACTCAATCCCTGCGGCTTGGAGCGGACTCCGCGCCTTCCCATCACCTCTCAGTCATCGCCCGAACGGATTTGCCTATCCGGGCTCCCTACAGGCTTGGAGGGTCTGCACCCCGGGACCTATCCCCCTGCGTCCCCCCATCGCTCATAACGGCTCGCCAGCGGGACCGGAATACTAACCGGTTGTCCATCACCTACGCCTTCCGGCCTCGGCTTAGGCCCGCCTCACCCGCAGTTGATCAGCATGGCTGCGGAACCCTGGGGCATTCGGTGGGGAAGATTCGCACTTCCCTCGCGCTACTCGTGCCGACATTCGCACTCCCCAACCCTCCAGGTCGGTTTCCACCTTCCCTTCACTGGCGTTGGGGACGCTCCCCTACCACGCGTCTTAAAAGACGCATCCGCGGCTTCGGCGCTGAACTTAGCCCCGGTGGATTGTCGGTGCCGCGGCACCATCGACCAGTGAGCTATTACGCACTCTTTCAAGGATGGCTGCTTCTAAGCCAACCTCCTGGTTGTCTGTGCACCGCGACCGCCTTGCCCACTCAGTTCAGACTTAGGGACCTTAGCCGGCGGTCTGGGCTGTTTCCCTCTCGACAATGGAACTTCGCTCCCACTGTCTCACTCCCGGGTACGCACCACGGCATTCGTCGTTTGGTTCGGGTTGGTAAGCGGCAAGCCCCCGCGCCGATCCGTTTACGCTACCTCCGCGGCGCTGTTACTTCCCGGGGCTGCACCTAAATGCATTTCGGGGAGAACCAGCTATCTCCGGGTTCGCTTGGCATTTCACCTCTACCCACAGGTCATCCCTGCCCTTTGCAATGGACACGGGTTCGGGCCTCCACGCGCGTGTTCCGCGCGCTTCACCCTGCCCATGGGTAGCTCACCCGGTTTCGGGTCATTTGGACGCAACTAGTCGCCCTTTCGGACTCGGTTTCCCTCCGGCTCCGGCTGTCGCTGCCTTAGCCTCGCCACGCCAAAATACTCGTCGGCTCATTCTACAAAAGGCACGCCGTCACCCCTCAGTAATCTGAGAAGCTCCGACAGGCTGGAGGCACACGGTTTCAGGATCTATTTCACTCCCCTCGTCGGGGTGCTTTTCACCATTCCCTCACGGTACTGGTTCACTATCGGTCGCTGGTCGTATTTAGCCTTGGGAGGTGGTCCCCCCAGCTTCCCACCCAATGTCACGTGTTGGGCGGTACTCACGGTTCCAGATCACTGGTGCTGACTCGTCGTCGACTACGGGACTCTCACCCCCTCTGGTGCTCCGTTCCAGTAAGCTTCGTCTGACGGCCAACCATCCCAGCGAGAAGTCGGTATCCCTCTCCATCTGGATCGTACAACCCCGAATCGGCAGCGCATACCTGCTCGTACGCCGACCCGGTTTGGGCTCTGCCCCGTTCGCTCGCCGCTACTCAGGGCATCCTCTCTTTTCCTCGGGGTACTGAGATGTTTCAGTTCCCCCGGTTCCCCCCCGGTTACTTCCGGGTGGCAAGCCATCACGCCTGCCGGGTTGCCCCATTCGGAGATCTCTGGATCACCGGCTGCCAGCGCCTCCCCAGAGCATTTCGTCGCGTGGCCACGTCCTTCATCGGCGTCCAGCGCCAAGGCATCCACCGTGTGCCCATCATTCCGGTCGCACCTTTCGTTTCACAGGCCAACCATCCAGCTCGCCTCGTTCCCCGCCGGGACATCGAAGCAAGCCGTCGTTCCCACTCGTCCCACACCCAGACACCCAGTCCAGCAAACACTGAACCGAAGTAGGGGAGGGCGAGACAAGAACATTGTGCTTGTTCCTCGCGTCGGGCAGGACCTGCCGACGTCGAGGAGCTTGTTCCTCATTCATACCCGCCCGGTTGGTCCCAGGCGGGCCGATTCTCATCGTCCCATTCCATTGTCAATGTGCATGACCGCAGTGGAGCCGCGGGGGCTCGAACCCCGAACCTCCGCCGTGCAAGGGCGGCGCTCTCCCGGTTGAGCTACGACCCCAGAATCTGGGCCGGTGGGCGCACCTGGACTCGAACCAGGGACCTCGGCCTTATCAGGGCCGCGCTCTAACCAGCTGAGCTATGCGCCCGCTGCGTACTCACTGCGGTACGGACCCCTGGCCTGCCGACCAGACGGCCGAAGATGGAGGACTCCCAACTCGCCCATGCAGCCCGACCGTCTTGCGTTGGCAGGCCTGCATAAATGAGGGGGATCCGACGCGCATGTAGCGCATCTGTGTGACGCACGGCTCCGGCGGCTCACCTGCTGCCCGGCGCCACTGCCCAGTCTCAAAGCACGTCGTACTCGACGGCGAAACTGCGTGGCTCGGTGCCCGAAACAAACAGGGTCATCACCCACCGGCCTGACCTGGGTTGCGCTGCCCGAAAGCAGCGACACTCCCTAGAAAGGAGGTGATCCAGCCGCAGCTTCCGCTACGGCTACCTTGTTACGACTTCGTCCCAATCACCAACCCCACCCTCGACGGCTGCCCCCCTTGCGGGTTGGCCCACCGGCTTCAGGTGTTGCCGGCTTTCGTGACGTGACGGGCGGTGTGTACAAGGCCCGGGAACGTATTCACCGCAGTAGTGCTGACCTGCGGTTACTAGCGACTCCACCTTCACGCGGGCGAGTTGCAGCCCGCGATCTGAACTGAGACCGGGTTTGTGGGATTCGCTCCACCTTGCGGTTTGGCAGCCCATTGTCCCGGCCATTGTAGCGTGCGTGTAGCCCAGGACGTAAGGGCCATGCTGACTTGACGTCATCCCCACCTTCCTCCGGCTTGCTACCGGCAGTCTGGCTAGAAACATCGACAACTAACCACGAGGGTTGCGCTCGTTGCGGGACTTAACCCAACATCTCACGACACGAGCTGACGACAGCCATGCAGCACCTGTGCACCACCCTCGAAGGCCAACCGCTTTCACGGCTCTGCAGGTGCATGTCAAGCCCTGGTAAGGTTCTACGCGTTGCGTCGAATTAAACCGCACGCTCCGCCGCTTGTGCGGGCCCCCGTCAATTCCTTTGAGTTTTAGCCTTGCGGCCGTACTCCCCAGGCGGCAGACTTATCGCGTTAGCTTCGGCACGGAGGGGGTCAAGTCCCCCCACGCCTAGTCTGCATCGTTTACTGCGTGGACTACCGGGGTATCTAATCCCGTTCGCTCCCCACGCCTTCGCGCCTCAGCGTCAGGTACGGCCCAGCTGGCCGCCTTCGCTACGGGTGTTCCTCCCGATCTCTACGCATTTCACCACTACACCGGGAATTCCACCAGCCCCTGCCGACCTCAAGCTCGCCAGTCCCCGACGACCCTCCCCGGTTGAGCCGGGGGCTTTCACGTCAGGCTTGACGAGCCGCCTGCGCGCGCTTTACGCCCAGTAACTCCGGACAACGCTCGGCCCCTACGTATTACCGCGGCTGCTGGCACGTAGTTAGCCGGGCCTTCTTCCTCGGGTACCGTCACTGCTTCGTCCCCAAGAAAAGGGGTTTACACTCCGAAAAGCGTCATCCCCCACGCGGCGTTGCTCCGTCAGGCTTTCGCCCATTGCGGAAAACTCCTTGCTGCTGCCTCCCGTAGGAGTGGGGACCGTGTCTCAGTTCCCCTGTGGCTGGCCGTCCTCTCAGACCAGCTACCGATCACCGCCTTGGTAGGCCGTTACCCCACCAACTAGCTAATCGGGCGCAGGCCCCTCCATCGACGAGTCCGAAGACCCTTTCCTGACCCAGGCTATCCCCAGGCCAGCGTATGCGGAATTACCCCGCGTTTCCGCGGGCTACCCCCCACCGATGGGCAGGTTCCCCACGTGTTCCTCACCCGTCCGCCACGTTTCTCTCCGAAGAGAGCACGTTCGACTTGCATGCATTAGGCACGCCGCCAGCGTTAATCCTGAGCCAGGATCAAACTCTCCACCAAAATGGCTGCCTGCCCACCCGAAAGTGCGACAGGACTTTATTTCACATTGTGCGTGCGTCATCTCCGATACGCCTGATCCGCCACCACACCCCCTAAGGAGCGCGGCTCGACCGGCGCGTCGGTCCTCCATCTTCGGCCGCCCACTCGGCGCCCAACCACCGCCCGGTCCACAGTCCCTCCCAAAAGGAAGATCCTCGTCCCTGCCGCTGGCCAGTCACCTGGCGTCCAACCTGTCAAGGTGCGGCGCTTCAGCCACAGGCCGAAGCACAACCCTCTCATGAGGGCCGCTTAATCTACCATGTCCCGTTTCCGGTGTCAAGAGAAGACTAAGACCTTCAGTGTGCGCTCTCGACCGAAGTCGGAACACATCCCTCGGGATGAGGGCTACTCGATTTCATTCATCTCCACATTGGAGATGAGGTGCAATCGAGTGTGAGCTTTCGAGACGAATCGTCTTTCGACACTCACACGAAACGGGCACCTCAGCGGCACCCGTCACGCAGGAAGATAGTCTACTACGGAGACGTCCTATTCGCCAGCCTCTGGGGTGGAGGTTCCGGTTCCGCGGAGAATCGTGTTCTCGGAAGCTCCGTACGTTCCCACCAGGTCTCCATCGGCGATCACCTTGCCATTGGAATCGGTCACGGTACGACGAATAGTGGAGGTGAATCCCTCCTGGGCATACTCGACCTGCAACTTGGTTCCATCAGGCAGCTCGGGAGAATCGGTGTACCGGGTGGTGGTATCCGGCTTCACCACATCAGTAATTTCTGGTTGACTCACATCGACCGTCCATCCCGGATCGGTGCCGAGGATGCGGGCAGTGAGTACCGTTCCATCGTCAATGACCTGCACGGCAATCCAGTTGCCAGTGGTATTTGTGAACTTGAGGTCGAGTGTGCCGTTGACCTCGTCGATGTTGACCATCGCATCGAGGCCCTTCATCCCACGGGGCGGTTCGCCGTAGGTCTGAATCCAATAGGGGTGGCTATAACGCTCCTCGATCTGCATACCGGCCCAGAAGGCGGCTTGGAAGATCGTCGTTGAGACCTGGCAAATACCACCTCCGATGACGGGCGCCGTCGTGACACCTCCCGTGCCATCATCGACGATGCCAAATCCGGTCACGAATCCTTGATCGGCCGTCACGCCGCCGATGAACTCGGCATAAGAGAACTCGGCGCCGGGTGCGATCAACCAGCCATTCTGTAACTTGGCGGCCACCTCGACGTTGTTTCGGCGGGCATCACTGGAGTCACCATAGTAGGTGGAGGATTCCGCCAGCACGTCACCCAGGTGAATTTTGCTAATCACCGGCATCGACAACGTGGGCTCGACGGTCTTAACGGTGAGGGCCGCCTCGCCCTTTCCGTCTGTCGCCGCAGCTACAATGGCCGCGATCGATGCATCGACATCGACCTCCTTGCCGCTTTGCCCCTTTTGCTCGGGAACGATTTCACCGTCGACGAGCCGGAGCCGCGGTTCCTTTACCGGAACCTTGAGATTCTTGAAAGTCTGCGTGAGCGCTTGCTCGAAGCTGTTGCCATCAAAACCGAAGACAAAGGGATCTTTCTGCCCCTCTCGTATCTTGACGGTAAGTGCTTTGAGGAGATCCGCGCGGCTCAGATCCACCGATCCGCCATCCCAGGTCACTGTCACACCCGCGTTCAGGAGCGTTTCCCCACGTTCGGCTGCCGCTTGAGCGACTTCGTCCGTAATTCCTTGCGGGGTTACGGTGTACACCAGGTCGACGTTGTGCGTCCCGTCCTGTAAAGCGGCGACGACGGAATCCGCGGTTGCGTCCTGATTCACCGAAATGTCCGGCTGCCCCGGCATGGCGGTCAGCTTGCCGTTGTCATCGACGGTAATGCCGGCGTCCTTCGCACGTTGATCGACAGATCCCGCGATCTGTGCCACGAAGGCCTCGACTCCCGCGCGATCGACATCGATCGTCTCATCGCCCTTCGTATAGGAAAGGAGCGATTGCATTTGAGCTGGATCGATACTCCAGGATGATTCCGGACCTTTGATGACCAAGGGCGCCTGCATGATGGTTTCGATTTGCGCTACCCCGGTTTGGAGATCCTCTACGGTCGTGCCAGCCTGTTGAATGCTGGTGACCAAGGTGACCGACTCGCTGGAGTGGTCGAGGACTCGTTGAATAATCTTCTCTCGCGTCGCTACCGTGTCGAAGACGATGCCGGGCAACTCCGGAACAACAGTTGGTTGGCCCGATGAGTCGTACATCAGATAGGCCGGCTGCGGATCACGCACGAGTTGTTTCGCCGCTCCCTGGAGTGTCGCGTCGATCTTAGCGGTATCAAGCTTGAGTTGCATCGGCACGTCCTGACCCTGCAACAACGCGCCTGCCCAATCCTGAGAGCGGGACCAGATCGACCCGGATCGGCCATAGGCGAACGCGGCATTGAGCGACGCCTCGGTGTCTACATTGATACCGGAAGTGGAGGGATTGAAATAGAACTTCTGGTCGTTGCTGACAAGCAGAACGGGACTGGATGCAGCCTCCGAGAACTTGTCGGTCACCGCGACTCGTGCTTCTGATCGTGTCATGCCGCCCACATCGATGCCGCCGATCGAGACGCCCTCATAGATCTGATTCGAATGCGCGGCACCGTAGAGGAGGAGTCCCACGATCGCGGCACCGACCAGGAGCAGCGCACCAAAGAAGAGCGAGGTAAGCGCCCGTGCGATTTGTTGCACGTCGCGGGACGGAGAAACGCTACTCGCCTCTTTGAAATCTGGTTTCCAGGCGGTAAGACCTTTTAGGGAAATACTCATAGGCCGTCGCGAGGTCCATCCTTTTTCGCTGCGAGTACGACATGGGCGAGTGGGTCGCCGGAGAGCGAATCATAAATGCGGTTGGGCGGCAAATTCAATTTTCCGCAATGTCACAGCGATTCATAGCTGGGTAATCGTTCGCCTGCGTTGTCGCTCATCCTTGATAACAATGGCACAGTTTGCTGACGAACGCCTGAGGATTGGATCAAGGAGGGAAGGGGAGTCAATGAAGATCACTGACCTGAAGTGCGCCACCATTGGGAGCCATCTCGTGTTGCGCATCATGACCGATGAGGGGATCGACGGATTCAGCCAGGGAGAAAGTGCCAAACCCTACCTCAAAGATCCCATTCTTCGGCTCAAGGAGTTTGTAGTTGGCGAAGATCCAACTGATGTCGAGCGGGTGGTTCGCAGAATTCGACAGCGTGGGGCGGCAAAACCGTGGGGCACACCGGTGAGCATGGTTGAGATGGCACTTTGGGACATCGCCGGCAAAGCTGCCGGGCTCCCGGTTTATAAGTTGCTCGGAGGCAAGGTGCGTGACCGGGTGCTGGTCTACAACGGAGCGCTGCGCACGCCACTCGAGTCGTATACCCCAGACGGATTTGCCGCCATAGGCGCCTGGATGAAGTCACTGCCGCAGAAATTTCGATTCGTCAAACAGGGCATAGCCTTCCACGGCGACATGAAGCACGAGTCCGGATTTCTCCTCACCGACATGCTCGGCGAGTGGAATCATGGTTGGCCGGTTGCGGGGACGCTCAGTGAGCGTGGTGTCTCGCATGTGTTCGATTGCGTTGCGGCGATGCGCGAAGCGCTCGGGCCTGATATCGGCTTAGCGCTGGATTGTGGCCCGGGTTTTTCCGTTCCGGATGCCATTCGACTTGCGCGCGTGTTGGAGCCACTCAATCCTATGTGGATGGAGGACCTGCTTACCGGCGACTACACGCCATGGCCAGGTGCTGATCTCTACCGTGAAGTGACGACGCAAACCAGTATTCCTATCCATACTGGCGAACAGCTTTATCTGCGTCAGAGCTTTAAAGAGCTTATAGAAGGAAAGGCGGTAAATATCGTCGGTCCCGATCCCTGCGATGTCGGGGGAATCGCCGAGTTGAAGTGGATCGCCGAGTATGCCGATCTGCATGGAATCCTGATGGCCCCTCACGGCACAGGAGATGGGCTTTTCGGATTGGCGGCCCTGGTGCAGGTAAGCGCCACGATGCCTGGCAACTACATCGGATTCGAGCTGCCGACGGCAAATCCATCCTGGTGGTTCGATATTGTCGAAGGCTTGCCAGATCCGCTGGTCATAGATAGTCATATCCAGGTTTGGGATCGGCCGGGCATCGGCATCGAATTCCGGGTCGACGAAGCGCGGCGATACCTCGATGTCAGCGAACGAGATTTCTTCGACAATTGACGTGAGTTCGTGAAAACCGCAGTGTTCGAAAGGAAATGAGATGAGCAAGGAAATTGTTTCGACCGAAAAGGCGCCAGCAGCCATCGGTCCATATTCTCAGGCGATCAAGGCGAACGGCTTCGTTTTTACCTCTGGGGTGATTCCGGTTGATCCGTCGACAGCCAAGGTGGTGGATGGCGCTATTGTCGAACAAGCAACGCAAGTCATGGAAAACCTGAAAGCAGTGCTCGCGGCATCTGGATCCTCACTCGGTCGGGCGGTCAAAACAACCTGTTTTCTGTCCGATTTGAATGATTTCGCCACCTTCAATGGCATCTATGCGAAGTATTTCGATTCCGAACCACCCGCGCGTTCCACCGTCCAGGTCGCCAAACTTCCACTTGGAGTCCTGGTCGAGGTGGAATGTGTAGCGCTGCTGTAGCGACCGATCCCAGAACTCGGTGTGCGCATAGCTGAAAATCGAAAGAATTCGGCGGTCGCTGTGGTAGAATCGCGACGCCGAAATGGGCGCGTAGCTCAGTTGGTTAGAGCGCACGGTTCACATCCGTGAGGTCACAGGTTCGAGTCCTGTCGCGCCCACCACCGACCGTGAAAACCGTGTCGATGCGAGTAGCATTCGCTCGGCCTCATGTTAGGAGGCACGGTCTGGCCAAATCGGCAACAATGGCGATGTCCGAGACGCTACTGGATGAAAATCCTTGGCGGCGGCAAGTCAGGAAAGACGAACCGCGGGATTGGTCAAAGAACGTCCCGGGTAGGGGATCTCCCCAGAAGGAGGGCACCGCATGAGACGCGAGCAAACGCTTGCCGATCGCATAACCAGTTCATCGGTTTGGCGTTCGGTCGTTCGTCATGGCTATCCGGATAATCAGCGCAACCAGGCGCTGATCGTTGCCAGCAGCGTTTTTCTGCATATTCATCCTGTCAAGATCAAGCGGTATGCCACCAAGGTGACGTATACGTTCTGTCTGGGCGGACTTTCGTTTTTCATGTTCCTGGTGCTCGTCCTGACCGGCGTGCTCCTCATGTTCTATTACGTTCCCTCCTCGGGGCAGGCGTATCAGAGCATGAAAGACATCGAGGCCAGCGTCACCTTCGGCCAGCTTATGCGCAACATGCACCGCTGGTCCGCGCAAGGCATGGTGATTGCCGTGTTCCTGCATATGGGTCGTGTTTTCTACACTGGTTCCTATAAACCACCGCGAGAGTTCAACTGGGTAATCGGCGTCCTTCTGCTCGTCATTACCTTCCTTCTGTCGTTCACTGGCTATCTCCTCCCGTGGGACCAGCTGGCTTACTGGGCAATTACTGTCGGTACCCAGATCGGTGGATCGGCTCCGATTCTTGGCCCGAAGATCGACTTCATGCTCAAGGGTGGAAAAGAGATCGGCCAGCCGACCCTCATTCGCTTCTACACATTGCATGTCATTTTCCTTCCGTTAATCGCCGCGTTCCTGATGGCCGTCCACTTCTGGCGGATTCGTAAGGACGGCGGAATTTCCGGTCCGCTGTAGCAGCGGCCACCTCAAACGAGCAGTCGAGTAGGTAAAAGACAAACGGGAGCAGGCGAAATGGCGGAACTGGTGCAGGGCCAACCGACACAGCCCCAGAATCAAATCGATGAGGCGAAGCGGCAGAAGCTGCTGGAACTGGTGCGTGGTCGAGCGTTGGCCCGCCCGACTGACCTGTCCGACGATGAAGTGATGGTGTGGCCATCGCTGGTCGTGGTCGAGGCGGTTTGCGCCTCGGTCTTCCTGGTGCTGCTGACCTTCCTGTCCATCTTTATCAATGCGCCGTTGCTCGACCGTGCAAATCCGAACCGCACGCCGAACCCATCGAAGGCACCCTGGTACTTCCTGAACATGCAGGAATTGCTCCTGCATATGGATCCAGGTCTGGCCGGAGTGATCGTGCCGTCGTTGACCTTGATGGCCATCGCGGCGATTCCCTATGTCGATCGCAGTCCGTTGGGAGTCGGTATTCTCGGAACGTCGTCCAAGGGCCGGAAGATTATCGGTTTCACCACGGTTTTCACGCTCGTGGTCATTGTCGGGTTGATTCTTCTCGACGAGTGGCGCGGACGCGGTACCGTCTTTGGTATCGGCACCTGGCTGAATGAGCATGGTGCCCCACGTGAGTTTACCGAGGTCATCCTTCCGGGGATGGTGATCCTTGGTGGTATTGCTACGCTCATGATTCTGGTGCATGTCATCTTCAAACCAACTCGGCGTGAGATGATCATTGCGCTCTTTACCGGTTTTTACGTTGGATTCTGGGTGCTGACGATCTTTGGTACGTCGTTTCGAGGCGTTGGCCAGGATCTGACCTGGCCGTGGAATCTGCCGCTTACCCATCACTAATCAGGAAGCCGAAGCGGCGGTTCGTAGACCTAAACGTCGGCAGCTGGACAGAGGAGAGAAGTAGTCGGTGAAACGCAGCGGAATCGGAGCCATCATAGGTTTGGCCGCAGGCTCAGCCGTTTGGGTCTTCGGGCACTTGAACAGTGTTCCGAAAGCCATAAACAATGTCGTGTCGCGGCGCAACTTTGTGCGCAACGCGACGCTTGCCGCGATCGTCATCGTGCTCGGCCAATTGGGCGCTGGCTTCGTTCGCTTCTTCTGGCCAAACAAGATTGGTGCATTTGGTAGTGTTCTCACCGTGGCAGCCTCCGATATTCCAGCCACTGGCGATCAGCCCTTCACGTACACACCCGGCAAGTTCTATCTGGTCAATCTCGAAGAAGGACTCATGGCACTCTATTGGAAATGCACCCACCTAGGCTGCACCGTTCCATGGGTGCCCTCGGAAGACCGATTCCACTGCCCATGCCACGGCTCGGTCTTTTTCGAGAATGGCGTAAAAGAGAGTGGTCCTGCGCCACGCCCGCTTGATTATTTCCCAGTGACCGTATTGCCAACTGGCGACGTCCAGGTGAACACGGGCGCACCGACATCTCGGCATGATTTCGACCAAGATCAAGCCGTTCCATATCCGTAGCCGGGCCAGAAACCAGAACTTACTGACCGGTAGCGGTCTGTTACCGCGGTAGAACGCAAGGAGAACGAGCGAGTGGGATCGGTTCAACGGATGGCGACCGTCGTCATAGTGGGGTTAGTGGCGCTTTCGACAGTGCTCTTCCTCTACTTGGGAGACGAAGACAATCGCATCAAAGCCGAAGCCGCGGAGCAACAGGAAATTGCGATCGAGCGAGGGCGCGAGACCTTCATTTCGCTGTGCCTTCCATGCCATGGCCCTGCGGGTGAAGGCTATACGGAGCCGGGCGTTTCAGGTAGTGGACGCGTTGGAGCAGCCTTGGGCGGAGTCAATACCTCACTCAATCAGGAAGGTATCAACTCACAAGGGACTCCAGTTGCGGGAGGCGTCGAGGGGCGCGAAACGATCATTCACAGCACGATCTATAACGGACTCAAGAACCCGGATGGAACCTATCGTATGCCGCCCTTCAGCGACACCCTAGGAGGTCCGCTGAATGACGAGCAAATTAATGAGCTCGTTATCTTCATCCAGCATGGAGACTGGAACGAGACGTACAACAAGGCCATCGAAGAAAGTGGCGGGTATCCCACTCCGCCACCGGGCCCGGCTTCAGCTGCGACCGAAGTACCTGCCGATGTCGCCAGCCCAGCAGCGGCTGACGGTGCAGGCGGTGGTGACGTGATTGGCACGGTCGCGATGCACGACATCTTTTTCGACCCGACTGATCTCACCGCTCCGGCCGATACCGAGGTCACTATTGACTTTGTCAACGAAGGCGCCGCCGTTCACGACTTCACGATCGACGCCCTCGGCGTCCATGTGACTCTGAGCCCTGGCGAAAGCGGGCAAGCAACTATCAACGCGCCGGCTGGCACCTATGAGTACTACTGCAGCATTCCTGGACACAAAGACGCCGGCATGCACGGCACGTTGACGGTGTCCTAGGCTGGGGCCGGAAGGAGAGCAACAATGGGCGACTTGATTCGACAGCTTGGCGACATTCGTGTTAGTAATCTTGGCAATGATTTTGGAGTCTTGGCCGACACCGTAGAAGTTACGTTTGCGGTGTTGCTGATGCTTGGCGGCATCCTGATCACGTACCTCATTCAGCGTTGGGCTGACCGAGCCGGAGAGGTGCAATCCGCGGCCAACGTTGGGCGGGGAGGCGGTTTGCGGACGCATGAGGAACGCGGTATCCGCGAATAGGACCACCATTCATTCGGCACAAACGGAGAGCCGGCGGTCTGGAGACTGCCGGCTTTTTGCATAGACTTCCATTCGAGTAGAGTTTGATGATGACAGACACCGCCAATACAAAAACATTTCTCTGGTGTGACCCATGTCGCCGCAGTTTCTCCCATTCCGACTCCGAGAATGGAGATTGTCCGGTTTGCGGCGCTCCGATGCGCGAAATGGGGAAAATGTCGGCGGTTCTGCGCGGGCTGATGGCCACAGAGCTCGTGGCGTCGGATCTGCGCATCAAGCACCGCCAGCTTGTACGCATGATTTGGACCCGCAACGGGTTGGGCGAAGGGTATTACCGCGTGCTCGAACCAGATATGACGTACGGTCGATTCGAATCGCGCGTGACCGATCTTGTTTGCCGCGGCGCTGAAGAAGGATGGATCACCATTCAACTTCCACTTGCCCCGTCTTTGGACGATGACGCCTACAAAATTGACATTCAAGACGAAGATCGCTTTATCGACGAATTGCACCGGATGGTCGAAGCCAACCGCAAGAAGCGGAAATAGATGCTTCGTTTGAAGACGAGCGACGCGGAAGACGACTGATCGAATGGATCAATACTTCCAGATTGCCGGGGCTATGCTCGTCCTGCTTGGCTTCGTACTCGGCCAACTCGGCAAGATCGACCCAAGATCAAAAATCTTTTTGCTTATCAACTTCGCAGGATCGGCGCTCCTTGCGGTCAACGCAGTAAGCGGACGGCAATGGGGATTCCTGCTCCTCAATGGCACGTGGGCGTTGATCTCGCTCGTCAATCTGGTTCGGGTCTTCGCGTCGGCATCCCGTAAAGATGAGAGCCCACTATGATCGCGCAAGCTGTCCAGCTCCTGGGTGCATTCATGGTGCTCGGAGGTTTCGCCGGCCTCCAGCTCGGACGCCTTCGCATCGACGACGTGCCGTATCTCTTGCTCAACGCACTCGGTTCGGGCTTGTTGCTGGGCGTCGCGGTGCTCGGCCGAGAATGGGGATTCATTCTCCTGGAAGGTGTTTGGTCCGCAGTCTCTCTCTTTGCGCTACTCAGGCTCTTTATCCGCCGTCCAGCCTGACACCAGGAAAATCCTTCCGATTCATCGACAAAGAGCCTGACTGTTCACATAAGTGCCGTGATCGCTACCCCGCCGAGGCGAAACGTTTTCATGTCCGGCATTCGCGCGCTCTCGCTCTGCGGCCCGCGAGCTCGACCAGGATAGAAGGTCAACCGTGACGTCTCGCTTCTAGGAAACTATCCCAGCGACCGAAGCGCGCCCCGCATACTCGGGGAATTGCTCGGCTAGCCGATCAGCGATATAACGGCCAATTTGCATCGACGACGTAGCGGCTGGGGACGGCGCATTTCGCAAATGCAAAATGCCGGGTTGTACATCGATAACGAAGTCATCCACCATATCGCCCTGCTCGGTCAACGCCTGGGCACGTACTCCTGATGGCCCGGGAAGGAGATCTGCTTCGGTGAGCTCGGGAATGTATCGTTGCAGACTTTTAAGAAAGCTCGATTTGCGCAGGTCGCGTTCCATTTCAGAGAACCCGGTGCGCCAATTGCGCCGGGCAAAGGAACGGAAACCGGTGCTCCCGAACGTGTCTCGCAAATCAACGAGGTTCAAGTTGGTGAACTGATATCCCGTCCGGGAGAATGCCAGCACTGCATTCGGTCCCAGCCAGATCTCACCATTTACCCGGGGCGTAAAGTGGACGCCAAGAAACGGAAATCGCGGATCGGGAACTGGGTAGATATTCGAGTTCACCAGATAGCGCCGGTCGGGGCGCAGGACAAAATAGTCTCCCCGGAACGGAACGATCACCGGAGACGCTGCTGCACCCGAGAGCGCCGCCACTCGGTCCGCGTATAACCCCGCACAGGTCACAACCGCGGGTGCCTTGAATTCACTGTTGCCTGCTCTGACCACCGAGTTTTTGCCAAACCGTTGGAATCCCGATACATCGGTATCCAGCCGAATCTCTCCGCCCATCGCTTCAATTTCGCGGGCATAGGCCGCTGATACTTGGCGATAGTCCACGATCCCTGTCCTGGGAGACCACAGCGCGCGAATTCCTTGGCAATAGGGTTCCCGTTCCTTCAACTCGTCCGCATCTACCACTCGCACGTTCGGAACTCCGTTTGCTCGAGCTCTCAGCAATAGGTCGTCCAGACGGGGCAGTTCTTCATCGTTAGTCGCGACAATCATCTTGCCGCAGAGACGGAATGGTATTCCCTGCTCTTCGCAATAGGACACGAGCTCGGCCGCCCCAGCGACGCACAGGCGCGCTTTGAGCGACCCTGGCTTGTAATAGATGCCGCCATGAATAACGCCGCTGTTGTGACCGGTTTGCTGACCAGCGAGTTCCGAGGCTTTTTCCAAGATGATCAGGCGTGTGCCCGGTTGTCGCAGCAGCAACTCGCGCCCCACGGCCAGTCCCAGAATTCCTCCGCCGACGATCACAACATCGCCGCGCCACGACTCTGGGTGAGCGATGCCTTGACTCATGTTCATAAACGTTCAACCACCATTTTTCTCGCCACCTGGCCACATCGAAGCTGCATCGCGAATGCACCTGGGTAGCAAAATCGATCCTCGGCCCCTATAGTGACCGGCAATATCGTACCCAGTTTTGTCATCCCACGAACATATTACGTTTCAGTGATGACGGAAATTCATGAAGTTGCACGGAGAATCGGATTGCGTACAATGCGACTGATTGAACGCCGATCGAAACGTAGCGTAGAGGTCTCCTGAGATGACGGAAAGCCGTTCGCTTGGTGAGGCGATTCGCCTGCGTCGCCTGGAACTGGGAATGAGCCAGGAAGAGCTGGCCGAACGCATTGGTCCCGACGTGCGTCAATCAGATGTTTCGCGCCTGGAACGGGGAAAGATTCTTTTCCCGCGGCTCGAGCGATTGCACCAGATCGCGGCCGCGCTCGGCCTCTCCATTGGCACCTTGCTCATAGACGCTGGCTGGTTCACTGACGAAGAGTCCGCACAGGTGGCCGTGGCTGAACGTCCACAGCGCCACGTTCCTGTCCCCATTCTGATTGCTGACGACGAGCCGATAAGCCTGGACGCGATGGTGTCGCTTCTTGGCGATTATGGCTACTTTGCTGCAACAGCCTACGACCTGAAATCGCTCAACGACGCGCTCGGGAACTCAGCACCGGAAATTGTGATCGTCGATATCGCGCTGCCCGGGCTCAAACCGCCGATGCTCATCAAGCAGATGGCGTCGAGCTACCCTTCCGCTGTCCTGGTATTCATGGGCTCGGGGTTGCCAGATGTAGAGGTCGAGGGGCCGTATCTCGAGAAGCCAATTGACTCACGCCAACTGTTGGCGTTTATCGATTCGATCGAAAAACCGCGAGCGAGATTAGCCTCGTAAGGCATCGGCAACTCCCACTTGAATTGCGTCTGACCAGGCAGAGCTATGATCTGGGCTCGGGTTCTGCACTCCCGGTCAAGAGTCTCGATGCGTCGAATTTGTCGCCGATCAAGATTCCGCCTCGATCAATCGTAAATTCCCGTATCGCCGCGTCGAACCAGCTCTGCCGATGCTTCATTACGGAGACCATACGCCGAACGGCAGAATCCAGCTCAACCGACCTCATCAGGATGCCGGAATCGATCATCGGCGAAATCCGCGGCACCGGAAAATCGACGGTTTGAGACACGAATGAATCAATCTCCAGATTGACCAGCGTCGTTACACCGCGATTACGCAACTCATTGGAGAAGGCCACGCCAAAGCTCGTTTGGCGCGACGGTATCGCGAACATACGCGCAACATCCGTGAATGCGTCGATCGTCAATCGTGTTGGGTGAAATTCGTCGATGGCTTCCAGGACGGCCCAAGCCCAACTGTCTGGTGAACGCTCCAACTTTGGCTCTCGTTGGACGCGAACATTTCCAGAACGTAATCGATCGCCGTAGAGGAGCCCGAGTCGGTCACTGGTTGCCGTCAGGATCTCTGCCGATTCATCGAAGGTCACGTGAAGACCTGTTTCATCCTCGAGCGATCCGGCACCCAGAAATTGCAGACTGAGCAGCGTTTTCCCAATGCCAGGCGTTCCGAAAACGGCAGTCGTGCTTCCCTCGATTAAGCCGCCTCCGAGCATTTGATCGAGGCCCGCAACACCGGTCGACATGCGTCGATCAGATCCGGGCCAGGATGGATTGCTGGCACCAGACACTGATTCCAAACGGGGAAAAACGGTCACGCCGTCGCGGTCGATTGCAAACTGATGTCGTCCATTCAAATGCCGGGCGCCCCGCTGCTTCGAAACGCGCATCCAGCGAATATCGCGGGATTCGACCGGTTCAAGATCAAGCTCGATCACCCCATCGACATAGGGCGCGAGTACTGGTTGCGTGGTTTTTGCTGAGATCAGCACGGACGTGCAGTTGAGCATCGAGGCCCGCGCCTGTAGGTCCAACACAAAACGGCCGTACTCTGCTTCCGATTCTGTGGAGGACTCCACCAGTCCAGCGCCATCCAGTACGATGAGGCTCGCATCATACTCACGTACGATCGACTGAATTGATTGCAAAACACCGGAGAGACCGTCGTTCTCGAGCTGACGCAGTAGACTCACATAGTGAATACGCTTGTTGATCAGCTCGGGCCGAACAAAATCGAAACCGCCCAAATGGGCAAGCATCCATTCGTGCGGTTCTGTTCGGAGCATGAAAATAACGGCAGTTTCGCCTGCGGCTGCATGTTGGAAGGCAAGTTGGTTCCCAAGAGTGGTCTTCCCGGTTCCGGGACCGCCCGAAAGAAGATACGCATCACCGGCCAGCATCCCGCCATCGAGCAGGCGGTCGAATCCTTTGATGCGGGTTCGCAGCCTGGGGTGTTCAGCGTTCCCGCTGACACTGATCATACGGTCTGGCACGAAGAGCAACTCAATCGCGAGTAACGTGTGTTTCAGCACGAGATGCGATGATAGTACCTCACGTGCCAGACCGTATGAAGCTCTAGATGACCGGGCGCTGCGACCCGCGCTCCGTCCATTCCCCGATACAAGTGAGGTAGGAGCGATGCCGAAGCTCGTCCATTTGGAACTCACGCTCCGCAATACGCACCATCAGATCCTCGAGATAGGCGATCTCACTGCGAATGGTTCGCATCCGTTGAATGTTAGAAAGCCCTGATAGCATCTCTTCGCCCTTACAAGGCTGCGTCAGTGACATGAACCGTTCGGACCCGTTCGCCGAACGACCTCGCTTCATACCGGCATCGAAATCGCGGCGAAGTTCCCGGAGCCGAGCCAGTGCCTGTCGCGCATCGCCGACAGTTTTCAATTCGAACACGCTTGAATGAGCATTGAGCTCCGCTGGAATGCGGACATTCTCATCTGAATAAAGTGACGGAGTATTGAAAACATCGATGGAAGCGACCATTGCGGCCCCCTTACTGATATATCCCGTGCTTCGGTAGCTGTCGTCCATCGTGAGAGATGTCGTCTGCTTTCCAAAGACCAGTGCTCCACGCTCACCAGGAAATGCACTGATAGAGATAGTCTGCCCTCGATACTCAGGGCTCACCAGAGCATCGTGTGTATAGGACAAAAACGCATATTTGAGGCAAATAAGCGGATTTCTGCATGTCGATTGTTAACAGAACACGCCGCCTGATGACCTTTCCGGAGAAGTGGGTCAGCTATCGCCAAACATCCACGAGCGGGAGATTGGAATCGCTCGTTTTTAGGGGGCTGCCAACCGGGAGCTCTCACAACGAACCGATCTCGGCAATCCACGATACGTTCGTACTATCGAACACCTTCGCATCATGTGGTTCCCGAGGCATCTCCGAATTCGGCGCTTCAACTGCGGGTAGATTTCGATGAGACACGCTTACGCGCTTTTAGATTCATCAGCTGCCTACCCCTACATCAGGACTGAAAAATCAACGTATGCCGGCGTGAGCGCTCCGACCAGCAGTCGCTTTAAGGGTCACTAATACCCCGCTTCGTCGTCGCCGATTTGGGCTCTACGGTGATTACCTCTGCCCATTCGCTCCGAAGCGCTCCTCGACGGGTACGAAATCGATGTCGTAATGGAAGTGCCGCGGTCCGCCAAGCTCGATGCCGGCCGGCGTGCGCCACTTCTTGTCGGACGGCATGGCAATCACCGCGACCCGGAAACCGTACCGAAGCTCCTCGGTGGTGATTGGCGAGCCGCGATCGGAATCCAGAATGGCGATCAGATCCGGCACCGATGCCAGCACATCGCCATCCCGTATCGCGACAAGATGTTCATTTTGGAAATGAACCACCATCTGACTGCCCTCGTAGGCATCGATGCCCATGATGCCCACTTCGCCCAGCGACCACCCCTTCTCGATGCGGCGTTGAACATCCACGATCCGCCCTTCGAAGAGCAGGAAGCCGCTCGTCGTGGCAATTACAGCCTGAATTGGATCGAGATGTGCCCCTTGGGACTCCCGGATAGTCCGCCCGATCGTCTCCGCATACGTGACGGTGTTCAGGACCGCGGCTTCTTTCAAGTCTCGCACCGTGATCGGAAATCCCACCGCCCCCGCAATGGCTCCCATTTCGACGGCGATCGGGCGGGCGAGCCGCTCGACCCAGAAGTTGTCGATGGTCTCCAGGACGGCGACGTTGCCATGTTCGTCCGCAATCGCTACTGGTGATGCCGAGTGTCCGTAGAGCGTGAAGGTGCACAACTGCACCTCGGGATATGCCCGGCCCATTCCATCGAGATCGAGTGCTGGAAGCCCTAGCTCTCGCGCGAGAGCCAGTGGTATCACTGAGTTCGCGCCGCCAATCTCGGAAGAAAAAATGGCGCCGATCTCTTTTCCAAAGTAGCGGGACATGGCCTTGAAGGCTGCCATCAGCTCGTCGGTCAGCGTGAGGCGCTCGATATAGGGAACCGGAGAACCGATTGCGAACGGAGAAACGGCGAGTGTGTCATCTGGGAGTTCATCTACGGAGTAAAGTTCAAGATTGCCGTGTTTACGAATAGCTTGTATAGCACTCAGTGTTCCGAGATAGGGGTTTCCACCTCCACCCGTACCAAGCACTGCAGATCCGATTGCAATGTCCTTGATCTGAACCTCGTTGATATATCGCACGCGCCACTCCCGTAATCGATCAGAAAGCCCTGGTCAATACCTAAAACATTGTCACAGGAAACTACGAGCATCACCGGCCATCTCACGACCTGGGGGTGTGAGGGATTCGCTGGGGTTCGAAGCGACGAGGGTGCTGCCCGCTTAAATGTCAAATGGGGAAACTGCAAAACGCGAGGAATTCACTGCTACGGAAAGGTCGAGCGCCGAGAAGGATCTAAGAGCGACCCGGAGGACGTTCGTCCTCCGGGTAGGGTGCGAACCTGAGCATTTTCGCCGCCTTCGGCCAGGCCATTGACGAGCGGGTCATGAATAGTTTTGCCCCAAGCATCTTTGAATGCGAATTCTGCCTCGCTGTTTCTGGTTATGTGTCCGCGCGATTGCCTTGCAAGTTCCCGGCTCTGGGGGACCGACTTTTCGGTCCCCCAGAGAGCGAGAACTTTTGTCGATTAGCCTTCGGCGGGGGTTGCCTCGGCGGTATCCACGGTCTCTTCATTTGCCGCTGGAGTCGCCGCGTCAGCTTCAGTGGGCGTGAGCGGCGCCGTCACGGCTCCATCTGGCACCTGATCGGTGGTAACCAGCTTCCAGACCGTACCCTCTGGGTTCTCGAATGCGTCGTACTGACGGTTGAATTGACACGAGCACGCCGTCAGGTAGAGGTCACCAGTGCTGGGATTTTCCCCGCCCCCGGTCAACAGAAGCTCAGTATCGAGGAGTTGTTCGAATTGCCAATCTCCGTCCTGATCGCGGGCCAAGCCCCAGATTTTGCCAGAGCACCAGTCGGAGGCAAAATAGATCCCGTCGATCTCGGGGTACACGTCGCCCCGATAGATGCCAAGACCGGTGATGTCGCAGCCGTCGGCTCCATGCTTATATTCTGCGATTGGCAGGACTCCGACCTGGGTCCGGGCACATTCTGTGACCGAGGCCGGATAGCAATGTGAACCCTCCAACCAATCCCAGCCATAGTTCTGTCCGCCTGCTGTACCTGCTGGCTCGAAGTTGATCTCTTCCCAGGTCACCTGGCCGACGTCAGCAATGTACAGATCGTCGGTTTCTCGGTCGAAGCTAAATTGCCATGGGTTGCGTAGGCCGAGCGCCCAAATCTCCGGTCGTGCACCGGGATGGTAGTCGGCAGCCTCCAGGCTGAGCCCTGATGTTTCGCCGATAACATCACTGATCCCGTTGGACTGCACGACACCAGCGTCGGCAAATGGGTTATCAGACGGAATGCTGTAGGGCAGCGATCCGGATGGGTTGACATCGATTCTCAAGAGTTTCCCGAGCAGGGTATCGGTACGCTGGGCATTGCCATACGGATCGCCACCGAGTCCACCGTCGCCAACTGCAATGTAGAGGTACCCGTCCGGACCGAACTTGATGGTTCCCCCATTATGGTTGACATAGGGTTGATCGAACGAGAGGAGAAGTCGTCCGCTCTCCCGGTCGGCCACATTCGGATCATCGGATGACGCCTTGAACTCCATGACGAAGGTGTCGCCATTGGTGTGGTAGTCAGTGAAGTTGACGTAGAACAGGCCATTTTCGGCATAGTCCGGATGGAAGGCCAAGCCAAGCAGCCCTTGTTCCAGATAGTCGTTTTGAACAAGCTCAGAGAGGTCTAAAAAGGGCGTGTCCAGCAGATTGCCGTCGGCATCGAGGATGCGGATTCGACCAACCCGCTCGACAATGAACACCCGCCCGCTGCCATCATCAGGAACCGCTACATTGACTGGGTCGGCTAATCCCTGGGCCACTTGAACGAGCTGAATGGAGGGGTCGCCTGGGAGATCGCCTCCGGGTTGAACCGTGGTTGGGGCATCCTGGGCAGATACGATGCCACCGAGCGTGGTGAGCACGAGCAGCGCGGCCAGAAGTGCCGTCGTGCCGGGGCCTGCGATTCGCATTCGCGATCGCCGATAAGGGGTACGGTTGGAATCACGTCGACGAGTAAGACTCATGGTGCTCCCTTTCTTCTCCCACTGTTCGATTGGCGGAGGGCCAACCCGAATTTTAGTCGAACAACCACTGCGGCACAGGATCGACGAAAGGTGCGTCCCGCCGAATGCATGGGCGGACATTTAGTCTCCGGGGTGCAGAAGCATTACAGCGCACGCGCACCTTCGCTGAATAGTGGCGCTGGAGTTGCGGACGGCTCGTACATCCAGCCCCAACAGATGCTTCCGGGACGCCGGCGGTGTATTCCCTGAGCGGTTATGCCATACGGCGGTTTACAGTGAGGAACCGGCGAGGCGCCCATACGCACAGGGCAGATCCGAAGGCGAAGAGTGGCAGACCGAGCGAGAGAGCGCCGATCCCACCGGCGGCGAGCAGGAATCCGCCGAGACCCGCGCCCGCCGCGGCGCCGAGGCTGTACAGCGAACCATTGAGCACCATGGTGGTGCCGGCGCCGGCGGGGGTTTCGCTCGTCAGCAGCGCGGTCAGTCCCACCCAGCCCACGGCTCCGGCAAAGGCAGCTATCGAAAGCAGACCGACGGCGATTCTGGAATCGACGATGCCGGAGACTGCGACCATCAGCAACAGTCCCATGATTACATTGCTCACGGCCACCAGCGGCCGTACCGGGACACGTGCGAGCGTCCCTCCGGCGATGACGCTACCCAACAGGTATCCGAAGCCGGCCAGCATATAGACAATGCCGACCTCACTGGTAGAGAAGCCAAACCGGTCCTTGAGTGCAACTCCAAGATACGTGATCATGCCAAACCAGCACATCGAGCGCATCACGGAACAGCCATAGAGTCGACGCATTCCGATGTCGTGCAGCAGAGGCAGGTACGCATCCAGAAGCGTTCGCAGGTGAAATGCGGACTCGGGCCGTTGGGAATCCTCGGGAAGCCAGGCTGAGACGAGCACCAGGATGACGAGCGCGATGCCACCCCCGACCAGAAATCCAGCGCGCCAGCCGGCGAGGCCACTGATGGTCGTGAGGAGAGGCACGCCTACGATTGGGGCCATCGATGCCGCCCCGACAGTCCAGCCGATCGCCCGGCGGGAAGCAGCTCCATGAAAACTCGTTCCGGCAATGGCCAACGACAGCCCTGGTACCGTCGCCTCGCTGATGGCACCCGCAATGCTGGCGATGAACAGCAACGGGAAGATCGTCGCCAGCCCGAAAATAAGTAGGCAGACAGTCGCTGCGGCCAGTCCCAGAAGAATCAGGCGGCGTGATCCATAGCGATCAGCCAAGGGACCGGCAACGAGACCAAGAGGAGCACTCAGAATCAACATCGCGGCCGTGACTTGACCCAGCAGTGGAACAGCCACACCCAGCTCGCTGGCGATGTCAGGAAGGAATGGCGCGGGAGCCGACAGCGAGAGTAGGGTAATGAAGGATCCAAGGCCGAGTGCGGGCAGCACACGAGGTCCGGGGACAGTAGCGGCGGGGAGAACGGTGCTTACCATGCGGGAAACCCTTCGCAAAATCTCCGGTGAGGGAGATGAGTCCATCCGTTCGATGAAACAAAAGGCCATACGCTCAAGATCAAGCGAAGATTTCAGAGCCCTGGACATCCTCAGGCCAGGGCTTTTTCCATGACATATCCGTCGTGCTCACGGGCATCACCGTACCTCGCTCTGTCCGCATCCACGATCATGAACCCACATCGTTCGTAGAGCTGCACGGCAGTTGTCTGTGACGTGTTCACATAGAGTCGTAGTCGCTGAAGGGACTGATCCTGGCGAAGCTCCCACAGGAGCGCGGTCATGAGTTCTGTGCCTATACCCTGTCCTCTTGCCTCTTTCGCCACAAACACAGAGGTGATATTGGCAATGTGCCGCTCCTCAGCAATCAGGGCGCCGGCCATGCCAACCAGCCGCTGCTTCCGTTTCGCGAAGAAGAGCCACGAGTTTCTTCTTTCGGCGACGTCTTCTAATCGTTCTGTCCAGTACGCGTCGGGCTTTGCGCGAAGCTCATCGTAGGACGCTTCGAACGCCTGAGGTTCAGTGGCCAACGCTTCAAGCCTGAGGACCTTGTAGTCCTGCCAGGCGCCGGGATCGAGCGTTGTGATCGTGACGTCCTCTATGGCTTGCTTGGGTTGGCTGGCTATCATGGCTTGATCAATCTCCGTCGGGACCACGGTCCCCGGTCAAGTTCGAGAGCCAGGGCACGCGTCGCCGCTGTCACCTGCATTGAAGATCTCGTCATTGCAGCTGGAATGAGGGGCTATGCGCTCGCTCGTGAGCCCATCTTCGGGCAAATTCAGTCCGATCTCACCCAGATCCACTCGATCGAGTTGTCGATCGAAGAGGGGTGCGGCGTGCCGTGACAATTTCGCTCTGTGCTCGTTACGACGCACCCATTGCTTGTATGAGGCTTAAATGTGACCGGGATCGATCGTCATCGAACCCACTGCCGCACGACCTGGCGTCCGAACGACGCGCCGCTTGAGAAAGATCAGCATGGTGGTCAATGTGAAGCTGGCCAGAGTGAGAGCGAAGAAGGTCCCGAGCCGGTCCCAATACATCTCAAGACTCCCGGCCACGATGATCAGCAGGACACCGACGAAGAATGCCCACGGACCGGCGCCAGGCTCAACCGGGACAACTGCTTGCGCGCTCGGATGATCCTCGGGGACCCTGAGATCGATCGCATAGAAGAGCGCGGCGGTGGGCCAGAGCGCGGCGAGCCAAATGACCGCCAGCCACATGAACACCATCGGCGGGTTGGAGCGTGAGTCACCCTCGGTGAGGTACAGGAAGTTCAGGGACGCAGCAAGCATCGCCAGAACAACGAGGAGAGCACGTGACCGCCGAAATCTGACCAGCATCAGCGCCAGGATGGCAAATGGGAGCAGCAGCTCTCCAGCTACGGTCATCCACGCAAAGAGCTGTGTGTGCTGGCTGAACAACCGCTCATTGATGGATCGTGTCAGCGGGAACACCTCCGGGTATGGATTCGATGCACTTTCGATCGACTTGGCATCGGCTCCCTTGAGGAATCCCTCGATCGCAACGCCGGCGGAGCTACCGGTCCAGGCCGCGTCACCCCATTTCTCTTGTCCAGCCTCGACAAAGGTGTACCCGGCCATCAGGACGGAAAAAAACACGATGAATCCAACGAACGCGCTGAGTCTGAGCTGTGGGTTCCAGATGGGTGTCCGTGTTGCGTTCATGAGGTAGCTCCCGCATTGTGCCGACACAAGAATCTGTTTGCTCGAAGTTTGAGATCAGCTGTAGTGGCGTCAGTTATCGGATCGGGTCTGCCTGCGCAGGTTTCAGCGTGAGTTTTTCCTGTATCCGGTCGCCGGCGGTGACCAGCGTCGTGCTCATCCATGCTCGGAGAGAAAAAACGTGCAGTCGTGCTGGCTGGATACCCGCAGCTAGCTCGGCATCACGAAGGCGCTGTGACTCGCGGAGTCGAAGGTGGTGTTCAGCCTGACGGACGGAAAACAACGTTTGAGAATTCGTATCCATGGCGGTTCGACCTTTCGTGTTTGTTCGAAGGGAGGTACTCCCTCCAACCCGCTGTCGAGCTCACTCGACCATGGAGACATCATCCTCTTCTCGATAGTGCGGTATCGTCCGGTAATCGGACGATTTCCTACACGTCGATGGAATCGACGGCATATACGTAATCTGTACAGGTACGTAGTCGATTCCGAGTTAAATGAGATCGTGCTGAAAGGCGTAGGTGACGGCCGCAGCGCGGGTCTCGACGCCGAACTTGGTCAGGATGTGGGTGACATGCGTGGTGGCCGTGCGATGGCTGATGAACAGCATGTCGGCGATTTCCCGATTCGAGCGCCCATCGATCAGCAATCGCAAAACTTCCCGCTCTCGAGCAGTGAGCATAGATGGTTCTCGATCGATCTTCCGTGCGACGCGAGAACCCTCAGCGATGATCAACACACGCTCCATCTCTGCCGTAATCTCGTTGGGCCGCATCATGCGTCCGCTGGTCCACGCGCCGTCGTAAGCTTCCGCACCCAACTGCAGGCGGGCAGAGGCTTCTGCCTCCATGATCGCAGTCCGTTCCGGGAAAGCGAATTGGCGATTTCCGTGGTTGCGGGCTGTGGCAGCCCCAAGGAGCCTGGCAGTGGACTGCCAGTCGTCCAACGCCGATGCGAACACCGCAACAGTGCCCAGTAGCATGTGCGGACCAGATTCGCGACCAGCGTGGAGAGTCTGCTGAAGGAGTCCAGCAGCACGGATCAGGTCGTTTTCCATAAGTGCGACCAGGGCGAGGTAAGGGAGACTCCAGAATGGAATGAGCATATCCTCCATTGCCTGCGCTGAGGCCCGAGCCGTCTCCAATCGCGTTCGCGCAGATTCGAGATCGCCGCGTCCGTAAGCAATGATCCCGAGATGATAGAGCGCAATGCATTCTGCCCACTCGAGTCCGGCCTGCCTGGGCGAGTTCTCGGCCACTCGTCATCAATTCTTCGGCTTCTTCGAAATTCCCTTCGTCCTCTGCCGCAATCCCGAGGGTGATCGTGGCCTGTGCGAGCTGCGCGACATCTCCCGCCGCCTTTGCCAGGGATCGACCTCGCTCCAAATATGCCCGGGCGCTTGCATCCCCCATAGTCGTGGCCAGGTGCCCAGTTCGGATAAGCGCTTTGAAATATTCGGGATGGGTTTCATCGTGTGCGTTGGCGAGCGCTCTCCGAAGCCAGTCCAGGCCCTCAGGCTCGTAGCCTGCTAAATACCAGAAATACCCAAGGCGAGCGGCAAGCCTCAAGAAAAGCGTGCCCTTACCGTCCGAGGCATCAAGCCAGCTCAACGCCGATCGGAAATTCGGATACTCGACATCCAGGCGCAGGATCTCTGAAGGCGTGACCTGGCGAAACCCGGTAGGCGAGTCGCTGGTGAAGCTGAGGCACCAATCCACGTGACGTTGATGGGCAGCCGTATCTTCTCCTCGTTCATACAATTTCTCTTCGGCAAACTCGCGGATCGTCTCCAGCATCAGATACCGTAGCGTGCCATCTGACGCTTCGGTGGATCGTACCAGGCTATTGCTCACCAGCGACGTCAGCGCGGCGATGGTATCGAGCTCGGGGATGGTGAGGTGTCCACAGACCTGCTCGAACGCCTCCAGCGTGAAGCCGCCGATAAAAACCGCCAGGTGCCGGAAAAATTGTTGCTCACCGGGAGAGAGCAGATCGTAGCTCCAGGCGATCGTCGATCGCATCGTTTGCTGATGCAATGGCAGGTCTCGCCCACCGCCGGTAAGCAGTGGGAGAGAATGCCCGAGACGCATCTTCAGCGCCGCTGGAGGAAGCACCTTGACCCGCGCGGCGGCCAATTCAATGGCCAGCGGCAAACCATCGAGACGGCGGCAGACATCGACGATTGCCGGCCCGTTCTCCTGGGTGAGCGTGAAATCAGGTTTGACGCTTTGGGACCGCAGCACAAAAAGTCGGACCGCGTCGGAACGATTCAAGTCCTCCAGCGTTGGATTGCTTGGTATCTTCACGATTTGGAGCGGAGCGACTGGATACTCGTACTCGCCGGAGATCTGCAAGCTGGCACGGCTGGTCGCCAAAATCGTGAGCGTGGGGCAACCCGCCAGGAGATCCGCCACAACGGGCGCAGCTGCGACAATCTGCTCGAAATTATCGAGCAGCAGCAACAGCTCATGGTCGAGAAGAGCCGCCTGGACGACCTCGCCCAGCTGAACCCCGGCGGTTTCGCGTATCCCGAGCACACGTGCGATGGCCGGAAGCACCAATGGTGGATCACGAACCGATGCCAACGGTACGAAGAGTGCGCCGTCACTAAAGTCTGAACGCAGGTTTTCGAGAACTCGTAGCGCAAGGCGAGTCTTTCCCACTCCACCTGGACCAACGAGGGTGAGAAGGGAGATATGGTCCCGGCGGAGAAGGCTGGAGATCTCCTCGACTTCGCGTTCCCGTCCGATCAAAGGGGTTCGTAACCGCGGAAGTGGAGGTTGAGGAGCATGCAGTGAGTCTGCAGACATGTTTTCCTCAAATATGAATACGCGAGTCTACGATAAACTCCATATTAAACTCATATTTAAGCACGTCAAGAACGTTATTTGAACCGCTTTGCGGATACCATCGAACGAGTTTCACCCGATTCGTCCAAATGAGATCAGGGTCCGACCGGTTATTCCGGAAATCTCGGGCGAATGCCGGATTCGTTCAAGCCTGTAATCGGTTGCGACTACGAGACTGTCACGATACGAAGCTGTTGGACTGATCGGGATGTTTGCGCTCTATCCTCAGCGATCCTGGATTCTTCTAGTGCTGAGTCCTGACCTGTTAGCTGCAACAGTTCACGCTCAGGTTCGCTGAATAGGTTTCGAATATGCGTTTGGAACTGAAGAGGAGCGCTCGGAGAATTCGTGCCATCGGAATGCTGACGAATTCACAAGCTCTGGTATCCCAGGCGGGGATTGAACCTGCGACATTCCGCTCAGAAGTAGAAAGCGCGTCAAGCCGGGGTATTCGGGCCAAAAACCAAACGTCTAACGGTAGCCATCCGCCCACGGAATTGTTTTTAGTAATAGAGGATTTCGAGGATCGAGAGATAAGCCCACGGTGTACCGAGATTCTGCCCAGAACACCCGCTGTCCGTCAGCGACAGCACACAAGCATGTGCCGAAAGACGGCCGAATCTGGGCACAATTGCTAAGGGATTCCCTATGGTCTGTTCAACACGACGAGAAAATGCGACCGTTCGCTGCCGAACAAAGAACATCACATAGGTGCAGTTCGATCTGAGCGTACAACCGGCGCGATCAACATATCGAACACATTAAACCTGAGCATCAAGTCAACAAATCCGCTAAGATTCCGGCCTCAATGAACCGCACACTGGGAGCTCGCATGAAATCCTCTGAATCAGAATGATGTCCAGGATCAAATCTCTCCTGACCATAGACCACGAAAAGCTCGACGTGCGTATGGCTGTTTACGCAGTGATCGCAATTCCGTTGGCCGCCGCACTGGGCTCGATCATCGGTGCGGATGTCTTGCAGGCTGGAATTGCAGCAGTCTTGGTGGCGCTCGTGAGTCGAAACGGGGATCTACGCTCGAAAATAGTGAAGATGGGAGTCGTCACCCTTATTGGAGGAGCCTTCGGTTTCGTTGCCTACGTCTCCGCAGAAACAGCGTGGCAGGCAGCGCTTGTGCTGGGGATCGTGAGTTACGTAACCGGACTTGCGTATGGACTCGGTCGTGACATTGGCCGAATCGGATATCTGTTGATCCTGTGGACCCTGGCGGTTTTGATCGGCGAAGTGCATGGGGGTGATGCTCCCGGAACTGCCGTCGCATTTCTGGTAGGGGGGATATCGGCAATCATAATTGTCAGCGCAGCAACGATATTCCTGCGTGGGCGAGAGGGTTCTGACGCATCCGTCAGTGAGCCTGACCCGCACGCAAGTGCCGATCTATCAGTTGCGTCTGTTCAATCACTCATACACTCGAGTCTGGGAGTTTGGAGCTTGATCCGAGCGCTCCTCACCGTGATTGCTGTGATTATTGGCTACCAATTGACAGATAATCTCGATCCATTCTGGGCTGCAATTGTCCTCCTGATCGTATTCCAGCCCGACCTGGAAGGAACCACATTCAAAGCCATGCAGCGTGGGTTTGGAACATTGGTCGGGGCGTTGGTTGCGACCGCGATACTCGAGAGTGTCAATTCGGACGTGACGGTTCTCGTCTTAACGCTCATCGCCACGTTCGGGGCGATCACCTTCTATAGCGCAAATTACATGATCTATACGTTCTGCCTTTCCAACGCCGTCTTACTCTATTACTGGCTTGCAGTTGATCACGAGGTCAGCGGTCCTTCGATTCGCATCATCGCAACAATCATTGGAATAGTTCTCGCTGTCGGCGGTGTGGTGCTAGTTGAGTCCAGAACGCGGAAAACCGATCGAGGGGAACCCGGACCGAAACCGGCCTGAGAGACTGGGTCAATTGCGTGAGGTCGTTGTTCAGCACGCGACCGTCCATGATCGCTTTGCGCAACCCGGTATACCCGGCGTTCCCCACTGGCCTCCAGATGGGATCACCGGTCCGTTCGAAATAGTTACGGAACTTAAGCCGAACCCGACTGCGGGCTTCAGCTTCCGCGCATTTGGCTTCGCGCATCACCTCCGAGTAACCGCCGTATGCCCACCAATCTGAAGGATGATCAACCGAAGCCATAGCTTCGCTTGTATCGAGGAACCGGCGACAAGGTCAAGCACTCATTTCCCTACCGACGCACCGCGCTACTGTGGGAACCGTGACCTCATTCCTACGCTCCTCCCTATCTTCACGAGCGTTGGAGGCATCATCGACAGCGGGGAGGCCCTGTGCAACACGCGCCGCCTGAACCTGATGTGTTCGTCATCGCGGATCGAGGCGGCGCCACCTGGATTGGTGGCATTCAGCGGTCCGGTTCGCCGGTTCGAGCCGGTGTCCATCTCGCGACCAGTCGCTTCGATCCATTGGTGGTGGTACCCCAGGCAGGGATCGAACCTGCGACATTCCGCTTAGAAGGCGGATGCTCTATCCACTGAGCTACTGGGGCCAACAGCGGCTTCCGGCGACCCGGATCGCCAGCCTGCCAAAAGTATAGCCAGCGGTTCTCTGGCCATCGCAACGGATAGCAGCGCGCTGAATTTCACCTCCTCAGGGATAATCTTGCTGAATCGACCGAAGTGAAAAAGCGCAAGCAAAGGGGTTCGAACAAATCGATGACGGAGATCAACGAAAGCACAAACCGGCGCCGGGTTGTCGTAACCGGAGCGGGACTGGGAATTGGACAAGGTATCGCGATCGAACTCGCCCGCGCTGGATATGATGTCGCGGTGCACTATTCGAGCAGCAGAGAAGGAGCGGAGCAAACCGTCGCCGAATGCGAAGCGCTTGGCGCCCGCGCAATTGCCATTGGCGGCAACCTGCGTCAGGTCGAAACTTGCTTTCGCGTCGTCGAGGAAGCAGCCGAGTTCCTCGGCGGTATCGATGCCTTGGTGAACAATGCCGGCGTCACGCGCGCAGTCAGCTTCTTCGCAACCGACAAGGAGCTGTTCGACGAGCAGTTCGAGATCAACATCCGCAGCTACTTCTTCTGCGCCCAACGCGCCGCGCGCTTCATGGACGAGCAAGGCGGCGGCGCCATCCTGAATATTTCGTCCGTTCATGGCGGTGGCGGCGCTCCCAACCATGTCGCCTACGCGGCTACCAAGGGAGCGATCGTGGCCTTCACGCGTACCCTCTCGATCGAGCTTGCGCCGCAGCATATTCGAGTCAATTGCATTGCGCCGGGGTTGATCGAAGTACCGCGCTATTTCGATATGCCAGGGTACACCCGAGATTTTGGCGGCACCATGGTGCCC
This sequence comes from uncultured Chloroflexia bacterium, assembly GCA_963750275.1. Taxonomy (GTDB): domain Bacteria; phylum Chloroflexota; class Chloroflexia; order Thermomicrobiales; family UBA6265; genus JAMLHN01. The sequence goes on from CAVVQC010000011.1 coordinate 696,116, forward strand.
TGGGGTCGCGTCGGGCTTCCGGATGACATCGGAAAACCGGCCGTCTTTTTCCTCTCGGACAATGCCGACTTCATTACTGGCCAGACGGTCTATGTCGACGGTGGAACCAACGCCCGCATGGGCATCAACTGGAAGCAAGGCGATTAGGGTTGAGCTGGCGCGTTCCTTGACTTGCTCTCCGCGCGTAGCCAGGCGAGGAACGCCTTCATTTCGGGACCGAGACGTTCGCCGGCCGCATCCACTGTCACCAGAGTGGTGCCAGCCTTGCCGACATTTTGCCGCGCGGAAATTTCTCCCGTGACGCGCGGCAATATGCCTTCTTCCTTCCCCATCACGAGGAGATATCCAGGCCGTCCCGTGAGATTGGCTCGGTATCCGCGTTCCGGGAAGTAGCCCTTTGCGAGGTCCAGAACTTCGGCGGTCGTGAGTTTGACCACCGCTTTCTTTTGAAAGGCGGTCCGCTTCAGCTCTGCGTTGATTTCAGTAAGCGTTGCCATCTAGATATCCGACAGATCGATGGTTTCGCCGGGTTGCATCGGTTCACATCGCACCCCGGTTCGTTCTTCGACCTCACGCTTGAAGAATTCCGCGTCCTGGACAATCGGTGGGAACGTATTGAAATGACAAGGAATGACCACTTTGGGGCTTAAAAAACCAACAGCCCGCTGCGCGTCGGTCGGTCCCATCGTGAAGGCATCCCCGATCGGAATGATGGCGATATCGAGACCTTCTTCGCCGATCAATTTCATATCGCTGAACAGACAGGTATCACCAGCAAAATAGATCGTCTTCCCACCGAATCGCACGACCAGTCCGGCCGGAGGCGTGATGGCATGAACACCATGTTCGTCCTGATAAGACGACGTATGCCACGCCGGTGTGAATTTGACCGTGCCTCCGTCGAAAGCGATCGTCCCGCCCATGTTGCCACCGGTGGTCTTCTCGACCCCCTTGCTTTCCAACCAGTTTGCGATCTCGAACAACGCAATGACGTGACTTCCGGAGCGCTTCGCGATTGCCACGGTATCGCCCACGTGATCGTTGTGTGCGTGCGTGAGCAGGATCGTGTTCGGCGTGAAGGCATCGGCGGAGACGGTCGCCACCGGATTGCCAGTGATGAACGGATCTACCAGCAGCGCATGCGTCCCATCCGATAGCGCGAATGCCGAGTGGCCGATAAAGGTCAAGGAAAGCAAAGAAATGAAACCTTTCCGCAATTAACGCGAATAGACAATATCTCCAGCAATGATCGTGTGGTCGACGGCGATCTGCCCAATATCGCCAGGTGCGACCGATTCGAGATCGGTCTCGAAGATCGTCACATCGCCCAGCATGCCCGGCACGAGACGACCCTTCAGATGATCTTCGTGTGAAGCGTAGGCGCCGTTGACGGTATACGCCCGCAAGGCTTCGTCCAGCGACACCGCTTCGTCCGCCCAAACCTGGTGGCCGTCGATATCGGTTCGCGTCATCATGGTTTGTATGCCGATTGTCGCACTGGTCGGCACGACCGGCGCATCCGTGCTGGCTGCGGCGATCACACCGCGATCGATGAACGATCGTATCCCATAGGTATGACGAATCCTGTCCAAACCCAGATTCTGTACATAAGCGTCGCGGAAGTAGTAGAGAAAGGAAGTGCCGGGAATTGGCACCACTCCGAGCCGCGCGATACGATCGATCGTTGCCAGATCGACAATCGAACAGTGCTCGATCCGGTGCCGCGGATCGGGTCGCGGATCGTTGATTTGGGCGGCTTCGTAGGCATCCAGGATCAGATCGATGGCCGCATCCCCGATCGCGTGAATCCCGACCTGGAAACCAGCCGAATGCGCCTTCTGCACCAGCGCTGTCATCTCGTCCGGATCCTGCATCCAGAGCCCAACGTTCTCAGCCTGACCTTCATAAGGCTTTCGCATCCGGGCCGTTCGACCTCCAATGCTTCCATCACTGAAGAGTTTCGCCGGGCCAATCCGCAGCATCGGATCCCCAAATCCGGATTGAATCCCCAATCCGATGAGCTCGTCCAACGTGTCCGCAATGATCATCATCAAATATGACCGAACCGGAAGCTCTCCTCGCTGCCAGAGTGACTGATACGCGCGCAGCTCGTCTGGCCGGTCGATGCCTGCCTCCACCGTACTGGTCACGCCTGACGCAAGAAATGCCGTGAGGCCACGTTGGATATTCCGTTCGAGCTCCGCTTGCGAAGGGTCTGCAATGGCGTGTTGAACCATCGTCAACGCTGTTTCTCGCACCACACCGGTCGGTTCGCCATCGGCATCCCGGTCGATCTGACCACCGTCTGGATCGGGCGTATGCCGGTCGATACCAGCCAGCGCCAACCCTGCGGAATTTACTACGCCAATGTGATGGCAGGCTCGGAAAAGGAGCACGGGATGCTCAGGAGAAACCGGATCGAGCTCGACTCGTGTCGGATGACGTTGATCGATAAGCCTGGCCTGATCGTATCCCCGCCCAATGATCCAACTTCCAGGTGCGCGTCGTTCCGCTGCCTCATCCACCATCGACACAATCTGTGCGATGGAAGCAACCGGTGGTGTGCTGATCATCAGGTCGTCCAGTGCCATGCCCACCAGCATTGGGTGGGCATGAGCATCGTTGAGCCCTGGAGTGGCGGTCCGCCCCGCCAGGTCAATAACCTCACTCTTGGGAGCGGAAGCTGCCCGAGCGTCGGCATTCGAACCAATCGCCACGACAACACCGTTGCGAATCGCCAAAGCTTCGACTAGTGGGGTTGCGAGGTCCATCGTCTTGATCCGGCCGTTGATCAGCAGTACGTTTCCCGACATGCTCGAAACTCCTTGTGCTTATGCGTTGGCTGCTGTTGTGAGGTTTTTGATCTCCGAGACCACGCCGTCGATCTCATCCTCAGTCAACCACCATCCACACGAAATGCGTGCGACCAGTGGCGAGGGTTTTTGCGCGACATACCGAATCGTGTAACCGCGTTCTGACAGCTGTTTCGTAAGTTCCTGCGGTTCGATGCCCGCTACCTGGAGGCAAACAATTCCGGCCATTTGCTCCCTCGGGGTGACCAGCGTGACCCCGTCGATCTGCGCCAGCCCGTCGTAGCAACGTTCCCCGAGCGCCTTGATGCGTGCATGGGCCCAATCGAGACCGACCTCGTCTACGATCCATTCGAGACCAGCGCGGAACCCCGCGCCGGTGAGGGGATTGACCTCCGCGGTTTCATACCGTGCCGCGCCCTCGGACGGAACGACAAATCCATGAACATCGAAACTGCCGCCGCGCAGGTAGGTGGGCAAGATGTCGCCAATACTCGCGCGTCGCACATAGCAGGCACCGGTGCCCACTGGCCCGCACAGCCACTTCTGCCCTGGGATCGCATAAACATCGATCCCAAAAGCATGCATGTCCATCGGCACCTGACCGCCAGATTGCGCGCCATCGATGATCGTCAAGATCCCGCGCTCGCGGCAAGCCTTTGACAAACTGGACATGTCCAGTACCGCGCCGGTCGACCACTGCACATGCGATGTTGCGACTGCGCGAGTCCTCGGGGTGCACGCCGCCATGATCTTGGCCGTCACATCCCCCTCACCATTGCCGATGTCAACTGTACGCACGGTGATTCCGTGTCTGCGCGCAGCCAGGCCTATGAGATTAAACAGACAGACGTGCTCGAGCTGAGTTGTGATGATTTCGTCGCCGGGCCGCCAGTTGATTCCCATCACGCCGATGTTCATGCCCTCGATTGCGTTCCGCGTGAGAGCAACTTCATCCGTATTGCATCCCATGATCCCCGCGAGAATTTGCCGAATCTCGGCAGCCTCGTTCAGGACGGACGGATAAAAATCCGGCCCAATTCTGCCCGTCTCGACGTCCGACGTGAGTTTTGCCAACGTGGCGTCGAGCAACGCGCGAGAGTGGGGGCCATTCGTCCCGGCATTCAAGTACGCCGTTGTGGAAACCGCTGGCAGTTGTGCGCGCAAGTGTGCGAGCTTCGTGTCTGAGGTTGCCTGAGTTGATGAACTCACCGTTGGATCCCCTCCCTGGTGCGGCAAGATGCGATCGTGACGACTTGCGCCAGTCTATTGCAGCCTGACGCGCTCGATTTGCGGCTATCCTCCGTCGAGAACATCTGATGTGAGGAGAGGTGATCGATGGCAGGACGTGTAACCCAGGAACGAACGCTCGGCGCAATCCTTGGGCTTGGCATCGGAGACGCGCTCGGCATGCCAGTCACCGGTCGAACTCCGCAGGAGATCGCCAGTGAGTTCGGCGTGATCGACGATTATCACGGTCGAACATTTCCAGACGGCGCCGAACTGGCTCCCGGCGAATTCACTGACGAAACCGAAATCGCGCTCTGCATCATGGAGACGTACACCTCGGCAAATGGCGACCTCGATCCAGAGCTGGTTCGCGCGCGCATGCGATTTCTTGCGCGCGACGAATCTCGTCGCTGGATGAGCGCGGAAACGCTTCGTTCGCTTGATGATGAGGAGGAGCCCTGGTTCTGCTCTTCCGACGACAGCGATCCGGAAGTTGCCCTGCGCGGCATATCTGTCGGTCTCATTCATGCCGCCCCAGTGATCGACCAGGCAGCGCTTTATCGCGATGTGGAGACCGTCGTCTCCCTGACGCATTGCAACCGTGCGGCCATCGAACAAGCGGCGCTGGTTGCCACAGCGGTTGCGCGTACGCTCGCTGGCTCGAGCGATCCCTCGACGTTGCTCGCGGATCTGCTTCCGTCGATCGTCGACCCCGCGCTCCGTGCCGCCATCGACCGAGTCCGGACAGCAATGGACTCTCCGGCCAATCTGGGTACCGTGATGGATGAGTCCGCAGTTGGCAACCTTGCCATCGATGTCATCACATCAGGCATCGCCGCTTTCATTCAGGAATCACGGTTCGAAGATGCTGTTTTCGCTGCTGCATCTGCGGGCGGCGAAGCCGATAGCCGCGCCGCGTTAGCGGGAACCCTGGCTGGAGCGCACTTCGGTGCGGGTGGCATTCCACAAACCCTGATCGATCGTCTCGAAGGGCGAATCTATCTCACGCTGGCAGCACCCTGGTTCTACCGCACGATCCAACTGATGTCGGGTCGCGGCATTTCCTTTGGGGCGAATGGGCATTAGCACTCCATAATGCAGAGTGCTAGAATCGCTTGGCTGGGAGCGCCCTGACGCCTATACTTTCGCTAGCTCTCTGGAGCCGCAGCGTCCAAGCGTCGTCATGATTCTGTGCTCCTGCCCTGGCGGCCGAATTCAACTCGAAACGAAACCAACTTCTTTATGGCTGAAAAGCGCGACTATTACGAGACTCTGGGCGTTTCACGCACGGCTTCCGACGATGACCTGCGCAAGGCGTATCGCAAGCTCGCCCGTAAGTACCATCCCGATGTCAATCACGACGACGGGGCGGAAGAAAAGTTCAAGGAGCTCAACGAGGCATACGAGTGCCTCTCTGATCCCAACCGCCGCGCTGCGTACGATCGCTACGGACATGCGGCGAATGGAGGCGGACCGACGGGAAGCCCCTTCGATTTCGGATCGTCGAGCTTCACGGACATCTTCGAAACTTTTTTCGGAGGGGCGACGCAGGGACGTCGCCGGACAGTCAGCAACCGGGGACAGGACCTGCAGGTGACGGTCGAGATCGACTTCGAGGAGGCCGTTTTCGGCGCCGAGAAGGAAGTCGAAGTGACCCGTTTGGAGACCTGCGAAGGCTGCAGCGGCACGCGCATGCGGGATGGCAAACAGCCACCAAGGTGCGAGACCTGTGGCGGGAGCGGTGAGGTCCGCCGCGTTCAACAGACCATTCTCGGACAGTTCATGAGCTCGGCGCCCTGTTCCGCCTGCAATGGCGAAGGGGTGCAGATCACCGATCCATGCCCACGTTGCCGTGGCAAAGGACGCGTCACCTTCGCACGCCGCATCTCAGTGACCATTCCGCCGGGCATCGACGAAACCGCCACATTGCGGCTCAGCGGTCAGGGTGAAGCCGGGCCAGTCAGCGGCCAAGCCGGCAACCTCTTTGTCAAGGTTCGCATCAAGCCGCATCAGTTCTATTCCCGCCAGGGCAAGACGATCCAGCTTCAGGTCGGCGTTAATGTGGCGCAGGCAATCCTTGGCGACGAGATCGAACTCCAGACCGTCGACGGCGCCGTGGCCTTCAAACTTCCGCAAGCAACGCAGTCGGGTCAGCAGTTCCGTCTCAAGGGGAAGGGTGTGCCGGACATGCATGGCGGAGATCGTGGCGATCAGATCGTGACTATTCACGTCATTATTCCGAAGGAGCTATCTCCTGAGCAGCGCGACCTGATCGAGCGCTTTGGCCAGACACTGGGGTCTGAATTGGCTCCGCAACCCACGCATCGTGGCTTCTTCGATAAAGTGAAAGACGCGCTCGGCGTCTAGCCAGACGAGACAAAGTCGGAACCGGTGCTATCATTTCCGACGCGATTCAAGCCGGTCCGGTTCGAGTCGTATGCACCTATTCGCGGGTGGTGAAAAGGTATCACATGGGTTTTTGGCACCTATATTCCAGGTTCGAATCCTGGCCCGCGAGCCAACCGGTTGCCGCAATCTCGCCTGAGCTGGTCCGTCGCGCACTATGAGCGTTGACGCGTCGAGTCGTTCCTGCTCTGTAATTATTCTCGCCGCCGGCGCCGGCACCCGCATGAACTCCGACCTTCCCAAACCGCTTCACGAGGTTGCCGGGCGACCCATGCTCGCGCATGTGCTCCACACCGCCCGTAGCCTCGATCCCATCGATATCACCATCGTTGGCAGTGCCGAGATCGAAACTCGACTGGCAACATTAGATTGGGCGCGCGGTGTTGGAGTCGCCGTCCAGAACCCGCCGCAGGGTACCGCCGACGCTGTGCGAACCGCCCTCGACGCGGGTGCGGCGGGAGAAACCATTCTGGTCCTTTACGCCGACCATCCGCTTGTGACATCGGACGTGCTTTCCAGGCTGATCGCTCACCGAGAGCGAACTGGGCAGCGCCTCTCGGTCATGACTTGTGTCGTGGAAGACGCCGCCGGCTATGGCCGCATCGATCGTGACGAACAAGGGCGGATGCGAGCCATCGTCGAAAAGACCGACGATGACGAATCACTCCGCTCTGGTCCGACCGAGATCAATAGTGGTGTCATGGCGCTCGACCAGTCATGGGCAACAGGCGCACTGGCAAGCCTTCGACCGAACGCACAAAAAAATGAGTACTTCCTGACCGATTTGGTCGCGAACTCGTATGCGGAGGATCCGGATTCCGTTGGCTCGGCCGCAGGAACAGAGGACGTCCTCGTCGGCGTGAATGATCGTATCGAACTCTCCATTGCGGAAGAGCTGCTGTATGCGCGCAAGCGTCGCCAGTTGCAAAAGAACGGTGTGACGCTCATTGCGCCAGCCTCGAATCTCATCGCGCTCGATGTCGAGATCGGGCAAGACTCGATTCTCGGGCCGAACTGCCTCATCGAGACGAGTACGCGTATCGGATCGGACTGTCGCATCGGTCCGAATGTGGTGATCCGTGCCAGTTCGATTGGCGACCGTGTCCGAATCGAATCATCTACCATCGAACATTCCACAATAGGTTCAGATTCCGACGTCGGACCGTATTCCCACCTGCGTTCCGATACCCGAATTGGGAGCAAGGTGCATATTGGCAACTTCGTTGAGCTCAAGAACGCCTCGGTCGGGGATGCAGTCCGCGTCGGTCATTTCAGCTACCTTGGAGACGCTGGCCTCGGTGCCAACGTCAACATCGGCGCAGGAACCGTGACCTGCAACTTCGATGGCGTTGACAAGCACCGCACGGAAATCGGCGCCGGCTCATTCATCGGTAGTGACTCAATGCTCATCGCTCCTATAAACATTGGAATCGGCGCGCGAACCGGTGCTGGTGCGGTGGTAACCAAAGATGTCGCGGATGGCGCGACGGTCGTCGGGATGCCGGCTCGCCAGATTCGGCGAAAACCGCTCGACATGATCGAACCTAACGACGGAGGAGAAGGATAACGATGGAAGGCCGCATGCAGGTGTTCGCCGGAACGTCGCATCCCGCACTCGTCGAAGACATCATGAAGGAGCTGAACGCACCACTCGGACGTGCGCTCGTGAGCACCTGGAAGAACGGTGAAACGCGCGTCAAACTCGAGGAGAATGTGCGCGGTTCCGACGTATTTGTGATCCAGTCGCTTTGCGACCCGGTGAATCACAACATCATGGAACTTTTGCTCATCATCGATGCGCTTCGCCGCGCCTCCGCTGACCGTATCACTGCCGTCATCCCTTATTTTGGTTATGCCCGCCAGGAAAAGAAGACTACTGGCCGCGAGCCGATTTCGGCCAAGTTGGTTGCCAATCTGATCGTTACCGCCGGCGCGCAACGGGTCCTCGCGATCGACCTCCACGCGCCTGCCATCGAAGGCTTTTTCGATATTCCAGTCGACCACCTGCGAGCTACCCCTTTATTGGCTCGCCGTTACGGTCGCGAGCATCCGGGCCGTATCGTTGCGGTCAGCCCGGATGCTGGCGGAGTCACCCGTGCTGAGGACTTTCGAGCTCGGGTCGGGGGCTCACTTGCCATCATTTCAAAACAACGACCGGATGCTGATGCGACCGAGGTGATCGAAATGGTCGGAGATGTCGAGGGCAAAACCTCGGTCATCATCGACGATATGATCTCTACCGCGAGCACGCTCACGGTCGCCGCCGATCTTCTGGTCGAGCGCGGAGCCTCTCATGTGCACACCGCTGCGACACACGGCGTCTTCGCCGGCGAAGCGATCGATCGTATCCTCGCCTCGTCGATCTCCAAGGTCTACGTCACCGACACGATCCCGCTCCCGCGCGAGGAGCTCGGCGACCGGCTGGAGGTCGTGACCGTCGCCCCCCTTCTTGCCGAAGCCATCATGCGTATTCACAAGGATCTCTCGGTCAGCGCCTTGTTTACGTGATCCACCGCAACATCGTGGGGGCGACTTGGCGCAACGCACTGTCATTAACCTGACCGCCTCATACGTCAGCAATCTCGTCCCGAGATCTGAAATCACACCGGTTTCACGATGAGTCTTACTCGATCACTCGGCGCTCCAGTCATCCGACTCGGCGCGGTCACGTCCACCATGGACATAGCTCGCCGCATGGAACAGCTCGGCGCCGCCGAGGGAACCACCGTCGTTGCTTCCTCGCAATCGCAGGGCCGCGGACGAGCTGATCGATCCTGGCAATCTCCAAAGGGAGCTGGCTTTTATTGCTCCGTTCTTCTCCGGCCCCGTCTCGGCATGGAACGGTTTCGCTCTTTTTCAGTCGCCGCTGGTCTTGCCATCTGTGATGCCCTGGATCCAAATCACGACATTGGACTTCAGCTCAAATGGCCGAACGACATCCTTTATCGGGACCGTAAACTCGCTGGCATCCTCATGACCACAAGCCTGACCGGAAACACGATCAGCTCCGCCGTACTCGGTATCGGTCTCAATCTCTGGCCAAATCCCGCACAACCGGACACAGCAGTCGCGCTCACGGAGATCAGCGGAGTTCCCCAGGCACTCCTCGATTGCCCCGAATCCCTGATCAAAAGCGAGCTCTCTGATCGATACAGGGCCCTTTGCGGTGACGGCATCGGAGCAGTTCTTGCCGATTGGCCGCAACGCCTCGCATACCGCGATCAAGAAGTCACGATTCAGGATGGAGAGACCCATCTCCGTGGAATCATCGAAGGACTCGATCTGGCAGGCGCCTTGATTCTAGCGACCGATCGAGGCACCCAGGTCATCAGCTCGGGTGAACTCACCCGTGGCCCCCGCCCTGTCTAAAAGAGACAGACGGTACACCGGGCGGAGTGGTTAGGCCTCGGCAGCGCCGCCGTGTCTAATTGGGCCGTTCGCCAGTAATCCAGACTCGGGAGGGGGCCATTGGTTCTTCTCCACTTCGATGCCTGGTTTCGGTCCTACCACCCTTGATCCTTGCATCGCGACCGTGAAACGCGGCCCATCCCAATTCATGCAAAAGCGCCAATTCGGCTAGTCGCGCCATATCTCGCTCACCTATACTCATTGATTGTCAAGTGATGCGTCGAAATTCCGTCTCGGCGTGATGGATTCCAGTGAAGGGCTATCGATCGGCGATGGATTTCAGTCTCACCGAGGAGCAGATTCAGGTTCGCGACATGGTGCGCGAATTCGCTCAACGAGAGGTCGCTCCTTATATCCAGGAGTGGGACGCGAAGGGCGAATTTCATCCAGACGTTCTTACGAAAATGGGTGAGCTCGGCATCCTCGGCCTTCCGATCCCTGAACAATATGGCGGTCTCGGCCTCGACTACGTTTCATTCGCCCTCGCCTGTGACGAGCTCGAGTATGCAGACACCTTTCTGCGCGTCGTCATGAGCGTACATGTCGGTCTCAACAGTCTCGCGTTGCTGCAATGGGGCACCGAGGAGCAAAAGCAACGCTGGCTGGTCCCACAAGCACAAGGCACCAAGCTCGCCACGTTTGGTCTCACCGAGCCCAATGCCGGTTCCGACGCTGGAGCGATCGAATCGACCGTCGTGCGCGATGGCGATCACTATGTGCTGAACGGTTCCAAAATGTGGATCTCGTTGGCCGATGCCGCAGATCACTTTCTGGTTTTCGCCAGCATCGATCGCTCGAAAAAACATCATGGTCTTTGCGCCTTCGTCCTCGAGCGTGGCATGGAAGGGTTCACCACGGGTACGATCAAAGGCAAGCTCGGCGTCCGAGCCGGCAATACCGGTGAGCTCGCGTTCAATAACGTCCGCGTCCCAGTTGAAAATCGTATTGGCGAAGAGGGTGAAGGTTTCAAGATCGCGATGAGCTGCATCGATCAGGGCCGATTTACCGTCGGAGCTGGTGCGGTTGGTTTGATTCGCGCATCACTCGATGCCAGTGTTAAGTACGCAAACGAGCGTGAGGCCTTTGGTCAGCCAATTGGCAAGTTCCAGCTCGTACAGCAAATGATTGCAAAAATGGCCGCTGGTTACGAAGCCTCGTACCTGCTCACTATGAAAGCCGCAGAGCTCAAGAATCGCGGCATCCGCAATACACGCGAAACGTCGCTCATGAAGTGGTACGCGTGTGACGTCGCCCTCCAGTCTGCCGACGACGCGATCCAGGTTCATGGTTCCTACGGATATTCCAATGAGTATCCCGTGGAGCGTTTCTGGCGGAACTCACGCGGGGCAGTCATTTATGAAGGCACTCGCGAGGTACACACCGTGCTCCAGGCCGAGTACGCCCTGGGGTACCGCAAGGACAAGCAGCTCTCTCATCCGCAACCGCCCGCGCAGGGATTCGACGCAGCGGAATTGCTGGAAATAACCCGGTAGGCGAAACGAGGACCATTTCATGACGAAGACCGTCATTCTCGGGGGCGCACGCACCCCGGTTACCAAAATAAACGGCTCACTGGCCAGCAAAACGGGTGTCGAGCTTGGCGCCATCGCAATCGAGGGTGCTCTCGAACGATCCGGAATTGCCCCCGACGAGGTCCAACACGTCATCATGGGCCAGGTGTTGCAGGGTGGCGCGGGTCAGATCCCTTCACGCCAGGCGCAGCTCCTTGCAGGTATCCCGAACACGGTCACGTCGGAGACAGTCAACCGCGTCTGCGGTTCTGGTCTTCGGGCGGTCACCCTGGCCGACACGCTCATCAGAGCCGAAGGCTACGATGTGATCGTCGCCGGCGGGATGGAGTCGATGTCCCAAGCCCCGTACTTCGTGCGTAATGCGCGCGGAGGGATGCGCATGGGTAACGGCGTCTTCGAAGACATGATGATGACCGATGGTCTTTTCTGCGCGCTCGATCACGTTCAGATGGGTCTCCACGGAGATAACGTTGCCAATGAAAACAGCGTGTCTCGTGAGGAGCAGGACGCATGGGCTCTTCGTTCGCACCAGCGCGCGGTCGCGGCACAGGACGCCTGTTACCTCTCGGCCGAGATCGTTCCAGTGGAGGTAAAGACGAAGAAGGAAACCATTGTCGTCGACAAGGATGAGCAACCGCGACGCGACACGTCGCTCGAAGCACTCGCTCGGCTCAAACCGGCCTTTCGCGAAGGTGGAACCGTGACCGCGGGCAACGCGCCCAGTGTCAATGACGGCGCCGGCGCCTTCGTCCTGACAAGCGAAACCTGGGCTGACGAGCATGATCACGCCCCGATCGCTCGTATCCTGGCTCACGGCTGTGCCGCCTGGGATCCGCCGTATCTTGCCTACACTCCGCAGATGGCAGCCGAAATCGCTATGAAAAAAGCCGGACTGACTATTTCCGACATCGATCTCGTGGAAATCAACGAGGCCTTTGCGAATGTCGCCATCATTTCGTCCCGCAGGCTGGGAGTTTCCGCAGACATCGTCAATGTCAACGGCGGCGCGGTTGCCCTGGGTCATCCCTTGGCCGGTAGCGGACCGCGTATTCTGTTGACGCTGATTACCGAGTTACGCCGGCGCGGAGGAGGAATCGGCCTTGCCGGTATCTGCTCTGGCGGAGGCCAGGGCGATGCCATCATCGTCGAGGTGCCAGGCGCCAATCATGCCTGAACCAAAGCTGTTTGCATTGCCTGACTCCGAGCCGTCAATTGACGGCTCGGTTTTTCGCGCTCCTGGCTCGATCGTCGTCGGTGATGTGCACATTGGCCCCCAATCGAGTGTTTGGTACAACGTTGTCATCCGTGCCGATGTCTCACCAGTTCGTATCGGTTCCCGGACCAATATCCAGGACGGAGCCATTCTTCACGCCGATCCAGGGTTCCCATGTGTCATTGGTGACGATGTCACCGTTGGACATAAGGCAATCGTGCATGGCGCCAAGGTTGGCAACGGAGCGCTGATTGGAATGGGAGCCATTTTGTTGAACGGTGCCGAAATTGGTGAGGCAGCCATCGTAGCCGCAGGCGCCGTCGTGACCGAAAACGCCACCGTAGCCCCTGGCACGCTCGTAGCCGGAATTCCCGCCAAAGAAAAACGGCAACTCGATGATGATTCTCGAACAATGGGCCGCAAAGCTGCAGCCGGTTACGTGCAAAACGCGCAGCGCCACATGATGGCTACCCCGGTTGAGGAGTAAAGACTATGGCGATCGACCTGGAGCGACGTGGCGCGATTGCGATCGTGACCATGAATCGTCCGGAAGCGCTCAATGCGTTCAACAACGAGCAGTTGCGTCTGCTGGCTGAGACGTTCGACCAGATCGCCGATGATGGCTCGATCAGGTGCGTCATTCTGACCGGTGCAGGCGAACGTGCCTTCGCCGCCGGCGCGGACATCAAAGAGATGGCGGACCTCGATGGTGAAGGGGGCCTGACTTTTGGCCGCCTCGGCCATCGTGCCACCCGTTCGGTGGAAGAATTGCCACAACCGGTCATCGCCGCGGTGAATGGCTTTGCACTGGGTGGCGGATGCGAACTCGCCCTCGCCGCAGACATTCGGATCGCTTCCGAAAACGCTGTGTTCGCGCAACCGGAAGTAACGCTTGGTATCCCCCCGGGTTGGGGAGGATCGCAACGTTTGACCCGCCTGGTCGGTCCGGGACTTTCCGCAGAGTTGATTCTTTCGGGTCGAAGGGTGAAAGCCGATGAAGCCCTTCGTATCGGACTCGTCAATTCGGTCTACCCGCTCGATCAACTTCTGGACGAAGCGACCAAGCTCGCTGAGTCCATTGTCAAAAACAGCCCGCTTGCGGTCCGTTCCGCCAAACAGCTCATTCGTCTCGCGTTCAATGGTCAAGCCTCTGACGGACTCGATGCCGAAGTTCGCGCATTTGGCCATGCGTTCACTACCAGCGATCAGAAAGAAGGTATGAGCGCGTTCGTCGAGAAACGCGCTGCCGTATTTCACGATCCATCGTAAGGAAATCAAATGACCTATCAGATTGCCGTCCTGGTCAAACAAGTCCCCGATCCCAATGCGATGCGCATCGATTCCGCTACAGGCAAACCGATCTTTGGCGGACAGATGGTCATCAGTTCGTATGATGACAACGCCATCGAAGCTGCGATCAAACTGAAGGAAGCCTTTGGCGCGGACGTAACCGTCATCGCCGCTGGTCCGGCTGTTGCAAAGGACGCTGTCAGCCGCGCACTCGCCATGGGAGCCGATAAAGGGATCCTCCTCGAAGTCGCTTCCAACGATGTCGACACGCGCGTCCTCGCAAGGGTCTTGGCAGATCAGCTTTCAGCCGGCGGATATGATCTCATTCTTACGGGACAAAGCTCCGACGATATCTCCACTGGTCAGATCGGTCCCCAGGTTGCTGAATACCTTGGCCTGCCGAGTGTCTCCTCGGTCATTGGTCTCGAAGCGCGCGGAACCACCCTGTCACTTGTCCGCGACACCGAGGACGGTAAGCAGAAGGTCTCCGTGGAAACCCCGGTCCTGATCATGGCATCGAGTGGCTTGAACGAACCGCGTTACCCGTCGCTCAAGGGCATCATGGCAGCCAAGAAGAAGCCGCTCGACATCACGAAGGTTGATGTGTCTGCATCCCAGGACATCGTTTGGGGCGAACCGTTCCGCGAGGAGCGCGCCGCTACCGGCACGATCATTGCCGACGTACCTCCTGCCGAAGCTGCCGCGCAACTCGCCGCCTGGCTCAGAGAGAAAAAACTCGTCTAGCTGCGGCCATCGAGGAACGCGCCAACCATGCTCAAGCTCTACTCCTGGAATGTCAACGGACTGCGCGCGGTTATCAGAAAAGGCGCGTTTCGGACGTTCATCGACGAGTGTCAGCCTGACATTCTCTGTCTCCAGGAAACAAAGGCAAAGCAGGGCCAGGCGGAGATCGATCTGCCGGTCTACCAGGAGTACTGGAATTCTGCGGTAAAGCCCGGCTATAGCGGCACCGCTATCTTTTCGAAGATCGAACCAATTCAGGTGGTGAATGGTTTGTCGCCCGACATCATCGACCGATTCGATTGGACGATTGACGCATATGGCAACCCCAACGACGAGGGCCGCGTAGTCGCGGCTGAGTTCGATCGGTTCTGGCTGGTTACGGTGTATACCCCGAATGCCAAAGACGATCTGACTCGCATCCCCTTGCGCCAGCTCTGGGATGCAGCATTTCGTGCCTATATTCAGAGATTGCAAGAGCAAAAGCCGGTGATCTTCTGTGGCGATCTGAATGTCGCGCATAACAACATCGATCTTGCCCGACCGAAACAAAACATTGGCAGAAAAGGATTTACCACGGAAGAGCGGGGAGGGTTCCAGGCATTTCTCGATGCGGGACTGATCGACTCATTCCGCTCGCTTCACCCTGATCGAACTGAGGCGTACACGTGGTGGAGCCAAATGGCCAATTCCCGCGCGCGGAATATTGGCTGGCGTATCGATTACTTCCTGACTTCGGCGGCGGTGCAACCGCAGTACGTTTCCGCTGACGTTCACATGGACGTCATGGGATCCGACCACTGCCCCGTTTCACTGGTCATCGACGACAATCACAAATAAGCACGTAGGAGTCTCACATGGGTTTCAAGAAAATATTGGTCGTCGGCGAAGCTGGACCTGACGGCATTCGACCCGAGTCGCTCGAAGCAGTCACTGCCGCGAAAGAACTCGCAGATGCAAGTGGCGCGGAGCTCGCCGGCGCCGTAATTGGTGCCAACGCGGCAGGAGCAGCGGACTCGCTCGCGTCGACCGGACTAGCTACGGTCTACCTGGCAGATGATCCCCGTTTCACCACTGATCTCCCGATAACCACCGCGCTGGTCACCATTGTGGCGACTTCCGGTGCCGATGTCGTCATCCTCGCCGGGACGACGACCGGCCGCGATGTTGCGGCCCGTCTCGGTGCACGGCTCGATGCCGCGGTCGCGTCGGATGTACTGAGTCTCGACACCGCTGCAGGGGACGTGGTTGCACGGCGATCCATTCTGGGTGGCAAATCACTGGTGACCGTCACGCTGAAGGGTGATCCTCTGCGGATCATCAGTCTTCGCGCCGGTTCCTGGGCAAAAGCCGATACCGATCAGCCTGCTGGTTCGGTCGTACCGGTAGCAGTCGAGCTGGCCGATAGCGATACGCGCGTCCGCATCGAAGGATTCGCCACTGGCGAAGAAAGCGGCGGCGTCAGGCTCCAGAATGCCGATACCATCGTCGCCGGTGGTCGGGGACTCAAGGAGCCACAGAACTTCGCACTGGTCGAGAAACTCGCGGAAACTGTCGGAGGTGCGATCGCTGCTTCTCGAGCGGTCGTCGATGCTGGCTGGCGGCCTCACCACGAACAGATTGGCCAGACGGGACAGTCCGTTATGCCGCGCCTCTATATTGCGGTCGGTATTTCCGGCGCCGTACAGCACAATGTGGGTATGCAGGGATCGGAATATATTGTCGCGATCAATCGTGACCCGGATGCTCCGATCTTCAAAATTGCCGCGTTTGGTATCGTCGGCGATCTGTTCGAGGTTGTCCCGGCGTTGACCGCTGAGCTGGCCAAATAACTCGACAACGCACGAGAACGGAGTACCCCGGTGGATGACGATCGATTCGACGCGATAGTCGTTGGCGCAGGACCCGCAGGAATCACCGCTGCTCGCGAGCTGGCTTCTGCCGGGCTTTCGGTGGTCGTTCTCGAACGTGGACAATACCCCGGTTCCAAAAACGTATCGGGTGGCATTCTCTATCGGCAACCGACCGAACAATTCGCTCCCGGATTCGAAGCGGAAGCACCGCTCGAGCGACCGATCATCGAGCAGCGCTATCTGGCATTGACCGAGGACGCGATGCTGGGCGGTATCTTCCGTTCGATGAAGTTTGCCCAGCCGCCCTACAACGCCTACAGCGTGCTCCGATCCGAGTTCGATCAGTGGTTTGCTTCGACTGCGGAAGCTGCGGGCGCCGAGATTTATCCCGAGTTCACGATCGTCGACCTCATCTGGGAGAACGGAAAGGTCGCCGGGGTAACGACTGGCGATGCCGATGGCGAGCTTCTGGCGCATTGCGTGGTCCTGGCCGACGGCGCTAATTCGTTGCTGGCCAAAGCCGCGGGATTGCATCATGAATGGCAGCCAGCGGAGCAGGCACTCATCGCGAAGGAGCTCATCGTGCTTCCGGCCGAAAAGATCGACGACCGCTTTGCACTTCCGCAAGGCTTGGGCGCTGCCTATGAGATTTTCGGGGAATCGACCTGGGGTCTGCTCGGGTATGGCTTTATCTACACCAACAAGGAATCGGTCTCGATTGGCACTGGCGCGTTACTGGAGGATTTGATCGAGAGTGGTCGCAACGTCAATGACATGCTCGACCGATTCAAGAAACACCCAGCTATAGCGCCCCTGATCGCAGGTGGTGAAACGATCGAGTACGCCGCTCATCTCATCCCCGAACTCAACATCGACCGGTTACCGCAGGTCTATGCCGACGGTGTGGTAGTCGTTGGGGATGCGGCAGGTCTACTCAATCCAGTCAACCGCGAGGGGGCAAACCTCTCGATGCTTTCCGGTAAGTTGGCCGCAGAAACCATCATCGAAGCCAAGGAAAAAGGGGATTTCTCGGCGCGCACGCTGTCGGCATACCGGCAGCGACTCGACCAGAGCATCATTCTCGACGACATGAAAAAGGTTTCGAAGATGACTCCGTTCGCCCATGACCGCCCGCATCTCCTGACCGATTATCCTCGTCTGGCTGCCGATGCAGCGCTGGAATACCTCACGGTTGACGGCGTCTCGAAAAAAGAGAAGCAGAAGAAGATTGCCGCCATGGTCAAGGGACTGCCCAAGCGTCGCTTGATCGGCGATGCACTCGGTGCCCTCAAAACCCAGCGCTAATCACACGATGCTCTCCATTCCAGTACGCACGAAAAGGGCCGATGGCAGCAGCCCTCGGCCCCAACAATCTCCCGGACGTGATTACGCGGCCGATAGACGAGCGCTTCGTACCCGTTGAGTGTCCTCGTAATCGACCCCTCCCGCATCGTCGAAGACCACGCCGTACAGCTCCTGCGCGGCTTCGATTGAAACGAGCTCTTCCAATACATCTTCGAGCACTCGGTCAGGATCGCGCTCCAGCGGGCTACCGAAGCCTCCGCCCCCACCTGAACGAATAGAGAGGAGATCGTCTTTCGCAATTGGCTGATCCGGTGTCTTCATGATTTCGAAGCCTTCGCCGTAAATTGACGAGTCGAGTACCCCGTAGGTGCGGCCACCCGGCAGTCCGCCGGCAACTCCCGCGTGCGGCGCAACGCACCGCTCGAGCACCGAGATCATGCGGCCGTCCGCCAGCAATCGGTAGTCACGTCGAACGCCCAGTCCACCGCGAAACTTGCCCGCGCCTCCGCTGTCCTGAATCAATTCGTAGCGCTCGATGATTTCCGGATCCTTGGCCTCTTCCAATTCGACCGGAAGATTACGGCTACACGCTTCCAGGATATGCACCATTGCGCTCTCGCCATCGGCGAATGCGCTCGCGCCCATACCGATCCCTTCGATATTGGCCTCAACCCACATTTCGCTCGTCATAGCGTCGAACCCATAGCGGAAAACGGCGCACAAGTCACCTCCGGACTGAGCCGGGAATCGATGCGGGAAATCAGGCGCCATTGCCGACATGATCGCTTCGATGGCGGTCATCCCTGGCCACCCATAGAGATTGGTGGGTGCAGCGTCATGGGGATTGAACACCGTGCCTTTCGGGGCTACGACCTTGATTGGCCGGAAGGAACCCTCGCAGGCCGCCGAATCCGGCGCCGTTAGAATCTTGCCCATCATGCGTGAGATCGATATTGCCGTAATGATTGGCGCGTTCATTGGGCCACGCTGCTGTTCTGCTGACTCTGAGTAATCGAACGTGATCTCGGCTGCTTCCGGATCGATCGTTACCGAAACCCCAATTTTCAGGGGAATTCCCCGATCGACGCCGTTGTCGTCGCAATAGTCGATGCCGGTCCAGGTGCCCGCTGGCATCCCACGAATAGCGTCTCGCGCCATTCGCTCAGCATGATCGTAGATGTCGTTGATGCAATCGTAAACGGTATCGAATCCGTACTTGTCCAGTAGCCGCAGTACGCTCTCTTCGCCAGAACGGAAGCAGGCGATTTGCGAATGCAGATCGCCCCAGATGATTTCCGGTGCCCGGGAGTTGGACTTCAGAATCGACGCCAGCGTCTCGTCCAGTTCTCCGCCACGATAGAGTTTGACCGGTGGAATGCGCAAACCTTCCTGAAACGCATCGATCGAGTCGGTAGGATAGGGATCCTTCGCCCCCACGTCGACCAGGTGCGCTTTGCTGGCAGCAAAACCGAAGAGCCGTGCCCGATGAAAGATCGGCATGAAGAGCATCATGTCGGCCGGATGCGAACCGGTGAACGACGGCAGCGACGTAATGAAGATATCGCCCGGCTTCAGGTCTTCTTTCCTATGGAATTCGAAACAGCGTTTGATACCTGGGCTCAATGTGCCCATGAACGCGGTCAACCCAGGCGCTTCTGCCAATGTGTTTGCATCGGCGTCCAGGAGTCCGCAGGCAAAGTCGCGATCCTCATAAATGATGGGAGAAAAGGACGTTCGCTGAATTGTGTCGCGCATCTCTCTCGCGGCTGCGAGCAGTGTGTTGTGCACGACCGCCGTGGTAATGGGATCGATGGTTGCTTGCTCGAGTCATCTCTCGTGCTTTCTATGCCAGGTCCAAAGACGTGTCTTCGGCAAAATCAATTTGCGATCAGTTGCCAACCGAAACACGTAAGGCGCCAAATTTGTCGACGGTCGCGGAATCGCCGGGCATCAGCACGGTCACATGACTCGGCTCCTGAACCAGCGCCGGTCCCGTCAAGGTCGCCCCGGCGAGGAGCTTCGTGCGATCGTATATCCCAGCTTCTTGCCATTGACGATTCACAAACACCTGCTTGGTGTTCACCAACGCGTCGTTTGCGGAATCCGGCCCGGACTCGATTTCAACCAGCGGCAGCCGGTGCATCGTACCGAACACGCGCAGGCGATAGGTGACCGTTTCTCGATTCGACGGCATGCGATGTCCAAAGCGTGCGTCGTGAACCTCATCGAAAAGCTCCGGAAGAATGTCCACGAGTTGCGCATCGATCGGGATTTCACCGAGCGGAACTTCCACCTCGTGCCCCTGACCCGAGTACCGGCAGTCGATCGAGCGATGGAACGTCACGTGCTCTCGAGCAACTCCGGCGTCATCGGTAAGCTGAAGCGCTTCCGATTCCATTTCATCGAAAAGCCGTTGCACATAGTCGATTTCGACGTGAGCGATCTGTCGCAGGTAACTCCGGGCAAAGCTGCCAACAATGTCTGCGCTCAGCATTCCCCACGCTGAGAAAACCGATGGATGCCGAGGAATGATCACGTTCGGAATATCGAGCGCGCGTGCCACCTCACTGGCAAATAATCCGCCGCCGCCGCCAAATGCCAGCAGCGCAAAGTCACGCGGATCGTGACCCTGACCGACGAGAGTTTGGCGGGTGACGTTGGCCATGTTGTTTCGCGCGACCGTGAGAATCCCTTCTGCGGTTTCATCAGTCGAAAGTCCCAGTTGTTGCGCGATCTCTTCGATTCCCTTCGTGGCAAGGTCGGGACGCAACTTCATCTCTCCGCCAGCGAAGAGGGTTGGGTCGATCAACCCAGTAACGACGGCGGCATCGGTAACGGTTGGCGCATCACCACCGCGGCCGTAGCACATCGGCCCAGGATCGGCGCCGGCACTCGCTGGACCGACATGGAGCCGACCGCCCGCATCCACGCGAGCAATGCTCCCGCCTCCTGCTCCTACGCTGCGCACGTCGATGCTGGACACCTTGGCGGCGTAGCCGAGAATTTCATGCTCGGTACGGAGAACCGTCTTTCCATCGACGACGATCGAGACGTCGTAACTCGTGCCGCCGACATCGCCAGTCACGAGATTCGGCGTGCCGAGCTTTTCCGCCAGGTAAGCCGCGCCGATTGCGCCTCCTGCTGGTCCCGACTCCATCATTTGAATGGGAGCGCGGCCGATCGCTTCGACAGTGGAGACCCCGCCGGTGGAGTTGGCGATGAGGGGAGAGTTGGCGAGCCCGGTATCATCGCGCAGGGTCGCATCCAGCCTATTGAGATACCCCACCACCGGCTTTTTGACGTAGGCGTCGATCACAGTGGAGCTCGTGCGCTCGTATTCGCGAATTTCGCGCGCGACCTCGTGACTCATCGAGACATAAATGTCAGGATCGATTTCGCGGATGAGATCCCGCACGGCCAACTCGTGTGTAGGGTCGGCATACGCATGGAGGAGACACACGGCGATTGATTGCACACCGGCTTCCAGGAGCTTCTCAGTGACGACGCGAACTTCTGTCTCGTCGATCGGCTGCATCACCGTGCCGTCGAACATCATGCGCGCCGAAATTTCCAGTCTGCGGCGGCGAGGCACCAGCGGTTTCGGCTTCTCCCAGAAGATGTTGTAGATGTGGTCGTCTGGGCGATCGATGCGCCGGATCTCCAGAATATCCCGGAAGCCCTTGGTGGTGATCAATCCAGTCACGGCACCCCGCTGCGTGACCAGGGCATTGGTCGCAACCGTCGAACCATGGATGAATTGACCGACCGCCTCTGCCTCGACGCCGGTTTTTGCGTAGGCGGCCATGACGCCTTGCACGACGTCATCTGGGGTCGTCGGCGCCTTATCAGCCTTGATCTCACCACTTTGTTCGTCCACCCAAACAATGTCGGTGAACGTACCCCCAATATCTGTACCGATACGAATCATGTGCGCGTGTGTACCCTTCTAGTCGGAAAATGGTTGGTAGTCCATATCGATTCCAAAGTGCCTGGGACCCCAGACAGCCAAAGCCTCCGGGGTCCGCATGATTTCGGGAACCTGCACGGCCATCACCTTGACGCGCTGGCCGTATCGCAGGTCCTCGGTGGTAATCGGTTCGGCGGTTTCGCTGTCCAGCACGCAGATCAGGTCCGGCACCACCGCAAGCACTCGTTCCCCTTGACGGGCAATGATGTTCTCGTTCTGGAAGCTGATGAACAGCTCCTCCGGCGATTCCGCTTCGGTGAGCGGTGCGATGCGCACCGAACCCATCGCCCACCCTTGCTCCGTTCGCCGGTTTACCTCGGTGATCTTTCCTTCGAAAATTACCTTGGCAGGTGTGTATTCGGTGGACGCAAATGTTTCGCTGATAGCGTCGAATGGATTGCGATGGGACTCTCGAGCCTCACGGATAGCGCGACCTACGCGTATACCCAGCCCGATAGTTCCGGAGACCGAGACCCGCTTGGCTGTCGCTCCGTCCATCGGGAACTCGGCGATGTATCCCACGCCACCCATGCGGATGGTCAATCCACGCGCGAACCATTCCAGCGCAAAGTTGTCATGAGCTTCGATCACACAGGTATCCATGTGGTCGTTCGTCAAAACGAGTGGAGAACCGCTGACGCCGTAAATATGAAAGGTTTCATGAAACAGTTCTGGAAACGCTCGCCCCATTCCGTCAGCGTCAACGACAGGAATACCCAGCCTCAGGCCCACGACGAGCGGCATCATCGAGTTCATACCGCCCGCTTCGATCGGCATGGTCGCGAAGCCGGTCTTTCCCAGATGCTGCTCCAACCGCTGGAACGATGAAACCAGTTCGTTCCCATTCGGTAGTTTCTCGACAATGCAGGTTGGCGCGCCCATCATCGCGGTGGGAATCACGAGAGCATCGTCCGGAACCTCGCTGAGATCGAGCAGCTCGATCTCTCGCCCAGTTTCCTCCAGGGCACGCTCGACCATCAGGCGACCGACATAGGGGTTACCGCCGCCACCCGTGCCGAGAAATGCAGCGCCGCGTGCGAGGTCCTTGAGGTCATCGCGGCTTATCTTCAATCCCAAGAGTTCAGTCCTTTCCGGCAACTAGCCGCGATCGTGATTGCCGAAGTGCTCCCAGGAAGTCAGATCGCGCGTTGTCACCGATTTCGGCGCATCAGAACTCAACGCGCGGTCGACCGGTTTGGGATCGCCAAGCATGATGAGGAGCTCGACCGACAGTTGTTGCGAAAGCCCGAGAACTCCGGCGACACCGGATTGGCTGAATGAGGTCACCGGGCAACTGCCGACTCCCAACGCATGTGCCATGTTCAACATGTTCTGCGCGGCGGTGCCGACATCGACGAACGGAATCATCGAAGGCTCGATCGAGGAAAATTCTCGTTTCACCTGATCCCAATCGATCAAGATCGCAACGATTGCCGCTGGCTCTGCCAGCATGCCCGGCGAAAACGAACGGACTCGGCGAACCCTTTCCGGATCGCGGGTAATAAAGAACCGATGCGGACGAAGATTGCCCCCACTCGCGGCCCATCGGCCGGCTTGAACGATCTCCCATAGGTGATCGTCCGACACCTGCTCGCCGGTGAAAGAGCGCACTGCTCGACGCGTTTTCATGTTCTGAAAGATGAGATCGGTTTCCTGGGTCATTCCTCCGTCTCCTCAGCCTGATCGGAAATATATTCCGCCATGCCGCGCGGAGTTTCACGGAGAAACTCGTAAAAGCCAGGTTTGTCCCACATGCACCACTGTTTCTTGATGTCGATCTCGTCCTTCAGATCGGAGAGATAGGTGCCTTCTGCAACCGCGCCATTCTCTTCCATGAATCCAATCATTCGGCTGACCGCATCGACCAGACGCAGCGGTCCGTAATGAATTGGTTCCTTGATGGTGATTTCAGCAGAACTGAGCAAAAACGAGATCAGCTCGTTCGCTTGCGCTTGCGTGAGTGCCGGATGCCCGTCGCTCATATCAAACTCCGACTCCTACGCGTTCTTCGATTGGGATGTAATCCACGTCATAGCCAAAATAGCGAGGACCCGCGAGATCGATCCCATCCGGCGTGCGCCACCTGGCGTCACAGGGCATGCCGAGCACCGCGACTCGATAGCCATATCGCAACGATTCGGTCGTGATCGCATTTCCTGCTTCGGCATCGAGAATCGTGATCAAATCGGGAGTGCTGGCAACAGTGCGCGCACCTTCGCGCGCGATCAGAAACTCATTCTGGAAGTCGATCTGGAGCTGACGTCCCTCGTACTCATCGACACCGTCGATCACTGCGGTTCCTCGAGCGAAGCCGGTTTCGGTGCGGCGATTGAGGTCGGCGATCTTGCCTTTCCAGATGAGATGGCCGTCGGTTGCCGCTCGCACGGCCTCGATCGGATCGACATGCGCGGCATGCGCCGCGCGAATCGTTTTGCCGATCGATTCGACTTTTGAAATGGTGCCGGCGACCGCTGCTTCTTTCAGTTGCTTGCCGGTCATTACGAAGAGGCCAATGAAGGCCGAGCAACCCATATCAACGGCGATCGTGCGAGCGAAGGTCTCGGTCCAACGATTGTTGGCCGTGTTCAAGATACAGGTGTTGCCTTTTTCGTCCGCCATCGACATCGGTGTTGCCGAGATGCCATAGAGAGTCGCCGTGACCATCTGGATTTCGGGAAAGGCGCGACCCATCAGATCGGCATCGACCAACGGGATGCCCAGTTCGGCCGCAACCGCAAAAGGCATCGACGAGTTGAGCCCCCCTGCTTCGGCCGACATGGTTGCGTAAAGTTTTTTGCCAAGATAATTTTCAAGCGCGGTGAAAGCGGTCACAATTTCTTCGCCCGAGGGTATCTTCTCGACCATCACCGTCGGAGCACCCATCATGGCCGAGCAGGCGATAAGTGCCCCATCGTCCAACTCGTCGACCGAGACCATCTGGACCGGGCCGCATGTGCGGATCGCATTCTGGGCCATCAACTTTCCAATGTATGGATCGCCGCCCCCCCCGGTGCCAAGTACGGCGGCTCCCAGCGCAATGTCATCTAACTGCTCCGCGTGGATCAGTCGCATAGTGCCTCCGTTCTACGCATTGAGGGTCAGATCGCCGACTGCCTTGACCCGGATGCGTGTTGCATTTCCCGGCAGGTATGCAAGGGGAACATCCTCGACATCGACAATGGCGACCGTCGTGGGATCGGCGCCGGCTTCGACTGCCTTGGCGGTCGCTTCCGCTTTAGCATCGTCAAGCGCTTGTTCTCGAGTCAATCCATCGAGGGAGTAGACGCGGTCCACCTCGCCGGAAATTTGCGCGATCGCCGCACCAACCGCATTCGCAGCTTCGAAGTGAGGCGGTTTCACCATCTCGGATGCGCCGGAGATCGGACGCGAAATAAGCACGCTACCGCCACCAACCACGATCACCGGTACATCCGCAGCACTGGTCTTCATACGGTCGACCGCCGCTTCTGTCATGGTCTGAATGAGATCGATCGTGTCGTCCACGAGCTGCTTGTCAAGATCGCCCAATCGCGAAGGATCACCAAACTCGGCGAATCCTGCCGCCACTGCGACATCACTGGTGGTGAGCGTTTCGCCACCGAAGACAATCGCTTCTTTGGTGAGACGGTACCCAACGCTCTGAGGACCAATGCGCAGGGGCGCCTGGCGCACCAGCGAACCACCGCCAAGCCCGAACGAATACACGTCTGGCATGCGAAAGTTGGTGCGTACCCCACCGACATCGACTGCCACGGACGCTTCTCGTGGAAACCCATGGGTCAACGCGCCCACATCCGATGTGGTTCCCCCGACATCGACCACCATCGCATCTTTCAGCCCGGAGAGGAACGCCGCGCCGCGCATCGAATTAGTCGGTCCGGAAGCGAATGTCAGTACCGGATATTGCTCGGCGAATTCGGCGCTCATCAGCGTTCCGTCATTCTGGGTCAGATAGAGCGGCGCGGAGATACCCGAGTTCTCCGATTGCGCGTTTGAAAGCGGTAACCGTTTCTGTGGCGAGGTTGCGGAGGCAAGCGTTGAGAATCGCGGCATTCTCGCGCTCGAGCAGGCCAATGCGCCCGATCTCGCTCGAAATCGGTCACCGAAGATCCAGGAATTTCAGCCAGCAGGATTTCTGCCGCTTGCTTTTCCATGTCTTGATTGACCGGAGAGAAGACCGACGAAACCGCGATGGCCATGATCCCTTTGGACTTGATATCTGCGGCAGCGGCCTTGATTTCATCTGGATCGAATTTCGAGATTTCTCGCCCGTCGAATTCGTAGCCACCGTGGCAGAGATACGTGTGGCGCCGAGGATGTCTTCCGCAAGATCTCCGGCCAATCCACCATCGGCGGAAGTGCCGCCGTTGCCGGAAGTCCGAGCCGGACCGCCGCAGTTGGCTGCAACCGGCGTCGCTCTACTACCGCATTAGTGAAGTGCGTCGTGCCGATCATGACCCCGGCCACGTCGGAGGTGCTCGTATTCGAGACATCGAGAATGTGATTGAAGCGCAGTTGTAATACCGCTGGTTACATCCTCTGTCGTCGGGGTCTTGATTTTTGCAATGACCCGTTGCCGCGCATGAGGACGGCGTCGGTGTTGGTGCCACCGACGTCGATGCCAATTCTCAAACTCACAGGAGCTCCCTTCTCACGCTACTCACTTTTTGCACGTACTTCGTCGAGCGGCAGCAACACATCGTCAGCAATAGCCTCATCCTCAGGAAGGGTATCTGAGCCTGCCGACCTTGACTGCCGGACCGTCGTCGAGAAATGTCGGAATTGGAATCTCTCCCCGTACCGAACGGATGCACGCAACCGTATGCCCCGGCTCGACTTCCCAGAGTTCCATATTCATGGAACGGCATTCTTCGGTTGCATATGGACAACGGGTAACTAAACGGCAGTAGCTTGGCGGATCGATCGGGGACGGGATCTCGCCAGTCAGGATGATGCGCTCGCGGCGTTCCAGGGGATTGGCGGCGGGTACAGCGCTCATGAGCGCCATGGTGTACGGATGGCGTGGACGAGTGAACACCTGCTTGGTGGGACCAAACTCGATGATCTGCCCGAGATACATGACCGCAACCTTATCGGACAGATAACCGATGACAGAAAGATCATGCGAAATGAAGAGATACGTGAGCTGCTCCTCGCGCTGAAGACCCTTCAGCAGGCGAAGCAGCTTCGCCTGGACGGAAACATCGAGTGCTGATGTCGGCTCGTCGAGCACGATCAATTCGGGATTCGTCGCCAGCGCCCGGGCAATGCCCACTCGTTGCTGCTGGCCGCCAGAAAGCTGGTGAGGATAGCGAGCCATGTGCTCAGGACGCAGTCCAACCCGCTCGAAAAGCTCGGCCACCCGGTCCTTCGCTAGCCTGACCCGATGCGATCTTGTGAATCTTGATCGGTTCCAGGACCGTCTGCCCGACGGTCAACCGGGGATTGAGCGAATCGTACGGATCCTGGAAGACCATCTGGAGCGAAGACCGTGCGCGGGTCATCTCGTTGAACGAGAGGGTGGTGAGACTCTTGCCCTGGAACTCAATCGCGCCATCTGTCGGTTGTTCGAGCATCGTGACGCACTTCGCGACCGTGCTCTTACCGGAACCGCTCTCACCAACCAAACCCACAGTTTCGCCTCGTTCGATCCCGAACGAAACCCCGTCGATGGCATGCAGCATCTTGTGTGAAAACATGCCCGTACGAATCGGGTAGTACTTCTTTAGTGACTCAATCTGCAGCAGCGATGTCACGTTGAACCTCCTCGAGGTGGTGGCAGGCTGCCGTATGTCCTGGAACGATTTCGCGCGGTTGGGGTTCGACCGTGCTGCACTCCTGGGTTGCCCAACGGCAGCGGGGATGGAATGAGCAACCTGACGGTCGGTGGATCAAGTCCGGGACGTTGCCCGGAATGGTGGGAATTTCGCCGGTGCCGTGCAGGTTTGGACGGGACGCCAGCAATCCAAGCGTATATGGGTGGCTCGG
The DNA here is from genome assembly GCA_963750275.1 of uncultured Chloroflexia bacterium. GTDB lineage: Bacteria > Chloroflexota > Chloroflexia > Thermomicrobiales > UBA6265 > JAMLHN01. The sequence continues at coordinate 723,859 of CAVVQC010000011.1, forward strand.
GCGGGTGAAGAACTCCTCGACTGGTGCCTGCTCCACGACCTTACCGGCATACATGACCATAATGCGGTCGCACACTTCCGCGGCCATATTCAGATCGTGGGTGATCACGATCACGCTCGTCCCGGTCAGATCCCGCATTTCCTTGAGCAGTTGAATGATCTGATATTCGATGGTGACATCGAGTCCGGTGGTTGGTTCGTCTGCAATCAACAACTCTGGACCGCAAGAGATCGCCATCGCAATCATCACGCGCTGCGCCATCCCGCCCGAAAGCTGATGTGGATAGGCCTGCAGCCGGCGCTCCGGCTCGGGGATGTGCACCAGGCTGAGTAGCTCGATTGCCCGCGCTTTGGCCTGGCTTTTGTTCAGCCCTTGCCGGTACTTCAGCACCTGGCAAATCTGATCGCCCACGGAAAGGACAGGATTGAGCGAGCCGCGTGGGTTCTGGAAGATCATTGCGATGTTCTTGCCGCGGATCTCCCTGAGCTGATCCTCGCTCAATTTGGTCAGGTCGCGCCCATCGAACAGGATTTCTCCCGATACGATTTTGCCTGGGGCTTTGAGCAGATTGACGATCGAGAATCCGGTGACGCTCTTCCCTGAACCACTCTCGCCGACCAGACCGACGATCTCACCCTTGCCGATGTCGAACGAGAGCTTTTCGAGCACCCGCGCCACACCTTTTCGGGTGAAGAACTGGGTTTCGAGCTCACGGACTTCGAGCATGGGACGCGTCGATTTGCCAGTAGGAACGGAGGGAAGTGTGGCAGCCGGGATGGTCATCGGCGCCTCGGGTCGAGCACGTCTTGCAAACCGTCGCCGAGCAAATTGAAGCCGAGCACGGTCCAGGCGATCGCTAGCCCGGGGAAGGTGTACATCCACCAATGTCCCTGGAGGAAGTCCTGGAAACCAAGCTGAATCATGGCGCCCCATTCTGCGCGGGAGGTTTCGACTCCCAGTCCAATGAACGAAAGTCCAGCTGCTTCCAGAATCGCCCAACCAAACTGCATGGTCGAGATGACGAAAATTGGGATCAGGCAATTCGGGACCAGGTGTTTGAAGAGGATCGCGCGGTGATTCGCGCCGATCGACTTCGCAGCCATAGCGTATTGGCTTGTCTTGGCACTTAACATCGAGGAGCGCATCAACCGGGCATATCCAGGGATATTGAGCACCGCGGTCGCAATGACGACAGTTTGAATACCCGGCCCCAGCGCATAAGCAATACCCATGGCGAAAATGAAGCGCGGAAACCCCTGGAGAATATCCATGATGCGCATGGCGACTTCATCGGTCAATCCACCGACATATCCCGAAACGGCACCATAGACGGTCCCAATGACCAGCGAAATCACCACGGCGGAGAGCGCGATCATCAGGTCGATGCGCGCACCATAAAGCACGCGCGAGAAGATATCCTGACCGAATTGATCGGTGCCAAACAGATAGGTTCGGCTGGGCGCTTGCGCCACTACCTCAAAGTTCACCTTATTGGCGGGGTAAGGCGCGATCCACGGGGCAAAGATTGCCGCGAGAATCACGATGCTGATCATGAGAAGACCGATCATCGCGGTTGGATTGCGCCGCAGGACAAACCAGAAATCTGCGATGCGTTCCCGAAACGGCGGTGTCAACGCCGCGGTAGTGCCGGCAGTGGTCGCGGGAGGAGTCGGTAGAGTTGCAGTCGGAGAAGTCATAGCTAGTACTCGATTCTCGGATCGAGGATCGCGATGAGAATGTCAACGATCAGGTAGGCCAGCACATACATGGCGACCGCCAGGATAATGAACCCTTGCACCGCCGGGAAATCGCTTCCCATGATTGCGTCGAACGAATACTTGCCGAGTCCAGGCCAGGTAAAGATGTATTCCACCAGCACCTCGCCACCGATGGCGTAGCCGAAAACAGCAGCGATGAGCGTGAGCACCGGAATCATCGCGTTTTTCAATGCGTTTTTGGAGACGATGACGCGAGTTGGAAGCCCTAGCGACTTCGCGGTCCGGATGTAGTCAGAGTTGAGGGCGTCGATCATCGTTGCACGGGTCATCCGCGCGATAGGCGCCATGGCGATCAATCCAATCGTCACCACGGGAAGCACCAGTTGACGCGACGCGGCGCGGAAGGTATCGAAATCACCGTCCAGTAGGGAATCGATCGTATAGAGCCCGGTCACTTTGGGTGGAGCAGTCATGAATATCGGTAACCGGCCCTGCGGACCGGGTAACCACCCCAGCCGCGTATAGAAGGTCGAGATAAGGATGAGCGCGATCCAGAAGATCGGCATCGAGACTCCTAGAACCGCGATCACTCGGGTCAGATGATCGACCCAGGTTCCCTGTTTCAAAGCTGAAATCATGCCGAGGGGTATCGCGAGTCCCACAGCCAGCAGCATTCCATAAAATACGAGTTCGAATGAAGCCGGGAATCGTTCGCGCAGGTCAGTAGAGACCGCCTGGTTCGTTTGATACGACGTTCCCATGTCGCCGCTCAAGAGATCGCCGAGGTAATCCGCAAACTGGGTGTACCAGGGGTCCAGGAGGCCTGCGTCGCGCTTCATCTGCTCGACCGCTTCGTTGGAGGCATACGGCCCGGCTACTCGTTCGATTGGGTTGCCAGGCACCATCCTGGTCAACATGAAGGTCAGGAAAAGGGCACCGAGCAAGACCGGAATCAGAAACAGGAGACGCCGGATGATGTACCGGACTAGTCGCATCGAGGTTCGGGCTCCTTGCGTCGCGGACGGGCCCGCGGTGAGTACTGGTCCGAACAGTCACCGGGAAGGTCAAATCGGCCTCCCCGGTGACGAAGAGATTTAGCTCGTGGTTCGCGTCATCGACGCATATCGTGGCAGCTCGTCGTTGTAGTAAACGTAACCGTCGATGTCGTTCCCGAAGTAAATAATCCAGTTGGGCTGGGCCAGGAAGACATATGGCGCTTCCTCGATGATGATCGCTTGCGCTTCTTTGCTGGCAGCATCGCGGCCTTCAGCATCATCCGAGAACATATAGGTGTCCAGGAGTTCATCGACGCGAGGGTTGCTGAACTTCGGATAGTTCGAAGGGCTATCGGTTTGGGCGAGCCAGAACATGTGGTAGTACGGGTCATTGACCCAGGAAATCCACTCGTCTGTCCACATTTGCAACTTGGAACCCTGCTGAAGCTCATTGAACTGCGCATAGGCCAGTTTCTCGATTGCGACCTTCATGCCGATCTGGCTGAGTGAATCCTGCATGATGATGGCAATTCGCTCTTTTTGCTGGTCATCGCCGGCAACCGAGATTTTGATCTCGGGAAGACCTTCACCGCCGGGATAGCCAGCGGCTTCGAGCAGCGCTGAGGCCTTGTCCAGATCGTATGCGTAGGCGTTCGTTGAGGCGTCATGCGTTGGCATTCCGGATGGTACGAGGCTTCTCGCTTCGGCGGCCTGGCCAAGGTAAATCTGCTCCAGGATGTCCGCGTACGGGGTGGCATAGGCGACCGCCTGCCGCACTTCCTTCTGATCGAACGGTGCAACGGTGTTGTTCATCTCGATCATCACGACGAGGTTCGACGGAATCGAGAGCGTCTGCACGTTTTCATTTGGACCAGGCCCTCGTATTCCGGGAACGGGATCTTGGTCGCGGTGTCGACATCGCCGTTGCTCAGCAACTGAACGCGTTGTGTGGCATCCGAGACGACCTTCATGATCACGGTCTTGAAGAACGGAGCTTCACCGTAGTAGTTCTCATCCGCTAGCAGCACGATTTGATCGTCCGGGGTGTAGGAGTCGAGCCGGTATGGGCCGTTTCCAATGCCGAGATTCGCTTTGAAGTAATCCAGAGCCCAGGGATCTTCATCGGTTGCAACTTCTGCCAGTTGAATGGGGTCGAGAACCGAGGTGTTGTGCATCACGTTGTTCAACGGGGTAATGGGGTTGGCCACTGTCAACGCAATGACAAACTGACCTGCATCATTTACGGAGAGCTGAGATGCCTCGGTAAGGGCGCCACCCATGCCGAGGAGGAACGCGGCAATTGCGCCCGACCCGAGGATTCGCGAGTAGCCATCGACGAACGTTTGGCCGTCCATGGGATCGCCGTTGTGGTACTGAATACCATCCTTGAGGGTGAACACCATGTTGTTGCCGTCCCACTCCCAGGAATCGGCCAACATGCCCACGATGTTCTCGGTGTTGACGGTCTTGTAGGCGGTGCCGTCTGGCGTCGTCGCGTCGACCACTTCGTACTGGGTGAGCTGATCGAACGTGTTTTGAATCACCGTCTGTGATGACTTCGATCCGACCGTGAAACCGGGGTCCCACGTGTCGATATTCTCAGCCACGGCGATGATGAGCGTTTCCGCATCCTGAGCGGCACCAGCACGGGGTCCGCCCGCTTTGCCGGGAGCGGCTGAGGCTCCCTTCTCTATGGCCATGGCGAGCACGCCGCCGATCCCCAATGCTGCGAGGCCCTGTCCGAGCTGGCGGCGGGTGATCTGGTGAGCCGCATAGTCCGCTTGAAGTTGCTTGATCTTCTCGTTGTTGATACGCATTTGATGTCCTCCGAGTGCGAAACGTGAGCGACGTTTCGCGGGCTAGAACGAATTGCCCGCTGCCTATGCGGCGGTGCATACAGGTGATCCGATCCGGGGTGTCTAGGACAACCCGGCCCGACATGGCTCCTTTCTATTGAGCTGATCGCCGGTAATCACAATATTGCCGAATCGATCGATCCCGAATTGTTGACCATGCAGCACGACTGTCGTAGAGCTGCTCTCTTCGATGATGGCCGGTCCGACACCCTGAAAACCTGAAGACAATGCCGGGCGATGATAAATCGGAGTGGCAGTCGGCTCCCCGATGGCGAAGGCAACCGTCCGCTCCGCCTCTGGACCATTTACGGCGAGGTTGTCGCTGACGATGGAGCTACCGGGAACCACACTATAGTCCGCGGTGCTCGTCACGCGGAAGTTGACCAGCTCGATTCTGGTGTTATCCAATCGAAACGTGTAAAGCTGTTGGTGAAGGTGGTGAAAGCGTTCAGCGAAATCGCTTTCCGATTCTTCCGGGATGTCGGCTGGCACGCGCACGGTGTGTTCCTGGCCATGATATCGACAGTCGATGGCTCTCGAATGGTCGATACGCCCGGCCGAAAAACCCTGGTCGGTCAGCGCTGACTCGGACTCTACTTCCATTTCCTCGAAGATCGCCGTACGTTTGTCGGCCGGATTCTCTGCGAGTGCTCGGACCAGCGTGCGGGATCGATCGAGCCGAGGCTTGCTGGTTAGCATGCCCCAAGCGCTAAATGTCCCGGGAAAGTTCGGTATCAGGAGTTGCTTGACGCCAAGCTCACGGGCGAGATGCCCCGCGTGCATCGGGCCCCCGCCACCGAAGGCAATGAGCGTGAAGTCGCGGGGATCGTAGCCCCTGCGAACTGAAACGAGTTTCAGCGCTTCAACGGTCAACGACCCAAACAAACGAAGCACCCCGGACACAGTTGCCGACATGCTCAATCCGAGCTGCTCCGCGACTGGTGCGAATGCCTGCTCGGAGAGTTTCGGATCGACCTCGAGGAGACCACCAAGGAATGCGGCAGGATCGAGAATTCCCGCCAGGATCATGGCATCCGTGATCGTGGGCTGCGTTCCACCACGACCGTAGCAGGCCGGCCCCGGTTCAGCGCCGGCCGATTTCGGGCCAATGCGCAGGGCGCCTCCCTCATCGAACCAGACGATGCTTCCTCCGCCTGCGCCGATTTCGACAATATCCACCACTGGTATGCGCAACGGATATCCCGGCGACCAGGGTGTCCACTCCATTCGGTAGTCCTGTGATATGGCAGCTTCTCCGTCGACGATGACCGAGCATTTCGCGGTAGTTCCGCCAACATCCAGGGTGATCAGGTGCGTTTCGCCGATTTGCTTTCCAATAGACAGCGCTCCCGCGATACCGCCCGCAGGTCCTGATTCCACAAGTTGAATCGGTTGCTCCCGCGCAAAACCAAACGTCGCGGAACCTCCGTTCGAAAGCATGACGAAGCGATGTTCCGTTACCTGCTCCTCGTCGAACGTCGTGTCGAGGTTGCTCAGGTAGCGTTCGAGGATTGGCTGCACGTAGGCATTTAGTACCGCAGTTGACGTTCGCTCGTACTCACGCCATTCCCGACAGATGTCCGAGGAACAAGTAATCGAAACGCCGGGAAGCAGTTGTGCAAGGGACGCTTTGGCAGCGCGCTCATGCTCTGGCCAGGCGTAGGCGTGCAGAAAGCAGATGGCTACCGCCTCGATCGATTCATCGCGACAAATACGGGCGATTTCGTGCAATCGGTCGTGATCGAGTGCTTCCTGTTCCGTACCGTCAACCAGCATTCGCTCATCGACTTCGAAACGCAGGCGTCGCGGAACCAGGGGCTCCGGTTTGTGGAAGCGAAGGTTGTACATATCCGGTCGATTTCCTCGACCGATCTGCAACGCGTCTCGGAACCCTTTGGTCGTGACCAGTGCCGTGCGCACGCCAGAGCGCTGGGTGATTGCATTGATCACTACAGTCGTTCCGTGAATCAGGTGATCGATTGCGGTGAGGTCGATTTGTGAGAGATCCAGCGCGTCGAACACTCCGCGGGAAAAGTCGTCGGGAGTTGTCGAGCTCTTGGCTTCGACAATCCGATTGGTTGCCGGGTCGAAAATCACCGCGTCGGTGAACGTACCCCCAATGTCGACGGCTACACGCAATCCGGTGCTCATTGTGCGTCCGAACCTGCGCCGTAGACCGCTGCGACTTCCTGTCGGGATATCAGCTCGTCTGCGAGATCGCGCGCGATCGCCAGCGGATTTCGCTCAGCAACTGGACCCCAGCCGCCACCATTCCCGGTCACAATGCGAACGATATCGCCCTGCTGCAGTGGAGCGTTCGATGTTCTGCCACCTCGCTGCCGGGTACCGTCGGTGCGCACAATCTCGTAGTAGTTTGGGGTGCCTTCGTGGCCCCCTGCCACACCCCAGGGAGGGGTGAGCGAACGGCCCATGCTGGCCATAAGATTTCCTCCGCCCGGCGCATCGACTCGGTACTCGCGGATCGTTCCAAATCCTCCCCTGTACTTCCCGTGACCGGCGGAATCATCCGTGTTGAAAGCGTTGGTCAGCATTGTGAGGGGAAACGCGGTTTCGATGACCTCGGCCGGATAGTTATAGGTATCTCCATCAGTGGTCGCGATGAGTGAGCTCTCGCCGTCCTGATCGGCACAGGCTCCCCAGCCGCCGTCTTGTGGCGTGGTCAAGAGCCAGTAGCGTCCGTCGTCATGCTGACCGCCAATGTAATAGGCGCAGAGTGAGAGGTAGGAACCAGCGGAAAGCGACTGCGGCAATACCGGCGCCAAGGCCTTCCAAATGAGCTCGGTCGCGTTCGCCGAGGCTTCGTAATACCAACCCGTGGGTGCCGGACGGGTTGCTGTGAAGACCGTGCCCTCGGGCGCAATGAGCTCGAATGGTCGAAACAACCCTTCATTGGAATCGAGCTGGGGTCCGATTATTGCCTTGAAGACCGTTTTGCACGCGGAGAGGAGCGCCCCGCGTGAGCAATTAATAGCGCCGGCCGTTTGTTTCGACGTGCCAGTAAAGTCGGCCACGAACTTTTTGCCATCTACCGTCACTTTGACTTGAATGGGTATCCGGTCTTCGGTGATGCCGTCGCCGTCGATGAAATCCGTGGCGGTATAGACTCCGATTGGCACGCTCGCCAGGGCCATTCGAGCCATAGATTCGCCGTGATCCATGATCATGTCGAAGCATTCCAGCAGCTCGCCGGTGCCATAGCGTCCCGCTATCTCACGGACGCGGGTGTCCGCGACGCGAACGGCGGCCACGCCGGCGTTCAAGTCTCCGATCGACATAAGTGGAAGGCGTACATTCGCTTCGATAATATCGACAATCGACTGGTTGATCTCCCCAGCGGAGTAGAGCAGCAGGCGCGGGAACTGCAGGCCCTCCTGATAAATCTCGGTCGAATCCGGTGAGATCGATCCGAGTACCTTGCCGCCTACCTCAGTCCAGTGAGTCACTGAGATTCCGAAGCCGATCAAGGTCTCACCGACGAAGATTGGCAAGATCAGTGCGATATCCGGATTGTGCGTCCCGCCGCCATACGGCGAGTTCGTCATAAAGATATCGCCCGCTTGCATCGACGAAGCCGGGAATTTTTCGAGAATTGACGCAACTTGCGGCTGAAACGTGCCAGTGAAAAGGCAGAGTCCATTGTCCTGAGCGATCACGGCGCCGGTAGCGTCGGTGATTCCGCAGGCGAAATCGAGCACCTCATAGACGATCGGGCTCATGCTGGTGCGAGCCAGGATTGTGCCCATTTCACTCGTGACCGCCAGAAGCTTGCTTCTGATAATTTCCTGGGTGAATGCGTCCGCCAAGGGTCGTCTCGAACTCCTAGGCTGCCATCACGGACAGTCTGAAATGCCAATTGCCGTCGGCGGTAAAGAAATCACATACGCTCGTTCCGTGCAACCCAAACTAGCGCAAAGTTGCCAACGGCGCTGTGATTCGCAACAGACAACAGGCGAGACAGAACAAGTTTGCCGCGACGGGAAAGGAGGTGTTACGGCTTATCAGGCTCGTGAAAGCTCGAAGAGTGCAATCGAACCAGCGGTGGCGGCATTGAGCGAATTGACTTCCCCCTGCATCTCGATCTTGAGCAGTAGGTCGCACCGCTTGGCAAGATTTGGACCCATGCCTTGCCCCTCCGACCCGATCACCAGGACACAAGGGGTGGGAATGGCTGTCGCACCCAGAATAGAGGCCCGCTCGTGATGCTCTATGCCGACAATCCAGAACCCGCGGTTCTTGAGTCGATCGAGCTCCTGCGCCAGATTGACCACCTGCACGATCGAAAGATGTTCGACCGCCCCTGACGAGGAATTCACGACTGCCGGAGTGATGCCCGCACTTCGTTCCCGCGGAAGCAATACCGTTCGCACGCCGAATGCTTCCGCCGCTCGCAGCAGCGTGCCGACATTCTGCGGATCCACCAAATGGTCCAAGGCCAGCATCGAACCGTTCGCTTCTTCGAGTGCTGACGGCTCCGCATAGGGATAGGGGGATGTGAACGCAACCACTCCCTGGTGATTGGCGTCTGGAACGGAACGATCGAGTGTTTCTCGATCAACCCGCTCGAAGGTCACGCCTTGCCGTTTTGCATGCTCCTCAATGGCATCCAGACGTGGATCGCTACCCGCGCTCGCCAGGAGCAGGAGATGCCGAAAATTTCGGCGGTCAGCTTTGAGGGCTTCGTTTATTGCATTACGGCCGTACAGCCATTCGTCTCCGCCCCGATGGCGCGGATGACGATCGCGAGCTCCGTCAGCTCGCTTGCCAGGTCGACCCTTGCGATCCGTCCGCAATCGTGATTCCTCTCTCGGCCAGTTGGTCGCGAATCAAGTCAGAAAGCGCCCATTGTTTTTCCGCTCGAAGGCGATCCCGGACCTGCACCAGAAGATCGATGAATGGCGCGGCGTCGCCTGCCGACGAGTCGTCCGCCTGGAGGTCGAGCCCCAGCACGCCCGCGAGCTCGATCAACGCAGTTCGGCCAAGCTCCAGCTCTTCAAGTCCGGCGCCATCGTCGCGAGCACGATTGAGGCTGCGCGCCAAATCAAACAATGATGCGATCGCGGCAGGACTGTTGAAATCATCATTCATGGCAGCGTGGAACTGATCGGATGCCTGTTGTACGGCGAGTTCTAGATTGGTTTCCACCGGCACTTGCGGGCCATGCGAATCATGACGAGCAGCCTGGAGAAGTCGATCCAGTCCTTTGCCCGCAGCGTCGAGCGACTCTTCAGAAAAGGTAAGCGGAGCGCGATAGTGCGATTGCAGCACCATCAAACGGAATGACTGGGTCTTCTTTCCTTCAATAAGGTCTTTGATACGGATGACATTGCCGATCGATTTCGACATCTTGTCTCCGCCGAGCTGAAGCATGCCGTTATGCAACCAGTAGCGGGAAAACGGTTCGACGCCGAGGAACGCTTCTGATTGCGCAATCTCGTTCTCGTGATGCGGGAAGATCAAATCGGTGCCCCCACCGTGGATATCTACCTGCCCATCAAGATGATGCGAGCACATGGCGGAGCACTCGATGTGCCATCCTGGTCGCCCATCGCTCCATGGGCTTGGCCACGTTGGTTCTCCAGGTTTGGCGGCTTTCCAGAGTGCGAAGTCGAGCGGATCCTCTTTGCGCTCGTCGATTTCGATACGCGCACCGGAAACCATATCATCGACTTTGCGGCCAGATAATTTCCCATAGTCATCAAAGGTGCGCACCCGGAAGTAGACATCTCCGTCAGCTTCATAGGCGTGGCCCTTCTCGATCAACCCTTCGATCATGGTGACGATCGCCGGAATCTCGTGGGTCGCCTGCGGATAAGCTGTGGCGGCGAGAACTCCTAGCGCTTCGCGCTCATGATGGAAGTCGGCGATCAGACTTTCCGTCAGATCGCTGGCCGACACCCCTTCGCGTTGAGCGCGCACGATGATCTTGTCGTCGATGTCGGTGAAATTAACGACATGACGCACGGTGTATCCAGCGTGCTCCAGATATCGCCGGATCATGTCGAAGACGATGGCCGACATGGCATGCCCAATATGTGCATTGTCGTAGGGAGTTACTCCGCAGACATACATGCGAACCACACCGGGTTCGATCGTTTCGAGGGGTTCGACTTTTCGCGACAGCGTGCTGTAGAGCCGGAGTGTGTCAGCCATTTCCGCATCCGATCGAGCGTTTTTCATCAGCCTGTTGGAGCGCGATTCGCAGCTTGCGCGTTTCGTCCTCGAGCTCCTCGATCCTCTGGGTGATGGCCAGGAGTGCGTCGCGCTGGGGATCAGGCATTGTCTCTACCCGGCGTGTCTTCCCGGAAGCGGGATCGGTCCATCCGACAGCGCGCGCTGGGACCCCGACTGCAGTCGTGTGGGCGGGAACGTCACGGAGTACGACGGCACCACCACCGATTTTTGCGCCTTCGCCGATGACGACGTCGCCGAGCACCTTGGCCCCAACACCGACGGTCACATTGGACTCGAGTGTCGGATGACGCTTTCCGCGGGCCTTGCCGGTTCCGCCCAGCGTAACTCCCTGGTAGAGCGTGCAGTCGTCTCCAATGACGGCTGTTTCACCAACGACTACACCCATGCCGTGATCGATAAAGACCCGCTCACCGATCGTCGCACCCGGATGGAGCTCGATTCCGGTTACAAATCGCGCGAGATGGCTCACCAGTCTGGCAGAGAGGAAGTGCTTCCGTGTGTACAGCCGATGTGAGAGCCGATGGCCCTGGATCGCGTGGAAACCTGGATAGGCCAATATGACCTCTAACGCCGAACGCGCCGCAGGATCGCGACTCTGAATCGCTCTGATCTCTTCTCGAATTGTCATGAGATGCTCCTGGACCGACCGGGCCCGCTTGATTCAGCCCGTTGAACGGTTGCTTGTCTATCCTAGCAAGGGCGCTCGATCCGAGCGCCCCCGGTACAGGAGCAGGTGCAACGGAGCATCGAATCTCGCATCAGGATTCGCTGGTCGTAGTGGCGGGCTTTTTCTTCTCGCTGGATTCCTTGGGAGCAGCATCTCCCGTATCGCTTGCTTTTTCTGTCGACTCCGTCTTGGCAGTCGAGGTCGGGTTTTTGGCATTTCGGCTGTCGGTGACATACCAGCCGGAGCCTTTGAAGACGATTCCAACCGGCTGAACGATCCGGCGAATGGAACCTTCGCATTCAGGACAGGTCGTCAACGGATCATCGGCAAATTTTTGAAAGAAATCGAACGAGTGCCCGCAGTCCGAGCAGCGATAGTGATATGTTGGCATGCGTGAATTGGAACTCCGAAACGCTCGTGGAGAGCACGTAACCGCTATATGCGAATTCTACGTGGATAGCCTCGCGATTCCCAAGGAAATCGCTGTGGTTCTGAATTGCGTTACGCGACGTAATCTTCCATCTCGTTCCAATTCGGACCGACTGAGACCTCGGTGAGTAGGGGGACGTCCAGATTAAAGGCGTTTTCCATCGCCTCCCGGACAACCCTGACTGTCTCGGCCACCGCTTCTTCGCTCACTTCCAGCACGAGTTCGTCATGTACCTGAAGTATCAAAGCCGCGGGCAGTTGGAGCTCGCGCAACCGCTGCTCTGCGGTGATCATGGCGATTTTCATGATGTCCGCTGCCGTGCCCTGAACTGGCATATTGATCGACATTCGCTCTGCCGCGGCGCGCTGCGCGGGATTCGATGATTTCAGATCAGGGGCAGCACGGCGTCGCCCCATTAGGGTTTGCACGTACCCATTGGCGATCCCGAACGTCACCGTTCCATCCAGGTACTCACGAACCTTGGGAAGTTGCGCCCAATATTGATCGATGAACGCTTGCGATTCCGTGCGACTCATACCAGTGTCTCGTGAGAGCCCCCACGCTTGCATCCCATAAAGAAGACCAAAGTTGACGGTCTTGGCGACGCGGCGTTGATCGGAGGAGACGTCTTCCAGGGGAACACCGTAGACGAGCGAAGCGGTCGCGCGATGGACATCTTCACCCGCGCGAAATGCATTGATGAGAAATGGCTCCTGACTCATATGGGCCATCAAACGAAGCTCGATCTGTGAATAGTCGATTGAAACCAGCACCGAATTCGGCACGATCTGGAATTCAGGGCGCCGGTCAGCCACGAAGGCCTGGCGAACGCGTCTCCCCAGCTCGGTGCGAATGGGAATATTTTGCAAGTTTGGATTCTGGGACGAGAGGCGCCCGGTGGCGGCCACAGTTTGGTTGTACGAGGTATGCACCCGTCCGGTCGCAGGAAGGATCGAACTGGGCAGAGCATCGACATAGGTCGAAATGAGTTTGCCCAACGTGCGGTATTCGAGGATCAACTCAACCAGGGGATGTTCGTTTCGCAAGTTCTCGAGGACCTGCTGATCAACGGAAAAGCCCGTTTTGGTGCGCTTTCCGGACGGCAGGTTCAACTCCTCGAAGAGAATCGTCGCGAGTTGCTTGGTGGAATTGATATTGAATGTCTGTGCCAGCCGCTTCGTAGATCTTCGCCTCGATCTCTTTGGACCGTTCAGTGATCTCGGTGCTGAAGTCAGAGAGATAGGTGAGATCGATCGCGACACCGGTTTGCTCCATCTTCGTCAGGACCGGAATGAGCGGCATCTCGATATCCCGCATGAGCGAGCCAAGCCCTCGCGCCTCGAGCTCTGGCTCAAAGAGGTCACGGAGAGCAAATGTCACTTCCACATCGGCGCACGCATAGTCACTTGCATCGGAAACAGGAACGACGTCCATCGTCAATTGTGTGCGGCCGGTGCCGATCAACTGGGAAATCTCGGTCATCTCGATTCCCAGGCGGCTAAAGGCCAAATCCTTGAGACCCACAGACTTTTCGTTTAACAGATATGCCGCGATCATTGTGTCGAAGGAGACATTGGTCACCAGCAATCCGGTTCGCTGCAGCACCGTCAGATCGTACTTTCCGTGGTGGGCAAGTCCCGTGATCGATGAATCGGTGACAATCGGACGCAGGCGCTCTTCGACCACTTCGAAGCTCAGTTGATCGCCGTCAGCGTGCGCAATGGGGATGTAGGCGCTTTCCTCCGGTGAGACCGCTATCGAAATGCCGACCAATTGCGCCTGCATGGGATTGGTGGACGTGGTCTCGACATCGATTGCGTATGTACCGGTAGACCGCACTCTCGCGACAAACGCGTCCAGCGCGTCGATCGTAGTGATGGTCTGTCGATTCGATGGTGCACGCTCGACGATGATCCGCACAGGCGCACGTTTCGTGTCGGGAATGCGATTCAACAGCGAGCGGATCTCCAGATCGCGCATCAGCGACACCACGGCTTCCCGGTCGAAATCGTCGATGCGGGCAGTTTCTGGATCGAGTTCAAGATCCAGATCGCGCACGATGGTGGCCAGATGCTTACTGCGCATAGCGTGGTCACGATTGCCTCGCAGGGCGTTCTGGGCTCGTGTGGGAGTGACCTCTTCAACATGGTCGAAGATCGATTCGATGGGTCCATAGCTGGTGATAAGCGCTTTAGCGGTCTTCTCTCCGATCCCGGGTACACCGGGAATATTGTCTGACGTATCGCCCACCAGGGCTTTGTAGTCGGGCACAAATTCGGGACCGAATCCGTAGCGTTCGACGACCGCGGCGGTGTCGTATTGCCTGAAATCATCGAAGCGTTTTACGCCCGGCAAGTAGACGGTCACGTGATCACCCGCCAGTTGCAGGAGGTCGGTGTCTCCCGTCAGGACGATCACCTCGAAGCCGCGCTCCGCGAGCTGTATGGAGAGCGAGCCGATCACATCGTCCGCCTCATAGAGCTCCCGCTCGACAATCGGGATATCCAATGCATCGATCAGCTGACGGATGCGCCCAATCTGTACGCGCAGCTCGTTCGGCATCTCGGCCCGCGTTCCTTTGTAGTCTTCGAAGGTGTCATGCCGGAACGTTCTGCCACTTTCGAGCGCCATGACCGCATACTCGGGACGCTGATTGTTCAAAAGGTTGAAGAGCATCGACGCCACGCCGTAGACCGCGTTCGTCGGTTCACCAGTCGACGTGTTCATCGATGCCTGAATTGCATAAAAGGCGCGGAAGATCAATCCGTAGCCGTCGATGAGCATGATTGTCGGACGAACATCGTCCGACGATGAAGCTGCGGGGGCGGTGGTATCAGGGGCTTCCAGGCGAAGTTGCTCGATCATTCGTTCGTCTCCATCACGTCGAACTTTCAAGTATAGAGTCCCGCGATAACCTGTCTGGAAGCAGAGGCGATTCAGCCGAGGGCTATACTTTCGTCCATTCGCGACCTCGAGGTCGCCGATGTCTACTCCAATGAAACTCCGCGTGTCTGCTGTTCGTATGAGCGGATGTGGCGCGCCTCGTACAAGGTGAAACTATTTCGATGCAGGTTTCTTCCGTTCAGGAGATGGTCGCCCGTGCCTCGCAGAATGTCGAGCGAGTGATCGTGGGCAAGCACCGTGAGGTCGAGCTGCTGCTCATCGCGTTGATTTGCCGAGGGCATGTGCTCATCGAGGATGTTCCCGGGGTTGGGAAAACGATGCTCGCCAAAGCCGTCTCGCGTAGCATCGGCGCGAGTTTCAAGCGAATCCAATTCACACCAGATCTCTTGCCAAGCGATGTTACTGGTGTCAGCGTCTTTAGCCCGCAACGTAGCACCTTCGAATTTCGTCCCGGACCGATCTTTGCCCAGATGGTATTGGCCGACGAGATCAATCGAGCGACCCCCAAAACACAATCCGCGTTACTCGAAGCCATGGAAGAGGGTCAGGTAACGGTCGACGGCGTAACGCACCGGCTCGCTGAGCCGTTCGTCGTGCTCGCGACCGAAAATCCGATCGACTATGAGGGAACGTTTCCTTTGCCGGAAGCTCAGCTCGATCGCTTCCTGCTCCGGGTCGCCATGGGGTACCCAGGGAAACAGAACGAACTGGAAATGCTGGCGAGGCAACATAAAAGCCATCCGCTCGATGATTTGCAGCAGGTGGTGAGTATTGATGAGTTACTCCGTGCGCAGGACGCGGTACGCGAAGTTCACGTGAGCCCCTTGGTTAGCGATTACATCGTGACCATCGTCGAGTCGACCAGACGGCATCCCGAGGTTCTTCTCGGCGCCAGCCCACGCGGCTCACTTGCCCTGTATAACGTGTCGCGTGCCCAGGCAGCCGCGCAGGGTCGGGAGTACGTCACGCCGGATGACGTCAAATCGCTGGCGGAAGCCACGCTGTCTCACCGTATTATCGTCAGTCATGCCGCTCGGGTTCGTGGCTCGAGCGGCACGGAAATCGTGCGTGACATCGTGCGCTCCACTCCCGTGCCGGGCGCAAACCCCCGAATGACGCCTGCCTCGGCGTAGCCATGACCTATCGATCATTCGTCACCGCCTTGATCGCCGCCGGATTCTTCGCCGCCGGAGAAGGCTTCGACTGGCCCATCCTGAGGCAGCTGGGAGCTGCGCTTGCGGTGGTATTCGTGCTCGCCTATCTCTGGAGTCGCCTCAATATCGCTCGGCTTAGTGCGCGTCGTGAGCTGAACACCCGTGCATTGCAGGTCGGAGGCGTTTTCTCAGAGCAGCTTTCCGTGCGAAGCAACGCGCTGCTCCCCAAACTCTGGGTCGAAGTGCGCGATCGGTGCGAGTTGCCGGCGCACGATGCCAGCCGAGTTTTGGGGTTACGGAGCCGGGGAACGGTATCGTGGGGGACCCAATCTATCGCGGTTCGTCGCGGGGCTTACCGTATGGGGCCGGTGTTTCTCCGCTCCAGCGACCCGTTCGCAATCTTCTCCCACGAACGGCGCGTGGATTTCGACGAGGAGGTCACGGTCTTTCCACCGGTGTTCGATCTCAAGCGCTTCGAACTGCCCGGAGCGCAATCGTCAGGAGGACCGCGCATCGACGGTCGGACGCCATTTACGACCGCCGCGGTGTCCTCGATACGGGATTATTCCGCTGGCGATCCGTTCAATCGCATTGCCTGGTCCTCGACTGCTCGCACCGGCAAACTGATGGTGAAGGAATTCGATCTCGACCCCACCGCGGAAATTTGGGTGCTGGCTGACTTTGGTTCCGCGCAGATCGTGAAACCCAGTCGGGAGCGTGAGCTTTCACGCGATGCTGGTCTCACGTTTGCCGAGGCTTGGCTTGATTCGAGCGAAGACTTCGTTGCGGCGATTGCGGCCTCAGTGTCACGCAAGGCGGTGGATGCGAATCGCGCGCTGGGCTATCTGACCAATTCTGCGAATCGTGACTATCGTCCCGCAGATTCGTCCGAACGCCAGTACCTTCGCGTGCTCAACTCCCTTGCGGTGGCCAAATCCGACGGCCAGGAAGGAATTGACTCGTTGATCAACAATGAAATGAGACGATTCGATCGGTACCGTTCGCCGGTGATCATCACTGCCAGTACCGATCTCAATTGGATCGAATCTCTGGAACATGCAGCGATGCGCGGAGTACGACCGACCGTGATCTATGTGGATCCCGAATCGTTCGACGACGCTCGGAGCAGCCAACACGTGCGCGAGCGGTTGGCGCTGGCACCATTCCATGTCCACGTCGTCGACTATCGCAGGGGCATCGAGTCCGGTTTCGACAAAGCAGTAGACGTACCGGGGTTACAGGCGTATTTCAATGTCAACTAACATTTCCGTCGCCGATCGAGGCGTACGCTCAACCACCGGTCAGGGCTCGACGAGTTTCCTCGCAGAGTGGTTCATTCTCCTGCTTGGGGCTATCTCGGCGGGATTGCTCGGAGCCGTTGTCGGTGCTTATGCGATCGACACCGATCCCGCTGCGATGGCCATGCTTGCCACGGCTGGCTATTTGGTCGGATATCTCCTGGCGCGTACGCTGATACCTGACTTCGTTGCTCATGCCATCGTGTTCCTGATGGGAATTGCGGTTGCCCTGTTTTCGATTGAACCGAATACGCTCTGGCAGCAATTGCGCTCTGGAGAATGGCGACTGGTTCTGGATCGATACGAGACGTTGCTGCGCGGATTTGTTTCGTCGCTTGATTCCGGCGACCGATTCTCGAACGACATCGCAGTATTTGCTATCGGTCTGACGATGTGGTTAGTCGGCTATACCGCTGCATGGATGCTGTTCCGCCGGGGATGGATCTTCTGGTCGCTGGCGCTTCCTGGAGCGATCTTGCTCGTAACCCTCGCCCTCGATCGCGAGCGTCCTTCGTGGCCCGCCCTGCTGTATCTCGGCCTCGCCCTGGCATTGGCTGCCGGCCACACCGCGATCATCCGTTCGGCCTTCTGGAGATCGCGATCTATCTCCCAGCCTTCCTCATTTGGCCGAAGATCGATCGTTCTCGGCAGCCTGATCGCAGCGATGGCAGTCGGGGTCGGACTGTACTACTCGTTCGATCTCGACGATCGATTCAAGGAGCGAGCGGTCGAGCGCGGGGACCAGGTCGCAAGCTGGGTCACCGATCGATTCGAGCCATCGAATTCGGGAACCACAACCCCGCAACCGGTTAATGGGAACTACGGAGCCTTTGCTGATCAATTCAAGGTCGGGGATGGCGTGCCATCTGGGGATTCGCCACTGGTCGTCGTGCAAGCTAACGGAGAGGAATATCTCGCTGCTCGACGAATGAATGAATACGATGGTGCTGGATGGAAGTCGACCACCAGCGCAACCGGTGCAGATTCCACGTCTCCTTCGCGCATCGCCTATCAATCTGATCAGCCGATCAATCTTCCCCGTGATCAGCAAGTGCATCGCGTTCAGGATCAGGCTTCGATCGTTTTGCTCCAACCCACCGATCGGCTCTTGTTTACGATCGATCAGCATTTTTCTGCATCGGTGCCCACCCTGGTCAGGGTGGGATGGGAGCCGATCGATACGACGTTTACGATCGGCGCAGTCGATCTTTCTGCGGTGCCGGTCGATCTGCGCGAGCTGATTCTCTTGCTGCAATCCTCCCAGTTTACCGATCCTGCCACGTCCGACGAGCCGCAATTGGTATCGACGCAAGATCAGGCTGAATTAGATCGGATCCAGACCTGGCTGCTGGAAACCTATCCGGTTGCCAGTGAGCTCACCTGGGGCGAAAACGACGAGGTTCAGGTACAGGTCAAGGGTCGGCTTCCGGTATATGCGGAAGTGGAAGCCGTATTCGGCCTGGATGATTTGACGGGTGACGCGTATTCCGTGGTGGGGTTGGCCCCGAATGTTTCTGCCGCCGAGCTTGCCTCAGCAAGTGGCGACTATCCGCCTTTTATCACCGATGCGTACCTGAACTTGCCGGATACAGTTACTCAGGAAACGCGGGATCTAGCAAACCAGATTGTCATGGAATCGGGAGCTACCACACCCTACGACCAAGCGGTTGCGATTCAGAACTATTTGCGAACGAATTTCACGTACCAGCTTGACGCGGGCGGAGCGCCCGACGGTCGAGACATCGTGGATTACTTTCTCTTCGAGAGCAAAGTGGGACGCTGCGACCACTATTCGTCCTCGATGGCAGTGATGCTTCGCATGCTCGGCATTCCGACGCGAATTGTCACGGGTTTGGCTCCCGTACCGTTCGATAGTGACATGAGTGGTTACGTCTATCGCGGCCGAAACGCTCATGCCTGGGTCGAAGTCTATTTCCCAGGATATGGCTGGATTCCTTTCGAACCTACGCCATCCGAACAAGCAATCGATCTCGATTCGGAATCTATCGCTCCGGTTGCTACCCTCGAACCGACACCCACGCCGATGGCAACGTCTGCGGCAGATGCGTCCGCTTCCCCTGTTGCTGCGACGCCGACTCCAACTCCGCTGGCAGCGCCAGCGACGACAGATACCGAACTTACCAGCAATGGCTCAGGTGGCATCTCTCCACTGACGATGGGTGTCGCTGCCGGTGCCATCGCCCTGCTCGCTGGCGCCTTCCTGTATTTTTGGAAGAGACGCACGGCCTTCGCTGGAATGCCGGTCACCCGGGCGAATTACGGACGACTCCAACGGTTGGGTCGGTTCATAGGGATCGATGCCACGCCAGAGCTCACACCTCGCGAATATGCGTCCCGGTTCGGCGCGGCACGTCCGCAATCGGCGGCGGGTGCGTTGCGTGTGGCGGACGCATTTACTCAGGAGCAATATGCAAGCAACGGGGATCCTGCCACATTAGCGCGCGAGAGCGAACACGGCTGGCGCGAGGCAAAAGAGGGAACGGCCGATTGGCGGTTCTGGCGTCAACGTTGACGGAGGCGAACCTTGAAAAAAGGTAACCGAATCCTGGTGGCAGGTTCGATCAATACCGATCTGGTGGTGCGCACGCGACGTGCCCCGGAAGCCGGTGAAACGGTCACCGGTCTTTCGTTTGCCACGTTTGGAGGTGGCAAAGGCGCGAATCAGGCGGTGGCGGCTGCTCGGGCGGGCGGCTCGGTTTTCATGCTCAGTGGGGTGGGTGATGACGACTTCGGCCGCCAGCGCCGCGCCGATCTCGAATCGGAATCGGTCAATACGACGACGGTGATTACCACGGATCGCGCCGCCTCAGGGGTCGCCTCAATTACCCTGGAAGAGTCGGGACAGAACCGCATTGCCTATGTCCCCGGCGCGAGTTGGGAAGTGGGGGCTTCCGACGCCATCGCTGCACTCGATACGATCCAACCCGAGATCGTACTCAGCACGCTCGAGTTGAAGCATCTCACCCTGGCGTCGCTCTTCCAGGAAGCGAAGGCGCGCTCCATCACACTGATCTGCAACGGCACACCCGAACCGACGGATGGCCGCGACCTGGTTCAACTGGCGGATGTCCTGATCGTAAACGAGCAGGAAGCCGTCGAACTTGCAGGAGGAACCGATCGGGATTGGGCTACCGTCGCCGGCGATTTGGCGGGTCTCGGGCCGCGAATCGTCATTCTTACCCTTGGGGCAGACGGAGCGCTCATCTGGGTGAACGGTTCGATCAATCGGCTTCAAACATTTCCCGTCGAAGTCGTCGACACGACCGGAGCCGGCGATGCGTTTTGTGGCGCATTCGCCGCGTTCTATTCGGAAAGCGGGGATGCAGTCGCCGCGGCGGAAAGGGCCGTCATTGCGGGAACGTTATCGGTCACGCGGGAGGGAGCGCAACCATCTATGCCGACTCTCGAAGAAATCGAATCGGCATTACAGCATCGGGTTCGAAATTGATCCAATGGAAATCTTCGCCCGCGTATCAAACACGGGCGACTTCACGATGGTCGACGCTAATCGAGCTCAGATAGTAGTCGAGCATCGCATCGAGCGGAGCAGGGCTTCGGGTGAGCCGGCTCCGCAATGCGGCACCTTCCCAGCAGTCGACGAGCAGGCTCGCCATTCGAACTGTATCGACGACCGGGGAGATGGATCCGTCGGCTTTCGCGGCGTCCAGGCAGGTTTGCAGCCGCTTCGCTATTGACTCGAAGCACCGTTCGATTTGGAGTCGGAAGGAGTCATTGACACCCGAGAGCTCCTGTCCCAGTCCACCCATGAGACAACCGAGATAGCCGTCCTGACGGTACCCGTGCTCGACCTGCCGGAAAAAGGCGCGTATCCGATCGAGTGGTGCGAGGCTCGTGTCCGCGACGCACGCGTCAAGCGTCGAATGAACCCCAGCCGTGTACGCATCGATGACTTGGTGAGCGAAGTCTTCCTTGTCATCGAAGTGATGGTAGAAAGATCCCTTCGGAACGTTTGCAGCATTGAGCAATGCCTGGACACCCAGACTGTTGTAGCCCTGGCGCAGCATCATCCGAAGGCCTTCGTCGATTAACCGCTGTTTTGTGGAATGCATTTCCCCTCAGAACAATCAAACTCGCACGGTGCAGCCCAGGCATCTTACGCGTCCCGGATTTCCTGTACGGAATTCTATGATGGCGACGTTGTCTTGGCGATCATGTGATCGATGACGTGACTGTGCTCCAACTCTGGACTGAACATGATGATGCTCGCGTCTTCGTCGACGTGGACATTGTGTCCCGCCGGCCAGTAGAACAAATCGTTAGATCGCACGGTCTCTCGCTGGCCTGACGCGTCAGTCGTCGTGATCACGCCCTCCAGGACAAAACCCCAATGCGGACATTGGCAAAGGTCGCCATCCAACCCCTGGAACAATGCCGTGGTGTCGACGCCTTCGGCCAGACTGAAGTATTCCCCGCTTATGCGGTCGTATCCGGCGACGCTGCCAAAATTCCTTTGTTGCCTGATCGCAACTCCTGGGAGTTCTAGACGAACTTCAACGTTGTCCTTCGCGACTTTCATGGTCGGCTCCTTCTATTGGACTGATCGGTCTAGACCATTCAGTCTAGTGGCGAAGTCCTATGATGTCAAGCATGTGTTTTTGACCGGAGACGGCGCAGAGGAATCGCGCAGGCAAAGAGGGATTCGTAGCAAAGCCATCCCCTCGTATGGAGAGGAGCCTCTGCCAGCGCCATCAATTGCGTAAACTCTCTGGACTAATGTGGAGACGCCTAGCAAGGTCGCCCGTGTGGATTCAAACCTGGCGGAAGGGGTGGGATTCGAACCCACGAGACGGCATTACCGTCTACGCGATTTCCAGTCGCGCGCACTAGGCCAAACTATGCGACCCTTCCCGGATTTTGGCGCTCAAATGACTCGCCTGGCGGAGAGGGCGGGATTCGAACCCGCGGTGGCTCATCACCACACCAATTTTCGAGATTGGCACCTTAAGCCGCTCGGACACCTCTCCGCCGGCTATTCTAGCAATCTGCAGCCCGACAAGCCAGAATACTCCCGGAATTGACATGTGATGCTTCACATGGTGCCTGTGGAGGCTTAAGCTTTGGCTGACACAGCCGACTCTCATATCACAGAATCAAAAACGATTCACGACCACCCAACCCGCAACCAACTCCTTATTGCGCTCGGTGTACTGGTGGGAGCCATTATCGGGGCAGTTATCGCAGGCCCAGGTTTCGGTGTCCTGATCCTTACTCTTGCTGCAATTGCCGCGGCGCTCTGGATTTCGTACAGCGGACCCCAGTCCTCGCCGATGGCAGCGACGGTCGCCCTTGAGACAATCGCCGGCCCTGTGCCGAGCGTCCACTCGTCCCCAGGGCGCATCTCGGTCGATCGAATCAAAATCCGCAACTCCCTGACTATCGCGGTCGATCGTGCGACGCTCCTGGCGGTCGGCCCAGCCGCGTTCATTATTGCTGCGCTCGTCTTTTTCTTTTATGCCCGGGACTTGCGGACGAATCCCCCAAACCTCTTCAGCGACGAAGCGATGATTGGACTGCAAGCCGCCGGTGCATTCAACGGTGAGGCGAGGTTTCAGTTCCTGCGCATCTTTTACTCGCACTTCGAAACTCCGCTCCTGGGAGCCTTGCCGGTCTATTCGACCTGGCCGTTCGTGACGTTATTCGGCTTGAACGAGTTTGCCGTACGTTTCGCTTCGTCGTTCTATGTCGGAGTGGGCCTCTTCTTTGCTTTTCTTGCGCTGCGCCGGCTCAAGGTGCCGTATCCCATCGTGCCGATTGTGATCGCGGGCACCCAGCCAGTGGTTATCCACTTCGCGCGGATCAACTTTGGTCACGCTGCATCGTTTTGTTGCCTGATGGCAGCGTGCTGGCTCTGGATTCGTGCACGCCAGGACCAGAAGGTGGGGCAGGCGATTCTGGCAGGAATCATTGCGGGAGTTGCGTCCTACGGTCATCTGTCGTTTGTTATCGCGGTGCCGATGTTTGTGGTCGCGGTGAGCGTTTCGGAGCTCATCTGGAATCGCGCCGCTTGGCGGTCCTATCGGTGGATCCTGGCTTTCGGGATTTCTGCGGTTGTCACCATGCTTCCACATGCCTGGCTTGCCATGACTGACAAGCGTTATTGGGACCGGCTCGATGAGAAGCAGGGGGGCAGTATTACGCCCGACGTGCTCGTGGAGCGACTGAAGACCTATCCGAACTTCTTTTCCTATGACTATCTCTTTCGGAAAGGAGAAGCGTGGTACATCACGCGTCATTCAATCGTAGGAGCGGGCGAACTTTTCCCCTATCTACTGCCGTTGCTCGTGATAGGCATTGCCTCGATTTGGTTCTTGCGGCGGCAACCTGAATCGCGCTACTTCTTCATCTTTGCGTTTCTCGTCCTCCTCTACCCGATCCCTGACGCGATCAGCCGCCCCCCGCAGAACCTGCCGTACACGATATCCACGTTCTGGGCAGCGATCCTTATTCCGTTTCTGGTCGGAAGTTCATTCAAGGGGATTGCGTTGTTCCTGCGAAGAGTCCATCTGCCCCGAGCGATGGCGCTGGTCGGGGCAGGGATACTGGCTGTTTCGGTAGGGTGGGGAGTTTGGTTTCACCAGGGACCCGAGGCCGACTACCCCATGATCGCCGCCGATTACTGGGGCTGGCAGTACGGACCTCGACCGATCAGCGACTATTTTTCTCAGCATTCGGACCAGTTCGATGAGCTGTTGATGTCCGGTGATTTCAATGGAGCCTATGTCTATCCCGAATTTTATTTCTACGGCTCGCCCTTAGTCGAACGGGCGCGGATCGGCGGCATCGAGAATATCGACTTTACCAAGCGCCAGTTGATTGCCATGCGAGTCGAAGAATGGGATCGGTATCGGGGTAGCCAATTTCCAGGAAAGAACTATCTCCAGTTGGTGGACACGCTCTACTATCCGAATGGTGACCCGGGATTCTATTTGATGACCGTGGATCCGCTTTATCTGCAGGTCACCCCGACAGAAACAGAAGCGCCCGCTGGTTAGCGGGCACCTCGACTCGATATTGGTACGCCTGGCAGGAATCGAACCTGCGGCCTTTGGGTCCGCAACCCAACGCTCTATCCCCTGAGCTACAGGCGCATATGCAACATATGCAGCGAACGCGCTACCGTTCGCGGCGGGAAGGGAGGGATTCGAACCCTCGGAAGAGATTTAAGCCCCTTCAACCGCTTAGCAGGCGGCCCCATTCGACCACTCTGGCACCTTCCCAGAATATCGCCTCTCGGGTTTCGGCGCCGGTGGCGGGCGGAGAGGACAGGATTCGAACCTGCGGAGCTTTCACTCAACTGTTTTCAAGACAGTCGCCTTAAACCACTCGGCCACCTCTCCGAGTCGCAAGCCGAGAAAGTTTACACCAGAGCCCACTTCCCTGCGAGTCGGTGCTCATCCAATATCTGGGAACACGATAACGCTGCGGGCCACCTCTCCGCGGTTCAGAGCAGCGTAGCCTTCGTTCACCTCATCGAGCGAAATCGTATGAGATACGAGCTCGTCGAGCTTCAGATTCCCGGCAAGATAGGCGTCGACATACTTCGGGATGTCGACCCGAAAGCGGTTCGAACCCATATTCGATCCGACCAGGCTCTTGCCATCGCCCATCAGCAGCTCGCCATTGATCTCGATCATTTGCCCTTCGGGAATCATTCCGACGATGACTGCCGTCCCGCCCTTACCAAGCATTTGAAACGCTTGCTCTGCCGCCAACTTCAAACCAATGGCTTCGAACGCGAAATCGACGCCGCCTGGTATCAGCGCAAGTACAGCTTCGACCGCATTTTCTTCCGACGCGTCGACGGTATCTGTCGCGCCGTATTGGCGGGCCAAATCGAGCTTCCAGGCCACTTTGTCGATTGCGATGATCTTGCCCGCTCCCGCCAACGCCGCGCCCTGAACCGCATTCAGCCCGATGCCACCACAACCCAAGACCGCCACGGTGGCACCCAGGGGAATGCGCGCGGTGTTCACGACCGCACCAACCCCAGTGGTGACCGCGCATCCGACCAGCGCTGCCTTATCGAGGGGCATCTCCTTGCTGACCACCACAGTGCTGTTTTCATGCACAAGCATCTGTTCAGCGAATGCACCGAGCCGGGCGAACTGATGTACTTTCTCGCCCTCGAACGAAAGTCGAGGCTTCTCGTCCGCGCTTCGTTCCAGACCCTGTCGATTGCAGAGATAGGGTCGCCCGGTTACGCAATAGGTGCAGGTACCGCAAAAACTCGAAAGGCAGGTAATCACATTGTCGCCCGGCTTTAGATAGGTCACATCAGGTCCCACCGCAAGCACGACTCCGGCAGCTTCGTGCCCGAGCACGCAAGGGAGACTGGTGTGATATTTGCCCTCGAGGAAATGGAGATCGCTATGACAAAGGCCGGAAGCCGCGACCTGGATCAGTACCTCTCGAGGGCCAGGATTGTCAACGGCGAGATCGACGATCTCGAGCTGTCCGGGAACTTCGAACTGCACGGCTGCTTTCATCGAGCGCTCCGATCCGACGTATGATGCCAATATGTCTGGAATTGTACGCATCCAGATGAGCTGACTTCTCGCCTCGCTCCACGACTCCTCGGTATGATGGCGTGAATGAGTCGAGGTATCGTCACCCTTGTAAGGAGTTATTGTGCGGTTCGAAGTCTGGTTTCCAGTCGTCACCCTGATTCTTGGTGGATTGCTGGTGATGGGGCAGAGCTGGGTCGAAAACAGATGGGGACGCTCGGAACGTCGAGAATCGCAACGTGAGCAGTTTCAGTATGAGAAGCTCACCGAGTTGCTGCAGGTCGCCGCGCGCTGGCACGCCATCGTGGATAGACACTACTGGAGCTGCGTGGAGGATGAAGAACGGACGGGAACTTGGTTAGTGGGTCCCCAAGACGAACCGCTCGATGCCGCCGACAGGCCGGGGTACAACCAACTTTGGACTGAGCTTCAAGTGCTTTCGTTTTTGATCCACGACCAGACCATGCGGGATCAGATCGAAGGATTGCGTGACTCGGGGGTACAGGCAGTGGTGGCCAAAAATCATTCCGATGGGACCAAGGCGTACCAAAATGAGACGGAAGCCTATCTCGCGGTCGCCAGGCGGGTCGGCCAACTGCTCAGCGCGGACATGAGCAAGTAAGCGAGGATTGCAATGCAGCAAGCCGTCGTTCGTGCCTATGTCGACGAGCCGGTCGCTACCATCGATCCCCGTATCTATTCCGGATTCATCGAGCATCTCGGTCGTGGGATCTACGGTGGTCTCTATGAACCCAGCCATCCGACCGCAGACGCCAACGGCTTTCGTGGTGATGTCGCGGACGCGCTCCGCACCCTACGGATGCCCCTGATTCGTTATCCCGGTGGAAACTTCGTCTCCAGCTACATCTGGGAGGAAGGTGTTGGCCCTCGGGAGGATCGACCGGTGCGGCTCGATCTGGCGTGGCGGTCGCTCGAGCCGAATCTCGTTGGCACAAACGAGTTTATGGATTGGTTGGAGATGATCGACAGCCAGCCGATGCTGGCCGTGAATCTCGGGACCCGCGGACTGGAAGCCGCTTGCGATCTGCTCGAATACTGTAATCACCCGGGCGGTACCAAGTGGAGCGACTTGCGTCGCAGTCACGGATACGAGCAACCTCACCATGTTCCGGTTTGGTGTCTCGGTAATGAGATGGATGGTCCGTGGCAGATTGGCCAGCGGCCAGCCGGGGATTACGGCGTGCTAGCCGCCGAAGCGGCCAAAGCCATGCGGCTCATCGATCCAACGATCGAGCTCGTGGCGTGCGGCAGCTCCGGCCCCCGCATGGCCACCTTTCCCGATTGGGAAGAAACCGTCCTCGACCGAACGTACAACAGCGTCGACTACATCTCTCTTCACATTTACTTGCGGGATGAAATGGGTCTCCAGGATTTGGTTGTCCAATCGATCGAGATGGATGAGCAAATTCGCACCGTCGTGGCTGCCTGTGACCTCGTGAAAGCCCGAAAGCGTAGCTCGAAGACGATGATGCTCAGCTTCGATGAGTGGAACGTTTGGTATCACAACCGCGAAACCGACAAGGAGATCATGCGGGAGTATCCGTGGCAGATCGCTCCTCCAGTTGCGCAAGAGACGTACACCGCTGCGGACGCGATAGCAGTGGGGTCGATGCTTCTGACGTTATTACGGAACGCTGGCCGAGTGCGTATGGCCTGTATTGCGCAGGTCGTCAATGTGTTGGCTCCGTTGATGACGGAAACCGGCGGACGAATGTGGAAACAAACCATCTGGTACCCACTGCAACATGCTTCCTACTTCGGGCGTGGTGAACTGGTCTTCACTTCTGCGTCTGGACCGGAAATCGACACTCCCCGCTACGGCCCGCAACCGGCGGTAGAAACGATCGTCACACGGGATCCGGAAAACGGTACAGTTACGCTTTTTGCTATCAACCGCTCGGTACAAGACCCGGTCCCCCTGGCAGTTTCGCTGGTCATCTCACCGGCGGTTGGAGTTGGTCGAAGGGATTCGCTTACACTCCAGAGACCCACATCGAGCCAACTCCGCCGACCACCCGAATAGCGTGGTCCCGACTCCCATTCTCGATTCTGAGTTCTCGAACAACCAGTTAGAAGATCTACTCCCGGCGCTTTCATGGAACGTCTACCGATTCGCCCTTGCGGATGGCTAGCTCCTAACTCTGCTCATCCTGAGCGCCGCTGGGCGGCCCTTGATAATGCGCTGCTCTGCGTCGTCCGACGATTGCGTTCGTTTCCTGCGCTGATACGCCGTACCGGCGCATCACCAGTCGAACGCACTCCAGCCCGGCTTCGAATTCCGGCTGGACAATTTCGTTTGCTCCTGCTGACCACAAGCGCTCGACCTCAGACGCTGCCTGCGCACGCGTGACAATAGCGATGGACGGATTGATTTTGCGGGCATACCGAATGGCCGCTGGGGTCGAGACCATATCGACCGAAGCGACGACTAACACCCGTGCCTGGCGAATCCCGGCATACTCGAGCACAGGTTCGCTGCCTGCGTCCCCATAGACTGCGCGGATGCCTCGATTGCGGAGATCGCGCACGATCGCTGGATTTATATCGATGACGGTATAAGCGAATCCACGCCGATCGAGCACGTCGCCAAGCACTGCGCCAACCCGGCCGTATCCGCAAATGATCGTGTGCCGCCGAAGTTCCTCGTCTGGAGGTTCTTCGCCAACAACGGCAATTTCCTGCGATGCAACGCCTGGGAGACGAGCGGCGACCGTCACCAGGGGAGGAACGAGCTTAACGACGAGCGGGGTGAGCAGAATAGATGCGACTGCGGTAGCGAGAATGACACCGAACTGATTTTCATCGACGACCCCTTCCTCCCTTCCAGCGCCTGCCAACACGAAGCTGAACTCTCCCATCTGCGCCATGAAAATCGCCACGAGGGTTGCCGTGGTGTGGTTGACACCGGCGGTGAGCAATGCCCCACCGATGATGAGCATCTTGCCTATGACCAGAACCAGCGTAAACAGCGCGACCTGCGGCATGTGATCGACGATGTACGCAGGGTCGACAAGCATCCCGATCGAAACGAAGAAGAGCGTGGCGAAGAGATCTCGGAGGGGAATGATCTCGCTGAGCACCTCCCGGTCGTATTCAGATTCGGAAACGACCAGCCCCGCCAGGAAGGCTCCTAATGCCAGGGATAAGCCCGCTTTCTGGCTCGCTAGCGCAGTTCCGAGCGCAATCAGAATCACAATGAGAAGAAAGAGCTCTCGCGATTGGAGGCGGGCAACCGAATAGAGGATGCGCGGGACAAAGCGGGTCCCGAGCGCGATGACAAGCACCAGGGCTATGGTTGCGACGGCAATTGACTTGAATAGCTCGATAGGGAGGTTCGCAACGTCGCCACTGAGGACCGGAATCAGGGCGATCATCGGTACGAGTGCGAGGTCCTGCACCACGCCCAACCCGAGCGCCACACGAGCGTGGGGGGAATCACCTTCACCGCGACTCAATAACCACGTGAGCGTGACGATGGAGCTTGAGATAGCGAACGCGCCGCCAAGCAGGAACGATGCCTGGATGCTCCAGCCCGTTACCAGACCGACCACCACACCGAGCGCCATGGTCAACGGAATCTGTATTCCGCCGGCTATGGAGACTATGCGCCGGACGCGTAGGATCTCCGTCAGCGAGAATTCCACTCCCAAACCGAACATCAGTAATGCGACGCCGAGTTCGGCTAGCTGCTGAACCCGTTCGCGATCGGCTACGACCCCAGGCGTATTTGGACTGATGATGATTCCGGCGATCAGGTAACCGAGGAGAACCGGCTGTCCAAGCCGGCGCGCAACCCAGCCTCCCGCGAACGCAGCAGCCAGCGCGAGGGCTAAGTCCAGGACTAACTCGGAATGTTCCATAGAGCGGTGCTTCCGGAAATAATCGCGACGCGTCCGCAGGTCGCCAACTCTCGCCAGTTAAGCGTCGCTAATGGAAAATGACCGGTATCTTCACAATTGAGGAAGCAACGATGTGAAGTAGTGGTATTTTCGCATGGAAAAACATGGATTCCAGTTGAGGAATAATGGGAGGGTTGAATTGAAATCCGATTTACGCATTGAAGTGCTCGAAACGCCGCGATTGATCCTCCGTGCCTACCGGTTGGACGACGCAGAGCGATTGACCGAGCTTCTCCAGGATCCAGAAATCCATCGATGGACCAGTTCTATTCCGTTTCCCTATACCCTTGACGATGCGCGGGAATTTCTCCATACGTGCGAGAAGGAGGACGCTACCGGCGATTCATTTGTGTGGGCAATGACTGAGCGTAAAAGTGACTCGATCATCGGGGCGATAGGTCTCCACGCAGTCGTTCCAAAACTTGGACGTGCTGAGCTTGGCTACTGGCTCGGGGATGCGTATCGCGGGGTTGGGTACGCAACAGAAGCGGCACGAAGAGTCATCTCCTGGAGTTTTGAAGTCGGCAAGTTTCATCGAATTCAGGCGACGTACCTTCCGGGAAATTTGAGTTCCGCTGGGGTGATGCGAAACATCGGTATGCAGGAAGAGGGACTGCTACGCGGATACGGATACAAGAATGGCGAGCATTTCGATCTGTACCTGCAAGCAATTCTCTGGAATGACCCCACCTGGATTTCGACCGAAGACCAAATGTCATGAACGCAATGAGCAACGATGCGACACC
Source organism: uncultured Chloroflexia bacterium (assembly GCA_963750275.1). Taxonomy (GTDB): domain Bacteria; phylum Chloroflexota; class Chloroflexia; order Thermomicrobiales; family UBA6265; genus JAMLHN01. The sequence goes on from CAVVQC010000011.1 coordinate 754,306, forward strand.
TACAAGCGAACGTCCCCGCTTGCGCGACGCGGGAGTGATTATTGGAACGTTTCCTCCCGGCGTCCATAACGCAATCACCGATGTTTCAGGAGTGATGGTGGGTCACGCGACGCTGACGCACGGCGATGGGGACCTCATCCCGGGTAAAGGTCCGGTGCGGACCGGCGTGACGGTCATCTTGCCGTATGGGGGAAACCTCTTTCAAAACCGGGTCCCGGCTGCGTATTTCCAATTCAATGGTTTCGGCAAGTGCGTAGGCATCGAACAGATAGATGAGCTAGGTGTACTCGAAACGCCAATAGCCCTGACCTCCACGCTCTCGATTGGCCGGGTGGCCGATGCACTGATTTCGCAGGCGATTGCCGCCAATCCATTGATCGGTATCTCGATGCCAACGGTGAATCCCTTCGTCGGGGAATGTAATGACGCATTCCTGAACGATACTCAGGGAAGACATGTCGGTCATGCTGAGGTCGAAGCCGCGCTCGCGACCGCAGCAACTGGTCCGGTCGCTGAAGGATCGGTTGGCGCTGGTACCGGGATGTCGATGTTTGGCTTCAAGGGAGGCATCGGCACCTCTTCACGCTATCTACCGGAAGCTCTTGGTGGATGGGCTGTAGGCGCGCTCGTCCTGGCCAATTTTGGTCAACCACAGTCGCTGGTTATCGATGGCGTTCCGGTGGGGCAGTTGCTCCATGAGAGCGAAGAGCATGAATCTGAAAAGGGTTCGATCGTCATCGTGCTCGCAACTGACGCTCCCATGCTCGACCGTCAGTTGAGGAGGCTTGCCAGACGAGCTGTGCTCGGACTCGCCCGCACTGGTTCGATGGGCGGGAATGGCAGCGGCGATGTAGTGCTTGCGTTTTCCACGGCAGAATCGGTAAGAAGTCCGCTCTCGCCCAAAGGTTGGGTCACACCGCTGGAGCAGATTGCCGAGAGCGGGCCAGCCGGATCCACGGGGGCCATCGATGCGCTTTTCCAGGCAACGGTGGAAGCCACCGAAGAGGCAATTCTCAACGCGCTCTTTCGCGCAACAACCGTCGTTGGCCGCGATGGCAATCGGCGAGAGGCATTACCGCTCGAACGTGTCCTCCCAATACTCGAATCGCACCGGCGGATTCGCTCAACCAAAAGAGCGACATGAGCGTCCAACACCTGCCAGCAGACGAGATAGCGGACCTTCTTCTCATCGCTCCCGACAAGATTGCCAGCGCTGCAGCAGGCTTGAGCGATGAGGTGCTGGCCCAACGACCAAGTCCCGGAGAATGGAGTCCCAACCTGATCCTGGCCCATTTGCGGGCATGCCAGGACGTCTGGGGCGAGGTACGTGTGCTAGGCATGCTGACCGAAGACCATCCAACCATGCGTGCCGTGAATCCAAACACCTGGCTGACGCAGACAGATTATTGCGAGATGACCTTCTCGGAATCGTTGGATGCGTTCACCGTGCAGCGGCAGCTTTTTGCAGGCACCGTAGCGGATCTCTCGGAAGATCAATGGAAGCGGGGCGGTACTTTTATTGGGGGAGGAAAGCCACGGCAGTACACGATCCACACCGAGGCGGACGCGCTTGCGCGCCACGAGCGCAGTCATATCAAACAGATCGAGCGGTTATGCAAAGCGCATCGGGTCCGACCGCACAATTTATCGGGCCGTTGAGTTAGACATTCCTGCGCATAAGAGAGGCTGTGGAGGGACGTCTGCCTTATCAAATGCGGATCTGTGACTCCGGGTTTGCGTTACGCCAGAGATGCCAGGGCGCGTCGCGATTGAACGGCCGCAGCGAGTTCCTCGAGCACGGGAACGAGCATCTCCCATCCCATACACGCATCGGTCACACTCTGGCCATATACCATCTCTTTCGACCAGTCGAGCTCCTGACGTCCATCCACCAGGAAGCTTTCGAGCATGATGCCGCTGATCCCAGACTGGCCATTCGCAATTTGCTTGGCGACGTCTGACGCCACAATGGCCTGCTTTCGATAGTCCTTGGAGCTGTTGCCGTGACTGGCATCGATCATGAGGCGAGGGGGGAGGTTCGCCTTCTGAAGCATGGACACTACCGAGTTCACGCTTGCATCGTCGTAGTTCGTGCCGGTTCGACCGCCTCGAAGGATGACATGAGTGTCCCGGTTGCCGCGTGTTTCCACGATAGCGGCTTGGCCCTGCTCGGTAACACTCATGAAATGATGCGACCCGGAGGCTGCGGATACCGCATCGATCGCGATCTGGATGTCACCACTTGTTCCATTTTTGAACCCGACCGGCATGGAGAGTCCGGATGCGAGATTTCGGTGAACCTGACTCTCGGTGGTACGTGCACCAATGGCGGCCCAAGTCACAGCATCGGCAATGAACTGTGGGGTGATTGGGTCCAGGAATTCGCAACCCGCGGGCAAGCCCAGATCGAGCACGTCCAATAGCAGACCGCGTGCGATGCTCAATCCTTCGTTGACGGCGTAACTGCCGTCTCCCCGCGGATCGTTGATCAGACCCTTCCATCCAACCGTTGTTCGCGGTTTTTCGAAATACACCCGGAGCACAATCAGGAGGTCCGCCGAGAGTCCAGGAGCAAGGGCTGCCAGTCGAGTCGCGTACTCGAGCGCCGCACCCGCATCGTGGATAGAGCAGGGGCCCACCACCACCAGCAAGCGGTCATCCGCCCCAGAAAGGATTTTGCTGGTCGCACGGCGGGACTGCTGGACCAGCATCGCTCGTTCGTTCGTCAGCGGTAGCTGTTCCATCAAAATTGCGGGTGAAACGAGGGGCCGGATACCGGAAATGCGGAGATTGCTGGTCGTTGGCATGCGGGTCAGCGAGGGTTTCAGGAGATGGGAAACTCCCGACAATTGCGTGAACGTGACCTCGATATCGGAAAGTGGCGTTCCCGATAGAAGGATCTGCAAGGGCTCGCCCTCGAAAATCGTTGCATCGAGCCCGACAATCTGGGCTGCCTGGCAAACGGCTTCGACTTGCTCTGTCCCCGCGGACGGTTGCATCACGACCAGCATGTAAATTCCATCTCTTCTCTTCTGTATCCGGTTGAACACGATCGCCTGAAATCGTGATTCTGGACGCGTTTCGCGCTCGGGAACTGGTGATCCTGAATTTCTTACAAGGTAAAAAAACCGCGGCAAACAACATGGCCGTGGCGTGTCCGCCACGGCCATAGCTTGCATTCGAGGCATCTCCGGAAACCAGAGCGATGTTCGAATTTACCTCTTAGCGGAAGCGACGGGATTCGAACCCGCGATCTCAGCCTTGACAGGGCTGCATGTTAGGCCACTACACCACGCCTCCAAGAGCGAACCGAATTTTAGCCCGGAATCTGAAACTCTGTCAAGGCCGAACGTGACATAATGACTGACGTCTCAATAGAGGAATCGTTGCTTTTCCCGTGCAGATTCGTAGTCGGCGAGGGCTTCCTGCACCCCGGGTTGATTGGAATGCTCCGCGATGGGAACATCCCACCAGCTGTCATACCCTGGAACGCGAATGTCCTTGTCCACGCGCACGTGAATGACCGTGCTCTTGGTCGAACGTCTAGCCGCATCCAGGGCAGTCGCAAGCTCGACCGGAGTAGTGGCAGTAAATGCGTCCGCTCCAAGGCTATGACCATTGGCCGCGAAATCGATCGGGATCAGTTCACCGTCGAGTCGGTTGGTGGCAGGATTTCGATAGCGCAGTTCGTTGCCAAACGACGGTGATCCGCAAGCCATTTGCAAGTCGCGGATGCATTGGAAGCCGGAGTTGTCTACTACGATCAGATTGATCTTGCGCCCTTCGGCAAGTGAGGTGACTAATTCGGTGTTCAGCATCAGGTAACTGCCGTCTCCAACCATGACATAGACCTCGCGATCTGGATCCGCCATCTTGACACCCAGTCCGCCAGCGATCTCATATCCCATGCAGGAAAAGCCGTATTCGACGTGATACCCCTTGGAATCCAAGGGTCTCCACAATTTGAGCAGGTCGCCAGGCATACCACCCGCAGCGCAGACCACGACATCGGTTGGTTCGGTCGCGTCGTTCACTATGCCAATTACCTGCGCCTGGGTGAGACTCACTCCGGCAACCCCGGCGCGCTGTCCATCGACGGCTGAGTTCCAATCGCTTATCAACGTTTCGACGGCATCTCCGTATTCCGCATCGGTTCGGTACGACTGTGCCTTCAACAGCGGCGTGATGCCGAGAATGGCCTCCCATGCATCGCAAACCAACGGAAACGACCCTGCCTTGTTCGCGTCCATTGCATTGACATTGATGCTGAGGATACGGAGTTCGGGGTTCTGGAAAGCGGTGCGCGAAGCGGTAGTGAAATCCGAGAGTCGCGTTCCGATCGCAATGACCAGATCTGCATCGGCTGCCAGTTTGTTCGCGGCCAGTCCACCGTTGGATCCAATTGGTCCGGCGTACCATGGGTGATTCCACGGCATCGTGCCGTTTCCCGCCTGCGTGGTTACAACTGGAATGCCGAACTCGTCCGCGAAGTGCGCAAGAGAGGATGTAGCTTCGCTATAGATCACGCCACCGCCCGCTATGATGAGTGGTCGTTTAGCCGAGCCGATCATAGCGGCGGCGTAGCGCAATTCCGACTCTGGAGCGATTTGCCGCACGACGCGATGGACGCGCTTCTCCAGAAATCGCTCAGGACAGAACAGTATTTCGGTCTGGGTATCCTCGGGAAATGCGAGCGTGACAGCGCCGGTTTCCGCCGGGTCGGCCAGAATCCGCATCGCCTCGGGAGCGCTGGAGAGCAGCTGCTCCGGACGTTGGATGCGGTCGAAGTATTTCGACACCGGACGGAAACAATCATTCGCCGAGACGTCCTGCCCCAAAGGGTATTCGAGTTGTTGCAGCACTGGATGTGGCACGCGGTTTGCGAAGGTATCTCCCGGAAGCAGCAGCACGGGCAGCCGGTTCACGGTGGCGGTGCCCGCGCCGGTGATCATATTGAGCGCGCCGGGGCCGACCGAAGATGTGCAGGCCATCATTTGCAAGCGATTTTTCATGCGAGCGTAGGCAATGGAGGTATGCACCATTGCCTGCTCGTTTTGCGGGCGGTAGTAGGTGAGATCGTCACCCACTTCCTCCAGCGCCTGCCCAATCCCCGAGACGTTGCCATGTCCGAAGATACCGAACATCCCCGCGAACATGCGCTGTTCCACGCCGTCGCGCTCGATGTACTGGTTGGAGAGAAAACGAACCAGCGCTTGCGCCGTTGTCAGTCGGATCGTTTTCATTGTTCCCTCCCTAAGGCGAGTTGCGCTTATCTGGCCCGTTTCCCGGCATCGTCGTTGATCTTTTCCGCGATGTCTTGCCACCCAGAGATACCGTCGTTCATGGAGTCTTTCCAGGTGGCGCGCACCCAGGCATGGTTGGGATCGTCAGATGGCTGCATGGTGCGCACTGGCTCATCGCCGGCAAGGACATTCAGGTAATAACCGGTATACCCCTGCGCCATGGCAAATGCGTGGTAGCCAAAGGGCACGAGCAACAGATCGCCGTCCTTGATGACGAACGCCTCGTCGATCGATCCGTCGGCGGTGTAGAGCCGCTGTAGCCCGAATCCGTCAGGTGAGTCGATGCGGTAGTAGTAGATCTCCTCCAGATCGGCCTCTCGCGGCATATCGTGGATGTCATGTTTGTGGGGCGGATAGCTGGACCAGTTGCCGCTAGGGGTGATGACTTCAACTACCAGCAATTTGTCGGCCGGGAACTCTGGTTTGATCAGATGTCGAATCTCACGGCTGGCGTTCCCTGCTCCACGAATTTCAACGGACACGTCATCGGGAGTAATCAATTTTGGCGGATAGGCAACTGTGGCTTTTGATCGGCAAATCGCGATCTCGGTTGTCGATTCAACCTCTACTGAACAGGTCGATCCTAGCGGGAGGTAGTAGGCCCAGGGCGGGGCGTCGAACATGTTCGCGCGCGGTCCCAGCGAAATGCGATTGCTTTCATGTGTAATCGTGCAGGCACCAGCAAGAAGCACGATGGCGTACTCCGACTCGTCACTCTCGATCGAAAGCGGTGCGCCGAGTTCCAGCCGATGAATGGTCAGTCCGATGAATTCCCAGTCGGCCGAAACGGTATCGACGTGAATCAGCACGCCATCGCCCGGATCGACGGCGGAATGCAGCATCAGCTCTCGCGCATTCACGATTGTGCTCCTTTACCCGCAAAGCGGCTCATGGGAATAGGCGCGTTTTCCTTGATCGAGGCTTCTGCGGCGTAGGCCATCGCCAGCGCCGCTCGGCCGTCTGCGCCCGTGACCGGCACTGGTGCGTCCTGCCGCAAACAGTTCACGAATGTTTGTATCTCTGCGACATACGCCGCGTCGAAACGCTCCAGGAACCAATGGATGTGATCGCTCCAAACCCCTTCGCTGTCGTAACGATAGAGGGGCGTGTCACGGCTCTCGCCAATCATCACCGCGCTCTTCGAACCGAAGATCTCCGTGCGGACGTCATAGCCAAAGCCTGAGCGCCGGCTGGCGTCGATGGCGCCGAGTGCGCCCGATTCGAACCGGATGTTGACGGTGCACGTGTCGATATCCCCATATTTGGCAAAGACGGGGTCGACCAGGTTGGCGCCCATGGCAAAGACCTCGACCGGTTCGCAGCCTATGATCCACCGTACGCAATCGAAGTCGTGGATGACCATGTCGCGGAACAGCCCGCCGCTGGTGGGAATGTACGCCTCGTGAGGCGGATTGGGATCACGCATCGTGTCGCGCACCACCTCGATGTTGCCCAGGCGACCCTCCGCGATCATGTGCGCGGCTTTCGCATAGGCCTTATCGAAGCGGCGCTGAAATCCGATCTGGAGCTGAATGCCGGCGGCAGCTGCTGTGGCGATGGCTCGATCGGTGGTTTCCAAATCGAGCGCAATCGGTTTCTCACAAAAAACATGCTTACCTGCGGCGGCGGCGGCTTCGATGAGCGTCGCGTGCGAGTCGGTCGAGCTCCCGATGAGTATCGCGTCGATAGACGGATCTTCGAGAATGTCGGACGGATCGGCGGTATATCGATCGCAACCGGTCAGCTCAGCAAGGGCCTCTGCCGATCCCAGTTGGACATCGCAGATGGCAGCGAGCTGTGCGCCAACCACCTCGTTAGCGACGGTTCGCGCGTGGCGATGGCCAATTCGACCGGCGCCGAATACACCGACACGGATGGGGGCAGGACGGATCATGCAGCTTCCAATCCTTTCCGCTCGAGGAGTTCCAGGGCCCGCTTGAACATGTAGTCGACCGAGAGGCCGTACTTCTCCAGCAGCGCGTCATTTGCTCCGGATTCCCCGAACCGGTCCTGGATACCAATGCGTTTCATCAGCGTCGGTCGTCGCTCTCCTAAGATCTCCGCGACGGCTCCCCCGAGACCGCCGATGATCGAGTGGTCCTCGGCGGTCATGATCAGGTTCGTGCGCTCTGCGACTTCCACAATTGCATCCGCATCGATCGGCTTGATCGTCGGGACATGAAGAACTGCCACGGAAAGACCGCGCTCCTCCAACAAGGTCTGCAGTTTCCAACACTCGCACGGTTTGGACGCCAGTCGAAATGATTCCCAGATCGCTTCCATCGCGGAGAAGCATGGCCCGCCCGATCTCGAAATCGTAGCCCTCGGGAAAGATCACGGGTGAGGCGTCGCGCGTCAGGCGCAGGTACGTCGGCCGTCCGGAAACCGCCATCGCGGCCATTGACGCTTTCAGCTCCTGCCCATCGGCTGGGGCGATAATGTCGATTCCTGGGAGCGCCCGAAAGGTTGCGATGTCTTCGACCGATTGGTGCGTCTTGCCCGTCTTACCAGTGAGGATGCCCGAGTACCCTCCACAGATTTTGACATCGAGCGAAGGTTGGGCGATCACCACCCGGATCTGATCGAGGTCTCGACTGGTCAGAAAAGCCGCGAAACTGCTGAGCCACGGAGTGTAGCCAAGCGTGGCCAAACCGGCTGCGACTCCAGCCATGTTCTGTTCGGCGATACCCATTTCGAAGAAACGGTCCGGGTAGCATTCGGCGAAAATGTCAGCCCGCGTCGAGTTCGCCAGGTCGCCATCGAGTACGACGGTGTTGGCCCCTCCCCTGGTCAGGTCGCAAAGCGTTTCCCCCCAAACCTCGCGGAGAGCGGCGTTTGCCCAGGGCCGAGGTGCGAGTGGTGTCAGTGTGAGGGTCATGCAGGTCCCACCCCAGCCAGCAAACCGCTTGAGAGTTCGCCAACCGCGTCATCGAGCTCTTGCTGAGTTGGAACTTTGGCGTGCCAGTTGTGATTTGCTTCCATGAAGGAGACACCTTTCCCTTTGACCGTGTCGGCGATGATCGCGACTGGTTGGGTCGTTGCCGCTTCAGCTCGATCGAACGCGGTGCGCAACGACGCATGATCGTGACCGTCGCATTCGATGGTGGCCCAACCGAACGCGGCGAATTTGGCCGCCGGGTCATCGAGGAAACGCGTGCGCGAATAGCCTTCTTCGCTTGGCCAACCGAATTGAGGCAGCTTGTTGTAGTCGAGGATGACGGTCAGGTTTCCCAGGCCGAAGCGAGCAGCTACGAAACAAGCCTCCCAAATCTGGCCCTCTTGAATCTCGCCGTCTCCCAGAATGACCCAGGTGTGAAAATCGAGTCCAGCGTGTTTAGCCCCGAGTGCCATACCGACCCCGGGGGAGAGGCCCTGACCAAGCGAGCCGGTCGACATGTCGACCCCGGGCAGCGTCTTCATACATGGATGCCCCTGCAAACGCGAGTCGATGGCATCGAAGGTGTCGAGCTCTTCGACAGGGAAGTAACCGCGCATGGCCAGCACGGTATAGAGAGCAATAGACGAATGCCCCTTGCTCAAAATGACTCGGTCCCGATCGCGCAGATGCGGTTCCGTCGGATCGATATGAATTCGGTCGAAATAAAGGTTGATCAAGATGTCGGTGACCGACAGTGGACCACCGATATGACCGGCTCCTGCGTTGAAGACGGAGCGCAAAATGAGCGCGCGTGTACGAGCGGAAAGCTCGTCGAGCTCTTCGATAGAACGGCCAGACGGTCTATTTACAGCCAAAGCCTCGTCGCCTTTACTTTAAATCTTGACAGGCGATTAAAGCGTGACCGGCAGAATGGTCGCGTTCGTTCCCATCTGGCCGGATGCTAGCGACCCACCGGATCATTGTCAATTCAGGCTACCCTGAGATTTCTCTCTTACACTGGGCGAGCAGTCAATCCGGACGGTGAGGAACCCAGGCAAGCGATGATGTTCAGGTCGAATCGGCGAGTGCTTCTGCAAGCGGGTGCAGTGTTTTCAGGGGCGATCGCCTTACGCGGTATCTCTGACAACTTGTTTCCGGGATCGGACCGGCAACGTCGCGTAGCGGCGCAAGATGACACGCCCTTAAACGTGGCGATGCTCGACGTTCACGCTAAGCGTCTCGAGCCGTTGCTTCGATCTTATTCCGAGTCCATGGGCTTCGACATCGACGTCACACCGCTTGCGTACGGCGATCTTTACAAGCAGCTAAGTCTGGCGCTTACCCAGCGCTCCGCAGCGTTTGATGTCGTTTCAATCGACGATCCGTGGATACCGCAATTCGCCTCATTTTTGCGGCCGGTAGACCTGTCTTCGGAATTGCGCGACGTTATGGTTCCGATTGCCGGCGCGCTTTCGCGCTTTCCTGAAGACGCTCTGCCGTGCGGTTTACCCTGGATCGGCGACTCGCAGTTTCTGGTGACGCGACCCGTCTGGTTAAAGCAGGATGGATTGCAGGATCCGGAGAGCTGGGACGAGACGATTGCCACCGCGAGCGCTATCGCAACCACGCTCGATCCCGATGCCGGGTTGGCTGGATATGCGATTTCGACGCTTGGACCGCACCAGCTCGTTGACAGCTTTCTTCCAATTTTGCGCGGCTACGGTAAAGATCTGATCGATCCTGTTACGAGCGTGCCCCAATTGGATACGGCAGCGGCGCTGCAAGCGGTGGCTGTTTTTCAGCAATTGGCGGCACTGAGCCCCTCCGAATCTTCCGCCACCGGCGAGCCCAGCAACATCGAGCGATTTCAAGCCGGCAGTGTTGCCATGATGTCGAACTTCTGGGCATCCGGGTTGCTCATGGCTGGGGAAGTCGAAGCGACCAGGAATTCTGGCCCCATCGCGTGCGCGATGCAGCCTGCGCCGCAGCAAGGCGAGCGCCGTTCGATGACCGGTGTCTGGATTGCTGCCATTCCGGCCGGCAGCGAACAACCGGAGCGGGCCCGTGTATTTCTCGATTGGCTGGTATCGCCGGAAACGCAGCGCGCTATGGTCGAGGTGCTGCTTCCGCCGGTTGTGGCGCCGGTCTACGCTGATGATGCACTGATCGACTGGCACCCGCACCTTCCCCAACTCCTCGACCTGTTGGCGGCGTCGACCCCGCGCCCTCGCTCTCCGTATTACGCTCAGCTCGAGCTGCTCCTCGCTTCTGAGCTCAGAAGGATGCTAGCGGGAGAGCAAACTGGAGAGGTCGCGGTTGGGAACGCGAATCTGGCGATGCGCGAGTTCCTGGTGCGGGAGGGCGTGCTGGTGTCATAGCCCTCAGGAGCCGCTAGATTTAACACCGACTCAGTGATACTGTTTTTCCATCGCACAGGTTAGATGCGCGCCGAACGTCATTGACGTTCTGGCAGAGCTACCCGTCGGTCCAGGGTGGACCGATCCGACCCGTACGTTTCCGTTGCAGGAGGTACCACGTGATCGAAGAAGGATTCACTCCAGCCGTAGATCGTCGCACCGTACTCAAGACCGGCGCGATCGCAAGCGCATTCGCTGCGTTCGGTGGCTTGACACTGTCGCAGGACGCCAGCGCTCAGGACACTGATCGGTCAGATATCGACATTGTGGTCGTTTCACACGGCCAGGCCTCTGATCCATTCTGGTCGGTCGTGCAGAACGGCGTTGCCCAGGCTGGAGAAGACATGGGCGTCAACGTTCAGTACCAGGCTCCGGCAACGTTCGATATGGTGGCCATGTCGCAGTTGATCGATGCCGCAGTGGCCACCAGCCCTGACGGGCTGGTCGTTTCTATTCCGGATGCCGATGCGCTTTCTGCTTCGATTACCGCAGCAGTGGAGGCAGGTATTCCGGTCATCTCGATGAACTCCGGGAGCGATGTCGCCGCCGAGCTGGGGATTCTCACCCACGTCGGTCAGACCGAATACGAAGCAGGATTCGGCGGTGGACAGCGAATGGCCGAAGCCGGCGTCACGAACGCCATCTGCGTGAATCAGGAAGTCGGCAATGCCGCCCTCGACCTGCGTTGCCAGGGCTTTACCGATGCGCTCGCCGAGACCGGCGGAACCGTCGAAACCATCGCGGTCGACCTTGCCGACCCGACTGGTTCGCAGCAGCGGATTTCAGCCGCGATTACCGCCGATGACACGATCAATGGCATCCTGACATTGGGGCCGACTGGCGCCGCGCCGGCCCTGGCTGCGCTGACCGATGGCGGCCAGCTCGGTACGATTCCGCTGGCAACCTTCGACCTCTCACCTGAGGTTCTCGACGCCATCGAGGCGGGGGACATGCTCTTCGCGATCGATCAGCAGCAATATCTGCAGGGCTACCTGCCGGTTGTGCTCCTGACGCTGTACAACACGAACCTGAACACGATTGCCAATCCAGTGTTGATGACCGGTCCTGGCTTCGTCACGCAGGAGAACGCTGCCCGTATCAAGGAGCTCTCCGCAGCCGGCACCCGCTAAACAGAGCGACCCTTTGCAGTTGGCACCCGGCCGGAATATTCTTCCGGCCGGGTGCCGCCTATCTAGCTAGCGGGTGATCCCATGGCCCAGGTTTCCTCGGCAACCGCTCCACCAGAGGAGCCCACGACGACTCCCTTGCTGAAACGGCTGCTCGTCAAACCAGAGATGGGCGCGATCGCAGGAGCGGTTGTCGTCTGGATCCTTTTTGCGATCCTCGCGGGAGATCGCGGATTCCTCGCGGCGCGAGGAACTGCGAACTATCTCGAAGTTTCAGCCGAACTGGGCATCCTGGCGGTGGCCGTCGCATTGCTCATGATCGGCGGCGAGTTCGATCTTTCCATCGGATCGACCATCGGCGCCTGTGGCATGATCATCGCTATTCTGAACTCGGAATATGGCTGGAACTACTGGGCAGCGATCGCGGCGGCGCTGGTGTTTTCCGTCCTTATTGGCGTGATCAATGGTTTGGTGGTGGTCAAGACTGGGCTGCCTTCGTTCATCGTGACGCTGGCTATGCTTTTCATGATTCGCGGTGCGACGATTGGTATCACAAGGCAGATCACGGGGCGAACTCAGGTCGGTGGTTTGAAAGAGCTTCCCGGGTTCGCCTCCGCGACGAAAGTCTTCGCCAGTGACATCCATCTCTTCGGCACGAATTTCGCGATTTCGATCGTCTGGTGGCTGGTGTTGACGCTGCTGGCCACCTGGGTGCTGCTGAGAACGAAATTTGGCAACTGGATCCCCGGCGTTGGCGGAAGTCTCCAGGCGGCTCGAAACCTGGGCGTTCCAACTACTCGTGTGAAGATCACGCTTTTCATTGGCACAGCGGTCGCCGCGTGGTTGGTGGCCACCATTCAGGTAACGAGCTTTGGCGGGGCGGATGTCCTTCGGGGAACCTATCGCGAGTTCTATGCCATCGTCGCGGTGGTCATTGGAGGCACGTTGCTCACAGGTGGATACGGTTCGGCATTGGGGGCGGCGCTTGGGGCGCTGATCTTTGGCATGGTGCAGCAAGGCATCATTTTTGCCGGAATCGATGCGGACTGGTTCCAGTTCGTACTCGGCGGAATGCTCCTTTCTGCCGTGCTCATCAATCGTTTCGTTCGCTCCCGGGCGGTGCTAGCAAGATGACAGAAGCGACTCCTGCGGTTGAGCTCCGCGATATCAGCAAGTATTTCGGCACAGTCGTCGCGCTTGAGCATGTGTCGATTGCGGCGAACTACGGTGAAGTGCACTGTCTCCTTGGAGACAACGGCGCAGGCAAATCGACGCTTATCAAAATCATCTCCGGCGTATTCCCACCAGATCGGGGCGAATATCTCTTCGAAGGGAACCCGGTGCGGTTCTCCTCACCTCGTGACGCACTCAATTCGGGCATCGCGACGGTTTACCAGGACCTCGCGATGATTCCACTCATGAGCATCTCGCGCAACTTTTTCCTTGGCACGGAACCGACCAAAGGGTGGGGACCGTTCAAGCGATTCGATCTGAAGTTTGCCGATCAGGTAACCCGTGATGAGCTCGCCAAGATGGGGATCAACGTACGCGACACGCAACAGGCGGTCGGTACGCTTTCCGGTGGTGAGCGGCAGTCAGTAGCTATTGCCCGTGCGGTCTATAACGGTGCGAAGGTGTTAATTCTGGACGAACCGACTGCAGCGCTCGGGGTGAAAGAAGCCGGGGTCGTATTGCGCTACATCGCTCAAGCGCGAGCGCGCGGCATTGCGGTCATTTTCATCACGCATAACGTCCATCATGCCTATCCGATCGCGGATCGATTCACCATTCTGAATCGAGGCACGAGTTACGGCACTTTCCAGAAGAAAGACGTAACGCGGGAGCAGGTTGTCGAAATGATGGCTGGTGGTCAGGAGCTCGAGGAGCTCGGGCATGAGTTGGAAGAGTTCGCCCGGCTCGACGGTTTGTCCGCCGAAATGCGGGTCGGTGAGTCGCTCACCGCGGTAGGGCGCGCATATATTCCTCCAGCGAACTAAATCGATTGCTGCCCTTGTCATTCCGGGGGAATTAATCCGTGCGGAAGATTCTTCGGTTTGACGAGCCCATACTTCGAACTCGGACTCACGGATCAAAAGAACCTGAACCCTTGAGGGTCTAGAGAACGGACACTTGCCTAGACCGCGTTCCTTGGAATCATGAGCTGCTTGAATTGCGCAGCCGCTTGATCGATATGGCGCTTGCCATTGGTCAAGGAAATACTGAAGTGTCCAGGGAGAAATGCATCGAACTCAACATCGGCCATTTTCAACGTACTGGCCGAATAGTTCTGAATCGAACAGTCGGGAATGTTCTGAGCGATGATTGTGCCGCCGTAAAAGACCAGGTCGCCGCCTACCAGATAGGTGCGGTCGCCACCGGTGACCAGCAGCGAGACATGACCATCAGAGTGGCCAGGCGTTTCGTAAACGGTGACCGTCAGATCGCCAACTGGGAAAGACGCTCCTTCGGTCAGCGTTCCTCGCCCGGGACACGGCTCGAACACATAGTCCGCTGGATAAAACCCCGATTGCTTTGCGAATGGAAGGCTGATCTGTTCCTCGTCGCCTATTGCGAGGGTGGCGACGGTCAACGGCGATCCGAAAACCTCGACGCCGAGCTGGTTCCGGAAATCGGCAGCGCCTCCCGCGTGGTCGGCATGGTAGTGCGTGAGAAGAAGGGAGCTGATCTTGTTAGTGTCGACGCCTGCTTCCTCGATGTTGGCCAGAATTTGGTCGGTTGCCCCGTATTTCCCGCCCATTCCGGCATCGACTATGACCGCTTCCGACCCGCCATCGATGACATAGATATGACAGTCGAGTGGAGCGGAAAGCCCAAATCCGGAGTTCCCTCCACCTACTAGGCAGATGTCTTTCGTAAGTCTCATAACTAGTTCACCGGTGACTGAAGCGCAGCCAGGACCGCGTTCAAATCCGTAAAGACCAGATCCGGTCGGGCCTCCGCGTGCGTAATGTCAGCTCGGGTCGAAACGCCAGTGAGCACGAGTATCGCAAGCGTTCCCGCGCGGCTCCCCGCCACGATGTCAGTATCCAGCCGGTCTCCAACTGAGACGATATCGGAGGGGCGCACATCGAGTTGCCGGGAAATCATGTCGAAAAGCAGGGTTTCTGGTTTTCCGACGCATGCAGGAGTCACACCCGTCGACGCTGCAATGGCCGCGAGGATGGAACCACAACCCGGTTCCAACCCTCGCTCGGTCGGTAGCGTGACATCGGAGTTCGTCGCGATAAAGGTGGCGCCATTCTGAATCTGATTGTGCGCCTCGGAGAGCTTGTTGTAGGTGAACTCGCGGTCGAGGCCCGCCACCACTGCCGTTGCCTGCAGGTCAGTGCCATTCGCCTGAATCAAATCGTCGGTCAGGAAGAGCTGCTCGAATAAGGCGGGTTCGCCCACCACATAGATTGCAGATCCCTTCGGGAAGCGGGTCAACAGGTATTCGCGCGTCGCAACCCCTGAGGTCACGATCCACTCCGCCGGCACATCGAGATCCATGTTTTCGAGCTTTTTGACATATTGATCTGGCGTCAGCGTGGAGTTGTTGGTCGCGAGGCGGAAGGGGATGTTCCTCAGTTGTAGCGTGGCGAACAGATCTCCCACACCCGGCAGGGGAGCATTGCCTCGGTAGAGAACCCCATCCATATCGAAGATCCACGCTTTGGCCGAGTTTAGACGGTCGATGGCAGGTGACGTCGCCGCGCCAGCTTCATCTTGATTCGGTTTTTCCTGGGTTTGCAGCAACTTCATGACGTTGCCGTCGCTCCCAATGCGTCAACGATCGCTTGATTGAAGATGTCCATATCGCGCGGGGTGCGGGAGGAGATCAGATTGCCATCGACCACGAGCGGCGCATCCTCGTAGATTCCGCCGGCATTTTTGATGTCGTCGCGAATCTTATTGACCGCTGTCGTTCGGCGGCCCTTCAGGACCTTCGCAGAGATAAGGAGCTGCGGTCCGTGACAGATCGAGGCAACAGGTTTACCAGATTCGACGAACGTCCTGGTGAACTCCACGGCGGAATCTACGATTCGCAGATTTTCTGGCGCACCCCCGCCGGGGATGAGCAACAGATCGAACTGGTCGATCGCGTCAGCTTCAAGCGCATCGAACGTGGTGTCGACGGAAAGGGTCGCGCCCTTCTTTCCCGTGACTTCGCCCAGTTCAACGCCGATCAGAACAGTCTCCCCTCCCGCTGCTTCGATCGCGGTTATCGGATCGATGACCTCCGAATCCTCGAAGTTGTGCGCGATCACAATTGCGACTCTTTTCTTGCTCATGCGGGTTCCTCCTCGAAACGGCTTCGTAATTAAGCGTCTGTCCTGGATGAGAGCTCAATTGCCCGGCTGGCGTTCAGCTCCTGCATCATAGCTATCATCTCATCGACCGGGATGGCGCCAAGATCTTCGCCTGTACGCAAGCGTATCGCGACTGCACCGGCTTCGGCTTCCCGCTTCCCAATGACGAGCATGAATGGGATTTTCTTGAGCTGCGCATTGCGGATCTTCGCCTGCATCCGGTCGCGGCCGTCGTCGACGAACGCACGAATTCCAGCGTCCTTGAGCTTCTGCGCGACTTCGTTCGCGTAGTCGATCTGATCACCGGTAATCGGAATGAGGGCTGCCTGAGTTGGAGCGAGCCACATTGGAAACGCGCCGGCATAATGCTCGACCAATCCGCCGACAAAGCGCTCCATCGAACCGAGGAGGGTGCGGTGGATCATCACGGCGCGATGCCGTTCGCCATCCTCGCCGATGTAGTTCACATCGAACCGTTCGGGCAAATTGAAATCGACCTGGATCGTAGGTCCGGTCCATTCACGACCGAGCGCATCGACCCACTTGATATCGATCTTGGGACCGTAGAAGGCCCCACCGCCCTCGTCGATCTTGTAGCTCAAACCGCGTCGATCCATGGCTGTCTTGAGCCGCTCGATCGCTAGATCCCACACCTCGTCGCTGCCAATAGCCTTTTCCGGCCGCGTTGCAAGATACGTTTTGAATTCGTATCCAAACACGCTGGCCATGTGCTCGGCCAGGTCGATCACACTTTCGACCTCGTCGATTACCTGGTCCGGCATGCAAAAGATGTGCGCGTCGTCCTGCGTGAACCCGCGCACGCGCAGCATTCCGTGAAGCGTGCCTGAGCGCTCGTATCGATAGACCGTGCCCAGCTCGGCATACCGGACCGGCAGCTCCCGGTACGATCGCACGTTGCTCTTGTAGATCATGATGTGGCCCGGGCAGTTCATCGGCTTCAGGTAGTAGTCGACTTCCTCGATCGACATCGGGGAGTACATGTTCTCCTTGTATGTCTCGAGGTGCCCGGAAATCTTGTAGATCTTTTCTGATGCGATATGAGGGGTGTAGACGAGCTGATAGCCGCGTGCCAGTTGCTCCTGCTGCTCGAATTGCTCGACCAGGTAGCGGACTGTTGCCCCATTCGGCATCCAGAGAATCAGACCTGGGCCAATCTCCTCGGAGACCGTGAAGAGCTCCAGTTCTTTGCCCAAACGCCGGTGGTCGCGTCGCTGCGCCTCTTCCAGTCGGGCCAGGTATGCATCGAGCTCTTCCTGCGTGAACCAGGCGGTGCCATAGACACGCTGCAGCATCGGGCGGTTTTCATCGCCGCGCCAATATGCGCCGGCAACAGATTGCAGCTTGAAGGGACCTATCTGGTCCGTGGACTCCACATGCGGGCCGCGGCAGAGATCGAGAAAGTCTCCCTGATGATAGGTCGTGATCGGTTCGCCTTCAGCGAAACTGTTGATGAGTTCGACTTTGTATGGGTTGTCGCCAAAGATGTCGAGGGCTTCCTGGCGGGAGACCTCCGTGCTGACAAAATGCTCGGCTGACTTCTGATGCTTGCGCATTCGTTCTTCGATTGCTGCCAGATCGTCTGAGCTCAGCGGAGTCGGAAGGTCAAAGTCGTAATAGAAACCGTGCTCGATTGCCGGACCGATGGCGAACTTGACGTCGGGATAGAGTTCCTGAATCGCTTCGGCCATGAGATGAGCCGTGGAGTGTCGCATTCGCGCCAGCTCGAAGTCGCTGGCTGCTTCTGGTTCGAATGCAATATCCATTTCTTCGGAGAGTTCTTGCAGATCTGTCTGTGCCATCTCGATTGTCGCTTTCTTCCATTTTCTTGAACATCAAAAAACCAGGCGCCCGTACTGGGACGTCTGGCTGACGTGGTTCCACCCTGATTTCAGAATCGATCGGATTCTCTCGTTTTCGCCAATATCGAGGCGAACCGCTCAGGCGCTCCCGGTTGGTTTTCCCACGACCGGTGTCTGCTTTCGTTTCAGCTGGAGGAAAGCTCTCTAAAGTCCCGGAGGGTGGTACTCGTCCCGTTCGACGCGCCGGAGATATTCAATTGAAACTGAGGATACGGACCGAGTCAGCGTGTTGTCAACCCAGGTCCTGGTCGAGTAGCGCGTTGGACGGAACGAGCAACGCAGCTTTGCGGCGTTGGGACTGCCGCAGGGCCATCCAGCCGCAGAAACCCGCGATGGCGAGCGCGGCCAGCGCAACCAAAGCAACCAGCGGCGTTGAAACTCGCCGATTGCTACTCGCCGCATCTGATTCCTGACTACTCAAAGTTGCGGCAGCAGGTGAAGCAGTCGCCTGCGGGGCAGCTGTGGCGGCATTGTCATCAACGGGCAAAGGTGAGGCGACCGGAACGCTTCCCAACGAATTGCCGCCTCGACTTTGAGCCAGGATCTGAGCGGCGTCCGGGTCACGATAACTCACCCGATCGCCGGTGATCTGTTTGCCAGCTGCTTCGCGGTCGGCTTTCGCTTCAAAGGCGTAGTCGAGCAGGATCGCGTTGTCTTCATACCAAACGTCCGGGGCGTCTCCGTCGAGCGTGACTGAAATCATGGTGGATCCGTTACGCGTAGCCACTTCGATCAGGCAATAGCCTGCCTCGTCGTCGTATCCGGTTTTACCCCCGATAAGTCCCGAATAGCCATTCAGCAGTTTGTTGGTGTTGCTCACGTAGTAGTAGCCGTCGGCGGTCGTATAGGAATTGGTTCCGATAACCTGCTCAAAGGTGGAGTATTTGAGTGCGTACATTACGAATGTGGCCAGGTCCCGCGCGGTCGAATAGTGTCCCTCTTCGCTCAGTCCATGGGGATTCATCAAATGGGTATTCGTCAATCCCATGTCCGAGACTCGCTGATTGATCAGGTCGATGAAGTTGCTGACAGCTTGTTGATCGGTGTCACCTTGCTTATCACCCAGCGACCGGGCGACGGCGTGGGCAGCATCATTTCCGGAAGGCAGCATCATGCCGTAAAGCAGGTCCTTCAGGGAAAAAGTTTCTCCCGGACCGAATCCCATGGTGGTGGAATCGGCTCCGAAGAGATCAGAGCTATTGGTGGTGATCTTCGTATCGAGGTCGGCTAGCTCGAGCGCTTCGATGGTAGTGAAAACCTTGGTCAGGCTGGCGATCGCAGCTTGCTCATCGGCATTGTGCTCGACGAACACTTCACCAGTCTCGGCGTCGATGACGATGTAGCGTTTGGAGGAAATGCCATCGAGTTCCGAGAGTTGCGCAGCAACGGGAGCGCTTATTCCGGCAAGTAACGCCGCAGCCAACGCAAGCAGCGCGGTGACACGAAAAAAACGGGATGCGACTTCTGATGCCTGGAGAATCATGAGTGGGCCGGAGTGGGGATCACGCGTTGACGCGTCCTCGGAATCGAACAAAACGCCCACTCTTACGAGCGGGCGCTTGGGGGTGGGCGATACTGGACTCGAACCAGTGACCTCCACGATGTCAACGTGGCGCTCTAACCAACTGAGCTAACCGCCCATCAGCCGGAAGTGGATTATAAAGTATCAAGGGTACCTTTGTGCAGGTAGTCGCTCGGAGATGCGTTGCAGAGAGGTGTCGTACTTTGTAGCGGGCGGCACGGGTCATCGGTGTCAGAAGCGTTTTTCTCCTCTGACTGTGCACAACAACGTCTCGTCGTGGAAGGAATCGCACACCGTACGCATTCAATGCCCAAGCAGTCGAACCGAATTGTCCCGCCGGTGCCAGCGATACGAGATCGAACCAAATCCGGTTGCCAGGCTGACGGCTTCGGCTCGTAACGGTTTGAGATTTTCCTGCCGGACCTTCCAAATTCCCTGAACCTGATTGATGACGAGCTGACTGTCGCCATCGACGCGAACGTGCTCCATCTGTGCACGCTCTCCAAGTTTCTGCCGAAGAAAGCGCAGAGCCTCGATGAGCGTTCGATATTCAGCCTGATTGTTCGTCATCGATGAACCGGAACCTCGAGAAATCCCGCCGTTCCAGGATTTCCTGTCCGGTCGGACTCGCTATATGAAAGCTCCCATAACCTTTGCCAGGATTTGGATCGGCCCCCCCATCGAAAGTAATGATGTACGGATTTTTTGCAGTGGATAGCGGTGCGGAGGAGCCAACGACCGGCTCCCCCATGGACATCTGTTGTTGGCTCAAGCAGCCGTTTCCTCTCGAACCCGCGCTTCTTCCTTGATCTGTTCGGCAAGGTTGGGCGGAACGGGTTGGTAATGTGAGAACTCGCTCGTGAACGAACCTCGCCCCTGCGTAATGGAGCGAAGGTCGGTAGCATAGCGCTGAATCTCCGCCCCAGGGACGGTCGCCTCGATGCAGGTCGATCCGTTAGTGGCCGGGTTCATTCCCGTGACATGGGCTCGTTTGCTATTCAAATCGCTCATGACGTCGCCAGTGAAACTGTCCGGCACGACGATCGCGATGGTCATGACCGGCTCCAGGAGAATCGGCTTGCCCATGAGGATGCCCTTCTTGAAGGCTTCTTTCGAGGCGATTTTGAAGGCCATCTCATTCGAGTCAACGTCGTGATAGCTTCCGTCGAAGAGGGTGACCTTCACATTGACCACGGGATATCCCGCTACTGGCCCGGCGTCCAGCGCTTCGCGTACCCCTTTTTCGACTGCTGGATAGAAATTTCTCGGGACCGAGCCACCGACCACTCGCTCGGTAAACTCGAAGTCGCTCGTTTCTAGCGGCTCGAGTTCCAGGAAGACATGCCCGTACTGCCCGGCACCACCGGTTTGCTTCTTGTGCTTGTACTCGGCGACGGTTTTGGACGAGATCGTCTCGCGATACTGGACCCGAGGCAGGCCCAGCTCGACATTCACGCTATAGCGACGCGTCATTCGTTCGATAGCAATTTGGATGTGCGGCTCACCGAGCCCGGACAGCAGCGATTCGCCAGTTACGGTATCGCGACCAAGCTGCAACGTGGGATCTTCCTCGACGATGCGATGTAGCGCCTGGCCCATTTTGTCGAGGTCGGCCTTCGTCTTTGGATTGACCGCTGCGGAATACGAGGGTTGGACAAAGGCAATGCGCTTCAGTTCAAGATGGTGGTTCTCGTCGCTCAACGTGTCGCCGGTATGCGTGACCGACAGCTTGCCGATGGCGCCGATATCTCCAGCATCGATAGAATCAGCGTTGAGATGCTCTTTTCCGCGAGGTGCGAAGACATGCCCGACGCGCTCACTCTTCTCCGCGGATTGGTTGTAGACCGAGCCGTTGGACTTGAACGAGCCTGAGAAAACGCGGAAGTAGGAGACCCGTCCCACATGTGGATCGGCAACCGTCTTGAACACCAGCGCTGCCAGCGGCGCGGATGGATCGGCAGAGAGTTCTTCTTCCTCGCCTTTTGAATTGGTAGCTGTAACCGTGCGCGAGGATGCCGGTGGTGCATAGTGGACGATTGCCTCCAGAAGGCGATCGACCCCCTTCAGCGACGAACTCGCACCGGCAAAGACTGGGACCATGTCGCCGTTGCGAATCGCTATATCAACCGCATGACGCAAATCTTCGTCGCTGATCTCCTCGTCGTTCAAGTAGCGCTCCATGAGCACTTCATCTGAATCGGCGGCAGCCTCGATCAGTTGACCGCGCGCTTCCCTTACGGGACGCTTGAACTCGTCTGGTATCTCGGTCTCGATCGACTGGCCCGGGTTGGCGTCGTCGAACATGTGAGCCCGACCCGAGAGGATGTCGGCCACTCCGCGGAACGACTTTTCGGAGCCGATCGGTAGCTGCAAAGGACCGACCATCGGTCCGAGCACTGCTCGGGCCGATTCGATGGTGCGTCCGAAATCAGCATTGTCTCGATCCATCTTGTTGACAAAGAGGATCTTGGGTACGTCAGCTTCACTCGCCAACGTCCATGCTTTTTCGCTGCCAACCTCGACGCCTGCGGAAGCGTCCAGCAAGATGACCGCTGCGTCGACAACTGCAAGGGCAGACTGAACTTCTCCGAGAAAGTCGGCGTAGCCCGGGACGTCGACGACGTTGATTTTGTGGTCGCCGAACTCCACAGGTGCGAGGGCGAGCGAAATCGACATGTTGCGTTTGATTTCGTCGCCGTCGAAATCGGTGACCGTATTGCCATCTTCGACCTTGCCGAGCCGAGTGGTTGCCCCGGTTGCAAACAGCATTGCCTCGGCCAGTGACGTCTTTCCCGCGCCACCATGCGAGAAAAGGCCGATGTTGCGAATGTTGTCCGCTGAGTAATGCTTCACGGGGTCTCCTTCGTCGAGAGCCGTTCAGGCCAGCTAACCCATCATCCGTCGATGGGCGGTCGTGCGACTGGATATGCGACCGCTCGCCAGCTGATGGCGCGCACCGTTCCCGGGGCGTTCGAATCAGGCTGACGAGTTCGGATACGGACCGTCTGCACCGGGCAGACCTCCATTTGACGCAAGCAATCGTGAGGCCATTATAGAAACTTCGAGGCGTTGGCCACAATCAGGCGTGACGATTTAGTTAAAAGGGAGACAAATCTGGACCTGATATCTGTTGACGGCCGGCGATTTGTACGGCCCCTAATTCGCGACAGTGACTTGAAGGCGCGTCGCAATTACGCGCAGCCCTTCCAGCGTGAGGTTGGGTTCATAGGGACCGAAACACGTTGATTGCTCAACGAAGAGAGCGCCGTTTCCCCCGGTGAGAACAACGTTGTTGCAACCGCCAAGCTCCTTGCGAACCATTTCGACCAGACCCTCAACCATCTTGAGATGACCAAGCACAACGCCTGCCTGGATCGCCGCCGTGGTGTTGCGCCCGATCGCGGTGGGTGGCACCTCGATGGGAACGGCATAGAGCCGGGCGGCGCGTGAAGCGAGCGCGTCCATGCTCAGCCCAAGCCCGGTTGCAATCGCACCACCCAGAAAGCGACCGTTTCGGTCCAACGCGTCGACCTTGGTGGCGGTTCCGAAGTCCACCACGATGGCCGGCCGGCCGAACAGCGCATCGACTGCTACGGCGTTGGTGATCCGGTCGGTGCCGGTTTCGCCCGGCTGATCAGTGGCCACGTCGATACCAAGCGAGAGTCGGCTCGAAACCAGCAGGGGAGATACCCCGAAGCGTTGCCCGATGTAGTCGGTCAAGCTTTTCGTGATTGCCGGCACGACGCTGCACATGGCTACTTGACAGCGGATGCAATCGATGTCTTCCAAATGAACATCCAGCAGCGCGTGCCATTCATCCGCGGTTCGGTCGTGTGCCGAGGAAAAGCGGAAAGTACGGTGCCACTGGCTGTTCAGGTCCGATGCGAGGCCAATGTGTACGTTGGTGTTGCCAACATCGATCGCCAGAAACACCGCGAACTCTCTCCCTACGGACGGGAACCAAATCGAGGCTGGTTCCCGTTCATCTTCGGAACGTATTATCAGGGTTGCCGAACCGGCGCGCTGCGTGCCGCGCGCCGTCCATCATGCCATTGAGAGCCCTTCATGTCCGACACAGAAATAACGATACGTAAACCCGTTTTCCTGACATTCCTTGTGAGCGTCGGCGTCCTGATTGCTTTGACAGCGTTTTTTCTTGGAGCGCTTGCGCAACGGGAATGGCTCCCCGGTCAGTTGGGCGGAGAGACATCGATTACGTCGCCTGCCGAGTCCGCAGGAAACCTGGATCGGCTGTCACAAGTCGAGCAGCTGGTTGCCGAGGAATATTATGGGCGTCCTCAAGATGGTCAGAACGATGATGAATTCTGGAGCGAGCTTGAGGGTGACGCACTCACTGGACTGGCAAATGGACTCGACGATTACTCCACCTATTTGCCACCGGAAGATCAACAGCTCGCCGCCGATCAACTGGCCGGAACGTTCGAGGGCATTGGAGTTTGGGTCGCGTCGCGAGACGGGAAGCTGACCATCGTTGCGCCCATTCCCGGATCGCCCGCTGAAGAAGCTGGCATACAGGCGGGAGACGTCATCCTGCAAATCGATGGCCAGTCCGTGGAAGGCGTGGCCGATGCGGAAGCGCTCGATCTGCTCAAAGGACCCGCGGGAGAAAAGGTCTCATTGTTGCTGCAGCGTGGTGAAAATGAACCCACTGCGCTCGACGTCGAGCGGCGAAAAATTCCAATTCCCGTCGTGACCTACAGCCTGGACGAGGAGTCGAACGTCGGCGTGATCAAGATCGTGGTGTTCGGTGACAAGACCGCCGCAGAGCTCGACGCCGCAATCCAGGCAGCGAAAAATGACGGCGTGGACGGAATCGTGCTCGACCTGCGGAATAACGGTGGCGGCTGGGTGCAAAGCGCGCAGGAGACCATCGGCCGTTTCGTGCCGGCTGATTCCGGTGCTGCGCTTTGGGAAGACTTCGATCCAAATGTCGAGGGAGACGAGATCGAGCAGCCGATCATTTCCGGGTCCGTCCATGCCGACGAACTTCCCATGGTCGTCCTGGTGAATAACGGTACTGCCAGTGCTGCCGAAATCGTGGCGGGCGCATTGCGTGACTACGATCGGGCGACAATCGTCGGCGAGACGACATTCGGCAAAGGTTCGGTCCAGCGGGTGCACAAGTTCGACGATGGCTCGTCGTTCCGTTTGACGTTCGCTCATTGGTTGACCCCTCACCAGCTCGCCATCGACAAGATTGGCATCGTGCCGGATGTCGCGGTGGCTAAGACTCCGCCGAACGAAAAAGGCGACGCCCAGCTCGATGTCGCTATCCAGTTGTTGGGCGCGAATGCCGCGACTCCGGTGCCTTCGTCGAGTCCTATTGGGCGCTAACAAAGATTTTACAGAGCGATAACAGGGGCGTAACGGACCCGCCTTAGCATTCGGACGTGATGAGCGACCGAACTGCCCACCAACTTAGTTCCGAGCCACCTGCAACACTCGCCGTGGCGCAGAGCCCGGCAATCCTTTTGGTCGAAGACGATCCCACCCTTCGCAGCACCACGACCTACAACCTCATTCGCGCTGGATATCGAGTCATCGGCGTGGCCGATGGAGAGGCGGCCATGAGGGTGGCCCAGGAACAGCTGGAAGAGATCGACCTTATCGTACTGGATCTCATGCTGCCGAGAATGAGTGGACTTGCGGTCCTACGCCAGATTCGCACTCGCAGCAATGTACCGGTGCTGATTGTCTCCGCTCGGAGCGAAGAGCAGGACAAAATTGACGGGCTCGAACTGGGCGCTGACGACTACATCGTCAAGCCCTTCGCGTTACGGGAATTTGTCGCGCGCGTTCGGGCAATGATGCGGCGTCGATCGACGCCGTCAGCTCGGCCACTTTCCGTGCTCTATCGCGGCCTTTTGTCAATCGAATTGGAGAGCCAAAAGGTGCACGTTGCCGAGGTGGAGCTATCGCTCAGCCGGAAAGAGTTCGGCCTACTGCGCCAGCTTGCACTGGAGCCCGGTAGCGTTTTCACACGACAACAATTGCTGGATACGGTTTGGGGCACCGACATCTTTGTCGGTGAGCGTACGATCGATGTGCACATGTCCTGGTTGCGCTCCAAGCTCCGTGGCGCTGGTGCTCCCGAGGGGATGATTCGCACCATTTACGGTAGCGGCTATAGCTTCGAGGTTGCTTCCTAGTGAAGCATCCTCACTTTTTCACCTCTGTATTCACTGCCACTTTGGCACTGAAGAGCCGGGAAGTCGCTCCCGGTGCGTCCAATCCATTCCGTTTGACGGAAAAGGAGAAAGAATGTCGTTTCTGACTGTTCGAGGTTCGCGCCGCGGGCTGCTTGGCACAGCAGCCGCAGTCGGGCTTGCGCTGACTGTTTCGTTTGGCGGGGTAATGGCGCAGGATGCCACTCCGCTGCCGTATGAGGCTCCAGACGGCGCCGCCGATCTCTCAGGCACCATCGTCGCCGATGGATCGTCGACTGTGGGTCCCGTCACCGAAGCTATGGCCGAGGAATTCGCTGGCGTTGCTCCAGGCGTCCAGCTTGAGGTGAGCATTTCTGGCACCGGTGGCGGGTTCGAGCGCTTTTGCAACGGAGAGACCGACCTGCAGGACGCCTCAAGAGCGATCAAGGATGAGGAGGCTGCAAATTGTGCGGCCAATGGCGTTGATTACTATGTCTTCGAAGTCGCATATGACGGTATAGCTATCGTGGTAAACCCGGAAAACGACTTCGTCGATTGCCTCACTGTCGATCAACTGAAGCTGATGTGGCAGCCAGAAAACCCGGCTACTAATTGGAACGAGATCGACCCCTCTTTCCCGGACCAGCCGATCAGTCTCTATGGACCGGGCACCGCGTCGGGTACGTTCGACTACTTCACCAATGAGATCGTTGGCGAAGAAGGAAGCTCGAACACCAGCTATCTGCCGAGTGAGGACGATAACCAACTGGTCGAGGGCGTCGCTGGGGACGCAAACGCGCTTGGCTACTTTGGTCTTGCGTACTACGAGCAGAACGCTGACCGGTTGAAATTAGTTGCAGTCGATAGCGGCACTGGCTGCGTCGAGCCGACCACCGACACCGTGCGTGACCTCTCGTACGCCCCGCTGTCTCGCCCGCTCTACCTCTACGTGAACGCCGAGAGCATCCAGCGCCCTGAGGTACAGGAGTTCCTGAAGTTCTACGTTGCCACGGCTCGTGAGCTGGTTGCTGATGTCGGATACGTTGCATCTCCGGATCAGGTGTATGCCGACGATCAGGCCCAACTGCAGGCAGCGGTCGACGGCATGGGTACTCCCGAGTCGGCGAGCTAATCGCTCTCGCGGAACTACGTTGGGCGGCTCTGAATTCCGGAGCCGCCCACTCCGTAGAGAGAGAGGTACAGTTTAAAACCGATGGCGACTATTGAGTGAAGATCAGTTATGGCGACTGAACCGACAACACGCGGAGATCTGCAGACCGACGCTTTGCCGTTTTTTCGGCCAGGCGGGTCCTATGTCGACCAAAAGCTGCTTCGCCGGCAGCATCTGACCGAGAAGACCGCAGGTTACGTTCTACTAGCGTGCGCTATTGTGTCAGTGCTCACTACGATAGGTATCATGGTCGTGTTGCTGGCCCAGGCGGTCAACTTCTTCACCGATGTCTCCGTTGTCGACTTCCTCACCGGCACGACCTGGACTGCGCTTTTTCAGAATCAACAGCAATGGGGCGTTTTGCCACTGGTTTCGGCAACGCTGATGGTGACCTTTTTATCAATGTTGGTTGCCATCCCGATTGGGCTGATGAGTGCGATCTTTCTCAGCGAGTATGCATCCCCTCGGACACGGGCAGTTCTCAAGCCGGTTCTCGAGCTGCTGGCGGGCATACCGACGATCATCTACGGCTTCTTCGCGCTGACGTTTATCACGCCGAGTATTCTCAAGGCAATTTGGCCCCAGACAAGCGTCTACAACGTTTTGGCGGCGTCGATCGCGGTGGGCATCATGATCGTGCCGCTCATTGCATCACTGTCCGAGGACGCTATTCGGGCCGTTCCGAGCGCGATGCGAGAAGGGGCCTACGCTCTTGGTGCGACGAAACTGGAAGTTTCAACCCGCATCATCGTTCCAGCGGCACTTTCGGGGATTGTTGCCTCGTTCATGCTGGCAGCGTCGCGAGCCGTTGGCGAGACGATGATCGTGGCGCTTGCTGCGGGGTCAAAAGCGCAAATGGTGACCGACCCATTGAAACCAGGTGAAACGATGACTGGCTACATCGTGCAGGTGATTTCTGGCGACGCACCTCGCGGTTCGACGATCTACTACTCCCTCTTTGCCGTGGGTCTGCTCTTGTTCGTCATGACCCTGGCCCTGAACATCTTCAGCCATTGGTTCGTCCGGCGATTCCGAGAGGAGTACGAATGAGCTCCCCGCCAATCTTGCCTCAAGCGACATCACTATCTGATACCGGCAACCTCAGCCGGAGGCAACGGATCGCTTCGATAGGGAAAGTGGTCTTTCTGGCCGCGACGCTTCTGGCGGTTGCCGCACTCGGCGTCCTGCTCTGGTACATCTTTCAGCGAGGATGGGGCTGGCTGAGCTGGGGATTATTGACGAACCCACCGTCGAGAAAGCCAGAGAAAGCCGGGCTGAGCATAGCAATCTCAGGCACGCTCTGGATCATTTCGTTGACGTTGCTGGTGGCCTTCCCCATGGGGGTAGCCTCAGCAATCTATCTCGAGGAGTACGCCCCCAAAAACCGCTGGACCCGCATGCTGCAAATCAACATCTCGAATCTGGCAGGTGTCCCCTCCGTGGTGTATGGGTTGTTAGGACTCGGTATTTTCGTGCAGTGGCTAGATCTAGGTCGCGTGGTTCTGGCTGGCGCGCTTACGATGGCGCTGTTGAGCCTTCCCGTGATCATCATCTCGAGCCAGGAAGCGTTGCGGGCCATCCCCTGGTCGCTCCGGGAAGCGGCGTATGGCGTCGGCGCAACCCGGTGGCAAGTGACCGCCTCGCATGTGTTGCCAGCTGCAGTTCCCGGCATTCTGACCGGAGTCATCCTTGCGGTGTCTCGCGCGATCGGCGAAACGGCGCCATTGCTCGTGGTCGGTGCAGCCGGATTCGTGACATCGAAACCCAGTGGATTCATGGATTCGTATACGACGATTCCCATCCAGCTTTACAACTGGATGTCACGCCCGCAAGCCGAGTTTCGCGATCTGGCGGCGGCCGGCATTATCGTCTTGCTGGTCTTGCTCATTTCCATGAACTTGATCGCAATCATTGTCCGACAACGGTTCTCGTCGCGGACCAGGTGGTAACCAAATGACCCAGCAACTCGAACAACCTCATACCCAGGAAGCCGCGGGCAGCTCGGTTGCCGGGCAGCCACTTATCGATATTCGAAACCTGAACGTCTTTTACGGGAATTTCCATGCCGTGGGAGATGTGTCATTCGAAATTGCCACCCACCGGATTACCGCCCTCATTGGGCCGTCTGGATGTGGCAAGAGCACGGTCTTGCGGTCGATCAACCGGATGAACGATCTCATTCCAACCGCACGGGTCGAGGGTGAGATCCTCTTTCACGGCGAAAATATCCTCTCTTCCAGCGTCGACCCAGTAATGGTCCGGCGGCGAATCGGCATGGTCTTTCAGAAGCCGAACCCGTTTCCGAAGAGCATCTACGACAACGTCGCGTGGGGTGCAAAGGTGAACGGCATCCGCAAAGGGCTGGACGAGCTGGTCGAATGGTGCCTGCGTTCGGCGGCACTCTGGGAAGAGGTCAAGGACAAGCTCGATCAGAGTGGACTGGCGCTTTCTGGCGGGCAGCAGCAGAGACTTTGTATCGCCCGGGCGTTGGCGAACAATCCGGATGTCATCCTGATGGACGAACCGTGCTCAGCCCTTGACCCAATCTCGACCTTGCGCATCGAGGATCTGATGCGTGAGCTAGCCAAAAACTATACGATCGCGATCGTCACGCACAATATGCAACAAGCCGCGCGCGTTTCCGATCAGACCGTGTTTTTCTCGCTGGGTGAGAACCGCATGGGCATACTGGTGGAGTCGAGCCCTACACGCGAAATCTTCACCAATCCACGAGACAGCCGAACCGAGGACTACATCACCGGGCGCTTCGGTTAAGCGTCCGTGGTACCGAAAGGAGACAATATGGCCCGCGCAGAATACGTTCGGAGTCTCAGTCAATTGCGAGACCAGGTGGTGCAGCTGAGCTCGATGGTTGATAAGGCGATCGCGCGCTCGACCGAGGCGCTGAAGAATCAGGACATCAAACTCGCGCAGCAGGTGGTAAAGGCAGATCACGACATCAACGAGCTGCGTTGGAACCTGGAAGACGAAGCTCTCGCCGTCATCGCAATGCAGGCGCCAATGGCGGGCGATTTGCGCCAAATTGTGGCGGGTCTCCACATCATCTCCGAGCTCGAACGGATGGGTGACCATGCCGCCGGCAATGCCAAAATCGTGACGTTGACCGCCAACGAACCACCGTTGAAACCTCTGGTCGATATTCCACGCATGTCGGCGGTGGCGATCTCCATGCTGACCAGCGCTATCGATGCGTTCATCCGATCCGATGTGGATCTGGCGCGCAAGACGATGGAAATGGATGACGAGATCGATGAACTCTACAACCAGGTCTATCGGGAGCTGCTGGTTTACATGATGGAAGACCCGAAAACAATCAATCGGGCCACGCACCTCCTGTGGGCCGCGCACAATCTTGAACGGATTGGCGATCGTACCGAGAATATCTGCGAGTTCGTGGTCTACTCGGTTACCGGCAATATCTCTGAGGCCTATATCCCCGACTGATCGAGTAGCAGCTTGACGACGGTACCCACTTCATCGATTTCCAGCGGGGGTTCCAGCAGCAACTGGCCTCCCGCAGACATCACTTCGGACTGCGCAATTTCCCCGGGAACGCCGGCGATCACGATCACTGGCATCGCACTTCTCGGCAGTCCAGGCTCCGTGCGATCGGACGTTCCGCGCATCCTGCGAATGACCTCGGAGACCGTAATATCCCCCAGCCCGGCATCGAGCAATACTGCGTCGAAGGTGCGAAGGCGAAGCACCTCGAGGAACTGAAGTCCGCTCCCGATAGCACTGGTCCAGAAGCCCTCATAGACCAAACCCTCAGTAAGAAAATGCGAAAGCGAGATGTCATCAGTCACGATGGCAAGATGTGGCCGGTCGAGAGCCGAATCGCTCACGAATCAACCCCGCTCGTCACATGACGAGTAAAATGGCAGCCGGCCTGTGAATGGCCCAATTTCATTTCGTGTTTCCCGCACATAATTACGAGGCGCGCGTTCTGCATGATTCTCGACACGGATGACGCCCAGATTCTGGCGTTCGTCGGTACGTATATTGCACGACTCAAGCTCCCGATTGACGATCTCTGGATCACGACCAACCGTACCACCTACAACGAATGGGTTGGGAGACGGGTGGGAGGATCGATCGGTGGAGCCTATCTTTATCACCCCGGTCGAGGCAAGCATCTCATCCTGATCAATCTCAAACGAATCGACTTCTCGCGACCGAAGTCGCTCGAGATCGTGGTCTGCGAAGAGTTGCTTCATATGCGGCATCGCATCGACGGTGACCGGCGCCGGCATGCCAGGCATGGGTTCGATCGCATTGCTATCCAGGTGAGTGAGCTTACAGGAGCCACGATGGAAGAAGTGCGCCATTGCGTCAAGCCGGTGAAGCGGCGCGCGCCCAAATACGTGTATGCCTGCCCAAAGTGCCGGATGGAAGTTCCACGCAGTCGTCAAGGCGTTTGGTCGTGCGGGCGTTGCTCGCCGACATTTGACCGGCGATTTCAACTACAAATCGTGCGAAGTCTCGAGGGCGGAGCAGTCTGAATCCATGACCGATCCATTTATCACCGACCGTAAGCTGCTTGCGAAAACCGCTCCGCCGAAAGAGAGTCGATTTCCGCGTACCGGGCGGCGAATCGATCGCATCCATGAGGTCCTGGAGCGACGTCAGCCAGATCTGACCGTTGTGTTGGAGAATGTGCACGATCCGCATAACATCGCAGCGGTTTTACGGAGCTGCGATGCGGTGGGTGCAATGAGTGTCCATATCACCCAGGATCCCGCGACCCGGCCACACAAAAAGTTCTCGCGGCGAGCATCCGGAAGCGCCGCAAAATGGCTCGATATCATCGAGCATCCTGAGATCGAAGATTGTTACTCGGTCCTGCGAGAACAGGGGTTCTCAATCGTCGCAACAGGGGGTGGGCCGTCGTCAAAGCCGATGGCTGACATCGATTTGACTCAGCCTGTGGCAATCGTCCTTGGCAATGAAATGAGCGGGTTAACCGAGGCTGCCATGGCCGGCGCGGACCAAATCGTGACGATTCCAATGGTGGGCATGATTCGTAGCCTGAACATTTCAGTGGCGTGCGCTGTGTTGCTTTATGAAGCCTACCGTCAGCGTGCTGGCGCCGGGCTATATGGTGAGCCTCGACTATCAGAATGTCGCATGGCCGAGCTTACCGAAATCTGGGAGAAACGATAACCCGTTAGTCGTCGATATCGCGATCGTGGAAATCCTCATCTTTGTCATAGATGAGTCGCTCGGAAATACGATCTTCCAGAATTTTGAACCCAGAAAGCACCACGACGGTAGCAATGGTCGAAAAGAAAGCCAGGAAATAGAAGCCGCCACCACAGAGCATCCCAATCGCCGCGGTAGCCCACAGCCCGGCTGCAGTTGTCAGTCCTCGGACTTTTGCGGCTGATCCGAAAATGACGCCAGCTGCCAGAAAACCGATTCCTTGCGCGACAGTGGAGGCGACACGGGTGGGATCCGCACCAACATAGCCAATATTGCGTGATTCGCTTGCGATGAGAATTCCAGCAATGGTGAAGAGCGCGGCGCCTTCCGCTGCAAGGGCATGAGTGCGCATTCCGGCAGCGTGCGAGCGAAGTTCGCGATCCAATCCAATGATCCCTCCGCACAGCAAGGCAGCAAGAACACGTATTGCCACCTCCTGGTTGCTGGGATCGAACATTGGAAATCAGCTCCGTTTCCTACGTCAACGCAGCGACCGCACCGAAAATTCTCGGTGCGGTCGTTGAAATGGAGAAGGGATTAAAACTGGAACGAGGTCTCACCGTTTTCGTCTGGCCGGACATAACGGGCGGAGACATGCTGGCCAGAGTCGAGCGTGTCGATGAGCTGATCGAGCGTCGCCATGTTCTTGACACGTTTGCCGGCGACTGACGTGACGACATCGCCTCGCCGGATGCCGGCCTTGTCGGCGACACTCCCCGGCTTGACTTCCCCGACATAAATACCCCGCGTGCCTTCAGGATAGACTGCGGCAATCTCGGGATGATTGGCGAAATACGATTCGCTGTCGGCCGCCAGCAGACCGAGCGGTGCGCGTTTCGCCTTGCCATAGCGGTCGACGATACGAGCAAGCTTTGGTTGGTCGAAGCCAATGATCACATCGCTGTCGGCCGCAATGACGGGAACGCCTTGTTGCCCAGAGCGCTGAATCATCTCCATCGCGGCTTCGTAATCGCTATCGACGCGCTTTTCTTCGTAGGGTACGCCGGCCTTGCCAAGAAAATCCTTGACGCGGTCGCACCAGGGGCAGGTCGAGGTTGTGTAAACGGTAACTCCAGATGCGCTCATAGGTGCCTTTCAGGGGTTGAATCAATCGTCATAATGCCGAAATTGTACGACTCCTCAACCTGAATTACGAACTTACCATTGGTTAGTTGAAGTCGAACGGGAGCCCCTGCATGCTCTTTGGAAGCTTGCCCTTCTTGGCCATCGAACCCATCTGCGCCATCATCTTCGCATTTCCTCGAACTGTTTGATGAGCTGCGAAACTTCTTCACGCGTGGTGCCGCTTCCCTTGGCGATACGGCGCCGGCGCCGGCCATCGATGAGCTGCGGATTGCGCCGTTCTTCAGAGGTCATCGAGTAGATAATTGCTTCGATCCGTTTGTAGTCGTCGTCGGAGATCTGCGCTTTGGCTTGCCGTAGCTGAGCGCCGAGGCCGGGGATCATCTCGAGGAGTTGCGTCGAGCGGACCCATCTTCTTGATCTTTTGGAGCTGATCCAGGAAGTCCTCCAGATTGAACTGACCCTTGATCATCCGCGTCTTGAAGTCTCTTGGCGTCTTCCTCGTTGGTTTGCTCCTGCGCGCGTTCGATCAGGGAGAGGACATCGCCCATGCCGAGGATGCGGCTGGCGAGACGATCCGGATAGAACGGTTCGATGGCGTCCATCTTCTCGCCGGTGCCGATGAACTTGATCGGGACGCCGGTGACGGCGCGGATCGAGAGGGCTGCGCCGCCGCGGGCGTCGCCGTCCATCTTGGTCAGGATCAGGCCGGTGACGCCGAGCGTCGCGATTGAACGCCTGGGCGACGCTGACCGCTTCCTGGCCGGTCATGGCGTCGGCGACGAGCAGGATCTCGGTCGGCTTGAACGGTCGCGTTCGATGTCGACCAGCTCCTGCATCATCGCGCTCGTCGATCTGCAGGCGGCCGGCGGTGTCGATGATGACCGGGTTGTAGCCGCGTTCATGGGCGAACGGAGCGCGTTGCTGCGCAATTCGACGGGATTCTTGTCGGTGCCCTCTTCGTAGACCGGGATCGTCGATTTGCTTGCCCAGCGTTTGCAACTGGTTGATGGCGGCTGGGCGGTAGACGTCGCGGCGACCAGCAGCGGGATTGCGGCCCTGCTTTGCGGAGGTGGACCGCGAGCTTGGCGGCGTGGGTCGTTTTACCGCACCGTGCAAGCCCAACCAGCATGATGATCTGGCGGCGGCCGGATCGGGCGCTGTTCAGCGGCTCGCGCTCGTCGCCGAGGACGTGGATCAACTCCTCGTTGACGATCCCGATGACGGTCTGGCGCGGGAGTCAGCGATTTCAGCACATCCTGCCCGACGGCGCGCTCGCGCACGGCGGCGACGAAGTCCTTGACGACCTTGAAGTTGACGTCGGCTTCGAGCAGCGCGCGACGGACTTCGCGCATCGCTTCATCGACATCCTGCTCGGTCAGATTGCCCTTTGCTGCGCGAAACGAGCTTGCGGCCAGAATGTTTCGATTGAGTCGGTCGGAGAAGTCGATTCGAACATGATCGTTTCGCTGCGAATCGATCCGTCGCCCCTTCGCAGAAGCCCTCATCCATCGCCCTCGAAGAAGAGCGCGTCGACATAGGCTTCGGGATGGAATTCGGCCATGTCGGTCGCCTTCTCGCCGGTGCCGATGTAGGAGATCGGCATGCCGAATTCGCGCGGAGACGGAGAAGGCGATGCCGCCCTTGGCCGTGCTATCGAGCTTGGCGATCATGATGTCGGTGATCTCGACCGACTCGGCGAACTTCTTGGCCTGCACCAGGCCATTCTGGCCGGTGGTCGCGTCGATCACCAGCAGCACTTCCTGCGGCGCTTCTGGGACATGTTTTTGCATGATCTTGCGTAGCTTTTTCAGCTCTTCCATCAGGTTGAACTTGGTGTGCAGCCGCCCGGCGGTATCGACGATCAGGACGTCGACGTTGCGGGTGTGCGCGGCCTGCATGCGCGTCGAAGACGACCGCGCCAGGATCGGCGCCCTGCTCGTGGGCGATGACCGGCACATCAGATGCGCTCGCCCCAGATCTTTGAGCTGGTCGATGGCGGCGGCGCGGAAGGTGTCGCCCGCCGCCAGCATGACGGTCCGTCCGAAGCGCCTGGTGGATAGTCGGCCAGCTTGGCGATCGACGTGGTCTTGCCAGTGCCATTGACGCCGACGACCATGATCACGAACGGGACGCCGCGCTGGAAGAATTTTGACCTTGCGGTTGCGGGTTGCATTTTCGAGCAGCTCGACCATCTCCCAGCGGAGAATTTCGCGGGCATAGCCTGGGTCGATGATGCGACCTTCGGCAATTTTTCGGCGCAGTACTCGTCGACGAGCTCTGGCTGACATCCCAACCGACATCCGCCTGGATCAGCAGCATTTCGAGATCTTCGTAAAGATCCTCGTCGATCGTTTCGCGATCGAAAAGGCGGGAGATCTCGCTGAAAACGCCACGACGGGTTTTCTCGAGTCCCTGTTCGAGCTGGAAATCGGGATCGGCTCGCCGTTTGAAAATCCGGCCGAGTACCAAGGGATGTTCTCCTGAATCGTTCGGTGGAAAGGTGGCCCATGTGGGGCGATCGTCAACCAGCGAGCGACGATATTCGTTGCTGGTAATTCGACATCACAGGATACCACGCAACAGATTCGGTACCCGCCTTATTCCAGGATTTCACCGAGCGTTTCTGAGGATACAATCTCGACCGAAATCTGCCTGAGTTGTGAGAGAAAGGGCCCCGTGGGACGAACGAATGGCGTGCGCGAAATGCTCCCGGAGGAACAACCTCGGGAACGAATGCTGAAGTGGGGATCGGCCCAGCTCAAGACGAGCGAGCTGATCGCTATTTTGCTGAACACTGGCACCGAAGGAGAGAGTGTCATCAAGCTCTCCGAACGTCTTCTGAGCGAGAACGGCGGTCTGCGAGGGATTACGCGGCTCGATCTGGCCGAGCTCACCGCCGTCCATGGAGTCGGTCCTGCCAAGGCCACACGATTGCGCGCGGCGTTGGAACTTGCGAATCGGGTCGTCGCGCTCGATCCCGATGACCGGATGCAGATCTCTTCTCCGGAGGACGCCGTCCGATTGGTTGGACCGGAGATGTCCGCGCTCGATCATGAGCAGCTGCGCGTCGTTCTGGTTGACACGCGGCACAAAGTGCTTGCCGTGCGCACGATTTATCGCGGGAGTGTCAATCAGGCGCAGGTTCGGATAGGAGAGGTTTTTCAGGACGCTGTGCGACAGAATGCCGCATCCATCGTTGTCGTGCACAATCATCCCTCAGGAGATCCTTCGCCGTCGGCAGCAGATATTGCGCTGACGGTTGAGCTCGACCAGGCAGGTAAGCTGCTCGGGATCGACGTGCTGGATCACCTGATCATTGGAAGCCATGGGCACACGTCTTTGCGGCGGCTCGGACTCGGGTTTCCGCGTAATTCCAATTAATCGAAAGGACGGCATTTCATGGCACGACGAGGATTTGGCATTGCCGCGGCGACGCTTTCGTCACTCGTGGCTCCTTTGGCGGCAGCTGCCGAGGCGAATGGATACGACACTTTCTGGGTAAACGACACGCCTGGGTCCGACGGATTCGAGGCGTTACGCCGGGCGGCGGAAGTGACGAGCACGATTCGGCTCGGAATTGGGGTGATCCCAATTGATCGACGCCCACCCGATACGATCGTGACCGCAATCGAAGAAAAGGGCCTGCCCAAGGATCGCCTGATCGTCGGTATCGGTGCGGGTGCGGAGCTCTACGGCTCGCTCGACAATGTGCGAGCCGCGACGCACACCATTCGGGACCGAGCCGGAGTTTCAGTCGCGGTCGGAGCACTCGGTCCGAAGATGGTGGCTCTGGCAGCCAAAGAGGCTGACGCTGTGCTGCTGAACTGGTTGACGCCGCGCCAGGCCAGGCTGTCGACGCAGGAGATCCGCAACCGCCAGGGCGAAGGACATCATTGTGAAGTCATCGCCTATGTCCGGGTCGCCTTGCCGGAAGGGTTCGAACAGCTCGCGGGTGAGGGCGATCGCTATGCGTCGATCCCCCAATATGCGCGTCACTTTTCCCGCATGCAGGTGCAACCGCTTGCCACGTGCGCGTACGGCACGAAAGACAAGATTCAACACGGACTCGTTGCGTTCGATGCCGAGGTGGACGAAACGGTCGTGCGGGCAGTTTCGGACCGTGAAACGCTCGATGCCTATATGGGGATTCTGCGCACTGCCCGGCCCATCACGAAAGCGTCACCGAGCTAGCTCGACTCGATTCTTTCCCAGCCGTTTGGCGCGATACAGCGCCTCGTCGGCCTGATGCAGCAGCACGACCGGGGAGGGATCGTGCTCATTCAATTCGGCGATCCCAATGCTCACGGTGGCCGGGATCGTGAAACTGCGTTCGTACAT
Source organism: uncultured Chloroflexia bacterium (assembly GCA_963750275.1). GTDB lineage: Bacteria > Chloroflexota > Chloroflexia > Thermomicrobiales > UBA6265 > JAMLHN01. The sequence goes on from CAVVQC010000011.1 coordinate 791,728, forward strand.
GCCTCGGCAAATACGGTCGGCCACAACGGTCGCGCCGTCCCTACGTGTCTCGGGCAACAGAACGACGAACTCTTCTCCACCGTAGCGAGCGCTGATATCGATCGAGCGAATCGAGTCCTGAATCAGCGTCGCCAGTGATTGCAGCGTCGCATCTCCTGCGGCATGGCCGAATCGGTCGTTGACCTGCTTGAAATCGTCGATGTCGATCATGATCAATGACAGGGGATGGCCGTACCGACCTGCACGCGCAACTTCATTGTTCAGGCGTTCATCGAACCCTCGACGATTGTTGAGACCAGTGAGCGCATCGACACGACTCTCACGAGCGGACTGCTTGAGAAACTCTGTCTGTTGCAAGTTGTGGCGCAAGGACTCGGTGCCGACTATCGTCAGCGAGATCCACGCCACGAAAGCAACGCCAGCGACGGGCCATCCGAAGGGTGCTCCGAGCGCAAGTGAAACGACTGCAAGCCCCGCGGCACAGACTATCGCTACTAACCCGATGAGAAAAGGAACGACGGCGAGGGTATTCGCGACCTTGCGACTTTGCCCTTTATCTGTTGCAAGCGATTCGACAAGGAACACAGACGCGATTGTGATCACGGTGAGGTTCGCCCATGCAGGGTCATTCGAAGTTGTAGCGACTACGGAAAATGTGGCAATGGCAATCCACAACAACATACGGGGGATCGCTGATGGTGGAAAACCACGGGGGCTGTCTCCGACGAGCGCCAAATCTTTCCAGGATTGGTTGAGGGCGAATCCTATGGCGACGGCCGCCGTCACCGCAGCGCATGCTTGTGTCGCGGGAGATGGAGTTGAGGCCCCTGCTAGTGACACGAGAAGCGGGAATCCAAGCGACAGGCCAGCACCCGAAACCATCGTGAACAAGGCAAGCCCGACGAGGTCCTGGCTCCAGCAAACAATCCCGATCGACAGGAAAATCCAGACCAGGCTGTGCAGTGCCGGGGAAGCGACCTCGAGCAGGCTTTGGCCAGTAGTGAGCATTGCCGCCGCGACCACGAGTACCGCCGCACTTGCGCGGAGGAGTGAGGTGGAGGCCTGCGAGATGGCTATCGCCGCTGCTAGGCAGCCGCCAGCTACGACGAGCAAATCCAGTCGACCGCTCGGGCCGATCTGCCAGGCGCCCAAGATTCCGAAGGCAAGGGCAATTGGCGCAAGGATTGATATCGGTGTCAGGCGATATGACGATGCGGGCGCGGGAAATGCCATGCGAGCGATTCGTCCTGCTTACGGTGTCTCGTCGCCGTTTGGCCAGAGGTGCGGACCTTCATGCTGTTGGTTACAAAAGAGTATCGATGACCCGGTGCGAGCGACTTCGACTGGCGGCATGGTCGCGAGCTCTGTTCGACCGATCACGGGAAACGCCCGGGGAACCCGATGAGTCACAAAGAGACAGATGGCATGTTCCATTTGATCGTCGAATCGATACAGCTCTTTCCGGTTGCTTCCGCCGCCAGAACGGCGGTTGCGGTTGCGATCCTTCGACCCGCCTTCCGACTCTCCTCGGTTCCCTCCCTGGCCCTCGGCCGGGCGTTGCTCCTTCGGGCGTTGAGTCGGTTGCTGATTTTCGCCTTCCACGGCATCCTCCTGCTAGGTGTGTTGGCAGCTGACAGCCCCCACGATCGGACGGCCTCGCGAATACACCATGGTACAATCGCTTGCTGACTTGGCGTCGAGTTCGGGCGTCCAGGACCCCCGAATAGCAGCATTCGAAGACGATCGTACGACGTCGGAGTTCCCTGAGTGGCAAAACAGATTGGAATCGACCTCGGCACCGCGAACGTGCTGGTTTTCGTTCGTGGCCGTGGCATCGTAATAAGCGAGCCATCTGTGGTCGCCATCTCAGCCAAAGACGGTAAAGTCAAAGCTGTCGGCCTGGAAGCGCGCGACATGCTTGGTCGTGAGCCGCGCGAGACAATCGAAGTAGTTCGCCCCATGCGAGATGGCGTGATCGCCGACTACGTCGTCACCCAGGAAATGCTGCGCTACTTCATCAACAAAGCCTGCGGGCGCTTCTCGCTGGTGCGACCCGAAGTGATGATCTGTGTGCCAGCAGGGGTTACTGGTGTCGAGCGGCGAGCGGTGCGGGATGCTGCACTCAACGCAGGCGCACGGAAGGCTTTCCTGATCAGCGAACCATTGGCAGCCGCCATTGGAGCCCGTATCCCGGTCGCCGACCCCTCCGGAAACATGATCATCGATATCGGCGGAGGCACGACCGAGGTCGCGGTCATCTCGCTCAACGGTATCGTGGTGGCGAGGTCACTTCGGGTGGGCGGCAACAAGTTCGACGAAGCGATCGCCAACTTTATCAAGCGTAAATACAACTTGCGGGTTGGCGAACGGACCGCGGAAGAGATCAAGATCACCATCGGAAGCGCCATGCCGGTCGATGAAGATGTCGTGATGGAGGTTCGAGGCCGCGACGAAGTCGCCGGGTTGCCCCGCACCATCCAGATTCATGCCAACGAGATTACTGACGCAATTACCGAACCGCTGGAAGCGATTATTGGCGCCGTACGCGCAGTGCTGGAAGAGACCCCACCCGAGCTTTCTTCCGACATTATCGATAAGGGCATGATTCTCACAGGTGGAGGAGCGCTCTTGCGCCATCTCCCCGATCTCCTCACGGAGGTCACCGGAGTGCCATGCTACGTTGCAGACGATCCGCTCTCGTGCGTGGCCATTGGGACAGGGCTGGCGCTCGAACACATGGACATCCTGCGCGACAGCCTCGAAGAGCCCTAGTCGGCACAGCTCCAATCAAACGCAAATTCACGAAAGGCCGCGTATGAAACTGGAACGGGCAAGCGGAGTTCTTGCGCACCCAACTTCTTTTCCGGGCCCCCACGGTGTGGGCGATATGGGAGCGGGCTCCTATGAATTCGTAGATTGGCTAGCGCTCGGTGGGCAACGATATTGGCAGCTGATGCCACTGTCGCCCGTGGGACAGGGAGACTCGCCCTACTCTGCGCTTTCGGCTTTCGCGGGCAATCCCTTGCTCATTTCCATCGACGGCCTGGCATTCCTCGGACTCGATCATGCCGGTGATTCGCGCGGCTTCAACGAATACGAAGTCGATTTCGAGGCAGCTGGCGCTTACAAGTACGCAGCCCTTCGACGCGTGTACGAATCGTTCAAGGAGCACGGATCGCCGGAGCTTCGGGAGCGGCTGAGCGCATTCGAGATCGCCCATGCTTCCTGGTTGCGTGATTTCGCCCTTTATATGGCGCTCAAACAACGCTTCAGAAATTCCTCCTGGCAAGACTGGCCAGACGAAATCCGGTCCCGCGACGCAGAAGCACTCGCGCGTGTATCCGTTGAGATGCAGGACGCGATCGATTTTCATTCGTTTATTCAGTTCCTGTTTCGTGTGCAATGGACTGCACTGAAGCAACATGCTAACGAGCGTGGAATCCAGATCATTGGCGACATTCCCATCTATGTTGCGCTCGACAGTGCAGACGTCTGGGCGAATCCCGAACAGTTCCGTCTCTTGGCCGATGGGCGACCTGAAGTGGTTTCCGGGGTCCCGCCGGATTTATTTACGACCGACGGGCAGCTTTGGGGCAATCCCGTGTTCGACTGGTCGTACATGGAGAACGATGGATTTAGCTGGTGGATCGAGCGAGTTCGGCGTCTGACTGAACTGGTCGATGTTGTCAGGTTCGATCACTTCCGTGGACTCGCGGCGGGATGGGTGATTCCCGCCGGGGACGCTACGGCGCGTGGGGGCCGCTGGGAGCGGGCACCCGGATCGGACCTGTTCCGGGCGATCGAGGCGTCACTCGGGCATCTTCCGATCGTGGTCGAAGATCTCGGAATCATCACCCCAGATGTGCACGCGCTTCGCATGGCGCACGGTTTGCAAGGGATGAAGGTGTTGCAGTTCGCGTTCGACGGCGACCCGGACAATGCCTACCTGCCACATAATTACGATAGCGATTGCGTCGTTTACACTGGTACACACGACAATCAGACGACAATCGGCTGGTTTCAGTCGTGCTCGGAAGTCGATCGCCAGCAGGTTCAGACCTACCTCGGTACCGATGGCAGCGATATTGCCTGGGACTTCATTCGGCTCGCATTCGAGTCGGTTGCTGACATGGCAATCGTGCCATTGCAGGATGTCATGCGGCTGGGCGATGAAGCCCGTATGAATCGTCCTGGTACTGCGATGGGAAACTGGAAGTGGCGGTATCTCTCCCACCAGCTCAATGATGGGCTGGCTCGAGGTCTTCGCGAGCTTTCGGGCGCGTATGGACGGCTGGATCGTCCCAAGATCGAGCGAGGGTATGATCCCTTCGATTACAGCGCTCCGGGCACCGCGCACCCATTGTTCAACCGGAACGATCCAAAGGTCTAACGCAATCTGCCGGCGGAGCCTCGTTCCACACGTTTATATGCTTGATCCCCAGCAATAATGCTGGCTCCGGAGATGACTCTATGAGCAAAATCGGCGGTTTCACCTTCATGCTCCATTCCCATTTGCCCTATGCCCGACAAGCGGGCATGTGGCCACATGGCGAAGAGTGGGTGCACGAGGCTATCGCAGAAACCTATCTTCCCTTGCTGAACGCACTTTACGACTTGAAGGACGAAGGAGTTCCGTTCAAGTTGACGATCGGCGTAACTCCGATTCTAGGCGAGCAGCTTTCCGATCCGACGATCATCGAGCACTTCATCGCCTACGCGGCGGAACGCGCTGCCTGGGCAGAGGATGACATCGAGCGCTTCGAAGCTTCGGGCGAGACGGGTTTCCGCGACCTTGCCCGCTACTACCATCACTTTTATGCGCGGGCGCTGACCTCGTTTCAAGATCGATTCAACAGCGATCTGCTTGGTTCATTGGCGATCCTGCAAAACGAAGGATACGTCGAGATCGGCACCTCCGCGGCGACCCATGGGTATCTTCCCCTTCTTTCACGTGACTCATCGATTTCCGGGCAACTGGCAACCGGAGTCAAAGCATATGAAAAGCGCTTCGGTGCGAGCCCGAAGTCGATTTGGCTCCCCGAGTGCGCCTATCGTCCGGCGTACGTAGAAACGACGCCCGAGGGTGACGTGCGGCGCCCTGGCATCGAGAGTTTCCTGGCGAACTATGCGCTGGAGGAGTTCTTCAGCGAAACGCATTCGGTCGAAGGCGGCAATCCGGTGGGTAAAGCGGCCGGTGAAGCAATTGGCCCATATGGTGAAGTTACCCGCCGTTACTCGCCACAGCTCGAGGCGCACGAAATCGATGAGCCACGCACGACCTTCCGACCCTACTGGGTCGGCGACGAGCCGGGCAAGGTGGCCGTACTGGCGCGGAACAATGACACGGGCCAACAGGTCTGGTCGGCGACCTTCGGGTATCCCGGTGACTACTGGTATCGCGAGTTCCACAAGAAGGATTCGACCTCGGGTCTGCAGTATTGGCGGGTCGGCGGCAGTGGGCTCGATCTGGCCTTTAAACCGCTCTACGAGCCACAACGCGCGGCGAAGCGGGTGGAGGAGCATGCGGAGCACTACGCCGCGCTTGTGCGCCGGTTGTTGACCGACTACTACGACGCAAATGGGGAGTACGGCATCATCAGTGCGGCGTACGATACCGAGCTCTTTGGACATTGGTGGTTCGAAGGCGTCGATTGGTTGAAGGCCGTGTTGCGCCGGTTGTCGCAAATTCCTGAAATCGAGCTCACCACAGCGCACGACATCGTCACGAATCATCCGCCCGATCGCGTGCTGGCCCTGCCAGAAAGTAGCTGGGGCGCCGGTGGTGGTCATTTCACCTGGCTGAACGCAGACACGCAGTGGATGTGGCCAAAGATTCATGGAGCCGAGCTTCGCATGGAGAATCTTGTCGCAGAAGCGACCGGCGCACTTGGCTCGGAACGGGAATTCCTGAACCAGGCTGCGCGCGAGCTCCTCTTGTTGGAGAGCAGTGACTGGCCGTTCCTCGTCACAACCGGGCAAGCGCGCGAGTATGCCGTCGAGCGATTCGAGGATCATCTGACCCGGTTCGATCAATTGGCGGAAATTATCGAGCTCGGTAAAACGGAAGAGCCAGAATCAATCGTGTTCTTGCGTGATCTCCAGGATCGAGATAACCCCTTCCCGGATATCGACTATCGAGATTTCAAAGCCCACCAGGGGAGTGTCTAGGCGCAACCGCGCCATCGTGGACGAATGCCCACATTTCCCAATCCGGGATGTTGACTGATCGTGACAAGTAACATCCTGAGACACCAACAGGCAGATTGAAGTGACCCGGTCACCGCGAGGGACCGGGTCACTCTTCGTTCTCGAGCCGGTGAGTCTACTTCAGGCTGTCGAATGGAAGCCACGCCCAGTCCGGGCGACTGCTGAGCTCATAGCGCACCTCGTAGAGGGCTTTTTCTGTTTCGAGCACCCTAAGCGCCTTGGAAAATGAGTCGGCATCGGTCGGAGCAATAGGCACCGGCGAAGCCACGATGGCTTCGCGGTAAGCCGACAGGAATCGGTCGCGCGCGTCACGCTCCCAGGACTCGAGCCACTCACGTGACTCGGCGCTGGCTTGATCGTCGAGCGAGTTGGCCGCTACCCCAATTGCGTAGTTCAACGAGCGCAGCATGCCGGCAACATCCCGAAGCGGAGAGTATTTCGCTTCACGTTCATAGGCTGGCCGATGTGGCTCACCTTCGAAATCGACGATCAGCAAACGCCCGTCTTTGGTCACCAATATCTGACCAAGATGGTAGTCGCCATGCACTCGAGTCTTGTAGTAACCCTCCAGGAGATCGAACCAACTCGCTCGTTCCTGCCAATCGCGCGAGCTGGCAAGGTACTCGCGAGCCGACTGCTGAGAGCGAGCAGGTAGCACCTGCAGACGTTCGCCAGTCATCCAATCGGTTTCCTCGGCGGATCTCAAGAAAGCGTCGCGCCAGTGGTCGACGTCCAGCCGGCCAATTGGCTGCGGCGAGAGCGCCGACGACGTGGGGGCAGCCGCCAAGGCGACGTGCATTTCACCGGTGACCCGACCCAGGCTCTCTACGAATTCGAGGGAATCGTTAGTCTTACGCCGAAGGAGGTCGGTCAATGTCGTCCAGGCGTCCCGATGTTCGCCGACATGCTGCTGGACGAGCATGAGCGGAATGCTGCCCGCTTCGCCTCGATAGGTGGCAGCCGAAATGAGCTTCGGCACGGACGGAAAGCCCGCCTCCGACCCCAAATATCGATTCATATCGACTTCGATATTTTGGCCGACTTCGAGGCGCCGGTAGAGCTTGACGATCACCTGGTCGCCGTAGGTGATGGAGGAGTTGCTCTGCTCGAAGGCCGCCGCGGCTGATGGGGTGGCGGGATCGAGAAGCAAGGGGAGACCATCGAGCGTCCAGGGTTCGAAAACGAATGTGCCATGCTGCCCGGCAAGACTCAGGTTCGTTCCGGCCTCGATCAGAAAGTCGCGGAAACTCCCGTCACTGATGGCATCTTGCACCCAACAGGAAAGATTCTGATCCTCCGTGCGGGCGATTGTGGCGAGTTCCGGTGTAGGTTCGCGATGCACCGTCATGGGAACGAAGTAACGGCGAGCGTCACCAAGTTCGTAGTCGATCCCGATGAGCGCGAGCAAAATCGTGCACGTTCGTGATTTCAGCCATGGCTACATCGACAATGCGCAACGCGGCAATCGGGCGCAATTTGTCTGCGTACCAGCGCTGCCGATCAAGATAGGCGGGAAGCTCGGCGGCAATTGCCTGCCAGAGACGGTCGTCGATCAAGCGAAGTAATCCTTGGATGCGATGGGGAGACGGTCGAAGACTACGATGGGGAGACTTCGAACCAATAGTAGCCCAGTGGTCCGATCACAATCGGATACGGAGCCGCGGTGACCGGCGGAAAGACGGTTCCCCCGAAAGCCTCGATCAAGCTCGAACCCGCCAGCGACGAAAGATCGATTGCAACGCTCTCAACCTTGCTGGAGAGATTGACGACACAGAGCATTGTGTCGTCTTCCCATTTGCGGATGTACACCAGAATCGAGTGATTTTCGGGCAGGATGAAATCGATCGTCCCGCGACCGAAGGCTTTGTGCTGCCGGCGAATCTCGAGGATGCGTCGGGTCCAATTTAACAGCGACGACGGGATCTGCTCCTGGTCGGACACGTTGACATGTTCGTAGCCATAGACCGGGTCGTTGATGATCGGCGCCCACAGTTCGTCGGCGTGGGAGAAACCAGCGTTCTTGTCTGCGGTCCATTGCATCGGGGTGCGAACGCCATTCCGGTCGCGCAGCCAGATATTGTCACCCATCCCTATCTCGTCGCCGTAATAGATGCACGGCGAGCCGGGGAGCGAGAGCATCATGGCATTGATGAGCTCGATCGCATTGCGGTTGTTATTCATCAGGGGAGCCAACCGCCGCCGGATCCCGAGGTTGCTCTTCATGCGGGGGTTCGGAGCGTACACATTCCACATATATTCGCGCTCGTCGAGGGTCACCATTTCGAGCGTGAGCTCGTCGTGGTTTCGCAGAAATGTGCCCCATTGGCAATCCGGGCGGATGTCGGGGGTGCGCCGAAGGATGTCGACAATGGGAGCACGGTCCTCGCGGCTCATCGCCATGTAGAGACGGGGCATCACTGGAAAGTGGAATCCCATTTGGAACTCCGGCTCTTCAGCAGTTCCGAAATATTCGACCACGTCTTCCGGCCATTGATTTGCTTCCGCCAAAAGAATCTTGCCGGGAAACTCCGTATCGACCATCTTGCGGAGCTTGTGCAGAAATTGATGCGTCTCGGGCAGGTTTTCGCAATTGGTGCCTTCGCGCTCGTACAGATAGGGAACCGCATCACAGCGGAAGCCGTCCAGCCCAAACCGCAACCAGAAGCGAGCGACATCGAGCATCTCCTCGTGGAGTGCGTCGTTGTCGTAGTTCAGATCGGGCTGGTGATAGAAGAACCGGTGCCAGAAATATTGGTTGGCGACGGGATCAAAGGTCCAATTGGATACTTCGGTGTCGATGAAAATGATGCGGGCTCCACCATATTTCGTGGGATCGTCACTCCAGACGTAGTAGTCACGCTTGGGAGATTTCGGATCGTTGCGCGCCTCCTGGAACCAGCTGTGCTGATCGGACGTGTGATTGAGCACGAGGTCGGCGACGACCTTCAACCCCCGCGCGTGAGCGGCATCGATGAAATTAATGAAATCGCCAACCGAGCCGTAGTCAGGATGGACGCTGAGGAAGTCAGCGATGTCGTAGCCATCGTCCATGTTTGGCGATGGATACATCGGAAGGACCCAAATGCAATCGACTCCGAGATCGCGGATGTAGTCGAGCTTTTGGGCGAGACCGCGAAAGTCGCCTTTGCCATCGCTATTGGAATCGAAAAAGGAGCGGACCGGCACTTCGTAAAAAACCGCATCCTTAAACCAAAGCTCATCGTTCGACGGCATTATTCTTCGTTCTCTCCCTGGCTCCGCCGCACGCTCAGACGTTCCGAGTGCGCGGATAGTAGAGCTTTTTCAGCGACGGCGAGGGGCGTCGCAACCATCAGGCATTGAATTCGACATAATCGACATGGTGCCAGCGCCGGAGATGAATGATGTGCGCCGATTCTTTGAGCGGATCGAGGCGGACGTATTGCGATCCGCCGGTCCATAAATAGCGCTCATCCGTGATGAGATCGTGCGCTTCGTACTGTTCGTCCGCTGGCATGTCGAACTCATCGACCGGGAAGTGGATCATGGTTTCGTGGGTTTGGAAGGGATCCAGGTTGATAACCACGAGAATATTGTCACGCTTGTCGAGCGTTTGCTTGGCATAAACCAGGATGTTGTCGTTGTCGGACCAATAGAAGCGCAAATTGTCGTACTCATGCAAAGCGGGATGATCCCGGCGAATCTGATTGATCCGTGCGATATCGGCGCGGATGTTGCCTGGTCGGTCCCAGTCCCACACTTTGAAGTCGTACTTCTCCGAGTTGAAGTATTCCTCTTTGCCAGGAACGGGGGTGGCCTCGCACAACTCGAAGCCGCTGTATATGCCATAGACGCTGGAAAGTGTCGCCGCCAGTACCGCCCGAATTTTGAACCCGGCACGTCCGCTTTCCTGCAGGAAGTAGGGGAGGATGTCGTGGGGTGTTGGTAAAGAGATTGCCCCGCATGTATTCCGACACGGGCGGAGTGGTCAGCTCGGTGAAGTAGTCGATGATCTCCTGTTTGAAATTTCGCCAGGTGAAATAGGTGTACGACTGCGTGAACCCGGCCTTGGCGAGCCACTTCATGAGTTTGGGCCGCGTGAACGCTTCGGACAGGAAGATGGTCTCCGGATGAACTGCCTGGATGTCGGCAATCAGCCATTCCCAAAACGCCGTCGGTTTGGTGTGCGGATTGTCGACCCGGAAAGCCGTAACCCCCTGGTCGATCCAAAAATTGATGACCCGGCGCATCTCCTGCCAGAGCTCGCTCCATTCCGGATTGCTGAAGTTGAGCGGGTAGACGTCTTCGTATCGTTTGGGGGGATTCTCGGCGTACTTGATCGTGCCATCGGGGCGAATATAAAACCAGCCTCGGTGGTCCTTCGCCCAGGGGTGATCGGGTGATGCATTGATTGCGAAGTCGAGGACGATTTCGATTCCGCGGCTGCGGGCGACTTCCACGAGCCGGCGAAAGTCTTCCAGTGTGCCCAGCGACGGTTCCACCGCGTCGTGGCCACCGGCCTCGCTGCCAATGGCATAGGGAACGCCAGGATCATGCTGTCCAGCGTTCAGGGTGTTATTGGGGCCTTTGCGATTCGTATGCCCGATTGGGTGGATTGGCGGGAAGTAAAGCGTGTCGAACCCCAGCTCCTGGATGTAGTCGAGCCGTTCGATGACATCGTCGAACGTGCCGCTTTGACCGTGACGTTTGCCGGCTGAGCGTGGAAAGAGTTCATACCAGGCGGCGTACCGCGCGCGGACTCGATCTACGGTCACAGAGAGTACGTGGCGGTACCAACTGAAATCCGACTCAGGAATGGCCGACCGCATCAAGCTTTCGAGCTTTGGGCTGGTTAGCAATTGCACCGCTTCGGATTGAGACTCGGCAGCCGCAGCGACATCCCAAATGTTGCGCACGTCCATGGACCACGGTCCCGTGCGGTCTATGGCTGCCTGAAGGATGAGCAGCCCTTCAGCGATCTCGAGATGGACATCGAGACCAGCGTCGAACTTTTTGCCGATCTCCTCGCGCCAGCTTTGATAATGATCAGGAGCTGCGGCGATCGTGTAGTCGTATTTGGTGTTTTCGCTGACGGTGAACACACCAGTCCACCGATCGTTGTCGATATGCCCCATTGGGATTGTACTCCCAATCGGCCCTGTACCAGGGTTTGAAAAGAAGTGAGACGGCGATCTTTTCATGACCGTCGCGGAAGATGTCGGCTGAAATCGTGACGGTGTCACCCACTTCGCGTTTGATCGGGTAGCGGCCTCCATCGATTTCCGGTGCGACAGATTCGATACGTATCCGGCCGTGATCAGCGGATTCCAGAGAATACGTGCGCGCTGCCTCGATAAGTGGGGTGAAGTCTTTCATTCGAGCACGTCTCCTTGCGCATGATGCTCCAACTGACAGGAGCAAATCTTCTGGTATCTATTCTCCAACACGAGAGCGCTCGCTGGGAACGAGTAGGATTGTGCGACGCAGCGCAGCGCCCTATCGGCCGCCAGCGCTGTTTTTATTTGTCTAAGGACGTAAGCCAGTGACAACCAAATCTTTACAACTTCAGCCTGGATCGCCCTGGCCCCTCGGAGCAACCGTTCGCGACGGTGGTGTCAATTTTGCGGTGTATTCGGAACATGCCGAAAAGATCTTGCTCGCTATTTTTGGGGGTGAGAACGATTCCATCGAGGTGGATGCTGCGCTGCCGATGCGAACGGGCTTTGTCTGGCATGGATTCCTTCCTGAAGCAGGGCCCGGTTTGCGGTATGGCTTTCGGGCCGACGGACCATTCGATCTCTCGCGCGGGTTGCGATTCAATGCATCCAAGCTCTTGCTCGATCCCTATGCCCGGGCCATCTCGGGCAAGCTGACCTGGAATGAATCGGTCTACGACTATCTTCGGAGCCCGGTCGACCACGCGGTTCGCAATCACGCGGACAGTTGCCCAAGTGTGCCTCGGTCTGTGGTAGTCGATTCCGCGTTCGACTGGCAGGGGATCCAGCCTCCACGTCGATCGCTGGCAGACACAATCGTGTATGAGGTGCATGTCAAGGGAGCCACCAAGCTGCACCCTGACGTTCCCGAATCCATGCGGGGAACCTACGCCGGCTTGGCGCATCCCGCAATGCTGGAGCATTTCAGCTCGCTCGGCATAACCGCGGTAGAGCTTCTCCCCGTCCAGGAATTCATCGACGACGAGTTCCTGGTTGAAAAGCAACTTGTCAATTACTGGGGATACAACCCGATTGGTTTCTTCGCGCCAATGGGCCGGTATTCCATGTCCGGCGACGGCGGCGAGCAAGTGCGCGAGTTCAAGGAAATGGTACGCAGCTTGCACCATGCTGGTATCGAGATCTTCCTGGATGTGGTGTACAACCATACTGCCGAAGGAGGGAAAGACGGCCCTACGCTCTCGTTCCGCGGACTGGATAATCCCACGTACTACCGAAGACCGGTCGATCGCCCTGATGACTATGAGAACTACAGCGGCACCGGCAATACGTTTAACACTCAGCATCCTGCTGTTGTCAGGTTAGTGACCGATTCACTGCGCTATTGGGTCGAAGAGATGCATGTGGACGGGTTTCGGTTCGATCTGGCGACTTCCCTCGGACGCGACGCCGGGGGATTCGATACCTGGTCACGTCTTTTCACCGCGATCTACCAGGATCCAGTCCTACGCACGGTCAAATTAATTGCGGAGCCATGGGACCTGGGGCCTGATGGATATCAGTTGGGGCGCTTTCCGAATAACTGGAGCGAGTGGAACGACCGCATTCGTAAAACCACGCGCTCCTTCTGGCTGGGGCACACCACGTCCCTGGGCGAGTTCGCCCTGCGCCTGACAGGATCGGCGGACATTTTCGATCGGCCGGGTCGCGGCCCTCTCTCGACCATCAACTATGTCACCTGCCACGACGGGTTCGATCTGACAGATTTGGTCTCCTATAACCAAAAGCATAACGAAGCCAACGGAGAAGACAATCGAGATGGGTCGAACGACAACCTGGGGTTCAACTTTGGTATCGAAGGACCGACGGACGATCCTGAAATTCTCGATGCACGCTACCGCGCACGCCGGAATTTGCTCGCTTCGCTGATGCTGAGTCATGGCGTGCCGATGATGCTCGGCGGTGATGAGCTTTCCATGACCCAGGACGGGAATAACAACGCCTACTGCCAGGACAATGAAACCACGTGGCTAAATTGGTCACTGGACGACCAGAAATCTGAGTTCCTGAACTATGTTCGTCACTTGATCGCGTTGAGGAATGCGCATCCAGCGTTGCGGCCGTTGCGCTATGTCGAATCCGAGAGTCCCGTACCTCATGAGCCGGGGATTGTGAGCTGGCGCGATGCCGACGATTCCGAGTTGATGCCGGGGAGCTGGAGTCGGGAGGGACCCAGGGTGCTCATGCTCACGATCGAGCCAGCACCGTATCTGCCGCCCGATCAATGGGAAACCTTGCTCATCATGTTCAATGCGTCGAATGACGAAACGGAGTTTCGGGTGCCGAAATTGAGTAAACGCCGCAAGACCCAGTGGCAAGTGGCGCTGGATACGGCAAGCGGTGACGGCAAATCCGACGCGGTGCTCACCGGGGGGAAAGATGTGATGGTCTCTCAGTGTTCGATCCTGGTAGCGACCGCCTTATAAGTCAATCTGTCAAGTCTGTTACCATGGGAGGCTGTAAATTAAGGAAGGAGCCTTCATGGCATCGGGTTATTCATTTGATATCGTTTCGTCCTACGACCATCAGGAATTGAAAAACGCGGTCGATCAGGCGCGGCGCGAAATTGGTCAGCGTTATGACCTGAAAGACACCAAGACCACCATCGATGAGGAGCCGAAGAAGATCACGCTCAACACCAACTCTGAAACATCTCTTCAGGCTGTCACCGACATGATCGAATCTAAATTCGTGCGTCGTGGACTATCTCTCAAGATTCTCGACTACGGCGAAATCGAACCCGCGAGCGGTGGCCGAGTACGCCAGGTTGTCAACCTCAAGGAGGGAATCGCTGAAGATCTGGCGAAACAGATCAACCGCCGGATTAAAGAAGAGTTCAAGAAAGTGAACTCGCAAATCCAGGGCGATTCCGTGCGCGTTCAAGCGAAAAGCAAAGATGACCTGCAAGCTGTCATTACGGCATTCAAAGATGCCGACTACCCCGTTGCGCTTCAGTTCGTGAATTACAGGTAACCCATTGAGCTCGTCGACACTCATCAAAGAAGCCGGACGTTCGTTCAGTTTAGTGACGCTGGGATGCGCGAAGAATCGCGTCGATTCAGAAGGAATGTCCTCGCTTTTGCAAGGGCGCGGTTACGCCGAACAGGAAGAACCTGGTGATGCCGATGTCGTCATCGTCAACACCTGTGGCTTCCTGGGGGCGGCGCGTGCCGAGTCGATCGAAGCGCTGCAAGGCTTGGTCGATCAGCGGAATCCTGGCCAATTCATCGTGGCGGCCGGGTGTCTACCCGCCTTGCGAGACTACTCGCTCGATCTCCCGGTCGGTGTCGATAAGGTCCTGACGACGCGCGAATGGTTCCGGATCGGCGATACCGTCGGTTCGCTCTTTGGCGAAGAACCGCAACCTCAGTTAGCGGGGTGTGACGGACTTACGACCACGTTCTCGCATCAGCACGCCGGTCCGTCTGCATACGTGAAAATCGCTGACGGTTGTGACCATGCGTGTGCGTTTTGCACCATTCCGACCATCAAGGGCGGCCAGCAAAGCAAGCGACCGTTGCACGTCGTGCAGGAAATCGTCGATCTTGTTGCCCTGGGCTCAAAGGAGATCGTGCTCGTCTCGCAGGACACGATCCGGTACGGCGCCGATATCGGTATGAAAAACGGCATTGCCGATCTGATCGATATGATTGGCGAGCAAGTTCCCAATCTGCCGTGGCTGCGGTTGCTCTATATCTATCCAAATCCTATTGTGCTCAAGATGATCGATGCGCTGGCCCGGCACGAAATGGCGGTCAATTACATCGACATGCCATTGCAACACGCACATCCAGCGATGCTCAAGCGCATGTTGCGGCCGGCCAATCTCGATTTGACCCGGCGCATCCTCGATCACGCACGCAACACGTTGGACGATGTTGTCTTGCGAACCACGCTCATTACTGGATTCCCGGGCGAAACTGATGAAGAGTTCGAGTATCTGCTGGACTTCCTGGAAGAGCAACAGTTCGACCATGTCGGAGTCTTCACTTACTCGCCGGAGCCAGGTACCGTGGCGTTCGATATGGCTAACCCAGTGCCTCTCGAAGTTGCGGAAGAACGTCGTAATGCCATCATGGAGCTGCAGCAGTCAATCTCGCTCGACCACAACCGTGCGCTCGAAGGCTCGAAGATGACTGTTCTGATCGAAAGCATCGGTGAAGTCGAAGACGAAAACGGGGCAACATCACCGGTTTCCGTAGGACGGGCATACCGACATGCGCCAGAAGTTGACGGACTCGTCTTTATCGACGGTGAGCATCCAGTGGGTGACTTCGTCGATGCAACGATTTACGCCGGTACCGAATACGATCTCTGGGCGACCGTAGAGTCTGCTACGCGCTAGTCGCTGACTCGTCGTCTGGCCAGACTTGCTGAAACATGACCCACTGCTCAGGAGCGATTTCGATCGCTCCCTGAAGTGCTGAGATCACACGTTGCATGCCAATCCTGACATCATCGGCTCGGTCCGTCGTTCGCTCGACCACAAAGGGTTGCTCGATCATGAGCGCATGCTTGCGTCCATGTCGGAGTGTGAAGATCGGAACGATCGTTGCGCCGGTGTCCCGCGCGATGCGGACTGCACCAATTGGAAGCGTGGTTGACTCACCGAAAAACTCGACCTGAACGCCATTGAGAAAGAAGTCGCGGTCAGAAAGCAGGCAGAGCACATTTCCCGCTCGCACCCACTCGATCGCCTCGCGGACACCAGCGGACGAAGCCTCGATGAGTTTGAGATTGTGTGCTGCGCGAAGAAATGAGATGAATTCGAAGGTGAATCGGTTGGTCGTTTTAGTGGTGATCGCGGCAATCGGGTAGCCACGCGCGCTGATGGCGCTTCCCATGGTGTCGAAGGACCCCAGATGCGCTGTAAGCACGATGACGCCGTCACCCTTGGCCATCGCCTCTTCAACGATGCTCCAGTCACCACGAGCGACCTGAGTGCCTTGCAGGAGCTGTTGGGGGCTTTGATGGGGACCGCGCAGCATGGTCACCACGTTGAGTGCGTTCGTCTGGAAGATCGCCCTTGTGGTGCGACGGACTCGCGCGGAACCCGGTGGCTGGTCCAGCACATGCGAGATGTTCGAATCTACGCTGGCACGCCATGATTTGGAGATCAGGTAGCTGAGATCGCCAATTCGCCTGGCGACGAGATCCACGAATGAGTCCGGTACCAACCGCACCACCCAGGAAAGCGCCGCCGCTGAAAACGCGGCAAGGTAGAACACGGCGTCCCGGCGTTGACTCTTGCGAAATGCGATCCGTGGGAGATGCGAGCGTTCGATGCGTCTCCCCATCGAGTCTCTTTTGCCGTCTTCCGTCATTCCGACGCCGACGCGGAGTTCGCCTGCGGTCCGTAGGTGAGAACCGCGTCGTAGACGACCGGAATGGCGCGCACGATACTGAGAATCACTGACGCCCAGACACACGCCCAGCCAAACCAGCGGAACGGATCCCAGCTATACAAACTGCCAAGGAGCGTTCCGCTCGAATCGTGCAGCTCGTAGCCGACGAGTCCACCAAGAAAGACAAACGCAAGTAACTTCGCCCAGCCGTAAAGCAATCGCATGAACCGGCCGGCAGTTAGCCACTCAGTGAAGGACGAGCGCATCATGTTGTCCTTCCCGAAGGGGGTTTTGCCTTCGCTGTAGCCGATGGCGCGCAGCGAATCCACCAGGAACCCTCGGGTGAGCATCAACAAAGGGACCCAGATGGGGATGAGTCCCAGATCGGCAAAGACGACCCAAAGGACGTTTTCGGCGATACGATCTCCGGCAATATCAACTGCTGCGCCGAGCGGGCCGGTCTCATGGTATCGGCGGGCCACCCAGCCATCCAATCCATCGAGCACGATAGCGACCCCGATGGCAATGGCCGCGATGGCAATGGCAGTGACGCTACCTCGATAGAGAACGTAGACCGCGATGAAGAGCAGGATCAGCCGGCCGACGGTGACTAGATTTGCCATGGCCCGATCCTCAGTCCTTTGACAACGAACGAGGAGGCCGAACCCGACCTCCTCGCATCTCGCGCGCGACTATGCAATTTACCAAAGCTGATCGATCACAGCCACCCACGCAAGCACCTGAACGATGCACATCGAGGTGACGATAAAGCGAGCCGCGAATCGGTCTCGCTTCCAGAGAAATACGCCAACGATCAGCCCGATGACGAGCGACATGAACACCCCGAACGGGATCCGCCAGAGCGTCGAGCTCGAGACCCAGCTGTCGACATCGCCGGACGCATTCAAATGCCAGGGAATGACACTGGGAATGTCGCCGATGCCCCACCAAACGACACCGATCATAAGCAGAAGCCCGAGCGCGGCTACTCCGACGATCGTCGCGAGTGGTCCATCGGAAATTGTCGGGCGAGGGATGCTGACGCTGGGACCTGCTGGTCTCGTGCGCGGTCGAGACGCTCGTCCACGGCGCGATGCAGGAGCCTCCTGGTAGGGGACAGCGTCTCCCCAACCCGGATCCAACGCAGGATCCGCGTACAAGTCGTATTGGCTCGACGCTGCCGGACGAACTGGCTCCTGCCGAGCGTACTGCGGTTCTAGAGCGTATGGATCACCAGCCACCGCGTCGTCAAAACCGCTGTACGGGTCTCGATAGGGATCTTGTGACGGTCTTGTGGAACGGCTCGGAACGCGGTTACTCAGCCGGGTTGGCTGCTGACTGGCAGAACTGGGACGCGGCGATTGACGAGGCGGAGTGCTCGGCGTGTCATACCTGTCGTAGGTGGGTTCGGGAGACTCTCGGCGACTCGCACTGCTCGAGGGTTGAGACGGCGACGGGTTGCGCTTCGGAGTCTTGGTCGTCGAATCATCCCAGGTCGGAATGTCGAAATCGTCCCAATCGTCGGGATTGGATGGTGGTTTGCGGCTGCTCACGTCTGCCTGCCTTTTTCCTGCAACATCGACGCGGGGACGCCGTTGCGGTTGGTTGAGGATAGCATTTTCGGACGCGAGCAGCCGAGCATTTTACCCCGAAACTGGTGATGCGGTAGCTGCGCTGCCGCCGTCAATCTGATCGTTTACCACCGGACTCGCCTGAACGTCGGCGGGTGCAACTGTGGGAGCGTCCGCAGGCGGAACAAACTGCTGAGTCGAGGGCGTCGGTGTCGGCTTGATATCCGAGGATATCGAAGCTGCATTTCGCTGTTCGGTTAGCCAGCGAGTAGTTTCTGCTTGCACCGTCTGAGTAATCTGATCGTCGGTCAACGCACGGTCGTCCTGATGGTCGAGGCTCTGGATAATGTGCCAGCCGAACTCGGTTTGCACCGGCTCGCTGATCTCATTCGGAGCGAGTTCGAAGGCAACTTGCTCGAACGTCTCGACCATGACCCCTCGGGTAAACCACCCGAGATCTCCTCCATTTGGCCCTGTGGCAGTGTCGATTGAGTTCTCCTCCGCCAGTTGCGCGAAGAGGTCGGGATCGGCCTGGAGATCGGCATACAGCTTATTGGCCAGCTCTTCAGTCCCTACCAGGATATGGCGGGCATGAACTTGCTCGGCCGACTGACCGACTTCCTGGGTGAAATGGTTCGTGACCAATTCGCGGGCCAATGCCGGTTCGGCGACCAAACGCACATAGTCGTCATGATTCATGTGGGTGAGTTTGAAGACCTGGTCCGAATACGTGTCGAAGTTCGCAGTGGCGGTTAGCCGTACCTCGTCCTGACTCGGTGTCTGGGTCGGCGCGGGCGAGGCAGCGATCGGTGTGCCGTCAGCAGTTGGGCTACCGTCTGCCTGAGCCCCTGAAACTTGAGTCGGCGAACCCTCGACCGCCATTGGCGAACCCTGCGACGACTGGTGAGGCCTCAGGAGATGCTATCGGGCTAGCACTCATTCACCGCCACGGGAACTTCAGGTGTTCCGGATTCGGCTTCAGGGGAAGCAACCGGCTTCAGGAGAGCCAGCTATTACCGAACCCTGAGCTTCCGCACTGGCAATTGCCGCCAGCGAAACCGCCGTCTCAGTTGCCCAAGCGGCACGTTCTGGAATCAATGTCGGCGTTGAGGTTGGCGTAAAGAGCGGGGCCTCTGGATTGGCAAATCGTTCGTCGATGAAGTTCTGGACATCGCCGTCGGAGATCGAAAGACCCAGAGAATCGAGACCATCCAGATAGAGCTGATCGTCGATCATGGACGAAAGCGTCGTGGGGTCGGTTTCTTTCGAGCCCCAGACATCATCGAGCTGCACGGACGCTTGCTGCGCCATTGCGAGATATTGTTGTTGCTGCTCGCCCTGGAAAAAAGTTGCGTACTGCTGATACTGACTGACCTGGTTTACGAGCACGTTCGAACGATACTTCCAATAGTCTTCGCGCGTAATGTCTGAACCGTTGACGGACGCGAGAACTTTCCGCGGGGTTAGCACATATTGATTGACGGCCTGCCCGACCACCACGAGAACAATTGCCACGGCAGCGATACCGAGAATGCCATAGAGGATTCGCGTATTTTTGTCGTCTTGTTGGCGACGAGAGATCCGCTTTTTGGGCTGATTCTTCGCAGTCGTCTTGCCCTGAGTACCGGCTTTGACCGGCTTGGCGCTCGTCGGCGGGCTCGGAACCGGCGGCTTCGAGCTCTTAGGTTGTCCCTTAGGCGAGGGAACGTCTGGCTGGTTCGACTCGGAATTGGCCATGGTGCTTGCGTCTCTCCGGGCAGTTCGATTCCGGCCGGTTCAGAGGTGCTCTCAAACCGGCCGGACTACTCATTCCAGGAATAGAACGGTCCTTAGAACCGTCCGGTTCCCCCAACGAAGGGGAGCAGGGCAACGTGGCGCGATCGCTTGATCGCGGTGGTCAGCGAACGCTGGTGCCTGGCGCAGGTACCGGTCTTGCGGCGCGGCTCGATCTTGCCGCGCTCAGAGATGTGTCGGCGTAGATGCGGGAGGTCCTTGTAATCGACCTCCTTGATGCCATCCATGCAGAACGCGCAGACCTTGCGGCGTGAACCGAAGCGGCCGCCCCCGAAGCGTCGGCCACCACGAGGTCGCTCGCCGTCACCGGCACCGCCTTCAGGTCGTGGCCCACGAGGTGCAAATCGATTGGGGCGCTCGCCGCCTTCAGCGGGAGCGGATTGAGTATTGGTTTCCTGTCGATCAGTCACGGAAGTCTCCTGAACAGTTTAGTAAGTCGAATTGGCTAGAAAGGAATGTCGTCCACATCGCCGGAATCGGGAAGATCATCGAAACGCTCTCCACTTCCGCCGCTGCTACCGCCTTGGGAACGATCACCGCCGGAATTGCCGCTCTGTTGGCCGCCACCGTATCCGCCACTGGCTCCGCCAAACGAGCCGCTGCCGCTTTCGCCATCTGGGCGACCACCAACGAGCTGTACTTCATTGGCGTTGATATCCAGCGAAGTTCGCTGTGTGCCGTCATTACCCGTGTATTCACGAGCCTCGAATCGGCCCGACACGAATACAGTTCTTCCCTTAACGAGCCAACCTTGCTGAGCTATGCGATCAAGGTGCTCAGCCAGCGTGCCCCAGGCAGTTACGCGAAACCAGTTGGTTCGCTCTTGTTGCTGGCCGCCTTGATCTCGAAATTTACTACTGACGGCCACGTTCAACGAAACGTTCATCTTGCCGTTTGGCGTGTAACGTGTTTCAGGATCTCGGCCAAGATTGCCGACGATAGTGATCGTTGCTGGCATCGCTACTTCTCCTCAGCGACTGCGACCTCAGCGTCCTCGGCGACAGCTTCTACTTCACCAGACGCGTCGATCTCCGCGATTATGGTGTCGTCTGCGACCGCTTCGACTTCGCCGGCTGCATCGACCACGACAACTTCGGTTTCTTCGATAACTTCAGATGCACCATCGGCGTCGATCATCGCAACTTCGACATCGTCGGAGACGACCGCGCCATCTGCATCGACAACGGCAACTTCGACTTCGTCAGAGGCAGCTTCGACTGTGCCAGCCGCATCGACCACGACAGTCTTGGTTTCGTCGTCAACCTCAACCTCACCAGATGCAGGCGACTCCGCGACGACAACGGTCTCATCTGTAACCACTGTCTCACCAGTGACCGGATCGGTCACTGAAGTGACTTCCTCCTCTTCTTCGACGAAGACCGGCTCGCTCTCGAGCACGAGGAGGAGATAGCGGATGACACGCTCGTTCAAGCGAATTTCGCGCTCGATCGCGTCGATGCCCTCCGGCTTGATTTCGAAATGGTAGAGGGTGTAAAAGCCGTCACGAAGATCGGCACTGTTGTGTCGGATGGGGTACGCGAGCCGTCTCCGGCCCCACGGGGATTCGTTGCTGCTCCGCAAAATGCGACCACCGGCATCGGTGATATAGCTTGCGACAGCCTCGGCGGTTTCGATCAATTCCTCGGGGGTACCGTCAGGAACTGAAATCGACATCATTTCGTAAAAACGCGCAGTTGATTCTGGGCGCAAGAGGAAGCCCCTTTCTCTGGAGCCGCCCCGATTCCAAATGAACTCGCGTTGCGCCGGCGAGCAATGGTACGGAGCAGAAAGGCGTATGCCATCGGCCAATCCGAAGGACAGGACAGTATAGCGCGGCTAGCGAAAATAGACAGGTTTTTGGTTCGATACGCAGAGCAAGCGAGATTCCATGCAGAAGCAACGTCATCGCATGGGGACGATGGGGTGGTTCGGTCGATATCCATGTTCTAAGGACGGGAGAACTGATAACGAAGCGCCACCAATCGGCGAGCTCGTCACTATCGGTGGGTCGAACGCGGGTCCAGGGCGTCCCGGAGGCCGTCACCGATGAAGTTGATGCTGAGCACTGCCAAGGCGATCATGACCCCAGCTGGAACCCAAAGCCATGGCATTTGCTGGAGCACGGAAGCGGATTGCGCCGTATTGATCAGATTGCCCCAACTGGGAGTCGGGGGTTGTACGCCGAGTCCGAGAAAAGAGAGTCCAGCCTCCGTGAGGATAGCTGCGGCAACTCCGAAGGTGGCGGCCACCGTAATCGGCGCAACCGTATTGGGCAACAGGTGACTGAAAATCACCTTCCATGGCGGCGCGCCAATGGCTCGCGCAGCTTCCACGAATTCCCGTTCGCGCAGCGTAAGAATTTGTCCACGCACCAGACGGCAGATTCCGGGCCAGGTCAGGAGACCGATGACGATCATCACGTTGTAAATACTCGGCCCGATGATGGCAACCGCGGCCACAATGATGATCAAGCTGGGGAAACACATGACGGCATCGGTAATTCGCTGGATAGTCGAATCCACCCAGCCTCCGAAATAGCCCGAGACGCTCCCCAGAATTGTTCCAATCACCACGTAGATGGTGACTGATACGAGACCCACCGAAAGAGACACCCGTGTGCCATAAATGACGCGGCTCAGGACGTCACGTCCGATATCGTCCGTTCCCAGCAGATGGGCGCGGCTCGGTGCCTGAGCGGTCGCGAAGAGATCGATAGCGTTCGGGTTATAGGGAGCAATGAACGGCGCGAAAATGGCGACGAAGGCGAGGGTGATGATGATGATGGCGCCAAAGAGCGCCAGGCGATGTCGTGTGAACGCGCGCACCCGTGGATAGCCGCGACCGGCATAGGTGCGGTTGGTCCAAACCTCAGGTGGAGTTTCGAGAAGGACTTGATCGCTCATTTGTAGCGAATGCGTGGGTCGGCGACCGCATAAAAGAGGTCACTTATCAGGTTGCTGATCAACACCATGCAGGCAGTGACCAGGATGACACCGAGAACCAGGGGGTAGTCACGGGAATTTACAGCTCGAATGGCCAGCAGTCCCATCCCGGGCCATTGAAAGATGGTTTCGGTAATCACTGCTCCTGAAAGCAGCTCCGGAAGACTCAGTCCGATGATGGTAATCAGCGGAATCAGCGCGTTCCGAAATGCGTGCCAGAAAATCACCGCGCGTTCCTTTAATCCTTTTGCTCGCGCGGTGGTGACGAAATCTTGTCTGAGGGTTTCGATCATCGAGGCCCTGGTGTACCGCATGACGAGGGGGATATGCACGAGTGCGAGCACGGTGACCGGCAGGATCATGTGTTGGATCAGGTCGCGGGCCGATTTTGGAACGCCGAGGGTTCGCATACCTGACGTCGGCAACCATTGCAGGTGCACCGCGAAGATATACATCCCGGCGAGTCCCAGGAAGAAGACGGGTGTCGAAATCGCCAGGAATCCGAAGATGGTAAGTGCGTAATCGGTGCCCGAGTTGGGACGGATCGCGGAGTACATCCCAAGCGGAATGCCGATCATGGTTCCCAGCGTGATTGCAGAGAACATCAGCAAGAGCGTCGGACCAATTCTTACCTTGATTTGCTCGGATACCGATTGACCACCGATGAGGGTATACCCAAGATTCCCCTGAACCACTTCTTTCAACCAGATTCCGTAGCGATAGACCACGGGTCGGTCCAGTCCCAGCGCCTTTTGACGCTCCTCCACCCATTCCGGACCGAGCTCGGCACGTGTGGCGGGGTTGATCATGGCCGTTACCGGATCGCCAGGCGCGAGATTCACGAGCGCGAACGCAATCAACGTGACAAAAAGCAGCACCGGTACCGAAATGACCAGCCTGCGAAGGAAATAGCGACCCATCGATGATCCAACCGTGTTCTTGAACGGGAAAAACTACGCGATCCGCCAACGAGTCGGCGGATCGCACACAGCATTCTATTCGGCGAAGCTCCAATCCTGGATGTTCCACCAGATGTACTGGTTCGGTCCAGGCTTGACTCCCTCAAGCTTTTTATTGATGCCGAAGATCTGGTTGTCGGACCACCAGAAGAGGGTAGGCACATCCTCGTTCAGGATCTTGGCAACCTGATGGTAAATCTCGGTACGGGTGGGGATATCCGTCGTACCGCGGCCGTCGATGAAAAGCTGATCGAGCTCCTCATTTGAATAGTGGGTGGTGTTACCACCGTTCGGTGTCCAGTTGACCGTCATGTAGTAATTCGATGAGACGTCAGGATCGAGCCGATACGAACCACCGCCGAACCAGGCGAGGTCGAAGTCGGGGTTGCTCACGACTTTGTCGACATACGCTGCCGATTCAAATGGTGCAAGCTCGATGGTCATACCAATGTCGGCCATCTGCTGCTGGAAGACCGGGGCTGCCAGCTCGACTGGCTGATATCCCTTGGACCACGTGAGCTCGAGTGACTGACTGCTATCCCAACCAGCTTCTTCGAGCAGGGATTTCGCTTTCTCGGGATCGAAATCGTAGGTGTTCAGGTCGTCATAGACCGCCCAATCGGGACCGATGACCGTGTTGTAGACCAGCTCACCCTGACCCAGAAGGACAGCATTCAGGAGCGCTTTGCGATCCGTGCCGTACATCATCGCCTGGCGCACGCGTTTATCGGGCACACGCTCATTGAAGATGGCTGTTTGAAAGACGCCAACCCCAGGCGTATTGACAATGTTGATGGTGTCGCTCGTGGAGAGGCGATCGGCTTCTTTGGCTGCCATACGGCTGACAATATGCAGCTCGCCGCTTTCGAGTTGAGCAAGCTGTGTCGCTGGCTCGGCGAGACGCAGGAAGACCTGTTCGATCTTGGGCGCTCCCAGATGGTAATTCGGGTTCGCCGTGAAGGAAACGTATTGATCGGGCACATATTCAACGAACTGGTATGCGCCGGTGCCGACCGTAGGCGATTGGCTTTCTGGCGCCTGATCGATATTGGCAAGATCGACGGTGCTGTAGATGTGCTCTGGCAGAATCCAAACCAGTGAGCTCGAACCAGCCGTCCCCGTCAGGAATGCTACGTTCGGAAGCGCGAGGGTGATGCGAAGCGTGTTGTCGTCGACGCGTTCGAGTCCCTCGATGTCGTCAGCTTCTCCATCGTAGAACGCAGCAGCACCCGTGATCTGCTTAAGCTTGCCTGCCTGGGCAGCGCCAGTTGCAGGAGTCAGAGCGGTCTTATAGGTAAAGATGATGTCGTCGATCGTAAACGGCTCGCCATCGGTCCACGTGATGCCGTCACGAATCTTGAATGTGTAGACCGTTGCATCCTCATTGACTTCCCAAGACTCTGCCAGATCAGGCTGGAATGTCAGGTCGTCCTGAACTTTGAGGAGACGGCTATAGATAAGATCGAAGATCTGTGTCTGGGTACCGGTTGACGCATGGAATGGAACAAAAATGGGAGCGAACTCTGTCTCACGGCCCATTTGGAGCGCGGTTCCGGCATCCTGGGCACCGACTCCGTGAACGGAACCGGAAGCAACGCTTCCGACCAACGCAGCACTGGCGGCGGCTCCAGCCGTCGCTTTCATGAGATTTCGGCGGTTCAGCTCGAGCTGATCAAACTTTTGCTTACGGGTCATACGTCGATTCTCCTCGTTGATGATTTCGAACGTTTCTCGTTCACACCACATTGTGTTGCCAACTGGCTACTTTCTAGGTTCTGCACCTCCATCGATCATCCCGATGCCGAGCGAGGTGGCCAGCTCGCCCAGCTCGGCCCAAGTGGTTTCTGGAATAGGAATGCCATTAGCGCGGCGCTCGCACTGGGTGCGCCGTTCGATCTCGCCTGGCAGCAGCACTTCGCTGTATCCCTCGGCTGGAGTGGAGTCCGTGATGAGCTTGGCTTGTGCGGCAACCTCCGACCGAAACTCGTCGGGTGTGATGAAACATGCAGGGTCGATGGCGATGACGATGGGTCCGTTCGCGCCGCGTGGCCCATCGAAGCCAGTGGTGTCCATTCCTGCCAGCGCACGGCCAAGCATTTGAGCGAGGATGCTTATGCCATTTCCTTTGTGCCCGCCAAATGGAAGAATGGCCCCACCTGCAAAAAAGTCGTCGGGATCCTGGGAAGGCATGCCTTCAACATCGACCAGCATCCCCGTGGCGATCGAGCGATGCGAGGCCCGAGCCACACGTAACTTGCCCTCCGCAATGGCGGCCGTGGCAATGTCGAACGTGAGAGGTTCGGCATTGTCGCCAATCGGCATCGACCAGGCGAAGGGATTTGTTCCGAGCACCCGTTGGCGTCCGCCAAATGGGGCAACTCCGGGCCCGGCATTCGACATGGCGATACCGATCAAACCGGAACGTGCGATGTGTTCGACGTAGGGTGCCACCCGGCCGACATGGTAGCAACGACGGACAACCGTTCCTCCCAATCCGCACTCACGTGCAAGTTCGACCGTAGTTTCTGTTGCGAGCTGCATGGCGGGTTGGCCCCAGCCGAGCGTGCCATCGACGATGGCAGTAGCTCGATCGCGCTTGACGAGCGTGGCACGTGCCGCGGGGATGATGTCCCCCACGTTGAGCGACCCGCAATATCCCGGAAGGCGCAGGACCCCGTGCGAATCGTGACCGGCGAGATTTGCATCTACCAGCGAATTCGCGACGAATGTCGCGATGTCGCCGGGCGTGCCGACAGCCTCGAAGACGGACGTAGCAAACAGCCGCAATTGGCGGTGATCGATTAACGGCATAATGCGTAATCCCGCGAACGATCGCTCTCGAATTCATTGGGTGTCAGATGTCTTACTGCATCGTATCGAATTATCGTTTTCTTGTCAATTGAGTTACAAAGCGAGGAAGAGGGAATCTCACTGCTCCTGAAAATGAGATATTTCTCTTCTGTGGATTTGTTGTTAAGGGCGTGAGGGGTGGATCGACTTTCACGTGTTCTTTGATGGCGGCTTCTCTCGACATGCTTCGAGCAAGGCGGGATACTTGCAGAGAGAACAATTGGACGTAGTTGATCGAGGAGAATCGGGTGAAAACGAAATCGCGGGAGGTTGCCGATTTTCTGGCGCAGCGAGTGAAATCCGCATCGCCATCGCCTACGGTCGCCGTCTCCAATAAGGCGCGCGAGCTGAAGGCGCAAGGGATCGACGTGATCGACCTCGGTGGCGGAGATCCTGATTTCATTACTCCGGAGAATATTCGGTTAGCGGCTACTGATGCGATGAACGCCGGCGACACGCACTATGTTGCCAGTAATGGCACTCCAGCCCTGAAAAAAGCCCTGGCCAAAAAGTTGCTTGACGACAACCAGCTCGAATACGATCCGGCGGAAATATTGGTCACGCCCGGGGGTAAGCAGGCGCTCTTCGCCTCCATGCTTGCCACGGTCGAGGAGGGCGTCGATGTGCTCCTGCTCGAACCCGCCTGGGTGTCATATGTCTCGATGATCGAAATCGCTGGTGGCCGAGCCATCCCGGTGTCGCTCGATCCCGATACGAATTTCCGCGTGACCCCGGAGTTGCTCGAAGGGGCCGTGACGCCGGGCACCAGAGGGATGGTGGTCAATTCGCCGTCAAACCCGACTGGCCGAGTGTTGACCCTTGACGAAATCAACACCATCTGCGAATTCGCCATCAAGCATGACATCATCATCTATACCGACGAGATGTACGAGAAGATTATTTATGGGGGTCGCATGCATTACAGCATCGCCCAGTTCCCTGGCATGTGGGACCGGACCCTGACATTCAATGGGCTTTCGAAGGCCTATGCGATGACAGGATGGCGACTTGGCTACGTGGCTGGTCCGAAACCATTTATCGATGAAATCGCCAAGGTTCAAAGTCATTCAGTCACGCATGCCACCTCATTCGTCCAGGCCGCCGCGGTGCAAGCGCTTTCCGGTCCACAGGATTTCATCGGCGAAATGGTCACCGCGTGGGATCGGCGGCGGCATATGGTCACCAACGGGTTGAACAAGGTCCAGGGGATTAAATGCCCCCTACCCGAAGGTGCGTTCTATGCGTTCCCAGATGCGCGGGAGACTGGGATGAGCTCGGTCGATCTTGGCGCCAAGTTGCTGCAAGAGGCACGTGTGGCAGTAACCCCGGGAATCGCTTTCGGTCAATCTGGCGAAGGGCATTTCAGGATCTCATTTGCGACCGCTGATGACCTGCTGGAAGAATCGGTGCAGCGAATAGGTGATGCACTCGGCTGGAAATAATGGCCGTCGACTGTCGCCACCTTTTCGATGGATCGAGGAGCGTGGCGAGAGGTGCTAGCAACCGGGAAATGGTCTGTGCTGGTGTCTCTCGACGCGACAGTTGCAATCAAGAGTTGAAGTTCACCTCGAGGTGACGAAAGAAAGCACCGCCGGATTTCTCCGCGAGTGCAATCACGCTAGTGACGAGAAGGGAATCAGCATACCGATGAGCATCGATCAGCGGCTTCAGGAGTTGGGCATCGTATTGCCGGAACCGGTGCGACCAGTTGCGGCGTATGTGCGCTACGTGCAGACGGGCAATCTGCTATTTATCTCGGGCACGGGCCCAGGACCAGAAATTCGGCCAGGTAAGCTCGGCGCAGATATGTCGCTCGAAGAAGGGTACACAGCGGCGCGTTCGACCGGGCTGAGTATTTTGGCGACCGCCAAGGATGCATTGGGCGATCTCAACCGCATCAAGCGACTGGTGAAGCTCCTCGGAATGGTCAACGCAACGCCGGACTATACCGACCATCCTTTGGTCATCAACGGGTGTTCCGAACTCTTCGTCGAAGTCTTCGGCGAAGCGGGATATGGCACCCGCGCTGCCGTGGGCTTCGTTTCGCTGCCAAGCGGTATCCCGGTCGAAATCGAGTGCACGTTCGAGGTCGAATAGTCTTCTCTACCCAGTTGCATTTCTCTCTACAGCAGGAGTTTCAACAATGAATCCCGAGCCAGTTCCTGTCACGCGTGAAGGGCTCGAGCGTCTCAAGGAAGAGCTCGATAATTTGCGCGACGTTCGTCGCCCCGAGATCGCGGCTGAGGTGGCCGAAGCGAGGTCGCATGGTGACCTGCGCGAAAACTCAGCCTACGACGCTGCCCGCCACGACCAAATGATGAACGAGCGCCGAATCGCCGATCTCGATGCGTTGTTCCGAAACGCGGTTATCGTCGATGACATGCCAATGAAGAAGGGCGTGGTCGGGCTGGGTTCGCACCGTGACGATCGACTTCGACGGTGAAGAAGAACGCTACACGATCGTAGGCGCGATCGAGGCGAAGCCGACCGAAGGAAAAATCTCGAACCAGTCGCCGATTGGGGCCGCGCTGCTTGGGAAACGGCCAGGCGACACAGCCAACTTCCCAACCCCCGGCGGATCGGAGACCGTCAAGATCTTGCGAGTGGAGTAATGAAACTGGTTCGGGGAGTATTTCTCATTCCAGGAACAATACGAAACGGGCGCCAACTGGCGCCCGTTTCTTTGTGCTCTCGGTGTTTTCGGAACCGATCCTTTTGTGCCTAAACAGCGGCCTTCAGGGCTTCGGCCTTATCGGTTGCCTCCCACGGGAGATCGAGGTCCGGGCGACCGAAATGACCGTAAGCGGCGGTTTGTCGATAGATCGGGCGGCGTAGGTCCAGCGTGTCGATAATCGCTGCCGGCCGAAGGTCGAAGTACTCACGCACCAGCTTTGTCAGCGTGTCATCCGAGACGACACCAGTGCCGAAGGTTTCGACCATGATCGATACCGGGTGCGCTACGCCGATGGCATAGGAGATCTGGATCTCGAATCGCTCGGCCAACCCGGCAGCGACGAAGTTCTTCGCGACATAGCGGGCCGCGTAGGCGCCGGATCGGTCGACTTTGGTGGCATCTTTGCCGGAGAATGCGCCGCCGCCATGACGAGCCATACCGCCATAGGTGTCGACGATGATCTTGCGCCCGGTCAAACCGGCGTCGGCAATCGGTCCACCCAAAGTGAAACGGCCGCTGGGATTGACAAAGTATTTGGTCGACTTGTCGAGCAGTTCGCCCGGGACCGACTTGGCAATGACGGCGTCGAGCACACCTTCTCTGATCTCGTCGTTGTTGACATACGGGTGGTGCTGGGTCGAGACAACGATGGCATCGATACGAACCGGCTTGTTCCCTTCGTACTCCACTGTCACCTGGCTTTTCCCGTCTGGGAGGAGCCAGGGAAGAAGATCGGACTTCCGCGCGGCAGCCAGCTCGCGCGCGATGCGGTGGGAGAGTGCAATGGGAAGCGGCATGAGCTCGGGAGTCTCGTTACTCGCGTATCCAATCATCATGCCCTGGTCGCCAGCACCTATCTGATCGTACTTGTCCTGGGCGTTTGCCTTTTCCCGCACTTCGAGCGCCGATCCAACACCTCCGGCAATCTCAGTGCTTTGGGCCTTGAGCGACACCATCACGCCGCATGTTTCGGAATCGAATCCATGTGACGAATCGTTGTAGCCAATGTCGCGAATCACTTGCCGCACCAGCTCGGGAATCTCGACGTAGGTGCTGGTCGTGATCTCGCCGAAGACCATCACGAGTCCCGTGGTCGCCGCCGATTCGCAGGCAACCCGACCAAATGGATCATCGGTCAGGACGGCATCGAGCACTGCGTCAGAGATCTGATCGCAAAGTTTGTCTGGATGTCCTTCAGTAACCGATTCGGATGTGAAGAATGTCGATTCTTTGCCGTTGTTCGTGCGGCTCATCATTCGTTTTTGTCACCTCACCGAGTTTGGACCGAAATCGGTCTAGTGCAGATCCCAGGAATTCAGATAGGTGTTCTGCTCGTCGGTGAGCGTATCGATCTCGATCTCCATTGCGGCCAATTTCAGGCGAGCGATTTCGTGGTCGATCTCCAGAGGAATGGGGTAGACCTTGTTCTCCAGGTTCTTGCCTTCTTTTACCAGGTAAGCGGCGGCAAGGGCCTGGTTGGCGAAGCTCATATCCATGACGCTAGCCGGGTGTCCCTCTGCGGCGGCCAGATTTATGAGCCGCCCCTCTCCGAGCACGATCAGCTTCTGGTCGGGCGCGAGAACGTATTCCTGAACGAATGAGCGGAGGGTGCGGACACCCTCACCCGCCATTTCTTCGAGCGCGCTGATGTTGATTTCGGAATTGAAGTGGCCCGAGTTCGCCATGATCGCGCCGTCTTTCATCTGAGCAAAGTCGGCACGGTCGATGACATTGACGTTGCCGGTCGCGGTGACGAAGATATCGCCTCGAGCGGCAGCACGTACCATCGTGGTCACTTCGAACCCGTCCATTGCGGCTTCGAGCGCACGAACTGCGTCGATCTCGGTCACGATCACCCGAGCACCCATGCCACGCATGCGCATGGAGATGCCTTTACCGCACCACCCATACCCGGCGACCACCACGGTTTTGCCGGAAAGCAGAATATTGGTTGCGCGCAGGATGCCGTCGACCGTGCTCTGGCCGGTTCCGTAGCGATTGTCGAAAAAGTGCTTGGTATCGGCGTCATTGACCGCCATGATCGGGAAGGCAAGCACGCCAGCCTTTTCCATGGCCTGATCGCGGATGATACCGGTGGTTGTTTCCTCGGTGCCGCCGATGACATGCGGCAGCAGGTCCTTGCGGGTCGTGTGCAGCGACGTCACGACGTCGGCGCCGTCGTCGATCACCAGGTTCGGCTGGTGATCGAGAGCTGCCTGGATATGCCGGTTGTAGGTCTCTGCATCCTCACCCTTGATGGCGAAGACCGGAATGCCGGCGTCGACGAGTGCTGCGGCTACGTCGTCCTGGGTGGAAAGCGGGTTACTCGCGCAAAGCACAGCATCGGCCCCGCCCGCCTGGAATGCGAGAGCGAGATTCGCGGTTTCCGTGGTGATATGCGCGCAGCACAAGAGCCGTAGCCCCTCGAACGGTTTCTCTTCGGCAAATTGCTCGGTGATCTGACGTAACACCGGCATCTCACGGGCGGCCCATTCGATACGCCGGCGGCCTTCGGGGGCCAATGACGGATCCTTGATGTCGAAATCCATCGCCTTGGTGGTCATGTACTGCTCCTTAATCCTTATTACGCTGGTTGGATGGAACCGCTCAGGAGAGCGGTTGAGATAGATCCCGCAAAATCGGGGAACGAGGTATCGAAGCGCTCGACGAATTCATCGAGGGTGTAGCTGTGTTCCTGAGTACCAGTCTGCTCGACCGCGTAGACCGCTGCCAGATTCGCCATGCGACCGGTGATTGCTGGCGAAAGATCGAGCAGCAGTCCTCGCAACATGCCACCGCGAAATGCATCTCCTGCGCCGGTCGGATCGATCACCTGACGCGCGGAGGCTGGGGGAACGTGTGTGGTTTCGCCGTTGGCGATGAAGTCCGAACCCTTCTCACCGTACGTGACAACGACCAGCTCTTTCTGGGCGGCAATGTCGGCGACGGTCAGTCCAGTTTTGCGCTCGATCATGGCGAATTCGTAGTCATTTCCCACAACGCACCAGGCAGCGTCGATTCCCTCACGGAGATCCTCCGCTGAGAAGATGATGATCTGAAATGCCGGGTCGAAGATGAGTTTACAACTCGAAGCGCCTAACTGGCGAAGGTGAAGCCGCATCACTTCCGGATCCGTCGGTCCCACTAATCCAAAGCGGCAACTGTTGCCGATCTCAGTCAGATCGATCGACGCTGTCTGACTTCCGGGTCCGGGATAAAACGATGCGATTTGATTGCTCTTCAAGTCAGCCATCATGAAAGCCGAGGCGGTCAGCATGTCGTCGTCCTGAATGACCTGCTCCATGCCTATGCCGAGCTCATCGAAGACGGCGCGGTACGGTCCGAAGTCATTGCCAACCGCGCCGACCAGGTGACTTGATTCCCCGAGAAGTGCCAGCGTATAGCAGATGTTCCCGGCGACTCCGCCGCGTTGCTTTCGAAGCGAATCGACCAGAAAGCTGACCGAGATGACATGGGCCTTTTCTGGAATGATGTGGTCAGCAAATGAACCACCAAATCCCATGATGTAGTCGTAAGCGATCGATGCACTTACGACAGCATTTCGCTCAGCCGGCAACATAAACTCCTTGTTTTGATTCTTGCTTAGGGCGCAAAATAACCGCCTCCAACCGATGGGCGATGACGGTCGAGCCGAGAATAGCATGCTCGATCGCGAGATGACGTAATACGAACAGCATTTTCGGATCGGCCTTCAGCGGGTTCGGGCTATCGCGCACGTTTACGAATCTGGATCGCGACGGACTCGCCGCCTGCCTCGATCGAGGAGGCAAATGCGTCATCTGCTGCAACGACTTCCCCAATTGCGAGGCTGTCAGCCAGCGTTTCGTTCTGTACGAATCCAGCAAAGGCCGCAACCGCAGCCGCGGTTTCGCCGCCCGCGGTGTAAGTGATGTCGATACGGTCGTCGATCTGATAGCCGGCTGACTTGCGAGCGTCTTGCACGCCCCGGACGAAGTCGCGGGCGATCCCTTCGTGCATCAACTCCTGAGAGATCTCAGTGTCGAGAACTACGGTGCCGATCTCGCCTTGAGCTGCCGCAAAACCCGGTCGCTTGACCAGGTCTACGAGAATCTCATGAGGCCCCAATGCGATCGCCGTTCCGTCTTTCAATGTCACCTGCACCGACTCTCCGGCGTTGACCGTAGCGGCGACCACGGCTGGATCGAGTGCTGTGAGAAGTCCCCGCACTTCACCGAGCTGTCTCCCGAGGCGTGGCCCGAGCAGACTCAGATTCGGACGAATCCCGTAGGCGACGACCTCGCCGAGTTCTTCCAGCGGAGCGATGGATTTGATATTGAGCTCGTCCAGAATGAGATCCTGAAGTGATTCGGCCGCGGAATATGCTTCGGGATCGCGGGTGTAGACAAGGATTCCGGCCAACGGTTGTCGGACCTTAAGGTTAGATTCGGATCGTGCCGAGCGTCCGAGGGCAACGACTTCCATGGCTGTAGCCATCTCTCGCGAAAGCTTCTCGTCGGTCTGAGATGCGTCGGCGACGGGGAAATCGGTGAGATGAACGGACGCAGGTGCTGAGGCATCGACGCTGGCAACCAAATTGCGATACATCTCGTCAGCCAGGAACGGAATGAACGGCGCCAGCAAGCGGACGGTGGTCACCATCACGTCATACAGCGTCCGGTAGGCGGCGGCCTTGTCACGATCAGCTTCGGATTTCCAGAACCGGCGACGGTTACGACGGATATACCAATTCGAAAGCTCTTCGACGACGAACTTTTCCAGTGCCTGCGCCGCGAGCTCTGGCCGGTAGGTGAGCAGGTTCTCACGCACTGTTTCGATAAGCTGATTCTGGCGCGAGAGGATCCAGCGATCGAGCAGCGTGCGCTCGTCCAAAGGAATGTTGCTGGCCGGATCGGTTGGATCGAAACCGTCGAGTCGAGCGTAGGTCACCAGGAACGAATACGAGTTCCAGAACGGCAAGATGAACTGCCGCCGGATCTCATCGAGTGTCTTGTAGCCGAAGTTCAAATTGTGGCTGGGATTCACCGAGCAATAAAGCCAGCGCATGACATCGACCCCCGAAACCTCAGCGGCATCGTCGAACCAGATGGCGTTGCCTTTGCTCTTGTGCATTTCCTCGCCCTTTTCGTCACGCATGAGCGCGTAAGAAAAGACATTCTTGAAGGCTGGCCGATCGGCAAGGGCAGTACTCTGAGCGATAACCGAGTAGAACCAGTTGCGAAATTGGCCGGGGAAGCTTTCGGAGATGAGATCTGCGGGGTACCACTTCTCCCAATACTCCTTGTCGGAACGGTAGTTGAGCGTGGAAAAGGCGACGATGCCCGCATCGAGCCATGGGTTGCCAACGTCCTTGATCCGCGAAACCAGTGAGCCACACGACTTGCAGGCAATCTTCACCCCGTCGATCCAGGGGCGATGTGGTGAATGACCTTCGAATTCATCCCATCCTTCGACGGCGCGCTCAGCCAGTTCGACTTCGGAACCAATCACTTCGAACGTCCCGCAGGTTTCGCATTCGAAAATCGGTAGGGCAAGACCCCAGTAGCGCTTCTTGGAGATCATCCAGTCGTCCATGTGCGCCAGCCAGTCGAGCTCGCGCTCGCGGCCGAACGCGGGAACCCAATTGATCTCTTTGGTGACGCGCATCATCGGTTCGC
The DNA here is from genome assembly GCA_963750275.1 of uncultured Chloroflexia bacterium. Classification (GTDB taxonomy): domain Bacteria; phylum Chloroflexota; class Chloroflexia; order Thermomicrobiales; family UBA6265; genus JAMLHN01. Next base: position 826,940 of record CAVVQC010000011.1, read on the forward strand.
GCAGTGCGTCCATCGCGATGAACCACTCGTCCACCAATCGAAAGGCGAGGTCGGTTCCACATCGCCAACAGACGGGATAGCGGTGGGTATATTGCTGACTGCGATAGAGGAAGCCGCGCTTTTCGAGGTCGCGCATGATGGGCGTGGCGACATCGTGGACATACTCGCCGGTTAGCCAGTCGAAACCGTCCATGTAGATGCCCGACTCATCGAGCGGCGCAATGACATCCAGCTTGTTGACTTTGGAAAGCTGGAAGTCTTCCTTACCGGCTCCGGGAGCAATGTGCACGATACCGGTACCTTCAACCGCGCTGACGTCGTCCCACGGGATGACTATGTGGCGGACGCCGGCGTTCGCTGGGAAGTCATCATATGGTGCGGTGAACGTGAGACCGACCAGATCCTCACCCAGGAGCTCATCGAGGACCTCGTAATCACCCTTGATTGCGTTGGCGACTGCGTCCTTGCCAACGTAAAAGATGCGATCTCCCTGCTTCAGGCGCACATAGGACAATTTCGGATTGACCGCGGCCGCCACATTGGCGGCAAGCGTCCAGGGCGTGGTGGTCCAAACCATCAACTCTTCGCCCGGCCGCTCGACGATCGGATAGCCGACGAAAAGGGAGAGGTGGGTACGGTCCTGATATCCCTCGGTAACGATCTCGTGCTCGGATATGCCGGTTCCGCAACGTGGACACCAGGGCATGGAATCGTGACCCTTGTAGATCCATCCGCGGTCGTGGCACTGCTTGAGAAAATGCCAGATGGTGTAGTTGTTTTCGTCGGACATCGTGTAATACGAATTGTCCCAGTCCATCCAGTAGCCAAGCCGAATGGATTGATCGGTAATGCGGCTCGAGTATTTCCAGACGCGTTCCTTGCAGCGGTTGACGAACTCAGCGACGCCGTACGTTTCGATGTCCCGCTTCGACTTGAGACCCAGCTCCTTTTCGACCTCGACCTCCACCCAGAGCCCCTGGCAGTCGAACCCGTTCTGATAACGTTGTTCTTTGCCGAGCATGGTGTGGAACCGCTGGAAGAGATCCTTATAGGTGCGACCCCATCCGTGGTGTACGCCCATAGGGTTGTTGGCGGTGATCGGTCCATCGATGAACGAGAACGTTTCTGACGCGCCAGTGTTGCGGTTGAGATACGCCTCCATGATCCCGTCCTGGGTCCACCATGCAAGAATCTCCCTCTCCATGGCGGGGAAGTCGGGTTTGGCCGGAACGTCTTGAAACGATGACATGCTGGGAGAATCCTTCATCATTCTGGTGTGAATCGTGCGTCGAGCAAGACAACAAAAAAGCCGCCCTCATTCGCAAGGACGGCTCGTGCCGCGGTACCACCTCGATTGGCGACGACAAACGTCACCCACTTGGGCTGCCAGGATAACGGCCGGCGACCGGGCAATCCTCGGGACTCACCCTCGAAGTGCGGCTCGGGGATGATGCACAGCGGACGATTCACCAGCCCGGCTTCCACTCTCCCGGGTTCGCTTGGGTGATCGGCTCCGTGGGCGTGTTCCCGTCGTTGCCTTTTCCTTTCTCGACCGGTCAGATTACCACGATGGATTGACAGAATCAAAGCCGCGGGATGTTGTAATGCTCCATTGTGGCGATCAGCCGGTCTGGACGGTGGGTAATGATGCCATCCACGTTTCGCGAGAGCAATGTTTCGAACTGATGTGTGCGGTCAGGAGTCCAGGGGAAGACTTTGAACCCTGCGCGGTGCATGGCCGCGATGAGCGGAGGCACGCAAATCGCATGATGCAGCATGAGATCGGTTGCATGGCAATACTTGCCAAGGACGATCAGCGGGCCAATCTGCAATATCCCTTCGACCCAGCCAAACATCCTGCGCAGTTTTCCGGCTGGCACGCGCGTGGCCCATTGCCCCCGGCTGAGCCCAATCCGCATGTCCGGCACCGCCTCCGCGATCGTTCGAAGTGATCTGGCATGGGTACTCGAAATCGAGACGTCGTCCTCATCGGCTCGGATCGCTTGGATAGCGACGATGATGTCGTCCTCCAGCCCTCGGGGTTTCAGGTCCAGCAGCAGCGGAGTCTTGCCTTCTGTGAGCGCCAGAAGTTGATCGAGCTCGACGACAAGGGGATCGAACTGTCGAATCTGCTCCAGCGTGAGCGTTCGAACCTTCTGTCGTTTGCCGCTGACTTCAATAACTTGATCGTGCACCAGGAAAAGCTTGCGATCAGTGTCGCCAGTGAGGTCACATTCGATACGGTCGACACCGAGCTCCAGCGCTTTGCGGAAGGAGAGTTCGGTATTGGCGGGGTGAAAACCGTCAGCGCCGGAGTGTCCAATGACCTCACATGGGCGGGTGCGATTCATTTCGCGGCATCTCGTTTGCGGGCTCGCTGGTAGAGCGAGGTGAGCCCAATCAGATAGCTCGTACCGAGAAGGTAGGAAACTGATACATCGCTGGTGAAATGGTGACCGAGATAGACCCGGCTGGTTCCCACGAGCGCGACCATACCGGCCAGAAGCCCAACGACCGCTTTGCGGAGCAGTCGCGCGTTGATATGCACGTGAGCCAGGTAGGCCAGGAAACCGTAAACCCCGGTGTATATGATGACGTGCCCGCTGGGAAAGCTGCTTCCGCCGAGACGAGCCTTGGACACAACAATTTCGGGATGATTCGGTCGTGGTCGCTTCATCGTGCGTTTGATCCCACCGGAAATTGCCCCCGTGCCCCATCCCATGAGCTGAAAAAATGCTTCAAACGGTCGTCCCGCAGCCAACATGGATGTAGGAATCAACATCGGAAGGATTTTGCTTTGCGGAGGAAATCCAGCCCAAGAGACTGCTTGCATCAGCGAATCGAAACCAGGGAGATCGATCTTCTGAATTTTGCGCGTGAGCTGTTCGTCGAACTCCTGTGTTGCTCCGCTTTTCACACCAAGCGCAATGAGCGCGGATGTGGCCACCGCTGTGCTGACGTAGACGATTTTGATTATCCTATGAGCCATGCAACCTCGCTTGCTTTGTCCTGGCTTGTAACCAACTGATTCAGGTTCGGGAATTCTAGCCACGTCGCAGGTTCCAGAAGTAGAGTTTGCGTATGTCCTATCTACCCGTTCCTCCCGACCACCAAGATCTTACGCAACCCGCCAATGGCGTGCCCACATTCTCCCGACGCCATCTTCTTGAAATCCTGATAGCGGTGCTCACCACAATTTTCCTGACCGCACCTTGGTCGTTCGAAGTGAAGGCTCGTGCGCTCTTGCATGGCATATGCGGCCAAACCTTGAGCCACACGCAAATATTGGACGGTATGGCGCTTCCACTGGATAACAGATGTGTGGGGATCTACGGTGGCTTGCTCGTGACGGTGTTGCTGCTCATCGCGTCCGGGAGGCATCGATCGGCTGCCATGCCCTCATTAGGGGCAAGCATCCTTCTCGTGCTATTCCTGACCGCGCTAACCGTTGACGGGCTGAACTCCCTGATGACCGATCTCGGGAAATGGCATCCATACACCCCTTCGAACGATCTGCGACTAATCACCGGCTGGATGACTGGCGTGGCCATCGGAAGCGTGCTTGTGATGGTCACCGGAATGACGCTCTGGCGATCACCGCAAATCAAAATGCGCGTGTTGCCCAACTGGCGTTGGCCAATTGGCCTGGCGTTGCCATGCATTTTGGCGCTGCTTCTCTTGCGCTCAGATTCGAAGCTCGTCTTCTATCCGATCAGTTTGCTGCTGATTGCATCGTCGATTACTGCATTCGCGGCCCTCACCGTCTGCGCCATTGTCATGCTTCGAAATCAGGACAACCGGTACGACAACTTCGGGCAGATTGCTCCACTGGCGGCGATTGGCATTTTGGTGGCGCTCGGCTTACTTCTGGCGCTTGGCGGAGGCCGGTTCTGGCTCGAAGCCGCGCTGCACCTGCCGTCTCCCGCATAGGCCGCACATTATCCGCATGTTAGAATCCTGCACATCAGCCGGTCGCGGACGTCTGTGATCGTGCCTTCGCGCGGTTTTCCACGAACGGACGAGACCAAAACACCCATGCGCATTTATCGAAATACGGGATACATCGACTCATCGCGTCGCCGTGCCAAACTCATGGCGGTCGGTGGTTTCGCGCTCCTTGTCGCGACCTTCCCGGTGGCGTTCTTCATGAGCAGCCGCAATAACAACTTTATCTTTCTGACATACATCTTCCTGGTGATCGGCTTCATCCTGTTCAACCGGGGTATGCAGCAGATCGGTCGTTGGGGGCACAACGCGCGGCATGTGCGTGAGGATTTCTCCCTCGATAGCCATCTGAAATCGTTGTCTGACAAGTACTCCCTGATTCACTTCGGCCAGCCTGTCGATAAAGTGATCGATCACACACTGGTGCACCCGGGTGGCGTGCTGGTCATCACCACGAAGGATTTCCCGGGCCAGGTCAAAGTCGACAACGATGTCTGGCGCAAGAACGGGTCAGTTCTTGGGCGGATGTTTGCGTTCAGCGGTCCACAAGTTGGCAACCCAACGAAGGAAACCGGGCAGTCCCTGGATAGAGTCGAGGCAGCGCTACGTTCCGCCGATCTCGAGGCCGATATCGAGGCAGTGATCGTCTTCACGGCGAATACCGCCGAAATCGAAGTTGATGGTTCGAGCGATCCAGTAATTCCTATCGAAGAACTGGAAGCCTACGTTCGTGACCTCGATGTCGAAGCAGAACTGTCGACCGAGGCTCGCAACGCGATCGTGGCCCTGCTTTCCAAGGGGGAACAGGTGGAAGAGCCGATCAAAACCACGACACGGCGACCGGTGAAAGTCAAGAAGCGGGCCGCTTCGTGAGTCAACACGGTTGGCGATATTGTGGAAATCGCCAGACCGTCGAGAAGCTTCGTAGCGCAGCTGCCCATCGGTCTCCACGGCACGCATTTCTGGTTTCCGGTGCGCCGTCGGTAGGAAAGCGCACACTGGCTCTTCGATTTGCCCAGGCTCTCCTCTGCGAGCGGCCAACGGGTGGCGATCCCTGTTTCGAATGCGGAAGTTGTCGCAAAGTGCTACGCGAAACGCATCCAGACATCTCGATCGTTTCGCTGGAACGACAGAACGCAAGTGGGAATGAGCGCGGAGGGAAGGGGACGACCCTGACCATAGAAACCGCACGTGCCATTTCTGCACATGCACCCTTGCGGCCAATGAACGGCGACTGGCGCTTTGTGATCGTCAATGATGCGGAACTCTTGATGCCCGACGCGCAAGAGGCGCTGCTCAAAACGATCGAGGAACCCCCCTCGTTCATGGTGCTCTTACTTCTTGCGGCCGATCTGGAGGCGATTTTGCCTACCATCCGCAGTCGGTGCGAGCTGTTGGAACTTGGCGCCACGCCAATTCCGGAGATAGAACAATTTCTTCGGGAGCGTGCCGTCGAACCTGAACTTGCTGAGACCGCAGCGGCTTTTTCGAGTGGCGCGCCAGGCTGGGCAATTCGAGCCAGCATGGATCCGACGCTCATCGAGGCAAGCGCTTCGAACGTCGAGCAAGCAGCCGCCTGGATCGATTCGAGTGACTTCGACCGTATCGCTACAGCGTTCGCGTTATGCGACACGATTGCCAGGCAGCGCCTGGAAACTATCGGGCTGATCGAGGCGACCGCCGGACTCTGGCGAGATTCAATGCTGGTCAGAAGCGGCAACTCCGATAGAATTATCTTTCGAGCCCATTCGGACTTAACCGATCGACTTGCGGGCTCGCACGACATTTCAGAACTTCTCGGGGCGTTGAGCGCAGTGTGGACTTGTCTGGAAGATCTCCGGATCAACGTTCGCCCGCGGCTCGCGCTCGAATCGATGGTGCTTTCATGGCCGAAAATGCCAGCCCGCAATTGACGGGCGGTGTGGCGGATTCTCCGGTTTCCTTCCCCAAAAATGTAGACGAAGCTCGTACGATGGCCAAACAGCGGTTCAAAGACCGTTTGGCTAGCGGCGAGAAGGTTGGCGACTGCGCCTGCCACGATGAAAGTGCGGATCAGGTTGCGTTCGCTCCTGGCACTGGCCGTCGCGTGGTTGGTGCGCGCTTTATCGATTCCGGACAGGTCTATTTCTTCGATCCCGGCTCGATCGAGCTCGAGACCGGCGACTGGATCGTGGTCGATACCAGCCGCGGACTCGAAGCCGCACGGGTGGTGATAGCGCCACATCAGGTTGCATCGAGCCAGCTCAAAGGCGAACTCAAATCGGTAGAGCGCCGAATGAGCGAGCGCGATATCGAACGAATGGAATCGCTGCGGAAGACCAGTGCCAGCGCGCTCCGCACTTTCGGAACCGAAATCCGCGCCCGCCGAATGCCCATGAAGCCGATTGCCGCGGAGTACAACTTCGATGGCAGTCAGCTGACCTTGAGCTTCTCCGCGGCTGACCGGGTCGATTTCCGCGATCTCGCTCGAGATCTGAATCAGAAGCTGAAATGCCGCATCGAGCTACGCCAGGTGTCGGCGCGTGAAGAGGCAAAACTGCTGGGAGGACTGGGCCGGTGCGGACGCACGCTTTGCTGCTCGACCTGGTTACCCATGTTCCCGGACATCACGATGGGAATGGCGAAGACGCAGGATCTCTCGCTGAACCCGAGCAAAGTCTCCGGCGTCTGTGGTCGTCTGTTGTGCTGTCTTTCGTATGAGAACGATCAGTACCGGCAGATGAAAGCAGTGATGCCAAAACTCGCTCAACAGATCGAGACGCCGCTTGGTTCTGGCACCGTTGTTTCGCTGCAATTGCTGAAGGGGCTGGTGACGGTGTTGCTCGCAGCCGAGAACCAGGAGCACACATTTGCTTCGAGTGAGCTTGGTTTCGGAGAAGCTCCGGTAGCGCCGATCCGCATCGAGAAACGCCAGAAGGAACAGGTCCACGAGAAAGTGGACGTTGCCATCGTCGAGATCGAGACCGTCTCGGTGAGCGTGGAGACGATCGCAGTCGTCGAATCAGAAGTGACCGAAAACAAACCGAACGATTCGCGGAGCGGCAAGCGCCGCCGGCGCCGGAGAAGTCGTGGGGGGCAAGGTCAAGGCGGTGATAACGCCAGCAAGGGAGTGACGTAGCCGTATGACCACCTATCTGGTCATTCATACACCGCTGGATTCGGATGAGTCGGATGTCAAACCGCCGACGAACCTGGCCGGAATGGCAGAATCACATGGAAAAGACGGCGCGAACCCGCGCTGGCTCAAAACATGGTCTCCTGACCTTTCCGACGATCGTATTTTCTCGCTGTGGGACGCGAAGAATGCCGGTGAGATCATTCTGGTGCTCGAGCGCTACGGCTTCCTGGACCAAATGGACTACGCCGCGATCCCGGTGCACGAGTGGGGGCCAGAAGATATTCTGGCTGGACATTCTGAGACTGCCACTTGATCGCGCGCCCGCAATCACTCTTCAAAGACCGTTCGTAAACGACCGGACGTTTCGGCAATGCTGCTCGATTTGGAAATCCGTGACTTTGCCATCATCGATGATCTCCGCATCCAGTTCGGGCAGGGGCTGAATGCCCTAACCGGGGAGACCGGCGCGGGAAAATCGATCATTATCGATGCGCTCGGAGCTGTACTGGGCGAGCGTGTTTCCGCCGATATGGTCCGTTCCGGTTCCAGGACGGCCTATGTCGATGCCCGATTTCATGTCGACGGCTTGGCAGACTCTCCGGGAATGCAGGATGTGCTTGGCGAACACGGGATCGACTCGCCAGACGGTGAGCTTATTCTGAGCCGGGAAATCCAGGCCGGAGGGAGAAGTACGGCGCGCATCAACGGGCGTCCGGCAACGGCCGCGCTGCTGGGAACGCTCGGGCAATTCCTGGTCGACATTCACGGCCAGAGCGATCATCTTTCGTTATTGCGTCCGATGGTGCAGCTCACCCTTCTCGACCGATACGCGCATTTGGATTCCGACCGAGCAGCAGTCGCCGCTCTCGTGCGCGAGTGGCGCGTCGCGAAGGCGCGACTTGATGCGGTGGATACCGGAGCACGTGATCGCGCCCAGCGGATTGACTTACTCCGTTACCAAGTCGAAGAGATTTCCTCGGCAGCCCTGGTCGTGGGTGAAGATACTGAGCTCGAAACCGAGCGAAATCGCCTGGCAAATGCAGAACGTCTTGGACAATTGATTGCGACCACTGCGCAGTTGATTGCCGGCGATGAGATCGAAAAGGCTTCAGCAGCCGATGGGTTGCGCAACGCAACCCGGTCGCTCGGGGATGCGGCCGAATTGGATGCATCATTGTCTGGCTTGTCCGAGCGATTGACTGAGGTAGCACTTCTGGTTGATGAGATCGCGCTGGAACTTCGCGATTACCTCGATGAGGTCGAAGCCAATCCGGATCGACTCTCGGTCGTCCAGGAGCGTTTGGAAGCGATCAAGCAACTCAAGCGAAAGTACGGGGCGTCGATTCACGATGTCCTCGAATTCCAGGCGACGGCGGTGAGTGAGCTCGAAGCACTGAGCGGCTGCGAGCATGACGAAACCGCCCTCAGAGCGCGTGTGGACGACCTAGATGCCAGCGTCTCGGCGGCGGCAGCAAAACTCACCCAGGCTCGGCGCACCGCTGCGGAGCGCCTGGCACACGATGCCTCTCTCGCGGCGGCAGATCTCAATCTTGGCAGCATGATGTTCGAGATAGCGGTTCGGCCACGCAGCGGTGCCATCCTGTTCGATGAAACTGGCGCGGATCGCGTGGAGTTCATGTTCGCGCCGAACAAAGGCGAAGTTGCCAAGTCGCTGGCGCGGGTCGCATCCGGTGGGGAAACCGCACGCATGATGCTGGCCCTGAAATCAGTGCTGGCCGATTCGGACCACACCCCGACGCTGGTCTTCGACGAGGTCGATGTCGGGATCGGGGGACGTTCGGGGCAGATGGTCGGAGTCAAGCTGCAGCAATTGGGCGCTGGGCATCAAGTGGTGGTCATCACCCACTTGCCGCAGATCGCGGCGGTGGCGGAGCATCATTTCAAGATCAAGAAGGATTCCTCGCGGGGCCGCACGACGTCACGCGTAATGTTGCTGGAAGGCGACGAGCGGATCGACGAGATTGCCTCGATGATCGATGGTGAGCCGCCGTCCGCTACCTCCCGTAAAGGCGCGCGAGAAATGTTGGAGCGGGCGACCACGACCGCCTGACCGCAGTCGCGGCTACCGTATACTCGATCGTTCGCGGACGCTTATGGCGACGCGCTTTGGCTTGAATCGAAAGGACATCGCACGTATGGGCGTCAATATGAAAATGATCCAGCAGATGCAGAATCGCATGGCGAAGATTCAGGAAGAGCTGGAACAAACCGTAGTCGAGGGTTCCTCGGGTGGCGGAGTCGTCGTAGCTAAAGTGTCCGGAGCCAAAGAGTTCCAAAGCATCAAAATCGACCCTTCTGCGGTCGATCCCTCTGATGTCGAGATGCTGGAGGACTTGATCACTGCAGCGATTCAGGATGCCATGACCAAGGCAACTGACTTGAGCTCAGAAAAGTTGGGCGCGCTCACCGGCGGGATGAAAATTCCAGGCTTGATGTAGGACATATTTTTAGCGCGATCATGCCGATCAGTCAGGACGGGCCGCTCGAATTTCGTGTAGGAGATGTCATGCGCATGCGCAAGGCTCACCCTTGTGGTGGATTCGAGTGGTCTGTTTTGCGAATTGGCGGGGATATCGGCGTAAAGTGCCAAACGTGTGGACGCCGGCTCATGCTGCCCAGACGTGAACTGGAGCGACGCACAAAGAGCTTCGTCAGTCGGGGATCTGAAATCGAAGCAGTTGTCGCATCAACCGCTCCAGGGCCCAGCGAGTAAAGCCTCCAGTAGCGCCATGCGCACGTAGACCCCATTTTTAGCTTCATCGAAATATTTCGCACGCGGATCGACATCGAACGACGAAGCGATCTCGTCGACCCGTGGCAATGGGTGCAGCACGATGGAGGACATAGGCAGCTTCGCCATCGTTGCGTTATTGACGATATAGATTCCTTTGTTACGCGCATAGGCATCTTCTGATGCGAATCGTTCCTTCTGAATGCGGGTCTGGTAGACCACATCGACCCCATCAACCGCGGAAGCCAGATCGGATTCGTCCCGAAACGGGATGTTCGCAGCGGAAAGCGCGCGGCGAACATCGTCACCCATTTGGACTTCTGGCGGAGAAACAAATACCAGCTCGATGCCTGTCGACCGGGTAAGGAGCATAGCGAGCGAACGGACCGCCCGGCCGAAACGAAGGTCGCCGACTAAAGCGATACGCAGATTGTCGATCCGACCGAGCTCGTGGTGAATCGTATAGAGATCGAGCAGCGCCTGCGTGGGGTGCTCTCCCGGTCCGTCGCCACCGTTGAGAATCGGTACCGAGGCAACTGCCGCTGCTCGAGCCGCAGCTCCCTGCTCATAGTGACGAATGACGATGGCATCCGCATAGCCCTCGACTATGCGGATAGTGTCCTCGACCGATTCACCCTTGATCGCCGAGGAGAATTCGCGAGCATTCTCGGTGGAGATCACGTTGCCACCCAGGCGCAGCATGGCCGATTCGAAGCTCAAACGCGTGCGGGTAGACGGTTCATAGAAGAGTGTTGCAAGAATCCGTCCGTCCAGCCGGTGATCTGCTGTGGTAAGGGCACGCATGTCGTCTGCCCGATCGAAGACGAACTCCAGATCGCCACGCGAAAATTGACTCACTTCGACGATGTGTCGTGGCACCGATTGCCCCTCCGTTCCCTACGATTAACCCGGAACAGTATAGTGAGGCGGCCGACCAGAACAGTCGGTTTTGCGGCAAACACGAGGATATGCAATGACGGTCGAATTCCTGACAGAACACGTTGGATATATCCCTGGTGCGGTCAACGTCGGTGTTGTGCGCGCCGAGGGCGATCGGTTCCTTTTGATCGACACGGGTTTGAATGACACAAGTGGTAAAAAGGCGGTCAAGGCGATTCAGGAGCTGGGTGGAGTCGTGGCGGCGATCGTGACCACGCATGCCCATGCCGACCACTTTGGGGCAAATGCCACCGTGGTGAAACGGACTGGAGCGAAGGTCTACGCCCCGGCTATTGATGAGGCCGTAATCCGATATCCAATCCTGCAACCCTCGCTTTTGTATGCTGGAGCGGATCCGCCTGCTACACTCCGTGGCCGATTCCTTTTGGCCGATGCGAGTCCGGTCGATGAGATCATTTCTGAAACCGATTTCGAAGTCGAGGGAGTTCCGATCGAAGCGATCTCCCTTGCTGGGCATTCCCCGAATCAGTTGGGTTTTCGCATCGATGGCGTGTTTTTCTGCGCCGATGTGGCGCTCCCGGAGACGGTGCTCGAGAAGTACCGAATTCCGTACCTCTATGCAGTAGGCGATCATTTACAAGCCATCGAAACAGCATTCAAGGTCGAGGCGAATTGGGTGGTACCCGGGCATGGAGCTGTATCTCCATCGATCGACGACTCACTCATGCTCAATCGGCAGCTCGTGCTCGAGGTTGCCGATCGTGTGCTTGAGTTCGCCGCTGAGCCAGCTACCGCGAGTGACCTAATGGTTAAATTGCTGGAAAGCTATGCTGCGCCAGTGGCCGATCATCCCGCCTACTTCCTCTTGCATCCAACGATTTACGCATTTCTGAGTTACCTCCATACCCAGGGAAGGCTCGAAAGCGCTGTCGAAGGGTACCAAGCAATCTGGTGGAGCAACTGAGCCATCGTGGGTCGGTGAGGGACAAGTGACCTGTCCGACACTTGAACCCATTACTTCACCAATCAAGCCTGTTAGCGCAGGTCGGACTTGACCATTTCTGCGATCTGATTTCCCAGGCGAACTGAGTAGTTGGTACCCCGGTCCTCTGGATAGATCTGACTCGTGTTAGCGAGGTAGAGCCCGGTCAACGGTGTGCGGTGATCGGGGATGCGCTCGCTGTAATTCAGCGTAATGATCGGTTGCGCGGCGCGCTCGCGGAAGACCCAGTACTTGCTGATCCAACTCTTCTCGAATTGCTTGTTCACCTTGCGGAGGTGGGGGAGATACGAGTCGATGACCTCTTCTTCCGCCATGGTGAAATACGGATTGTCAGGTTCGAGGTATTTACTCAAATAGACGTAATGTTTGCCATTGTAGTTACCGGGCGCGACGAAGTTGGTATGTTCGATGATGGCCGTGAACGGCATGGACGGATCGGCGATGTTCATCCAGTAGGTATCGGAGAGCGCGCGATCCATTTCGAGCAACACAACCACCGCTGCCTCATAGTCGAGGGCAAGCAACTTCTGGCGATAGTCGTCAGGGAGCTGGGGAACGAGCCGGGCAAAGATCGGTGAAGGGATCGAACCAATAACGGCGTCGAACGACTGGGTTTCCTGGCCATCGATCTTGACAGCCCAGGTGCCATCGTCGTTCTTCACCAGCTCGCTGGGGCCACTTCCGGAAATCAACGTGGCTCCTACATTGCGCGCGCCGTCCACGATCGCATCGATGACGACATCGAAGCTCCCAATGGGATAACCAAGTTTTTCCCCTTCGAGCGGCGAACGGCGTGACGTGGTTCGGAGCCAGATCTTGCCCCAAAACCAGACCATCGCGATCTGATCGGCATACCGGCCAAACTTGGCGTCAAGCTGCGCGCCAAAGGTGCGCGAGTAGGCACGCTCGCCCATGGCGCGGGTCAGCCATTCCTTCGCAGTTACTTTTTCGTAAGGTTTCCAATTTTTCACCCGCTGAAGATACGCAGTTACCAGGCCGACTCGCACTCGGTCATGGAATGGCAGGATAGGAAGCGTCAGAAGATCCTTGGCGCCGTTGAGCGGATAGATCGTGCCATCGGCGAAGAAGCCGACGTTCGATGGTAACCAGGCCAGGCGGTCGCCTATACCGAGCTCATGGATCAGCTCGGTAATTTGGGTATCGCTTTGGAAAAGATGGTGATAGAAATATTCGAGCTTCCCACCGTCAACTTCAAATGCGCCGGCCTGACCTCCGAATTTCGGTGCTCGTTCCCAGAGGGTGACATCGAACCCGGCCTGGGCCAGCCGCAGGGAAGCGGTGAGGCCAGCAATTCCGCCGCCGACGATTGCAATGCGTTTTCGGTCTGACATAGTCACTTGTCCTCTAATTCAAAAAAAGAGCGGTCCGCCTAGGCGAACCGCTCTCTGTGCGTCGAAGTTGAAAACCTAGATGAACAGGGGCGCGAGCACCAGCGTGATCGTCGCAAAGAGCTTGATCAATACGTGGAGAGACGGGCCGGCTGTGTCCTTGAACGGATCGCCGACGGTATCGCCAACGACCGCGGCATTGTGGGCATCGGAGCCCTTGCCGAGGACATTGCCGTGTTCATCTTTGAGATTGCCGGCTTCGATGTACTTCTTCGCGTTATCCCATGCGCCGCCACCATTGTTCAGGAAGAGTGCCATGAGCACACCGGTAATCGTACCGATCATCAACAGACCTGCGGCGGCTTCCCACCCAAGCAGGGTTCCAACGATGACCGGACCAGCGACTGCGAGAACGCCCGGCAGAATCATCTCGCGCAGCGCAGAGCGAACCGATATGTCAACGCAGCGTGCGTAGTCGGGGAGCGAGGTGCCAGCCATGATGCCTGGGTCGGCTTTGAACTGTCGTCGAACTTCTTCGATCATGTCTCCGGCGGCGTTTCCGACCGCGCGAATAGCTAATGAGGTGAAGAGGAAGACGATCATGGCGCCGATGAGGCCACCGACGAAGACGCGTGGCTCGGCGACGTTTACGACACGTGCCACTTCGTTGCCAGCTCCCTTGAAGCGGTTGACCTCTTCGAGGAACGCTGAGAAGAGGAGGAAGGCGGCCAGGGCAGCGGTACCGACAGCATATCCCTTGGTCAGCGCCTTGGTGGTGTTACCGACCGAATCCAGAGCGTCGGTGACTTCGCGCACTGACTCTGGCTGGTTGGACATCTCCACAATGCCGCCAGCGTTGTCAGTGATAGGTCCAAACGTGTCCATCGCCAGAATGTATGCGGCAGACATCAGCATGCCCATCGTCGCAACGGCTGTGCCGAAGATGCCGGCCGAAATCGCAGCGTCGGTGGGGAACTCAACCGATTTGCCGACATAGTACGAAGAGAGCAGCGCAGCGGAGATGACGACCGCTGGCAGGCCAGTGGTTTCCATACCAACTGAAAGACCGGAGATGATGTTGGTCGCAACACCCCGGCGGGACTGCTCGGCGATCTCTCGTACCGGTCGGTACGTGCCGGAGGTGTAGTACTGCGTAATGAACAGGAATGCAATCGCTGTCAGGATACCGATGATGCCGCAGACTGCGAACTGCCACTTGCCATACGGAAGCACCCAGTAGCTCACGATGAAGAGGCCAACGGCACCCAGGGCGGATACGACGTAGAACCCTTTGTTCAGCTCGCCCATCGGATTGGTAATGACGCCCTTGGGGCGGACCGTCAGCAGGCCGATGATCGAACAGATCACGCCGACGGCGCCCACCAGGAGCGGGAAGAAAATCCAGGCGATATTTTCATCGCCGGGGCCAGACGCTTTGTAGAGGGTAACGCCGAGAATCATCGCACCGATGAACTCCGCCGAGGACGACTCGAAGAGGTCCGCTCCGCGGCCGGCGCAGTCACCGACATTGTCTCCGACGAGGTCCGCGATGACTGCCGGGTTGCGCGGGTCGTCTTCGGGAATTCCGGCTTCGAACTTGCCGACCAGGTCGGCTCCAACGTCAGCAGCCTTGGTGTAGATACCGCCACCAAGTTGCGCGAAGAGGGCCACAAAACTAGCGCCGAACGCGAAGCCGACGATCCAGTATGGCGTTTCCGCCACCGTGGGAAGGGCACCTTCAGCAAACTGGTAAACCGCCAAATAGACACTGGCAACGCCAAGCAGCGCGAGAGCAACGACGAGGAATCCGGATACGGCTCCACCGCGAAGCGCGACATTCATCGCTTCAGCGAGGCTGTTACGGGCTCCAGCGGCCGTGCGGATATTCGAGCGAACCGCTACGTACATTCCGATGAATCCGGAAATCCCGGAAAGAAATGCACCAAAGAGGAAGGACAGCGATGTCACGAGCGCGCGCGTCGTCTGTTGGTCATTCTCAAAGAAATAGACCAGAACACCCAACACAACCGCAACGATGAGGGCAAGGAATGTAATGGTTCGGTACTGTCGCTTGAGGTACGCGAGAGCCCCTTCGAAGATGCGGTCGGAGATGTCCCGCATTTCTGGGGTACCCGTATCTTTTCGCATCACATCGCGAGCCAGATAGACCGCGAATATGATCGCAATGACGCCAATAATGATTACTGGCGCGAGATACGTCCGGATATCGTCCAAGTTCCCCTCCTCGATTCCCACATGCGCGAACCGGCATTCGCCGAAAGCAGCACTACCTTACTCAGCTACACACAAAAGTGGCTCTTCGACGGCAGATCTGCTCCACTGCGAAGAGTCACTCTCAGGCTCATCGAGCCGTTTTGTAGATTTCACGACGCCGCTACTCTGGCTTGCGCGACGACGAATTCTACCATCGCCATCCTTCTGGTTGTAACAACCATCCGATCCGAATCCCTTCACGATCGCTAACGCGAGGGAGCCGGCGCCGCCGTACGACTTCGTCGCTTTTCTCTCCAGCGGCGGATGTCATGCTCTTCCCAGGAAACGAGTATTTGGCTTGCATTGAAGATCGATGAATACGTTCCGCTGACGACGCCGATAAGTAACGCAAGGACGAAGGTTCGCGTCGATTCGCCGCCAAAGAGGAAGAGCGCCAACAGCGTAAACACGACGGTGAGCGAGGTGTTGACCGAACGCACCACTGTTTGCGCCAGGCTGTAGTTGACGATGCCTTCGAAGGTAGGGTCGGATTGTTTCGCGAGATTTTCGCGAATACGGTCGAACACCACAATCGTGTCGTGCACCGAGAACCCGATGACGGTCAAGATAGCTGTCACGAACAAGGCATCCACCTGGACACCGAAGAGCCAGCCCAGTATCGAAAAGACTCCAACCACGAGAAGGACATCATGGAGCATGCCGATGATGGCCGCAGCGCCATAGTGAAGCGGTTGTTGCGTGTTGCGGAACGCAAACGCGATGTACATGAGGATACCGATGGACGCCACCGCAATCGCGAGAATTGATCGCGTCGCGACCTGATCGCTGACCGATGACCCAACTGTAGAGATCTGCAGTTCGGTGAATGTACCAATCTGGTTCGAGAGTGCTTCGCTGAGCTGGGTTTTCTGATCAGACGGGGTGGCCATTTCTTCCATCCGGATGATGGCCACGTTGTTGTCACCACCGTCGGCGGAAGAAGTCTGAACAATGGATTCATTCACGCCGTACTCAGCGAGCACGCTCTTGACTTGTTCGGTCGTAACCGACTGATCGAACTGAATTTCCCAGATCGTACCGCCAGTAAAGTCGATTCCGAGATCGAGCCCTTTGAAGACGAGGCAAATTAGCCCCGGCAAGATGATCAGAATCGAGAGGAGGTACCACCACTTACGGTAGGTCGCGAGATGTTCGATCA
This sequence comes from uncultured Chloroflexia bacterium, assembly GCA_963750275.1. Taxonomy (GTDB): domain Bacteria; phylum Chloroflexota; class Chloroflexia; order Thermomicrobiales; family UBA6265; genus JAMLHN01. The sequence goes on from CAVVQC010000011.1 coordinate 843,440, forward strand.
CGGTGTTTGTCCTTTAGTCCGCCGGGCTCGAGCTGGCAGCCGGAGGTCGTTTCGTTCCCAGCCACCAGGTGTTGTGAATGTGGGTCGAGCTCAGTACCAGTCGCAAGAACGTACGCGTGACGGTGTACGCCGTGAACATGCTGACCGCCACTCCGATAAAGAGAGTCAGGGCAAACCCGGTGATCATCGTCGCCCCGGTGTATTGACCGAACCAATAGAGAATGGCCGCGGTAATCATCGAGGTGATGTTTGAATCGCGGATCGAGGGCCAGGCGTGGGCAAAGCCAAGCTCAACTGCCTGAGGCGCAGTACGCCCAAGGCGTAATTCTTCCTTTAACCTGGAGAAAATGAGGACATTGGCATCGACGGCCATGCCAATCGACAGCACGAATCCCGCGATTCCCGCCAGTGTAAGCGTTACCGGGATGAGTTTGAAGAGCGACAGCACCAACAAGGTGTAAATGCCAAGTGCGAGCACGGACAGGAACCCAGGCAAACGGTAATAGAGAATCATGAAGAGTGCCACGGTGCCGAGACCAATGATGGCGGCCGTCAGGCTCTTATCGATCGAATCCTGACCGAGCGAAGGGCCCACCACGCGACTCTGGACAACTTCCAGCGGCACTGCCAGCGCGCCGGCCTTGAGCTGGACGACCAGATTGTCGACCTCCGCCGGCGCAATCCCTTCGATCTGCCCCTGGTCGGAAATAGCGCCGTTGATGACAGGAGAGGAGATGACGGTCTTGTCGATCACAATCGACATCGGTCGCCCAATGTTCTGACTCGTGAAATCGTAGAACCGACCCGCCGCATCGCCCTTGAGCTCAAAGCCCACCACGATTTGTCCGAGCGGTCCGGTGGCGCGATATGCATCTTTCAGATCTGCGCCAGAAATGATGGTTTGGAAGACCGGTCCCTCGGCTGCCGTCGTGTCGGTGATGCCGGCGACGGGCGACGCTTCGGGAGATGCTACCGGAGAGCCATCCACCGCAGCGGGAGTCCCCGGTTCTCCTGTGTCGTTGGGGTTCAGTGTTGTGCGGACTTTCGTGCCGGCAGGAAGAACTTGCCCGTTTGTATCGATGATCTCGAGAAGCGCGGTTTGCCGCACGACTTCGACTGCTTGCTCTGGATTCGTGACGCCCGGTAGCTCGACGATGATCTGGTTGTTGCCGCGAGTTTGCACCAGAGGTTCACTGACACCCAGGCCACCCACGCGACGCTCGATCGTATCGCGCGTTCCTGCCATCGTCCCCGAATCGATGCTTTGCCCTTCCGGCGGGCGTGCTTCGAGGAGCACTTGCACTCCGCCCTGCAGGTCGAGCCCTTGCTGAATCGGATGGTCGGACTTGAACGAACCAACGTCGAGTGTGTCGCTCGGCAAGACAACCCATCCGGCAAAGAGGGTCAGCATGAGGATGAACGCCAGGGTAATCCAGGGAGAGATTTTCAACGTTGGCACTCCGGCCGCGGTGACAGGGCTAAGTTAAAAGGCTCGACTCGCGACCAAAATAAAGACCCCGTACGTCTCAGGGGCCGCTCGCGCGGAGTATAGGGGGTTCGACGAAGGACGGTCAATCGGGTATCCGCAGGCCGACGAAAGATTCCTGAGCTTCGCGATACAGACCGCTGGTCTCGATATAGCTCTGCACCGAGCGCGGTACAAGGTAATCGATCGGCAGGCGCTCGGAAACCCGATGTCGCACCTCGGTCGATGAAATCTCGATCAGCGGGATATCCACAAACGTTGCTTGTGTTCGCGTAGGTGGCAAAAGCCGTGCGAGCTCGTTTTCATCGAAATCGCTGTTAGGTCGCAAGCCAACCAGGAGATCGGAATGTTCGAAGAGGCGAAGCGGTTCATGCCAATGCGGGAGGTCACGATAGGAATCACTTCCCATAAGAAAGAACAGCTCGGCGTCTGGATATTCATTGGCCAGGATAGCCAAGGTGTCTGCCGAGTAATGGGGACCGGTACGATCGAGATCGACGGTCGTCATTTCGAAACGCGGGTCGGGATCGATCGCGCGCAGCAGCATTTCAATGCGTTCCGAGACGGGAGAAACGCGCCGGTCCTTGTGCGGCGGATCGGCCGCCGGCGCGAAAAGGAGCCGGTCCAGTCCCGCGCCCGTGGAGGCATACGACGCCAGAATGAGATGACCGTGATGGATGGGATCGAAGGTTCCGCCAAAAAAGCCGATCCGTGGCGCTCGACTGCTCATCAACGCGTCGCCTCGATGTGACTCGATGCACAGAGGGCGCTGGTATAGTTGGCCGGCGTTGAGACGCTTGCGAATGAGAGAGGTTCCCGTTGTTCGATTACCACGTCCACACCGAATTTTCGGTCGATTGTGCCACGGCCATGGCGACCTCCTGCGTCGCGGCTATTGATGCCGGTATCACCGAAATCGCGTTCACGGACCACATCGATCATCAACCCAATGATTTCGGATTTGGATACTACCGTATTCACGACTACTTCCGGTCGCTTGATGATGCGCGCAGGGAGTTTGGCGATCGACTCACGATTCTGGCCGGTGCGGAGATTGACTTCCATACCGACACCTATGATGCGGTGGAAAAGTGGGTTTCGGCCAACCTCGAACGGTACGATTTCACGATCGGGTCGGTTCATTACGCATCTGACGGGCAGCTGATTTATCCTCCCATTTACGATGGCATGACACTGGACGATGTGTTCACCGCCTATCTTCAGCAGATCGAAGCAGCGGTCCGCACGGGGTGGTTCTGCTCGATCGGTCACCTCGACATTCCCAAGCGCTATTTGCCAAAGAAATACCGCACGTATGAACCGGCGGATATTCGCGATCGACTGCAACCAGTATTTCAAACAATGATCGAATCGAATGTCGGGTTCGAGATCAACACATCTGGTATCCGGCAGGCGCCGAAAACCAGCATGCCCGGGCCGACCATCGTTCGATGGTATGCCGACGCTGGGGGATCGCGCATTACGACTGGGACCGATTCCCACACCGAACGCACGATCGGCGCAGGAGTATCGCTCACACTGCAGATGTTGCGGCTTTGCGGGATTCCAAACGTCATGTCATTCCGAAATCGCCAAGGCACGCCGATAGCTATCGATCGGTTGCTTGCGCGAGCCACTGCCTGAATCTCGTGCGATCGCAACGGCGCGGCCGTGCATCCGGGTCCGATTTAGGGAATCGGCTGCCCGACTGGCAGGACGAATGGAAACCCCAAACCTGGAAGCCTCCCGCAGAAGCAGATGAATATGACGCTGCCGGCGACCGACGGCCACGTATAAGCCGTGCCGCGATTCGCGCGGCGCAACAACCGCGAGTCGATCGCAAGCGCGAGCAACTGCTCCTGGCGGTTTCGCCTGCGGTAACAGGAACCCTCGCGCTGCTTCTCTGGTTCCTTTCGCCACTGCCAAAGGCCGGATCGATGCCGCTGGCGTTTATCGTGCTGGCGGCGGTGCAGGTGATCGGCTTCCTGGTCACGCGCGACGATCGTCCAGATGCGCTAGCAAAACCGTGGACGATCCACCTTGCGGCGGCCATCGGCTTACTTCCAATGCTCGCTATTCAAGTGGCGTTGATTCGCGAACCATATGTCTCTATCGAGAGCGGTTCTGCCTTGCCGGCAGTTCTGACCACATTGCTGGTCATTTTCTTTACCTTCGCCTTGGCTGCTGTTTCGGCGGCGCGGTTCTGGTCGCGTCCCGATCAGGCATCGTTGGTATTCTTGCCGGTTGCTCTGCTCATTCCGCAGGCGGTGGGGGAGCGTAGCCAGATCGGCGTGGGCCAGGCGCTCGGCATTCTGGCCATGGCCATGTTATTAGGCGCTGCGGCCACGGTCGTATCTTCCTACGTTGGCATCGGGGTTCGGCTCCTCATTCCCCCCGTCGTCCTGGCGATACAGATTCTCATCCTCTGGATCGCGGGCAGAGGACCGGTGTTTCATCCAACGAGCGGTGGGATCGTCCGATTGCTCTATATCATGATGCTCGCGACGACTGTGATATTGGTCGTCTGCGTGCCGATCTTTTCCGTTTGGTTGCGCCGCTGGGCGCCTCCTGCAGCCGCTGGAGCGTCGACAGCACGTATCCGCTCGTAACATTCCGTTCGCAGATAGAGAAAAGCCGAGTGGACGAGAGGTCCACCCGGCTTGATTGCAATTGACTAACTGATCTCTTTCCCATTGAGCGAAGCGTTTTCTTCTGCTCGATCGATGACAGGATCACTGATAGCGACCGAAACGACGACTTCATTTCGTTTCGGTTTCATCACGGTAACGCCTTGCGTGGCGCGGCCAATCAGCGAAATCTGGTCAGCCGGCATACGGATGACCTGACCGCTCGAACTGATGAGCATGACGGTTTGATCCGGCCGGACCATATGGGCTCCCACCACGTCACCGGTTTTGTCGGTGCGCTTCATGGCCGTAACACCCTTGCCACCGCGACGTTGTAACGGGAATTGTTTGAGCGCAGTTCGTTTGCCGAAGCCATTTGCGGAGATGACCAGGAGGTCTGAGTCTTCGGACGACACTTCGGAGGAGATAATTTGATCGCCGGGAGCGAGTCTGATGCCGCGCACGCCTGCGGCTGGACGGCCCATCGGGCGTACGTCATCTTCGGAGAAGCGAATCGCCTGACCTAACCTGGTGGAGAGGACGACGTCGTCGCTTCCCGAACTCACGCGAACCCAGACGAGTTCGTCGCCTTCGTCGATTCCAATGGCAATCAGTCCATTGGCACGAACCGACTTGAACTGATCGAGCGCGACGCGCTTCACGGTACCCATGCGAGTCGTAAAGAAGAGATATTTCGAGGAGGAAAACTCACGGACGTTCAGGAACGTTGTGACCGTTTCATCCGGCAACATGCTCACGATATTGACGATGGGCAGACCTTTGGCGGTTCGTCCCGCATCGGGCAGCTCGTGAACTTTGACCTGATAAACCTTGCCGCGATTCGTGAAGACGAGCAACGAGTCCATGGTATTCGCTGACAGGATGTGCTGAACACCATCCTCATCGCGCATCGTGAGAGCGGTGACGCCCTTGCCGCCGCGCCGTTGCGTGCGATAGACGTCGGCCGGGATGCGCTTGACGTAGCCACGATTGGTCATCGTGACCAGGACTTCAACTTCCGGAATCAGGTCTTCGACGCTGAGATCGGAGGAAACATCCTGGATGATCGTGCGACGCTCATCGCCATACTTTTCCTTGAGGGTGGCAAGATCCTGTTTGATCGCGGCCAACACGCGGTTGGGATCGGCCAGGAGCGATTCGAGATCAGCGATGATCGCCATGATCTCCTTGTACTCATCTTCGATCTTTTTGCGTTCCAGACCCGCCAGGCGCGCGAGACGCATGTCGAGAATGGCGTTCGCCTGCATCTCGGTAAAGCCAAAACCACCGATCAGGTTGTTGCGGGCGTCCTCGGTGGTAGAGGAAGCGCGGATCGTTGCGATGATCTGGTCGATCGAATCAAGCGCTTTGAGAAGCCCTTCGAGGATATGCGCCCGGCGCCGTGCTCGCTCCAGCTCATATTCGGCGCGCCGAACGACGACTTCCTGCCGGTGGCTCACGTACTCCTGCAGCGCGCGTCGCAGGCTCAGAACACGCGGCTGCGTACCTCGCTCGACCAACGCAAGCATATTGACGCCGAAGGACTGCTGCAGCGACGTGTGCTTGAAGAGATTGTTCAGAACCTTGAGCGGCTGAGAGTCGCGTTTGAGCTCGATCACCATCCGCATACCGGATCGGTCTGATTCGTCCCGCAGGTCGCTAATACCGTCCAGCTTGCCGTCTTTGACGAGCTCGGCAATGCGCTCCAGCAGAAGCGCTTTGTTGACCTGGTAAGGGAGCTCGGTAACGATGATCTGGAAACGATTTCCCCGAGGGGACTCCTCGACGAAAGCCTTCGCGCGGATGACCACACGACCTCGGCCCGTGGCGTACGCGGCACGAATGCCCTCGGTGCCCAGTATGGTGCCTCCGGTCGGGAAATCCGGACCGGGAACGAACTGCATCAATTCATCGACTGACGCCTCAGGATTCTCGATGAGATAGGTGATCGCGTCGCAGAGCTCGTTGAGATTGTGAGGCGGGATATTCGTCGCCATACCCACGGCGATACCAGCTGACGCCATTGAGCAGCAGGTTCGGCAGTCGGCCAGGCAACACGCTCGGTTGGGTCATCGAGGCGTCGTAGTTGGGAACGAAGTCGACCGTGTTCTTTTCGATGTCGAGCAAAAGCTCGTCGGCGATGAGCGCCAGCCGTGACTCGGTGTAGCGCATGGCCGCAGCACCGTCGCCGTCGACCGAGCCAAAGTTGCCTTGGCCGTCGATCAGGGGATAGCGCAGGTTGAATGGCTGCGCCATGCGGACCAAGGTGTCGTAAATCGCGCTGTCGCCGTGGGGGTGAAAATTCTTCATCACCTCCCCAACCGTACCGGCGCTTTTGCGATATCGGGAGGTCGAGCGCATCCCCATTTCCCACATGGCGAAAAGCACCCGGCGATGAACCGGCTTCAATCCGTCGCGGGCATCGGGAAGCGCGCGTTGCACGATGACGCTCATCGCGTAGTCGAGATACGACTGCCGCACTTCGGTATCAATGTTCGCTAAACGAACGTTGCCAATATCCGCCAATTAAAGGTCCTTTACTGTTCAGGGTCGAAACTAAAACGACCCTCAATTCTACCATTTATCGGCCAGATAATCGACCTCAGATACCATCGAAACCCCGCATAAATACTGTGGTTTTGGCCATTGGCGGGAGTCGAACTGGAAAGGAATGTAAACGGGGCGCCTCGTGCACGAGGCGCCCCGTTCTGATTGCCTATTGCTGGTTCTCGTCTAATCAGCGATGAGCTGAAACCCGCAGTTGGAGCAGAATTTGGCACCGGGCGTAACAGGAGACCCGCAGTTCGGGCAGAAGTTCACCTGTCCCTGAGCGCCACCCGCTTTAGCAGGTGCTCCGGCAGCCTCCTGGCTGCCTCGCTGACTCTGACCGATGGCATCGGCCATTGCCTGGCCCATGGCCATGCCGGCACCGAGTCCAACGCCGGTAGCTGCGGCTCCGCCCCCTCCCTGGTTTTGAGCGGCATCACGCATCGCCTGAGCCGCCTGGAATTGGGTGAAGGCACCCATATCGCCGATTGCGCCCATCCCCGAGCGCTGGTCGATCATCTTGGCAACTTCTTCCGGTGGAGTGATCGCTTCCACCTGGAAGGTCACGAGCTCGAGACCTATGCGATCGAAGTCGTCGCTCAGCGACGCGCGGGAGACCGTGTTCAGATCGGTCATCATGCCGGGAAGATCGGTGAGGGTGCTATTCAGATCCCCGAGGATATCGTTGAAGTTGCTCACGATGATCGAGCGCAGGAAATCCTCGATATTCGAAATCGAGTAGTTGCCACGGGTACCGACGATGTAGTTCACGAACAGGGTCGAATTCGTGACGCGAATCGAGAACGTGCCAAACGCACGCAAGCGAATCATGCCGAGCTGGGTGTCGGCAAAGGTCATCGGAGTAGGGGTGCCCCATTTGAGCCCGGTGAACTCGCGGGTCGACACGAAGAAGACTTCCGCGGTAAACGGGGACTTGCCACCAAAGGCTGCGCCGATGAAACTGCCGAGCAGCGGAATATTGTTGGTCGAAAGGGTGTGCCGGCCGGGACCAAAGGTGTCGAGCGCTTTTCCATCGCGCACGAACACCGCGGATTGGTTCTCACGAACCACCAGCTGCGATCCCAGGCGGAACTCGCCGGACCCGGTTTCCGGCACGCGGCGGACGATTTCGTCCGGCCGCTCATCGGTCCATTGGATCAGATCCAAAACTGCCAAGGTGGTTTCTCCTGTCGAAGACGGATCGACGAGTTCTGAAGCGAGTTAGGCGTCCGAATCAAGGGATGCTGGAATCTCAGCAGCAACGGTCTTTTCGCCCTTGAGAGCGGCCAGTCGAGCTTCGATGTCGGAGTCATAGTCGAGCTCCGCGAATTGGGCGTCGATCGAGTCGTCCTGCATTTCCAGCATGGCAGCCGATTGCGCTTCCTGCCCGCGGATCTTCCGCTCCATGCGGTCGAGATCGGAGGACGGATCCATCGATGAGAAATCAGCGCCGCTCAACGACTCGGCAATTTGCGCCTGCGCGCGGGCTCGTTTTTGTCGGGCAACGAGGGAGTCGCGCTGGCTGCGAGTCTGGTCGTACTTGGCTTCGAGCTGAGCAAGCTGCGACTTCAGCTTGGTCACTGCCTGATTCTGCAACTCGAGCTGCTGTTGATAAAGCTCGGTATTGTCGCTGTAGTCCTTCTGGCGACGAAGTGCTTCACGCGCGAGATCGTCTTTATCGGCATCGACAGCGCGCTGCGCCTTGTCGCCCCATGCGTCTGCCAGCTTTTTGGGTTTCATTCCGGTCGAACTCGAGCTCTTTTTCCTGTGCGATCATCGACGCTACCTGCTTGCGTGCATCGGCAATATTCGACTGCATATCGCGCAGAATCTGGTCGATCATAATTTCGGGATCTTCAGCTTGATCCAGCAGATCGTTGACATTTGCACGCACCAGGCGTGAAACTCGATCGATAACTCCCATGGTGTAAACCTCCGTTTAACGAATTGAGCGCGCTGTTCGAAGCTCGATCGACGAGCTCATCGGGCATTTCGCGCCTGAAAACATTATCTCACTTGGCACGATAGGTTTCGATATCGTCCGGGTGGACGTCGCTCGCGGTGAACCGCTGCACCGCGCTATCGATATCGAGCTCCACGGCGGACTTCCCGTCGGTGGTTTTTCCGGCGCGGATCACGGCAGGCCCGGAGCGGGTACGCTCGTCAGGAACTGAGATCTTGGCTCGGCCATTCGTTTCAGACCATTCGATCCCGTCGCCAAGTTCTGCTGCGAGGAGCTGCTGTGGGGTGTGGGAGGGATCCGTGGAAAGCCAGAGCCACATTTGGGGCTTGTTGTCGAGCCGGATGAATCGCTCGGTTGAAGTACCGGTGCTGACATCGATCAACGCTTCGACCAGATGATCGTCGCCAAGAATCGACACGGCATCACCGAGACTGACACCCGGGAGCTCGACCGGTTCAGATTCTTGCTTGTCACCGTCATCGAAGGCCTTTTCTGTTGCCGCGGCAACTTTGGTCGGCTTCGACGCTTTGGCTGGGCGGCCCTGATCGATAACGCTACTTCGCACGTCGAGGCCAGCTTTGAAATCCGCGATTTCCGCTGTTACGGTGGCAGCGGCGCTCTCATCGCCCGATTCGATGCTCGTCGACTCCCGTTTGCAGGGCGGTCACCTTGAGGAGCAGCCCTTCATCGAACAGTCGGAGCTGTGCGAGCGCGGCATCGTCGACAGGCCGATCCGAAAAGAGTCCGCCGTAGCCATAGCTCAGCGATCGGACGACGTTGGCCACATTGCGGAACCCTTGCACGACCGCTTCGAGCTCATTTACCCGGCTGACGTTGCGCTCATTTGCAGCAGTCCGTGCCAACGCCTCTACGCGGGTGGCATCTTGGTCGAGCTGACGGGCGATCTCATCGCGAAGCACGCGATCTGAATCGCGCGCCTGCTCCTTACTTTTGTATCCCGCGTAGCCTGGGATACGATCGAGCGTCGATTCCGCAGTGTCCTGATAATTTTCAGCAAATTCACTGGTACGATCGACCACGTCGCTGACGCCGCCGCGGGTTTTTTCCGCCCCGCCGCTCACACCGTCTTTCACCCAGTTCTCGAATTGTTCTGCTTTGGCTTCGCCTTTTAGCATCGTTTCTCGAAACCAGCTCATCGTGTTTGCTCCTTGCGATAACGTTTAGTAAAGATAATTCTCCCGATCAGGAAAGGAAGATTTGCACACCGCAGTACGGGCAGGTGACGATCCCCTTACCAGCCAGTTCCAATTTACCTCCGCAGTTCGGGCAGAATTGCGCGCCCTGCAATTTGGAAGCCTCGATCGAATAGAGCATTCCCTTGTTCCAGTCGACGTATCCACTGAACAATCCTCGGCCCACAAGCTCGTTGAGATCCTTTTCTACCTGGTCGCGGGTCGAATGCATTTCGAGCACCAGATCGGCGATGGATACCTGTCCTCGAGTGGAGACGATGTTGAGCAGCTGACGTTGCTGGTCGATCTTCGCCATCTGTTTTTCTTCCATCGCACCTTTGCGCATGAAGAAGATGCCGCCTCCGATCAGCGGAATCACGATCACGCCAAGCAGCAGAATCAGGCCAAAGACGGCTCCTGACTGCTCGAGCTTGTCCTCATTCATTCCAGAGATGAGCCAGGCACTTCCCGCAATTCCGAGAATTGCCCCGGCAGCGATCATCCCCAGACCAACCATTTTTCCCGATGAGCTCATCGCATACCTCAATTAACGGTCAGAGCGACTATCCGCTTTCGAAGGAATTGTCGCGAATTGCGCGCAAGAACGCGAGGGTTTGCAGGGCGCTGGATTGCCATGTAAACGAAGCAGCGCGCGCGAGCCCTCGTTCGATCATACGCTGACGAATCCGAGCATCGTCGATCACAACACGGAGCGCGACCGCGATCGACTCAGGATCGAACGGATCGGCAAGGATCGCCGCGTCGCCACAAATTTCCGGCAGCGCGGATCTGTTGGCGGCGACCACTGGTGTTCCACAAGCCATCGACTCGATCGCCGGTAAGCCAAACCCCTCATACATCGAGACAAATGCCGTGACCGCCGCCGCAGAGTAGAGTCCAGGCAGATCGGCGTCGGGAACATATCCGATAAGAAAAATACGCCGAGAAAACGGGCTGCGCCTCGCTCGGTCCCGTATTTCCTCTGCTCTCCAACCGGAAGCACCGCTAAGAACCAGCGAGAGATGGGGCATTTCTGGGGCGATCCGCTCAAAAGCTTGAATCAGCCGCGCGAGATTCTTTCTGGGATGAAGCGATCCTACAGCCAGAATGAAGAATTCTGGCAAACGGTACGCTGTCCGAATTCGGTCGATGGTCTCCGGGTTAGCCGGGAAGAATTCGGGCGACACCCCGTGGTGGATGACTTGAATTGTGTCCGGTGATACACCGAGGCGTTCGATAAGATCCTGGCGGGTAGCGTCGGAGATGGCAATGATTCCCTTGGCAGCATGGCAGTTCCAGCGGGTGGACCATTCCAACTGTTTACGATGCAAGGGCTCATGGCACTCGGGTTCGACCAGGTAGCCGAGATCGTGCACGGTGACCACTGATGTTGGATGGAGAGGCGGGATGACATGCGAAGGTACGAACAAGAGATCTGGTGGATTCCGGCGCATCTCGAGCGCCAGAGAGCGCAGGGTCCAAAAACGATGACCCGGAATCGGCTTCACAACCCCGGGATATTGGACCCCTGCGGGAGCGCGTTCGCCCTTGAAATACACGCGGAAGTCGTCGATTGGATCGAGTTCCGCCATGGCAGCGAGCAACTCGATGGTATACCGCTCGGTTCCAGTCGGTTGCCCGACCGTGGCCCGGCTGCCATCGATACCGATGACGGGTTTCGCGAAAGCGATCGTTAACTCAGCTCCGACATCAACGGTCCCAGCGCAAACATGAAATCTCCCTTGCAGGCGACGTCGCCATCGACCGTAGCAATGCCACTCCCGGTACCGATAGACCGGCGAAGCTGGCCGATCGTCACCTCAAGGCGCAACGTGTCTCCCGGTTTCACCTGGCGTTTGAAACGGACGTTATCGATCCCGGCGAAAAACGCAATTCGCCCCTTATATTCCTCGACCGTGCCGAGCGCGATACCGCCCACCTGGGCGAGGGCTTCGACGATCAGGACCCCGGGCATTACGGGATACTCCGGAAAGTGACCCTGGAAGAAATGCTCGTTGATGGTCACATTCTTGATGCCAACCGCCCGCTTGCCGACTTCGAGTTCGATGACCCGATCGACCAAAAGGAACGGAAAACGGTGGGGTAAAATCTTCTGAATCGCAATTGAGTCGAGAACTGTTGGCGATTCGTTGTCAGACATACGGCGACCTTCCTAACGCGAAGTAGCAGCGGCCAGCGATCCGATTGGAACCAATTGGTCCCGATCAGGTCCAACTCCAACCATGGAGACTGGAGCCCCGGTTAGCGATCCGATTCGTTCGATATAGGAAACTGCGTTGCGGGGAAGATCGGAGGCGGAGCGCACCGCCGTGATGTCAGTGAGCCACCCTTCCGAAGTAGCAAAGGCTGGTTCGACCCGGTCGTAATCGGTTGATATGGTCGGCACGCGTTCTATTCGACGTCCGTCGATCTCGTATTCCACACCTATCTGGATCGGATCAAAGGCATCCAGCACATCGAGCAGGGTCAAAGCGATCTCAGTAACGCCATTGAGTCGTACCACGCGACGAGCTGCAACGGCATCGAACCAGCCCACACGTCGCGCTCGTCCGGTGGTCGTTCCGTATTCCCGACCTCGCTCGCGAATTTCCTGACCAGTCGCATCGAAAAGCTCAGTGGGGAACGGACCGCTGCCAACCCGGGAGCTATACGCTTTAAAAACCCCAATCACCGCGTCGACTTGATTCGGAGCGATACCCGCTCCCTGGCAGGCACCGGCAGCGGTTGGTGAGGAGGACGTCACAAACGGATAGCTGCCATAGTCGATATCGAGCATGGCTCCCTGTGCACATTCGACGATCACGCGCTCGCCACGATCGAGCGCATCTTGCACGACCTCTTCGGCTTGGCTCACGAACGGATGGAGAATCTCCGCGGCCTCGATCAACCGCTCGGTCGTGACGGCGGCATCGACCTCGTCGACTCCGTAGTAGCCGGACAGTAACCGGTTTCGCGCCTCGAAATTCCTGGCAAGGTCGGCCCGAACCGTGCGCTCATCGCACAGGTCGACCATACGCATACCACGCCGCGAGACCTTGTCTGCATACGCTGGTCCAATTCCTCGCAGCGTGGTTCCAATTGGAGCTTCGCCACGTAGATTCTCTTCTCCTCGATCGATTTCGGAGTGAAACGGCAGCACAACGTGAGCACGATCGGAAATCACCAAAGCAGATGTGTCGATCCCTCGTTCGCGGAGTTCGGCCAATTCCTTCGCAAGCTGAAGCGGATCGATCACAACTCCAGCACCGATGACGCAGGTTGTTCCCGGGGAGAGAATGCCGGAAGGCACAAGGTGCATCTTGAAGACGCCCTGCGGGGTCGAAATCGTATGACCGGCATTGCTGCCGCCGTTCGCTCGGACGACCATTCCGGAAGTTCCGGCGAGGGCATCGGTTATCTTGCCCTTCCCCTCATCTCCCCATTGTCCTCCGAGAACGATTGTTGCTGGCATCGTCTTCCTAACATTACGTGGCTACGATTCGAGAAACGAAAAATCAGGTGCGCTTTCGCTGAGACTCCGATGACGGTTCAGATATCGAGCGCAGCGCGATGATTTGTTCGCGCATGTTCAGAATCACTTCGACCCCCGCCAGATTGACCCCGAGATCGTTGGTCAAGCGTTCGATCGTCAGGACTCGTTCCACGGTGTCCTCGTGGTAGAGCCGGAAATGTTCGTCCGATTCAGCAGGGCCGATCAGCCCCGCGCTCTCCAAATACCGCACCCGTCGCGTTGTGATTCCGGTGCGAGTGGAGATCGCCTGGAGTGTGACGTATCGGGCTTCGAAGCGGCCGGCGGATCCGCCGGATTGCTCAGTCATAGTCAGTCTCCGGATCTCAGCGCTCGCAGCTCTTCGAGCAGCGCCTTCTCTTGATCGGTGAGATTGGTGGGGAGCACGACATTCGCCCGTGCCAGCAGATCGCCACGCTCACCGGATTTGGACTTCAGTTTGGGCATTCCCTGGCCGCGGAGACGGAAGCTCTTGCCTTGCTGGGTTTCTTCCGGGATCGTGAGCTCGACGCGCCCGGTTGGGGTTGTTACCTGTGCTTTCCCACCCAGCAGAGCGGTGAGCAGTGGTATATCCACTTCGGTGCGCAGGTTGTCGCCTTCACGAGCAAATCGTTTGTCACTCGCGACCGTCACGATCAGGTAGACGTCACCGCTGGGTCCGCCACCTTCGCCAACCCCGCCCTGGCCGGCTACCCGGATGCGGGAGCCATTGGCTACTCCAGCCGGGATCTTCACTTCGATCGTTTTGATACGTGGGATATAGCCGGAGCCGTCACAAGTCGGACAAAGTGAGTTGCGCACCAGTCCGGTCCCGCCGCAGGTTGGACACACTTCTTCCGCCTGAATGTCGAAACGGCGTGTGGTGCCCCGGAAGGCTTCATCGAAGGAAACTTCGACTTCGGCGTCTATGTCTTGGCCCCGTCGCGGCCGCGGAGTCGCCCGGGTGAAGGTGTCCCCGCCGCGCCGACCACCCCCAAAGCTTCCGAAAAGCGTCTCAAAGAAGTCTGAATGTTCGCTCGATGAACGGAAGTCACCTGATGACGCGCCACCAGTGCTACCGGTAAACCAGCTGCCAAAATCTTCGGACTGCGCGCGACGCGGTTCGCCCTTCGGCTCGTCGCCGGTATACCCTGCATCCTTGTACCGCTGCCATTCGTCGCCATAGCGGTCGTACAGTTTGCGCTTATCTGCATCAGACAGAACTTCATAGGCTTCGTTGACTTCCTTGAAGCGCTCCTCCGCGGCAGGATCGCCGGGATTGACATCCGGATGGTATTTGCGGGCAGCCTTCCGAAACGCGGTTTTGAGCGCGGCTTCATCAGCAGTCCGAGTGACGCCGAGAGTTTCGTAGTAGTCCTTGAATTCCAGCTTAGGCATCAGGCATGTCCGAAGGAATGGCGGGAGCGGCGACGGTTCTTGTGCGTTTGCCGACAGCACGCTTGGGTTTGCGGCCGGCGGATGTTTCCGAGAGTACGACCACGTCGTCGGTTGGATCAGCCGGTTGTTTGATCAAGTCGCTGGGACCACTGGTCTTCCGGTAGATCCAGCCGAGTCCGATTCCGGCTGGAATGGCGAAGGCAAGTCCAACCCATGGAAAGACAATGGCCAGCAGGGTGGTCATACCAGCAATGGCATCCTCCACGAGAGAGACCATCGGATTGGCGAGACCATTAGAGGCTACGGTGATTCTCGTGCGGCTTACAGCCTTATAGACGTGAACCGCGCCGGCCAGGAACAATCCAATGAACATGGCGACGACCTCGTGAATCTCGCCCTGACCGGAAACTGCTGCCATCATCAGAAACATCCCTGAAGCTGGTCTGAGTGGCGAATTGATCAGGTCATTGATGTGATCGACGCGCGGAACTTTGTCGGCGATCAGATCGATGGTGACCAGCACGAGCAGTATCGCAATCCCGCCAATGGAGGAAATGATGTTGTACGGCTGGGGAAGATTGACGTAGGTGGTGAATCGGTCCGCGAGCGCCAATCCGAGAAGAGGCAAGAACGCGTTCAGACCAGCCGCTGCCGCCAGCAGCATTCCGGTCAAGGTGTTGGTCACAAATTCACCCTGAGATACTCACGCCGACGCCGACCTTGGACGGCTAGACCATGATACCAGCTTGCTCCGATTACCCGGGACAACGAGCGACGGCGGAGTCCCGCAACTCCGCCGTCCTGATTTTCAGAAATTCTGTTGTCGATGACCTGGCCCGCCTCGAATCCTCAAGGCGGTGAAAGGCGAACGCCTAAAGAACCGATCGGACGACGGTGACGAGCTTGCCTTGAATCTCGACATTATCGGGACGGGTGTAGATAGGTTCCATGGTGACATTGGCAGGTTGCAGCCGAATGCGATCGTTCTCGTAATAGAACTTCTTGAGCGTGGTTTCCTTCTCGTCCTTCAACCAAACCGCAACGGTGTCCCCGTTCTCGCAGGTTTCCTGATGCCGGAGCAGCACGACATCACCATCGTTGATGAGCGAATCGACCATCGAATGTCCTTTGACCCGCAGCGCGAAGAGATTGGCGCCACCATCGGGAAAGAGCTCAGAGCTCAGTTCGATCGACTCGCTGGCTTCGGCTCCTTGCAAGTCTTCGGGAACGGGAATCGGAAGTCCTGCGGCAATCTGGCCGATCACCGGAATGGCGATCACCCGGCGCCGGCCCGGTCCACGATTAACGAGCTCGATGCCACGCGAGATATTGCGATTGCGTCGAATGAGGCTATGCGCCTCCAGGACCTTCAGGTTGTAGTCAACGACACTGGTGGATGAAATCCCCAGTTCGGCCTGGATATCGCGGATAGTGGGTGGATAATCGTTCTCATCAAGAAAAATCTCGATGAAGTCGAGAATCGCCTGTTGTCGTCGAGAGAGGTCCTTCATACTTTTCTCCAGTGCTGTAGGTCCCTGTGCGGGTGCGGGTTCCTGGAGTTGGATTATATGGCGAACACATGTTCGTGTCAAACGCTCGTTCTAATTTTGACTGGAGAGTCATGACTTCCTGCGATAGTTGACTAAGATGTCCAAATCGATACCTGTGACGAAAGATAACGACAATGCAAGACGACTTTGATTCGGCCCTCACTCCAGCCCTGGAAAAACTCGACTTCGATGAAATCCGATCACGGTTGGCGGCGCAATGTCTCTTTTCGGTCACCGAGGAGTACGCGCTTGATCTCGAGCCATCTACCGATCGCTGGCTGGTCGATCGCTGGTTGGAAGCCACCGCCGAGGGTGTCGACCTGCTGACCAACTTTCCGGATATCACGATTGGCGGGGCCCGAGACATTCGATCTGGTGCGGAGCGAGCCGGGAAAGGGAGCCGGCTGCTGCCCCAGGAGTTAGTGGCCATCGCCGACACCGCCCGAGCAGCCCGGTTGTTGCGTAAGTCGATCCACCGATTACCGGAAGTCAGCCAGCGCTTTCCCCAGCTTCTCGATCTTTCCGCGGGTTTGATCGATGCGATGGAACTGGAAACCACAATCGGACGGACGATTGGTCCCGCGGGAGAGGTGCTCGATTCGGCCAGTCCGGCCCTCTCCCGGATCCGAAAAGAAGTGCGGATCGCGCATGGACGGTTAATGGATCGGCTCAATCGGTTCGTCGGCAGCTCGAACCCCGCACTGCAGGACGCCATCGTTACATCGCGGGATGGCCGGTATGTCGTCCCGGTTCGGGCAGATAGTCGCGGTCAGATTCCCGGCGTGGTGCACGATGTGTCATCGAGCGGACAGACGATATTCGTCGAGCCCCTTGAAGTTGTCGAGCTCAACAATCGATGGCGCGAAGCCCAGATCGAAGAAACTCGCGAGGTCGATCGCATTCTCGACGAGCTCAGTCATGAGGTCGGCCGATATGCGAGCGAACTTCGGATGACTGTCGATTCCGTGGCTCGTATCGATTTCGCGTTTGCGAAAGCGAGATTGGCGTTCGCCATGCGGGCTTCGCAACCGAAGATCTGGAGTCAGGTGCGTCGTGACGAATCGATGGCAGGTCATCCGACTCAGCGAATTCGACTTCGCCGCGCGCGTCACCCCCTGCTCGACCAGGAAACCGTCGTTCCCATCGATGTCGATTTGGGGGAGGACTTCCGCGTTTTGTTGATCACCGGCCCGAACACCGGCGGAAAGACTGTTGCGCTCAAAACAGTTGGACTGCTGTCCGCTATGGCGCAGTCCGGACTCTTCATTCCTGCGGACGATCAATCGATCCTGCCGGTCTTTACGTCGTACTTTGTGGATATTGGCGACGATCAGAGCATTGCGCAAAGTCTTTCCACCTTCTCCGCGCACATTGCCTCGGTCATCTCGATGCTGGAACAGATCGAGACGACGAGCCTGGTGCTCATCGACGAAGTCGGGTCTGGCACCGATCCAATCGAAGGCTCGGCGCTGGCTCGGTCGATCATCACTGAGCTTCTGGAGCGCGGACCTTTGGTGATCGCCACGACGCACTATTCGGAAGTCAAAAACTTCGCCTATGAAACGAGCGGGGTCGAAAACGCATCGGTCGAGTTCGATGTCGAAACCCTTCGGCCTACCTATCGGGTGGTCATCGGCGTGCCGGGGCAGTCCAACGCGCTATCGATCGCGCGGCGATTGGGTTTGAGCGATCGGGTGCTCGATCGAGCCGCCGGCTATATCGACTCGGAAACTATTCGTACCGATGAGCTGTTGGGTGAGATCCGCGCGATTCGCGATCGTGCCGAGCAGGAGCGCGAGCAGGCCGCCCAGGAACGACTCGATGCCGCGCGTTTGCGCAGTAACGCGGCGGAAGAATTGCGGAACGCTGAGATCGAGCGTTTGAATGCCCGGGAGGATGCCTTGGCAGCGGCGGAGGCAGAGCTGGCGGGTGCCCGGGCGAGCGTCCGGCGTTTGCAGCAGGCGGCATCACGTCCGTCAGAGCGAGCTGAGATCGAACATCCCCAGGTGGAACTCGATACGGCGTTGCGACAGGTCAAGGACTTCCGCCGCAATCTTGGCGCGAGCCGGCCTCGCACTCAGGCGCCGGTCATCTCCGTTGGCGACCGGGTTGAAGTGTTAACACTGGGAATGGAGGGCGAGGTCGCCTCGATCGAAGGGGATTCCGTTGAAGTGGTGATGGGCGGATTGCGTATGCGCCAACAGTTGGTGGGATTGAAACGTCTTGGCGGGCCGCGCAAAGAGCCCGCGAGAAAAGTTTCGGTCGCCAGTTCTGCCGGAGTGTTCGTGCCGATGGAAATCGACGTGCGCGGCGAGCGGGTAGCGGATGTCGAAGACCAACTCGAACGCTACCTCGACAATGCCTATCGATCGAATCTTCCAAGCGTGCGCATTATTCACGGCAAAGGCACGGGAGCGTTGCGGCAAGCCGTACGACGGCAGCTCGCGTCTCATCCGGGGGTCATCCGAAGTGCGTCAGGGGGACAAGCCGAAGGCGGCGATGGGGTGACCATTGCCTATTTCGAAGAAGTGTGACGCGGCAATCACGCGACCGAGAGCGCGGCCTCAGCTTCGCGGCGTCGCTCGATTGCCATCTCCACCTCGTCGAGCACGGCATCCAGCGCTTCTGACCACTCTTCATCGAGCTCGACAAGTCGCAACCTGATCGAGTTCGGAGTGATCTTGATGGCATGTCCGAAGCGGCCGATCAGCTTGCGTGCATTCAACTTTCCAGTTTCGATTGGGCGGATCACGATTTCGCGCTCGCGCTCCACAATCGAATTGATCCCGAGTCGCTCCGAACGCAACCGAAGCTGAATCAACGCCAGCAAATGCTCAACCTCAGGGGGCATTTCCCCGAACCGATCTTCCAGCTCATCACGAATTTCCTTGAGCCCACCTTGGTCTTCGATGCCCGAAATAGCTCGATAAGTGGCAAGCCGGAGCTCGACATCCTGGATGTAGTCTGCCGGAATCAATGCCGTGATCGGGAGGTCCATCGTGACTGCTTCGATTTCCTGCGTCGGCGCGCCATTGCGAGCCTCTTCGACTGCCTGGGCAAGCAAACGAAGATAGAGTTCATAGCCAATTTCCGCGATATGCCCACTCTGCTCGGCGCCGAGCAAGTTACCGGCCCCGCGAATTTCCATATCGCGCATGGCGACCCGCATTCCCGAACCGAGTTCAGTGGCTTCCTGAATTGCCTCCAGACGGGCTTCAGCCTCTACCGACAGAGATTTGTTCGGTTTGACGAGAAGATAGGCGTAGGCGCGATGAGCGCCACGGCCAACACGCCCCCGAAGCTGATAGAGCTGCGTGAGTCCGAAGGTATCAGCGTCGTCGATGATGATGGTGTTGGCGTTGGGAATATCGACGCCGGATTCGATGATCGTGGTGCAGACGAGCACATCGAACTCGCCTTGCACGAATTGCGTCATCACCGATTCGAGCACCTCCTCATCCATTTGCCCGTGACCGACGCCGATGCGCGCCTCCGGGACAACCTCGTGTAGGTGTTTGACCACTTTCGAAATCGAATGGACGCGGTTGTGCACGAAAAAGACCTGCCCTCCTCGCTCGATCTCGCGCAGAATCACGTCCCGAATCAACGAATCTCCAGTTTTCGTCACGAAGGTTCGAATCGGCAGGCGGGCATTCGGCGCGGTGTCGATCACGCTGATATCGCGGATTCCAGCCAGCGCGATATGCAAGGTGCGAGGGATCGGGGTCGCGCTCATTGATATGACATCTACTTCAGTTCGCAGTTGCTTTAGGAACTCCTTCTGTCGCACACCAAAGCGCTGTTCCTCGTCGATGATGACCAGACCGAGGTCCTTGAAGCGAACATCGTGCTGGACCAATCGGTGCGTACCAATGACGATATCAACCGAGCCGTCGGTCAATCCTTTGACGACCTGGTTTTGAATCTTGTCGGAGCGGAGGCGTGAAAGCATCTCGACCTTTACCGGGAACGCTGCCAGACGTTGCGAAAATGTAGCGAAGTGCTGAAGTGCGAGCACGGTAGTCGGCACCAATACCGCGACCTGCTTGCCGGCATTCACCGCCTTGAACGCTGCGCGCATGGCGACTTCCGTTTTGCCGAAGCCAACATCGCCACAGATAAGCCGATCCATCGGCTTGTCCGAAGTCATATCACCTTTGACATCGACAATGGCTTTGGCCTGGTCGAGAGTTTCTGTGTAAGGGAAGGAGCTGTCGAGCTCATGGTCCCACACGCTGTCAGGCCCGAATTGGTGCCCTCGGGCAGCATCTCGGGCCGCGTAGAGATTGATGAGCTCATAGGCCATGTCGCGTACAGCGCGGCGAACACGGCGCTTCGTCTTGACCCATTCCCCTGAGCCCAGGGAACTGAGTGCTGGAGAAAGGCCGCCTGAGGAGTAGACCGTTACCCGGTGCGATTGATCCACTGGGACGTACAAGCGCTCGCCCTTGGCAAATTCGAGCAACAGGTACTCGCGCTCGACCCCACCTTGTTCCATGCGAATGAGTCCCTGAAAGACCGCGACGCCGTGATCGATATGGACCACATGATCTCCAGGAGTTAATGAGGCAGCAAAAGCGCGGGCGGCTTCCTTGCGCTTGGGTTCGCGTGCCCGCAACGTTTTGTGAAAGCCGTAAAGCTCCAGATCGGTCAGCAGCATGAGCTTCGCGCTGGCGATCTCGAACCCACCATCCAAATCCGAGGCGACGATTTCGATCTCCCCCGGAAGGAGGGAAACCGTGGTATCGCGCGGCTCTCCTTTCGATCGTCGCGGGTACACATTGTGCTCCTCGAAGATCTCTGTGAGGCGCTCGACCTGGTCGGTGGCCAGCTCGACCCTCCACCCGTCCCGAATGCGTTCCGATACGGTCGACACGATGTCCGGTATGCGACCGGCAAACTGCGGCGGAGCCGACCAGCCTTTGAATATGACAGTGTCACTACTTTTATCTTCGACCCCACCGAACGAAAGCGTCTGTCGTTGATTCAGCGCATCGAACAGATCGGCGAACGCGATGTAGGGATTCGGCAGTCCCGGCGGGAGTTCACGGCTGTTGACCGCGGCTACATAGTGGTCTCGGGCATGGTCATCGCGTTGTGCTCCCGCGAGGGAGATACTGCCCGGGTCATCGAATAGGATCAGGGAATTCTCGGGGAGGTGATCGAGGATCGTGGTCGGTTGCTCGAGGAGGAACGGCGCGAAGAGATCGAGCTCTGCGGGAATCGTTCCGTCGCCTGCTCGTTCGAGCGTTCGGCTCAACTCCTCGCGCACTTCGAATCTCAGCGGCGAAAGATCGAGCTGCCGGAAGGAACGGGCGGCGAGTGGAAGATCCCAAACCGGAAGCTCGATAGCTGGGAGCAGCATGAGCGAATCGATTCGTTCCAGCGAGCGTTGCGAATTGGAATCGAAGAGGCGGAGGCTGTCGATCTCATCGCCAAAGAAATCCAGTCTGGTCGGACCGGCTGCTCCCGGTGAGTAGATATCGATGATCCCCCCGCGCCGGGCAACTTCTCCTACTCGCTGGACGATGGTCACAGGCTCATATCCCACCGAAGCGGCCCAGGCGAAGAGTTCGGCTTGCCGCACGATTTGGCCAGGGCGAATTTGCCGCACCTGGGCCCGTAGATCAGTTGGGGAGAGCACGGCATGCGTCATCGATGCGGACGAGACGAACGTGATTGCCTGGTTCGGAAGCGAATCGATCTGCAAGAGCGCCGAGATGTAGTTGGCACTCTGATCGCTGTCGCGTGGAAGGCGTTCATACGGGAGCGCGGCAGGGGCGGGCCAATGGATGACGGACCGGTGTCCGTCCAGGAACTCCGCAACGGCAGATGACAGAACGTCGGAGCGGTCCCCTCGGCTACTAACGACAAGGATCGAACGATCCAACTGAGACGCAACTGCCGCGATCATGGCGGGTCGGGCAGCATACGGAAGATCGTCGACGGAGGCACTATCTCCGGTTTTGACTCGCTTCAAAAGCCGCTTCGCTGATGGATTCTGCAAAAGATCGGGAAGGAGGTGGGCGAGGTTCATTGGGCAGACTCCGGCTGGAAGGGACGCCAAACGACCTCCACACCCCGGTTGAGAGGGGGTCGGCGGCAGCCAGCAAGTTTACCATTCGACCGCCGTGACATCCCGTAGAATGCCGAAATCATTCGTACTAATTGCTGAGAGCTGTCCCGCATGAGCTGGCTGCGTCGGAATTTCATCCTGGTGGCAGCGCTCGTGCTGGGTATTCTGGTCGGCATCGCAGCATTGCGCGTATTTGACGACCGTTCCGCCCCGGAGATCATCATCCGGGACGCAGCGCAAGCGAGAACGATTTCGGTGCAAGTGAGTGGAGCGGTGATCTCTCCCGGAGTTTACGACCTCGATCCTGATGCCCGGCTCGAGGATGCAATCCTCGCTGCTGGCGGAGCGACTCAGGATGCAGACCTGGCGGCACTCAACCTGGCACGCAGGCTGAAAGATGGTGAGGACATAGATATTCTTGCCATCGTCCCAACCCCAGGACCTGGCACAAGCTTGGCCGTCGAAAATGGCGACCGCATCAACGTCAATACTGCGAGCACGGGGGAACTCGATTCCTTGCCAGGGATTGGACCGGCATTGGCAGACGCCATCATCGAGTACCGGACAGACCATGGCCCGTTTGGATCTGTCGACGAGCTTGCTCGAGTACCCGGTATTTCCGCTCGCATGGTCGACAACATGCGAGAACAAGTGACGACCTGATCGATGACCGGCCTGGCAATCGGTCTTGCGTTTCTTGTGAGCTTTGGCCTCGGGTTTGCCAGCGTCATCTTCTGGTTCGGACTGGCTCTCCTCCTGCGCGCTCGAGAATCGTTGAGCACTGTCGCAGTGATAACCATCGTCGCTGCTGCATTTGCCGGTGCGCTGTGGGCGTATGCCAACCTGGATGAAACCGCTCCCCTTGTGCGTTCCGGGCCGTTTGAGGGAGTTGCCACAATCCGCGACGGTCCGTTCTTAACGCAAAGCGGTCAACGCTTCGTTATTCGCGGTGAGAGCACTCAGCGACAGGATGTTTGCGTTTACGCGGACTCTTCGCCGCGGCCTCATGCAGGCGATCTGGTCTTCATCTCCGGGCGGGTGACGCTGCCGCAGGACCTCTCCGAGCTTGGTCAAGCAGTCTTGCGGACGCGTGATTGCGCGGTTCAGTTGAGATCCGACAGTCTGGTGGTTGTCGAGACAGGGAGGGGAATACAGGCGGAGCTTTCGCAGTTCCGCACCGACTTGTCCGATTTCCTTATGCAGGCAGCGCCCGGGGACACCGGCGCCTTGCTGAGCGGGCTGGTTACCGGTGATGACGGCGCACTGTCTGATGGTGCGAGCAGCGCGTTTCTCAACTCTGGCACAACGCACATTACGGCAATTTCTGGCGCGAATTTTGCCGTGTTGACGTTGTTGTTGGGAGCGATGGCAACTGGAGCCATGCGCCGAAGTCTTTGGTTCATCGTCATGGCGACCGGCGTAATTTGGCTCTACGCAGCCTTGGTGGGTATGCAGCCGTCGGCTTTGCGGGCTGCTCTGTTAGCTTCGGCGATCCTTGTTGGCCGATGGCTCGGACGGGTTCCAGATTTGCTCACACTGACACTGCTACTCGCTTCGGTCCAGATCATGCTACGCCCGCATGACTTCCACACGCTGGCGTTTCAGCTTTCCATCGCCGCGACTTTGGCGCTTATCCTGGTATTCGATGGGAGCGGTCGAATGGGCGAGCGTTCATGGGCCTTGTCGCTGGGGTTGAGCGTGGTGGCGGCTCAACTGGCAACGCTGCCGATTCTGGCTGCCCAACTTGGTACCGCGACCGGGATCAGCCTCTTCGCCAATCTCGCGATCGGTCCGTTGGCATCGCTGGCGTTTCCGATTGCGATTGCCGGGGGAATGATCGGGCAGGGGGCCGCTGGGGTGGGCGAGATTGTTTTGCTGCCGGCGATTTGGGTAGCGGATGCGATGATTGCCACAGTGATCTGGATCGGAAACAACTTACCGGGTACCGTGCAATTGGGTCCGCCAGTGCCTGGGGCTAGTGCAGTGCTTTTTCTGGCGTGTTGGACAATCGTCCTAGGGCTGAGCGGGGATCTGCGACGAATGTGCAAGCATGGATGGATGCTCATCCGCAACTGGTGAACTGAAGTTGCGGTAGCACCGCATCTTCCCCTATGCTTAGCTGGCCCGATTTCGTATCGCGATCATCGGGTTTGCCCTCATAGTCTAGTGGACCAGGACGTCACCCTTTCAAGGTGAAGATCGCGGGTTCGAATCCCGCTGGGGGTACCAGCACGATCCGGGCGCCTTCAGGGCGCCCGTTGCATTTCCCGTTAAACTTCGACACATCGAACTCGTCATCTGGCACAAGGCCAGCACGTATGGGCAGCGACCTGCCCGACAGGATGCAGCGTGGACATCATCTTGCCAGTAGCTGGATTGGGAACTCGCCTTCGGCCGCAAACCTGGAGCAAGCCGAAGCCGCTTGTCTCGGTAGCAGGAAGGCCCATGCTTGCGCATGTGCTGGATCGGGTGATGCCACTCGAACCGCGCCGGCTGATCTTTATCACGGGGTATCTCGGCAAACAGATCGAAGAATGGGTTGCCTCGGAATATGACGTCGAAGCGCATTACATTGAGCAGCCGCAGATGTTGGGGCAGACCGACGCCATCATCCGGGCGAAGGATGTCGCTGATCAGGATGCGCTGATCCTCTTTCCGGACATGCTTTTCGAAGCCGATTTCGACGTGATTCGCACCTCGGACGCCGATGTGATCACGTTTGTGAAAGAGGTTGCCGATCCGTCCGCCTTTGGTGTTGCCGTCGAGAACGGAGATCGGGTGGTGCGGCTGGTAGAGAAACCACAAGACCCTGTTTCCAACCAGGCATTGGTCGGCATCTACTACTTTCGCCACACTGCTGATTTGTACAGCGCAATCCTTGAGCAATTCGAGCGCAAAATATCGCTCAAGAACGAATACTTTCTGGCAGATGCCGTGCAACTCATGATTGACCGCGGAAAGAAAGTGGTCACAGCACCGGTAACCGTCTGGGAGGATTGCGGAAACGACGCGGCGCTGCTGCAAACCAACCGCTACTTGCTGAGCATGATTTCCGATGGCGACCCGAAAATTGAGGGTTCTGGCGTGATCGAGCCGTCATTCATACACCCGACTGCTCACATCGAATCGTCAGTCGTCGGTCCGTACGTAAGCGTTGGGCCAAACGCGGTTATCAAGCGTTCGATCGTGCAGAACGCAATCATCGATCAGGGTGCGACGATCGAGAACGCGATGCTTGATTATTCGATCGTCGGCAAAGACGCAAGCGTCTCCGGCCACGCTGTCAGCATGAACGTGGGCGACACCAGCGTGGTGCGAATTTGAGGGATCAAGACGCCCCCCAGGGCAACTGGATCGAGCTTTCGGTGGAGGTCGATCACGAAGCAGTTGAACCGGTTGTCGAGCTCTTTTCCCGCTACGGCTACAACGAAGGCGTCGTCATCGAAGAACCCTTCACTCAGGATAGAGATGGCGACAATGTGCGGGTGGATATTTCCCGTCCGTTCCGCATTCGCACATTTATTCCTCAGGAAACCTTCGATGCCGCGTCGCTCGAATCTATCCGCAACGGCATCTGGCATCTCGGCCAGATGCGTGGTACAGGGCAACTAGTCGTCGAAACCCGAAACGAAGAAGACTGGGCGAATGCCTGGAAGGCACATTACAAACCGGTACGGGTCGGAACGCGCGTCGTGGTTCGTCCCCCGTGGCAAGAGTACGAACCGACTGGCGACGATCTGGTTGTGCTGCTCGACCCAGGCATGGCCTTCGGAACGGGTACGCATCCCACTACGCAGATTGCGTTGCGTTTGCTCGAAACACTCGACTTGACCGATCGAACCGTCTTCGACGTGGGAACCGGCTCAGGCATCATTGCGATCGCCGCCGCCAAGCTCGGTGCCAAACAGGTCGATGGAGTCGATATCGACGCGGTGTCGGTGCGCCAGGCGCAGGCGAACATCGATTTGAATGACGCTCGACCGACCGTTTCGATTTGGCAATCAGCCATGGAACCGGCGGACGACGTGCCACCCGTGTATGACATCGTGGTCGCCAACATCATTGCTCGTGTGCTAGTGGAAATTTCGGGTCAGATCGTCGCATCGGTAAGCCCGCAAGGGCCTCTGGTCTTGAGCGGGATCATTGACTCGAAAGAGGAATCGGTGATCGATCGGTACCGTTCGCTAGGTTTCGAAATGACCGACCGCCAGCAAATCGAGGACTGGATAGGCCATATCTGGCGCCGTACTGAAACAGGCGTGTCATAACGTGATAGAATCGACCGTTTGCCGGTCGACGAACTGGTTAGCCGATCCTCCCCACGCAGTAAGTGAGAATAAGCGCCTGTGGCCCCGAAAGTCAGTCAGCTAACCAATCGCCGTGTCGACCTCGCTCCAGAAGTACCTGGGCTTATTGCCGGGGTGGCCGACGGATCGCTCGCGGATTCGCTGGGTCTGAAGGCGGGAGATCGAATCGTCTCGGTGGGTGGGCGTCCGGTCATCGACTTCATCGACTTCCAATTTCACGCTCAATCCGAATCGGTGTCTCTCGAGATTGGGCGTGGTGATAGCGTCGAATTACTCAATCTGGAACTCGAGGGGGACGAATACTGGGGGATCACCTTCGCCGATGCTACGTTCGACGGCGTGCGCATTTGTGAAAACTCGTGCCCTTTCTGCTTTATCAAGCAGATTCCCAAAGGTATGCGTCGCTCGTTGTACGTGATGGACGATGACTTTCGCTATTCGATGCTCTATGGCAGTTTCGTAACGCTCACCAATTTGAGCGACGACGACTGGCAACGAATCGAGTCCGAACGCATCAGTCCGCTCCATGTTTCTGTTCATGCTACGAACCCCGAGCTGCGTGTCGCTCTGGTCGGCAATCCGAAGGGAGCGCACATTCTCGAGGATCTCGCTCGGCTCGACGCGGCCGGTATCGACTTCCATGCCCAATTGGTCCTGTGCCCGAATGTGAACGACGGCGAGGAGCTGGATCGTTCGCTTACCGACCTGAGCCAGTTCGAGCGGCTGCGTTCGATTGCTGGTGTCCCGGTTGGTTTGACGCGATTCGGACTCGAACGCCAGAGCAAACAGCTCCGAAATTCTCGTGACTGCATGCGGATGCTGCCGACGAGCCGGATCGAGGTCCGTCGATACGAGCCGTGTGAAGCCGAAGCGGTCATCGAGCAGTCAGAGGCATGGCAACGACGATTTCGTTCCGAACGAGGCGAGACGTTTTACTACCTCGGGGACGAGTTCTATCTGATGACAGGGCGCGACGTTCCCGGGGCGGCGATGTACGACGGGTTCCCCCAGATCGAAGACGGGATCGGTATTACCCGCCATCTACTAGAGAATCTAAGCAGCTTGTTGCGCCGGACAAGCTCCGAGCGATTGCGAGGCGCAGAGGGAATCGTGGCATGCGGCACGATTATCGGTGATACGATGCGCCGCGCGGTCGGCCAGATGAACGAGCGGATTGGCACCGAACTCGATGTTGTCGTGGTCGAAAATGACTTTTTCGGTCACGAAATTAACGTCTCGGGCCTGCTCTCAGGGCAGGATTTCGCAGGGGCGTTGGCTGGGAAGACGGGCGGTAAGCCGGTCTATATCACGAGCCGCGCAATCTCGGACCGCACACATACGATGATCGATGACATGACGCTGGCCGATCTCTCGACAGCGGTTGGTTCTCCAGTTGTTCCGGCATTGACATTTTCAGATGTGGCGGCCGATCTGCGTCGCCGCCAGGCCCGAGTTGCTGCATAGCTGGCTCTTGGGTCAGCCAGGATTCTGAAGTGATTGTCGGCGGATCTGCCGACCATCGCAGGAAACTCGTCAAGTTGCACGGCGCACACGGAGACATTGCTCCGATGAAGCCTGTGACTCGACTAGATTTCTTTAGGCTTGCGGCGAACGAGTTCCAGCAGAATTGCAGCCCCAGACAGGACCCCAGTGAAAACCAGTGCATCTCCGAGGCGATAGGGCCCGTTGACGTTAGGCCGACCGGGTGGCGGTTGATAGGTTCGCATTTTCCACCAAAGTATGACCGTCTCTTTCATCGCACGCGCGATGACCTTTGGGTTGCCGCCAGTTGCTTCACCAGCGATACGCGGAAAGTGACGCACCCCAACCTGTTGCAGACGCGCACCCTGGCGACGCGCCTTGGCCTGGATCTCAGTGTTGATCAGCGCTCCCGGTGACGAGAGCTGGAGTGATCGAATGAGATCGCCATCGAAGATCTTGAAGGCGCAATCGATGTCGCGCAGGTGGACGCCAAAGAAAACGCGAACCACAAGATTGAAAACCTCGGCAAAGATTCGGCGGTGAAGTTCGTCCTGCCGCATCATCCGGAACCCGGCCACGATCTCATGGGTGCTGATAAAAGGATAGAGGCGCTCGATATCGGTGATATCGAACTGCTGGTCCGAATCCATGAACATGACATAATTTCCGGTGGAGGCTTCGAATCCTGAGGTTACTGCGCCACCGTATCCCCGGTTGGTTTTGTGGTGAATCGGTCGGATGCGAGGATCTTCCTGCGACAACCCGTCGATGATTTCCCCGGTGCGATCCCGCGAACCATCATTGACGACGATCACTTCGAAACTATCGAAATAGTTTGGTAGCACGTTCAGCGCGTGTCGAATGACTGGTTCGATATTTTCAGCTTCGTTATGAGCCGGCAGAACCAAAGAGAACGAGCCGATTGCGGCTCGTCTCTCCTGGGATATTTCGACTTCGGGCGCCGACAACAAAGCGGTCGTCACAGCAGCGTCACTCTTGAGCCTAATTCGCCATATCAGGGCTTACCTTGAACACGTCGCCACGGGCGTAGAAGTTGGTGACCCAATCGTCATCCAGCACAACGCTGCCGTCTGCTCCATACACCGTGCGGTAGTAGGTGATGTCCAGCCCCGGCGCGGCCCATTCACTTTGAACCACACTTCCAGCCGGGAGCGTTGGATCGACGACTTGACTGGGCGGCAGCGAATCGTAGGTGGCACCGTAGATCGGGTCTGATACATCGACGGTGTAGCCGAGATTAGCACCATAGATGATCACAAACACTCGCGGGTAGTCCACGTACGATTCGACGAGGATCCAGGAATCGCTCGGATTTTCGAAGCGGAAGTCGCCGCCGCCGAACGGATCGCCTTCCGGTTGCATGATGGAGGCATCGAGGCCCGCCGTCCAGTCATCCAATTCATAGAATCCGAGTCGCCAGCGGTGAGGCCACCCCTCGACAATCGGCATTCCGGAAAAGAAAGCGGCGCGGAAAACCGTGGTCGAGACCTGACAAATGCCTCCGCCGTAATCGCGGCCGATCTTTTCCCCATCGATGACCTGGCCTTCGACAAAGCCAAGGTCAGGGCCGATCACGCCAATTGAATGGTTGAATGAAAAGGTGCCATGGGGAGGAACCAGCGTGCCATTCAGCAACTCTGCGCCGACCTGGATATTGGTAGAACGCGCGTCGTCGGATCCATCGAAGTTCGATGAACCGACACCCAGTTTGGTGGTGATACCAAGTGACGCTAAATTGTTGCCATCGACTTCCGGCTTGAGTACCGTTATCGGAATTTCGACCGCTTCATGGTTCCCAAGGAACGATGCACTCACCAGCTCGGCCATCGCTTGTGGTCGAATCTTGGCGCCATCGACACTGGCCTCGATCGCTTTGAGCTTGGAACCGTCCCACGCGACCTTGGCATTTTTCGGGTCAGCGTCGACGCTCGGGGAGAACTGTCCATCGAGCCAGGTTGCTAAACCATCCTGATCGACGTCGATGGCAATGGCAGCAGCCCCGGTCTTGCTGGGATCAATTGTCGTAGAGACGAATTTGCCAAATTCTTCAGGAGCAATCGTCCAACTCTGACCGCCATAGGTGACCTTCACCGGCGCACTAAGCGCGGTGGTAAGGCTGTTCTTGACTGGTTCGAGATCCACGACATGAACGGACGGAAGCTTATCGACTGTTGGAAGCGCCTGGGTTGGGGCTTGCATCGTTTGTAGGCTGGTCGAGAGGGTTGTCAACAAAGCGGCCTGATCGACGATGGTGCCATTGGCTTCCGGAATCACCGAGATCTGGCCGTTTTCGACGGTCAGTTCGGCATCATGCGGAACGAGATTGATCTGCTGATCAACCGTGAGACTCCACTGTTCCATCGTTTGCGGATCGATGACCAATTGAATAGGCAGGTCATGGTCTCCACTGAGACTCGAAACCGCAGAGCTCAGTCGATCAGTGCTTGAATCTTCTCGGCCGATTGCCATTGCTTGCTCGATCGAGGCATCGAGATCGACCTTGACTCCCAACTCGGCCAGCGTTGGCGCCCAGTGTTGATCGAATCCGTCGAAGTAGGCCCGTTGTGATGTGATGTCATCGGCTTTGGCCTGGATGGCAGCGGCAGCCTCGGCATTGTTCATGCCGCCAACGTTGATGCCGCCAACGTGTACCCCGGGATAGATCTGATCTGCGTATGCAACGCGGAACGCGAAAAGCGAACCAGCTGCGGCAATCGCGATCAGAGCAAGGGCAAGCACGATTCGGCTGCCTACGTGTCCGATCGTACTGGAAGCTGGCTGTGAGGCGGATCCATCACGAAAGGGCCAGATGCCAGCGAACGGAGCATGAGAGGTCTGGGTAAGGGGTTTTTGTGCCAACGAGATATCCCTGAATGCGGCCGGCGCTAAACGGGACGCACAGCCCTTCCCACTTACGAAAGCGAAGTCGCCTCGCTTGGCAATGCTAGCACATCAATCGGAGCCTAACCCGTCCCAACTGAATGGTATCTCCACAATTCAGAGACACCTGAGAAGTAACTGTGTGTCCGTTCACCATGGTGCCGTTTCGACTTCCGAGATCCTCGATTGCCCAGGCATTGTCGAATGGTCTCAGCATCGCGTGATGGGCGGATACGGACGTGTCGTCCAATACCACTCGCGCCGATTCGGCTCGTCCCAGTGTTGCGACTCCCTGGATGTCGAACATCAGTCCCTCAGCTACTGTCGAGCCGGTCTCCCCCGCAATCGAGATCAGCTCGGCTCTCGGCTGAGGCTGACGGATCCGCGATCCGACGTCGATGGGATGTTGCAATTCGTTCATCGTCACACGAATCACAAGATAGAGGAATCCAAGCAGGGAGAGCGCAAACAGAATTCGGACGACCTGATAGAGCGTGTCGCTGGTGAGTTCCATCGTCAGTAGGTTTCCTCAACCTGGATCGTCACAGTTCGCGCCAGAACCGGCAGATGGTCGTGCCAAGCATGACCTGATCACCGGACTCGATCAATTGCGACCCCATGAGCTGCAAACCGTTGACGAACGTCCCATTCAGGCTTTGACGGTCGACGACAGTCACCGTCCTCTGCGAGGAATGAATCTCCGCGTGAAAGCGGGACACCTCGGCACTATCGATGACGAGGTCGTTACTCAAATCTCGGCCGATCGAGATGAGTTGCTTGCGAATCGGGAACACCGCACCAGTTGCCGGACCGCTACAAATCTCGATGTACCCAAGCGTGCCGCTCCCTGGTTGGCTCGAAACTTCAAACGCTTCAGTTTGTCCCGGGTTGGAAAATGGAATCGGCGTAGGATCATTCTCAGCTACTGTCGAGCGCACCTCGAACCGACCCTGACGAACGAATTCATCGCGCTCGAAGCGAACCCGGGTTACCCCGATCGTGGTCAGATTCGATGCGAGCGCAATTTCATCGAGCCATTCCGCAAGATCGTTGGCCAACACGCGACCATGATCCTGATACGGCTGATAGTCTGCCGGGTTGATCAGCACCGTGAAATCGTTAGGTGCTACTCGGCCTCGAACCGTCACTATGCTGCCTGAGGTGAGTTCGCGCTTGAGACGCTTCCCGATCTCGGCCGGTTGCACGGTGCGCTTGAACATCATCGCAACGGGCCGCTCGACGATGAATTCCAAGGAGTTCTCAATACGGGTGAAGGGTCGGAGTCGCATAACGATTTCTTCGGCGAAGCACAGATATTCCCGGTCTCGACGCGTCGACAGGCTGCCCTGCGAGCGTCCGTGCGAGTATAGTGCGACTGACTTACTGGCTATCCTGAGATGGCATCGGAAGTAGGGAATTGCTTGAGAAAACCGGCACAAATTGGCGCCTCGATCTTGACTGCGGACTGGCTGAATCTGGGCGAAGAAATTCGCCGCGGAGAATCGGCTGGCGTCGATTTCTTCCATCTCGACATCATGGACGGGATGTTCGTTCCGAACATTACGTACGGGCCCATCATGGTGGAAACCCTGCGGCGGGCGACCAATTTCCCGTTGGACGTGCATATGATGGTAGAGGCTCCTGAGCGATACCTGGAAGTATTTGCAGACGCTGGCGCAACCACGCTCACGGTGCATACGGAAGCCACGAGGCATTTGCACTCCACCTTGCAATCGCTCAAACAGCTGGACGTGCGCGTTGGGGTGTCGGTAAATCCGGCCACTCCGCTCGTCATGCTCGAAGAAGTGCTGCCGATGGTCGACCAGGTTCTCATCATGAGTGTCAACCCAGGATTCGGCGGGCAGACCTTCACGCCGGGTTCGTTGATCAAGATCGAGCGGATGCGCGAGATGATCGAGCGGCTGAATCCGAAATGCAATTTAGAAGTAGACGGTGGTATCAAACCCAGCAACATCGGCAAGGTGCGAAGCGCGGGAGCGGATATGTTCGTTGTCGGATCCGGGGTATTCAATCCCGATGCGTCTGTTGCTGATTCGGTCGCGATGCTGCGCGAGTCGCTGTCAAGCGTGGACTCTTGATTTCGTTTGTGATGTAAGGAAGCACCCTACGTGTCCAGTTCACTTCAATTGGTGGTCGAACAGCCACTGCGGTTCAACACGGATACATTCGAGGCCAGCGAGTCGGACACGGCACAATCGGTTGTGCTGTTACGTGAGATATCGTTGATCGATTCTGGAACGACCGCCCAGCCTGCAACGCTTATGGCGGTGGCAACTGATCATGCTGAGGGAGCGGGCAATGAGCGAGCCTCCCGGGCGCTGCAATCCTTTGAGACGGCGGTTGTCGACGGAACGCAAACCGATATGGCAGCGCGATTGAAAAGTGCGTTTCGTTCAGCCAACGCTGAGGTTTACGGGACCGATCCGGGAGAGATCTCGATGGTCGCGCTGGTTGCGCGCGGCAAGTATGCGTCGTTCGCGACCGTGGGAGACAACCAGGCCTTCCTCTACCGGGCGGACCGCATCAATCAGGTAACCAGAAATCAACGTAACGAGCGAAGCGGTGCGCGGCGAAATGAGCAACGCACCCTGGAACCGCAATCGGTTCCTCAATTCCTGGGCGTCCAGGAACGACTCGAAAGCCGTCTGCCGACTATTTTCGACATCACCTTGTTGCCGCTCGATGCAGTCGCCCTGGTTAGCGGGACAATGGCGGATTCGCTTTCAGCTAGTTCAACCACTAGCGCGCTGGTGGCGCCTGGCCAGACGTTCTCGGGATTGATTGCTCGGCAATTATCGAACATATCCGATTCTTCAGGTGCCGCGACGGTGCTGGAGGTCTTACCGATACGTGAGCCAATGCCGGAACCGACGACCGAGGCGTTGACCACTCCGACCTATCTGCCATACATCCTGATCGCGCTGGTTGTTCTGGCGAGCTTGGCCCTGATACTTTGGTATTTCTTCTGGTAGCGGCCATGCGAATCGTCGATGCACACGTCCATATCTTTCCCGACGAGATCGTCCGGCATCGCGAGCGATTTATAGCGCGAGATCGCTGGTTCGCACAGCTCTATGCTCCGGAGCGCGCCCGGCTGGCGACGATGGATGATCTTGTCGAGAGCATGGATGGTGCTGGCATCCATCTCTCGATCGCATGCGGCTTCCCTTGGATGGATCAAGGGCTCTGTCAGTATCACAACGACTACCTTCGCGAAGCAGCCCGCACCTTTCCCGATCGGATCGCCTGGTTGGCGATCGCGTCGCCGACTGCTGGCGAGGATGCGGTACGCTCGCTCGACGATGCCTTTGACGACGGCGCCAGCGGCCTGGGCGAACT
This sequence comes from uncultured Chloroflexia bacterium, assembly GCA_963750275.1. Taxonomy (GTDB): domain Bacteria; phylum Chloroflexota; class Chloroflexia; order Thermomicrobiales; family UBA6265; genus JAMLHN01. Next base: position 877,838 of record CAVVQC010000011.1, read on the forward strand.
CAATGCCGATGCGCAAGGTTTTGATCTCGACAATCCTGCGCGGCTCGCGCCGATACTCGAGCTTTGCCAGGCGCGAGATAAACCGGCGATGTTCCATGTTTCAGAACCCATTGGGCACGACTACCCCGGCAAGGGCACCTCGACCCCTGCTCGCATCCTGAACGTGCTGCATGCCTTTCCCGGACTTCGGGTCGTGGCAGCGCATTGGGGTGGGGGATTGCCATTTTACGAGCTCATGCCGGAGGTCCGGAGCGCCGCCGCACATCTGGCATACGACTCCGCTGCATCAACCTATCTCTACGATCACAAAGTGTTCGAAACGGTCGTCGAGCTGGTAGGTGAGCACCGCGTGCTCTTTGGGTCCGACTTTCCACTCCTGAAGCAACTTCCGTTTCTCAACAAGTGCAAATCCCGGCCCGCTTTTTCTGATTCCACGCTGGCGGCTATGCTGGGTGAGAATGCAGTCCGAATGTACGGACTCGAGGAGAAATTCGCATGATCGCCGGATTGCTGGGAGCCATCGAATCGAAGCGGTCCGACGCGTTGCTTGTGAATGTCGCTGGTGTGATCTACCGGGTCGGCACATCGACATCGACCCTGAGTGCGGTGGGGGGCGTCGGCGACAGCGTTCGGCTTTTTACCTACCAGCTCGTGCGTGAGGACATCCTCGCGCTCTATGGCTTCGCTACCCAGGACGAGCTCGATATCTTCGAAGCCCTCATTTCGGCAAGTGGCGTGGGACCCAAGACGGCCTGCGCAGCACTGTCGCGGTTCCAGCCCGATCAGTTGCGTGAGGCGATTCACCAGGGGAATACGCAGCTTTTTTCGACGGTACCCGGTATCGGTGCGAAAACGGCAGCCCGGCTCATCGTCGATCTCAAGGGCAAGTTGCCAGAACCGGCGGAAGGTTACGCCGGGGCAACGGCAGCAGACGATGACGTGATCGCTGCGCTCCGCGCGCTGGGTTATTCGGCGGCCGAAGCCATGGCTGCTGCCGTCAGGGTCGAATCGACACAATCGATGACGAGTGAGGAGCGCGTCATCGCCGCGCTTCGCTTCATCAACGAGAACTAATCGGGCGCGATCATTTCTAACCGAAGCTCGATGGCGCGAGCGTGGGCCCCCAACCCTTCGGCTTTGGCCAGTGCCACGGTGGCAGGGCCGAGCCGGTTGAGCGCGCGCTGGTTTGCCGCCGCCAGACTGATCACCTTAGTAAAATCTCCAACATGGATCGGTGAAAAGAAACGTGCAGTTCCGCCGGTAGGCATCACATGGCTCGGACCCGCCGTGTAATCGCCCAACGCCTCGGGACTACCTTCGCCAACAAAGATCCCGCCCGCGTGCTTCACGAGAGGGACCGCGTCCCAGGGATTCTCGAGTAGGAGGCACAGGTGTTCTGGCGCATAGAGATTTGCCAGCTCGATTGCCTGCTCCACCGATTCGACCACCGCGATCACGCCATTGACCGCCAGCGACTCTCGTGCAATCGATTCGCGTTCAAGCTGAACGACCTGCAGCGCCAGCTCGGTTTGGACCTGCAGTGCAAGACGTTCGCTGGTGGTAATCAAGATGGCACTGGCCATTCCGTCATGTTCGGCCTGCGCAAGCATGTCCGCCGCCGTGAGCCGTGGATCGGCTGACGCATCTGCCACGACGACAGTTTCGGTCGGTCCGGGAAGCTGATCGATTGCGACCTGCCCAAACACCTGGCGCTTGGCAAGAACCACGAAAATGTTGCCCGGGCCAAAGACCTTATCGACTCGCGGAACCGATTCGGTGCCGTAGGCAAGCGCAGCAATCGCCTGTGCGCCCCCGACTTGAACGAATCGATCGACTTGGGCAACGTGCGCCGCCGCCAGAATCAGTGGCGAAACGCCTCCGGTGCCTGGTGGTGAGGCGACAACAATTTCCTCGACACCAGCCACCCGCCCAGGAACAGCGGTCATCAGCAGAGACGACGGATAGACCGCCGTTCCTCCGGGGGCATACACGCCAATCCGTTCGAGCGGACGAACGATCTGCCCCAACGCGCCTTCCGGTCCAAAATCGATCCAGGAGGTGCGCTTTTGCTTTTCATGAAAGCTTCGAATCTGATCGGCAGCCAGAGCCATCGCCGTTTGCAATTCGGCATCGATGGAATCGAACGCTAATTCCCATTTCCATTTGGGCACTTCGATCTGATCGAGCTCGACTCGATCGATGGAGCGTGAGTAGTGTCTGAGCGCTTCGTCGCCGCGCGACTGCACGTCGGCAATGATTCGGTCCACCACCTGTTCTGCGGTCAGCGCTTCGCCGAAAATTCGCTCGATTCCCTTGCGCGCGCCTTCGGAGAGCTCCAGCGATTCCAGCCCGCCTTTGCGGCGCAGGGCTTCATGTGCTGCGTCGTAGCCATGGACGACGCGAATCGAAACCAGCTCGCTCATGCGCGGAGCCGTCCATCTACCTGCTGCTTCAGTGTTCGCTCGATCTTGGCGCGAACCTTGACCAGGTCGTCGTCCGTGAGTGCTCGGCCAGGTGACGTGAAAGTCAGCCGATAGGCGAGGCTCTTGTTCTCCGTGCCAATCTGCTCGCCGCGGAAGACATCGAAAAGCACCAGGTCGGTCAGCATCTGCCCCGCGCTGCCGCGAATGGCAGCCTCGACATCAGCAGCTGGCCGCTCGTCGCGCACGACGACAGCCAGATCCTGCTCGACTGGCAGAAACTTTGGAGATGAGATCCCAGCGTCGTTGCTCTGCGATAGCTCGACCAACGCCTCGGCGTCGATCTCCGCCACACTCACCCGAACGCCGTCGATATCGAACGCCGCAGCCACCGCGGGATGAAGCTCGCCGATGACACCGATGGTGCGTTCGCCGGAAATCACACGTGCCGTCCGGCCAGGATGAAGCCCGGCGACCGTGGTTGCTTCGAAGGTCACATTGCGCACGTTGACTCGCGAAAGCGCTTCTTCGACAACACCCTTGAGATCGAAAAAGTCGAGCTGGCCGGCAGTCGCAAAACGATCGAGGTCGTCGCGGCTGCCTGCCATGGCAATGCCCAGTGTCTGAATTTCTGTGGGCAGTTCGTTGCGACCAGCAGGCAGATACACCCGCGCAAGCTCGAAGATCGCGACTCGGCGCTGATGCCGCAGATTCGACGCAACGGTCTCGAGCAGTGCGGGGATGAGCGTATTTCGCAGATATGGCCGTTCCGCATTGAGAGGATTGACCAAACGGACTAACGTTTCGATCGGCCGAGGTGTAAGGACGCCCACTTCTCCAGCGTCTGAGCCAAACGTCGAGAGCATGGCTTCGGAAGCAGTAATGTAGGTGACGATTTCGCTCGCTCCGGAGGCGGTCAACACCTGGCGCAATTTGGTCTGAAGCAGGAAATTCGGATCGCGCACGACTGGCACCGTTTGTCCGACTGGCAGTGTGGCCGGCACGTTGTCATAGCCCATGATCCGGCCGACTTCTTCGACGATGTCTTCAGGGATAGAGACGTCGCTGCGGAAGGTAGGAATGGTCACCGTCAGTTCGCGGCCATCCCCCGATTCAGATAGGACCGGTGCGAATTCGAGATCGGTCAAAACCCGTTCTACGTCGCTTGCGGGGAAGCTGATTCCCAGCAAGCGCTCGATGCGGTCGAAGTCCATCGTGAGCGTGCGCGGCTCGACAGGAGACGGATACTCGTCAGCTATTTCGACTACTTCCGCTCCCGGTGAAACCTCCAACAGCAGCTCGAGCGCTCGAGCAATAGCAGTCCCGGCAAGATTCGCATCGACCCCTCGCTCGAAGCGAGCAGACGCATCACTCCGCAATTTCAGCATCCTGGAAGTACGGCGCACGGTTTTCATGCCGAAGGTCGCGCTTTCGAGCAGGATGTTCGTGGTGCCCTCGGAAACCTCCGATTCGGTACCGCCCATCACGCCCGCCAGTGCCACCGCCCGGTCGGCATCGGCGATGACCAGCATCTCCGTATCGAGGGTTCGCTCGATATGGTCGAGGGTTTCCAGCTTCTCACCCTCCTCGGCGCGTCGGACCACGATGCGCTTGCCATGCAGATGGTCATAATCGAACGCGTGCAGGGGTTGGCCGTATTCGAGCATCACGTAGTTCGTGACGTCGACAATGTTATTGATCGAGCGGACCCCAGCCTGGTTGAGCCTGCGGGCCATCCAGGCGGGCGATGGACCGACGTTCACCCCTCTGACAACGGCACCGACGTATCGAGCGCAGAGTTCAGGCGCTTCGATCGAGATCAGCTCTCTTTTTGCCTCAGGAATGGAGTCGAGCCGCATGCTCAATGGTTTGGAGAGTTGCTGGTGGTACAGCGCGCCGACCTCACGCGCAACTCCGAGCATCGAGAAGTCATGCGCCAGATTCGGCGTGATCTCGAATTCGAGCACAGTGTCTCCGAAGTACTCCTGCAAGGGCAGCCCGACTGGCGCGTCGTCCGCGAGTACGAGAATACCCTCGTGCTCGTCGGACATGCCGAGCTCTTTCTCCGAACAGACCATGCCCTCGGACATAACCCCCCGGATCTTTCCCGGCTTGAGCGTCTTGTAATCGCCGGAATCGCTGTGCCCGTCGATGAGCCGGGCTCCCGCGAGGGCCAACACGACTTTCTGGCCAGTGGCAATGTTCGGAGCACCGGTGACAACCGTGAGCCGGTGTTCTCCTGCTTCGACATCCACAAGCACCAGCCGATCGGCGTCAGGATGGCGTTCGACGTTGTGGACATAGGCAGTAAAGACCTTGTCCCACCCGGCGCCAATGATGTCGATTTTCTCGACTTCCAGGCCGGCAAGCGTCAGGCGGCGGGCAAGCTCGGCCGCATCGACCTCTGTTGCCACAAATTCGTTGAGCCACTTGAGCGGAACTCTCACGCTGTCACACTCCTGGTTCCGACCGACATCGCTGCGAACTGTTTGAGGAATCGCAGGTCGTTCCCTGCAAAGGCACGGACATCATCGACTCCATACCGCATCATGACCATGCGCTCGATACCGAGCCCAAAGGCAAAGCCCGAATACTTGTCGGCGTCATAGCCAACCGCTTCCAACACCTTGCGATGCACCATGCCGGCGCCCCCCATCTCCAGCCAACCGGAATGCTTGCAAACGCGGCAGCCAGCTCCGTCACAGATAGCGCAATCGACCGCGAAGTCGACCCCGGGTTCGACGAATGGAAAGAAGTCGCAGCGGAAACGAATCTTGCGCTTCGGACCAAAGAGCTGTCGCGCGAGCTCCTGGAGCACGCCTTTCAGATCGGCGAGCGTGATGTGCTCGTCCACCGCCAGTCCTTCGAGCTGGTGGAACATCCACTCGTGAGAGGCGTCCTGTGCTTCGTATCGGTATGTGCGGCCGGGCACGATGACGCGCACCGGCGGCGCGGTTTGCTCCATTACGCGTGCCTGCATAGGTGAGGTATGCGTACGCAGCACGATCTCCGCCCCGTCGGATTCGACCAGGAAGGTGTCCCAAACATCGCGGGCTGGATGATCGGCCGGGATATTCAGCTGATCGAAGTTGTAAAACCCGCTTTCGACCTCGCGGCCGAAAACGGTCTGGAAGCCCATGAGCGCAAAAATATCGCTCAGCTCCTCGATCATCTGGAATACCGGATGGACCACCCCGAGCTGCGGTGTGCGGCCGGGAAGCGTGATGTCGATTTGCTCGGATTCCAGGCGGGATATAAGTTCGCCGGAATGCAACGCTTCGCGGCGTGCGGCCAACGAGGCGGACAGCTCCTGTTTGACGCGATTCGATTCGCGGCCAGCTTCCGGGCGCTCTTCGGCAGTCAACCCGCCGAGCTGTCGCATGAGCCCGGTGAGCTTGCCTTTGCCGCCGAGCACATCGCGTTCGACCGCAGCCAGATCGGCTGTCGATTGGGCACGCTCGATTTCAGCGGCGGTTTCCGTCTGAAGTTCTTGTAACTGTTCGATAAATGAGGGCACGTGCGTTCGCAATCAGGTAAAGCGCGACCCGAGATCAGGGACGCGGGGTCGCCGCGCGGTACCACCCTGATTCGCCGATTGCCGGCGCGCTCATCGTCTGAATGGACGCTCAGACTGTCCGGATAACCGGCGGACTACCGGGACCGACTACTGACGCGTTGCGCGCGTTCACCGGAGAGCTCGGGAGTGAATTCATCCCATGCGACTCGAGGCGGCTTGCAGCCTTGGCCGCCCTCTCTTGTCGATCGCCCGTGGGGTACTAGTCTCCGTCATTGCCGCCTGCCTTGGCAGGATCGGCGTGGAGTATAGCAAACGGCTCCTATACTCCCCGCGGAACGAGATTGATTTCTGTGAAGAAGGGTAGAGCATTGGATTCAACGATTGAGTTCGTTTACGGACGAGAAATTCTGGACTCGCGTGGGAACCCAACCATCGAGGTCGAAGTTGGACTGACCAGTGGAATCGTTGCACGTGCCTCAGTGCCATCGGGAGCTTCGACCGGGGCGCATGAGGCGATCGAGTTGCGCGACGGCGACAAGGGCCGATTTGGTGGCAAAGGCGTATTGAAAGCGGTCACGAACGTCAACGAGACGATCGCGGAAGAAATCGTGGGCATGGATGCAATCGATCAACGAGCGGTCGACCAGACGCTCGTGGAGCTCGATGGCTCGCAGAACAAAGGGAATCTTGGCGCGAACGCCATGCTGGGTGTGTCGCTGGCAACGGCGCGGGCCGCAGCGACCGCGGTCGGGTTGCCGCTCTATCGCTATCTTGGAGGTCCGCAGGCACGCACCTTGCCGGTTCCCATGATGAACATCCTCAATGGGGGGAAGCACGCGCAGGGCTCTAGCGTCGATATGCAGGAATTCATGGTTATGCCGGTCGGAGCCGAGACATATGCAGACGGACTGCGGTGGGGGACGGAGATCTTCCATGCGCTCAAAAGCATGCTGGTCAAAGCCGGATTGAACTCGAATGTTGGTGATGAAGGCGGATGCGCACCGTCGCTGCCATCCAACGAAGATGCCATCAAGCTGGTGACTGACGCGATCGAAAAGGCCGGTTATCGACCCGGCGAGCAGATCGTGATCGCCCTCGATCCCGCCGCCACTGAGTTCTACCATGACGGTGCGTACACGCTCGCGGGCGAGGACCGGACGCTTACCTCGGAGGAAATGGTTGACTACTGGATCGATTGGACGGAGCGCTATCCGATTGTTTCGATCGAGGACGGTCTGGCGGAGGATGATTGGTCAAGCTGGGAATCGATTACCAGGAAAATCGGCACCAAGATTCAGCTTGTCGGCGACGATCTCTTTGTCACCAATACTGATCGGCTCGCACGAGGCATCCAGGAAAAAGCCGGCAATGCCATTCTGGTCAAGCTCAACCAGATCGGGACGTTGACGGAAACGCTGGAAGCCGTTGAAATGGCCCAGCGTGCTGGTTTCGGCGTCATCATTTCGCACCGATCGGGCGAAACCGAGGACACGTTTATCGCCGATCTGGCGGTGGCGACCAATGCGGGTCAGATCAAAACCGGCGCGCCCTCCCGCATGGACCGGGTTACGAAATACAACCAACTGTTGCGCATCGAAGAATTGCTCGGCGGAGACGCTGTCTATCCCGGTGCATCGGCCCTCAAGCGCAGGTGAGGCGGAGGCCGTTTCGGGCCCAATCTCACTTGCTCGTTCAACATCTAACCGAAGGGCGGCCAAATTGGCCGCCCTTCGGTTTGGCATCACGTTGAACTTGTCGGACTGATCAGAAAGGTGAGAGGAGAGAGGGCGAGGTCATCGACCCCGGCGGCTTGAGCCCGAGGAGCTCCAAAATGGTCGGAGCGACCGATGAAAGCGCCGCATCAGGACGGAGCTCGATGTGGCGAAACTCGCTCGTTTCCGGGGTGACCAGTACACACGGCACGGGATTCGTGGTGTGAGCAGTCATGACACCACCGGTAACCGGGTCGATCTCCGCTTCCGCGTTTCCATGGTCGGCGATGATCAGCGCCGATCCCCAGGTAGCGTGCAGCGCACCGACAATTTCACCGAGGCAGCTATCCACCGTTTCGATCGCCTTGATCACCGCCGGGATGACTCCGGTATGACCGACCATATCCCCATTCGCAAAATTCACCACAATGAAGCGATACCGTCCGCCTTCGACCGCATCGACCACGGCAGCGCAAACGCCGGCGGCGCTCATCTCAGGTTGCAGGTCATAGGTTGCGACTTTCGGCGAGGGAACCATAAACCGGTCTTCGCCGGCAAACGGCTCCTCCCGGCCGCCGTTCAGAAAAAACGTCACATGTGCGTATTTCTCCGTCTCGGCGACGTGAAGTTGCCCTTGCCCGGCTTCGCTGATAACCCGCGCAAGTGGGTAGTCGATGTTCTTCTCTTCGAAGATCACCGTCGCGTTGAGCTGGTCCATGTAGTGGGTCAAGGTCAGCAGATTGATCGAGCTGGAGAGGTCGGTAGATCGGTCGAAACCGCTGAAGTCCGGATCAGCAAGCGCCTGCGAGAGTTGACGCCCACGATCTGACCGGAAATTGAAGAAGATGACGCTGTCTTCAGGCCGAACGGTGATCGGTGTCGCACCTGGCGGCACAATCAAGGATGGAGCAATGAACTCATCCGTCGTTCCCTCCCGGTGCCAGGTTTCGATGCATGCGAGCGCTGATGAAAATTCGCGACCCTTACCTTCGACAATGGCCCCGTAGGCTGCTTCAGTGCGCTCCCAGCGCTTGTCACGATCCATTGCAAAGTACCGGCCAGTTACCGTCACGATACGCCCGACGCCGATACGTTGAAAATGGTCCTGAAGATAGCGAATGTGATCGCCTGACGCGGCTGGCGAGGTGTCGCGGCCATCAGTGAATGCATGGATGTAGACACGCTTCATTCCGCGTAGGGTTGCGACGGCAACGAGCGCGACCAGATGATCGCTATGGCTGTGCACTCCTCCGTCGCCAATGAGTCCCATGAGGTGCAGCGCCCCACCACGCTCCTTGCAGCGGTCGATGGAATCGACCAGCGTTGCGGATTCGGCAAATGACCCATCGGCGATCGCTTTATCGATACGGGTAATCCACTGGTCGACCACGTATCCTGCCCCGATATTGAGATGGCCAACCTCCGAATTCCCCATCTGTCCCTCAGGAAGACCGACGTCGAGGCCACTGGTCTTCAGCGTCGTATGCGGATAGTCGCGCCACAGCCGATCCATAACCGGTGTGTCAGCAAGCGTTACTGCATTGCCCGCGCCCGCTGGTGCCAGGCCCCAACCATCGAGGATTACCAAAACCACTGGTCCAGCAGGAATCGAATCGCTCATCGCATCTCATCCGTTCGTCGTCTCAGATCGATCATGCATGGAGTGTGCCACGAACGGGACGACGATCCAGCCCCATGCGAGAATGGGGGACGACAAAATATGGCGTTTTCGAGGGGGAATTGATGACCTATCGTGTGACACTGATTCCGGGTGATGGAATCGGACCGGAAGTAGCGGAAGCGACACGCACAGTGCTGGATGCCACCGGCATTCCATTCGAGTGGGACGTGCAGCCGGCCGGCATCGAAGCGATGGAGACTCACGGAGACGTGATGCCGCAGTCGACGCTTGACTCGGTAAAGGCAAATGGCGTCGGGCTCAAAGGTCCCATCACGACTCCGATCGGCAGCGGGTTTCGTAGCGTCAATGTCGCATTGCGCCATGCCCTGAACCTCTACGCGAATCTGCGACCAGGCAAAACAATCAAGGGCGTGCAAGCTCCATTCGAACACGTCGACCTGGTGGTGGTGCGCGAGAACCTGGAGGGGATGTACTCAGGTATCGAATTCGATACGGATACGCCAGAAGCCACCGAGGTGATCGACTTCGTCAACGCGCGCAGCAAACGTCAGATCGAGCCTGATGCCGCGCTCAGCATCAAGCTGATTACGCCAGGGAACACCGAGCGGATCGTGCGCTATGCGTTCGACTATGCGCGGGCAAATGGCCGTAAGAAGGTGACCATCGTCCATAAGGCGAACATCATGAAGTTCTCCGACGGGCTTTTCCTGAAAGTCGCGCAGCAAGTTGCCAGCGAGTACCCGGACATTGAGTCGAACGACCGTATTATCGATAACATGTGCATGCAGCTCGTTCAGAAGCCGGAGGAGTACGACGTGCTCGTGATGGCCAATTTGTATGGCGATATCGTGAGCGACCTGGTTGCGGGAATGATCGGTGGGCTGGGTGTCGCGCCGAGCGGCAATATCGGCACCGAAGCGGCAGTCTTCGAACCAATCCATGGCTCCGCCCCAAGTCATGCCGGCAAGAACGAGGCCAATCCGACCGCCATGATTCTTTCCGGCGTCATGATGCTGAGACATCTCGGCGAGATGGACGCAGCGGTCCGCTTGGAAGATGCCGTGGCTGGTGTGATCGCGGATGCTGACCGGGTTACCTACGACCTTCGCGCCGATCGCGACCCATCGAAAGCGGGTTCGACGACCGACATGACACAAGCGATTGTGGAGCGGCTGTAGTTATTTCGGTAATGACTCCAGGCTCAGGTATCAAGCGCGGTCACGTTTGACGCTGCGCTAGAGACCGTGACCGAAGTCCGAGTCGAATCGGTATTCGGACTCGCTCCAGGGTTTTTTCCAGGCGTCGGATTCGAAGCGAGAGAGCGAGAAGGAAGCCAGGTCTGCGGACCTGGCTTTTCCATTGGCGATCAACTCTGCAAGCGCAATACCGACTGCTGGCCCCTTCTTGAAACCAGCTCCACTAAACCCTGCGGCTAGAAAAAGTCCATCGATTCCGGTGCCACCGATTATTGGATGTGCGTCTGGTGTCATGTCGTAGAGACCAGCATGACCGTGAAGATAGCGGGCGTGCTTCATGGCAGGGATGCGCTTTGCCATAGCTTCGATGGCTTTGGCAGGGTACGCATGATCGTTGAAGAGATCGGAGGAATTCGGGTCGACTTCGTCGTGTTGATCACCACCGGCCACCCCTATCAGGCTGCGACCGGGTCCCCATGGCCGCGAGAAAATGCCTGCGACGGTGTCAAGATAAACAAAATGCGGCTCGATGAGCTCGATCGGACGCTGCGCGATGATGATTTGCACGCGAAGGGTGGAAACCGGAATGTCGATCCCTGTCGTAGCCAGGAGATTGGTCGACCAAGGTCCCGCCGCGCATACCAGGATATCCACGGGTGCGTCTCCGGCGCTGGTCGAGATACCGGTGACCCGGCCACCCGACTGGAGGATCGCGTTAACCTCGACCCCCTCACGGATGAAGGCTCCGGCATTGCGCGCCGCTTCGATCATCGACGTAGTTGCCTGAATCGAATCGACATACCCGCTGTCGGGCTCGTAAGAAACGACGTCGACATCGCCAACATAGGCATGTGGCTGAAGCCGCTGCAGTTCGTCGGCAGAGATGAGCCGGGAGTCGATGCCGAGACGGTTCTGCATAGCGACATTGGTGCGCATGAGCTCGATGTTGCTGGCGTAGTCACCCTTGGTCGCAACCGTGACGACGACCGGCCATGGAACGTAGCCGCAGGAGCCGCCAACAGCATTTTCCCAGTTTCGATACGTTTCCCAACCAAGCTGGGCAAGGCGGGCCTCGGGCTCATTGGTGTAATGGCGACGCAACAGTGCGCCGGTGCGCCCGCTTGCACCGGCTGCGATGACGGACTTCTCGTAGAGCGTGACCTTGCCAGCACCATGTGAGGCCAACTGCCAGGCGATCGAGCCTCCCACAATTCCGCCGCCGATCACCGCGATGTTTGTGCTCGCCACCGTTCGCTCCCTCTCCCGTTCAGCTGATTTACAGACACTCACCGTACGTTCGACTGTCGCGTGGCGGGGAGTGAACCATGGCACAATACCAGCATGATTATGCTGCCCGTATCCAGCGACCAGACCTCACCATGACAACTTCTTCCCTTATCACAGCATTGGAACGCGCAGTTGGCGCAGGAAACGTCTTCGGCGGTTCCTCAGACCTGCTCGTCTATGAGTACGACGGTTCGGTCGATGCTGCCGTCGAAACCTCGAAACCGGCCGCGGTCGTGCTTCCCCACACAGTCGAGCAAGTCGCGGATGTTGTGCGGATTGCTCGTGCAAACAACCTGCCGATCGTACCCCGCGGAGCCGGCACCGGCCTTTCCGGTGGATCGGTTGCGCAAAGCGGCGGGATCGTGATCGCGTTGACGCGTATGGCAAACATTCTCGATGTCGACTACGACAATCGCATCGCGTTGGTCGAGCCTGGCGTCATCAATCTCGAGCTGAGCGATTGGGTCAAACCCGGAGGATATTTCTTTGCTCCCGACCCATCCAGCCAGCGGGCCTGCACCATTGGAGGCAATGTTGCAGAGAACTCCGGTGGTCCCCATTGCCTCAAATATGGGGTAACGACGAACCATATTTTGGGACTCGAGGTCGTCGATCCAGACGGCAACGTGCGGTGGATCGGTGGCAAGGGAGAGGAACATGCCGGATACGACCTGACCGGCGTGTTCGTCGGTTCCGAGGGCATGCTCGGTATCGTGACCAAAGCGCTTGTCCGGTTGACGCCGAAACCCGAAACAATTTCGGTGCAGTTAGCGGCCTTCCCGACCGTCGAAAGTGCTTCGCTGGCGGTGTCGCGCGTCATCGGCGCGGGGATTTTGCCCGCGGCACTGGAAATGATGGACAACCTGACGATTCAGGCCGTGGAACCAGCGTTTCATGCTGGCTACCCAATCGATGCCGGGGCGGTCTTGCTGGTGGAGACCGATGGCGTCACCGAGGATGTCGAGGACACCGCACGCGAGATCGAGCGACTTTGCTTCGAATCTGGCGCGACCCTCGTTCGGCAGGCGATCACCGAGATGGAGCGGGACTTGCTTTGGAAAGGACGGAAAATGGCGATTGCCGCCATGGGTCGCCTTGCACCGAGCTATTACCTGCACGATACGGTGGTGCCGCGAACCAAGCTACCGCAGACACTGGCGCACGTCGAGCAGATCTCGAAAGATTTCGAGCTTCCCATCGCGAACGTGTTTCATGCGGGAGACGGCAATCTCCATCCATTGATGCTCTTCGACCGAATGAATCAGTCCGATGTCGAGAAGGTAATTGGCGCCAGCAAAGAATTGATCCAGTATTGCGTCAGCATTGGCGGTGCGCTTTCGGGCGAGCATGGGATCGGAACCGAAAAACGCGACTACATGACGCTGGTCTATTCCGACGACGACCTGGCGGCTATGGCCGGCATCAAGGAAGCGTTCGATCCGTCCGGCGCGATGAACCCTGAAAAACTCTTCCCGAAGGGATATATGTGCGGCGAAGTGCGAGCGCACTACAACGCGGCACTGGCACAAAAATATGGCATCTACCCCCTCTAGTCTTCCGATTCCGGTAGCTATTCCTTCCACACCTCAGCAACTCGCTGAATTGCTCGGCGAGGTTGCGGTGCGCGGCAGTGCGGTCTCGCCAATCGGCGCTGGATCAAAGTTCGAATACGGCAACCGCCTGAATCGTGAGACCGAGCTGGTCTCCACCAAGGCGCTCGGCCGCATTCTGTCGTACGAGCCGGACGATTTGACGATCTCCGTCGAAGCCGGCGCGACGATCGGCACCGTCTGGAGCGAGCTGGCTGCTCGAGGTCAGACGATTCCCATCGACGTTCCTGAACCTGATAAAGAGACGATTGGCGGTTTGATCGCCACAGGCCTCTGCGGGCCCCGCCGGTACGGATCTGGTTCGCTCCGCGATGCGCTGATCGGCATTCAGGTTGCGTATCCGGATGCCACGCTCGGCAATGCTGGCGGCATGGTCGTCAAGAATGTGAGTGGTTTCGATCTTATGCGCATGCATCTCGGCGCGGTCGGAACGCTCGGCGTCGTGGCCAGCGCGAATTTCAAAGTGGTCCCTGCTGCCCGCGGAGAAGCGACCGTCACAGTCGCACGTGAAGCGATTCAACAACTCGAAGGAGATCGTCTGGCGGTGGGAAGCGGTCGCATTCGTCCGGTCGCCTTCGAAGCGCGAAAAGTCGGCGACCTCTGGCAGGAAGCGATACGCATCGAAGGACGCCCGTCCACCGTCGACCAGATGGCGCGTGAGCTGGCTGATCGATTGGGTGAAGCTGTCACGCTCTCCTCCGACGAAAGCAGTGCGTACTGGCGCTCCTACGTCGCTGAGGAAGCGCTTGCAGGCGGTGATCACGTGTTGACCCTTCAAGTACGTGGCAAGCCGTCAGCAGCGTCAAGCACGCTGCAAACGACGATGACGGCATTTCGAGTCCGCCGGAGTAGACGTGCAGGACCTTCGGGTCTCGTTGGGACTGGGAACCGTTCGAATGGTGGGGACCATCGACGAAACATCGTCCGGACCCGCGGCGACCGCCATTGCTGATCTGCGTCAGGCAGGACTGAGTGTCTTGCTGCTGAAGGCTCCGCTAGCGATCAATGCCGCCGTCGATGCGTTCGGAACGCCTGAAGCGACGCTGGAGCTTATGCGCCAACTGAAACGACAATTCGATCCACGGTCGGTACTGAATCCTGGCCGAGTCATTCCGGAGCTCTAGATGCCCATTGCAACCTCGGCCGATTTGAAAATTTCAGGCGACATCGTCGGTTTCACCGACGTTGACGCACCAGAGCCGGAGCTCCTCAAAGCCTGCGTTCATTGCGGAATGTGCCTCTCATCCTGCCCAACGTATCGCATAACCGGGCAGGAAATGTCCTCACCTCGCGGCAGGCTCTGGTTGATGAGCGCGGTGTCGCAAGGCCGCTTGTCAATCGACGACGAGCTTTTTCAAGAGCAGATGTATCAATGCCTGAATTGTCGAGCCTGCGAAGCTGTCTGCCCTTCCGGCGTGCAGTACGGCCCGCTGGTGGAAGCGGCAAGGTTCCAGATCGAGCAGCGCGTTCATCGACCAGTGAAACAACGCATCGCGCGCAAGGTGATGCTCGACTGGACATTCTCGGATATGCGCAAGATGGGCGCGGCCGCACGCATGACTGGGCTTTACCAGACGACTGGTCTTCAGAAAATCGCACGGAAGTCAGGTGTACTCAAGCTTATTGGGCTCGCCGATATGGAGAAGATGGCTCCCGCCACGAATGGGAAGCCGCTCAAACCGGGCAAGGAAAAGTGGACCGCGAGCGAACCGGAACGTGCCGCGTCGCTGTTCAATGGCTGCATTATGGGGACGGCTTTCGGCGACACGAACCGGGCAGCTTGCCGGGTGATGGCAACCAACGGCGCTAATGTCGATGTGCCACCCTGCCAGGGATGTTGCGGAGCGCTGCAAGTGCATAGTGGCATGTTCGATGTCGCACGCGACATGGCACGGGCCAACATCGATGCGTTCGAGGCCGATCCGAACCGGCCAATTGTTGTGACTGCGGCTGGCTGCGGCTCGACGCTCAAAGAGTATGGTCATCTTCTCAAGGATGATTCGGACTACGCGGCGCGCGCGCACGAATTTGCGCACCGAGTGAAGGACTTCTCTGAGTTCGTGGCGGCCGAGAACCGGCAAGAGCCCGGACCGATCCGTCGCAAGATCACTTACCAGGATGCCTGCCACCTGGCCCATGCTCAGCGAATCACGGCACAACCGCGCACATTGCTCAACTCGATTCCCGAGCTGGAGATGGTAGAAATGCGCGAGTCGTCACTCTGTTGCGGAAGTGCTGGTGTCTATAACATCTTGCGCCCGGAGATGGCGCGAAAACTGGGCGAGCGGAAGGTTGGGCATATCATCGAAACCGGTGCGACGGAAGTCATCACCGCGAATCCTGGTTGCGCCATTCAGATCGCGACCCTGTTACGCGAGGCGGGTTCAGACATCAAGGTCACGCATATCGCAGATTTCATGGACGAGGCCTACGCCAATGCCCCTGTGACCGCCAAGTCGACGTCCTGATTTCAGTCGACTGCTGGGAAAGTCATGCGCGCAATGGTGCAATCACCCCGTTGTTCGAGCGTGAATTCGCCCTTGAGATCTGATTCGACCATCCGCTGAATAATGCGTAATCCAATACCGGAGTTCGAGTTCGGATCGAATCCGGCCGGGAGCGCTTTTCCGTCGTTCTTGACTTCGATGGTGACCAGATTTCCCGACTTCCAGGTGCGTATTCGGATTTGCCCCTGGTGAAGCCCTGCAAATCCGTGTTCGATGGAATTGGAAATCAGCTCGTTGAATAACAGTGCCAGCACCGTCGCCTGCCGTGTCGAAACAACGACATCGGTGGGTTCGATGATGAACTGCACGCTGGTGGAGGGCGGGATCAACGTGACTTTGACTTCGTCAGCGACGAGCCGTGCAATGGCGTCGATGGTAGCGCCACTCAGCCGGGTTTCGTCACTCAGAAGATCGTGTACCGACGCGATTGCCTGCACGCGCCCAATGGCATCTTGCAAGTGTTTTTCCGCTTCGCCGCCGGCGACTTGCCGAAGCTGAAGGGACAGCAACGCGGCGACCGTCTGTAGGTTGTTGCGAACGCGATGATGCATTTCCTGCAGAAGCGTCGACGCTGTTTCTGCGCTGCGCCGCGCTTCTTCGTAGAGCTCGGCGTTTTCAATCGCGATGGAAGCCGTATCGGTAAAGGCCTGTAACAGTGCGAGGTCGTCTTCGGTGACTTCCATTCCTGCCTTGAGCCGAACGCAAAGTGCTCCCCAGCGTTCTCGGGCAGAGCTTAACGGCATGCAATAGAGGATGCTGGTTCCGTCGACATAATCCATGTCCACGGCGCGCGCGCTGCCAGAGTTGATCACGTCACTGAGCAGGGTATCGCGTGAATCCTGATCGGAGACTTGTCGCGCGGCACCAACCCGGTATTCCACCAGCGGAGCGGATTCTTCATCTTTTCCATGAATGGGAAGGCGGAACACCGCTGCCGATTCGGCGTTCGTCAATTCGACCGCTGACTCGGTGACGAAGCGCAGCACATCGTTGAGATCCAGTGCGGATGCGACCGTACGGGAAACTCGCTGTAGCGTGCCCAGTTCGATGATCTTTCGCCGAAGCCGTTCGTCAGTCAGCGAGTGAAGCTGGGTGTATTCGACGCCGATGGCCAGTTCGGACGCAACATCCTTGAGAAAGGTGCGCTCGTCCTCATCGAACTCCTGGGGGTTTCGCATCCAGAGGGTTGCCACCCCGACGAGCCGGTCGGGATTAGCCAGTTTCATGGGGAGGGATGCCTGGGCCTGGTAAATCTCGTCACGCAGAGCGGGCGATCGGATCCAGTCGGGGTCTTTCTTGACTTCTCCGGCGAAGACCGCCTTCCCACTTTCCATGACCCTGCCGATGATGCCGCGGTCGCCGCGGATCGACATCGTTCCGATCAAACCAGCTTCGAACCCGTGCTGGCCCGCCAGGGTCAGCGTGTTGGTGGGACGGTCGAACACGAAGACTGTGGCCGCGTCCGCTTGGGTTGCGTCGATGATTGCTTCGATACTCTGGCGAAGGTATTCAGTGGAGGAGGTCGTGATGGTGGCGGCACGGCTGATGCGGTGCAACGCGTTCAAGCGAGTAATCAGGGGAGAATCGATCGAATATTGGTTTGGTTCAACCGGAGGTCGCGAAACTTTGCTGTTCGTGAAACCGCTGGCAATTTCGGAAAGAGCAACACTCAGGCGTTCGTTTGTCGACTCCTCGCTCTCCCCAGATGTGAGACCAAGTGCCGCCAATGCGGAAGACATTGTTTCCTCCAGCGACTGACCCGCGCGCGCAGCCGCTGCGCCGATAACCTGGAAGCTCGTACGCGCCTCGCTGGGTGAGAGATCGCGGTTGAGTCCGAGTAGTTTGAGCTGATCGTAGATTTCGCTGGACTGCGCCTGGGAGATCGTCATCGGGGCCACGTGTCCAATCCTGTACTCTTGACCGCCGGCGGCGATCCGGGCGGTATGAACGGTCATTTTATGCGTCAACGACGAAGCGACTCGTCACAACAATTCTATCGGCCCAAGCCGGAGTCTCCGAGTGCCGCTCCAGCCTATGCTCGGCGGCACGGGTCGATCCGGGGCCGGATCGCGGCGGCCATCGTTTCAGACCCCGGCGTGGATGGTAGTTTTGGCCGATTGCTGCGGGCAGTTCTGCTGCTGTCGGTTGGCCTCATGATGGCGCTTGGTGCAGCGGTCGCGGATGTGTATCTGCACCGCGGCATCGAAACCAGCGCCGATCCTCCCTACGTGCAGCAAGTCTCCGGTCGCGGCCTCGCTACGAATGTCGATCTTCGTTCATTTTCGGACTCCCAGATCGAAGCGATTGCGTCTACGCTCCGTTCCAATGGCTTCAGCATCGTGCGGCAGACGTTCGATTGGTCCGATATCGAGCTCGCGCAAGGCGAGTTCAATTGGGACGAGTACGACCCCATCGTGCGGAACCTGAACGACGCTGGTATCCAAATGGTTGCGGTGGTAGAAGGAGCGCCAGTTTGGGCCGCGCAACCTGGATCGCTCGAAGGAACCATTGCGCCCCCAGCCAAATCAGCCGATTTTGCGGCCTTTCTGACCCAGTTCGTTGGAAGATATGGCGCGTATGTCGACTATGTGCAAGTCTGGGATCGCCCCAACGATCCGTCCCATTGGGGGGGCGTTGCGGCCACTGCTGATGAATACGTCGGCGTTCTCGCTTCAGCCTTCAATGCGATTCGAACCGCCAACGGGCAGACTCAGGTGATCCTGGCCGAATTTGCTGACCACAGTCCAAATGGCGGGATGAGCGATGACGTTCGATTCTTGCGCCGCGTGTACGACGTTGGGGGCGCGCCGTATTTTGATGCGGCTGCCGCATCGATCGACGGCGGTACCGCGTCTCCCTACGACCGGCGCGTCTCAGGCGCGACGCCCAGTCTTTCCCGAACGGAGCTCTTTCGAGAAACGATGATCGAAGAGGGTGATTCTACGAAACCTGTCTGGATCACGCACTTCGGGTGGAACTTGAGCAATGACATCTCGCGCCAGACACAGGCCGAATACCTTGCCGCGGGAATGGACCGCATTCGCACAGAATGGCCCTGGCTGGGACCCGTCTTTCAATGGGCGCTGCTTCCCCAGCAGGCCGGTGCAGGAAATGAAGGGCGTGCGCTGCTCAATGAAGATGGCACCTCGACCGTCGCATTTGTATCGGTTACTGATCTTGTCGACTCCGGGGTAGGGAGTGTCGCGCCAACGGGATTTGTCCCGATGGACTCAGGTCCAGTCGCATACAGCGGTGTCTGGAACGACCAGCATTTGGACGGTCGCATTTTCAAGACAACGAGTGAAGTTGGGGCGACCACCACGATAACGTTCGAAGGAACGGGTATTGTGATCTACCTCCGTCGCAGTCCCGACGCCGGATTGATCCGCGCCACGATCGATGGCGAGCCATTGCCGGATTGGGGTAATGACGATGGCGCGTCAACGATCGATCTCACCTATTATCAAGCGCAGGATATTGCCGTTTCTCTCGCGTCGAATCTCGACGATGGCGTGCACAAACTCTCTTTGACCATGACAGATCCCGGACAGCTTACGATCGGCGGTGCCGTGGTGTCGCGCGATCCGCCGTTGCGTTGGCCGGTCGTAGTGGCGCTCTTCACCGCACTCGCGATGACAATCCTGGCGTTGCGAGAGATCGCTATGGTCGCTGCCGAGCGCGGTGGGTTGATGCGGCGACGAAATGCAGGGATGCAGGGTCCGCAGCTTCCTTCTATGCCTGACTGGCGCCCGATGCCACGCACGTGATGCAGCTCCGTTCTACAGCCTTGCCGATCGAACGCGCTACCGTCGCAGTCTGGGCGGCAATGCTCGTTCTTGGATTCACCGCCTGGAGTCTCTCGAGCACACCGTTGGCTGGAGCATGCGTCGTTCTGGCGGTGCTGCTGGCCACCACATCGCCGGTCGGCGCGCTGTACGCCACATGCGCTGCCATTCCACTGGTGTTTCATCCAATCGAGATCGGATCGCTGCGGCTCGGGATGTTGGAGCTGGGCATTCTCGTCACGGTTGCCGGCTCGATCATTCGAGCTGTCTTCGATTTCGTTGAAGGTCGACGCATTCCGAGTTTGCAATGGGCGGTTCCAGTGGTCGTGTGGATGCTCCCATTGCTGCTACTCGTCATTGGCACCCTCTCACTGGTTTGGATGCCGTTTGAATTGCATAGAGCAGAGGCGTTGCGAACGTGGCGCTGGGTGATTCTGGAACCTCTCTTGATGTTCATGCTGGCACGTATGGCCATCGGACGTGAAGGCTCGGCGCCCCTTACGCTTGCGATCGTCTTGCCCGCGGGTGTCGTGGCGATGGCTGCGATCTGGCAATTGGCAACCGCGAACTCAAGCTTCTCCGTCGACGATGTCCATCGGTCGACTGCCACTTATCTCCACCCCAACAACCTGGCACTTTATCTGGAACGGGCTGCAATGTTGTCGCTGGTGCCGGGAGTTCTACTTCGCTCACGTGCCCGGTGGATCTTTCTGGTGCTCACCGCGCTTTTACTTGCAGGAGTAGCTACGACATTTTCGCGCGGGGTTTTGCCTGGGCTTGCAGTGGGGATTGCGACCGTGCTCCTGGCGCATCCGATCCGGCACGGTTGGAGAGTTCTCGGTGCTGGTACTTTGGGAGCGATCGCAGCCTTCGCCCTGCTTGCCGGATCGCGGTTCGCTGGAGCTGACTCGTCGGGCTTCTTGAGCACTCGCAAATATCTGTGGTCGGGCTCGGTCGAGATGCTAAAAGATTTTCCGTTCAGAGGGATTGGTCTAGATCAGTTTCTCTGGCTTAACCAAACTCGGTACATCGATCCGCGAATTTGGAACGAACGCTACACATCTCATCCACACAACCTGCTGCTCGATAGCTGGCTCAGCCTGGGCATCGCGGGGTTGGCACTGTTAGCAGCCTTCCTACTTGCCGGAGGATGGGTTGTGTGGCGAGCCCGCACCGGCCGATTGCGTTTGAATCCATGGCAATTGGGAGCGCTTGGGTGTCTTGGTGCGGGTCTTGGACACGGCATGGTCGATAATGGGTATTTCCTGGCCGATCTATCCGCATTGACCTGGCTGGCGATCGCATTGCTCATCGGGACCACTCTCGCGAAAGTCCAGCTTGAACATGACTAGCGCGATCGGGATCCGCTACTCGAATCCAACCATCTCGACTCCGGTCCTGGCTGGTTTGGTTATTGCCTGTGGATTACTTGTTGGCGCTGTGGCTTGGCAGACCACCGGTCTTGTTCTGCTGATCCTGGTATGCGTCTGGTTCGGAATGAGTCACCGTGATTGGGGCCTTGGGCTGCTGGCGTTGACGCTGCCGGTCCAAACGTATTTTCAGGTTGGCATCCAGAGCGGATCGGTAACGCTGACGAAAGTCGCGATTTGGTCGCTCCTGGGTGGCTGGACGATTTCGCTCTTACGGTCACGCCAGCGCGTCCTGATCGATTTTGTGACGGTGTCACTTTTCGTGCTGATCACCGCCTTGGTGTTGTCTGCCTGGAATGCGCGGGATGGCGGACTTTGGATCGGGGAGACTTATCGATGGCTGGCAACGGGGATCATTGCCTCCTTCGCGTTCAACACCTATCGCCGGGGCGGAAGCCCAATACCGGTTTTGATCTGTTCGATTATCGGAGTCGTCGGGTCGGTGGCGCTCTCCCTCTGGCAGGTTCTGTTCAACATAGGCCCAGAATCATTCCAGGTGCGTGGTCTTCTCCGCGCATACGGTCCGTTCACGCATCCGAACCAGTTGGCGATCTACCTCGAACTTACGACTCCGCTCTTTCTGGCACTACTGATTGGGCCGCGCGGAGATCCGCGATTAGACGGCCGCTGGCATCTGTCTCGTCGGCTTCGGCCAGTTTGGGCTGTCGGAGTGCTTGCCGGTTTTTTCGGACTCATCCTGTCGCAATCGCGAGGCGGAATCGTCGGAATGGCAGCAGGGTGTCTCATTGTGCTGGTGTTGAACGTGCCACATCTTCGTCTATCGATGGTGAAACTTGCGCCAATCGGCCTGATTGCCGCGCTGGCTCTGCTCACCGTCTCGATTGGGATTGTCGCCTCGGGCGTGCAAACCTTCGCGAATGAAGAGACGCTCGTGACACCGGCAAACTTCGCGGTGCAGGAACGACTATCGCATTGGTCGGCCGCGGTCGAAATGGCGAAAGCGCATCCATTCGTCGGGGTTGGGGCGGGAAACTATGATTTGAACTATCGGGACTACACGCAGGAATGGCGATTCCGGATTGGCCGTGGCCATGCACATGACACGTATTTGCATTTTCTAGCACAATCCGGAGTCGTGGGATTGACGGCGTACATTGCAATGCTCCTAGGGGTTTCGTTAATTATCGTGCGCACTATTCGAATTCTTCCAGCGGGATCTCGCCTGGCACTTCTCATTGGCGCAGCCGGAATGACGGCGGCCATTGGTATGCACGCGGTTTTCGAGTACGTCCATGTGTTGAGCTTGAATCTCCAGCTGGTCGTCGTTTGGGCGATGGCGATTGCGATTGGCACCGACGCCTGGAGCGACCGGGAGCGGCGATCGTGAGCATTGATTCCGAGACGATCCCTACGCCGCTCGCAGCCACAGGTGAGCCGTCTCCTCCGCCGGAGTCTGATCAGCCAGTTGGCGATCCCGCCTCTCTCGGCAAAGGGTTGTTGAGGCCGAGGACGCTGATCTCGTTTGCGATTGCCCTGGCAATTTTCATCTTCTTCATCCAGCGGCTCGATCTTGATTTGGCCGCAGTGGCGGATAACATCCGCTCGGCAAATTTGATCCTGCTTTCCGCGGCGATCCTTGTGTATGTCGGAACCATCGTGTTGCGCGCAGTTCGCTGGCGCTGGATGTTGGCGGTGGCGGGAGCAGGAACACTGCCGGGAACGACAATTCCCCCGGTTGGTTACCTTTCGGCGGTACTGCTAATTTCCTGGTTTTTCAACTGCATCTTGCCCGCGAAGCTGGGTGACGCCTACCGAATCTACCGAATCAAGATCGACGATGGCATTCGCTATTCAATTGGATTCGGAACCGTATTGACAGAACGAGTGATCGACTTGATCGTGCTCGTGCTCATGCTGGCGATTTCGGCCATCGTCGCATTCCACGGAAACATGCCGTCAGACGCTACCAAGGCCCTTTATGTCGGGGTCGGGCTGAGCGCTCTGGCGATAGTCGGCTTGGTCGTCATATGGATATTTCGGGACTTTATCGAACGACGGCTTCCCCTGCGCTTTCGTGGTCAATGGATCACCCTTCAGGAGTCGGTCTTTGTCAATTTGCGCCAGCCCTTGGTTCCGGCGGTACTGAGCCTTGTCATCTGGTCGATGGAAGCCTCACGCGTTTTCCTGGTGGCGAAAGCGCTCAATGTTCACATCTCTTTCGAGCTTGCGATATTTGTCGGGCTGATGGCCGCATTGCTGACCACCTTGCCGTTCACTCCGGCAGGACTCGGTGTGGTCGAGGTTGCCATGGTGTCGGTCCTGAAGCTCGTCAACGTTCCAGTCGATCTGGCGGGTTCTGTTGCTGTGCTCGATCGGCTCGTGACGTACTGGGGGCTCATTGCGGTCGGGGCGTTCGTTTATCTCTATATGCTCAAGTGGGGCATTCGGAAGCGGGCCAAGCCCGAAAGCGCCTGATCGAGTGGGAAGCGGCACACTCATCGACATCAGTGCAGCAATCAATCAGAGCGCTGGCATCGGCCGATATGCCCGCGAGCTGACTCGCGAGCTGATTCCAATGCTGGCGGCGGACTCCACTCGCCTCTGGTACGCAGCGGACCCCAAGCCCGCCGATGCAGGCTTGCTCGACCAGTTGCCCTGGAGCTCATTACCAGCAACTCGTTCACCACTCTCACGCCGAAATGTCGATCGATTAGTCAGGCGACAAGAACTTTCATTTGGCAGATTGCTCCGCACTGGAACTCCACTGGATGTCTACTCCCCGGATTTCTCCACTCCCCCCGGCACGCGGGAACATGTGACGATTCACGACCTCGCGTGGCTTCACCCAGAAGCGAAGACTCCTTCGAATCTTTCCAACTATCTGGGACGAGTGATGCAACGTGCCGTGGCTCGTGCCACAACGATCTTCACGGTCAGCGAATCAATTCGTAGTGAGATCCTGCAGAAATTTGATATTCCCAGCGAACGTGTCATCGTCGCGACGAATGCTGCGGCTCCGCATTTCTTCGAAGCGGAGCCGCTTTCTGCGCAACAGCTCGTCACACTTGGCATCCGGACCCCGTTCTCTTTGTATGTAGGAACGATCGAGCCACGCAAAAATTTGCCGGTGCTTATCGAAGCCTTGGCCGGATTGCCCGACAACGTCATGCTTGTGGTTGCTGGCAAAGACGGCTGGGACGCATCGGAACAATTGACGCCAGTGGAACGTTTGGGATTGGAGCGGAGAGTTGTTCGACTCGGCTATATCCCGGACCAACAGCTTCCCGCGCTGTACGCCGCGGCGGCAGCCGTCGTGTATCCCTCTCGCTACGAGGGATTCGGTCTCCCGCTCGTCGAAGGGCTCGCCGCTGGAGTCCCAGTGGTTGCCTCCGATCTCCCGGTGTTTCGAGAAGTGGGTGGCGACCAAATACTATTGTTCGATCCCACCGATCCTGCTTCGATCGCCGCAGCAATGGAGAGCGCACTCGCCAAAGGTTCGAGTCCAAGCGAGCGGGAGAACCGGAAAGCTCAAGCGCGGAAATTCGACTGGAACGCTAGCGCCCGGGTTGTTGCCCGGCGATTGCAAGAGGTTTCCTGAGAGTTGGAACCCAGGAGCGACTTTTGGTTTCAACAGTTCCAGGTGGAATCCGAAGATCGATCAGATCAGGAGATTGTGTGGGACGATCAATTCGTGGGAACGCGACTACCACGCAAACCGACGAGGGCGGAGAAGCTCTCTATCATTCTGGTCGGCGTCACCGCAATTGGCTTCATCGTCCTGATGATCGTTACGATGCTCGTGGCGATCTACATTTCTCGACGATGAACGTATATAGGAGTCAACTATGACTGTCGTCGATGAGCGCATGAGCGTTGCTGACTTCCGAGAGCAATTCGACCGCATTCAAACCGAAGTCGGCAAGATCATGGTCGGCCAGGACGACGTTGTCGAAGAGGTGTTGATTTGCATTTTGGCTGGCGGGCATGCGCTCCTCGAGGGCGTGCCTGGTCTCGGGAAAACCATGCTCGTGCGCACTTTAGCGGATTCGCTGGAACTCTCTTTTGGGCGAATTCAGTTCACCCCTGACCTGATGCCCGCGGATATTACCGGCACCAACATCCTGATCGAAACCGAAAATCGCGACCGGCGCTTTTCGTTCCAGCGCGGGCCGATCTTTGCGAATCTGGTGCTGGCCGACGAGATCAACCGAGCCACGCCAAAGACGCAATCGGCGCTCCTCGAAGCCATGCAGGATCGCACGTGCACGGTGGCAAATGTCGTTCACCCGATGGAGAACCCGTTCTTCGTGTTGGCCACCCAGAATCCGGTCGAGATGGAGGGGACCTACCCCTTGCCAGAAGCGCAGCTGGATCGGTTCTTTTTCAAGGTGTTGATGCGCTTCCCAAATGAAGTAGAGCTGTCTGAGATCCTGCGTCGCACGACCTCGACGCTGGAGATGGAGGTGGAGCGCGCGGCGAGCGGCGCATCGATCCTCCAGATGGGGCACCTCGCGCGCGAAGTTCCGATCGCAAGCAGCGTCAGCGAATACGTGGTGCGCCTGGTGATGGCGTCGCACCCGGATAATCCGCGTGCAACGCCGACCGTGCACCGATATGTGCGCTACGGCGTGAGTCCGCGGGGTGCGCAGGCGATCGTGCTGGGTGCCAAGATTCGCGCCTTGATCCGTGGGCGGTTGAATGTCGCCTATGACGATATTCGTTCGGTGGCGCTTCCGGCTCTGCGCCACCGCTTGATCCTCAATTTCGAAGCCGAGTCGAACAACGTCTCCAGTGATGATGTGCTGCGAGGATTGTTGGCCGAGCTACCAGAATCCGCTAGCTAGACACTAACCCCTGACGATCGCCGGACCAATCGGCCCCTGCTTGCCAATCACCGATTGGCCACCCATGTAAGGCTGGATCACCTTCGGCACTTCGAAACTGCCATCTGCCAGCTGATAATTTTCCATGATCGCGATCATGATGCGCGGCAGTGCAAGTCCGGATCCGTTGAGTGTATGGACAAACTGGGTTTTTCCGCCCACCGGTGGGGCGGAACTTGATGTTGGCCCGGCGGGCTTGAAACTCCAGGAAGTTCGAGCAGGACGAGATTTCCAGCCATTCCGCAACACCCGGCGACCAAACCTCCAGGTCGACCTTGTTCGCTGCCGTGAACGACAAGTCTCCCGTGCAAATCTGGAGCAGTCGATATGGGAGCTCGAGTCCGATCAGTACTTCTTCCGCCTCGCCGATCAGACGGACGTGCTCTGCAGCCGACGTCTCGGGATGCACAATCTTGACCATCTCGACTTTGTCGAACTGGTAGCCACGTTTAATGCCACGTACATCTCGGCCGGCTGAGATTTGCTCCCGGCGAAAACAAGCGGTATAGGCGGTATTGTAGATTGGGAGCTCAGACTCCTCGAGAATTTCATCTCGGTAAAGGTTCGTCACTGGCACTTCCGCTGTCGGGATGAGCCATTTTTCACCCTCGATGTCTCGAAATTGAGTCTCAGCGAATTTCGGCAGCTGCCCGGTGCCAACCAGCATTTCGGTCAAAACAAGATAGGGAGGATAAACCTCGGTATAGCCGTGCTTTTGCGTGTGCAGATCGATCATCCAGGTGATCAGTGCGCGTTGCAGGCGGGCCCCATCGCCACGGAGTACGTAGTTGCGGGTGCCAGCAATCTTGACGCCACGTTCGAAGTCGATGATCCCGAGCTCTTCTGCGGTATCCCAATGCGGCCGAACCTCGAAGTCTTTTGGATGTGGCGTTTCCACTGTTTTGGTGACTATGTTGTGGCTCTCATCCGGCCCGACCGGCACCTCAGGAAGCGGCAGATTTGGAACGTTCAGCAGGAGGTTGTAGAGCTCCTCGTCCATGGCACGCACCTGCTCGTCCTTGATGGCAATGTCGTCGCCGAGCACCCGCATCTCATCGACCAGGAGAGCCCGTCGCTCTGGGTCTTTGGTTCGCCCAACCTCTTTGGATCCATCGTTGCGCCTCGCCTTGAGTGACTCGACCTCGGTCACGACCTGCCGGCGAGTCTCATCGAGCGAGAGAATCTCGTCGATAGGCGCGGTGGCATAGAGCGATTGCAGTGCGCTCCGAACCATATCCGGATGGTCGCGAATGATTTTGAGATCGATCAACGAAGAAACCTTTCCAAGGTAATGGAACACCGATACACAACGCTGGTGATTTCCAGCGCGGCGACGATGATAAACCGTCGGTTGCTAATCCGCGCTGAGCGGCAGCGAGTTATCAGACCGGGCTGAGGATTCGATCCCGGGGAGGAACTTGTACCAGGCTTCGGCAATGCTTTGTTCGAGTCGCCGCTCGATAGCATAGTAGCGGCCGGGCGTCGGTTCGAATGGCAGACGTTTCAACGTCATACGCGCTTCCGCAACCGACTTGCCTCCCTTGCGATGATTGCAGGCACGGCATGCCGCAGCCAAGTTTTCCCAGGTATGCGGACCACCGCGGGAACGCGGAATCACGTGGTCGAGTGTGAGATCGCTGGTGCGTCGCCCGCAATACTGGCAGGTATAGGAATCGCGAAGAAAGACCTCCCGCCTGGTGAGCTTCACTCGCGCACGCGGCGCCCGAATCAGATAAATCAGGCGAATGACCGAAGGATAGGGAAAGACTTCATGCGTGGTCGAGATCAGTGAATCGTGCGATTCGAGAATTTCGGCCTTGCCGCCAAAGACGAGCACAATGGCTCGGCGAGCATTACAGATATTGAGGGGTTCGTAGTTCTGGTTGAGCACCAGGACGGTTTTGTTCACGCGCGAGCTGCTCACAATGAAACGAAGGTCGGTCGCCCTCGCACCAGGCAGTCTCGGAGCGTATTTCCCGGCGGAATCACGCCCCGGCGTGTCTGATGGTACGTTGACCGAACGATTGCGACAAGTCTTGCACTACCGACATGTGGTTATCCGGTGGCTACACCGAAGATGCGTCCCACGATATACGCAATTCCCATGGTCAACATCCCCACCAACACATTGCGGACGATTGCGGGACGCTTCGCCGCTCCCCCGAGGTGGGAACTGATATATCCCGTCAGAAAGAGCGCCACAATGACCGAAGCCACACAGATCCAGATCCGAATCGATTCTGGAGAAACGCCGATGGCGACCAGGGGGATTACCGCGCCGACCAGGAACGACACTAACGATGCCAGCGCGGCCTGCCAGGGGTTTGTGAGCTCCCCGGGTGTCAGATTGAATTCCATTTCTGTATGGGCTCTGAGTGGATCGGCGGCCGTGAGTTGCTCAGCAAACTGGCGGGCCACATCAAAGGAGATGCCGCGTCCTTCGTAATAGCGAGTAAGCTCGTCGAGCTCTTGTTCCGGCATTGTTTCGAGTTCCGCCGTCTCTTTCCTGACTGCGGCTTCCTCAGTGTCACGTTGCGTGCTTACTGAGACGTATTCACCGCCGGCCATCGAGAGGGCGCCAGCAACCAGGGCAGCCACACCCGCGGTGAGGATTTGGTTGCGGTCAGAGGTAGCCCCAGCAACGCCGACCACGACGCCTGCAACGGAGACAATCCCGTCATTTGCGCCGAGGACTCCCGCGCGTAACCAGTTCAGTCGACCGCCTAACGCATGGTCGCTGTCTGCAGGGTGCGTCACTGTCATGTTGCAGTGTTCCTAGTCGGCGGCGAGGGCGGTCTGAAAGAGCACGTCCTTGAGGTAGTGACCGGTGTGCGAGGCGGGATTGAGTGCAATCTCTTCCGGTGTCCCGGTTGCGATGACCTGGCCACCGCCGTTGCCACCCTCGGGCCCGAGATCGACGATCCAGTCAGCCGACTTGATCACATCGAGATTGTGCTCGATAACCACAATCGTGTTGCCACCGTCTGCCAGTCGTTGCAACACACCCAACAGCCGCTCGATATCGGCAAAGTGCAGACCTGTCGTGGGCTCATCGAGAATATAGAGCGTGCGACCCGTAGCGCGACGCGATAGTTCGGACGAGAGTTTCACGCGCTGCGCCTCACCGCCCGAAAGTTGCGTGGCCGGCTGCCCCAGTCTGATATAGCCGAGACCGACATCTTCCAACGTCTGGAGCTTTGCACGGACGCTCGGAATATTCTGAAAGAAGTCGAGTGCTTCGGTCACGGTCATTTCGAGTACATCGGCAATCGATTTGCCCTTGAAGGTGACTTCCAGCGCTTCCCGGTTATAGCGTTTGCCATGACAGACTTCACAGGGAACAAAGACATCGGGCAAGAAGTTCATCTCGATTTGAATGATGCCTTCACCTTTGCATGCCTCGCATCGCCCGCCCTTCACGTTGAAAGAGAATCGGCCAGGTTTGTAGCCGCGAGCCTTCGCCTCCGGGAGTGACGCAAAAAGTTCCCGGATCGGTGTGAACATGCCGGTGTAGGTGGCTGGATTCGAGCGAGGAGTGCGACCGATCGGGCTTTGATCGATCTCGATGACTTTGTCGAGATGCTCCATGCCGAGGATTTGGTCATGCAGCCCCGGCCGCTGCCGTGAGCGGTGATATTCCATCGCCAGCCGAGGATAAAGGATGTCGGTAATGAGCGAGCTTTTGCCGGATCCAGAAACCCCTGTGATGCCGATGAAGGTTCCCAGGGGAAAATCGACCGTAATATTCTGCAAATTGTTCTCACGCGCGCCAATAACTGTCAGTGTTTTGCCGCTGCCTGCGCGACGGGACGGTGGAGTTTCGATCTCTCGCGCTCCACTCAGAAATTGTCCGGTGAGGGATTCCGATACCGCGGCCAGGTCGGCAATTCGACCGGTGGCGACCACTTCTCCACCGTGCACGCCCGCACCCGGTCCGATATCGACGATCCAGTCGGCGGCGCGCATCATCTCTTCATCGTGCTCGACAACAATCAGGGTGTTTCCAAGATCGCGCAGCCGAAGGAGCGTCTTGATGAGTCGGTCGTTGTCGCGCTGGTGCAGGCCGATGCTCGGCTCATCGAGAATGTAGAGCACACCCATCAACGCTGACCCTATTTGCGTGGCGAGCCGGATGCGCTGCGCTTCGCCACCGGAAAGCGTGTTGGCCCCTCTGTCCATAGTTAGATAATCCAGCCCGACATCCACCAGGAAGCCAAGTCGTTCGCGCACTTCCTTCATGATCTGCCGACCGATAAGGTATTCGCGAGCGGTCAGTACTGCTTCCTCCGACTTCCCGGGATCGATCGATAGCCGCTCGGCCCATGCTTGCGCTTGCCGGATCGGCAGCCGTGAGACATCGACGATATTCTTGCCCTCGACCAGCACCGAAAGAATCTCCCGGCGAAGCCGGGTTCCGTTGCAGGTGGGGCAGGGATTGGCTGCCATGTACTTGCCCAATTCCTCTTTGATGTAGTCGGAGGAGGTAGTGGCATAGCGACGCGTCAAGTTCGGAATGACGCCTTCGAACGGGACCTGGTACGCCTTGGTCCGTCCGTTTCTGGCCTGATATTTAACGGTTATCTGCCGACCCTTCAGGCCATTCAGAATAGTCCCGCGAGCTTCCTCATCGATCGTATTGAAAGCTTGCTGTGTGGAAAAACCAAACAACTCCGCCAAGGCATCGAGCTGAGCCGCGTACCAGGCGTAGCCCTCTCCGGCGGCGCTCATCCAGGGAGCGATAGCTCCCTGATCGAGCGAGAGACGTGGATTGGGAACGACCAGCTCGGGATCGAATTCGAGCTTGACTCCCAGACCAGAACAATCGGGACATGCTCCCTGCGGCGAATTGAAGGAGAAATTGCGCGGTTCGATCTCGCCAAGACTGATACCGCAATCGGTGCAAGCGAATTGTTCGGAAAAGGTAAGCTCTTCCCCGTCCACGATCTGAACGAGAGCCATCCCCTTGGCAATACGCAATGCGGTTTCCAGCGATTCGATGATACGCACCCGTTCGGAGCTGTCTTCGGGTTCCACGCCCTCGTCGAAGTTCAACGCAATGCGGTCTACAACGACCTCAATGGTGTGCTTTTTGGTTTTGGCGAGGGTTATTGGCTCGTCCAAATCCGTGACCACGCCATCGACTCGTACGCGAACGAATCCCTGGCGACGAATCTCTTCCAGCACTGCGGTGTGCTCGCCTTTGCGAGCGCTAATAACCGGGGCCAGAACCAGCAGACGGCTGCGCTGGGGAAGCTGAAGCAACACCGAGGCCATCTGCTGCACCGACTGCTGCTCGATAGGCTTGCCGCAATTCGGGCAATGCGGCCGCCCGATGCGAGCGAAGAGAAGTCGCAGATAGTCATAGATCTCGGTGACGGTGCCTACGGTCGAGCGCGGGTTACGGCTGGTTCCCTTCTGATCGATTGAGATAGCAGGAGAAAGGCCGTCGATATGGTCGACGTCCGGCTTTTCCATCTGCCCCAGGAACTGACGCGCGTAGGCGGAAAGGGACTCGACATAGCGTCGCTGCCCTTCGGCGAAGATGGTGTCGAATGCCAGCGATGACTTGCCAGAACCGGAAAGTCCCGTCAACACGACGAGTTGATCTCTGGGGAGATCGACATCGATATTCTTTAAATTGTGCTCACGGGCACCGCGAACGGATATCTTGTCCAGGAGGGGCGACATATTTCTGTTCCAAGCGGGAAAAGGCGAACGTTTGATCGCATCGAAGATTGTAGCATGATCGTCAACCCCCGACCGACATAGAATAGTGAAATTACGCGATTCTGTTTACTTCAGGGAACCCACTTTTGACCGACCTTTTACAACCAACTGAACTTCCCTCTGCATTCGATCCGGTGACCGTCGAAGCCGGCATGTATGACTGGTGGGACAAACAGGGCTATTTCCGCCCCAGTGATGATCCCGATGCCGAATCATTCGTCATCATCATGCCCCCGCCGAATGTCACCGGTGAACTGCACGTCGGTCACGCGTTATTTGTCAGCCTCCAGGATCTGATGATCCGCTGGCATCGCATGCGCGGCTTTAGCACGCTCTGGCTGCCCGGCGCCGATCACGCGGGTATCGCTGGACAATGGGTCGTTGAAAAGCTGCTGGCGACCGAAGGCTTGACGCGTCACGATCTCGGGCGTGAGAAGTTCACGAATCGGGTCTGGGAATATATGGACCCGATGCGTTGGCGCATCCGCGAGCAGATGATGATTCTCGGCGCGTCGTGCGATTGGTCTCGCCTGGCCTTCACGATGGACCCGGAACCGTCTCGAGCGGTGCGCAAAGTCTTCAAGCACCTGTACGACAAAGGGTTGATCTATCGCGGCTCGCGACTCATCTCCTGGTGTCCACGTTGCATGACCGCGCTTTCCGATCTCGAAGTAGTGCACAAAGACGTTCCTGGTCATCTCTGGCAGCTGGCCTATCCGGTGGAGGGCGATCCGGATCGCGAGATCGTGGTGGCCACCACGCGGCCGGAAACGATGCTCGGCGATACCGCGGTGGCTGTGCATCCGGACGATGAGCGGTATGCCGACCTGATCGGAAAGCACGTCCGTCTGCCGATTGCGGATCGCTTGATTCCCATCGTGGCAGACGATGCGGTCGATATGAGTTTCGGAACCGGCGCGGTAAAAGTCACCCCTGCGCATGATCCGAACGACTTCGAGATCGGGCGTCGTTGCAACTTGCCGGCGCTCAACATCATGAATCCGAACGGCACGCTGAACTCCGAAGGTGGCCCATTCGAGGGGATGACGATACCGGCCGCGCGAGTGGCGGTGGTGGCGCGACTCGATCAGGACGGCGTTCTTCGGGGCATCGCGGAGCATTCCCATCCGGTTGGGCATTGCGATCGATGTGGAACCGTGGTCGAGCCATTGATCAGCGAGCAGTGGTTCGTGAAGATGGACCCGTTGGCTGCGCCGGCGATCGAAGCAGCCAGGGATGGCAGCCTCACGTTCGTGCCCGAGCGTTTTCGAGGGCGTCTACCTGAACTGGATGGAGAACATCCACGACTGGTGCATCTCACGCCAACTCTGGTGGGGGCATCGAATCCCGGTCTGGTACTGCCAGACGTGCGGTCATCTGACGGTCAGTGAAGAAGAAGTTGTCGAAGCATGTCCCGCATGCGGTGGACCGGTGCTGCAGGACGCAGACGTGCTCGATACCTGGTTCAGCTCCGGGCTTTGGCCGTTCTCCACCCTTGGCTGGCCGGATCAGACGGAAGATCTCAAACGCTATTACCCGTCCGATGTGATGGAGACCGGATACGAAATCCTCTTCTTCTGGGTCGCGCGCATGGTCTTCTTCGGTTTGGAAATGCAGGGAGAGCTGCCATTCCATACGGTCTACCTGCATGGCACCGTACGTGATGCGGTCGGCGCCAAGATGTCGAAAACCAAAGGGAATGTGCTCGATCCCACCGAGCTCACGGCCACGTATGGTGCGGATGCCCTGCGGTTCGCACTGGTCACTCAGAGTGGGCCAGGGCAGGATTCGAAATTGCAGGTTGGGCAGATCGAAGCCGCCCGCAACTTCATCAACAAGGTTTGGAATGCCACCCGATTCGCGACCCGAATCTTTGGTGAAACGACCGTCGAGCTCGATGAGAATGGCCCGATAGCTCCGACCGGCGATGCATTGGTCGATCGCTGGATTGTCAGCCGCACGCATGCAGTGACCGCGGAAACAGCCAGCTTGCTGGAGGGATATCAGTTCCTTGAAGCGGGACGCGGCTTACGTGATTTCATCTGGTCGGAGCTCTGCGACTGGTACATCGAAGCGGCCAAGGTCCGGTTGCGCGGAACTGCTGAGGAAAAGCAACAAGTTGCGCAAACGCTCGCCTGGGTGCTCGATCGTTCGTTGCGGTTGCTGCACCCTTTTATGCCGTTCGCCACCGAATCGATGTGGCAAGCGATTCCACATGCCGGCGAAAGCATTATGGTTTCTTCCTGGCCAGAAGCTGCTGAGCGCGATCCGATTGCCGAACGTGACTGGGAACGGATCATGGAACTCGTTAGCCGTGTGCGGAATGTGCGCACCGAATCGAATGTGGAACCTGGGCGCTGGATCGCGGCGGCAGTTTTCACCCAGGCTGAGTCGCATTCCGCGGTCGAAAGCGCACGGCGCGAGATCGGCATGCTCGCACGCATCGGTGACGACCAGTTGCAGATTGCTGCTGGTGACGCCAAAGCTGATCAGTCAGACGTGGTGGTGGCAGCTGGTGATCTGGTCGCCGTGCTGCCGCTCTCTGGTCTTGTCGATCTGGCCGCAGAACGAGAGCGGATTTCACGGGAGCTTGGCGAATCGATCGCGGAACGAGGGCGCGCAGAAGCGCAACTCGGGAATGAAGGATTTCTCGCACGAGCACCGGAAAACGTTGTGCAGGTGCAACGCGATCGCCTGGCCGGTGCACAGGAGCGGATTGCCTTGCTCGAACGAAGATTGCAAGAGCTCGGTGGCTAACGCAAAACTCAGGCTCGACCGCGACTTCTTCGAGCGACCCACCGCCGAAGTCGCGGTCGATCTGATCTCCTGCACGCTCTGGCGATCCACGGCGGCCGGTGTCACCTCGGGACGGATCGTCGAGACGGAAGCGTATTTGGACGCGGCCGATCGCGCTTCACATTCCGCGTGGTCCAAACGTGGTCAGGATGTGATGAAACGCGCCCCTGGCACCGTGTACATCTACCGCTCGTATGGATTGCACTGGATGTTCAACATCGTTGCCCATCTGCCCGGCACCGTCGGGGCGGTGTTGATTCGGGCGGTCGAGCCGCTCGAAGGTATCGAGCTGATGCAGGAGCGGCGCAAAATTACCGATCTGAAGCAACTCGCGTCCGGACCCGGCAAGCTTTGCCAGGCGTTTGGGGTTGACGAGGGGCTTCACAAAGTCGATCTCACCACAAGTGACGAGGTCTGGATCGCCCCGGCGACCGATGCTTCACCTATCGTTATTGGCGAGCGCATCGGAATCACCAAGTCCGCTGATCTGCCGTTGCGCTTCTTCGCGGCGGGTAATCGATACGTTTCTGCGCACCGGCGGGGTGTTCCATTTTCTTCCGAGATGCTACCTTCGTCGTGAGCAGCCCCGCTCGGTTCGTCGTGAAACGTAGTAACGTGTCCATTCAACTCCTCGATAACGAAACCATTGGTAAGATCGCGGCCGGCGAGGTCGTCGAGCGACCCGCGTCGGTCGTCAAAGAGCTCATCGAGAACGCGATCGATGCGCATTCCACCAGAATTTCGGTTTCGATCGAGGCAGGTGGAACCCGGCTGATCGAGGTCGTCGACAACGGTGTCGGCATTTCGCCGTCGGATCTCCCGCTGGCACTTCAAAGGCATGCCACATCGAAGCTGAGCGCCTTCGAAGATCTGGACGGGTTGCAAACGCTCGGTTTCCGAGGGGAAGCGTTACCGAGTATCGCTGCGGTTTCTACGCTGAAAGTCCGGTCGCGGCCCACCGAGTCGCAACAAGCGGCATCGGTGCGGGTCGACTTTGGAACATTCGACCCAGTTTTGACCGAGAGCGGAAGTACGGGGACGATCGTGCAGGTGCGCGACCTCTTCGAAAACGTACCGGCGCGGCGCAAATTTCAGCGACAACCTTCGACTGAGAGCGGGCTCATTGGCCGATTGGTGAGTGCCTACGGCGCTGCTTATCCCGAGATCGGATTCACGCTTTCGATCGACGGACGCCGGAGCTTCACGACGTCAGGAAGCGGCGATCTCATCGAGGCCGCAACTGCTGTCTACGGGATGGAAGTTGGACGTGCAGCCATCGAGCTCATGGAACCCGAACCTGATGCTCAGGTGCCCGGAGTCACGATCTCAGGATGGCTTTGCGCTCCCACGGTCACAAGGTCGCACCGGCAGCAGATGGTGTTCTTCGTCAACGGCCGCCAAATTCAGAGCCGGACGCTGATGTATGCCCTTGAAGAGGCATTTCATACGTTACTCATGGTCGGACGCCATCCGGTAACGATGGTGCGCATCGCCATCGATCCAAACCAGGTTGATGTCAATGTCCATCCGACCAAGGCCGAAGTGAAATTCGCCGACGAGCGGGCGGTGGCGCGCGCCATCTCTCGCTCGGCACATGCAACGCTCTCGAGAATCCCGCGGGCGGAGCCTCCCAGGATTCGTATCGAAAGTTCCGTTCCGATGACGTCTCACTATGAACCGTCCCAGCTCCCGGTGATCGAGCACCGCTCGTTCCCACAACAGGTGATGAGCCAACCGACGGATTCCCGACGGGAAACCGACTCATCCGAGCCGGTAGCCGTGCAGGCCAAACCGGCGCTCCCGACCCTTCGGGTGCTGGGCCAGGTCGCAAGCACGTACATCATCGCGGAAGGATCGGAAGGGCTCTACCTGATCGATCAGCATGCGGCCCATGAGCGAGTGGTCTACGAACGGTTTCTGAGCCAGATGGTTGCATCTGGCGTAGAACGGCAACCGATGCTCGACCCGCTCGTGTTCGATCTTTCTCCGGAAGAATCGGCGGTTATCGAGCAATCGCTGGAGGAGCTCAATCGCCTGGGATTCGAGCTGGAACGGTTCGGACCGAGCTCGATGCTTGTGCGCTCGGTACCTGCAATAGCAGTCGGTACCGACGTTCAGGCCAGATTACGCGACATACTGAAAGAGTTGGGGGAAGGCGGAGTTGGAAGCTCGTGGCTGGATTCGGTCGCGGTGAGTGTCGCCTGCCATACCTCGATCCGCGCCGGCCAATCTCTGAGCTTGCCGGAGATGCGCGAGCTGGTCGAGCAGCTCGAACGCACCCAGCAACCACGCGCCTGTGGGCATGGACGTCCCACGATGCTCAGATTGACGCAGGACGAGCTCGAACGGCAGTTCGGGCGTACCTAGTCACGCGATCGCGATCAGGCGCTATTACGCCGCATCACGCGAATAAGCACCAAGGTGAGCAACATGATGGCGACCAGCAGCAAAATCGACGCCGCTGCGGCCTGACCCATATTCAAATTCGTGAAGCCGATTTTCCAGATACGGAAGGAGATCGTTTCGGTCGCACCGCCCGGACCTCCCGATGTGAGGACGTAGATGAGGTCGTAAGTCTTCATCGCTGAAATCATGCGAATCAAAGCGGCGATGAGAATGACTGGGGTCATCAGCGGAATCGTGACCGTATAGAGAATCTGGAATCCATTGGCTCCGTCGACACGCGCGGCCTCCAGAGGTTCGCGCGGCAACGATGCGAGTCCCGCCAGCAGCACGACCATGATCAGCGAGGTCTCGTGCCAGACATCGACGCCAACCACCGTCGGCATGGCCGTGCTTTTGGTTGAAAGCCATTCCTGGGCGGGAAGCCCAATCTGACCGAAGACCCAGTTCACCGCTCCCAGATCTGGATGCAGCAGCAGACGCCAGATGAGCCCGACGGCGATCGGACTGACCAGCAGCGGAATGAGCAAAATGCCGAGATACAGGGAGCGGAATCGGAGTCGAGGCTGATTCAGCAAAAGCGCCAGCCCGAACGCGACGACGATCTCCACCACGACCACCGAGATTGTCAGGACAATCGTGTTCTTGATCGCCTGGATGAAGACTTGCATACCAAGAACGTCACGGAAATTTTGCAACCAGGTGACTGCACCAATACCACCTTCGGTGAGATCGTATTGGTGCACCGAAATGTAAATGGCGTAGGCAATCGGAAAACCGATGATCGCCAGCATCGCGAGCAGGGTCGGAACGACCATGCCCCATCGAAACGGGGCATTACTCGGTAAACCGGTCGAGCCAGCAGGTTGTTGTTCGGTTGCGATAGGAAACTCCGCAGTGTTCACAGGCAATAGGAGGTGTGAGAACCGGACCCATGAGGCCCGGTTCTCGCGATTGGTCGTGACTAGAGAAGTTCTGTGAGCTCGTCCGCGGCCGCGTTCATGGCGTCCTGCGGCGAAGATCCGCCAGTAACCGCGTCGCTGAGGTGCCGACCCATGATTTCCACCAGTTGCGCCTGCTTGGTCACGCCCGGAAGCCCCTTACCGGTGGCTAACAGATCTTTGACCTCGCCCATCCAGGGGAACGCGGCGATATAGTCGGGATTGTCGTACGGCGCTTTTTGGGCGGCGACACCGCCGCCGAGAGCACGGCGCATGGCAATGTCTGGCGATTCGACCCACTTGAGGAACTCCCATGCCGCGTCAGCATTGGGTGAGCTCAGCGGAATACCCCAGCTCCATGAGCCGGTGAGACCGGTGCCGCCAGGCATAGTGGTCACCGAACCCTTGCCCTTGACCTGACTGTCTTCGAGCGTTTCGCCGTCCGAGAGGAGGAAGAGGTAGCTGACTGACGTCAGCGCTTTGCCCTGTTTCCAAAGCGCACCGGTGTCGTTCAGATCAGCATTGGCTGCACCTGGCTGAGCGCCGTTATTGATCGCATCGACATAGAGTTGCACCGCTGCCACGCCGGTCTCGTTGTTGATGGCAGGAGCGGACATGTCCTCGGTGAAGAAATCTCCTCCGGCGGAATAGAGGTAATTGCAGAACTCCATCACGATCGGATCGCCCTGCATGCCCTGCATGGCTGCGCCATAGAGGTTGCCCGGATCGATCTGATTGGCGGCAGTGATCATTGCGACATAATCGTCGACTGACGTGGGCATGACCAGATCGTTGCCAGTGATCTCCTTGTACTGGCCTTTGAACTCGTCGCTCTCGAAGAGATCGGTGCGATAGAGCAGGCCCATCGGATAAACATACATAGGGATGTAGTACGTCGTGCCGTCGACTTCCGAGCCGATTTTCAGGACCGCATCGTCGTATCGATCGAGACTGACCTGCCCGTCACTCGCCTCGATGCGCTTGCCGAGATCCTCCATCCAGCCGGCCCGAGCAAACTCGTACACCCAATAGAAATCGACTTCCAGGAAGTCATAGGTGCCGTTGCCTTCGCCTGCGGCAAGCTGCGAAACCAGCTTGTCATGCATGACCGGGTAGACAACCTTTTCGAATTGCACCTTGATACCGGTCAGCTCTTCGAACTCTGGGAGCATTTCCTCGATGAGCGTTGTCTCGCGCAAATCTTCCATCAGCGCGTTCAAGGTGGTGCCCTCGAAATCTCGCGAGTAGGTGATGTCCTGAGCGCCGATTTTCCCAGCGAGTGTGTGCGGAAGGGTGAGCCCCAGACCTGCTGCCCCGGTCAACTGGAGCAAACGTCGTCTGTCGATTCCACGATTCGATCGGATCATGTCGATCTCCTTTCGATAACTCTCGCGCTGGGCTCGTGCCCGCGCTTGCTTACTTGACCGCCCCAAACGTAAGTCCTTGGACCAGATGCCGTTGAATGAACCAGGTCACCAGCACGATCGGCACCATCATGGAAATCGTGGCGGCGCAAATTGCTCCGACCTGATTCCCCTGGGAAGTCATCAACGATGCTAGTGCAACGGGCATGGTGCGGGAATCCCGCCCGGTGAGAATGAGGGCGAAAAGAAACTCATTCCAGCTCAGGACAAAGGCAAAAATACCCGCCGCCATGAGTCCGGGAAGCGCAAGCGGCATGATGATTTGCCGAAACGCACGGAACGGCGTGGCTCCATCCACCTGCGCAGCTTCTTCCAGATCGGCGGGAATCGATTCGAAGAAACCCAGGAGGATCCAGACCACAAATGGCAAATTGAACGAGAGATAAACGATTGCCAGGGTGATGCCCCGGTCGAACATCTTGATCTCGAAGCCGCCTATGTCGACGGTTTGCCGAACGATCAGGTAGAACGGGATCACCAAGGCGACGGGAGGGAGCATCTGTGTTCCGAGAATTGCCAGTGAAAATGGCGTGCCGCCAGTTCGAAATCGTGCGATTGAGTAAGCTGCGAGCGATCCAATTGCCAGGCAAATTGCGGAAGATACGACGGCAATCCAGAGCGAATTCCAGAGATTGTGCTGAAAATTCTGCTCCACGAAAATCTGTCGATAGTTGTTCAGTGTCGGCGTGAAGGAAAAGTCTGCTGGGCGATAGGCCATATCGTTCGACGCAAATGAGCTTCTCAAGGTCCAGAGCACGGGAAGCAGGATGGCGAGCGAGGCAGCGATCAGAATCGCATGCGTTGCAACACGTCCCCAACTGATCCTGCGTTTCGATTGTGCTGATCCGGGGGAGCCGGTGCGATCAAGAGCTACCGACATTCAGCGGTTGTCCTTAGCGGGTACATTCTTACCAGAGTTCCGAAAGGTTCGGTCGTACTGATAATAGCAGCGCTTCCGCCGCCGCCATCAGCAAAGGTCAGAGGAAATGCAAAACCGCCGATTAAGAAACCGAGTTGCGCTGATCACAGGAGCAGGGAGTGGCATCGGGCGCGCGATCGCCCGGGCGCTCGCTGACGAAGGCGCGATCGTGGTGGTGACCGACGCCGATCTCGGCCGGGCCACTGAAACGTGTAACGACATTCCTGGCTCGCAGGCCATGCAGCTCGATGTCACATCGTTAGCGTCGGCCCGCGCGATCGCGATCGAGATCGAACGCGAGATAGGACCAATCGAAATTCTCGCCAATAACGCCGGGGTATCGACGATGGCCCCCATCTGGGATCTGACCGAGCAGGAGTGGGACTTCAACTTCGATGTCAATGTGAAGGGAGTCTTTATCGTCACCCAGGCAGTGATTCCGTCCATGATGAAGCGCAAGCGTGGTTCGATCGTTAATACGGCTTCGATGGCGGGGAAAAAAGGCGTGCCGTTACTGGCGCACTACGCTGCTTCGAAGTGGGCGTGCATCGGATTCACCAAGTCGGCCGCGGTCGAGCTTGGTCCGTACGGTATCCGCGTCAACTGCGTTTGTCCCGGCTATGTCGCAACTGCCATGCAGGAACGTGAGCTGGAATGGGAAAGCGCGGCCAGGGGGCTGACGATGGAAGAGGTTAAGGCCGAGTACATAAGCAAGACGCCGCTCGGACGCATGCAGACACCGGAAGACGTCGCTCAGGTGGTTGCCTATCTTGCCTCAGACGATGCAGAGTTTCTCACCGGAGCTGACATCGATGTCACAGGTGGAGCCAATCTCGCCTAGCGGACCGCGCGCAGACGTGGTTCCGGCTCGCCGGGCTCGTCCAGTTTTATCCATCCATGCCGCAAGGCAAATATGACCGCCTGGGTGCGATCGTTGACGGCCAACTTTCGCAGAATCGACGTGATGTGGTTTTTCACCGTCTGATCGGAGATCTTCAACTGGAACGCGATCTCCTTATTACTGTTGCCTTGCGCGACATAATCGAGTATTTCGATCTCTCGCGGCGTGAGTGGTGAAAAGACCCCTTCGGTCGATTTGTCCAGGACCGAAAGCTCCTGGAACTGATTGAGGACGCGCGTGGCGACATGAGGCCGAGAGAGGACGCTGTCGTTGATCAAGTACTCTCCAAGTGCCACGCGACGGAGCACGCGCACCAGATCATCGAGCTCGATCTCCTTGGTGATATAGGCTGCTGCGCCAGATCGAATAGCCTGGAAAAGCTGCTCGTCATCTTCGGAACGCGTCATCAGCACCACCAGCATTTGCGGATGACGGCGCTTGAGCTGCTTGGTGAGATCGAGAGAGTCGTCGCTACGGAGCTGGGCATCGATGAGCACAATGTCGGGAAGAGCGGTGTCCGCAACGTCGAGCGAGTTGGCCGCCGAGGTTGATTCGCCGATGACCAGCAAATCCGGGAAGGCTTCGAGTCCGGCGCGCACTCCCGCCCGAAAGAGGGGATGGTCATCGACAATGAGAATCCGGGTCCGAGTCACGGCGTTGCTCCAAGCGTTCGGAGACGCAACGTGCGTACCACTATAACGCTGAGGCGAGTATACGTACATAGTGTACGTATATGCAATCCGAGGTGAGATAGGAGGAGAACCGCTACTTGTAGCGACCGCGGAGGTCGTTCCATTTGACTTGTGCGACGTCGTAAAAATTGGTCACCGTGTCACCAATAGGGTTGACCTTGCTCTGCTCTCCGTAGGTCCAGGTGACCGGCACGATAGCGATGTCCAACGAGAGCCTTCGAGCGACCACCAAAATCTCGACATCGAAAGCCGTCACTTTGGGAGTAGATATTTCACTAGTTTCCCCGCGATAGAGACGTAGCCGGGGAAGAATTTCATCGCGAGCTTCAGCGGTAAACAATTTGAAACCACATTGGGTGTCATGAATCCCGGGGAGTAAGAGGAGGCGCACCAAGGCATTGAATCCGCGGCCCATCAGGTGTCGAAATTCCGGTTCACCGATGCGTGAAGCCGTCTCGCCTTCGCGGGAACCGATGACGACATCGGCACCACCTGCGGATGCGGCGCGGAATTCATCGAGATAAGTAATCGGGGTAGCGAGATCGGCATCGGCAAAAAGAATGAGTTCGCCCGAGGCATGCTCCAGTCCCCAAAGCACAGCGGCTGCTTTGCCGCCGTGCGGAATCGTTTGGACCTTGAGATTCGAAAATTCGTCCATTAGCGAGCGAGCGGCCGAAGCGGTGTCGTCGGTGCTTCCATCGTCGACCACCAGCACGTTGGACGTGTAGGTCTGCTCGGCGAGGTAGGCGAGGATGCTTCGCAGCGATGACACGATTCGAAAAGATTCGTTATACGCAGGAATGATGATAGTTTGCGAGGGGCCGGTGCCGACCACTGATAGTTGGTTGGAATCGAAACTCAATGCCTGGCCCTCAGGACGAAGCTACGCCCCCAGGGCCGTATGCGCTCGATGGCGAATGCTAGCATAGGGCGAATGCTCGACTTTCTCTTTGGAAGGGAACCTCATTGGGACTTGAACTTGGATCGCACGTGTCAGCCAGTGGTGGTGTGGATAAGGCTATTGGGCGCGCCGTTCCGCTGGAAATGACCTCATTTCAGATCTTTACCAAAAACGCTAACCAGTGGAATGCGAAACCACTCGATCCGGTTGTTATCGAGCGTTTTCACGCCGGACTCGACCAGAATCCCCAAATCAAGACTGTTGTTGCGCACGACTCCTACCTGATCAATCTCGCTTCTCCTGACGATGCGGCTTGGGAGAAGTCGATCGGCGCCTTGCAGATCGAACTCGAACGGTGCGATCTGCTCGGGATTCCGTATCTTGTTTCACATCCGGGCGCCCATATGGGAACCGGTGTGGACGTCGGCACGGCACGCGTAGCCCAAGCGATCAATATCATCCACGATCGTCTACCTGCCAGCGGCTGCTCGATCGCGATTGAAACTACCGCCGGACAGGGAACGACCTTGGGTCGTACCTTCGAAGAAATTGCCACGATTTTCGACGGTGTCGAAGACAAAAACCGCATTGCGGTCTGCTTCGATACCTGCCATGTCTTTGCCGCCGGATACGATATCCGCACCGAGGAAACTTACCGGTCCACGATGTCCGCATTCGACGAGATCATCGGGCTTGACCGTCTGCGGGTGCTGCATCTGAACGACTCGGTCAAGGACTTTGGATCGTTTCGTGATCGCCATGCGCATATCGGAGAAGGCATGATCGGTAAGGATGCTTTCCAGTTTCTTATGCCGACGATCGACTAAGGGGGCGGCCAGGCATCCTCGAGACGCCGAAAGATGACGACGTCACCGAGGATTTGATGAATCTGACAGTACTGCGCGGACTGGCTTAATGGGTCGCCGGATCTCGCTGGGCATGTCGCAGAACTGAAAAGGCGGGATCGAGGAATGGACACCAAGAAACGACATCGGATCTTTGACATGCCATTTGCACAGGTGTACCCCGCCTACATCGCAAAGGCAGAAAAAGGGTCATGCCAAAACTGAAGTGGATGAGGTTATTCGCTGGTTCACGGGGTACGACCAGTCTGGTCTGGATTCGCAAATAGAGCATCAAAGTGATTTCGAGTCATTCTTTGCGGACGCACCAGAACTCAATCCATCTGCGGCTTGCTTATCAAAGGCGTCGTCTGCGGTGTCCGAGTGGAAGACATCGAAGACCCGACGATGCGAGAGATTCGTTACCTGGACAAGCTTGTTGACGAGCTCGCCAAAGGGAAACCCATGGAAAAGGTCCTGCGAAAACCTTAGCGGCATGGAGTGATATGTCACCTATCGCTTCTCAGCGATTCGGACCAGCGCCGAAAACCTGAACGCAGGAACTGTGCGTTTCTAACTCTGTACAGTCAATCAATCAACGACGCGTTGGCTCTCCAGCCGATTGATCACCAGGAGGCGCATCTCGGTCATATCTTCGATGGTGTACCGGATGCCCTCACGGCTCAGTCCGGAGGACTTCACGCCTCCGTACGGCATATGATCGATGCGGTAGGTTGGGATGTCGTTCATGACCACTCCGCCCGCCTCGATGTTCTCAAACGCGTAGAGCGCATGTTCCAG
>CAVVQC010000012.1:0-101349 GCA_963750275.1 uncultured Chloroflexia bacterium
ACGACCACGCGCTCGGCACCGTTAATAACAAACGTTCCGGCAGTGGTCATCATCGGGAAGTCCCCGAGGAAGATGCCGTCCGGTCCGGTTTCCTTGATTTCGCCCGTTTCGTGCATGACGAGACGCGCCGACACCCGCAATGGGGCAGCGTAGGTCATATCACGTTCGCGGCACCAAACCTCGCAAACGCGCGGGTCGATCTTGGCGCGCTCCCTGTCTTCCCCTTCCGGCATTCTGTGCCAGGGTGGGTCGAATCGGGGCTCGAAGATGGACAACTCCATCTTCTTGTGGTGGTCGGTGATCGGAGAGATTTCGTCGAGCAGCTCGCGCAGCCCTTCGCGGCGGAACCAGTCGAACGACTCCAACTGAATCTGCACCAGGTTTGGCATCTCGAGGGCAGTGGGAATGCGAGAATAGGTTCTCCGCCCGATGCCGATGTTCGATGATACCTGCCGATCAGCACTAACGATCGGCGGAAGCTCAGCAACGCTCCCGTT
This sequence comes from uncultured Chloroflexia bacterium, assembly GCA_963750275.1. Classification (GTDB taxonomy): domain Bacteria; phylum Chloroflexota; class Chloroflexia; order Thermomicrobiales; family UBA6265; genus JAMLHN01. Next base: position 498 of record CAVVQC010000012.1, read on the forward strand.
GACTCTTGCCATTTAGCAAGCCTCCAGTAGAGTGAGATGACGGACACACGTTTGTGTTCGTTTTCCGACGGCGGTCAGAGCGACCGCGGTATGGGGTCCAATTCGCCGCGGGTGGTTCCTTTTTCCCCTTGATGTCTGGCGTCGATCCCGGTCTACGCATGGGAGACATGCGCAACCCGCCGGACACGAAAAAAAAGGGACGGCTTAGGCCTCCCCGAGTTGTGGTAACTTAGTTGGTGCGTGTAGCACTCGCGGTTCCAGGCAATTCATACCGGTTGCAAACAAAGGTCCGCAACCGCAAGAGGGAATCGTACCCCATGGGTGTACGTATTGTCAAGGTGTGTCTTCTTCGCGAGCGCTCTGAAATCCTGCTGGAGTCCGGTGCCGCAAATGCGCTAGCGGAACTCAGCTACACCTGCCTCCTTAATCCACACTTGGGCATCGTTGCTTTCCAGTTTAAGAACCATGAAAGCCCTTTCATTTCAGCAGGCCCATCCCTGCCATCGTTCCAGCGGTGGTCGCCGTAATCGGCTCGTTGCCGAGAGCGTCCGGAAAAAGATATGCCCCTCCACTTTACGTAAGCAGGGTGAACTCCTTCGAGGATCCAAATTCCAGCGAGTGATCGATGACGATCTTGCCGGAGCAATAGCTTTTGTAACCGAGAGCGCACCGCATTTTTCAGAGCGTGATGACCGGAAGCCTCGCCTTTGTCTGGGAGGTCGTTGACGCGTTTCGCGCTCGCCCCTATAATCGGCTGGCTATTCAGCAGCCTGCCCAGGTGGCGGAATCGGCAGACGCGCTAGCTTGAGGGGCTAGTGACCATTAAGGTCGTGGGGGTTCAAGTCCCTTCCTGGGCACCGCGGACGAACGGCGCCGCACGGGCGATTAGCTCAGCTGGTCAGAGCGCCACGTTTACACCGTGGAAGTCAGAGGTTCGAGCCCTCTATCGCCCACCAGCGTACGGCGCCGTAGACGCAAATAACGCCAAGGTAGCTCAGTTGGTAGAGCTCACGACTGAAAATCGTGCGGTCCGCGGTTCGAGTCCGCGCCTTGGCACCTTCGAATCAACAATTCAGCTATCTCGCTCGAGCACCGTTGTTTCGTCAGCAGCTCTGTACTGAGCCATCGTTGCCAAGACAAATGGTCAGTTCCTGCGTCTCGACGCGCGTGGGCGCAGCGACTCCGGTTGCGGTTTCGGTCGGATCTGTCTGGGATGGCGAAATTAAGCTGGTCAGGATACTAGCCAGCGAAGCGATAATCCCCACGCCGGCCACCATGACAAACACCGCTACCACCCGGCCGAACCAGGTGACCGGGTACGTATCGCCGTACCCAACGGTTGTTATCGTGACAATTGCCCACCAAAGCGCGTCACCACCGGTCGTGATATTCGCGTCTGCTGCATGACTCTCTGCTTCCAGCACGAGCGTGCTGCAGACCACGAGCACCAGCATCGTCGAGCACAGGGTGATGAAGACCGCGTATTGGCTCCGATTGGCGAGCACTTCGTCGATGAGTTGATGCTTGTTTTTGTTGCCAGTCAATTTTGAAATGCGTGCGAGACGGCTGATCCGCGCCAGTCGGAAGAGGGCCGTGTATCGCGCAAAGCCGAAGGTTGGGATCGAACCAAGCAGATCGAGCCACCCACGCTCCCCTATGAAAAATTCGCGGCGTGATGGTGCTCGTTTCAAATTGACGGCGAAATCGGCCAGAAAGACCAAGCAAATCAAGTTGTCATAGACCCGGAGCAGCCGGACCGTTGCACTGTCCAACGGAAGCAAGATCGCAACCATGATCACCAGTGACAGGATCGTCAGCATGATCATGAAAAGGTTGTAAGCGGTCCCATGCAGTGCTGCCGCCGTTTTCCGCTCTTTCATGGTGACTCCAGGTGAACTGTTCTAGACGGTCAAACTCGTGAGAGGTAAAAGAGCCGTTGAGCTCAAAAAATCTCCAGATGTTACCCCCGGACCAGCCTTTTCTCGCGCACCACGTTGTGAGCTGCCGAAGGTAGCCTGACGCGATGTTGCTCCGACGTTCACTGCCCTTGATCGTTCGATGGGAACCGGTGTCAGTGACCTCGACTCTTCTGCCAAAAATGACACGCCGATGGACGGCCAGCGTGAAAGCTGAATTTAGGGACCCGAGATGGATTTTCGTATGCGACGAAACTACGGCCGGGATTCTATATCGAACCCATTGTCGATGAAATTCGAGCAGTCGATCTTGCACTGGCGATCACGGTGCGTGATGTGACCGGCAACGGTCTTTAGTTTCCAATAGCGGCACTGCTCATCGCACGGAAAGAGCGACTTGCGTCGACGTTAAACGCTTCTTCACTCAAGGATCTACGTCCACGGGTTGAAGTAAGGTTCGGGCAACTTTTTTTGCAGCGAAAGGAAAGCGGGTGGTTACCACATTCCAAAGTCGACGTGCCGCTCGATTGCAGCGCAGGCTCGGCGAGTTGCGGGCCTGGCGAAATATTCATGAACTCCAGATATCGGAATGGTCATTTCGGCTGCCTAATGGTTCATCGTTTTCGCTGGAGGTCGGTGACTTTTGGCCGAAGGTCGATCTGCCAGTCGATCTCGCTGCGGTAGCGACCATACCGGCAGATTGGGCTGGCTATCCAGTCGATCTCGAGCTCTGGCTCGGTGGCGAGGGGTTCGTTCAATTGTCGACTGGGTTCCAGGGTGGCCTGAACCCGATGCATCGTCACTTCCCGGTGTCCAACGAAGCCCGTGGGGGCGAGTCGATCGAAATTCATGCCGAGGTGGTCCCCAAGGGAATCTTTGGATCGCACCTCCCTGAGCCTCGCATCGAACGTGCGGCTCTGGTCATACCCAATGTCGAGGTGCGTGCGCTCGAACGCGATTTGACTATGCTCTCCGCAGCGTGTGAAGTGCTTGACCAGCATGAGGTCGTGCCATTTCTCTACGAAGCCGCAGAAGAGGCGCTTTCGTTGTTAGCTCCTTCGTGGCCAACCTCCACCGACGTGTCGGTGTCTCGCTATGTCCTCGGCTATCACGACGGGCTTGGCAGCGGGATCGCCGCGGTTCCGGACACCTGGCACACGGAGGCCGCCGATAACAGTCGGCCAACCGAACCAACCTGGAGCTTACCCGAGCCGACATGCGGATTTGGCCCCTTGCCTGCTGACGCTCTCGAAGCGGTGCGATCCGCACGGGCGTCACTGAACTCGACACTCGATCACATCAAACAGAACTATCCCCCGGTCGGGAAACTTTGTCTGACCGGCCATGCCCACATCGATCTTGCCTGGTTGTGGCCGCTCGCGGAAACCCGACGAAAGATCCGTCGCACATTCTCTACTGTGCTCGATCTGATGGACCGCTATCCGGACTTTACGTTCAATCAATCTTCGGCTCAGGCCTACGCCTGGATGGAGGATGATGACCCCAAAGTCTTCCAGCGGATCAAAGACCGCGTTGCCGAAGGACGGTGGGAACCCATCGGCGGCATGTGGGTCGAATCTGATGCGAACGTCACTGGTGGCGAAGCGTTCGTGCGCCAGATGCTTTACGGGCAGCGCTATTTCGAATCGCGATTTGGCAAACGCCACACCGTGGTCTGGCTGCCTGACGTGTTTGGATACTCCGGGGCAATGCCGCAACTCATGCAAGGGGCCGGCATGACCGGCTTCTTCACCACGAAATTGAATTGGAACGAGGCAAATCCCTTCCCATTCGATCTGTTCACCTGGGAAGGGATCGACGGCACCAGTGTCTTGGCACACACCTTCTTCAATCCGGGTCAGGGCTACAACGGCAACATCGTTCCCTACGATACCAAGGGAACCTGGGACCGCTATCGCGGGAAAACCAAACATTTTGAAAGCCTGTTCGCCTTCGGCTGGGGCGATGGTGCTGGCGGTCCAACGGCAAAGATGCTGGAAAACTACGAACGAATCCGAGATTTCCCGGCATTGCCTCGTTTGAGAATGGGCAATGCCCAGGACTATTTCGAGCAACTCCCAAGGGATGGGCTCCCAACGGCCGTTGGAGAGCTGTATCTGGAGCTGCATCGCGGGACGCTTACGTCGCAAGCCAAGGTGAAGGAGCTCAATCGTGCGGCCGAGCAGCGTCTTTTCGAAGCAGAGGTCTTTAGCTCGCTAGCCTCCCTTGAAGGTTATGAGTACCCTGCGGATCAGCTCGAAGCTTCCTGGAAAACGCTCCTGCTCAATCAATTTCATGATGTTTTGCCAGGTTCTTCGATCAACGAGGTGTATGTCGATTCTCACCGGCAGCTCGAGGAAGTGGTCGAGTCTGCCACGTGTTTCCGCGATCTGGTGCTCAGCCTCGGGAACACGCCACTCGGCACCTCACCGGAGTTGGTTGTCGCCAACGCTTCCTTGAATCCCCGAGCATTGACCGTTTTTATCCCTTCCGTCATTGGGGACGATACGACTCGCATTCCTGCCCACGCCAAATCGATCACGCAGGAAGTCGAAGGCGGAACGTTGCTGACCGTTCCAGGCGGAATAGTGCCTGGGCTTGGATCAGTGGCATTGCGACAGGTCGAGGGTTCACCCCGCGCCGACGTTCGGGAAGTTAGCGTCAGCACGTCGGATGAAGGGTTCACCCTGGAGAACGCCCTGGTGCGCATTGTCATCGGTGCTGACGGGACGATCCACAGCATTTTCGATAAAGAAGCAGCGCGAGAAGCGTTGTCAGAACGAGGCAATCAACTTTGGACGTATGTCGACAAGCCGTATAGCTGGGATGCCTGGGATATCGATGAAACCTACGCGCGTGATGGCGAGGAAATTGCCAGCGTGGTCTCACTCGGCGCGCGAGATACCGGGCCGATTCGCGCCTCGGTGCGAGTCGAGCGTCAATGGCGAGGCTCGTCGATCATCCAGGAGTACCAACTCTGGTACGACTCAAAGCCGGCTCGATATCGTGACCGATATCGATTGGCATGAGCGGCAGGTCCTCCTGAAAACCCATTTGCCGCTGGCAGTCCGTTCCCACCAGGCAGCGTTCGAAACGATGTATGGTGCGGTTTATCGACCTACCCACCGGAACGGCCCGTGGGACGCCGCGCGTTTCGAAGGGTGTGGCCACCGGTGGGGAGACATTTCCGAGCCGGGATTTGGCGTCGCACTTCTGAACACGAGTAAGTACGGTTACGAAGCGCTTGGGTCGGACCTCATGCTCTCGCTGTTGCGCAGCCCGCTCTATCCCGACCCTCTCGCAGACGAAGGCGAGCACCACTTCGTCTATAGCATTCTGCCGCATATCGGAGACTGGACCGAAGCCGACGTAGTCAGCGAAGCGTTCGATCTGAATAGTCCGCTCGTCGTCTCGACCGGCGCACCATTGCCCTCCCTTGTTGAGTCACGTGGTCTCCCGCTCAGCATCGGCGCGCTGAAGCGAGCGGAAGACGGCGCTGGCCTGATTTTGCGGATCTACGAACCGAACGGGGCTCGGGGCACGGCTACCGTCGCATTCACCCGATCGATGAGCCGAATTGAAGAAGTGAATCTTCTCGAAGAATCGACCGACACGCTCCTCACGCAAGGAAACAATATCGAACTCGATTTCGGTCCGTTCCAGGTCCGGACGCTCAGGCTCGTTCCCGAGTAAACCGGACCTATGGTTGAACGCCCGGACCTTGGAGTGAATCCTGGTCCGGGCGTTCGCGAGGTTTTTGTTTCTGCAACGATTCTATGGTTCGACTGGGAGATCGAGCCGCTCGCCCCATTCGTTCCAGGAACCGTCGTAATTGGCAGTGTTCTGGTGGCCGATACGATCGAGCGCGAAGAGCACCGCGGTTGCGGTCACGCCGCCGTTGCAATACGCAACCACCTTTTCGTCGCCGGTGATGCCCGCGGCAGCGACCACGTCACGCAGTTCGTCGTCCGATTTCCAGGTGCCGTCCGGTGTGAAGAGCGTCTTGGCGTTCAGATTGATCGCACCTGGAATGTGCCCACCACGGGGGCCACGATACACCTCACCGTTGTACTGGTTGGCATCGCGCGCATCGACGAGGGTGACCCCAGAATCCGAAATGGCTGCCTGCACATCGTCGACCAGATAGCGTTGCGAGGGATTCGCGGTCGGGGAGAAGTGGGCCTTCGGGATGCCAGGTGCTTCATCGGTGACCGGCAAATCTTCGGCAAGCCATTTGCTCATGCCGCCATCCAGGATGGCAACAGCCGGGTGACCGTAATAGTTCAACGCCCACCACAGCCGAGTGGCGAAGTGCCCGCCGGTATGGTCCACCACCACCACATCGGTGTCGTCGCCAATTCCAATAGCCTCCATCGCCGCTTTGAAGCGCTCCGGAGACGCAATCTGAACCGGAACGGAATCTTCGGAGTCGGTAATATCGGCTGTCCAGTCGACGTAGACCGCGCCGGGAATATGTGCTGCCTCGTACTCGTCTCGCGCCCCGACATACGTCGAGTTTTGTTTCCCATCGCCGGTGCCGGCATCGACCGTTTTCACATAGCCGCGAATGTCGACCACTTGCACAGATGGTTCGAGCAAGTGATCTTCCAGCCACTCGGTCGAGACAAGCGTTCCAGGGAGAAGAGACATCTGAAGCTCACTTTCCTGATGAGACGTTCTGATCGATTGGACCAGTTATGACGGATACAGGATAGCGAAGAACCAATGCCTGGACGGCAGAGCAGGACAAAATCGGCGTGAACCCATGGATAATCGCGCTTACCCATGGCTCCGGTCAGGTCGAAGCCACAGTCCGGTGCGGCATGAGAGCCTCCCAAAATACGCACTGCGACAACGGGAACATCCTCTCCACCAAAATAGGATGGGGGTACCAGTTTCACCAAATTGGTCGGACGACTTCCTTGACAGCGCGAATTCGAGTCTTTATGATCAAAAGCGGCAAACGTGCCGCGTTGGTACGTGGAGTAGAACCTGTTGTGACTGGCCGAAATCTCATTACCAGCGTAGTACTTATTTCGCTCCCGATTATCGGGGGCGCATCTTGTGCTGGGGGCCAGTACCGCTAAACAGCGGCAGCAGAATTAAAGAACCGAACACTCACTGAACGGCCTCCCAGCAAACTGGGGGGCCGTTTTTACGTCGCGGACCTATCGGAACGAGTCGGAAGAAGGAGCAGCGCAATGGCAACGATCGAAGCAACACTGCCAACCCTCACGAATGGCAAGAATGGCCATGTCGAGGAAATCGAAGCGGTAGAGCTCAACGGCGCCCAGATCGTCTGCAAGGCGCTCGAAGCCGAAGGAGTCGAGATCGTTTTTGGCTATCCTGGTGGCGCAGTGATCCCCCTTTATGATGCGCTTCCAGCTGCCGGCTTCCATCATGTGCTGACCCGCTTCGAGCAGTGGGCGGCATTGGCCGCGGATGGGTATGCGCGCGCAACCGGGAAAGTTGGCGTCTGCATGGCGACCTCCGGTCCCGGGGCGACGAATTTGGTCACAGGTCTGGCGAACGCAATGCTCGATTCTGTTCCGATGGTGGCAATCACCGGGCAGGTCGTCCAACCTCTCATTGGCAAGGACGCGTTTCAGGAATGTGACATCACCGGTATCACGCTGCCGGTGACCAAACACAACTATCTGGTGACTCGAATCCAGGACATTGCGCCCACAATCAAGGAAGCGTTCTACCTGGCTCAGTCCGGCCGTCCCGGCCCGGTGCTTGTCGATATTCCCAAGAGCCTGTTCATTGCCAAGGCACCCTATAAGCCGGCCAAGTCCAAAGAGCGTCGCGGTTATCAGCCGACTACCTCCCCAAATATGCGGCAGATCAAGCTGGCTGCCGAGGCGATCAATAAGGCGGAAAAGCCACTCTTCATGGCCGGCCATGGGATTCTCCTCTCCGGAGCTGAGAAGGAGTTCGCCGACCTCGTGGAAAAGACCGGCATTCCGGTCGCGTTCACGTTGCTGGGACAGGGCTCCTATCCGGAATCCAAGCCGTTGGCGCTCGGCCTGATGGGGATGCATGGTCATCGGGAAGTGAACAGCGCACTCGAGGAAGCCGATTTGCTGGTGAATATTGGCGCGCGTTTCGATGACCGCGCTACCGGCAGAATCTCCGGCTTCGCTCCCCATGCGAACGTCGTCCACATCGACATCGATCCAGCAGAGATTGGGAAGAACGTGGTTACCAATGTTCCAGTAGTGGGTGATGCAAAAGACGTGATCGATCTTCTGATCGATCTGGTCGAGGAGCGACGCCACGACGAATGGGTCGCGTGGATTGAATCGCAGCGGAACTTCATGATGGAAGCCGCGCTTGAGGATCGCCCGGCAACCCCCGAGCCGTACACCATCATCAAAGCCATCGCCAAGGCATCCAATGGCGAGGCCATTTACTCCACCGATGTCGGTCAGCACCAGATGTGGGCCGCGCAGCATCTCGGGCTGGACTACCCGAACCGATGGCTGAGCTCCGGCGGTCTGGGAACGATGGGCTATGGACTGCCTGCCGCCATCGGCGCCAAGATCGGATGTCCGGATAAGGAAGTCTGGGCGATTGTTGGCGACGGTGGATTCCAGATGTCACTCAATGAGCTGGCCACCTGCGTGCAGGAGGGAATCGACGTCAAGATTGCCGTGCTGAACAACGGCTATTTGGGCATGGTCCGCCAGTGGCAGGATCTGTTTCACGGCAAGAATTATTCTGAGGTGAAGATCTACGGACCAGATTTCGTCAAGCTGGCTGAGTCCTACGGGGTCACTGGCATCCGCGTCGAAACCGATGCTGAGCTACTGCCTGCGATCCAACGTGCGCGCGAAACTCCGGGCACGGTGGTAGTCGAATTCGTTATCGAGCCAGAGGCAAACGTCTGGCCGATCGTGCCGCAAGGCGCCAGCAACTCCGCAATGCTTCACCGTTACGAAGACCGATAGGCATTTAGCCATCTTGACCGGGAGGTCGGAATGAAACGGCAACACACCCTGATCGTGATCGTGGAAGACCATCCAGGCGTTCTGAATCGCGTGGTTTCCCTGCTGCGACGGCGCTCATTCAATATCGACTCGATCACGGTCGGACATTCCGAACAACCGGGTGTTTCCCGTATGACCCTGGTGGTACGAGGAACCGACCCAGACATCGAACAGGCTGGCAAGCAGCTCTACAAGCTGATGGAGGTGCTGAAAGTCATCGATCTCACCGATCAGCCCGTCGTCGCGCATGAGATGGCGATCGTCAAAGTGGCTGCCAAAGCGCAGCAACGGCAAGAAGTGCTGTTGATTGCGCAAATGTTCAACGCGCGCGTGCTGGACGCCAGCCCGAACACGATCATGATCGAAGCAACCGGCACGGTCGAGCAGATCGAATCGCTGCTCGGTATGCTGCGCGCGTTTGGAATCCGCGAGCTTGCGCGCACCGGCGCTATTGCCATGAGCAAAGGAAGCGGAACCATCACGAGCAAGGGTTTTGCGGGGACCGATCAGTATGCTGGGTCCGCTGCCGCTGATTAAATCGAAAACCGTCGATAATTGGACGCCCTTGCGTGTGCCTGGGTGTGACTCGAAGCGTTACAAAAGGAAGGAACCGGAGTGCCGGCAACGATCTACTACGACCAGGACGCGAGCCTCGATCCGCTCTCGGGCAAGACGATCGCCGTCATTGGCTATGGAAGCCAGGGTCATGCTCATGCGCAGAACCTGCGCGATTCGGGCCTGAATGTCATCGTCGGCCTGCATGAAGGAAGCAAGAGCCGCGCTAAAGCAGAATCTGACGGGTTGACTGTGATGTCGGTCGCCGACGCAGCCAAGGCCGCGGACGTCATCATGATCGTCATTCCAGACCAGACGCAGGCACGGGTCTACAAAGAAGAGATCGAGCCGAATCTGACCGAAAACAAGACGCTCATGTTTGCCCACGGGTTCAATATCAACTTCGGTGCAATCACCCCGCCGGCGAATGTAGATGTTTCCATGATTGCTCCCAAGAGCCCGGGCCATCGAGTGCGAGAGCTCTACCAGGAAGGTGTCGGCGTTCCTGCGCTCATCGCTATCGAACAAGATCCCTCTGGACATGCAAAGGAAAATGCGCTGGCGTATGCGAAGGGCCTCGGCTCGACGCGCGCCGGCGTACTTGGGACCACGTTCAAGGAAGAGACTGAAACCGATCTCTTCGGCGAGCAGGCAGTCCTTTGCGGTGGCGTCGCGGCACTGGTGGAGGCCGGGTTCAACACCCTGGTCGACGCTGGGTACCAGCCGGAGATCGCGTACTTCGAAGTGCCTGCACGAGCTCAAACTGATCGTCGATCTTTTCTACAGGGCGGGCTCTCGTACATGCGCTACTCGGTGAGCGATACCGCGGAATACGGCGACTACACCGCCGGTCCGAAGATCATCGACGCCGGTACGCGTGAGGCGATGCAGGGTCTCTTGACGGAGATCCAGAATGGCAATTGGGCAGCAGCCTGGATTGCGGAAAACGAATCTGGTCGCGACAACTTCCTGCGAATGCGTGATGAGCATGCGAATTCGCAGATCGAAGACGTCGGCAAGGGCCTGCGCTCGATGATGCCCTTCCTGAAGCAGGGGAATCGGTCCGGTTTCGTAGGTCGAAACGGAGCACTCTTATGCCATCAGCGGAGCCTGATGTACGTAAACGAATCTGGATCTTCGACACCACGTTGCGCGATGGGGAGCAATCTCCCGGCGCAACGATGACGGTCGAGGAAAAGCTTGAGATGTCGGACGCCCTGGTCGAGCTGGGCGTCGACATCATGGAGGCTGGGTTTCCGGCGGCGTCGCCCGGTGACTTCGAAGCAGTCAAGCTGATTGCCGAGCGAGTCAAGGGCGTCGACCGTAGCCGGGCTTGCGCGTTCGAACCGAAACGATATCGAACGAGCGGCCAAGGCGGTCCAGGGAGCGGAGTCCCCGCGCATTCACACGTTCATTGCCTCCTCGGACATTCATCTCGAGCACAAGCTCAAGATGACCCGGGAGCAACTGATCGAACGAGTCGCGGAAATGGTCGCCCTGGCGAAATCATTCACCAGCGATGTCGAGTTCTCGGCGGAAGATGCGACCCGTTCGGATTGGGATTTCCTGGTTCAGGTGTTCGATACCGCCATCAAGGCCGGTGCGACCACACTGAACATGCCGGATACGGTGGGATACACCACCCCTGGAGAATACGCCAGCCTGATGGCCTACCTGCACGAGCGGGTGCCAAAGATCGATGATGTGATCATCTCGGTCCATTGTCACGATGATCTCGGCATGGCCACGGCGAACACCCTGGCGGCCATGCCGCTGGTGCCCGCCAGGTGGAAGTGACCATGAACGGCATTGGCGAGCGTGCCGGCAACACCTCGCTGGAAGAGGTCGTGATGGCGCTGGCCACGCGTGGCGAGCAGTTCGGCGGCGCATATACCAACATCCGCACGGACCGCATCGTACCCATCAGCCGTCGTCTGCTGGCTGACCGGTTTGGATGTGCAGGTCAATAAAGCGATCGTGGGCGAAAACGCCTTCGCGCATGAAGCCGGTATCCACCAGGATGGCATGCTGAAAAACCGCACGACCTACGAGATCATGAACCCGGAGGACGTTGGTTGGGAGGGCACCAAGCTGGTGCTCGGCAAGCATTCGGGCCGCGCTGGATTCCGGAACAGTCTGAACGATCTCGGCATCAGGCTTGACGATGAGCAGATGCAGGCAGCGTACGAGCGGTTCCTGGTGTTGGCAGACAAAAAGAAACGTGTCACCGCCGCGGATTTGGCGGCACTGGTGCGCAATCAGCAGGAAACTCGGGACGATGTCTATAGCCTGCGTACAGTGGCGAGTCGACATCGCAAGTGGCGAACCCGCGACGGCATCAGTGGTGCTGGGGCACATCGATCAGACCATCGTTGGCAATGGCGAGGGGAACGGCGCCGGTCGACGCCTGTTCGAGGCGATCGATGCCGCAACCGGTATCGAGTACTGAGCTGGAGGAGTACAATGTCGAAGCGGTGACACCGGGTGACGATGCCCAGGGCCAGGTGCAGCTTCGCGTCAAGCGCGAGGGCGACAGTCTATACCGGTCACGGTCTGGCGACGGACATCGTCGAGGCGAGCGCGCGGGCGTACCTCGCCGCAATGAGCAAGATCGAGATCAGGCAACTCTATCGACTGTCCTGGCCCGGCGTCGACCAGTCTCTCGCTGGTCATGAATGAGCTAGTCACTGGATGCTGATGACTGTGGAAACTCGACATGAGTGAGAGTGCGCCGGGCAAACGCTGAGTGAAAAATTGTGGGACTCGGCACATGGTGCACACCGCGCCCGGCGGACCAGGACATCCTGTATATCGATATGCATCTGGTGCATGAAGTGACGTCTCCGCAGGCGTTCGAGGGCTTGCGCATGCACGACCGCGAAGTACGTCGCCCGGACCTGACGATCGCCACCGCCGACCACAACGTGCCGACGATCCACATCCATATGCCAATCGCGGACCCGATTTCCGCGAAGCAGCTCGAAACGCTCACGGAGAACTGCGAAGCCTTCGGCATCCTGCTTCACCCGATGGGCGCACCCGGCCAGGGCATCGTGCACGTCATCGGCCCGGAGCAGGGGCTTACGCATGCCAGGCATGACCATCGTTTGCGGGGATAGTCACACCTCGACGCACGGTGCGTTTGGCGCGCTGGCGTTTGGCATTGGCACTAGTGAAGTCGAGCACGTGCTGGCCACGCAGACCCTGCCGCAGATGCGACCGCAAGACGATGGCGATCACGGTCGATGGCGAACTGCCAGCAGGCTTCGACTGCCAAGGACATCATCCTGGCAATCATCGGCAAGATCGGCACGGGCGGCGGTATCGGCCACATCGTCGAATATCGCGGGTCGGCAATCCGGTACCTCTCGATGGAGGGCCGCATGACGATTTGCAACATGTCGATCGAGGCAGGTGCCAAGGCAGGCATGATCGCGCCGGATGACACCACCTTTGCCTATATCGAAGGACGCGCATTACGCGCCCAAGGGCGAGCTCTGGGAAGAGGCACTCGACTGACTGGCGTTCGCTGCCGACCGACGATAGTGCGCGACTTCGATCGCGAGGTCGAGCTGGATGGCTGCCAGGATCACGCCCCCATGTCTCCTGGGGGACCAATCCGGGGCAGGTCATGCCCATCGATGCGGTCGTACCCGATCCATCCAGATCGACGATCCGCGGCGCGCGAAATGCGGCCGACGCGCCATGGAATACATGGATCTCGTGCCAGGAATGCCGATGCGGGACGTGCCGATTGATGCCGTTTTTCATCGGATCCTGCACGAATAGCCGGATCGAAGATCTGCGTCTGGCGGCCTCGGTGGTCGAGGGCAAAATCCGTGGCGACCGGAGTGCGGGCGCATGGTCGTGCCTGGCTCGATGCGTGTCAGGGCGCAGGCAGAGGCCGAGGGCCTGGACCGAATCTTCGAAGGCGCAGGCTTCGAATGGCGTTCCGCCGGCTGCTCCATGTGCCTGGGCATGAATCCGGACAAGTTGAAGCCGGGTCGAGCGCTGCGCGTCGACCAGCAATCGCAACTTCGAGGGGCGGCAGGGCAAGGGAGGGCGGACGCATCTCGTCTCTCCCGCCGTGGCAGCAGCCACGGCCATCCTGGCACCTTTGCCACTCCCGCGGATTTGAGGTAATTGCCATGGAGAAGGTTAAAAAGATCGAAGGCACAGCGATACCGCTCGATCGCGCGAATGTCGATACCGATCAGATAATTCCGGCTGTCTGGTTGCGCCGAGTCGAGCGCACCGGATTTGGAGAGGGGCTCTTTTCCTCCTGGAAGCAGGATCCGGATTTCGTCCTGAATCAAACCGGAGTACCAGGGCGGTTCCGTTCTGATCGCCGGTCCAAACTTCGGCATCGGCAGCTCGCGAGAGCACGCGGTATGGGCATTGATGGAGAACGGCATTCAGGCGGTTATCTGCCCGAAGTTCGGCGACATCTTCCGCAACAACGCCACCAAGACGGGACTTGTGCCGGTAGTGGTCCCGGAAGAAGTCAACGAACTCCTCATGCGCGCGGCGATCGACGAACCGGGTTTGGCGATCTCGATCGATATCGAAAACCGCACCCTCTCGGTTCCGGAGATCGGGGTCGAGATCGAGTTTCCGATGGACGATTTCACGCAATACCGCCTGCTGGAAGGCCTCGACGATATCGGCATCACCATGCGGTATGCAGATGACATCACCGCCTATGAGGCCACCCGCCCGGCCTGGATGCCGAGCATTCACGTCTAACGCAAACGATCGAATCGTGAATGGGCGCTCGACTGAGCGCCCATCGCTTTGTCCGAAAGAAGGAAGTCAAGCGAGTGGCAACAAAAGCAAACATCGTCCTTATGCCGGGTGACGGCGTCGGACCGGAAATCGTGGCCCAGGCCGTCAAAGCTATGGAAGCGGTCGCAGTGAAGTACGACGTCCGCTTCGAAACTACCGAAGTGGCCATCGGCGGAGCGGCAATCGACGCCCACGGCGTACCCTTGCGCCCCGAAGACCTGGCAACCTGCAAGAAGGCGGATGCGGTCCTCCTTGGCGCGGTCGGCGGTCCGGCCTGGGATACGATCGACGTTTCCCTCCGGCCAGAGCGCGGTCTGCTGGCGTTGCGCAAAGGAATGGGGCTCTTCGCCAATCTTCGGCCCGTGACCGTCAATGAGGCGCTGGCGCACACCTCACCGATCAAGACCGAGATCGTGTCAGGCACCGACCTGGTGGTCGTGCGCGAGCTTACCGGCGGGATCTACTTCGGCAAACCCTCCGGCCAGCGGACTACCAGCAAGGGCCGCCAGGCGGTCGATACCATGCGTTACAGCGAAGACGAGATCGTGCGAGTCGTACGCCTCGCGTTCGAGCTGGCGCGAACTCGACGCAAACAGCTCGCGAGCGTCGACAAGATGAACGTGCTTGCTACGTCCCGGCTCTGGCGCACAATCGTCGAAGAAATTGCCCCGGATTATCCCGATGTCACGGTCGAGCATGTGCTGGTCGATGCGATGTCGATGCGGCTGGTGCGGCAACCGGCGCGCTTTGACGTGGTCGTCATGGAAAACATGTTCGGTGACATCCTGACTGACGAAGCGTCCGTGCTGGCAGGATCGATTGGTCTCCTCCCCTCGGCCAGTATCGGCGCGCAGCGCAGCGCGAGTGACAGCCGGCGACGCGGCGTGTACGAGCCAATCCATGGTTCGGCCCCCAGCATGGCTGGTCAGGGCCGAGCCAACCCGGTCGGCACGATCCTTTCATTCGCAATGCTGCTCCGAACGTCACTCGGCCTGGAAGGCGCTGCTACCGCGGTCGAGAATGCGGTCAACGAAACGATCATGGCAGGCATTCGCACATACGACATTGCAGGCGATCTGCCTCCGGCCACTACTGATACGGTGGGTGACGAGGTCGCCAGCCGAATCTAGTTCATCGATTTCGGCTTCGGCGCAGTGCCGCCGGAGCCGAATCTCCCCCCTAAATTCGATCGATCCCCCAATCAACATGCGCAACTCGGTGGCATCGGTAATTGCGATCCGCTCATCCGTCGTTAGCAAAAACACTGGGACGGTGCGCCCCAACAGCTCATCCCCCAGAATCGCACCCAAGCCAATAATCGGATCCACTTCTGAAACGATGATGCCTGCCGGAGCAGTTCCATTCGCGATAGCTTCCAATAACACCCCACTCGCCGAGCACGATCCGCGTCCGCTTGGCAACACCAGAACACGTTGCGCTATCGATGCTCCGAAGAGTGGATGCCGCCGATCGATGATCTCGCCGGTATGCGGATCGACTCCTCCCCAAAAACTCAGGGGCGTATCCGTCGTCAACGACGTGCCAGTAGCGACGCCGTCGACCAGCGCCGTTCCCGAGAAGCGCATCACTGCCATGCAGAATCGTCCACCACGGCGCGCCCGCTCATCGCCGCGTCGACACATTCGGCCGTCGATCCGTAAATCGATTCGACTCCAATGATTCCGGGGCCATAGTGTGCGTATTTGCCGGAATTGGTCATCAGGACTCTGGCGCCAGGGCGAACCAGTGGTGCGACCGCGATACAGGTATCAGCCACCACCGAGGTTCCGAACCCCTCAAGGGTTTCCAAAGCTCCCGTTCGGGCCAGAATGTCCTTGATCGCGCGGCTCGTAGTGAGATAGACCTGCATCCCTTCCCTCGCCTGACGGCCATGCATGAGCTCAGCAAGCTCGTTGCATTCCCGCAGACTCGCATGCGGACTTCCGAAGGCAACAACGTCGACCGCGTCAGTTGCGCTCGAGGAAAGGGTTCGTCGCACGGCACGCAACATGGACGGGGTCACCGCTATTGGTTTCATGTCTGGTTTGCCCTGAAAGGCTCGTTCCAGATCGGGAGCTTCCGGTGTGACGCCAACTAAATGAAAGAGCGCGATCGCCCCGGAAGAGGCCGCAGCAGCAGCCAGTGATTTCAGTTGGTCGCTTGTTGGTTTAACGGCCAGCCCATCGACCACGGGTATACCGTTCGTCACGGATTGCCCCAGCAAATAGCCAAGCACAGGATAGAAATCGTCGCGCTGTTGCAGTTCGACCGAAACTCCGTCAAGTCGAAACAGATGGTTCCCCTTACGGTTTTCGGTCAGATGCAAGCCTGCACCAGGCACCCGGCCGGCGAGTGCGCATGAGATATCGAGATAGTCGCCATATCGATTGGAGCGAGCACCGATGACGGAGTTCGCATAGGCAACGGCGTTCGACTCTGACCAGGCGATTTGCTCTCCGAAGACAGGTGCCGAATCGGTTTGATAGGGTGCGCAGGTGAAGGAGGGTTGGGCACCCATGCGCACATAGGCGAACCCAAGGCGACGCGCGTTGGACGCAAAGTGCTCGTCCTGCCCTAATTGCCGCCAGTTGGTGCGGTCCATTGACATGACATTCAGAGACGTCGGTACACGCACCTGGCCACCGAGATCGGCGAGTTTCTCAGCAAACGCCAGCCCGGCATTCCCTTCATAGACGATACCGTCGATATGCGCCTTGGTGATCTCAATGAAGGAATTGGCGCCGTAAAGCGGCGCCATCCGCGCGAGAATGCGCATCGCCAGCGCAGTCGCCGGACCATCGGCACCAGCCAACATATCGCGTTCTTCGCGGGTCAAAACCAGCGCTTCGAACTCGGTCATCGCTGTTCCAGAGCTTCGAGATAACTGGTAAGAATGATCTCACCGAGGGTGTCGATCAGCCGTCTTCCTTCTTCCGCCGTCGCTTTTGCCGGATCTCCGAAGTATGCCTGCGTGCCGCCAGCTTCATCGAACGTGCGCGCTCCCGCATTCAGTCGGGCTGGCAGGTCAACCCAGACCGGCTTAAGCTCCGACAGACGGTCGATGCGCACCGAATCGGGACTCGCAGCCAGCACAATCGAGGTCTCATACGAACCCGCGTGTCGGCTCCCACCGGCGAACTCATTGCCAAGCATCTCTGCCCACCTGGGCTGACGGTGGTCGACGGCATGCACCAGTTGCCCAGTTTCGATCGAAATAGTGGCGCATGCGTCGACAATAGCGGAAACGTGCGCCGGTTCCAGATGCGCGTTGACCACGAGCACGTCCGAACTCCCAAAAGCAACTAAACCTCGAAGCACCCATTCCAGATAGGCGCGGAATGGTTCGGCAGCCACAGGAGTTGTTCCCGGAAAGGATGCGCCGACGAAGGAGACGCCGTACCCAATAGAGGGAGCTATCCACGCATCCCGACCTATCTCCGTGAAACGATACGCCGCACTTTGAGCCGCTGCTTGCGCAATAATGATGTCCGTATCGAGTCCGAGGTGCGGCCCATGCGCCTCGACAGCCCCCACCGGCAATAAGATGACAGAGTCCGAATCGATCGAGTCGCGAATCTCTGTCCAGGTCAGGGACGCTAGCATGCGTTCAGGTGTATTCAGATCGGACTTCACGTGAACGCCCTCAGCCAAGACGATCTCAGAACTGGTAATCCATCCGCAATCAAGGCGCCAGTTCAGTGAAGCTCATCGTCGCGATCGTGCAGGCATACGACACAGATCCCCTTCTTCGCAATGTCACCAGTGCCGGATTTCGGGTCACTCGCATCCAAAGCACGGGGGGATTTCTCCGAGCGGGCAACTCTACCGTATTCATGGGAGTCGAGGACGATCGGGTTCGCGAGTGCCTGGAGGTCGTTCGAGTGAGCGCTCGCTCACGGGTGGATGTGGTCCCCGATGACCTCGAAGCGGAGATCTTCGAACTCACCGGGGCCGATGTACATACCGTGGCATTAGGAGGAGCGGTGGTGTTTGTGCTCCCAATCTCGCGTTTCGAGCGGATTTCTGATGATGGTCATGCGGGTTGCAGCTCGCTGGCATAGCGCGCATCGTTACTAAGCATAGGTTCGAGAATCTGCTGCATCGCCATGATGTGGCTACACGTTCCTACTGTGTGTGATTCGAACGTGTGGCAACTACAAGTCCAGTGCTCGCCATCGAACGAAACCTCGTAGGCATCATGGCCCCCCTTGAAACTCGCCTTGAAGTCCTGAAATTGAATGCGCTCTGGCTCCTGTGCATAGCGATGCGCTTTTTCGATTTTCCCAATCATGGTGGAGTTCATGAGCTTTCTCCCGTAACTGCTAACCGTCGCTGACGGACCATTACGACCGAAATAAAAAACACCACGCAGTGACTGCGATGGTGCTCGGTGCGGGTTAGCCTGGAATGCCACTTTCGGTGGCGGTGACTGCTTCGTCACTCCCGAATCCTTTCACGCGAAACCTGGTTAGGCTGCGCTGACCGCTATTCTAACTCTATTCGCTCGAAACGTTAAGATCGACCGAAGCAAATGAACGTACACACGACGCGACCAAGTGAACAAGATCACCCAGATTTGGCGGTAGCCGTCCTGGCGGGAGGAGCCTCACGGCGATTCGGTGCGGATAAAGCGTTGGTCGCCTTGTGTCCTGACGGTCCCACGATGATCGAGCTTGCAGTCACTGCTGGACGCAGCGTGACGGAGGAAACTTTCGTAGTCGGTCACGAACGGTATGCTCCATTCCTGCCCGGTGTGCCGATTGTGCCCGACGATCGACCTGGCGAAGGACCGCTTGCAGGCATCCATGCGGCTCTCCGCTCCACCTCGGCCCAGAGGATCCTCGTGCTGGCGTGCGATATGCCCTGTCTCTCTACGCCGCTTCTTCGCTGGATGGCAACAATCCCGACCATCGCCGACGTGTTGATTCCACGCACCGCGGACGGGCGGTGGCAACCAATGCCAGCGATTTATAGCCGCTCTGCAATCCGAAGCATCGCAGAGGCGCTAACGGCCGGTAATCGCGCGGTCGCTTCCATTTTTCCTGAGGTGACAGTCCAGGAAATAGGAGAAACCGAGCTGCGCGCGCTCGATCCAGAGCTCCACTCGCTCTTCAGTCTGAATCATCCCGACCAATTGGAGCGCGCCATGCAATGCGTCTCGTGCAGATAAGTTGACACAAAGCGACGCAATGTGGCGGGAAATCGAGTAGACTTATGTTCGACTCAGTTGTGACACCGCTCTGGTGACCACTGGCTCGGAATGTTCTCTCAAAGGAGTTGATTGTTTCGTGAAAACTCGCACCACTCGTTTCAAGAGCATGGCCGCGTTATGGCCCCTCATGCGGGATCCCAAGATTCCGTTTTGGGCGAAAGCAGCGATCCCGGCAATTGCCGCTGCTTATGTGATCTCACCGGTCGATCTCATACCTGACTTCCTTTTGGGTGTCGGGCAAATCGACGACATTGGAGTTATCCTTCTCGCGGCGACGGCCTCTGTGGCATTTTTGCAGCGGTTCTTCGCTAACCAGGAACCACAACCCGAACCAGCGCGCGTTCGCACGGATGAGCCACGCGACAGCTCGGGAATCTATGAAGCGAACTACCGGGTTAAATAAACTCGCAATGAGGACATCGCAGTCGTGAGCGACCGATCGAAACCGAGTAGGAAATCAAAGAGCCAGCCGAACCGCTCCCAGCGGAAGGCGCAGCAGGTGAGGTACGCAGAATCGAGCGCACCGGCACCGCTCGATATGGAAATCGCGCTCGAGCAGGAAGCGATTGTCGACGTTCAGGCCACGGCCCCAGTCCAGGCGAGCCGTCGACCAAATCGCCGAAAGGCGGCGCAGACCGTAACGTACGTGTTGCCACGATCGATGGAATACGGTTACATCCGGGCAGATCTGCGTCGGCTCCTGATCACCGCTGGAGCACTGCTTATTTTTATGTTCGCGCTCCTCTTCTTGCTCGACTAGACTTCCGGTACGATCACTTAAAAAAACGGCGCGAGGCAATTGCCTCGCGCCGTTTTACATTGTTAAGAAGTGACGCTAGATTGCGTTCTGGTCGTCTTCATTCGGATCGACATCACCCAGGGTGTCGAGATTGTCGCTTTCCCCAGAATCGTCGTCCGAATCTGCGCCAGAGCCGGTCTGGTCCTCTTCCTCGCCATCTTCGTCTTCCAGGTAGAAGTCCGATTCATCGCGACGGCGCAGGTCGTCTCGCTCACGCAAATACTTCCGCGTTGCGGCGATCTGTCGAGGGAACGAGATCTGACTTGCCAACGCGGGATCATGATGCACTTCACGCAGGATGATGCGAATCGAGGCAGCGGAGGGGCCGAGGGCATAGACCTCGTAGATATTGCCACCTTCCATGAGCTGCATCACGCGCTCGGCGGTTTTGGCCTCGACTTCTCCAATGCGTCGACCGCTCGAATCGTGCACGGCAAGCCTTTGCCCGTCGGGCACCAGCTCGAGCTTCTGTCCAGCGTAAATCTCGGCCAGCTCTGACATCGGCGCGGGGTTGACCAGCTCATCCACCCACGTCTTGCCGACCTCTTCAATGAAGACGAGCGTCCGTGGGAAATGGGTCGCCGGAGCATCCTGATTGATCGTCGTGGCCGAACGAAGATATTCGAGTCGTTGCAAATTCCGGCGCGAGATCAGGTTCGCGGGATCGCTCTTCAGCGCATCCATATAGGCTTCATAGGCGGTGCCGTAATCGCGTCGCTCGAGATAGGCGCGTCCCAGCCGGTTATAGGCGGCGCTGTCCTTGGGATCGCGTGCGATCAACTCTTTGTTGATTTCGATGGCGGCGTCCCAGTTTCCGTCGAGCGCGGCGCGACGAGCTTCTTCGATAACTTGTCGGCGGATCTTCTGTTTCGTTTCTGGCATTGAAGCCAACACCTTCCTTAGATTAATTGGTCTATCGGGGTGAGCCGACGACTTCTCCGATCAGATACCAGGGACTCGATTCGGTGATTTTCACATCGACGATCGAGCCAAGCAGGGTGCGCTCGTCAGCGACGTGGACCAGGGTATTTCCCCGGCTTCGTCCGCCCCAACGACCCTTGTTTTTTGAATCGATTAGTACTTCGATCTGCTGACCGATTCGGCTCGCATTGCGCGCGGTGCAAACTCGCTCCTGCAATGCCTCAACGGCGCCATGACGCGCGTGTTTCACATCGGAAGGGACATCGTCTTCCCAGCGTGCCGAGAGCGTGCCCGGACGCGGGGAATACATGGCGACATGAACTTTGTCGCAATCGGCGGCTTCAAGCACATCTAGCGTGTGCTGGAACTGCTCGTCAGTTTCGCCAGGAAATCCAACAATAATGTCGGTTGCCACGGTGATTCCCGGCATCAAGGATCGCGCTTTTGCAAGGCGATCGAGCCACAGATCGGTCGTATACGTGCGTCGCATACGGCGCAGAACTTCGTTGTCGCCCGCTTGAACCGGCAGGTTCAAATGTTCACAGATTGCTGGTACTTCAGCCATCGCTTCGAGGATGCGATCGGACATGTACTTCGGATGCGACGTCAGGAAGCGAAGACGGTCCAGGCCCTCTATGGCACCGACCGCGCGCAGGAGATCCGCCAGATCAGGCTTCTCTGCGAGATCGTGACCATACGCATTGACGGTCTGCCCAAGCAGCGTTACATCTCGTACGCCGCGTTGCACTAAACCGCGAACCTCAGCAACGATCTCGTCAAACGGTCGACTGGTTTCCTTGCCGCGGCGGTAAGGAACGATGCAATACGAACAGAGAAAGTTGCATCCATAAATGATCGGAACATACGCGGAAACGGCCCCGTCAGCGGCATCTTCCAGGTAGTAATGCGGAAGGGTCGCGAGATCGTCTTCCATATCGGCGAGCTCGGGCACAAATTGCTTGAGCGCGTCGAAATCGGAAGGATCGAAGAAGAGGTCCACGTGTGGAAAGCGCTGCTTCAGCTTCTCTTGCTGGTTGGTGACCATACAACCGGTGAGCACCAGGCTCATTTCCGGACGTGCCCGCTTCTCGCGCATGAGCGCGTTGAGTTTGCCGGAAACCTTGTCTTCCGCCGCCTGTCGAACGACACAGGAGTTCAGAACAACGATATCGGCTTCGGCTTCAACCGCTGTCGCGCGATATCCTGCTTCATGCAACATCGCGGCAACACGTGAGCTATCGGCCTCATTCATCTGGCAACCAATAGTCCAGATGTGAAACAGCTTTCCGTTCTCAGGAAGCGGAGCCGGCGAGATGACCGGGATCAGTTCGAGGGTTGCGCCCTTTGGCACGATCAATTTGCCTCGTGTTGGATGGGAGAACTGGTGCACCGTCGCGACGGGCACCAAAATCGACCGCAGTATGCGGCAGCAGAACAGTTTACATCATTTCCGATCAGAGTGGCAGGCGGTCCTCTACTACAATCTGTGCTTTCTGGTCACCCAATAATTGTCAAGGAATTCGGCGTTTCGTTCATGTACGTACGCTGTGGCCGTGCCAGATAGACAATGTCCGAACAGCTTGATAGAATGACCATGCGGTTGGCAGAGGGGTGCCTTTTAAATTCATTCCAACATCCGAGACCTCAGCTCCATGCGCTTCGGTCCCCCTCGTGGCCTGCCCTCCAAGAGCATCTCAGAGGACGAAAGCGAGCTTCATGGTGAAGAGACGCATTTGCGAAAGCTGTCTCTATTTTGAATCTGCTGGATTCGCGAAGAACGGTTGGTGTCATCATCCTTCTCGTCGGCAAAACTCCGATGTACGGCTCATCGTCCGTTCGAACGAGCTTGGCTGCCGCAACGGTTGGAATGCAGATTTGTGGGTTCCAGCCAACCCCGAAGGATCGGATCAACGCTCCCAGCCGCTCGAAGGAATCGGCGATCGCGCCGCGTCCGAAGTAAACCCGGCGGCGCAGAACGATCTCATTACCTCGATCGTCGCTGCCAAGACGGACAATGTGATGATGCCAGGACCTCGTCCAACACCTCCCGCGGCCGTCTCCCAGCCATTGGTCGAAGAAGATATCTTTGTCAATCAAACCCCATCCTTGACCTGGAATACCCCGAGTGCCGGCCCGATTTCCGCCCAGCCGGCCACCGAGCTGGTGCAGAACCCGAAAGCGGCGATCCTGCGCGCGCGAGATCAGTTTCGCCAGCGGCGTAAGAACGAAGGCCGGATTGCCGATCAGCAGCTAGCCGAACCTACGACCAATTTCCTGGCGTCCTCTCGCGAAGCACGTCTCACCCACGATCCCGATTTCGTCCAAACCGAGCCTGACCCGGCATCGATCGACCAGCGTTATGAAAATCGTCCGCTTCTCCGTTCTGAGAATTCCTCCAGCTACAATGACGGTCGACCGGTATCTCCGGTGAAGATTCAAGAAATCGACCGACCGTTTCCATCGATGACCGAATTCCCCGAGGATCGTGAGCGCTTCGAATCTGTGCCACATTTCGAGGCAGAGCCGGTAGACGACGAAGTAGTGGACGTTTTCCAGGAGGATACCTGGATCGAAACACGGCAGATCGATACTGTGCCGCTTGAACCTTATGTCGTAAACGATTTCTTTGAGGAGGACGAGCTGGTCGCTGAATCCGACCAGCTCGAATCTGACGACGAAGAATTATCAGTACAACATCGGGAATCAGCACTGAACCGATTCCTGCGCCAACGGCGAGAACGTCGTCTGATTCCGGAAGTCTTCGAGGAATCCTACGGCATCAACCTCGAACATCCGGTGGTTTCCAGGTATGCGGCTCATCCTGATACCCCAATGCTGGAGGTCGAGCACCGCGGTATCGGTAGAGTCGATCGCCCCAGAACCCAGCGCCACACTCCCACCTGTCCCATCTCCTGATTCACCCGGAGAAATGCATCGTCATCGATCAGAGCCGCGAATCGAGTCGCGATCTCCAATGCTGGCACTGGAAGAAGATGACTTCGTTATTCCTCCCCCATTGCCAGAGTATCAACCGAATAGCCATGGGCAAACCCAGGCATTCGAAACTCGACGTCTCCCACGTATCGAACCTCAGCAGCAAGAACGTCGTGCGCCGGCCGCTCACGTCGAACCACAGGTGGCGGATGAATTCGGGGATCAACCGCTGTTCGCATCGCAGCCACTTTCCGATGTCGAGGATATTGCCCTGGATGGCCCATACGTCCCACACGAGCGAGCACTTCCGGTTTCCGCTCGGGTCGAACGCGTCTGCCAAACCTGCCGCGATTTTCGGCCCGCTGAGAATGGCGAGCGTGGCTGGTGCAACAACAAGTGGGCATTCAACCATCGGCGCATGGTGGATGCTGACGATCTCGCCTGCCGCAACTCCCTCGGGAGCTGGTGGACTCCCAAGGATGATTCATGGCGACGTGATGGCGATATCTCGCGCCATGCTCAGCAAACTCCCAGAGTGGACCAGTGGCTGCTGGGATCTCCGGAAAATGTCACCGATCGACGCAGATCGGGTAGTTAGGCGCACATTCGTTTGTTAGACTAAGCGCGGCGCGGACACGCACCCGCATTTTGTGAGCCGTCGCATCAACAGGAATTCAGCCCGACCATGTCCGTCTTCGGCGATACCCTGCGTCAAGCCCGTGCTCAGAAGGGAATCACCCTTCGCCAGGCCGAGCAGGAAATTCGAATCAATCGTCACTATCTGGCGGCGCTCGAAGATGAGACGTTCGACAACCTTCCAGCCCTTCCGTATCAACGCGGTATCGTGCGCACCTACGCGGCGTATCTCGGTCTCGACCAGACCCGACTCGTAGAGTTGTTCGATGAGGCACGGGGTACCCGGCCGAGCGATCCGCCCGCGATCCAGATGATCGAGCCAGTCGATATGCCCAGCCACTGGGCACCGAACTTCGCGATCATCGCCTTCACGCTGATTGCCGGCGCCGTGATCTTCGCGTGGATGTACAGCGCTTATTTCAAAGCGCCGGACGCCAACGATCTCACTATGATCGACTTGCAGCCCACCGTGACGCGGGTAAGCGAGGATCAAATCTTCGTTCCGAGCCCGACTCCCGATCTTCCCAGCCCAACCCCCACCGCGTTGCCGACCCAGACGCCCGTCAACACGCCGGTGCCCATTCCATCGGCCACCGAAGATGTGGTGAGCGGTGCAATCCAAAACAACGAACAGCCTGGAGCTATTTCGGTGATGACTCCAGCAGAATCCAGTAACGGGGAGGCGGGAATTGCCAAGACCGTCGATGCTGAGCTGCCGAACGGCGCGGTCGCGATCAAGATCACCGCGCAAACAGACCTCTATGTACAAATAACGTCTGATGGTGTGCAGTATTTCCAGGGAAATCTCGTCGCCGGGGATTCAACCGATTGGATCGTAGGACATACCTTTACGGTGTACACCACATCTGGCGCGAACACGCTGTTTACCAACAATCAGGGAACCCAGTTCTACATGGGAACTGAGCCGGGCGAAATCGTCTACAACCTTTAGATCCACGAATTATCAAAAAGCGAAACGCGGTGCCAGTTGGCACCGCGTTTTTCATTCGAATCGCACCGTGAACGGTTACCCCCTGATCAGCTCGATGGCTCTTGGTAGCACTTCGATCTCGATCGGAGTCTCACCCACCACTTCGCCATCAAGCTCGGTGGGAACCGGTGGATCGGCATCGATGCGGATGCTGGAACCTCGTAATCGAATCACCTGATCCAGTGTTTCCAAATGTCCTGTCAGGGAAGTAATACCGGCCGCGGCCAACTCGATCGGGTTCTCCGCTGTATAGATCAGCACGTCGAACTGGCCATCGGTACGACTCACTCCGTCCACCAAATGAATCTTTGAGTGGAGCAGTTGCGCAGAGTTCGCAACGAGCACCACGCTCGATGTTGCGCACGTATCGATACCATCGACCGTCACCGTAAACATCGATGGTTTTGTCAACGCGTTAGAGACCGCAGGAGGCACATAGGCGATCCACCGAAAGTGGCGCTTAAGCGTTGAGCTTGCTCCGATGAAGATTCGCGCGTCGATTCCCGCCCCGCCCAAATGCATCAGTAGCCGGTCACCACTACGCCCGACATCGATCCATTCGCGTCGATGCCAGCCAAAGATTAATTTGACAGCCTTCTCCGGGTTGGACGGAATGTCGCTGACTTTGGCAACCATGTTCGTCGAGCCAGCCGGCACGATTCCCAGCGGGATACGCTCGTCGAGTATGGCTGCCGCGACCTGGGACACCGTCCCATCACCACCGGAGGCAATGGCGACGGTTGCGTCCCCAAGCAAGTCTTCGATGAGACCGTGAATTGGACGATCCGGTTTGGTATGGCGGACATGCAGACTCGACCCGGGTGGCATGTGAGCGCGCACCAGCGTTTCGAGCCGGTCGGGTGACACCCGGCTCTTGGGGTTCGCAACAACGACGATCCTCTGCGGTTCAGAGAATCGGACGCGTTGGCTGGATTCATCAGCAAGTGGCTGGACCAGGATTACGCCTCGATCTCATCCGGACCGAAGACGCGGTCAACGACCATATTGGCGAGCCAGGTGGCTCCCGCCGTCAGGACCAGAATCAGGACACCCCGCACTGCATTCTTCATCTGCTTGTCCATATCCTGGAAACCTCCCCTTGAATTTCTCTCGAATCGTTTAATCTCTCGGCCCGCGGGCCAACAAAAACAATGGGAACGCCGCCACGGCCGCAACCATGGTCAGATCAGCAAGTGTCAGGCGATTGATCATACGGAAGTCACCACCCGGAACGAGTTGCAAGATCGATGCAAAGGGATCGGTGATGCCGTAGATAAAGCTTCCAACCCAAAGACTGCCAGAAATACCGACGCTTAACAACAATGCGCGAATGATGACCAATCCGGCTACGATCGCATATCCAGTGAGCGCAAGCTCGACCGCGAGTTGCGAACCGACCGGTTGTGAGCGAGAGATACGCCGTACCATCTCAGTCCGCCAGGAGTCCGCTGATACGGTCGATCAGCATCGCGGCTACCGCATCCTTCGGCAGCAACGGCAATTCATCGACCCTGCCATCTGGCCAGACAAGCGTGACCTGATTATCACGACTACCGATTGCTTGTTCGGCATTATTCGCGACTACCAGGTCGAGCCGCTTCTCGCGCAGCTTCTTTTGCGCATGTTCGACGAGGTTCGAGGTCTCGGCAGCGAATCCAATCTTGAGCAAGCCGGGCTCGCTAATTCCAGCAATGATGTCGGGGTTGGACACGAGATCCAGAGCGAGGGTCGCCCCCAATTCAGACTTTTTGATTTTCTCGCTGCGAACGTCTTTGGGGCGGTAGTCCGCGACGGCGGCTGACATGACGATGACCTGGGCGCCTTTCACCGCTTCGGCTACGGCGTCTTTCATTTCGACCGCCGTCTGCACATCGATCCGCATCACGCCGTACGGCGTTGGCAGATTGGTGGGACCGCTGATCAGTGTGACTTCTGCGCCGCTGTCAATCGCGGCTTGTGCAATGGCATACCCCATTAGTCCAGAAGAACGATTACCCAGGTAGCGCACAGGATCGAGCGCTTCGCGAGTGCCTCCTGCGGTGATCAGCAGGCGCTTTCCGGCTAAAACCCCGTGCTTGCCAAGTGCCACTCGAGCGGCACCGACAATCGTGGCTGGTTCTGACATTCGCCCGACGCCAAACTCACCTGACGCCAATCGACCGCTCTCTGGTCCAACCAGGTATGCCCCGCGTTGACGCAGTGTGTCCAGATGTTGTTGTGTGGCCGGGTGACGGTACATGGTGTCCTCCATCGCAGGCACAACCAGTACGGGTGCACTGGAGGCCATGATGGCGGAAAAGAGCATATCGGGTGCCAGCCCGAGGGCCAGCGTGGCGATCGCATTCGCGGTCGCGGGCGCGATGATGATGAGATCGCTTTCCTCACCCAGCGACAGATGTCCAGCCCAATCGGCGGTCCAGGGTTCAAATACCGAACCGTGAACCGGGCGTCGGGTGATGGCGTTGAGGCTGGCCGGCCCGATGAACTCCCGGGCCGAATCGGTCAAAGCAACATCGACCTGAGCGCCATGCTGGACTAGCTTGCTCGCCAGATCGACAGCCTTGTACGCGGCGACACCCCCAGTGATGCCGAGAAGAATGCGCGCTCCGCGCAGAATCGTCACGCTACCCCTCCCAACCATTGCGCGTAAGTGTCCACAACGTGCCCATCATAAATGCTCTTTTTTCCTGGGCACGAAAAACGGGCGGTCGAAACCGCCCGCAATTGGTTCGGTCGACGATTACTGAACGACGCTGGAAATCGCAGCGACCGCTGCCCAGATCACGCCAACAACGATCGTGGCATTGAAAACCGTGCGGTCGAATCCACGGCGAGTTCGGTAGATCGAATCGCTGCCACCCGTCAGGCTGCCGCCAAACGAGTTCGACTTGCCCTGCAGCAAGACGAGGCTCAACAGGATCACCGAAAGAATGATCATAACGATATAAAGCGCTGTTTGCATGAATCGTATTACCTAACGCACAACAATCGAACACGTAACCCGGGAACGCTACCAGACCAACCCGCTTCTCGCAAGCTCAACTGGCGGCAGCAACGATCTCCAAAAAGGAATCGGCCTTCAGGCTCGCGTTGCCTACGAGAAGCCCATCGATGTTTGGGGTTTTCAGAAAGCTTTCGGCGTTCGCGGCGTTCACACTTCCGCCATAAAGGATTCGAATCGTCTCAGCTGCAACCGGCGCTGAAAGACTAATCCGGGTCCGGATTGCCGTGGCCATCTCTTCAGCATCCCCTGCGGAAGCAGCTCGCCCGGAACCGATAGCCCAGACCGGCTCGTAGGCCACCACAACGCTGTTCACGTCATCGGTACCGATGGCACGGAGAGAGGCATCCACCTGCTGCTCGACCCAGGACAACGCGGTTCCGTTGTCGCGTTCTGCGAGCGATTCGCCCACGCAGACGATCGGGGTCATCCCGGCATCGAGCGCTGCTCTCGCCTTGAGTCCCACAAGTTCGTCCGATTCAAAACACTGCTGCCGGCGTTCAGAGTGCCCCACGATCACGAATCGGCAAAGTCCATTCAACATCGAGGCAGAAACCTGGCCCGTGTATGCGCCAGATGACTCGGCGCTGCAATCTTGTGCGCCAAGCGCCACCCGACTCCCTTCCAGTACGGCAGCCACCGGCACGAGCCAGGGAAACGGGGGGCATATTACGGCTTCGACAGCGCTTTCCGGCAGGCCGTCCGCAATCGAACCGGCAAGCTCTACTGCCGCCCACTCTTCCAGGTTCATTTTCCAGTTACCGGTGATCAACGGCGTACGGTTTCTCATGCGTGATCCGCCTCCAGCGCTGCAATGCCAGGCAGCTCACGTCCTTCGATGAACTCGAGCGACGCACCGCCACCGGTCGAAATATGCGAGATCTTGTCAGCCAGCCCAGATTGTTCGATTGCCGAAACGGAGTCGCCACCACCAATGACGGTGAACGCGCCCGACTCCGCCACCGCTTGCGCAACAGCCAGTGTGCCGTTGGCGAAGGCTGGTTTTTCGAACACCCCCATCGGACCGTTCCAGAAAATTGTTTTAGCGCCGGCAATGATCTCGCCAAACTGCTGAATAGTTCGCGGACCGATATCGAAGGCTGCCCAGCCATCAGAAATGCCATCGGCATCGACCGTGACGGCTTGACCCTCTATCCCCGGTGCGGCAACAACATCCACGGGAAGCAGGAGTTTGACCGATTGCTGTTCGGCTTTGTCGATCAATGCTCTGGCAGTTTCGACAAAATCGGCCTCGACAAGCGAATCGCCGAGCGCCTTTCCTTCCGCCATCAGGAAGGTGTTGGCCATCCCTCCGCCGAGCAGGACTGCATCGACCAGAGGGAGCAGGTTTTCAATCACGCCGATTTTGTCCGACACCTTCGCTCCACCCAGGATGGCAACGAATGGTCGGTCGGGATCGTTGGTTAGCGCACCAAGCGCGTCCACCTCGTTGACCATGAGATTGCCAGCGTGCGCCGGCAGATGTGCCGCGATTCCGACGGTTGAAGCATGCGCTCGATGGGCTGCGCCGAAGGCATCGTTCACATACAGATCGCCAAATGCGGCCAGCGCACTCGCCAAGCTGTCCTCGTTCTTCTCTTCCCCCGCTTCGAAGCGCACATTTTCGAGGAGAAGCACGGCACCCGGTTGCAGCCGCGCGACCTTCCCCTGCGCGTCCTCGCCGACAACATCGGTGGCGAGCTCGACCGGTTGTCCCAGCAGTTCCGAAAGCCGTTGTGCTACTGGATGCAATGAGAATGTTGGATTCGCCTTCCCCTTTGGTCGCCCCAAGTGCGAGATCAAAATCAGTGACGCACCTCCGTCGAGCAGGCGCTTGAGAGTTGGCAGTGCTGCGCGAATTCGGGTGTCGTCCTGAATTACCCCCTCGTCGATGGGGACATTGAAATCGACCCGCACCACGACGCGCTTGCCAGAAACGTCGACGCCGTCCAGGGTTCGCATGGTCATATCTACTACTCCAGGTCAGAACTTCAGGTTCTCAGGCGGTGCCGGGAACGCCCTCTTCACAGATGAGCGCCAGCAGATCGGCCAGGCGGCAGGCAGCGCCCCATTCTGCGTCATACCAACCTTTGACTGTCAGGAAGGTTTCGTACAGTAAGCGCGAGCCTGCCCAGTCCACAACAAGCGAACGCGAGTCTCTCAGCACATCCGACGATGCGGTCACCCCATCCTGCGTCCCAATGAGCCCGATCAGATCGTCGCCTTGTGCCGCGGTCTGCACCAGCTCCCGCAATGATTCTTCGGAAACGCGTTGTTCGAGCCAGATCCCAAAGGAAATCGACCCTACTCCGAGAGCCGGGGTTTCGAACGCGGTCACATTCAAGCGATTGCTGAGTTTACCGATGAGTTGCTCATAGACCGGATCGGAATTATCCGCCAGTGGAAGAATTGCACCCGCTCCACCGCGGACCGCAGGCATGTCGATCATCGACCGCACCCCACTGACCGGGGCAAGCACGGTTGCACTGCCGCACCGAACCTTCGCCGCGCCTTCGACGAGCTGGAACAGCATGGCAATTGCGCTGGATTCGCCGGCGGCTGAAGCGACAATCTCATGTGCTTCAGGATCGTAACTCGATTCGTTGATCCCTATGCCCAGGTTAATGCTCGCCAGAGCCGACGCAGCGGGCAGAATTACTTTCTTGGCGCCCTTTTTCAGATGCTGGTCAAGAGACGATGCGTCACGCGCAGCCGATCCATCGACGATGACCAACGGGATGTCTGTCTTGCCCCAGGTCGTGTTTCTGGCTTCTGCCTGCGACGACAGCGCGATCGATTGTTCGCCGATCGTCAGGATCTCCCCTTCGAGGGTCATCTCTCTGGGAAACGGTCCATAGACGGCATCGTTGCGCAACGTACGAACGATACCTTCCGGGCCTGCCGAATCATGTATGGCCACTATTTCGAAGAGATCGGAAAAGCCGCCTTGATCGACGACTCGAATAAGCTGGGACGAAATTCGTCCGAGCCCGTTAATTGCCAGCCGTAAAGCCACGCTATGCTCCCTGTCGTTCCGATAGGCGAGTCCGTTATCGCGAGCGAGTGGACGCCTGCGGCCACAATTCTAGATTTTGAGCGGTTCGGAAGCAGTTGCTTCGATTCCGTCCGCGGAAAGCGGAGCAACCGCACCCGCCGTACGCCCCAACGTCACCAGGACCTGCGAGAGTTTGGTCGGGTCGTGCCGCAGCGGATTCGTATCGCTAATGACATCCGCCCCCACGATTTTCACGCCATCGAAGATCGCCATCTGGCCATCATCAAGCACCGCCTGCACACTCAACTCAGGATTGATGACTTCGGCAGATGCGGGGTTTGAGTTGACTACCGCATAGTCGAGATTGCCGCGCCCGAGATATTCCACCACCGCACTGATGTGATCGGTCGCGGTGAAGTGATCGGTCTCACCCTGTTGCGTCGCTACGTTGCAGGCATACACCGTGGTGCCGCGCGACCAGCGAATCGCGTCGACCACGCCGCTGACGAGTAAGTTTGGAATGACACTGGTGTAAAGACTGCCCGGACCAAGAATGATGAGGTCGGCATTCACAATGGCATCGAGGGCAGGTGCATAAGCCGCTGGGTGCTCCGGTTGCAGATAGACCTTGCGAATCGGTGCTTTATCCCCTGAGATGCTTGATTCTCCAAGCACCCTCGTGCCATCGACAAGCTCGGCACAGAGGTCGATGTTCTCCAGGGTCGACGGCATGACACGACCGCGGATGTTAACAACCTTGCCGAACTCGAGCACCGCTTGTTCGAAGCTACCGGTCACCTGTGACAGTGCGGTAATGAACAGATTACCCAACGAATGGCCCTTGAGATCCGAACCGTCACGGTCGAATCGGTATTGGAAGAGTTGACTAACCAGCGACTCGTCGTCAGCTAACGCCACAATGCAGTTACGGATGTCACCTGGTGCCGGAATGTCATATTCCCGCCGGATGCGGCCGGTGCTGCCGCCATCGTCCGCTACGGTCACGATCGCGGTAATGTCGATGTCGTGCTGCTTGAGACCGCGCAACAAGTTTGAGAGGCCAGTGCCTCCGCCGATGGCGACTACATTGATGTCAGGCATATTCGGTCCAAAGCGATGATTTGCGACGATCTGGGAGATTGGCTGCCGTACTGAGGTCAACGCGAGGATCGGACCGATCACCGCGTGCCCGAGCTTCCCGAGTCCGAAACAGAGCATGGCTATGCCCGGGATGATCAGCACGAGCTCGCGATAGGGATGCGGGATGAATTGAAGCGTGATCAGCTGGACGAATCTGGAGGTAGATTCGAGCTGCCAGTAGTAGTTGCGATAGACCCATGTGAGGCCCATTGCCAGCCCCAGACTGATCACGATGATGCCAACCATTGCCAGAATCATCCAGCGCTTGATTAACATCCCGGGACGCAGCCAGGTGCGCCAGCTTCGCAGCTCCATGTCCC
Organism: uncultured Chloroflexia bacterium; assembly: GCA_963750275.1. Classification (GTDB taxonomy): domain Bacteria; phylum Chloroflexota; class Chloroflexia; order Thermomicrobiales; family UBA6265; genus JAMLHN01. Next base: position 33,695 of record CAVVQC010000012.1, read on the forward strand.
CTCCACACGTCGCCGAAGATTCCCTCTTTCCTCGGACGCGCCGCAGTATAGCACTGGGTTCTTGGCGGATAACCGTAGCTTGGGATAGGTGAACGTTCACTGCCATGAGAGTCCAGACAGAGCCCGCTGGGTCGACTACCGGTTCGTAGCAGTGCACCTACCCTTCTGTTATCATATGGAAAGCGGAAACCAAGTGTGGTGAACGTGGGCGTCCGACCCACGTTTTTTATCGCCCGAAATCCGGTGAACATCCACTTTCCGCGTGTCACAGCAACCCCGGTCCAAACTAAGCCCTGGGCCACCCGAGCAAGGAGGTTCTCGGGATGAAAAGTGATTTGTATACCGCTATTGCGCAGATAGCTTCGGAACGGGGCATTCCCCGTGAAGCTGTGCTGACCTCTGTCGAGCATGCTCTCAAGACGGTCTACAAGAAGATGACGGGCACCGAGGAAGAGGTCGAAGTCGCCATCGACACGGCCACCGGTGAAATGCACGTCTGGAGCACCAGGCGCGTTGTCGCTGAAGTAACCGATCCAGAGACCGAAATCTCGTTGCCAGAAGCACGTGGCTTCGAGAACACGGCCATGGTCGGTGACGAAATTCGTATCGAGAAGACCCCGGAGAACTTCGGCCGAATCGCCGCACAAACGGCGAAGCAGGTGGTGCTCCAGAAGATTCGAGATTACGAACGCGACACCGTTTATGAGGAATATGCCGATCGGCAGGGCGAAGTCATGAATGGCATCGTCCAGCGCGCTGACTCGCGTGCGGTTATTGTCGAGCTCAATAAGGCAGAAGCGGTCATGCCAGCCCGCGAGCAGGTACCCACCGAGCGGTATCGCCCCGGTCAGCGCGTAAAGGTCTACCTTCTCGAGGTCAACAAGGATCCCAAGGGTCCTCAGTTGATCGTTTCGCGATCGCATCCGAATCTCATCAAGCGACTCTTTGAAATCGAGGTGCCGGAAATTTACAGCGGCGCGGTTGAGATTATGGAAGTCGCACGTGAGCCAGGATTGCGCTCCAAAGTGGCCGTAGCAGCGCGGCAGGAGAAGGTCGACCCAGTCGGTTCTTGCGTCGGTGTACGCGGAGTCCGCATTCAAAACATCGTCAACGAGCTCTATGGCGAGAAGATCGACGTCATCGAATGGTCGGCGGACACCGCAACGTTTATTTCCAATTCCTTGAGTCCGGCCAAACCGTCCAGCGTCACGCTCAACGAGGGCGAGAAGGTCGCGACCGTTATCGTCCCCACCGAGCAGATGTCGCTGGCCATCGGCAAAGAAGGGCAAAATGCCCGGCTTGCATTTAAGTTGACTGGCTGGCGTATCGACATCAAAGATCCTGAAGCCATGCGCGATCAGGGATTGGAGATGTTCCGCCAGGTCCAATCACAGATTACCGAAGCGCCCGAGGACTTCGGCTTTCATGGCCGCCAACCTCGCCTGGTGCGGACAGACGGCATGGTTTCAGTGCGGGATCGGGAATTCGGCCCTCTCGATCCATCGCTCGTCAATATGAGTGTTGATGTCGAAGTTCGCGGCGAAGCGCTCGAGGTCTATTACAACCGCGAGCTGCGCGCCCGCTTTAGCATGGCGGACGGCTCGCAGCTGCCGCTGGATGAGGTTGCGCTCTCTGTCGACGAGTAACGCTTCCAACCCCATCTCAATGGCAGGCAAGGAAGGCGGCACTATGCCGGTATCCAACTCCAACCCAGCCAAGACCGGGAAGCCGGGGACAAAAGGTCCCCGGCCTCGGCATGTTCCGCAGCGCACGTGCGTGGCGTGCCGCGACAAGACGAACAAACGCGCACTCTTCCGCATCATTCGCACGAACGACGGTCAAGCCGAAATCGACCTGACCGGACGCAAACCTGGCCGGGGCGCGTATGTCTGTGACACGCCCACTTGCTGGGAGCGTGCCACGCAAACGACCATCCTCGATCGCGCTCTCAAAACCGAACTCACACCGGAGACGAAAAACGCGCTCCGCGCGTTCGCGGCATCGATCTTCGTCAACCGACCTGCCGCGGACGATACATTGAAAGGAAAGACCGCCTAAATGGTTGTCAATTACGAAGAAGGAAATAGAAACCGTCCCGGTGGTCGCCGTGGAGGCGGTCGCCGCGGCAAGAATCAACGCGGGGCCAGTGCTCGCACCGTTGCTTTGCGACGAAGTGCTCCAGTAGTACGCGAGCCAGTGGGACTTCCCCCAGTCATGACCGTTGCCGAGCTGGGCGATTATTTGCAGACCACTCCAATCGAGATCATCAAAGAGTTGATGAAACTCGAGGTAATGGCCAGCATCAATCAACAGATCGATTTCAACACTGCCAGCCGAGTGGCGACGAGCATGGGCTGGGAAACCTTCGAGGACGTACCGGAGGCAATCCAGGCCGCGAATGCCGATTTTGCCTCCCGCCGTGCTGAAGGGCAGACAGATCCGGATGCGGTCGTGCGGCCCCCGGTGGTCACCATCATGGGACACGTCGACCATGGGAAGACCAAGCTGCTTGACGCTATCCGCTCGACCAACGTGGCCGACGGCGAAGCTGGCGGGATCACCCAACACATCGGTGCCTACCAAATCGAGATGCAGGGCCGCAAGGTTACGTTCCTCGATACGCCAGGCCACGAGGCGTTTACCGCTATGCGTGCCCGCGGTGCTCAGGCAACCGACGTCGCTGTGCTGGTCGTGGCAGCAGATGACGGCGTCATGCCGACCACGCGTGAAGCAGTGGCTCACATCCGATCCGCCAACGTTCCCTTGATCGTAGCTATCAACAAAATCGACCTGGAGAGCGCCAATCCCGACCGGGTCAAGCAGCAACTGTCCGAAATGAATGTCATCCCGGAAGATTGGGGAGGCGACGTTCCGTTCGTGGAAGTCTCCGCACGTGAGAATTTGGGCCTGGACGATCTGCTGGAAGTGATCTTGCTGGTTGCCGATGTCAATGAGCTCAAGGCGAATCCGCACAAGCTCGCCAGCGGAGTGGTCATCGAAGCCAAGGTCGACCGCAATCGCGGACCGGTGGCGACGCTTCTCATCCAGAGCGGGACGCTCAACGTGCGCGATATCGTGGTTGCCGGAGGATCCTGGGGCCGCGTAAAGGCAATGTTCGACGATCGTGGCAAGCGCGTGCGCCGCGCTGATCCCAGCTTTCCCGTCGAAGTGCTTGGCCTGGAAGAGCTGCCGGGCGCTGGTGATCCGGTTCAGGTTTTCGAAGACGAACGAACCGCCAAGCAGATCGTCGACCAGCGACAAGCCCAGCGCCGGGCCGACTCTCTGGTCATGGATCGCGGCGTGAAGCTGACCGATCTCTACAGTCAGATCCGTGCTGGTTCGATCTCCGAGCTCCGCGTGGTGATAAAAGCTGATGTTCAGGGCTCGCTGGAAGCTATCCAGTCTTCCCTGCTCAAGCTCAATGATGACAGCCAGGAGGTGCGCGTGAGCATCACCTACGCTGGCACCGGTGCAATTTCGGAATCAGATGTAAGTCTGGCTTCGGCGACACGGAGCATCATCATCGGGTTCAATGTCCGGCCGGACGTAGCCGCCAAGCGGGCTTCAGACGCCGCTGATATCGATATTCGCTATTACACCATCATCTATAACCTGCTCGACGAAGTGAAGGCAGCTATGCAAGGCATGCTCGCCCCCATCTTCGAAGACGTTACCGATGGATATGCGGAGGTCCGCGAAATCTTCAAGCTGCCGGGTGGCGATGTCGTGGCCGGTCTGTACGTGTTGGATGGCCGTGTTACGCGTAACTCGCGAGCTCGCGTTCTCAGGGATGGCAAGGTTATTCACGAAGGAGCAATCAAATCGCTCAAGCGCTTCAAGGAAGACGTTCGCGAGGTTGCCACCGGATACGAGTGCGGACTCGGACTCGACAATTTCAACGACATTCAGGTACGCGATCAAATGGAATTCTTCCACCGCCAGGAGATTGCGCGCACGTAGGTGCGCGTAGCCCAATCGGGCCCAATCCTGTCTTTGTGATCATCCAGGAGCTCGCACCATGACGCGCCGAACGCTTCAAGTTGGTGAATTGCTCAGAGAAGAGCTCACCGAAATCATACGTACCGATGTGAAGGACCCGCGTGTCGGGTTCTTCACCATCACTCGGGTCGACGTCGGACCCGATCTCCGCAACGCCACCGCTATGGTTAGTGTGCTCGGCACCGAACAGGAACGTGAGGAAACCCTCGAAGCGCTTCGTTCGGCAGCCGGCTACATTCGACGACAGCTCAAGCCCAGACTCCGCATGCGGCAAGTGCCTGAGATCGCTTTCGCCGACGACCGATCGATGGAGTACGCCCAGGAGATCGCCGCTGCGCTCAAAGTGCTCGAGCGGGAACGCGCGGTTCGCGAGCCGATCGATGACGTTGCCGAGGTCACCGAGTGAGTTCTGTTAGCTGGCAACTCGATCGTGCTGCCGCGGAAGACGCGCTTTCTACATTGCTTTCTGCGAAATCCGTCTGCTTCCCGACCCATCAGAATGTTGACGCCGATGGCGTCTCATCAGCCCTTGCGCTGCTCGAAGGGCTCCGTCGCAAGGGAGGAAACGGGTTCGTTCTGATCAGTGACGGCAAATTCCCAAGGTACTTGACGTTCCTGCCTGGCAGCGATTCGATCGTGCTCTACGGCAAGCACGATCTTCCTGCATACGACATGCTCTGTCTCGTCGATTGCTCTGACCAGCGCCGACTCGGCAAGTTCTATGCCGACGATCCTTCCCGCATCGATGGCGACATGCCTATCGTCAACATCGATCACCACGTAACGAACGGACGATACGGTGTCGTCAACATAGTTGAGCCTCGTGCGGCTGCGGCTGCGGAAATCGTGACGGATGTTCTCAAGGTGTGGGGCATCGAGTTCGATGTTGAGCTCGCGCAACTCTTGCTGGCTGGCATCTATGGCGACACTCTCGGACTACGGACCGACAACACCACCGCTCGGACGATGCGCACCGCAGCCGATCTGGTCGACGCAGGTGCAGATCCCGCACCTGTCGTGGATGCGCTCTTCCGCCTTAAATCTGCCTCGACTGTCTGCGTCTGGTCTCATGCGCTCGGAGGTGTTTCGTGGCAAGGCTCACTCCTTTGGACCGAGGTTTCCCGCCAACTCCTGGCCGATTGCAACGCAGACGCATCGGAGGCAGAGAACCTGGTGAACTTTTTAACCGGCACCGAAGGTTCCAACATCTCCGCCATTCTTTACGAAATCGAAAACGGATGGCGCGTGAGCATGCGCACGCTCACTCCCAACGTGGATGTGGCGGCGATCGCCGCTGCGTTTGGTGGTGGCGGTCATCCCAAAGCTGCCGGAGTCCAGATTACCGGCGGTGTTGCCGAACGGGATGACTTCCTTCGCCGCGCCGCCGAAATGGCTTCCGAGCAGGCGGCGTCGTAGCGATTCCATGCCTGAGGATCGATTCCACGGCCTCCTGATCATTGATAAGCCGGCCGGCTGGACGAGTCACGACGTGGTTGGTCGTGTCCGGAGACTCCTCGGGCAACGCTCAGTGGGCCACGCCGGCACCCTCGATCCCGCCGCGACCGGCGTTTTGCCTGTCGCTGTCGGTTCGGCGCTGCGGGCAATCGAATTCCTCGCGAACGCTTCAAAGTCGTACCGTGCCGAGATCACTTTCGGGCTCTCCACAGATGCGCTCGATATCGAAGGCCGGCTCACCCAGACCTGCCCGGTGCCGCTCCTGGATTTCCCCGCGATCGACGACTTGCTGACATCGTTTTTGGGTCCGGGTGAGCAAATCCCCCCGGTCTTCTCAGCCATCAAGATCGATGGAACTCCCCTGTACGAGCGAGCTCGCCGTGGCGAGCACATCGAACCGCCCAAACGACCGATCTCCATTCACCGGCTGGAGGTCGTCGAGTGGGTAACGCCGGTGTTGACGGTGGACATCGATTGCTCGAAAGGCTTCTACGTCCGCTCATTCGCGCGCGATCTGGGCGAGCGAGCCAACACCTGCGGATATCTCTCGAATCTCATCCGTACGCGAGTTGGGGCGTTCGATCTCTGCGACGCCTGGACCCTGGGTGAACTGGCGGAAGCTCCGCTGGCGAACGAATGGGAGCAAATTGCCATTGCCCCCGATGCTACCGCGCTCGGACTCGATGCCATCCTCATAGATTCCGCGCAGGTTCTCCCCTGGGAACAGGGCAAACGCTGGACAATCGATGTGTCCAGCAGCGCAGAAATGGTTCGCGTTTATGATTCTGCAGGTAACTGGCTGGGGATCGGAGAGATCGCCGTCAATGACGGACGTGCCGAGCTGCGTCCACGCAAGGTTATTCCAACCTCAGCCACTGCAATAGAGGACATCCGCTGATGCCAGTACAAGTCTCGTTTCAGGAAATGGAGCCGGACACCAGGGTGATCACCATCGGCACCTTTGACGGTGTCCATCTCGGACATGCCAAACTGATTTCCAGTACACGTGATCGTGCGATCGAGCTTGGAGCTCGCTCAACAATCGTCACCTTTGAGCCGGTGCCGGCCTCGGTTTTGCGGCCGGACAAGTTCGCTGGGCGTGTTTGCACGGCCGGGCGAAAGCTGACCCTCCTGGAGGCACTTGGCACCGACGAAATTTCGGTCCTGGAGTTCGATCGCGCATTGGCAGCTCGCACCCCAGAAGACTTTCTCCTGGAATTGAAAGAACGCACTGCACTGATCGAACTTTGGGTTGGCGAAGGATTCGCACTGGGACGCGATCGCGTAGGGGATGTTGCGCGTATCTCGGAGATTGGCGAATCGCTAGGGTTTCGGACTGTGGCGATGCCGCGCGTAGTCGACGGAGATAGCGTAATTAGTAGTTCGTCGATTCGGCGCGCGATCGAATCAGGGAACGTGGCGTTCGCAGCTGCCTCGCTTGGTCGCCCGTTCTCTGTGTCCGGGGAAGTGATCCACGGGGCTCACCTGGGGCGGGAGATCGGTTTTCCAACCGCGAACTTTTTCCCTCCTGAAGGGCTGGTTCAACTGGGTGACGGGATCTTCGTTTCGCTGGTCGTACTGGCTGGCGAATCGACTACGCGACCTGCGATGACTTACGTTGGCACCAGGCCTACCATCAATAGCGGAGTACGCCAAATCGAAACACACCTCCTCGATTTCGAGGGCGATCTCTATGGCCAAACCATCGAAGTTGCCATGCTTCAGAAGATTCGAGAAGACCAACAGTTCCCGAATCTGGACGCCATGATCGAACGGCTGGCGGTCGATGAAGCCATTGCGCGTGCGGCACTCGAGGAAGCGGACGGGGATGCCAGAGTTCCCTCCGCATAGCTCGCAGGTTGAATTGAAACAGCTTGCTCAGCGTGATACCATTGGTCGGTCACAACGGCTGACACGCTCGGCATTGCTGTCCGAGCGTTCGTTTTTTTTCTGAACATTTCAGGCTTCAGGAGGCTCCACAATTACACGACCGGTTCAAACGCGGGTCAACGAGCGGATTCGGATCCGCGAGGTTCGTCTGGTAGACGAGAATGGCCAGCAAGTTGGCGTTATCCCAACTATGCAAGCGTTGGAGATGGCCAGAGACCGCGGACTCGATCTCGTTGAAGTGGCTCCGAACGCTATCCCGCCTGTCTGTCGACTGATGGATTACGGCAAATATCGTTACGAACAAAGCCGCAAAGAACGCGAGTCTCGCAAACACCAAACCGTCGTCGAACTCAAGGAAGTTCGCATCCGTCCCAAGATTGATGGACATGATCTTGAAACCAAGGGACGTCAGGCTGCGAAATTCCTCGATGGAGGCGATAAGGTGAAGGTCTCGGTGCTCTTCCGCGGGCGCGAAATGGCGCATCCGGAGATCGGACGGGGGCTACTCGACCAACTCGGCGAAATGCTGCGTCCGCACGCCACTATCGAGCAGACGCCAAGAATGGAGGGGCGTACGATGACGATGATCCTCGCTCCCCTCAAGCAAAAACTGGAAAAGGAAGGCAGTACTAGTCGTGGCGAAGCACAAGCTCAAGACGCATAAAGGCGCCAAAAAGCGGTTCACCTTCACGGCCACCGGCGAGATTCGCTCCGCCAAGGGCATGAAGTCCCACTTTCGTCGTCGTAAGTCCGCGCGCGTCAAGCGACAGTTCGATCGCACGATCGCGGTCAGCGAAACGAATGTAAGGCGCATCAAGCGCATGCTCCCGTACGGCAGCTAAGCCGCGGGACATTCTAGAGGATACGGAGTAAGAGATGGCACGAGTCAAGCGAGGTGTTGCCGCGCACCGGCGGCATAAGCGAGTCCTCGCGCAGGTGAAGGGTCACCGCGCGACAAATAATCGACTGTACAAGCGCGCACACGAGTCGATGATGCGTTCGTTGAACTATGCGTATCGTGACCGCCGAAACCGCAAGCGCGATTTCCGCCGCCTGTGGATCGTGCGCATTAACGCAGCCTCGCGGCTCAATGGCATCACCTACTCTCGGCTGATCGAAGGTCTGCGCGTGGGGAACGTGGTCATCGACCGTAAGATGCTGGCTGACCTGGCAGTCCGTGACGCCGCTGCGTTCTCGGCAATTGCGGAGATCGCCAAGCAGCACGCTGGCAAGACCGCCTAAGCAGGTCAGTCGATGCAGCCGGAATCGATCATTCGAAGCCGGCAAAATCCGATATACAAGCAGCTACGCTTGCTCCTTCGTCGCGACCGACGCCACCAGGAGCGGGCGTTTCTTGTCGAAGGGCCAAGATTCATTTCCGATGCGCTCGCCACCGGGGCAATGCCGACGCTGGTGGCTTACTCTGAAGCCCAGGTTTCCGACGCAGATCGACTCGATCTTACAGGGGTCCCGTTTCGCGTTTTCGATGAGCACCTCTTTTCATCGATTTCGGATACGGTCGCGTCGCAGGGCGTGCTCGCGGTTTTCCCTATCCCGGCACTCGAACCGCCGGCTGACCGCGAACCCTTCCTGCTCATCGTGGATGCCGTCCAGGACCCCGGGAATCTGGGCACCCTGATCCGCTCCGCCACTGGCGCCGGAGCGACACAGGTGGTTGCGCTGCCAGGGACTACCGATCCCTGGGCACCAAAAACAGTTCGCGCTGCGGCTGCGGCACACTTTCTGGTACCGGTGGTTACGTTATCTGCCTCGGAATTGGCAGGCCAGCTTCCTAGCCAATGCCGACTCGTCGCCGCCGACGCATCCGGTGGCACCCGCTATGACGAATGCGATTTGACTGGGCCCATTGCTGTGATCGTGGGTTCGGAAGGAAGTGGCCTTTCTCAGGGTACATTTATGCTCGATCCGCTCCTGGTTTCGATTCCCCTCACCTCCGGCCTGGAGTCGCTCAATGCCGCAGTTGCGGGTTCGATCATCCTTTTTGAGGCAAGCCGTCAGCGCCGGAATTCACGCAAAATTACGAAAACCCTAGTTTCTGGTTGACCTTTCGCGCTGACTAACCGATGATAGGCCGGGTTTTTCAGGCGCTAAGCGCACTAGTCTGAGAAAAACAATACATTCGGACTGCGCGGCACTTTTGCCATGATTCACAATTCCAGAGGAGGAACAATGCGAAAGCAGGAACTCGTCGCACACGTTGCAAAATCGACCGGGATGCCCGAGTCCAAGGTCAGTGACGTAACTACCGGTATCTTCGCGGCTATTGAGGAAGCGCTGAAGGATGGTGACGAAGTTGCCATTAGCGGTTTCGGTACGTTCCGCGTCGTCGAGCGACCAGGTCGCGAGGGGCGAAATCCCCAGACCGGCGAATCCATCAAGATTGCGGCCAAGAAGAGCCCCGCATTTAAAGCGGGCGCCAGCCTCAAGCGAGCCGTCGAGTAACTTCGCCGCCGCTACTCACATGTCCCCAATTCAGTTGAGCTGAATCAAAAAGCGCCCCGAACGAATTTCGTTCGGGGCGCTTGAGCATGTGTGGAGTGTTTGTAGGACTATACGTCCAGGTTCACGACCTCACGTGCGTGGGTCTGAATGAACTTCTTGCGCGGGGGTACCGCGGTGCCCATCAACATATCGAAGGTTTCATCCGCAGCGACCGCGTCATCGACGGTCACCTGTACCAGGGTGCGGGTCGCCGGGTCCATGGTCGTTTCCCAGAGCTGGTCTGGATTCATCTCGCCAAGTCCCTTATAGCGTTGCACTTCGGCCTTCTCGCCGTACTCAGCCATCTTGGCTTCACGCTCAGCCTCGGTATAGACCCACGACTCATTCTTGCCCGCTTTCACTCGGTAGAGCGGTGGCTGTGCGATGTAGAGGTACCCTTCGGTCACCAGTTGCTCCAGGTGACGGTAGAAGAAAGTCAGGAGCAACGTGCGAATGTGCGATCCGTCCACATCGGCATCGGTCATGATGATGATGCGGTGGTAGCGCAGCTTGCTGATATCGAACTGCTCACCCACTGAAGTGCCAAGCGCCGTGATCATCGTCCGAATTTCGTTGTTCTGGAGAATCTTGTCCAGACGCGCTTTTTCGACATTCAGGATCTTGCCGCGTAGCGGGAGAATCGCCTGGAATCGACGGTCTCGCCCCTGTTTCGCCGAGCCTCCCGCCGAATCACCCTCGACGAGATAAAGCTCGGCGTTCTCCGGATCCCGCTCCGTGCAGTCCGCCAGCTTGCCTGGCAGGCTGAAGCTTTCGAGACCACCCTTGCGCTGCACGAGCTCACGTGCCTTGCGGGCCGCTTCTCGTGCCCGGGAAGCGGTTAAACACTTCTCGATGACACGCCGTGCGATCTGCGGGTTCTCTTCGAGAAACGCGCCGAGTGCCTCGTTGACCACCGTTTGAACGGCACCCGCCATGTCGGCGTTGCCCAGCTTGCCTTTCGTCTGGCCCTCGAACTGGGGGTCCTCCAGCTTCACTGAGACGATCGCGGTCAGGCCCTCGCGCACATCATCCCCGGAAAGCGACTCATCGCCCTTCAGGAAGCCATTGCGCTTGGCGTAGTCGTTAATGGTTCGCGTCAGGGCGGACTTGAAACCGGACAGATGCGTTCCGCCATCGACGGTGTGGATATTGTTCGCGAAGGTATAGGTCGACTCGCCATACGAGTCGTTGTACTGCAAGGCTACCTCGACCATTCCGGCCGGAGTGTCCCGTTGAACGTAAAACGGCTTGTCGTGCACGACCGAGCGATTTCGGTTGAGGTGGCGCACAAACGAAACGATGCCGCCTTCGAAATAAAATGAGGTCTCCCGATCAGACCGCTCGTCGATCAACGTGATCCGGAGCGCTCGGGTGAGATACGCCATCTCCCGAAACCACTGCACCAGGTACTCGTAGCTGTAGTCGAGCCCGGCGGTGAAAATGAGCGTATCGGCCATAAAGACCGTGGTCGTACCATGCTCGCTGGGATCGCACTTCCCGATCATTTCCACCTTGGTGAGTGGCACGCCACGCTCATAAACCTGGCGATAGATCTTTCCGTCGCGGCGAACCTCGACCCGGCACCACTCGGAAAGCGCGTTCACCACCGACGCACCGACACCGTGCAAGCCACCGGAGACCTTATATCCGCCGCCGCCGAACTTCCCGCCGGCATGCAGGACCGTCATGATGACTTCGAGCGCCGACGTATTGCCCTTCGAATGCTTATCAACAGGGATACCGCGGCCGTTGTCGACGACCGACACCGATCCATCGCTGTGCAGCGTAATTACAATCTTGTCGCAGTACCCTGCAAGAGCTTCGTCGACCGAGTTGTCGACGATCTCACGCACCAGGTGATGCAGTCCACGCTGGTCGGTGCTGCCGATATACATACCCGGACGCTTGCGAACAGCTTCCAGGCCTTCGAGAATTTGAATCGAACTCGCATCGTACTTCGGTACTTTGGTTGCTGTAGTAGCCAAAAAGATGGACTCCTTACGTGATCGAGGGCGTCGTCGCGGACGCCGCTCGTTCGGATGCGAGCAGCGTCGAGCGCTCGCTGAAATAGAGCAGGGACGCAATCCAGAGAACGCATCCAACGAAGGCATTCGCAACGAGGGCGATTGCCAGACCGGGGGCGTTCGTCGCAATCCGATCCCAGACATCGGCCAGTCCGACCGAGATAAAAATCGAAACGATGACAAATAACATTGTGACAGCGAGATTCCTGCGGACGATCGCCGAGCTGGCGCGCAGTGCCTCTACGGGTCCTGAAAGATCAACAAGCAATGAATCCGGGGAGAAATAGAACAACACGTACAGGGCAATGAAAATCAATACCCCAGCGGAAACGGCGACACCGTCGACATTGACATCCGCACTAGTGGCAATGGCCACGGCAAAAAGAAAGGGCGCAAGCAGGATCGACAACATAGCAAGGAAAATCAGGGCGAGTACTACGAACCGACCGCCAATCACTGGACTTAGTCGAGCTCGATCGCTCCAGCTTCGGTCGCGGTTCAAACTGGAATCCGCCAGCCAGAGTCCGACGAACCCGAAGAGAAACATCGCCAATCCCAACATGACGACGACTGACAGCAACACCGCACCCCAATTGTCGAGTGCAATTGAAGTGCGGTCGAACGGGTGGTAGATCTTGTCGGTGGTATCCGGAAAAAGCGATGGGATCACAAAGGCTACGAGCCCGGTCACATCCATGCTCGAGGCTTTGTCCAGATACTTGGCGGCACCGTCTCCGACCGCGTTGTGCTGATCGAGTGCCCTCCCCCGCAGATGATCGAAGGTACGCCCGGCCGTAAATCTCCACCCCAGGAGGTAATAGAGATCGAGCAGCACCGGCGCGAGCATGAGCAGCGGGCGAGCAATGACAACGTCAGCCGCCGCGGCAATGATCTCCGTAATCGACGCTGGCTTTTTCTGCTGCTTCTTATTGGTCGCTTCACGCGCCGGAGACGCCATAATGGCTTGGAGCTCCTGAACTACTCATATCCGAGATCGGCGATCTGCGCCTCATCCATACCGAAGTGATGAGCAACCTCGTGAATGACGGTGGCCTGAACCTCGGCGTAGAGCTCTCTTGGACTGGCAGTCGCTCGTTCGAGCGGACCGCGAAAAATCGTAATTTTGTCTGGCAAAATCAGACTGTAAAAAGACGTTCGGTCGGTGAGTGGAATCCCTTCGTACAAGCCGAACGGCCCATCGTCCTCACCGTCTCGCTGCTCCGCAGTCGGTTCGTCTTCGACGACGATCTCAACATTTTCCATCATCGAATGGATGCCTGATGGCAGCGAATTAGACGCCCTGCGAACCATCCGTTCGAACCGCCGTTTGTCTAAGCGTTCAGCAAGCTCGATACCAGAATTTCGCATACATAATTATACTATGGAATCAGCTATATTCCGACCGTTTGAGCAGCCGAAAATCGGCGTACGTACGCCTAATTCCAGAAAATTATGCCCCGTTGCGCTGCAGGGCAGACGAGAGAAGACGCGCACCTATTTGAGCGGGGTAGCCACCCCCTTCCCCACCGTGCTCCAGGACGACTGCGACCGCGACCTGCGCGACCTCCTGTCCGGCGAATCCGATAAACCAGCCGTGCGGGATTTCGTTGCCACTTTCGGCTGTGCCGGTCTTCCCACCTACGCGATAGCCCGGAAGCATTGCTGCCCCCGCATATCCCCACTCCACCGCATCTACCATCAACCCCTGCATGATGTGAGCGGTTTGCTCGTCGATCGCCTCGTACAGTATGCGCGGCTGTGTGGTCGAAACGGTCTCGCCCTTTTGATCGCGCAGGCTTGCGACCAGGAACGGACGCATCACGGGACCGTCATTTGCAACCGCGCTGGCCACCAGAGCCATATGGAGCGGCGTCACGAGCAGTTCACCTTGCCCGAAGGCAGTGTCCGCCAGGGCCGCTGGAGATTCGAGAAATGCGTCGTCCGAGGCAATCTGCCCCGCACTGACCGGTTCGTCGAATGGAATCGACGCACCAATGCCAAATGCTTCCGCGCGTTCCTCCAGCTCATGTCGGCCCACTTGCAACCCAACCTGCGCAAAGACCACATTGAGGGAGTAGGCGAACCCCTCTGTCAGCGTCCATTGGGTGATTGCCTCGTCCGGTCGATTCGCCTCGACGATCACGTGTCCGTCGATCTCCAGCGAGCCGTTGTCCTCGAAAACGGTGTCGGGCTCTACGATTCCGGATTCAATACCAGCCGCGGCTGTGACAACTTTGAAGGTCGATCCGGGTGGATAGAGCCCTTCGGTCGCCCGACGAACCAACGGCCGATCGGGATTACCGAGTAGCGCTTCCCACGCCCTGCGCGCGGACGGTACCTGGGCTTGATTGACTGCTGCCAGTGGAACTGGATCAACCGCTGGACTACTGACAATTGCGAGAATGGCTCCAGTGGCGGGATCGATCACGATGGCCGCACCGGTGTAACCATCCAAGAGCTGAGCGGCTTCGCGTTGCAGATCAGGTTCCACAGTCAAGACGAGATCGAGCGGTCCCGAATCTGCGATCCCGACACTCCCTGCAAGTCGATCGAGCAACGATCGCCCACCTGCTCCAGTCAGGGCAGCATCCCAGGTTGACTCCAGACCCGCCTTCCCATAGAGCAACGGCGAATAGAACCCTGCCAACGGAGCGAGCGCATCGTCCCCATAGAAGCGGGTGTAGACGCTTCCGGTTTGCTCGGACCATGCGATGCGCGTGGTATCCGCCGCAAAGATCGCCCCCCGCGGCGTGGTGAGATCGTTACTCGTCTGACGTGGGTTGGCTACAACTTCCTCGCTCTCCGGGTCGACGCCGACTCGGCTCGCGATTGCCTTTTGCTGAAAGACCGCATAGCGCGCGGCCTGTATCCCGATCATCAGCAGCACGGCGCCCATTGCCACAGAGACGATCGATATCTGCCGGTCGATGCTGGGCGGGCGATGTCGCCGCCGGATCCCATATCCCAGCGCCACCAGGCCAACAGCAGCCCACAGGATCATGATCAGCCGGGTATCAGTCAGCCAGTTAGGCCACATCGCGCACCGTCGCTCGCCGTTCCGAAATATCAGAGATGCGGAGCAGGAGTCCTGCGATTCCGAACGACACGAGTAGCGAGCTTCCCCCGTACGAAACAAATGGCGTTGTCACTCCCGTCAGCGGAAGCAAGCGAAAAACACCTCCAAGGATGACCAGTGCCTGGATGGCGAGCGATGCTGTCAGACCGACCGCCAGCAAACGCAGAAACGAATCAGGTGCGCGTAGCGAAATCATCATTCCGCGCACCGTCATCACCGCGTATAACCCGAGCAGCGTTACGATGCCGATGAGTCCCCACTCTTCCCCCATGACGGCGACCACGTAATCGGTCTGCACCTCTGGTATCTGCCAGGGTTGGCCCTTTCCCGGACCAACGCCGGCAATACCTCCGCTTGAGATCGCATAATCCGATTGGATCTGCTGATATCCGCCGGTATACGCATGTTGCCAGGGATCGATCCAGTTCTCGATTCGTAGCTGCACGCGGTCGAAGAGGTAGTACGCTAGCAATGCTCCACCCACGAACGCCACCAAGCCAAACATTACATACGACGAGCGCCCACTGGCAACGTAGAGCATGACCAGGAACAGCAGGAAGAAGAGCAATGCGGTGCCGAGATCGTTCAACAGCACCAGGGCGATCAGGCATAGCCCCCACATC
Source organism: uncultured Chloroflexia bacterium (assembly GCA_963750275.1). Lineage (GTDB taxonomy): Bacteria > Chloroflexota > Chloroflexia > Thermomicrobiales > UBA6265 > JAMLHN01. Next base: position 49,264 of record CAVVQC010000012.1, read on the forward strand.
ACGATCATCGGTGCCAGATACGGTATCGGTGGAAGGTCGAGCCAACTAACTTTCCAGCTCGAGCCGATCAGTTGCTCGTTTTCGGAGAGGTACGCCGCCAGAAAGATCACCAGCGCAACCTTCACCAGCTCAGCGGTCTGAATCTGCACCCCACCAATGGAAATCCAGAGTCGCGCTCCGTTGACCGTGGTGCCTATGGCGGCAGTTACCGCAAGCAGTGCGATTCCACCGAAGAGGATGCTGTACCGCCAATTGGCCAAAAACGCGGGGTTGGGAAAAAACAGCGCCACGCCCCACATCAGTACAAGTCCGGCGACAAGATAAGCGAGCTGTCGTTCTCCGATGGCTATTTGAAACCCACGGACCTCTTGCAAATCTGTTTGCAATCGCACCGCGACAATCAATCCCATACCGCAAAGCAGGACGATGACCGGGAAAAGGTATTGGTCCCCAGCAAATTTTCCGAATCGGAAGGAGAGATAGATTGCGGTCACGGTGGCCAGATAGATGACCATCGCACGGAGCTCGAGTGAGTTGCGAAATGCTCCCGGCTGCTCAGCGAGATAGACCGCAGCCAGCCCTAGGGCGGTCACGATCAGCGCAAAGCCGACCAGGGCGAAATTCGGACCGGGCTGAAATCTGGTGACGGCTCGATTCAACGCAGCTCCGTCGGTGGAAGATAGCGATCGGCGATTATGCCGAGCTTCTTTCGGGTATCCGGGGGGATTGCCGCTGGATCAGTGACGATTGCTCCCGCCAGCGCATTGCCACAACCGCAGGTGCGCTCCCCCAGATCAAACTTGGTGAGCTCGCCGAGGATGGCACGTGCCGTCTCGAGATTGGCACCGTGGTTCGCAACTACCATATCGACCGTAACCTCACCGGCGGAGTCATGCCAGACATCGAAATCGGTGACCATCGCTATAGTGGCGTAGCAGATCTCCGCTTCGCGGGCGAGCCGCGCTTCTGGCATAGCGGTCATGCCGATGACGGCACATCCCCACGATCGGAAGAGCCGCGACTCGGCTTTGGTCGAGAATTGCGGTCCCTCGATACAGATATACGTCCCCCCTCTGGCGACTGGACGTCCAGCTGTCACAGATGCATCGGCAATCTTTCCGGAAAGCTCTCCGCAGAACGGGTCCGCAATGCCAATATGGGCAACCGACCCGTCGCCGAAGAAGCTTCGCGGCCGGGCGACGGTGCGGTCGATGATCTGGTCGGGTAGCACCGGAGTTCGCGGAGGCAGATCTTCACGTAAACTCCCGACCGCGCTCACCGTCACGATTCGGTCGACCCCAATCTGCTTGAGTGCGTAAATATTGGCCTGGTATGGAAGCTCGGTGGGCGTCAGTCGATGTCCGCGGCCATGCCGGCTGAGAAAGGCGATATCTCGTCCGTCGATCCGCCCAATGGTGATTTCATCGCTGGGGAATCCATACGGGGTGTCAGGCAACATCCGTTCGACGAGTTCCAGATCGGGCAGGTCGTAAAGTCCACTGCCACCTATGATTCCGAGCATTGCTTTTCCCTCCTCGACAACTACCCGAAAAGCATAATCGGAAGCAGACGATTGCTCGGTGCGTGGTACACTCATCGGCTGTGGTTCTCGGACTGCACGTGTCGCTGTTGTGCGCACGGATAACTATTTGGAGGACACGCCTGAATGGCGCTGACGACAGTTCAAAAAGACAGCATTATTTCCGAAGTGCAAGTACATGAGGGCGACACTGGTTCGCCTGAGGTGCAAATTGCCCTCTTGACCGAGCGTATCAATCAACTCACCGATCATCTCCGCGCCAACAAGCACGATCATCATTCGCGCCGCGGTCTTCTGCAAATGGTAGGACGCCGCCGCCGGTTGCTTGCCTACCTGAGCCGAAACGATATTGAGCGCTATCGCGCCACTATTACCCGGCACGGACTGCGCAAGTAGTCATTGGCGGGCCGGTGAGCTTCGCGTCCGGTATCACAGATCAGGCTCGCCAAAGTGCCACATGGTTTGAATTGCGACGGCTCGGGATACTTCATCCTGAGCCGTTTCCTTTCTCAGAACAGAAGGGAGGATCGCCACCTGTAACTCGTAGCAGTTCGAGCTGATCGAGGACTTGGAGCCTGCCGGGGTCATTCACCGGCACGCTCCAGATCCTCCCAGCCGGACCGGGTTCGTCGCAGTGACGAGCCTGCGTAATTCATCACCAGGACGTCACTTGCGTCCAAGGGAGTATCCCTATAATTATGTCCAATAAACCAACGGCACATACTGCCAGCGTCGAAATTGCTGGCCGCACACTCTCGATCGAAACTGGCCGGCTCGCCGAGCAAGCGCAAGGCGCCGTGGTCGTGCGCTACGGCGACACCATGGTTCTTGTCACAGCTGGTGGCGATCGCCAGGCCCGCGAGGACCAGGATTTCTTTCCCCTTTCGGTCGACTATGAAGAAAAAATGTACGCGGCCGGAAAAATTCCCGGCGGATTTATCAAGCGTGAAGGTCGCCCGACCGAGAACGCCATCCTCTCAGCTCGCCTGACCGACCGCCCGATTCGCCCGCTCTTCCCGAAGGGTTACCGATCTGAGGTCCAGATCATCAGCTCGGTACTTTCCGCCGATCAGGAAAATGATCCTGCGCTTCTGTCGATCATTGGCGCCTCGGCGGCCCTCATGATCTCCCCGGTTCCGTTCGATGGACCGGTCGGCGCGGTACGCGTTGGCCTCTTCGACGACGAGATCGTCATCAACCCGAGTTTGCAGGATATCGCCGAGAGCGATTTGGATTTGGTGGTTGCCGGGACTGCCGACGCCATCATGATGGTCGAAGGCGAAGCCAACGAAATCTCCGAAGAACTTCTGATTCGGGCCATCGAGGCGGCGCATCAGGAGATCAAGCAAATCGTCGCCATGCAGTTCGAACTGGTCGACTCATCCGGTGTCGAGAAATGGGACGTCACGGTTCCGCAGGAGAATAAAGAGCTCCTCGAGAAACTCGAAGGCGTGGTTGGCGAGCAGCTCCGGGCTGCGGTGAATAACCCTGACAAAGTCATGCGCATGGAAGGGACCGATGAGGTCCGCAAAGGCGCAATCGAGCAGTTCACTGCCGCAGTCGAAGGCGATGTCGCAACATACGGCAGCAAAGAAGTCGGTGCCGCGTTCGACAAGCTCCTCAAGGGACTGGTTCGCGATGCGATCCTGACCGACGGTCTGCGACCGGATGGCCGTGCGCCGGGTGAGATTCGTCCGATTTGGACCGAGGTTGGCGTGCTACCACGCACCCACGGCTCTGCGGTCTTCACCCGTGGGCAAACGCAGGTGCTCACGATTGCCACCCTTGGCTCGGCAGCCGAGGAGCAGCGCCTCGATTCCATCTCGCCCTGAGACCCGCAAGCGCTACATCCATCACTACAACTTCCCTCCCTTCAGTGTCGGTGAAGTTCGCCGGTTGCGTGGCGCCAGCCGTCGCGATATCGGACACGGCGCTTTGGCCGAGCGTGCGCTCAAAGCGGTTCTCCCAGCCGAAGCAGATTTCCCGTACACCATTCGCCTGGTTTCCGAGGTGCTGAGCTCGAACGGTTCTTCGTCGATGGCCAGCGTCTGCGGGAGCACCATGTCGCTCATGGACGCAGGTGTGCCGATCAATGCCCCGGTCGCAGGAATCGCCATGGGTCTGATCACCGATCCGGCTACTGGCGCCTACACGGTTCTCTCTGACATCCAGGGCATGGAAGATGCGCTTGGTGACATGGACTTCAAGGTGGCCGGCACCAGTGAAGGTGTCACCGCGATTCAGATGGACATCAAGATCCGGGGACTTTCCTTCGAGGTTATGAGCGAAGCACTTGCGCAGGCAAATGCTGGTCGCCTGCACATCCTCGAGAAAATGGCCGAGACGATCAGCGCTCCGCGCGGTGAGCTCTCCGAGTTTGCTCCGCGTGTGACTTCGCTCAAGGTGAATCCGGAAAAGATCGGCGCCATCATTGGCCCTGGCGGCAAGATGATTCGCTCGATCCAGGAAGAGACCGGCACGAAGATCGATATCCAGGACGACGGCACCATCTCGGTCGCGTCGACCGACCCGATCGGCGCCGAGCGAGCGGTCGAGAAGATTCGTGCCCTCACCCAGGAAATCCTCATCGATAAGGGTGCGGTTTACAACGGCAAGGTTGTGAGCATCATGCCGTATGGCGCGTTCGTGGAACTCGTTCCCGGCCGTGACGGTCTGGTTCACATTTCCGAATTGTCGGAAGATCCCGCGGTCCGCATCGCCAAAGTCGAGGACATGTTCCAAGTCGGCGATGAGATCAAGGTCATGGTGATCGACGTGGCGCCAAATGGGAAGGTCAGCCTCTCCCACCGCTCCGCGCTGACCGGAGAGCTTCCGGAAGAGCGCCCACGGCCGCCGCGTCGTGAGGGTGGCGATCGAGATCGGGGCCCTCGCCGCGATGATGGCAACCGCCCGCCGCGCCGCGACTAACCTAAGTCAACGAGAATATGAAAAGCGGGCCGGTCATTCGTGACCGGCCCGCTTTGGTTTATCTCGCATGTTCGGCGGCAATCAGTCGCCGCTCTTGATGCGGTCCTCTTCTGCGACCCGGGTCTGAAAGTTTTGCCCGGAATCCGTGTATTCGAGCCAGCCAAACGAGACAACACAGAACACCAGGCACGCCAATAAGGCAATCACTAAGAGCCACACGATCGTGCGACGTTTTTGCTTGGGAACTTCTTCTTGCGGAAGGGGCGACATGCGCCATTCGGGCGATGTGGGATCTTCTTCGGAAGATTGAGACGCAGTTGGGTCAGCCGGGAATTGTTGCGGCCACGACGGAGCTGGCGGTGGCGCATTGCGATTCAGCGCATCGAGGTCAGCTCCACAGTTCTCACAGAATCGGCTGCCAGCGGCATTCCGCCAGGCACAGTTTGGACAGGTAATCAAAGGTCAATCTCTATTGGTATGATCGAATGACTGCCAGCGTGGCCAGCGAATTCTACTCTCCCTTGCGGGTCTTGCTCCCTTTGAGTCACTGCTCCATCCGGGGATCGAGTGCGTCACGAAGGCCATTGCCGATTAAATTGATCGAAAGCGCGGTCAGGAAGATCATCATTCCAGGCAGGAAGACGTTGGTCCAGTTCGTCATGTAGTAGTTCTGGGCCTCGAGCAGCATGTTTCCCCATGACGGTCGTGGTGGTTGCACACCCAGACCGAGAAAGCTCAACGCTGCCTCGGTAATGATGAATGCGGGAATGACCTGCGACGCCCAGATCAGCATAATCGGCATGACGTTGGGAAGAATGTGCCGACCAACCAAACGCTTGTTCGATGCGCCATTGACCTTCGCGGCTTCGATATAGGTCTGATTGCGAATGGCGATCGTCTCTCCGCGCACGATGCGCGAGATCCCCGGCCAAAGCAGAAGTGAGAAGATCAAGGCGAGAGTGAAGTAATCGGGTCGATAGATCGAGGAAACCAGCACCAGGATCGAGATTGCGGGAATCGACAACAGCACATCCGCGAAGCGCATCAGAACGGAATCGGTCCAGCCAAGCGCGAACCCGGAGATCATCCCGATAACCGAACCGATCAATAAACTCGCCAGTGCTGCCATGGTTGCAAAGACGAGCGACACTCGCCCCCCGTAGGCCAACCTGGTGAGCACATCGCGACCGTTGGCATCACTCCCCAGGATGAAACCGTTTTCACCCGGGTGGGAGCGAGACAGCTCGAGGTGATTATCTTCATAGCCAAATCCGGTAATGAAGGTCGAGATGAAACCGGCGCTGACTGAGAAGATGACGATGGCGATCAGCACGCCCAATGCCACCACCGCGACCCGGTTGCGCTTGAAGCGCCGCCAGGCGCGAGCAGCGTTCCCGCTACGTTTCGGTGAGAGCGTCGACCACCCTGCATCGAGCCTGATTTGCTCAGTCGCCTGGTCTGCTGACGTAGCCTCGCTCAACCGTTATCCCTTGTGCGCGATACGTGGATCGGCGATCGAGTACAGGATATCGGCAAGCAGATTACCAAACATGGTCAGGAAGGCGAAGAAGAGCGTTGCGCCCATGATCAATGTGTAATCGTTGGCCTGGGTCGCGTTCAACGTCAAGCGTCCAAGACCGTTCCACGCAAAAATCTGTTCGATCAGATATGCCCCCCCAAACACCTCCGGCAACGCGAGCCCGACAAGAGTGACCAGCGGTAGCAATGCGTTACGAAACGCATGTCCGTAGATGACGCTCCGTCGCGGGAGCCCCTTCGCCTGCGCCGTTCGAATGTAATCCTGCCCAATGGTTTCAAGCATGGACGCGCGGATGAACCGTGTCCAGCCTGCAACCTGCACGATTGCGAGCGCGGATGCGGGCAAGATCAGATGCTCGATCCTGTCGGCCACCCCGCCGGCCGTGCGCATATCCTGCATGCCGCTTGCCGGCAAGTAGGGCAGTCCCCATTCCTTGAACTTGACGGCAAAGAGAATGATGAGCAGCAACCCCATCCAGAAACTCGGAATGGCCGCCAGCGCGGTGACGACCACGGTAGAGGCCTGATCGAACGCAGAGTTGTGCTTTACCGCCGCGAAGACGCCGAGCGGTACGGAGATCATCAGAGCCAGCACCAGCGACGTGCAGGTCAACAGCAGCGTATTGGGCAGCACCCCCAGAATGCGTTCGGTCACTGGGGTGTAATTCGTGAGCGACAATCCCATGTCGCCGTGGAGCAGATCGCCCAACCAGGCGAAGTACCGCTCATACCACGGCCTATCCAGCCCCAGGTTTTGCGTGATCCGCGCGATATCTTCCGGGCGGGCCTTCGGGTTCAGCTGCATCGAGCTTACCGGACTGCCGGGAACAAAGTTGACGATCGCAAACGTCAGGAACGTCACTCCCAGGAGCAGCGGAATCATTTGCAGCAAACGGCGGAGAATGAATCCAGTCACGAAGCATCGATTCCGTGGTCGACTTGAGTCATCAGATGCGCTAGTCGTTCAGGCGCGGATCGAGCGCGTCGCGCAGCCCCAAACCGACGAGGTAGGTGCAGAGTGCCGTCAGGAAAATCAAGAATCCGGGAAAAAAGACGAATGTCCATGATTGACGGACGAATTGCTTCGCCTCCTGCAGCATGTTTCCCCACGACGGCTGTGGTGCCTGGACGCCCAATCCGAGATAGCTGAGCGTCGCTTCAGTCAAAATGAGACTGGGCACCGCAAGTGCCGACCAAACGATCAATACCGGAATGATATTCGGCATCAAGTGCCGGATGATGATGCGTTTGTCAGAAGCGCCAATAACCCTGCTGGCTTCGACGAACTCCTGGTTTTTGAGGGTGAGAATTTGCCCACGGACGATCCGCGAAATCCCAGCCCAGCTTACTACCGCAATCAGAATTGCGAGCTGCCATGGGTTTGGATGATAAAACGACGAAATAAGGATCAGTAAAACCAGAATCGGTATAGAAAGCAACACATCGGCGCAGCGCATGAGGAGCGTATCGACCCACCCGCCGAAGTAGCCGGCTAGCGATCCTATGGTTCCGCCAATCGCCAGCAACGACACCGTTGCTAAGCCAGCCACGAGCAGACTCACCCGTCCTCCGTATGCGAGTCGGGTCAGAATATCTCGACCGTTTCCGTCCGATCCCAGGATGTACCCATCCTGTCCGGGATGAGCCAACTTGTCTGCAAGGTGGTTTTCGTAATATGTGAAGCCCGTGAAATGAGAGATGAGCGGGGCAAAGATTGCAAACAGAAAAATTGCTATGGTGATGATCAAGGCAAGAAAAGAGAGTCGGTTGGCTTTAAATCGGCGCCACGCCCGATGCCAGTTGCTCTCGATAGGTCGAGCGCGTCCCAAACCCTCGAAGTCAAATGGAACGTGCTCCTCGGCTGCATCACCGAGATAAGGATCGGTGGTTCCGGAATACGTTTGGTCAGTTTGCATCATGAGCGGGCTCCATTACGCGCACGCTCAGTCGAGCCGAATGCGGGGATCGGCAACCGCGTAGAGCACATCGGCGATTAAATTTCCAATGATGACCATGACAGCAAACATGAGCGTGATGCCCATCACGAGCGTGTGGTCCTTGTCCCCAATGGCTGTTATCGTCAGCCTCCCCATTCCAGGGTAGGCAAACACGTTTTCTACGATCAATGCACCGCCAAAGACTTCGGGAATGCTCAGTCCGAGAATCGTTACTAACGGGATGAGGGCGTTACGCAGTCCGTGACCATACAGTACTGACTTCTCCTGCAATCCTCGGGCCCTTGCTGCACGCATGTAGTCCTGTCCCAGCACCTCGAGCATATTCGAGCGTACCCAAAAAAGCCATATCCCTATTTGGGGCACCACGAGCGCCGTTATGGGGAGGATGAGGTGCACGATACGGTCTCGTATTCCACCGTCGCCGCGAAGATCGCGCACCCCGCCAACTGGTAACGAAGGGAAACCCCATTTGTCGAATTGAACCGAAAAAAGAAGAATCAGCAGCAGGCCAAACCAAACGGTCGGAATAGCATATCCAGCCACCGAGAGCACACTGGTCACTCGATCCACGATTCCGTTGCGATGCGTGGCGGCATAAATTCCTAACGGCACCGCAATCGCCAGGGAAATAGTTGTCGAGACCACCGCCAGGAGGAGCGTATTGAACATCACCTCCTGAATGCGATCGGTAACCGGGCGGAAATTGATCAGAGAGAGGCCAAGATCTCCCTGTAACACATTGCCAACCCAGATGAAATAGCGCTTCCAGACTGGCTGATCGAGTCCGAGGTTGTGCCGAATCCGCTCGATATCCTCAGGTTTTACCCGAGGATTGAATTCCATATTCTGCAGCGGACTACCGGCCGCATTGATGATGATGAAGGTGATCAGGGTGATTCCGAAGAGGATCGGAATCATCTGCAGCAGTCGCCGGACAATGTATCGGAACATGAGCGTGTCCTCGACGAAGTTGCCGAATGAAGGCGCCTGACAGCATGTGTTGCGGACGTAGCGCTCGGTTGCGCGCCGGAAGGAGTTGCTCCTTCCGGCGCGTGAGCAGTTTTACTCGGCTACTGCCACAAACGGCAAGGACCAAAGTAGTCCGCCCGAAATCGGAGTGAAGTTGACCATCCGGTTACTGTACGCAGTTCTGCCATCACGGAACAACAGAATGATTACCGGAGCATCTTCGTTCACGATATTCGATGCCTCGACCAGCCGGTCGAAGCGGACTTCCGGATCGAGCGCAGCGCTGGCAGCGGTGTTCGCTTCATCGTACGCAGGATTCGAGTACTTCATGAAGTTGAAGCCGGTGCCATACGAATTGGTCGCGAACATGGCTGACTGATCACCCGATGGCGACGCCCAGTCGAATGCAAGAAGGACCAAATCGTAATCGAACGTCTCGGTAATCGCGGGAAGGAGCACCGTATCAAAGTCCACGGAAGTCGGTTGGGCAGCGACGCCGACGGCTTTCCAGTAGTCCTGAACCGCAGATGAGATCTGGTCGTTGGTGGTGCTGGCACCATACATGATCTCGAATGAGAGCTTGGTGCCGTCTTTCTCGCGGGTACCGTCGGAACCGACCACCCATCCCGCAGCGTCCAGCAGTTCATTGGCCTTGTCGACATCATAGTTGTAGACAGGAGAGACCTGGTCCGGGGCGTATGCCTCTGAAAGGGTGGGCTGGGTACCATTTGCGACTTCGGCATAACCCAGGTAAATGCCGTCCACAATTGCCTGTCGATCGATGGCGTAGATGAGCGCCTGACGCACTTGAGCATCCTGGAAGAGCGGAGTCTTTTCGGGATCAAGGTTATAACCAAAGAAGCCGAAGCTATACGAAGGATAGAGCGCGACTGTCAGACTTTCTTCGCCTTCGAGGCTTTCGACGTCGGCAGGGTTTACAGGATCCATCAGCAAATCGAGATCGCCGGCGCGAAGGGCTTCCGTAACCGCGGTGTCATCAGGCCAAACCTGGAAGATAACGGTATCCGCCGCGGCCTTGGTGTCCCAATACTCGTCAAAGCGAGCCAATGTGGTCGTGCCTTCGCCTTCGTTGATCTCAACGAATTTGAACGGGCCCGAACCGATGACGCGCGAAGGGTCAGTACCTGTGCTCCCCGGATCGGTCTGCCACTGATCGAACGGAACATCTCCCCAGATGCTCGAAGGAAGGATTGGGAGGAAGACGTTCGGGAATGTAACGATCTGAGGAAAGACCTCCGTGGTCACCCACTGGAACGTCTTGTCATCGACAGCTGTCCATGATTCGATCGTCTGCAAGAACTGCGATGAATACGAGCTGCCGGAGTTCTCATCGGCTTGCGCGTTGGCCACCATCACCAGGTCCTGCGCGGTTACAGGCGTTCCGTCATGGAAGTTGGCATTCTGGTTGAGGTAAAAGGTGTACGTCTTGCCATCTTCGGCAATCTCGAAGTAGTCGGCGACTCCCGGAACCCAAAGCTGTCCTGCCAGCGAGAGCTCAGCGTTCAGCGTGGGATCGGGGAAAATGCCCCAGAGTGACTCGAACATCAGAAGATCGATATCCTGAGTCGGGAAATTGTCAGCAAAGAACGGATTGACCGTCGTGAGATTCGAGGACGACGTGCTGCCCAGGATGAGAGTTCCGCCGGCCGGCTGCTCTTCAGCGGTGAAGGGGTAAACCTCGGCGAGCTTGGCGCGATACTCTTCGCGGGTCATCGACTTGAAGCCGCCCGGGAGTGCAATGGCGGCCGGAGAAGCGTCCGGGGTCGCATCCTGCGCTGAAGCCGGAACGCCTCGCATGAACATCGCCAGGCCGGCGGCCGATAGGCCAATCTGGCTCGCGCGCAGCATCAGCGCACGACGATCGATCTGACCGGTGAGAAACTCCTTGTATAGTTCATTGAGCTTGTTGACTGGTCGTTCCGACATACTTCTCCTCAGTTCGCGAGCCCCTCGACCCACCGTCGAGGATGCACATACCAACGTTGAACGCGTTTGAAGCCAGCGATCACGCCGGGAAAACAACGATTATCTTAACATTGGCTGAGTTTAGCGACTGAAATTGAAGAAGTTTTGAAGCGTTCGTGAAATTCAACTTAAATCGTTCTTCAGGTCACTGCTTTCCCCAGTGACTTCCGGAGCCGCAGTGACCAAGATTGATTCGCTTCCACCCGAACTCGCAGGAAAATGGTCGTCGCTTATCGCGGCGATCGAATCGCTCGAGTCCTGCATCGTGGCATTCTCCGGCGGAGTCGACAGTGCGCTGCTCCTCAAGGCGAGCGTGCTGGCACTTGGCGATCGGGCGATCGCCGCTACCGGGCTGTCCGAAACCTATGCTCCAGAAGAGATGGAAGAAGCACGATCCGTGGCGGCCGAAATCGGCGCGGTTCATGTGATGGTCCGCACCATGGAGCTCACCGACCCGCGGTACGCCAACAACTCACACCAGCGCTGCTTCTTTTGCAAAACAGAGTTGTATACCGAGCTGCAAGCGTATGCCAGGCAGCATGGATATGCCGCCGTGGTCGACGGAACGAACGCCGATGACCTGGGGGATTTCCGACCGGGCATCCGCGCCGCCAACCAATTGGGTGTTTGCAGTCCGTTGCAGGAAGTTGGTCTCACCAAGCAGGACATCCGCGATCTTTCGCTTTGGCTGGCGCTCCCGACATGGGACAAACCGGCCGCGGCTTGTCTGTCATCCCGATTTGCCTACGGTGATCCAATCACGGTCGAGAAGTTGTCCCAAGTCTCGCGAGCCGAAAGCCATATACGGCGACTGGGGTATCGCGGGTTCCGAGTGCGTCATCATGACGACATCGCCCGAATCGAAATGCCGCCAGAGCATCTCCTGGATGCGATCAACGACCGCGAGGAAATTGCACGCGGCGTGCGCGAGGCCGGCTACCGTTATGTCACGATCGATCTGGAGGGGTACACCTCTGGGCGAATGAATGAGGGTTTGCATGCGCGTCTCAAGCCGAACTGATTATGGGGTCCGCGCCCTTTATGATCTGGCCTTGCATTTTGGCCACGGCACCGTGCAAAGCCGCGAAATTGCCAATCGCCAATCGATGCCCGAAGCCTATCTGCATCAAGTGTTGAGCGCGCTCAACCGCGGCGGGCTGATTCGCAGTGTTCGGGGTCCCTCCGGCGGACATGAACTCGCGCGCGATCCATCGCAGATCACCCTCTACGACGCATTCGAAGTGCTGGACGGTACCGAGATCGCCAAGAATCATCCTCACCAGGTGGGGGTCGCCAACGATCCGGTTCATGAGGTCTGGCATGAGCTGAATGCGATCTCGGTGGAGTTTCTAAACTCCATCACGTTCGAGGATTTGGTCGTCCGATCAAAGAAGCGCACCGCGGTTCCCAATTACAGCATCTAAGCCAGCCTGTTCAGCGACTCAATAGATGACAGTTGCACATTCAGGTTCCGACGCCTCATGCCTTACCCGAACTCCCTTCCAGGTGCGATCGATGAGATTTCGGGTATGGCGCTGCCCTGTCTTGGTGGGGTATCTGTGCAACGTCTCGAAAAGCGATCCCTCTTGTTCGGGTGAGGCCGCGAATGGAGCCAGGGGTGACGGTCTGGGGCCGGACGGGTAGCTGGGTAGGCACTGCCCAGGTCATGCATCTCTCGCTGCCGATCCTTCCCACGCATGGGGAAGGTGGTGCGCTCGACTCCTGGATGTCATTGCAAACTCCGGGGTCCCGAAAGCGTCGCGATGCATCGCGACGGGCCGCTCGCTGCGACGGTTCGCCATGAATGGCGACGCTACGGACGTCGGGGGAGATGGTTTTGGTTTGCAACGATCATGAAGGAGCCGGAGGGATGCCGGTCTCGTTGGCGCGTCCCTCTCCGTCGATGTGCCGCTTGCTGGAATAATAGAACATATGTTCTCTTTTGTCAAGAGCAGTTAGCGTGTGGCGATCCAGGATTAGCTCTGGGTAATGGGTTATGAGCGATTCAACGACCGGCGCCGGCTGTCGGGATTGGCCGGGTCCTCCAGAACCAGTCGCGTCAAGCTGCGCTATCCAAGCTGCATCTTCGCACCCTAGTCGAGCAATTTTTGATGATTGAACGAGCAAGAGGGCACATCCGCATGCGGATGTGCCCTCTTGACATCAGATTGATTCGACCGAAGTCGCATCGTGCCTATTGATTGTCGATCTGCGCGCGCTGAAGCTTTCCGCTGAAATCGACATAGACACTTTGCCATTCGGTATAGAAGTCGAGCGTGGCGGTTCCGGCTTCCCGGTGTCCGTTGCCCGTTGCCTTGGTGCCGCCGAACGGCAGATGGATCTCTGCACCAGTGGTTCCCGCATTCACATAGAGGATGCCGGTGAAGATGTCGCGCATGGCCCGATAGGCGTTGTTGATATCCTGCGTGAAGATCGATGCCGAAAGCCCGTATTCGACGCTGTTCGCGATATCGATCGCCTCGTCGAGTGAGTCGACTGGCACGACAGATGTAACCGGGCCAAAGATCTCCTCATTGGCGATGCGCATGTCGCGGCCAACTTCATCAAAGATGGTCGGCTGGTGGAAGTGACCTTTGCTCAGCGCTCCCTCAGTCACCACGCCACCGCCCCAGGCGAGACGCGCGCCTTCTTGCTGGCCGATCTCGACATAGCCGCTAATCGACTCCAACTGATTTTTGCTGACGACCGGGCCGATCTGCACGCTCTCGTCCAAACCATCTCCGAGCCGCATTCCACCGGCGCGTGCGACAAGACGCTCCACTAATTCCTTCTGCACGCCTCGCTGGACGATCACCCGGCTGGCGGCAGTGCATCGCTGTCCCGAGGTGCCAAACGCACTCCAGAGGATGCCGTCGACCGCGAGTTCGAGATTGGCATCGTCGAGCACGATGACCGCGTTTTTCCCGCCCATTTCAAGGGAAACCCGTTTGTTCAGCGCCGCAGCCCGAGATGCCAGCGCAACCCCAGTTTCGGTCGAGCCGGTAAACGAAATCAGCGCGACGTCCGGATGTTCCACGATGGCGCTGCCAACGTCTTCACCCCCACCGATCACCAGGTTGACGACCCCATCCGGGATGCCCGCATCCTGCAGGATCTCCACCCAGCGAACTGCCATCCGCGGTGTGAACGACGCTGGTTTGAAAACGATCGTGTTCCCGGCTATCAGCGCAGGTGTCATCTTCCATGAGGGAATAGCCATCGGGAAGTTCCATGGCGTGATGATCCCCGCCACCCCCAGGGGTTTACGGACCGACATATTGAACTTGTTCGGGAGTTCCGAAGGAGTCGTCTGACCGTACAGGCGGCGTCCTTCACCGGCCATGTAGAAGGTCATGTCGATCGCTTCCTGCACATCGCCGCGCGCCTCGGAGATGACTTTGCCCATCTCCTCCGTCATTTCCCGAGCGAACTGCTCCTTGCGGTCATTGAGAATCTGCGCTGCCTTGAAGAGCAGCTCACCGCGCTTCGGCGCGGGATAGAGCCGCCAACTCTTGAATGCTTTGGCCGCCGCAGCGACCGCGGCATCGACATCGCTGGCGTCGCTTTTGGTGTATTCCGCCACCAGCTCGCCATTGGCCGGATTGCGCCGTTCAAACGTTTTGCCGCTCTTCGCGTCAACCCATTGGCCACCAATGAGATTCTTGAAATGATCCGCCATGTTGCTCTCCTGTTTTTCGTGTTCGCTTCGCGCGAGCGCAATTGTCACCCGCGCCGTGATATCCACGAATCTTGACACGACTCACGGAAATTCCGGCGGGCCATCAATTTTCGAGTCGGAGTTCGCGCCCTCGCTCGAGTCGGGGACGAATGATGAACCAGCCAACGAGTACCCCGTACAGCGCAGCCCAACAATGAACGATGGCTGGCGCCAGATCTTCATAGGAGAACTGCATCACCGTCAAAATAATCAGGCAAGGGAGAGCGATCTTGAGCCATCGAAAGGGAAGCAACATGACGGCCGCGCCGTATCCGGCATGAGCCAGAGCAGATGATCCAGCATCAGGTATCGAGAGCATCGCCGCAACCGACGTATCTCCAGCCTCGGCGAGCACGCGAATCGTCACCGTGGTGAGGAGGGTGGCAACCCAGTCGCCCGTCACGCAGGTCAACAACATCATCTTGGTGCCTGCAAGAAGCTCCAGAAAGAATGTGCCTCCGAACACCAGGAGGATCATAGACGCGGCGATATCTGGGGTTGATTGGATCCAGGTCCCGGTGAGCAGCGACCACACATGTGCGTCACGCAGGAGCTCGTAATCGAAACCAAACCGATGAAGTAACCGCCGGTGCTCAGACGAGGACAAGCCCCGGGTGAGGAAACCAATCGTAATGATGACGACCTGGACCAAAATGGTTCCCTTGATGCGCCACAAGAACGGTGGAATTTTGTTCAGGATGTTAAGCGGCATTTTCCTGGGTAGCCTCCGGGTCCGGGTTCGGACGCCGCTCGTCATGCGAGCGGCGTCCGAAGTGAGGCAATAGCTTGCGATCATCGATTTCCGAGAGTCGCGCCAGCGCGATCGCAACCCGCGGAAGCCGCGTCAGCGCATGCACGACCAGATAGCGCGGCTCCCACCTGGGGTGGAATTTGTTTTTGTACGCGAACAACCCCTCACTCGCGAAAAAGTGCTCCATTGGTCTTGCGAGCTGAGAAATTGCACGATTGGTGGTGTCCATGGAATCCTCGGTCCCCGGATTTGCGAACGGAACCATCCCGAGTGACAGAGCAGTTAATCCATGGTTCTTACCGAAATCGATCATCGCCATGATGAGCAAATCCATCGACCCGTTGGGCGCGTCGGCACGGTGACGCATAAGATCGAAGGTCAGTTCTCCTGGGGAACCGTCGGGAATCAAATTGACGAACGCTTCGACACGTCCGGTCGCGGACCGTTGCACCAGCACGGGCGACTCTCGAATGTAGTCACGCTCGAACTGCCCAAGGGTGAAGGTCCGTTCCCGTCGCCCATCGAGCGTCAGCCATTCGTCGGAAACCTCTTTGAGCTCGAGTACGAGTTCTGCCGGAAGCGGCGGTTCGGTGTATTCCACCAGGCTTCCAGTGCGCTCGGCGCGGTTGCGCACCGACCGCAGGCTTCCCATCGACTTTCCAGATAACGTGAAGGTATCGATCGGAACGATGGCTTCCCGACCAATCAGCATCGCGTTAAACCCTCGGGAAATGTAAACATCGAGGTGTATCGGTGGGACCTGGTGAAATGCCGGGTCCCATCCATTGAGCTGGCAAAAATCGAGAAACTCATCAAGCGTCTCCGCAAAAGCCATGTCGTCCCTCGCGGTCGGATCGCCCAGCACGAGAGCGACCCGTCCGCTCAATCCGAAGCTGACGACGCCTTTATCATCCTTCGCGAAGAATTGGAGCTTATCGGGCCAGTACTTGAACCGGTCGAGGGAGGAGTCCCCCCATTGCTCGATGAGCTTTCGCGCCCGCTGCGTCTCTGACCGCTGCACGGTATGTCGCCAAATGATCGGCCGAAGGATTGCGAACGCGGAAATAACGATCGACAGAATGACGAGCAACTGCATGGAATCGAGGATCCACTCACCGCGATTGGTTTTCGCCACGAGGTTTCCACTGCCCAACCCAAAATAAATGTCACCGGCGGTCCGCAAGGAGGAGGCAATCGAAAACTCTCGGCCAAAATGCTTCTTTTCCGCCAGCCAAAGACTCAATACGCCAAAGAGATATGTGGCAGTGAATGACGCAACAAGGATGTAGAGACCTCGGCGCAGTGACGGAATGTCGCTTCGAACCCGGAACCTCGCACGATAGACCAGAAGAATGACGACATTCATTCCACTGATGACCGCCCCGATGTCGTCGAAATCCCGAAACAGGTACACGACCGTCAGCAGGCAGGAAAGCACCAGCGTAATGACCCAGGCCGTGTGCTGCCAGTGGACCAGACGTAGCGCGAGCAACAGCAGGAGAAAACCAGCCACGAGCGTGAAGATTCGCCCGGCATGATATTCATTGAGCATCCCGAAACCACTCGCGCGTTGAAGATGTGCGCGCAAAAACTTGCCGGTTGGGGGCAGAACTGACCCCATCGCCATGACGCCACTCAGCGCCGTCCAGAGGGCGGGAAGGTAGGCGGGGAGACCTCGCAACGCTCGCTGGTAGCGGGCATGCACTCCGATACCCAGCACCACGGGTAGCCAGACGTCGACGAACCGATACAGGAACGTTGCGCCAATCGCCTGGGACAGGGGAACGCCGAGTCGCTCCAGGAGATAGATCGTGGAAACTTCGACAAGGCCGAGTCCCTGGAAAATGGGAGCTGCCATGAGCAGCATCGTCCCAACCGTATAGGCCACCAGTGCCATGATCGGTCCGGCATCGACATGGACAGCGTGAAGCGCGGCCCACATGCTGAGCACACCAAAGAGGTCGGCTAACAGTGAGAAAACGAACGGCTGCAGCAGCGCTCGGGCCGGGAGGCTCGTTGATCGTGCCATTTCCCGGAACTCATTCACGAACGATGGCAATCGCCGTTCGATCGACGCGGGAAGAGACTTTCCCCGCAATACTGCGGTTACCAGCGACACAACAACGAGGGCAATAGCCAGGACTGCTACCGCACCGATCTGAATCGGCGCGGTGGCATTGTGTTGCGCGATCAGGAGCGCCATCGCCGGGATCGCAATGGCAATAAACGAAAGATGGCCGAGGACGCTATACAGCATCACGGCCAGCATTGCGTCGTTGCGAGTAACCCCGTAGACACCGAATCTCGAGACGAGCGTGACGTACGAGGCAGCGCCACCGAATGGCATGACCGCCGCGATCATCTCTCGCTCGGCATGCGTCGCCAGTGCGGGGATGAACGGGATACGGCGCCCGATGCGCAGGAAGACGGTAGAAAGCGTAAGGGTGATAAACGTGTGGGCGAGGATGGCGCTCAAAACGATCAGGATCAACCAGCGCCAATCTGCCAGCCGTATCTCATGCATCGCTTGGGTGAGATCGGCCTTCTGTCGCCACACGAAGACCAGGACCAGCAGCACAATGGCGATGTTCCATACAGGCTGGAGCATCCGGATCCAATTGCGTTTTCCAGAGATGGCGCTGGCGGGAGCTTCGCTATCGGCCATGGTCAGCCGTCGTCCCGGTTGGGCGACATTTAGATGGGAAATTCCGGAGAAGCATCGCGAAGATCCTGCCTCAGGCGCATCATTCGTCGTTGCATAGTTGCGTAGGGGTCTCGTTGAGACACGCGCTACCTGCTCTCGCTACCCTGATCATACGCTCGGCGTGGGTGGCTCCCGGTACGTGAGCGCACCATCCATAAGGCGGGCTGGCGCGGTGAAATGATGCGGCTGTAGCTTCCCGTCGCTCATGATATGCCACACCTGCCAACCCTGCGCCAGCAGGGCATCGGAAACCATGGAACGATGACATCGCCACCATACGGACTCGGCGCACATCATGGCCACCCGCTTCGTTTGCGCGAGTGTCATGAGCCTGGCGAGACCGTTCTGAAATTCCTCCGTTTCCATGTAATCGGCATACCCGCGAAAGGAAGCGTTCCGCCAGGCCGAATTCAAGCGAGTCAGGTCGGGCGCGACGTCGCCCACCAAGTTCCAGCAAATGCAGATACTCGATGCCGTCGGCGGTGAGAGCCGCGCGCATGACGTCCTCTCCGAATTGCGGCGCATGACGCGAACCAGGGAAACGGCGAATGTCGACGAGCAGGGAAATTTCGAAACGATGCAGGAGCTCGAGAAACTGACTCCAGGGCAATGCGGCATGCCCAATCGTGAAGATCTCCTGCGTGTTGTTCGGGTCGGCAGGCTGCTCTCCGGAAACTCCCGGTTCGGACGAATCGATTGGAGCCGTCTCGGTGAGTTGTTGCGCGCTCCGAATCATCTCGGCGGTCGCAGCGCCGGATGGCTCCGGGTTGGGCGAAGTCGTCGGCGCGGGGCTCACGGCATCAATTCCGGGTGCGATTGGTCATTTGCACATGGACCTCCGGGCGAAGCAAGGGAGGCATCGTCCAACAATGGGTGTCGGCAGTCATCGTCCGCTCAGTCGTTCGATCCAGGGGTTGATCGCACAAGGATGCGCTCACCTTCGATCTTGACTTCCCAACTCGGTTGGTCGACCGATGCCGGTCCGCGTACGACAGCGCCATCGGCGAGCTGGAATTCGCTGGCATGCCAGGGACAACGAATGCATCCGTTGCCGACGAGCTCGCCTTCGTCCAGTGGTCCTCCTGCATGAACGCAGGTCGCTGAAAGCGCGTAGAGCGATCCATTCTGCCGGACGAGCACGACCGGTACGCCATCCGCTATCACCCGCATTGGACGGTCTGGTTCCAGATCGGAGGACGCAGCGACATCAGTCCATTCATTGACGGTGGGTTCGAAGGCGGTATGGTTGACACCCTCACCCCGAACGAGCGTTAAGTGGCCACCGAGGTAGCTGGATCCTAAAACGACCCCGAGTCCTACGGCGCTCAGCGCCACTCCGGCGTGACGATGTCCTCTACCCCGCGCGATCCAGGAGGATGCCTGCAGCGTCGTTGCGGCCACGTTGGACAGGGCATGAACGAGGCCAATTCGTTGGGAAGCACCGTACGTATCGGACCAGTCGGATGCTCCCGTGGCTGCGGCGGGAATCGCTGAGAGCACCCCAATTCCGACGAGTTGCCGAGACGCGACCGCACCGGAGTCGCCAAGCGAAATGTCCAGGATGGTGGCCATTGTCCAGGCACCGATGGGAACATCGGTCAGTGCCGGATGCAGTTGATGGCCGATCCAGGTGCCGGATAGTGCGTTCTTCACCGGGTCACTCGTGGTTACTTGCTTCACCCATTTGGCGAGTGGCTCACTCAGGCCATCAAGCGCATTGCAGCCCTCGATTTCTCGCATAACCTTTTCGATGGGTTTTCGAAGAGCGACCATGGGTTCCCCTTCCAATATTCGCGTTGTTGCCAGAGCTCGTCACTCGGGCCGTATGGGTATAAGCGTAGGACTGTTCGCCTTGGTCAACTATTTCAGATCAGTGGCGATCACGAATCTATGATTGATTCATGAACGATCGGCGTTCCCGCACGGGTCTGAAGGCACCCCTTGACGGAAATCGGGTTTACCGCGTTTTGGAGGAGAGAAGATGACAACGCGTTTCGAGGTTGGGGACCATGTGAAATGGAATTCGGAAGCTGGGCACGTCTCCGGACATATCACCAAGGTGCATACCAGCGATTTTGACTACAAGGGATACACCCACCACGCATCCGAAGACGATCCGCAGTACGAAATCAAAAGCGACAAGACCGACCACATTGCAGCCCACAAAGGTTCGGCGCTGTCGAAGATCGAGTAACTCGGTTCAATCGCAGATATGGAATTGAATCTGGTGTCGCGAGCCCTTCGGCGCGGTAAACAGCATAGAGCCACGACGAGGTGGGGCCTTGCGTCGGCGCGTCCATCCAGCGTGTGTTTTTAGAGGGGCTCCCCGAAGAAGATTCGAACTTCTAACCTACCGGTTAACAGCCGGGCGCTCTACCGTTGAGCTATCGGGGATCAGGCCATTCGACGAAAAATCTTACCACATCGTTTCACCGAGGTGTCAACTCACCAGCCACTTCCGTCGCCCCATCTGCTTCCGCTCCGCTTCGCTCGCCCGAAGAACGATCGTTGCTCGGTTTTGCGTTCCAGTGGGTGCCTGAATCGGAAATGGCTGGTTTGCCAGGATCGAGGCCGGGTTCGCGGCGGCGAGCTGCGCTGCGCGTACTGGTCCAACGATTTCCGTAGCCCGTGCGAGGCCTGCTTCGAATGCGCGCAACCGCGAGCCGTTGCCGTGGGCATCGGTGGCCAGAATCACACGCGGGCAATCCCGGATGACCTGCTCCCCCAGGGAACGCGCCGATCGCCCGTTGATTCCGGCGAGACTGGCATAGGTCACTTGCATGATCACACCACGCTCTCCAAGTTCCAACACTTTGCTCGGGTCTTGTTGCGCGATCACGTAGCGTTCCGGATGGGCCAGCACTGGTTGGAACTCTACCGTCTGAATCTCGAACAGTATCGCCGCGCTCGATTCCGGCCAGAATTCAAAGGGAAGTTCAACCAGCACGGCATTGGTTCCTGCGTATCCAATCGGATCGCCGTCCGCCAGTCTTTGGGGAACATCCGGAGTCAGGAGAACTTCGAAAGCGGGCGTCACGCTGATGCCAACTTCCGTGGCAAGTGGGGCGACCACTTCGAGCCCTCGTTCCACCGACGCCCGCTTTTTTCCATCGAGCGCGCCATGTAAATGCGGCGTCGCGGCCAGCCGCTTCACTCCCAGGTCCGCAAAAAAGCGCAGCATCGCCTCGGATTCATCGATCCGTGATGGACCGTCATCGACGTTCGGCAAGAGATGAAGATGGAGGTCGACGGGTGGTGGATTGAGCATAGCCTCGCTTCGTTCGATGACTGGGGCGGATGGGGGATTCCCCCGCCTATACTATCGTGCTGGTACATGGTGCGCGGCCGCGCACCTACAGATTGAACACCAGAATCGCAAGTAAAGGAACGGGTGAACGTCTCATGGGAGCGAGCAAGCGCAGCAAGGTTACAGTGGTCGGAGCCGGAATGGTTGGGGGCACCGTTGCCCAAATGCTCGCGCTGCGAGACTACGCCGATGTCGTCCTGGTCGATATTGTCGAAGGAATGCCACAGGGGAAGGCGCTCGATCTGATGCAGGTCGGCCCGCTCATGGGCTACGACACCCAAATTACCGGTGCCAATGGCTACGAGGAAACCGCCGGATCGGACGTGGTCGTCATCACCTCGGGTATCGCCCGCAAACCGGGCATGAGCCGGGACGATCTCCTGCGCACCAACCAGGGCATCGTCAAGTCGGTCACCGAGCAGGTGGTTGCCTCTTCTCCAGACGCCATTCTGATCGTGGTCTCGAATCCGCTCGACGCCATGTGCCATGTCGCCTTCGATGCGGCGGGCTTTCCGCGGGAGCGGGTGATCGGTATGGCCGGGGTACTCGATTCCGCGCGATTCCGCACCTTCATCGCCATGGAGGCCGGTGTTTCGGTGCAGGACGTTTCGGCGCTGGTGCTCGGCGGTCACGGGGACACCATGGTCCCGCTTTCCCGCTATTCCACAATCGCCGGAATTCCCATCACCGAGCTTTTCCCGGCCGATCGGGTCAAAGCTATCGAAGATCGCACTGCCAATGGTGGTGCCGAGATCGTCGGTCTGCTCAAGACAGGAAGTGCCTGGTACGCACCGGGCACCTCGGTGGTCGAGATGGTCGACTCGATCGTTCTGGACAAGAAGCGCGTGCTCCCGTGCAGCGTGCTACTGCAGGGTGAGTACAGCATCGACGGCATTTTCGTCGGCGTTCCGGTCAAGATCGGCGCCGCCGGTATCGAGGAGATCTATCAGCTCACGCTTACCGACGACGAGCAAGCCGCTCTCAATAAATCGGCTGGCTCGGTCAAGGGACTGGTCGAAACCATGGCCGGTTTCGCGGACCAGGCGTAACCACTGAACGAATCCCTTTCGCCACGCGTCCGGCTCGATCTTTCGGTCGAGGCGGCGCGTGAGCGTCTGATCACCCGCCTCCTGCCGCCCTCGCCCATCTCAGTCCCCCTGGCTTCGGCACTGGGCCTGATAGTGGCCGAGCATATCTCTGCTCCGATCGATCTCCCCCGATACCCCAATTCGGCCATGGATGGCTTTGCGTTGCATTCGGCGGCCACCAGCATCGCATCTCCTGCTCATCCGGTGATGCTATCGATTGCCGGAAGTCTCGAGGCTGGAGGCGATTGGACGAATCAAATCGGGCTTAACCAGGCATTGAGAATCAGTACCGGAGCGGCAATTCCCGGCGATTGCGATGCCGTCATTCCGCTGGAAAAAGCCGAGGAGCGTGCCGGAATCATCCAGGTCACGGCACCGGTTCTCCCAGGAGCGCACATCCGGCCACGTGGCGAAGATATCCACACCGGTGCCCCGGCAGTCGCCTCTGGAACGTTACTGCGTCCCCAGGAGATCGCCATGCTGGCTGCACTTGGCATCGAATCCATCGCAGCCATTCCAACTCCCTCGGTGTCGGTGGTCTCCATCGGTCCGGAACTCTTTCCTGCCGCCCGGCCGTTCCCGGTCAATGACACGAATGGCCCGATGCTGGCGGCGCAGGTGACGACATCGGGCGCAACCGTTCGTCGGATCGAGCGGTGCGACGGCAATCTCCAGGAGCTCGTTCGGCTACTCGATCATTTCGCGAAGGATTCGGATCTCATTCTCACCAGCGGTGGTATCTCGAACAGCACTGCCGACACGATGACCGATGTGCTCGCGACGCATCCTGATGCGGAACTCTGGAATGTCCGCTTACGACCGGGAAAACACTTCGGCGTGAAGTATCTCGATGGGCGCACGATCCTGTCACTTCCGGGCAACCCGGTCGCCGCGTTCGTCGGTTTCGAGCTCTTCGGTCGACTCGCGATCGATCTCGTGGCAGGTCGGACATCCGACCGGATCATGCGCTCGGCTCGGACCGCTGAGCCACTCGCCGGTACGCGCGGGTACACGGATGCGCTGCGGGGACATGCCTGGACCGACGAGGCAGGGCAGCTCTTCGTCACCCCCAACGAACGACGGGGATCGGGAATCGTTTCCTCGCTGCCTGCGGCGAACTGCCTCATCGTTTTGCCGGAAACGACCGAATCCGTTCGACAGGGCGAAACCGTCGAAATCCGCTGGGTGGGGTATCAATGAAAGGGACCGGCGTGATCCAGCCCGCTACCTAGGAAGATTCAGGAAGTTCCATGCGAGGAATGCAACCATTTTCTACAGCCAAAGGCGTCTGGAGTGTCATCCGTGAGCTGAGTCTCGATGAGATTCGCGAACAATCGCTGACACCCCCAAGCATTCTGATTTATTCAGACCACCGGGAGATCGCTGAACAGATTGCTACAAATGTGACCGGCCTGAATTCTCCAGGTTATGTCACGATCCGCTCGCTTTCCGAAAGCGATCTGCCGCGCGCTGGCTTCGATGCCGTCATCATCTATGACCCCGAGGCGAGCGCTGAGTCGAAGGTCTTGCTCGACCGCATTCGCTCGTCGGACGAACAGATGAGCGCGGCGCCATTTCTGAGCACCGATCCTAACGATCAACGCGCGCTTCGTCAGGTCCGCGCGAAAATCATCACTGGAAACAGCGACCGCGCCGTCGCGATGGGACGCTATCTTCCCGCGTTCCGGGACGCTGCGGTCAAGCAAGTCAACGACGAAACGTCGATGGCCAATGCCCAGTTCTCACTCATCTCCAATGTGCCTACGGTCATCCCGATTTTCGGAAGCATTGCGACCGTCGGGGCGGATTTCTTCATCCTGACCAAGAATCAGTTGCTCTTGATCTTCAAGATCGCGGCGATCCATGGTGAAGAGCTTCACGACTCACAACGCATATTCCGCGAGATGGTGCCCGTGGTGGGAGCGGGTTTTTTCTGGCGTACGGTAGCTCGCGAAGCCGCAGCCATGGTGCCATTTATGGGCGGAGCCGTTCCCAAGGTGGCCATTGCGTACACAGGGACGATGGCCATTGGGAAAGCGGCCGACTACTACTATTCTGAAGGTGCCAAACCATCGAAAGAGATGATGAAGGGCTTTTACCAGCAGGCGATGGAGTCACTAAGTCGGCGCCAATTCCTCTTCAAACGAAGTCCCAAGGAAACCGAAACTCAATTTCGCGTTATCGAAGAACAAGAACTCGTAGAAGAGGAATAGATCTCCTTAGATGTCCCAGTTTTGCACCCGGTCGACCGCCTTATTCCACCGGGCGATCAATCGATTCCGTTGCGATTCTGGCATCGACGGTTCGAATACGCGGTCGATCGCGACATTCTCCCGAAGAGCTTCTCGATCAGCCCAGTAACCGACGGCCAGTCCGGCCAGGTACGCCGCGCCAAGCGCCGTCGTCTCCAGCATGCTGGGGCGTACGACCTCCACGCCAATCAGATCGGCATGCAGCTGAAGGAGCCGGTCATTGGCGGCAGCGCCGCCATCGATCTTGAGCGATGAGATCGGCAGTCCGGTTTCTTCCCGCATCAGATCGACCAGTTCCATGGCCTGCAACGCGATCCCTTCGATGGTCGCATGTGCCAGGTGGCCGGCGGTGGTCCCCCGATCGATTCCGAAAATGCCGCCCCGCGCGGTTGGATCCCAATGCGGAGCACCAAGCCCAGTCAATGCTGGAACGAAGACCACGCCTCCCGAGTCGTGTTCAGTCTCGAGCAGCTCTTCGATTTGAGCAGACGTCTCGATCACACCCAAACCATCTCGCAACCACTGCACTGCCGATCCCGAGACAAAGACCGAACCCTCGGAAGCGTAACAAAGCTCGTGCTCTGTCTTCCAGCCGATGGTGGCGAGCAAGCCTGAATTCGAGATCGGGACATGTGTTCCGGTGTTCATCAACAAAAACGAACCGGTGCCGATCGTGTTCTTGGCGTCACCAGGCGCGAAGCAGAGCTGGCCAAAGAGGGCTGCATGTTGGTCTCCCGCGATTCCCGCTATTGGCGCTGAGCCGCCGAGCTCCATTGACGTGAAATCAGTCACGACTCCACTCGAATCGACCACCCGGGGCAACATCTCTTTGGGGATGCCGAGATCGCCGAGCAGTTCATCGGACCATTCGAGCTGGCGAATGTCAAAGAGCATCGTGCGAGACGCATTGCTTACATCAGTGACGTGCTCTGCGCCGCCGGAAAGCTTGTAAATCAGCCAACTATCGACAGTTCCAAATAAGGCCTCGCCCGCTTCTGCCTTGCGCCTGAGTTCGGGCTGCTCGTCCAGCAGCATCGCCAGTTTGGTGGCGGAAAAATAAGCATCGGGAACCAGACCTGTGAGCTGGTGAAAGCGTTCTCCCATTCCTCGCTCTACGATCGCATTCACAAATGGTGCCGACTGGCGGCTCTGCCAGACAATTGCCGGAGCGAGTGGTTCGCCGGTCACGCGGTCCCAAACGATGGTGGTCTCGCGTTGATTGGTGATTCCGATGGCCGCGAGATGAGCGAGCTGCAATCCGGTCTGCGCCAACACCTCGGCCACGCAACTTCGCACCGATTGCCAAATCTCGCTGGCATCATGATCGACCCAGCCACTGGCCGGGTAATACTGGGTGATGGGCCGTTGCGCAACGGCCTGAATCGATCCTGTCCGATCGAAAAGTATTGCTCGCGTCGAGGTCGTGCCTTGATCGATCGTCAGGATTAGCTGCTGGTCGCGCATTGGTGAGCATCCTCGTGGTCAGGAACGTTTAGAGTAAGAGACGCATTTTGTACGAGTTCCCTTGTGGAACGCACCTATAGGACGACGACCGCACCGTGACCGTCTATCGCCGTATTGCCCTCATAGGCTTCAGTGGAACTGGCAAAACCACCACGAGCAGGATTCTCGCAGATCGCCTCGGCTGGAACGTCATCGATCTCGATGTCGAGCTGGAAGAGGAGTATGGAAAGTCGATTCCCGAAATTTTTGCTGAGGATGGTGAATCGGCATTTCGCGCGTCGGAACGCACGCACCTGGCTCGGGCGCTATCGTCCGATAGGGTTGTTATCTCCACCGGCGGAGGCGCTTCGGCATTCGACGATGCCTGGGACGCTGCGCTTCTCGGCAGCGAAGAGACACTCACCGTCACACTGGACGCACGTCCGGAAACGATTCACGCCCGCCTGACAGCTCAGCAGATCCGGGAAGGCAATGCTGTCGCCAGGCCGATGCTGGCCGGCGACGATCCCGTTGGGCGAATCAGCTCGCTCAAAACATCTCGACTCGGGTTTTACGACCGCTCGACGGTGACGTTTCCTGTCGACCGCATGCCAGCCATCGATGTGGCGCATGCCATTCATTCTTTGCTTCCAGATGAGGCGGGTGCGAGTCCCCCAGTGATGCTCGATGCGACCTCGGGATTGTCGGAAATCTGGATAGAACCGGGTATTCGTCGCATCGCTGGCGAGCTCATTCGCGAGCGATGGCCGAAATCGCACCGCGTCTGGATGATTAGTGACGACAACGTCAATGCCGTCCATGGAAACGAGGTCGAGACTATCCTGCAAAACGCAGGGTTGACCGTGGAACGTGTCACCGTGCCTCCGGGAGAGACAAGCAAAAGTCTGGCTGGGGCCGCCCGGGTGTACGACCAAATGCTGGATGGCCGTGTGGAGCGGAGCGATCTGGTGCTGGCACTCGGCGGGGGTGTTGTCGGCGATCTCGCCGGGTTTATCGCGGCAACCGTCCTGCGCGGCGTCGGGTTTGTGCAGATGCCAACTTCGCTGTTGGCGATGGTCGATTCGAGCGTGGGCGGCAAGACGGGTATCAATCACCCCGCCGGAAAAAATCTCATCGGGGCTTTCTACCAGCCGCCGTTGGTCATCATCGATCCGGACTTTCTCTCGTCGCTGCCCCCGCGCGAGCTCCGCCAGGGATGGGCCGAGGTCGTCAAACACGCCATCATTCAACCATCGACGCCTTCCGGTGAAACCGCCGATCTCGAGGACTTCCTGATCCGCAATCAGCGACAGCTCCTGGGACTGCAGAACCCTGCCTTGACCTATGCCTTGCGCCGGAATGTGGAGCTCAAAAGCCGCGTCGTCGAAGCTGACGAACGCGAAAGTGGTTTGCGCGCATATTTGAATTTTGGACATACC
This sequence comes from uncultured Chloroflexia bacterium, assembly GCA_963750275.1. GTDB lineage: Bacteria > Chloroflexota > Chloroflexia > Thermomicrobiales > UBA6265 > JAMLHN01. Next base: position 76,886 of record CAVVQC010000012.1, read on the forward strand.
GCAGGGCATGCGATCGAAGCCAGTGACTACCGGCATATGCATGGCGAGGCCGTCGCGATCGGAATGCACGCGGCAAGCCGCCTGTCTGCCCTCGAGGGGCGCGTTCCACAGAGTCGCGTCGACGACATCGCCAATCTCATTCAAAGCTATGGACTCCCGACGCATGGAGCATTTCAGCTCGATCGCGTTGTCGATTTGATCGGTAATGACAAGAAGCGAGTCGGGGGCAAAGCGAGCTGGATTCTTCTCGAGACCCATGGGGGCGTCTCGGTTTCGCACGATGTTCAGGAAGATCACGTTTCCACCGCGATTGCCGGCGTGCAGTCGTCGGATGGATGAGTTCTCGCCTATCCCGTTCGCAGACCAACGATATGTCCGCTGTTGACGCTAACACCCACGAAGGTGATACTGTGCCCGAATCGACACACGCGCCAACTTAGATCCATTGCTTCGAAGCCGCCTTTAAATGCGGCGAGACAGCGCAACGCTTTGAGGCTCTAGGGCGCCAAGTCGCGAACATTCGGCGTCGGAATTCATCTGACGACACGTTATGAACGAGGTGCACGCACATGTCCGAAACTCGAATCGGCGACCTTGCCACCCGTCTGCGAAACGCTGAGAGTACGCGCCGGGAATTCATCTCCAAGGCGGGTGTAGCGGCCATTTCGGCGGCGTCGCTTTCCACGCTGCTCACAGGGCGAGCCATGGCCGGCCCGGGGACCAATACGCCCCGTTACCTCATCAACAAAATTGATGCCAAGACCCTAGTCGTTACCGACGCACTCTCGGGCTCATATTGGCTGGGTCTCGATCCGGCCTGGTATTACGAGATCAATCCGACGATGGCGATGTTTGCCATTTACGATCAACTCTATAGCGGCCCGGATGGCGCGAATCCCACCGATATTCAACCGATGTTGGCTGACGGCATGCCAACGCTCAGCGACGATCTGCTGACCGCGACCGTCAAACTTAAGCAAGGGATCAAGTTCGCACGCACCGGCAATGAGATGACCGCGGATGACGTGGTCTTTTCCTTCCAGCGGCTGGCCGCGACCTACGCTCAGTCGTCGTTTTTGGCAACCGACTACTGGACAGAAATCGCCAAGGTCGACGATTACACGATCGAGCTCACGTTGCCGGCGCCGAACTCCGGACTGGCCGCAGTGCTCTCCTCGATTCCGCTTTCGATCACTGACAGTAAACAGGTCATCGAGTTTGGCGGCACGACCGACAAACCAGATTTCAGCGACGATGCAACCGACGAGGAGAAGGCGAAAAATTCCAGCGTCCTGGCCAACAAGGACGCCCAAACCCAAATCAACAACGTTGGGGTTGGCTCTGGACCGTTCATGGTCGACCAGTGGGATACCAATAGCTCGGTCATTCTCGTTGCCAACCCAGACTATTGGGGTGATGCCCCGAAACTCGAGCAGATCATTTTCACCAACATCGTCGAAGCCAATGCGCAATTGCAGGCGGTGGAAACGGGAGACGCGGATATTGCCTATTCGCTCAATCCGGATAGCGTGGCATCTGTCGAAGCGAATGCCGATCTGCAGATTATCGAAGGACCGTCGCTCTCGATTCAGTATCTCGCGATGAACCTGGATCCAGAGTTCGGTGGCCCGCTGGCCAATCCCCAGGCGCGACAAGCCTTCGCCTATGCCATCAACTACGATTCGATCATCGACAACATTCTGCTGGGTGGCGGGCTGCGGCCGGCACTTCCCATCCCCCTGCCGTTGGCAGGTTCCGAAGCGATGCTCGAAAAGGCATACACCTATGACCCGGCCAAAGCACAGGAGCTTTGGGATGCATCAGGTGTTGGGGAGCAGTCGATCGAAATTACCTATGATTCAGACGCGCCAGGAGAGGGTGGAGTCAACCTCGAAACTCTTGCCACCGCAGTCAAATCCGACCTCGAAGCAATCAAGGGGCTGACGATTAACTTGAGCCCCCTCCCGGGTACTGAGCGTATTGGGAAGTATCGCGAGCGGGATTTCCAGGCCACCATCTCACCCTGGTCTCCCGATTACCCGGATGTCGATACGTTCGCCACGCCGTTCTTCCAAACCGATACGGCCGCGGCGAAGCGCGTCAGCTACACAAATCCGGAGGTCGATACACTCCTTCGCCAAGGCCTGGAGGAAACTGATCCCGCCAAGCGCGAGGCGATCTATCTGCAAATTCAGGAGCTCGTCTTGCCAGATATTCCGTACATCGTCCTCTACCAGCCGACGTATCGGAAACCGGCCAGCATCAAGGTCGAAGGTGTAACCGTGCACCCGATCTATATGATGAATTTGCGCGACGGCAGCAAGACTGAATAACTCGTTTCAGGTGAGCGCCAGTCTGTAGAGATCGAACCAGGACGGGCAGCGATTGTTGTTGCCCGTCCTTCGCATTCTTCAGGCTGCGGCAAGGACTTCCGCTCATGGGTCTTTGGAGATATATCGTCATCCGGTTCATGCAAGCACTGGTCGTCTTGTTCTTTGTCAGCATCGCGACGTTTTTGCTTATGCATGCGGTGCCCGGCGATCCTGTGAACGCAATCATCGGGGAGCGGCAAGCGGACCGGCCCGAAGTGCGCGAGGCGATCGAGAAGCAGTACCGGCTCAACGAGCCACTCCCTCTGCAATACATCTATTACGTCAACAATCTCTTACATGGCGACATGGGCACCACGATCACTGAGCGAAAGGACGTGCGGGACGAGCTCAGCAATGTCGTTCCGGCAACCATGGAACTCGCTGCGGCGGCCATGCTCTTCGCTCTTTCGGTCGGAATCCCGCTCGGCATCATCGCCGCGGTCAAGCAAGGGCGATGGCCAGACCATGTGGCCCGTTTCATCTCTTTGATCGGAACGTCGATGCCGGTGTTCTGGCTCGGACTGCTCCTTGCCTATCTCCTGACCTACAAGTTCCAGTTACTACCCCGATCTGGCCAACTGGACGTCGGGATGCGCAAACCACCGCATGTGACGGGCTTTCTCTCGATCGATGCCCTGGTTGCGGGAGATATGGACGCGTTCTGGAGCCTGGGCCGGCACATCATCCTGCCGGCGATCGTCCTGGGCTCGTTCGCGATGGGGATCATCTCGCGCATGTTGCGATCTTCCCTCGTGGCGGCGCTGAATGATGACTACGTTCGCACGGCACGAGCCAAAGGCGTAAGTGAATATCGAGTTGTCCGTTTGCATGCCCTTCGCAACGCGATGATTCCAACAATTACCGTGATCGGCTTAACGTTTGCCAGCCTTCTGGCGGGCGCAGTGCTCACCGAAACCATCTTTTCCTGGCCCGGTCTCGGTCAATTCTCCGTGCGAATGGCGCTCAAGCTGGACTATCCCGGTCTGATCGGTGTGACGTTGGTCGTGGCTGTCGTCTACATCATCGTCAACTTCTTCGTCGACGTGCTCTATGGAGTTCTCGACCCACGCATCCGGGTCGGTTAGGAGAGCGCGCATTTGGCTTCGATCACCACTGCTGTAGCCACGGTCGAACTGGCCGAAATGGGAACGATGACGCAACATCGGTCCCAAATTCGAATGATCGGACGGTCGCTCCTCCGCGAGCCGATTGCCCTGGTGGGATTGTTTATCGTGCTTGGCTGGCTCCTGCTGGCGCTCCTGGCTCCCATTTTGCCGCTCGAAAATCCCGATTTCGTCCAGCTCGATCGGAAGCTTCAATCTCCTTCGTTGAGTCATCCCTTCGGTACCGATGATGTCGGACGGGATCTGGTTAGCCGCGTCATCTGGGCGGCTCGAGTTTCGGTTCCGGCGGGAATTCTGGTTGTCGCGGTGACCGTCGTCATCGGTTGCACGATTGGCGCTATCGCGGGATATACGGGTGGCTGGCTGGATAGTTTCATCATGCGCGTCTGCGACGCCGTGCTCTCGTTCCCGTCGATCATTCTGGCAATGTCGATTGCTGCCGCCCGTGGTGGACCTGGACTCTCGAATGCCATGATCGCCGTCATTCTCGTCCTCTGGCCAGAGTACGCCCGGCTCATGCGGGGACAGGTGCTCACAATCAAGGAAAATGAGTTCGTCACCGCCGCGCAGTCTATTGGCACATCCAGTCGCAGAATTCTCTTTCGTCATATTCTGCCCAGCACGGATGCGCCCATCGTCGTTAAAGCGACGCTGGATGTTGGGGCAGCGATTGTGCTGACTGCAGGATTGAGCTTTATCGGCATCGGCGCGGTGCCACCGACCGCCGAGTGGGGAGCAATGATCAACCAGGGTGCAAAAATCGGTCTCCAATACTGGTGGTATTCGACCTTTCCCGGCCTGGCAATTCTGACCGTTGTTATGGGGCTCAATTTCTTTGGAGACGGCTTGCGTGACGCGCTCGATCCGCGCAGGCGAACCCGTTGAACGAGTCACCGCTCGACCGGGTTGCTGACCTTATAGCCTTGCACCGGCTGGACGCCGAGATCGTGCCGACTCCAGACGGCGTGCCCACCGTCGAATCGGCGGCGGCAGCGCTTGGGGTCGAAACCGACCAGATCATCAAGACCCTCGTGTTCATCGGTCCACAGCATCATCTCGTCATCGCCATCGCGAGCGGTACTGCACGGGTCGATCGAAAAAAACTTGCTGCCGCAGCCGGACTCGCTTCGGTACGGTTCGCGTCTCCGGAGCTTGTACTTTCCTCGACTGGTTATCCGGCAGGAGGGGTCGCCCCTATCGGCTTGCCGGAGGGAGTACCGGTCATCATCGATGATCGAGTGCTGACCTGTGATGAGGTCTATGGCGGCGCCGGAAATGACCTGCATATGATGCGGGTTCGCAGTGCTGACCTCGTTACCCTGAACCAGGCAATCGTCACCAGCATCATCCAGGAAAACGACGCGTAATTACGCTCCGCCCCGCGTGCGCCATACTTACCCGCTGACTGACGCGCGGTCGTTCGCGCACGCCTGGACGGAGAATTCGCCAACGTGACCACCAAACTCGTGATCATCGGCTTGCCCAGCTCCGGCAAGTCGACGGTCTTCAATGCCTTGTCCCGATCAACAGCCGAAACCGGATCGTTTGGCGGAGACGACGAACCGAACCTCGCCACCGTAAAAGTTCCGGATGAGCGGCTCGATACTCTGACCGAGCTGTTCAAGCCACAGCGCCGCGTGCCGGCCGACGTGCAATATCTCGATGTGCGCGGTATCGATAAGGGTGTTTCCGAACAAGGAATGAGCGGCCAGCTCCTGGGACACCTGAGCCAGGGAGACACGCTGGTGCACGTGGTGCGCGCCTTCGAGGACGAAGCCACTCCGCACCCGGAAGGATCGGTCGATCCGGCGCGCGATATCGAAACGATGAATCTCGAGCTCACTTTCTCGGATCTCTCGATTGTCGAGAAACGGCTGCAACGGGTGATTCAGCAACTGCCCAAGATGAAGGGCGCAGAAAAAGAAGCGTACGAGCGTGAGCAGAAGCTCATGGAACGCCTCAAGCTGACGCTCGAAGCAGAGACCCCACTGCGCGAGATCGTCGATGAGCTAGACGAGGACGATCGGAAGATTCTGCGAGGGTTCGGACTGCTCACTATCAAGCCGATGCTCATTCTGATCAATCTCGGTGAATCGCAGCTCGGTGGTGCAGGCGAAGAGCTCATCGTTCGGCTACGCGAGAAATTTGCCTCCCCTGGGGTCGCCGTCGATGGACTGGCCGGGAAGATCGAAATGGAGATCGGCCAGCTCGATGCGGATGATGCCGCCATCTTTATGGCGGACCTCGGGATTGCCGAGTCAAGTCTCGACCGAATCATCCGCGTCTCGTTCGAGCTCCTGGGCTTGATCCCCTTCTTCACCGTCGGCCCCGATGAGTGTCGCGCCTGGACGATTCGCCGCGGCACTCCGGCGGTCGAAGCCGCGGGCACTATTCACTCTGACATTCAGCGAGGTTTCATTCGCGCTGAAATCGTCTCCTATCAGGATTTGATCGACGCCGGGAGCCTCGCCGAGACCAAGAAACGCGGCACCTTCCGTCGGGAAGGCAAGACCTACATCGTTGAAGATGGCGATGTGATCAACTACCTGTTCAACGTTTAGGGAGCTAAGCAGATGGAAAACCTGGACGAAATGGACGAATTCATCACGATCGATCTCCAGCCAAGGGCCGCGGTCGTCGACCGGCTGGTTGTGCTCCGGGCACTGGTGGAACGATCGCTGCTCGAAGCGGTCGCTGAGCAGGAGGGCCAGACCGATGATGTCGAGGAGCGACGCTTCGACCTCCTGGCCGAGCTGCTCGCGTCCAGTGCCGGGAACGCGTTGACCCCGGAAGAGCTCGAACTCCTGCAAGTTCCGATTGGCCAGCTCCCCGAGGAAGAATCGACCCCGATGATCCTGGCGGCGGAGGCTTTTGGTGCGATCGGGCACGCCTGCGGACTGATTCGAGAACTCCCGCTTCCCCCTATTCCTGTTGGTGGCAATGAAGAACTGCTGGAACACATCCTCTCGCTGAGTGTCGAAGACATCGAAGCGAACACCACAATGCCGTCCGACGAGGAAGCTGCCGCACTCCTCGAAGTCATGGAGGTCGTCCATTGGCGCCTCGATGTGGAGTTTGGCTCCCGGCTGAACGGCGGCGAGCTGACAACTGATGAAAAGGAATCGATTGACGCGGTTGCCAAGGAAGCGGAGATCGCTGGTCTCTTCCAGACCTATCCCAGCGGCGACCTGCGCATCGGGAATAAACCGGTGCGAAAGTGGTCGGACGAAGAAGTCGAGATGTATTACATCGTCACGCTACAGCAACGCGACGCGCTCGTCTGGCTTTGCTCGAATGGTCAGGACTGGGCCGTCATCACTGATGACGAGGCATAGTGGTCGAAACCGACTCGGGCGTTCGCTACGAAGGTACGAATCAGCTCCGGTGACTTTGTCCCGTCCACTTCGACGCCACTGCTGACATCGACATGGACCGGACGCACGCGTTCGATGGCTTCGGCCACGTTCCCGGCGTTCAATCCACCGGCCAGCATGATCGGGAATGAGTCTGCCAGACTGGAGGCCAGCTCCCAGTCGGCCAGCAACCCAGTGCCCCCACTTTCCCCCGGGTGGTACGAGTCGACCAGGAACCAAAGCGGAGGATTCGCGGACCTTTGCACCCGCTCCAGGTCGGCGGCGACCGCGTCGTACGTGGCGCCCGGCTCGGTTCGACGAACCAGAAAATAGGGCAACTCGAATCGCGGCAGGTCGTCCTCATTGGGACGCCAGTGAAGCTGCAAAATCTGAACTCCGGATATTCGCGCAGTTGCGTTGATTTCATCGACCGATTGATCCACGAACAGGCCGACAGGTACCGCAGGACCAGTCAAAGCGTCGACGATCTCGCGAACCTGACTGGCGGTCATCTGCCGCCGCGACTTCGCGAAAACAAAGCCGATCAGATCGGCGCCGGCGTCGCTTGTCGCCTGTGCATGCTCGATCGTTTGCAAACCGCAGATCTTGACCAGTGGATGGTCGGGCAGCTGTGTCATCGACGAGTCCCTCGTGGCTCGCTCAGTTTGATTTGCCCTATCGCCACCGCCCGATCGGGTGCAACGATCAACGATTCCCCCACGAGGACGGCATCCATACCGGCCTCGCGCATTCGCCTCGCGTCTTCGCTGGTAAAGATGCCGCTCTCTCCCACCAATACGACCGTTTCCGGGACCATCGCTGCCAGTCGCTCGGTGACGGCAAGATCGACATCGAAGGTTCGCAGATCACGATTGTTGATCCCAATCAGGCTTGCATTGGCAGCAAGTGCCCGCTTCATCTCCGCCTGATCGTGGACCTCGACCAGCGTTTCGATGCCGACTTCTTCCGCTTCGCGCATGAGTGCAATAAGCCGCTCGTCGGTCAAGGCGCCGACGATCAGCAGTGTCGCGTCGGCCCCGTTCGCTCTCGCTTCAACGAGCTGGTATTCGTCGATGATGAAGTCTTTGCGCAACACGGGAATCGGCTTGGATGCGTTGTGGGCGATTGCGACCGTCGCTCTCAAATCAGCGAGCGATCCCTGAAAAAACGGTTCGTCGGTGAGCACGGAGATGGCATCCGCACCAAAATCGGTGTAACTGGAGGCAACGTCCGACACTTCGAATTCCGCGGGGAACCGTCCTCTTGATGGCGAGGCTCGCTTGATCTCGGCAATTAGCGCAAGCCCGGGACCACTCAAGGACGCGCGAAGACTGATCGCGGGGGCGTTCCGCTCGGCACGCTGGCGCAACTCCTCGATGTGCGTCGCTTGCTTGCGACTGGCCACATCCGCTGCAGTCTGCGCGATGATTCGGTCAAGAATCGTGCCTGTTTCCAGCGTTCCATTGGTCGTTGTCGTTGGCATCAGGCAATCGCTTTCTGGGATACCGGGCGGTTCGAGGCAGCGATCAGTCGCTCGAGCGCCACAGCAGCGGCTCCTGAATCGAGCGCCTGACGTGCGATCTCGATCCCTTCCAGAATCGAATCTGCCTGACCCGCGGCATAAATGCCAGCTCCAGCATTGAGCAACACGATATCGCGAGAAGGCCCTGGTTCTCCGCCAAGTACCGCTTGGGTGATCTCGACGTTGCGGCTCACGTCACCGCCCATGACGGTGGAGGCCGGTGCCCGGCTCAAACCATGATTGAAGGCGTCGACGTCATAGGTGCGAACTCCGCGCTCTCGATCGAACTCGGTGACGGTGGACGGACCACCGAGACCAAGCTCATCGAATCCTTCCGACGAGTAGACGAAGAGCACGCGCTCGCTGCCGAGGCGATCCTGCGCGGCGGCAAGGCGGGCGGAAACGGATCCATCCCCCACCCCGATGAGCTGCCGCTTGACCTTGGCGGGATTCGTCATTGGTCCAAGGATGTTGAATACGGTTCGGATACCGATTTCCCGCCGAACTGGACCAGCGTGCCGGAAACCGGGGTGATAGGCAGGGGCGAACATGAACGCGATACCGGCCTCATCGACGACCGCCGAGACGTGCTCAGGCTCCAGTTCGATTGCGACCCCAAGCGCCTCCAGCAGATCGGCAGAGCCACAGGCGCTTGTGATCGACCGGTTGCCATGTTTGGCGACTTTGATCCCTGCTCCTGCGATTACGAACGCCGCCGTGGTCGAAATATTGAAGGTGCCGGAATGATCGCCGCCGGTACCGCAAGTATCGATCGCCATCGTTCCGGGTGAGAGCTCGACATGGCGCGAGTGCGCGCGCATGGTACTGGCAAACCCGGCGATCTCATCCACCGTTTCACCGCGTACCCGCATAGCGGTCAGTAGCGCCGCTATCTGCGCCGGGGTGGCGCTCCCGGTCATGATCTGGTCCATCGCCAGGCCGGCTTCGTCGAACGTCAACGACTCGCCGTCAACGACCTTACGAATCGCGTATTTGATATCGAAATCGTCAGTCATTGTCTCGCTCAGTATCCGATCAGCGCCGGCTGGCCCAAGACGTTTGGGGTCTTGCCAGTCGTTGCCAGGAAGTTGCCCAGCAGTTGCTTGCCTGCCGGGGTCAGAATCGATTCGGGATGGAACTGCACTCCATAGACCGGGTAGTCCCGGTGCTGAAGCCCCATGATGATGCCGTCTTCAGTCTCGGCCGTGATCTCGAGGTGATCTGGCAACGACTCGCGATCGACGATCAACGAGTGGTAGCGCGTAGCAACGAACGGATCGGGCAGTCCCTGAAAAATCCCCTTGCCGTCATGGTGGATCATCGAGGTTTTGCCGTGCATGAGCTGCGGTGCGCGAATCACATTTCCACCGAACGCATCGCCGATCGACTGATGCCCGAGACAGACTCCCAACACCGGCACCTTGCCAGTCATATGCTCGATCACGCCAATGGAGATGCCTGCCTCGCGTGGTGTGCAAGGTCCCGGTGATACAACGACTCCGTCGAGATCGCCGCCCATCGCGTCGATCTCATCGAGCGTAATTTGGTCGTTGCGCCGAACGACCACATCCGCACCGAGTTCACTCAGGAATTGATAAAGGTTAAAGGTAAAGGAATCGTAGTTATCGATCAGCAGGATCATGACTGTGTCTCCGTACCGGACGTCGCAAAGGCGCGTTCGTCCGATTCGATACGTTCCGCTAGCTCAATGGCCCGGATCAGCGCGCCCATCTTGTGGTAGCTCTCGGCATATTCGCCTTCCGGCGTGCTGTCAGCCACGATTCCGCCACCCGCCTGAAGGGACGCGATACCGTCTTTGTAGACCAGGGTCCGTAGTGCGATGCAGGTATCCATGTCTCCGGCGAAGTCGATGTACCCGACTGCTCCGGAGTAGGGTCCGCGTTTGTCGATTTCCTGCTCGGCGATGATCTCCATGGCGCGCACTTTCGGCGCTCCGGAAACGGTGCCCGCCGGGAAGCAGGCGCGCAAGGCATCGAACGCCGTGAGTTCCGGTTTGATGTCGCCCTCGACGTGCGTAACGATGTGCATTACGTGGGAATACCGGTCGATACCCATGAAACGGGGCACGCGCACCGTGCCAGGAATGGCGACCCGACCGATATCGTTGCGGCCAAGATCGACAAGCATGACGTGCTCCGCCCGTTCCTTTTCATCATTGATCAGCTCTTCCGCCAGAGCGGCATCGGCCTCCGGAGTGTCCCCGCGCGGCCGGGTGCCGGCGATTGGGTGATTGGTGACCACACCCTCTTCCAGCCGCACGAGTAGCTCAGGCGAAGCCCCCACAATCTGGTAGTCGTTGAAGTCGAGATAGAACATATACGGTGAGGGGTTCACTGCCCGGAGCGCTCGATAAATCGTGAAAGGGTGAACGGGCGTATCGACATCGACCCGTTGCGACAACACGACCTGGAAGATGTCTCCGGCCTTAATGTATTCGCGCGCGGCATCGATGAACTCGTGGTATTTCTCGATCGGGGTGTTCGACTGCATGCGCTCTTGCAGATCGATGGCCACCGGATCGGCGCCAAAGGGCAGCTCGCCGAGCGGTGCGCGCAGGCAGCCGATGAGCTCGTCGATCTTTTCGCTCGCTTCAGCATATGCCTCGGCAATTGGCCGATTGTCGGCCAGATCGAGGTGGCTGACCACTTTGACCGTCCGCTCCAGATTATCGAAGACGAGCAAGCTCTTGACGATCATGTAGTGTCCAGTGGGAAATCCACGTCCTGGTCCGGCAGCTTCTGGAACACGTGGCTCGAACGCGCGAATCGCCTCATATGAGAGGAATCCGACCGCTCCGCCAAGAAAACGGGGCAACGGAAGATTGTCCATTCGTCCCGAGTCGTACCACGACAGCACTGAGCTCAGGAAGGTCAACGGATCAGCGTAGTGCTCAGTGCGGATCGAATCAGCAGAGGTGACCGTGGCCTCGCCTTGGTCGAACACAATCTCAAGAAATGGATCGGATCCGATAAATGAATAGCGAGCTACTCGCTGACCGCCTTCGACGCTTTCCAGCAGAAATGCTGGAGCTTCGCGTTTGATCTTGACGAAAGCCGATACCGGGGTTTCCGTATCTGCCATGACTTCGCGATAAATCGGCACGAAACGCGGTCGCTTCGGTTGCCGCGACAACCACTCCTCGACCTCCGCCAGGGAGGGAGTCACGCTTCCGCGCGTGCGCATCTTCGGCATCGGTGCAACTGTGCTTTGAACCATGGTGCTCTCCTGGCAGTCGCCGGACAAACAAAAAACCCCCGTCCCAAAAGAGGGACGGAGGTGCGCATTGCACGTCCGCGGTACCACCCACATTGGAGGCGATTGCCTCCCACTTGACATGTACGGGCTGGACCATCCAACCGATACACCGCTCCAGATAACGGTGGAGACACCGGCGATGCCTACTCGATAACCGAGATCATCTTTTGGATCGCGGCTCCAGGATCCATTCCGCGCCCGATTCGCGCCAGGCTCACACCCTCCCCGGCTCGCTTTGCGTTTCGTTTCCGGCGCGTACTCGCTCCTCTCGAAGCCAATGCGCTCTTCGACTACCCGAATCTTGCTACTGGTTTTAGGGAATGTCAAGCCGTTTGGACTATTTGGGAACTCGAACGAGAACGTATTCGGCACGTGAGGGCAGATACGCCCTCGCCTACGACTGAAACGTGAATCCGGCGAGAAAAGGCAATAGACACTGTATCTTTGCGGCATCTTGGTTGGGAATACTCCAGTGGCGGGAACAATGAATGACAGAATCGACTCGGATAGGGATCGATATTGGGGGAACGTTTACCGACTTTCTGCTCTTCGACGGTGAGACGGGGCGCTTCTCGATTGCCAAAACCCTCACGACACCTGATGTCCCCGCCCGCGCGGTCGCGGAAGGGCTGGAACAGCTTTCGGGGCAAACCGGTATTGCGGTCGAGCAGATCGACCAGATCGTGCATGGCACGACGTTGGTTACGAACGCGCTGATCGAGCGCAAAGGCGCGGTCACAGCCCTGATCACAACCAAGGGGTTCCGGGACGCGCTCGAGATCGCCCGCGAGCACCGATACGATCTCTACGATTTAAACCTCGAGCATCCCACCCCGCTGGTTCCGCGTTATCTCAGATTGGAAATCGACGAGCGGATCCTGAGCGATGGCTCGGTGGCGACGCCGGTCGATCTGACAGAGCTACCTCACTTACTCGAACGCATCCGCGCCGAAGGCGCTACCGCCGTCGGAATTTCCTTGCTCCATAGCTATCAGAACCCCGACCACGAGCGGGCCATTCATGAGCGGATGCAAGAGCTCGCACCCGATTTGATCTATTCGGTATCGTCCGATGTCGCTCCGGAGATTCGGGAATACGAGCGCACCAGCACAACGGTCGCCAATGTCTACGTGCGGCCACTGGCCGAGCGATACATCACCGGCTTGCTGGAAACGTTGAGCGAGATCGGGTTCTCGGGCAGCTTGTTCATCATGTTGTCATCGGGAGGTCTCAGTTCGCCGGAAGCCGCAGCGCGATATCCCATTCGACTGGTGGAATCCGGCCCGGCAGCAGGGGCGCTGGCCGCCGCGCATATCGGTAAATTGAGTGGCCGCGATCGGTTGCTGGCTTTCGACATGGGCGGCACTACCGCGAAATGCTGTCTGGTCGGCCGGCAGGGCTTGACGTTCAGCGACGAGTTCGAGGTCAGCAGGGTCTACCGATTCAAGAAAGGAAGCGGACTTCCTGTCAGTGTGCCGGTCATCGAGCTGATCGAAATCGGCGCCGGGGGTGGAAGCATCGCGCGGGTTGATTCTCTCGGGCTGCTCAAGGTTGGTCCCGAGAGCGCGGGAGCGCTGCCTGGTCCAGCCTGCTACGGTCGCGGCGGCGTGCAGCCAACGGTTACGGATGCGGACCTGGTGTTGGGTTACCTGGATGCGGACCATTTTCTCGGCGGAAAGATGCCACTGGACGTCGAAAAAGCACGAGCAGCGATCGCTTCCGTGGCGGACCCGCTCGACTTCACGATCGAGCAAGCTGCCTGGGGCATCCATCAGGTGGTCAACGAGCAGATGGCGGGCGCCGCGCGAATTCATGCCATCGAGCGAGGAGAGGATGCGCGAACATTTCCGCTCTTTGCATTCGGAGGTGCCGGTCCGGTACATGCGTACGGGGTCGCGCGCATTCTGCGCGCACCCGAGGTCATCGTTCCGTTCGGCGCTGGGGTTGCCAGCACGATTGGCTTCCTGGTAGCTCCGATCTCTTTCGACTTCGTCCGCACGTTTGTGGGCCATCTCGAAACGCTCGATTGGACCGAAGTGGCTCGTCGTTTCGCCGAAATGAAACGTGAAGGCAGGTCGATGTTGACCGAGGCTGGCACACGAGACGAGGAGATCTCGTATCAACTCTTTGCCGAGCTTCGCTACGTGGGACAGGGGCATCAGGTTAAGGTTCGGATACCCGACGGGTCGCTGGATGTGTCGATGACGGAACCGTTGCTCACCGCGTTCGAGACCGAATATCGACGACTCTACGGACGTACAGCAGAAGGTAATCCGGTAGAAGCCATCAACTGGCGGTTGGTGGCAGCCGCTCCTTCCCCCCAGCTACCGCTCGATCAGCTGTCAGCGAATGCCGCCGGCGACATCTCGATGGCGCGAAAAGGCACCCGGCGGGCGTTCGTGCAGGAGACTGGCACGTTCGAGGAGGTGCCGGTCTATGACAGATATGCCTTGGGTCGAGCGTTCTCGATCATCGGCCCGGCCATCATCGAAGAGAACGAATCGACGATTGTGGCGGGGCTCGACGCGCATGTCAGCGTGGATGATTTTGCGAACGTGGTGATTCGCTTGCCAAACATTTCTGCATAAATCGCGTCGTCAATCAGCATCAACGACTCATATCGAATTCGCTGGAGATGAATTGCACCCTTCAGCCAGTTGCGGCTCAGGAAGGGAGCGCGTAGGATGTCATCCGAGATTTAACGGTATTCCCGAGTGATCGATCCCTGCAGAACGTGCAGTTTGGTTCGACATGGCGGGGCAATGTTATGGGGTTTGGCAATGGACGTGCGTCGTTTGATGGGCCGGTTCGGCTCGCTTTCAGTCATTCTGGTGCTGAGTTTGGTCGTTTTGGCGGCCTGTGGGCGCGATGAGAATGCAAAACCGACGCCCACCAGTGAGGGGGCTGCTGGCATAATCGACGCCGCCTCGGGAACGGTGGAATCTGCGGCTACCAAGGCCGGTGAGGTTGCAAGCACGATCGAGTCAAAAGCCACCAGCGCCGGCGCTGATGAGGGGACTGTCGAGGCCAAGACGGGTGCTGTGGAATCGGCTGCTTCGAGCGCTGAAGGGTCAATCGAAGCTGGCGCAACCGAAGTTGCCGGAGCAGTCGAGTCGGGTGGGGGCACCGTGGAAGCTGTAGCGACCACGTTGAGCGGCGCCGTCCAAGGTACGGTGGAGACCGACCAGACCAAGGTCTCTGATGCCGTAGCCGATGTCGAAGGTTCGGTGGAAGCCGATACGACGAAGGTTTCGGGAGCCGTGGAATCGGGGCAGAGCACCGTGCAGGCGGTCGCTACCTCGGTGACCGGCGCCGTTGAAGGCACCGTGGAAACCAAAGCCACCGAAGGTGCTGGCGTCGTTCAGTCCATCGAAGGAACCGTACAATCCGGCGCCACCAAGGTAGCTGGTGCGATCGAAGGCTCGGTCGAAGCTGGGCAAACGAAGGTCGCCAATGTGACTGGCGCGGTCGAAGGCACAGTTCAAGCGGCCGCTACGAGCGTCAGCGGCACCGCCATCACGAAGATCGAAGCCGCCGAAACCAAGGTTGGTGGCGCGGTTGAAACCGTCAAGACCGAAGTCAGTGGACACGCGGAGACCGCAGAGACCAAAGTCGCAGGCGCAGTCGGCTCAGTCGAAGGTGTCATCAATTCGGAAGCAACAGAGGCTCCCACAGAGACGGTAGTCCCAACCGAGGAACCAACGAAAGCTCCTACGCAAACGGCCCTTCCCACCGAGGAAGCATCTCCGATTGTGGCTGATTGAAGCATCGCCGGTCACAGAAGCGAGTCCTTCGACGAGCGCGCTCTTTGGTTCGCCAGAGGGAACTCCAGAAGCTGGTGTAAGCCCGGTAGTTGGGTTGGGTTCGCCGGCTGCGTTGCCGACGTGCGTGCCAGACAGCACACCGCACGCAGATGACGGAACTCCGACGCCAACAACCAAGGGAACCCCGGTTACCGGACTCTTCGGCGAGCCAGGCACCCCAAGTCCGGAAGCATCGCCTGCCTGCGCCTAGGTTCGCGTATCAGCAACTCATAATTTCGCTACGAGCCGGTCCAGATGGACCGGCTCGTCATCGTGAATCGGGTATCCTCGCCTCAGTCGCACAGAGATGCCGACCGTTAACCTGCCGGTAACCGAGACTGGATTCTGCCGATGGATGCAATTCGCCTGGAAGTGATGTGGAACCGGCTGGTTTCCGTGGTCAACGAGCAGGCCGCGGCACTCATGCGGACCAGCTTCACGTCGATCGTGCGGGAGGCGGGCGACCTTTCGGCGGGTGTGTTCGACGCACGGGGAAACATGATCGCCCAGGCGGTCACTGGTACGCCGGGGCACATCAACGCCATGGCCACCTGCATTCACCATTTTCTCGCAGTCTATCCCGCAGCCAGCCTGCGGCCAGGCGATGTCTTGATCACCAACGATCCGCAAAAGACGTCCGGGCACCTGCACGATTTCACGGTGATCACGCCGGTATTTCTCGATGGGCAGTTGGTCGGCTTCTTCGGTAACACCTGCCATGTGCTGGACATCGGCGGTATCGGTCTCTCGACCGACGCGCGCTCGATTTTCGAAGAAGGACTATTCGTTCCGATCACCAAGCTTTTTGCGCAGGGCCAACTGAACGACGAGCTGATCAAGATCCTCACGCACAACGTCCGTACCCCGGAACCGGTCCTCGGCGACATCTATGCGCAGGCAGCCGGTAATGATGTCGGCGCGGAGCGGCTGGTCGAATTCATGCGTGAGTTCGGCATCGATTCGCTGGAAGCGCTGGCGGACGAAATCATCGACCGTTCGGAACAAGCGATGCGCCGCGCAATCTCCGAGCTTCCCGATGGCATCTATCGCAACGAGGTCTGGTCCGATGGATACGAGAGCCCGGTCAAGCTCGCAGTGGCCATCGAAAAGATTGGCGATCGTATGCATGTCGATTGGGCTGGCAGCTCTCCCGAAAGCGAGCGCGGCATCAACGTCGTGCTCAACTACACCCATGCTTATACGACCTACGCGCTGAAGTGCGCGTTGGCACCGGACGTGCCGAACAACGAGGGGAGCTTCCGGCCGGTGACAGTCGATGCGCCGCCACGCAGTATCTTGAATGCCCTTCCACCCGCACCGGTCGCAGCTCGGCACATCCTTGGGCATTTTCTCCCCGGTGCCGTTTTCGGCGCGCTCGCGCAGGCGATTCCCGATCGGGTGATGGCCGAGGGCGCAGCAAATATCTGGAATCTTCAGTTTCTGGGCCACGACCAAGCTGGTGATCCGTTCGCCTATGTCTGGTTTTCCTGCGGTGGCACCGGCGCACGAGCGATCAAGGACGGTCTGCACGCCACCGCTTTCCCAAGCGGTATCTCTGGCGTACCCGCCGAAGTCATCGAGCAGCTCTCACCGGTTGTGGTTTACGAACGCTCGATTCGTGAGAACTCGGGGGGAGCCGGCAAGTTCCGCGGTGGATGCGGTCAGCGACTCGAGCTTGGGGTTCGTACAAACCAGACGTATTCGTTCTCTGGATTGTTCGACCGATTGCATCATCCGGCGCAAGGGTTCGCGGGTGGCTCTCCAGGGCAACCCGGCGCGCTCCATCTCTCCGATGGGCGCAAGGTCGAAGGCAAAGGCACGCTTCGGCTAGATCCTGACGTTCGGATCACCCTCGATCTGCCGGGCGGCGGCGGATATTTTCCCGCGGCGGAACGCGATCCGTCAGCGATCGAACACGACCTGCGAACCGGCATTATCGATGCCGAAGCTGCTGAGCGAGACTATGGCTATTCCCGCTGATTCGACAGCGGTGCGTATCGTCGAGGTTGCCCCGCGGGACGGTCTGCAGAATCATGCCCGCGGCTTTTCGACCGAAGCTAAAATTGCCTTCATCGATACGCTGTCGAGGTCGGGATTACCGGTGATCGAAGCAACCAGCTTCGTGAATCCCAAGGCTGTTCCACTGATGGCTGACGCGGTTGATGTGATGCAGGGGATAGATCGGGTCGCGGGAGTGCGGTATCTGGCACTGATTCCGAATGAGAAGGGCCTCGATCGCGCGATTGCATCGGGGGTCGAGAGCGTCGCGGTCTTTACGTCCGCGAGTGAAACGTTCAGTCAACGGAACACCAACTGCAGCATCGCCGAGTCGCTGGAGCGGTTCACCCCGATTTTCGCCAGCGCCTTAGCGCGTGGTCTCTGGGTGCGGGGGTATATCTCGATGGCATTCGGATGCCCCTTCGAAGGTGAAATCGATCCATCCGCGTCCGCTACCCTGGCCGCCAAATTGCTGGAGATGGGGAGCGACGAAATCTGTCTGGCTGACACGATCGGCACGGCCTCAACCGAGCAAACCTACGCCGTGCTCGAAGCGACCGTGCCACAGGTGCCAGCCGAACGGCTGGCACTCCACATGCACGATACCTTTGGACGAGCGGTCGACAACATCGATGTCGCGTATGACCAGGGAGTCCGGGTGTTCGACGCGGCTGCCGGCGGTCTGGGTGGCTGCCCGTTCGCTCCCGGAGCGGCGGGGAATCTCGCCACGGAGCGGCTCATCGAGCATCTCGATCGACGCGGCATTTCGCATGGGGTCGATGCGTCCGTCATTCGCCAGGCCATCGCCAACCTTCTGGCGAGCCCGGCCGTCTGACCGGTATGCGCTTTTCCCCACCCTATTCTGCTTATGCGCAGGTCTACGATCGTATTGGGCAACGGGCGTTCGGTGAACGAATGGCCGCGGTCGTGCTGGAGGTGCTGGCCGAGCGATCCTTCCGTCCTCGCTCCGTGCTCGATCTTGGCTGTGGCACCGGGTCGGCGACGCTCGCCTTCGCGCGAGTTGGAATCGCGGCAGTCGGCATAGATTGTTCCAGTCAAATGCTGGAACGCGCGCGGAACCACGCCGAGGTCGCGCAACTCCACGTGGAGTTTATCGAAGCCGACATGACCGATTTGCAATTGACCGACCGGTTCGAGCTCGCAACCTGCATCTATGACGCCATCAACTACCTCGAAGATGAGCGCGAAGTCATGCGCTTCTTCCACAGCGTCTATCGGCAGCTCGAAACCGGGGGCTTTTTTCTCTTCGACATGAATACGCGTGCGCGCCTCACGACCTCGTGGGAACAAGGCATCGTGCTGGCGGGCGATTCGGACGACTTGTACGTCACCTACCGAAGCTGGTTCGATCCGTCCTCCGACGCTTCTCCGTTGGTCATGACCGCATTCATCCGAGACGAAAACGGATGCTGGCAACGGTTCGATGAAGAACATATCGAACGCGCCTGGCCGATCGCTCAGGTCAGCGGGTGGTTGCGTCACGCTGGGTTTCACGTGCACGAGGTATTTGGATATATCGATGCCACTGGGGATGTGCAACGCCCGGGCACTGAGGCGCATGGCCGAGTCGTTTTCGTAGCCTCCCGATAGAATTCATTCCTAGACCAACCTTCGTTTCTCGTCAGGAGCTGATCTTCGTGGAACAACGCGCTTTCGATTTTCTTCGCCGCCTGCTCGACGCACCGGGGCCGTCCGGGTTCGAGGCACGACCGTCACGCGTCTGGCGGGAAGAAGCGTCCACCTTTGCCGATGAGGTGGAACGCGATCTCCTCGGAAATTCCTGGGCCCGCCTGAAGAACGACGGTGCCCCGGTCATGCTGATCGAAGGACATATCGATGAGATCGGCCTGATGGTCACGCTCATCGACGAAAACGGCTACCTGCTCTTCGACGCGATCGGCGGGTGGGACACCCAGGTGATCATCGGTCAGCGCATGATCGTGATGGGCCGCAACGGCGATGTCACTGGGGTCGTAGGGCGAAAAGCGCCGCATGGGATGTCTGCCGACGATCGCAACAAGGTCCCAGAGCTGCGCGATCTCTGGATCGACATCGGCGCGGCAAGCAAGGAAGACGCCGAATTTCGAGTGGAAACCGGCGACCCGATCGTCATCGATGCCCCCTTCCGCCAGCTATCGGACGACCTGGTGGTCGCGAGAAGCCTGGACAATCGGGTGGGAGCGTTCGTAGCGCTTGAAGCGTTGCGCTTGCTAAAAGATGACCGGCCAGCGTTCGACACCTATGCCCTGGCCGCGGCGCAGGAGGAGATCAGCTTCGCGGGAGCGCATACTGCGACATTCCAATTGA
Source organism: uncultured Chloroflexia bacterium (assembly GCA_963750275.1). Taxonomy (GTDB): domain Bacteria; phylum Chloroflexota; class Chloroflexia; order Thermomicrobiales; family UBA6265; genus JAMLHN01. The sequence continues at coordinate 96,662 of CAVVQC010000012.1, forward strand.
GCCCCACAGCGGCCATCGTGATCGACGTCACCCATGCGACGGACTACCCCGGTGCCGATAAATGGCGCAACGGGGACATCAAGATGGCGAAAGGCCCGGTGTTGGGTCGGGGATCAGCAACCAGTGAAGTGGTTTATCGCGCGCTCAACGACTATGCGACCTCTAATGATCTGCCGGTCCAGCGGCAAGGAAATCCTCGGAGCAGTGGAACTGACGCCGACGCGATGTACCTAACCGGCGCCGGAGCAGCCACTGGCCTGGTCTCGATTCCCAATCGTTACATGCATTCGCCGAATGAAACCGTCAGCCTGACCGATCTCGAGAACGCATCCAGGTTGATCGCCGGGTTCATCAAGTCACTCCCGGCGAACTTCGAGTTCAGGCCGTAGACGATTTCGGCTTCCGGAGGCGCTGACAGGACGGGCAGAAGTAGGTTCCGCGGGTGGCGACGACGATCTTCTTGACCGTCCCGCTACATCCCAAACAGGGTTCTCCTTCGCGGCCATGAATGGCGGGGAACCCATCGGTGGGATATGCGCGCTGGTGGATGATCTTAGCGCCGCCCTGCGCGATGCCCATGTCGAGCGCCCAGACAATCGCCTCCCGCAGACGCTTCACGATCGGCTTGCTGAGAGTATTGGCGGGTTGCTGGGGGTGAATGCGTGCCCGAAAGAGCGCTTCGTCCGCGTAAATATTACCTACGCCGGCGACAACCGATTGATCGAGGATCGCTTGCTTGATGGGGATGGTTCTACGTTGTAGCGCCGCAAAGAGCTGTGCGTCGGTGATCGCGTCCTGACCGGTTCCCTCCGGCCCGAACGCGAACGCGTCGATGGCCGCGGCCACGTGATCGGTGGGCATCAACCGGTACCATCCGAATTGGCGTAAATCGCTAAACCAGGCAATGGTCCCGTCATCGAAACGCAGGTCGAAGTGTGTGGCCTTATGGGGGTAGTCACCGTCCGGTTTTGGTACAGGGTGTCCAGCGATCGCCCGGCGGCCGTCTGGGCGAATAACCGCTAATTGACCTGCCAACTTGAAGTGCACCAACAGCGTGAGATCACCATCGAAGTCGATCGCCAGTACCTTCGCCCGGCGGCGTGCCCCGATAATCGCGTGCCCAACCATGACCTGCGGATCCGAAATCTCGGAATCGCGAAAGAGTTTCGGCAGACGAAGATCGACCGAAATCACCCGCAATCCGGTCAGTTCGCGCTCGACGATGCGGCGTGCGGTTTCGACCTCAGGCAGCTCAGGCACGACGTCTCAAACGAGGAGATTGCACGCGTTGAAGGGAAGCATCAATCGCAGTGCATTCTGACCGAGCGAGTTTCGCCCATCTGACGCATCCACCGCGCCGCCGACGATGCCACACGCACTCCTTCTTCGTCGTCCCGTGTTGCCTTGGTAACGCGGGTCATGACTTCCCAGACGGCTTGCTTCGCCTGCCGGTGTTTCGCTTCGGAAATAACCAGCGGGCCGATCAGCGGATTCGGCGCGGTATGCTGAATTGTCCACTGGTCCTCATCCAGCCAGATAGTCAGACGGTATCGGTCGGTACTCCAAACGAACCGATCATTCGATGATCCGGGATCCTCTCCCACTCAGCTCTTCCCCATTCGGCTCACGCGTGTCCGTTAATCTGGCCATCGCCGGAGAATCCCGGAAGGCAGCGTACAGAAGCACACGAATTTGAACCGACCAAATCTTCCCACTCTCTGACCGGGGAGATTCACACGAAGTGTTCCCTGAAGTCAAGTCTGTTTGCCTGATTTGTCTAGATAACCTAAACCGAGGCCACACAATGCCGAGGCGGCGCTGTCGCCAGCCTGGCGTTAACCCATCGTCAGGAATTCGCCGTCCGATGCTCTCACCACGTGCTGCATCGACAGCACGGCATCGGTGTTCAAGGGGCCGTAAATGTGCGGAAAGATTTGCCGGGAGTCCTCATACACAATTTCCGCTGTGACCAGATCGCAATCGATCGCCAGGACCTGAAATGCCCGGGTATCCTGTCGATAGTAGCGGTTGCCGACAGCTACGAGCTCCTCGATCGTGTCGGTGCAATGAATGAACCCTTCTTCCGGGAACCGCTCCGGCAGATAGGATTGCTCGTACATCTGGGATTCCCAAACCTCGGCGGGCACGAGATGATAGGTCACGTGTTCGACCTTTTGAAGTGGCACCGATTCGGCCGGGGGTGTTCGCTGTTCGCTCATAGCGTTCGCTCCTCTGCTGCATGCCGCTCATCACGGCGCGGTTTGACCTCTGATTAGCGGCGACCTATCATCGCGTGTTGATTGTTTTCCAGACTGAACGTCACAGACAGGACCGGCATGGTATCGAGTCTCGAACGAATTCGCTTGACCGAACTGGCGTCCTGCGCTGGTTGCGCCGCCAAGATGGGACCGGACCGACTGGCCCAGGCACTGCTGCCACTGGTCGCCCATTCCCATCCCGATCTCATCGTGGGCCTGCAAACCAGCGACGATGCTGCGGTTTTTCGCATGAGCGACGAGCAAGCGATCGTGCAAACGGTCGACTTCTTTCCGCCGATTGTGGACGACCCCTATAGCTATGGAGCGATTGCGGCAACCAATGCAATGAGCGACGTCTTCGCCATGAACGGCTCGGTGATGCTGGCATTGAGCGTGGCGGCGTTCCCGGCTGACATGCCTATCGAAGCTATCACGCGCATCTTCGAAGGCGCTGCTGACAAGGTACGAGAAGCGGGCGGAATCATCGCTGGCGGTCACACCGTTATCGATAACGAACCGAAGTATGGACTTTCAGTCACCGGAACCGTGCATCCCGACCGCATCTGGACAAAAGCCGGTGCCCTGCCAGGCGACGTGCTGATCCTGACCAAACCATTGGGCACAGGGCTCATTACCACCGCACTGAAAAACGGCGTGGCGGCAGAAGCAGATGTTGCCGAAGCGATTCGCTGGATGACGACCCTCAACCGGGCGGCCCAGGAAGCGGCGACCGATCTCGAGATTCACGCGTGCTCGGACATCACTGGGTTTTCGCTTGCTGGTCATACCTCCGAAATTGCCACGAAGAGTGGTATCAGCATCACGCTCGATGCCGCAGCATTGCCGGTCATCGACGGAGCACTCGGGTACGCGCGGGCTGGTCAGGCTTCGGGAGGGCTTCAGCGCAACCGCGCATATTTCGAAGACCAACGAGTGCAAGTTGCCGCGTCGGTATCCGAGGAGCTGCGGCTGTTGTGTTTCGATCCGCAAACGTCTGGTGGACTTCTGCTTGCGGTGGCTCCTGCCGCGCTTGAGATGCTTGCGTCTCGGTTCGAGTCGCGAGATGTGCCTTATTGGCGCGTTGGCGCGGTCAGCGAAGGTTCGGGTGTTTCGATTGCCTGACCTGAACGGAGATTCCACCGTGGCCGATAAACGTTTCGCGATCATCGTCAATCCAGCCGCCGCGGGTGGGAAGGCGATGAAGAAGCTGCCGGAAATCTCAGCGGTCGCGTCGTCGATAGCGTCCGACTATATGCTTCATGTCACGAGTTCGACCCAGGATGCGCATCTGCGAGCACGCGAGTTCGCCGCGATGGGCATCGAGCGCATTGTGGCGGTTGGCGGTGACGGCACCTTCAACGAGGTAGCCAACGGCATTCTCGCGTCGGGGCAACGGGCGGCGATGGGTATCGTTCCAGCCGGAACTGGTTGCGATCTCCCTCGAACACTGGGAATTCCTGGCTCGATCAAGGATTCACTCAGCTATGCGCTTACGGGCAGCACGCAGCCCATGGATGTCGGACTCGCCAAAACTTCGACCGCGGATCGGCATTTCCTGAACGTCGCGGGCCTTGGCTTCGATGCGAAAATTGCCGATCGCGCGCAGAAAAAGAAGCGGCTCAGCGGCAAGAACGCCTATTACGCTGCGCTGCTGCAGAGCCTCACTGACTTTGGCTACATCGATGTCAAGATCGAGGTGAACGACCAGGAGATTGCAACGAAGGCCGTATTCATCAGCATCGCGAACGCGCAGTTCCTTGGGGGCGGGTTTCATCTGGCACCGATGGCGCGGGTGAACGATGGCCTGCTCGATCTTGGGATCATCTCTGACATCAGCCTGCCGGGCTTCATCAAAGCTGTACCGAGCGTGTTGCGCGGCAAGCACCTTTCGAACCCGCATTGGAGTCACTACACGACTACACACGTACGCGTCAGCTCGACCACACCGGCCCTGGTTCAGCTCGACGGTGAAATCTCGGGCACGTCGCCCGCCGAGTTCTCCATCATCCCGGGAGCGCTCGACATCGTGGCGGATCTGGCGTGACCGATCTGCCTGTTCCGTCACGGAAGTTTCTCGAAGAAATTGGCGTACGCCCCTCCAAGGGCCGGGGGCAGAACTTTCTCAAAGAGGCTTGGGTCGTCGAGCGGATGGCGGCCGAGCTGTCGCTCGGACCCGGCGATTTTGTGGTCGAGGTTGGACCGGGGCTCGGAGCATTGACCGGGGCGTTGCTGGATACGGGAGCGACCGTTAGCGCCATCGAAGTAGACGACCAGTTAGCCGCTTATCTGCAATCCCAACTTAAGACGGATCGGTTTACGCTGCTGAATGCCGACGCGCGCAGCGTCTCGATCGATGAGATCGTCCCAGAACGACGGAACTATGATCTCGCGGCCAACCTCCCGTATTCGTCAGCTCCGTCGATCCTGCGG
>CAVVQC010000013.1:0-69394 GCA_963750275.1 uncultured Chloroflexia bacterium
TACGAGAAACAGTTATCCAGCCAGTAGGTATTGCCAGAATGCTCGTCGAACACGACATTGGCGATCATGACATCGCCGATACGGCCATTGAGCGTGGCGGCTTTGCCGAGGATGTAAATGCCCCGAATCTGGTCGGTGCTCATCGCGATCTGGGACATGATGTGATAGGCGGCCAGGCCGAGCGGATAATTGATGTTTACGATGACCGCATCGGTGTTCGAGGGAACGATCGTCTCACCCGGACGGAGCAGCCGCGGATCGAGTGACGCCACATCGAGCTGTTGCAGATCGATGATTTGCGTTCCGACATCGATCGGTCCAGTCGAGGAGTAATGTCGGATGCCGGCGGCTGACTCTTCCTCGTTGCGGATCTTGCGTTCGGCTCCGCGCCCCGGCTCTGCAAAATACGATCGAGCTGCGAAGTAAAGCAGGTTTTCCCAGGACGATCGGCTGGTCCCGGCCTCGAGCGCCTCCAGCTCCATCGAGAGTTCATCGTGCATGGTTTCGCGAATGTACTGGGTCAGCTCGGTCTTGCGTCGTGTGGCCGTCCCGGTCAGCGTGTTGACCAGGCTATGCGTGTTCGAGGAAACAAAGTAGACCGGGCGTTGCAGGAACCCGAGTTCGGCCATTGCCAGATGCACCGGCACCCACCACTGGCGGGTCGCGCGGTTGTAGCCAAGGTAGCTGGCGCCAAGCATGCGGATATCCCACCGCTTGCGCTGCCGGATCAACCCCATCAGATTCGACCAGAGTTCAGTGCCCCAGACCGAGCGCAATCGCTTCCAGTCGGCTGCGGACATCAGCAGCAGTTCGCCAACCCGCACGACGAGGGAGGGATCCTCCGGTTCCCCGGCGGCAAAGCTCTCGATGAGCGCGCTGGCTTCGGGCGAGGCGCGCAGGATGCGATGAATCTTGGTGAGCTCGATCTGTAACGCAACGATGGTGGGGATCATGTCGTCCAGATCGGAGGACGAGGCGATCAGCGCGGCCAGCGTCTCCTTCCCGTCATAGTGCCATTTACGCCGGCGAGCGGGCGCGGTTTGCAACTTCCATGACGTGAAATCGGTATAGCCTGCTCGCTCGAATGCCGATGCGCTCTGACCGAGCAGGAAATGGCGTGTACGCATGATCGTCGCCGGGAGTCGCTGGAGCGAATACATCATGGCGTTCATATCGGGTTCGGCTTCGGTCGCTCCGGCATGCAGGGACGGCGCGGCGGTAATGTGTGCCGGCTCGAAACTGGAAACGCTCACCGCGCCCGAGCTTTCCAGCAGGGTGGTATAGGTGCGGACGTAGAGATCGACTTCTCGCTGATCGGCGCTCGGCTGCGAGCGGGCGCCAACCCGGCGAATTTGCTCGGTGTTCGCGATCTCGCGACTTCCGCCGTTTTCCCGTTGTTCCCGCATAGACCTCTCCGTTTGCTGTGCTGCCTGGGAATAAACGTCACGTGTCAACTGATGGGGTCATCGGCTCGGCCAAGCTGTTCTGGTCGTTGGGCACAGCGGTTACCCCGAGCGTTTCTCCTTTTCGAGGTGCGAATCACCCTGGACGGTAAGATCGAATGCCATCCAGAGCGTGCGGGACCACGGAAAGAAGATGATCGGCAGAAGTACCGCTGCGCCGATGCCGATCACTTCCTGCTGCAAAAGCGAGAGATTGCTGCGCAGCAGAATGATGATGATGACCACAAGCCCGATTATTTCAACGCCAACCAGATTAAATGCGTAGCCTCCGAGGAAATAGCCGGATTCCGGTGCAAAGCGATAACCGCATTTCGGACAGCAATCCTTGATCCAGAACGGAAACTTGATGATGTTGCCCTGGGCGCAATAGGGGCATTGCAGCAAGAGTCCACGCTTCAGAAGCTTCGTGCGCCGGGCCGAACCCGAAGCCGGCAGATCACGAACCTCGGGTTTGGGGACGCATGTCCCCGCTTGCGAGTGATCGTTCATCTTGCCTGGTTCCGGGTGGCGCAACGCCACATCGGGCATGAGTTCCTCCGCAGGTGCCGGGGCTTCTCTACAATGGAAACCTTCTCTGGCTCCACAGGCTCGGCAACGATGACAACTGGCGGATACATGCACCGATATCTGGCGGATTCCGCATGAGCCAGTCTGTATCCAGCCGATCTTACCGCGTTCTCCGTTTTCGCGATTTCCGTCTGCTCTGGTCTGCGGAAGCCCTCTCCCAGGCTGGGTCACAAATCCAGCGCGTGGCCATCGCCTGGCAAGTCTATGAGCTCACGCACGACGCCTTCAAACTCGGGTTGCTTGGGCTCTTTCGCTTTATTCCGATTCTGATTTTCGGTTTGATCGGCGGAGTAATTGCTGATCGTGGCGATCGGCGACGCACGCTCATCTGGTCCCAGAGCGCTCTCCTGGCACTTGCCGTATTCCTGGCCATCATGAGCGGAACCGGGCACATCACACTTTGGCTGATCTATCTCGTCACCATGGTTGCCGCGATCTTCGAAGGGATCTCCAATCCAACCCGGCAGGCCCTGATGCCATTGCTGGTGCCACGTGTCGAGCTGCCCGCCGCTTCCACCATGGGCGTGCTGGTATCGCACGTGTCGCAGGTGATCGGACCAGCAGCCGGGGGCATCATCATTGCCACGGTTGGGACCACCGGCGCCTATGCGGTCGATGCGTTTTCGTTCCTGGCGGTGATCGTGGCGGTATTGCTGATGCATCAGCGCCCGCCAGCAGTGGCGATCACGATGTCGGGCTACGAAGCCGTGGTGGAAGGGTTGCGGTTCCTGCGGAACACGCCCACCCTCTTCGGTGTGATGCTGGCCGATTTCTTTGCCACGCTCTTTGGAGCCTGCACCGCGCTCATGCCGATCTTTGCCGACGAGGTGCTCGGGGTTGGACCGCGCGGGTTGGGCCTCCTGCTGGCTGCTCCGGCAGCAGGGGCGGTCACCATGGCTATCGTGATGAGCGTGACGCATCTTCCGGACCGGGCTGGTCTCTGGGTGTTGGGCTCCATCGTGGCCTATGGTTGTTTTCTGGTCGGTTTTGGCTTCAGTACGACCCTGTGGGTCTCAATGCTCTTCCTCGCCTTCAGCGGTGCAGCGGATGCGATCAGCATGGCCCTCCGCCATGCGGCGCGCACCTTGTTGACTCCGGACGATCTGCGCGGCCGGGTCGCCTCGGTGCATCGTTCGTTGGGCATGGGTGGCCCGCAGTTGGGTGAATTCCAAAAGGGCATTACCGCGTCGCTCATCGGTGCAGGGCCTGCCGTTGCCATCGGGGGGATAGCAACGATGGGCGTAGCGGCGGTGATCGCCTATGTCTTCCCATCGGTCGTTCGCTATCGCATGTCAGTTTCTGAAGCCAATCCGCCAGCAGAGCCCGTGGCAGAACCCGTGGCGTAGCGGACGCATTCCAGGGTGGTGCAACATCATCGACTTGGTAAAGGCTTGATGCGTGCGCATGGCCCGGGGTTGCAATCCGCCTGAACGTACGTTTACGCTGGCCCCGCGCACTGGCTGGAGTGCCGATTCATTGTTGTCGAAAATCATTTTTCTGACGGCGCTCCACCGTGACAAGCGAAATACGATCAGGTTAGTCGACCGAATGAATTGGTCTCGTCCGCATACGAGCTGGTTCACCCGCAGAGGCTGATGGCCGAAGAATGGTTCGAGGACGAGCTTCCCTGGCTCGGACCTCCCCCACAATTGCCCCCGAAACGGGAGCAGCCACAACCAACGCCCCCGGTTCGCCGCACGCCTCCACCGTCGGCGCGACCCCCGGTCTCAGCGCATGCTGCGGCCGCGGCGGTTCCTGCCTATCCCCAAATGCAACGTCCCATCTGGACTCCCGATGTGCCGGTCCCTCCCTACGTTCGCGTTCCCCAACGACGATACGGCGAAGTGGTTGCGCTCAAATGGCTGGGGGTGTTGCTCGTGCTGGTGGCGACGCTGACAGCAACGGCGCTCCTCATGCGCGACCTTCGTTCCGATCCAGAAGCGCCCCCGGCACCGGCTGCGCAGATGGTGATTCCAGCAGCGTCGAGTTCGGATGGGAATTCGCCAGCGCTGGCGATTGTGCCGAATCCGGCCTTTGCCGGCAAAGTGATTTGCCTGGATGCCGCCCATGGTGGCATCGATCGAGGGTTCGAGCGCATCGGCGATCCCAGTGCCCCGGCCATGGATGAAGCGCTCTATACCGCTGCATATGCCCGCGAGCTCGCGGGGCAGTTGACCGCTATGGGGTTCACCGTCGTAACCACCCGCGACGGCGATACGGTGCGCAACATCGATTCCCAGGATGTGAATCGGGACGGGCTTACGCGCGAGAACGCGGCGAACGACGCCGAAGCCAAGCGCAATGCGCAGATCGACGAATTACAGTCGCGCATCGATTTCTGCAACCGTGAAGAGGCGGACCTCCTGGTCTCAATGCACTTCGATGGATCGAGCGATCCGAATGAATCGGGATTTTCCACCTGGTATGCCGAAGGTCGCCCGGATAGCGCTGAGAGCCAGCGGCTTGCGCAGCTGATCAATCAGCAGATGAGTGAGGATCTGGCTGCGGTAGGGATCTCCGCGCTCGATCGGGGCTCCATGCCGGAATCGGCCGCTGCTCTCCAGGGGAATCAGATGCTCTATGACTCGCTCTTCATGATCACGGGTAGCCGCGTGGGGTTGAAAGAGCCAAGCCGCATGCCGGGCATTGTGGTAGATGGGCTCACCATTTCCAATGCTGGCGACGCGCAAATCGTCGCGAGCGAAGCGGGTCGCAACGTCATTGTGACCGCCATGGCCGAGGCGATTGGGCGGTACTTCAGCGAGCAACCTTCAGCCCAGGGGTGATTCCCGATCACAGGCAGGGTACGATTTGCCGGTCATCGGCAGGCGTGCTGCCGCGTCGAGAGGAGCTCAGGTGCCTGCATCGTTTTCAGATCGTTCTCTAACTCGCCGAACAGTTCTCAAAGGCGCTGCCGCTGCAACGGCCGGAGCGGCGACGATACAAAGGGTGGGAACGATCGCTGCGCAAACGGTTGCCGGGTTGCCGGCGGGTATGGCCCTCGTTACCTCACCCCGCCTGCCGCTGTTTGGCATAGGCAGCGCCGATGTGGAAAAGCTGCTCGGTGGACAAATCGCCGACTGGCGCGAGCTGGGATCGGCGGTTTCGTTACCGGTTGAGGTGATCGGTCTTTCCACTGCCTCGCCCGCCGCCGGAGCGGCTGCCACCGTCGCGGATTACGAGGCGCTGGTGGCCGAGCTCGATTCCCGTCCTGGCGCGGTGGCGCTCGTCCCGCTCGATCAGGTCGATTTCCGCGCCAATGTGCTGGCGATCGATGGGTTCGACCCGTTGCGCAGCGCTGATGGCGTCATCCGGGTCGGCGTGGTTGGGGATATCGTGCCTGGCCGCAACGTCAACAACAAGATGGTCGCGTTCGGGGACTACACGCATCCCTTTCATAAGGTCGCAGCCGAGCTGAGTGGTTACGATGTCATGATCGCCAATCTGGAAGGCAACCTCTCCAGCAGCATCCTGCCCCCTGAAGATGCCCACACCTTCTCCTTCGTCTCCAGTCCTGAGATGGTCGAAGGATTCACGCTCGCGGGCATCGATGCGGTCACTCTCGCAAACAACCATTCCATGTGGAATAGCGAAGGTTGGGGCGCGCAGGGGTTGCTCGATACCATCGCCGCGCTCGAGGCGGGAGGTATCCCGCACTTCGGCGCGGGGAACAATCTGGCCGAAGCACGCGCGCCGTGGGTGGCCGAGGTCGATGGCAAGACGTTGGCATTCATCGGCATCGACGGGGTCACGGCCAACGAGGAAGCGCGCGAATTCGGCGCCACGGTCTATATGAGCGAGCTTGGCAATACCGGCTACGCCGGTGCCACTGACTCGACACCGGGCACAAATCCGTATATCACCGAGCAATTCCTGGCCGACATTACCTCGTTGGCCGGGCAGTACGACTATGTCATTCCCTACTTCCACATGGGCATCGAATATTTCCCGGTTCCACCTGCCTGGGCGCGAGAGGGAGCCAAAGCCGCTATCGATGCGGGCGCGACCATGGTGGTCACCAATCACCCCCACGTGGTGCAGGGGTTGCAAACCTATAAGGGCAAGCCGATCTTCTACTCGGTCGGGAACTTCATCTTCGACCAGATGTTCTCGGTCGAGGTGCGCGAGGGGAGCATCCTGGAGATCGTGCTGCGCGATGGCAAGGTGGTCGGGTTGCGACCGCGCGGGGTGGAGATCGAGGATTTCAACCAGCCGCGTCTGATGACCGCCGGTGAGCATGCCTCGCAAATGGACAGGGTCTGGCAAAACACCGACCGGATCGCGAAAGCCGACGCTGGCTAAGAACTGCACCTGCACGAAAGGACCCGGACGTCTTTTGCGACCACCGACAGGTCAAGCGCGAACGATGACCTTGCCCCCACGGGCGATGATGAGCATTTCCCGATTGGTCCGGCGGAACTGGACTTCGACGGTACCCACCAGATCGACCGTCCGGACGTCGGTGAAGACCACGGTCGAGGATGGTGAGATGGCATCTACCCGCGCGATACCCGGCCAGAGCGTGAGCATGGTGGCCGGGAGACCTAGCGCGTTCTCGATGGTGAGCTGATAGACCGTGCTCCCCGGAAGCTGAAACGGCGCTCGGGAGATGGTCGCGCCGAGGGCTTCGGCGATCGATTCGATTGCGCGCTCATCGAATGTGAGCTGCACGATCGGATTGCGGGGTGACTGTGCCTGATCGTCCATGGAACCTCGGTATACTCGCGACTCAGGCCAGCTTATCGCGGAGGACCCGATGCCGACCGATTCCGAGTCTCCCATACCCACGTCGATCACGATCGAAACCATCTGGGACGCGCGCGATCGGATCGCGCCATATGTCCACTGGACGCCGACCTTTACCTCAGAAACACTGAACGGTCTCACCGGCACCCGGCTTCATCTCAAGGCCGAGAATCTGCAGAAGACAGGCGCCTTCAAAGCGCGCGGCGCCGTGAACGCGGTCGCGCAATTGACGCCGGAAGAGCGCGCGTCCGGTGTGGTGACGTTTTCGGCTGGGAATCACGGACAGGGGCTGGCGTACGCCGCTCGTGTCTTCGGAACGCCCTGCACGGTCTATATGACTGAAAGCGCGGTGCCGAGTAAAGTCGCCGCTATCCAGGGCTATGGTGCCACCACGCGGCAATTCCCGACTATTCAGGAAGCGGTGGCCCAACTGGAACGTGACCGCGAGCAGAGCGGTGCGGTGTTCATCTCGCCCTTCGCGAATGAAGCGGTGATCGCGGGACAAGCCACCGTCGGCCTCGAGCTGCTGGAGGAGATCGAGGGGTTGGAGGCCATCGTGGTGCCCATCGGTGGCGGTGGCTTGATTTGCGGAATTGCGCTGGCGGCGCGGATATTGAATCCGGACGTGCGCATCGTCGGCGTCGAACCGGACGGCGCACCGACCATGACACGCGCGCTCCAGGCGGGACATCCCGTCGCGCTCGAAACGTTGCAAACCATGGCCGATGGCCTCGCAGCGCCGTTCACGAGCGAGTTGAATCTGGCCATCGTGCGCGAGTTGGTGGATGATGTGGTGCTGGTTACCGAGGATGAGATTGCTACCGCGTTGAAGGTGGTGCTCGATCGGACCAAGCAGCTCATCGAAGGCGCCTCTGCGGCGGGAATCGCGGCGCTGCTTACCGGTAAAGCGGGAATTGGCACAGGTTCGGTCACGGCTGCCGTGCTCACCGGCGGCAATATCGATCTTGAACGATTGAAGACGATTCTCTAGCGCAGAAAGGCAAACAGTTTCCTGCGATCCTTGCGATCGCGCAGGGCTATGAACGGGGTTTGCCCTCGGCAATGGCGAGGTAAGGCGTTCCCATCGTTCACATTTACGAATATGCGCTGTCAGGACAGTTCGTTTCGTGGGAAATTCCCTATAGAATTCGATCAGATTGAAACCGAGCGACCCAGCGCGCCAACACACACAACGATCAAGGAGTCCGATGTCCATGAACCCTAACCGTTCTGCGCTTTCACGGATCGGAGCTCCGGTCGACCGGCGCCGTCTCTTACAGGGAGCCGCGCTTGGCGGAGCGGGATTGTTGCTCGCACGGGGGCCGATCGCTCACGCGCAGGATGGTGGTCTGAGTGGTGAGATCACCATCGGCTACGAGGGTGCGGCGACCGGCGTGATCCCCTACATCGAAGCGACGGCCAAGGCGATCGAGGATGCGAATCCTGACGCGACCGTCACCCTGCAACCGTCGCCGGGTGGCAATTACGCGACCCAGGTCATCCTCCAGCTCAACAGCGGACGGGCGCCGGATCTCTTCCTGCTGGTCGGCGTGGCCATGGCTGAGCTGGCAGCGGCCGATCTGATCGCCCCGATGGATGAGTTCACCGGCGATTGGGACGGCTGGGACCAGTATCCAGAAGCCTTGCGCGAATCGCTCGACGTACGACGGTTCAGTGTGGGCGATTCCCTACCTGATGGATACCCATTTTCTCTATTACAACAAGGACATACTCGAAAAGGCCGGACTGCCGCGCGACTGGACCCCGGCCAATCCGACCGAAATCCTCGACGCAGCGCTCAAGATCAAGGAAAGCGATGACAGTGTGATTCCCTACGCCCTTTACGCCGGTGCGAACGGCGGAAACGGCACGGTGTCACGCGGGTTCATTCCGCTGGTCAACGCCTTCGGTGGGAAGTTGCGTGATGCCGATGGGAAGTTCATCATCGATAGCTGCGCGATCCGGGAAGCCCTCGACTATTACTACCGCGCGTATCAGACTGACGAAACCGTGCCACAGGAAGTCATGACCAGCCCGCAGCCGGGTTCCGCCATGCGTCAGGCCATGATCGACGGCGAGCTCGGCATTCTCTACGAAGGCTCATGGGCATACGGTGGCTGGACCGAAGAGGACCAGGACTGGACCGACGAGAATGTTGGCTTCGTGCTCTTCCCGGGGGCGGGCGATGTGGCGCCGTTCGCGGTGGGCGGCACGGGCAATTCGTGGTTCATCAACAATCAGACCGAGAACAAGGATCTCGCCTGGGAGTTCATCACCCAGTTCAACTCGGTAGCGAACCAGGTGGCGATCAACGTCGAGGATCCGCATATCCCGGCTCGGGCCGATGCCGCCGCCGATCCAGCCTTCCAGGCGACACCGTTCCTGAGCGCGATGGTGGAATCGGCCGATTCCCTTCTGCTGACCGCGCCGGACCGATCGTTCCTGCAGCTCGTCGGCATCATTCAAAACGCAACGGGTTTGATAGCCACCGGTGAGGCGACTCCGGACGAAGCGGCTACCCGCTACGCCGAAGAGCTGACCCGCGTGCTGGGCGCAGACAATGTGGTCGCCCAACCATGCGACTCGTAGGGCGGTCCCGGCCGGTTACACGACGTTCGGTCCTGGCCGGTGGCAGCGCCGCGCTGGCGGGATCGATCTTGGCCCGGCACGGGAATTCGCTGGCGCAGGGGCTGAGCGGTTCGATCACGATCGGCTACGAAGGGGCAAATGCCTTCATCGGCCCATATGTCGAAGCCGCCGCTGAGGCCGTGATGGCAGCTAATCCGGGCACCACCATCGATATCGCACCATCGCCTGGCTCAGGCTATCTGAACCAGCTTGCGGTGCAACTCTTCACCCATACCGCGCCGGATGTTTTTCTCATTCTCGGTCTCGGGTCGGGCGAGCTTGCGCAAGGCGGATTCGTCCTCCCGCTCGATGAGTATCTGGCCAATTGGGATGGCTGGGCCCAATATAGCGAACAGGCGAAGTTCGGCGTAACGCTGCAGGACCACATCTGGTCGATTCCTTGGGGACTCAGCGTCTACTTCCTCTTCTATCGCAAGGACCTGTTCGAAGCTGCCGGGTTGCCGGTCGATTGGCAACCGCAAACTCGCGAGGAAATCATCGAGGCTGCCGGGGCAATAAAGGCGTCGAACTCCAAGGTGATTCCCTATTCGATCTATGCCGGCGCGAATGGTGAGAACGCCACCGCCGCTGATTTCATGACCCTGATTCTTTCCAACGGGGGCACGTTGACCGACTCCGATGGCAAGTGGTTCATCGATAGCTGTCCGATTCGGGAGACACTTGGGTATTACGAAACCGCCTTCCAAACGGCGGCAGTCGTGCCGCAATCGGTGCTGACCGACGTCGCTCCCCTGGTGACCATCCCGCAATATTTCGGCGATTCCGAGCTTGGCATTCTGCATGAATCTGCCAGGCAGTACGGCATCTGGACCACGGAGAACCCGGACGATGCCGCCAACATCGGGATCGCGCTCTTCCCGGGCGACAATGGGCTGTTCGAGCTTGGCGACGCGGGGGATGCCTGGTACATCAACCGGAACTCGAAGAACCCGGATCTTGGATGGGCCTTTATCGAAGCGTTCAACTCTGCGGAAACGCAGGCCGCATTGGCCATCGACGATCCCCATCTTCCCGCACGCAACGATGCGCGAGCTGACCCAGCCTGGCAGGCCACTCCGCTTGCACCGATCATGCTGGATGTCGCAGATGCGCTCACGCTGCCGCCACCGGAGCCACAGTTTCGCAAGCTGATCGGGGTGGTGCAAAATGCCACCAGCCTGGTGGCGACCGGAGAAGCGACCCCGGTAGAGGCGATCGATCGGTATGGCCAGGAGTTGACCCTGACGATGGGTAAGCCGAACGTCATCGAGCAGGAGTGCCCATGAGCGCACCCGCCGTCAACTGGCCGGCGGATGCCGAGGTTGCGCCCCCGATCAAGAAACGTAAAGGCGAGCAGCGACCGTACATCGTCGCGATCACGCCAGCCGCGATTCTGCTCTCGGCGTTCTTCATCTTTCCGGCGCTCTGGGTGATCTACACCAGCACGACCAGCCTCTCACTGACGAACTTCTCGGCGGGGGCCCAGTTCGTCGGTCTGGATAATTATCGGCGGCTCTGGGATAACCCGGATTTCTTCAAATTCGTCAAGAACACGGTCGTTTTTACCATCGGTGCGGCCATGATCGGGCAGACGCTTGGCGGATTGCTGATCGCATTGCTGATCCACCACGCGCAGGTTCACAAACACAAGCTGGCGCCCGTTGCCTTCACCGCGGTGCTGCTCGGATGGATCTGCCCGCCCACATTGGCGGGTTTTATCTGGGGTGGCATCTTCGACTATCGCAACGGGATGCTGAACACCGCGCTCACGACGTTGCATTTGCCGCGTATCGATATGCTGGGTGACTTTCCCATGCTTGCGGTCATCCTGGTGGAATCCTGGCGTGGTCTGGCGTTCGCGCTGATCATCTTTCTGGGCGGCTTGCAATCGATCCCGAATCAGGTCTACGAAGCGGCCAGCATCGACGGGGCGACCTCCTGGATGCGATTCAAGGATCAAACCCTGCCCGCGATGCGGCACGTGATCTCGCTGGTACTGCTGGTGACGACGATCACCACCATCGGCAGCTTCCTGATGATCCTGATCCTGACAAATGGCGATCCGGCCTACGCGACCGAAACGATCGCCCTCCATGCCTATCACCAGGCGTTCACGTTATTTGACATCGGATACGGCGCGTCGCTTTCGGTGGTCATGTTACTGATCAGTCTCGTCTTTGCGCTCTTCTACCTCCGCCTGGCGAGGGCGAGCGAACAATGAGCGAACAACAGCTCACCCCACCGCCAATAGCGAAAGAGCGCTATTCCAGCCGGGCCCGCTGGTTGACGAACATCGGGCTTATTCTCGTAAGCCTCTTTTTCGCGGTGCCGTTCCTGTGGATCGTGGCGGCTGCGTTCGATGGCGATGCGGGCAAATACATCCCCTGGCCGAACGAACCGACGCTCGATAACTTCCGTTATCTCTTCGACGAGCGCGATGTTGGGCATGCGTTGCGCAACAGCCTGTTCGTCTCTGTATCGGCAATGGTGCTGGCTACCGTGCTGGCATCCTTGGCCGGGTTTGCGCTTTCGCGTTTGCGGTTCCGCCACAAGACCTACGCGGTCTATGCGGTGCTCCTGCTCTATGCCATCCCGATCGCGGCCACCATGGTGGCGATTTATGATCTGGCCGACCGGCTCGATTTCATCGACACCTTTCGCGGATTGATCCTGGCTCAGACCGCCATGATCCTGCCCTTTTTGATCTGGTTGATGAAGGGGTTTTACGACGGGTTGCCTCGCTACCTGGATGAAGCCGCCGCAATGGACGGGCGCTCCACCTGGCGTGCCTGGTTCGAGATCCTGTTGCCTTTGAGTAAAACCGGTTTGGCGATTACCGCCGGGTTCGCCTTCACGGCGGCGTGGTCCGAAGTGCTGTTGGTCATCATCATGATCACCCAGCAAGACAAGGCAACCCTTCCGCTGCAATTCTTCTTCGCTGCCGATGGCGGCCGCAATGCCGAGGTAACCGCCGCACTGGGCGTCCTCTACCTGGCACCGGTGCTGTTGCTTTTCCTGATCCTGCGTCGCTGGATGGTGCGCAGCCTGATTACATCCACCCGAGGGCTTTGATGGCGCACGTCGAGTTGAAAAATCTCTGGAAGACCTACACCGAAAAGGCGGGGCCGATCGTTCGCAATCTGAGCCTCACGATTGCTGATGGTGAGCTGATCTCGCTGCTGGGCCCCTCCGGATGCGGGAAGACGACGACCCTGCGCATGGTGGCCGGACTCGAGTTTCCCGATGCGGGAGAGGTCATCATCGGCGACCAGAACGTGGTGCCGTTGCCGGCAAAAGACCGCGACATTGCGCTCGTCTTTCAACAATATGCGCTCTATCCCCACATGACGGTGCGGGAGAACCTCGAATACCCGCTCAAGATCCAGAAGATCAGCAAAGAAGAAATGACGAAACGGGTCGATGACGCGGCCAAGCTGCTCAACCTCACCAACAAGATGGACCGCAAGCCCGGCGAGCTCTCAGGCGGCGAACAACAACGGGTGGCGCTGGGCCGGGCCATCGTTCGCCGACCGAAAGTCTTCCTGATGGATGAGCCGCTTTCCAATCTGGATGCCATTCTGCGGGTGCAGACCCGGGCCCACCTGAAAGCGCTGCAACGCGAAACCGGGGTGACCACCATCATCGTCACCCACGATCAAAGCGAGGCGATGTCCATGTCCGACCGGATCGCAGTAATGAATCAGGGGATCATCCAGCAGGTAGGTGATCCGGATCACATTTACCAGCATCCGGCCAACACGTTCGTCGCGGGATTCATTGGCAATCCGCCGATGAATTTGATGGATGGCGAACGAACCGCGGACGGGATCGTGATCGACGGCAACTGGGTCATTCCGGCCCCGGCCGATCTTCCGCAGGGACCAGTAACGGTCGGAGCGCGGCCAGAAACCATCCGACTTTCGCCGACTGAAAAAGAAGCCTGGCATCCAATGACGGTCTATATCTCCGAACCACAAGGGTCAGAGACGATCGTCAATCTGCACCAGGGAGAGAAATTCATCCGGGTGGTGACCGAGCCGGAAATCCGGCCCAGCCCGAACGAAACGGTTTGGGTGAACCTGGAGCGCGGCGCACTCCGGTTGTTCGACGCGACGACTGGTCAGGCGATTTAGGATCCTTATCGAAGGAGAGCGGTTTGGGCACCCTTGTTCGATTCGCTCGTCAGTCTCGTAATGCTGGATCCAGGGAAAGCAAGCGCCTGGATCGCGATCCCGGACATAACACTCCCGCCCTAACAGCGGAACTGTTCACAGTCGCACTACGCGTCCCGGCGAAGCGACGCTTACCTCCATCTGTCACTCAGCCCGCTTCCCTTCAGGGGACGATCTGCGCATCGACGTCGATTTCTCACGCTCAGCCGAGAGACGGGTGGCCCGGGTTGCACCGGGCCACTCTGCTTGACTAACGCTCATCCAGCATCTGTTCCATCTGGTCGATTTCTTCCAGCTGCGTTTTCACGATTCCGTCGCAGAGGGTCTTGATGTCTGGATCAGTGATCGATGCGTTTTCGCACACCAGGATTGCCCGTGAATGATGGGGAATCATGGCCTTGAGAAATTGCTCGTTTCCTACCGCGAATTCAGTTCTTCCCAGCCACAACCCGCCGAAGAACAGCAGGACAAACGCCACGATCAACATTGCATTGATGCGTTTGTCCGGGAACATGTTGTGCATCACGAGCAGCATGATGAGGCCCATCGGAGCCACCATCGTCACTGCCATGTAAAAGTTGCTGAGATTGAAATAAAAGTGGCTCCAGCGATCGATAAACGCCATCGACAACGCAAACATGACGATCAGGCTCAAGCCCAATGCCAGAAAGAGCTTGAGATAGGCGGGATCGAGTCCCCTGGACTTGGGTGCGTCGTTCATCTTGGACCTCCTCGTCACTTTGATGATCTGCCGAGAATCTGATTTCGACAGAAAATAAAAGCCGCACTGGGCCAAAACCCACCGGTTATCTGCTGCCCACCGGTTGCGGCATCCCTGAAGGCGGATTGGCCGAGGAACTGGCAGGTCCCGATTGCCCTGGCCGCAAGTCGATACGGCGGAGGAGCAGCGCATTCAGCGCGACGATGATCGTCGAGGCGCTCATGAGGATCGCTCCAACCGCTGGACCAATAACGATTCCCCATGGAGCCAGGACACCGGCTGCGAGCGGAATTGCGATGACGTTGTAGCCAACCGCCCAACCCAGGTTTTGCAGCATCTTTCGATAGCTCGCCTTGGAAAGATCGATGACGCCCACCACGGTACGGGGATCGTTCGAAGCCAGAATCACCCCGGCAGATTCGATAGCCACATCGGTCCCTGCGCCAATCGCAATCCCGACATCTGCCCGGGCCAGTGCTGGAGCATCGTTGACACCGTCGCCAACCATCGCCACCCGGTCACCGCGTTGCTGGATCTCATGGACGATCCGATCCTTGTCTTCGGGCAAGACTTCCGCAAAGACCTCATCGATTCCCAGATCCTTCGCGACCGCATCCGCCACTGCTTGCGAATCGCCGGTAATCATCACCACCCGTACCCCGCGACTGATGCAGTTCGGAAACCGCCTCCCGGGACTCCGGTCGAATCTGGTCCTCGAGCGCAAGAGCGCCAATCACGGTGTCATCTTCGATCGCGTAGAGTACGGCTGCTCCGCGCGCTTCCCATTCCTCGATGGTGGACGTCATCGCCTCCGGGGGTGTCAAGCTCCGCTCTCGCAGTAGCACCGGGCCGCCGATGGCGACGTTTTTGCCCTCGACTGATGCGGTCACTCCGCGACCAGCGATTGCCTGGAACCCCTCGGCTTTCGGTATGGAGAGCGCTCGCTCCTGGGCAGTGGTAACGATGGCGCGAGCCAACGGGTGCTCGCTGTCTGCCTCGACGGAGGCAGCCTGCGTCAACAACGCATCTTCACTAACCCCTGCGACGGTCCAGAGACCAGTGACCACATGTGCTCCCCGGGTGAGCGTTCCTGTTTTGTCGAAGAGCGTGGTGTCGACATCCTTCATTCGCTCGAGCGCGAGTCGATCCTTGACCAGGATGCCGTTCTTCGCTGCGGTGGCTGTCGAAATGGCAATCACCAGCGGAATGGCCAAACCCAAGGCGTGAGGGCACGAGATAACCAACACCGTCACGGTCCGCGTAACCGCTTCGTCGACCGTGCCAACGATCAACCAGACCACCATGGTGATGGCGCCAGCGGCCAATGCAATGTAGAAAAGGGCTGCGGCAAATCGATCGGCCAGTGTCTGCGCGCGGGATCGAGACTGCTGGGCCTCCTGGACCAAACGCTGAATACCGGCAAGTGCCGTCTGCTCACCGACCGCATCGATGCGGAACCTGATGGCCGAACCTGCCACCACGCTACCAGCAGTTACCCGATCGTCGATTCCCTTTTCGACGGGATTCGACTCGCCGGTAAGCATCGATTCGTCCACAAACGCCTGGCCATCGACGATGACCCCGTCGGCGGGAACCCGTCCGCCTGGCCGGACGAGCACCACGTCATCGGCAACAAGGGAATCAATCGGCACCGTTTCCGTGCCTTCGCCCACCACCCGTTCTGCCTCGTCCGGCAAAAGGGCAGCCAGCGCAGCCAGGGCGCCCTGCGCCTTCCCAATTGCGCGCATCTCCATCCAGTGACCGAGCAACATGACATCGATCAGGAGGGCGAGCTCCCACCAGAAGTCCAGATCGAACCACCCAAAGGAGGTGGCGATGCTTGCGACATATGCCACCGTGATCGCCATGGCGATCAGCAACATCATGCCGGGGGCCCGGTCCTGAATCTCCCGCCATCCACCGATCAGAAAGACCGAGCCGCCATAGACAAAAATGATGGTTCCCAGAACGGGACCGATAAGGTTGTCACCCGCGAACGATGGCATCGAGAAGTTGAACCACTCCTGCACCATGTCGCTGAAAAGCAGAACGGGGATGCTCAACGCGAGGCAAACCCAGAAGCGACGCTGGAACATCCCAGGGTCGTGTCCGGCATGTTTGTCGTGACCGGCGTGGTTGTCGTGTCCGGCAGGTTGGTCGTGGCTTACGGGGGCATTGGCAGCTTGGTGGGCGTGGGCTGAATGATCCATCTCGTTGTTGCTCCTGATTACCTGCGGACGGGCCGTGAGCACGCTCGGACGAGTTTGGTTTCACGATTTGGGTGTCTGTAATCCGGTTGGGGTGCGATGCGAATCCATCATGCGAACAGTCGTTGTCAAAGTTTCGAAACAGGGCTATCCACCCCGTCCTCAGATTCGTTGAGGAAGCGCACCGTGGGCGGCGTGACTCCAGCGGTGTCGCCCACGGTGCGTTGGCTTACAGGCGGATAAACCCGATACCGAACGCGTCGTTATTAGGATATACGCGCATCAGGTGTTGCCGATCCATACAGTTCTATCCGCACAGTCAGCAAAATATCGATTTCCCGCTGTTGATCCTCGATCACGCGTTGAGCAAAATCGCGGATCTCAACGTGGGTGGCCTGGTCGAGGGCCACTTCCGAAGCGTCCACGGCACTTTGATGATGCGGAAGTACCAGGTCGATGAAGGCCAGGTCGAAATCACTCGCGTTGCAGAACGTTGCGACGAGGGTTTCGGGGTTCATCAACGCCATCGTGTCATCCATGCTCGAAGTCATTCCGGGCATCAATTGCATCATCGACTGCTCGTCCATTGGTAGCGGATCACCCGCGCCATAGAACTCCACACGATAGGCTTGCAGCTCTGCCATCTCCTGGACCTGAGAGGCAATGATGTTTTCGGCCATGGTAGATGAGACGTGCGTCGGTAAGTAACGGCATTGCGGCTTGCGCCAGGGAAACCACACTTTGATGATGCGGGATCATCATATCGATATAGAGCTGATCGAACTCCGCAGCGACTGGGGTGGCAGCCATGCCGCCATGGTCCATTTCATGTGCGGCCGGCTTGGGAGTCCCGACATTGTCACAGGAAACCGCCGTTTCCGGAGTTGCCTGGGCCAGGGCAAGGGATTGCCCTGCAGGGGAGAATGTCGAGAATATGCTCGCGCTGAAGAGCGCGGCAATGAGGAAAAATTTCCATCGATGCTTCACGGTGATTGAAACTCCTGTTGGTCGAAACAAACGCGAAAAACAGCCCGATGACAAAAATCATCGGATCGAGGTAGCGTCAGTTTCGGCCTATAACCGGAGTATCTGGAAGAGCGCGAGAATCTCGTCCGGAGGACCGGGTCCGTGCGACGGGGTATCCGCAATCACCGATGAGGAAGAGGCTTCGAGTTCTACGGTTGCGAGGCAAGTGGCGTAGCGGACGTCTGGTTGTTGGGACCCCTTGACTCCCTCGAAGGCGGCGTCACTGGTGGTAAAACACGGCCCTGTATGATGTGCGGGGGTAACCTCCGTGGCGGAGAAGACCTCTGTCTGCACGCTTGGAGCCAGGTGCGTTTGATGGTCCAGAGCCACGGCATGTGCATCCGCCGCCATCAGGACGCTGTGTCCAAGCACAGCCAGCAACACGAGCTGCACCATCAGAGACGAAAGAGGACGCCTCCTGTTCGAGCTGCTTGAGGTGTGCCGGCGGACCGAATGCATACGTTGATCTCGGAGGTCGGACGACGGTCCATTGGCCGGGACCCTCGCCCAGCGCTTTCCGTGAGTTTCATGCAAGGAAACGTCGCGAGAAAATACTCATCGCCGAGACGCTCGATTGCCGCATCCAGCATACGACGAAAAAGTCACATGGACCGTGAATCAGGGGACATATCGCTCAAGCGTATCAGGGGTAACCCTGGCTGCAAATGATGCTCGCACATGCGGTCATCCTATGGGCATTCTCGAATACATCTTCGAAGACGCCGGCCAGATTCTAGCTTTGCAACAAGTAAACGCTGGCTCCTGGCGAGTGGACTCACAGATGCAGTCATTCATGACTCACCGATGTTCGCCAGAGAAAATTGCCATTGTGACCACAGTATGAGAAGAAGTCTGAATAGACGTGTGCCGGAGAGCTGCCATCGCAGTGCACCACGCGACAGCCGACTCTCCGGCGAATGTACCCTACCATAGCCATACTCACCGGTAAATTCAGACCACTGGTAAATGTGTGCCAACGACCTCCGTTTTGTCGAGCCAGGACGGGCGGGCAAGTACAATGAAATCTCGATTGGTCTGTGAGGAAGCGAGAGCAAGAGCGTTGACGAACCAGGCAAACAAGGAATCGATCGAGGAGTTGCTCGATTTGGCGCGGGCAAATGCGCAAGCGTTGATCATGGCAACGACCGGATATCTGGCGCAGGCCGGGATTCCGTTGGAAGGATGGTCGAGCTATCTCGGGCAGGTTTTCGCCAATTCGTGGGACGAATCGATGACCGGCGACCCGAAGGGGTTTCTGGACGCGGTGCTCACCAATTACAAGGCGATCGGCGCGCAGGTGCATTCGACCAAGTTCGAGACCGGACGTGCCGAAGCGGTGATCTCCGGATTCCCAAATGAGGGGCTCTGCGAGGAGCTGAACGCAGATTGCTCGCTTGCTGAGGCGTATAACGATGCTGCCGCTCACGTGGCCGAGCGGTTGGGATTGACCTGGTGGTGGGGAACCAGCGATGGCATGACCACCCTGGTTACAACCATCGGCGAGTGACGATCCCATGGCTTCGATTGTCGGTGTAGCGCACATCACCCTCTATCTGGACGATTCGTTCTCGTTGAAAGACAAGCGACAGGTGGTCCGGTCGATCACGGCGCGAGTACGCAATCAGTTCAATGCCGGGATCGCGGAAGTGGCGGACCTCGACGATATGCGGGTTGCCACCCTCGGCATCGTCTGCATCAGCAATCAGGGATCCCACGTCGAGGAGATGCTGGCCACCATCATTCAATTCATCGAACGCAATCTCGAACTTGGCGTGGTCGGTGAAATCGAGACGGAGCTCATTCATATGTGAATGAACCGCGTTGGCGGTAGGCTGTACGTCGGAGGTTGAATCATGTCGACAACACCAAAGCAGCCCCGTGTGGTGGTCGTTGGGGCCGGATTCGGCGGTTTACGCGCTATCCAGGCGCTGAAGCATGCGCCGGTTCAGATCATCGTCGTGGATCGCCGCAACCATCATACCTTTCAGCCCTTGCTCTATCAGGTCGCCACCGCATCGCTTTCCCCCGCGGATATTGCCAAACCGATCCGCTCGATCCTGCGTGGTCAGGACAACATCCGGGCGATCCTGATGTCGGAAGCGATTTCGGTTGATCCCAGTCAACAGATTTTGCACACGGATGCGGGTCCGATTCCCTATGACTATTTGGTCCTCGCCACTGGCGCGCGCCATTCCTATTTCGGACATGACGACTGGGAGCCCTTTGCTCCGGGATTGAAGAGTCTGGAAGACGCGCTGGAAATCCGCCGTCGTGTGCTCAGCGCGTTCGAGGACGCCGAACGCACCGAAGACGATGTCGAGCGCGATCGCCTGTTGACCTTCGTAGTCATCGGCGGTGGTCCCACTGGCGTTGAGCTCGCGGGGGCCCTGGGTGAGATTTCGCGATACACCCTGGCGCGGGAATTCAATCGGATCGATCCGACCTGGGCGCGGATTTTCCTCTTCGAAGCCGCTCCGCGCATCTTGCCGTCTTTCCCGGAATCGCTGGCACGCAAGGCCAACGGTTTTCTCGGCCAGATCGGCGTGCAGGTGCGCACCGATACGCCAGTTACCGAGGTCGACGCGGACGGCGTCGTCGCTGGTGGGCGTCGATTTCGCTCGGCCACCGTACTCTGGGCGGCGGGAGTCGCTGCCTCGGCAATTGGCAAGTCGCTCGGGACCGAGCTCGACCGCGCGGGCCGAGTAGTGGTGCAACCCGATCTCTCGGTGAAGGAGTATCCGAACGTCTTTGTGATCGGCGACCTCGCCGCGTTGAATGGAAAAGACGGTAAGCCTCTTCCAGGTGTGGCGCAGGTGGCCATGCAGCAAGGTCGCGTAGCGGGAGCAAACATCGGACGTCGCATCTCCGGCGAACCCCCCGAACCTTTCGTGTATCAGGACAAGGGCAACTTGGCCACTATTGGACGCAACCGGGCGATTGCCGAGATCAGGGGATTCCGGCTGGCAGGGTTCGACGCATGGCTGGCCTGGCTCGGGATTCACATCTTCTTCCTGATTGGATTCCAGAACCGCTTGCGCGTCGCCATGCAATGGGCCTGGTCGTATCTGCGCTTCGACCGCGGCGCGCGGTTGATTACCTCGACCGGATATGACCGAACCAAGGAGATCGTATAGCCAGAGGCGACGCATCGAGCTGCTTTTTGCTACCCTATGCAAGAGCATTACTGATGCGATCTGCGCAAGCGCGCCAGAAAGGAACGACGAAAGAATGTTGGCACGATTGCTGGTGGCCGTTGGCGTAACGGCTTGGGCTGTTGGGTTCTCGTTCTATGGCATTGCCACGTCTACCTACGATTTTTATGATCGGGCTGGCGACCTGGGCGTTTACCTGATGGTCGGTGGCGTCGTCGCGTCGATCATCGGCGGAATCTGGTATCACTCGATGGAAAAAAAGCTTCGATAACTCAAGGGCCGATGACTCTGTAGACCCGGTGGCGATACGCCGCCGGGTTTTTTTATTGGCGGAACGCCCCCGTCCGTGGCCAGGGGGTGCGCTGGAGCAGGACATCATCGTCGGGATACCAGCGTCCTCGAACATTGCCGATCAAATACAGCGACCCCGTAACGAGCACTGGCTGGCCCGATTGCCGCGCCAGATCGATGGCCACGGCGACTGCAGTCATCGGGTCTGGTTCGACCCGCATTAGGCCATCGAAGGCAAGCTCGCGGGAAAGTTCTGCCAACTGCTCGGCATGAGCGGGAGGTTTCTCTTCGACGGCCGGTTCGGTCATCACGAATTGAGAGGCGATGGGCGTTAGCGCCTGCAACATGGCGCGTGCGTCTTTGGACTCCAGGAACCCTGCGACGACCACCGGCTTTGCGAGGGGATATTCCCGGGTGAACCAACCCGCCAGTGACGCGATTTTTTGCGGATTGTGAGCGCCATCGAGGATCACCAGTGGATCCTCCTGCATGGTCTCGGTTCGTCCAGGAAGCCGCGATCGTCCCAGGCCTTCCACGATGTCGGCACGCTCGACATCGAATCCCAGCAAGTCGACGGCCAACCGCGCCGTTGCCTCGTTTGTGCTGCGGAAGTCGCCCGGGGTAGGGATGATACGGTGCAAATCAGCTCCCTGCGTGCTCGCTTCACCGGCAATGACCTGAAGCGCGGTGCGGTCTGAGACCGCGGCCACCACGGGGGTTACGGGTTTGATGATGCCGGCTTTGTGCCAGGCAATCTCCTCGATCGTGAGCCCGAGTGTATCGGTATGATCGAATCCGATCTCGGTAATGACCGATACCAGCGGATGCACGACGTTGCTCAGATCGAATCGCCCCCCGGCGCCGACCTCGATAATCGCAATATCGACCATTTCCTGCTCG
Organism: uncultured Chloroflexia bacterium; assembly: GCA_963750275.1. Taxonomy (GTDB): domain Bacteria; phylum Chloroflexota; class Chloroflexia; order Thermomicrobiales; family UBA6265; genus JAMLHN01. The sequence continues at coordinate 21,874 of CAVVQC010000013.1, forward strand.
AACCAACCCAGCACCATCGCGATCCAGAGCTGCCCATAGCTTGGTTGGAATCCGGCAGCTTCCAGCGAATCGAGCGTGGCATTGACCAATTTGGCAAATGCGCTCGCATCGATGAGCTCACGGTCGATTTGCAGCTTTTCGGTCGCCACCTGGAGGTATGGCGACGTATGGAGGCCCGTGCGATAGCCTGCTGCGGTCAGGATCGAGGCAATCGCAGTTGCAGTGGAGCCTTTGCCCGACGTACCCGCAACATGCACGATTGGCGTGGCCGAGAGCGGATCGCCCAGCGCGGCGAGCATCTCCCGCATGCGGTCGAGGCGGTACTCAGCGCGCTGGCGGAAACTCGTCAGTTTGGGATCGAGCGCTTCTGGCATGCCGAGCGTATCGGAACGCCCGATCGCTTTTCGGTACCGGCGCAAAAGGGTCGAATCTGCGGTCATCGCACATGCTCGTAGACGAGATACAACAGGCCAAGCGTGACGATTAAGGACGTGACGGTATGCACGAGTCCATCGATCGTGCCACCGGTCGTGATGCGCATACCGGGGGGCAGAATCCGTAGGCGGAAACCCCAGAGTGGGAGGAAGGGGCGGATTCCACTCGGGGTCGCGGCATCGAGCACCAGGTGGGAACCGAGGCCGAGTCCAAAGGCCAGCAAAAGCGGTGCGACGAGCTCATGATGAAGCTGGAATCGGGAATCGGCCACTCGGGTCAGGGCGCTCATAAGGGCATAGACCAGCAGGATTGTCCCGCCTGCGAACAGTATGCTGTGGGACACGCCGCGGTGCCGGAGCACGTGCCGGAAATCCGACCGGAGATCGGCGTAATCTGGAACCACCGCCCCCGCCATACCCAGGAAGATCGCCCCCGCCGCCGCGGCTGGAGAGAGCATTGCCGCGACTGGTAGTGCGATCGCCGCGCCGGTGGTGATATGCGTTACCCGTTTCAAAACCGAACGCCCGTCCCGATTCGCATGCTCCAGGTGGGAACCAGCCAGGGATCCAAGGCGGTTTTCAGAACAGAAACAGCTTCATCAGCGTGAAGCGAAACAACCCCCGTTCCACAGCGGGAACGGGGGTTGACAGACGCGCTGGCCGAAGTCAGCGTCATCGGAGTTTTAGTCTTCGCGGCCCAGATTGGGATCGAAACGGTCGCTACGTGGCGTTCGGTCGACAACTTCATTGTCCCGGCGATTGCCTTGATTGGTGTTGCCACCACGATAGTCCCAGGTGTTCCCGTCACCGCGGCGTTGGCCACCGCCACCGCCACCACCGGTGTTGCGAGGATAGCCGCCGGATCCGGAACCGGAATCACGACGTGGGCCGTAGTTGCCGCCGCCGCCCTGGCGATTGCCACCGTATCCACCGGATGGGCCGCCACCTTGCTGGCGTGGACCGCGGCTCTGGCGAGAGTCACCGCCTCCACGATCCTGGCGGAAACCGCCGCGATCGCCACCACCACCGCCTTGTTCGCGGTTACGTCCCGCGCCCGGCTGAGCGCGTTCGGCGTTGACATTTCGACCCTTGATGCCACTCGACGTGACCGCATCGATAACCTGATCGACAAACTGGCTCGGAATGTCGACAAAGCTATAGGTGTCGAGAATATCGATCGCGCCAATCGAACGGCCTGGAATACCAGCCTCATTCGCTATGGCGCCAACAATATCCTGCGGACGTACATTGAAGTTGCGTCCGATGTTCAGGAAGAGTCGGGTCATGCCCGGTTCCTGGCCCCGTTCGAAACGGCCGCCTTCGCGTCCACCGTCGCGACCGCCCTCGCGCTGGTACCCGCCGTCGCGTCCACCTTCGCGGCGATCGCGGTCGAAGCGTTCCTGGCGGCTCACCGCTGCCTGGGTAATGGCGGCCAGATCGTCTTCAGTGGCCTCGGACGATAGCCCGCGGCCGGTCTGATCGGCATAAAGCTTCAGAATCGCTGCGGCGATATCAGTGGCCTCATGATCCTCGGAGAGATCGTCGATCGCCTGCACATACGTCTGGAAGGCGCTTTCGTCCTTGAGGGCTTCGAGCACTTCCAGCTTCATGGCATCGCGGCGTCGCTCAGCCACGTCGGCCAGCGTCGGCAAACGGCGTGGCTCGATCTTGGCTTTGATGATGCGCTCGATCTGGCGTAGCCAGCGAGTTTCCTTTGGTGTGACGAGGGTAATCGCCTCACCGCGCTTCCCGGCTCGGCCGGTGCGTCCGATGCGGTGGACATACGTCTCCGCGCTTTCCGGCACGTCGTAGTTGAAGACATGGGTAACGTCATCGACGTCGATCCCGCGGGCAGCCACATCGGTCGCGACCAGAATGTCGGCCTGACCGGAGCGGAAGCGGCGCATGACGCGGTCGCGCTGCGCTTGCGAGAGATCCCCATGCAATGTCTCGGCCGCGAATCCGCGCGCCATCAACGATTCGCCGAGCTCATCAACGCCAAGCTTGGTGCGGGCGAAGATCATGGCCAGCGGCGGTCCCTCGGCATCCAGGATGCGCGTCAGCGCATCGGTCTTCCGACTGCGAGGAATCTCGTAATACGTCTGGTTCGTGGCCGGAACGGTCATTTCCTTGCCCTGAACGGTGAGTCGCTCCGGGTTGTTCATATGGGTCTTCGCCAGCTCGACGATGCGCGACGGCATCGTGGCGGAGAAGAGCGCAGATCGCTTGTTCGATGGGACGTGCTCGAGAATCCAGTCGATGTCCTCGATGAAGCCCATGTCGAGCATTTCGTCGGCTTCGTCGAGCACGAAGAACTCGAGCGATTCGAGCGAAAGGGTGTTACGGCGCATGTGATCCATCACACGGCCGGGAGTCCCGACAACGATCTGGGGTCCGCGCTGCAGCCCACGGAACTGCCGCTCATACGGCTGTCCGCCATAGATGGGAAGGGTTTCGATCCCCTTGTGCTTACCGTATTTGTGCAGGGCCTCGGCCACCTGAATGGCGAGCTCACGCGTCGGCGTCAGGATCAACGCCTGGACCGAACGGTCACGGGCGTCGACTGTGTCGATGATCGGCAGGCCGAACGCGGCGGTCTTACCGGAACCGGTCTGCGCCTGGGCGATGATGTCACCGCCGCGCAGCATGGCCGGAATGGTGATGGCCTGAATCGGCGTCGGCTCTTCGTAGCCAACATCCTTAACGCTCTTTAAAATGTCGTCACTCAGACCGAGATCGGAGAAGGTAAGCGTGTCGCTATCGCGCGGCGGTGCCGCGGCTGCCGCGGGTGCCTCTTCCTGGGTGTCTTCGTGGTCATCGCTGTAGGTGGAGTCGATGAAGACAACCGGTTCGACGACCTCGACAACTTCAACGACCTCGACCGGCTCGACGACCTCGATCACTTCGATGATCTCTACTGGTTCGACGGTCTCAGCTGCTTCGACAGCCTCGATCGATTCCTCGACGTCGGCCGCTTTGGTCTCCTCGACGGCCGGCTCTGCGTCAACAGTGGCCTTTTTCGCACGTGAGCGCTTCGGCTTTTCTGTTTCGGCAGTCTGCTCGGTCGCGGCGGCCGTGCTCTTCTTGGAGGCACGCGGCTTCTTCGCGGGAGCTTCTTCTGCGATGGCTTCTGTCGTCATGCCGTTCTCTTGCAAGATCATCGCTGCCTCTTCTTCAGGCGTGACGGTCTTACGCGAACGGCGCTTTGGTTTAATTTCTTCTTCTGTCACTTAATGTAGTCCTTTGTGCATATGCTTGGATCGCCGCGGCGGTCCATCCACACAAGAGGACCGAAGCTGGCGTCATCACTACGCAACGTGCCGCTGGGGGCGGCATACCCTGACCCGTAGGCTCACAACGTCCGCGAGCCGCGCATGCTCCGCGCAGCCACCAACCAGCACGCCGGTGGCGAACATGCTGATTTTACCATACCCACCCATGCGTTCCTGGTATTTAGCCGTCCTTGCGGAATGTTTGGAAGGGATACTCCATCAACTTCTGGAGATGCCTGGCGGGTTTTACATGCCGAATGAACCCATGGGGCTCGTTACTCAGCCTGGAGCGACATTCCTTCATCTTGCCGGAGCGCTGAAGGCGAATTCCGTGAAATGGAGGTGCTTAGCTCTACCCCGACGAGGGAGAGCGCGGGGTCGCCCGAACGACGTGGAGCGCCTGGACCGGGTTCAGATCAGCCAGTGCGCAACTCTAAGGATAGGTCAAACGCTCAACGAGAACGTATCGATCGTTCCGCCCTTTTCGTCGATCACGCGCACGGAAAGTGTGGAGGGAGACGCATCCACGGACAAAAAGTGATGCACGTCGGACGCCGCCACCGAGGTTCGATTTGCTCCGAATCCCTGGGTTTCGGCCCCGCCGCCGCCGGTGACGACGTAGGTTACCCCGCCATCCGGTTGGAACCGCTCGTAGTTGCGGGCGTGGCCAGAGAGCACCAGATCGACGCCGCTATCAGTGAAAATCGGACCGAGGTCCTCGCGAATATCTTCGCTGGCTGCGCCCTTGGTCGACGAGTAGGGAGGCCGGTGGATAACGACGACGGTCCAGGCCGCATTAGCTGAGGTGGCCAGATCCTCTGTTAGCCAGGCGCGCTGCTGGTCGATGGCGGTTTGGTCGTTCTGCTCGTAGAGCTCGCTGTCCAGGACGATCACATGCACTGGTCCGTAGTCGAATGAGTTATAGAGCAGGTTCTCGTTGTCAGGATCGGGTGTTAGCTCGAACGTTTCGCGGAAGGCGCTGCCGTTGCTGGCTTTGAGATCGACCTCGCCGATGGCGGGAGCGACTGCCGCGTTTGGCAAGAGATCTTCGTAGGGGCCGAAGTACCGTAGTCCGTAGTGGCAGAGTGCTCCCCGCGGATAGACCACATCGCCCGTATGCAGCACGAAGTCGGGATCGTCAGTCACCATCCTGGCGGCAATCGCGTGTTGCGCATCGTTACTCACGCCGCTGCTTCCGAGGACATCGAAACGGACCGTGTCCAGTGGGCCGCTCGGCGTGCGAAACGTCCCTTCCCAGGTTGAGTCGCCGCGTTCCACGGTGTAGGAATAATCAGCTCCCGGGGTTAGATCGGCGAGATCGAAGGTCTGGATATTGGCGGAGTCAACTGTCTGGGCGACTGGCTCCTGCCCCTCAGTGGTAACGGTAATGGTCGCTTCCTGCGCAACGGTCGAGCGAAGACGAACCTTTGCGGAGTCGGTTCCGATCTGCAAGAGGTAGGGAGTGGCATTGAGACCCCCGCCACCCGGCAAGATGGCATTGACGCAATAGCCGAGCTGATTTGCGGCGAGCGCAGCAGTGACGGCGATACCGGGAATAAAGATGATGGCGATGACGAGCAGGAAGGAGAGCGGTTTGGTGGGTTTGAGTTTATTCACGCCGGATCAGTCATTCCATTACGCAATGCGCTCGACAAAGCCGCTCCAACAATTTGGTGTCCGACTCCCGGTGTTTCCAGGGCTGCCACAGCAACGCCTTTCCTCTCGTGAATGAGCGCGAAGAGCAGGTGCAAGGTATCGACCTGCGCGGCATCCCGGCTCCCTGCCTCGATTCCGGCGGCGGTCAACACGCGCTCGAGACGAGGGGAGAACACGGCCGCGGTTTGGGGGATTTCAACCGTTTGTGAACCAGCGATAAAACGAACGGTTTGGGCAATTGCATCGCCACTGAACCCACATTGCAAAAGCAGCTCGGCGGCCGCGCATGCAGGGTCGGCGACCAGGCTCAGGAGCAGGTGTTCACAGGTCACCACGCCACCGTGTTCTGTAACCGCGGCGACTTCAGCGGTTTGCAGGGCGCGTCGGGCGTGGAGAGAATAATCCGTAACGACGAGAACTTCGGGCGCACTCACGAAATGCTGTTCACTCTCTTCAGGTTCGATGTAGACATCGTCGTCCATGAGCTGGATCCTGCACCATCAAAACTTCGAACAGCATCAGGCACGAAATGGGCCCGAGTCGAGACGCGCGATAGCCTCGTGTGCAGCATTGTGTCCGGGTGCGCCCATGACGCAACCGCCCGGCCAAGCCCCTGAGCCACAAAGAAAGAGCCCAGCCACCGGACCTTCGTAGGATGCACTGCCCGGTACGGGCCGGAGATCGAAAGCTTGCTCGGGAACCAGCTCTCCCTGGAAAATGTGCCCGCCCGTGAGGCCGAAACGAGCTTCGATATCGGGAGGCGCCAGCGTTTGCCGCTTGATGACGATCTCGTTAATGTTCGGAGCATAGTCGGCAAACCGGTTGAGTACATGATCGGCTATCGCCTCACGCCGTTCGTCCCAGGTGCCCTCGGCCAGGCTGGTAGGGCATGTACTGCGTGAAGATCGAAAGCGTGTGCTTTCCGCTCGGCGCCACGGAGGGATCGACTGCCGACTGGGTGTGCACACTGAAGAAAGGATAGTCGGACGGCTCGCCACGGCGGGCGTCCTCATATGCTCGCTGGAAGTAGTCGATGCTGGGACCGATAAAGACGCCGCCGGTATACGCCAGTTTTTGATTGTCTCCCGCGGCGGTGTATTCCGGTAGCCGTTCCAGAGCCATGTTGATTTTCATCACCGGCGAACTGATCTGGATGGCCTTGATGTCGGCGAGAAAGTCGGCCGGAAGCTCAGCGGAATCGACCAGTTGGGTATAGGTGCGGACCGGATCGGCATTCGAAAGAACAACCTTCGCGCTGAATTCACGACCATCGGTCGTCATCACCCCGGTTGCTCGCCCGTTGGAAATGCAGACCTGCGCCACGTCGGCGTCGGTGATGATCTCGGCGCCGAATCGACGCGCGGAGTTCGCGAGTGCTTGACTGACCGCGCCCATGGCGCCGCGGACATAGGCCCATTGGCCGCGCTTTCCGGTGACATTCCCCATCGCATGATAGAGCTTGACGTAGGCGGTGCCAGCGTCCCGCGGACCGCGGAAGGTCCCGATCAGTCCAAAGGCACAAGCCATCGCCTGAACCTGCTCACTCTCGAAGAAATACTCAGCAACCTCGGCGGCCGATCCCAGGATCATTTTCTGAAAGATGCGCGCTTCGTCCGCGGTTTTGAAGTTCGCCGCGAACTCGGCGAACGACGGCGGATTGCTCAACAGGTAGCGGTCCATGACCTCGGCTGCCTTTTCCACGAAAGCATCGTAATGATCATAGGCGCGCGCATCCTTCTCGGAAAATCGCGCGATCTCGGCAATGAATTTATCGTGATCTTCCCACGCGGTCAGTGCGCGTCCGTCCGGGAAAGGCATGAAAAAGCGTGGATCTCGGCCAATGAGTTGGATACCGCCCCAGGCGTCGAGATCGTCGATGATCGTGCGGGGCATCAGCGAGAGAACGTAGGAACCTTCCGACAGCAGGAAGCCAGGTTCGATCTCCTGGGAGAAGGCCGCGCCGCCCACATCGCGGTAGCGTTCGAGCACGAGGGTGTGGAATCCGGCTTTGGCGAGATAGCCGGCCGCAACCAGTCCATTGTGGCCACCACCGATCACGATTGCGTCGTAAGTTGAGTTGGGCATGAGTGTCGCTTCACCTGCAATCGAAGCAAACAGCGGGTCCGCGGAGTTTCCGTGGAAAGCTTACTCCGCCGGTGCAAACGACGGCGCTGCCTGGGTGTTTAACGTGCCACGAGCTGCGGAGCGAAACGCGCGTTCGCAATGTTGCGGACGCTTCCCAGATCGATCTTTCCGCTCGGAAGAACCGGCAATGCGTCGACCTCGATGAAGCTGTCAGTCATCGGAATATAGAGCGGCGGGAGACCGGCCGTGCGCAGACCTGCGCAAAGCGCTGCTGCGCTCATGGCAACTGGTGCATGCACCACGATGATACGCTCGCCTTTGCGCTCGTCGGGAACCGCGGTCACTGCGATGACCGGTGTTTCCGACTGGTCGACGCCCAGCAACCGTGCCAGCGCTCCCTCGATCAGCAAATGCGGCACGGTTTCGCCCGCAATCTTGGAGAACTGAGAGGCGCGTCCCGTAATCGTGAGAAATCCATCCTCGTCAAGCACACCAATGTCTGCGGTTTGATACCAGCCATCGGTGATGACCCTGGCGGTCTGCTCGGGTTGACCGAGGTAGCCAAGCATGACATTCGGCCCAGTGCACCAGATCATCCCCTCAGTGCCGATGGGGAGCGGTTCACCGCTTTCCTGATCGCGGATCTCGATCTTCACCAGTTCGATCGGGCGCCCGACCGTTCCATCTTTCAGGAACGCGCTCGTGTGGTCCGGGGCGCGTTCCGGCGGGGAATTGAAGGCAATTGCCGGCGATGCTTCGGTTGCGCCATATCCCTGGAAGGGACGCAGGCCAAAGCGACTTTCGAACGCGTCGACCACCTCCGGCAACAAGGGTTCGGCGCCGGTAGCGACCATCGTGAGCGAAGCGAATTGCTCCGGGGTGCAGCGGGACATATACAGCCGCAGGAGGGTCGGTGTGGCCATGAGGATAGTGCCGTTGTACTCGCGGGTGAGCTGCCCGATGTGCTCGGCTTCGAGCGGGCTGGTGTGATAGGCGGTGGCCGCATTGCAAATGAGCGGCGTCCAGAGGGTAACGGTGAGTCCAAAGGCATGGAAAAAAGGCAGGACGCCGATCAGCAGGTCAGTTTCGCGAATGGCTATGCCGTGGATCATGGCCCGGCCATTTGAGGCCACATTGTCATGACTCAACATGACGCCTTTCGGCTCGCCGGTCGATCCAGAGGTGAACAGGACGGTCAGCAGCTCGTCTGGTTCGATCTCATGCAGGCCCAGTTTTCGTACCAGGAGCGCGGTTGGAAGTGCCATCCCATCGGCTGCGGCGGCGAGCTTGTCTCGCTTGCCGACCAAAGCGGGAATATCTTCCAGGATGATGTGCTCGGGACGTTGCGGCATCTCCAGGCGTTCGAGGAGTTTGCGGCTGGTGATGATATGCCGCAAACCAGCCTGCGCGATGCTCTGGTTCAGGGCGTCGCGCGAGAGCATGAAGTTCAGATTGACGGAAACCCGCCGGTCGAACGCAAGTGCCAGGTTGGAAACCGCGCCCGCAACGGTGGAGGGCAGCATGACGCCAACCATCCGCTCGTCTTCTTCGAGGAAATGCCGGCGAAGTACCCGCCGTAGCACCAATGCGCGCACCAGGGTTTCGTTCCCGGTGAGCTTTGCCCCGGTCGAATCCGCCAGTTTGAGCGTGTTGCGCCGTTTGCGGCACTGCGCGATGACTGTAGGCAAGAGCTGAAGTCTGGATTCGGCGCTGGTTGCCATTGCAGCCTTCCATATGGGCGGGTTTATGGATGATGCCGGCCGATGTCGACAGAGATGGATACGTTGGGAATTGCCGTCGTTCGCCGATAATCTACACGATACAAGAATGAGCGACTGGGAGACAGACCTGGTGGCACGTGTGGCGCGGAGCGGTTTCCGCGCGTTGGGAGCAAGCGGATATGGCAACGGCGGACGCGGTGATCGTTGGGGCGGGGATTATGGGATGCGCAATCGCGCATGAGCTGGCCGCGCGCGGCTTGCAAGATATCGTCGTCTTCGAGAGCGATCAGATCGGCCGGGGTGCCACCGCCGACGCGGCCGGAGGTATCCGCCAGCAGTTCTCGAGCGAGACCAACGTCCGCCTCGCGACCCATAGTGTCCGGGTTTGGGAAAACTTCGCCAGCCAATTCGATCAGGACATCTCACTTCGGCAGCAGGGGTATCTCTTCCTGTTGAAGGATCCCGCCGATGAGTCAGTTTTTCGTGCCAACCTGGCTTTGCAGCAACGACTCGGTGTGCCGGCGCGTTGGGTCGACCCAGACGAGATCCGTGAGCTCAACCCCAATGTCGTGCTGGATGACGTCTACGGCGGCACGTTTTGTGGCGAGGACGGCTGGTGCGACACCTACGCCGCCACGATCGGGTATGCCAGGGCGGCGCAGCGGCTCGGGGTGACGTTTCGCGAGGAGACCCCAGTCTTCGACATCATGGTCGAAAACGGCAAGGTGTCCGGGGTATCGACCCCTACCGGCGATGTCGCGTCTCCGCTGGTCATCATCTGCGCCGGTCCGCACACCCGCGAAGTCGGCATCCTCGCGGAGGTCGATATTCCGGTCGATCCCTATCGCCGCATGAGCTGGATTACCGAGCCGTTCGGCTCGCTTCCCTCCACCCTGCCGATGACGATCGACTTCAGCAGCGGGCTCTACGTTCATCCGGAAAGTGGTGGATTCCTCTTCGGCATGGCGAACCGGGACGAGCCGAGTTCGTTCGACAAATCGGTAGACGAAGATTGGATGGCAACGACAGTCGAAGCATTGGTCGAGATGGTGCCAGCGTTCGAAGAGGCCAGCATCCTCAATGGCTGGGCTGGATTCTATGAAGTAACCCCGGATGACAACCCGGTGTTGGGTTTCATCGAAGAAGTAGAAGGCTTGGCGGTCGCCGCCGGCTTCAGTGGGCATGGATTCATGCAGGGTCCCGCAATCGGCGCCTGCATGGCCGAGCTGATCCTGGACGGCCAGGCGAAGACGGTCGACATCTCCGCCTTCCGGCCCTCCCGGTTTGCCGAAGGGGCGCTACTGCAGGAGCACAATGTCATTTAGCCGCAAGCTTTGCGCTGTTTGAGGTTTCTCCAAGGTTTTGCAGGCACGATTCCTTGAACGGTCATCCCGCAACATACTTGGTCCGGACAGTACCTTTAGGAGAGAGCAAGATTACATTGTCGTAGCCTGGGATTGAAATGACCGAGACTCCGGCGAACAGGCTTTTACAACGAGGAGGTTTTTCATATGCATCGAGTCAAACAACTGGTGACCGCGATGATCGTGGGGAGTGTGCTGCTAGCAGCGGCGTCCGGCATGACGCTGGCTCAGAGTTCGACTGATAGCGTCGACAATTCGCCCAACCCCGAGCAGTGTAATCAGGCACCGAGGTCGTTCGACGAGATCGAAGCCCTTCAAGCGTCGGGCACTCCGGAAGCCGGAAGCGATATGTCGGCTCCCGAAGGATTCGAATTGCCTGCTGGCGACGAAGCGCCGAATGAGGTACGCGGCGGAATCGTTGAGACAATCGTGCAGATCTTCGCCTGCGCGAATGCCGGCGATCAGCTCGCGTCGCTTGGTGGTCTGACCGATGCCATGATTGCATCGCAGGGTGCCTCGGGAGTGTTCGGTAGCGATGCCGCGGCTACGCTCTCCGGCACGCCGGTGGCACTGCCGGAGGAGTCGCAAGCGCAGTTGCTCGACACGCGTGACTTCACCCTTTATGACGACGGCCGGGTTGGCGTGCTGGTCTATTTCGTGGTTCCGTCCGGCCAAGCCGATGTCGAGGATCCGGTCCAGATCGGCCTCTGGGTATTCGAGCAGGAGGATGGTCGCTGGCTTCTGGATGAGATGGTAACCGGACTCGAAGCCCAGTTCGGCGACATGGCAACCCCGCCCGCCGGATAACCTACCGTCACCGCTTTAACGAGCAGGAATGGGCCGTCGTCTCTCAGATGACGGCCCTTTTCTCGTATGTTGCGATAGTCAGAACAATGCGCACGTTGCATGGCTGGTTCGAGCCCCACCTGAGGGTGTCTGGTGGTGCACCACTCGCGCGCAGTTGAAACCTTCGCCGGGGACCGGTTTTTGTGATCTGCCTTGAGACGCGGATCACGAGCATAAGCATGTATGAACTGGAAGTTCGGAGTCCGAAGCGATCTTGAGAAACAGTTTCGTTCGGATGAAGTTGACCGGCCGTGCTACCGTTCGGCGCATTCGTTTGGATCGATCGGGCGATCGCGGATCGACGTCACACCTGTCGGTGGAAACTGCCACCTAAGGACGTAACCGCGATGCATGCGGGTCCGCCGATCGATACCAGTCCCTGCCACTCCGGCACATTCCGAAGGGAGAAAGGACGCTCGTGAAGATCGTCGATATTCGCGCAACCACGGTGACCGTGCCGTTGGAAGCGCCGTTGCAGCATGCAACCGGCGCCCACTGGGGACGGTTCGTCCGCACCATCGTCGAGGTCGAAACCGACGATGGATTGATCGGGCTGGGCGAGATGGGCGGCGGTGGCGAAAGCGCGGAAGCGGCGTTTCGGGATTGCTCTCGTACCTCAAGGGACACAATCCCTTCCGTCTGGAGGAGCTGCGCTTCAAGGTCTGCAATCCGACCGCAAGTCTCTACAACAATCGAACCCAGTTGCATGCCGCCATCGAATTCGCCTGTCTCGACCTGATTGGGCAAAAACTCGGCGTGCCGGTATATGACCTGCTTGGCGGCAAAGTGCGCGACGAGGTCGAATTCGCCAGCTACCTCTTCTTCCGATATGCGAATCCCGAAACCGGCAAAGGTGAAGTCCGCACCCCCGATCAACTGGTCGACAACGCGCTCGCACTCAAGGCGAAACACGGTTTCCAGTCGCACAAGCTCAAGGGTGGCGTCTATCCCCCGGACTATGAGCTGACTTGCTACCGCGCTCTCGCGGCGGCGTTGCCAGACGACTCCTACCGCTACGATCCGAACGCGGCCCTCTCTGTGGAGGAGGGGATTCGCTTCGGCCATGCCATCGAAGACCTGCGCAACGATTTCCTGGAAGATCCCACCTGGGGTATCAACGGGATGCGCCGGCTGCGCAGCATGGTGCGCGTCCCGCTCGCGACGAACACCGTGGTGGTCAATTTCGAACAGCTCGCGACCAACATCCTCGAGCCTGCGATCGACGTGATTCTGCTGGACACCACCTTCTGGGGTGGCATTCGTCCCTGCATCAAGGCAGCCGGCGTGTGCGAGACCTTCCAGCTCGGAATCGCGGTTCACTCTTCCGGAGAGCTGGGGATCCAGTTGGCCACCATGCTGCATCTTGGGGCGGTCACGCCCAATCTCGCGTTCTCGGCCGACGCGCACTATCACCACCTGACCGACGATGTCATCGAGGGAGGGTTGATGCGCTACGAGAATGGCTGTATTCGGGTGCCGGATGGGCCGGGCCTCGGCGTTACACTCGACCGGGAGAAGCTGCGGCAATATCACGAGCTTTATCTGGAGCTCGGCGGCTACGCCTATGACCGCGATCCGGGCCGCCCCGACTGGTTCGCCCTGGTGCCAAACGAGCGCTGGGCCGATCCGTCAGTGTCGCTGACACCAAAGCTCTCGTAGCCGCCGGCCCTTTGCCGGCGCTGGCCCAAGCCCCGCAACGAAATCTGTAGCCGCCGGCCCTGTGCCGGCGATGGCCCCAACCCGGCGACTAATCCGTAGCTGCCGGCCTGAGCCGGCGATTGCTCAAACGTAACAACGGCAATTGACTAAGTGATCAGATCTCTTCCCGGTGCGAGTGCTATCGTTCCGGGAATTGATATTGGTTGGAAACTCCTCGAGGGAGAAGGGCATGCCGAAGCGGGTACCGCTGAAACTTCATTGGGATCCTGAAGAGATCCGGGCAGAAGTGATCGATCGCGCCGCGAATGTGGAGCTCATCGCGGGAGGTGGACGTGTACGCGCGGCTGCTGTGCCGCTCTTCCGCAGAACGGCATCGGGTGGTTTGGAGCAGGCGATCCGTATCGAAGCCAGCGAGAATCTGACCGGTGCGACTGTTTCGGCTCGCTCTGAGGCTGGCTCCGAGCTCGACCGATTGACCATCGATGGCGAAATTGGGCAGCTCTTTGTCCCTGAGGTGGAATCGCCCCAACAGTTCGGCTTGACGCTCGAGGCGAATGGCGAAACGACCGATGCTTCTGTCGTGGTCGAGCCGCAGCGTAAGTGGTCGATTCATCTCGTGCACCACTCGCATTTTGACTACGGCTACACCGACCAGCAACCTCGCGTTCTGGACAACCATTTGCGCTTTCTGGACGCGGCGGTGGACCTGGTCGATGCCACGAACGACTGGCCGGATGATGCGAAGTTCCGCTGGAATATCGAAGTCACCTACCCACTGCAGAAGTGGATGGCCAACCGGCCGGCGTCGCTGCGCAAGGAGCTGATTCGGCAAGTTCGCGATGGCCGCATGGAGATCGCGGCGCTCCCGTTCAGCATGCATACCGAGGCTTACTCGATCGACGAGCTCGCCTGGGGACTGAAGTACGCGCAACGCCTCCGTGAGGAGCACGACATCGAGATCGTGTCGGCGTTCCAGTCGGATGTTCCCGGGGCCGTGATCGGTCTACTGACGTTGCTGACCGAAGCGGATATCCGCTACTTCAACGTCGCGCACAACTACGCCGGCCGCTCGGTGCCATTCCGGGTTGGCGGCCAGGAGCTGACGCGGCCCTTCTGGTGGCGTCGAGCCGATGGCAAGCGATTACTGGTTTGGCATACCGATACTCCGCATGGCATTGCCTATATGGACGGCAATCTGGTGGGACTGGCCGAAGGAGAATCCACGGCGCGCATCAAGTTGCCCGACTATCTCGCCGCGCTGGCGGGGCAACCCTATCCCTACGGTGGCACAGCGTTCGGCTGGAACGGTATCCCGGACGGGTTGCCTGTCACGAAACAGCCCTACCCACACGACATCCTGCACTTCCGCATCCAGAGCTCGATCGCCGATAACGCACCTCCGGGGTTGAGCATTTCCGAAACCGTGCGCGACTGGAATGCGACCTGGGCCTGGCCAAAAGTGCGCCTCTCTCGCAACCGCGACTTCTTCGAGATCGCCGAGCGCGAGATTGGGCCATCGCTGAACGAATTCAGTGGCGACTGGACCGATTGGTGGGCGGATGGCATCGGCAGCGGCGCATACGCCTTGTCGATCAACCGCAAGGCGCAATCGGATATCCGAACCGCGCAATCGCTCCATGCCGCAGCCGATCTTGCTACGGGTGAAGTCGAATCGCAAGCCGTGAAGGTCGACGCTGCCTATGAGTCGATGGCGCTCTTCGACGAGCACACCTGGGGCGCAGCCGATCCCTGGGCGGCCGGGTTGGAGCACGATCAATCGGGCGATTTGCAATGGCATCGTAAGTCGAATTTCGCCCACGGAGCGTCGGAAGCAAGCGCGGAGCTGCTCGATTCCGGCTTGCACCGGCTGGCGGCCAGCTTCTCACCGGCCAAGGACGGGCTGGCATCACTGCTGGTGTTCAACCCGGTCGGGTTCGAGCGAGATGCGCTCACGCGCGTGTTTCTTCCCGCCGAGCGAATCGCCAACGATGCGGATTTCCGGCTCATGGATTCCTCCACGGACACGGAGATTCCGTACGTGCTGGAAGCGCAGCCATTCCCAATGTACCGAGCGACCGGGCGTTGGATCGTTTTCACTGCACCGGCGTTGCCATCGCTGGGCTACGCCCGGTACGACCTGGTAGCCGGTAATCCCGTTGGAGAATCGGTTGAGTCCGCATCCCCGACGACACTCGAATCGCCCTTCTACGCCGTCACGCTCGACCCTGCCGCTGGGTTCATCTCCTCGATTGTCGATAAGGATTCCGGTCGTGAGCTGGTCGATACCTCTGCTGCGCACGGTTTCAACGAGTACATCTACGATCGATATACCAGTGCGCCCAAGTTCAACCACCTCTCCGGGAGGGTCGAAGCACTCGATCTCTCGTTACTGGGCGAACGATCGGTGGGGCGGTACGCCGCGGTCGTCGAACGCGTATCGAATGCCGTGATCGACAGTGTGAAGCTGCGCATGGTGGTTACTGGAGCCGAGTGGCTGGAAACCACCATAACCTTGCCGAAACAGACCAAGCACATCTCTATCGAAAACCGGCTCATGAAACTCGGGGTGCTGGAGAAGGAGAGCGTCTATTTCGCGTTCCCCTTCGCGGTGGACGACCCGGATCCCGAATACGCCATCACTGGCGGGGTGACCTCGCTGGATGCGCCGCATGTACCCGGTTCGGCGCAGCACATGTTGGCCATTCGCGACTGGGTGGGTTTGCAGGACGAAACCGGATCGGCCGCCTGGGCAACGGTCGATGCACCACTGATCGAGTTCCAGAACATTGCCGTTCCCTATGCTCCCTTCCCGCTCTCGATTCCAGGCGATCACCACCGCCGGTCGACGATTTATTCATGGGCGCTCAACAACATCTGGGACACCAATTTCCCACCGCAGCAACGCGGCGAGCTCGTATTCCGGTATGTCGTCGGAAGCAGCGAATCGCTCGGTCGCCGGGAGTTGGGAATTCAGACTGGGGCGGCAGGAACCGCCCCGCCGGTCGGCATCTGTCTCCGGCGAAGCGGCGCACCGGTGCTTCCTGAACGTACCAGCCTGCTCTCAGTTTCCAATCCGCTGGTCGAGATCGTTCACCTGGAACCTGGCGAAACGGAGGGAGTCATGCGCGCACTATTGCTCTCACTCGCGCCCGAACCTGTCACTGTCGAGCTTTCCGGTGCGGCTGGCGAGCCATCGAACGTCGGTACGTTCCTGGGAGAGCGGAATGCGCCGCTCACCGGGAGCAGCATCACGCTTGCGCCAGGCGACTATGTGGCCGTCGAGCTCACGCCGGCGACGTAACCGACGGCTGCCGGCGCGCCGACCGACTCAGGATGTGGGAACGAGCCGGTCGGAAACCGAGGCGAACGCGGATTGCAGATGGCGAGCCATGGCATCGTGCGCCGCGCTCCCGTCGCCGGTGGCGAGCGCCGCATAGATTTCCTGGTGGACGGCGTTGTCAGCGGCACGACCGTCGACGAGTTGCAAATTCGGATCGACCTGATCGAGCTCCACAGAATAGAGCTCGATCAGCGATTCGATGATTTGCGAGAGCACAAGATTTCCCGACGCCCGGGCTATCAGGGTATGAAACCGGACATTCGACTCCATGTATTCACGCAAGCGCACCTCGTCGGCAGCTTGCTGGATCACCTGTTCGATTGCGGTAAGAGCCGCCGGGTCGATGTGACTGGCTGCCAGTTCAGCCAGATGCGGTTCGACGAGCAGGCGCGCGTCGAGGATTTGCAGAATGGTGTGGGCTTCAAGATCGCCATAACCGGGATTAGCCACGACCAGGCGTCGCTCGGACCGCAGGACATAGATACCGGATCCATGCCGGATATCGATGACCCCAGTCGCCTGGAGCCGGCGCAATGCCTCCCGCATGGTGGGCGTGGCAACTTCGAAGATATCCGCCAGCTCACGCGCGGTCGGCAGTCGGTCGCCTGGGCCAAGCCCGCGGTCGCGAATGAGCTCGAACACGCCGTTTGCCAACTGATGCGAAAGATTCGGACGATTGGCACCGTTGGGGCGCACATTTTGCCTCGACACGAGCGCTCTCAGATTCGCTAAAGATCTAATGATCTAGTTTCTTCTTCGACCACTTTATGTTCGCGAGCGGGGCGCGTCAAGCCTACCCCGTACGACAGGAAAATTAAGGAGCCCTCAGCTACATGCGCGATACTGGGGTAGATGGCGGGGTTGACATGGGTGAATCACCACCCCTATGATCCCGCTAATCAATATAGTGATTAGATCTCTTGCCGCACGTACCTGCTTGTTCGAGCGGTCAACGGCAGCGGATCCAAGCACGGAGTGGCGGAAACTTCCGCACTTCACCTCAACCAAGGGGCGTCGCCGCTGACGCCCTGGGCGATGATCGCCTCGAACTGGCAGCGGAACCAGCAAGCGCATTGCCACGATGCAATGCAGGAGTGCTTCAAAAGATGACCTTTTCCTCGGATCCCCGTTCGCGAATCGTGACCTCACGCTTCGATCGCCGTCGCCTTATGAAGGGCACCGCTGCAGTTGGCGCGGGCGCGGCACTGGCATCGTTCGGCACGCGCGGTATATCCAGCGTTTCCGCCCAGACGGAGCTGAGCTTCTATCACGACAAGCAGCCATGGCAGGATTTCTTCGTCGAGATGGGCGACAGTGCTGAAGCGGCCATCGGCATCAATTGGGATCCAACCCCATATTCGGACACCACCTCCTATCAGGCCGCCGTGCTTGCGTCCCTCCCGACCAAGGATGCGCCCGACTTCCTCACCTGGTGGTCCGGCTACCGCCTGGAAGGTCTTTACGATCAGGACGTGCTCCTCGATGTGTCCGACATCTGGACCCAGGCAGTCGCCGACGGAAACCTGCCCGAGTCACTCGCGGCGGCATTCACCTTCGACGGTGCGCAATACGCGGTTCCCTCTCACGTTTCCTACTGGACCGTCTTCTACAACAAGCATGTGTTCGACGACAACGGCATCACTGTCCCAACCACATGGGACGAGATGATGGCCGCGGCGGATACGCTGAAGACCGCCGGGATCACCCCCTTTGGCGCCTCGGTGGCGGGTCGCTGGCCGGCATTCATCTGGTTCGAGGAGATGATCCTGCGCAGCGACCCCCAGCTTTACCTCGATCTCACTGCTGGCAAAGCCAAGTACACCGATGATGCCGTTGTGCAGGCGATGGAAGTCTGGAAGGGCATGATCGAGAAGGAATACTTCACCTCGCTCGATCTCGATCTCTTCATCGACGGACCCTCGCAGTTCGCAGCGGGCGATTTTGCCATGCTGCCGATTGGCACCTGGTACCAGAGCAACTTCACCGCCAATGGCATGGAGCCCGGCGTCGACTACGATCAGTTCGTGATGCCAAACATCAACCCGGATCTCGAAGCCAGCTCGATCATCGTCGAGACCGGCGCGCTCGCCATCCCCGCGAGCGCCCAGCAGATCGATGCGAGCAAGGAAATGGCCGCCTGGTGGGTTTCCACCGACGCGCAGACCGAGTGGGCGAATCTCCTCGGCGATGCTCCCGCGAATCCGCAGGCGGTTAGCGAGAATCCCGTGCTCAAGGGACTCATCGATTCCCTCGGCACCAACGACACCACGCTCTACCAGCGCTATTGGGAAGCCTCGCCGGTGCCTATCGTCGAAGGCGCGGTCGACTATCTCGCTCAGTTCATGTTGAACCCGGGCGATCTGCAAAGCGTGCTGGAATCGATCCAGCAGCTTGCCGACACCACCTGGGCTGACCGCGAAGGTTAAGCCTCGTTCCGAACTGCTTATGCCCGCTGGCGACTCGACTGCTCGAGTCGCCAGCAGCAACAAGCGGTGCCATTCGTGATTCTTCTGGGAACCATCAAAGGTTCGCCTGCCGGAGCCTATGTCGACTGCGAAGCAGCCTGTACCATCATCAATTGGTGACGTAACCGCAGTCCGACCCAGCGCCGGTCTGCGGTTCCTGCGTTCCGCCGTGCCCTATCTCTTTCTGATTCCCGCGTTGCTCTTCGTGTCGGTGTTGCTGCTCTACCCCTTTGCGCGCAGTGCCTATCTGAGCTTCACGGATTACAAGGGGATCGGCACGCCACAGTGGGTCGGACTCGAAAACTACCGGGATCTTCTCAACGACCCGGTACTTTCTCGAACGCTGACCAACACCATGCTCTGGGTGATCGGTACATTGATTCTGCCGGTTGGTCTTGGCTTGGTGATCGCAGTACTGAGCTGGAATGCAAAGGCGGGAAGCATCTTCCGTCTTCCCTTTCTTTTGCCATATGCGCTCTCCGGAACCGCCATTGCCACTGTCTGGCAGTTCATGCTGGTTCGGGATGGTGCCATCAATAGCGTGCTGGAAGCAGTTGGTCTGAGCTCGTTAGCGCGGCCCTGGTTGCTGAGCCCACCCCTGAACACCTGGTCGATGATCATCGCCTCGACCTGGCAGGCAGTCGGCGTCAGCGTGTTGCTCTTCATCATCGGCCTGCAAGTCATTCCGACCGGAGCCGATTCAGGCTGCCCGGCTCGATGGCGCCGAAGGATGGCGTCTCTTCAGGGATATGACGCTGCCGATGCTGGCCCCGATGACCATCGTGGTCGTAGGCATTTCGCTGGTCAACTCGCTCAAAACTTTCGATATCGTCTGGATCATGACCCAGGGGGGCCCTTACCGCTCGTCTGAAACCCTGGCCGTCATGATGTATCGGGAAACCTTCGTCCTCTTCCGCTTTGGCTATGGCGCGGCCATTGCGGTGCTCTTGAGCGTGATCGTCTTCGCGGTGTCGATTTTCTATCTGACTCGCACGCTGAGGAACACGTAATGGGACGTGTGCTTCGCAACGGTCTGCTGTTCATCCTCGCGGCGGTCTGGATCATGCCGCTCTATCTCATCCTCATCAACGCCTCCAAATCGACTGAGGCGTATAAGGATTCCGAGCGGTACGCACCCGCACGCGGGTTTGCGCTCTTCGACAATATGTCCGCCGCCTGGAACGCCGCAAAACTCGGGGAGGCGGTGGCAAGCACCGCGTTCTATGCAATCCTCGGTGGCGCCCTGGCCGTCGCGCTCTCTGCCATGGCCGCCTATGCGATCGTTTCATTGAAGATCAGATGGGGTTTTTTCTGGTTCCTGGTCATCTACGCAGGCACCATCTTTCCGTTCCAGATGTATCTCTCGCCCCTCTATTCGCTGTACGTCAATAATGATCTCTATAACACGCATGTCGGCTTGCTGATCTTCTATACGGCGATCGCTATTCCGTTCGCGACCTTCATCATTCGGAACCACTTCATGTCCGTCTCTCCCGATCTTGGAGAAGCAGCTCGTCTGGACGGCGCAAGCGCGCTTCGCGTACTGCTGCAGATCTTCGCGCCGCTCTCGGTAAACGCCTTTGCGACGGTTTTCATCCTGCAATTCACCTGGATCTGGAACGACCTGCTCTTCGGGTTGACCCTGTCCCGCAGTGAGAACATTCGCCCGATCATGACCGCGTTGGCAGCTTTGCAGGGACAGTTCGCACGCACCGGGCCCCCGGTCGCGCTTGCGGGTGCGTTACTCGTTTCGATCCCCACCTTTGTCCTCTTCTTTGCGGTCCAGAGAGTCTTCGTGCGAGGCCTTCGCGCAACGGCATAACATCGCGCCCCGTAATCGCCGACCCAGTACCGGCTATCTATGGCGTGTAGCCGCCGGCCTTGTGCCGGCGATCGTGACAGCGATATATCGCATCGTAGCCGCCAGCCCTGTGCCGGCGGTTGATTTCCCCGGAATATGAAGGAAGCCCCGGACCAGAAGGTCCAGGGCTTTCCTGATTCGCGCGGAACTGTCCGGTTACGAGAAGCGGACGCGCACCGATTGGATGTCGCTCGCGCCGATCTCGATCATGGCCGTTGCACCATCGAGTGGCACCGACGTGTCATCGATTTCGACAATGGACGTGGTGGTCACGCTCGACGGTTGGGCGGCGAGTATCGTCAGGGGAGCCTCGATGCCTTCGTCAGACAGGTTCTGCAACCGGACGATGATGCCATCGCCGTCTTCGGCAGGTTTAGCCCAGACGGTGACCGGGAAGTCTTCGGGCACATCGAGGAAGCGGCCAGTGAGCTCCCCGGTCCTCAGGTAGTCCCGCAGGGTGATCGGTGGAGTGGATTCCTCGGTGCCGAATTTCCAGGCAGTGGCGTCATCGATTGGTCCGGCCTGAGACGTGAGCCGGTAGCGCAGGGGAATCGTTCCGCCCTGGCTCGCTTTGAAGTTCACCATCCAGTGGTTGTGCAGCGCCCACGACATGAGCGTGGGACCTTCCGGCTCGAGCGAGCGAGCCCATTTACCGGTGGTGATGCCGCCCAGATGCACCAATGGCGCATCGAGCGGCGCGACGACAACCGAGGTTTCGCCATCGTCGACACCTACCCAGCGACCGACCGGGTACCAGTCACGCACGGTGCCATTGAGTTGGTCGTCATCGGGGGTAAACGGTACGCCATTGACATCGGCGCGGAAGTTGGGTGCCCCCATATTGAAAGGGAAGCGCGATGAACACGGCTTCGATACCGGTTTCGTGCACCTTGTCGAGCAGCCAGTCGATGCCAAGCGTCTTTTGATCGGATTCGAGGATATAGGTGCACGGTGGCGCTGCGGATGCCTGCCGCCTCGACCGTGACCGAGATCGTCGCGCGACCGTGCGCGATCTCCGGCTTCCCAACGGTGACCTTGGTGACCGTCGAACGATCCCAGGGAGTGTCGGTGCGACCGTAGCCGAAGTCTGGTGCGGAGAAATCACCGTAGAAGAGCGCCTGACGCCCTTCGTCCGATTCGACCCGCTCGTAGACGTATTGTCCGAGCCCCCAACCCTGATAGGAGCCTGGCGAGATTCTTACCCAGTTCCTTGTCGAACCACTCGGCCAGGGCGCCGGTCTTGGGATCGACGGTTATGCGGTAATGGGCATTCTCGATGGAGTGCTCTCCGGTGGAGAGATCGTCGGCCGCGGGCTGATCGTCGAGATGGATAAAGGAATAGCCGAACGCCGGAACGATTCCGGTTACCCGGCGTAGCTCGGTTGCCGGGCGAACACCACCCCACGGAACGTTGCGCGGGAAGAAGGCTTCGAGCACGCCAGCCGGCGCAGCCCAGCCATGCAACTCTGGTTCTTCGACCGTGACGGTGCGTTCCCAGGGCAGCGTGTTGAGTACCAGGACTGACTCCGCGCCTGATTCTGGATACGCGGCCCGCTGGTCGAGATCACCCAGGTTGAACATCCCTTCGATACCGGGATCGGCCACGTTTTCCGCGATGGCGCGCGACGCGCGGGCCATCATGTCCAGCGATTCGGCGGAAGCGTTATAGGCATATCCGGACTTGCGATTCCACAGCGAGCGGGTCCAGAGCGAGGTTGGAGCGTCGATGCTCGCGAACGCGCCCCAGGTGTGCTCGTCGAAGAGCGTGGCGGACTCATACGCGTCACGGGCGCGCTCCGGCGACCAGACCGAAGCACCCTCGGTGGCGAGCCACGCGCCAAGCGTTTCGGCCTGAAGCAGGTGCTCATGCGTGGCGCGGCTGACGCCAGTCTCGAATGCGCTGGATGCGACCCCGTCCGACCACCAGTCGAGCCAGTCACCTCGAAGCGTCTCGAGCTTATCGCCCCATTGCTCCCGCAGGAAGCGGTTGAACGCGGCTGGGGTCGTGAACTCGATACGCGGAGTCCGTCCTTCGGCGTTCCAACGTTCGACGAACGCCGGCATCCGCGGATCGGGCGGACCGTTATCGACGCGCATCGGATGCGTGGATTGGGCGTACATGAAGTCGTACGGATAGTCGGGATCGGCTTCCAGCGCCGCGACGATCGGCGGAAAGGAATCCTCCACGAAGCGCCAGTCGCCCAGCTTGGCAATGCTGCGTCCCCAGAGATAGTGGAACCCGTTCCAGGCGAGGGTTTTGCGGCCGGCTGGACCCTCCCACCAGAAGGCGTTGGGGATTGGCTTCGGGGTATACCCGCGCAGCGGATTGACGGCCATCGTCATCAGCTCGACGCCGATTTCGGCCAGCAGATCGGCATAGAGCCAGCTAATGCCGTTGACATCGCACTGCATGGCGGACGAGATGTTCAACCCATACTGATCCCGCAAGCGTTGGACCGGATAGAGACTGCGGATCATCTGCTCCGCGTTTTGCATCGGCGTGTGGTTGTACTGCATGCCAGCGACATCGATATAGCCGGCATCGTGCCACGTCTTGAAACGCTCGACCTGCGCCGACGACGCCTGGGCGAAATACTTCTCGGTCATGCCGGTGACTTCGCACGTCCAGCGGTATTGCGCTTCCTTTGGAAGATCCTGCGTTTCTTCGATCAGATCGAGCGCCTGATCGATAAACTCGGCATGCTGCCGGAAACAGAGATCCTGGTAATCGGTAAAGCCGATATCGGTGTGACTGTGGTTGACGACATAAAGCGTCTTGATCGGTTGCATTACTACAGTTCCTTCCGTGCATCCATTGCCTGGCGCCGCGAACAGGCTTCCACGCCGTCCGGGATCCGCGCCATCGGCGCTGATGTGGCGGTACCGTATCGGGCCGGGAAGGGAATGTCAATAAATGATCTAATCAATATTGGGCATTGAGGCCCATTTCACGTAGCCGCCGGCCCCGTGCCGGCGAAACGTCCTCCCTGGCACTGGGCCTATTTCCCATAACCATCAGCCCTGTGCCGGCGAAACCCCATCTGGAACTCGTGCTATCTCCCGTAACCGCTGGCCCTGTGCCGGCGAAGCGCCTGGAACTGGTGCTATCTGCCGTAGCCGCCGGCCCTGTGCCGGCGAAGCGCCTGGAACTGGTCCAGCATGAGGAGAGTAGAGATTATTTCGGAAACCCGAACCCCAGCTTCCGGAGCGTAGGTCGACTGGGAAGCGCCCGAGTGTCTTAAAATAGGAATGCATGCCCGGGTGGCGAAATGGCAGACGCGCCAGCCTTAGGAGCTGGTGACCGCAAGGTCGTGGGGGTTCGAGTCCCTTCCCGGGCACCGATAAACGTTCATCTCCCGGAAAAGCGTGAATCTCATTTGATCATCGCGAAAGCCAGGGTATCTCTCCCGCTGGAACGAAACGAAAAGACGGGCAGAGAAGGGTTGACGGCTCACCAGAATATTTGGGAGCGTCCCGCGCAGCATTCAAAAGTAGGGCGATACGGTCCCACCACTGATAATAGAGTCCGATAGTGGTTTCTTTGCCACGTTTGGGTGAGATCACGGAGAGTGGAGGTTGCTGGTGGGCCGCGATACTGACTGGCTCATTTGGGACGGCGGTTGTATGTTCTGCGGGAGCGCTGTTTCCTGGTTCGGTCGACTCGACCGGGAGCGCCAATTCACGATCGTCTCCTACGCAGAGTGTCCTTCACCGCCGCTGACGCCGGTCCTCCGCCAGGAGGCCGAGCGAGCAATGCAGGTCGTTACGCGGGACGGTCGCCGAATCAGCGGCGGTCGCGCGGTTCTCTTCTTCCTGGAGGAAGTCGGCTGGCACCGGACTCTTATGCGTCTTGCTGCGCGGCCGCCGCTCGTGTGGATTGTCGACGCCGGCTACCGCGTCGTCGCGAAACACCGAGACGTCTTCTCACGTTTCTTTTTCCAAGGCACGTCGTAACGACCGCCTGACTCCGCCCGATTCCCGAATGGCCATAAAACAAGATCCCCCAGCCAATCGGCTGGGGGATCTTGCGAGAGAGAGGTCGAAACGATCTAACGGTGGTTGCCGTTCGCCCTGATTACAAACCTCCAGCGGCCGGTCAGAAACAGCAGCACGCCCAGGAGGCCGAGGCCAAGCAGGAATTGGTTTCCACCGTAGCCGTCATCCGTTGCTCCTGACCCGGAATTCGGTAGGGTCGTCGCTCCGGATACGTTCGACTGGCTGGTCGTCCCAGCACTGCCCGTGGTTCCGGTCGTGCCAGTCGTGCCGGTCGTGCCAGTGGTCCCGGTCGTACCAGTCGTGCCAGTGGTCCCGGTCGTACCAGTGGTGCCCGTGGTTCCAGTCGTACCGGTCGTGCCAGTGGTTCCCGTCGTTCCGGTGGTGCCCGTGGTTCCAGTCGTTCCGGTAGTGCCCGTGGTTCCCGTCGTTCCGGTAGTGCCAGTGGTACCCGTGGTTCCCGTCGTTCCGGTAGTGCCAGTGGTACCCGTGGTTCCCGTCGTTCCGGTAGTGCCAGTGGTACCCGTCGTTCCGGTAGTGCCAGTGGTACCCGTCGTCCCGGTGGTTCCCGTCGTGCCAGTAGTGCCGGTTCCAGTCGTGCCGGTGGTTCCCGTCGTGCCGGTAGTGCCAGTGGTACCCGTAGTGCCAGTAGTGCCCGTTGTGCCGGTGGTTCCCGTCGTGCCGGTCGTCCCAGTTGTCCCTGTCGTGCCGGTCGTTCCCGTGGTACCGGTGGTACCTACATCGCAGCGGGTCAGGTCATCGGTAAAGACCCCGGCCTGGATGCCGGCTGCTGCTTCCGCCTCAGTCACGTCCAGCAAGGTGAGACTGGCGAGTACGCAGACCGTCACAGTTGCGCCACCCGTCGTTCCCGTGGTCCCCGTCGTTCCGGTGGTTCCAGTCGTTCCCGTGGTGCCTGTGGTACCAGTCGTTCCGGTAGTCCCCTCGTCGCACTGGGTCAGGTCGTCGGTGAAGAGCCCAGCCACGATCCCTGCCGCTGCTTCTGCTTCGGTCACATCGAGCAAGGTCAAACTGGCGAGGACACAAACCGTCACTGTCGCGCCACCAGTGGTGCCCGTTGTGCCAGTCGTCCCAGTGGTACCGGTTGTTCCCGTAGTTCCCGTGGTGCCCGTCGTGCCACCATCACACTGGGTGAGGTCATCAGTGAAGAGTCCAGCCAGGATGCCGGCCGCTGCTTCAGCCTCGGTGACGTCCAGCAAGGTCAGACCGGCGAGGACACAAACCGTGACGGTCGCGCCGCCGGTGGTACCGGTCGTCCCAGTGGTGCCCGTGGTTCCGGTTGTTCCGGTGGTGCCAGTAGTACCGGTCGTTCCCGTGGTCCCTGTCGTTCCCGTGGTGCCCGCGTCACATTGGGTCAGGTCGTCAGTAAAGAGGCCAGCCAGAATCCCTGCCGCTGCCTCTGCTTCGGTCACATCGAGTAGCGTGAGACTGGCGAGGACACAAACCGTGACGGTCGCGCCACCCGTTGTTCCAGTTGTCCCCGTGGTACCGGTGGCCGTGGTGCCCGTGGTTCCCGTTGTCCCCGTCGTGCCGGTCGTGCCGGTGTGTTCCCGTGGTGCCGGTTGTCCCCGTTGTGCCCGGTCGTGCCGGTGGTTCCGGTGGTCCCCGTGGTGCCGGTGGTTCCCTCGTCACATTGTGCCAGCTCGTCGGTGAAGAGCCCGAGCAGGATGCCCGCTGCCGCTTGCGCCTCGGTCACGTCGGCCAGCGTCAGACCGGCCAGGACGCAAACCGTGACGGTCGTGCCGCCGGTCGTTCCCGTAGTGCCCGTGGTGCCCGTCGTACCAGTCGTCCCCGTCGTTCCGGTGGTTCCTGTCGTGCCGGTGGTGCCGCCGTCACATTGCGTCAGGTCGTTGGTGAAGAGTCCAGCCGCGATACCGATCGCCGCGTCCGCCTCGGTCACGTCGAGCAGGGACAAGCCGACCAGTACACAGACCGTGACCGTTGCGCCACCGGTCGTGCCGGTGGTTCCCGTGGTCCCGGTAGTTCCTGTCGTACCCGTCGTGCCAGTGGTCCCCTCGTCGCACTGGGTCAGGTCGTCAGTAAAGAGGCCAGCCAGAATCCCAGCCGCTGCTTCCGCCTCGGTGACATCCAACAGGGTCAGACTGGCGAGGACACAAACCGTGACGGTCGCGCCACCAGTCGTTCCGGTGGTGCCAGTAGTGCCCGTCGTCCCGGTAGTTCCTGTAGTTCCGGTGGTCCCCGTCGTACCAGTGGTACCCGTCGTTCCGGTTGTTCCCTCGTCACATCGTGTCAGATCGTCGGTGTATATGCCCAACAGGATGCCTGCGGCTGCCTCTGCTTCCGTCACATCGAGTAGCGTGAGACCAGCGAGGACGCAGACGGTGACTGTTGCGCCACCCGTAGTGCCAGTCGTCCCGGTTGTTCCAGTGGTTCCGGTCGTACCCGTCGATCCGGAAGTACCCGTCGTCCCAGTCGTCCCAGTAGTGTTCCCGTCGCATTGGGATAGGTCATCGGTGAAGATGCCCAACAGGAAGCCTGCGGCTGCTTCTACCTCAGTCACATCCAACAGCGTGAGACTGGCAAGCACGCAAACCGTCACTGTCGCGCCACCTGTGGTTCCGGTGGTTCCCGTCGTGCCGGTCGTTCCCGTAGTCCCGGTTGTCCCAGTCGTGCCGGTGGTCCCAGTCGTTCCGGTAGTGCCAGTGGTACCCGTCGTCCCGGTGGTCCCAGTTGTCCCCGTCGTGCCGGTCGTTCCCGTGGTGCCCGCGTCGCACTGGGTCAGGTCGTCAGTAAAGAGGCCAGCCAGAATCCCTGCCGCTGCTTCCGCTTCGGTGACATCCAGCAGGGTCAGACCGGCGAGGACGCAGACCGTGACGGTCGCGCCACCCGTGGTGCCGGTGGTTCCCGTGGTCCCGGTCGTTCCCGTGGTCCCGGTCGTTCCTGTAGTGCCCGTGGTTCCAGTCGTTCCGGTGGTGCCCGCGTCGCACTGGGTCAGGTCATCGGTAAAGATGCCCAGGAGGATGCCCGCTGCGGCTTGGGCCTCGGTGACATCGAGCAAGGTAAGCCCAACGAGCACACAGACGGTGACCGTTGCGCCACCCGTCGTTCCGGTCGTACCACTGGTTCCCGTCGTACCAGTTGTACCCGTGGTCCCCGTCGTCCCGGTGGTGCCTGTAGTCCCGGTCGTTCCAGAGGTGCCTGTGGTACCAGTGGTTCCGGTTGTGCCCCCGTCACACTGGGTGAGGTCATCAGTGAAGAGTCCAGCCAGGATGCCGGCCGCTGCTTCCGCCTCGGTGACATCCAGCAATGTCAGACTGGCGAGGACGCAGACGGTGACGGTCGCGCCGCCCGTGGTGCCAGTCGTTCCCGTCGTACCCGTGGTGCCGGTTGTTCCAGTGGTGCCCGATGTACCCGTGGTTCCGGTTGTTCCAGTGGTGCCCGATGTACCCGTGGTTGTTCCAGTTCCTGTCCAGTTGTCCCGTAGTTCCGGTCGTTCCGGTTGTTCCGGTGGTGCCAGTAGTACCGGTCGTTCCCGTCGTACCTGTGGTTCCCGTTGTGCCCCCGTCACATTGGGTCAGGTCGTTCGTATAAATCCCCGCCAGGATTCCTGCCGCCGCTTCAATCTCAGTTACATTTAGCAACGTGAGCCCAGCGAGCACGCAGACGGTAACCGTTGCGCCTTGTGCGTTGGCGGGTTTCAGACTCGTTGGCGAGCTAAGCAGACTCAACACGAGAATGAAACCGACAACCATTCGAACTTTGGATAAGTTCCTACCCATTTGCTCCCACTCCGTACCAATGAAACGTACGGAACACCCCACGATAGTCTCCCGTTGTCTCTGGTTTGTTAACGGTAGTGCACAAATGTGATTTGTGCATTTGTGCAAATCTTGGTGAAACTATGTAAATTTATTAAAATCCAAATTGCTGGGTGGGAAATACCAAGGTTTAATGGTAATTAGCAGAGATTCGCGGAGTGAACTCCGCGAATGCGCAGGACTATGAGCAGGTGGATGTGACGATGACCTGCTGGTTCGGTGGTCCGCGTCGATCTCCCGGCAAGGTTTGGCTCGTCAAGACATAGAGCTGAAACACCAGGAGCTTCGATGCGCCGCTGTGTGTCTGGTTCCATTCCTTGCAGACGTAGGAATGGAACGACTGGAGTGCCGCGGAGTTGCCTGCTGTCCCGATGCGCAGCAGGTACCGCCTCCAGGACTCGTCTTTATACGTGCGCCCCTCCGGCACCGCGAGCGATACGGGGACCAGCCGATCGATATCGTTATGCATGATGGGCGGCAGCAAGTCGACCTGGCTGCCGTCCTGGAGCACGCCAATCAGGACGTGCCAGGTACTCGCGTGGGGTGGCTCCGGCGCGAACATATCCCAACGCTGGTCCAGATTGAGGAATTCGCGAAATGGGATCGTATCTCGCGGCATGGCGAATCCCGAGACCGTCGTCATGTTCCAACCGAAGATGAGCACCAGGCAGACGGCCGCAAACGCATTTTCGAGCAGTGACCAGCGAATCGTGAAAGGCCCTGAGTCGCTCTTTGTTTCCGTGACAGGCTCTGACACGACCTCCCTCGACATCCGCGGTGTCGGTGCTCCGATCGGCGAGATCCGCCTCGCTGCCGGACCACAGAGCGGCAGCTCCATCTCCTTCCGGACCGTCGGGGATCGATCGAAAGCAGGGGGCTCGTTTGCGGACTTTCCTCGCGCAGCTTGTCACCATCCCGGACAGCCGTTGGCGACCCGGGTGATCTTCCGGGCATGCGCGAGAAAATTTTCGGCAGCGCGTTATCCCAAAACCAACCCGGAAGAAAACAGACCATGCAGAAAGCGCTAAGCCAGGGGAAGAAGCCGATGCTGAGCGTGAGGTAGATGCCGATCTGGAGCGAGATGATCGAGAAGACAGCCGCTGTGCGGACAGGTCCGGTGAAGAACGGCATGAAGAGCAGGATCGGCGCAATGACCTCGATCCCGAGCGTCATGAACGTGAGGAACTCCAGAAGGTTTGGGAATCGATGCAGAAATTGCCCCACTGGCCGGGAGAGCTCGCTCAAGCCCAACGCGTAGTAGAGGGCGGTTCCATCTTCTCGCCACGGTCGCCCGGTCTTGAGGGCGGCAGTAAACCAGTACATGAAGGCGATCTGCAGGAGGATCCCCGCCGTCGCGATCGAGAGGTATTGCGTCGACTTGCGTGACGGCACGCTTGATCGCTTTGCGTCGATGGACCATCGGGCACCGAGGGGCAGCAGGATTCCCCAAAAGAGCAGAAGGCGCAGCAATGTGTCGCCTGCATTGAGGAGGAGGGGATTCCGCAGTTGGATCGAAACGAGCATCACCCAGACGATGAGCGTCATCAATCGGGTTCGATAGCCGAGCAGCAGGAGGATCGCCGCGATGGCGGTCCCAACGAAGAGGAGTTGGACTATCGCCACGGTGCCGGTCGCCAGGAAAACCGACCACTGCCACTGGTTGAGATTACCGATAAGCAATTGGCGCGGATAAGCCCCCTCGTCGGTGTACAAGGCGCGAAGGCTTGTGGCCCGCCCAGCGAGGTCCATAAGGACCACCAGCGCCAATACGATGCGGAGGGCAGCTAGGGAACGTAGATCCGCGCCGAAGACATCAGCGAGACGCGTCTGTTTCATACTGCCAGTGACTGAAGACCGAAGTGGATGCCTCGTCCGGCGCTGGCGGATTGCTAGTGAGTTCGGAAAGGCTCACTAAATTAGGGCGGTAATCCGACTGCTCGCCAATCTGATCATCCCCCAGCTTGCACGTCTTTCGCGACTCTGATCGCCAGGGAAGCGTACCCCGTCCCAAACGGATTGGCCAAAATGTCAATCCCGGCCACCAAATGGATTCGCTATGGACGCTCATGAGTGCGCTCAGGTGGAGATCTCATCCCAATACCAAAACGCATAGAGAAGCATGCGACCGCAAGGTCATAAGGTTCGGATCCCTTCCCGGGCACCGATGCGGATAGACTTCAGCTCGAGATTATGGTCGGGTCGTGTCCATCAACCAACAGCAGCCTGAAAACGCTCGCCGGGTAGATACCCTGCGAGCGTTCCCGAGGCATTCCACACGAATGTCAGGGCTGACGATCACCCGTCTCGACGTCGCCGAAAGCACCCGGAACGCCGTCGGTCTTCTCGATCGGAGGACCATCTTCCACCGTCACCGTTTTCGAATCGTCGTGCCCGCTGCCGGGTTCTGGATAACCCTTTGAACCAGGCGTGGCCCCGTCGTCGACGCTTTTCTCGTTCTTGTCAGTGGATTCAGCTTGATGTTCCAGGTCTGCGTTTCCCATATCGTTTCTCCTTCACAACGAACGTACATGCGATGGCGTCAGGGATAATGATTGAATTCTCGTCCCGCTCCAGACCGAGACAAAGCAGATCGCTCGGCCAATGGAATGGAATACGGGAAGGGAAAACCTCACCTGGATAGCGTAGCGGACCTTCGTAGAGATGAGAAAAAATGGTAAGGGGAAGTCACTACGCGGCACCCGGGTAGGCCCGGTCTCCGCTTCAAAGGGAATGAAAACATTTCCAGTGATAGGGCGGAGTTTTGCCCCATATCAATCGAGGTGGAAGGCGGCAGCGGGGGCGGTCATGGTTAAGCCGATGGGGTGTGATCCAGAATTTGGGATTGTGGGCGTAGGATGGAGGGGATCCCGCCTTGTCGGTACCCCGAAGGAGCTCCCCATGCCCCAGCCGATCGTCCCGGATGTCCTGCGGGCCCGCGCCCTGGATGTCCTGACCCATATGGAGCAGTTCAACGCAACCCATCCGTACAAGCGGGACTACGAACGCAAATACGGCACCACCGACCGCACCGCCAGTCGTCCAATTCCCAAAATCTGACCTCCACCCACTCACATCGCCACGCTTGACACAAAAGAACAAATGTTCTATGCTATAAGCAAGCGGCACACCGGCGGTTGGTGCGGGCCTGGGCAGTGCCTTGCTCCATCCGTCCGTGTGCCAACTTACGCATCGTTGGCCAGGTCAGCGGACGATCCACCAGATCGTGCTCGCTCCTGAAACTGCATCGCTAGGGTCCCGGCGTCGCGCTGCGTTCCTGCACACCTTCCACCGCTCATCCACTAGAAAAACTCGGGCGAAACTCCAGGAGTCTTAGCCCATGGATTGAACATTGGGTCCGGTGGTCACAACGTGTGCAACGTTCATGCCCGACGTGTTTCGAGGTCGACCCTGCCGATGCACCCCGCGCACATGCGTAGAGAAATCGAATGTGCTTCCGTTTTCAAGCTACTCGGTCTGATTTCCAGCCAAAATCCGGGCGCCACCATCATTGGATCGTCATCGTGTAACAAGTTCCGGGCCAAAGCGGCTCGGCCGATTGTTCAGTCGTTCCCCGCGTGGCGGAATCGACCGATCGGCGATAGCGACGCAGAATAGGACGCAGACCAGGGAGCTGATGTGGCTTAAGAATTTAGGTCGCCGGACGCGTGCCCAGCGCTATGAAGGCCGTCGATGACGAAACGAGTACCCCGTCGACGGTCGACCGAGCAACCGCGTCGGCCATCTCCCGCGTTACTGCGTCGCTCAACGCCTTGCGCTCCTCATCCGATCGGCCGTGCATGGCCGGGACACCGGCTGACGTGCCTTCCACCATAAGACCGACAAACGCATCCGGATCGTCGAACGTGACTTTGATGGTCACTTCTTCAATGGTGATATCACTGAAACCCGAATCTGCGAGCAGGCTGCGCAGGGTGGCTTCGGGAATGGCGCCATACGGGGCGTGCATCGATGCGGCGCCGGTGATGCGTTCGATCGCTTCGGCATAGTTCTTCTGGAGTCCCTGCTTTTCGAGCGATGACCAGACGCCGACCGCCAGCTTCCCTCCCGGAACGAGCACGCGAAAACACTCTTGCAGCGCGGCCAGTTTATCTGGGAAGAACTGCAACCCCTGCTGAATCGTGACCAGATCGAACGATCGATCAGGGAATGGTAGCGTTTCGGCTTTCCCAACCTGCCACTCGATCGCGACTGATTCATCGGCAGCCGCATGCGCCGCCACCTCGATCATGGCCGGATTCATATCGATCCCGACGAATTCCCCGCCGCCGTCAAGCCGCTGTGCCGCCGTTCGGGCCACGATGCCGGTGCCGCAGGCGACATCGAGCATCCGAATTCCTGGCCGCAAGTCAACTCGGTCGAGGAGTTCGCCCGCCCAGGGGCGGAAGCGATACGGCAGCATGAACGATTCATAGATCTCGGCGGATGAACGGGGGGCTGACATGAAAGCGCTCCTCTTCGATAGCTGGTTGATACCAGCAGGCTGAAATCGAGCAGGTCGGGATCGCCGGAGCGAGTGGAATCCATCCTATCATCGTGATGTCCGCCTTTGGCCCCGGCACTCGGACACCACGTTAGTTCAGGGACGGTGACGGGCACGGATATGGGCGGCACGGTTCCGCCAACAACGGACGAAGTCAGAGATAGCCTCCCAGCATGGAATGAAGCTCTAGCGGACTTGTTCAGCCTTTCTGTCGAAAGCGGCCCCAGCAATTCGCTGGGGCCGGCAATCAATACAGGAACAATTGCTTAGGCGGGCCCGACTTCCCTACAGTAACCGGTGTCGCCGAAGCTGAAATCGCAGGTATATCCGGAGCAGCATGGAACTTGTGCGCTGCAGGCGTCAGCGCTTGAAGCTCCCTCCACGCCGCATTCAAGGCAATGGCCGGTGACCTCGGGAGACGAGACGCCGCAAACACCCTGGGTGCAAAAACCGCTGAAATAGCCACAGGTACCCTGAACACAGCGCCAGCACTCTGCAACGCCTCCCCTGGCGTCAGCACAGTCGCCCGCGATGCAGCAACTGTGGCATTCGCCGTCGTCGCACCGGACGCCAGAGGTGCAAACGCAGGTTCCGTCGATGCATGCTTGCTGATCCGGACAGGTCCCACATAATCCATCGCAACCATCGAAGCCGCAGGTCTTCCCATCGCAGTCGGGAACGCATTGGCACGTGTGCGTCTCTTGGTTGCAGATCGAATTCTCCGGACAATCGCTATTGGAGCAGCATTCCCACGGGTGGCACTGTTCCTCGCAGGAGATGGTTCCCGGCGCGCAGACGCAGGCGCCGTCGGTGCAGATCTGTCCCTCCGGGCAGTTCCCACAAACCCCGTTGCAACCGTCGTCTCCGCACGTTCGCCCCTCACAATCCGGAACACATTGGCACGTGTGCGTTTCGCTATTGCACGTCTCTGATGCTGGGCAATCGAGGTCTGTGCAGCATTGCCAATTGCGACATCGACCGTCACAGACGATGGAGCCAGTCGGGCAGCAGAGCTCTTCTCCGTAGCATTCTCCGAAACAGCACGCGTTGTCGCAGCACTCAGACACTCCGGGAGCGCAACAATCGGGACCGCATTTTTCCTTGCCAGGCGGACAG
This sequence comes from uncultured Chloroflexia bacterium, assembly GCA_963750275.1. Lineage (GTDB taxonomy): Bacteria > Chloroflexota > Chloroflexia > Thermomicrobiales > UBA6265 > JAMLHN01. The sequence continues at coordinate 55,984 of CAVVQC010000013.1, forward strand.
ACGCACTGGGAGTTGTTCCAGGTTTGCTCTCCCGGGCAGGAGACCGGCTTCGGTGTCGGCGTGGGCCGGCGCGCCGCTTCTGCACCCTCGAGCGACGTCGCCGCCACCGCGCCGCCGATACCCAGCAGCCCCTTCAGCATCTGCCTTCGATTCCTGGCCACCGCCAGCCCACGCACAAGCGCGTCAAAACGTCGATCGTCCATGCCATCCCTTTCTTTGGTTCACTTTCCCGGATTGTCCCGGATTTGTTCCTGCAACGCAACGTCAGCGTGATCGTCTGGATAAGTGCCTTCGATACTCACTTCGAGGGCCATAACCGGGTCTGCTTTCGACAGCGAAAGCGCGAAATTGTTGAGGATTCACCAACGCGTTAGATAGGTCTGTGGGGGAACGAGCGGGGGCGCTGGCCTCGGGGGGATCCGAATCTGGTCAGCGGGTGGCATGAGCTCGCGAAGTCTTACCCAAGAGCGAAGATCAGCCTATCATCGCGTTGACAAGTGATCACGACAGGTGACGTCACGTGCGCGGTCACTTCGAGGGCACGCCAATGGCGCAATTCTTTGCACACTTTTCCAACCGCGTCGCCAGACTTACGGGAAGCTATATCACCTTCGTGGTGGCGTTCGGCATCGTCGTAGTCTGGGCGGTTTCCGGACCGCTCTTCAACTTCTCCACGACCTGGCAACTGGCGATCAACACCGGCACCACGATCGTCACGTTCCTCATGGTCTTCCTGATCCAGAACACGCAGAATCGCGACGGCACCGCCACCCAGTTGAAACTTGACGAGATTATCCGCGCCATCTCCCAGGCCGACGACGATCTCATCGACGCGGAGGACGCCACCGAGCTCCAGTTGAAAGAGCTGAAAGCGCGCTACAAGCAGCTCCATCAAGAGCACCAGGACCTGAAAACGAGATTCGAATCGATCTCGCCGGATGGCTATTGATGTTGCCTAGTCCGGTTGCTTCGCCAGACGTTGGAGTTCGAAGAGCCGCGTCAATGCCTCGATCGGAGTGAGGGATTCGACGTCGATGCTTTTCAGCTCGGTCAATGCGGGGTTCTCGGCTCCGAACATGGTGAGCTGAACCGTCGTAGACGGATCGGGCGCAGCACGGCGAACCGCCGAACGGCGATGATCGCGCTCGGAAAAACCGGTCGCGCCCGATTCGAGCTCTAACAAAACTTCGGTCGCCCGCCGCACGATGGCTTTGGGGATACCCGCCAATTCGGCAACATGAATTCCGTATGATCGGTCAGCGCTGCCACGCACAACCTGCCGCAGAAAAACAACCCGGTCACCTTCTTCGAGCACATCCATGCGGTAGGTCCGCACCCGGGGCAGAATCTCCGCCAGCTCGGTCAGCTCGTGATAGTGGGTCGCGAAAAGGGTTTTGCACCCCAGCCGCGGGGCGTTATGGATGAACTCCACCACGGCCCGCGCAATCGCCAGGCCGTCATAGGTGCTCGTTCCGCGACCGATCTCATCCAGCACCACCAGACTGCGCGGAGTTGCATGATTGAGAATATTGGCAGTCTCCAGCATCTCGATCATGAATGTGCTCTGGCCGGAGGCAATATCGTCTTGCGCCCCGATTCGCGTGAAAATGCGATCGACCATACCGATCGTCGCCCGCTCGGCGGGAACATAGCAACCAATCTGCGCCATCAGCACAATCAGCGCCACCTGCCGCAACCACGAGCTCTTTCCTGCCATGTTCGGCCCGGTAAGGATGATGATCTGATCTGACTCAGCGTCCAGGAGTGCGTCGTTCGGAACGAAGTCTCCCTGCCCTAACAAGGCTTCGATCGTTGGGTGTCGCCCTCGCTCGATCTCGATACGGGTTCCCTCGTTCAGTACCGGGCGGACATACTGCCGCTCGAGTGCGACATCGGCGAACGTGCTCAGCACATCGAGCTGCGCGACGATCCGGGCCGCTTCCAGCATGCGTCCCGAGGCCCCGGCGACTTCGGCAATCACACGCCGGTACGCATCGGCTTCGATGCCCGCCAACGTTTCTTCTGCCGTGAGCACGATGGTTTCGAATTCTTTGAGCTGCGGCGTGAAATACCGGGTCGCATTGGCCAACGTCTGCTTCGGGATGTAATCGTCGGGCAGTGCTGAAACGCTCTGCCCGGCCGCCGCGCGGTCGCGTTCGGCGGTTGCCAGCGCGGCCGCGGTGATTTCCAGGTAGTACCCGAAAACCCGGTTATAGCCCGTTTTCAACGTGCGAATGCCGGTCCGTTCCCGTTCGGTCCGTTCCAGGTTCGCGATCCACTCGCGCGCTTCCCTGGCTCGCACGCGATGCCCATCGAGCTCAGGCGAGAACCCGGGCCGGATCGATTCTCCCCGACCCAGTACCGCGGGCGGTTCATCGGTAATCGACCGATCCAGCATCTCTGCAACATCAGAAACATCTGGCAACGGTTCGATACCGGGCACCTGGCCCACAATCGAGCGCAGATCGGGCATCAACAACAGTGACGCCCGCAACGTGGCCAAATCTCGCGGGCCAAGCGATCCGGTGATCGCCCGGTTGACCAACCGCTCGATGTCGCCAATCGAGCGCAATGCCTGCCGCAGCTCGCCCCGCGATAGTCCATCGGCCACAAAGAACTGCACGCCGTCGAGCCGCCCTTCGATTGCGCCTCGGTCGAGCAGCGGCTGACTCATCCAACGGCGAAGCAATCGGCCGCCCATAGGGGTGCGCGTCTGGTCGAGCACCGCGAGCAGACTATGTTTCCGTTCGCCTCGTCCGCTCTCAGTCAGCTCGAGATTACGGCGCGTTTGATCGTCGAGTGGCATGAATCCGTCTACGCGGTAGGTGGAAAGTGTTTGAATCTGGGCCAACTGTGAGCGTTGCGTATCGCCCAGATACTTCATCAGTCCGCCCGCCGCGCGCGTCGCAAGTGGCATGCCGGAAAGTCCGAATCCGTCGAGGGATCCCACTTTGAAATGCCGCAGCAAGGTTTCTTCCGCCCGGTCGCTGCGCCAATGCCAATCGTCTGTGGGGCTCAGGGTTAGCCCTTCAGGCAACCAGACTTGTTCGGGAATCGCCAGATCGTCGTCGGACCGATCGGGACGCACCAGCTCGACTGCGCCTATCCGCGTCAGTTCGCGGCCGGCAGCGAGCAGCGCGGCGTCGCCGGAATCCGCACTGAGTTCAGTGGTTAAAAATTCACCCGTGGTGATATCGGCTGCGGCGATCCCGACCCGTGTCCCTTCGATGACGATTGCGGCAATGAAGTTGTTGCGATTGGCATCGAGCATCGACGCTTCGGTGACCGTTCCGGGTGTCACCACTCTCGTCACATCGCGTTCGACGAGGCCCTTCGATTTGGCTGGATCCCCGATCTGCTCGCATACGGCCACTTTGTGCCCAGCGGCGATCAGCTTCCCGATGTATCCCTCGGCGGCGTGATACGGAATCCCAGCCAGTGGCACCCGGTGCCCTTTGCCCATCTCTCGGCTGGTGAGCACGATATCGAGCACGCCAGCCGTAATCACGGCATCGTCTTCAAAGGTCTCGTAGAAATCACCGAGACGGAAAAAGAGGATGACGTCCGGGTAACGCTGCTTGATATCGAGGTATTGCCGGCGCAGGGGCACGATCCGCTCTTCGGCGGGGGCATCGCCGGCGGTACTGCGAACAGTCGGTTTGGATTCAGGCATGCGTCGTCAATCGATGACAGCGATCGTTTCAGAACGGGGGCGGGCGGGCATCGCTGCAAGATACACTACCTTTCCACAATCTGGCGTTGTTCTTCCCAGGGAGGGAGTCCGAAATGGCGATTTATGCGCTTTACATTCGATTCACTGATGACACGGAGCGGAGGCTGGCGACGCGTCCTGTCCACCGTGAGTATTTGAAGTCCCTCTACGATTCCGGCAAGCTGCTCGAAGCGGGACCGTTCACCGACGATTCTGGCGCGATCCTCATTTATGAATCGGAGAGCAAGGAAGCCGCAGAAGCGCAACTCGCTCAGGATCCGTACACCCTCACGGGCGGCATCGTCGATTCGGTCGCCATTCACGAATGGAACCGGGTCTTCCCACCATCGGCGAAGTAGCGAACCAGAGAGTTAGCGCAAATCGGCTGAGGGGCATTGCGTCGCTCAGCCGATTTCATTTGTGCGTGGGTCCCGTCGAACCGGTAAGCGGTCGCATCTTTCTCCAGCTAACGACCTGCCGGCACTTTTCCGCAGTTGAGTACTGAGGCGCCGCGATTCTTCCCGGCTGTCTTGTCCTCAATGCAATGCGATCAAGACAGTGCCATTCAGCTTCGGCCGGCGCTTCCCGACTCAGCCGGAGGATCCTCGATCGGTTCGATCTGCCACAGGACTTCGTTGCCCCCGGCTAAAATCACCTCCGCCAGAAAGTCGGAAAGTTCATCAGCGGTCACGTAGTAGCTGTTCTCATGCGGGGCATGCACCAGGGGGGTATCGATCCGGGTTACCACTCGGTACCAGGATGGACGCAGTCGGCGAGCGTCGCCATCTGGCTCGGCATGCCGGTAGAAATACTTGCGACCCCGCGCGACGCTGGTCCAATCGACGGTTGCCCATCCACTTCCGTCCGGATTGTCCGGGACCCAGAGTTCGTCCTGGCTCTTTTCGATTGTCACCCGCGCCGTTCCTCCAGCCGCTCGATCACTGGGCGGCTCAATCCAACGATCAACTCGACCGCATCGTCCATTTCCGCATCGGTGCGCGAGCGCTGTCGCACATGCAGCTCGATATCCGGATGCAGCTCGATCCGCCGCCAGAACTCCTGCACCGGTTCGGTCTGGACGTTCAGAATGGCAGCGATATCGTCATCGGTCAGGCTGTTGAGCCGCTCGCGAATCTCCTGCAGCCCGAGCCGATTGTCTTTGAGGGAAGCGATCAACCGCAACCGGAGCAAATGGCCGAGATCGTACGTCGCAGTCGGCCCGCGGCCATATGCCGGGGGGAGCAAACCTTCGGAAATGTAGTAGCGGATGGTGCGTCCGGACAATTTTGTTTCGCGTTCCAGATCGCCGAGCGAATACCGCGGTCCTGGCGGGCTGGCGGGCAACGGCGTTGGCCGGCCAGGCGGTGGGGGGACCCCACGCCGTCGATCGTCCGATTCCCAACTTTGATCGTCACTCACATCGTCGCTCCATACGTTGGATGTATTGTGCCGCACGCTGGAGCCCGTCCGGGTTGGTACCATTCCAGTATGATCACGTTTGATCCTCGAGCACGATAAATGGACGCGCAGACGATCCTCTGGTTTGGGCTGAGTGGTGGGGCGCTGGTTTTCGCGCTCTCGCTGCTCCGCCAGCGATTTATTACCAAGACTCCGCGCGCCATGCAATCCCGCGGCTCCTTCACCATGTTCGCCATTCTGATGCTCATTTTCGCGTTCGGTGCCTTCATGGCCGGACTCGTTTCGTTGTAGCTGTCATCCCGGCAGCGGCCCGCCTACTACTCTCAGCGGTATATCCATCCGCCTGGTAAGCAAGGCAAGTCTCTCCGGTGAGTCCGTGTTCGTAGAGATCGCTCGTAAGTTTTTGCGCAGTTAGAGTGGGGAAAGCCTTTGACCGGACACACTCAGGATCTGTTGATCTTCGGCATTGTGCTCGCCTTACGGTTGCTGGTTCCGCTGGCGATTCCACGGTTCCCGTTGCCAGCCATTGTTCTCGCGATGATCATCGATGCGGCCGACCAGACCATCTTCGCGAACTACACCAGCCTCAACCTTGACTGGTACCAGGGGTATGACAAAGCCCTGGATATCTACTACCTGGCGATCGCATACATCGCAACCATGCGGAACTGGACGAACCTTCACGCGTTCGGGGCCGGCAGATTCCTGTGGTATTACCGTCTGATCGGCGTCGTGCTTTTTGAAGCAACACAGATACGCGCCGTCCTCTTCATCTTTCCAAATACCTTCGAATACTTCTTCGATTTCATCGAAGGAGTGCGCAGTCGCTGGAATCCACGCCGGTTGAGCAAGCGGCATGTGATTTACGGGGCAGCGTTCATCTGGATCTTTATCAAGCTCCCGCAGGAATACTGGATCCACATCGCGCAAATGGACGTGACTGATTTCATTCGGGAGCATATCTTCGGCGTACCGCTCGACACCTCCTGGGGAACCATTGTCTCGGAGAACATCCCGTTCTTCCTCGGGTTCATTCTGGCGATTGTGGCCCTGATCTTCGGTCTCCGCTGGGTGCTCGCCAACAAGCTGCCCAAACCCGATTGGGGATGGACGTTTGATGCCGATGCGCATCGGGATACCGATCCCGCCTATCAGACGCAGATGAGCGGCATCGGCTATCAGGAGAATGAAGCCAGGAAATTCTTCAATAACGGCTTAATCGAGAAGGTTGTGCTGCTCAGCCTGATCATTGGCATCTTTAGCAGTGTCTTGCCGGGCATCGAGATTTCCAATCTGCGCATGGTCATCGGTGTCGCCATCATGGTGGTCTTGAATACCGTCATTACCGAATGGTTTGGTCGGCATGGGATGTCGTACGACACGGCCATGAAAGAATTCCTCGGGGTCGCGCTCGCGAATTTCATCATTGTGCTGGCCTACTACTTCGTTCTGCACCGGAGTGAAGGACATCTGGATGTTGGGGCGACCCTCTTCTTCGTCTTCCTGGTCTCGATCATCATCGCGTTGTTCGACCGCTATCGGCCAATCTACCTGCGCCGAGTAGCTGCGGAACACGCGCTGCTCTCGGCGTAAGCGCCACAGGGTCATCGATCCGAGAGGGAAAGATGGCAGCAGAGCAAAACGGGCTGGTCTCCCGAAATCGGTTCCGCTGTCGTATCGTGCTCGGGCACTAAACGCGATGCGGTCCAGCGGAGGCGACCTCGGCCGATACTTGCGGAACAAATTGCGCGAAGTTCTCGGCGAACATGCGTGATAGCTTGGCAGCCATTTGGTCGTACGCGTCCTTGTTGCTCCAGGCATCCCGCGGGGCGAGTAACTCGTCTGGCACCCCGGGACAATGCGTCGGTATCGACAGCCCAGTCGGCGGGTCGGCAACCCATTCGGCATCCTGCAGCGTGTTATCGAGAATTGCCGAGATAATCGCGCGAGTCGCATTGATCGGCATACGACGTCCGATGCCAAACGGCCCGCCGGTCCACCCGGTGTTCACCAGCCACGCTTGCGCCCCGGTTGTTTCGAGTCGCGCTGCCAACAGCGCCGCATAGTCTGCGGGGCGACGCAGTAAAAAGGGCGCGCCGAAACCGGCACTGAACGTCGCGATTGGTTCGTCGATGCCAATCTCGGTTCCCGGAATTTTCGAGGTATATCCCGAAAGGAAATAGTAAAGCGCTTGATCAGTGGAGAGCTTGGCGACCGGCGGGAGCACCCCGAATGCGTCCGCGGTAAGCATGATCACGTTCGAGGGTTGACCGGCAATTCCGGTCGAGGATGCATTCGGGATCGAAGAAATGGGATAGGCCGCTCGGGTGTTTTGGGTTAGCCGCGTGTCGTCGAAGTCGATCATGCGCGTCTCGGAGTCGAGCACGACATTCTCTAATATCGTTCCGAACATGCGGGTCGTCGCAAAGATCTCCGGTTCCTGTTCTTCGCGCAGTGCAATCACCTTGGCGTAGCAACCGCCCTCGAAATTGAAGATACCTTGTTCGCTCCATCCATGCTCGTCGTCACCGATCAGGATGCGTTGTGGATCGGCCGAGAGCGTAGTTTTACCCGTTCCGGATAACCCGAAAAAGAGTGCTACATCTCCAGCTTGGCCCTCGTTGCAGGAACAATGCATCGGGAAGGTTTGGTGTTCCGGCAAGAGAAAATTCATGACTGAAAAGATCGATTTTTTGATCTCACCCGCATACTGGGTTCCACCGATCAGGATGCTGCCTGCCTCGATATCGACCACGATGAACGTGCTACTGCGTAATCCGAAATCGGCTGAGTCGGGTGCGAAATTCGGCGCGTGCAAGATGGTGAACGCCGGGGTGCGACCGGCGCGCGCATCATGCGGCGGGCGAATGAACATGGTTTCTGCGAAGAGCGCGTGCCAGGCAGAGGAGGTGATGATCCGAATCGGGAGTTCATAGTTGGGATCGGCGCCTGCCGAGAGATCTTGAACGAAATTTCGATGTTCGCCCAGATGGTCCAGCACCGCCGCTCGAAGCCGGTCAGCTTTCGCCTGAGAGATCGGCTGGTTGTCCTCATTCCAATCGACTGCGTCTCGGGTCGCAGGCTGTTCGACGATGTATCGGTCTTTGGGCGATCGTCCCGTATGCTCGCCAGTCGATACAACCAGCGACCCGCCCACCGCCAGCCTTGCCGAACCTGACTGAATCGCCAGCTCATAAAGTTGGGGAACGGTTGCGTTCTTCAAGCCAGCGTCGAGGATCGATTCCATACTCGATACAGCGGTGTACATCTGGATGGTCCTCTGTTCTCACTGAGCGGTCCGATTCGGTCTGGCCGCATGCCAAGGTCTCCCCGGGACGAAACGCGGAAGTCCGCCCAACGGCGCGATGCCCTAGAATTCCGGGCAAAGCGGGGAGGGCATGCTTGCCGTAAACATGGTATCAGCATAAAGTTCCTGAACCTCTATATGATGAACGCCTATATAAGGAAGTGAAAGCATGTCAAATCCGTTTACAGATCGACTGCTCGAGTTGTTGATGGCCCTGGTCTTGAGCGTGAGTACGTTCATGGGCGCGGTGACACAGACGGCAATTGTTCCGCAATTTCAGGGAGCAACTGACCAACCGGCAGTCCGATCCACGTTTGACTGCACACAGTTGACCCTGTTCGATACGCCGGTGGTCACGCCGGAGATGGGCGAGGTCGAGTGCGGCACGATGCAAGTGCCGGAGAACTGGTCTAAGCTGGATGGCCGCCAGATCGAACTGACCTATGTAGTGCTCAAGAGCACCGGCATCGCGCCAAAGCCAGACCCCATTCTCTATCTCGAAGGGGGCCCCGGTGGGAGCTCGCTCACTGGGCTCGAAGCCTACGCCAATGAAATTTTCGACGAGATGCGGCAGGATCGAGATATCGTTCTCTTCGATCAGCGAGGCACCCAATTTTCTTCGCCGCTGGAGTGCAGCTTTTTCACCGTCGACGAGCTTTTCGATGACTCGCTTTTCGGGAGTGGGAGTGCCGGGACCATCGAACTCGCTCCAGAGTTCGACGAAGCTCAATTGATGGAGGATGCCCGGCTCGCGGTTGGAGCCGATACGCGACGATGCGTGCATGAGCTAACTGCGCGCGGCGTCGACCTGCGCCAGTACAACAGTGCCGCCAGTGCGAACGATGCAGTGGCGCTTATGGATTCGCTCGGCTACTCCACGTACAACCTGTTCGGTATTTCCTACGGCACCCGGCTCGCGCTGGTCATGATGCGCGATCATCCGGACGCGGGTTTCCGCTCAGTGGTGCTCGATTCGTCGTTCCCGCCGGAGATTCCAGGATTCGAGCGTTTCGTCACCGAAGCGCATGAGGTTGTGATGCAGCTCTTCGCAGACTGCAAGGTCGATCCGATGTGTGACGACGCCTACCCCAATCTCAAGGAGCGTTTCAAAACCTTGCTGCGCGATGCTGAGATATCGCCAATCGATGGCTCCGATGGCACGAGGGTGAACGCTATCGACCTGGTTGATGTGGTTACGGGTATCAGTTCCTATACTGAGTCAGCAGCTTATATCCCACTGATGATTTCCGAGTTAGAACAAGGGGACACCACCACCTACAACGCGATCATTTCCGGATCGATTGTGGGAAGCGACACCTCGACTGAGGATATGGGTGCCTCGGACGAGGCTGCTGCCCCGCCCGTTGCCGAAGTGGTGCCGGTATTGCCTGCCGTGGTTGATACGGAGGCCAACGCGCAGGCGGAAGCGTTCATCGCTGGTATTCAAGCACGCGCGAGTCAACTCTCACCAGATGAGAGCGACACGGTGCTGACCTTGCTGACCTGGCTGGACAAGGTCCCGCAAACCCGCGAAAGCCTGGAATCCTTCATTGAAAAAAGCTTCTCCGGTGAGGGCCAGACGGCCAATCGAGAAGCTTTGCTCGCCGAGCTTGCTGGGCTCAGTGATGCGGCGGTTGGGCGAGTCTTTTCGATCATGGCGAACTCGGTCGATCTCATCGACGTTTTCACCATCGGATTGAACTCGCAAATGTTCAACTCGGTTGAATGTAACGAGGAAGCTCCGTTCGAGGACTTCAGCAATGCCATTGCGAACGCAGAAGCGCTCGAGATTCCCGAGCTCTCCTATGGTGCGATCTCGTTCATGGCCCGGCAGTTTGCAACGTGCGAGTTCTGGCCGTCGGGACGCGCGAACGACATCGAGTCGGAAGCCGTCGTTAGCGATATTCCGACCCTGATCATGGCCGGGAACTACGATTTCCAAACGCCTGTCTCGTGGAATCGATCTGCGTTCGTGAATCTGTCCAGCAGCTTCTACGTGCAATTCCCATCCAGTGGGCACGGCGTGATCGCGCAATCGCAGTGTGCAAAGGATGTCGCCCGGGAGTTCATCGATACGCCGTTCAAGCAACCCAACTCTGGTTGCACCGCCGATCTCTGGCCTATTTGGGCCATGCCATCGAGCTAACGGTTTGAAAAAATCCGAAAGCGGAAGAGGCGCGCTACGAGATTCTTCTCGTAGCGCGCCTCTGTTTTCTCCCTGCAATGGTGGAGATTTGCCGGATCTTTCTCTGTCATTGGTTCGTGGGCAACCGATCAATGGCAGTTGCAGCTACCGATCGATTTCGATGAGGAGAACCCACGCTTCCATAAAGCAGAAGAGGAAACCGGTCACGGCGGCGGGGGCGAGGAAAAAGACACCCTTTTCATTGCCGACCGAAAGCGCCACTCCCGCACCCAGTAAGGTGATCGCAATGGTCGCGCAGAGGAATGACTCGAAACCGGAAGGAGTTCGCGGGAGACTCTCCTGTCTTCTCGGCCTGAAGCGCAGCGGGCTGCTGACCCTTGAAAACCCTGGTTATCACGAGTGCAAACACAATCGCCAGCGTGAGCAGTTCGTACCCATAGAACCGGACACGCTGGTCGGGGATCAGGATGATGCTCGACGCGACGAAGATCGTAAAGAGGACTACGAGCGGCGTCCCCGATCTGCCAACTAGCCCTGGTTGTTTGATGATTCGTTCGAGATTGATCGATATGCTAACCAGGACCAACCCAGCGAACGCTACCGCTGCGCCAGCCATCGCCACAAAGAAGTTGTCCCATCCGTCCATCGATCGCTACCGCTCCTGTCAGGATGCGTCGAAGGTCAGCAACAGCGTCGCGTAGACCGCCAACCAGTGTTCCACTGCATAGTCGCTACCGACGACGAATGGCATGGATGCGGCCGCATGCTGTTCGGCGGTAGCGAGCAACGGCGCGCGACGCGGATCATCATCTGATAATGCATTTGCAATCACCAACCACGCCCATGCGCGACTGACGTTGAGCCCGTGCAGATGCGCAATTTGTCCATCGGTTGGATCGGAGACATTTGCCGGCGTCAGAATAGCGATCGGCTGCTCCGGCAAGCCGGGGAGAAACGCGTCGAACCATGGTTGAAATTCGGCTAGTTCGAGCACATAGCGCATCAGTACCGCTTCGGTGAGTGCGGCCGAGAGGAAGTCGGAGCCAGATGGCTCGTAATGGGCGGGATAGTCGACATCGCGTAGGAAGAAGCGGAAGGCGCTCATCTCGATCTCGTCGAGGAGAGCGGAATCACCCTCTTCCGCTCGCATTCGTGCCCAGGGGAGCGCCAGGATGAGGGCGAAGGCGGTGTTCGGATGCATGCCGCCGCGTTGCGGGTAGGTCACTTTCGGCAGCCAGGTCAAGAATTTGGCTTCGAGGGTATCGGCCAGTGGTCTTAGCAGCGCTGCCCAACGGGTGGCCGGACCGGTATCGAATCGATAGGCTTCCGCGGCCAGAGTCAGATACCACCCCCAGCCGTAAGGCCGTTCGAAGGAGCCGAGTATAGGATCGAGAAAGAAGGCCCGTTCTTGCTCCATGCCCTGTGGGGTAATGAGCGTATCGAGCTGTGCGATGGCGCGGTCCGCCAATGCGGTATTTGGTACGAGGCGAAGGATGCGGAGGATGACCCAGTGCATCTCCACGCAGGAGTGCCAGTCGAAGCTGCCATAGAAGACCGGGTGCGCTTCTCGATGGGTTGGATAGTTGCCGGGTCCGGTGGCGATATACCAGGGATAGACGGGATATTCGCGGGTGATGTTTTTGAGGGCGACCCCGAGATATGGATCGGCGAGCTCGGTCAGGGCATGCCGGCGGGAATCAGAATCGAGCTGCAATCGGGATGCTCCAGTCGGCGATCAGCCGAGGCAGGTGGAGAGGGCGTTGAAACTCCATTCTGCCACGAGCCCATTGATCAGGCCGGCGGCTGGGCCGACGACGGTGAAGAGGTTGTTCGAGGTGGGAGCACCCCAGGTGAGCACGGGCATGTACCCGGTCGCTTCGGAATATTCCTCGTAATAGGTGATGAGGTAGTCGGAGCCGGGGGCGAGATCGGCGACGAAACCTCGGGGAGGGGCTGAGCCTGGTGGGCCTTCCCAGTTGAACCGGCTGGCGTCGATTTTGCGGGCGACGGATACCGGGGTTTCGCCGTTGCCGAGCACGAGGGCGTTGACGACCAGATCGGGGAATCCACTGCTGGCGGAGGCGGGCATGAAGGTGACGGATTCGGTGCGGGTGCCAGATTCGGAGGCGTTGCTATTGATGGAGTCGAAGCCGATGGTGTCTGGGACGGCATCGATTCCGGTGGCGACGAAGCAGGCGGGTGCGACGGCGGTGATGGCGGTGATGGCTTCCGCGAAGAGCTCGGGGGCAGGGATTCCGGTTCGGTCAGGGATGGGCGCGGGATTGATGTTCTGGCCGGATTCCTGGGTGATCTGCTGGATGAATTCGGGGCTGCGGCCAAAGAACCAGCGCCAGGTGCCATCGGCAGCGAGGACGAGGCGGACGACGTCATTGATGGTGGTTCCGTTGTCAAAAGTTTGGGTGTAGGCGACTTCGGCGGTTTGTGGATAGGTGCGGCCGGTGACGGGCCAGGTCCAGGAGACGAGCGAGGCGCCGGTGATCTGGGCGGGGTTTGGGCCGTTGGGTGCGAAGTAGGTTTGGTACCAGTAGGCGACGGTTTGGCGATCGACGGTGAGCTGGGAGTCGGGATGGAGCTGGTCGTAGAGGGCGTTCCAGTTGGACTCGGATTCGAGGACGGAGAGCTGCTGGGCGACGGTGCTGGCGGCGCTGAGATCGATGGTTTGGGCGCGCGCTGGTTGGGCGGACAGGGCCGAGAGGATGAACGATGCGACCAGGAGGGAGAGGAATGCCAGGCGACCGCGCATGGTGGTTTCCTTTCGCGAGTGGGGCGCATCTCAATGGTAGGCGATTGGCGGGAGGTGTCAAGG